>NZ_KQ089929.1:193865-2379814 GCF_001037675.1 Enterobacter sp. MGH119 | reverse complement strand
TCATCTTCGGGGGTAGAGCACTGTTTCGGCTAGGGGGCCATCCCGGCTTACCAACCCGATGCAAACTACGAATACCGAAGAATGTTATCACGGGAGACACACGGCGGGTGCTAACGTCCGTCGTGAAGAGGGAAACAACCCAGACCGCCAGCTAAGGTCCCAAAGTCATGGTTAAGTGGGAAACGATGTGGGAAGGCACAGACAGCCAGGATGTTGGCTTAGAAGCAGCCATCATTTAAAGAAAGCGTAATAGCTCACTGGTCGAGTCGGCCTGCGCGGAAGATGTAACGGGGCTAAACCATGCACCGAAGCTGCGGCAGCGACACTTATGTGTTGTTGGGTAGGGGAGCGTTCTGTAAGCCGTTGAAGGTGTGCTGTGAGGCATGCTGGAGGTATCAGAAGTGCGAATGCTGACATAAGTAACGATAAAGCGGGTGAAAAGCCCGCTCGCCGGAAGACCAAGGGTTCCTGTCCAACGTTAATCGGGGCAGGGTGAGTCGACCCCTAAGGCGAGGCCGAAAGGCGTAGTCGATGGGAAACAGGTTAATATTCCTGTACTTGGTGTTACTGCGAAGGGGGGACGGAGAAGGCTATGTCAGCCGGGCGACGGTTGTCCCGGTTTAAGCATGTAGGCGGAGGTTCCAGGTAAATCCGGTACCTTGTTAACGCTGAGGTGTGATGACGAGGCACTACGGTGCTGAAGTGATAAATGCCCTGCTTCCAGGAAAAGCCTCTAAGCATCAGGTAACACGAAATCGTACCCCAAACCGACACAGGTGGTCAGGTAGAGAATACCAAGGCGCTTGAGAGAACTCGGGTGAAGGAACTAGGCAAAATGGTGCCGTAACTTCGGGAGAAGGCACGCTGATGTGTAGGTGAAGCCCCTGCGGGTGGAGCTGAAATCAGTCGAAGATACCAGCTGGCTGCAACTGTTTATTAAAAACACAGCACTGTGCAAACACGAAAGTGGACGTATACGGTGTGACGCCTGCCCGGTGCCGGAAGGTTAATTGATGGGGTTAGCGGCAACGCGAAGCTCTTGATCGAAGCCCCGGTAAACGGCGGCCGTAACTATAACGGTCCTAAGGT
Source organism: Enterobacter sp. MGH119 (assembly GCF_001037675.1). Lineage (NCBI taxonomy): Bacteria > Pseudomonadati > Pseudomonadota > Gammaproteobacteria > Enterobacterales > Enterobacteriaceae > Enterobacter > Enterobacter sp. MGH119. Next base: position 2,378,725 of record NZ_KQ089929.1, on the reverse strand, counting down.
AGCGAAATTCCTTGTCGGGTAAGTTCCGACCTGCACGAATGGCGTAATGATGGCCAGGCTGTCTCCACCCGAGACTCAGTGAAATTGAACTCGCTGTGAAGATGCAGTGTACCCGCGGCAAGACGGAAAGACCCCGTGAACCTTTACTATAGCTTGACACTGAACACTGGTCCTTGATGTGTAGGATAGGTGGGAGGCTTTGAAGCGTGGACGCCAGTCTGCGTGGAGCCATCCTTGAAATACCACCCTTTAATGGCTGGTGTTCTAACGTAGACCCGTGATCCGGGTTGCGGACAGTGTCTGGTGGGTAGTTTGACTGGGGCGGTCTCCTCCCAAAGAGTAACGGAGGAGCACGAAGGTTGGCTAATCCTGGTCGGACATCAGGAGGTTAGTGCAATGGCATAAGCCAGCTTGACTGCGAGCGTGACGGCGCGAGCAGGTGCGAAAGCAGGTCATAGTGATCCGGTGGTTCTGAATGGAAGGGCCATCGCTCAACGGATAAAAGGTACTCCGGGGATAACAGGCTGATACCGCCCAAGAGTTCATATCGACGGCGGTGTTTGGCACCTCGATGTCGGCTCATCACATCCTGGGGCTGAAGTAGGTCCCAAGGGTATGGCTGTTCGCCATTTAAAGTGGTACGCGAGCTGGGTTTAGAACGTCGTGAGACAGTTCGGTCCCTATCTGCCGTGGGCGCTGGAGAATTGAGGGGGGCTGCTCCTAGTACGAGAGGACCGGAGTGGACGCATCACTGGTGTTCGGGTTGTCATGCCAATGGCACTGCCCGGTAGCTAAATGCGGAAGAGATAAGTGCTGAAAGCATCTAAGCACGAAACTTGCCCCGAGATGAGTTCTCCCTGAGACCTTGAGTCTCCTGAAGGAACGTTGAAGACGACGACGTTGATAGGTCGGGTGTGTAAGCGCAGCGATGCGTTGAGCTAACCGATACTAATGAACCGTGAGGCTTAACCTTACAACGCCGAAGCTGTTTTGGCGAAGAGACGAAATTTTCAGCTTAGATTCAGAGTCCGAAGGATTTTGCGCTGAGACAAGGCGGCAAACGAAGGAAAGGAAGGAGCATACTGAGGTATGTGACTGACTTTACGAGAGCAGCCAACGCAGTATCAGTGCGAAAGACACAGGACAGAGCACAAGAATTTGCCTGGCGGCTGTAGCGCGGTGGTCCCACCTGACCCCATGCCGAACTCAGAAGTGAAACGCCGTAGCGCCGATGGTAGTGTGGGGTCTCCCCATGTGAGAGTAGGGAACTGCCAGGCATCAAATTAAGTAGTAAGCCGGTGCATTAATCCGGTGGTTACAGAAGTATTCGGTGGAGCGGTAGTTCAGTCGGTTAGAATACCTGCCTGTCACGCAGGGGGTCGCGGGTTCGAGTCCCGTCCGTTCCGCCACTTATTAAAAGCCCTGAGCGTTAGCTCAGGGCTTTTTTCTTATCTGCCATTTGATTGTTGCGAAATTAGCAAAAATCCTCTGCGTTTTACGATCTTTTTCGTCATAACAACTACAGCGATAATCTTCCTCAGTTTACGAACATAACGATTGAGGAATCATATGACTATCCCTGCACTGGGTCTGGGCACTTTTCGCCTGAAAGACGATGTTGTTATTGCATCTGTTAAAACCGCACTCGAGTTGGGCTATCGTGCTATTGATACGGCGCAGATTTATGATAACGAAGCTGCCGTAGGCCAGGCTATCGAAGAGAGTGGCGTACCGCGCGACGAACTTTTCGTCGCCACTAAAATCTGGATTGAGAATCTCAGCAAAGACAAGCTGATCCCAAGCCTGAAGGAAAGTCTGAAAAAGCTGCGTACTGATTATGTTGATCTGACGCTGATCCACTGGCCATCTCCTGATGATGCCGTCTCTGTGGAAGAGTTTATGCAGGCGCTGCTGGAAGCAAAAGAGCAAGGCTTAACGCGTGAAATTGGCATCTCTAACTTCACCATCCCGTTGATGGAAAGGGCCATCGCCGCAGTGGGTAAAGAGAATATTGCCACCAACCAAATTGAACTCTCTCCTTACCTGCAAAACCGCAAAGTCGTGGACTGGGCGAAACAGCATAGTATTCACATCACCTCGTACATGACGCTGGCATATGGTAAGGCGCTGAAAGATGAAGTGATTGCGCGCATCGCTGAGAAACACAATGCGACAGCCGCACAGGTGATCCTGGCATGGGCGATGGGTGAGGGCTATGCCGTGATCCCGTCTTCAACCAAACGTGAAAACCTGGCAAGTAACCTGTTAGCGCGGGATCTCCAGCTTGATGATGAAGATAAAAACGCGATCGCTGCACTGGAATGCAACGATCGTCTTGTCAGCCCGGAAGGGTTAGCACCAGACTGGGATTAATAAAACCCTCCCTCTGTACCCTTAAACCCTCACACAGCTCCTCCGGGAGCTGTTTTTATATGTTCGCTAAGGAAGTCGATAAAAGCGCGTATGCGCGTACTTACCGCTCTGTCACTGTAATACACTGCGCTAAAAGGCATCTCTACAGGTAAGCGTTTGTCAGCCATCAGTTCTACAAGCTGACCCGCAGCTATTTCCTTATCAATCATATAGTCTGATAAACAGGCGATCCCATTTCCTTCAAGACAAAGCTGTTTCAGCGTTTCTCCGCTATTAGACGAAAGTCCGCAGGTGATCTCATGAAGTTGTCCGTCATGACAGGCTACGGGCCAGGTGTTCAGCGAGACAGGCTCCGTAAAGCCCAGGCACAGGTGCTGCTTCAGCTCCTCAACGGTCTCCGGTTTGCCATGCTCTGCAATATATTGCGGTGACGCGATAATTTTGCGATAGCTGGTGAACAGAGGGCGAGCGCGTAAACTTGAATCCGTCAGGGTTCCCGCGCGGATCGCCACATCAACTTTACGCTCAATCAGGTTAATAAACGTCTCGGAGGAGACCAGGGACAGAGTCATCTCCGGATAACGCTCCCGGAATGGCTTGATTAACGGCATCAGAAAATGAAGCACAACCGGCGTCGCCGCATCAATGCGTAGCAATCCACGCGGAGTGCTACGCGTCTCCATTATTTCCGTCTCAGCTGCCGCCATCTCCTGCAAAACGGATTGTACGCGGCGAAAATAACGTTCGCCTTCTTCCGTCAGGCTGAGCTGCCGCGTTGTTCTGTTGAGCAGACTTACCCCGAGCTTCATCTCCAGCTTTTTCACCGAGCGGCTGATGGCGGAGTTCGCCTGCCCGAGCTGTTCGGCCGCACGGCTGAAGCTGCCGCTTTCAACAACGGCAACAAAGATAGTCAGTTCTTCCGATGTGGCTTTCATTATTGCATCATCCGCAAAATTCTATTGAGATTCTAACCATTTTTGTTATTTAAACACTGGCGCATACTGCCTGTCATCTTAATCCTGAAGAGACGGAGTATTTATGCCACTGGCGCTTCTTGCCCTGACGATCAGTGCCTTCGCAATTGGCACGACCGAATTTGTTATTGTAGGACTTGTTCCCACCATTGCTGAACAACTCGCCATTTCGCTGCCTTCTGCCGGGCTGCTGGTATCTATTTACGCGTTAGGCGTCGCTGTTGGGGCGCCTGTGCTGACCGCATTGACTGGGCGCTTTGCGCGTAAAAAACTGTTAGTTGCCCTGATGGTGCTCTTCACCGCCGGCAATATTCTGGCGTGGCAGGCTCCGGACTACACCACGCTGGTCATTGCCCGTTTGCTGACTGGCCTCGCGCACGGTGTCTTCTTCTCCATCGGTTCCACGATTGCAACCAGCCTGGTGCCAAAAGAGAAAGCGGCGTCAGCCATTGCGATTATGTTTGGCGGCTTAACCGTTGCGCTGGTCACCGGCGTGCCGTTAGGAACGTTTATTGGGCAACATTTTGGCTGGCGAGAAACCTTCCTCGCGGTATCGCTGTTGGGCGTGATTGCTCTGGTAGCCAGCCTGCTGCTGGTACCCTCCAGTATTCCGGGGCGCGCGAGCGCCAGCCTGAGCGATCAGGTTAAGGTTCTCACACACCCGCGCCTGCTGCTGATCTATGCCGTTACGGCTCTGGGTTATGGAGGTGTGTTCACTGCGTTCACTTTCCTTGCACCGATGATGCAGGAACTGGCTGGTTTTTCTCCGGGCGCAGTGAGCTGGATTTTACTGGGCTACGGTATCTCCGTCGCAATCGGCAATATCTGGGGCGGCAAACTTGCGGATAAGCATGGTGCGGTACCGGCGCTGAAATTCATTTTCGCCGCGCTGGTTGTCCTGCTGATGATTTTCCAGTTCACCGCGTCGATACAATACGCCGCGCTGGTAACCGTGTTGGTTATGGGAATATTCGCGTTTGGTAACGTACCGGGATTGCAGGTCTATGTTGTACAGAAAGCCGAACGCTATACGCCCAATGCGGTGGATGTCGCATCCGGCCTGAATATCGCCGCATTCAATATCGGCATCGCACTCGGATCGGTTATCGGCGGGCAGACGGTTGAACACGTTGGATTAACCCAAACGCCATGGATTGGTGCGGTAATTGTGCTTGTCGCTTTCCTCCTTATTGGTCTGAGTGGACGGCTTGATAAACCCGCTCGTGTCGCGCTTGGGTAAGTATCAGTAAGTGCTTGCTTACAAAACTGGAAAGCGGTTTCTCAGTAATTGCGTTGAAAGTGTGACCTAAAATCCCTATAACATTAGAACCAGTCCGTTTTCCGGGCTGGTTCATGTTACAGAGGCCGTTTCCAAAAGTGCGAAAAAATACCTATGCCATGCGTTATGTTGCCGGAATGCCCGCGGAGAGGATCTTGCCTCCGGGGTCGTTTGCGAGCCTGGGTCAGGCATTACCAGCGGGTACGCCATTAAGCAGTGACGAAAAAATTCGCGTACTGGTGTGGAACATCTTTAAACAACAGCGTGCGGAGTGGTTATCCGTACTTCAAAATTTTGGTAAAGATGCGCATCTGGTTCTGTTACAGGAGGCGCAAACCACGCCTGAGCTGGTCAGGTTTGCAACGACAAACTATCTTGCAGCCGATCAGGTGCCTGCCTTTGTTCTGCCACAGCATCCTTCTGGGGTGATGACCCTTTCAGCCGCACATCCGGTCTATTGCTGCCCGCTGCGTGAACGTGAGCCGATCCTGCGTCTGGCAAAATCGGCGCTGGTCACAGTCTATCCGTTGCCCGACACCCGTCTGCTGATGGTGGTAAACATTCATGCGGTGAACTTCAGCCTCGGTGTTGATGTGTACAGTAAGCAGTTACTTCCCATTGGCGATCAGATTGCTCATCACAGTGGGCCGATCATTATGGCAGGGGACTTCAATGCCTGGAGCCGTCCGCGTATGAACGCGTTGTACCGCTTCGCGCGTGAAATGTCGCTGCGTGAAGTTCGTTTTAACGATGACCAGCGCAAGAAAGCGTTTGGTCGTCCTCTCGATTTTGTCTTCTATCGGGGTTTAAGCGTGCACGACGCCTCCGTTCTGGTGACGCGCGCCTCCGATCATAATCCTCTACTAGTTGAATTCAGTCCCGGCAAACCTGATAAATAATGGTGCGTCAGGTCTGCCGTGGGGCAGGCCTGTGCGGGTGCTGCCCTTTATTTTTTAACCCATAAAAGGACAGCAACATGACAACAACACACTCCCATCATGACAACGTCGAAAAACAGTTTGGTTCGCAGGCAAGTGCCTACCTGAGCAGCGCCGTGCACGCCTCTGGCCGCGACCTGGTGCGTCTCGGCGAGCGGCTCGCCGCGTTTCCTGACGCGCACGTGCTGGACTTAGGCTGCGGGGCAGGGCATGCCAGTTTTACCGCCGCAGATCAGGTTGCTCAGGTGACGGCGTATGACTTATCGAGCCAGATGCTCGATGTGGTCGCTGAAGCGGCGAAAGCGAAAGGACTGAATAACGTCACGACGCGCCAGGGCTACGCTGAATCATTACCCTTTGAGGATGCATCGTTTGAGGTTGTGATTAGCCGTTACTCTGCACACCACTGGCATGATGTGGGGCAGGCATTACGGGAAGTGAAACGCGTACTCAAACCGGGCGGAATCTTCATCATCATGGACGTGATGTCTCCCGGACATCCGGTACGAAATATCTGGCTCCAGACGGTTGAAGCGCTGCGTGATACCTCGCACGTGCAAAACTACTCCAGTGGAGAGTGGCTTACGTTTATCACCGAAGCCGGCTTGATTTCACGCTCATTGATAACCGACCGTTTGCCGCTGGAGTTTGCGTCATGGATTGCGCGGATGCGCACCCCCGAGGCATTAACTCAGGCGATCCGATTGTACCAGGAGAGCGCCTCTGCTGATGTGAAGGCGTACTTTGAGCTGCATGACGATGGTTCGTTTACTAGCGACACCATTATGGCTGAAGCGCAAAAAGCAGGATAAACAAAAAAGGCACCGAGGGGAATCGGTGCCTTTTTAACAAGCGAACGTACTATCAGGAATCTGGCGTAGCGCTGTTTTTCACAAACAACGTCAGCTGGTCGCCAGGTTGCAGGTTGTCAGTATCGTTGTTCCAGCGCATCACATCTTTGATGTTTACGCCGTGACGCTTAGCAATACTGGACAGCGAGTCGCCTTTACGTACGCGATAGGTAATGCTATCGCTGTTTTTAGCGAGACGCTGTGCGCTGCTACCTGCACCTACGTTCAGCGTTTGACCCACTTTCAGACCAGATCCGCGCAGATTATTCCACTGCTGGAGATCTTTCGCATTCACGCCAAGACGTGATGCAATACCTGAAAGCGTATCACCTGAACGCACCTTATAGCTGCGGCTGCTTACAGGCGACGTATCAGCGATCAGCGTGGACTGAACGGCTGCGATTTCACCCGAAGCTAAAGACTCTCGTAACTGTTCCGCATGTTTCTGCGGAACCATCACATAGCGTGGGCCACTAGCACCCAGCGTGGAGCCTTTAACACCTGCATTAAAGGTTTTAAGCTTACTTACCGACATACCCGTCATATCGGCAACCTGTTGAATATCAACCGGGCTGCTGAGGCGGACACGCGCCAGTGCACGACTTTCGTCTGGTGTTGGCAGTTGTACACCGTAACGTTTGCTGTTCTTGAGAATGTCACTCAGTGCCAGCATTTTCGGTACGTAAATCTTTGTTTCCTGTGGCAGTGAGAGCGACCAGAAGTCTGTGGATTTTCCACGCGCTTTATTCGCTTTCATTGCCTTCAGTACACGACCTTCACCACTGTTATACGCCGCGACAGTCAATAACCAGTCGCCGTCAAACATCTTGTTCAGACGTTGCATCATGTCGAGAGCGGCTGTCGTTGAAGCGACAACATCACGACGCGCATCGTAGTTGCGGGTCTGCTTTAAACCATAATTTCGCCCTGTGCTCGGAATGATCTGCCAGATGCCTGCTGCATTGGCGCCAGACGTCGCGTGCGGGTCAAAAGCGCTCTCCACTATGGGTAGTAGTACCAGTTCCATAGGCATGTTACGTTTCTTAACTTGCCCGGCTATCCAGTACATATACGGCTCTGCCCGTAATGTTACATCGTGGAGATAGCTCTTATTTCTCAAATACTTCTGTTTCTGTTCGCGAATCCGGCTGTTTTCCGGAATTCCCATCTTTAGCTCGTCGCCAATAGAGGCCCACAAGTCTTGTTCCTGCGCGAAGGATGTCCCATCGTCCAACCATCGCGCCTGACTCGTAAACTTCCCTGCTTCCCCTTGACCAGCCGCAGAAAGGCTCTGTGCGTGCTGTTGTACGTTGCTGCCGTTTTGTGACTGGCAACCTACAAGCAGGACAGAGGCGAGTAATATCGCTTTTGCCTTCATGTGTGTGTCAATAGTTGCTTAAAAGACGAGCGATGATAACGGCGAAATTTTGAAAAGGCAACCCGCAATTATCTGAAGTTATCTTTCTTTGACCTTAACCATGCAAATCGCGCTTCAGGTTGTAACAAATTTGTTTCTTGATTAATTTTATTAATTAAATCAACATCATCAGTTCTTAAAAATAAATTAATTTGTCGTTCATTTTTCAGAATTACGGGGAGTGTTTTTTGGTTTTTTGCACGTAACTCCTTCACTTTCAGGTAATAATCCTGAATCGCCCGATCCTCAGGCAGCACGCTTGCAGCAAACTTCATATTCCCTAATGTATACTCATGTGCGCAACAAATTACGGTGTCGGCTGGAAGCGCATTAATTTTTTGTAAAGATTGATACATCTGTTCTGGCGTGCCTTCAAACAGCCTTCCACAGCCGCCAGAAAACAGCGTGTCGCCACAAAACAGATAAGGTTTGCTGTAGAAACAGAGATGACCGGAAGTGTGACCTGGCGTAGCAAATACGGAAAACTCCCACCCGAGGATGAGGATACTTTCGCCTTCTTCGACAACTTGCGTCGTACCCTTATCCTGTGTCTCTGCCGGTCCGTAGACGGGAAGATGAGGATAGCGCGCAAGGAGATCGGGAACACCGCCGACATGATCGTGATGGTGATGGGTAAGTAGGATCGCTTCAGGCTGCCAGCCGTTTTCTTTTATCGCGTGCAGGATCGGTGCGGATTCGCCTGGATCAACAATGATGCATCTGCGATCGTCGTCGACTAAAACCCAGATGTAATTGTCCTGAAAGGCGGAAATACTGATAAGATTCATGCATTACCTCTTATAGCGTGGCGGGTGTTTTGATGAAACCGGCAAGGATACCTCAGACTGTCGCACCACCGGAACGTTGGGCAGAGTTGCCCTGGGGTGAATATTATCGCGAGGCCTTAGAACTTCAGCTTAAACCCTGGCTCGCGAAAATGTATGGTTTTCACCTGCTTAAGATTGGCAATCTGAGCGCAGAAATCAATACCGAAAACTGCGCTATCTCGCATCAGGTTAGCGTATCGCTTAATGGCTCCCCGGTTCAGGTGAAAGCGGATCCGCTGCATTTGCCGTTTGCGGAAAAATCCATTGATGCCTGTCTGCTCGCCCATACGCTGCCCTGGTGCAGCGATCCCCATCGTCTGCTGCGGGAAGCCGACCGCGTTTTGATTGATGACGGCTGGCTGATCCTGAGCGGTTTTAATCCGCTGAGTCTGATGGGGCTACGTAAACTGACGCCCGTTCTGCGCCGCACGCCGCCCTATAACAGCAGGATGTTTACCATGATGCGCCAGCTGGACTGGCTTTCACTGTTAAATTTCGAAGTGCTGAGCTATGGGGGTTTTCAGGTCATCCCCTGGACGCGTAAAGGCGGGGTTTTATTAAGCACCCATTTACCCGCGCTGGGCTGCATGCAATTTATTGTCGCGCGTAAGAGGACGATCCCCCTTACGCTCAACCCAATGAAGCAAAGCAAATCAAAAACGCGGATCCGCCAGACCGTGGGGGCAACGCGGCAGTACAAAAAACCGTGATCAGGATTCAGGTTGATAACCTGCATCCTCATGGGTTGGGTTGGATGCCGCCGCGCGAGCCAGCTCGTCACAGCGTTCGTTTTCAGGATGACCGGCGTGCCCCTTTACCCACTCCCATTTGATTTCGTGCTGACCGAGGGCGGCATCAAGACGCTTCCAGAGATCGACATTCTTGACCGGTTTTTTCTCTGCCGTTTTCCAGCCGCGTTTTTTCCAGTTGTGGATCCATTGGGTAATGCCCTGGCGGACATACTGGCTGTCGGTACTCAGCACCACGTCGCAATGTTCTTTTAACGCTTCCAGCGCCACGATGGCCGCCATCAACTCCATGCGGTTGTTGGTGGTCAGGAAATAGCCTTCACTAAAGGTTTTTTCATGCTGGCGATAGCGCATAATGGCACCATAGCCGCCGGGCCCTGGGTTACCGAGACAAGATCCATCGGTGAAAATTTCTACCTGTTTACGCATCTCTGGTAGACTTCCTGTATTTGAAACGTTCAGTAAAACGATAAGTCTGACATAAATGACCGCTATGAGCACTGCAATTACTCGCCAGATTGTTCTCGATACCGAAACCACCGGTATGAACCAGATTGGCGCCCACTACGAAGGGCATAAAATCATTGAGATTGGTGCCGTTGAAGTGGTGAACCGTCGCCTTACGGGCAACAACTTCCACGTTTACCTCAAACCCGATCGGCTGGTGGACCCGGAAGCGTTCGGCGTTCACGGAATTGCCGATGAGTTTTTGCTGGATAAGCCCACCTTTGCCGACGTCGCAGATGAATTTCTCGACTACATCAGAGGTGCGGAACTTGTCATTCATAACGCGTCGTTCGATATCGGCTTTATGGACTATGAGTTCAGCAAGCTCAACCGTGATATTCCGAAGACGAATACGTTCTGTAAAGTCACGGATAGCCTGGCGCTGGCAAGGAAGATGTTCCCCGGCAAGCGTAACAGCCTTGATGCCCTGTGCTCTCGCTATGAGATAGACAACACCAAGCGAACGCTGCACGGCGCGTTGCTCGATGCCCAGATCCTGGCCGATGTCTACCTGACCATGACCGGCGGGCAAACGTCGATGAAATTCAGTATGGAAAATGAATCCCAGCAGACGCGAGATGAAGGGGGAATTCAGCGCATTGTGCGTCAGGCGAATCGCTTACGGGTCGTTTTAGCCAGTGATGAAGAGTTGATGAATCACGAGTCTCGTCTTGATTTGGTGCAGAAGAAGGGCGGGAGCTGTCTGTGGCGCGCCTGAAAAGGTGCCGAAACGTTTGTTAATTCATCGTTTGGGTGATTTTTGCAGCAAACGATTCAAAAGTTAAGAAAAAGCGTTGACGAGTTCAGAGTCAAACCGTAATATTCGCCTCGTTCCCCACACGGGAACAGTGGAGCGGTAGTTCAGTCGGTTAGAATACCTGCCTGTCACGCAGGGGGTCGCGGGTTCGAGTCCCGTCCGTTCCGCCACTATTCAGGCCCACGTTACTTGTAACGTGGGCCTTTTTGTTTTTCCTCTTTCTCATGTTTTCCTTAATTTCTGCTCTGGCACATCTGCTGAAAATCATATTTATACCATTCTGTTTTTTGTATTTAATCAATTCTAATCCGCTTAAAAATAGTGTAGGTTAATTACATCATTTCCCTCCTCTTATAATTCTGTTTTCACGTCATTCTTAATAACCCTCTGGTGTTAACTATTCTTAATCCTGCGTAGATTCTCTCGTGGTTTTTTCCTACCTCTATAAAGAAACCAGTCATGCTATTTTTGAGCATCATGTCAATAGACTCTATGGGCGTGAATTATGTAAGGAAGGCATAAGAGCATGGCACTAAAGGATGTATTCACGCCGATGTGCATATGTCCTTAATTTAGCATTGAATTTCACCAAGGACTTTAAGTATGACTGAAAATAAGGTCATTTTAGCGGTCAACAACGGAGACGGTAAAACGCGGTTGTTGACAGCAGATGCAGGCCGTACGGTTAAGGTAAAGCTTATCCCCGGCAATAAATATTTGCTGAAAAATGTGAATGACGACTTTGCGCCAGAAAATATTACGCTTCAACGCGTTGGCAAAGCGTTACATATTATTCAGGAAGGCGACACACAGCCCAGCATTATTATTGAAAATTATTTTGACGGCGATTCGAAAAACCCAACCCTGATGGGTATGGCCGAAGATGGATTGCTTTATGCCTATATCCCTTTGTCTGGTGAAAGCTACGATAATGGCTATCTCATGGCTGAAGGTGGTCTGGCTCCGGTTGCCCTGGGCGGTGAACCGTTAGGCGCCGGTGGGCCTCTTTTGTCTGCCCCGGACGACGAAAATGACATGCTGTTTGGCATGTTAGGGTGGTTTGCGCTTGCGGCGGCAGGTGTTGGCGCTGCGTTTGCTCTGTCCGAACTGGACAAGGATGAAAGCGATAGCCAGCCCGCCCCCGAAAAACCGAGCATTGGCAAGGCTGTGGATGATGAAGGCTCGATTAAAGGACCGCTTAAGTCCGGAGACGTGACTGATGACTCAACGCCTTCATTAATCGGTAAAGGCAAGCCGGGCGATACCATCCATATCATCGATAATGATAAGGAAATTGGCTCCGTCATCGTCGACGACGAAGGCGAATGGAGCTATACGCCGGATAAGCCGCTGGGCGACGGTGAACATGACCTCTCCGTTGTGGTTGAAGATCCGGACGGCAACATGAGCCCGCCGTCTGACCCCATTACCATCGTGGTTGATACCGTTGCGCCAGATGCGCCAACGATTGAGCACATCATGGATAAAGTGGGTAAAGTCACCGGCGAGATCCTTGAAGACGCTTACACCGACGATCCAAAACCGGAGATGAGCGGTACCGGTGAAGCGGGCGCGACGATTACCATTTACGATAACGGTAAAAAGATCGGCGAAACCACCGTTAACGACGACGGTCGTTGGTATTTCAAACCTTCAGAAAACCTGACTGACGGCAACCACAGCATCACGGTTAGCCAGACGGATAAAGCGGGTAACGTCAGCGAGCCTTCTGATGAACGTGATTTTATTGTTCTGACGGAACCTCCGGGGAAAGCAGAAACGCCGTCAGTTATTGACGACAACGGTCCGGTAACGGGTCCGCTTAAGCCGGGTGACGTGACGGATGACACTAAACCTTCATTCAGCGGTGAAGGCACGCCGGGCAATACCATCGTTATCAAGGATAACGACAAAGAGATCGGCTCCGTTATCGTCGATGACGAAGGGAAGTGGACCTACACGCCTGAGAAAGATCTCAGCGAGGGTGAGCATAACGTTGAGGTGATTGAAGAAGATCCGCTGGGTAATGTCGGCCAACCCTCCGATCCGATCCAGATCATTGTCGATACCACGCCGCCGGCAAGACCGGACAGGGTCGATGCTGAAGATAATACCGGTCCGATTACCGGCCAGCTGAAGGGCGGCGACGTCACTGACGAAACGCGTCCGGTATTCAGCGGTAAAGGTGAACCGGGCGACACCGTGACCATTTATGATGGTGATGAAGTTCTGGGCTCTACCGTCATCGATGACGAAGGCAACTGGTCGCTGAAACCGGAGAAACCGCTGGGCGAAGGCGATCACAGCATCACCGTTACGCAAACGGATAAGGCGGGCAATACCAGCGACCCCTCGGAAGCGCTGGAGTTTGAAGTTGACACTACCGCGCCTGATGCTTCAGCAGATGTTCTGAAAATTACCGCCGTAGCGGATGACGTAGGCGATCGTCAGGGCAACGTTGCCAGCGGTGAAATCACCGATGACAGCAAGCCGTTCATTAGCGGTATCGGCGAAGCGGGCAATACCGTCTATGTCTATACCACCGACGCCTCCGGTAAACACCTGATTGGTTCAGCGGTTGTGGGCAGCGATGGCACCTGGAGCCTGACGCCTGAAACCCCACTGACGGAAGGTTTGAACCAGCTGACGCTGGAGACACAGGATCCGGCGGGTAACCGCGTTGCGGGCGATGCACCGTCTTACGACATCAACCTCCTGATCCCGATCAGCACTCAGCCGTCCATCAACAGCGTGGTGGACAATTCAGAACCACACTTTGGCCCGCTGCAAAAAGGCGACGCCACCAACGATACCACGCCAACCCTGAGCGGCAGCGCTGCGCCGGGTGACATCGTGTCGATCCTCGACAACGGTAAGGTGATTGGCTCCGTCACGGCGGACAGCAACGGCAAGTGGACGTTCACTCCGGACGCCGCGCTGGCTGATGGCAAGCACACCTTCACCGTCACTGCGACTGACGCAGCGGGCAACTCGCGCACCAGCGGCAGCTTCCCGATCGTGATTGACACTGCGGCACCATCTCCGGCAGAAAATATCGTTATCAATGATAACGTGGGCGACAAGCAGGGACCGGTAGGTTCAGGCGACACCACAGACGATCAGTCCCCGACCCTGAGTGGCGAAGCCGAGCCGGGCAGCGTGGTGGACATCTATGATAACGACGAGAAGATCGGTTCCGTCATCGTTGATGACGAAGGTAAATGGTCCTATACGCCAGACAAACCGCTGGATAAAGGCGATCATGAGATCACCACTACCGTAACCGATCCGTCTGGCAACACCAGTGAACCGTCGCCGGGGATCTCCTTCACCGTCGACTCTGATCCAAACCAGGTTACCGTGGGTGAAGTGGTGGATGATCAGGGCCCGATCGTGGGCAACCTAAAGCCGGGCACCGTGACCGATGATGTTCGCCCTGAACTGAGCGGTAAAGGTAAGCCAGGCAGCACCGTGACCATTAAAGATGGCGACGACGTGCTGGGCTCCACCGTGGTGGATCCGGACGGCAACTGGACGTTCACGCCAGAGCAGGATCTGGCTGACGGCAATCACAGCCTGACCGTGGTGTCCAAAGATCCGGCGGGTAACGAGGTGACCTCACCGTCCTTCGATATCACCGTCGATGCGACCGCGCCGGAAAAACCTGTGCTGGGATCCGCAACGGATGACGTGGGCACTATTCGCGGCGATCTGAGCAACGGCAGCACCACCGACGACGCAAACCCAACCTTCAACGGCTCTGCAGAGCCGGGCAGCCGTGTCGATATTTACGACAACGGTGAGCATATTGGTTCGACGATTGCGGACGATAAAGGCGCCTGGCAGTTCACGCCAACTACGCCTCTGCCAGAAGGTGAGCACCATATCACCACTACCGCAACGGATGAAGCGGGCAACACCGGTCCGGAATCGGATGATTTTGTGCTGGTGACCGACTACACCCCACCTGTAGCAACCGGCGATGTGCTGAACATTACGTCCGTAATGGATGATGTCGGCGGCCGTCAGGGTAACGTGGCCAGCGGTGAAATCACCGATGACAGCAAACCGGTTATCAATGGTATTGGTGAAGCGGGAAGCACCGTCTTTGTTTACAGCACGGATGCTAACGGCAAACATCTGCTGGGCTCAGCCGTAGTCAACAGTGAAGGCACCTGGACGCTGGCGCTGGATACACCGCTGGTGGAAGGGCTTAATCAGCTGACGCTCGAAACGCAGGATGCCGTTGGTAACCGCGTGGCGGGTGAAGCACCGTCTTATGATATTACCGTTCTGATCCCGGTCAGCACCGAGCCGTCCATCAACAGCGTGGTGGACAACGCCGAGCCGCACGTCGGCCCAATGCAGAAAGGCGAAACCACCAACGACACCACCCCAACCCTGAGCGGCAGCGCTGCACCGGGCGACGTTGTGTCTATCCTCGACAACGGGAAAGTGATTGGCACCGTCAAGGCGGATAGCAGCGGTAAGTGGTCGTTCACCCCGGATACCGCGCTGGCGGATGGTCAGCACACCTTCACCGTCACGGCGACTGACGCAGCGGGCAACGCGCGCACCAGCGGTACCTTCCCGATCGTGATCGATACTGCGGCACCGTCTCCGGCAGAAAATATCGTTATCAATGATAACGTGGGCGACAAGCAGGGGCCGGTAGGCGACGGTGACACCACCGACGACCAGTCTCCAACCCTGAGCGGTGAAGCCGAGCCGGGCAGCGTGGTGGACATCTACGACAACGACGAGAAGATCGGTTCCGTCATCGTTGATGACGAAGGTAAATGGTCCTATACGCCAGACAAGCCTCTGGCTAAAGGCGATCATGAGATCACCACTACAGTGACCGATCCGTCTGGCAACACCAGCGAACCGTCACCGGGGATCTCCTTCACCGTCGATCCGGATCCAAACCAGGTCACCGTGGGCGAAGTGGTGGACGATCAGGGGCCGATCGTGGGTAACCTGAGGCCGGGCAACGTGACCGATGATGCGCGTCCGGAACTGGGCGGTAAAGGCAAGCCGGGCAGCACCGTAACCATCATGGATGGCGACGATGTACTGGGCTCCACCGTGGTGGATCCGGACGGCAACTGGACGTTCACCCCAGAGCAGGATCTGGCCGATGGCGATCACAGCCTGACCGTGATTTCCAAAGACCCGGCCGGAAACGACGTGACCTCTCCGTCCTTTGATATCTCTGTCGATACCGTGGCACCGGAAAAACCGGTTGTCGGCCTTGCGACAGATGACGTGGGTTCCAGCCGTGGCGATCTGAGCAGCGGCAGCACCACCGACGATGCGAACCCAACCTTCAAAGGTTCCGCGGAGCCGGGCAGCCGTGTCGATATCTATGATAACGGGGAGCTGATTGGTTCTACCGTGGTGGACGAAAATGGCGGCTGGCAATTTACGCCAACCACCGCGCTGCCAGAGGGTGAGCACCATATCACCACTACCGCAACCGATAAGGCCGGTAACACGGGTCCGGAATCAGATGATTTTGTACTGATCACCGACTACACCGCGCCTGACGCGAGCAAAGTGGCGATCACCGAAGTCTATGACGACGTGAACACCGCAGGCGTCATTGCCTCCGGCGAAGAAACCGACGACAACCGTCCGCTGATCAAGGGTACCGGTGCGGAAGCTGGCAACACCATCACCGTCTACAGCGGCGACAAGGTGATTGGCACCGCGACCGTGCAGGCCGACGGCACCTGGTCCCTCGAGCCGACCACGCCGCTGCCGGACGGGAAGTACACCCTGACGGCGAAAGAGACCGACGGCGTGGGCAACGTCTCCGGTCCGTCCGGTGAGTACATCATCAACGTGGCCACCGTGCCGCCGCAGGCACCGACGCTGGACACCGTGTATGACGACGTGGCCCCGCACGCGGACTACCTGCAGAAGGGTGACGTCACCAACGACACCACCCCGACCCTGAGCGGCAGCAGCGGCGTGGCGGGCGGCACCATCAGCATCTACGACAACGGCCGCCTGATTGGCACCACCACCGTGGGCAGCAACGGCAGCTGGAGCTTCACGCCGGATACGGCGCTGGCTGACGGCAGCCACAGCTTCACCGCCACCGTCACCGACGGCGTGGGCCGCACCAGTGAGCCAACCGGCGGCTTCGGTATCGTTATCGATACAAAAGCACCGGACGCGGCCTCCGACCTGCTGGTCACCGACAACGTCGGTGCGTACCAGGGCCCGGTCGTGAGCGGCGACACCACCGATGACAACACCCCGACCCTGAGCGGCAGGGCCGAGCCGGGCAGCACGGTGAACATCATCGACAACGGCCAGGTTATCGGCTCCACGAAGGTGAACCCGGACGGCACCTGGAGCTACACCCCTGACCAGCCGCTGGCGAACGGCGCACACGACCTGACCACCACCGTCACCGATCCGTCGGGCAACACCGGGCCGGAAGGGTCGCACGTGGTCATCACCGTTGACGTGGTCCCGGGCAAGGTGGAAATCACCGCCGTGACCGATGACGCCGGCAGCGTGACCGGCAGCCTGTCCCGGAACGCGGTCACCGACGACACCCGTCCGCAAATCAGCGGCACGGCGAAGGCGGGCAGCACCGTAACCATCATGGACGGCAGCAACGTGCTGGGCACCACCACCGCGGGCGCGGACGGCACCTGGAGCTTCACGCCGAGCGTGGATCTGGGCCGCGGCGAGCACACCTTCACCGCCACGGCGAAGGATCCGATGGGTAATGAGTCAGCCAGCAGCAGCTGGACCGTGACCATCGATACCGATGCGCCGGTGAAGCCGACCATCGACGCGGCGCTGGACGACGTGGGCAGCGTGCAGGGTAACCTGGCGAACGGCGGCAGCACCGACGACCCGACGCCGACCCTGAGCGGCAAGGCGGAAGCGGGCAGCACCGTGAAGATCTACGATCAGAACGGCCTGCTGGGCGAAGTGACGGCGAAGGCCGACGGCACCTGGAGCTTCTCGCCGGTGGCGAAGCTGCCGGAAGGCGAGCACCGCTTCCACGTGACGGCGACGGACAGGGCGGGTAATACCAGCGCAGCGTCCGACGATTTCGTGCTGAACCTGGACTACACCGCACCAGATGCAAGCAAAGTGAGCATCACTGACGTGGTGGATGACTTTGGTTCTGTGACCGGCTCCGTGACGTCAGGCGGTAAGACTGACGATAACGCGCCGCTGATCAAAGGCACCGGCGCGGAAGCGGGCAACACCATCACCGTGTACAACGGCGACAAGGTGATTGGCACCGCCAAAGTACAGGCTGACGGCACCTGGGAGCTTCAGGTCACGAAAGCCCTGCCTGACGGGACTTACAACCTGACGGTGAAAGAGACCGACAGCGTGGGTAACACCACGGCGGCTTCACCGGAATACATTATTCAGATCGATGCAGGCGGTCAGCCGCTGCCACCGACCCTGAGCAGTGTCGAAGATGACGTCGCGCCGCATACCGGTCCATTGCAGAAGGATGCGACAACCAACGACAACACCCTGCTTCTGACCGGTACTGCGGAAGCCAACGTGACGGTTCGCATTTATGGCGGCCCGAACGGTACCACCCTGCTGGGTGAAACCAAGGCCGATGCCCAGGGCAAATGGAGCTTCAACACGCCGAAACTGGCGGACGGCGTTCATACGTTTGTCGCGGAAGCGATTAACGACATTGGTCAGGTAAGCCCGCAGACTGGCGGCTTCCCAATCACGGTTGATACCAGCGCGCCGGGTGAGGTCACAGGCTTTATCGTGAGCGATAACGAAGGTCCGAAGACCGGCGTATTGGCTAATGGCGACACCACTGACGATGCGACGCCGACCATCAGCGGTAAGGCAGAGCCAGGCAGCGTTGTTCACGTCTACGTGAACGGCCAGGAAAACGGTACTGCGGTTGCAGACGCGAACGGTAACTGGACCTACACCACCGGTTCTCTGGCGGATGGAGAATACACCTTCACCGCGCGTGCTGAAGATTCAGCAGGCAACCTGGGAGCTGAAAATGCCGGTGTTACCGTCACGCTTGATACCTCCAGCGTTCCGGTCACCATCGTTCGCGTGATGGACGATAAAGGCAGCGTCACGGGTGAAATGAAGGCGAACGACGTCACTGACGACGCGCGTCCGGAAATTATCGGTAAGGCGAAAGCAGGCAGCACTGTCACCATCATGGATGGCAACGTGGTGTTGGGCAGCGTCAAGGCCGATGCCAGCGGCAACTGGGTATTTACGCCTACCAGCGATCTGGGCGATGGCGTACACAACATTACGGCAACCGCGAAAGATCTGACGGGTAAAGAGGATACCTCCAGCACCTTCAGCTTCGAAATTGACAGTAAAGCACCGAATCGTCCGAGCATTGATTACGCGGAGGATCAGGTGGGTACCGTTAAGGACGACCTGAACAGCAACGATGTCACTGACGATCCGCAGCCGATCCTGCACGGTACGGCTGAAGCGGGCAGCACCGTCAATATTTACACCGTTGACGGCACCCTGCTGGGTTCAGTCACCGCGAACAGCAACGGGGCATGGAACTTCAAGCCGGGCAGCAAGTTACCTGAAGGGAAAAACACCTTCTACGTGACGGCCACGGATGAAGCCGGCAACGTCAGCGACAAGTCTGCGGACTTTATTCTGACTACCGACTACACCGCGCCGGATGCGAGCAAAGTGACCATTGATTCCGTCACGGATAACGTGGGTAACGTTCAGGGGATTGTTGCAGATGGCGGCGTTCTGGACGATACACGTCCGGTAATTCGCGGCTCTGGTGCGGAAGTAGGCAACGTTATTACCGTGTACACCACGGATAAAGACGGCAACACCAAAGTACTGGGCACCACCACGGTCGATCAGAACGGCAAATGGGAACTGACGCCATCTGAATCGCTGTACGGTGATTCCATCAACCAACTGACCGTGACGGAAACCGATCGCGTTGGCAACGTGGCGAAACCGGCTGACAGCTATGACGTCATTATGTCCGACACGCCGGATGCGCCAGCGATCCTTAACGTTCTGGACGATACCGGCACAACCGTTATCAACCTGGCCAACAATGCGTTGACCAAAGACGATACGCCAACCCTGAAAGGAACGGCGGACGGTGCTGCGGGCGATACTATCACCATTTACAACGGCAGTCAGGTTGTAGGTAAAACAACGCTGAACAGCGATGGCACCTGGAGCTTCACGCCATCTCCGGCACTGGCTGACGGTAGCTACACCTTTACGGTGACCAATACCAACAGCGCGGGTCAGGAGAGCGATCGCAGCGGTTCGTTTACGGTAACCATTGATTCAACAGCGCCGAATCCGGTTTCCGGACTGCAGGTGTCTGACGATCAGGGTGCCTGGAAAGGTCAGTTGACCGACGGTATGACCACCGACGACAACAAGCCAACCTTCACCGGTAAAGCGGAGCAGGGCAGCACGGTTACTATCTATGATAATGGCCAGGCGATGGGTACCGTCACCGTCACCAACCCAGACGGTAGCTGGCAGTTCACGCCGTCCACGCCGCTGGTTGATGGCGAACACCAGTTCGCGACCCAGGTAACGGATCCGGCAGGTAACGCCAGCGCGATCGTTGACGATATCACCGTTAACGTCTCTACGGGCGCAAGCTATCTGCAGCTGCTGCAGGTGGTGGATGATGTCCAGGAAGCGGGTGGTTCTCGCGTGCTTCGCGATGGTGAAGTCACCAACGACAGCCAGGTACAGCTGGTCGGTAAGGCGACGGCGGGCAGTACCATTATCATCACCGACGTGGGTGGCGTTCAGCTGGGCACCGTGAAAGCGGATGCCAACGGTAACTGGGAATTCACGCCGACGAGCAGCCTGAGTGATGGCGCGCACACGCTGCGCATCACCGGGACCGACCCGTCCAATAACCCGCTCACGCCGATCGACTTTGATCTGGTTGTGGATACGGTTGCGCCTGTCGCACCGGCTATCACCGATGTGCTGGACGACGTCAACCCGGTTCAGGGTTCCGTTGCTCACGGCAAGCCGACCAACGACACCACGCCGGAAATCACCGGTACGGCAGAGAAGGGAAGCACGGTGAATGTGTACCATCAGGTGGATGCGACAACCCGCATTCTGCTGGGTACCGCCGTTGCCGATAGCACAACGGGTCAGTGGACGCTACAAATCACTGACGCGAACAAGCTGGCTGAAGGCACCTGGAATCTGGTCGCAACCTCCACGGACGCGGCGGGCAACGTCAGTACGCCGAGCAACACCTGGACAATTGTTGTCGATACCACCGTGTCTGACGCGGTTATCAACATCAGCTCTGTCTCGGAAGACCGTGGCGCTTCAGATACTGACTTCATTACCAGCGATAACACGCTGTTGATTAACGGTGAGCTGAACAAAGCCCTGCAGGCGGACGAGTGGGTTGAGATTAGCCTCGACAACGGTGTGACCTGGACGCGTGCCTCAACGGTAACCGGCACATCCTGGACTGTGGATATGCAGAGCACGCCGCTGAACGATGGTGCTTACACCATTCAGGCGCGCGTGGTGGATAACGCCGGTAACGTCGGCAGCACCGATTCTCAGGCGCTGCAGGTGGCATCGGGCGGCAGTGACATGAACGGTCTGTCTACGACAACCAAAGTGACTACCGATACCAGCCATGGTCTGACGACCGGGGATCACTTCAGCCACGCGGCAACGGCAACCAACGGCGACATGGTCACCCGTGACCGTACGGTGACCATCAGCGGCAACCTGAGCGCGGCGCTGCAGGCGGGCGAACATCTGCAGATCTCTCTGGATAACGGAAAGACCTGGAAAACGCTGGCGCTCAACGGCCAGAGCTGGAGCTATGAACTGCCGGAAGCGACGGCAAGCACCACCCACAGCTTCAAGCTGCAGGTGATTGACGTTGCGGGTAACCCGGGTACGAACACGAACTTTGCCGATAGCTACAACGTGGTTATCGATCTGGATTCTCCGAACGGTATTACCGGGGCGCCAGATGTGCCGCAGCACACCACCACAGGAGATTCGTTCACCTTCTCCAGCGGTCAATACGGTCGTGTTGAAGCGGGGGCGATTATCTCGCTGGTGAGTGACGTCAACAACAACGGGACATATCAGGAAGGTCTGGATCAGGTCATTGGCTTCGTGAAGGCTAACGCTGACGGCTCCTGGAGTCTGAATACGTCGCTGCCTTCTGGCGCACATAACCTGGCCTTTGTGGTCTGGGATGAAGCGGGTAACCGCTCAAGCATGAGCGCCAGCACCAGTACAGGTGTCACCGAAGGTGGCGGCAGTACGCTGATTGAACAAACCTGGGGGGGAACGACCGATGCGGATAGCCGCGGTTTGAACGCCGCTGCGGTGACCATCAGTCAGGACGGTTTGTGGTCATTCTTCCAGAGTGCTCGCGGCACTTCTGGTACAGCAACCGCTAACGCCGGACGTGTCTATGACTCCGTCACGCGTGAAGACTACGATTCAACGTACCTTGCCCAACCGTCAACTGAAAACGGTGCGGGTTACGACGTAGATAGCACGTCATACAGCCGTTATGTTAACTCCGCAGCCTTTGCGGACATTAACCGCGATGGCTATGCCGACGTCATGTCTCAGATCAGTAGCTATAGTAACGCGGGTCGTACCGCCTACTGGCTGCAGAACGCAGACGGTAGTTACTCCGCGAAGGCGCTGGATCAGGGCACCCTGAACCACCTCGGCGGCGTGATTTCCTATGACCGTGAAGGTGATGGCTATCTGGACTTTGTGCTGGGTGACTCCGAAGCAGACTCCATTTCGTTCATCAAAAATACGCAGGGCACGCTGAGTTACGAGGATAATTCCGGCTTCTCTGACGGACATCCTGGCGGGGCACTGCCAGCGTCGCTGAGTGTGCTGCACGAAGTAGGGGCTGTGGATATCGATAACAACGGTACCGTAGATATTACGGCACATATCGACTACAACGGCGCTGGCAACCTCGTCGGCAACAACTCCCGCGGTCTGGGTATCTTGTATAACCAGACTACCGGGACGTCGAAGACCAACTTCGGTGAAGTTGGCTACTACGCGAACGTGTTCCGTGACGATGGCCATGAAGACTACGGTAACTTGTCTATCTCCATGACCTATGCGGATTACAACAACGATGGTTGGCTGGATCTGTTCCTGAGCCGTGGTTCGAAGGGGGGCAGTAACAGCGACGAGAGCCGTATCTATCTGAACGATGGTACCGGTAAGCTCAATGCAACGGACAGCCAGGCGCAGTGGTTTGGCGATAACGTTGATGGCGGCACGTCGCTGGCAGTGGACTGGAACCACGACGGTAAGATGGACATCATCGAAGTGCCACGCTCTGGCGTGACTGGCTCGCCAATGTTGTATACCAATACCGGTAGTAACAACTGGGGCGCCAATAAAGTCAGCCTGACAGGTAGCACGACGTTCAACAACATGACGGGTGCCGTCGCACTCGACTATGACTGGGACGGTTCGATGGACCTGGTGCTGTACCGCTCTGGCGCGGATGCTGATGTCGTGGCAAGAGACGACGCGGGACGCACGATGCTGGTGAAAAACACCAATATCGCGGCGGACGGCACGAGCCTGCAGATCCGTATTGTTGACGGCAACGGCATCAATACCTTCTACAGCAACACCGTGAAGTTATACAACTCAGCGGGCGAGCTTGTGGCAACCCAGTTGATTAACCCGCAGTCCTCTGGTTCCAGCAACAGCATTGGTCTGGTGAGCTTCTTCGGGCTGGATCCGAATGAAGTTTACTCCGTGCAGATGCTGCGCATTACCGACGGTGAAGCGGATCACGTTGGCGCAACGAGCAGCATTGGTGGTTACACCAACGGTACGGTAAATGAGAGCTGGGGTGGCCTGACAACAGGTAAAGCCCATGACTCCTACGTACTGACGGCGGAAAGCGGCAATGCGGCAAACAACACCTCTGGCAACAGCGGGATTGTCGGGACGGGCTATAACGACACCTTCTTCGGTTCTGCAGGCAACGACACCTACAACGGTGGCGGCGGCTGGAACCAGATTGTGAGCGGTAAGCCGGTCTGGAGCGAAACTGCCGGTATGGACGTTGTTGACTATAGCCGTTCAACTACTGCGATCAACGCGAACCTGTGGACAGGTACTGCAACCGGTAACGGCACCGATAAACTCCTCAATATCGAGGGTCTCTTAGGTTCCAGCCAGCAGGATACGTTTACGGATAACTCCGCAAATAACCTGTTCGATGGTCGCGGTGGCAATGACGCCTTCTACCTGGTCAACGGCGGTAACGACACGCTGATGTACAACGTGCTGGAAGGAATGACCAACGACAGCACCGGCGGCAACGGGCACGACACTATCCACGGCTTCAAGGTGGGTAATCTGGTGAAAGACAGTGATGCAGACCTGCTCGATATGAGCGAGCTGCTTGACTATAAGGGCTCTATCTCCTTCTTCGAGGACGATGGAAAACTGGAGCTGGATTACTCCTCCCGCGGCGTGCTGGATTACGTCAAGGTGGAAGTTGTCGGAAGCGATACCGTGATCAGTATCGACCGTGACGGTCAGGGCGGACAGCATGGATTTACTCAGGTTGTCACGCTGGCTGATGTTCAAACCGATCTGGTTACGCTGCTGCAGAATAACCAAATAATGATGTAACCCAGTAAAACCCGCCATCTTCGGATGGCGGGATTTCTGCGCATCTCTGTTGTTTTACGATCAATCACTGGGTTAATCGGGAATTTGATAAATGAAAGTAACCCCTCGGAATTTTAAAAAAATTAATCTGGCGTTCTGTGTCGCTGCTGCCTTAAGTGCATTTATGGCTAATCCCGCTTATTCAGCCGAAAAAGTGGAAAAGGCCATCGATTTACCGGTAGTGATTAAACCAGCGCCAAAAAATACGGCACCGCAGCCTTATCGTCCGGTAGCTGGCGTAACGCCTGAACTGGCGCAGGTTGTCGTCTATTATCCGCAGGGCACCGTTCCTGCGACAGTCTATGTGGACCGCGAGCTGCAGTCGGTGCTGTTGCCAGGCCAGTTTACCGTCCTGTGTGCCGCACCCGGTGCGCACACGGTGGAATCCTGGTTCAACGACCAGCCGACCTATCAGGGCAAACAAAACCCGCAGCAGCAGCTCAATACCGAAAGTGCTCAAACCTATTTTATTCAGGTGAACCCAGGCACTACGGGAAATACGGCGGCGCTGGAGGAACGCGCGCGCGCGGAATCACTTCTGAAAAATATGCATAAGCAGACCAGGATTATTAATCGAGCCTCGCAGGTCAAACCCTGTGATTACGTTAATAATACCGGCATAGTGCTTATTCAGGAGCAGGTACTGTTCCGCTTTGCCGCAAGCAACACGGCGGGCATTTTTGCGGAATCTCGCCAGAAGTTGGATGAGGTAGTGAAATTTATCCGCCAGGCGAATAACGTTCGTGAAATTCAGATTATTGGTTATACCGATGCGATTGGTAGCCGTGAAGCCAACCAGCGTCTCTCTGAAGCGCGTGCGAATACGGTTCGTTCGTTATTGATTGAGAAAGGTATTAAGCCAGAGCTTATTAATAACACAGTTGGACAGGGGGTAGCACAAACCGCTGAAGGTTGTGGAACCAGTGCCACCCAGCAAGCGGCGGGTTGTAACGTTAATAGCCGTCGTGTAGAAATTTTAGTGAAAAGCCACTAATTATGCCTAAAGAAAATACGGATCGCAGCGATGCTTTCCGTATTTTTTTGCAGAAGCGAGGAAGGGTTAACGGCGATTATGCACACTGGGGTTCGAAAGCAAGAGGGCTGGCGCTGCTGTAGTATTTTTTCTTCTCCCTGATAATCTCGTTCTCGATTGACTCCCGGATGATCTCGCCACAGGAATATATTTTTTTCAACGAGTTAAAACCCAGTTGCTTCATAATATTATTGGTATAGGTGTAGGTTGTTTTAGGTTTAATGTTGTGCACGAGGCTAATGTCATCAATGGTGTAACCCGCAATCATCAGCTTCAACACACAAAACTCCATATGCGTCAGTTCGATGTATTTGTTAACTACCTTGCTTTTGCTGGGGTGACGCTGGGCATGCATTTTTTTGATGATCTCATCGTTCGTAAGATTATTTATGTTTACAAGACGATGCCTGAAATGGGAACAAATGCAGGAAAACAGTGTGGGAAAAATATCCGAATGATAGGCGATAATAACTTCTGATATGGTTGCATTATGCGCTTTTTTTCGAAGAGAGATCAGCCAGTGGAAGTAAATGATATTACTGTATATCGAGTCAGGTAAAACTAAATATAGGGTAAAAAAAGAGCCCCTCCTGACCTCTTTAGTCCAGGAAAAAAGATTCTGTTGATTGTCAAAAGAGATGACTTTCTCTTTCCTGAATGTTTCTGAAAGCAAATGATGTAGACCGATATTGCTAAACTGACATCGTGATAAAATAACTTTAGACGTATCCATTGGTATTCCTTTGGTTAACTTGAATGGAAGGAGTCCATCTTCGTAATGTTGCATACCGACAGACAGGTACTACGGTATGAATATATTTATATTTTACACGACATGAATAAACTATTAATTAAGAACACTCCTTCAGTAAATGGGAATTGTTAACCTCGCAGGAATGTAATTTCACGCTGACATTAATGTAAGAAAGCGATGTTTTCAACCAGGAATAATCCACATATCCAGGACAGGCAAAACATGTGATGGTTATAATTTTATAAATAATGGCTTGCTGGATTTCTTCCTTACGGGAAGCATGTCGTTTGGCCGATTAATTAAAGAGAGTGTCGTTGTACAGGGATGACATTGTGAAAAGCATGAAAAAAATCGCGGTTCTGTTTATTTTAAGTTCTACCTTACTTCTTGCCGGCTGCCAGATCGCGCCGGGCAGCCATATCGATACTTCCGGAAAAAAAGTGGTTCATTCGCAGGAGAATAAGCAGAGCGAGCTGGATATTCATGTTTATCCCGTCACACCTGCGCTGATAGCGCAGCTGCGGGAAAACGTGGCTGTTGCCCAGGGCAATGCAGAGCTAAACAAGCGCCTGGAGGCGTATGAATACCGTATTGGTGTTGGCGACATTATTATGGTGACCGTTTGGGAACATCCGGAACTCACCACTCCATCAGGACAGTATCGAAGCGCCAGCGATACGGGAAACTGGGTACATTCAGACGGAACTATTTTTTATCCCTACATCGGGAAAGTTGTCGTGAAAGATAAAACGGTGACGGAAGTCAGAGAGATGATTACCGGGCATCTGGCGAAATATATTGAGTCTCCTCAGGTGGAAGTGGGGATTGCTGCGTTCCGTTCACAGAAGGTCACGGTATCGGGTGAGGTAAACCAGTCTGGCCAGCAGCCTATTACTAACGTGCCGCTGACGATTATTGATGCAGTAAACCAGGCCGGTGGCCTGACGGAAAATGCCGACTGGAGCAATGTGGTATTAACCCAGGGGGGCAAAAAGTCGACAATTTCGCTTCAGGCCCTCATGCAGTATGGCGATTTACAGCAGAATAAATTGCTTTATCCGGGCGATATTCTCTATGTCCCACGCAATGACGATTTAAAAGTGTTTGTCATGGGGGATGTTGTTAAGCAGAGCACCATGAAAATGGATCGCTCAGGCATGACGCTGACGGAAGCGCTGGGGAATGCTGAGGGGATGAATCAGCTAACCAGCGATGCCAGTGGGATATTCGTGATCCGTTCTGAGGCCAAATCAGAAGACGTAAACGAGAAACGTGCGGCGATCTACCAGCTCGACGCGCGAGATGCTACTGCACTGGTACTTGGAACAGAATTTAAGCTCAAGCCTTACGACATTGTCTATGTGACATCCGCACCAGTTGCGCGCTGGAACAGGGTCATTAACCAGCTAATGCCGACCATTACGGGTATCTACAGCCTGACGGAAACGACTCGCTTTGTGAGAAACTGGGGAAATTAATCGTGAAGGGGCACTATAACGCCATCCTGGTGGTTTGCACGGGCAATATATGTCGTTCTCCGGCGGGAGAACGAATATTGCGTTCCTGCTTGCCGGAAATGACGGTGGACTCCGCCGGGATTTCAGCACTATCGGGTGAATGTGCCGATCCCGTTATTCTGCAAACCGCCCGGAATTATGGATTTTCTCTGGAAGGGCATATCGCACGTCAGCTCACCCCAGCGATGTGCCGTGAGTACGATCTTATCCTGACGATGGAGAAGAATCATATTGAAGCGGTAACCCGGATGGCCATGGAGGCCAGGGGGAAAACGTTTTTATTCGGCTACTGGCTTCAGCAGCTCGAAATTGCCGACCCGTACCGCCGGGGACGTGAAATATCAGATTTGATTTTTAAACAACTTTTATCCTCTGCTGAAGAATGGGTAAAGGTTTTTCAGCAGATTGAATAAGTAAGGCTGATTACCGTATGAATAACAGATACGTTAGCAACGATCCTCCCGATTATCTCCAGCGCGGGGAGGAGATTGATCTTGTCCATACCCTCAAGGTTTTATTTTATAGCAAAGTGTGGATAGCGGCCACGACTCTCCTGTTTATTGTGTGCGGCATTATTATTGCTAACACTTTGACGCCCATTTACAAAAGTGATGCGTTAATTCAGGTTGAGAAAAACCCTTCTCTGGGAATATTAAGCAAGCTGTCCCCTGTGCTACCTGAGGGGGCAGGGGTAAGTTCTGAATCAGAAGTGTCGTTAATAAAATCACGCCTGGTGATTGGAAAAACGGTGCGCGATTTAGGGCTGGATATCGTCACGACTGAAAAAACCTATCCTGTAGCCAACGGCCTATTGCAACGTCTGTTCGGTCATCAACCGGCGAAAATTGCGATTGCCTATCTTTCCGTACCGGAACCGTATATCAATCAGCCCCTGAAGCTGGACATGGTTCAGTCTGGAGGCTTCGTATTATATATCGGAGAGTCCATTGTTGAGGGCAAAGTCGGTGTGCCTGTCCACACTGACGACGTTGATTTCCTGATTGACAGCGCTCAGCTCACTGAAAATACTTCATTTATTATTATAAAGCGCAACGAGTATTCTGTCATCGAAGAAATAAAGGAGAGACTCTCCATTGATACCAAATCGGGTGGGAACGGCATGTTACATTTGAGCATGACTGGCCCCGAACCGGTGATTATCAGCAAAATACTCGATAATATAGCACATAACTATCTGGCTCAGGACGTTGCGCGGAAGTCAGAAGAGGCCAGTAAAAGCCTGGCTTTTTTAAATAAACAGTTACTGCAAATCAAAAGTAATTTGATAGAGGCTGAAAGTAAACTTAATGAATTTCGGAAGAATAATGAGTCTGTTGACTTATCATTAGAAGCGAAATTTATTCTGGATAATGTTGTTGCTATTGACACTCAACTTAATGAACTGACGTTCAAGGAAGCAGAAATCTCCAAGCTGTATAAACGAACGCACCCTGCGTATAAAGCATTGTCAGAGAAAAAAGCGATTCTTGTTGCAGAAAAAGAGAAGCTCAACCAGCGAATTAGCGCGATGCCCAGCACGCAGCAAGAGATCCTGAGTATGACCCGCGATGTGCAGATGGGTAATGACATTTATCTGGTTTTACTGAATAAACAGCATGAATTAAATATCAGTAAGGCCAGTACGCTGGGCAACGTGCGTATTATCGATCGCGCGGTAACGCAGCTGAAGCCGGTCAAACCTAAAAAGCTGCTGATTGTTATTCTGTCAGCCATGCTCGGTTTCCTTTTCTCATCGGGGATCATCCTTGTTCGCAACATGCTGATAAAAGGGATCAGGCAGCCGGCGGAACTTGAGATGCGCGATATTCCAGTGTATGCGGTTGTTCCCCTCGCTCCGGAGTTGACGAAGCGCAGACGGTGCCGTGCGATCCCGACGTATCAGTCTGATGAGCTGCTGGCAAATTCAGCCCCAACGTCGCTTGCGATAGAGGCGCTGAGAGGGCTTCGTACCAGTCTCCATTTCGCCATGCTTAAAGCCGGTAATAACATATTAATGATCTCCGGCACCTCTCCTGGGGTAGGGAAGTCATTTGTCTGCTCCAACCTGGCTGTCCTGATGGCTCAGGCGGGAACACGGGCATTGTTGATTGACTGCGATTTACGCAGAGGATATTTGCATCGCATTTTCTCAAAGACCGAGAGCAGAGCCGGCCTGGCTGATTTCTTAACGGAAGGCGGCAATATCGAAAGCGTTATTCAGAAAACCGAATATTCAGGAGTGGATTTTATCGGCCGCGGGCGCATGGTCACTCACCCGGCGGAACTCATCATGACGGATAATTTTGCAGAGTTGATAAGGGCATGCTCAACGTTGTACGACGTGGTAATCGTTGATACCCCTCCCATCCTGAGCGTAACGGACGCAGCGATTATAGGAAGATATGCATCGACTTCCCTGATGGTGGTGCGGTTCGAACAAAACTCGATAAAAGAAGTGGAGGCGGGACTGCGCCGCTTTGAACAAAATGATGTTGCCATTCAGGGTACGATATTTAACGGTGTAGAAAAAAGGGCTGCTGAGTCTTACACCTATGGTGATTATTCTTATCAGGATTAGCGCATTGTTTTTAATAAAGGATGAGTCATTAAGGCAACAGGAAGTCTACTATTCCTAATGTCAAATGACTTGTTCCTAATCAAAAGTGCCGAATAAGTGGTGCAGTCTGAATGCCATTCCAGATCAAAAATGACAAAATTAATCTTAATTACGCGCTTGAGTCTAAATTAACGAAAAGGTAGGGAACCCCAGGAGGTCAATGATCATAGGAAGTGAAGATTTTATTTAGAGTGGCGAAATTATAATTCCTAGAGAATGTAATGATTCCGTAATAAAGAGTAGGTAATAATGAAAAGTAATAAGAATAATGTCTTTCAATTAGAACTGAAGTGGCACCCTGTTGCCGCTTCAGTTCTGCTCGCTCTGCCGTTTGTTGCGCACACTGCAGAGATCAGCATGAAGAACGGTGTCGTTTCTTCTGTCGGCAACGTGCCTGTTATCAACATTAATAAAGCCAACGATAAGGGGCTTTCACATAATGTGTATGACAAGCTAAACGTAGATAAGAACGGTCTTATCTTTAATAACAGCGTTGGGGGTGCGAATACAACCCTGGCGGGCCAGATTCAGGGGAACAGCAACCTGACCTCCGGTGCAGCAAAAGTTATTCTGAACGAAGTCACTTCTAAAAATGCCTCTGCAATTAACGGCATGATGGAAGTTGCGGGTGATAAAGCCGATTTAATCATTGCCAACCCGAACGGAATTACCGTTAACGGCGGTGGTTCTATTAACACCAGTAAGCTGACCCTGACTACCGGTACGCCAGATATTCAGAACGATGCGTTAGCCGGTTATTCTGTGAATGGTGGAACCATTACGCTGGGTAAACTGAACAACTCCAGCCCGACCGAAATTCTGTCCCGCAACGTTGTGGTGAACGGTAAAGTCACCGCCAACGAGCTGAACGTTGTTGCCGGCAATAACTACGTTGATGCAGCAGGCCAGGTGACCGGTTCGGTAACGGCCGCCGGAACGCGCAATGCTAACAGCATTGACGTTGCTGCTCTGGGCGGTATGTATGCCAATAAAATTAACCTCATCAGCACCGAGAGCGGTGTGGGCGCGCGTAACCAGGGCGTTATTGCTGGCGGCATCGGCGGCGTAAATATTGACGCTAACGGTCAGCTGCTGAACAACAATGCGCGCATTGAATCCTCTGGTCAGATCAATATTAAAACCAAGGGTGCACTGAACAACACCACCGGGGATATTACTTCCGTCGGTACCATTGCGCTGGACACCAATAAAAATAGCCTCAACAACAGCCGTTCGGGCAATATTTCGACCATGGCAGACCTCTATGTAAATAGCGGTGCTATCGACAATACCAACGGAAAGATTGCGGCTGCAGGCATGCTGGCGGTAGATACCAATAACAATACCTTAACCAACTATGGAAAAGGTGTTGCTGTAGGGATTGAAGCAGGAATTGTTGCGTTAAAAACCGGCACCCTGAATAACAGCAACGGTCAGATCCTCGGCGGATACGTTGGCCTTGAGTCTGCTTCGGTAAATAACAACAGCGGTATGGTTGACTCTCTGGGCGATGTGAACGTCGTCAGCGGCGGTAACGTTGATAACAACCGCGGCATGCTCCGTTCTGCCGGTGGTTTCACCAAGATTGCAGCCAAAGGTACCGTTAATAACGGTTCAACCAAAACGGCAGATACCGCCAGCGATGACTCTTTGGGCATTATTGCCGAGAAGGGCGTGCAGATTGCAGCGAACAGCATCAACAACAACGGTGGGCAGATGGCGTCGAATGGCGATATCTCCCTGGAAAGCGCCGGCGCTATTGATAACTACTCTGGCAAGCTTAACTCCAACAGCAAAGTGATTGCTAAAGCGGCCTCCCTGCGTAACGACAACGGCGGTGTTGCAGGCCGTACCGGCGTGAGCGCGGCGGTTGGCGGCAATATCACCAACTACATCGGCGTCTTCAGCTCTGAAGAAGGTGATGTTGCCCTGGCGTCGAATGCCCTGAACAACCGCGGTGGCTTCATTATGGGACAGAACGTCTCCATTAATACCAACGCTGGTGTGAACAACAACACGGCATTTATTGTAGCCAATAAGGTTCTGTCCGTAACGGCCGGCGACAATATTGAAAACCGCTACGCTGATGATTTCGGCACTGCCTTCGGTACCTACTTCGGTATGCCGCAGCAAAATGGTGGAATGGTCGGCAAGCAGGGCGTTTCGCTGTCTGGCAACTACATCTACAACAGCCAAAGCCGTATCGTTTCGGAGGACGGTCCGCTCACAATTCTGGCGAAAGGTACCATCGACAACAGCCGCGCGTTACTGGTGAGCGGTGGAGATGCAACCATCAAAGCTGGCGGTACGTTGAACAACAACTACTCGACCATCTACAGCATGGGTAATATGGCGATCGACGCCAACAGCCTGAGCAACTACAGCGATGGCGCGCTCGAAGATAACGATGCAACGGGCGTTATTGCGGCTGATAAAAACCTGACCATGAACGTGAAGGGCAGCCTGACCAACTACGGCTGGATCAGCAGTCTGGGTGATGCCATCGTCAACATTCTGAACGGCTCTTTCACTAACCGTAATACCGTTTCTGCCGAGAAATCACTGACGGTTTCCGCGCTGACCGGTATCGACAACCTGAAAGATATCGCTGCTGGCGAGCATCTGGTGGTGAACAGCCAGCGTGGCGTGACCAACAGCTCCAACAGCAACATGGTTGGCGATAAGGTTACGATCTCCGCGGGCTATGACATCAATAACCGTGGGAATATCGTTGCTGACAGCAGCCTGGCAATGAGCGCGAAAGGCAATATCTATAACGATCTGAATATGATCAGCTATGGCGATGCGACCTTAAGTGCCAATACCATTGATAACAACTCGCGCAAAATCAAAGCGGTCGGTGATTTAACGCTGACTGCCGCAGGGAATGTTAACAACAGCCGCGGTGAAATCAGCGCTGAGGCTGGCGACGTGACCATTACTGCTGGTGGT
The DNA here is from genome assembly GCF_001037675.1 of Enterobacter sp. MGH119. Lineage (NCBI taxonomy): Bacteria > Pseudomonadati > Pseudomonadota > Gammaproteobacteria > Enterobacterales > Enterobacteriaceae > Enterobacter > Enterobacter sp. MGH119. The sequence goes on along the minus strand of NZ_KQ089929.1, from coordinate 2,345,452 downwards.
ACGGTTGATAACTACTACGGTCAGATCCTGTCCGGTAGCGACATTGCCCTGAAAGCCAACCGACTGAACAACGATTACGGTCAGGTTGCCGCCTACGGCAATATCGATCTGGCTCTGACGGGTAATTTCGACAGCAACCGTGGCTCTGTCCTTTCTCAGACTGGTGACATCAAACTGGCTGCCAACACCGTTGACAACAATAACGGTTTGATTGCTGGTAAGAACGTTACCGTCGATGCAAAAGGCACCGTGTACAACAACACCGCCATGATCGTAGCTGATAAGAAGCTCTCTGTTACTGCGGCAGGGAATATTGAAAACCGTGACGGTAACAACTTTGTTCGTAATCACGGCGAAACCTTCGGTGTGACGGGCGATGTTGGCGGCATGATTGGTCGTCAAGGCGCGTCGCTTTCCGGTCAGAACGTCTACAACAACAACAGCAGCATCATCGCGGATGAAGGTGCGCTGAGCGTACTGTCTAATGGGACGCTGGATAATACGCGTGCAATGCTGGTGAGCGGCGCGGATGCCGTCATCAAAGCAGCGGGAACGTTCTATAACAACTATGCAACCACCTGGAGTGCGGGCAACCTTGACGTCACCGCAGGTACGCTGAATAACTACAGCGACGGCAGCATGGAGAACAACACCGCGACCGGCGTTATCGCGTCAGATAAGACTCTGAATCTGACCGTTGATAACAACGTCACCAACTATGGCTGGATCAGCGGTAAAGGCGATCTGAACTTCAACGTCCTGAAAGGTGCACTGACTAACCGCAATGCCATCTCTTCAGGTAATGCACTGGCAATTAATGCCGCAAACGGTGTTGAGAACTATAAAGACATCGTAGGCGTCACCAGCGTAAAAATTGATACTCAGCGTCATGTCACCAATAACGCCAACAGCAATATCCTCGCGCAGAATATCGCGATTAATGCCGGTACCGACATTAACAACCGCGGTAATATCGTGAGCGATTATACCCTGCTGGTGAAAACGGCAGGCAATATTTATAACTACCTGAATATGGTGAGTTATGGTGTTGCCGGTATCACCGTCAACAACTTGACTAACAGCGGTAGCAGCGCCGTGTTCGGCGGTCTGTCTGGTATGGAACTTAATGCAAATAAAGTCACTAATACCGGCGACGTTGTAGGTCTGTAATTTATAAGGTGTAACAAAAGGCAGCAGCTATCGCCTGATAGCGCAAAGTCAGAACGAGACCCTGCTGCCTTTTTTTCTGAGAAAGTTAATGGAATCGCGATTTAAATTTTTACCGCTATTGTTGCTGTTGAGTTTTCACGCCTTCGCTGAAGATGGCATAAACAATCTTATCAAACAGCAGCAAAATGCCGATCTGAATACTTTCAAAGAGCAAAAGGTTTATCGGCAGGACGTTTATTCCAGCACCGAGCGTAAAGTATTCAGGCTGAATGATTTACCGCAAGAAGAGAACTGCTTTACGATTACGTCGCTCGTTCTTAAAAATGATTTTCTACAGCGTAAGACCGACAGGGCCATTAAAAAAGAGATCCTGGGCCGCTGTGTAGGCAGTATTGGCGTGGTAAAAATTGCCGCGGCGCTGCAGGACTTTTATATTGATGCGGGTTACATCACGACCCGAATTACGATCCCAACGCAAAACATTTCGTCCGGCACGCTGAAGCTTGACGTGAGCGCAGGGAAAATTGAAAAGATTATTGTCGACAGTAGCGACATTAATCCGTGGATGCTGCCTTTTGCGAAAGAAGACATCCTGAATATTCGCGATATCGAGCAAGGGCTGGAAAACCTCCAGCAGGAGCCGGGCGTTGACGTCAAAATCAACATCGAACCGGGTACAAGGCAGGGCTATAGCACGATTCACATCCGCACCAACCGCGTGAAAAACTGGAGCGTGCGCGCGAGCTATAACAACTGGGGGGTTAAAGAGACGGGGCAATACCTGACCTCTGCGGTGGGCTACCTGTATAACATCGCCCGGTTCAGTGACCTGTTTTATCTGGCGGGAACAAAAAGCACAAACGGCCGCTATGAAAGTGTGAGTGGTTACTACGCGCTGCCGGTAGGCTACTGGAACTATTCTCTGTTCTACAGCACCAGCAGGTCGCGTCAGACCATACCGCTTTTCTACACCAGCGTAGACTATGCGGGTAAAAGCGATTACGCAAACGTCAAAGCATCGCGCACGCTGTATCGGGATAAAACCCGTAAGGTGAGCGGCAGTGCAGAGCTGATACGCCGGAAATCAGGCTATACCGTTGATGGCGAAGCGCTGGTCTTACAGAAGCGTGATATGGATAACGTTAAGGTTGGCGTTAACTATAAGCAACAGTTAGTGAATGCTCACTGGGACTCCTCACTCTCCTGGCAGCGTTTTTTAACCTGGTTCGGGGCAGAACATACGCCCGATATGGTCTACGGCGACGTCAGTCCCGTTAGCCAGCTGGTGAACGTTGAAAGCAACTACACCCGCCAGCTCGGCAGCAGCGTGTATAGCGCCTTTTTTTTGGCGCAATACGCACCGCGTGAGCTGACGCTTCAGGATCAGATGACGATAGGCGATCGCTGGAGCGTGCGCGGGTTTGAAAACAGCGTTGGCCTTACCGGAAACAGCGGATACTTTCTGCAAAATACGTTTTATCATCCGGTGCGTGGAATTGACGCTAATTATTATTTAGGCGTTGACGCGGGTCACATAAGACGAGACAGCCAGTATGGCCAGGAAATTATCATCGGCAGCACGCTCGGTATTCAGGGGAACGTGAAGAGCCTGGCATATGATTCGTCCATCTCAATGCCGATAAAATTCCCCGGCAGCATGGACGTGAACAAATTTAATTTTAATCTGAATATTTCTTATCAGCTCTGAACAGGGAAGCATGACACATGCGTATCGGCACGGACATCGTGGAGGTTTCGCGAATAAAGCGGGCGATAACAAACTGGCAAAATGATTTTTTACAGCGCGTCTTTACCCAGCAGGAAAATATAAAAATTAACCGGGAAGATCCGAACTATGAACGCGCCTCGGGCTTCTGGGCGGCAAAAGAGGCGATGGTTAAAGCGCTTGGTTGTGGATATCGCGACGGGATTACGTTTAAAGATATTGAAATTAGCCATGACGAACTGGGCTGCCCCCATTTCATTTTTTCCGGGCGAGTCAAAGAGATGCTTGACGACAAGCAGCTCAAGAATGCCTTGCTCAGTATTTCGCATTGTCAGAATTATGCGACTGCCGTTGTCATACTTTATTAACCTAATTATTTGTGAATATTATGTATCAATATAACGATCTGAAGGCAAAGACGGTTCTGGTTACCGGAGCCAGCGGTGATATTGGTCTGGCGATCTGTGCGAAGTTTCTCGATCAGGACTGCGATGTGTATGCGCTGTACAAATCGAATGCCGTGCAGTTAACGGAGCTGAAAGAGACGCATCCTGCCGGGAACAAGCTGTCGATTATTCAGTGCGATCTTGCCGATCCGCAGAGCGTTTCTGCGCTCTGTGCTCATCTGACGCAAGCTGCCGGAAAGCTGGACGTGCTGGTCAACAATGCCGGCATTGTCAAAGACAGCCTCTTCGCCTCGATGAGCTTTGATGATTTTAGTCAGGTAGTAGACACCAACCTGTTCAGTATTTTCCGCCTGACCAAAGAGGCACTAATGCTGCTGTGTTCGGCGGAAAGCCCGGCCATCATCAACGTGGCGTCCATTGCGGCCATTATCCCAAGCGTCGGGCAGGCGAACTACAGTGCCTCAAAAGGGGCGATCCTCGGATTTACCCGTACGCTGGCAGCCGAGCTGGCGCCGTACGGCGTGCGCGTTAACGCCATTGCGCCGGGAATGATTGAATCCAAAATGGTCAAAAAAGTTTCCCGCACGGTAGTGCGCGGCGTTACCGCGTCTATTCCATTGCGCCGGCTGGGTAAATGCGACGAGGTGGCGAACACCGTCGTTTACTTAGGATCGACAGCGTCCAGTTACATTGTGGGCCAAACCATCGTTATCGATGGCGGCCTGGTGATGCGGTGAGTTATGTCTAAATACGTTATCCCCTCGAAGATCTTTCTGGAAATGGGCGGCTGGCGTCAGCCGCTGCTGATGGTCGACAGAATTGATGACTTCAAATACGGCGAAAATGGCTTTGTGAAGGTGACGAAGCACATCACCTATAACGAACCTTATCTGCTCGGGCACTTCCCGGACGATCCGATCATGCCCGGGGTGATTATTTCTGAAATCTTTGGGCAGGCCAGCGAATACCTCTCGTTCCTCACCGATATCTGCGACATCTACGGCGAGACGTACGGTGGCGAACTCAAATCGTTACGCGATATCCATGCGCTCATTCAGCGTGATGAAATGCGGGAGATCATCCGCACCCGCCGCGCGCAGGTGCGCGGCGTACTGGCTGCCCAGAATTTAAAATTTAAGGATATTGCCTACCCTGGCGACTCGATTGAAGTCACCAGCAAGCTGGCATTTTCTGATGCTCATGGCTTTAAGCACTACTCCGTGACGGCAAACGTCGGAAAGCGATTAATCAGCCACGGCACAATTATTAATTACCGCGAAAGTAAGTAAACCCCTGAGAGAGTTAATACCATGTCTACAATGAAAAACGAAATTGACCAGCGCAAGGATGTGCTGATAACAATTAAAACTGAGATTATTCAGCGTTTGAATATTCAGCGCGATGAATCTCAAATTGATGATGATACTGCCCTGTTTGGTAATGGCTTAAAACTGGATTCCGTTGATGCAACGGAAATCGTGGTCATGCTGGATAAAGTTTTCGATATTAAAGTCAGCGAAAGCGACGATACTTCTTATATGAGAAGTATCAACAATCTGGCAACATTTATCATCCAGAAGAAAAAAGCGTAATTCACCATTGCGAATAACAGGATCCCGTTATGACGTCTCTTTATGATTTTCATTTGAAAAACAATGCGAAAATGGGCATTTATAACAATGCCAACGTGCCTTCTGCCTACCACGACCCGATGGTGGAATATAAAGCCGTGCGTGAAAATGCTCTGCTGGTGGACTATTCCCACATGTCCATCGTCAGCGTGATGGGCGATGATGCCTGGGCTCTGGTGAATTACTATGTCTCTGCGGACGTTTCTATTATCCGTGACGAGCAGGGGATTTACTCTCTGGTACTGAATGAAGACGGTACCGTGCGCGGTGACGTGTATGTCCTTTGCGCTTCAGACGGCTACTACATCATGTCTGAAAACATTCCGGCAGCGGAAATTATCGCTGGCCTGAATGCCCTTCTGGTAAAAGCGGACGAACTGGATATTCAGGAAACCCCGGACATTGCTGATATGCGCGAGCAGAACTGGGGGGCCATCATGGTTGAAGGGCCATACTCCTGGGAACTGATGTCTGAGATCCACGGTTTCGACGTTATCGGCCTGCCTTACTATGAGTATATGAATACCGACGACGAGCTGATGGTATTCCGCTGCGGCAAGCACGGCGAGTTCGCCTATATGGTTGTGGGCCAGCAGGAACAGCTGCTGGAGCAGTGGCAGCAGCTGCTGGAGCGGGGGGATAAATATCAGCTGAAGACCGGCGGTCTGGACTACCAGAAAATCGTGCGTATCGAAAACCCTGGCTGGGACGAGGCGCTGTGGGCTGGCTACCGCCTCAACCCGGTAGAGCTCCAGATGCAGTGGGCCGTACAGTACGACAAAGAAGGCTTTGTGGGTAAAGAGGCAGCGGAAGCGTTGTCCCATAGCGAAGGCTCTCGCAAGGTAATCGGCATGATTGTCGAAGGGGAATGTGCGGGTATTGCCTCAGGCGACAGCGTACTGGTTGACGGTCAGGAAGTCGGTAAAGTGGCGAAGGCTATTTTCTCTCCAGCCCTGCAGTGCGTTATTGCGCTGGCACTGATTGAGAATGAATTTGCCTGGTCTGATATTAGCGGCTTTGATATTCAAACCGCTTCTGAAAACGTCGCCGCGAAAACCAAAGGGATGCCTTTCATCTATAACCTGAGCATGCTGGTTAATCCGACCGAGAACAGCTTTGTTGATGCATCTAAAGCAAAAAGCGCGCTGTAGTTAATTATTCACTGAAACAGTGAGGGAGAATCGTGGATTAATTAATGCCACGGCTCCTCTCATGCTGTTACTTGTCTGTACACGGTGGTACATAGTTATGAAGACAAACCGGAAACGCGTTGTTATTACCGGGATTGGGATCCTCTCCTCGCTGGCGGATAACCTGCAGGATTTCAGAGACGCATTATTAAATAAAAAAAATGGCGTGACCGACAGCGTGCGTTTTTCAAAATGGTTTGAAAACGCCAGAGCGGCTGAAGTTTTGCATGATATTGATTATTCAGAATTGGCTGATGATGTGATTGCATCTCTGGATAATGCTGCACTCTGGGCCTACAAGGTCGGAAAAGATGCGCTGAACCAGGCGGGCTTGGCCGAAAATAAGGCTCACCTGAAAGACACCGGCCTGATTGTGGGCGTTTCTTCCGCCGGCACCGAGGCGTTCTTACCGCTGTTCGAACAACGTATGGAAGATTTCTCCCTGCGTAAAGCCTTATTCTCAGGCGGTTTCTCTTCCTGCTGTTCCAGCGTTTCTACGCTGCTCGGGCTGCAGGGCGGGGTTGAGCTGGTGGCGACCGCCTGTACGGCCAGCCCGAATGCGGTCGGGATGGCGTTTGACTATATCCAGAACGGCAAAAGCAAAACGATGCTGGCCGTTGGGACAGAGCCAATCTACCTGCCAACCTTCGCTGGGTTTTACGCCCTCAACGTGATGCATCCCGAAGCCTGCACGCCGTTTTCCGGCAACTCCGGCATGTCGATTGGCGAAGGCGCGGGTGCCGTGGTGCTGGAAGAATATGAGCACGCCGTTGCGCGCGGTGCCACCATTTACGGTGAAATTCTCTCCTATGCCACCTCCTGCGATGCGTTCCATGAAACCGGACCGGATCCGCGCGCCAGCGGCGCTGTGCAGGTAATGCATAAGGCGATGGAAAACGCGGGCGTCACCCCAGAGCAGATTGAGTACGTCAACGCCCACGGTACCGGCACTGAAGCGAACGACCGCATCGAAACGCTGGCGATGAAAAAGGTGTTCGCTAACAACGAAAAGCTGCTGGTTAGCTCTACCAAGTCTTACTTCGGCCACAACATCGGTGCGGCGGGGATCGTCGAACTGATCGCCTGCCTGGTTACGCTACCGGATAACCGCGTGCTGCCGACGCTGAACTTCAATAACGCGCGTCCTAACTGCGATCTGGACTACGTGCCGAACGACTTCCGCGATCGGAAAATCAACCTCTTCATGAAGAACAATTATGCGTTCGGCGGTAATAACTGCAGCATGATTATCAGCATGGATCCGTGTTCCGTTCCGGTCAGCGTCTACGACGAAAAGCGCGTCGCGATCTCCGGTCTCGGTGCCGTCTCCGCGATTGGCCACACCGTTAACGAGATCCTCGACAACGTCTGGAAGCAAAGCCAAAGCGTAGAGCTGGGGGGCGTCACCTTCCCGGAAGACACGCTGGAAGAAGCGAAAGAGCTGCTGGATGTTCTCGAAACGACCCGTCAGTTTGAGAACCTGTTCGGTGAAGCGTTTAGCGATCTCACGGCAACCCGTCCGGAAGCGAACGAGCACTTCAAAACCTTCCAGGTCACCGGCCTTGAGCCGCGTAAACATCTGCGTCGCTTCGATCCGCGAAAAGCCACCCGTGGCGGTACGTTTGCGCTAATCGCGTTGTCCGAAGCGCTGGAGCAGGCGAAGCGTAAAATTAAACGTGATGGCGATGCGCTGGGTATGGTGATGGGAATGTCCAGCGGCCCGCAGGAAACCACCTACAAATATCTGCAAAGCCTGAAGCCCGATCCGCGCAAGGTCAGAACCTCTGAATTCCCGGGCTCGCTGATGAACTCTATCCCAACGTTCTGCGGCATTTCCGAAGGGATCAAGGGCTATACCACCACGCTGGCGACCGGGGAAAACGCGGCACTCGGCGCATTAACCTACGGCTACGAAATTGTGCGTCAGGATCTGCAGCCGCAGGTGCTGGTGGGCGGTGCGGACGAGTATTTCCCCTCAATGTCTCTCTACATGGATGCGGTCACCCGGAAGCTCCATATGACCTCTGACGCGCGGGATTATCACATCTACGGTAACGATCCGAAGGGTTATATCCCAGGCGAAGGTGCGTGCATGCTGCTGCTGGAAGATCCGCAGCGCGCGGCGGAGCGCGGCGCCGAGGTGCTGGCAGAAGTGGTTGGTTACGGCAAATCCTGTAGCAATAGCTATTTTGACGCCTCACAGCAGGGCGAGAAATCTGCCTCTATGGCGCTGGCCATCGCCCGCGCGCTGAAGGATGCCGGCATGACGGCGCAGGAGATCGACCTGGTCTGCGGCACCAGCAAAGGCAGCGATGAAAGTTCACGCATTGAAATCGATGCGATCGCTGAAGCCTTCGCGCAGGCAAAACCGGACGTGCCTGTGGTGAACTATAACGCCTGCTTTGGTTTTGTCGCGTCTGCTGCCGGGCTGCTTAACCTGGCGGTCATCATTGACTGTATTAAGAAGCAGGCGGTTCCCGCTATTCCTCATACCGTTGAGTTCTTCGATAAGCGAATTAACTTCGTTCGTGAACCGTTGAAATTGGCCCTTAAGCACGTGCTGCTGGTGGGCGCGACGGAAGGCGGCAACTACTACGCGTTTGTGATTAAAGGATAATATTGTGGATAATGCCGCTATTATTTCGGGGTTCAGTTCCTGCCTGCCGTTTGCCGAAGACAGCCTTCAGCTTATGCAAAACCTGAAGCTGGGCAAACGCGTTGAAAGAAAGCCCTGGTTTAAATCCGACGACGAGGCAATTAAGTGTGGGTTCGATGGCAATAAGCATATTGCCACGCTGGATCATACGGATGATAGCGCATTAGATCTGCTTTATCGTCTGATTGACGATGCACTCGCCCAGGCCGGGCTGGATGTCCAGTGGCTGGGCGGGTGTAACGCTCGCGTTTATTTAACCGGCATCGGCCCTCGGGTCGATGGTATGGCCTTCAAGAATTTTTATAACAAAAATGATGTTGAAGATATTTATCTTTCAAAATCATTAATGACGCTGCACGTCGACAATATGTCGCAGGACAAGATTGCAGGACATATTGCGCGTAAATATCACCTGCAGTATCTCCCCCCCAATATGAACTGCACCAGTAATTCAGCGATGACGGCGATGCATTTAGGCTGTCAGGCCATCGAGCATGGCGGCGTTGATATTGTGCTGGTGGTGAATTGCTCAAAAATTAAAACCCAGGATATCTGGTTCCTCGATACCCAATCGATGCTGGATACGCACCTGGTTCAGCCTTTCGGTGAGAACAGTAAAGGTGTTCTTTTTGCGGAAGGATACAGCGCGATTCTGCTCGAAAATGCGCGTCACCGCCGCGCAAGGAAGGCAGGCTCCGGCGTGCGGCTGCAAACCACCTACACGCAGATTAGCGCCGGAAGAAGCAATGACAGCTCATGGCTCAGCACCAATATCCTGAAGGTGATGCAGGCTGCGATGAAAAAAGCGGACCTGAGTGCGGAAGAACTGTGCGCAATCATGCCGCACGGTAACGGCTCATCCATCAGTGACAAAGCGGAAGCTAAAGCAATAGCGGTCTTCGCTGAGGAAAATACCATTCCGGTTCTCGCCTACAAAGGCCAGATTGGCTATACCGCCACCGGTTCAGGAATTGTCGATTTAATTATTGGACACCATACGTTATCGCAGCAAGAGCTTATTTCCCCGGTGGGGAATGACACCATTATTGAAAGCGTTGCGCAGCATGTCCTTATTGACCAGGGCATTATTGGGCACCACAAAAAACATCTTCTTAAAGTCGGCGTTGGCGTGGATGGTTCAATCATTGGTGCCGTGATGTCTGATATTCACCGGGGCCTTTGAAGGAGCGTGGAGAGCCATATGTATTTATCCTCATTTTCGCTTGTTGAGCCGGAAGATAAATTTTATTTCTATCAACCCAGCTGGTTAAACGCCTGGGAAGCACATTTATTTAATAAGGCGCTTAAATCTACCCACGCCAATGGATGGGGATTAAAACGTTTTGGTACGCAGCCGGACCTCTACCCGGGAGAGATGATCCGTAACCCTCACTATCAAAAATATCTTGAGGCGATGGAGAAGGCGGCTGATGACGCGCTGATGGCGCTGCCGACCAAAGAGCGTATGAAGCTATTAAAGCAGCGTACGGCATTTATCTACGTCGATTCCTGGGGCGAATCCGGGCCGTTTGAGAATATTTCCAGCGCGTTGCACATATCAACGATCGATACGCTGCCGAAAAACCTGGTCAAGAAATTCTCGGTTAACGCACCTACGTTCAAGCTGCGAAGCGAGAAGCAATCTTTCGTGCAGGCCATCGCTCTGGCGAACGATTACCTGAGCTGGGATGTTTTTGATTTTGTGGTGATTTGTACGGCTTACCGGGCGATCCCCATCCTGGTGTTTTCTGATGAAGATATTTCCCTAAAGTGGGGGGAGAAACGCAGGGACAAGGCCGAAGACGTGAATTTAACGGTTGAACGCGCCGGATGTTTCATCTTCAGCCAGCAGGAGAGCGCTATTCGGGTGAAGGGGGGGCAATACGTCATGGCCGATGCCATCGAGCACACCCAGGTTCCTGAACAGATTGCGTTTTCGGGCCTGCGCAAAGACCTGCTGTTTCGCTCGGCGCTGCCCGCGAATAACACGCTGGATCTGGTTGATCTCTACGGTGCCAGCGGCTGCCTGACTCCAGCGTTAAGTTTCGCCTGGCTCAAACAACATGCTGATTTTTCGGGGCGATTAAGAACCATCGTTCCCGACAAGCAGTTTGGCTACAGCTATTTCGACATTGAATATTGCAAGGAATAACGACATCTCCATGAGCGGAATAATTAAAGAACTCCCAATGATATCGTTGAACAATATCTATAAGAGTTATGGCTCGGGCGAAGGCAAAGTCGATGCCCTGAAAAATATCAATCTGGAAATAGAAAAAGGTGAATTTCTGGCGCTTTGCGGCCCGTCCGGCAGCGGTAAAAGTACCTTGTTAAATATCCTCTCGGGAATTGATAAACCCACCGTGGGAACGGTGATGTTTCTGAAAAAATTACTCAACCATCTGCCGGAAGAACAGCTCGCGGCGATCCGCGGTAGACACCTGGGTTTTATTTTTCAGTTTTTCAATCTGATACCCGTATTGAGCGTATTCGATAACGTCTTTTTCCCGCTGGTGTTAAACGGCCATGTCGGAAAAAAAGAAGCCAGAGAGCGGGCGCTGCATTTTATTGAGAGCGTGGGGCTTGCGGGATTTACCGAACGTAAACCGGGCCAGCTTTCGGGCGGGCAGCAGCAGCGCGTGGCCATCGCCCGGGCGCTGGCACACGACCCGCAGGTTGTCATTGCCGATGAACCGACCGGAAATCTCGATCTGGTCACCGGGGAAGCCATTCTGGATCTCCTGCTGAAAATTAATCAGGAGACACGCACCACTTTTATTATTTCCACGCACTCCAGCCAGCTTAAAGAGCGTGCACGGCGCGTGGTTGAAATTAAGGACGGAGTTTTAGTTCATGATTCACAAACGTAATTTTTTCCTTCTCTGCTGGTTTCTGCTGTGCCTGGCCTATGCCGGAAACATCAAAGCTGCACCGGCACCGGTAGCCGAGCACGTCATAAAAAGCGGTTTCCCGATGGAGGCAGACATGCTCGCCGAGATGACGCAGTCGCTCTTCAAGGAATACAAAGCCAACGACAATCCTCTGTCTCTGGTTTTCTATGCCTACGGTACGCTGCGTCAGGCCGACTATTTCCTTAAAACCAATGACTTTATTCGGGCATCTGAGTTCGGCAAAACGGGCTTTTTCTACCTGGATGAGGCGGTCGATCTCTATGCAGAGAACCCGCTGGTGCGCTACATGCGCGCGCGAGTCGATGCGTATTTGCCTGCGGCTATCGGACGCTGTGTGGTGACGTTAAACGATACGGAACAGATGCTGAAAACCCCTGGCATATTCAATGCCGGTTTAGTGGAACACATTAACGAAATGCGCTATCGCGCGCTGTTGAGTTGTAAACGCAAGAAGCAGGCGGACGCGTTACTGGCTGAAATAGAGCTGCGTAATGCCAGTACCGCATCGTCTCTGGCATCGGGCAATGCGCCAGAGTGGGATATCAACGAAGTGACAGAAGTCCTGTTACCGCTGGTGAAAGGGAAATAAATGTCCGGGGAAATGGTGTTCGCGATAAGCGTTGTTGTGTTGATCCTGCTTTTTGTCCTCTGGTGTGTATTATTTCGTTCGCGGGACGTAAAGTTTGCTTTCTTAAATCTGTTTCGCCACAAAAGGCGCTCGTTTTCAACGATTGCCGCCATTATGTTAGGTGGCGTGTCGATTTTTCTGTACGGCGGTTTTATTGATTACTCCTTTTGGATCCTGAAAGAGCAAACCATCCGTACTAACATTGGTCATGTTCAGATTTATAATAAAAACTATTTCGAAACATCCAATAAAAACAAAAGTCTGATCGAAGATTACCCGGCATTAAAGAAAGCGATCCTCAACGATCCGACTCTGGCCGAGAGTATCTCGACGCTCTCCGGCCAGCTGGAGTTCACCGGTGTTATTTCGCAGTATGATAGCGAAACCTCCAGCTATTTCTCCGCGCTGGGCGTAGAGCCGCTGCCGGCACTGAAGCTGGGCTCGTTTGATAAATTAATCATCGGCAGCGATCTGTCCCGCATCCGTACGGATGAAATCACGCTTGGGAGCGGGCTGGCGAAAACGCTCAATGCCCACTATGACGACTGGCTGGACGTGCTGGTGGTCAACACGCAGGGCGGACAGGGCGCGCTGTCAATGAAGCTTCGCGGCATCTTTGAATCGGGCATCAAAGATTACGATGACGTAGCGATGAAAATTCCGCTGGATACTGCGCAACGTATTATGGGCACCGCTAGCGTGAGTAAGGTGCTGATCCTGTTAAAAGAGGACGATACTGCCGCGTTCACGGCGAAACTGCGTCAATTTATTGCCGACCACAAATTACCGTTAATCGTCAAAGACTGGAAAGAGGCCTCGATATTTTATCAGCAGGTCGAGGGGCTTTTATCAGGGATCTACTTCTTCATTAAGCTCATCGTTGGTCTGATTGTCATCTTTATGATCGGTAACTCGATGACGATGAATATTATCGAGCGCACCCGGGAAATTACCACGCTCAGGGCGATTGGCCTGAAGCCGCTACACGTGACTCGCCTGTTTTTGCTGGAGGGCATTTTCATCGGCATTATCGGCGCGTTGGGCAGCCTGGCGATTGGTTATGCCATTGCTGCCGTGATTAACCTCTACGGTATCGCGATGCCGCCGTCGCCAGGGCAATCGCAGGGCTACACGGCATTTATCAAAACCGACAGCGCCGCGCTTAACTGGATAACCCTGGTATTGCCGATCCTGGCCGCGACGGGAGCTTCAGTACTGCCCGCGCTGCGTGCTTCACGTCTCAATATTTCGGATGCATTTAAATTCTCGTAAGGAAACGATATGAAAGTTCGTGTTATTGCTCATCTCCTGATGGGGGCGTGCCTCTTTTCAGCAGCGGCTTATTCTGCCGCGGCTGACGAACGCGCGCTGGAAATTATTCGCCGTGCGGATGAAGTCCGTTCGCCAAATAAGCCGTTTCGCTACACCCTCACTATTCATGAATTTAAAGCGGGCGCCACACGGCCCGAAAATAAACAGGTGCTGGATATTTCCATGCGCTTTATGAAACCAGAGGGGGAAATCAAAGCGGATGCCCGCTCCCTGGCGCGCTTTGTTTATCCCCCGCGCGACAAGGGCAAAGTGCTGCTCTCAGACTGGTACGATCTATGGTTCTACACCCCTGAACTGCGCCGTCCGGTTCCCGTCTCACGCCAGCAGCGGCTGATTGGGCAAATATCCAATGGCGACGTGATTGTCACCAACTTTGAATATGCCTACGACGCCTCGCTTAAGGGAGAAACTGCCTGCGGTGAGGCGCGGTGTTACGTGCTGGAGCTGGTCCGCAAATCTGCGGAGGTCACCTGGCCGAAGGTGATGTATTACGTCGAAAGCATGGGAGATAACCGTCCGTATAAGGCGGCCTATTTCTCTCTGGATAATAAGTTAATTAAAGAAGTTTTATATCAGGATTTCCAAATGGTATTAGGCAAGATGCGGCCGATGAAAATTACAGTGAAAGAGGTGCGTCACGGTAACAGTTATTCCGTCATGGAGTACAGCGACGTCCGTCTGGAGTCGTTACCTGAATCGGCGTTCACTCGCGAGTCTATTCAGCGAGGTGTGAAATGAAGCGCACGTTGACCGGATTAACCCTCGTGCTTTCTGCTCTGCCGGTAAGCGTGTTTGCTGACTGCCTCTCGGGTAATGACGTCGCAAAAAACACGTCCGTGACGTTATATGAGCAGGTGTCCGCCGTTAAAAAACAGATTTCAGACTGGCGAATCAATGGTCGAAACCCATATACCAGACACAATATCTATAACGATGCCGGAGTGAATGTTTCAAGTCGCTGCTCGTTGATTGATAATGCGCTTGATCTGGACTTTTCCGTCTATGGGCTGACCTGGTACACGCCGCGCAAGCTCGGGGCATTTGAAGAGGACGATCGCCGCTCGCGTCTGCTAATTGAGCGGCTCAAGCTTGCCTATACCGTGTCGGACAGCCTGCAGCTTGAGGTTGGCAAACTCCAGGCCAGGCAAGGGCTCTTCTTCCTGCGCTCGCCTTCCGATCTCACGCCGCATTATTACGACGGAGCAAAACCAACGCGGATTTACGATCCCGAGCTCCGTACGGCTTATCAGTCCTCTTCATGGGCGGCAACGCTGTCGATGGACAACCGGGATGAGTCGTTCTCGCTGACGGTGATTCCGAAGCTGGCCTCAATTGATAAATATTATCTGACCTCCGGAAACTGGTCTGCAAACCAGCGCGGCAACAGCAGTGAGTCATGGCTGCTGGGCTATACCTCTCACGCCTTCCGTGACCATACGCCGGGTATGCGCGTTCTGATGGGCGATTCGCATTCGGTTGCGCTTTCAGACAGTTACCACTACACCCCGCAGCTCACCATCAGTGCCGAAGTGGCGTGGCATGCGGAGCAGCGCTGGCGCCATCTGTCGGACGAAAAAACTGCTGAGCTGGCGCGATATGAATTCCCCGACTCGCTGTATGAAACAGAGGATAAACTGGGCGTGGAGGTGGCCGTTGGTGCGCAATACACCTCCGATACCTTCAACGTGTTTGGACTGGAATATTACTACCAGAGCGAAGGCTATTCGCGCTCTGAGTGGAATAAACAGCGTGACCTGATGACCTTTTTGAACACCGCGACAGGCTATGCGCCGCTCGACAGGGCATTTGATTCCTACAAGTACCTGATGGCCTCCGAGATAAGCAATACGGGCAATAAAGGCATGCTGCAGGGGAAACACTATCTCAACGCCTGGTCCAGCGTGCAGTTCACGCATCAGATCGCCGCGCAACCCTATTTGATCCTCAACCTGATGGATCAAAGCACCCTGACGGGGCTACACCTCAGCGCACCGCTGACCTTTATTGATGACCAGCTGGAGGCCTATACCGGCGTCTATTCAGCACTGGGTAGCGCAAATTCTGAGTTTGCCTTCTTCGGCGATGTCGCCGGTGGCTATGTTGGCTTTAAGTATTATTTATAAGGAAATGACAATGACGCTTAATAACGCATCGCAGCCTGTCGTGCTGCTGTTTTCCGGGCAAGGGAATCCAGTGATTGGGATGGGTAGCGATCTCTGGGATCTGAATTCAACGACGAAACAGATTTGGGATTGTGCCAGCGATATTTCTGGGCTTGATTTGCGCCGACTCTGCCTAAAGGGGCCGATGAACAGACTGATTCAGACTACAGTGCAACAGCTGGCCGTCACGGCAATTAACGTATCGCTGTATACCCTTTGCCGCGAGCGTTTTCCGGCGCTTCGGGTGACGGGAGCCTGTGGCCACAGCGTGGGGGAATACAGTGCGCTTTACGCTGCGGGTGCGATCTCGCTGGAGACGCTTTTCCGCACCCTCCATTTTCGCGCCAGCACCATGGATGCGGTCAGCAAAAGGCAGAAGGGCGCGATGATTGCGCTGAAGGGGGCGGATTTTGCCGCCCTGAGCAACATCATCACCCGCTACGGGTTTGAGCTGGATATTAGCTGTGATAATACCCCGCGTCAGCAAGTTATCGGCGGGACACCGGCTGCGCTTAGCGAGTTCGCTAAGGTGCTGGTGGACGAAGGCTATGAGCCGATTAAGCTCGGCGTCAGCGGCGCGTGGCACACGCGTTTGATGGAAGAGGGCGTACAGCTGATGCGCGATTTTCTCGCCGGACAGCCTTTCACCTCACCCGCGTACGACGTGCTGATGAACGTGACGGGCAAAATAGAAATCGTTTCGGAGGCCATTAAGGAAAACCTCTCGCTGCACCTGACCCACACGGTCAAATGGCGTGAATCCATGACGCGGTTTATCGAACAGCCAGGCAGCCCGCTGTTCCTGGAGATGAGTAACAAACCTTATCTTGGCCAAATGCTGAATGATTTCGTCGGTTTTAATGCCGAACGCGTTCTGCACTGTAGAAAAGCATTAGAGATGTAAAGGTCGAGATATGATTCCAGATTATTTAACGTTCATTCGCTTTCAGGATAAAAGGAACCTTCTTTTTATCTATATCGTGACGTTTGTGCTGCTGGGCTTTTACTGGAAAAATGCCGGGTTCTCCTTTACCCGACAGGATGTCTGGCTGGCGAGCGCTATTTTTGCGCTGATACTGTATAGCTTCACTGCCGACCTCAAGGCGTTCTGGGCGTACAAGTGCGTGGTTAAGAATGTCGACTTGTCCATTTTTCTCAAGAAAGAGGCCCGGCCGACGGCTCCGATTGTTTACGATCCTCTCGTTGCTATGGTTATCGCCACGCTGGTTTTCGCTGGCATTAGTGCACTGATGCTTACCCTGGCTCAGCCGGACATCGTGCTGCTGACGCTGACCATCGTTGCCCCGCTGATTATCTGGGGAATGTTCGCCGCGATGCGCACGATCTACATTCGACAGGTCATCGCATCGACAAGGGATAAAGGGAAATATAAGCGTTTGTCCCAGTATCTGGCCATCGCCATTACCCTGTCCATCGTGATGAACCTGCTGACAATAAGTCCCTTACGTAACAGTGAGCAATTTGAGCGCTATGGCCGGTACTTCACCCTCGAGTCCATCATTACCATGCTGGTGCTTTGTGCGGTGGTGCTGGCAATCAATCTTCTGTTTTTACGGTTCACGAAGCGATATATCTTTTTGGGGCACCTTTTCCTTAACGAGATCGATCTCTTTTTCTCTCCGGCGATCCCCTGGCGGGCTTTGTCTGAGAAACCGCTGTGGCTGAGGCTGGTGATGCTGTTGTGTGTGGAGTTTGCCTGGTCGGCGATTGTCGGATTGCTGCTTACCCTGCTCGGATGGAAGGTATGGTTTGAAGTGTACTTCCTGCTCAGCTACCTCCCTTGCCTGGCCTATTACGCTCTCCATACGTGGTGGAAATGGCATAACGATTTCATGATGTCGAGCGATATGTATCTGCGCTGGGCGGAGATCGATAAAGAAAACCCGCTGTGGTAAGACGTCAGAGGCAATAAAAAAGCCAGACCGTCATTACTGACGGTCTGGCTTTTTATCAGGTCGATACGATTCAGGTTATTCGCATCCAGGACAGCATCATCGCGGCGCTGGCAATAACATTTACGTTGGAAATGTATCCGTCATAGCGATTATTAATGGCGGAGAGCTGGTTGTTAAAGTGGTCGTTTTCAGCGGTCAAAACGTCAAGCAGCGTTCGTTTGCCCAGGTGATACCACTGCTGGTAGAACATCTGACGCACGCGGTCTGTTTCGCCTGAGAGACGATCGTAGTCATCGGCGCGCAGGAATGACGAATCACGGACCTGCACCTGATAGTTGATTTGATACTCCAGGTCGCGGTAACTCACCTCATACTGCTGCTGCGCGACGTTAGCTTTGGCGCGGGCCGTCATCTGAGCGGCACGCTGAGAGCCGCCGCTAAACGCTTCCCATTCGACGTTAAGGCCGGTATACCAGCCGCTTTCGTTGCCGTTGCTGTCTTTGGCTGTGCTTTTAGATACCACCCAGTTGACCTGCGGCAGCGCCGCGGCCTTAATGCTCTCCGCTTCATATTCCGCAGCGCGGACTTTTGCTTGCAGGTTCAGCATCATCGGGTTCTTATCCAGCGACGCAATGGCGACCGATGCCGGAATAATCGTATCCTGCCAGTTGAGATCGTCTGGTAGCGATGGCTCTGCGCCAAGCAGGCGCACCAGCTTAATTTTACTCGCGCTCAGCTGATGTTCGATATTGTCCATGCTCGCTTGTGCAGACATCAGTTTCGCTTTTGCCTGTACCAGTTCGCTCTCTCTGCCGCGGTCCGCCTGGGTAATTTGCGACAGCATATTAACCAGCTCTTTCATCCGACCAACGTAATGCTTCGCCACTATTCGGCTTTGCTCATAGCGGCTCATATTCATCAGTTCAGACACGGTGTTATAGGCCAGCTGCTCCCGGGAATACTCTTTTGAATAACGAGCGGCCTTGGCCGTCTCCAGCGAGTTATCCACCTGATTACCGATCCTGCCCCAGTCGATGATCGGGGTATTAACGGATACGGTTCCGCTGGAGTCGCTAAAATGCGTGTTGTTGGAAGAAGCCTGCCGATCTCCGCCCATCGTCGTCAACGGCGAGGTTACGCCCAGCCGCACCTGGGGCAAACGCTGGCCTTTGACCTGATCCACCATATAATCCGAGGCCAGAACCTCAGAGGAGGCTGCACGAAGTTCGGGGCTGTACGCCAGCGCTCTTGCGACCATGCTGCGAAGAAACTCCCGCGAATCACTGGTGCTGGTGCCGTTGAAGTTGCCTTGCACCATGCCGCTGGTGGCGCGACTATTTGCCGACGCGCTGTGGCGACGAACTGTGGCATAGGCCGGATCGGGCTCATAGTATTCGGTGACGGCCGGGAAGAAGTCGTAATTCTTTTTCAGTGCTGCCCTGTTACCCGCCGTGCTTTGCGGCTTCGACATTGGCGCTGCGGCCTGCTGTGCGGTGGCATAACGCTCAGGTTGCGGCGCGGAGAAGGCCCGAGTCGGCACGGCTTTGGACGTACTGGCATATTGCGACTGCGTGCGCATAGAAGGCAAGGATGTGGCAGGCGCGGCATTCTGAGAACGCGCGCGTGCTACCGGCTGCGTTTGCGATGCGCGGTTTAGTTCTGACTGCGTGCGCATAGGTGGCAGCGAGGCCGGGATGTTTTTGATCTGCGCCACGTCAGCCGCGTGAAGCGGGGTGACAAAAGAAGAGCAGGGCAAACAGAGTGCAACCGCGGCTGCAACCCTGGCCCAACGGCGCTCTTTACGTGCCTTAACCATAAAATTATCTCTCCCTGAATGCTTCACGCGCTTTCAGTATTGGTTTGAGGATGTAAGACAAAATGGTCTTCTCCCCGGTTCTGATTTCAACGTTTGCCACCATCCCCGGAATGATCGGGAACGCTTTATCTTTAACCTGTAGCGCCGCCCGGTTTGTACGGACAAAGACCCGGTAATAGGTCGAATCACCACGTCCCTGACGGGCTTTCTCTTCATCAATTAGCGTGTCTGAACTCAGGTGTTCGACGACGCCGGTCAGGCCGCCGTAAATGGCGTAGTCGTAGGCGGTAATTTTTACCGTCGCGGGAAGACCCGGATGAATAAATGCCACATCAGAGGGTTTAATTTTGGCTTCGACCAGCAGGTTATCTTCGAGCGGAATAATGGTCATGATCTCCGCTCCCTGCTGTATAACTCCGCCGCGCGTGGTCACGCGGATATTGTTTACCGTGCCGCGCACGGGGGCGACAACGGTTGTACGGTTCATCACGTCCTGACGTCCGCGCAGGATCTCCTCCGCCTGCGCCAGTTCAGATTCCAGACGGTTTAGCTCGCTGTTGGCATCAGAGCGGAAGCGGTTGGTCCGTTCGGCAATTTGCAGGCTGAACTCGTTGGCCTGACGCTTGAGGCGCAGGATCTCCACATCGGACATCAGCCCTTTGCGAGCCAGCGGCTCGGAAAGGCTGACCTCGTTTTGCGCCAGTGCCAGGCTGCGCTGCAATGCCTGTACGCTTTCATTCAGGGTTTTGAGGCGCGCGTTATAGGCCTGCGTCTCATCACGCACGATGGACTCAATTCCTGCAATTTCCGGCGGGAAGGTCAGGGGAGTGTCATAGGCTTCAGCCCTGAGACGAGCAATGCTGCCCTTCAGCCCCTGAACTTTTGAAAGCGATTCACCGTAGCTGGCGCCGGCACGCGTGGGGTCGATTTTCAGCAGGATTTGTCCTTTCTCGACAATATCGCCCTCCTGAACGTTCAGCTCCTCAAGAATGCCCCCCTCCAGGCTCTGAATAAGCTGCTCACGGCTGGCCGGGATGACTTTTCCATCGCCACGCGTAATCTCTTCAACGCGAGCGAAATGTGCCCACACCAGCGCGACGACGACAACCATCGTGATGGTATAGAGCATGATCATGCTGAAAGGGGTTTTCTGCGCGATCAGGGCGCCCTGCAGGTCATGCATGAATTTCAGATCGTCCGCTTTTACCTTTCCTGTCGGCTGCGGTTTTTGCACCGCCAGCGCTGTTTTTCCGGCGCCGCCCTCAATTTTTCTCAACGCCGTGGAGGAAGCTCCCGCTCCGCTATCGGCCTCTCCTTTTGAGGCGTTCTGATTCACATCGTCCTCGTTCATCATCCCTTCACACCTTGTTCCTGTTGCTTTTCTTCAACCGAATGCATCGTTTGTTTTTTCTTCAGCACGTTCTCATTCAGGCTTTCCATGACCCGATCTTTTGCCCCGTCTTTCACAACGTGCCCGTCTTCCAGCACAATCAGGCGTTCAACCAGACTGAGTACGGACATGCGATGCGTGACAATGATCAGCGTTTGCCCCTTTGTGGCCTCTTTTAACCGCCGCAGGAATAACGTCTCCGTCATCGCATCCATGGAGCTGGTCGGTTCATCCATCAGTAAAATCTTCGGCCTTAGCAACAGGCAGCGGGCCAGTGCAACGAGCTGCTTTTGTCCACCCGACAGGCAGTTCCCCATTTCACCAATGGGCATGTCAAAACCCAGCGGGTGTCTGGCTGCGACCTGATCCAGCCCGGTCAGGCGAACCACGCGCAGAAACTCTTCCGTGCTTACGCCCGGGTTGCCAATAATGATGTTATGACGCAGCGTGCCGTAAAAAAGACGGCAGTCTTGCCCGACATAGCCTACGGCCGCACGCCAGTCCGCCGGATCAACCTGGGTTGCATCAACGTCATCAATGAATATCTGCCCGCTGCTCTGCTGATACAGGCGCGCCATCACCCGCAGCAGGGTAGACTTCCCGCTGCCGATCCTGCCCAGAATCGCAATCTGCTCACCGGCTTCAATATTGATATTGATATTCTCGAGAATGCGCGGGGCTACCATCATTCCCGGCACTGGATAGGTGAACCCCACTTTGTGCAGGCGCATGCTGCCCGTGAAATTCGGCGTTGGTAGATAGGTAATTAAGGAATCGCGTTCAGTGGGGGTATCCATCAGCTGGTTAAGCGATTTCAGGGCCGTTTTGGCATGCTGATAACGCAACGCCAGCCCGACAACGGATGCCAGCGGGGCGAGAGAACGGCTGGAAAGGATCACTACGCCAATCATGGCGCCCATCGTGAGCTCGCCCGCGTGGATCAAATACACACCCAGCACAACAATACAGACCGTGGTAATTTGCTGAACGAAGGAGACAAAATTGGTTGTCAGCATGGAAAGGTTGCGGGTTTTCATGGAGGAAGCGGCAGCCAGCGCGCTGAAATCATCCCAGCGCTTTTGCATAACGCCTTCACCCTGCGCAGCTTTCAGGGCTTCAAGTCCCTCAATGCTTTCAATCAGCAGGCCTTGCTTGAGCGAAATCTCGCGAACGTTTTCTTCCATATAGCGACCCAGCGGCCACTGAATAACGATGCTGGCAATTAAAATGAGCGGCATTGCCACCAGGGGCACCACGGCAAGCGGACCGCCAATCATATAAATGATGAACATGAACAGCACGCAGAAGGGCAGGTCGGACAGCGTGGCGAGCGTCGCAGAGGTAATAAAATCCCGTACTGCCTCAAAATCGCGCAGCTGGTTAGCGAAGGTCCCGGAAGACTGTGGTTTATATTCCATGCGCATAGACATCACCTGGCGAAAAAGCTTCGCGCCCAGGATCAGGTCTGCCTTTTTCCCCGCGATATCGATCAGGTATGCGCGGATCTGGCGGCTGGAAAACTCAAATATATTGGCAATCACGACGCCAATAGCCAGCGACCAGAGGGTGACATAGGCCTGCGTCGGGATCACCCGGTCATAGACGTTCATCGTAAAGAAGGTGCCAGCCAGCGTAAGTATATTTGCCAGCAGTGCCGCCAGCGCAGCGCTGTAAAAATAGTGGCGGTAGCGCCACAGCGTAGAATAAAGCCAGTGACCTTCATTCTGCGCTTTCGGTAAGAGAAGATCGTCGGCACGCGCATCCAGACTGGGTTTTGGCGTGGTGACAAGGGCATAGCCGCCGTAAACTTCCAGCAAATCAGCCGCTGAAACGGTAAGTATTCCTTCGTTTTCAGGCACCACGATCTGATAGGTGAATTGTCCGCGTTTACCGTTACGCGCGGTAATAATGCAATACGTTCCATCTTTGCGGGCGATCAGCAGCGGAAAGAGCCAGGACGATATTGAATTAAGATCGCGTTTTACCCAGCCAGCAGATATCCCCATCTGGTCGAGCATACGCAAAGCCATTTCCGGCTCAAGCTTGTCGCTTTTCGGCAAGCCAGCGTAAAGAACTTCTTTGCTGGCATACTTAGCGTGATGTGCACAAAGCCATTCAACACCCCACAGAAGAGAATCTTTTCTGGGTTCTTCAATATTATTGAAATCGTGCTCTGAATTAACTTTTACGGTGGAAAGATGCGTATTCATTATCGAATCCAGACCTGTAGTTACGTTCCTTACTTTAAAAATAAAGTGAAGGCATGCTATTAAAATTGACCAAGAACATCCGTAAGTACGAAGTTTATGGCTGATGGTTATAGTGAAATTACAAGCGCTGGCAATATCGTAGTGTAAAGTTAGCCGTATATGTACACAATAAAGATAAACCACTGCATGATTAAGAATATTATATGTGGATTGATCCAGGTTTATGTTTTTTCAGGTTTTTTGAACTGAGGGTTAACTGGCGAGCCTTGAAATAGGTACGCCCAGCTTGTTCTCGATTCTTATCTTCATGGCGTAAATGTTTTTAACATTTGTAGCATTCTTCATGGCTATCTTTTTCGGGAGTTGTCCCTTATACAATTCAGAAAACAGGGCGTATTCATTTGCACTAAGTTTGGCTTTCTTCTCCGAAGGTCGCGTTATCTTGCCAAGGAACGACTGGCGAATTTTAAATTTTATATCATCAATAATATCATCATGAAAAATGACGGTGCTGATTATTGTTTCGCTTGTGTCGTTATAAAACCAGTAATGGGCAATCGCGGCCATCTTTTTATCAGTTATCAGGATCAGTCTTGCGTTTTTAAAACGATCTAACCAGCTGTTTGTTAAGAAAAAATTTATATTCTTATAGTTAAAATCAATGACTACAATGGGTTGAGAAATGATTTTAACCGTAATGTTGTTAAAGTATTGTAATATACCTTCTATCAAAAAAGAGTTATTTTCAGGCCAGATATAAAATTCAGAACCATTACACTCGCCCTGTTGTTCAGTACGAAAAGAAGGAAAAACACATTTATTCATACACCCATAGCAGCGCATAGTGTTGTCGTTGTGCTCAATATGTCTAATAGTAACGATATCCATGTGATAAAACTCTATGCGTTAAAATTATAAATGTTAAATCTACTATAATATATCAATATTTATATTAATAATGCATTAAGGAAAAAAACGAGTTGTGATGAGATAAAGCATCGTTTATCCAGGAATTTTCTACAGAAATTAATCCCCATCCGTGATTGTCGATTTTTTTACGCAATACCATTTAAGGCTAATTCACCAGGCGGGTGATAGAAACTCCCAGTTTGCGCTCAATTCTGTTTTTCATGGCATAGGTGTTTTTGACGCTAGTACCGTTCTGATACGCGATTTTTTTAGGTGTCCATCCATTGAACAAGAACGAAAACAGGCTGAATTCATTCTGGCTCAGTTTTGGCCTACTCCCGGATGGTTTGATCGTTTTTGCCAGGAACGTTTTCTTCAGTTTCGTGGCAACCTCCTCAGCGGAATCATCATAAAAGATAATAGAGCTGATGGTGGTCTCTAACGTATCGTTATAGAACCAGTAATGGGCAATCGCCGTCATCTTTTTGTCAGTGACGAGGATAAGGCGCATATTTTTGAATTGTTCGAGCCAGCTATCGTTCAGAAAATAGGTGATATTTTTATGGCTAAAATCAATAATCACGACTGGCTGAGAAATATATTTGTCGCTCACACATTCAAAATAGTGCCGGATACCTTCTACAAGGTAAGAATTGTTATCAGGCCAAATATAGCATTCAAGTCCTGTGCAGGTTTTACGAGCGCACGCTTCAGCGTCACCAAACAGGCATTTTTTCACACAACCATAGCAATGCATCGACGGCATGTGGCTCACCTGCTGACCATCATTATGAGATAAATAAATAGAGTTATTAGTGTGAAATAACATATTACACCTTATACGCGATGATTAAGCACGATATTAGTTTTGGACGAAGCATCAACCTCGTCGTTTGATGTGAGGCATCATACTGAATACCTGGTATAAGTCTTAATTAAATAGTCTGAACACACCTTTTCAGGCTGCATTTAAGATTTAAGTCTATATTTTTCAAGTGCTTACATGTTTTCTTAAATGGCCGATTTACGGGTTTTTGGGTTATTGTTCTTCTGTTTTGTTAATGGGTGGTTATTTGTTTTCACTTGGTAATGCTATTGCAATTAACATAATGTTAAACATTGAAGGACTAAACTTTATAAGGTTGGAATAGAATGTTTCGATAAAAAGAAAAGAGGGGGTGGGCGGGAACGTCAGATTCAGTGTGAATGTAAATATTGCTTATTTACCAGGTCGCGCATTAGGTTCTCGTACGACCTGGCTAAAGTAAACGACGATGTCCTTTATTTATTTTCTATGCTAAAACGATCGGCATCCTGCCAGGCCGGAAACTTCTCGCGATATTCCGTTAGCGCAGTTAACGAAAGCTCGGCGTCAATTCGCGTGGCCTGATGCGGCTCGGCTGTAGCAATAATTTCTCCCTGCGGGCTTATTACCCGGCTGTCGCCGCGATAATGGTGTCCGTTACCATCCGTGCCTACGCGGTTACATCCCACAATATAAGCCTGGTTTTCAATTGCCCGCGCCGTTAATAACGCCTGCCAGTGAAGTGAACGTGGCGCAGGCCAGTTGGCAACATACAGCGCCAGGTCATAATCGTTGCGGTTGCGCGACCACACCGGGAAGCGCAGGTCATAGCAGACCAGCGGCAGAATACGCCAGCCGCGCCATTCAAATACCACGCGTTCGCTTCCGGCTTCATAATGTTGATGTTCATCCGCCATGCGGAACAGGTGGCGCTTATCGTAGAAATGCACCTTTCCCTCTGGCTCGACCAGCAGGAAGCGGTTAACCGGCCCGCGTTCGGTCTGGAGGGCGACGCTACCGGCAATCAGCGCGTTTGTCTCCTGCGCTTTGGCGTGCATCCAGGCCACAACCTCGTCCTGCGGCATCGACTGTTTTGCAGCCTCCATCGCAAAACCCGTGGTGAACATCTCCGGCAGGACAATCACATCGCGACCGCTAATCTCTTCGAGCTGGCGATCGAAATGGCGAAGGTTGGCTGGACCGTCCATCCAAACTAAAGGCTGCTGCAAAACAGAAATCTTCAAACCAGGCACGATACCGACTCCTTAAAAGATCGCTTTTTGACACTGTAGCACGTCATTACGAGAAAATGTGGCATTAAAAAACCCCGCACGGAGCGGGGTTGATGGACGCTGAACGTCTTATGCGGCTTCAGGTTTGCGGTGCTTCTCCGGCAGCTTTACCGGCTGTGTCGCCAGCTCTTCTGGTTCGAAATCATCCACGTTAATACTGCGCAGACGGCTCTCTTCGGCTTTCACCAGAATCGCAGCTTCGCTGTTGTCGATGATGCCACCCGCCAGCGCCTGTTTTGCCAGCTCATCCAGTCGTGTAAACGGCAGATTTTTGCCCAGCTGTTTGCAGATCTTCTGGTGAATCGGGTCGGCGGCCATCACGTCAAGCAGCGCCTCTTCCAGCAAACCTACCGGGTTATGCGGGGTAGGTGCCAGATATTGACCCCGACCAATACGAGAGCGGGTTGCGCTCGGTACCTGGAGGATCTTCGCTACCTTGTGATCCAGCTTGTCGGACGGCGCCAGGTGATGACGACCGGTCGGGAAGATCACGACGCGCAGGGCACCTGCCACGAAGCGGTTCGGGAAGTTCGCCAGCAGATCGTCAATTGCCTGTTCGGCCTGATACATCGCATCCTGCACGCCCCAGTGCACCAGCGGCAGATCCGCTTCCTGACGGCCTTCATCGTCGTAGCGTTTCAGCACCGCAGAGGCCAGGAAGATCTGGCTCAGCACATCACCCAGACGGGCGGAGATGCGCTCGCGACGCTTCAGGCTACCGCCCAGCACCGCCATGGAAACGTCAGACAGCAGAGCCAGGTTGGCGCTCAGACGGTTAAGGTGCTGGTAGTAACGTTTGGTCGCATCACCGGTTGGCGTCGCGCTGGTCAGCCCGCGCGTCAGGCCCAGCCAGAAGCTGCGCACCTTGTTACTGCCGACGTGACCGATATGTTTGAACAGCAGCTTGTCGAAGGCATCCACATCATTATTCTGAGCGGCAGCCATCTCTTCCAGCACGTACGGATGGCAGCGAATGGCGCCCTGACCGAAGATCATCATGCTGCGGGTCAGGATGTTTGCCCCTTCAACAGTGATGGCAATCGGAGCGCCCTGATAGCTGCGTGCCAGGAAGTTGCCTTCACCGAGCATGATCCCTTTACCGCCTGCGATATCCATTGCATCAATAATTGACTGCTGTGCACGGTGGGTACAGTGGTATTTCACAATTGCCGACAGCACGGCGGGTTTTTCGCCCAGCATAATTCCGTAGGTAATCAGCGAGGCTGCGGCGTCCATCACGTATGCATTGCCCGCAATACGCGCCAGCGGCTCTTCGATACCTTCCATCTTGCCGATGGAGATTTTGAACTGACGGCGGATATGCGCGTAAGCCCCAATCCCCATCGCCACCGATTTCAGACCGCCGGTTGAGTTCGACGGCAGGGTAATGCCGCGGCCCACAGACAGACATTCTACCAGCATACGCCAGCCCTGACCGGCCATTTTCGGGCCACCGATGATGTAATCAATCGGGACAAAGATATCCTGACCGCGGGTAGGACCGTTCTGGAACGGTACGTTCAGCGGGAAGTGACGGCGACCAATCTCAACACCTGGGGTCGAGGTTGGGATCAGCGCACAGGTAATGCCCAGATCTTCTTCACCGCCCAGCAGTTTTTCCGGGTCAGAGAGTTTGAACGCCAGGCCCAGCACCGTGGCGATAGGCGCGAGGGTGATATAACGTTTGTTCCAGGTCAGGCGCATGCCCAGCACCTGCTGGCCCTGCCACTCGCCCATGCAAACCACGCCGGTATCGGGGATCGCGCCGGCATCAGAGCCCGCCTCCGGGCTGGTCAGCGCGAAGCACGGAATTTCCTGGCCACGCGCCAGACGCGGCAGGTAGTGATCTTTCTGCTCTTCTGTACCGTAATGCTGTAACAGCTCGCCCGGGCCTAAGGAGTTTGGCACGCCAACGGTAATCGCCAGGATCCCGGAGACACCCGCCAGTTTTTGCAGCACGCGAGCCTGAGCGTAAGCGGAGAATTCCAGACCGCCATACTCTTTCTTAATGATCATCGCGAAGAAGCGATGCTCTTTCAGGTATGCCCACAGCTCAGGCGGCAGGTCGGCCATTTCGTGAGTGATGGCAAAGTCGTTTGCCATGCGGCACGCTTCTTCTACCGGACCATCAATAAAGGCCTGTTCTTCGGCGGTCAGACGCGGCTGTGGATAGTTGTGAAGCTTTTTCCAGTCCGGGTTGCCCTGGAACAGATCGCCTTCCCACCAGGTCGTACCGGCGTCAATCGCTTCTTTCTCTGTACGCGACATCGGCGGCATCACTTTACGGAATCCCCTGAACACCGGCACAGAGATCATCGACTTACGCATCGGCGTCAGGTTAAACGGCAGTAAAATGATGGCCAGGGGAACAAGAACCCAGATATTCCACAGGCCAGCGACGCCAAGTGCAGCCGTCCAGGCCAGAAGAATCAGGCTACTCAGGAATAAACTAACACGGTGATAGAACAACACACCGAGCAGTACAACGGTTGCGAGAATGCTCAAAATCATCATAAAGAAAAGCTCCCTTGCTTGTAGGAGGTCTGACCACTTGTGATGATATGGTTGTAGTTGATGTCATTTCCTTTAGCAATGTGTTTACAAAATAATTACAACCTGGTTCACATTGTTCGCGTTTTAGCCGGCACAAAAAATCAAAACGCCGGACGATTCGCATGGCTTTAGCTTCTCGCTTTTACTGCTATCCGGTACACTCCACTGTGTTATTTCATCAATACTGAAGGATTATCCTCATGTACCAGGATCTTATTCGTAACGAACTGAACGAAGCGGCGGAAACGCTGGCGAACTTTCTGAAAGATGATGCCAATATTCACGCTATTCAGCGCGCGGCGGTCCTGCTTGCCGACAGCTTCAAAGCCGGCGGTAAAGTGCTCTCCTGCGGTAACGGCGGTTCCCACTGTGACGCCATGCACTTCGCCGAGGAGCTGACCGGACGCTATCGCGAAAACCGTCCGGGCTACCCGGCGATTGCGATTTCCGACGTGAGCCACATCTCCTGTGTAGGCAACGACTTTGGTTACGACCACATCTTTTCCCGCTACGTTGAAGCCGTAGGCCGTGAAGGCGATGTGCTTCTCGGTATCTCCACGTCCGGTAACTCCGCTAACGTGATCAAAGCGATCGCCGCCGCGCGTGAGAAGGGCATGAAAGTGATCACCCTGACCGGGAAAGATGGCGGTAAGATGGACGGTACAGCGGACATTGAAATCCGCGTTCCACACTTCGGTTATGCCGATCGCGTTCAGGAAATTCACATCAAAGTGATCCACATCCTGATCCAATTGATCGAAAAAGAGATGGTTAAGTAAGACTTCGCTGGGGGGCGCCGGTGCCCCCCGCTGTTGTGGAGGTGATCTATGTGCGAACTGCTCGGGATGAGCGCCAATGTGCCAACCGATATCTGCTTTAGTTTTACCGGGCTGGTTCAGCGCGGTGGAGGAACCGGGCCGCATAAAGACGGCTGGGGCATTACCTTCTACGAAGGCAAAGGATGCCGCACGTTTAAAGATCCACAGCCCAGCTTTAACTCACCCATTGCCAGACTGGTGCAGGACTATCCTATTAAATCCTGTTCGGTGATCGCGCATATTCGCCAGGCCAATCGCGGCGAAGTGGCGCTGGAAAATACCCATCCGTTTACCCGTGAACTGTGGGGCCGTAACTGGACCTACGCGCACAACGGGCAGCTCTCGGGCTATAAATCACTGGAAACCGGCAATTTTCGTCCTGTCGGTGAAACGGACAGCGAAAAAGCATTTTGCTGGCTGCTGCACAAGCTGACCGAGCGCTACCCCCGTACGCCCGGCAACATGACCGCCGTTTTTAAATACATAGCGTCACTGGCGTCTGAGTTACGCGAGAAGGGCGTCTTTAATATGCTGCTGTCTGACGGGCGCTACGTGATGGCGTTCTGCTCGACAAATCTGTTCTGGATCACCCGACGTGCGCCGTTTGGCGTCGCCACGCTGCTCGATCAGGATGTGGAAATTGATTTTCAGAAGGAGACCACACCGAACGATGTGGTCACTGTCATTGCAACGCAGCCGCTGACGGGCAACGAAACCTGGCAAAAGATCATGCCAGGCGAGTGGGCGCTATTTTGTCTCGGGGACCGCGTAATTTGACGCCAGCTGCGGCTGAACCACTTCATGGCTGAGCGGTTTACTCACCACGTAACGGCCATTGACGATGGACACCACCGGCGGCTTATGGGTCTGCTCGAAGTAGTCATAGCCCGGTTTTAGCTGTTTCCAGAAATCTGTGTAAACAGAGTACTTATGGCGTGCCATGTTCGCATCCGTCATACGGAACGGATAGATGCTGACCTGAACATTCGGCTGACCGAAGACCAGTGCGCCCGTGACAAACTGGAAGATTTCATCAATGCCGGAATCCGTCATCGCATAACAGCCGACAGACACGCAGGCGCCGTGGATCATCAGGTATTTCCCTTCGTAACCGTGCGCACGGTCGAAGGCATTGGGGAAACCGATGTTAATCGCTTTATAGAAGCGGCTGTCCGGTTTTAGCTGGTTACGCTGAACGTTGTAAAACCCTTCCGGACTTTTGAAGTCACCCTGCCGCTGTTTCGGCCCCAGCCCGCCAGAATAGTTACAGATTTTGTAGCTATCGAGCAGCTGATAAGTCTCGCCCATTTTGACAAACAGATCGAGTGTGCGCTCTTCCTTGAAGATTTGAATATAAACCGGGGATCCCATCAACTGCTGTTTATACTCTTTACTGATCGGCGTCGTTGAACTATTACTGCCAAGCAGCCCGGCAAACGACATGCACGGTATCAGAAGCATCGCAATGAACAATGCGATTTTACGCATACTACTGGTTCCTTGATAAAACAATGACCAACTTGCCAGAACGGCAAAAGACACCCGAAATCAGACTAATCTGGACAGGAGCGCTCACATTAGCACCGATGGAGATTTTCGCAAGAGCCAACCTTTGCGTTTACAAATTAGTTTTACTTTATAACCCATTCACATTGTCCTGACTCCAGGAACTTTGCGCAATAGCTCGCATTTCGGCGCGCCAGACGGCGGATTTGCTGCCCCTGGCAGGGCCGAAAATGGTACACTCCGGCCTCTCTGGATTGTTGTTCATGGATACCTGCTAACCACATGTTTAGAATCAGAAAAGGACTCGATCTGCCAATCTCTGGCGTGCCTGAACAGCACGTTACCACCGGCGCCAGTATTCATCATGTCGCCATTGTAGGTGATGATTACGTGGGCATGCGTCCTGCGATGCTGGTACAGGAAGGCGATCGCGTAATAAAAGGCCAGGCACTCTTCGAGGATAAAAAAAATCCTGGCGTTATGTTTACAGCCCCAGCCAGCGGCACCGTTGTTGCCATCCATCGTGGTGAGCGTCGCGTCCTGCAATCGGTTGTTATTCAAATTGAAGGTGATGAGAAACGCGAATTTGCGCGTTTTGACGCCGCCGATCTCGCCACCCTCAGCCACGACGTGGTGCAGACGCAACTGCTGGAGTCGGGACTGTGGACGGCGCTTCGCACGCGGCCCTATAGCAAAACGCCCGTGCCAGGCACTGTGCCGGCCGCTATCTTCGTTACGGCCATCGACACCAACCCGCTCAGCGCAGATCCGCAGCCTCTTATCCTGGCGGAACGAAAAGCTTTCGATGCCGGCCTCACCGTGTTAACACGCCTGACGCCGGGCAAAGTGCATGTCTGCCAGGCCAGCGGCGGTAAGCTGGGCGGTCATCCGCAAGGGCAGGTGGCCTTTAATGAATTTGCCGGCCCGCATCCGGCGGGGCTGGTGGGAACGCATATTCATTTCCTGGAGCCGGTAAGCCTGACGAAACAGGTCTGGCATCTTAATTATCAGGACGTGATCGCTATCGGTAAGCTGTTCACCACGGGTGAGCTGTGCGCAGAACGCATTATTGCCATCGGCGGCCCTCAGGCAACCCAACCGCGTCTGGTTCGCACGCTGCTTGGGGCTGACCTGACGGCGCTGTTGGCTGGCGAAACGAAAGAGGGTGAAAACCGTATTATTTCCGGTTCGGTGCTGAGCGGCAGGCACGCGACAGGCCCGATGGCCTGGCTGGGTCGTTTCCATCTTCAGGTGAGTGTGGTGCTTGAAGGACGCGATAAAGAGCTGTTCGGCTGGGTACTGCCTGGCGCAGAAAAATACTCGGTAACCCGCACCACGCTCGGCCACTTCCTGCGTCATAAGCTGTTTAACTTCTCCACCAGCACCAACGGCGGTGAGCGCGCCATGGTTCCGATTGGCAACTACGAACGCGTGATGCCGCTGGATATTCTGCCCACCGTGCTGCTGCGGGATCTCCTGGCCGGTGATACCGACGGTGCCCAGGCGCTGGGCTGTCTGGAGCTGGACGAAGAAGATCTGGCGCTGTGTACCTATGTGTGTCCAGGTAAATACGAATATGGACCCGTATTGCGCGAGGTGTTAACCCGCATTGAGCAGGAAGGATAAACATGGGCTTAAAACACCTCTTTGAAAAAATTGAGCCGCACTTTACCGAAGGGAAGCTCAAAAAGTACTACCCGCTGTATGAAGCGACAACGACCATTTTCTACACGCCGGGTCTGGTAACGAAAGGCGCGGCGCACGTTCGCGACGCCATCGACCTCAAGCGAATGATGATTCTGGTCTGGTTTGCGGTCTTCCCGGCCATGTTCTGGGGGATGTATAACGTTGGGTTGCAAACTATTCCGGCGCTGCACCATATGTATGATGCAGAGCAGCTGGCGCAGGTGATTCAGTCTGACTGGCACTATCGTCTGGCACAGTCGCTGGGGGTGAGCTTTGCGGCAGATGCCGGCTGGATCAGCATGATGACGCTGGGCGCTGTCTTCTTCCTCCCCATCTATATGACTGTCTTTATCGTGGGCGGTTTCTGGGAGGTGCTGTTCGCCATTATTCGCAAACATGAGATCAACGAGGGCTTCTTTGTTACCTCTATTCTGTTTGCGCTGATTGTTCCGCCAACGCTGCCGCTCTGGCAGGCGGCGATGGGGATCAGCTTTGGCGTGGTGATTGCCAAGGAGATCTTCGGCGGGACCGGACGCAACTTCCTCAACCCGGCGCTGGCAGGACGCGCGTTCCTGTTCTTTGCTTATCCGGCGCAAATCTCGGGCGACCTGGTGTGGACGGCAGCAGACGGATTCTCCGGCGCGACGCCACTTTCACAGTGGGCGGCTGGCGGCGGCGAAACGCTGGTCAATAATGCAACCGGACAGCCTGTCACCTGGTTTGATGCGTTTATCGGCAATATTCCAGGCTCCATCGGTGAAGTGTCTACCCTGATGATTTTGATCGGCGGGGCCATCATCCTCTTTGGCCGCGTGGCGTCCTGGCGCATTGTCGCTGGCGTCATGCTCGGGATGGTACTCACCGCCACGCTTTTCAACTTCATTGGTTCAGACACAAACCCGATGTTCTCCATGCCGTGGTACTGGCACCTCGTGCTGGGGGGCTTTGCGTTTGGCATGATGTTCATGGCCACCGATCCCGTCTCGGCTTCGTTTACCGACAGAGGTAAATGGTGTTACGGCGCGCTCATTGGGGTGATGTGTGTACTGATTCGCGTGGTCAACCCGGCTTATCCGGAAGGGATGATGTTGGCCATTCTGTTTGCCAATCTGTTTGCGCCGCTGTTCGACTACCTGGTCGTGCGCGCCAACATTAAGCGGAGGAAGGCGCGTGGCTGAGATCAAAAATAACGACAGCATCAGCAAAACGCTGCTGGTGGTGCTGGTACTGTGTCTGGTTTGTTCCATTGTCGTGGCCGGTTCTGCCGTAGGGTTAAAACCTCTCCAGCAGGAACAACGAGCGCTGGATAAACAGCGTAACATCCTGGCCGTGGCTGGACTGATACAGGAAGGCATGACGAAGGATGACGTCGCAGCGGTGTTTGCCGAACGTATTACCGCACGGCTGGTGGATTTAAAAACCGGGGAGTTAATGGATAAAGACCCGGCGAAATACAACCAGGCGCTGGCGCTAAAAGATCCGCAAATGAGCACCACGCTTGACGCCTCGCAGGATCCGGCAGGCATTAAGCGCCGCAGCAATGTCGCGGAGATTTACCTCGTCCGTGACGAGCAAAAACGCATTCAGAAAATCGTGTTGCCCATCTATGGCAACGGTTTATGGTCAATGATGTACGCCTTTGTGGCGCTGGATACCGACGGCCGTACGGTTAAAGGCATTACTTATTACGATCAGGGCGAAACGCCGGGGCTGGGGGGCGAAGTTGAGAACCCTAATTGGCGGGCACAGTTTGTTGGTAAAAAAGTGCTCGACGACAACGGCCAGCCTGCGCTGAAGGTGGTAAAAGGGGGCGCGCGTCCCGGCGATGAATTTGCCGTTGATGGCCTTTCCGGCGCCACGCTCACCTCAAACGGTGTGCAGCACAGCTTTGATTTCTGGATGGGTGAACTGGGCTTTGGTCCCTTCCTGAAGAATGTACGTGAAGGAGCGCTGAATAATGGCTGATACGGGTGAACTGAAAGAAGTTAAAAAGGTGCTGATTGGCCCGCTGTTAGCCAATAACCCGATAACGCTTCAGGTGCTGGGGGTGTGCTCGGCGCTGGCGGTCACCACCAAGCTGGAAACGGCGGTGGTCATGACGCTGGCGGTAACGCTGGTGACAGCTTTTTCCAGCATGTTTATCTCAATGATCCGCCACCACATACCCAACAGCGTAAGGATCATCGTGCAGATGGCGATCATCGCCTCGCTGGTGATCGTGGTCGATCAGCTCCTGCGCGCCTTCGCCTATGAAACCTCGAAGCAGCTTTCGGTGTTTGTCGGCCTGATTATCACCAACTGTATCGTGATGGGGCGTGCTGAAGCCTATGCGATGAAAATGCCGCCGCTGGCGAGCTTTATGGACGGTATCGGCAACGGCCTGGGTTACGGCGTAATCCTGTTGACGGTTGGTTTCCTGCGCGAACTTATTGGCAGCGGCAAGCTGTTTGGCATTCCGGTGCTGGATACGGTACAGAACGGCGGCTGGTATCTGCCGAACGGCCTGTTCCTGCTGGCCCCAAGCGCATTTTTCATTATCGGTTTGCTGATCTGGCTGATTCGTACGTTGAAGCCTGAACAGCAGGAAAAGGAGTAACCGACAATGGCTCATTACCTGAGTTTATTTGTGCGCGCGGTGTTTGTTGAAAACATGGCGCTCGCTTTCTTCCTGGGCATGTGTACGTTCCTTGCCGTTTCTAAAAAGGTATCGACGGCATTTGGTCTGGGCGTGGCAGTTACCGTTGTGCTGGGGCTTTCCGTTCCGATTAACAACCTGGTATTCAACTTCGTGCTGCGCGATGGCGCGCTGGTGGAGGGGGTTGATCTTAGCTTCCTGAACTTCATCACCTTTATCGGAGTGATTGCGGCGCTTGTTCAGATCCTGGAGATGATCCTCGATAAATACTTCCCGTCGCTGTACAACGCGCTGGGGATCTTCCTGCCGCTGATCGCCGTGAACTGCGCCATTTTTGGCGGTGTTTCCTTTATGGTTCAGCGTGATTACAACTTCAGTGAATCGGTTGTGTATGGCTTCGGTTCCGGTATCGGCTGGATGCTGGCGATTGTTACCATGGCGGGGATCCGTGAAAAAATGAAATATGCCAACGTACCTGCGGGGCTTCGTGGCTTAGGGATCACCTTTATCACCACCGGCCTGATGGCGTTGGGCTTTATGTCCTTCTCCGGTGTGCAGCTATAAGGGCTAACAAATGGAAATTATTCTTGGCGTGGTGATGTTCACGCTGATAGTACTGGTGCTGTCAGGGCTGATCCTGGCGGCGCGTGCGAAGCTGGTCAATTCCGGGGATGTGATCATTGATATCAATGACGATCCGCAGAATCAGATCCGTACCCCGGCAGGGGATAAGCTGCTTAACACGCTCTCCGGCAACGGGATTTTTGTCTCGTCTGCCTGTGGCGGCGGTGGCTCCTGTGGCCAGTGCCGTGTGACGGTGAAAGAGGGCGGCGGTGATATTCTGCCAACGGAACTGTCCCATATTACGAAGCGTGAAGCGAAAGAGGGATGCCGTCTGGCGTGTCAGGTCGCTGTGCGCCAGAACATGAAGATTGAGCTGCCGGAGGAGATCTTCGGCGTGAAAAAATGGGAGTGCGAAGTTATCTCTAACGATAACAAAGCCACGTTCATTAAAGAGCTCAAGCTGCGTGTCCCTGAAGGGGAGAGCGTCCCGTTCCGTGCGGGTGGGTATATCCAGATTGAATGTCCGGCACACACCGTCGCGTATGCTGACTTCGACGTGCCCGAAGAGTACCGGGCCGACTGGGATAAATTTAACCTCTTCCGCTTCGTTTCCGAGGTAAAAGAGCCCGCGCTCCGCGCCTATTCCATGGCTAACTACCCGGAAGAGAAGGGCATTATTATGCTCAACGTGCGTATCGCCACGCCGCCACCGAATGTGCCTGATGCCCCCCCTGGCGTCATGTCATCCTATATCTGGTCCCTCAAGCCTGGCGACAAAGTGACGATTTCCGGCCCGTTCGGCGAATTCTTTGCCAAAGATACTGACGCGGAGATGGTCTTTATCGGCGGCGGAGCGGGTATGGCGCCGATGCGTTCGCATATCTTTGACCAGCTCAAACGACTTGGCAGCAAGCGCAAGATCAGCTTCTGGTACGGAGCGCGTTCACTGCGCGAAATGTTCTATGACGATGAGTTTGAACAACTGGCACGTGATAACCCTAACTTTACCTTCCATGTGGCGTTATCCGATCCGCAGCCGGAAGATAACTGGACAGGCTATACGGGCTTCATCCACAACGTGCTGTATGAAAATTACCTCAAACAGCACCCGGCACCGGAAGACTGCGAGTTCTATATGTGTGGTCCACCAATGATGAACGCGGCCGTGATTAAGATGCTAAAAGATCTTGGCGTGGAAGATGAGAACATCATGCTCGATGATTTCGGAGGCTGATTATGCTGACCTTTCTGGCGACCTTTGCGGTGTTTGTGCTGGTGATCTTCGGCATGTCCTTAGGCTGGATCATCAAGCGTAAAAGCATTCAGGGCAGTTGCGGAGGCATCTCTTCCATCGGAATGGAAAAAGTGTGCGATTGTCCGGAACCGTGCGATGCGCGGAAAAAGCGGATGGCTCGCGAGCAGCAACGCATTATTTAGTCTTCCTGGTCGGGTAAGGCAACGCCGCCACCCGACAATTCCCATGCACACTTCTCAACCCTCATTTGTTTACTGTATACTTATCCAGTAACGAGTGAGGGCTTACTATGCGCAAAATAATCCACGTCGATATGGACTGCTTTTTTGCCGCAGTGGAGATGCGTGACAACCCGGCGCTGCGGGATATTCCCATTGCCATTGGCGGCAGCCGGGTACAGCGCGGTGTCATCAGCACCGCCAACTATCCTGCTCGCAAATACGGCGTGCGCAGCGCCATGCCGACAGCGATGGCGCTGAAACTGTGCCCGCATCTCACTCTTTTGCCCGGACGTTTTGATGCCTATAAAGAAGCATCGAGCCACATTCGGGAGATCTTTTCCCGCTACACCTCACTGATTGAACCGTTATCGCTGGATGAAGCCTATCTGGATGTCACCCACAGCGTGCACTGCCACGGCTCCGCCACCCTGATGGCGCAGGAGATCCGCCAGACTATTTTCAACGAGCTGAACCTGACGGCATCGGCGGGTGTCGCGCCGGTCAAATTTCTCGCCAAAATCGCCTCCGATTTAAATAAGCCCAACGGCCAGTACGTTATCACTCCGGAAGAAGTTTCGGCGTTTTTAAAGACGCTGCCGCTCAGCAAAATCCCCGGAGTGGGCAAAGTCTCCGCCGCGAAGCTGGAAAGTATGGGGCTACGCACCTGCGAAGACGTTCAGCGCAGCGATCTGGCGCTGCTGCTTAAGCGTTTTGGCAAGTTTGGCCGCGTACTGTGGGAACGCAGTCAGGGCATTGATGACCGGGATGTGAACAACGAACGGCTGCGTAAATCGGTCGGCGTTGAACGCACGCTGAGTGAAGATATCCATGACTGGACCGAATGTGAAACCATTATTACGGAACAACTCTATCCTGAACTTGAACGACGCTTACTGAAGGTCAAACCGGATCTGCTTATTGCCCGGCAGGGCATCAAACTGAAATTTAACGATTTTCAGCAAACGACGCAGGAACACGTCTGGCCACGCCTCAACAAAGAGGATCTTATCGCGACGGCAAAAAAGGCATGGGAAGAACGGCGGGGCGGGCGAGGGGTGAGGCTGGTGGGGCTGCACGTCACCTTGCTGGATCCGCAGCTGGAGCGTCAGCTGGTGTTGGGACTGTAGATTACGCTAATTGTAGGCCCGGTAAGCGTAGCGCCACCGGGCAACAGACGGCGAATTACTTCGCAGGGATTGCTTTCAGCAGCTCAGTCAGCAGCGTCCAGTAGTGACCGACGCTTTCAATATGAACCTGCTCATCCGGGGAGTGTGGCCCGGTGATGGTCGGCCCAATGGAGACCATGTCCATATCCGGATACGGTTTCTTGAACAGACCACACTCCAGACCCGCGTGAATAACCTGAATGTTCGGGGTGCTGTTGAACAGTCGCTGATAAGTTTCACGCACCAGTGCCATGACCGGAGAACTTGCATCCGGCTGCCAGCCCGGGTAGCTGCCTTTTGCAGACGTTTTCGCGCCCGCCAGGGTACCCAGAGATTCCAGCATGCTCACAACGTACTCTTTACCGCTGTCGATCAGGGAACGGATCAGGCAGATGATCTCTGCGCTGTCGTCACCCATGGTCACCACGCCCACGTTCAGGGAGGTTTCCACCACGCCTTTCGCCACGTCAGAGTTGCGAATAACGCCGTTTGGCGTTGCGTTCAGCAGCTGGACGAACGTGTCACGAGACTGTGCGGTCAGCGCGGCTTTATCCGTCGTAACGGACTCCAGCACCACCGTCAGGTTTTTCTCTTTTGCAGACAGTTCGTTTTTCAGGATCTCCAGATACACGCTGGAGAGTTTTTTCAGTTCGTCCGCTTTCGACGCAGGCACTGCCAAGGTAGCGAAGGCTTCGCGAGGGATCGCGTTACGCAGAGTACCGCCGTTGAAGTCCACCAGACGCAGATCCAGTTCAGCGGCATGGCCCGCCAGGAAACGCGCCAGCAGTTTGTTGGCGTTGCCCAGGCCCAGGTGAATATCCCCGCCGGAGTGACCGCCTTTCAGCCCTTTCAGCGTCAGCTTAAAGGTCTCGAATCCGGCAGGGATCGCTTCGCGGGACAGCGGCAGGGTAGAGATGAAATCGATCCCGCCCGCGCAGCCCATGTAGATCTCACCTTCTTCTTCGGAGTCGGTGTTGATTAGAATGTCCGCTTGCAGCCAGTTTGCCTGGAGACCGAACGCGCCATCCATGCCCGCTTCTTCAGTCATGGTCAGCAGCACTTCCAGCGGACCGTGTTCAACGCTGTCGTCAGCCAGCACGGCCAGCGCGGAAGCCATACCAATGCCGTTATCTGCGCCCAGGGTCGTGCCCCGCGCCTTCACCCACTCGCCGTCGATGTACGGCTGAATCGGGTCTTTTGTGAAGTCGTGAACGGTGTCGTTGTTTTTCTGCGGAACCATGTCCAGGTGCGCCTGCAATACCACTGGCTTACGGTTTTCCATACCTGCGGTGGCAGGTTTGCGGATAAGAATATTGCCAACCTGGTCGCGTTCAGCGTGCAGACCTTTTTCCTTTGCCCAGCCCATAATATGTTCGGCAAGCTGTTCTTCGTGATAGGAAGGGTGCGGAATGGAGCAGATTTTGGCAAAAATATCCCACAGCGGCTGTGGAGATAATTGAGACAGTTCAGACACGATAGGTCTCCTTGTCGTTGCGCTGCAAAACAATGTTGCAGGTCACAGGGTTAGCAGGTTAATCGTTACCACAAGTCAGGCTTGCGAGATGCAACTGAGAATACCACTTTCTCCCGTGGCTGGTAGCATTAAGCATGTAAAAACTCAGGCTCATGGCGCGTAACACTGGTTTTTAGTGCGTCAGATCTCTATAATCTCGCGCAACCTGGTTCACCCTCATTTTTTTTAAGCCGTATATAAACAGGCTGGGACACTTCACATGAGCGAAAAATACGTCGTCACCTGGGACATGTTGCAGATTCACGCACGCAAACTGGCTGCGCGTCTGATGCCTTCCGAACAGTGGAAAGGCATTATTGCCGTCAGCCGTGGCGGTCTGGTACCGGGGGCGCTGCTGGCACGTGAGCTGGGTATTCGTCATGTCGATACCGTATGTATCTCCAGCTACGATCACGACAACCAGCGCGAACTGAAAGTGCTGAAACGCGCGGAAGGCGACGGTGAAGGCTTTATCGTTATCGACGATCTGGTGGATACCGGCGGTACTGCGGTGGCTATCCGCGAAATGTATCCAAAAGCGCACTTCGTCACTATCTTCGCGAAACCAGCGGGTCGCCCACTGGTTGATGATTACGTCATTGATATCCCGCAGGATACCTGGATTGAACAGCCATGGGATATGGGCGTGGTCTTCGTACCGCCTATCTCTGGCCGTTAATTTCAGTACGTAACTTTACACGCCCGGTTATGCCGGGCGTTGTTCTTTTTACCCTGCCACGCGTTACAATGGTCTTCATATGACGTATCCATGGAGGCAACGCAATGACGCAGGCGAATCTCACCGAAACTCTCTTCAAACCCCGTTTCAAGCACCCTGAAACGTCGACGCTGGTGCGTCGGTTTAATCCGGGGACAATGCCTGCCGTTCAGTCAGCGTTAGACGGTAAAAACGTGCCCCACTGGTATCGAATGATTAACCGCCTGATGTGGATCTGGCGCGGCATCGATCCGCGTGAAATCCTCGACGTGCAGGCGCGTATCGTGATGAGCGAGTCCGAGCGTACCGACAGCGATCTCTACGATACGGTGGTGGGCTACCGTGGTGGAAACTGGATCTACGAATGGTCAAAGCAGGCCATGCTCTGGCAGCAAAAAGCGAGCCAGGAAGAAGATGCCACTCTCAGCGGCAAGCACTGGCTGCATGCGGCAAACCTTTACAGCATCGCTGCATATCCGCATCTTAAAGGCGACGAACTGGCAGAGCAGGCGCAGGCGCTGGCAAACCGGGCTTATGAAGAGGCTGCGCAGCGGTTGCCTGGCCGGATGCGTGAAATTGAGTTCGCCATTCCCGGCGGCAGCCCGGTGACCGGATTCCTGCATATGCCGGAGGGGGAAGGGCCGTTCCCGACGGTTCTGATGTGCGGTGGACTGGACTCGTTACAAATTGACTATTACAGCCTGTATGAGCGCTACTTTGCCCCAAACGGAATCGCCATGCTCACGCTTGATATGCCTTCCATTGGTTTTTCATCCAAATGGAAACTTACGCAAGACTCCAGCCTGCTGCATCAGCATGCTTTAAAAGCGCTGGAGAATATCCCCTGGGTTGATCACACCCGGGTTGGCGCGTTTGGCTTCCGCTTTGGCGCTAACGTCGCGGTACGGCTTGCCTACCTTGAATCTTCACGCCTGAAGGCCGTCGCCTGTCTTGGTCCGGTGGTGCATGCTCTGTTAAGCGATCCTGCGCGTCAGGGTAGCGTTCCTGAGATGTATCTGGACGTACTGGCGAGCCGACTTGGCATGCATGATGCTTCAGACGAAGCGTTGCGCATTGAACTTAATCGTTATTCATTAAAAACGCAGGGCTTACTCGGCCGCCGCTGCCCAACCCCGATGATGTCCGGTTTCTGGAAGAACGATCCGTTTAGCCCGGAAGAGGAGTCACGCTTAATCACGTCGTCATCTTCTGATGGTAAATTGCTGGAGGTGCCCTTCAGCCCGGTGTACCAGAATTTTGACAAAGCGCTGAAAGAGATCACACGCTGGATCACGCAGAGATTGTGTTAATAGTTTGCTAAATTTCGTTGGTTTGGTAAAACAGTGCTTCACAAAAGGAGATCGCAATGACGTTACCGAGTGGACACCCGAAAAGTAGACTGATTAAGAAGTTCATGGCTCTTGGCCCGTATATTCGAGAAGAGCAGTGTGAAGAGAATCGCTTTTTTTTCGACTGCCTGGCTGTTTGCGTCAACGTGAAGCCTGCACCCGAAAAACGTGAGTTCTGGGGCTGGTGGATGGAAATGGAAGCACAGGAAAACCGTTTTACCTATAGCTATCAGTTTGGCCTGTTTAATAAAGACGGGCACTGGCAGGCGACGAGCATCAAAGATCAGGAAGTGATCGATCGCCTGGAGCATACGCTAAAAGAATTTCACGGCAAAGCTCGCGACCTGCTGGCCACGCTGGATCTGAAGCTGGAGCCTGCGGACGATTTTTCCAGCGAAGCGGTGAAATTGAGAGCCTGATGATGTCACAGCGCCGGGGGGCGGCTACGCCTTACCCGGCCTGTAAAATGTATTAACCCGTAGATCTGGTAAGCACAGCATCATCGGGCATAAAAAAACCGGCTCATCGCCGGTTTTTTTATTACCACAACATCAGAACTGGTAGGTCATGCCCAGCGCAACGATATCATCGCTGCTTACGCCCAGTTTATTATCGTCATCGATCTGGTTGATTTTATAATCAACAAAGGCAGACATATTTTTGTTGAAATAA
This sequence comes from Enterobacter sp. MGH119, assembly GCF_001037675.1. NCBI lineage: Bacteria > Pseudomonadati > Pseudomonadota > Gammaproteobacteria > Enterobacterales > Enterobacteriaceae > Enterobacter > Enterobacter sp. MGH119. Next base: position 2,302,644 of record NZ_KQ089929.1, on the reverse strand, counting down.
TATGTCGCACCAACGTCAATGTATTTCACGATATCTTCATCGCCGATACCTTCGATATCTTTGCCTTTAGACTGCACGTAACCCAGAGATGGACGCAGACCAAAGTCAAATTGATATTGCGCGACCACTTCGAAGTTTTGCGCTTTATTTGCAAAGCCACCGGAAATAGGGGCCATATTGCGGGTTTCGGAATAAATAGTGGCCAGATAAATATCGTTGGCATCATATTTCAAACCGGTTGCCCAGCCTTCTGCTTTTTTACCTTCGCCGCGAGCCTGAAGGTTTTGCTCGTTGGTGCGATCGGAGCTGGCATACGCACCAATCACAGAAAAATCGCTGCCGCCGAAGTCATAGCTCAGGGAGGTACCGAAGCCGTCACCGTTTTGCTTCTTCACGTCGCGGTTTTCATTTTTGCCCTGGTATTGCAGGGTCATATTCAGGCCGTCAACCAGGCCAAAGAAATCGGTATTACGGTATGTGGCCAGACCGGAGGCGCGTTTCGTCATGAAGTTATCGGTCTGTGCCAGGCCGTCACCGCCGAACTCCGGGAACATATCGGTGTATGCGGCGACGTCATACAGCGCGCCCAGGTTACGGCCATAATCCAGTGAGCCGAAGTCTTTCAGTTTCAGCCCGGCAAATGCCAGACGTGTTTTTTGAGAAGAGTCGCTTTCAGCTTTGTTACCCGCGAACTCAGCTTCCCAACGTCCGTAGCCCGTCAGCTGATCGTTAATCTGCGTTTCACCCTTAAAGCCGAAACGAACATAAGTCTGGTCACCATCCTTAGCGTCATCATCACTGATGTAGTGCATTGCTTTTACTTTGCCGTACACGTCCAGTTTATTCCCGTTTTTATTATAAACTTCTGCTGCCTGAACAGATGCGGAAGCAACTACGCCCATTACCACTAATGCCAGAGTGCTCTTTTTCATTTTCAATCCTGATTTTATAAAAACGCGCTAATATTCGCTGAGTAATAAGATTCGGCTTATTACCCCGTGAAAAACAGGAAGGGTTTTATCGTTCGTGGGTGAAAGTTTTATGACAAAGTAAGAATATGTCTAAAAAAGTATGTTTTAATTTTTCGGTAATAAAATTGTCAAAATGTGCCGCTACGCTTCCTGATCCCGCGCAACAAAGTGACGGGTCATGCGCTAAGGCAGTTGGCAACGGGGCTGACACCTGTTAAAACGTCTGACTGACATCATTTTCCCTTATTGTTGAACGGCAGAGAATCATGAGTGACAGCCAGACGCTGGTGGTAAAACTCGGTACCAGTGTGTTAACAGGCGGATCGCGCCGCCTGAATCGTGCCCATATCGTTGAGCTTGTACGTCAGTGCGCTCAGTTGCATGCCGCAGGGCATCGTATTGTAATTGTGACATCCGGGGCGATTGCCGCCGGGCGTGAACACCTGGGCTACCCCGAACTCCCCGCGACGATCGCTTCCAAACAGCTGCTGGCCGCCGTGGGACAAAGCCGACTCATACAGCTCTGGGAACAACTGTTCTCCATCTACGGCATTCACGTCGGGCAGATGCTGCTGACGCGTGCGGATATGGAAGACAGAGAACGTTTCCTGAATGCCCGCGATACGCTGCGTGCGCTGCTGGATAACCATATCGTTCCGGTCATTAACGAAAACGACGCTGTTGCCACCGCTGAAATCAAAGTGGGCGACAACGATAACCTCTCTGCGCTGGCGGCGATCCTGGCAGGGGCCGATAAGCTGCTGCTTCTGACCGATCAGCAGGGGCTGTTTACCGCTGATCCGCGCTCTAATCCACAGGCTGAACTGATCAAAGACGTTCACGGCATTGACGATGCGCTGCGCGCCATCGCGGGTGACAGCGTTTCTGGTCTGGGGACAGGCGGCATGGGCACCAAGCTCCAGGCCGCGGACGTGGCGTGCCGGGCCGGCATCGACACCATCATCGCCGCAGGCAGCCGTCCGGGCGTGATAGGTGATGTGATGGAAGGCATCTCTGTAGGCACTCGCTTCCACGCCCAGGCGTCCCCGCTGGAAAACCGCAAACGCTGGATCTTTGGCGCGCCCCCGGCTGGTGAATTGACCGTGGATGAAGGCGCGACCGCCGCTATTCTGGAAAGAGGAAGCTCGTTACTTCCAAAAGGAATTAAAAGCGTGACAGGCAACTTCTCGCGTGGTGAAGTGATCCGAATCCGTAACCTTGAAGGTCGCGACATCGCTCATGGCGTAAGTCGTTATAACAGCGACGCGCTGCGTCGGATTGCTGGTCACCATTCCCAGCAGATCGACGCCATCCTGGGCTATGAATATGGCCCGGTTGCCGTGCATCGTGACGACATGATTATTCGTTAAGGAGCCAGAACATGCTGGAACAAATGGGCGCAGCCGCGAAAGCCGCCTCGTATAAACTGGCGCTCCTTTCCAGCCGCGAGAAAAACCGCGTGCTGGAAAAAATCGCTGATTATCTGGAATCTCAGTCGCAGGAAATTTTGCTCGCCAACGAGCAGGATCTGCTGGAAGCGCGTCGCAACGGCTTGAGCGAAGCGATGCTCGACCGTCTGGCGCTGACCCCGGCGCGTTTGAAAGGTATTGCCGACGACGTCCGTCAGGTGTGCAACCTCGCCGACCCGGTAGGGCAGGTGATTGACGGTGGGGTGCTCGACAGCGGGTTACGCCTTGAACGTCGTCGCGTGCCGCTTGGCGTCATTGGGGTGATTTACGAAGCGCGTCCAAACGTGACGGTGGATGTCGCCTCCCTGTGCCTGAAGACCGGTAACGCCGCGATCCTGCGTGGCGGGAAAGAGACCTGGCGCACCAACGCCGCGACGGTAAATGTCATTCAGCAGGCGCTGGAGGAGTGTGGTTTACCGGCGGGTGCCGTGCAGGCGATTGAAAGCCCCGACCGTGCTCTGGTTAACGAGATGCTGCGCATGGACAAATACATCGACATGCTCATCCCACGCGGCGGTGCGGGCCTGCACAAGCTGTGCCGCGAGCAATCTACCATTCCGGTGATCACCGGTGGTATTGGCGTATGCCATATCGTGGTGGATGACACCGCGGAGGTAGAACCTGCGCTGAAGATTATCGTCAACGCTAAAACCCAGCGTCCAAGCACCTGTAATACGGTAGAAACGCTGCTGGTGCATCAGGGCATCGCCAGTACCTTCCTGCCAGCGCTGAGCAAGCAGATGGCGGAAAGTGGCGTCACGCTGCATGCGGACGAGAAGGCTTTCGCCCTGCTGAAAGACGGTCCGGCGAAGGTCGTTCCGGTTAACGCGGAGCAGTACGACGATGAGTATTTGTCGCTGGATCTGAACGTGAAGGTAGTTGCGGATCTCGATGACGCTATTGCGCACATTCGTGAACACGGAACCCAGCATTCTGACGCGATCCTGACGCGCACCCTGCGCAATGCCGATCGGTTTGTGAATGAAGTGGATTCGTCTGCGGTTTACGTCAATGCCTCGACGCGCTTTACCGATGGCGGCCAGTTTGGTCTGGGCGCGGAGGTGGCGGTGAGCACACAGAAGCTGCATGCCCGCGGTCCGATGGGGCTGGAAGCACTGACCACCTACAAGTGGATCGGCTTCGGTGATGATACCATTCGTGGGTAAATAATCGCGGGTGATGCAAAAATAGCCGTTTGATTCAAAAGGGCATTGACGCATCACCCGGTTAGATCTACTCTTTTGCCCCGTGGTTACGCTCGTAACCTGCCTTTCAGGGCCGATATAGCTCAGTTGGTAGAGCAGCGCATTCGTAATGCGAAGGTCGTAGGTTCGACTCCTATTATCGGCACCATTCTAATGTCTCCCCAAGTCTACTAAAGTTCACTGAAACCCCTTATACTCTGCGACTTGAAGCCCCTTTTAGTATTTCTACGTCTACTAAAGTTCCCTGAAATCTACGGTCGTTTGGGGGTACTTATGGGGGTATTTGCTGTTCGGTCTAGAGGAGGTACCCCCAAGTGAAACTAAACGCCCGGCAGGTGGACACCGCCAAACCTAAAGATAAGCCTTACAAGCTGGCTGATGGTGGTGGTTTGTATCTCCTGATTAAACCTAATGGCGGCAAATACTGGCGGCTCAAGTATCGTGTAGCCGGCAAAGAGAAGCTGTTAGCGCTGGGTGTGTATCCTGAAGTCACATTGGCCGATGCTCGGGCAAAACGTGAAGAAGCCAAAAGGGGTATCGCTGGGGGTATCGATCCTATGGAAGCGAAACGGGAAGAGAAGATCGCCCGTGAAACGCAGTTAAACAACACCTTCAAAGATATTGCCCTTGAGTGGCACAGCAGCAAACTAAAAAAATGGTCTGCTGGGTATGCTTCAGACATCCTTGAGGCTTTCAACAAAGATGTGTTCCCTTACATTGGCAAAAAAGCAATAGCCGATATCAAACCGCTTGAACTGTTGAATGTGCTGCGGCGCATTGAGGGGCGCGGCGCTACAGAAAAGGCCAAAAAAGTTAGGCAGCGCTGCGGGGAAGTTTTCCGTTACGCAATAGTCACCGGCCGTGCTGAGTATAACCCCGCTCCGGATCTCACCAGCGCCATGCAAGGGCATGAGTCCAATCATTATCCTTTCCTTACACCGAAAGAATTGCCTGATTTCTTCAAGGCGTTGTCAGGATATACAGGAAGCGCTTTAGTAGTTTTGGCCGCTCGTCTGCTGATTATCACCGGCTTGCGTACCGGCGAACTCCGCGGGGCATTTTGGGATGAAATCAATATCAGTAAGGCGGTCTGGGAAATACCCGCCTCACGCATGAAAATGCGTCGCCCTCATGTGGTGCCGTTGTCCAGGCAAGCTCTTACGCTAATTGGCCAGCTCCAAGAGCTAACAGGCAATTACCCGCTTATGTTCCCTGGCCGTAACGATCCGCGAAAAACAATGAGTGAAGCCAGCATAAACCAAGTCTTTAAGCGGATTGGCTATGACGGAAAAGTCACCGGGCACGGTTTCCGGCACACCATGAGTACCATCCTTCACGAACAGGGCTACAACACCGCGTGGATAGAAACGCAGCTGGCACACGTCGACAAAAACTCTATTCGAGGAACGTACAACCACGCTCAGTACATAGACGGCCGGCGTGAAATGCTTCAGTGGTATGCCGACTATATGGAAGCGTTGGAAAACGGCGAAAATGTAGTGCATGGAACGTTTGGGAAAAGCGCTTAACTGTATGTATAGACAGTGCTAATTGACAGTAGTAGACTTCGGTAGAATAGAGAAATTAAGGCCATGCCTAGGCTGATCACCGAAAACCAGTACACCTCTGCTGGCTGGCATAGCCTCTAATAAGAGGATGTGAGGTGGCGTGATGAGTGAGAAGCCGGATTACTGTCCTGACTGGTTTGACTTAGAAAATTACCGCGTATGTGAAAGTTACACCAGAAACCACTGGTGGAAGTCGATCATGATCCGCAAAGTTGTACTGTATAACGGTATTAAGGATGACGTGGCGAACGGCATCAGTAAAGATTTCCTATTACAATCGTTAATCCATCTTTCCAAAAACAATGAACTAATTTTTAAGGGACAAGATGTTATTGAGAACTCCAGTATTGACGAGATGGGAATGTTTGACTTCATTGATCTCTATGCCGAGTTATACGAGCAGTCTCCTGAAGTTGTGAACGGCGTAAATGACATGCTTAAAAAGCATTTCGATAAAAGAGATGAAGGAATTAACAGCATAGATACGTTTTGGGATGACTTTGAACATGACGTTAACTCTAAATCCGGCATGGATCTGTATTCACCATTGAGTGAAAATTATCAAGGGATAAGGAAATTTATTTCCATAGATTTCAATAATAATGACGAAAAAATAATGCGTGATTTTTCCAATTGGCTAGCAAACGAAAGGAAAATCAACAATGAGTTAAATAGATCTCAGAAAAAAACTGATAATGACCTCAAGAAATTACATGAGTACCGAGTATTGCCATTCATAGACTTGTTTTTCTGGGGAGAAATCACCGGCATTACACTGACTCAGTACCAGCTGGCGCAGTTGCTCTTTCCGAATGAGTTTGAGGTGGATATCAAAGATCGCCTGAGGTCTGTGACAAGGCCGAAAGCCATGGAGTTGCTTGAAAGTCGCGTTGACCCATTCATGTAATAGATTTTTGCGATTTCCATTCCGCCCCGAAAAGATAAAAATTTTACCCCGATGCGCAATTTAGAAGCTCGTGCTCCGGGGTGAAATGAGCTTTCTGTAGTCTCTTCTAAACAACGTCATTTCAATTTAATTTCTCCTGAAATCTTTAGACGTCCAGTGATGTCTATTTTGATACGAAGGAGAAAACATGTCTCAGAACGTACGATCTTTTATCCGTTTGCCGGAAGTGATGCGTAGAACTGGTTATAGCAAGGCATGGCTATACAGGTTAATTAATCAAAATCGTTTTCCAAAGCCAGTGAAGATTGGTTTACGCGCAATTGCATTCGTAGAGGGTGAGATTGACGATTGGATAACTCAGCGTATTGAAGCTCGCAATGCTGTAAACAACTCAAAACCTCAACTGTAACTTAGCCCGGGAAATTTATTATGACTAACAAAAATGCCCTAGCCGGGCAGGGTTTCGCTCAACCTGAAAACAGCAGCGATGATATTTCGGTCATTAAATTTGAGGCCGCGAAAGTCCGTATTGTTAAGATCAACGGTGAACCGTGGTTCGTTGCAATAGATGTTTGCGCGGCGCTGGAATTATCCAATTCGCGCATGGCGTTGCAGGCTCTGGATGATGACGAGAGAAATACCGTAACTTTAACTTACGGTATTCGCGGGAACCCAAATCATAGCGCTGTCTCTGAATCTGGTTTCTACAAGCTGATCGCCCGCAGCCGTAAAGCTATTACGCCGGGCACATTCGCCCATCGTTTCAGTAATTGGGTATTTCGAGAGGTTATCCCTTCTATCCGCAAAACTGGCTCTTATGGTGTGCCGTTCGCGTTCCTGAACGACTTTAGCCGGCGCATGGCGGCTTATCAGCAGGAGGCCAGCAAACGCGGGTATAAGTTGCAGCAGTGTAAGGGGGCAAAAGAAGCTCTTGAGCGGGAAGAGATTCAGTTGTGGCGTAAGTATCAGCCCGAGCTATTGAAGGAAAATAGCGATGAATAAAAAGGCGGAAAGACGCCGGGATTTTTACCCGGCAGAGAGCATGCTTAATCAGCCCTTTGGCTCGATACCACGCTGCTGGAGTTCCTTGCGAATAATTCTCTTAAGCCATGCGGCTAGAGACTCATCACCATCTTGCTGTTGCGCTCGTTCCATCATCTCTCGAAGCTCTGGATCAAGCCGAAATTGGAATGGAGGATTGCCTCGTCTCTCGTTTTTGTGTGTTGACACGTCAATTACACCCGATGTAATGTGTTTATGTGTAATGACACATTACACACAGGAAATGAAAAAGACAACGCCCCGAAGTGCGGGAACACTTTCAGGGCGTCTAACCAAAACGTTAGTTGAGGTAACATTATGGCTTGCACTAAGTCTACCCAAACACGCCCTGAATTTACATGGCGTTTTCTCACCTTGGGTGAATTCACAAATCAGATCGTCAATGTTACTGCTTCCACCGAGCGCGAAGCCCGCGAAAAAACGCCAGAAGGATGTGTCTGTATCCTGGCGTGTCGATTTCGTGTTGAGGAGGTGCAGCATGTTTAACCTCCAGACCCTTACAGCTAAAGCCCGCGAGCTGCGCGGTAACGTGGTAAAAGCCACTACCACGAAGGGCACCCGCACCATGACCCCTGTTTACGAACGGGAAGAGCAGCGCAAACTGCGTGAACGAATACAGCAGACCCAGCCGGACTGGGTATTACTCTGGTGGGATATTGCGACCGTTACTGGCTGGCGTACCAGCGACGTGTGCAACTTCCGTTACTCCTGCATCAATTGGGAAACCGGCATAGCAACAATTATCGTAGCGAAGCAGACCAAAGCAGCAGAAGCCAGAGCGACCCGGAAGGGGATCGAGATTGTTCGCCAGCAGCGCAAGGACGCTGCCCGGCTTGCTGGCGATCACATTGCTTACATGCAATGGGATAGCGTGAGCTGCGACGAACTGGCCGCCGGCATGACGGAAGAAGAACAGGCGATCGTGTTTGAGCTGGTGGCAAAGGCTGAAGTTAAGCACGATACCAAACAGCTGCCGCCGGGCATCATCAAGCGGCTGCGCGAACGCATGGAGCGCAATCTTATCGGTGATGACCTGGTATTTTCCCGCAGCCAGATCGAAAGTAACCGTTGCCAGTCTCTGGAAGGTAGCGTGAGCCGCCAGACGATCTGGAAGAAACTGCACAACGTAATGGTGTGGTTTACCCGAGTGGTAAACACGCGTCTGCGCCTGAGCGCCTATTCCAGCCGCAAGATTGCCGCCTTTAATCTCATGTCCGCCGGCGGCGAACAGGGCTTGCTGGTCGCCTCTGAAATGCTCGGGCACAGTAACCCGGCAATCACCCGAACTTACCTTCAGTTAGGCAGTAAGGCCTCCGCCATTCAATCCCGTCTGGCGATGGAGGTATCTGTATGAGAATGGTTATCCAATTTTGCCGTCTCGGAGCTTTTGCCGATCACGTATCTGATCAATTAAATAGCGCGCGATATTGTTTTACCAGCCAGTCATTAAGGGACGGGGAGGGGAAATTATGACTCCTGTTTACGATCTGGTTCGCCGGGCCGACGGAAAAAACGTTTTCAGTTTCCCGGCCGGCGGCCGCTATCTGGTGGACACGTCAAACGGTCTTCAGTCGATGCGCCCCCTTATGGACGACGAGATCATTTTTACGGTGGAGAGTGCCGCGCGCTTTCTGAAGAAAATTGGTTATCAGGTAATCCCGCCAGCGGCATGAGGTAAAAAATTATGACGATTAAAAATTCCGGCTTAGCTGCTGGTGGCCGCGCTCACCCTGAAATCAGGCCGGGCGATAAATGGAAGGACGGTCGGGGCAACCTGGTAATTATCGAAAGTTACCGATTCGACAGAGTGACATATTGCCGCGAGGGGTACAGCTCACCGTGTTTTTGCACGCCAGAAAGACTGGTGCGGGAATTTGAATTTGTTTCTTCCGCGCCGGGCACCGGTGGAAGAGATATCGATCGGATTATGCGGGTGCAGGGCATCGAACGAATTCGGGTTATGCGGGAAATCATCAGGGAGCGAGGGAACAGAAAATGAAAAATGCACCAAACCTTAAAAAGCAGCCGGCGGATCTCATGGAGGAGTCAATTATCTTTGCCGGCGCCGATGCCTGGACGTTTGCCAAAGCATGGCAGGAAATGAACCCGGTTGGTGACACTGTGCCGCCGGTCGTGCTGGATAAAAAGCAGCTGGCGGAGCTGGAGAATATCCGCATTGTGGATGATGGCCGGCTCTATGCCCGGGTTTGCCGTGGCGGGCATCTGACCGAACGGCAGATAACCATTCTCGCTACAAAGCTGGCTGTGGCCGGCGTGGAGCGCGCGCAATTCTACTCTGAAGGTTATCAGCTTCTTGAGGACTGGACGCCGCAACTGCCGCGCCTCAAAGCCGATGCGGAAGCCGGCAAAAGCATGGTGATCGGCAAACCGCTGACGGATGTAAACCTCCGCGACCTGGCTGATAACGAAAAGGCGCTCATACTGGCCGCGCGTTACACCGGCATTGCAATCAACGAAAACAGCGAGGGAGTGTACGTCTACCGCGCCGGCATCTGGGAGAAAACGTCTCTGCTCGAGCTGAGCCGCGAAATGGTGGCTATCTACAACGAGAACAAAACCAACTTCAGCAAGCGCGCGATCAACAACGTTATCGACGCCCTAAAAATCGTTATCCCGGTAATGGGGGAGCCGCGGCGCAGCCTGATCCCCTTTGCTAATGGCGTCTACGATATGGAAACCGGCGTTTTCTCCGAACACAGCCAGGATAACTGGCTGACCAACCATAACGGCGTGACCTATACGCCGGCGGTGCCGGGCGAAAACCTCCGCGACCACGCGCCGAACTTCCATAAGTGGCTAAGTTACGCATCAGATAGAGACGCAATTAAGATGCAGCGTATCGCTGCGGCGCTCTTTATGGTTCTGGCGAACCGGTACGACTGGCAGCTGTTCCTCGAGATAACCGGGGAGGGTGGCAGCGGGAAAAGTGTCTTTACCCATATCGCCACGATGCTGGCCGGCGCGCATAACACCGCCAGCGGGAACATGGCGGCACTTGATAGCGCACGCGGGCGGGCGCAGTTCGTCGGGAAAAGCATGATAACGCTTCCTGACCAGCCCAAATATTCAGGAGAGGGCACCGGGATAAAAGCGATAACCGGCGGGGATGCGGTGGAGATCGACCCGAAACACGAGCACCAGTACACCGCCGTTCTGCGGGCGGTGGTTGTGGCCACGAACAACACGCCGATGATTTTCACCGAACGCGCCGGCGGCGTTTCCCGGCGCCGCGTAATTTTCCAGTTTAACCGGCGCGTCAGCGAAGAGGATAAGGATCCCGACCTGGCAGAAAAGATATCCGCTGAAATTCCGGTGGTTGTTCGCCGGCTGCTGGCGAACTTTGCGAACCCGGAAAAAGCGCGGGCGCTGCTGCTGGAGCAACGGAACAGCGAAGAAGCACTGGAGGTAAAGCAGAAAACAGATCCGCTATATGCCTTCTGCGCTCACCTTGAGCGCCTGGCTGATTGTGCGGGAATGATGGTAGGAAACCGCAATCCGCCTCACTATCCGCGAATTTATCTCTATCACGCTTATCTGGCATTCCTTGAGGCCAATGGATTCGACAAACCGCTGACGCTGAATAAATTCGCAGAGGGGATGGAAAGCGCGATGAGGGAGTTTAATCACGAGTACCGTAAGGAACGGAGAGCCCGTGGCATGGTGACTAACGTCGAACTTTCGGAAAGTGCGGAAGACTGGTTACCTCAGACGCATCCTGTAGCCGGTCATAAAGAATGAAGTTCAGATAAATATGGAGAAAGGTATACATGGTATACATCGAGAGAATAATTTATATATAAATCAGTGAATTAAACCATGTATACCTTGTTTTCAGGTATACACAGGGTGTACATGGTGTTCATTCTCTCATTAATCATCTGATGGTTTATTAAACAGAATGATGTATACCGTGTAGACCTGAAATCCCAAAATGTAGGCTGGTATTCATGGGTTAATATATTGTTTTATAAGTAATTTGTTGCCTTTGTGAACACCATGTATACCTTGAGGGCAAATTCTTTAAAACGCATCCACTCTTTTCACGTTGTGAACCCCTGCTATTTCATTAATATCGTTTCATAAATCGCAATTAATTAATTGATTGTTGCGATTAATGGAGCTTTAACGGTCGCTATTACAGGGGGCATCATGAGCAAGGTTAACGTTAAGCCCGTTCTGCTGAACGGGGAGCAGATTCAGGCTCTGAAAACCATTCAGGAGAGGGAGCGCCAGAAGTCGGGCATGGGGATCGCACCGTCAATCCATGCTGTTGCGCGCAAGGTATTTGATGCAGGGCTGTCAAAAATGGAGGCTGGCCAGTGAGCTACTCAATCAAAATAGGGAAACACAGCATCGAGCTGGCGGGCTATGCCGGTAAGGTTGTTGCGCCAAATACTCAGATGGCCGCTTTATTCCGTGGCATGGCGGGCGAACTCACCAGCCTGAGGACAACGGCGCAGCAGGCCGAAGCTGAGGCGGATTTGCTGGACGTTATCCGCAACGACCCGGATCTGAACGAACAGGCAAAAAACCGCAGGGCAGGTGAAGCCCGGAACCCGGACACGCTCAAAGACTTTACCCGCGGGGTGGCAGCTGTAAGTGAGCAGGCCGCAAATATTCTCGATTACCTGAAGAACAAGCTCGCTCCGGTTAATCCCCTGGCATCTGATGATGTTCAGGGATTCATGCGTGACAGCGAAATGCGCCAGGCATTCGCCCGACTGGATCGCCGCAGCCAGGAAAAAATGTTGCTGTCGATGCACAGTGGAAAGCATCAGGAGCTGGCTGACGCCTTATTAAGGGCGCACGCAGTGTGTTCGGGACTCGATACGGAACAGCTAAAACGTCTCGGCTTCTCCCGTATCGCATCAGAGAACGGGCAGGTGATTAGCGCGGTTGCCGATCTGGTCGACGCGGTAAGGAAAGACGTCGCACAAATTACAGCTGTCCGTACCTGGTATAACAATCTCGTGTACGGGAAGAACGACGATCCATCAGACGTACAGCCACGCATGACCGGCCTCGACCAGTTAAGCGAACATGTCAGCGCGATGCTCAAAGGCAGCCTGCGGCAGACACATTCAGAAGAGAAGCAGGCCGCCTGAGGGCGGCTTTTTTCTGTCCGGAGGGAAACATCACGATGCTATTAAGTAAATCAGCCTACGCCAGGCATATGGGCGTTAGCCGGCAAACTGTTTACGGCTGGATAGCGCGAGGTGAAATTGTAATTTCAGGCGATAAGGTGGATGTCGAAGCATCGCAGGCTAAACAAAATTCTGCTGGTGCTGGCGAACACCAGACTGAAATGACGTGGGCGCAGGCCGCCGCGTGGGTATGGGGGCATGACGGCGGGAAAGAGCTGCCGGCTGATATTGATGCTGGCCAGCGAATAGAGGCAGCAGCCGCTGAGCTGGGTTTTGATGTTGAGCACGAGCCCGCAGAGCAACTACTGATTCTCTTCCGGCTGGATGAAGAAACCCACAGCTTCTATGGCAAAGACCGTGCAGCAGGCGCTTTACGGTTTCTTCGTTCTGAGCTGGCTTACGTTGCCACAATGCACCCCGATACGCTGGATGCCTGGAACAAAACTGGTTTAATGTCACTCTGCCTGCTGGACGGCGAAAAACTGTAAACCCCCCAGCCCCTCAAACTTGACACTTTTTCGCGAGAAACTGGGAAAAGTGTCAACCCAACCTAACGGATCCTGACGCCTGCGAACAGCAGCTAGAGCAGAAGTGTAAAGGGCTGGCGTTGAGATTTGTTGAGCCTTGGCTGTTAGCTTTTGTTAACCCTGATGCTAAGCAGGGCAGGTGTCAGCCTGTTATGGTTTGTTATGCCTTACTAGGGAAAACCAGGGGGAAAGTGTCAACCGCTACCGCTTCAGAAAACTTCAGGCACACGAACTCGTGAAGGGGAGGTGTCAAGCACTCCCCCTTTGCAACCATCCTCGAGCCTCTTTCAGATCACTGTTCTGGTTTGCCCGGACGCTGGCGTTCAGATTGAGTTGTCAAAAGTTGTCACCCACCGGCAGCGCAAGTGGGGATTTTTGGCAGAACGCGCTCTAAGTTACAGTTGCATCAGTGAGTTGCATTGATATGAAAGATCCCTCAGGCTAATTTATCCAAAATAATATTAAGCATTATTTTTACTTTTCTGTAAGCAAAAAATACCATATGATTTTATAAACAGGTCTTTTTAGTGAGGTATAGTTATGGAATTGTATTGTGAGAGCTCGGATGAGAAAGATGCATCATATCTTCTTTCTTATATAAATGATGTTATTTTGCCTGCTTCAGTCGATTTTTTTGAAAAACTAGAATCTAATACGTTGAGATTGCATCATGTTTTCTCATTTAATGCAATTCTTGCTCATGCGACGGATTATATAGTTTATATCGTTAACAAAAAAGTCAGTATGAAAAGAGTAGATTTCCTGAGAGGTTTTGATGAAAGATACTCTGTTGATGGTTGTAGTTTTATTAATAATAAGTTCGAGCTGTTAGATGCTGTAAATAATTCATTTAAACACGTTGAGTTAAAAAAGGAACGATATCCTGAACTGATAAAAAGATATGGTGATCTTTCATTCCACTGCTTAAAAGAAATTTCTGGAAAAGTTTTCTTTAGAATGCCTAGCTATCAGTTTGATTATTCTAGAGTAGTTCTAAGGCCAATTGCAAAAATATTCGATTGTGGGCTCAAAGATAATAATGATATCGATGATTTTATAAATGGAAGAATCTGTGGGAGTTGTGGTTATGGTCATTTTTCATATGACTATGAACCATATGACGCAAATGATAGAATGATAGATTACTGTAACGCACAGTGTATGGACTGCGGTGAGTATGAAGATGACTGTGATTGTCATGATTTTGAATATAATAAAGAAAAAGGTAAATATAACCCTGATTTAGATCCTAACTTCGATTTCGATGATGTTATGTCTAATATTAGTGGCACAAGGGAGTGGAGTAAGTGATACTTTCATTTATTGGAGTTTTCTTTCCCGGCATCATTAATTAATATAGTGATTAAGTCTTTCTTTTAGTGAACTCAATAGCGCTTTTGAGTAGGTTATAGGTGGTAGAACATGATTGATGATCCATTACCAGACGATTGGAGAGAGCTTCAGGCAGGTGTTCAGCGAATTTTTCGAAATGTGGGTATGAAGGCTGATGTTGAAGTTGATTTACAAACCCCACGGGGTACAATTAACGTAGATGTTCTTGCTATTGATACCAGAAGTGTTGATAAAATAAAATATATTGTGGAATGTAAAAATTGGTCTAATTCAATTCCGCAGTCAGTAGTACATTCTTTTACTACTGTAATGCATGAAACAGGTGCAAACATCGGGTTCATAGTCACCAAGCAGGGACTACAACAAGGAGCAATTCAGTATACAAAAAATACGAACATCGTCGGTATGACATATTTAGAGTTCCAAGAGCGATATTTTGAAGCTTGGTGGAAAAGGTATTTCTGCCCCCGCATTGGTGATGCGGCTGATGAGCCTTTCCAATATGTCGAACCATTCAATTCTCACAGAGATCGTGAATATGATAGGCTCACTCCCGAAAAACAGGACTGTTTTGATCGGCTGAAAAAAGATACCGAAATAATAGTAACGTTTTTTACTATGTTTAATATTGGCATTATGCCAAAGCTATTTAAAAAAAGTGATATCCTCATCCCACAAAAGAATCTTGATGAATTTAAGTCAAAACTTTCAACGTTATTAGGTTTTACAGTTAATACGGATTGTCGTACTTTTAGGGACCTTTTAGAAGCAATTATAAATTATCTATTAGAAGTTAAGGGAAAGTTTGATGCAATATTTGGTGGGTCTATATTTGAACCTAAAAATAGTTTCTCTGGGGTGACTTTTGACGGTCCCCCACTGGATGAAGGTATATATTAACATCAAAGCTTTTTAAATAATGGAGAGGTTATGATTCATTAACAATCAGATGCTCGCTGACGATTTGATAATTAACCCATGATTTTTAATCAGGATCTAAGGGGGATAATGTTATATCAGGAAATGACTCGTATTCACCCTCCCAATTTTTATCTCCTGGGATTTTTTTTAACTCTCTCCAGTATTTTATACCTTCAACTTCGTGCGATTCTCGTGCAGGGGTATATGTATGAAGAGTGAAGTGATTTGATTTATTCATCAAATTCTTTTCAAGTCTATTTTTGTCAAAATTAATTTCATTTAATAACGAAACAACTTCTAGAAGTAGTATTAAAGACATTAAAGCCGAAAGTGAATCGTCATAAGATGGTGTTAGGCCTTTGTGTATGAAATCATTCCGTGCAAATCTGGCTGTACTTAAATAAGAATACAGGGTTTCGGATATAAAGTTATTTTGATATAGCATTTCGATTTTATGTGCAGAATTCCATTGTTGCGATTCTAGGAATTTTCTTCTTTTTTGGATGTTTATATTTTTGGCATTTTCAATGATAGTTTGGTTCCAAATAATCTCTAATATTTGTTCAATGCTAATCCAAGCATGGGCTAAAGACTCACGTAATTGATGATGTCTATAATACGTGAATGAACCAATAAGAAGGGTAGGTGAAACGTTTGTAAGTTTCGAGAGAATTAGATGCCCATAATTGTAAGCTGAAATGATATTATCAGCGTCCATTATATCGGGCTCTAATAATTTTATTGAAGCTAAGGATCCTGCATCACATTCCCCTACAGCTCGATGGAAATCTGAATTGCTGCTGTGAGTGGTAGAGTAGCGGTAGTAACCAATGGTATTTATTGTCCCCTTTGAAACATCTAGTGGAGAAATGGATTCAACATAAACGCCACCAATAAAAATAGAGGCAAGAATTCGATTAAATTCCTCAATGACAAAGTCATCATTTTGGAATTCTTCAATGAAGGGGAAGATTAGACTGCCATCAAAACCGAGGCAGGCGGGCATTTTCCTTGGCAAGTTTGCATCGAAAAATTTGCTTGCTCTGTGCAACTTAACATAATCATAGGTTGACTTGTTTATCTGTTCTAAACTGGGATTCCAAATGTCAAATTTGTCCCTGCATATCAATCTAAATGGTTTAAAGTTTGAAATTAGAATCGGAATTGATATTTCGTTCACGGCAACCTCGATAGTTAAGGTAATACATAATGATAGATATTGTGCGCATGAAAAATGACACACTATACCTGCCCTTCTAAAGTAACATATTCCATCTTTTATTACCTGCTACCCTATCGGAACTTGGTGCTTGTTAGCTCGTGGCATTTGGTAATCGGTTCTGATTGTTGGATAAATCATCAGTAAATTTTTTCTTGGGGGTACTTATGGGGGTATGTATAATTATCTAATACATTTAATGCTTAAAAAACAATGATATAGGTGTTGTGTTTTGCTCCTATTATCGGCACCATCTAAGAAAATCAATCACTTATCGTCAAAAACCTAAAGGATTGTATCTTTCATTATCATCCTTGATAACACTTGGTAAACGCCTTTCCGTTGTATCGGCTCAAGGATTGTACAACGTACTGGCGGGTAGTTACCAGGCTCAAGCCCGAACAGCATTAGAAATTTTGCCATCCCTTGAAGCTGAAAGAGTTGCCGGACTCTCTAAACACATCACTTGAACCATTAGCGATACGTTCCGCGCTTCGTGCGGCGCTCAATGATGCTACACCTTGTGAAAGGTCACAGAGAATAAACAGGCGTAATGTTGGGAAGACTAACCGGATCGGGAAAGAATCCGGCTCTGCCACGGTTTCGATCACCGGAGTATAACGATCACCTGATAAGAGAACGTGCTAAGGCTTTATCCTCCCTGCGAAGGGATTACACCCTGCGGTAGCGCTATGCGCCGCCTTTTCTTATGTGCCCAACACGGCACGTAATGATCATCTATTATCTGCACCATTGTAACTTTCGTTGTACTGTCTCTCTGCTGTACGTTGAACGCTGGCAGATTCAGCGGAGGGGATACCATGTCAAAAGCCACGAATACAGCAGCCACTAAGCGCAACAACCGTAAGATTCACGCCCGTAAATTCCTGGCAACACCAGAGGGGAAAGCCTGGCTTGCTAAGAAGCAGGAAGAGCGAGAGGAAATCAAGTTGGCGCGAGCGGCTAACAACATGTTTTAAACTACCGAACACGCCGCTAATTGGCTTCTATTGTCCAAAATCTGTTAGTTGCGCATTTCCTGCTCTCTGGATACCCTGATATAAATCATACAAGGAGGACAGTTTATGAGCGCACAGGCAGAGGAAGGAACATTACGCCGGATGACCTTAGGCGAGATTGCAATGGCTCGCAGAGTGTTCGGTGATTCGATAGTGTATAGCCGTGTCTGGATTCATTGCGACAGCTATTTACCGTTCGGCCTCCAGAAACAGAACTACGCGATGACTCCCAACGGGGAGTTGTGGTACAGAAAACAGATGTACAGGGAAGACTTTTCCGCAAACTCAGTTTTCGTTGAAGATAAATATGTTTTCATCCATGAATTGGGGCATGTGTGGCAACACCAGCACGGGCAATGGGTGAGAATGCGGGGTGCGTTTAGCTGGGCTGCTGAATATACCTACAGGCTGGATAAAGAAAAGCTCACTGATTACTCTCTTGAGCAGCAAGCCTCTATTTTAGCTGATTACTGGTTACTGCTGGTTTATGGGATCAGTAAGTGGTCTTCCTATCAGAGACCAGGGCGCATGGGGATGTACAGGGGCGTAGACAAATTGCAGGATGTCCCTTCGCTTTACCAGAAAATCGTAACAGGGAAGGGGCGTTAAACATGAAAAACAAAATGTTGCTGGGTGTTGTATTCCTCTTAACGGGATGCCCTGGGCCTGGTGATCGAATGGTAGATCGTGAATCTACAACGGCATTTATCAAAGATAATCAAGTTTGTGTGGTGTCACCACTGGAGCCACAGGAACGGATCACTGCTATCCAAATCAACAGTGATAATAGCGACTCTCTTCACAATATTTTTGATGACAAGCCTGTTTATGTACCGAAGGGTGAGTGTCTTCCTGTATTCGGATTTAAGTTTACACCTGGAGAGCGGTATAACTTCGCGTATGACGTCCAATCTGCTAAATCAGGGGCGTATTTAGTCACTGCTGAATTTTCTTATCCCAAAGAATAAGGGGGCATTCTGCCCCCAAATCTTATTTCTTCAAGTCACCAGTACATTGATATTCCATTGTGACCATTGTTTCCATACATCCGCTTGAGGATGGTTGAGAACAAACAGAAGTTGAACCACCGAAAGGCTCAGCACCAGAATAGCCCCATGCAGCGCAACGCTGTGTGAAGTGGTTTACTGAATTTGGCCACCTGAACAGAGGTGATATGCTCATCTCAGAACAATACAGGTGTCCCAATGAAAAAAGAAATTTCAGCGCAGAGTTTAAACGCGAATCCGCTCAACTGGTCCTTGATCAGAACTACACCGTTGCAGCTGCGGCCAGTGCTATGGACGTGGGGCTTTCTACCATGACGCGATGGGTAAAGCAGTTACGGGATGAACGACAGGGTAAAATACCTAAAGCCTCCCCTATAACCCCGGAACAGATTGAAATACGTGAGCTAAAGAAAAAGCTACAACGCATTGAAATGGAAAACGACATATTAAAAAAGGCTACCGCGCTTTTGATGTCAGACTCCCTGAACAGTTCTCGTTAATCGAAAAACTCAGAGCGCAGTATCCTGTGGTCACACTCTGCCAGGTGTTCGGGGTTCATCGCAGCAGCTACAAATACTGGGTGAAAAGCCCCGAAAAGCCAGACGGCAAGCGGGCTGTATTACGTAGCCAGGTTCTGGAGCTGCATAACATTAGCCATGGCTCTGCTGGCGCGAGGAGTATCGCCATTATGGCAACCCTGAGAGGTTTCAGAATGGGACGCTGGCTTGCCGGCAGACTCATGAAAGAACTGGGACTGGTTAGTTGTCAGCAACCCACCCACCGGTATAAACGTGGTGGCCATGAACACATTGCTATCCCAAACCACCTTGAGCGACAGTTCGCAGTGACAGAGCCTAATCAGGTGTGGTGCGGCGATGTGACGTATATCTGGACAGGCAGGCGCTGGGCTTACCTCGCCATTGTTCTCGATTTGTTCGCCAGGAAACCGGTAGGCTGGGCAATGTCATTCTCACCGGACAGCAAGCTAACCATCAAAGCGCTGGAAATGGCGTGGGAAACCCGAGGTAAACCAGCGGGAGTGATGTTCCCCAGTGACCAGAGTAGCCACTACACAAGCAGGCAGATCCGGCAGTTATTGTGGCGTTACCGGATCAGGCAAAGTATGAGCCGACGCGGAAACTGCTGGGATAACAGCCCGATGGAACGCTTCTTCAGAAGTCTGAAAAACGAGTGGGTGCCAGTGACAGGCTATATAAACTTTAGCGAAGCAGCTCATGCGATCACAGACTATATCGTCGGGTATTACAGTTCGGTAAGGCCGCATGACTATAACGGTGGGTTACCCCCAAACGAATCGGAAAACCGATACTGGAAAAACTCTAAAGCCGTGGCCAGTTTTGGTTGACCACTTCAAACAACTCAACCCATCTATGCTGCACTTTCTGGCTGAATGCTTAACCCTGTCTGTTGAACGGCGGCATAACCCTAAAGGCTATACCGCCAGCGTTATGTTATCGCGCCATTAACGCAAACACTCCCCAGCCAAAGTACTCCCGCGTGTACGTCACATGACGTTCAGGCGCTATCGTCAGCTCCGCCCGAACCTCCTGCGCGAAGTCATCGTCTGGGTTTTCCTCCAGCCAGCGCCGCATGGTCATCCATTTTGCGGCTTCGTACCTGTCCCAGCCTTCCTGGTCAGCCAGCACCATTTCAACCAGGTCATAGCCCTGTTGATCGAAAGACGCAACCAGACCGGGCAGAGTGAGAAAGTCTGCAATCGACGAGACGCCGCAGGCCTGGGCTGTCTCCTCCGTCGCGGGTACCTGACGCCAGTACGGTTCGCCGATGAGCATTATTCCCCCGGGCTTGAGGCTTTTTGCCAGCAGATCCATTGTCCCGGCTACGCCCCCCGCAATCCAGGTTGCGCCAACGCAGGCCGCCACGTCACATTTTTCATTCGCGACGTAGCCGGCCGCGTCGTTATGAATGAAATGGACGCGTTCGCTGACGCCAAGTTCCTCTGCGCGCAGTGTGGCCTGCGCGGTGAAGAGCGGGCTCATGTCGATGCCGGTACCGGTAATACCGTAATCACGTGCCCAGGTACAAAGCATCTCTCCCGAGCCGCTGCCAAGATCGAGAATGCGTGTGCCTGGCTTCATGCGTAACACGCGGCCCAGCGTCGCGTACTTCTCTGGCGTAAAGGGGTTATGAATGCGGTGTTCGCTTTCGCTAACAGTAAAAATACGTGGGATATCCATCATCCTCTCCTCAACGATTATCAGGCTGAGCGCGAACGTTGTTCAGCCCCGTAGTGTTAATGCGGTAGGGCTGACCGTTAACGGATTTGATCAGCTTTTTGGTTTTGAGCTTTTTGAAAACGGCGAGCGTGCAGTCAGCCAGCAGTAGCCCTTCGCGGCTATAGCATTCAACGGCGGTGACGCGGCCGGAGGTATCGCGGACGTGCACAATACGGCCACCTTTGGCGAGAACGTGTAAGGTACGTTGTTCCTGACGGGATAAATTCATACTGGAAAACCTGTTTAATCATCATGGGCAAAACGTGCAAACACACAGCGGTGTCCGCATACGGTTTCAGCGCATTGATAATCAGTCCGGCCTGGAATGGTCGGGAAGCTGATTATCGGATGATTACATTCTCCAGCATCAAAGCCTCGGATTGAGTTGATAGATATTTACGGGGTGAATGATAACACCTGTTTATTGTCAGTGAATACCCAGGGGTGAAAAATGTGATCCCGGTTGGTATCGGGCTGAGGAGAGGGAATCATTCCGGGCCGCTCTTGATTTTGCTGTCGACCTGAGGCTGTGGTTTGCTGAAAAGATATCCCTGCACAAGCTCGCAACCCAGAGCCTGAAGCCGCTCAAGCTGCTCTTCGGTCTCAACGCCCTCAGCTATGACGCCCATATTAAGGCTTTTAGCCATACCGGTAATCAGCTTCACAATATTAAGCGCATCTTCCTGCGTAGATATCGGATTGACAAAAGATTTATCGATCTTGATTTTATCAAAATTCAGTTCGCTGAGTCTGGAGAGCGACGAATAGCCCGTGCCAAAATCATCAATGGAGATTCTTACGCCCAGTGCGCGGAGTTTTTTCAGAATCGCAATGGGGTTATTTCTGTCACTGAAGAGGGAGGACTCCGTGACCTCTAACTCAAGACGGTTAGCCGGGAGCCCGGTTTCAGCCAGAACGGACTGCACCGTATTAATAAATGATTTGCTGCCCAATTGAACAGGCGAGACGTTGACGGAGATCCTGGCCGGAACAGTCCAGGAGACCGCTTCCCTACAGGCCAGTTTAAGTACGGTTTTACCTATCTCGTTGATCATGCCTGTTTTTTCAGCGGCGAAAATAAAGCTATCCGGGGCAAGCATTCCCTTTACAGGATGCATCCAGCGAATAAGCGCTTCATAGCCGTAAATTTCCTTGCTGACGGAATTCACAATAGGCTGGTAATAAACAACAAATTCATCATTCTCTATTGCTCTTGCCATATCATTTTCAAGGGTTCTGCTTTCCTGCAACTTCTGTAGCATTCGCTGGCGGAAGACTTTGATTTGCTGAGAACCTTCTTTCTTGGCTTCATAGAGCGCCAGATCGGCAAACTTATAAAGGTAATCTGAACGTCGTTCGTTATCCGATAAAACAATACCTACACAGGTGGCTATTTTTATGAGTTGATTATTGATTGTATAGGGCTTGCTGATGCTATCACTGATTTCTCGCGCGCGTGAGACGGCTGCGGTTTCGGTTAAGCCACTGGAGAGAAACGCAAATTCGTCGCCGCCCAAACGATAAAATGTCTCTGAAAAGCGGCCCAAAGCATTAAGGCGCGTGGATACCTCACGTAACAGTAAATCCCCGGTATCATGACCGTAGGTATCATTCACCTCTTTGAATCGGTCTAAATCGAATAACATCACCGTGACCGAAATATGTTTTTTCTCAGCCTGTAGATTAAGTTTATTGAGATCATCCCAAAAGAAAAGACGGTTTTTCATTCCGGTAAGGGAGTCATGATAAACATCGTATTCCAGTTTTGTATTCTGGATTTGCAGGGTTTCTTTGGATAGCTGAAGTTCTTCAGCCAGCGTTTTCACCTGCATATGGGCTTTCAGGATATTTTTATTTTGATAGATAATCAAAAAGCCCAGTATGAAGCTTAAAATAACCAGCAACAGCGAAAGTGCCGAATAAATATAATACAGAACCTGTATTTTAAGGTTGGTTTCATTGATTGTATTAACATCTTTTGTTAAAGCCGTGGATGAAAGCTGGCTTAGCGGGGCATCCAGTGAATGCATATTGTTCAGATAGAGCTTTAACTCTGAACGGCTCATTTTCTCAAGATGACCATCCAGATAGTTCAGTATATTTTCCAGGCGTAAGGCGAGCGCCTGGTGCGCTTTTTCGCTGTTTATATAACGACCCAGGCCGCCCTCTTTCAATAAATCATTCTGGCTCAGCATGATTTCCAGGCGCATGCGAACCTGGTCTACCGTAACGTCATCAGTCTCGGTTGCGTACAGTCCAATCCATGATTCAAATCGGTAATATTCAGATACCAGTTGGGCTACAGACCAGGACTCAGTGTAGTGAGTCAATTTTTGCAACTCTTGCTGACGATCGTAAACAAGAAATGCTATATATCCAGTAGTGATAAAAAGAGAAAAAATGATACCAACCAGGATCCTGTTCATTATGTTCTCCTGAACTACTATTCAATCTTCATTTTGCTGACCTGCCATGCCGATCGCGAGTAATAAATCTGATTATTGAGTTCAGGAAGACTGTCATAAGGGTAGACGATGAATGACGGACCTTTATCGCGGATGCGCATATATTCGCCATTGACCTTTAAAGCCAGGATGGCGTTGTATTTCTGGAAGTCGCTGAGAGGGATGACGGTAGTGTAATCATTGAGTGCAATCACATTCAGGACAGAACCCTTTGCACCCACATACTCCATGAGTTTGCGCATCGGGATACCCTCAAACTTCGTGCGGCCATTATACCAGGGAGAGGTCGTCTGGAAACTCACCATGCCCAGTTTTTCAAGGCTGGCAATATCAAAAACGGCATTTCCATTTTCGTTCGTATTTTCTATATTACCGGTAATGGTTAAGATGGGTTTGCCCACAGGCTTTGGCAGTTCGCCAGCCCAGCTTAAACTTTGTACCAAAAAGCAGCACAGCATTAGGATTATTCGCATATTGGCCTCCTCTTTTTAACAGAAGTATAAGAATTATAAGTTATTTATCCTATAAGTTTGTCTATTTTGTTGAACGCCACGCCTTTTTGCAAACGCTACTTGATTAAAATCATAAAAATCAAAATGATAGCTGTATTTTGCCCCATGATTGCAGACCGCTGGCTGAAGCTTACGTTTTTTAAAACATAAAAACTTAGTGTAATAAACCACCCGAGTTTAAAAAATGATCGCTTTGATTTATTGATATATTTACGCACCCCCATTTTTTATCAATGGTGGCATCGTTAAGATGAATTTATTTGTACAAAGAATGATAACGCACCCTCAATGTGAGGGAATAAGAGAGTGCGCGTACCTCTGACGTCGTTGGCACTGAGTTTCGCTTAACCCGCCTCCAGCATACTGAAACTGACGATCCGCGAGCGCCCCAGCTCTTTCGCCCGGTAGAGCGCCACGTCTGCCG
This sequence comes from Enterobacter sp. MGH119, assembly GCF_001037675.1. NCBI lineage: Bacteria > Pseudomonadati > Pseudomonadota > Gammaproteobacteria > Enterobacterales > Enterobacteriaceae > Enterobacter > Enterobacter sp. MGH119. Next base: position 2,278,592 of record NZ_KQ089929.1, on the reverse strand, counting down.
CGCGCAGCAGGTCGTCGCTTTGGGCGTGCTGCGGGTAACTGGCGACCCCGATCGACACATCTACCGGGCCAATCTCAGCAAGCCCATAACGTAGCGACAGCGTATGGACGCCGTTATAAATCTCCGTTGCGCAGGCGTGAGCCGCGTCCTCATCCGCACCCGTAAGTAGCACCAGAAACTCTTCGCCACCAAAGCGGAAGGCCAGGCCGGCATCGTGCACGGCACGCTGAACAATTGTCGCCACGCTCTTAATCACATGATCGCCAGCCTCATGGCCGAAGCGATCGTTAATGCTTTTAAAGTGATCGATGTCGATCATCATGCAGCTCACCGGTTCATCATTGCGCATCGCCTGAGCTATCTGAGTGCGCAGGGTATCTTCAAGGTGGTGGCGGTTACGCAAGCCGGTGAGCGGGTCGAATAGCGCTTTTTCCAGCAGGGCATCGCGCAGACGCTGGTTGGCCAGCGCCAGACCCAGGGCTTCCGCCATTAATTCGAGATAGGCGCGGGACGGTGCCGTTTCAGGCGTGATGTTCTGAAACGACAGCAAACCAATGGCTTCCCCCTGCGCAATGAGCGGCACGCAGAATGAACTGTCTTTTTGTGATTCAGGCAGATGCTGGCAACCGATATCCGGCTCGCCGTTGACCGGTGGGTGGCTCTGACCACGGCGTATGGCCCAGCATTGATCGGGGTGGAAAGCATTTTTTTCTCCCTGGGGAGATAACCATTCCGCCGCACAGCGCATCTCCCACGGGTTTCGATCCAGAATATACAGACGCCCGGCGACACCCGGCGCAATGTTGGGAGCAAACAGCTCTGCCACCTCAATCACGTCGCTAACGTTCTCGCAGCCCTGCAAGCGCTGGGTCATTCGCGCGAGCAGCTCGCGGATGGCCCAGTCTGCGTCGCGTTCTTTTTCAAGCCGCTGCCTTGCCAGCCCGTTCTCGCGGAAAATGCGAATGGCCTGCGCCATATCGCCTATCTCATCGACCTGGTTGAAATTTGGCGTTTCGACGGCGTAATCCTGTGAGGCCAGCCGGTGAACCACATCACTGAGGCGCACCACCGGGCGCAGCACGCGGTGCTTGAGAATAAAACCCATCACGAATAAGAAGAGCAGGGCGGTCAGGCCGACCATCATTTCAGAGGCGGTACGCAGGGTTTTTGACGTGTTGGTCGCTGCCTGGACATCGGCGATAATGCGCTTATCCAGAAGCACACGAAAATGGTCAATCTTGCTTTGGGCGCGTTCCATTTCAAGTTCGTAGATTTTGCCGAAGAGTAACGCAATGGCCTGTTGTTCCTCACCCCTGGCGACGCTGGCAATTGCTGCCTGCTGTTCATCCTGTAGGTCATCGACAATCTTCAGCCCTTCGTACAGCAGCGCCAGCTCTTCGCCCGTTGCGCCCGTATCTTTTAACTGGCCCAGCTTGCGCTCGATATTCTTCAGTTCGCCTTCTTTCGCCTGGTACGTTTTCAGCACATCGGGCTCTTTTTTGATGGCGTAAAGGCGCGCTAAGTCGGAGAGCATCCAGGTTTCTGCTTCAATCTCTTCCGTAAGCTGGTCAAAAATTTGTCGTTGCTTAACAGCCTGACGTTCTACGTTGTCGGCATGGGAAGCCATCAGCATGACGATACCGGAAGCAATGGTCAGGCACACCGTGACACCATAGGCCCAGTTTGTGATCGTGGCGATTCGCACCTGTTGGATCCTTCTACGACAAATGTGGAAGAGCGTTCATTAAAGATTATAGAAAACCCCTGATTTATCGCGAAAAAAAAGGCGGCACCGGGCCGCCTGTCAAAACGCGTTTAGTTAGAGATCCGGAGGATTTTTTCCTTCTTCGATAAAATCTGCGTCCAGCTCCTCGGCGTTGCCTGCGTGGTCGCGGCCGGAGAAGAGGTTCCAGCAGGCGATAAACAGGGCGGCAATCAGCGGCCCAATCACAAAGCCGTTAATGCCGTACAGCTCCATACCGCCGAGCGTGGTGATCAGTATCAGGTAGTCCGGCATTTTGGTGTCTTTGCCCACCAGCAGCGGACGTAAAAGGTTGTCCACCAGCCCGACGATAATGACAAAGAAGCCCACAATGAACAGACCCTGCCACAGCTGGTGAGTGGCAAACAGGAAGATGGCGGCGGGAACCCAGACGATAGCCGAGCCGACGGCGGGCACCAGGGAGAGGAACGCCATCAGCGCTCCCCACAGTACGCTACCGTCAATACCGACGATGGCAAAGGCGATACCGCCAAGCGTACCTTGAACCACCGCCACGACCGCCGTACCTTTTACCGTAGCTCGCGAGACGCCGACAAACTTCGCGAACAGGTGCTGTTTGACGAAGTCAGACAGCGGCAGCGAGTCGAGGATCTGGCGCACCAGATAGGGCCCGTCTTTGAGCAGGAAAAACAGCAGGTACAGCATAATGCCGAAGCTAATAGCAAAGCCGAACGTCCCTTTACCAATCAGGAACGCGCTACCCGCCAGATACTGTCCGCCCTGTAACGCGACATCGGAAAGCTTTTTCTGGATCTGCGCGGCGTTGGTCAGGTTGTGATCCGCCAGGAAGCCGCTGGCCCAGTCCGGCAGGCGGTTGAAGATACCAGCGATGACTTCCGGGAACTGCGTGTTGTTCTGTTGCAGCTTGGTGTAAACCATGTTCAGTTCCACCGCGAGCGAGGAAAGGATCACCATCAACGGAATAAACACGATCAGGCAGATAATGCCGAGTGTGAGGAGGGAAGCCAGCCCGTTGCGATCGCCCAGCGCGGTACGCAGCTTGTTTTTCACCGGGTTGAAAATGATGGTCAGGATCGCGGCCCACAGAATCGCCGAGAAATAGGGTGACAGCACGTCAAAGAAAGCCCAGGTTACAAGGGCCAGGATGAGAATAAAGAAACCTTTGGTCAGTCCGTTAAATCGCATAGTGAGTCCTGGTGAAGAAGAAACTGTGTCGACTATAGAACTGATTTAAGGATTTACCAATAATTGCGCCGAAGTCGTGCCGGGTGGCTTTTTGTTAACAATCGCGGTATAACACCCTTCTTTGGATGTTTAGATGTCCATACGTTTAGAAGGTAATATGCAAACAGAACAACAAAACGGGCAGCTTGAGCGCACCATGAAAACCCGCCACCTGATTATGCTCTCGCTGGGTGGCGTTATCGGCACAGGGTTATTCTTCAATACCGGATACATCATTTCGACAACTGGCGCGGCGGGCACGCTGCTGGCGTATCTTATCGGTGCGCTGGTGGTCTGGCTGGTTATGCAGTGTCTGGGCGAGCTCTCCGTGGCGATGCCGGAAACCGGGGCGTTCCACGTCTACGCCGCTCGTTATCTCGGCCCGGCGACAGGGTATACCGTGGCGTGGCTGTACTGGCTTACGTGGACAGTGGCGCTGGGATCGAGCTTTACCGCAGCCGGGTTCTGTATGCAGTACTGGTTCCCGCAGGTTCCCGTCTGGACGTGGTGCGTCGTCTTTTGCGTGGTGATTTTTGCTCTTAATGTGATTTCCACGCGTTTCTTCGCCGAAGGGGAATTCTGGTTCTCGCTGGTGAAAGTCATCACCATCATCGCCTTCATTATTCTCGGCGGAGCGGCGATCTTCGGTTTTATCCCGATGCAGGATGGGTCACCGGCGCCGGGCTTGAGCAACATTACTGCCGAAGGCTGGTTCCCGCACGGCGGTCTGCCGATCCTGATGACCATGGTGGCGGTCAACTTTGCCTTCTCAGGTACAGAGCTTATCGGCATCGCGGCAGGGGAAACGGAAAACCCACACAAGGTTATTCCGGTTGCTATTCGCACCACCATCGCCCGGCTCATCATCTTCTTTATTGGCACCGTGTTTGTGCTGGCGGCGCTGATCCCCATGCAGCAGGCTGGCGTGGAGAAAAGTCCGTTTGTGCTGGTGTTTGAAAAGGTCGGCATTCCGTATGCGGCGGATATCTTTAACTTCGTGATCCTGACGGCGATCCTCTCGGCGGCGAACTCGGGCCTGTACGCCTCTGGCCGTATGCTGTGGTCTCTGTCTAACGAGAAAACGCTGCCGCGCTGCTTTGCCCGCGTCAACAAAAACGGCGTGCCGCTGACGGCGCTCTCCGTTTCCATGCTGGGCGGCGTGCTGGCGCTGTTCTCCAGCGTGGTCGCGCCGGATACGGTGTTTGTGGCGCTGTCCGCTATCTCCGGCTTTGCGGTGGTGGCGGTGTGGATCAGCATCTGCGCGTCGCACTTTGTGTTTCGTCGCCGTCACGTGCAGTCCGGGCAACCGCTTTCGGCGTTGCAGTATCGCGCGCCATGGTATCCGCTGGTGCCCGTGCTTGGATTTATCCTCTGCCTGGTGGCCTGCGTCGGCCTGTGGTTTGACCCCAGCCAGCGTATTGCCCTTTATTGCGGGCTTCCGTTTGTCGCCCTGTGTTATGGTGCGTACTATCTGACCCGAAACCTGACCACGCAGGAGCCTGAACATGTCGCAGAATAATCCGCTTACCGCCCTCCTTGAAAACCAGCCGTTTGTCGTGCTGGATGGGGCAATGGCAACGGAGCTGGAAGCGCGCGGTTGTAACCTTGCCGACAGCCTCTGGTCGGCTAAAGTGCTGATGGAAAACCCGGAGCTGATCCGTGACGTACACCTCGACTACTACCGCGCGGGGGCACAGGTGGCGATCACCGCCAGCTATCAGGCGACACCCGCGGGCTTTGCCGCTCGCGGGCTGGACGAGTCGCAATCCCGGGCGTTGATTGGCAAAAGCGTAGAGCTGGCACGCAAAGCGCGGGAAGCGTACCTGGCTGAGAACGCAAATGCAGGCACGCTGCTGGTGGCGGGATCTGTGGGCCCTTACGGCGCGTATCTGGCCGATGGTTCCGAGTATCGCGGCGATTACGTGCGTAGCGCTGAAGAATTCACCGCCTTCCACCGCCCGCGTGTAGAGGCGCTATTGGATGCGGGCGCGGATTTGCTGGCCTGTGAAACGCTGCCTTCGTTCACTGAGATTAAGGCGCTGGCGGCGTTGCTGACGGCGTATCCCCGCGCCCGGGCATGGTTCTCATTTACCCTGCGTGACAGCGAGCACCTGAGTGACGGAACGCCGCTGCGGGATGTCGTTTCTGCGCTGGAAAACTACCCGCAGGTTGTCGCGCTGGGGATCAACTGTATCGCGCTGGAAAACACCACCTCGGCGCTGACGCATCTGCACAGCCTGACATCGCTGCCGCTGGTGGTCTATCCGAATTCCGGCGAGCATTATGATGCGGTGAGCAAAACCTGGCATCACCACGGTGAAGCGTGCGAGACGCTGGCGGGGTATTTACCGCAGTGGCTGGCGGCTGGCGCTAAATTAATCGGGGGATGTTGCCGGACCACGCCGAAAGATATTGCTGCGCTGACGGTTCAGCGCTGAGGTCTTTGCCGGGTGGCGGCTGCGCCTTACCCGGCGAAACAACCGCACAAAATTCACTATCCTTTCCCGCTTTTTTTCTAAAAACGAATCGTCATTAGCGATTCTTTTTTATTCCTTTATCAAAATTCTCGCGCCGGAAATACTGCTCTCATAACAACAAGGGAGCAGACATTATGGCAATTTCATCGCGGATCACACTTCTCGGCGCACTGGCGCTGTGGGCATTTCAGGCGCAGGCGGTGGACGTCACCGTCGCGTATCAGACTTCCGCTGAGCCGGCGAAAGTCGCGCAGGCGGATAACACCTTCGCCAAAGCGAGCGGGGCGAACGTCGACTGGCGCAAGTTCGACAGCGGCGCGGCGATTGTGCGGGCGTTAGCCTCGGGCGACGTGCAGATTGGCAACCTGGGCTCCAGCCCGCTGGCGGTGGCCGCCAGCCAGCAGGTGCCGATTGAAGTTTTCCTGCTGGCGTCGCAGCTCGGAAATTCCGAAGCGCTGGTGGTAAAGAAAAGCATCACGAAACCCGAAGATTTAATCGGCAAACGCATCGCGGTGCCGTTTATCTCCACCACGCATTACAGCCTGCTGGCAGCGCTGAAACACTGGGGCATTAAGCCCGGCCAGGTGCAGATCATCAACCTGCAACCTCCGGCGATTATTGCCGCCTGGCAGCGTGGCGACATCGACGGAGCATACGTCTGGGCGCCCGCCGTCAACGAACTGGAAAAAGAGGGCACCGTGCTGACCGACTCCGAAAAAGTGGGGCAGTGGGGCGCGCCAACCCTTGATGTCTGGGTGGTACGTAAGGACTTTGCCGAGAAACACCCTGAAGTGGTGAAAGCCTTCGCCAAAAGCGCCATCGACGCACAGCAGCCATACATCAGTAACCCGGATGAATGGCTGAAACAGCCCACCAACCTGGAGAAACTCTCACGTCTGAGCGGCGTGCCGGAAGCTGACGTGCCGGGGCTGGTAAAAGGCAACACCTATCTGACGCCTGCTCAGCAGGTCCAGCAGCTGAACGGGCCGGTAAGCAAAGCGATTGTTGACACTGCGACGTTCCTGAAAGAGCAGGGCAAAGTGCCTGCGGTGGCGGCGGATTACAGCCAGTTCGTGACCGATCGCTTTGTGAAATAAGGGGGCTGCAATGCTGAACATTACAAACCTGTCTGCCGATTACGGCGGCAAACCCGCCCTGGAAGCGATCAACCTGACGCTGGACAGCGGTGAACTGCTGGTGGTGCTGGGACCGTCCGGCTGCGGGAAAACGACGCTGCTGAACCTGATCGCCGGGTTTGTACCGTATCAGCACGGCTCGATCCAACTGGAAGGGAAACGGGTCACGGGGCCGGGCGCAGAGCGCGGCGTGGTTTTCCAGAACGAAGGGTTACTCCCGTGGCGAAACGTTCAGGAAAACGTTGCGTTTGGTCTGCAACTGGCCGGTGTAGCACGTGAACAGCGCCTGAATACGGCGCGCGATATGCTGAAAAAGGTCGGGCTGGAGGGGGCTGAAAAACGCTTTATCTGGCAGCTTTCAGGCGGGCAGCGTCAGCGCGTCGGGATCGCCCGTGCGCTGGCGGCTAACCCACAGCTGCTGTTGCTGGACGAACCTTTCGGGGCGCTGGATGCCTTCACCCGCGAGCAGATGCAAACCCTGCTGCTGCGCCTGTGGCACGAAACCGGCAAGCAGGTGCTGTTAATCACCCACGATATCGAAGAGGCCGTGTTTATGGCGACGGAGCTGGTGCTGCTCTCACCGGGGCCGGGACGCGTGCTGGAGCGCCTGCCGCTTGAGTTTGCCCGGCGCTATGTGGCGGGAGAACCGGTACGCAGCATCAAATCCGATCCGCTGTTTATTGAACAGCGTGAATACGTCTTAAGCCGCGTGTTTGAGCAACGGGAGGCGTTCTCATGAGCATTGTTTTCAGTGAAAAAACGCGGCGGACGCGCCTTGCCTTACGCTGGCCGTTCTCTCGCCAGATCACTTTAAGCGTCAGCACGCTGGTGGTGTTGCTGGCGGTATGGTGGGCGGTTGCCGCGCAGCAGTGGGTAAGCCCGCTGTTTCTGCCCCCGCCAGGCCAGGTTCTGGAAAAACTGATTACTATCGCCGGGCCGCAGGGCTTTATGGATGCCACGCTCTGGCAGCATTTAGGCGCCAGTCTGACGCGTATTCTGGTGGCGCTGCTGGCGGCGGTCATTATTGGCGTTCCGGTGGGGATCGCGATGGGACTGAGCCCGACGGTACGCGGCATTCTCGACCCGCTGATAGAGCTTTACCGTCCCGTCCCGCCGCTGGCTTACTTGCCCCTGATGGTGATCTGGTTTGGCATCGGCGAGACGTCAAAGATCTTACTGATATACCTGGCGATTTTTGCGCCGGTCGCGATGTCGGCCCTGGCTGGCGTAAAGAGTGCGCAGCAGGTACGCATACGTGCGGCGCAGTCGCTCGGCGCCAGCCGCGCGCAGGTCCTGCTGTTCGTCATTTTACCGGGCGCGCTGCCGGAGATATTGACCGGGCTGCGCATCGGCCTTGGGGTGGGCTGGTCTACGCTGGTGGCGGCAGAGCTGATAGCCGCCACGCGCGGCCTTGGGTTTATGGTGCAGTCGGCGGGAGAGTTCCTGGCGACTGATGTGGTACTGGCAGGGATCGCAGTGATCGCCGCGATCGCCTTTGGATTAGAACTGGGACTGCGCGCGCTACAGCGTCGCCTGACGCCCTGGCATGGAGAAATACAATGAGTGAACGTCTGACGATTATCCCGTTGGGGCCGTACATTGGCGCGCAAGTGTCGGGCCTGGACGTAACCCGTCCGCTGAGCGATAACCAGTTTGAGCAGCTGTACCACGCGGTGCTGCGTCATCAGGTGGTGTTCCTGCGTGAACAGGCCATTACCCCGCATCAGCAGCGCGCGCTGGCCCTGCGTTTTGGCGACCTGCATATCCACCCCGTCTATCCGCATGCGGAAGGGGTGGAGGAGATTATCGTCCTCGACACCCACAACGATAACCCGCCGGATAACGATAACTGGCATACCGATGTGACCTTTATCGACACACCGCCAGCCGGGGCGATTCTTGCGGCGAAGCTGTTGCCTGAGACGGGGGGCGATACGCTGTGGGCCAGCGGGATCGCAGCGTTTGAGGCGCTCTCCGCGCCGCTCCAGACCCTACTGAGCGGCCTGCGGGCGGAGCATGACTTCAAAAAATCATTCCAGGAATATAAGTACCGTAAAAGGGAAGAGGAGCACCAGCGCTGGCTGGATGCGGTCGAAAAACATCCCCCGCTGCTGCACCCGGTGGTGCGTACGCATCCGGTGACCGGAAAGCAGGCGCTGTTTGTGAATGAAGGGTTTACCACGCGTATCGTGGACGTAGCGGAGAAAGAGAGTGAGGCGCTGCTCGGCTTCTTGTTCGCGCATATCACCAAACCGGAGTTTCAGGTGCGCTGGCGCTGGCAGGAGAACGATCTGGCGATCTGGGATAACCGCGTCACGCAGCATTACGTCAATGCGGATTATCTGCCGCAGCGAAGGATTATGCAGCGGGCGACGATTTTGGGGGATAAGCCGTTCTACCGTGCGGTTTGAGCCCCTCACCCTAACCCTCTCCCCAAAGGGGCGAGGGGACTGACCGGTGCGGTTTTCACCCTCTCCCTTTTAGGGAGAGGGCTGGGGGGAGGGTATTAAGTGCGCCTCTATATACCGCTGATAGCGGTTCGCCTTCAGATAACACAGATCCACCAGCACCAGCCCGTCGATACAGTTATTGAACGCCGGATCGCTGCCGAAATCGACAAACTGCACGCCGCCGGGTTCGCATAGCTCGGAATACTGTTTGTAGAGCGGCGGGATGCCGCAACCCAGGTTGCCGAGCAGGGATTTGAGCTTTGTCAGGTCATCCACGTAATCCACCCCGCCAAATTGCGCCAGCACGTCTGGCAGGGATGCGGGATAGGGCTGGCGCGAGGCGGCTAGCGGATGCGTCGCCGGGAACCACAGGCGGTAAAAGGCGACCAGCAGATCCCGGGCGGCAGGCGGTAAGCCGCCGGAGATGGACACCGGACCAAACAGGTAACGGTAATGTGGATAGCGCGCCAGATAGGCGCCAATGCCTGACCACAGGTAGTCCAGACCGCGACGTCCCCAGTAGCGCGGCTGTATAAAGCTGCGCCCCAGCTCAATGCCGTGCTCCAGTATGTCCTGCATTTTTTCGTCGTAGTGGAACAGGCTGTAGCTGTACAATCCCTCGACGCCGCGCTTTTCCACCTGCATGGCCGTTGGCATAAAGCGGTATGCGCCGACAATCTCCAGGTCATCGTCATCCCACAAAATGAGGTGCAGATAGTCATCATCGTAGCTGTCCGTATCCCGCCGCTTCCCGCTGCCTTCCTCCACGGCACGAAAGGCAATCTCGCGCAGCCGCCCCAGCTCGCGCAGCAGAGGCGCCTCTTCCTGCCCGTTGCGCTGCCAAAGATAGATGGCCTTACCATCGCTCGTTTTTCCCAGACACTCGGCCTGCGCCAGTTCGCGCTTCAGCGTGGCCCTGTCTTCCGGGCGGGCAATGGCGCACTGGGTTTTAAAGACGCCAGGCAATCCCTTGCCAAGACGTATCACGTGCTGACGACACTGCTCGGCCATCTCACGCGATGAAAGGGTAGAACTAAACCGGTCATTCCAGGTAATCTGCTGGCCGATTTTGATCGGCAACTGACTGTGACGGCGGCGAAACATCTGTTGCATCAACAGCAGCATGGATACCGTTGGCGAGACCAGGGTACTGGCATAAAACAGCAGGCTGTTGTGCGCCTGGATATGTACCGGAAGTAGCGGCACCCGTAATTTGCCAGCCAGCTTGATAAAGCCCGGATGCCATTTTTTATCGCGTATGCCTTTGCGCGTTGGGCGGGAAACTTCGCCCGCCGGAAAGAAGATCAGCACACCGGCGTTTTGCAGGTGCTGCTCCATCTGTATCAGCGAAGCTTTTGCGGTTCTGCCGCCCATATTATCCACGGGAATAAACAATGAACTGAGGGGCTCAAGGTGGGACAGCATCCTGTTGGTAACAACCCTGACGTCGCGGCGCACGCGGGAAACGGCGTACAGCAACGCCAGCCCATCCAGCGTGCCAGTGGGGTGGTTCGCTATCACAATGAGTGGGCCGTGTTCGGGGATTTGTTCGAGATCGCGGGCGGAAACGGAGCAGTGAATATCAAGGTGTTCCAGAACCTGATCCACCATATCCAGCCCTTTCAGGTGACGGTGGCTGGCAGCAAACTGCTGAAATTCGTCTTCGTGAAGCAGTCTTTTTAACAGACTTTTTTGCCAGGGTGCGGGCCTCGCCTGAGGCCAAAGGTCATCAAGAACGCTGTCGAGACTAAACATTGATCACTCCTCCTGCCGTCTTGCCCAGACAGTAGAAGGAGGAGATGTCGTTTGTATTGCAGTTTGGTGAAGATTAGCGCAGAGAGCAGGCCGGGTAAGGCGAAGTCGCCACCCGGCGCTAAAGCGGATTAACGCAGAATTTTCTTCTCGGCCAGATCCAGCGCGAAATAGCTGAAGATCAGATCCGCGCCCGCACGTTTGATCGCCCCCAGGCTTTCGAGGATCACTTTCTCTTCGTCGATGGCACCCGCCTGCGCGGCGAATTTGATCATCGCGTACTCACCGCTCACCTGGTATGCGCCCAGCGGCAGTTCGGTGCGTTCGCGAATGTCGCGCAGGATATCCAGGTACGCGCCAGCCGGTTTCACCATCAGGCAGTCAGCGCCCTGGGCTTCATCAAGCAGAGATTCACGAATCGCTTCGCGGCGGTTCAGCGGGTTCATCTGATAGGTTTTACGATCGCCTTTCAGCGCCGTGCCCGCTGCTTCACGGAACGGACCGTAGAAAGAGGAGGCGAATTTGGTGGAGTAGGACATGATGGCGGTGTCGGTGAAGCCTGCGGCATCCAGCGCATGGCGAATCGCCTGTACCTGCCCATCCATTGCCGCAGAAGGCGCAATGAAATCCGCACCCGCGGCGGCGGCAACCACCGCCTGCTTGCCCAGATTCAGCAGGGTCGCATCGTTGTCCACGCCGTGATCGCACAGCACACCACAGTGGCCATGAGAGGTGTATTCGCAGAAGCAGGTATCGGACATGACGATCATCTCCGGCACACTCTCTTTGCAGATGCGCGACATGCGTGCCACGAGGCCGTCTTCTTTCCAGGCATCGCTGCCGGTCGCGTCAGTGTGGTGGGAGATACCGAACGTCATCACCGAGCGGATGCCCGCATTCGCAATGCGTTCGATCTCGCGGGCCAGATGCTTTTCAGGAATGCGCATCACGCCCGGCATCGCGTCGATGGCTTTGTAGTCATCGATCTCTTCTTCAACAAAAATCGGCAACACCAGATCGTTTAAGGTCAGTGTTGTCTCTTCAAACATGGCGCGCAGTGCGGGTGACTTGCGCAGGCGACGGGGACGTGCAATTAAATCGGTCATGGTATGCCTGATGTTTGTGGAACAAAGAGGTATAGTGTACCTGAAAGCAGGGAGCGGTGTTTTACTAAAGTTGTCTTTTAGATTTTCGAAATCGACTAATATACGCTGCATGTATTTAGTCTATATTATAAATCTTATTCTGATGTTCAGCGTGGCGTGTAATATTGGTGAGGCTTCTATATTGGTTTGGGATTATAAATATAAATGATTAATTGCTTTTTATTATATGTGTCGAAGCAACTAAAGTAGTTTGCAATCAGTTGAATTTATAATATTTATTCATAATGATTGATATTGCCGTGGGTTTATAAGCTTATTTGTCTGAATACGGACTTAATGGAATCATTCATTGAACCTTTTCGAAGTGAAACTGCATAATTCCTTCCGCAATTTAATGTTGCTAAATGATTTGATGGACAAACTTGCTTACGTCCCTGAGGAGGGATGACCCAATGCAAACATGGAAAAAGAAACTGGTTGTATCACAACTTGCATTAGCCTGCACACTGGCTATCGCTTCTCAGGCCAATGCGAAAGATATATCCGGCACGACATATAATACTTTTGGATATGACAATACTGCGTCCACGCCCTGGTATTATGGTTATGCTGACTGGAATTATTCAGATGCCACACATGATGGTGACATTTATCCGGTCGTCAATAAATCAACCGTAAACGGAGTTATTTCGACATACTATCTGGATGATGGTGTCAATGGCCGTGCGAACGCGTTGAGTATTTCTAACAGCACCATTAATGGCATGATCACCTCAGAGTGTATGACCACGACGTGTGCAGATGGCGTAGATACTGACGGCACCGCTCATACCCAGTATGATCGTTTTAGCCTGACCGTTGATAACTCCACCATCAACGATACCTACGAGCATTACGCGTATGATGTCGTCAATGGCGAAACCACTGAAACGCATTATCTGGACACCTATGATCTGGGTAACGCCATCACGCTGGACGTTGAATCTGATATCGTTATTCAGAACAATTCCCACGTTGCGGGTATCACGCTGACGCAGGGTTACCAGGATCTGGATAACACGCCATACGACGGTGTTGAAGGCGTTGCTAACAGCAGCAATGTCTTTACCGATACGCTGGTGGTGAAAGACTCTGTGCTGACCTCCGGTGCGTACAGCGATCTGGGTACCAGCGGCTTCTACGGTCAAACGGCGAAGCCGAGCGACTACGGTGAAACCAACGCCACGGCTGCGGATGATGCGGCGCTGATCGTTGTGGCTGGCGCGTCTGATAACGCTATGCAGACCACCGCTACCTTCGATCACTCTACCATTACCGGCGACATCCTTTTCTCCAGCACCTTTGATAACAACTTCTACGAGAATGGCGATCCGGCAACGGATACCACCGATGACGGCATCTATAACCCAACTACCAACGGCTGGGATGATACCGACAAGCTGGATGTCACGCTGACCAACGGCAGTAAATGGGTGGGTGCCGCGCAGTCCAGCGTTGAGGCCATCGGCACGGCGCAGATGTATGGTGAAGGCTACAGCAATGTAGACTGGCATGCACTTTCTCCAAACAGCATCTGGCCTGATTCTACCTTTGATAGCAACGGTCACGTTGCAGGTGAAGAGGTTTATCAGAGCGGCCTGTTCAACGTGGCGCTGGATAACGGTTCCGAGTGGGATACCCGTAAGATCTCCAACATCGACGCGCTGACGGTGAACAACCAGTCTCAGGTCAATGTTGAAAACTCCGGCCTGCTGGCGGATTCCATCACCCTGACCAATGCGTCTAGCCTGAACATCGGCGACAACGGCGCGGTAGCAACCGATAGCCTGTATCTGGATAGCTACAGCCGTGCGGCACTGACTGAAGAGACAGCTGAGCTGTATGCCAACACCATTACCGTGGACAACGGTGCAGAGCTGGCGCTGGGTCTGGGTCAGGTTGATACGCACAATATGGTGCTGACCGATGGCGGTGTACTCAACGTTGCCAGCCGCGATTATGTGCTGAACAGCGATCTGAACAACGCACGGTATATCACCAACGATCGCAATAAAGCGGACTACGACTATGGTGTTGTCGCGCTGAACTCTGACGGTCATCTGGCGGTGAACGGTGACGTTGCCGGTAACTATAAAGTGCGCATCGACGATGCGACCGGCGCAGGCTCCGTAGCTGACTACAAAAACAAAGAGATCATTCGCGTCTATGACAATAACGCGGATACCGCTGCCAGCTTTACTGCGGCAAATAAAGCTGATTTAGGTGCATACACCTATCAGGCGCAGCAGAAGGGCGACACCGTTGTTCTCCAGCAGGAAGAGCTGACTGACTACGCCAACATGGCGCTGAGCATTCCTTCTGCCAATACCAACATCTGGAATCTGCAACAGGATACCGTGGGTACCCGTCTGACCAACAGCCGTCATGGCCTGGCAGATAACGGCGGCGCATGGGTGAGCTATTTCGGCGGCAACTTTGACGCGGATAATGGCACCGTTAGCTACGATCAGGACGTAAGCGGCATTATGGTAGGTCTGGACACTCAGATCGACGGTAATAATGCGAAGTGGATTGTCGGTGGTGCGGCTGGTTTCGCGAAAGGTGATATCAGCGATCGTACGGGTCAGGTCGATCAGGACAGCCAGACTGTGATGATCTACGCGTCGGCGAAGTTCATGAACGATATCTTCCTCGACAGCTCACTGAGTTACACCCGCTTCAACAACGACCTCTCTGCCACCATGAGCAATGGTCAGTATGTTGACGGTAATACCACGACTGACGCCGTTGGTTTCGGGATGAAACTGGGCTATGACTGGAAACCAAACCTGTCTGGCTACGTCACGCCTTACGCGGCGATTTCTGGCCTGTTCCAGTCCGGTGATGACTACCAGTTAAGCAACGACATGCGTATCGATGGTCAGTCTTACGACAGTATGCGTTATGAAGTCGGCGTGGATGCAGGTTATACCTTCAACTACGGCGGCGAGCAGGCATTAACGCCTTACTTCAAACTGGCTTACGTGTATGACGATGCTGACAACAATGCTGATATCAACAACGACAGCATTGATAACGGCGTAGAAGGCTCTGCGGTTCGCGTGGGACTGGGTACTCAGTTCAGCTTCACGAAAAACTTCAGTGCTTACACTGATGCGACTTATCTGGGCGGCGGCGACGTTGACCAGAACTGGGGAGCAAACCTGGGTGTGAAATATACCTGGTAAGAAAAAAACGCGGGGGATTTTGCCCCCGCTTTTTTATGTGCTTTAAAAATAATAAAGAACCGACAGATACAGATGACTTGAGGTATGCATGAACGTTAATGCGAAACCACTTTCTGAATTAAGCCGGCTCATTAAGTGTCTGGAAATCGCCGGTACCCCATTTAAGACCGAACCACAACAATTAATAACTACCGGCAATAATGATGATGAACCATTGACCGTTGTCATACAATCCGGTCTGACTGCCGTCCACCGTAAATCAGACGAATTACTTATGGGTATTGCGCGGGCACCGTATATCCACGGTTTAAGCGCATGGATAAATGACAACTATCTTGAATATTCTCTGATTGCACAAACACCTTGTACCGGATTTTATTTGCCTGCCTCTACTGCATGCGAACTTATTCAAGAAGCGCATGTTTGGCAAGAAGCTTTCTGCTGGCTGTCATGGCTAAACCATTTACTGGGAAAACGTGATATACAGCTGATTGGAAATAATTCCTATAGCCAAATTCGGGCGATGCTGTTGAATATGGCCGAGTGGGATGATGCGCTACGTTCAAAAATTGGTGTTATGAATCATATTCAGCGTAGCACGCGTATTTCTCGTTCGGTCGTTGCGGAGGTTCTGGCGGCGCTGCGTCAGGGGAACTACATCAATATGAGCCGGGGCAAACTGGTCAGTATCAACCGTTTGCCCACGGACTATTGAGATCAGTTAGAGGCCGTAAGCACCTGCGCTTTATTGGCGCTCAGCTCGGCCACCAGATTATTTACGCCATCACTCATATTCACGAAGCGTGTATTTGGCGACCGGGTGACCACCACAAAAGCACCTACGTTTGATTGCGGAATCATCGCCATATAGGTGATGAATCCGCCACCTCCACCGGTTTTTTGAATAATCCCCGGTCGGCCATCTTTTGGCGCCATATACACCCAGCCCATGCCGAGGGCATCGGCTTTACCGGGTACATCCATGCCAATGACGCGACGTAACTGAGCACGCTGGTAGATGAGCGTCTGCATGCGGTCGGCCTGATTGCTGCGCGCGTAAAAATCCGATGAGAGGAACTGTTGCATCCAGCGCATCATGTCGCCAGGCGTAGAGTAAACTCCACCGCTGCCAATGGCGGCCAGCGTGTTATTGCACGGGCTGGCCCCTTTTTCCGCCACCATCAGACGCTTGCACTGGTCCGGGGAGGGGGTGTAAGTGGTATCTTTCATCCCGAGCGGACGCGTGATCTGCTCTTCAAACAGTTGAGGGTAGGGCTTACCCGAGGCCGTCGCTAAAGCGTCGGCCAGCAGATCAAACGCCAGGTTAGAATAGCCGGCCTGCGAGCCCGGGGCCGATTTCAGGGTTGCTGTGCTCAGGTAGTTCCAGCGTTGCTCACGGGTTGGCCAGACAAAGACAGGGCGATGCGCAGCTCCACCGGGCTGTTCTCGCGGCAGGGCGCTGGTATGGGTCGCCAGATTCACTAGTCTGATCGGCGTTCCCTGATATGTCGGAACGCGAGCGCCGGGCGGCGCATATTTGCTGAGCGGATCGTCGAGTTTAACCACGCCCTGATCGAGCAGTTTCACCAGCATTTCGCTGGTCATCAGCTTGGTTATCGACGCGACACGGATAACGGAATCCAGCTGCGGACGAACGTTATTTCCCGGTCGTGTTTCACCGAAGCTGCGAAACACCCGCTGGTTACCGTCGATCACGACCAGCGCCATTCCCGTCGCACCGCTGCCGTAATAAATAAGGTTCGCGTAGCGATCGGCAATGTCAGAGGCCAGAACCGGGGCCGTCAGAGGCTGTGCTGCCTGGGCGGTGGACAGGCTCACCGCACACAGCGCGGCGATAGAGAGCAGACAACGTTTCAACGAAAAGCATCCATCAAGTGAATAAGGAAAGTTACGGGTAGTTATACTACTAATCGGCGTCGGGCAATGGCCCGATTTGCATAACGATAGCGAGAAAAACGTAACCGTGGGTAAATTTGAACAATTTACTTGCAGCGTGGCTCCCATTTTGTGACATCGACCGTATGATAGACGCTACGATCGCTGTTGCGAATGAAACGCACCGAAACAATTCTTGAAAATTGGGAAGCGAACTAATAATTCACCCGCAGGTCTCACTTTTTTGCCTGAGCCGGGAGGCTGGTACAGGCAAGGTTTCGTGTGGCGATATGTTGAACACAGCAACAGCCATAACAACAAGAAGGAAGCACAATGTTTAAGTCTTTTTTCCCAAAGCCGGGGCCCTTTTTCCTGTCGGCATTTATTTGGGCACTGCTGGCTGTCATTTTCTGGCAGGCCGGTGGCGGCGCGTGGCTGACCCGTCTTACGGGGGCAACGGGCGATATTCCCATTAGCGCAGCGCGCTTCTGGTCCATGAGCTATCTGCTTTTCTACGCTTATTACGTGCTCTGCGTAGGGCTTTTTGCCATGTTCTGGTTTGTCTATTCTCCTCACCGCTGGCAATACTGGTCGATTCTCGGCACGTCGTTAATCATCTTTGTCACCTGGTTCCTGGTTGAGGTGGGCGTAGCGGTCAACGCCTGGTATGCGCCGTTTTACGATCTGATCCAGACGGCGCTGAGTTCGCCGCATAAAGTGACCATTAACCAGTTCTACCATGAGGTGGGGATCTTCCTCGGCATCGCCCTCATCGCCGTGGTGATCGGCGTGATGAATAACTTTTTCGTCAGCCACTATGTGTTCCGCTGGCGTACCGCGATGAACGAACACTATATGGCGCACTGGCAGCACCTGCGACATATCGAAGGTGCCGCACAGCGTGTGCAGGAAGACACCATGCGTTTTGCCTCTACTCTGGAAGATATGGGCGTGAGCTTTATCAACGCCATCATGACGCTGATCGCCTTCCTGCCGGTGCTGGTGACGCTCTCGTCGCACGTTCCGGAGCTGCCGATTGTCGGCCATCTGCCCTACGGCCTGGTGATTGCCGCGATTGTCTGGTCGCTGATGGGAACGGGGCTGCTGGCGGTGGTAGGGATCAAGTTGCCGGGGCTGGAGTTTAAAAACCAGCGCGTGGAAGCGGCCTACCGTAAAGAGCTGGTGTATGGTGAAGACGATGCCAACCGTGCGTCACCGCCTACCGTGCGTGAGCTGTTTGGCGCCGTACGTCGTAACTACTTCCGCCTCTATTTCCATTACATGTATTTCAATATCGCGCGCATTCTTTATCTTCAGGTTGATAACGTTTTCGGGTTGTTCCTGCTGTTCCCGTCCATCGTTGCGGGTACGATTACGCTCGGTCTGATGACCCAAATCACCAACGTCTTTGGTCAGGTTCGCGGTTCGTTCCAGTATCTGATTAGCTCCTGGACTACGCTTGTGGAGCTGATGTCCATCTACAAACGTTTACGCAGTTTCGAGCGTGAGCTGGACGATAAGGACGTGCAGGAAGTCACCCATACATTAGGTTAAAAAGGAATTGCTATGCCATTTGCCGTACCACGTGCATTACCTCTGACGTTACTCGCCGCTTTCGTGCTGGCGGGCTGTGCCGAAAAAGGGGCTGCCCCGCTCAAAGAAGGGGAGAAGCCTGTGGATGTGGCGAGCGTGGTGCGGCAGAAGATGCCCGCCAGCGTGAAGGATCGCAGTGAGTGGGCTGATGCGCTGGCAACGACCTTCAAAAGCCAGAAGATCGCGCCTACCGAAGAGAATATCTGCTCGGTGCTCGCGGTGGCGCAGCAGGAATCGATGTATCAGTCAGATCCTGTTGTGCCTGGCCTGAACAAAATCGCCTGGAAAGAGATCGACCGCCGGGCCGAATCGATGCATATCCCGGTTTTCCTGGTACATACCGCCCTTAAAATCACCTCGCCAAACGGTAAAAGCTATAGCGAACGGCTGGATACGGTGAAAACCGAGAAGCAGCTTAGCGCCATTTTCGATGATTTCATCAATATGGTGCCGATGGGGCAGAAGCTGTTTGGATCGCTGAATCCGGTGCATACCGGCGGTCCGATGCAGGTGAGTATCGCATTTGCGGAAAAGCATACCGACGGCTATCCGTGGGATATCGATGGTACGGTGCGTCAGGAGGTCTTCTCCCTGCGCGGTGGGCTGTGGTTTGGGACGTATCACCTGCTGAATTATCCGGCCAACTACGATAAACCGCTGTATCGCTTTGCCGACTTTAATGCGGGCTGGTATGCCAGCCGAAATGCAGCCTTCCAGAATGCGGTAAGCCGCGCCAGCGGTGTGAAGCTCGCTTTGGATGGCGATCTCATTGCATACGGCAGCAGTGAGGCTGGGACCACCGAACGTGCGGTGCAAAAACTCTCGACGAAGCTGGAGATGAGCAACAACGACATTCGCCGACAGCTGGAGAAGGGCGACAGCCTGGCGTTTGAGAAAACGGATCTCTATAAGCAGGTCTTTGCGCTGGCCGAGAAGAAAAGTGGAAAGGCATTACCCAGAGCCATTCTGCCAGGGATTCAGCTGGAAAGCCCGAAGATCACGCGTAACCTGACGACCGCCTGGTTCGCGAAACGCGTGGACGATCGTCGGGCACGCTGTATGGGACTGTAATCAGTGGCGATTGCGCCAGCGCAGGACGAGGGCAATCACGCCCAGAACCATGCTGCCCGCGAGGAAGGGAATGAGTCCAAATACGGTGCTCACGCCTAAACCGATTTCAACGCGTGGGCGGCCTGTATCCTGCACCTGCATCAGATGCTCATACACGCCAGGAGCATGCACCAGCATATTCAGCAGTTGGGTTCCTGCCCAGAAACAAAACAGAACAAACAGGGCATAGGCAATATTCCCCGCCGTGGAGGTTTTTGGTTGTTTTCCGCCAAAAATCGGTTTCGACAATGTAAAGTCTGCCATAAGACCTCCCGAAAATATCACTCTGTTTTAATACGCGTCGTACAGGGTGAGTGTGACAGGTCATAGCATTTGTCAATATCAGAATCGTGGGAAATTCGGTTCAGGATTTCTCCTGGATTGTCGAATTCTGCATCACGTCACAAATTGATAACATAAGTGAAACTGCGCTGCTTTTCAGAATTTACGTATCCGCCACAGACGCCTTTATCAAACTGTGAGAGGATAGTTTTTTTTCTGCCGGAGTTGTCATGAAGCTCACTTCCAAACTACGCCGTGACTGGCATTACTACGCCTTTGCGATCGGGCTGATCTTTATTCTCAACGGTGTTGTCGGGCTGCTGGGATTTGAAGCGAAAGGCTGGCAAACCTATGCGGTTGGGCTGGTGACCTGGGTAATCAGTTTCTGGCTGGCGGGATTCATTATCCGCCGTCGCCCCGATGAGACGACGACGGCAGAGAAAACCGACTAACCGTTAGTTAACAGAGCTTTTCAGGGCGCTGTCAGCGGCGTGACGCTCCAGCGCCAGTTCAATCAGGCGGGTGATCAGTTCCGGATAGCTTATCCCGCTGGCATGCCACAGTTTCGGGTACATGCTGATATTGGTAAAGCCCGGCAGGGTGTTGATTTCGTTAATCACCACCTCGTTATCCGGCGTCAGAAACACGTCGACGCGCGCCATCCCACAGCATCCCAGCGCCTGATAGGCTTCAACGGCGATCGCGCGGATCTTGTCGTTAACGTCAGGATCGAGCGCGGCGGGGACCACAACCTGGGCACCTTTGTCGTCAATATATTTGGTGTCGTAGGAATAGAAGTCGCTGTTCAGCACTACTTCACCGCAGGTACTCGCCTGCGGGAAGTCGTTGCCCAGTACGGCGCACTCAATTTCGCGTCCGTTA
The DNA here is from genome assembly GCF_001037675.1 of Enterobacter sp. MGH119. Lineage (NCBI taxonomy): Bacteria > Pseudomonadati > Pseudomonadota > Gammaproteobacteria > Enterobacterales > Enterobacteriaceae > Enterobacter > Enterobacter sp. MGH119. The sequence goes on along the minus strand of NZ_KQ089929.1, from coordinate 2,257,713 downwards.
ATTCCCTGCTCAACCACCACCTTATGGTCAAACTCAAAGGCCAGACGAACGGCTTCGTTAAACTGCGCTTCGCTGGTGACTTTGCTGACGCCAACGGACGAGCCCTGATTTGCTGGTTTCACAAATAGCGGCAGGCCGAGTTGCGCCTGGATCTGCGCGAAGCTATGTTTATCGCGGTTGGCACGAGTAAGCGTCACGAACGGCGCAATATTCAGACCGGCGTCGCGCAGGAGACGTTTTGTGACGTCTTTATCCATGCAGGCGGCAGAGCCCAGCACATCGGAACCGACAAACGGCAGGTTCGCCATCCGCAGCATGCCTTGCAGGGAGCCATCTTCGCCCAGCGTGCCGTGAACGATAGGAAACACCACGTCAATCTGTGCCAGCGCCTGCGCGTTCCCGGCATCGATAAGCTGTCCCTGTACCACGCCTGGAACCGTTGCGACGCTGATATCAGAAGGATTAAGGGCGATGTGCGCCGGATCGTCAGCGTGTAACAGATACTGGCTGGCATCGTTAACATGCCACTGGCCCTGTTTATCTATGCCCAGCAGCACCACGTCAAAACGGCTTTTATCAATCGCATCAACGATATTTTTAGCCGATTGCAATGACACCTCGTGCTCTGCCGATTTTCCCCCAAAGACAATACCTACGCGCTGCTTTGCCATCTCACTCTCTTCCAGTCTGACGAAAAGCCAATAACATACCACGATGCCCGGCGGGTTTCGCGGCCTTCTGCCATAATGTTTTGAGGGATGCTGAAGGGGGGCGCGTGAAAGGAAAAGGTCTGTTTATTCTTATTGTTATTGCCGGGATCGTCACGGTGGGCTACCGCTGGTTGCCGTCGCAGTACAACCCTTTCGTGCCGCTTACGCTTGACGATCCGCCCGGAAAAATAACCCAGTTTAAACTTCGGCGTTTAACCCCCCAGGCGTGCGAAAGCCTGTTAACGCAGGCGAACCAACGTCGGCTTATCCGTACCCAGGCGGTCGCTGACAGCGCCGGGGAGTGTCCACTGAGTAACGTGGTGCGCGTACGTGATTTTGGCCCGGTCAGTCTGAACAGCAGCTTTCTTGCCAGTTGCCCGCTGGCGTTAAGTTCGGCGCTGTTTGTCAGCCAGCAGGCCCGGCCGCTCACCAAAACCTGGACGGGAAGCGAGCTTGCGCGTATTGAACATCTGGGCAGCTTTGCCTGCCGCAATATCTACAGCCGCCCGGATGCGCGGCGCAGCGAACATGCCACGGCGGATGCGCTGGATATCAGCGCTTTCAGGCTGGCAAACGGACAGCGTGTTACCGTTCTAAACGGCTGGAAAGCGGAAAAGACGCAGCCCTGGCTACAGGCGCTGCTCTCGGCAAGCTGTGGTTATTACGGTAACGGTCTGGGACCGGACTATAATGCCGCCCATGCCAACCATTTCCATCTGGGAATGCGCGGATATGGATTATGTCGATGAAGCATAATCTTCCGCCGAAATTTGGATGAATTGTGACTTATTTCACAAATATGATGACTGGGAAGATAAAACACCAAAGTCTGCAAGGCCGCATCTCTGGCGCTATGTCATTGCGCGTAACTTGCTAATCTGTCGGCGAATTCGCCTAAAAATGAAGACTATTTCTGTTATGGAATCCTGGAAAGTTAACCTCATTTCAGTCTGGTTCGGCTGCTTCTTCACCGGACTGGCTATCAGCCAGATATTGCCCTTCCTGCCGCTGTATGTGTCGCAGCTGGGGGTCACTTCCCATGAAGCGCTCTCCATGTGGTCCGGCCTGACGTTCAGCGTGACGTTTCTGGTCTCCGCCATTGTGTCGCCGATGTGGGGTAGCCTGGCAGATCGCAAGGGGCGCAAGTTGATGCTGCTCCGCGCCTCGCTGGGGATGGCGATAGCCATTTTGCTCCAGGCCTTCGCCACCAACGTCTGGCAGCTGTTTATTCTGCGGGCGATAATGGGGCTGACCTCTGGGTACATTCCGAATGCCATGGCGCTGGTGGCCTCACAGGTACCGCGTGAGCGAAGCGGCTGGGCGCTCAGCACGCTTTCCACCGCCCAGATCAGCGGGGTCATTGGCGGCCCGCTGCTCGGCGGCTTCCTGGCGGACCATGTCGGGCTGCGTGCGGTCTTTATCATTACTGCGATCCTGCTGACGATCAGCTTTCTGGTCACCCTTTTTCTGATTAAAGAGGGCGGGCGGCCTGTTGTCAGCAAATCCGAACGCCTGAGCGGAAAAGCGGTTTTCGCCTCGCTGCCTTATCCTGGCCTGATGATTAGCCTCTTTGTGACGACGATGGTGATCCAGCTTTGTAACGGCTCGGTGGGGCCGATTCTGGCGCTGTTTATCAAGTCGATGGCGCCGGACAGCAGCAACATTGCGTTTCTGAGCGGGATGATTGCCGCCGTGCCGGGCGTGTCGGCGCTGATGTCTGCTCCGCGCCTGGGGAAACTGGGCGACAGGATCGGTACGGCACGTATTCTGATGGCAACGCTCATCATTGCGGTGATCCTTTTCTTTGCCATGTCATTCGTCACCACACCTCTTCAGTTGGGCATCCTGCGCTTCCTGCTTGGCTTCGCGGATGGCGCCATGCTGCCCGCTGTTCAGACGCTGCTGGTGAAATATTCCAGTGACCAGGTAACCGGCCGCATTTTTGGCTACAACCAGTCGTTCATGTATTTAGGCAACGTAGCGGGTCCGCTTATTGGCGCCTCGGTCTCGGCGATGGCGGGTTTCCGCTGGGTATTTGCCGCGACGGCGGTGGTGGTACTGCTGAATATTATTCAACTGGCCTTTGCCTTACGCCGTCGCAGGCGAATCGCTGAGGCAAAGTCGGCCCGGTAAACACGATAATATATTATTTATTCTTATGAACGCCGCATTTTTATATAACGAAATGCGGCGCCTTTCTTTTAGAAAAACGTTTCGCTTTCTCCACGAAATATCTTTTTTGGCAGCGATGTCACTTTTGCATAAGATAAAGCCAATCCATGCTTTTCATTATTCAGTGAGGGTGTTAATTTCAGGGGAAATCACATAAGGAAATAGCACCATGAAAAATCTCATTGCTGAGTTGTTGGTTAAGCTTGCCCAAAAGGAAGAAGAGTCGAAAGAGCTGGTTGCCCAGGTCGAGGCGCTGGAAATCGTTGTGACGGCGCTGCTGCGACAGATGGCAAAACCAGAGCAGGAGGCGTTGATCGACAACGTTGAAGGCGCGCTGGAAAAAGCTCGCCCTGATTCACAGGTTCCCGCAGAGGATGCGGAGCTGCTTCAGCAATACGTAAAAAAGCTTTTGAGGCATCCTCGCAGTTAACCGGCCAGAGGTGAAATGACATGTCACAGAATTGTCATGCAGGATGCCTGGCGTCGCTCTGTTTTTATTTTTACACATTTTTCAGGGTAAATTAAATTGAGACAGAGCACAGTTTTCACCGCATAATTTCTGCTATTAATTACCGCCTCCCTGCCGGCGAAACCGGATAATGATCATTGTGCCGCTACAGGGCTGAAATAACCGCGGAGCCCGGCGAAAATCAGGTGCGCAGGGTGGTTTTTTTTCCGTAACGAACCAGACTTAACGTGGAACTTCACATAAAGGATGGTGCAATGAAAACAACAATACTGATTACCCTGCTCTCTGGCCTGTGTCTGATGGCATCAGCACATGCGGAAGAGAAAACGTTGACGCCCCAGCAGCAACGCATGACGACCTGTAACCAACAGGCGACATCGCAAAGCCTGAAAGGGGATGCCCGTAAAACGTACATGAGCGACTGCCTAAAAAATGGTGCGACAAAACCCGGTGAAAAAAGCCTGACCCCGCAGCAGCAAAAAATGCGCGAGTGCAATGCCCAGGCGACACAGCAGATGCTGAAAGGCGACGATCGCAGCAAGTTCATGAGCGCGTGCCTGAAAAAACAGGCGTAGTGCTAACGGGTGAGTCACGGCTGTGGCTCACCCAAAATTTCATACTTTCCCCGCTATCCCCCTCTCTATAATTTGGGAAAATGTTTCAGAATATTCCCAAAGATGATGAATGATGAGTTTTATGACAGTCACGAGAACATTCGGGAAGCGTGGCACCAGCAGCTTTCTCAGGATGATTCATACCGTTCCGGTCTGCGATTTGCCCGGCGAATACGGCTGGCACGCATCGTTGGTCTGGCGGCGCTATTTGTTCCGCTTGCCAGCGTTCTGGTGAGCCAGTTTCTTTCCGGCGTCTGGTGGTTATTGCTGGTGGGCTGGGTCTTTGTCTGGCCCCATCTGGCCTGGCAGCTGGCTTTTCGTTCGGCTGAACCCCACAGAAGTGAAATTGTTAATCTGAAAATCGATGCCATTCTTGCCGGTGTCTGGATGGGGCTAACAGGGTTCAATGCGCTACCAACGGCGGCGCTGATCATGATGATCGGCATGAATATGATGGGATCGGGGGGATGTCGCTTATTTCTGACAGGACTGGCGCTGCTTGCCCTGTCTGCTCTGCTCACCGTGCAATCCACGGGTACTCCTGTGCTATTGACCTCTGAACCGCTGGCGTTGTGGCTGACGCTCCCCGTGCTGGTGGTCTACCCCATGCTGTTTGCATGGCTCAGCCACCGCACGGCGATCCGGCTGGCAGAGCATAAGCGTCGGCTTGAGCTGATGAGTACCCGCGACGGAATGACCGGCGTGTTCAATCGCCGTCACTGGGAAACGCTGCTGCGTTACGAATTTGAGGCCTGCCGTCGCAGCCATCGACAGGCGACGATACTGCTCATTGATATCGATCACTTCAAGACGATCAACGACACCTGGGGGCATGACGTGGGAGATGAAGCGATTGTTGCCATTACGCGCCAGCTTCAGCTGACTCTGCGCTCAGGCGATTATATTGGCCGCTTTGGTGGGGATGAGTTCGCGGTGATCATGTCCGGCACGCCTGCCGACAGCGCGATTGCAGCGATGTCGCGCGTCCATGAACGGCTGGTCAACATGCCGCTGCACGGAGCACCAACGGCGAGGTTGTGTATCAGCGTTGGGGTTGCCCCCTGGGGAGCGCAGTTCACCCACTATCGTGAATGGCTAAAGGCGGCGGACGTGGCCCTCTATAAAGCCAAAAATGCCGGACGGGGCCGCACCGAAGTGGCCGCCTGACGCCCGGCGTAGCGCATCAGGACTTACTGAGCTTCTCTGATTTTTCCATGCATTTTTCCATCGCCTCGATCACGGCGGAGCGGAATCCGCGATCTTCCAGCACGCGCACGGCTTCAATGGTTGTGCCCCCCGGCGAGCACACCATATCTTTCAATTCGCCCGGATGCTTACCCGTTTCCAGCACCATTTTGGCCGAGCCCATCACCGCCTGCGCTGCAAATTTGTAGGCCTGCGCGCGCGGCATTCCGCCCAATACGGCGGCATCGGCCATGGCTTCGATAAACATAAATACATACGCCGGGGCAGAGCCGCTCACGCCGACCACCGGGTGGATCATCGGTTCGGCAATCACTTCCGCTTCGCCGAAGCAGCGGAAGATATTCAGTACATCTGCCACGTCTTCAGATGTGACCAGCGCGTTCGGGGTAACGGAGGTCATACCGGCATTCACCAGCGACGGGGTGTTTGGCATGGCGCGAACAATCTTACGGTCGTGACCCAGCGCGCGGGCGAGCTGATCGAGGGTCACGCCTGCGGCAATCGACACCACCAGGGTCTCTTTGTTAAGGCTGGAGGTGATCTCGCTCAGGACTTTAATCATGATATTCGGCTTAACGGCGCCAAAGACAATATCCGCCACCTGAGCCACTTCCTGCGCGCTTTCGGCAGCGTTGACACCATACTCATCACGCAGCGCCGCGACTTTATCCGGGGATGGGGTATAGACCCAAATCTGCCCCGGCAGCACCTGCCCACTGGCAATCAGTCCGCCGAGGATAGCTTTGCCCATGTTTCCGCAGCCGATAAACCCGATTTTCTTATCCATCACGTCTCTCCGTTATTATGCGTTGTTATCTCTCATTGATAGCTTAACAACGAAATGCAGGCGACAATAGTCGCCAGAATCATAATGGGGAGAGACGATGGCGATTTGGGTTGATGCGGACGCGTGTCCGAATGTGATTAAAGAGATTTTATTTCGTGCTGCCGAGCGCGTGCAGATGCCGCTAACGCTGGTGGCGAACCAGAATATCCGCGTGCCGCCCTCCAGATACATCCGATCTCTGCGCGTTCCGGCCGGGTTTGACGTGGCGGATAACGAGATAGTACGCCTGTGTGACGCAGGAGATCTGGTGATCACGGCGGATATCCCGCTGGCTGCCGACGTGCTGGCGAAGGGGGCCGCGGCGCTTAACCCGCGCGGCGAGCGGTACTCTCCGGCAACGATCCGGGAGAAGCTCACCATGCGTGATTTTATGGATACGTTGCGTTCCAGCGGCGTGCAAACCGGTGGGCCGGACAGCCTGTCGCAGCGCGATCGCCAGCAGTTTGCCGCCGAGCTGGATAAATGGCTGCTGGAAGTGAAGCGCCGCCCGGCGTAGCCCACCTCCGGGCGGTTTTGTGGTACAGTGTGGCTTCCACAGGCTTGTCATTCCGTACCGCTTTGCAGTAAAGTTAGCGCAACATCTACTGCAATCATTTCTTTACAGCCTTCAGTTATCCGGCAGCAAGGGGAACACCTGGTTATGAACCCACCCATCTTTTTAGTTGGCCCTCGCGGCTGTGGGAAAACCACCGTTGGTCTGGAGCTGGCGCGTTTGTGCCAGAGTCAGTTTGTCGATACTGACCACTGGCTTCAGGAGAATGCGGGTAAGACTATCGCCGATATCGTTGAAGATGAGGGTTGGGAGAGCTTTCGTGCGCGTGAAACGGCCACGCTGGAAGCGGTGACCGCGCCGTCAACCGTGATTGCGACCGGTGGGGGCATTATCCTGGCGTCGTATAACCGCCAGTTTATGCGCGAAAAGGGTGTCGTGATCTACCTCTGTGCCCCGGTCTCTACGCTGGTGGGGCGGCTGGAGGCGTTTCCGGAAGAGGGGCAGCGCCCGGCGCTGACCGCGAAACCGCTGAGTGAAGAGGTCAGCGAGGTCCTCGCCGAACGCGATGCACTGTACCGCGAGGCGGCACACCACGTTGTGGATGCGTCGGCGTCACCCGAAAAAGTTGCGATTCAGATTATTACCGCCCTGCGTTTGGCTTGCGCCAGCTAACAGCCGTCTATACTCATAGCTCAGACATAAAAAAAGGATGAGCTATGCCAACCAGACCTCCCTATCCACGTGAAGCCCGCATCGTTACCGTTGAAAAAGGTAATGGTGATCAAACCGTAACCTGGTACCAGCTGCGTGCCGATCACCCTAAACCTGATTCGCTGATCAGCGAACATGAAACCGAACAGGAAGCGCTGGATGCGAAACGGCGCTATGAGGATCCTGAGAAGTCCTGACAGGAATCCGAATTCGTTACAACCGTGCCTGAATCACACTTTTAACTTATCGCTGATGTTAAGCAGCAGTTAATATTTAGTTATTACAGGTGGATTCGGAAAGGCCAGTCGATCTTTACACTACGGTGTTGAGATCCCCTGCTACGCTTGGTGCTGTTTTGTTGAATAAATGAACAGTGCAGCGTAGTGAGCCTGCACCTGTGTGGCAGTTGTGGTAGTAACGGAAGGCGATCAAAATGAAGGCGACGTTGGCGATCCTCACGATTGGTGTGGTGCCTGTAAGCGAAGTATTACCGCTCTTAACCGAGCATGTCTCTGAACAACAAATTACGCATCTCAGTCTGTTAGGGAAGCTCAGTCGGGAAGAGGTCATGGAAGACTACGCGGTCGGAGAGGGGGAAGATCCCCTGGCAACGTTACTCAGTGACGGTAAACTGGCGCATGTGTCGCGCCAGAAAATCGAGCGCGCGCTACAGGGCGTGATCGAAGTGCTCGACAATCAGGACTATGACGTCATTTTGCTGATGAGCACGGCACCCGTTAAAGGACTCAGCGCGCGTAATGCCATTCTGCTCGAACCGATGCGGATTATCCCCCCGCTGGTGGCCTCTATTGTTGATGGTCATCAGGTTGGGGTCATCGTTCCCGTTGAGGAACTGCTGGATAACCAGACGGTGAAGTGGGCTGCGCTGGAGCACACCCCGCTGTACGCGCTGGCTAACCCGTTCTGGGACAGCGAAGCGAAGCTGATTGCGGCCGGGCAGGAATTGATCGACAGAGGGGCGGATGTCCTGATGCTCGACTGCCTGGGCTTCCATCAGCGGCATCGTGATTTATTGCAAAAGGCGCTGGATGTTCCGGTGCTGCTCTCTAACGTCCTGATGGCGCGTCTGGCGTCAGAATTACTGGTGTAATGATTTTGCGTGACAGGTCATGAGCATGGCCCCTATAGTGGATTTTTCTCTATAAATATAAGGGCCAGTTCATGCTTCAAAGTAACGAATACTTTTCCGGTAAAGTGAAATCCATTGGTTTTACCAGCAGCAGCACTGGCCGCGCCAGTGTCGGCGTAATGGCGGAAGGGGAATACACCTTTGGCACCGCAGAAGCGGAAGAGATGACGGTGGTCAGCGGCGCGCTGAACGTCCTGCTGCCGGGTGAAACGGAGTGGAAAGTATATAGTGCCGGGCAGGTCTTCAACGTGCCGGGCCACAGCGAGTTCCATTTACAGGTTGCAGAGCCAACCTCTTATCTGTGCCGCTATCTGAAATAAAAGCATGCCGGGTGGCGCATTCGCTTACCCGGCCTACGTTTTGCCTGTCAGCGCTGCGCTTCGCCGCCGAGACCTTCCACCAGGTTCTGAATCAGCGCCGCCAGCTCGCCGGTCATCAGGATAAAGTCTGCGTCAAAGCGCTGAGCATAATCTTCGCGGTCGATATCTTCGTTCTGATCGCGCAGTTCATCGCAGAATTTCAGGCGCTTCACGGATCCATCATCACACATCACAAACTGAATGCGCTGCTGCCAGTCGAGTGCCAGTTTGGTCACCACTTTGCCCGCTTCAATGTGCACGGCGATTTCGTCGCTCACCAGTTCCTGTTTCTTCGCGCGGATCACGCCGCCATCTTCCAGCAACGCTTTCAGCTCTGCTTCATCAAGGATCTGGAAGCCCTGCGCGGCAGTCCCGCTGCGCACCCACTCGGTCAGGGTCAGCTCAATCGGCGTTTCCAGCGCCAGCGGTACCACCGGTAATGAGCCAAGGCTCTTACGCAGCAGCGCCAGCGTATCTTCGGCTTTTTTGGCGCTGGCGCAGTCCACCATAATCAGCCCGTTAACGGTGTCGATCCACATCATGGTCTGGCTAAAGCGGCTAAAGGCGCGCGGCAGCAGCGAGTGCAGCACTTCATCCTTCAGCGAATCTTTTTCGGTTTTTTTAAGCTTACGGCCCTGTTCAGCTTCCAGCTTGAAGATCTTCGCTTCGAGTGCCTGCTTAACCACGGGCGTCGGCAGGATCTTCTCTTCTTTGCGGGCGCAAACGATGATTTGCCCCGTGCTGCTGGCGTGGGTCAGCGCATCGCTTTGAGAACCCATTGGCGGAACCCAGCCGGTTTTTGCCATATCCTGGCTACCGCAAGGGGTAAAGGAGTAAGCGGCTAACTGTTTTTCCATCTCTTCTGCACGCAGCGAAACGTCGCGGCTGAGACGGTAAACCATCAAATTTTTGAACCACAGCATGATAATTTCCACGGCCTTGTCGTTAAATCAGCGGGCATGATAACGAATTGTCGCATCGCTTGCATTGCTAATCGGGAAGCGGGCTTCTACTCTGTTGATAATCAAAATAATGAGGAGTGTCTTGTGCGTATTGGGATTGATTTGGGCGGCACCAAAACAGAAGTCATTGCGTTGAGCGAGCAGGGGGAGCAACTGTTTCGCCACCGTCTGCCTACGCCGCGCGATGATTATCACCAGACCATAGAGACGATTGCCCGCCTGGTCGATATGGCAGAGCAGGCAACGGGCGAGACGGGCACAGTCGGGATGGGGATCCCTGGCTCCATTTCGCCGTATACCGGCGTGGTGAAAAACGCCAACTCCACCTGGCTCAACGGTCAGCCGTTTGATAAAGACTTAAGTCAACGCCTGAACCGGGAAGTGCGTCTGGCGAATGACGCAAACTGCCTGGCGGTGTCTGAGGCCGTGGATGGCGCAGCGGCTGGCGCGCAGACCGTATTTGCCGTAATTATCGGCACCGGCTGCGGGGCGGGCGTGGCCTTCGGAGGGCGCTCGCATATTGGCGGCAACGGCACCGCGGGCGAGTGGGGGCACAACCCGCTGCCGTGGATGGATGAAGATGAACTCAAATACCGCGCCGAAGTGCCGTGCTACTGTGGCAAGCAGGGCTGTATAGAGACCTTTATCTCCGGTACGGGGTTTGCCACCGATTATCATCGTCTGAGCGGCCAGCCGCTGAAAGGTAACGAGATTATGCGTCTGGTTGAGGAGCAGGATCCGGTGGCTGAACTGGCGCTCAGCCGCTACGAAATGCGGCTGGCTAAGTCACTGGCGCATGTGATCAATATCCTCGATCCGGACGTGATTGTGCTGGGCGGCGGCATGAGCAACGTCGACCGACTTTACGCCACGGTGCCAACGCTGGTGAAACAGTGGGTATTTGGCGGCGAGTGCGAAACGCCGATCCGCAAAGCCGTCCACGGTGACTCCAGCGGCGTGCGAGGCGCGGCGTGGCTGTGGCCGGAATAAACGCAAAACGGCAACTTGCGTTGCCGTTTATGATGTTTGTACCCTCTCCCACAGGGAGAGGGTCAGGGTGAGGGCATCAGACCGCACCGTCCCCCATTCAATTCACCGCAAACTCCCTGTCCAGCCTGCTATACCCCAGCCCGTTGATCTTCTTCACCTTGATCTGCACCGGAATACGCTCTTTCATCGCCTCAACGTGGCTGATCACGCCGATGGTTTTCCCGGTGGCGTTCAGTGCGTCGAGCGCATCCAGCGCGGTGTCCAGCGTTTCACTGTCGAGCGTGCCGAACCCTTCATCCAGGAACAGCGAATCAATGCGCGTTTTGTGACTGACCAGATCGGAAAGCGCTAAAGCCAGCGCCAGACTGACCAGGAAACTCTCCCCGCCGGAAAGGGTACGGGTATCGCGTATCGCATCGGCCTGCCAGGTATCGACCACTTCCAGCTCCAGCGCGTCGCTGGCTTTACGCTGAAGCAGATAGCGGCCATGCAGACGGTTGAGCTGCTGGTTGGCAAGCCACACCAGATTATCCAGCGTTAGCCCCTGGGCGAATTTACGGAATTTATCGCCGGTGCTGGAGCCTATCAGCGCATTGAGATAGCCCCAGTCGTCGGCCTGACGCGCCGCCTCCTCAATCTGCTGCATAAGCGCCTGCTGGTGCAGACGGTTATCGGCGTCCTGTTTGAGCTGCTGGCGGATCTCCCCCTGATGCGTGGTGTTGTCCCGAAGCTGTTGCGCCAGCTGATGTAACTGCGCCTGAAGCGTTGCGGCATCGGTTTCCAGCCCCTCGGGGCGCTGTGCCTGATGCGCCTGAAGCTGCTGGCTTGCCTGCACCGAAAGCGCCGTGGTCTGCTGGAGCTGGTTTTCCAGCGTCTGCTTTTGCTGTTCAAGCTGGCGGATCGACGCTTCATCCAGCAGGGCGGAGAGAAATGCCTCCCGATCGGCAAAGCAGCTCGCGGTCAGCGCGGCGTTGAACTGAGCCTGTGATTGCTGGAGCCGTTCACGCTCAAGCGTCTCCTGCTGCTGGAGGGTGGTGAGCTGGCTTTGCAGCGACACGCATTCGTCGTGGATGCCGCGCCAGTTCTCAGGTATAACCGCGTCGGCTTCTGTATCATCGGTAACCGGCAGCGTCTCCAGGATTGGCATCAGGGCGTTAATACGTTCCTGAATCGTACCGTGCTGGGCCTGTTTTTCCTGCCACAGGGTATATTCGCTTTCGCGCGCGCTCAGCCAGGCGCTTTCGGCCCCTTCATCGGGCACGCTAAGCGACAGCGACTCTAGCGAGGCCGCCAGCGCCTGACGCGTCGCCGTCAGCTGCTGCTGGTACTGGCGCGCCTGACCTTCCTGTTCAATGAGCTGGTTTTGCAGCGTCAGACGCTGGCTGAGCTGATACAGCTGGCGTTCATACTGCTCCTGTGCGCTCATCCAGAGTGCTATATCATCCTGAATATTCAGCGCTATGTTCAGGGAGGTGCAGACCTCCAGCCACTCTTTAGTGAGTGCTTGCTCTTCCTGAGAGAGAGCCTGTGCTTCCTCAGTCTCGCGCTGGATCTGTTGGGTCAGCGCATTCACCTGCCCGAGTACCAGCAATCCTTCCTCTTTTAGCGCAGCAACCTCTTTCTCCAGCGCGTCGCGGCGGCGCTGATTGTCAGTCAGTTCAAGCGCCTGATACTGCACAACTGCCGGGTGTTCGCGTGAACCGCAGAGCGGGCAAGGCTTACCCGCTTCCAGCTGAGCACGATAATTCTCAAGATCCTTGATTGTCGCCTCACGCTCACAGAGCGCTTTCAGGTCGGCATAGTGCTGATTTTTTTCTTTGAACTGCTGACGCCGCAGGATCAGCGTTTCATTGAGCTTACCCTGCTCAGCCTGCGCTTTCTGCACGCTTTCCGCATTCTGGCGCAGTCGTTTTTGCAGCGGCTGATAGCGAGCGTGAAGTGCAGTCAGACGCTGGCGGAGCGCCCGCGATTGTGCCTGTTGCTCCATTGCCGTCGCGAGATCCTCAGCCGTCAGCGTCAGCGTACTCTCCGGCAGCTCAGCCAGCTTCTGACGAAGCTCAGCCATGCGCACTGCCTGGGCAACAAGCTGATTTTTATCGCGATTCAGCTGCGTAAAATGCGCCCGCCAGCCGGCAATTTCCTGTCCCCACTGACGGAAACGATCGTGTTCGGTTAGCCACTGCGTCAGCGCCGTGTGCTCTGTCTGCAACTGTTCACGGTTGCGCTGCGCACCGTTGCGGATACGCGCGCGCTGTGCCGCTCTGTCGAGTAAGCGAGTATTTACTTCGACAATTCGCTCTGCGGTTTGCGACAGGCGGGCGGTCTGCTCCTGCTGGTGCTGCCATAGCGGACGTAGCTGGGCGGCGGGCTGCGCCAGCTGGAGCTTAGCCAGTTGCGGCGCGGCGTCCGTCAGAGCCTGTTGCGCCTGATGCTGCGAAGCGGCTGCGCGCTGCTGCTCACGTATCAGTTCGTCGTTACGCGTAAGCCACTGAAAATCTTTCTGTTGGCTCTGCTGCTGTGCCAGCAGGATTTTCTCTTCGTCAGTAAGTGCCTGCAAACTTTGCTGCAAGTGCTGCTGCTGTTCCTCGCTCAACAGCACAACCCCTGCGGCCTGCGCTTCGCACATCTCCAGCGCGTTACGTGCCGCTTTGTGTTTTTCAAAAACCATGGCGGAAATCTGGCCGTAAATTTCCGTGCCGGTCAGTTCCTCCAGCAGCTCAGCGCGATCGCTCGGTTTAGCATTCAGGAAGGCGGCAAACTGCCCCTGCGAGAGCAACATCGAGCGGGTAAAGCGACCATAGTCCAGCCCGGTGAGTGCGGCGGTTTGTTCCAGCTTATCCGTGACTTTGTCGGCCAGAATTTTGCCGTCTTCGCAGCGGGCCAGCTCTACGCGCGGTGCCTGTAAGTTCCCGTCCGGCTGGTTGCGGGCGCGGTTCTGGCTCCAGAAAGCGCGATAAGCAACGCCTTTGACCTCAAATTCCACTTCCGCCAGGCATTCAGCGGTATCGCGCGTCATCAGGTCGTTTTGCGCCTGAGAGACCTTATTAAGACGCGGAGTTTCGTGGTACAGCGCCAGGCAGATGGCATCCAGCAGCGTGGTTTTACCCGCGCCGGTTGCGCCGGTGATGGCAAACAGCCCGTTGCTGGCGAACGGCTCCGCGGTGAAATCAATTTTCCACTCACCCTTTAGCGAATTCAGATTTTTCAGACGCAGGCTCAGAATTTTCATGCGTTTTCGTCCTCGTCATGGAGGGAGTGCAGGGTCTGGGCAAACAGCTCGTTAAGCCTGGTGCGTCTGGCCTCGTCCACCTCTTCATGCGCAAGCCGCCGCGCGAACACCTCTTCAACCCGAAGTTCGCTAAGCGTTTCACGCTGGGCGTTGAGCAGTATTTTCTCGCGCTGCTCGCGGCTGCGGCGTACCAGCAGTACTTCCACGGGAAGGTCTTCCGTCAGCGTCTGAATTTTACGCTGCATATCGTACAGGTAGTCGTCGGTGGTGATTTCGATATCGAGCCAGACGGGGGGATTAAGCGCTGCGCCGCGCCACTGCTCAAGCTGAGCGGTAATGGCGGCCAGATCGCCTTTCAGCACCGCCAGCGGCTGGGTGACCGGCACCTCAAGCGTCTCAACGGCGCTGAGTTTGCCCCCGGTGAAGCTCACCAGATGGACGGATTTGGCTTTGCCCGTTTCGTCAAAACTGAGCGAAATGGGCGAGCCGCAGTAGCGGATATGCTCGCAGCCGCCGATGATCTGCGCCCGGTGAATATGCCCGAGGGCAATGTAGTCGGCGGGGGGGAAGTTTTGCGCCGGAAACGCGTCCAGCGTACCGATATAGATCTCGCGCACCGCATCACTCTTACTGGCTCCGACGGTGGTGAGGTGTCCGGTGGCAATGATCGGAATGGCCTGATCGCCGCGCAGGGCGCAGGCTTCCGTATGCTGCTGGTGATAATAGCGGGTGATGGCCTGCAACAGATGCTGCTGTTTTTCGCTGCCGGACAGACCCGCCTGGCTTTGCACGATATCTCGCGGGCGTAAAAACGGGATTGGGCACAGCACCGCGCCCGGCGTGCCGTCGCGTTTTTTCAGGATCTGCGGCGCGTGCCCGGCGCTGGCCACCACGGTGGTATTGAGGAACGCCAGAATATCGCGGGATTCATTCAGCGTCGCCACCGAGTCATGATTTCCGGCGACAATCACCAGGTGACAACCGGTTTGCTGGAGGTTGACCACAAAACGGTTGTATAGCTCACGCGCATAGCTCGGCGGCGATCCGGTATCAAAAATGTCGCCCGCCACAATAATCGCGTCCACCTCGTGAGCCTGAGCCGTCTCCAGCAGCCAGTTCAGGAACGCTTCATGTTCCGCGGCGCGGCTTTTGCTGTAAAAATTTTGACCCAGGTGCCAGTCTGAGGTGTGAAGTATGCGCATAAAAGATCCGTGGCAATAATAAGAAAGCAGGATTATAAACGTTCGGGGAACGGAAAATAACCGCTGTAATAAAACAACAGTTTGCTATTTATCGTGGTAATGTTTTTCATAAATCTGTCATAAATCTGACGCATAATGACGCCGCATTACAGACTTGTAACTTAAATACGATAAGACAGGGCAAAGTATGGCGAGACGTATTCTGGTCGTAGAAGATGAAGCTCCGATCCGTGAAATGGTGTGCTTCGTGCTTGAACAAAATGGCTTCCAGCCGGTTGAAGCGGAAGATTATGACAGCGCGGTGAACCAGCTGAATGAACCCTGGCCCGATCTGATCCTGCTGGACTGGATGCTGCCTGGCGGTTCCGGATTGCAGTTTATCAAGCATATCAAACGCGAGGCGATGACCCGTGATATCCCGGTGGTGATGCTGACGGCGCGCGGCGAGGAAGAGGATCGCGTGCGCGGTCTGGAAACCGGCGCGGACGATTACATCACCAAACCGTTCTCCCCGAAAGAGCTGGTGGCGCGTATCAAAGCCGTGATGCGCCGTATTTCACCGATGGCGGTGGAAGAGGTGATTGAGATGCAGGGGCTGAGCCTGGATCCTACCTCACACCGGGTCATGACCGGTGAAAATCCCCTCGATATGGGACCGACCGAATTTAAACTCCTGCACTTCTTTATGACCCACCCGGAGCGCGTTTACAGCCGCGAACAGTTGCTGAATAACGTCTGGGGAACTAACGTCTATGTCGAAGACCGAACGGTTGACGTCCATATTCGCCGCCTGCGTAAAGCACTGGAACTGAGCGGCCACGATCGCATGGTACAGACGGTCCGCGGCACGGGTTATCGCTTCTCGACCCGTTTCTGAACAATGACAGGAGTGTGACGCGTGCTGGAACGTCTGTCATGGAAAAGGCTCGTCTTTGAACTGATCTTATGCTGTATTCCGGCCCTCATTCTGGGGGCTATCTTTGGCTATCTGCCGTGGTTTTTACTGGTGGCCGTGACGGGATTGCTCGTCTGGCATTTCTGGAATTTACTGCGTCTTTCCTGGTGGCTGTGGGTCGACAGAAGTATGACACCCCCGCCGGGAAGCGGGAGCTGGGAACCGCTACTCTACGGCCTGCACCAGATGCAGATGCGTAACAAAAAGCGCCGTCGTGAGCTGGGAAGCCTGATCAAACGCTTTCGTAGCGGTGCGGAGTCGCTGCCGGACGCGGTGATCCTGACGACGGAAGAAGGGACAATCTTCTGGTGTAATGGCCTCGCGCAACAGCTGCTGGGCCTGCGCTGGCCGGATGATAATGGTCAGAACATCCTGAACCTTCTGCGTTATCCCGAGTTCACGCTGTATCTGAAAAAGCGGGATTTTTCGCGCCCGCACAATCTGAAGCTCAATAACGGTCGCCATCTGGAGATCCGCGTGATGCCCTACAGCGATCGGCAGTGGCTGATGGTGGCGAGGGACGTTACCCAGATGCACCAGCTTGAGGGCGCGAGACGTAACTTCTTTGCCAACGTCAGCCACGAGCTGCGTACGCCGTTAACGGTGCTTCAGGGCTACCTGGAGATGATGCAGGAGCAAACGCTTGAGGGGGCGCCGCGTGAGAAAGCGCTGCATACCATGAGGGAGCAGACGTTCCGCATGGAAGGGCTGGTCAAACAGCTGCTGACGCTTTCAAAAATTGAGGCAGCCCCGTCGCTGGCGCTAAATGACATCATTGATGTGCCGATGATGTTGCGGGTGGTGGAGCGCGAAGCCCAAACGCTGAGCCATAATCAACACACCCTGAGTTTTGATGTTGATAACACGCTGAAAGTGCTCGGCAGTGAAGATGAGCTGCGAAGCGCTATCTCAAACCTGGTCTATAACGCCGTGAATCATACCCCGAAAGGGACGCATATCGCGGTGCGCTGGCAGCATACTCCGGCAGGGGCTGAGTTTAGCGTCGAGGACAACGGGCCGGGGATTGGGCCTGAACACCTCCCGCGTCTCACCGAACGGTTCTACCGGGTGGATAAGGCGCGCTCGCGGCAGACCGGCGGAAGCGGACTGGGGCTGGCAATTGTGAAGCATGCCGTCAGCCACCACGAAAGCCGGCTCAATATCGAAAGCACCCTCGGTAAGGGCACGCGCTTTAGCTTCGTGATTCCGGAACGATTAATTGCCAAAAAAAGCGCCTGACAGCGTGTGTGTCAGGCTACCTTTCCACGGGCCAGCGATTGCTGGCCCGTTTGCTTTGCAGTCAAGCGAAACGCGGATGAATATTATACGGCTGGTGCTTTTTTGTTCGCATGATTAGCCATGAGTTTTTCTTATACATGGCATATTATGTTGGTCTGGATTTTCATGCTGGCATATTGTTCTGGTTTTACGATCCCTTCTTGCCTTTAAACGTTATAAGCGTTTAAATTGCCCCCCATATACTGTCAGACCGACTGTATTTGCGTGGTAAATCGAAAAACTATTCTTCGCCACGCCAGGACGGGAGCATATCCCGCTGAAATTGAGCAAATTTTCCGCTGTATCGTCCCATCAGGGATGGCGAAAATCTCAACGTATTCAACACCACATCCACAGGCAGTAAGGTTTTATGACCCATCACTTGAAATCGCGTGACATTATCGCGCTGGGCTTTATGACATTTGCGCTGTTCGTTGGCGCAGGTAACATCATTTTTCCTCCAATGGTTGGCTTACAGGCGGGTGAACACGTCTGGACGGCTGCGTTTGGCTTCCTGCTTACTGCCGTGGGCCTGCCGGTACTGACCGTTATCGCGCTGGCGAAAGTCGGTGGCGGTGTGGACAGCCTCAGCACCCCGATTGGCAAAGTGGCTGGCGTTCTGCTGGCAACCGTCTGCTATCTGGCCGTTGGCCCGCTGTTCGCGACCCCGCGCACGGCGACCGTCTCCTTTGAAGTGGGTATCGCCCCGCTGACCGGTGACGGCGCGATGCCACTGTTTATTTACAGCCTCATTTACTTCGCCATCGTGATTCTGGTTTCTCTCTATCCCGGCAAACTGCTGGATACCGTGGGTAACTTCCTGGCACCGCTGAAAATTGTGGCGCTGATTGTGCTGGCGGTTGCGGCCATTGTCTGGCCTGCGGGGCCCATCAGCTCCGCGATGGACGCCTACCAGAACGCGGCGTTCTCAAACGGTTTCGTGAACGGCTATCTGACGATGGATACGCTTGGCGCGATGGTGTTTGGTATTGTTATCGTTAACGCCGCGCGTTCCCGTGGGGTGACCGAAGCGCGCCTGCTGACTCGTTACACTATCTGGGCTGGCCTGATGGCCGGTGTCGGCCTGACGCTGCTGTATCTGGCGCTGTTCCGTCTGGGTTCAGATAGCGCAACGCTGGTCGATCAGAGCGCAAACGGCGCGGCGATCCTGCATGCTTACGTGCAGCACACCTTTGGTGGTGCAGGCAGTATGCTGCTGGCGGCGCTGATTTTCCTGGCCTGTCTGGTGACGGCAGTGGGTCTGACCTGCGCCTGCGCGGAGTTCTTCGCTCAGTATCTGCCGCTCTCTTACCGCACGCTGGTGTTTATCCTCGGCATCTTCTCCATGGCGGTGTCAAACCTCGGTCTGAGCCACCTGATCCAGGTGTCAATTCCGGTGCTGACGGCTATCTATCCGCCATGTATCGTGCTGGTGGTGCTGAGCTTCACCCGCCCGTGGTGGCATAACTCGACGCGAATTATTGCGCCGGCCATGTTTATCAGCCTGATTTTTGGTATCCTTGACGGGATCAAAGCATCAGCATTTGCAGAAATCCTGCCAGCCTGGACACAGCGTCTGCCGCTGTCCGAGCAGGGCCTGGCCTGGCTGATGCCTTCCGTTGTAGCGCTGGTTCTTGCGATTATCTGGGACCGTGCGGCCGGGCGTCAGGTGACATCCAACGCCCATTAATCAACGGCAACAAATTGTTTAACCACGGGGCTTAAGGCCCCGTGGTTTTTTGTTTTTTTCGTGTTGAATGGCAAGATTTTAATGGAAAGCACTAACAAACTTAAACGTGGATTGAGCACCCGCCACATCCGCTTTATGGCGCTGGGCTCGGCTATCGGCACCGGTCTTTTTTATGGCTCGGCAGATGCCATCAAAATGGCCGGTCCAAGCGTTCTGCTGGCCTACATCATCGGCGGTGCCGCGGCCTATATCATCATGCGTGCGCTGGGGGAGATGTCGGTTCACAACCCGTCTGCCAGCTCGTTTTCACGCTATGCACAAGAGAACTTAGGCCCGCTGGCCGGGTTTATCACCGGCTGGACTTATTGCTTTGAAATCCTGATTGTCGCCATTGCCGATGTGACGGCGTTTGGCATCTATATGGGGGTCTGGTTCCCTGCCGTGCCGCACTGGATCTGGGTGCTGAGCGTGGTGCTGATTATCTGCGCCGTTAACCTGATGAGCGTGAAGGTGTTTGGCGAGCTGGAGTTCTGGTTCTCCTTCTTCAAGGTCGCGACCATTATCATCATGATCCTCGCCGGTTTCGGCATCATCATCTGGGGTATCGGCAACGGTGGGCAGCCAACCGGCATCCATAACCTGTGGAGCAACGGCGGCTTCTTTAGCAACGGCTGGCTCGGGATGGTCATGTCGCTCCAGATGGTCATGTTCGCCTATGGCGGAATCGAGATTATCGGCATCACCGCCGGGGAAGCGAAAGATCCGGAGAAGTCTATTCCGCGCGCCATCAACTCGGTGCCGATGCGTATCCTGGTGTTCTACGTGGGCACGCTGTTTGTGATTATGTCCATCTACCCGTGGAACCAGGTGGGCACCAACGGCAGCCCGTTTGTCCTGACTTTCCAGCATATGGGCATTGCGTTTGCCGCCAGCATTCTCAACTTTGTGGTGCTGACCGCCTCGCTGTCGGCCATCAACAGTGACGTGTTCGGCGTGGGCCGTATGCTGCACGGCATGGCGGAGCAGGGCAGTGCGCCGAAGGTGTTTGCCAAAACGTCGCGTCGCGGCACCCCGTGGGTAACGGTGCTGGTCATGACCGTGGCGCTGCTGTTCTCGGTCTACCTGAACTACATCATGCCGGAGAACGTCTTCCTGGTGATTGCGTCACTGGCGACCTTCGCCACCGTGTGGGTATGGATCATGATCCTGCTGTCGCAGATTGCGTTCCGTCGCCGCCTGTCGCCAGAAGAGGCCAAAGCGCTGAAGTTTAAAGTGCCGGGCGGCGTGCCAACGACCATTGTCGGTCTGATCTTCCTGGTCTTCATCATTGGCCTGATTGGTTATCACCCGGATACCCGTATTTCCCTGTACGTGGGCTTCGCGTGGATCGTCCTGCTGCTGGTGGGCTGGATGTTTAAATGTCGCCGCGATCGTCAGCTGGCGGAAGCACAGTAACATTCTTTTCCCCTCTCCCCGTGGGAGAGGGTTAGGGTGAGGGCATCAGGCTGCACTGATGCCTCCTCCCCCGTCCTCCTCCCCCAATAAATCCCATCATGGTGAGCTATCCTTAATCACCCTGTGGCAAGGTGACGTCAATTTCATCAAAGGGGATTCGTGATGTTAAACGCCTGGCACCTTCCGGTTGCCCCATTTGTTAACCAAAACAAAGACAACCTTGTGATTACGCTCTGGCTGGCAGGGGACAATCAGCCTGAACGTGTGACCCTGCGCGCCGAAGTGGATAACGAAGAAACGTCGTTGAAAATGCACAAAGTGCGCAGCCAGCCGCAGCCGGGCGTCACGGCGTGGCGGGCAAATATCGATTTGCGCAGCGGGCAACCGCGTCGCCGCTACGGCTTCAAGCTGCTGTGGAACAACCGCCAGCTGTGGTTTACCCCGCAGGGTTTCAGCCGTTTCCCTCCGGCCAGGCTGGAGCAGTTTGCCGTGGATCACCCGGATAACGGCCCGCAGTGGGTTAACGATCAGGTCTTTTACCAGATTTTCCCGGACCGCTTTGCGCGCAGTGAAAAGCGCACCGTCGATCAGGACAAGGTTTATTACCATCATGCGGTCGGTCACGACATCATTCTGAAAAAATGGGACGAGCCGCTGACCGCCCAGGCGGGGGGATCGACCTTTTACGGCGGCGATCTCGACGGTATCAGCGAAAAACTGCCGTACCTGAAAAAGCTCGGCGTGACGGCGCTGTACCTGAACCCGGTGTTTAAAGCGCCAAGCGTGCACAAATACGATACGCAGGACTACCGCCACGTTGACGAGCAGTTTGGCGGTGACGAAGCGCTGCTGCGGCTGCGGCACAACACGCAAAAAGAGGGTATGCGCCTGATCCTTGATGGCGTGTTCAATCACAGCGGTGATTCTCATGCGTGGTTTGACCGTCACAATCAGTCGATGGGCGGCGCATGCCATAATCCGGACTCACCGCAGCGTGACTGGTACAGTTTTGACGAGAATGGCCGCGCCCTGGACTGGCTGGGCTACCCGAGCCTGCCGAAGCTCGATTTCCAGTCGCCATCGCTGGTGAATGAGATCTACGGCGGCGACGACAGCATCGTGCGCCACTGGCTGAAAGCGCCGTGGAACATGGACGGCTGGCGGCTGGACGTGGTGCATATGCTGGGTGAAGCAGGCGGGGCGCGGAATAACCTTCAGCATGTCGCCGGCATTACTCGGTCGGCAAAAGCGGCCCGGTCGGAAGCATTCGTCTTCGGGGAGCACTTTGGCGACGCGCGTCAGTGGTTGCAGGCTGATGCAGAAGACGCGGCGATGAACTATCGCGGCTTCACCTTCCCGCTGTGGGGTTTCCTCGCTAACACCGATATCTCTTACGATCCGCAGCATATTGACGCCGAAACCTGCATGGCGTGGATGGAAAACTATCGCGCTGGCCTGTCGCATCAGCAGCAGCTGCGGATGTTTAACCAGCTCGACAGCCACGATACCGCACGCTTTAAATCGTTGCTGGGTAAGGATGTGGCGCGTCTGCCGCTGGCGGTGACCTGGCTCTTTACCTGGCCGGGCGTACCCTGCATCTACTATGGCGATGAAGTCGGGCTGGACGGCAACAACGATCCGTTCTGCCGTAAAACCTTCCCGTGGGAGCCTGAAAAGCAGGATCAGGATCTGTTCAGCCTCTACCAGCGCATGGCGACGCTGCGCAAGCAGAGCCAGGCCCTGCGATATGGGGGCTGTCAGGTGATGTACGCCCACGATAACGTGGTGGTGTTTGTCCGCGTCTATAACCAGCAGCGCGTGCTGGTGGCGATCAACCGGGGCGAGGCGTGTGAAGTCGTGCTGGAAGATTCACCGCTGTTGGCTGGTAAAATGTGGAAGAGCAAAGAGGGTAAAGCGACGTTCCAGGGGAGCGTGCTCACGCTGCCAGCGATCTCCGCTGCGGTCTGGTTCGGCAGCTAAGCGCAGGCAGAATGGTTTTCACCTTTTAAGATGGCGCAAATGCAACGATTTGTGTCAATCTTAACGGATCGTTTACGGTGAAGGTGGAAACATGGACGAGCTTTACATCCTTGGCTGTTTGTTCCTGGTTTTTGCGCTGGTCGTGGCACCCGTGCTCGCGGTGATAGGCTTTAACCGAAGCACGGCGGCGCGGCAGGAGATCGCCCGGCTTCGCCAGCGCATTGAGGCGCTCGAGCAGCGTAGTGTGGCTGAGAAAGCACCGGAGCAGGTGCAGACCGCCGCGCCGGTGAAGACGCCAGCGCCGGTGTCAGAGGCCGTTAACGCACCTGTCGATCCCTGGCGTCCCGAACCGCCCGTCACTGAAGCAGAGCCTGTGCCTGTACCGGCGGCAAAACGTCCTTCCGCCTTTGGCGGCATCCTGTCCTCGCTGACGCGCTGGTTTATGCAGGGCAATCCGCTGGCAAAACTGGGGATTGTACTGCTCTTCCTCGGCCTCTCTTTCCTGCTGCGCTATACCGTTGAACATTCACTGTTTCCGCTTGAGCTGCGTCTTGCCGCCACGGCGCTGTTTGCCATGGTTCTGCTGGCCGTTGGATGGCGGCTGCGGCACAGGCAGCGGATCTACGCGCTGATCCTCCAGGGCGGAGCGACCGGCGTGCTTTATCTGACCGTCTTTGGCGCATTCCGGCTGTGGCAGATGCTGCCGATGACGCTGGCGTTTGCGCTGCTGGTGGTGATTTGCGCGGCGAGCGTCGGGCTGGCCGTGTTGCAAAAGGCGCTGAGCCTTGCCATGCTGGCGAGCCTCGGCGGATATCTTGCGCCGCTGCTCCTGTCTACCGGGGGCGGTAGCTTTGTGGCGCTATTCTCCTTCTATCTCCTGCTGTCCATCGGCATTCTCGTCATCAGCATCTGGCAGCACTGGCGCGAGCTCAACCTGCTCGGGCTGCTCTTCACGTTTGGCGTTGGCGGGGTGTGGGGACTGAGCGACTACCAGCCGGAAGACTATGTTATTTGTCAGCTGTTCCTGATTGCCAATACGCTTATTTTTGGCGTGTTTAGCGTGGCGCTGTCGCTGCGGGCGCAGGAAAAAGGCAAACAGATTATTGACGGCGTACTGCTGTTTGCTCCGCCGCTGATTGGTTTTGGGATGCAGTATGGCATGACGTCTCACTGGACGTACGGCCCGGCGCTAAGCGCGCTGGGCTATGGTGCGTTTTACCTCTCGCTGGCGTTTCTCGCGCTGCGGCGTTACCCCTCCATCGGACGACCGCTGGTTATGGCGGCGCTGGCGATCGGCGGCGGGTTTGCCACGCTTGCCATTCCGCTGGCGCTTTCAGCGCGCTGGACGGCGATGGCCTGGGCGCTGGAAGGGCTGGGTATTCTTTGGTTGGGCGTGCAACAGCAGCAGCGGCGCATGAGCTATAGCGGGACGGCGTTGCTGGTGCTGGCGCTCGGCAGCGCGATATGGGCGCAAATGGACGGCGTCACTTCGCTGAGCCTCCTGCTTATTTTCGCAGTGCTCAGTCTTTGCTGGCTGGCTGCGGCCTGGCTGTGGCAGAAAATCGCGCTGCCGGGCAGCTGGGCATTGCTGGCCGGTGGGTTGCTGTTCTGGTTAGTGGCGTTGCTGGGCGCGTCGCAGTTGTTCCTGAAGCAGGAGTTATCGCTTCTGGCAGGCGTGCTGGCGCTGACGGCGGCGTCGACCTGGGGATGGCGGCAGGCTGCCGCTCGTCTGGCATGGTGGGAGCTGGATGCCAGCAAATGGCTGCTGTGGCCGGTGATGCTGCTGATGGTGCTGTATCAGGTCTCGCACCAGCAGATTCTGGCGGCCGGCTGGGCAAATCTGGCCTGGGCTATCGCGCTGCCTGCCGCCCTGATGCTGCTGCGGCGCAACGAAGATAAACTTCTGCCGCGCATCTCAATGGGGCTGCATCTGTCGCTGTTGTGGATGATTTTACTCGCCCTTGCCGCCGAGCTTTACTGGTTTGCCCGCTCCCTGCCATGGGGCATGGCGGCCTGGGGAAGCGGCATTGCGATGGCTGTCGGCGGTGGGGTGATTATGGCGCTCTCCGCGGCCGTACGGCGTCGCGGGTGGCCTTTCCGGGTATGGCCTGCGCTCTACGCCTGCCTTGCCGCGATCCCTGTGGTTGTGGCGCTGGTGGTATTGCTGGTCGTGACCAATTTCCAGGACGGTGTGGTCTATCGACAGACCTGGCTGCCGCTGGTGAACCCGCTTGAGGAAGGGGCGGCGTTCGCGCTGCTGGGGCTGGTAGTATTTTATCGGGCAGTGGATCGCTACTATCCGGCATCGCTTGCGCAGTCCCGACCGTGGCCCGCCGTTGTGCTGATGGCGCTTGGCTTCTGGTGGCTCAACGGCGCGTTGCTGCGTGCGCTGGCGTGGTACGGCGAGGTGGCCTGGAACATGGAATCACTGTGGCATTCGCGGCTTATTCAGACCACCTTTGCCCTGTTCTGGATGTTCTGCGCGCTGGTGGTGATGATCCGCGCCACCCGTCAGGCCTCCCGTCAGCAGTGGCTTGGCGGTGCGGCGCTGCTGGGGGTGGTCATGCTCAAACTGATGCTGGTGGACAGCGCGGGCGGTGGCGGCCTGGCGCGCGCCGTCGCGTTTATTGGCGTGGCGATCCTGGTCCTGATTGTGGGCTATTTCTCGCCGCTACCGCCTAAAGCAGGAGAAGAAAAATGAAATGGATGAATGCGGTTGTTTGTGCAGCACTGCTGGCCATGGCCGGTCCGGCATTCAGCGAGGGCGCGCCAGCGGAATCCCCGCGGGATTATGCCTACGGCCTGTCCCTTGATACCTCTGCCTCTTCGCCGTGGTATCGGGTCATGCTGCCGCTGGCGATTTATCAGCAGAGCACATCGCCCGATCTGCGCGACGTGCGCGTGTTTAATCAGTCGGGCGAGCCTGTACCGTTCAGCCTGGTTACTACGACGCGTCCGCAGCCGGCACCGACCACCACGGCGCTGCGCCTTTTTGCGCTTAACGCCTCGCCGGGCGGGGAAGAGGACAGCGGCGATAAAATTATGCTACGGGCCAGAAACGGCGTGGAAATTGTGCTGGAAGGGCAACACGCTGCGGCTGCCGGACAGCACTATCTGCTGACCCTGCCGGAAAACGCGACGGAGGTTCCGCTCTCTCAGCTCCAGCTTTTCTGGGACACGCCGCAGGGCTCGTGGCAGGGGACGGCATCGGTCTATTACAGCGAGGATCTGAAAAACTGGTATACCTTGCGCGAAGAGATGCCCCTGCTGGACGTGATGAGTGGACGGGAGCGCCTGAAGCTCGACCGCATCGATACCGATCTGGTGTTATCACCTGAGGCGAATCGCTATCTGCTGCTGGTGCTGAACACGGGACGTTCTGCCCTGACGTTAACCGGCGTCAACGCGATTAACGCGCCTGCGCCGCCGGAATCAGAGCACATTAGCCTGGCGGGAGAGGGGGAGCGG
The DNA here is from genome assembly GCF_001037675.1 of Enterobacter sp. MGH119. Lineage (NCBI taxonomy): Bacteria > Pseudomonadati > Pseudomonadota > Gammaproteobacteria > Enterobacterales > Enterobacteriaceae > Enterobacter > Enterobacter sp. MGH119. The sequence continues at coordinate 2,231,773 of NZ_KQ089929.1, read as the reverse complement.
TTATCCGAAAGCGAAGCCGTGTGGCGCTGGAAACATCCGCAGCCTCTGAGTGCGATCGCCTTCATGCTGAATGGCGACGGCGTTCTCCCGGCAGAAATAGCCTGGCGGGGGGCGGACAAGGATCGATGGCATACGCTGAAAAAAGAGGTGATCTACCAGCTCGGCGGCAAAACGGCTGAACCTGTTCCGCTCCCGGGCGGGCTGGTCGAGGCGGTAAAAATTAAGACCCTCAATGCGCGACTGCCCGAGAACCTGCCTGGCGTGATAGGGCAGCGCGTGCGCTACGATCTGGTGTTTAACGCGCAGGGGAAGGGGCCGTACCTGCTCGCGTGGGGGAACGGGGCTGCGAAACCGGCGAGCGTGGAGACGGATATGCTGATCCCGACCGAACTGCGTAAAACCTACGATCTGGCAGCCTTGCCGATGGCGGATACGCTGGAACCTGTCCCGCTGGGGGGCGAGGCGCGTTTAACCGCGACGTCTGCGGCTGAGCAGGAAAGCAGAATGAAAACGCTGATGGTCTGGGGCGTACTGATTGCGGGGGTGATGGTGCTTGCGGGTATGGCATGGCGCATCTGGCGCGAGGTAAAAAAAGACGGCGCAGCATAAGCCATAAAAAAACCCGCGTATTCGCGGGTTTTTTCGTAAACCGTGCCGATTACAGGCTGGATACGTTCTCAGACAGGTATTTAGCTACGCCGTCTGGGGAAGCCGCCATACCTTCTTTACCTTTTTCCCACTGAGCCGGGCACACTTCACCGTGCTCTTCGTGGAACTGGAGCGCGTCAACCATGCGCAGCATTTCGTCGATGTTACGACCCAGCGGCAGATCGTTCACAACCTGGTGACGAACGATGCCGTTTGCATCGATCAGGAAAGAACCACGCAGTGCAACGCCAGCGTCCGGATGTTCGATACCGTAAGCCTGCTGGATTTCGCGTTTGATGTCCGCAACCATCGCGTATTTCACCGCACCGATGCCGCCGTTTTCGACAGGGGTGTTACGCCATGCGTTGTGTACAAATTCAGAGTCGAAGGAGACGCCAACCACTTCCACGCCACGCTTCTGGAATTCTTCGTAACGTTTGTCGAACGCGATCAGCTCAGACGGGCAAACGAAAGTGAAGTCCATTGGCCAGAAGAACAGAACGGTCGCTTTACCGTTGGTATGCTGTTTGAAGTTGAAGTTTTCAACGATTTCACCATTGCCCAGAACGGCGGCAGCTGTAAAATCCGGAGCCGGACGAGTTACCAGAACCATATGATTCTCCTGTAGATACTAAGGTTATTTGGAACGCAACGCGGGCCAGTATAGAGGCAGTACGGGAATAAGACAAAGAGGTGGTAACAATCGTTCCACCAGCTTTTACCTATCAATCATACCGGCATCACAGTTCTTTATTTTTCGCCTGCGTCATCATACGCGGGTAGAACTGCCAGAAGCGGGTTTCCAGCGCATCGTAATGTTCATCCAGGTCATGCCATGAGTCGCGCAGCGCGTCCAGACGCGGTCGACGGCTCGCCATGCCGTTCAGGACGTTCTGAATGAAATCCATCTCGCGGTATCGCTCCAGCCAGCGTTCAGACCAGAGATAGTTATTCAGATTCACAAAGCGCGGCGGGGAGTCCGGCAAAATGATCGACACCTGCGCGTGGGCGTAGCGCACAAACTCAGGCAGCGACATATCAGGCGACAGCTGCGGCCAGTGGCGCGACAGGAAATGATCCCACATGACGTCGAGCGTGATCGGCGCCACCCGTCGCGTTTCGGGGCGGAACCAGGTTTTGGCTTCCGTCACTTCCGGCAGGTTATCGGTCAGCACGTCGATGCGGCGGTGCATAAAAATCCCGTCGACAACCTCAGGGGAATACTCTTCCGCCGGGTTGCCGCGTACAAAATCGGCCAGCAAATTGCCGGAGAGGGAGCTGTCCGCGAGGTGAGCGAGATGCAGGTGAGCGAGAAAATTCATGCGTTTTCGTTGTCCGGTGGCGGCTAGTTGTTGCAGCAAAAGGGTGTGAGCACTAGACTATGCCGCCTGTTTTTAAGTCACGAGTATACGTCATGCGCGTCGCCGATTTCTCCTTTGAACTACCTGAATCCCTGATTGCTCACTACCCCATGCCTGAGCGTAGCAGCTGTCGCTTGCTGTCACTGGACGGGCCAACGGGCGCGCTGACGCACGGTACTTTCACCGATCTGCTCGACAAGCTCAACCCTGGCGATCTGCTGGTCTTTAACAATACCCGCGTGATCCCGGCGCGTCTGTTTGGCCGTAAAGCCAGCGGCGGCAAGATTGAGGTGCTGGTCGAACGTATGCTCGATGATAAACGTATTCTGGCACATATTCGCGCCTCCAAAGCGCCGAAGCCGGGCGCGGAGCTGCTGCTGGGGGATGACGAGAGCATCAAAGCGACCATGACCGCGCGTCACGACGCGCTGTTCGAGGTGGAGTTCAACGACGAACGCACGGTGCTTGATATCCTCAACGCCATCGGCCACATGCCGCTGCCGCCGTACATTGAACGCCCGGACGAAGAGGCCGACCGCGAGCTGTATCAGACCGTCTACAGCCAGAAGCCGGGTGCGGTGGCGGCGCCAACGGCGGGCCTGCACTTTGATGAACCGCTGCTGGAAAAGCTGCGCGCCAAGGGCATTGAGATGGCCTTCGTGACGCTGCACGTCGGCGCGGGGACCTTCCAGCCGGTGCGCGTGGACAGCATCGAAGATCACATCATGCACTCTGAGTATGCCGAAGTGCCGCAGGAGGTTGTGGATGCGGTGCTGGCGGCGAAAGCGCGCGGTAGCCGCGTCGTGGCCGTCGGTACAACGTCGGTACGTTCCCTTGAGAGCGCTGCGCAGGCCGCGAAAAGCGAGCTGATTGAACCGTTCTTTGGCGATACGCAGATTTTTATCTACCCGGGCTATCAGTACAAAGTCATTGATGCGCTGGTGACCAACTTCCATCTGCCTGAATCGACGCTGATTATGCTGGTTTCCGCGTTTGCGGGGTATCAGCATACGATGAACGCCTACAAGTCTGCGGTAGAACAAAAATATCGCTTTTTTAGCTACGGTGACGCGATGTTTATCACGTACAATCCGCAGGCTTTGAATGAGCGTGTCGGGGAATAAGTCCGCGGCACTGTGTTACAACGTTGGACTGTTTTTCTGACGTCGGAGAAAAAATGAAATTTGAACTCGATACCACCGATGGTCGCGCGCGTCGCGGTCGTCTGGTGTTTGATCGCGGCGTGGTAGAAACCCCCGCGTTTATGCCTGTGGGCACGTACGGCACCGTAAAAGGAATGACGCCGGAAGAAGTTGAAGCCACTGGCGCACAGATTATCCTCGGCAACACCTTCCACCTGTGGCTGCGTCCAGGCCAGGAGATCATGAAGCTCCACGGCGATCTGCACGACTTCATGCAGTGGAAAGGCCCCATCCTCACCGACTCCGGCGGTTTCCAGGTCTTCAGCCTGGGCGATATCCGTAAGATCACTGAGCAGGGCGTACACTTCCGTAACCCGATCAACGGCGATCCAATCTTCCTCGATCCAGAAAAATCCATGGAGATTCAGTACGATCTCGGCTCCGATATCGTAATGATCTTCGACGAATGTACGCCATACCCGGCGGACTGGGACTACGCCAAGCGTTCTATGGAGATGTCCCTGCGTTGGGCGAAGCGTAGCCGCGACCGTTTTGACTCCCTGCAAAACAAAAATGCGCTGTTCGGCATTATCCAGGGTAGCGTTTACGAAGATTTACGCGATATCTCGGTTAAAGGTCTGGTAGAGATAGGCTTTGATGGCTACGCTGTCGGCGGTTTGGCTGTGGGTGAGCCGAAGGAAGATATGCACCGCATTCTGGAGCATGTCTGCCCGCAAATCCCGGCGGATAAACCACGATACCTGATGGGTGTGGGTAAACCAGAAGATCTGGTGGAAGGCGTACGTCGCGGCATTGATATGTTCGACTGCGTTATGCCAACCCGAAACGCGCGTAACGGTCATCTGTTCGTTACCGATGGCGTGGTGAAAATCCGTAACGCGAAGCATAAGAGTGACACCAGCCCGCTCGATTCCGAGTGCGATTGCTATACCTGTCGCAATTATTCTCGCGCGTACCTGCATCATCTCGATCGTTGCAACGAGATTTTGGGGGCGCGTCTCAATACCATTCATAATCTTCGTTATTATCAGCGCTTAATGGCTGGTTTACGTAAGGCTATCGAAGAGGGTAAATTAGAGAGCTTCGTGACCGATTTCTACCAACGTCAGGGGCGGGATGTTCCACCGTTGAACGTTGATTAATTTTAATAATGAGGGAATTTGAATGAGCTTTTTTATTTCTGATGCGGTAGCAGCAACGGGTGCACCAGCGCAGGGCAGCCCGATGTCTCTGATTCTGATGCTGGTTGTGTTCGGTCTGATCTTCTACTTCATGATCCTGCGTCCACAGCAGAAGCGTACTAAAGAGCACAAAAACCTGATGAACTCCATCGCGAAGGGCGATGAAGTCCTGACCAATGGTGGCCTGGTGGGTCGCGTAACCAAAGTAGCGGAAAACGGCTACATTGCTATCGCCCTCAACGACACCACTGAAGTGGTTATCAAACGTGACTTCGTAGCTGCCGTTCTGCCGAAAGGCACCATGAAGGCGCTGTAATCCCAACTTTTCCCAAAGGGAACTGCCGTGTTAAACCGTTATCCTTTGTGGAAGTACATCATGCTGGTCGTCGTGATTATCGTCGGCCTGCTGTACGCGCTTCCCAACCTGTATGGTGAGGATCCGGCCGTTCAAATCACTGGCGCGCGCGGTGTCGCCGCCAGTGAGCAAACGCTGATCCAGGTCCAGAAAACGTTACAAGAAGAAAAAATTACCGCTAAGTCTGTGGCACTGGAAGAGGGCGCAATTCTTGCTCGCTTCGACACCACCGACACGCAGCTCCGCGCACGTGAAGCGCTGATGGGCGTGCTGGGTGATAAATATGTCGTGGCGCTTAACCTTGCTCCTGCAACCCCACGCTGGCTGGCTGCGCTGAACGCAGAGCCAATGAAACTGGGTCTTGACCTGCGTGGCGGCGTTCACTTCCTGATGGAAGTGGATATGGATACCGCGCTCGGCAAGCTACAGGAACAGAACATCGACAGCCTGCGCAGCGATCTGCGCGATAAGGGCATTCCGTACACCACCGTACGTAAAGAAGATAACTACGGCATGAGCATCACGTTCCGCGACAGCGCGGCACGCGATCAGGCTGTGACCTATCTGTCTCAGCGTCACCGCGATCTGGTGATCACCTCTCAGGGCAGCAATCAGCTGCGTGCGGTAATGACCGACGCGCGTCTGAGTGAAGCACGTGAATACGCCGTTCAGCAGAACATTAACATTCTGCGTAACCGTGTAAACCAGCTGGGCGTGGCTGAGCCACTGGTACAGCGTCAGGGTGCTGACCGTATCGTGGTCGAACTGCCGGGTATCCAGGATACCGCCCGTGCGAAAGAGATTCTGGGCGCGACGGCGACCCTGGAGTTCCGTCTGGTTAACTCCAACGTTGACCAGGCTGCTGCGGCTTCAGGCCGTGTGCCGGGCGATTCCGAAGTGAAGCAGACCCGCGAAGGCCAGCCGGTTGTGCTGTACAAACGCGTGATCCTGACCGGTGACCATATCACCGACTCCACTTCAAGCCAGGATGAGTACAACCAGCCGCAGGTTAACATCTCGCTGGATAGCGCAGGTGGCAACATTATGTCTAACTTCACCAAGGACAACATCGGCAAGCCGATGGCGACCCTGTTCGTGGAGTACAAAGACAGCGGTAAGAAAGACGCCAATGGCCGTGCCGTGCTGGTGAAAGAGGAAGAGGTGATTAACATCGCCAACATCCAGTCTCGTCTGGGTAACAGCTTCCGTATTACCGGTATCAGCAACCCGAACGAAGCGCGTCAGCTCTCTCTGCTGCTGCGTGCCGGTGCGCTGATTGCGCCAATTCAGATTGTTGAAGAACGTACCATCGGTCCAACCCTGGGTATGCAGAACATCAAACAGGGTCTGGAAGCGTGTCTGGCCGGTCTGGCGGTGTCCATCATCTTCATGATCTTCTTCTATAAGAAGTTCGGCCTGATTGCGACCTCCGCGCTGATTGCCAACCTGGTGCTGATCATCGGTATCATGTCCCTGCTGCCAGGGGCGACGCTAACCATGCCAGGTATCGCGGGTATCGTTCTAACCCTTGCGGTGGCGGTCGACGCCAACGTACTGATAAACGAACGTATCAAAGAAGAGCTGAGCAACGGTCGTTCTGTACAGCAGGCGATTGAAGAAGGCTACAAAGGGGCGTTCAGCTCCATCTTCGATGCGAACGTAACAACACTGATTAAGGTTCTTATCCTGTATGCAGTGGGTACTGGCGCGATCAAAGGCTTTGCGATTACTACCGGTATCGGTGTCGCAACGTCGATGTTTACCGCTATTGTCGGCACCCGTGCCATCGTGAACCTGCTGTACGGCGGCAAGCGCGTCAAAAAGCTGTCTATCTGAGGAGTGCGTTGTGGCACAGGTATATACTGTTGAACAATTGAACCACGGCCGTAAAGTCTGGGACTTTATGCGCTGGGACTACTGGGCCTTCGGCATTTCAGGTTTTCTGCTGATCTTGTCCATCGTCATTATGGGCGTGAAAGGCTTTAACTGGGGCCTGGATTTCACCGGTGGTACGGTGATCGAAATTACCCTGGAAAAACCGGTCGATATGGACCAGATGCGTGAGTCTCTGCAAAAAGCGGGCTTTGAAGAGCCGCTGCTACAGAACTTCGGCAGCAGCCGCGACATCATGGTGCGTATGCCGCCGGTACACGATGCCAACGGCAGCCAGGAGTTGGGCAGCAAGGTCGTTCAGGTTATTAACGAAACGACCAGCCAGGACGCAACGGTTAAGCGTATTGAGTTTGTCGGCCCGAGCGTTGGTGCTGACCTGGCGCAGACCGGTGCGATGGCGCTGCTTGTGGCGCTGATCTCGATCCTGATTTACGTCGGTTTCCGCTTTGAGTGGCGACTGGCGGCAGGCGTGGTTATCGCCCTGGCGCACGACGTGGTGATCACCATGGGCATACTGTCCCTCTTCCACATTGAGATTGACCTGACGATTGTGGCATCCCTGATGTCCGTTATCGGTTACTCACTGAACGACAGTATCGTGGTATCTGACCGTATTCGTGAAAACTTCCGTAAGATCCGTCGCGGCACGCCGTACGAAATCTTTAACGTGTCGTTGACCCAGACGCTGCACCGTACGTTGATCACCTCCGGCACCACCCTGATGGTGATCCTGATGCTGTTCCTGTTCGGTGGCCCGGTGCTGGAAGGCTTCTCGCTGACCATGCTGATCGGTGTGTCTATCGGTACGGCCTCGTCTATCTACGTCGCGTCCGCGCTGGCGCTGAAGCTGGGCATGAAGCGCGAGCATCTGATCCAGCAGAAAGTCGAGAAAGAAGGGGCGGATCAGCCGTCCATTCTGCCGTAAGCGTCTTATGCGGTATCGAAATCCCGGCCTGCTGGCCGGGATTTTTTTTGTCTGCATCTCACAAACACTCCTGACAGTATGCTGTCAGGAGCCCTGTCGTAGACTCCTTCTGAACCCTAACAACAGGCAGGAGGACGTATGAAAAGTGTTATTAACTGGTTTGAAATTCCGGTCGCCGATATGGATCGCGCCATCAAATTTTATGAGTCGGTGATGCAGGTCGCGCTGCGGCGCGAGAAGATGGACGTGGCTGAGCTGGCGGTTTTCCCGCACGAGGATCCGGCCACCGGCGGCGCGCTGGCGAAATTTGACGGCGTTACACCTTCTTCGCAGGGCGCTATTATTTACCTGCATACTGACAATCTGGCGGCCACGCTCGATCGTATTGCTTCTGCGGGCGGTGAGTGCGTGTTTGGCCCGCTGGAACTGCCGCAAGGCATTGGCACTATAGCCCTGTTTACCGACAGCGAAGGTAATCGCGTCGGCCTCCATCAACCGGTATGAGAGTAAACCGATGACCCGACGCGCTGACCGTTTGTTCCAGATTGTGCAGATCCTGCGGGGCAGGCGTCTGACAACGGCAGCGCATCTGGCGGAAAGGCTTGGCGTGTCCGAGCGCACGGTGTACCGCGATATCCGCGACCTGTCGCTTTCCGGCGTGCCGGTGGAAGGCGAGGCGGGAAGCGGATATCGGCTAATGTCGGGTTTTGATTTACCCCCGTTGATGCTGACCAACAAGGAGTCCGAGGCGCTGATGGTGGCGATCCGTCTGCTCAAAACCTGGGGCGGGGAATCGCTGTCGCGCGAGCTGGAATCGGCCCAGGAAAAAGTGCTGGCGATCCTGCCAGAAGAGAGCCGCCGTAAAGCTGAACAGACGCGAATTTACGCGCCGGATATTGCCCTTCAGCCACACTCCCGTAGTGGTTTCGACGTGATCCACCAGGCAATTTCTGCCCTGCGTGTGCTGGCGCTGCACTATCGCGATGAAGCCGGGCAGTTAACCTGGCGTGAGGTTCAGCCGCTGGGGCTGTTCTTCTGGGGTGAGCACTGGCTGCTGGCCGCGTGGTGTGAACGGCGCGATGACTATCGCTGCTTCCGTCTCGACCGGTGTTTGCATATTACGCTGACGGAAAGACACTTTAGCGAAAGCGCGGACAGGTCGCTGGCGGATTTTTTGCGCAAGGTGAAGCAGTAAAAAGCCGGGTGGCGAGGTAAAAGCAAAACGGCAACGATGTTGCCGTTTTTTGTGTTTGCGCCCTCTCCCGTGGGAGAGGGAAGGGGTGAGGGCACCAGCCCGCACAATCCCGCACTGATTAGAAGTTGTAACCCACGACCAGGTAACCGCCCCAACCGGTAGAACGAACGCTGAAGTCGCCGTTGCCGAAGTTCAGGCTGGCGTCGTCGTTCCACTGACCACCGTTGTGCCAGTAACGCGCAACAACAGAGTAGTGCCAGTGATCGTAGTTCAGCGCCAGGATGTGGCTGGACGCGATGGAGTCGTTAGTGCGCGCTTTTCTGCCGTTCAGGTCGCGGAAATCGTTATCGCCCAGGTCTGAACCCCAGTCAAAGTTGGTGAAGCCGATATAGCTCAGGTTGCCGCCCCACAGTTGGGTAATTGGCACAAAGTATTTCACTTTGAAACGGTAGCCATCCCACTCGTTCTCGTTCGCAGCGCCGTAGTTCTGCCACTGGTATTTTGCGTAGACGTTCATGGACAGGCTCATCGGCAGGCCAGTCTCAATGTCTGTACCCAGACCCATATACCAGGTGCTCTGGCGACCGGACTTGTTGCGGCCCATGTCGTAGATGTAGTTGTTTGCGAAATACCACTCTTTGAACGGACCAAACGCCAGACTGGTACCAGTCAGTTTATCAATGGAGAAGCGTGGTTCGATCTCCATGAACAGTGGGGAACCGTGGTTCCAGATACCTTTCGCGTCGGTGTTACCGCCGAAGAATACCGGTGCGTCCATGTAGCCATAGAAATCAAACCAGTCTTTTTTTGCGAATGCTTCGTACTCGAGGTAAGTATCGTTACGGATCTGCGGTCCGAAACGGGTATGGTAGCTGCCTACCACGTTAACGCTCTGGTGCCACCAGTCGGAGAGGTATTGTGGTTTGTCGTTTTCCGCTGCGTTAACAGTGAAAGAGGAGGACAGTGCCAGAACTGCACCGGCTGCGAGTAATGTTTTTTTCATAATCATGCCACTGATTGAAATTCCCTTCCGGGAGTGAAAAATGCGCGAATTGCGTTTCTAAATATTTCGTGTTTCTGCGGAGCCTATTATAGGAATCCTTGCTCACAAAAATATGTGTTGTTTCACATATCTCTCACATACGTAATCGATTGCGTTCACGTTTGCGTACTTTAGACGGACGCGATTGTAGCGGCAATCATTTATGTTGCCAATCCATACGAAATGTAAATGTTAGCGGAGTGACATTTCACTCCGCTAAAAGGGCGGGTTATTGCGCGGCGGGTTGAATGTCGTGAATACGGATAAAGCCCAGCTGTTCTGGCGTCAGTCCGCTCAGCTGGAGCGGGATGTCAACATCGCTCGGCGCCAGCGTGCTGGCGGGGGCGGTGAAGAGCTGATTCTTCACGTTCACTTCCTGATAGCTCTCCGTGGTGCCCTGAATCTGGCCCCACTCTACGGTGCCGCTGAACGCGGGCAGCGGATCGTTGGACTCACCCTGAATGCGTAATGTTGCGCGAGTACCATCGGCATTCGCTGCAACATTCACCAGAGACATCTTTAGCGTGCCAATCTGGCTGTTCAGACGCGCGGGCGTGTTTGCACCTGGCAATAAATAAACGCCATTGCTGGATTTGGCATTCAGCGCGTTCTGCTGGGTGATCTTCACGGTTTCTTTATTAAGTTTGTCCATCGCCACGTTAAGCGTATTCACGCTTTGTTTCATCTCGCGGACTTCGCTTTGCTGTGCGCAGGCGCTAAGCGTGAACAGGCTCCCCACCAGCACTATTTTCAGGTAACGTCTTGTCATTGCGTTTAATTCCTTGAAATCACAGATTGCTGCAATGGTAGACAGGATAGTGCCGTCAGGCATAGATCCTTTGTCTCAAAAAGCTCTTCCTTTGTTGTCGGGCCAGTTCAGGGTAAAATAGAAATCAGTTAACCAGATAACAGGGACATCGTATGCATTGCCCATTTTGCTCCGCTGTGGATACCAAAGTCATCGACTCACGTCTTGTAGGCGAAGGGTCTTCCGTGCGTCGTCGTCGGCAGTGTCTGGTGTGCAACGAGCGTTTTACCACCTTCGAGGTGGCAGAGCTGGTAATGCCGCGCGTGGTAAAAAGTAACGATGTGCGCGAACCGTTCAATGAAGAAAAACTGCGTAGCGGGATGCTCAAGGCGCTGGAAAAACGGCCCGTCAGCTCCGATGACGTCGAAATGGCGTTAAACCACATTAAATCTTATCTGCGGGGGTTAGGTGAGCGCGAAGTGCCGAGCAAAATGATCGGCAATCTGGTGATGGAACAGCTGAAAAAGCTCGATAAAGTCGCCTATATCCGCTTTGCCTCCGTTTACCGCAGCTTCGAAGACATCAAAGAGTTTGGCGAAGAGATCGCCCGCTTACAGGATTAAGACCATGCACGACGAGATGTACATGGCGCGAGCCATGAAGCTGGCGCAGCGTGGTCGGTTTACCACTCACCCTAACCCCAATGTCGGGTGCGTCATTGTTAAAGATGGTGAGATCGTGGGGGAAGGTTTTCACTATCGCGCAGGCGAGCCGCATGCTGAAGTGCATGCCTTGCGCATGGCGGGGGAGAAAGCGCGTGGCGCGACGGCCTATGTGACGCTGGAGCCATGCAGCCACCATGGGCGTACGCCGCCGTGCTGTGAAGCGCTGATTGCGGCGGGCGTCTCGCGCGTTGTCGCCGCCATGCAGGATCCTAACCCGCAGGTAGCGGGCCGCGGACTGTATCGTCTGCAACAGGAAGGAATCGACGTCAGCCACGGCCTGATGATGCAGGATGCGGAAGCCCTGAATAAAGGCTTCCTGAAGCGTATGCGCACCGGCTTCCCGTTTATCCAGCTTAAGCTTGGCGCGTCACTGGATGGCCGCACGGCGATGGCGAACGGCGAGAGCCAGTGGATCACCTCGCCACAGGCAAGGCGCGATGTGCAACGTCTGCGCGCGCAAAGCCATGCTATTCTCACCAGCAGTGAAACGGTACTGGCTGACGATCCGGCCATGACCGTACGCTGGGAAGAGCTGAATGCAGATACGCAGGCGCTCTATCCGCAGGAGAACCTGCGTCAGCCGCTGCGCATTATTATTGATAGCCAGAACCGCGTGACGCCGGAGCACCGCATCGTGCAGCAGCCGGGGGTAACCTGGATTGCACGCACCAAAGAAGATACGCGCGAATGGCCGCAAGGCGTGCGCAGCATTACGGTGCCGGAACATAACGGGCATCTGGATCTGGTGGTGCTGATGATGTTGCTCGGCAAACAGCAGGTCAACAGTATCTGGGTTGAAGCCGGTCCGACGCTCGCCGGCGCACTGCTTCAGGCGGGGCTGGTGGATGAGCTTCTCGTCTACGTTGCGCCTAAACTGTTAGGTAACGACGCGCGCGGCCTGTTTGTGCTGCCCGGCCTTGAAAAACTGGCCGATGCGCCGCAACTCTCATTCAGTGAGATTCGTCCGGTAGGCCCGGATGTCTGCCTCCATTTAACGACAGCGTAATTGCTCCTGAAATAGGGAAGCAGTACGCAAAGTATTATGATAAAATCCGCCCCCCTGCGGGGCCAAATGAACCCGTAAAGGAAGAGTATGAACATTATTGAAGCTGCTGTAGCTACCCCGGACGCTCGCGTCGCCATCACCATTGCGCGTTTCAACAACTTCATCAATGATAGCCTGCTGGAAGGTGCGGTTGACGCCCTGAAACGTATCGGCCAGGTTAAAGATGACAACATTACCGTCGTTTGGGTACCAGGTGCTTACGAACTGCCACTGGCAGCGGGCGCGCTGGCGAAAACCGGTAAATACGACGCGGTGATTGCGCTGGGTACTGTTATTCGTGGCGGCACTGCGCACTTCGAATACGTTGCGGGCGGTGCAAGCAATGGTCTGGCGCACGTTGCGCAGGATGCTGAAATTCCTGTCGCGTTCGGCGTGCTGACCACCGAAAGTATTGAACAAGCCATCGAACGTGCTGGCACCAAAGCCGGTAACAAAGGTGCAGAAGCTGCACTGACCGCGCTTGAAATGATCAATGTATTGAAAGCCATCAAGGCCTGATTTTTTTGTAAGGGGAATTCCGTGAAACCTGCTGCTCGTCGCCGCGCCCGTGAATGTGCCGTCCAGGCACTTTACTCCTGGCAGTTGTCCCAGAACGACATCGCTGATGTTGAATACCAGTTCCTGTCAGAACAGGACGTGAAAGACGTTGACGTTCTGTACTTCCGTGAACTGCTGTCGGGAGTGGCGACTAATAGCGCGTATCTCGATGGTCTGATGAAGCCATACCTGTCCCGTCTGCTCGAAGAGCTGGGCCAGGTCGAAAAAGCAGTGTTGCGTATCGCGCTGTTTGAGCTGTCTAAACGTGATGATGTGCCGTACAAAGTGGCCATCAACGAAGCGATCGAACTGGCGAAAACCTTCGGCGCTGAAGACAGCCACAAGTTTGTTAACGGCGTGCTGGATAAAGCCGCACCTGCGATCCGTCCCCACAAAAAGTGATCCGCAAACCGGAGTTCTGCATTGCCTGACGGGCAGTGCGGCTCCGGTTTTTTCTTTTATTTGCTGAGGCATAACGTATGGCATGCGGCGAATTCTCCCTGATTGCCCGTTATTTCGACCGTGTCAGAACCTCTCGTCTTGATGTTGAAACCGGCATTGGCGATGACTGCGCACTTCTCAATATTCCCGAAAAACAGACGCTGGCAATCAGCACCGACACCTTAGTGTGTGGGCGACATTTCCTGCCCGACATCGATCCTGCCGATCTGGCGTATAAAGCGCTGGCGGTGAACGTCAGCGATCTGGCGGCAATGGGCGCCGACCCGGCCTGGCTGACGCTGGCTCTGACCTTGCCAGAGGTGGATGAAGCCTGGCTTGAAGCCTTCAGCGATGCCCTGTTTGAGCAGCTGAATTATTACGATATGCAGCTGATTGGCGGTGATACCACTGCCGGTCCGCTGTCGATGACCCTGGCAATCCACGGCTATGTGCCTGCCGGGCGCGCGCTGAAACGTTCGGGCGCAAAACCGGGCGACTGGATCTACGTGACCGGTACGCCGGGGGATAGCGCGGCAGGGCTGGCAATCCTTCAGAACCGTTTAACGGTTGAAGATGCTGACGATGCGGCGTACCTGGTGAAGCGCCATCTCCGGCCCACGCCGCGTATTTTGCACGGCCAGGCGCTGCGCGAGCGGGCCAGTTCGGCTATCGATTTGTCTGACGGGCTGATCTCCGATCTCGGCCATATCCTTAAAGCCAGCGGCGTGGGCGCGCGGATCGATCTGGATCTGTTTCCTCTGTCAGAGCCGTTGCGTCGCCATGCCGAGCCTGAGCAGGCGCTGCGATGGGCGTTATCCGGTGGAGAAGATTATGAGCTGTGCTTCACGGTGCCCGAGCTGAATCGCGGAACACTGGATGTGGCGTTAGCGCATCTGGGGGCGAAATTTACCTGCATCGGGCAGGTGATGCCGGAAAGTGAAGGGCTGCTGTTTGTCCGCGACGGCGCCCCGGTTACGCTTGACTGGAAAGGGTACGATCACTTCGCGTAATTTTGTGCGCTCTGTATTGCCGGGTGGCGCTGCGCTTACCCGGCCTACGGATTTTGTTCCCTGAATTGTTTATTTAAACCCTACCACCGGATGTTGCTGATACGGCGTCTCCAGCTCGGCAATCTGCTCCGGCGTCAACGATAAGTCCACCGCACTCAACAACTCATCCAGCTGTTCTTCCCGCGATGTGCCCACAATCGGCGCGGCGACACCGCGCTTGCTCAGCAGCCACGCCAGTGCCACCTGCGCGCGCGTTGCACCGATATCGTCGGCGATCCCGGCTAAGCGTTCGGCAATTAACGCATCGCTGGCTTCTGTATCGTCATACAGGTTTTTACCCACTTCGTCCGATACCAGCCGGGCGGTGGTTTCGCCCCACGGACGGGTTAACCTTCCGCGCGCCAGCGGGCTCCACGGGATCACCGCCACGCCTTCCTGGTAGCAGAGCGGCAGCATCTCGCGCTCTTCTTCCCGGTAAATCAGGTTGTAGTGATCCTGCATGGTGACAAAGCGCGCCCAGCCGTGCTGTGCCTGGAGATCGAGCGCCTGGGCAAACTGTGAGGCATGCATGGACGATGCGCCGATGTAGCGCGCTTTACCGGCTTTCACGACGTCGTTCAACGCTTCAAGCGTCTCTTCGATCGGGGTGTTGTAATCCCAGCGGTGGATTTGCAGCAGGTCGACGTAATCCATGTTCAGGCGTCTGAGGCTGTCATCAATAGAACGCAGGATCTGCGCGCGAGAAAGGCCTTCCGCCAGGTCGCCTGACGGGTAGTACACCTTAGTGGCAACCACAACGTCATCACGACGGGCAAAATCTCGCAGGGCGCGGCCAACAATCTCTTCGCTGCTGCCGTCGGAGTAGCTGTTGGCGGTATCGAAGAAGTTGATGCCGCCGTCAATGGCGCGCTTGATGATGGGGCGGCTGCTCTCTTCCGGCAGCGTCCAGGCATGATTTCCCCGGTCAGGCTCGCCAAACGTCATGCATCCCAGGCAAAGCCGGGACACCTTAAGGTCCGTTTTTCCTAATGTCGTGTATTGCATGGTTCCGCTCCTGCTGTTTAAACAATACGTTTAAGCATAGCAGGAGCAGAAAAGGGGAGAGATCAGGCCAGCCAGGTGCGGATTTTGGCTTCGATACCGGCGGCGTCCAGACCAATGTCGGCGCGCGCCTCATCCTGGGTGCCTTGCGGGATGAAGTGGTCCGGCAGGCCGAGATTAAGCACCGGAACGGCTTTATGGTTCGCCATCAGCACTTCGTTCACGCCGCTACCCGCGCCACCCATGATGGCGTTCTCTTCCAGCGTGACCAGCACGTCATGGCTTTCCGCCATGCTCAGAATCAGAGATTCATCGAGCGGCTTCACGAAGCGCATATCGACCAGCGTCGCATTCAGGTTTTCAGCGACTTTTGCCGCTTCCGGCATCAGCGTACCAAAGTTCAGGATCGCCACTTTTTCACCGCGACGTTTCACCAGACCTTTACCGATGTCCAGTTTTTCCAGCGGCTGTAATTCAACGCCAAGGGCATTACCGCGTGGATAGCGTACCGCGCAGGGACCGTCCTGATAGTGGTAACCGGTATACAGCATCTGACGACACTCATTTTCGTCGCTTGGCGTCATGATCACCATGTCCGGGATGCAGCGCAGGAAGGAGAGATCAAACGCGCCCTGGTGCGTCTGGCCGTCAGCCCCCACAATGCCCGCGCGATCGATAGCAAACAGCACCGGCAGCTTCTGGATGGCAACGTCATGGATAACCTGATCGTAGGCGCGTTGCAGGAAGGTAGAGTAGATCGCCACCACCGGCTTGTAGCCGCCAATCGCCAGGCCCGCAGCAAAAGTTACCGCGTGTTGCTCGGCAATGGCGACGTCGAAATACTGGTCCGGGTATTTTTTGGAAAACTCCACCATGCCGGAGCCTTCACGCATGGCAGGCGTCACCGCCATCAGCATGTTGTCTTTCGCCGCCGTTTCGCACAGCCAGTCGCCGAAGATTTTTGAGTAGCTCGGCATCCCGCCGCTGCTTTTCGGCAGGCAGCCGCTGGTATGGTCGAACTTAGGCACCGCGTGGAAGGTGATCGGATCTTTCTCCGCCGGTTCGTAACCACGCCCTTTTTTGGTCATGATATGCAGGAACTGAGGGCCTTTAAGGTCGCGCATGTTTTTAAGCGTCGTCACCAGACCCAGCACATCGTGGCCGTCCACCGGGCCGATATAATTAAAGCCCAGCTCTTCGAACAGCGTACCCGGTACGACCATGCCTTTGATGTGTTCTTCGGTACGCTTAAGCAGCTCTTTGATCGGCGGTACGCCGGAGAAGACTTTTTTACCGCCTTCACGCAGTGAGGAGTAAAGCTTGCCGGACAGCAGCTGCGCCAGATGGTTATTCAGCGCGCCGACGTTCTCGGAGATCGACATTTCGTTATCGTTGAGGATCACCAGCATGTCCGGTTTGATATCGCCCGCGTGGTTCATGGCCTCAAAGGCCATCCCGGCGGTGATCGCCCCGTCGCCAATCACGCAGACAGTGCGACGTTGTTTATTCTCTTTTTCGGCGGCAACGGCAATACCAATGCCCGCAGAAATGGAGGTGGAAGAGTGGCCGACGCTTAACACGTCATATTCACTCTCGCCGCGCCACGGGAACGGGTGCAGGCCCCCTTTCTGGCGAATGGTGCCAATTTTATCGCGACGACCGGTCAGAATTTTGTGCGGATAGGCCTGGTGGCCGACATCCCAGATCAGCTGATCGAACGGCGTGTTATAGACGTAATGCAACGCCACGGTCAGCTCAACCGTGCCAAGTCCGGAGGCGAAGTGGCCGCTGGAGCGGCTAACGCTGTCGAGCAGGTAGCGACGCAGCTCGTCACACAGCTTCGGCAGACTCTCTTTCGGCAACAGACGTAACTCCTGAGTGGAGTCAACTAACGCCAGTGTCGGGTATTTGGCAATATCAAAACTCATCAAAGGCTCATCGAGATTTATAGTTTATTTATCACGCTGGATTATGTAGTCCGCTAGCGCTTCCAGTGCCGAGGTATCCAGCGATTGCGCGGCCAGCTCATTCAGCGACTGGCGGGCATCGTCTATCAGATCCCGGGCTTTACGTTGGGCATGCTCAAGGCCCAACAGGGCGGGATAGGTACTTTTGCCAAGCTGCTGATCCGCACCCTGACGTTTTCCCAATGTTGCAGTATCGCCCACCACATCCAGAATGTCATCCTGAACCTGGAATGCCAGACCGATACTTTCTGCGTATCTGTCCAGAATCGGCAGGGCTTTACGCCCGCGTTCACCCGCGCTCAGCGCGCCCAGGCGAACGGCTGCACGAATCAGTGCGCCCGTTTTGTGACGGTGGATGCGCTCCAGCTGTTCCAGAGTAACCTGACGACCTTCAGCCTCTAAATCCAGCGCCTGGCCGCCGCACATCCCGGCGACGCCGCTGGCCATTGCCAGTTCGGACACCATTGCCAGACGATCGCGATCGCTCACTTCAACCATCGGCGCATCGCTCAGAATGGAGAAGGCCAGAGTTTGCAGCGCATCACCCGCCAGAATGGCATTCGCTTCGCCAAATTTGATATGGCAGGTTGGCTGACCGCGACGCAGATCGTCATCGTCCATGGCTGGCAAATCATCGTGGATCAGCGAATAGGCGTGGATACACTCCACGGCGGCTGCCGGGGCGTCCAGCGTGTTATCGCTGATACCGAACATGTTGCCCGTGGCATATACCAGGAACGGACGCAGGCGTTTACCCCCCAAGAGTGCGCCATAGTGCATGGCTTCAACCAGTGGAGTGTTCTGAAAAGGCTGCGGCTCAATGAATCGGCGCAGCGCATCGTTGGCGCGGATGACGCGCGCCTGAAGCGCGTTGGAGAAATCCATTTACTCGGCGTCCGGTGTGAATGGCGTGGTTTTAGCGTCTTCGCTGTCGGAAAGCAGGATCTGCACACGCTGCTCGGCCTGCTGAAGCTTTACCTGCCCCTGGCGCGCAAGCTGCACACCGCGTTCAAATTCGTTGAGGGCATCTTCCAGCGGTAAATCGCCGCTCTCGAGGCGGGTAACAATCTGCTCAAGCTCACTCAGCGCAGTTTCAAAACTGGCCGGTGCGTCGTTCTTCTTCGGCATAGTGAATTAACTCTTATATTCTTCGCCCCAACATGGTAACGGACTCGGGGCAATTATCAAATAACGCGAGTGGCGCGATGGTGGTATACTTGCGCGCCTGGATGCAGCCACGGGTGTGGGCTGCTGTATCATTTTCCACTACAAGCCTTTATAAGCTTGCCTAAGAAACATTGCCGCCATGAAGTTTATCATTAAATTGTTCCCTGAAATCACCATCAAAAGCCAATCTGTGCGTTTGCGCTTTATTAAAATTCTCACCGGGAACATTCGTAACGTATTAAAACACTACGACGAAACGCTCGCTGTGGTGCGTCACTGGGACCACGTTGAAGTCCGCGCGAAAGACGAAAGCAAACGTCTTGATATTCGCGACGCGCTGACCCGTATCCCGGGTATTCACCATATTCTGGAAGTGGAAGACGTTCCGTTCAGCGATATGCACGATATCTTCGAAAAGGCGCTGGTACAGTACCGCGACCAGATCGAAGGCAAAACCTTCTGCGTGCGCGTGAAGCGTCGTGGTAAACACGAGTTCAGCTCGATTGAAGTCGAGCGCTACGTCGGCGGCGGTCTGAACCAGCACGTTGAGACGGCGCGCGTGCGCCTGACTAACCCGGACGTCACCGTTAACCTTGAGATCGAGAACGATCGTCTGCTGCTGGTTAAGGGTCGTTATGAAGGTATTGGTGGTTTCCCGATCGGCACGCAGGAAGATGTGCTGTCGCTGATCTCGGGCGGCTTCGACTCCGGTGTCTCCAGCTATATGCTGATGCGTCGCGGCTGCCGCGTGCACTACTGCTTCTTTAACCTGGGCGGCGCGGCGCATGAAATCGGCGTACGTCAGGTGGCGCATTACCTGTGGAACCGCTTCGGCAGCTCTCACCGCGTGCGTTTTGTGGCGATCAACTTTGAGCCGGTGGTCGGGGAAATCCTCGAAAAAGTGGA
Organism: Enterobacter sp. MGH119; assembly: GCF_001037675.1. NCBI lineage: Bacteria > Pseudomonadati > Pseudomonadota > Gammaproteobacteria > Enterobacterales > Enterobacteriaceae > Enterobacter > Enterobacter sp. MGH119. The sequence continues at coordinate 2,212,402 of NZ_KQ089929.1, read as the reverse complement.
CGACGGCCAGATGGGCGTGGTCCTGAAACGTATGATGGTGCGCGCGGCGTCCAAAGTGGCTGAGCGCTACGGCGTGCAGGCGCTGGTCACCGGTGAAGCGCTGGGGCAGGTCTCCAGCCAGACGCTGACCAACCTGCGTCTTATCGACAACGTGTCTGATACGCTGATCCTGCGCCCGCTGATCTCTCACGATAAAGAGCACATCATCGATCTGGCGCGTAAAATCGGTACTGAAGATTTTGCCCGTACCATGCCGGAATATTGCGGTGTGATCTCAAAAAGTCCAACCATTAAAGCGGTGAAGGCGAAGATCGAAGCGGAAGAAGAGAACTTCGATTTCAGCATCCTGGAAAAAGTGGTGGCGGAAGCGTCCAACATCGATATCCGTGAGATCGCCCAGCAGACCGAGCAGGAAGTGGTTGAGGTGGAGACGGTCAGCGGCTTTGGTGCTAACGATACGATTCTGGATATCCGTTCTGTTGATGAGCAGGATGACAAGCCGTTGCAGGTGGAAGGCGTGGAGGTGGTTTCGCTGCCGTTCTACAAGCTGAGCACCCAGTTTGGCGATCTCGACCAGAGCAAAACGTATCTGCTGTGGTGTGAGCGTGGGGTCATGAGCCGTTTGCAGGCGCTGTATCTGCGTGAGCAGGGCTTCGCGAACGTGAAGGTGTATCGCCCGTAGTTTATTGTCGGGGAGTGCGGCCTGATGCCCTCACCCCGTCCCTCTCCCACAGGGAGAGGCCGCAAACATTAAAAACGGCAACCTCGGGTTGCCGTTTTGCTTTTACCTTGCGCCACCCGACTTTTTTATTCGTAGTAGTTATAAATCCCCGCCGCCATCACCAGTGATGACGCGACTTCGTACGCTTTTTCGCGCCCAACCAGCAGGTCAATAATCTTCAGGCCAAAATCAATGGCGGTGCCCGGCCCCTGGCTGGTGAGCAGGTTAACGCGCGGATCCCAGACCACGCGTTTATCCACCCACTGGTCTTCCGGAATTGTATCCTTCAGACCAGGGAAGCCGGTCATATTGCCGATGGGGAAAATGTCGTGCGGAACCAGCACCGTACCTGCGGCTGCACAGATTGCCGCGACGATACGCCCGGAAAGATGAAACTGACGAACGGTTTCAACCAGCAGCGGGCTGTCGCGGAAACACTCAGCCCCCTTCAGACCACCCGGCAGAACGATAATGTCGTAATCACCGTCCGCCACCTGTACAAGCGGTGCATCCGCCAGAATCTTCACCCCACGCGAGCAGGTAATCGCCAGGCTTCCGTCGCTGGCGACGCTGGCGGTAGTAACCTTAATACCACCACGTACCAGCAAATCAATGGTGGTGACCGCTTCTGTCTCTTCGCTACCAGGGGCGAGGCATACCAGTGCCGATGCGCTCATACTCACTCTCCTTTCGTTTTACTAACTCAAACAGACGGCTGTTTTCCGCAACGGTAATGCCGTGTGCCCGGGCGCGTTTTAACAGATAACCGGTAATGTAATCAATTTCGGTATGCCGCATAGCCCGGATATCCTGCAACATTGAGGAGATATTTTCTGCCGTACTCTCAATGACCTGGTCGACATAATAACGTAAATCGGACTCTGAGGTGTGGTAGCCTTCGCGTTCAATGACGGCGGCAACTTCCCGGCAAATCAGCGCTACCCGATCAGGATGCTGGCGCAGTTCACCGTTAGGGCAATCCAGCAGGGCGGTCAGCGGATTAATCGCGCAGTTCACCGCCAGTTTGCGCCACAGTTCCGCGCGAATGTTATTGTGCCAGGCGACGTCAGGCAGCGTGCTTTGCAGGGTATCCGCAAGATAGCTGTAATCGCCGGGCTGTTCACGCGCGGGACCGATATGAGTGATACCACTGGCAACATGGATAATGACGTTACCGTCGCGACGCGCCGCGTGTGTGGTTGTCCCCATCAGCAGCGGTTGCCGGACAGATTTTAGCTCTTCAATGGTACCCATACCGTTGTGAATCAGCAGGATTGGCGTGCTTTCAGGTAACTGGGCGGCCAGGCTTTTCACCGCATCGGAGACCTGCCAGGCCTTCAGCGTGACCAGCAGCAAATCGCTGGTGGCAAGAAATTCCGGATCGTTTGCCGTTAAAGACTCATTAAAAATTGAACCGTCTGTACCCATCACGTTCACACTGCAATAGGGCTGGGGAATTCGCAGCCAGCCCTGAACGTCGTGTCCCTGTTTGCATAGCGCTGTAAGCCAGAGTTGGCCAAGGGCTCCGCATCCAAGCACTGTTACTTTCATCGTTCCTCCTCACCTGCAACGGCGCCAGGTGCTATGACGCTAAGTATAGCGCCATCAGCTAAGCTTCTAGTTATGCCTCGTTGCGGGTATTATGCAACGCAACAAAAATGAAGGGAGAAGAAAAGATGCCATCTTTCGATATTGTTTCTGAAGTTGATTTGCAGGAAGCGCGTAACGGCGTAGAAAATGCTGTCCGTGAGGTTGAGTCACGTTTCGATTTTCGTGGCGTTGAGGCGACCATTGAACTGAACGACGCGAACAAGACGATCAAAGTCCTGAGCGAGTCTGATTTCCAGGTCAACCAGTTGCTGGATATCCTGCGCGCCAAGCTGCTCAAGCGCGGCATTGAAGGGACCTCACTCGATGTGCCGGAAGATTTTGTTCACAGCGGCAAAACCTGGTTTGTGGAAGCGAAGCTGAAGCAGGGGATTGAAAGCGCCGTGCAGAAGAAAATCGTGAAGCTTATCAAAGACAGTAAGCTCAAAGTGCAGGCGCAGATCCAGGGGGAAGAGATCCGCGTGACCGGAAAATCCCGTGATGACCTGCAATCCGTGATGGCGCTGGTGCGTGGCGGCGATCTCGGTCAGCCATTCCAGTTTAAAAACTTCCGCGATTAAGACAATCATGCCCGGCTAAACCGGGCATTTTTTCAGGCCTTCAGCGCCTGCTCTACCTCAAAGCGGTTAGTCACTTTGCTGTCAATTTTGACATACGCACTGCGCTCTTCCGGGACAATCAGCACTTCGCTCACGCCCTCTGTCGCTTCCAGACGCTGTTGTAACGCGTCACCGATTGCCACGTCATCGGGAATTTCTACCCGCAGGCTACTCACGTAACGCGGCTCTTTCATGGTGCTGGCCACAAACAGCCAGAGCATCGCCAGCAGCGCACCGGCGAGGAAAACGGTCTGGGAGTCAAACAGACCATCCACCCAGCCGCCGAGTGACCCGCCGATCGCCACGCCGAGAAACTGGCTGGTGGAGTAAATGCCCATCGCGGTGCCTTTGTATCCTGCCGGAGACTCTTTGCTGATAAGCGACGGCAGCAGGGCTTCCATCAGATTAAAGGCCAGGAAGAACAGTTGTACGCCCGCGATCAGCTCCCAGAAATGCGGGCCGGCGCCCCACAGCACAATCTCGGCAATCAGCAGTAACGCCACGCAGCCCACGAAGACGCGTTTCATTTTGCGCTTCACTTCGGCGTAAATAATGAAGGGCACAACGGAGACAAACGAGATCAGCATTGTGACCAGATAAATTTTCCAGTGCTCTGCCGCCGGAAAACCTGCTGAGGCCAGTTGACCGGGCAGGGCGACAAAGGTGGACATCAGCAGAATGTGCAGGCACATAATGCCGAAGTTCAGCTTAAGCAGGCGCGGCTCGGCGATGACTTTGCTGAAGCAGCCTTTGACCATCCCGGATTCACGGTTGAGGACGTGGTTTTTACTGTCAGGTACAACCCACAGCGTGAGTGCGATCCCGATGGTCGCCAGCACCGCAATCATCCAGAACAGGGCGTGCAGGCCGAGTGAATGGGTGATAACGGGCCCCAGCACCATGGCAATGGCAAACGTGACGCCAAAGCTGACGCCGATAAACGCCATGGCTTTGGTGCGGTTTTGCTCGCGGGTTAAGTCTGACAGCAGCGCCATCACGGCGGCGGCAATCGCCCCGGAACCTTGCAGGGCGCGCCCAAGAATAATTCCCCAGATGGAGTGGGAGAGGGCGGCGATGATGCTGCCGAGCACAAACACCAGCAGCCCGCCGACAATCAGCGGTTTGCGACCCACTCGGTCGGAGAGCAAGCCAAAGGGGATCTGGAATATTGCCTGCGCCAGGCCGTAGATACCGATCGCCAGACCGATCAGCGCTTCGCTGGCACCCTGTAACGCCATGCCATATGTGGTCAGAACGGGCAGGACCATAAACATGCCAAGCATCCGCAGCGAGAAAACAGTCCCTAAACCCCAGGTCGCACGCAGTTCGCCTGGCGTCATTTTATAATCGTTCATTACCACCTCAGTTCAAAAGCAGGCCATAGTGTAGTGCGGGGAAGGGGCGGGGTAAATAATCGGTTATTTAACAAATATTACATACGTTACTAATAGATTTCATGAATAAAAAAGGGGTGCCGAAGCACCCCTTTATGTCCTTGCTATAGCTTACCAGACGTAAGTCAGCAGGTTTTGTGAATCAGGCACCATGAAGTCTACGGACATCATCACGGACAGGGAGGTGATGGCGACAATCGAGAACACAAACAGCTTGCGTGCCCAGACCTTGTCATCTTCCACTTTGTAACCGCGCAGAGCCATGCCGAGCCACCAGACGCTCACCGCAGCTGCTACCACCAGATATTTATATCCGGCGTAACCGCCCAGAGAGAGCATCAGCGTTGCCACGGCAAAAGCGATGATGTAGAGCGTGATGTGGTTCTTGGCAACCGAAATGCCTTTCACGACCGGCAGAACCGGAATGTTCGCCGCCTGATAATCCTTAAAGCGGAAAATCGCGATGGCGTAGGAGTGCGGCATCTGCCACAGGCTAAAGATAGCCAGCAGGATCAGCGCACCGCTGTCGAACTCGTTCGTGACGGCGCAGTAGCCAATCACCGGCGGCGCAGCGCCGGAGAGAGAACCAATCAGCGTGCCGTAGACGGAGTGACGTTTCATATACAGGCTGTAGACGCCTACATACACCACGAACCCCATCACCCCCAGCCAGCAGGCCAGCGGGTTAGCACCAAACCACAGCAGCATAAAGCCAGCAATACCCAGCAAGGTGGCGTACACCAGCGAGACGGAAGGGGCAATCAGGCCTTTAACCAGCACCCGATTTTTGGTCCTTTCCATCTTCTTGTCGATATCCATGTCGATGTAGTTGTTAAATACACAACCGGACGCAACCACCAGTGACACACCGACCAGCGTGTAAATAAAGAGGGTGTAATCAATGCTGCCTTTAGAGGCCAGCAGGAACCCTCCGATTACGGAGATCAGGTTGCCAAAGATGATGCCTGGTTTCGTGACTTGCAGGTATTGCTTAAACATACTCGCCGCTCTTAGTGAACCATCATGTTGTAGTTAAGGTTCCACATAATCCAGATGGAACCGACTACCAGGATAGCGATGATAATCACGGTAAAGATAAAGGCCGTCATGTTCCAGCCTTCATCGGACTTGGTGTTCATGTGCAGGAAGCAAACCAGATGCACCAGAATCTGAATCACCGCGGTCACCAGGATTGCGCCCAGGATAACCGGCTTAGATGCAGAACCGTTCATCACCATCCAGAACGGGATCACCGTCAGAATGATCGACAGGATGAAACCTGTCATGTAGGTTTTTACGCTGCCGTGGGAAGCGCCATGATCGTTAGAATGACTCATTACATCGCCCCCATCAGATAGACAACAGAGAACACACAGATCCATACCACGTCCAGGAAGTGCCAGAACAGGCTCAGGCACATAATACGGGTACGGTTAGTACTGGTCAGGCCGCGACGGGAGATCTGGAACATCAATACCGCCATCCAGATCAGACCCGAGGTCACGTGCAGACCGTGGGTGCCGACCAGCGCGAAGAACGCTGACAGGAAGCCGCTACGATCCGGGCCGAAACCTTCCATGATCAGGTGATGGAATTCATAGATTTCCATCCCGATAAAGCCAGCACCAAACAGCCAGGTCAACGCCAGCCAGGAGACAACCTGGCTCTTGTTGTTTTTGTACATGGCGATAGCCGCCATGCCGTAGGTGATGGAGCTGAATAACAGCAGTGCGGTTTCAACCAGTACGAACGGCAGCTCAAAGATGTCCTTACCGGTCGGGCCGCCCGCTGTGCCGTTCACCAGAACGGCATAGGTTGCGAACAGACAGCAGAACAGGATGCAGTCGCTCATCAGGTAGATCCAGAAACCGAAGACTTTCGTCGGTCCTGTATCATGGTGCGCATGTTCATGCGCGTGGGCAGTCGAGTGCGCCAGAGTATCAGTTGCCATTTTTCAGCCCCGCTTTAGAAATCTCGTCAAAATGCTGGTTTTCCAGCTTTTCAACTTCACGGACTGGTACGTAGTAGTCCACGTCCTCGTCAAAGCTCTTCACAATCCAGCTGATTACGATGCCAGCGAAGCCAACAATCGCCATCCACCAGATGTGCCAGATCATTGCGAAACCAAATACCGTTGCGAAGGCGGCAATGACGATGCCCGCACCGCTGTTTTTCGGCATATGGATCTCTTCGTAATGTTCAGGTTGCTTGTACGCTTCACCTTTTTCTTTCATTTCCCAGAATGCGTCACGCTCATGAATGTGTGGCACTACGGCAAAGTTATAGAACGGAGGTGGAGAAGAGGTAGACCACTCCAGCGTACGGCCACCCCACGGGTCACCGGTCAGGTCGCGGTTCAGGTTACGGTCACGGATAGACACGTAGTACTGAATCAGCTGGCACAGAATACCGCAGGCAATCAGCGCTGCGCCGCCCGCTGCAATCATCAGCATTGGGTGGAACTGCGGATCGATCTGCTGGCTCAGACGACGGGTCATACCCATGAAGCCCAGCACGTACAGCGGCATAAATGCTACGAAGAAGCCAATGATCCAGAACCAGAACGCGCGTTTACCCCATTTCTCGTTCAGCGTGAAGCCGAACGCTTTTGGCCACCAGTAGGTTACGCCAGCGAAGCAGCCGAAGACCACGCCACCGATGATAACGTTATGGAAGTGCGCAATCAGGAACAGACTGTTGTGCAGAACGAAGTCAGCACCAGGTACCGCCAGCAGTACCCCGGTCATCCCACCTACGGAGAAGGTCACGATGAAGCCGATGGTCCACAGCATGGCTGAGTGGAACACGATACGACCCTGGTACATGGTGAACAGCCAGTTGAAGATCTTAACCCCGGTCGGGATCGCGATAATCATGGTGGTAATACCGAAGAAGGCGTTTACGTTGGCACCCGCACCCATGGTGAAGAAGTGGTGCAGCCAGACAATGAACGACAGAACGGTAATACATACGGTTGCCCACACCAGAGAGGTGTAACCAAACAGACGTTTACGCGAGAAGGTTGCCGCGATTTCGGAGAACACACCGAACACCGGCAGAACCAGGATGTACACTTCCGGGTGACCCCAGGCCCAAATCAGGTTGATGTACATCATCATGTTGCCACCCATATCATTCGTGAAGAAATGGGTACCCAGATAGCGATCCAGGGTCAGCAGCGCGATGGTGACGGTCAGAATTGGGAACGACGCGATAATCAGGACGTTGGCGCACAGAGATGCCCAGGTAAATACTGGCATCTTGAACATCGTCATACCTGGTGCACGCATCTTCAGGATGGTCACGAAGAAGTTAATACCGGTCAGAGTGGTACCGACACCGGAGAGCTGAAGCGCCCAAATCCAGTAGTCAACGCCCACGCCCGGACTGTATTCAATTCCCGACAGCGGCGGGTAGGCCAGCCAGCCGGTCTGAGCAAATTCGCCCACACCCAGTGACAGGTTAACCAGGATAACGCCGACAACCGTGAACCAGAAGCTCAGGTTGTTCAGGAACGGGAACGCAACGTCGCGCGCGCCGATTTGCAGCGGAACGACCACGTTCATCAGACCGATTACCAGCGGCATCGCCACGAAGAAGATCATGATAACGCCGTGGGCGGTAAAGATCTGATCGTAGTGGTGCGGTGGCAGGAAGCCGGCTTCGCCCGCAGACGCAAGCGCCTGCTGGCTACGCATCATGATTGCATCCGCAAAGCCACGAATTAACATGACGATACCGACGATGCAGTACATGATACCGAGTTTTTTGTGGTCAACCGAAGTCAGCCACTCATTCCACAGGTAGCTCCACTTACCGAAGTAAGTGATCAGGCCAACTAAGGCCGCGCCACCAATGATAATTGCAGCCACCGTAACCATAATAATCGGTTCATGGTAGGGCACTGCATCCAGTGTCAATTTTCCGAACATTTTCTTCCTCGGCCCCTTAGTGAGCGGTTTCCGCGTGGCTCATGTCCATGCCTTCCATACCCTGGTGCGTGTTGTGCTCGCCTTCAGGCTGGGTCATGTCCATGCTCATGCCGTGATCCATAAATTTGCCAATAACATCTTTGAACAGATTCGGTTTCACGTTAGAGAAGTACTCCACCTTGTTGTATTCGCTAGGTGCAGCCACTTTTTCGAACGCCGCCATGTCAGACATGGTGTTGGTAGACTGCTTCGCTTTTGCAACCCACTGGTCGAAAGTCGCGCGGTCTGGCGTAGCGATAGCTTTGAACTTCATACCCGAGAAGCCCGGGCCACTATAGCTGGCGGAGATACCGTCGTAGGTGCCTGCTTCATTCGCGATCAGGTGCAGGTTAGTCTGCATACCGGCCATCGCGTAAATCTGGCTACCCAGACGTGGGATGAAGAAGGAGTTCATTACGGAGTTGGAGGTCACTTTGAACTGAACCGGAGTGTTCGCCGGGAAGGCGATTTCATTCACGGTAGCAATGCCCTGTTCTGGATAGATGAAGAACCATTTCCAGTCCATGGAGACCACTTCAATGGTAATAGGTTTTTCATCGTGAACCAGCGGTTTGCTCGGCTCAAGTGCGTGAGTGGTTTTCCAGGTCAGTACAGCAAGGAACAGGATGATCAGAATAGGTACCGTCCAGACCACAGCTTCCACTTTATTGGAGTGTGACCAGTTAGGGCTATACTTCGCATCTTTATTGCTCGCACGATACTTCCAGGCGAAACCAACAGCCATCAAGATGGCAGGAATAACCACAATCAACATCAGGCCAAAAGCCGTCAGTATCAATGAACGTTGTTCCAGTCCAATCTGTCCTTTGGGGTCTAGTAGTGCAGAATCGCAGCCACTGAGTAATACAGTGCCTGCGAATAATGACAACCATCCCAAACTTTTATTGTATTTCCTGAGTCTCATTTAACGACCTCAATTCCACGGGAGTCTGGTGGCGTTTAAAGTGTGGGGGCATTTTACGGGAAGGTTACATTACTGTAAACATCATTAGCCCTGTGTCAGGAAGGTGTTACCGGGTTCTGCCGCACATGTCACAAGTGTTGCAAATTATGTCGCGTTTTCCGGGGGAAGCCGCACGGAGTGGGCGTTATAACGAAAGGGTGCCCCAGCATACCGCAAAAGGGACAATTGGTATAACCATTGCGGAAAATACACAAATAATTAACAATTAATTATCAATAAAAAGACAACTAAAAAACGAAAATTCAATCTTTCGAATGCTGAATCGTTTAACGGAAAATAGCGTAGCGAAATAAGCTCCAATAATTTCCGAATGCTATCCCGCACAAAACAACAAATATTTTTTTTTGCCGATGGCGGTTATTTCGCCGTTATAATTTCGTGTCGTTATTACAACGGGAAATAACCTTTCGCTTTTTACTTCATGTCATCTGCGTTTTCCGCAGTGACATGAAATCCAGCATCCCACCGGTCAGGATACCCACGATGGCGAGAAACACGCCTGCATCAAGCAGCTGGGTTTCAAAAGGAAGCGACAAGGTGGTCGTCGCATTGATAATGAGAACCGCGAGCCACACTACCAGCGCAAGACAACCTGCCATCAGCAGACGCAGGGCAAACCGGTAGGCAGCCTGATATTCCGTGCGCGGCATGAAGTGTTCCGTCCGCTGGGTATATTCCAGCGTCTGGCGACAGACCAGCAACAATAAAATCCCCGGCACAGCCGCCACCACAGAGAAGAGATAAAATGTCGGCCAGCCGTGGGCTTCAACAAACCAGCCCGCGACGGGACCTACGTACACGCGCCCGACGGCTGAGAGGGCAGAGAGCAGGGCAAACTGGGTGGCGGAAAATGACTTATTGCACAGCGTCATCAGCAGGGCGACAAATGCCGCAGTGCCCATACCTCCGCACAGATTTTCAAAGAATACCGCCGTCGCCATGCTGATCATATGCTTGTCGGTGATCGACAGCAGCCAGTAACCGGCATTCGAAGCGCCCTGAAGGATGCCGAAGATCAGCAGAGCACGGAACAGCGACAGACGCTGCATCAATACGCCGCCGTACAGCGCGCCGACGATCGTGGCAAACAGCCCCAGGGTTTTGTTCACCACGCCGACCTCGCCCGCATCAAACCCGACGCCGCGGATCAGGAAGGTGGTGGTCAGACTCATGGCGAAAGCGTCGCCGAGCTTATAAAGGACAATCAGCAGCAGGATCAGCCAGGCATTATTGCGACCAAAGAAGTCGCGGAGCGGTGCGGCGACGGCCTGCTCCAGCGAGCGGGGAACCGGAATCACATCGCTCGGTTCAGGCGCGAATAGCGTGGCAAAAATGCAGGGGATCAGCAGAGCGGCCATCAGCCAGTACATTCCCTGCCAGCCGAGATAGCGGTCGGCAAGCCAGAGGGCCAGCCCGCCGGAAACCAGCATACCCAGGCGGTAGCCAAGCACGCTGATTGCCGCACCGGCGCCACGCTCTTCCGCTGGCAGGACGTCCGTCTTCCAGGCGTCAAAAACAATGTCCTGCGAAGCGGAGCAGAAGGCGACGACCACCGCAAGCGCGGCCATCCAGCGCAGCTGTGTTGACGGCTCAAGGAAACCCATTGCGGCAATGGCCAGCAACAGCAGCACCTGCGTCATCACTAACCAGCCGCGACGGCGCCCGAGGAACGGTGGGGTATAGCGATCCATCACCGGCGACCACAGGAACTTAAAGACGTAAGCCTGGCCGACGAGCGAGAAGAAACCAATGGTTTTAAGATCGATGTTCTCAACCGTCATCCACGCCTGTAACGTGCCGGAGGTGAGCGCAAGGGGCAAACCTGAGGCGAAACCAAGGAGCAGCAGAATAGCTGATTTCGGTTGCTGGAAAATGCGTAAGTAGTGACTGGACATGTTCTTATGAACTGACCCGGTGAAGCACCGGGTCAGTCAGCAGGATTAACGGGCGTTCTGCTTGATGAAGTCGTGAATGCTGGTGTCCTGTGCCATGTCGGCAATGGTGTCAGTCAGCACGCTGTTAACCGCGTCAGCGATATTTTTGTTGGAGGCCTGGAATGCGCCTTCAACGGAATAGCTCGCACGGTAGTTTTTGTTCATTTTGTTGCCGTTCTTCGCGGTAGCGATGATGGCGATATCGGCTTTAGTCGCAATGTTGTAGCGAACGTTACCCTGGGAGACGTCAGCGTACAGGTTGTTCACGATGATTTGCAGATCAACCGCGCCGCTTGGGCCAATCATGTAGCCGCGGGAGGTCATCTGTTTCTCCAGCACTTCCTGCAACAGGAAGCGCAGGTCGCGGGAGGCGGTTAGCGTGACCTGTTGGTTGTCGCGAGTCACTTTCGCCAGCGCCTGGTCCTGACGCTGATCGGCGCCATTAATGCTGACCGTAACGCCCATCAGGCTTGGATCCTGCTGAGGCAGGGTAATTTTTGGTGAAACGTCAATGGTCGTCGGCGGAGTCGCGCAGCCGGCGAGCATAAAGAGTGCTACCAACGGAAAGAAGAGTTTTTTTAACATTTTCGGGTTCTCAACGAATCGTAAGCAAAGAGAGAAAAATTGCCGCCATCATAACATCGCTAACGGCCAGGGGAAGTGGTCAACGCATGTAAATTCATCGCCTTGTCCGAAAACTGACCACCTTTGCGCTTTTCTCTGCCTGTAAGTGACAAAACGTATGAACCACATAGTGAACTTCATTCGTTTGGGTGAGAAAATCAGACGAAAGCTAAATATTTGTTGTCAAGGTGTAATGGAACCGGTAAAAGCGGCTAATATTTAAAGGGATGGGTGACATCTTAGCGTTGTCGGAGGAGTGATTTCATGATGATACGTGAACAGATAGAAGAAAAATTAAGGGCAGCGTTCAACCCTGTGTTTCTCGAAGTTGTCGACGAAAGCTATCGTCATAACGTGCCGGCAGGTTCTGAAAGCCACTTTAAAGTGGTTCTGGTCAGCGATCGCTTCACGGGAGAACGTTTCCTGAACCGACACCGCTTGATCTACAGCACCTTGACGGAAGAACTCTCCACAACCGTACATGCGCTGGCGCTGCATACCTACACCATTAAGGAATGGGAAGGGCTACAGGATACGGTATTCGCATCACCGCCTTGTCGGGGTGCAGGCACCATCGCCTGATAAATCGGATTTGCAACCGCCGGAGTTTTTCCAGTATGTTGCTTACAGATTTCGTCAAGACGGCCTTCGGGCCGTTTTGTTTTGTCTGAGTTTTGAGCGGATGGCGCGTTTTTAAGGCTAAAAATAGCCTTAAAGTGTGAAAAAAGCCGCAGCAACATGCTCCAACCGTTCTCGACTCACCTAAGTGATGCCGCTATAATGCCGCGTCTTATTGAATGTCTTCGGGATGATTCTGGCGACAGGGAATGTGAATCTGCACATAAGAGAGCATCCCGGTATAACAGACAGATTCAGAGTTGACCGAGCACTGTGATTTTTTTGAGGTAACAAGATGCAAGTTTCAGTTGAAACCACTCAAGGCCTTGGCCGCCGTGTAACGATTACTATCGCTGCTGACAGCATCGAAACTGCTGTGAAAAGCGAGCTGGTCAACGTAGCAAAAAAAGTACGTATTGACGGCTTCCGCAAGGGCAAAGTACCAATGAATGTTGTTGCTCAGCGTTATGGCGCTTCCGTGCGTCAGGATGTGCTGGGTGAACTGATGAGCCGCAACTTTATCGACGCGATCATCAAAGAAAAAATCAATCCAGCCGGTGCGCCGAACTACGTTCCAGGCGAATACAAGCAGGGCGAAGACTTCACCTACTCCGTAGAGTTCGAAGTGTACCCGGAAGTTGAGCTGAAAGGTCTGGAATCTATCGAAGTTGAAAAACCGATCGTTTCCGTGACCGACGAAGACGTTGACGGCATGCTGGATACCCTGCGTAAGCAGCAGGCGAACTGGAAAGAGAAAGAAGGCGCTGTTGACGCAGAAGACCGCGTAACCATCGACTTCACCGGTTCTGTAGACGGCGAAGAGTTCGAAGGCGGTAAAGCGTCTGATTTCGTACTGGCGATGGGCCAGGGTCGTATGATCCCAGGCTTCGAAGACGGTATCAAAGGCCACAAAGCGGGCGAAGAGTTCACCATCGACGTGACCTTCCCTGAAGAATACCACGCTGAAAACCTGAAAGGTAAAGCAGCGAAGTTCGTTATCAACCTGAAGAAAGTGGAAGAGCGCGAACTGCCAGAACTGACTGAAGAATTCATCAAGCGTTTCGGCGTGGAAGATGGTTCTGTTGCGGGCCTGCGTACCGAAGTGCGTAAAAACATGGAGCGCGAGCTGAACGGCGCTGTACGTAACCGCGTGAAGTCTCAGGCGATTGAAGGTCTGGTGAAAGCGAACGACATCGACGTTCCTGCTGCCCTGATCGACAGCGAAATCGACGTTCTGCGCCGTCAGGCTGCACAGCGCTTCGGTGGCAACCAGCAGCAAGCGATGGAACTGCCACGCGAGCTGTTCGAAGAGCAAGCGAAACGTCGCGTTGTTGTTGGCCTGCTGCTGGGCGAAGTGATTCGTACCCACGAGCTGAAAGCTGACGAAGAGCGTGTGAAAGGCCTGATCGAAGAGATGGCTTCTGCATACGAAGATCCATCAGAAGTGATCGAGTTCTACGGTAAGAACAAAGAGCTGATGGACAACATGCGCAACGTCGCACTGGAAGAGCAGGCTGTTGAAGCGGTACTGGCGAAAGCGAAAGTGACCGAAAAAGAGACCTCTTTCACCGAACTGATGAACCAGCAGGCGTAATTTCGCCCCAACGGTTTAAAGTTTGAACAAAAAACCCGTTGCCCTCCGGCGACGGGTTTTTTTTATCACAGCTTTAGTCCTGGAAGGGTGCTAAAACGCCCTTTCAGTGTTAGCGTTACAACAAAACGTTGTTATGCTTGAAATAGGGCATGGCGACCCCCATTAGTATGTAATCACGATGATTGAGACTGGCTGATAATCCGTCCATAAGGTTACAATCAGTACAGCAGGTGTTTTCAATTTTGAACCAGGAGACGGAAATGTCATACAGTGGCGAACGAGATAACTTTGCACCCCATATGGCGCTGGTGCCAATGGTTATTGAACAGACCTCACGCGGTGAGCGTTCTTTCGATATCTATTCCCGTCTGCTCAAGGAACGCGTTATCTTTCTGACCGGCCAGGTGGAAGACCATATGGCTAACCTGATCGTGGCGCAGATGCTGTTCCTGGAAGCGGAAAACCCGGAAAAAGACATTTACCTGTATATCAACTCGCCGGGCGGTGTTATTACGGCGGGCATGTCTATTTATGACACCATGCAATTCATCAAGCCGGATGTCAGCACCATCTGTATGGGGCAGGCGGCGTCCATGGGGGCTTTCCTGTTAACCGCAGGGGCGAAAGGTAAGCGTTTCTGCCTGCCTAATTCCCGCGTGATGATTCACCAGCCGCTGGGTGGTTACCAGGGCCAGGCGACGGATATTGAAATCCACGCCCGAGAAATTCTGAAAGTAAAAGCGCGCATGAATGAACTTATGGCGCAGCATACGGGTCAACCTCTCGAGCAGATCGAGCGCGATACCGAGCGCGATCGCTTCCTCTCTGCGCCAGAGGCAGTTGAGTACGGCTTAGTCGACTCCATTTTGACCCATCGTAATTGATGCCCGCGACGCGAGTGTGCCGCTATACTAAGGTAGGGCGGCACGTTGCCTGTAAGCAGCTTGCGTCTGAGAATGGCATTTGCGTCGTCATGTGCGGCACATAGAACTTAAAAAGAGGTTTGGACTCATGACAGATAAACGCAAAGATGGTTCGGGCAAACTGCTGTACTGCTCTTTTTGCGGCAAAAGCCAGCATGAAGTGCGTAAACTGATTGCCGGGCCGTCCGTGTATATCTGCGACGAATGCGTCGATTTATGTAACGACATCATTCGCGAAGAGATTAAAGAAGTCGCGCCGCACCGTGAGCGCAGCGCGTTACCAACGCCACACGAGATTCGCCACCACCTGGACGACTATGTTATTGGTCAGGAGCAGGCGAAAAAAGTGCTGGCGGTGGCGGTATACAACCACTACAAACGTCTGCGTAACGGCGATACCAGCAATGGCGTAGAACTGGGCAAAAGTAACATTTTGCTGATCGGGCCTACCGGTTCCGGTAAAACCCTGCTGGCAGAAACGCTGGCGCGCCTGCTGGATGTTCCGTTCACTATGGCGGATGCCACCACCCTGACCGAAGCCGGTTATGTGGGTGAAGACGTTGAAAATATTATCCAGAAGCTGCTCCAGAAGTGCGATTACGACGTACAGAAAGCCCAGCGCGGGATCGTCTATATCGATGAGATCGACAAAATCTCTCGTAAATCAGACAACCCGTCCATCACCCGTGACGTCTCGGGCGAGGGCGTGCAGCAGGCGCTCCTGAAGCTGATTGAAGGTACGGTTGCGGCTGTTCCACCGCAGGGTGGGCGTAAACATCCGCAGCAGGAATTCTTGCAGGTTGATACCTCTAAGATCCTGTTTATCTGTGGTGGTGCGTTTGCAGGCCTGGATAAAGTGATCTCTCACCGTGTGGAAACCGGCTCCGGCATTGGTTTTGGCGCAACGGTGAAAGCCACGTCTGAAAAACCAAACGAAGGCCAGCTGCTGGCGCAGGTTGAGCCGGAAGATCTGATCAAATTCGGTTTGATTCCGGAATTTATCGGCCGTCTGCCGGTTGTGGCGACCCTGAACGAACTGAGCGAAGACGCGTTGATTCAGATCCTGAAAGAGCCGAAAAACGCGCTGACCAAGCAGTATCAGGCGCTGTTTAATCTTGAAGGCGTTGAGCTGGAATTCCGTGACGAAGCGTTGGACGCGATTGCCAAGAAAGCGATGGCGCGTAAAACCGGTGCCCGTGGCCTGCGTTCTATCGTGGAAGCAGCATTGCTCGACACGATGTACGATCTTCCTTCTATGGAAGACGTCGAAAAAGTCGTGATCGACGAGTCCGTCATTGGTGGCCAGACCAAGCCGTTACTGATTTACGGTAAACCGGAAGCGCAGCAGGCATCTGGCGAATAATTCACCATTTCATACAATCAGTTAATCAAAAAGGGGGGATTTTATCTCCCCTTTACTTTTTCCGTATTCATGGCGTTGAATGTATGGGAAACATCCCCATATACTGGATTACATGTTAATGGTTGTGTGAAGCACAGTTACATGACCAGTTTACCTGGCGGACACTAAACTAAGAGAGAGCTCTATGAATCCTGAGCGTTCTGAACGCATTGAAATCCCCGTATTGCCGTTGCGCGATGTGGTGGTTTATCCGCACATGGTCATACCCTTATTTGTAGGGCGGGAAAAATCTATCCGTTGCCTCGAAGCCGCCATGGATCATGATAAAAAAATCATGTTGGTCGCGCAGAAAGAAGCATCAACGGATGAGCCGGGTGTAAACGATCTTTTCACCGTCGGGACCGTGGCCTCTATTTTGCAGATGCTGAAGCTGCCAGACGGCACCGTGAAGGTGCTGGTGGAAGGCTTACAGCGTGCGCGTATTACCACTCTGTCAGACGATGGCGAGCACTTCTCTGCGAAGGCAGAGTACCTTGATTCACCGGAACTTGATGAGCGCGAGCAGGAAGTGCTGGTACGCACCGCGATCAGCCAGTTCGAAGGCTACATCAAGCTGAATAAGAAAATCCCACCTGAAGTGCTGACGTCGCTGAACAGCATCGACGATCCTGCACGTCTGGCGGATACCATCGCTGCGCATATGCCGCTGAAGCTGGCTGACAAACAGTCCGTGCTGGAAATGTCCGACGTTAACGAACGTCTGGAATACCTGATGGCGATGATGGAGTCTGAGATCGATCTGCTCCAGGTTGAGAAGCGCATTCGCAACCGCGTCAAAAAGCAGATGGAAAAATCGCAGCGTGAGTACTATCTGAACGAGCAAATGAAAGCCATTCAGAAAGAGCTCGGCGAGATGGACGATGCGCCGGATGAAAACGAAGCGCTGAAGCGTAAGATCGACGCGGCGAAGATGCCGAAAGAGGCGAAAGAGAAAGCTGAAGCTGAGTTGCAGAAGCTGAAAATGATGTCTCCGATGTCGGCGGAAGCGACCGTTGTACGCGGCTACATTGAGTGGATGGTGCAGGTTCCGTGGAATGCCCGCAGCAAGGTCAAAAAAGACCTGCGTCAGGCCCAGGAGATCCTGGATACCGACCACTACGGCCTGGAACGTGTGAAAGACCGCATTCTTGAGTACCTCGCGGTACAGAGCCGTGTGAACAAAATCAAAGGCCCAATCCTGTGCCTGGTAGGGCCTCCAGGGGTGGGTAAAACCTCTCTGGGCCAGTCCATCGCCAAAGCGACAGGGCGTAAGTACATCCGTATGGCGCTGGGCGGCGTGCGTGATGAAGCGGAAATCCGCGGTCACCGCCGTACCTACATCGGTTCCATGCCGGGCAAGCTTATCCAGAAAATGGCGAAAGTGGGCGTCAAAAACCCGCTGTTCCTGCTCGATGAGATCGACAAAATGTCTTCGGACATGCGTGGCGATCCGGCGTCGGCGCTGCTGGAAGTGCTTGATCCAGAGCAGAACGTGGCGTTTAGCGATCACTACCTGGAAGTGGATTACGACCTGAGCGATGTGATGTTCGTGGCGACGTCGAACTCCATGAACATTCCGGCACCGCTGCTGGACCGTATGGAAGTGATCCGTCTGTCCGGTTATACCGAAGACGAGAAGCTGAACATTGCCAAACAGCACCTGCTGCCGAAGCAGATTGAGCGTAACGCGCTTAAAGCCAACGAGCTGACCGTTGAGGACAGCGCCATTGTCGGCATTATTCGTTACTACACCCGTGAAGCGGGTGTGCGTAGCCTCGAACGTGAGATCTCTAAGCTGTGCCGTAAGGCAGTGAAACAGCTGCTGCTGGATAAGAGCCTGAAGCACATCGTGATTAACGGCGACAATCTGCATGCGTACCTGGGCGTTCAACGCTTCGACTACGGTCGCGCAGACAACGAAAACCGTGTTGGTCAGGTGACCGGTCTGGCATGGACGGAAGTGGGCGGCGATCTGCTGACCATCGAAACCGCCTGTGTTCCGGGCAAAGGCAAGCTGACCTACACCGGTTCGCTGGGTGAAGTGATGCAGGAGTCCATCCAGGCGGCGCTGACCGTGGTGCGCGCGCGTGCGGAAAAACTGGGTATCAACCCTGATTTCTACGAAAAACGCGACATTCACGTTCACGTTCCGGAAGGGGCGACGCCGAAAGATGGCCCAAGCGCGGGTATTGCCATGTGTACTGCGCTGGTTTCCTGCCTGACAGGTAATCCGGTTCGTGCTGATGTGGCCATGACCGGTGAAATTACGCTGCGTGGTCAGGTACTGCCTATCGGCGGGTTAAAAGAAAAACTGCTGGCGGCACACCGCGGTGGGATCAAAACCGTATTGATCCCTTACGAGAATAAACGCGATCTGGAAGAGATTCCGGACAACGTTATTGCCGATTTGCAGATCCATCCGGTGAAACGCATTGAGGAAGTTCTGACTCTCGCACTGCAAAATGAACCGTCCGGAATGCAGGTTGTAACTGCAAAATAGTGACCTCGCGCAAAGAGCGCCAATAAAAACAAGGCTGGTAAGTCATTTCGTACTTGCCAGCCTTTTTTTGTATAGCTAATTTAGATTGCTGATTGGGTTAGCCATCAACAACGGGTGTTGTAAGGTCATAGCAGGACTGATATAACTGCTGCGCGGTCGCGCTGTGAAGGATTCAGGTGCGATATAAATTATAAAGAGAGGAAGAGAACAGTGAATAAATCTCAACTGATTGACAAAATTGCTGCGGGTGCTGATATTTCTAAAGCGGCAGCTGGACGTGCTTTAGATGCTTTAATTGCTTCTGTTACTGAATCTCTGCAAGCTGGGGACGACGTTGCACTGGTAGGCTTCGGTACTTTTGCGGTTAAAGAGCGTGCAGCCCGTACTGGCCGCAACCCTCAGACCGGCAAAGAGATCACCATTGCTGCCGCTAAAGTGCCGGGTTTCCGTGCAGGTAAAGCGCTGAAAGACGCAGTAAACTGATTGCTTTCCCGCTCCAGGGAAGCTGAAAAGTACAAGGGCGCATCGTTTGATGTGCCTTTTTTGTTTGTCCAGACCTGATTTGTGCGAGTTTATGCGAGTTGTGGGCTGACAATTGCCCTGTTTTCTTGTCACAATACGCCTTTACGCGCGACGGTCAGGATTTTCCGTCAGCGTCAGGTAACCAGTCACCTACAGCGGAGTGTTGTTACACCATGATGGACAGCTTACGCACGGCTGCTAACAGTCTCGTGCTCAAGATTATTTTCGGTATCATTATCGTGTCGTTCATATTGACCGGTGTGAGTAGTTACCTCATCGGCGGTGGCGCGAACTACGCCGCAAAAGTGAATGGCCAGGAAATTAGCCGTGGGCAGTTCGAGAACGCTTTTGCTGGTGAACGTAACCGCATGCAGCAACAGCTGGGCGACCAATACTCTGAACTTGCAGCCAACGAAGGCTATATGAAAAACCTGCGTCAGCAGACGCTAAACCGCCTTATTGACGAGGCGCTGCTGGATCAGTACGCGAAAAGCCTGGGTCTGGGCATCAGCGATGAGCAGGTTAAAAAAGCCATCTTCTCGACGCAGGCTTTCCAGTCTAATGGGAAGTTCGACAACGCGCGTTACAACAGCATTGTTAACCAGATGGGTATGACGGCTGACCAGTACGCTCAGGCACTGCGTAACCAGTTGACCACGCAACAGCTGATCAACGCGGTGGTGGGCACCGATTTCATGCTGAAAGGTGAAACTGAAGAGCTGGCGGCACTGGTGGCGCAGCAACGCGTGGTGCGTGAAGCGACGATTGATGTCAACGCACTGGCAGCGAAACAGCAGGTTAGCGACGCTGAAGTTAATGCTTACTACGAGCAAAACAAGAACAACTTCATCTCTCCGGAACAGTTCCGCGTAAGCTATATCAAGCTGGATGCAGCGGCGATGCAGGAAAATGCGACTGACGCCGAGATCCAGTCTTATTACGACCAGCATCAGGATCAGTTCACTCAGCCGCAGCGTAACCGTTACAGCGTGATCCAGACCAAAACGGAAGCAGAAGCGAAAGCCGTGCTGGACGAGCTGAACAAAGGCGCTGATTTCGCCACCTTAGCGAAAGCAAAATCCACCGACATTATTTCTGCCAAAAACGGCGGTGATATGGGCTGGCTGGAAGAGTCAACTACCCCGGATGAGCTGAAAAATGCAGGCCTGAAAGAGAAAGGCCAACTGTCTGGTGTAATCAAATCCTCCGTCGGCTTCCTGGTGGCGCGTCTGGACGATGTTGTGGCGGCGAAAACCAAGCCGCTGGCTGACGTTCGTGATGATATCGCTGCGAAAGTGAAGCAGGAGAAAGCGCTGGATGCCTTCTATGCTCTGCAACAGAAAGTGAGCGATGCCGCAAGCAACGACAACGAATCACTGGCGGGCGCTGAGCAGGCTGCTGGCGTGAAAGCGGTTGAGACGGGCTGGTTCAGCCACGAAAACCTGCCGGAAGAACTGAACTTCAAACCGGTTTCAGATGCCATTTTCAATGGTGGTCTGGTCGGTGAGAATGGTACGCCGGGCAGCAACTCAGACATTATTACCGTTGACGGTGATCGTGCGTTCGTACTGCGCGTCAGCGAGCACAAAGCCGAGGCAGTGAAGCCCCTGGCGGAAGTGAAAGATCAGGTGGTGGCGCTGGTGAAACACAACAAAGCGGCACAGCAGGCAAAACTGGATGCAGAGAAAATTCTGGCCGACCTGAAAGCCGGTAAGAACGATGCGCTGAAAGCGGCTGGCCTGAGCTTTGGCGAAGCAAAAACGCTGAGCCGTACCGGTCAGGATCCTGTCAGCCAGGCGGCGTTTGGTCTGAGCCTGCCGGCGAAAGACAAACCTGTCTTTGGCACCACGACCGATATGCAGGGTAACGTGGTGGTTCTGGCGCTGGATGAAGTGAAAGCCGGCACGCTGCCAGACGCGCAGAAGAAGGCCATGGTTCAGGGAATTACCCAGAACAATGCCCAGATTGCTTTCGAAGCGTTGATGAGCAACCTGCGTAAAGAAGCCAAAATCAAGCTGGGTGATGTGGTCACTCAGGAGCAATAATTACGTGTCTGCTCGCAGATTTTCGTAACGTTCTGCAAAAACTAAAGGCCGCTTTCGCGGCCTTTTCCATTTCTGCAATCTGCTGTTTGTCCCTGTTTTTCCGTGCGGCTATCGTGGCATGGCTGTCAACAAACAAGGAGAAAACAGCATGAAATGTGGAATCAAAGCACTGTTAATTACACTGGCTATTGCCACTTCCGGGATGAGTGCGGGCGCGCTGGCGGCGTCACCCTCGTCTAAAGCCCAGGCTGCACAAACTCAGGCCGATGCAACGTCACAAGGTCAGGTTAAAGTCAACGCGACGGCCAGCACGAAAGCCATTGAGGACGAGGGTACGCGGGTCAGTATTAATACTGCCTCTGCGGACGATCTTGCCCGCGTAATGAATGGCGTGGGCCTCAAAAAAGCGCAGGCCATCGTCAGCTATCGTGAAGAGTATGGTCCTTTCAAAACCCTTGACGATCTCAAGCAGGTGCCGGGTATGGGCAGCGCGCTGGTTGAGCGCAATCTCGCACACCTGACGCTGTAATCGCGTAATCACTTGCACTGCGGCAAAAATTTGCCAGGATAAAGAGGTCATACCAGTTATGACCTCTGAACCTATAACAACGAAAGGCTATTGCGCTATGCAGACACAAATCAAAGTCCGTGGTTATCACCTCGATGTTTACCAGCACGTCAATAACGCCCGCTACCTTGAATTTCTTGAAGAGGCGCGCTGGGACGGCCTGGAGAACAGCGAAAGCTTCCAGTGGCTAACCGCACACAACATCGCGTTTGTGGTCGTCAATATCAACATTAACTACCGCCGCCCGGCTGTGCTGGGAGATGTGCTCACCGTGACCAGTGAGGTTCAACAACTGAATGGCAAAAGTGGTGTATTGAGCCAGGTCGTTACGCTGGAGCCAGAAGGGCAGATTGTGGCCGATGCGCTGATCACCTTTGTCTGTATCGATCTCAAAACCCAGAAAGCGTTGCCGCTGGAAGGGGAGTTGCGCGAAAAGCTGGAGCTGATGATCGCGTAAGTTTTTGTCTTTTATAAAAGACAAGAAGGGTTTTCAGGGATAAAATCATGAACAGGGACTACGTTGTTAAACGTTACCGAACCCGCGACGGAAAAATACCGTTTGAGGATTGGGTAGCAAAGTTGAGACGAAAGGATCCGGAGCTGGCGTTTCGGATCCTTCTGCGAATCGACCGCGCTGAGAAGGGGAATTTTGGCGATTACCGTTATCTCAGAGAGGGTGTCTGGGAGTTGAAGGTTGATAGTGGTCCCGGTTATCGAGTCTATTTTGCGGTCCAGCATCGGGAAATCTTATTGTTGCTGATCGGCGGTGACAAAAAGAGCCAGAAAGCGGATGTGATGCTGGCAATAGATTACTGGAAAGATCATCAAAAGGATAAACTCCATGAGCAAAAGTGAGCGAAAATTCTCAAGTACCGTCAGCCATGATGAAGCTGTAGTCAAAATGCTGCGCGAAAATCCTTCTTACGCGCAACTCTATCTGCAAATTGCACTGGATGAAATTTACGAGGACCAGGGGATCCCAGCCTATTTGATTGCCCTCAGACGCGTTATCGAAGCGCGCGGCGGTATTGGAGAGATTTCAGCCAAAGCGGGGCTTTCACGTCAGCAGCTATACCGTACCCTGTCCGAAAATGGTAACCCAACGCTGACTACACTGATGAAAATTACCCGTGCTGCCGGTGTAAAACTGTTCGACAGCACGGTCAGGTAGCCCTTATTTCAGCCCGGTCTTTTTCTGCATTGCGGCCATAACGCCCGCTTTATCCGCAAAATAATGATTCAGACCGTTCGCGCGCAGGTTACAGGCGGCACACTGCCCACAGCCGTCCCCTTTAATGCCGTTGTAGCAGGTCAGGGTCTCGTTGCGAACGACATCCAGCTTGCCCCAGTAGTCGGCCAGCGCCCAGGTTTCAGCCTTATCCAGCCACATCAGCGGCGTTTCGAAGCGGGTCTCTTTTGCCATTCCCAGATCGACGGCGTGATTGAGTGCTTTCACGAATTCATCCCGGCAGTCCGGGTAGCCAGAGAAGTCGGTCTCACACACGCCCGTGATCACCGCTTCGGCTTTCACCTGGT
Organism: Enterobacter sp. MGH119; assembly: GCF_001037675.1. NCBI lineage: Bacteria > Pseudomonadati > Pseudomonadota > Gammaproteobacteria > Enterobacterales > Enterobacteriaceae > Enterobacter > Enterobacter sp. MGH119. Next base: position 2,188,858 of record NZ_KQ089929.1, on the reverse strand, counting down.
AGGCATAGATCGCCGTCAGGGTCAGGAAGAGAATGTTGCGGCCCGGTACGAAGGTGTTCGGAATGCCGCTGGCATCCGGTTCGTAATCAGGCACCGGAATGCTGTCGCGGGTGAGGCTGCTGACGGCCAGTTCATTTAACAGCGTCACGTCCAGCACTTTATGAGCGCGGGCGCCCAGTTTGAGAGCCAGTTCACGAGCGACATCGATTTCAGCGCGATGACGCTGACCATAATCAAAAGTGACGCAGTGCACTTCATCATACTGGTGAAGCGCCTGAATCAGGCAGGTGGTGGAATCTTGTCCTCCGCTGAACACGACGACGGCACGTTTCATAGATCATCTCGACAGTTACAGTAAAAGCGTCATGTTAACGCCTGGCTAAAGCGGCGACCAGCTTCTTCACGCGTTTGGTGGAGGAAGCCAGGCTTCGGTGAAGTCAAACCAGCCGCGAGTGTTAAGGCGTATGCCGTTGACGCCCGGAGGCGCGCTGATTTGATACTGGTAGTTAAAGAGCGGCGTCAGGACGGCTGTCTCCATTAACCGGCTGAATATAGCCTGAAGTCCTGCGTGTCGGTCACGCTCGTCGGCCTGCGACTGCACCGCATCCAGCGTGGCCTGCAAATGGGCGAATGCCGGTGCGCTCAGCAGATGCGGCCAGAGCGCATCGCAGCGGAGCCACTGCTCAAGCGTGTACGCCGGCGCTTCGCCAATCAGTCTGTCTCCCATCATGATGTCTGCATCGGCAAGCTGCTGGCACCCGTCCCACGTTTTGGCGTCATGAAAGATGACGGTCAGTTCACAACCCTGCCGCGTAAGGTATGCTTTTAACTGGCTGGCCATGGTGTGAAGCTCAACCGGCAGGTGGTAGACCAGCGTCAATGCCTCTGGCAGCGCAACGTCGGTTAAATCAGGCCACTGGGGGATCGCCCAGCCGGGAAGCAGTTCCTCGGTAGGAGTGATGAGCCCTTCGTTCAGGGGAAGGGTGTGCAGCAGCGTTGAGAGATGAATGATATTAATCAGCCGCTTTGCCTGAAGTTCGCTCAGACGTGGACTCTGTTTCAGCGTGAGGTAGCAGAAGCCCAGACTGGTGCTGTTACTCACCAGCCGCAGGCTGGCCAGCTCGTCGGCCTCGCCAATGGCGATTTGCACCGGGTGGCGACAGCTGGTGCCCAGACTGTAGTCAAAAAGCTGGGGCGTGATCCAGTACTCGATAGCCTTAAGCAACGGATGGCCAAGATGATACTGCTCGTGGCTTTCCAGACGCACCAGTTCAGGCTCAAAAACGCTCAGCCGAAAGGGACCGCTGCCCACCACGGGGTAATCGGGATGCGCCAGACGGCTACAGTAGGTTGCCAGCCTGTGCGCCAGCCAGTAGTCAGGTTGATGGAGAATAAACGTCAGGCACTGCGGGTGCGTGGTTTCGATACGTAAGACGCTGCGGAACAGCGTGCCCATGCCGGGCTGCGATAACAGCGCCGTCAGGCTTTGCCGGAGCTGTGCCGTCTCTATTTTATCGCCGTTATGCCAGTGCAGGGTGGAGCGAATGTAGAAATGCCAGCGCAGGCCGTCAGCAGAGACTTCCCAGTGATGCGCCAGATCGCCCGTGGGTTCACTGCTGTTACCATTAAAACGCGTCAAACCAGAGAATACCTGTCCCGCCAGATGCTGCTCCGCCCGGCCAGGGAGAAACCCCGGCTGAAGCGGCTCCAGCGAGCGATAGTAGGGAATACGCAGCGTCGGCGTATCGTTCTGCCACTGTCCGCCCATAAACGGATGCAGCAGCGATCGCAAATCTTCAGGTGCGAGCTGGGCCAGCTCCAGCGCGTTGTGCTGCTGTCCACTTTTCAGGGCCTCTTCCATCATCGTATTACGCAACGAATCCGGGGTGACGTGAAAGCGTAATTCCCCACGCTTACCTCGTCCGGAGCGGGCGTGCCAGCTTAGCCAGCCCGCCTCCTGCGCCTGGCGCAGCAGGGTGCGAACATGTCGCTCGCTGCAAAAGCAGCGGCTGGCAAGTTCACTGATGGTCACCTGCTGCGGTGCGCCGGCAGACGAGTGCCACAGACGCTGATACTGGTTAAGACGGTTAAGCTGGCGCATGAAAAACCCGGAACAATAATTATCATCTATTCACTATTACTTCCGTATATCCCACGTAATACTGATGCACAAGTTAACCGCATCACATTTCGGGAGTAATCATGGCTCGGCTCGCTGCATTTGATATGGACGGCACGCTGTTAATGCCGGATCACCGTTTAGGGGAGAAAACCCTGAACACTCTTAAGCGCCTGCGCGAGCGTGAAGTTACCCTGACGTTTGCTACTGGTCGTCATGTGCTGGAGATGCGCCCTCTGCTGGGGACATTTGCCCTCGATGCGTTCTTGATCACCGGCAACGGAACGCGCATTCACTCCGTCGACGGCGATGTGCTGCACCGTCAGGATCTGAATCCGGAGGTGGCGGACATTGTCCTGCACAGCACCTGGGATACGCAGGCCAGCGTGCATGTTTTTAATGATGAAGGCTGGTTTACCGGGCGTGAGATCCCGGCCTTGCTGCACGCTCACGTTTACAGCGGCTTTAAATATCAGCTTATCGATTTGCGCCGCATTCCGGCACACAAGGTGACCAAGATCTGCTTCTGTGGCGATCACGACGATCTCTGCCGTCTGCGTATTCAGCTTAACGAGGCGCTGGGCGAACGGGCGCACCTGACCTTCTCGGCGGTGGACTGTCTTGAAGTGCTGCCGGTGGGCTGTAACAAAGGATCCGCGCTGGCGGTGCTGAGCGATCATCTGGGGCTGACGATGCAGGACTGTATGGCCTTTGGTGACGCCATGAACGACCACGAGATGCTGAGCAACGTAGGTCGTGGGCTGATTATGGGGAACGCGATGCCGCAGCTTATCGCCGCGCTCCCGCATTTACCGGTTATCGGACACTGTCGTAACGAAGCGGTGTCCCATTTTTTGACGCATTGGCTGGACAAAAATAACCTCCCATATTCCCCCGAATAGTGAGACCCTTCCAGCAAGCCAGGCTAAGCCTGGCTTTTTTTATTTCACCAGCTGCGAAATCTGCGCTTTCCACGGCTCAACATCGCCAATATTGGCCTGCACCCATTCTGCGTTGTAATAGGTGTCCAGGTATCGCTCCCCGCTGTCGCACAGCAGCGTGACGACAGAGCCGGTACGGCCTTCTTCACGCATCCTCGCGGCCAGCTGTAGCGCGCCCCACATATTGGTGCCGGTAGAAGCCCCGACTTTACGGCCAAGCTGTGTCTCCAGCCAGTGCGCCGTCGCGACGCTGGCGGCATCCGGCACGCGGAGCATTTCATCCACAACGTCCGGAATGAACGAGGGTTCGACGCGCGGGCGACCAATCCCTTCGATCTTGCTCCCCACGGGGCTGCGCAGGCTCGCATCGCGGGATTGCCAGTAATCGAGGAACACCGAGTTTTGCGGGTCAACCACCATCAGCTGCGTATCATAACCCTGACAGCGGATATAACGTCCGATGGTGGCGGAGGTTCCGCCCGTGCCCGCGCTCATGACAATGTAAGAGGGGACAGGATGCGGCTCATGGGTCATCTGGCGGAAAATGCTGTCCGCAATGTTATTATTGCCGCGCCAGTCGGTGGCGCGTTCGGCGAAGGTGAACTGGTCCATATAGTGACCATTCAGCTCGCGGGCCAGCATTTCGGAGGCCGCATAGATTTCGCAGGCACTGTCCACAAAGTGGCAGCGTCCGCCGTAAAATTCGATCTGTTCAACTTTACGTTTCGCCGTGCATGAGGGCATCACGGCGATAAACGGCAGACCCAACAGGCGGGCAAAGTAGGCTTCGGAGACGGCAGTTGATCCGGACGACGATTCAATAATCGTGGTGCCTTCTTTAATCCAGCCGTTACATAAACCGTATAAAAAGAGTGAACGCGCCAGGCGATGCTTCAGGCTACCGGTAGGATGGGTACTTTCATCTTTCAGATAGAGCTGAATACCGGGAAATCCCGGCAGAGGCAGGCGGATTAAGTGGGTGTCTGCCGAGCGCTGATAGTCGGCATTTATTTCGCTGATGGCATGTTTAACCCAGGTGCTATTCATCGTAGTTATCCGTTTGTCATTTTGTGCCCAGCATAGCGAAAAGCACAGAAAAAATTGTTGCTATCTGACCTTTAAAATAGAATGTAAGGAGAATAATTTTCTCTTCGAGGTGGCTATGTTAGATAAAATTGACCGTAAGCTGCTTTCTTTGCTGCAAAGCGACTGTACCCTCTCTTTGCAGGCGCTGGCAGATGCCGTTAATCTGACCACCACACCGTGCTGGAAGCGCCTCAAGAAGCTGGAAGATGATGGCATTCTGCTGGGACGTGTGGCGCTGCTGGATCCCGAAAAACTGGGGCTTGGACTGACCGCCTTCGTCCTGATAAAAACGCAGCATCACAGCAGCGAATGGTACTGCCGCTTCGTCACGCAGGTTTCCGACATGCCCGAGGTGCTCGGCTTCTGGCGCATGGCGGGGGAATACGACTATCTGATGCGCGTTCAGGTGGCAGACATGAAGCGCTACGATGATTTTTACAAGCGGCTGGTCAATAGCGTACCGGGCTTGTCCGATGTCACCTCCAGCTTCGCCATGGAACAGATTAAATACACCACAGCGTTACCCATTGAATAACTTCTTAAAATACCTTCAGGAAAAGACCGCGTGCGATTATTTGCCCAATTAAGCTGGTACTTTCGTCGGGAGTGGCAACGCTACCTCGGCGCAGTGGCCCTGCTTATTATCATTGCCATTCTGCAACTGATCCCCCCCAAAGTGGTGGGCTACGTCGTGGATGGCGTTACCGAACAACATTACACCGCCGCACGGGTGATGATGTGGGTCGGTACGCTGGTGCTGACGGCCGTGGTGGTTTACCTGCTGCGTTATGTCTGGCGCGTGCTGCTGTTCGGTGCGTCCTATCAGCTTGCCGTTGAGCTGCGCGAGGACTTTTACCGTCAGCTGAGCCGCCAGCACCCTGAGTTTTATCTGCGTCACCGTACCGGGGATCTCATCGCCCGCGCCACTAACGATGTAGACCGCGTGGTGTTTGCCGCCGGTGAAGGGGTGTTAACGCTGGTGGATTCCCTGGTGATGGGCTGTGCGGTATTGATTGTGATGTCTACGCAAATTAGCTGGGAGCTCACGCTGCTGGCGCTGCTGCCAATGCCGCTGATGGCGCTGGCAATTAACCGCTACGGCGAGCAGCTCCATGAACGCTTTAAGCTGGCGCAGGCGGCGTTCTCGTCGCTGAACGATCGCACCCAGGAGAGCATGACCAGCATCCGCATGATCAAAGCGTTTGGTCTGGAAGACCGCCAGTCCGCGCTGTTTGCCGCCGACGCCGCCGATACCGGCGCGAAAAACATGCGCGTGGCGCGTATTGATGCCCGTTTCGATCCGACAATTTATATTGCGATTGGCATGGCGAACCTGCTGGCGGTGGGCGGCGGCAGCTGGATGGTGGTGCGAGGCACCATGACCCTCGGGCAGTTAACCAGCTTTGCGATGTACCTTGGGCTGATGATCTGGCCGATGCTGGCGCTGGCCTGGATGTTTAATATCGTTGAACGTGGGAGCGCCGCTTACAGCCGTATCCGCGCCATGCTGGCGGAAGTGCCGGTCGTGAACGATGGCAGCGAGCCGGTACCGGAAGGTCCGGGTATTCTCAAGGCTGATATCCGCGCCTTTATCTACCCGCAAACGGAACATCCGGTGCTTGAGAACGTCAGTTTCACGCTGCGTCCTGGTCAGATGCTGGGCATCTGCGGCCCGACGGGTTCCGGTAAAAGCACCATTCTGTCACTGATTCAGCGCCATTTTGACGTGAGCGAAGGCGATATCCGTTTCCACGACATCCCTCTGCCACGTCTGCTGCTGGATGACTGGCGCAGCCGCCTGGCGGTCGTCAGCCAGACGCCGTTTTTGTTTTCAGACACCATTGCCAACAATATTGCGCTCGGGTGTCCGACCGCGACACAGGACCAGATCGAGCACGTGGCGCGTCTGGCCAGCGTCCACGAGGATATTCTGCGCCTGCCGCAGGGCTACGACACGGAAGTGGGTGAGCGGGGCGTTATGCTCTCCGGCGGACAAAAACAGCGTATCTCTATTGCCCGCGCGCTACTGCTGGACGCTGAGATCCTGATTCTGGATGATGCGCTGTCCGCGGTTGACGGGCGTACTGAACATCAAATTCTGCATAACCTTCGCCAGTGGGGAGAGGGGCGCACGGTCATCATCAGCGCGCACCGTCTGTCGGCGCTTACCGAAGCCAGTGAAATTCTGGTGCTTCAGCACGGACATATTGCCCAACGTGGTCAGCATGAGCAGCTCGCCGGGCAGACCGGCTGGTATCGGGATATGTACCGCTATCAACAGCTTGAAGCCGCGCTGGATGAGGAGGTGGCCGATGCGTAAGTTTGGACAGATGTGGCCGACGTTAAAACGGCTGCTGGCCTATGGCTCACCGTGGCGCAAACCGCTTTCCATCGCCGTGCTGTTGCTGTGGATCGCCGCGATTGCGGAGGTGACCGGTCCGCTGCTTATCAGCTATTTCATCGATAACATGGTAGCGAAAGGCTATTTGCCTCTCGGCCTGGTCGCCGGGCTGGGCGTGGCGTACGTCGGGCTACAGCTGACGGCTGCAGGGCTGCATTACGCGCAGTCACTGCTCTTTAACCGGGCCGCCGTGGGCGTGGTGCAGCAGCTGCGCACGGACGTGATGGATGCCGCGCTGCGCCAGCCGCTGAGCGAGTTTGATACCCAGCCGGTCGGGCAGGTTATTTCGCGCGTCACCAATGACACCGAGGTGATCCGCGACCTCTATGTAACCGTTGTTGCAACGGTTCTGCGCAGTGCCGCGCTAATTGGCGCGATGCTGGTGGCGATGTTCAGCCTGGACTGGCGGATGGCGCTGGTGGCAATCACCATTTTCCCGGCGGTGCTGATCGTGATGGTGATTTACCAGCGCTACAGCACGCCGATCGTGCGCCGCGTGCGCGCTTACCTTGCAGATATCAATGATGGCTTCAACGAAGTGATCAACGGCATGAGCGTTATTCAGCAGTTTCGCCAGCAGGCGCGTTTTGGTGAGCGAATGGGGGAAGCCAGCCGCTCGCATTATATGGCGCGGATGCAGACGTTACGCCTGGACGGTTTCCTGTTACGTCCGCTGCTGAGCCTCTTCTCAGCGCTGGTGCTGTGCGGACTGCTGATGCTGTTCGGCCTGACGACGCGCGGAACCATCGAGGTGGGGGTACTGTACGCGTTTATCAGTTACCTCGGACGCCTTAACGAACCGCTGATTGAACTCACCACGCAGCAGTCGATGCTGCAACAGGCAGTGGTCGCGGGCGAACGTGTATTCGAGCTAATGGACAGGCCGCGTCAGACCTATGGCGATGACGAACGCCCGCTGGAAAGTGGATCCATAGCGTTTGATCATGTCTCGTTTGCCTACCGCGACGACCAGCTTGTCTTGCAGGATATCAACCTCGAGGTACCGTCGCGTGGTTTTGTCGCCCTGGTTGGGCATACCGGCAGCGGCAAAAGCACGCTCGCCAGTTTGCTGATGGGCTACTATCCGTTGACGCAGGGGGAGATCCGTCTGGACGGACGGCCGCTTGCCTCTCTTAGCCACAACGCGTTGCGTAAGGGCGTCGCGATGGTGCAGCAGGATCCGGTGGTGCTGGCGGATACCTTTTATGCCAACGTGACGCTGGGACGTCCTTTCACCCCTGAGCAGGTATGGGAGGTGCTGGAAACGGTGCAGCTGGCGGATCTGGCGCGCGGGTTAAGCGAGGGGATCAATACCCGGCTGGGTGAGCAGGGCAACAACCTCTCCGTCGGGCAAAAGCAACTTCTGGCGCTGGCGCGCGTGCTGATTGAGACGCCGCAGGTGTTAATTCTGGATGAAGCGACCGCAAGCATTGACTCCGGTACCGAGCAGGCGATCCAGCAGGCGCTGGCTGCCGTGCGGGATCACACTACGCTGGTGGTGATCGCCCACCGCCTGTCAACGATCGTCGATGCCGATACCATTCTGGTTCTGCACCGTGGCCAGGCCGTTGAACGGGGTACGCACAGAGCGCTGCTTGAGGCAAAAGGACGCTACTGGCAGATGTATCAGTTGCAGCTGGCAGGCGACGAACTGGCCGCCAGCGTGCGCGAGGAAGAGTCACTCAGCGCCTGATGCACCATAACAAGGCAATGCGCTAACAGACTTAACCGTTGGTGCAAAACTGAAACGCACCCTGCACTGCCATGGTGCGTTTTTTTTTCACTTTTTCCCGGCGCATGCGCGCCGCGGCGCTTTCCTCCTCACCTTTCACTTCTGGCACACCCTTTGCAATATCACTCTCGTGTTAGCTGCGGCCATTACCGAATTCTGACTGGAGGGGATATATGAAGCTGGTTACGGTGGTAATCAAACCATTCAAACTCGAAGACGTGCGTGAAGCGCTGTCTTCCATGGGTATTCAGGGACTGACTGTCACCGAAGTGAAAGGCTTTGGGCGTCAGAAAGGTCATGCCGAGCTTTATCGCGGGGCGGAATACAGCGTTAACTTCCTGCCAAAAGTGAAAATTGATGTGGCGATTGCCGACGATCAGCTTGATGAGGTGATTGATGTCGTCAGCAAAGCGGCCTACACCGGAAAAATTGGCGACGGCAAAATTTTCGTTGCCGAACTACAGCGCGTTATTCGCATCCGTACCGGCGAATCTGACGAAGCGGCGTTGTAAGTAACTCCTGGCACACAGTGATAGGGATCAAGAAAATGAAGAAAGCAACAATGAAAACAGGTCTGGGGTCGCTGGCACTGCTGCCGGGCCTGGCAATGGCTGCACCTGCTGTGGCAGACAAAGCCGATAACGCCTTTATGATGATTTGCACCGCGCTGGTGCTGTTCATGACGATTCCGGGGATCGCGCTGTTTTACGGCGGCCTGATTCGCGGCAAGAACGTACTCTCCATGCTGACGCAGGTTGCCGTCACGTTCGCGCTGGTGTGCGTGCTGTGGGTGGTTTACGGTTACTCGCTGGCCTTCGGGGAGGGCAACGCCTTCTTCGGCAACGTTAACTGGGCGATGCTGAAAAATATCGAACTGACCGCGGTAATGGGCAGCTTCTATCAGTATATTCATGTCGCGTTTCAGGGCTCATTCGCCTGCATCACCGTGGGGCTGATTGTGGGCGCGCTGGCTGAGCGTATCCGCTTCTCTGCGGTACTGATTTTCGTGGTGGTCTGGCTGACGCTCTCCTATATCCCGATTGCGCATATGGTCTGGGGCGGTGGTCTGTTGGCTTCCCATGGCGCGCTGGACTTTGCGGGTGGTACCGTTGTGCACATCAACGCCGCGGTAGCAGGCCTGGTAGGCGCCTACCTGATTGGCAAGCGCGTGGGCTTCGGGAAGGAAGCATTCAAGCCGCACAATCTGCCGATGGTCTTTACCGGCACCGCCATCCTCTACTTTGGCTGGTTCGGCTTCAACGCAGGTTCAGCCAGCGCCGCTAACGAAATCGCTGCACTGGCCTTCGTGAATACCGTTGTGGCAACCGCCGGCGCTATCCTCTCATGGGTATTTGGCGAGTGGGCCGTTCGCGGCAAGCCATCGCTGCTGGGTGCCTGTTCCGGGGCGATTGCCGGTCTGGTAGGTATTACGCCAGCGTGCGGTTACGTGGGCGTAGGCGGTGCGCTGCTGATCGGTATCGTCGCAGGACTGGCGGGGCTGTGGGGCGTTACCGCACTGAAACGTGTTCTGCGCGTTGACGATCCGTGTGATGTATTCGGCGTGCACGGTGTGTGCGGCATTGTCGGCTGTATCATGACCGGTATCTTTGCTGCCCAATCTCTGGGCGGTGTGGGTTACGCAGAAGGTGTAACCATGGGGCATCAGGTGCTGGTACAGCTGGAAAGTATCGCAATCACCGTTGTCTGGTCGGGTGTTGTGGCCTTTATCGGTTACAAGCTGGCTGATATGACCGTAGGGCTGCGCGTGCCGGAAGAGCAGGAGCGCGAAGGCCTGGACGTCAACAGCCACGGCGAGAATGCCTATAACGCATAATTTGAGTGCCTTGCCGGGCGGCGGCTTCGCCTTACCCGGCCTGAAAAAGCGTAATTTGCAGGCCCGGTAAGCATAGCCACCGGGCTTTTTACATCACCCGCGATTACGCATCACACCTTCCTGCACGGTAGAAGCCACCAGCACACCATCCTGGGTGTAAAATTCCCCGCGAACAAAACCGCGCGCGCTGGACGCAGAGGTACTTTCCACGCTGTAAAGCAGCCATTCATTCATATCGAATGGACGGTGGAACCACATGGAATGGTCAATTGTGGCTACCTGCATCCCTTTTTCGAGGAAGCCCACACCGTGCGGCTGTAGCGCAACCGGCAGGAAGTTGAAATCCGACGCATAACCCAGCAGATACTGATGCACGCGCAAGTCTGCCGGTACGCTGCCGTTGGCGCGGATCCACACCTGACGGGCGGGCTCAGCGGTATGCCCCTTCATTGGGTTATGAAATTCGACCGGGCGGATCTCCAGCGGTTTATCGCACAGAAACTTCTCTTTTACCTGCGGCGGCAACAGATGCGCGAGTGCGCGGGCTATTTCGGTTTCCGATTTCAGATCGTCCGGCGACGGGGCAGGCGGCATCTTTTTTTGATGTTCATAGCCCGGCTCTGGCGCCTGGAAGGAGGCGGTCATGTAGAAGATGGGTTTCCCATGCTGGATGGCCGCCACGCGACGGGCGCTGAAGCTTTGGCCGTCACGCAGAACTTCCACGTCGTACACAATCGGTTTAGCGCTGTCACCGGGGCGTAAAAAGTAGCTGTGGAATGAGTGCACCAGACGGTCTGCCGGAACTGTCTCCTTAGCGGCATATAGCGCTTGCCCCACGACCTGGCCCCCAAAAACCTGGCGTAAGCCTAAATCTTCGCTCTGTCCGCGAAAAAGCCCTTCTTCTATTTTTTCCAGGTTCAGCAATGTCAGCAGATTGTTCAGTGCCTGACTCATAGTGGTCCTCAATAAACGCCGTGGCGAAAGATACGCTGAGTATAACGCAGAAACGATAGTGGTCCGATGGGTAGAATAATCTTAATACCTGGGCAAAATTAGGCATAAATCCGTGATTTGTGCCACACTTGTTTACGTTATGTGAATAAAACGACATCGGATGGGATCGATCCCGCCGGTGCATTGATGATAAGGAGACTTCAATGAAACTCGTGCCTATGTTAAGCGGTGTTGCAATGGCGGTGGCGTTGTCCGCCTGTGCGGATAAGAGTGCCGATGTAGCGGTACCAACGGCGACCCCAAACGGGATTAACACCCTTTCACAGCAAGCTATTCGACAGCCTAACGTGTCCGGTACCATCTGGATCAAACAGAAAGTCGCTCTGCCGCCGGACGCGGTTTTAACGGTCACGTTATCCGATGCGTCTCTGGCGGATGCACCGTCTAAAGTCCTTGCTCAGCGTGCAGTTCGTACAGAGGGTAAACAGGCGCCGTTCAGCTTCGTGCTGCCGTACAACCCGTCTGACGTCCAGCCTAACGCGCGTATCCTCCTGAGCGCGGCGGTAACGATCAACGATAAGCTGGTCTTTATCACCGATACCGTACAGGAAGCGGTCAACAAAGGCGGCACCAAAATCGACCTGACCCTGGTACCGGTGCAGCAAACTGAAGTGCCTGTTGCAACGCAAACCAATCAGCCGACTCTGCCTACACCCCCAACACAGATGTAATTTTCCTTCGCCCTCTCCATGTTGACGGGAGAGGGCGTCAGTACTCCCAGCGATACTTCTGCATATCAATCTGTCCTGCCCCAGACACCTGTACCCCTTCTGAGAGTAATGCCTGACGCTGGCGCTGCAAGTCTGGCCCGGTGAGGGAAATGGCGCCATGGCGATTGACGACCCGGTGCCACGGTAACGTGCTTCCCTCCGGTAGCCTTCTCAGCACGCCTCCAACCTGACGCGCCGCGCGCGGAGAACCCGCCAGCCGGGCGACTTCCCCATAGGTCGTGACACAGCCTTCCGGAATCGAAGCCACGATTTGCCACACTCGCTGTGGGAAAGTGTCATGTTCGTCCATTGTTTCTCCTGCGGGAAATCAGCGAAGGGTAATGTTATACGAAGATAAAGAAGATTGTCGGGGCAGTTTGCGCAATAATCCAGCATCCGGTTGTCAGCGGCTTGCAATTGAGGTGCTCCACAGGGATAATGCGCCAGCGCGTTGGTTATCAACGCTCTCAATGGGGGCTCTGTTGGTTCTCCCGCAACGCTACTCTGTTCACCAGGTCAGGTCCGGAAGGAAGCAGCCAGGGCAGACGACGTGGGTGCCGGGATGTAGCTGGCAGGGCCCCCACCCATTTGTGAACCTCTCAGTTGTTCCCCTGAATAAACCTTCTAAATTATGTGACTATTGTATTTTCTGTAATACAGCCTTCATTTAACTGAAATAATAATGTCATAAACCTGTAATAATAGACTGTCATTTTATTTTCGGATGCCTTTATTCTGTCATAAGCTAAAAAATATATATCTGGATAACAAACTTATCTTCGTGTATTAAATTAAACACGTGTTCCGAAAGGATGTGACAATCATGGTTACTGCGGTTTTAAACGTTAAAATTGATGAAGCGCTAAAAGAAAGACTTCGCCACTATGCGGAAGACAATAATGAGAATTTAAGCGTGACCACAGAGAAACTGCTGCTGCTGGCATTTGAAGCAGTAGAAGAGGCGGGAGTATCGGAAGAGGATGTTGATAATCAGCATACGGAAGAAGAGAGCGTAACTCCATTTACTCCTAAAGAAATCAAAGCACTACGTAAACTTCTGAAGAAGAGAAAATGAAACAACAACTATCGACTGCCAGTGACTACAACGAGGCCTGCAATCTGTTACGTTCCGGCTACGTGAAACATGTTCGTCTTGGCTGGAATGTAGGAAGTGATGAGTTCTTTCGAATTGCGTCTGACTGGTGTGATACCGGTGCAAAAATAAAGAAAGAAGGGGATAATTTCATTATTTCGCTGAAAGGCTTCCCGATTCCTCCTCAACATTAAGCTGTTCTTCACGAAAACTGCTGACTGCATGCGTTACAGTCAGCAGTTTTTATTGTTTCTGGCGAATAATTTACACCAGGCTCCGTTTTACTGGCGCTACACTTTTATTTAACGCACGCCACAGCGGTTTGATCCGCAATAATGCCTCTTCAAGTTCTGGCGGACTGAGTGAGAAGGGCATTCGCAGATAGCGGTCAAACGCGCCTGAAAGCCCAAAGCGCGTGCCGGTGCCCATAATGATGCCTGTCGTCTCGGCGCGTGCCGCCAGCTGCGTCGCCAGCATGCCGGGTAATTCAATCCAGTATGAGAGCCCTCCCTCCGCTTCCTGAAACCGCCATTCGGGGAAATGTTCCCGCAGCATCTGGCCGCAGCGGTCGCGACGTTCTGCCAGCATTTCCCGCCGGGCAGGCAGGAAGGTTTCACTGTTTTCGATAAGCCACAGCGTGGCCAGTTGTTCCAGCACCGGAGAACCCAGATCCAGCGTGTCGCGCGTCTGCGCGAGCGTGGCGATAGTGCGGGACGAGGCGCGGATCCAGCCGAGACGCAGCCCACCCCAGAAACTTTTGCCTGCGGAACCCAGCGTCATCACCGCGGCCTCCGGGTTAAAGGCGGCCAGCGGCGGCGGCGGGGGAGCATCGAACCAGAGATCGACCATGGTTTCATCCACCACCAGCGTGGTGCGGGTTTGCGCGGCGATGTCGGTTATGGTCTGGCGCGTCGCGGCATCCATGCAACGCCCGGTCGGATTATGAAAATCCGGCATCAGATAGGCCAGACGCGGGGCGGTCTGGGCGAGCGTTGCGGCAAAACCGTCGGTATCCCAACCCGTTTCAGGCAGCGAGACGCCCACGGGCCGGCATAGCGCTCCCTGAATGGCGGCTATTGCCAGCGGGTAAGTGGGATGATCCACCACCACGCGATCCCCGGGACCGGTCATCATTCTTAAGATCAGGGCAAAGCCGCTGACGGCGCCGTTCACCACCATCACTTCGTCTGCCCGGGTGGGCAGACCGCGTGCGGTGTAGCGGGCGGCGATAGCTTCACGCAGCGCCGGAAGCCCAAGCTGATCGTACCCGGTCAGCGCCAGATTCGGCGTGATGGCCGTCAGCGCGTGGGCGTAGGCCTGGTGGATCTCTGGCCCCGCGTTGAGCGCGGCGGTTGAGAGATCCAGCGCCGCACTGGCTGTGGAAAGCGTGGGCACGGCGCGGCTGTCTGGCAGGATCGCCCGCGAACCGCTGCCGTGACGGCTCTCCAGATAACCTTCTTCCCGCAGATGCGCCAGCGCGCTGCTGATGGTGGTGCGGCTTATGCTCAGTGCGGTGGCCAGCTCCCGCTCTCCGGGCAGGCGCGTGTTTAGCGCCAGCCTGCCATCCAGAATCAACAGGCGTAACGCGTCAGCCAGCTGGCGCCACAGCGGGGTACGGGAAGAGGCTTGCTGCCAGTGCCCTAACAGGCGTACCAGAGACTGGCTTCCAAAACGACGTGATGACATGTGCAGTCCACTATTTGAAAACTGGACATTAATCATAGTGCCATTTTCACCGAAGATGGAACCTGGTTCTTCGGAGAAGAGAAAATGGTACGTCGTCTGGTACAACTTTATGTCGGTTTAGGCCTGTACGGGCTTTCAACCGCGATGTTTATTCGTTCGGATCTGGGTGTCGACCCTTGGGATGTCTTTCACCTTGGCGTCGCCATCCAGACAGGGATGAGCATCGGCACGGTGATTATTTTAACCGGGGCAGCGGTGCTGCTGCTGTGGATCCCGCTGCGTCAGCTGCCGGGGCTGGGCACTATCAGTAATGTGATTTGTATTGGTCTGGCGGCAGATGCGTCAATGGCGCTGATCCCTGAGCTCACCTCGCTGCCCGTGCGCATCACCCTGCTGGTTTCCGGCATTGTGGTTAACGCCCTTGCCACCGGGATGTATATCGGCGCGGGTTTTGGCGCAGGTCCGCGCGACGGCCTGATGACCGGCATACACGCCCGGCTGGGCTGGTCGATCCGCAGCGTGCGTACCGCGATCGAGGTGACTGTGTTGATCGTCGGCTACCTCCTCGGGGGAGCGTTTGGCGTTGGAACCGTGCTGTATGCATTAACCATCGGCCCGCTGATCCAGCTCTGTTTGCCGTGGTTTCGCCAGAGACCGCGCATTCAGAAAGCTCCACAGCCGGAGCGGATTGTTTAATTTTGCGAAGCGCTCACAGGCTATGATGGCGTAACTGTGTCAGAATAGAGACTTCTCTTTTCACGACGCCAGAATGTATGAAAGCGATCACTCTTTATGACGTTGCCCGCGTGGCAGGCGTTTCTTATCAGACCGTTTCCCGGGTGATTAACGACGCGGAACACGTTTCTGCCCGTACGCGGGAAAAGGTCCGGCAGGCCATGGCGGCGCTACACTATGTGCCCAACCGTGGCGCGCAGCAGCTGGCCGGGAAACGCACCCGTACGCTGGGGCTGATGACCAGCGATCTGGCGCTACATGCGCCGTCGCAAATCGCCTCAGCTGTAAAATCCCGGGCAGTGGAGCAGGGGGCTAGCGTACTCATCTCCATGGTGGAGCAACCCGCGCAGTGTCAGGCTGCTTTGCAGGAATTACTGGCGCAGCGCGTAGAGGCGCTGCTGGTGAACGTTCCGCTGGAAGATGCCCTGGCAGAAATGCTTCAGGAAATGGCCTCGCCGACCCCGGTTCTTTTTCTCGATGTGTCCCCCACAGCTCGGGTTAACAGTCTCGTTTTCAATGCCGAACAGGGCGCTGCCCTGGGGGCAGAGCATCTGCTTTCGCTGGGGCACCAGCGAATTGCGCTGCTCGCCGGGCCGGAAAGTTCTGTCTCTGCCCGGGCTCGTCTGGCGGGATGGAAAACCACGCTCGCTCAGGCCGGCGTGGAGGCGTTTGCGGTGGCGCAGGGCGACTGGAGCGCGGCTTCGGGCTATGAGAAAGGGCATCAGCTCCTGGCGGGCGCGCAGCTGCCGGAGGCGATCCTCGTCGCTAACGATCAGATGGCGCTTGGCGTTTTACGCGCCTGTGCGGAAAAAGGCGTTGCGGTACCGGGGCAAATCTCGGTTGTCGGGTTTGATGATACGGCTGACAGCGCGTGGTTTTCACCTCCGCTCACCACCGTTCGGCAGGCGTTCCGCGAGGCCGGTGAGCGCAGCGTGGAGTGGCTGATGGCACCTGCCCATCACGACGAATGCTGGCAGGAACAACTTCCCGTTACGTTGAGCGTGCGTCATTCCACCGCGCCGCGCGCCGCACAGCAGGCCGATCGTGAAGATCTTGCGCAACAGCTCAGAACGCTGGCGCTGCTGGCGGAGAAACTGGCGCGCAGCTAGCACTTTTGTGATCGTGCTCGCCTGGTGACGATCAAAGTCTTTACCGCTACCGTTTACCAGGGCATGTTGGCTAAAATTGTGAGCGCTTCGCAAAGAGGTTGATATGTCTTCTACATTGCCGCTGACTCTCAGCGCACTTCTGGCGCGTCGTGACTGGGAAAACCCGGGTGTGACGCAGTGGAATCGTCTGGCCGCACACGCGCCTTTTCATAGCTGGCGCGATGAAACCTTCGCCCGCGAGGATAAGCCTTCGCGGAGCAAGCGTCTGCTTAACGGCATCTGGCGATTCAGCTTTTTCCCGGCGCCAGAGCAGGTTCCGGAGGCATGGATAACGGACGATCTGGCTGATGCCGTTGAGATGCCCGTGCCGTCGAACTGGCAGATGCAGGGATTTGATACTCCCATCTATACCAACGTCACCTATCCGATAAATGTGAACCCGCCCTATGTTCCGGCTGAAAACCCAACCGGTTGTTACTCGCTCACATTTGAGATGGATGACGCCTGGATGTGCAGCGGGCAAACCCGCATTATTTTTGACGGGGTGAATTCAGCTTTTCATCTGTGGTGTAACGGCCAGTGGATGGGCTATTCGCAGGACAGCCGTCTGCCTGCGGAGTTCGATCTCAGCGCGGTGCTGCGACCGGGGCAGAACCGCCTGGCGGTGATGGTGTTACGCTGGTGCGACGGAAGCTATCTGGAAGATCAGGACATGTGGCGGATGAGTGGCATTTTCCGTGACGTCTCGCTGCTGCACAAGCCGGAAACGCGAATTGCCGATTATCAGATCGTGACCGATCTGAATGCCGAATGCGATCGGGCGAAACTCCGGGTTGACGTTGCGCTGGAAGGCACACGCTACGCCGAATGCGAGGTGGCGTTTACCCTGTGGCGTAACGGCGAAGCCTGCGCGCAAACCACGCAGCAGCCCGGATCGGCCATCGTGGACGAACGCGGCAGTTGGGCAGAACGGCTTAGGGTGGCGATACCCGTGAACGCTCCTGCGCTATGGAGCGCTGAAACACCGGAATGCTATCGGCTGACAATGTCGCTTCGGGATGCGCAGGGTAACGTGCTGGAGACTGAAGCCTGCAATGTCGGTTTCAGACGCGTCGAAATCAGCAACGGCCAGCTGAAGCTTAACGGCAAACCGCTGCTGATCCGCGGCGTGAACCGTCACGAACATCATCCTGAGAAGGGGCAGGTGATGGATGAGGCGACCATGCGCCGCGACATCGAACTGATGAAGCAGCATAACTTCAACGCCGTGCGCTGCTCGCATTATCCGAACCATCCTCTGTGGTACACGCTTTGCGATCGCTACGGCCTGTACGTGGTTGATGAGGCGAATATTGAAACCCATGGCATGGTGCCAATGAGCCGCCTGGCGGACGATCCGCGCTGGCTGCCTGCCATGAGCGAACGCGTAACGCGTATGGTGCAGCGGGACCGGAATCATCCGTCCATCATCATCTGGTCCCTGGGGAATGAGTCCGGGCATGGGGCGAATCACGATGCGCTGTACCGCTGGCTGAAAACCACCGATCCCACGCGGCCGGTGCAGTATGAAGGCGGCGGCGCCAGTACGGCGGCAACCGATATTGTCTGCCCGATGTACGCTCGCGTCGATCAGGATCAGCCGTTCCCGGCGGTGCCAAAGTGGTCGATTAAAAAGTGGATTGGTATGCCGGACGAAACCCGTCCGCTGATCCTGTGCGAGTATGCCCACGCGATGGGCAACAGCTTTGGCGGCTTTGCCAGCTACTGGCAGGCATTCCGCAGCCATCCCCGGTTGCAGGGCGGCTTTGTCTGGGACTGGGTCGATCAGGCGCTGACGAAAAAAGCGGAAGACGGCACGGTATTCTGGGCCTACGGCGGCGATTTTGGCGATAAGCCCAACGACCGACAGTTCTGCCTCAACGGGCTGGTGTTTCCCGATCGCACTCCGCATCCCGCCCTTTACGAGGCGCAGCGTGCCCAGCAGTTCTTTACCTTTACGCTGGTGAGCACCGCTCCGCTGGTCGTCGAGATCCAGAGCGATTATCTGTTCCGTCATACTGACAACGAGTATCTGCGATGGTCGGTGGCGCGTGACGGTGCGGTACTGGCTTCCGGCGAAACACCCCTTTCTGTTGCGCCCGAGGGGACGCAGCACGTTGAGATCCCGCTGCCTGAACTTGTCGCTGAGCCGGGCGAGGTCTGGCTCAACGTGGAGATCGTTCAGCCGCAGGCCACGCCGTGGTCGCCGCCCGGCCACCGTTGTGCCTGGGATCAGTGGCCGCTTCCGGCGCCGCTGTACCTTGCGCCACCGAAAGCAGGCGGAACCCCTCCGCAGCTAACGGTGCAGGACGAGGCGCTGGACATTACTCATCAGCAGCAGCGCTGGCAGTTTAGCCGTCTCACCGGAAACTTGACCCAGTGGTGGAACGAGGGCGCTGAAACGCTCCGTTCTCCGCTAACGGATAACTTCACCCGCGCGCCGCTGGACAATGACATTGGCGTCAGCGAGGCGACCCGCATCGATCCGAACGCGTGGGTGGAACGCTGGAAAGCGGCAGGGATGTATGAGATGTCCGCGCGCCTCCTCCAGTGTGAAGCGGAGCAGCATAACCGTGAGGTGATAGTGACCACGCAGCACGTCTGGGAGCATCAGGGTAAAGCGCTGTTTATCAGCTGCAAGGTCTGGCGGATTGATGACCACGGGGTGCTGCACGGTGATGTGCAGGTGACGGTGGCGTCTGACATTCCTGAGCCCGCTCGCGTGGGCCTGAGCGTTATGATGGCGGATATCCCGGAAACGGTGCGCTGGCTGGGACTAGGCCCGCTGGAAAACTATCCGGACAGAAAACTGGCGGCGCAGCAGGGGCGCTGGGCGTTACCGCTGGAAGAGATGCAGACGCCGTATATCTTCCCGACGGAGAACGGTTTGCGCTGCGACACCCGCGAGCTGACGTTTGGCTCCCATCAGTTGCAGGGACAGTTCCATTTCTCCCTGAGCCGTTATAGCCAGCGGCAGCTGCATGAGACAACGCATCAGCACTTGCTGCGGGAAGAGGCTGGCTGCTGGTTGAATCTTGATGCGTTTCACATGGGCGTAGGGGGGGACGACTCATGGAGCCCGAGCGTAGCCCCGGCCTTCATTCTGCAAAACCGCCGGCTGCGCTACACGTTTAGCTGGCAGCAGAACGGCTGAGCCGAAACGTGCGGCCACTGCCGTGGCCGCACGTAACACCGCACAATCGGTTTATTTCCTGAGGTTGTGCGCGGCCCAGAGAATGAAATCCTCTTTAGGCAGCGCCTTGCTGAAATACCAGCCCTGGCCGTACTGCACGCCGTGGCGATGCAACCATTCGATCTGCCCTTCAGTTTCAATGCCTTCTGCGACCATCGCCAGTTTAAGCGATTTGGCCATTTCGATGATGTGGGGAGTCACGTGCTTGTACTCCAGCGCATCCACAAAGGATTTATCAATCTTCAGAGTATCGACATCCAGATCCTGCAAATAGCTCAGGCTGGAGTAACCCGTGCCAAAATCATCAATGTAGATAGCGTGCCCGGCGCGGCGAAATGCAGCGATAGCAGGTACGCTGACGGCAGGATCGGCAAACCCGCGCTCGGTTAATTCAAGGGCGATCTGGCGCGGGTGGACGCCCCATTTGTTGAGCAACTGACTCAGCTGGCGAGGCAGCTCGGGGGACGTTAAATCCGATGGCGCAAGGTTGACAGAAATATGCAGTTCCGGGTGATGGTGTAGCCAGGCGCCTAGATCCTCAAATACCTCATTTACCACTAGCCGCGTCAGCGTTGAAATAAGCCCTGTCTGCTCAGCCAGCGGAACAAAGAGATTAGGCGACAGGTTACTGCCATCTGGCTGCGGCCAGCGCATCAGCGCTTCAGCACCCACCAGTTTTCCACTACACAGCGCCACGATGGGCTGGTAGTGAACCTCGATCTCCCGGTTGTTGATCGCGTCGATCAGGCGGTGACGCGGGGACAGCAAACGGCGGAGAATGCGCATGACAATAAGGGCAGCAACCAGGCTTAGCAGTATGCCAGCCGGTAGCCAGATGATCAGTTGCTGGTGCCAGGAAGCCGCCAGCGGTTTTAACGACACCCAAGCGATCACCGTAAACCCCAGTTCGGGTACAGGTTTCATCACGTACATTGAGCCGTTGTATTGCACGCGCGTAACGTCCTGCTGCTCCTTAACGACAGAGAGAATATACGGGTCGAGAACATTGCTTCTGGCAAATATATGATGGGTTGAGCTGCCCACCAGGGCGGCATCCATTGAGATTTCACCAAACGGAACAACATCCACAAGCGACGCCGGATCGACCATTACCAGATAATGTCCTTTCCCCAGAACGGCCATATAACGCTGAATGCCGAGGTCGTTTTGCGAGGTGAGCCACGCGCTATAACCATCTTCGGTGATCCGCATTGGGGGCGGTAAGATCGCCGTATCACTGGATTGTTCAAGCGATGAGCAGAGCGGTTTCAGGTTATCGATATACATCACTTCCTGGATATAGCGCCATGAGAACGCGACCCGGCGCATTTCGCGTAAATGCGGGGGAGTGCAGGGCGGGGCGTGGAATGTCTGTAGGTGCGTGAGCGCCTGTTTTGCCTGCGCAACGACTCTGTCGGTACGGATCAGGACACGCGAGGCATAGCTGTCCAGCGCGTCCACAAATTTCTCCTCAGCCTGACGATGCGCCAGCCAGATACTGAGGCACACAGGGACCAGCACAGAGAAGATCAGTACGCCTGTCACCAGGCTGACCAGATGTCGGGTTCGCATGCTGTTTTATCCTTCCCATATGCCCGCCCCGGGCCTGGAGTTTGCGCGCCAGAGGAAAAAGTTTTTATCGGTAAATGATATAGTTATAGCATGCAACCGTCTCAGGCAGGTATCTGAATAAACCTTTCAAAAACAGGCTGCGCGTCACAGGGGTTGTTTTTGCAGCAAAGCTCAGATAGTATTTTGTTATGTTATAACAATACATGAAGGCCAGAGATGAAACCGAATATCCATCCAACCTATCGCACCGTTGTGTTTCACGACACCACGGCTAATGAATATTTTAAAGTTGGCTCAACGATTAAGACAGATCGTGAAATTGAGCTTGAGGGGAAAACGTATCCTTACGTTACTCTTGATGTCTCCTCTAAATCACATCCGTTTTACACCGGGAAGCAGAAGACCTTCTCGACAGATGGCAGCGCGGCACGCTTCCGCAAGCGTTTTGGCGGCTTTCTTGATGCGAAGCGAGGCTAATCATGCAGGTGCTTAACTCATTGCGCAGTGCAAAACAGCGTCACCCGGATTGCCAGATAGTCAAACGCAAGGGACGCTTATACGTGATTTGCAAATCTAACCCGCGCTTTAAGGCGGTGCAGGGGCGTAAAAAAAGGCGCTAGACGCGCGTTTCTCGCCAGCTTTCCAGGGATCTTTTCTGTTTGCCGTCGGCAGTAAAATTGTCGGTGGCAAGCCAGCTTTCAAAGGCGCTCGCCAGCGCTGGCCACTCTTTGTCGAGAATTGAAAACCAGTCGGTGTCCCGGTTTCGGCCTTTAATGACCAGCGCCTGGCGAAAACGCCCTTCAAACTGAAAGCCAAGACGCAGGGCCGCTTTGCGGGAGGGTTCGTTCAGGCTATTGCACTTCCATTCATAACGCCGGTAGCCCAGGGTATCGAACACGTACCGCATCAGCAGATACTGCGCTTCTGTCGACATGGGCGTGCGGCTTAACAGTGACGAGAAGTGAACATGTCCCACTTCCACGACGCCGTTTTTAGGATCGATCCGCATCAGGGACAGCGTCCCGACAGGAGACTGGGTCTGGTTATCGATAACGGTAAAGTGGATGGGATCGGCTAATTCGCTTACGCTCGCCACCCATTCGGCAAACTCCTCTGCGGTGGCATCGGGCTCACGCAGCAGCCACGTCCAGCTTCGGGTATCTCCGGCCACGGAATACGCAGAGAACAACGCGTGGGCATGCTCCATGCGCAGCGGCTCAAGCCGACAATAGCGACCCTGAAGTACCACCCGGGACGGGTGCGGCCGAGGCTGCCAGTCGATAAGGCTTTCCCCTACAGGTTGACCAAACTCATTGAATGTATTCATCTTTATTTCCATGATGTTAAGAAGATCTCCAGATTAATGAATTGCTGGTTCCTTAAAAAGAACCACCAGGTTATGTTTTTCTGGTACCACAAGGAGGAATGATGAATATACCGGGTGATGAGCTATACACCTTGCTCCATGCTGCGCTGAAAAAACGTGGGACAGAGACGCTCCAGCGCGCGCTCTATCTTGCTTTGCGGGAGGCCATACTGTGCGGAAGGCTTCGGTCCGGCAGCCATTTGCCCGGCTCACGAACGCTGGCGCATCAGATCTCGGTGTCCCGAAATACCGTCAACGCGGCGCTGGACCAGCTCACGCTCGAAGGTTATTTGCTGCGTAGCCGCCAGGGCACGCGGGTGGGGCAATTCGCTCCTCGTACGATTGCCCGGACATTACCGGACCCGGACGTCAGGCTGACAAAACGTGTCGCCCGGCTGCCCGCGCCTGTGCCGCGTGACACTCCGGTGATGGCGTTTACGCCGGGAACGCCTGCCATCAACTATTTCCCCTTGCCGCTGTGGCGGCGGTTGTACGATCGCGTCCTGCGCGAGGAGGGAAGCGCCCTGTTAGGGTATGGCGACCCTGCCGGCGAGCCGTCGCTACGGGCCGCCATTGCCCGCCATCTTGCGCTCTCCCGCGGCATTGACTGTGACGCCAGCCAGATAGTGATAACCGAAGGGGCGCTGGAGGGCGTCAATCTGTGCACAATGCTGTTAAGCGAGCCGGGGGATGTCGCCTGGGTGGAAAATCCCGGCTATAGCGGCGCCAAAAGCGCTTTTGTCAAAACCGGCCTGGCGATGACCGGCATACCGGTGGATGACGAGGGGATGTGCTGGGAAGGGCTGTGTGCGCCTTCACCCAAGCTGATTTTTACCTCGCCATCGCATCAGTTCCCTTACGGAAGCGTACTCAGCGCGCGGCGGCGTCTGGCGCTGCTGGAACTGGCCCGGCAGCACAACGCGTGGATCATTGAGGACGATTACGACAGCGAATTCCGTTATACCGGTGAGCCCGTCCCGGCGATGCTGGGTATGGTCAACAACGCGCCCGTTGTGTATCTGGGGACGTTCAGCAAAACGCTGTTTCCGTCGCTCCGAATGGGGTTCATGGTGTTACCGCCAGCGCTGGCGAAGGCGGCACGTCCCGCCATCGGCTCGCTGCTGCGCGGCGGGCATCGCGCTGAACAGCGCACCCTGGCGCTGTTTATTGAGGAAGGCCACTATGCGCGACATCTTGCCGCCATGCGCCGACTTTATCGTAAGCGATACCGCCAACTGCGAGAGGTGCTAAGCGCAGAGCTTCATACGCCGCATCGCGTTCTTGCCGGAGAAGGAGGGATGCACCTGGCGCTGGCGATTGACGGTATCGACGACCAGCGGCTGGTGGAGCAGGCAAGAGCGTTTCAGCTGGCACCCGCTGCGCTGAGCGGATATTACCTTGAGACGAAGCAGGGGCAAACCGGTCTGGTTTTAGGTTACGGCAATACCTCTGCTTCGCAGTTTGCGCCGGGTATCCGACGTCTTCAGGCGTTAATTACGCAGCAGTGGGGCGGGAAAGGGTAAAGACATCATAAAAAGAGAGCTGGCCCTTGGTGGTGACCATTTTCTGCAACTTCTCTTTTTGCCCGGCTTCGACAGCCGGCGAGTGCAGGATGCTGTCGATCAGCTCCTTCGGCACGTAACGCGTGTTGTACCACTCCCCGTTGTAGCACACGCGGAAATCGAGTACGTCGATATCTTCATACCGGTAACGCGGATTGACGTCGAAAAAGAAAAACGCGTTAAACACCACGAACAGCACTACCAGCAGCCAGACGGAATCGACCAGCGTTTCAGACTTCAGCATGACGATAAGCGTTGCCAGCCAGGCGGCGTACATGGCGACGAACAACCCGGGGTGTTTGCGAATAAAGCTGATGCTAAAGCGCGGGCGATTGTCGCGCTTTTCGCGAGTATTGAGATCGTCGATGGTGGCGGTAAGCAGGCGCTGTATCTCTGTCATTTTTTGCCTTTATGATTGTTGAAAATACAGGTGATCTGCTTATTTTATGAGAGGGGTTTACGCGATGAAAGTAACAGTTATGCCAGGAAAAAGCATAACAGTTACTCAGGATGCGCTTAGAGCATTTTAATGATTTTCGCCGGATTGCCGCCCACGACAGCATTGGCCGGCACGTCTTTGGTCACTACCGCGCCGGAAGCGATAACCGCATTATCGCCAATGGTTACGCCCGGGTTAATGATCGCACGTCCGCCGATCCAGACGTTATCACCAATGGTGACCGGTTTACCGTACTCCAGCCCGCTGTTACGTTCGGTCACATCCAGAGGATGCGTGGCCGTATAAATGTGCACCCCCGGCGCAAGCATACAGTTATCGCCAATGCGGACAGGGCAGACATCCAGCATGACGCAGTCAAAGTTGGCATAAAAATTTTTGCCCAGATAGATGTTATACCCGTAGTCGCAGCGGAAGCTCGGTTCTATATAGGCGCCTTCGCTTTGACCCAGCAGGTCAGCTAATAAGGCGCGACGTTCGGCCTTCTCATCGGGTGCGGTATGGTTATAGCGGTGAACAAGATGACGCGCGCGTAAACGGTCAGCCCTCAGCGTGTCATCGCCAGGGCGGTAATATTCACCTGCAATCATCTTCTGTTTTTCTTCACTCATGGGAACCTCTCTGGAATCGTTTTACGCAGCGTAAAGAGGATTAACCAGAAAGGGAACGTTCCCTAAAAGCGGCTGTGACGGGAGTCACAACATTTATGCGCATAAATACGTTTTATACGGGAACCTGGCGTTTGCACTTGAAGCGTAATTCGAAAGGTAAATTCAGCTTAACAACGGGCGTAGTGCCTTTACAGTCTCTCTTCAACGATTAACGAACAAATTTCCATACCGAAGAGGGGATCTTGTCATACAGTTTATTCATGGTTAGTTCAGCCAGACGATGGTCGGCAGCTGAATAAAATACCGCCAGTTCATTATCAGAGAGCTCGTATTTATTTTTTTCAATAACACGTTCGAGGGTGTCAATTGACTGGCAGCGTCGCAGGCGCATCAAATAATCGACTTTTGTTAATGGTTTATCAGACATAAATTCACCTTAGTAATTGTAATAATTTTAACAGGAAAGACTAACCGGATTAGCTCTGCTGACATTAGTGAAGCAGCGAAATAGACGGTTTCCTGATTTACGCCATTTCTGCAAATCCTGTGCGTTAATGCCGTAGCTGCTGAACAACATAAAGGTGTCGTCCAGGTATTCATCAATTTGCTCTATCAACTTATTATCTTCATTGTACTTAATTTTATAATTAAGTGCGAAGGTGGCGATATGCTCGATCAGCTCGTTAAGCTGTAAATTGATAGCAGACGTTGGATCGTTCACCCAGCCATGGTTACTTTCTTCAAGATTGGCAAGGCAGTCATGGTACAAGGATTCGCAGAGAAATTTCAACTGCGCGATATCATGCCTTTTTGGCGAGTACTCGTCCATAGCGCATCCCCTTCTGAGTGATTTTTTACTCACCGAACATCATGTCGGGATGGATACAACTTGCTTAGCCACATGGGACCTGTGTTCCTGATAACTCTAACTATAAGCCACTCTGATCAAGATTTCACCGCGCTATTACGAAAAATTACAATTAAATCGTTACTGTGCGAGCCTTTACGCAAATGTACCTTTTGCAGCAACCACGTTAATCAAATAAAAAACCGTTTTTTATCGGTTCCTTAAAATTCATTGAGTTAGCGCAAAGTTTCATGTGAAGTCCGAAACCAGATATCTTCAGATAATTTCCGTTACTTAGGAATAGTCCGAATAATTTACGCCGCAAAATGATAATAAAAGAAGGCTGAGTTCCTGGTGTAAGTTATCGGCCTATTATGCAGGCCTCATTTAAAAAGAAGAAAATAAATAGAAAAGCAATAGGTCTATTTTATGATTTTTTCTGAAAATGAAAAAGGCCGCAAATGCGGCCTTTTTATCATGTGAAACCGGTATCAGTGATGTTCTACCGAATGATTGTGCTCAACATCTTCATTTTTGCGGCTGAAGCGGCGACGAACCACCACAAAGAACACCGGTACGAAGAAGATGGCGAGAACGGTCGCCGTGACCATACCACCCATTACACCCGTACCTACCGCGTTCTGTGCGCCGGAGCCCGCGCCGGAGCTGATAACCAGCGGCATAACGCCGAGGATAAACGCCAGGGACGTCATCAGGATTGGACGCAAACGCATACGAACGGCTTCCAGCGTGGCTTCAATCAGGCCTTTTCCTTCTTTCTCCATCAGATCTTTGGCGAATTCGACGATGAGTATCGCGTTCTTCGCCGACAAGCCAATGGTTGTCAGCAGGCCCACCTGGAAGTAAACGTCGTTGGTCAGCCCACGGAAGGTCGCGGCAAGCAGTGCACCGATAACCCCCAGCGGAACCACCAGCATAACGGAGAACGGAATCGACCAGCTCTCATACAATGCCGCCAGACACAGGAACACCACAATCAGAGAAATGGCGTACAGGGCAGGGGCCTGGTTACCGGACAGACGTTCCTGATAGGACATGCCGGTCCAGTCGTAGCCGATACCCGCAGGTAGTTTGCTGGCCAGTTCTTCCATCAGGTTCATGGCTTCACCGGTGCTTCGGCCTGGCGCTGCCTGACCGAGGATTTCCATCGATGGCAAGCCGTTATAACGCTCCAGACGCGGCGAACCGTATTCCCAGCGCGAGGTTGAGAAGGCGGAGAACGGCACCATCTGGCCATCGCTACCGCGAACGTACCAGTTGTTGATATCGTTCGGCAGCATGCGGTACTGCGCTTCGGACATCACGTACACTTTCTTCACGCGACCACGGTCGATGAAGTCGTTAACGTAGCTACCGCCCCAGGCGGCGCCCAGCGTGGTATTAATGTCACTGATGGAAACACCCAGCGCCTGCGCTTTTTCCTGGTCGATATCGATCTTGTACTGCGGCGTATCTTCCAGACCGTTAGGACGCACGCCCACCAGCAGGTCAGGGTGTTTTGCCACCTCGCCAAACAGCTGGTTACGCGCCTGCGTCAGTTTTTCGTGGCCCAGACCGCCCTGGTCAATCAGCTGGAAGTCGAAGCCGGTCGCCGTACCCAGTTCAACAATCGCTGGCAGGTTAAAGGCAAAGACCATCGCATCTTTAATCTGTGAGAAGGTGCCCATTGCACGGCCGGTAATGGCTTCTACCTTGTTCTCTGCACCTGGACGTTCAGACCAGTCTTTCAGAGAAACGAAGGCGATACCGGTGTTCTGACCACGACCCGCGAAGCCAAAGCCGTTAACCGCAAACACGGATTCGACGTTGTCTTTCTCTTTGGTCAGGAAGTAGTCGGTCATCTCATCCAGCACTTTCTGCGTACGCTCTTGCGTCGCACCGGCCGGAAGCTGCGCCATACTCAGGAACACGCCCTGGTCTTCATCTGGCAGGAACGAGCTTGGCAGACGAACGAACAGGAATGCCATCCCCACCACGATGATGATATAGAGCAGCAGGTAACGACCGGTGCTGCGCAGGATGTTACCCACGCTGTCGGTGTAGTGGTGCGTGCTCTTATCAAACATGCGGTTGAACCAGCCGAAGAACCCTTTATGCTCGCCGTGTCCGCCTTTCTGAATCGGCTTCAGCATCGTCGCGCACAGGGCTGGCGTCAGGATCAGCGCAACCAGTACCGACAGCGCCATCGCCGAAACGATGGTGATGGAGAACTGACGGTAAATCGCACCGGTAGAGCCGCCAAAGAAGGCCATCGGGATAAATACCGCGGACAGTACCATCGCGATACCGACCAGCGCGCCCTGGATCTGGCCCATAGATTTACGGGTTGCTTCCTTCGGCGGCAGGCCTTCTTCCGCCATCACACGCTCGACGTTTTCGACCACCACGATGGCGTCATCCACCAGCAGGCCGATGGCGAGCACCATCCCGAACATCGTCAGGGTGTTTATCGAGTAGCCAAATATCGCCAGAACCGCGAAGGTCCCAAGCAATACAACCGGTACGGCGATGGTTGGGATCAGCGTCGCGCGGAAGTTTTGCAGGAACAGGTACATTACCAGGAAGACGAGGATGATCGCCTCAACCAGGGTTTTTACCACTTCGTGAATCGAAATTTTTACGAACGGCGTAGTGTCATACGGATAAACGATTTTCAGACCTGACGGGAAGAACGGTTCCATCTTCTTCAGCTCTGCACGAATAGCCGTCGCGGTGTCCAGGGCGTTAGCGCCGGTCGCCAGTTTGATACCCAGACCAGATGCCGGCTTGCCGTTGAACTTCGCGATAACGTCGTAGTTCTCGCCGCCCAGCTCCACTTTCGCTACGTCACGCAGGCGAACCTGCGAACCGTCCTGATTCACTTTCAGCAGAATTTTGCTGAACTCATCCGCGGAGGTCAGACGGGTTTGCGCGATGATCGAGGCGTTAAGCTGCTGGCCCTTGACCGGCGGCGTACCGCCTAACTGACCGGCTGCCACCTGGGCGTTCTGCGCTTTGATGGCGTTAATCACGTCAACCGGCGTCAGCTGGAAGTTGTTCAGTTTATTCGGATCCATCCAGATACGCATGGCGTACTGGGAACCAAACAGCTGAACGTCACCCACACCTGACGTACGGCTGATGGCGTCCTTCATGTTGGCGCCCACGTAGTCGGAAATATCCTCCTGCGTCATGGTGCCGTTGGTGTTGATCACGCCGACAACCATCAGGAAGCTACTGGACGATTTCTCGACGCTCACGCCCTGCTGTTGTACTTCCTGCGGCAGCAGAGGCATCGCCAGCTGCAATTTGTTCTGCACCTGAACCTGCGCAATGTCCGCATCCGTACCGGATTCAAAGGTCAGGGTGATCTGAACCGTACCGGTTGAGTCACTGTTTGAGGACATGTACATCAGGTTATCGATACCGTTCATGTTCTGTTCGATAACCTGCGTAACGGTATCCTGCACCGTTTTCGCATCAGCGCCCGGGTAGGTTGCGGAGATCGTTACTGCCGGTGGCGCAATCGTTGGATATTGCGCAACAGGCAGCTTCAGGATCGCAAGTCCCCCGGCCAGCATGATGATAATGGCGATCACCCACGCAAATATGGGGCGATCGATAAAGAAATTAGGCATGTCTTAACGGCTCCTGTTTAAGTTAAGACTTGGTTTGTTCTGACTGGCCAGCGGCCGACGCTTGTTGTTTGTCGTCAGATTTCACTTCCTGCGCTTTGACCTGCGCGCCAGGACGAACTTTTTGCAAACCAGTAATAATCACGCGATCGCCATCTTTCAGACCTTCCGTCACCAGCCACTTATCGCCAATCGCCTGCGTTGCAGTGATATTGCGCATTTCGACTTTGTTATCGGCACCCACAACCAGCGCGCTCGCATCGCCGCGTGGCGTACGGGTCACACCCTGCTGAGGAACCAGAATGGCGCTTGGGTTAGTCCCTTCCTCAAGACGGGCGCGTACGAACATACCCGGCAGCAGGGTTTTATCCGGATTCGGGAAAATGGCCCGGATGGTGATTGAGCCGGTGGTCTGATCGACGGTCACATCAGAAAATTCCAGTGTACCGGTCTGCGAGAACTCGATACCGTCGTTGGTAACCAGTTCAACCTTGGCTTTACCGTTTTCCTGTTTCAGTTGACCGCTTGCCAGCTCCTGTTTGAGACGCAGGAAATCGTTGCTGGACTGGGTAACGTCAACATAGATCGGGTCAAGCTGCTGCACGGTGGCCAGTGCGTTGGTCTGACCGTTTTGCACCAGTGCACCTTCGGTGACGGCAGATTTACCAATGCGACCGCTGATAGGGGAGGTCACTTTGGTGTAGGCCAGGTTAATACGCGCGGTTTCTACCGCCGCTTTCGCCGCCACAACGGCCGCGTTGGCTTGCTGCGCATCGGCCAGGGCTGAATCATAATCCTGTTGGCTGATGTACTGCGTGCCGAGCAGCTTCTTGTAACGATTCAACGTCAGCTGCGAAATTTTGGCTGCCGCTTCTGCTTTCGCCAGATCGCCTTTAGCGCTCTCATAAGACGCCTGGTAGGTTGCTGGATCAATCTGATACAGAGACTCACCTGCCTTGACATCACCGCCTTCGGTGAAGTTACGTTTCAGGATGATACCGCTTACCTGCGGACGCACTTCCGCAATGCGATAGGCGCTGGTGCGGCCCGGTAGTTCTGTTGTCATCTGGAGAGGTTCGGATTTGAGCGTCACGACGCCAACTTCTGGCACCTGCTGAGCTCCTTGTTGAGCCTCTTTGTCGTCACATCCTGTAAGCGCTAAGCTGCCTGAGAGCATCAGAACGACCGCCAGAGGCGTTAACCCTCTGTTTTTGTTCATATGTAAACCTCGAGTGTCCGATTTCAAATTGATCAAGGGTCCTGAGTCTAAAAACCCATTGCTGCGTTTATATTATCGTCATGCTATGGTACATACATTCATAAATGTATGTAAATCTGACTCCTGTAAATTCATCAACGTATGGCACGAAAAACCAAACAACAAGCGCTGGAAACCCGACAACACATTCTGGATGTGGCAATGCGTTTGTTCTCACAGCAGGGTGTTTCGGCAACCTCGCTGGCACAGATTGCTCAGGCCGCGGGCGTCACGCGGGGAGCGATTTACTGGCATTTCAAAGACAAGTCCGATCTGTTTGGTGAAATCTGGGAGCTTTCAGAGTCCAGCATTAGCGATCTTGAGAGTGAGTATCGGGCAAAATTCCCTCACGATCCACTCTCTGTGTTAAGAGAAATTCTAGTATATATCCTTGAAGCGACAGTTGTTGAAGAGCGCCGCCGTCTGATGATGGAAATCATCTTCCATAAATGTGAGTTCGTTGGCGAAATGGCGGTGGTTCAGCAGGCGCAGCGCGACCTGTGTCTGGAAAGCTACGATCGCATCGAACAGGTCCTCACGGAGTGCATGCAGGCCAAAATGCTTCCTGCTACCTTACTCACCCGCCGGGCGGCGATCCTGATGCGCAGCTATATTTCCGGCCTGATGGAAAACTGGCTTTTTGCTCCGGAGTCGTTCGATCTCAGATCAGAGGCGCGCAGCTATGTCGACATTTTTCTTGAGATGTGCCAGCTCTGTCCGACCCTTCAAAGTAAGCATCACCCCCGTTCTACCTGATCGGGTACGGGAAAAATCGTAGACCCTTTCCGTCGTACTATTCTGCTTCAGCCGGGCGTGATATCCTTCATGCCCGACTATTTCCGGTCATTTCTCACATCACATTCACAACTATGCTGCACATCAATCGCTCGCAACATCTTGTTCTGGCCCTGTTTTTGATCCTGCTGTTTTACTTTGCAGCCGCGCCGCTTTCCTGGGCCCGTGCAGACAACGGCAGTGACATTCCCACGCGTGCTGATGTTCAGGCGCAACTCGACACCCTGAATAAGCAGAAAGATCTGTCCGCCCTGGAAAAACTTGTTCAGCAGGACCTGACGGAAACCCTGGAAACGCTGGACAAGATAGAGCGCATCAAAGCCGAAACGGCCCAGCTGAGGCAGAAGGTCGCTCAGGCGCCGGAAAACATGCGTAAGGCTACGGAGGCGCTGAATGCGCTCAGCGACGTCGACAACGACGATGAAACCCGAAAAACGCTTGCCACGCTGTCGTTGCGCCAGCTTGAGTCGCGCGTGGCGCAGCTGCTGGACGATCTGCAAACGGCGCAGTCCGATCTCTCAACCTATAACAGCCAGCTGGTTTCGCTGCAAACCCAGCCTGAGCGCGTGCAGAACGCCATGTACTCCGCATCGCAACAGCTACAGCAGATACGTAACCGTCTGAATGGCGTCACCGTTGGGGAAGGGGCGCTTCGCCCCACCCAGCAAACGCTGCTGAATATCCAGCAGACGCTGCTAAACGCGGAGATTGAACAGCAGCGTAAGAGCCTGGAAGGCAACACGGTGCTACAGGATGCGCTGCAAAAACAGCGTGACTACGTGACCGCGAATATCAACCGGCTTGAGCATCAACTTCAGCTGTTGCAGGAAGCGGTAAACAGCAAGCGCCTGACCCTGACTGAAAAAACGGCCCAGGAAGCGGTCTCGCCAGACGAGACGGCGCGTATTCAGGCCAACCCGCTGGTGAAGCAGGAGCTGGAGATTAACCACCAGCTGAGCGAACGTCTGATCCAGGCGACTGAAAGCGGCAGCGCGCTGGTGCAGCAGAATATCAAGGTCAAAAACTGGCTGGATCGCGCGTTGCAGGCCGAGCGTAACGTCAAGGAGCAGATTGCCGTCCTGAAGGGCAGCCTGCTGCTGTCGCGCATTCTCTACCAGCAACAGCAGACGCTGCCGTCCGCCGACGAGCTGGAAGACATGACCAATCGCATTGCGGATTTGCGTCTTGAACAGTTTGACGTCAACCAGCAGCGCGATGCGCTATTCCAGAGCGATACCTTCGTTGCCAAAGTGGAAGAGGGCCATTCAGGTGAAGTGAACGCTGAAGTTCACGACGCGCTGTTGCAGGTGGTGGACATGCGCCGCGAACTGCTCGATCAGCTCAACAAGCAGCTGGGCAACCAGTTGATGATGGCGATTAACCTGCAAATCAACCAGCAGCAGCTGGTGAGCGTTTCTAAAAGCCTCCAGGAGATCCTGACCCAGCAGATTTTCTGGGTGAACAGCAATAAACCCATGGACTGGGACTGGTTTAAATCTTTCCCGGAAACGCTGAAATCCCAGATAAAAAGCATGAAAATTACCGTGAACTGGGAGAAAGCCTGGCCTGCGGTAATGATTGCCTTCCTGGCGGGACTGCCTTTGCTGCTCATCGCTGGCGTAATACGCTGGCGTTTGAAATGGCTGAAACAGTACCAGGCGAAGCTGGCCTCGGAAGTGGGCCAACTGCGTAACGACAGCCAGCTGCACACCCCGAAAGCGATCCTGATCGATCTGATCCGTGCTCTGCCGGTCTGCCTGTTGATACTCGCCGTGGGCCTGATCCTGCTGACCATGCAGTTGAATATCAGCGATCTGCTGTGGGCGTTCAGCAAGAAGCTGGCGCTGTTCTGGCTGGTGTTTGGCCTGTGCTGGAAAGTGCTGGAAAAAGATGGCGTCGCCGTCCGCCACTTCAACATGCCGGAAAAACTCACCAGCCACTGGCGTCGCCAGATTGTACGCATCAGCCTCGCGCTGCTGCCGCTGCACTTCTGGTCAGTTGTGGCCGAGCTTTCGCCGCTGCATCTGATGGATGACGTACTGGGGCAACTGGTGATTATGCTGAACCTGCTGCTGATTGCCGTCCTTATGTGGCCGATGTGCCGCGACAGCTGGCGGGATAAAGAGTCCCATAATCTTCGTCTGGTTACCGTAACGGTGCTGGCGATCATTCCGCTGGCGCTGATGGTGCTGACGGCGACGGGTTACTTCTATACCACGCTGCGTCTGTCAGGCCGCTGGATCGAAACGGTTTATCTGGTGATTGTGTGGAACCTGCTGTTCCAGACCGTGCTGCGTGGTTTGAGCGTAGCGGCGCGCCGCATTGCGTATCGTCGTGCTGTTGCCCGTCGGCAGCATCAGGTGAAAGAGGGGGCTGAAGGGGCAGAGCCGCAGGAAGAGCCGACTATCGCCCTGGAGCAGGTCAACCAGCAAACGATGCGTATTACCATGCTGGTGATGATCGCCCTGTTTGCGGTGATGTTCTGGGCCATCTGGTCTGATTTAATTACCGTCTTCGCCTACCTCGACAGTATCACGCTCTGGCAATACAACGGTACCGAAGCGGGCGCTGCGGTAATGAAAAGCGTCACCATGGGCAGCCTGCTCTTTGCGCTGGTGTCGTCAGTGGTTGCCTGGGCGTTGATCCGCAACCTGCCGGGTCTGCTGGAAGTGCTGGTGCTCTCGAGGCTGAACCTGCGTCAGGGGGCGTCGTACGCCATTACTACCATCCTGAACTACGTCATTATTATTGTCGGGGCGATGACGGTATTCGGCTCGCTGGGCGTCTCGTGGGATAAACTTCAGTGGCTGGCGGCAGCGTTGTCGGTGGGTCTCGGCTTCGGCTTGCAGGAGATCTTCGGTAATTTTGTCTCTGGCCTGATTATCCTGTTCGAACGTCCGGTGCGTATCGGCGATACCGTCACCATCGGCACCTTCTCCGGGACCGTCAGCAAGATCCGCATCCGTGCGACCACCATTACCGACTTCGATCGTAAAGAGGTGATCATCCCGAACAAAGCCTTTGTGACCGAGCGCCTGATCAACTGGTCGCTCTCGGATACCACCACCCGCGTGGTGATCCGACTCGGGGTGGCCTACGGTTCAGATCTGGATAAAGTGAAAGAGGTCCTGCTGGAAGCCGCGAAATCACATCCTAAAGTGATGCACGATCCTGCGCCTGACGTGTTCTTCACCACCTTCGGGCCAAGCACGCTGGATCATGAGCTGCGCCTGTACGTACGCGAACTGCGCGATCGCAGCTACACCGTCGATGAGCTGAACCGCACCATTGACCGTCTGTGTCGTGAAAACAACATTAATATCGCCTTCAACCAGCTTGAAGTGCACCTGCGTAACGAGAAAGGTGACGAGCATACGGAAGTGAAGCGCGAAATTAAGGGGGACGACCCGACTCCCGCCTGAATTATTTCCCTCTCCCCTCTGGGGAGAGGGCAGGGTGAGGGGGAAGTTTCCCCTCAAAATCCCGCCGCACAATCTCCAGCGCTTTCAGCACCGTCTCAGCCGGGATCGCATGATTCTCCAGCAGCATAATTAAATCGACGGCCAGTTTGACCTCATCGGGGGCATTTTCCAGTGACATCAGCGGCTCCTGTTAACGGGTCAGGCGTTCAATGACGCGTTCAATCTCATCCAGCGCCTGACGGCAGCGGACGATGCGGCCTTCCAGCGCGCTGATTTCACGCATTAATAACTGCTGCTCTTCCAGCGTTTCGCTGATGTTCAGGCGGGCTTCGCGCTCACGCTTCATCTCAAACAGACGGCGCTCAAACTCCTGGTTCTCCAGCCGCTTGCGCTGCCATTTTCCGAGCCCAGGCGAGGCGCTGTCCCACGCCCGTAGCGGCCAGGCGGCGATTTCCCGGTGCAGGGCGGTGATCTGCTCGGTAAGATGCTCCGCAAGCCACGCGACCTGTTCCTGCTGTTCACTCTCAACCGCGTGGCGAAGCTCGTCGAGGTTGGTCTGCGCTTCAGCAAGATAATCCTGAATGACGGTGCTGCGGGTGCGGAAGAGCTGCCGGTCAAAGCGCGGTTTCAGCGTGGCGTGGCCCATCAGCGGTGTGGCCTGCGCCCGCAGCGCGATCAGCTGATTTTGCAGCCTCTCAAGAAGCAGTGCTGTTTTCAAGGCGCTCTCCAGTGGTAAAGTAGCCGTTCAGTTTGATAACGATTCGCATTATGCAGCGTACTATTTTAATCATCATTGGCTGGCTCGCGGTAGTGCTGGGTACGCTGGGTGTGGTTTTGCCCTTGCTGCCGACCACCCCGTTTATCCTGTTGGCCGCCTGGTGCTTCGCCCGCTCGTCGCCGCGTTTTCACCACTGGCTTCTGTACCGCTCGTGGTTCGGCGGCTACCTGCGGCACTGGCAAAAACACCGGGCTATGCCGCCCGGGGCCAAGCCGCGCGCCATTGCCTTCATCCTGATCACCTTCGCCGTCTCGTTATGGCTGGTGAAAATGATGTGGGTGCGCATTCTGCTGCTGGCGATCCTGGCCTGCCTGCTGATCTTTATGTGGCGGATCCCCGTGGTTGATGAAAAGCAACAAAAGCACTGAAGCCTCATCATGGCGGTTGCAATTATGGCGCACAGCCAGTAAATTCGACCGTTTTCGAGCACAGGTGCGCCTGGTCAAAGGTTAAACAACTGTTACTTTGACCGACTCGTCGCGCGCCGTGAGTAACACTGTTTCATTTAGGCACAAACCGATGACCGCAACTGCACAGCAGCTTGAATATCTGAAAAATAGCATCAAAAGTATCCAGGACTATCCAAAACCTGGCATTCTTTTCCGCGATGTCACCAGCTTGCTGGAAGACCCGAAAGCGTACGCCCTCAGCATTGAACTGCTGGTTGAGCGTTATAAAAACGCCGGGATCACCAAAGTAGTAGGTACTGAAGCCCGTGGCTTCCTGTTTGGCGCACCGGTTGCGCTGGCGATGGGCGTGGGTTTTGTGCCGGTGCGTAAGCCGCGCAAACTGCCGCGTGAAACCATTGCTGAGAGCTATGAGCTGGAATACGGCACCGATCAGCTGGAAATTCACGTTGATGCTATCAAGCCAGGCGACAAAGTGCTGGTGGTGGACGATCTGCTGGCAACCGGCGGCACCATCGAAGCGACCGTGAAGCTGATCCGTCGTCTGGGCGGGGAAGTGACCGACGCGGCATTCATCATCAACCTGTTCGATCTCGGCGGCGAGCAGCGTCTGGAAAAACAGGGTATTACCAGCTACAGCCTGGTGCCATTCCCGGGACATTAATCCCATATCTCACAACCTCGCTCAATGGGTGAGGTTGTGATAGCATTCCCCTCCATTAATTCACCTTCCAGCGTTGCAGAGCCTGCCCATGAGTTATCAGGTGTTAGCCCGTAAATGGCGACCACAAACCTTTGCTGACGTTGTCGGTCAGGAACATGTGCTGACGGCCCTGGCGAACGGCTTGTCGCTAGGTCGCATCCATCACGCCTATCTTTTTTCCGGCACCCGCGGCGTCGGTAAAACCTCTATTGCCCGTCTGCTGGCAAAAGGTCTGAACTGCGAAACCGGGATCACCGCCACCCCGTGCGGCGTGTGCGACAACTGTCGTGAGATCGAGCAGGGGCGTTTTGTCGATCTGATTGAGATCGACGCCGCCTCGCGCACCAAAGTGGAAGACACCCGCGATCTGCTCGACAACGTGCAGTACGCCCCGGCGCGCGGCCGCTTCAAGGTCTATCTGATCGATGAAGTGCACATGCTGTCGCGCCACAGCTTCAACGCCCTGCTGAAAACGCTGGAAGAGCCGCCTGCGCATGTCAAATTCCTGCTGGCGACCACCGATCCGCAAAAGCTGCCGGTTACGATCCTCTCACGCTGCCTGCAATTCCATCTGAAGGCGCTCGACGTTGAGCAGATCCGCGCTCAGCTTGAGCATATCCTTGATGAAGAGAACATTGTCCATGAACCGCGTGCGCTGCAACTGCTGGCCCGTGCCGCGGACGGCAGCCTGCGCGATGCGCTGAGCCTGACCGACCAGGCGATTGCCAGCGGTGACGGTAAACTCTCCACCGACGCGGTCAGCACCATGCTCGGCACGCTGGATGACGATCAGGCGCTGTCGCTTATTGAAGCGATGATTGCCGCCAACGGTGAGCGGGTAATGACCCTCGTCAACGACGCCGCTGCCCGTGGCATTGAGTGGGAAGCGCTGCTGGTCGAGATGCTCAGCCTGCTACACCGCGTGGCGATGCTGCAACTGTCTCCGTCGGCCATTGGCGCGGACATGGCGACCATTGAGCAGCGGATGCGTGAACTTGCGCGCACCGTGCCGCCGGCTGACGTTCAGCTTTATTATCAGACGCTGCTGATCGGCCGCAAAGAGCTGCCGTTTGCACCGGATCGCCGGATGGGCGTTGAAATGACGCTGCTGCGCGCACTGGCCTTCCATCCGCGCAAGCCACTGCCGGAGCCGGAAACGCCCCGGCAGTCCTTTGCGCCGGTTGCGCCGACCGCGGTAATGTCACCGCAGCAGGTGCCACCGCAACCGGCATCGCCGCCGCCGCAAAACGTGCCGCTGTCGGATGCCACCAGTTCGGTGCTTGCCGCACGAAGCCAGTTGCAACGTGCGCAGGGAGCAACCAAACCAAAAAAGAGTGAACCGGCAGCGCCTGCAAGAGCGCGGCCGGTGAACAACGCCGCGCTTGAACGACTGGCCTCGGTAACGGAGCGCGTGCAGTCGCGTCCGGCACCGTCCGCGCTCGAGCAAAAAGCCCCGGCGAAAGAAGAGGCATACCGCTGGAAGGCGACTACCGTTGTTGAAACGGTCAAGGAAGTGGTCGCCACGCCAAAAGCGCTGAAAAAGGCGCTGGAGCATGAAAAAACGCCGGAGCTGTCCGCGAAGCTCGCGGAAGAGTCCATCGAGCGCGACGCCTGGGCCGCTGAGGTCAGCAAACTTCAGCTGCCGAAGCTGGTGGAGCAGGTCGCGCTGAACGCCTGGAAAGAGCAGGACGGTAATCAGGTGCGTCTGCACCTGCGCCCTGGCCAGCGGCACCTCAACTCCCCAGGCGCGCAAAAGGCGCTGGCCGAGGCGCTTACCGCATTACAGGGTGTGCCGGTTGAATTGACTATCATTGAAGATGATAATCCGGCGGTGAAAACGCCGCTCGAGTGGCGTCAGGCCATTTATGAAGAGAAGCTCGCGCAGGCGCGCGAGGCGATAATTGCGGATAACAACATCCAGACCCTGCGCCGGTTCTTCGACGCCGATCTGGATGAAGAGAGTATTCGCCCCATTTGATCGTGAGTCTGACTTACGGTTGTAATCCTTAACGTGAAAGAAGAGAGAAGCCTATGTTTGGTGGAAAAGGCGGTCTGGGTGGCCTGATGAAGCAGGCTCAGCAGATGCAGGAAAAAATGCAGAAGATGCAGGAAGAGATCGCTCAACTGGAAGTCACGGGTGAATCCGGTGCCGGTCTGGTCAAGGTGACCATCAACGGTGCGCATAACTGCCGTCGCGTGGAAATCGACCCGAGCCTGCTCGAAGACGACAAAGAGATGCTGGAAGATCTGGTTGCAGCCGCGTTTAACGATGCCGCTCGCCGTATCGACGAAACCCAGAAAGAGAAAATGGCCTCTGTTTCCAGCGGTATGCAACTGCCGCCGGGCTTTAAGATGCCATTCTGATGCAAACCAGTCCGCTGCTCACGCAGTTAATGGAAGCACTGCGCTGCCTGCCGGGCGTTGGCCCGAAGTCGGCGCAGCGTATGGCGTTTACGCTATTGCAGCGCGACCGCAGCGGCGGGATGCGCCTGGCGCAGGCTCTGACCCGCGCCATGTCAGAAATTGGTCACTGTGCGGATTGCCGTACCTTTACCGAGCAGGACGTATGCAACATCTGCACGAACCCGCGTCGTCAGGAAAACGGTCAGATTTGCGTGGTAGAGAGTCCGGCGGACATCTACGCCATCGAACAAACCGGGCAGTTTTCCGGCCGCTATTTCGTGCTGATGGGGCATCTCTCCCCGCTGGACGGCATCGGCCCGGACGATATCGGTCTTGACCGCCTGGAGCAGCGCCTGGAGTCGGAAACCATCAAAGAGGTGATCCTCGCCACCAACCCCACGGTGGAAGGGGAGGCAACCGCCAACTACATCGCCGAACTGTGCGCGCAGTACGGCGTTGACGCCAGCCGCATCGCCCACGGCGTGCCGGTCGGCGGTGAGCTGGAGATGGTCGACGGCACCACGCTGTCGCACTCGCTGGCCGGACGTCACAAGATTATTTTCTGACCAAACGGAGGCTGCGCGCGCGGCCTCCGCTTGAAAATTTCCCCCCTTATCCCCATCTCTCACTCAACGTTTTACAACCCCATTAAATGGCATTGTTGAGGTCGACTTAGATGAAAGGACAAGAAACCCGTGGTTTCCAGTCAGAAGTAAAACAGCTTCTGCACCTGATGATCCATTCCCTGTATTCCAACAAAGAAATTTTCCTGCGTGAGCTGATTTCCAACGCCTCCGATGCGGCGGACAAGCTGCGCTTCCGCGCGCTGTCTAACCCGGATCTGTATGAAGGCGACGGCGAACTGCGCGTGCGCGTCTCGTTCAATAAAGAGAACCGCACCCTGACGATTGCCGATAACGGCATCGGGATGAACCGCGACGAGGTGATCGACCACCTCGGGACCATCGCCAAATCCGGCACCAAAGCGTTCCTTGAGTCCATGGGCTCTGACCAGGCGAAAGACAGCCAGCTGATTGGTCAGTTCGGCGTAGGCTTCTACTCGGCGTTCATCGTGGCGGACAAAGTCACCGTGCGCACTCGCGCCGCGGGCGACAGCGCCGAGAACGGCGTGCTGTGGGAATCCAAAGGGGAAGGCGAGTACACCGTTGATGACATCACCAAAGCGGATCGCGGCACCGAAATCACCCTGCACCTGCGTGAAGGCGAAGACGATTTCCTGAACGACTGGCGCGTACGCTCCATCATCAGCAAGTATTCCGACCACATCGCGCTGCCGGTTGAGATTGAAAAACAGGAAGAGAAAGACGGCGAAACCGTGGTTTCCTGGGAGAAAATCAACAAGGCGCAGGCGCTGTGGACGCGTAACAAAGCTGAAATTAAAGACGACGAGTACAATGAGTTCTACAAGCACATTGCCCACGACTTCACCGATCCGCTGACCTGGAGCCACAACCGTGTGGAAGGGAAGCAGGAGTACACCAGCCTGCTGTACATTCCGGCGCAGGCACCATGGGACATGTGGAACCGCGATCACAAGCACGGCCTGAAGTTGTACGTGCAGCGCGTGTTCATTATGGACGACGCCGAGCAGTTCATGCCGAACTACCTGCGCTTTGTGCGCGGCCTGATTGATTCCAACGATCTGCCGCTGAACGTCTCGCGTGAAATCCTTCAGGACAGCACCGTCACCCGTAACCTGCGTAACGCCCTGACCAAACGTGCGTTGCAGATGCTGGAAAAACTGGCGAAGGACGATGCGGAAAAATACCAGACCTTCTGGAAACAGTTTGGCCTGGTGCTGAAAGAAGGTCCGGCGGAAGACACCGCGAATGTGAAAGCTATCGCTAAACTGCTGCGCTTCGCCTCTACGCACAACGACTCCTCCGCCCAGACCGTGTCGCTGGAAGAGTACGTCTCCCGCATGAAAGAAGGGCAGGAGAAGATCTACTACATCACCGCCGACAGCTATGCGGCAGCGAAGAGCAGCCCGCACCTGGAGCTGCTGCGTAAGAAAGGCATCGAAGTGCTGCTGCTGTCTGACCGCATCGACGAATGGATGATGAACTACCTGACCGAGTTCGACGGTAAGGCGTTCCAGTCCGTTGCCAAAGCTGACGAGTCCATCGACAAGCTGGCAGATGAAGTGGACGAAAGCGCGAAAGAAGCCGAGAAGGCGCTGGAGCCGTTCATTGAGCGCGTGAAAACCCTGCTGGGTGACCGCGTGAAAGAGGTGCGCTTCACGCACCGTCTGACCGATACGCCAGCCATTGTCACCACCGATGCGGACGAAATGAGCACCCAGATGGCGAAACTGTTCGCTGCGGCGGGCCAGGCCGTGCCGGATGTGAAATATATCTTTGAGCTTAATCCGGATCACCCGCTGGTGAAACGCGCGGCGGATACCCAGGACGACGCCCGCTTTGCGGAGTGGGTTGAACTGCTGCTGGATCAGTCCCTGCTGGCCGAGCGCGGTACGCTGGAAGATCCTAACCTGTTCATTAAACGTGTGAATGCGCTGCTGCTGGCGTAACTGACCACGTCTCCCCTGGTCTTCTCCCTCTCCCCGTGGGAGAGGGCCGGGGTGAGGGCACCAGACCGCACTCTCCCAAATTATCTCCCCTCATTAACCGTTTCAGCCTCCCCGCCTTCCTTGAGCGATACCCGTTCTGGTGGTATTGTTTAGCGCTTTTGAAAAATTGAATCGACATTTG
Organism: Enterobacter sp. MGH119; assembly: GCF_001037675.1. Classification (NCBI taxonomy): domain Bacteria; kingdom Pseudomonadati; phylum Pseudomonadota; class Gammaproteobacteria; order Enterobacterales; family Enterobacteriaceae; genus Enterobacter; species Enterobacter sp. MGH119. Next base: position 2,146,618 of record NZ_KQ089929.1, on the reverse strand, counting down.
AGGGGATTTTCGCAATGCGTATTATTCTGCTTGGCGCTCCGGGCGCGGGTAAGGGAACTCAGGCTCAGTTCATCATGGAGAAATACGGTATTCCGCAAATCTCTACTGGTGACATGCTGCGTGCCGCTGTTAAATCTGGCTCCGAGCTGGGCAAACAAGCTAAAGACATCATGGACGCAGGCAAGCTGGTGACCGACGAACTGGTTATCGCGCTGGTAAAAGAGCGCATTGCTCAGGAAGACTGCCGCAATGGTTTCCTGCTGGACGGCTTCCCGCGCACCATTCCTCAGGCTGACGCCATGAAAGAAGCGGGCATCAACGTGGATTACGTGCTGGAGTTCGACGTACCGGACGAGCTGATCGTTGACCGTATCGTTGGCCGTCGCGTACACGCTGCTTCTGGCCGCGTTTACCACATTAAATTCAACCCACCTAAGGTTGAAGGCAAAGACGACGTGACCGGCGAAGAGCTGACCACCCGTAAAGACGATCAGGAAGAAACCGTGCGTAAACGCCTGGTGGAATACCATCAGATGACCGCACCGCTGATCGGCTACTACACCAAAGAAGCGCAGGCGGGTAACACCAAATACGCGAAAGTGGACGGCACCAAAGCCGTGGCTGACGTACGTGCAGAGCTGGAAAAAATTCTCGGCTAAGCGCACCTCTCTCACCCGGAGCCCCGGGTGAGAAAAATTCTCATCTTACCTATTGCAGCAATGGGTTTCGTTTAAACGCATTTCCGCTACAATTGACAGCCTATCAAATGGTTAAGAGGCGTGAATGAGTCAGGCGAAAACCGGCATCCTGCTTGCCAATCTGGGCACCCCAGAAGCACCTACTCCAGCGGCGGTAAAACGCTACCTGCGACAATTTTTAAGCGACACGCGCGTCGTGGATACCCCAAGACTGCTGTGGTGGCCACTGCTGCGTGGCGTCATTCTGCCGATTCGTTCCCCGCGTGTGGCAAAGCTCTATCAGTCCGTGTGGATGGAAGAGGGCTCGCCGCTGATGGTGTACAGCCGTCGTCAGGAGAAGGCGCTGGCCGCCCGCCTGCCGGACATGCCCGTTGCGCTCGGCATGAGCTACGGTAAGCCGTCCCTGGAAAGCGCCGTTGACTCTCTGCTGGCGCAGGGCGTTGAACACATTGTGGTGCTGGCTCTATATCCGCAGTATTCGTGCTCCACGGTAGCTGCCGTCTGGGACGAACTGGGGCGCATTCTGGCGACCCGCCGCCGTATACCGGGTATCACCTTTATCCGCGACTACGCCGATAACGAGCTGTACATTCAGGCGCTTGCCAGCAGCGTGCGCGCGTCGTTTGAAAAACACGGCGAGCCGGATCTGCTGCTGCTCTCCTATCACGGTATTCCGCAGCGTTTCGCGAACGAAGGGGACGATTACCCCCAGCGTTGCCGCGATACCACCCGCGAGCTGGTCTCCGCCCTCGGCCTGCCGCCTGAGAAGGTGATGATGACCTTCCAGTCGCGCTTCGGCCGTGAACCTTGGCTGACCCCGTATACTGATGAAACGCTAAAAATGCTGGGCGAGAAGGGCGTGAAGCACATTCAGGTGATGTCGCCGGGCTTCTCGGCGGACTGTCTGGAAACGCTGGAAGAAATTGCCGTCCAGAACAAAGAGTTCTTTATGGAGGCGGGCGGAACGAAATACGAATACATTCCTGCGCTTAACGACTCCCCTGAACACATCGACATGATGGTGTCACTGGTCACCACCCGCCGCTGATCGCGTTACGGGCCGGGTTTGTGCTACCATTCCCGGCCCGTATTCTTTGCACAGTTCAGACCATGAAATTTCCCGGTAAACGTAAGTCCAAACACTATTTCCCCGTCGATGCCCGCGATCCGCTGTTACAGCAAATTCAGCAGGAAAGCGAAACCAGCGCTGCCTGGGTGGTCGGTATCGATCAGACGCTGGTGGACATTGAAGCCAAAGTGGATGATGCGTTTGTCGCACGTTACGGTCTGAGCGCCGGGCACTCGCTGGTAATTGAGGATGACGTTGCTGAAGCGCTGTATCAGGAGCTGGTGCGCGAAAATCTTATCACCCACCAGTTTGCCGGCGGCACTATCGGCAACACCATGCACAACTACTCCGTACTGGCAGACGACCGCTCGGTGCTGCTTGGCGTGATGTGCAGCAATATCGAAATCGGTGGCTACGCCTACCGCTACCTGTGCAATACCTCCAGCCGCACCGATCTGAACTATTTACAGGGCGTTGACGGGCCGATTGGCCGCTGCTTTACGCTGATAAGCGATTCCGGCGAGCGTACCTTTGCCATCAGCCCCGGCCATATGAATAAGCTGCGCGCTGAAAGTATCCCGGAAGAGGTGATCGCGGGCGCGTCTGCGCTGGTACTGACCTCCTATCTGGTGCGCTGCAAGCCGGGCGAACCAATGCCGGACGCAACCATGAAGGCAATTGAGTACGCGAAGAAATACAACGTGCCTGTGGTTCTGACGCTGGGCACCAAATTCGTCATTGCCGACAACCCGGAGTGGTGGCAGGCCTTCCTGAAAGAACACGTCTCGATTCTGGCGATGAATGAAGAAGAAGCCGAAGCGCTGACCGGCGAAAGCGATCCGCTGCTGGCGTCTGATAAGGCGCTGGACTGGGTGGACCTGGTGCTCTGCACCGCCGGGCCGGTCGGGCTGTACATGGCGGGCTTCACGGAAGAAGAGAGCAAGCGTAAAACCCAGCACCCGCTGCTGCCGGGCGCAATCGCCGAATTTAATCAGTATGAGTTCAGCCGCGCTATGCGTCATAAAGACTGCATCAACCCGCTGCGTATCTTCTCTCACATCGCACCGTATATGGGTGGCCCTGAGAAGATCATGAACACTAACGGCGCGGGCGACGGCGCGCTGGCCGCGCTGCTGCACGACATTACCGCCAACGCCTACCACAAAACCAACGTGCCGAATTCCAGCAAACATACCTTCGACTGGCTGACCTATTCCTCGCTGGCGCAGGTGTGTAAGTACGCGAACCGCGTGAGTTATCAGGTGCTGAACCAGCATTCTCCGCGCTTAACGCGGGGGCTGCCGGAACGGGAAGACAGCCTCGAAGAGGCTTATTGGGACAGGTAAAAGCAAAACGGCAACCTGTGGTTGCCGTTTTTAGTGTTTGTTCCCTCTCCCTGCGGGAGAGGGTCAGGGTGAGGGCATCAGGCAGCACAAAACTTACCCCGTTACTGCCTCTTCAACCGGCGGTTTCGTCAGCATTGTCAGCATCGTATTCGCAATCTCACGCTCACCCATCACCACCTGATTCGCGCCGCGCTCGGTGATGTACTCCACTTCGTCATCATAATGGGCGCGGGCAATGATTTCGATATGCGGGCATTTTTCACGGGCTGTGGCGACAATTTCACCAGCCTCGTAACCGTTCGGGATAGTGAGCAGCAGCCAGCGAGCGCAGTCCAGATGCGCCAGATTCATAATCTCTTCGTTAGCCGCGTTGCCCAGCACCGCGCGGATGCCGCGCTCGCGAAGTTCGTCGACGCGGGTGCGTGACGTTTCAATCACTACAAGTGGAATGCCCTGAGCCATCAGTTTTTCACCCAGCAGGCTGCCGACGCGGCCAAAACCGACCAGCAGCGCGTGGTTGCAGATATCCACCGGGATCTGTTTCTCTTCTTCTGTCGCCTCTTCCAGCGTCAGCTCTTCGAGGGTTTCGGTCTTCTCGAGATATTTCTCCAGCAGGGCAAACAATACCGGGTTCAACATGATGGAGAGGATCGCCCCCGCCAGCACCAGATTTTGCCCCGCCTGTGGCAGCAGGTTCAGGGCCATCCCCAGACCGGCAAGAATAAAGGCGAACTCGCCAATCTGCGCCAGGCTGGCGGCGATGGTCAGCGCCGTGCGCGGCGAGTGACCGAACATCCGCACCAGGAAGAAGGCGGCAACGGACTTACCAAAGATGATGATTGCCAGCGTACCCAGCACGGCCAGCGGCTGCTGGATGAGGATCAACGGGTCGAACAGCATCCCGACGGAGACGAAGAACAGCACCGCGAATGCATCCCGCAGCGGCAGGGTATCGTGCGCGGCGCGGTGGCTCAGCTCGGACTCGTTCAGCACCATCCCGGCGAAGAACGCGCCCAGCGCAAAGGAGACGTCAAACAGCTCGACGGCGCCAAAGGCAATGCCCAGCGCCAGCGCAAGGACTGAAAGCGTGAACAGTTCACGCGAGCCCGTGGCGGCGCTGCGGGACATGATCCACGGCACCAGACGGCGGCCCACCAGCATCATGATGGCGATAAACGCCACAACCTTACCGATGGTAATGCTCATATCCAGCGCCAGCGAGGCGAAGCCGATATTCTCTTTTTCCATCATCCCGGCGACGGCGGGCAGCAGAACCAGCGTCAACACCATTACCAGATCTTCAACAATCAGCCAGCCTATCGCGATTTGCCCGCGCTGGCTGTCTATCAGCTGCCTCTCTTCAAGCGCGCGCAGCAGCACCACGGTACTGGCGGTTGAAAGACACAGCCCAAATACGATACCGGTCATGATTGACCAGCCCAGCACCGCCGAAAGCGCCATGCCCAGCAGCGTCGCCACCCCTATCTGGGCGATCGCTCCCGGTATGGCGATCGACTTTACCGCCATCAGATCCTTCAGGGAAAAATGCAGCCCGACGCCAAACATCAGCAGGATCACGCCTAATTCCGCCAGCTCAGGCGCCAGTTTGGTATCTGCGACAAAACCCGGCGTAAAGGGCCCTGCCAGCACGCCCGCCAGCAAATAGCCTACCAGGGGCGAAATACGCAGTTTATTGGCAATCATGCCGAGAATAAAAGCGAGCACAAGTCCACCAACAATGGTGGTGATAAGCGGTGTGGCGTGGTGCATTCCGTCTCCTTTTGCGATGGGTGATCCATTTTTGGTGCAAATACCAAAAAGCCGATTAATAGTTTATGACAATTTTTACGCTTATGTTTATGAATAATTGTTGAAAACACAATAAAAAGACAATAAGCATGAAAAAAGGCAGATTTTGATAAATTTGCTGAGGGGAGGGAGAGGAAAGCCTTATGGCATCAGGTTATCCGGCTGCCAAAGTTTAACTTTGGCAGCCGTGAAGTTACGCTTTATGACGGTTGTCAGGCAGGAATATGGTCAACATCCCCAGAAGTGGCAGGAAAGCGCAGATTTTATAGACCAGGAAGATGCTGGTGTGGTCGGCAACCATCCCTAACACGGCGGCGCCAAGGCCGCCCATGCCAAAGGCAAAACCGAAAAAGAGGCCGGAAACCATACCGATACGTCCCGGCAGCAGTTCCTGCGCATAGACCAGAATGGCTGAAAACGCCGACGCGAGAATAAAACCAATAATCACCGTCAATATTCCGGTCCATTCCAGCGTTGCGTACGGTAAAACAAGCGTAAACGGCGCAACGCCGAGGATAGAGCCCCAAATCACATATTTACGTCCGATTTTATCCCCCACAGGGCCGCCAATCACCGTGCCTGCCGCCACCGCAAACAGGAAGGCAAAGAGGTGGAACTGGGCGTTTTGTACCGATAATCCGAATTTTTGCATCAGATAGAAGGTGTAATAGCTGCTTATGCTCGCCATATAAAAATATTTCGAGAAAATCAGCACCAGCAGCACGCTGACGGCAAGGATCACCTTATTGCGCGGAAGGGGGTTGGTTATCTTCGCGGCAGGTTTTCCCTTATTTACGCGATGCTGCGCGGCATACCAGCGGCTGATTTGCGCCAGGACGACAATCGCCAGCAGCGCGGCCAGCACAAACCACGCCACGTTGCCTTTACCGTAGGGCGCGATAATCACCGCCGCCAGCAGAGGACCGAGGGAGCTACCAAAGTTCCCCCCCACCTGGAACAGAGATTGCGCCAGCCCGTGGCGTCCGCCGGAGGCCATACGCGCCACGCGGGACGATTCCGGATGGAACACCGATGAACCGGTTCCCACCAGCGCCGCGGCAACCAGTACCGCCTCAAAGCTGCCCGCCATGGCCAGCAGCACTAGCCCGCTCAGGGTGAAGCACATCCCAATGGGCAGCGACCATGGCATCGGGTATTTGTCCGTCCAGTAGCCCACCACCGGCTGTAGCAGCGAAGAGGCCAGCTGGAAGGTCAGGGTGATCATCCCGATCTGCACGAAGGTTAATGAGAACTCAGACTGCAACAGCGGGTAGATCGCCAGAATCAGCGACTGGATCATGTCGTTGAGCAGATGAGAGAGACTGATTGCGCCTAATACTTTAAAGGAAGTGCGCGATTTCGGCGGCGACGCCGGAGCGCCCTGGACGGGCTGGGTTGATTCACTGATTGCCATAAATACCACGTCGATTTGTTATTAGAAATGCAGGGAGTAATTATTATCCGACTAACATACCCGTCCGTGACATTTGAAGAAAGTCGCAATTCTGAAAACTTATTTGTCTATTCTTGTGAGTCACTGTAATTTTTGCGTTTGTCTATGGGTCAGGGAGAGAGAAGATGAAGTTAATGAAGCGTGGCGTCGCGCTGGCGCTCATCGCCGCATGGGGGCTAACAAGCCTGCCCGCGCAGGCGTATGAAAAAGATAAAACCTATAAAATTACCATTCTGCATACTAACGATCATCACGGCCATTTCTGGCGCAGCGAATACGGTGAATATGGCCTGGCGGCGCAAAAAACGCTGGTGGACGGCATTCGTAAAGAGGTCGCGGCCCAGGGCGGCAGCGTGCTGTTGCTGTCGGGCGGGGATATTAATACCGGCGTACCGGAATCTGATTTGCAGGATGCCGAGCCTGATTTCCGCGGCATGAATTTAATTGGTTACGACGCGATGGCGGTCGGAAACCACGAGTTTGATAATCCGCTGAGCGTGTTGCGCCAGCAGGAGAAGTGGTCCAAATTCCCGTTCCTTTCCGCCAATATTTATCAGAAAAGCACCGGCGAGCGCTTGTTTAAACCGTGGGCGCTGTTCAAGCGTCAGGAACTGAAGATCGCGGTCATCGGCTTAACCACCGACGATACGGCCAAAATTGGCAACCCTGAATTTTTCACCGACATCGAATTCCGTAAACCGGCGGACGAAGCGAAGCTGGTGATCCAGGAGTTGCAGCAGAATGAAAAACCGGATGTGATTATCGCGACCACCCACATGGGGCATTACGACAACGGTCAGCACGGCTCTAACGCGCCGGGCGACGTGGAGATGGCGCGCAGCCTTCCTGCGGGCTCGCTGGCGATGATTGTGGGCGGTCACTCACAGGATCCGGTCTGCATGGCTTCTGAGAATAAAAAGCAGGCAGATTATGTGCCCGGCACGCCGTGCGCGCCTGATCGTCAGAACGGGATCTGGATTGTACAGGCCCACGAGTGGGGTAAATACGTTGGCCGCGCGGATTTCGAATTCCGTAACGGCGAGATGAAGCTGGTGCACTATCAGCTCATCCCGGTCAACCTGAAGAAGAAAGTGACCTACCCGGACGGCAAAAGCGAGCGGGTACTCTACACGCCAGAGATCGCTGAAAACCAGCAGATGCTCTCTCTGCTGACGCCGTTCCAGAGCAAAGGGAAAGCGCAGCTGGACGTGAAGATTGGCACGCTTAACGGACGACTGGAAGGGGACCGCAGCAAAGTCCGCTTCGTGCAGACCAACATGGGGCGTCTGGTGCTGGCCGCGCAGATGGCGCGCACGAATGCGGATTTCGCCGTGATGAGCGGCGGCGGTATTCGTGACTCCATCGAAGGCGGAGACATCACCTATAAAGACGTGCTCAAAGTGCAGCCGTTTGGCAACGTGGTGGTCTATGCGGACATGAGCGGGAAGGAGGTGATTGACTACCTGACCGCCGTGGCGCAGATGAAGCCAGATTCCGGGGCGTATCCGCAGTTTGCTAACGTCAGCTTCGTCGCGAAGGACGGTAAGCTCAACGATCTCAAAATCAAAGGCGAACCGGTTGATACGGCGAAAACCTACCGCCTGGCAACGTTAAGCTTTAACGCCACCGGCGGCGACGGCTATCCGCATATCGATAACAAACCGGGCTATGTAAATACCGGGTTTATTGATGCGGAAGTGTTGAAGCAGTTTATCCAGCAAAATTCACCGATTGACGTGAACGCGTATGAGCCGAAAGGTGAGGTGAGCTGGCAGTAGTGTTGTGCGGCCTGATGCCCTCACCCCAACCCTCTCCCACCGGGAGAGGGCGCGAACACAAAAAACGGTAACGCCTGTTACCGTTTTGCTTTTACCTCGCAGCGCCACCGGGCAATTTTCTCAATCCCGGCGCGCAATATCCGCAAATTTCGCGTCCAGCATTTTCGCCAGATCGCCTGCGGACAGTTCGATATCCAGCCCGCGTTTGCCGCCAGAAATATAGATCGTTTCAAATTCTTGCGAAGGCGCATCGATCAGCGTGGGCAGACGCTTTTTCTGACCGAGCGGGCTGATCCCGCCGACCAGATAACCCGTTGTGCGTTGCGCAACCATCGGGTCTGCCATATCGACCTTTTTCGCTCCCAGCGCTTTGGCCACTTTCTTCAGATCAAGCTGTCCGGCGACGGGCGTTACTGCTACGGCGAGGTGCTTCATATCGCCGTTCACCGCGACCAGCAACGTTTTGTAGACCTGGTCCGCGTTCAGCCCCAGCTTGCGCACCACTTCATCACCAAAGTTGGTTTCGTTCGGATCGTGATCGTAGGTGTGGATCCGGAAAGAAATTTTGTTTTTTTCGAGTAATTTAACGGCGGGAGTCATGGCTATCCTTCTTACGACAGACGATTCATGCCAGCAGCATACGCCTGACGTTTGTCTAAAAAATAGCACCATCTTGCGCAATAGTATTGGCAGTGATGGTTACTTTGAGCGACAATCGGCGTAGCCGAAGGTCACTTCGGTATAATAAAAACGATGAAATTCCTCTTTGACGGGCCAATAGAAATATTGGCCATTTTTTTATTTCAGCAGCGACGGCAAATTCCCTTCTCCGTACAAATGCAACGCGCCAACCGCGACAACATAACGACCGGCAGGCAGGGCATATAGCGTCTCCCGCCACGCCTGGTTGCGCGCGTTCATCAGCACATCATACAACGATTCACTGAACGTCGACGGTAACGCCAGCTTACCGTCTGCGGGCGGCGCATCCAGCCACCAGCCAATCATCGTTTGCAGCAGACGCGCGTTGGTGTGCCAGTGGGTCAGGGTATCATCCAGTAGCATCTTGCCGTCATCGGGAAGCTGGCGAAGGAGCGCAATCTGGCTATCCGTGCCTTCCAGTTCAATAACGGACAGGTTGCGCGCCCTTGCCGCATTCAGCAGTTGATAATCGATACCGTAATCGCCGCGCAGCCCCAGGCGCTGCGCCTGGGTTGCCTGTAGCACCATGGCAATTTGCCACAGGGGCAGGGTGTCGAGCATTGAGAGCGAGACGCCGGTCTCATCCGCAAGACGAGTAAGCTCAGCCAACTGCGTCTCGTTAAGACGTTCCGCCAGGGGGCGGCCGCTTTCCAGCCCGGCAAACGGCGATTCATGGCCGGAGATGTCGGCTTCGACGATCAGCGCGTCGGCGCGCTTCAGTAGTTTAATCAGGCCGGAGGGCAGGGGGGACATATCCTGCGTGCCCATATGAATGCTTCCCACCAGGTGCAGATGCTGCCCGCCCGGAAGCGAAATATCCATACCGGGCCAGGCATAACGGCGGGGAAAAAGGGCGCGAAACGATGTTTTTATACGATTAAACAGACCCATACGCGCTCCATAAACGGAAAGGTTCATGCTAGCGCGTACGGGTACAAGGTTCAATCCTTCGGTTTAAACCGCAGCAGACGGTTAGCGTTGCTCACCACGGTAATTGACGAGAGCGCCATCGCCGCACCCGCAACAACCGGGTTCAGCAGGGTACCGGTCAGCGGCCACAAAATCCCGGCGGCAATCGGAATGCCGAGCGAGTTATAGACGAACGCCCCCAGCAGGTTCTGCTTCATGTTGCGCAACGTGGCTTTCGAAATCGCCAGCGCGTCCGCCACGCCCATCAGGCTGTGGCGCATCAGGGTGATCGCCGCGGTTTCAATGGCGACATCGCTCCCGCCGCCCATCGCAATTCCTACGTCAGCCTGCGCCAGCGCCGGGGCGTCGTTGATGCCGTCGCCCACCATCGCCACCTGGCGACCCTGACTTTGCAGGTTCTTGATGGCGTCCGCTTTGCCGTCCGGCAGCACGCCCGCGATCACCTCATCAATACCGGCTTCTTTGGCGATGGCGTTGGCGGTGGTCGGGTTGTCCCCGGTCAGCATCACCAGACGATAGCCCGCGCGGTGCAGGCGCTGTAAGGCATCTACGCTGTCCTGGCGTAACGGATCGCGCACGGCCAGTAGCGCCGCCACCTGACCATCCCTCGCCAGCAGAACCGGCGTCGCGCCCTGAGAGGCCTGCGCGTTCAGCTCTGCGTCCAGCGCGGACGTATCAACGCCGTGTTCAGTCAGCAGTGCCTGGTTTCCCAGCAGCAGCGTATGGCCTTCGGCTTCACCGCTGACCCCTAAACCGCGCAGGGTGCGGAAGTTACTTACCTGCGGCAGACGGGCATCACCGGCTTTCTCCAGGATGGCGCGCGCCAGCGGGTGGCTGGAGCCTTGTTCCAGCGTGGCGGCCAGGCGCAGGGCATCCGTCTCCGTACAGCCAACGGTACTGACGGCCACCACCTGCGGTTTGCCCTCGGTGAGCGTGCCGGTTTTATCAAAGACAAGGGTGTCCAGCGTGCTTGCCCGTTGCAGGGCGTCAGCATCACGGACCAGTACGCCAAATTCGGCGGCGCGTCCGACGCCAGAGATAATCGACATCGGCGTTGCCAGGCCAAGGGCACAAGGGCAGGCGATGATCAGCACCGTGGTGGCGATCACCAGGGTGTAGACAATCTGCGGCGCCGGGCCGAAGAAATACCAGATCGCCGCGCTCAGCAGGGCAATACCGACGACCACCGGCACAAAAATGGCGGAGATTTTATCGGCAAGCTGACCAATCTCCGGCTTACTGCTCTGCGCCTGGCGGACCATGCGAATGATGCGTGACAGCGTGGTATGGCTCCCGACCGCGCTGGCGCGGAACAGCACGCTGCCGTCCTGTACCACCGTACCGGCATGCACGGCGTCGCCATCGGATTTCTGCTGGGGAATAGGCTCCCCGGTCAGCATCGCTTCATCCAGCCAGGCATCGCCCTGGGTGATTTCACCGTCGACGGGCACGCGGTCGCCGGTGGTCAGGCGCAGCGTCATTCCCGGCTGTACCTCTGAGAGCGGAACGCTTTTTTCCCCGTCGTCCGTGACCATGCGGGCCGTCGGCGGGGTTAAATCAAGCAATCTTTCCAGCGCTTTCGAGGAACGCTGACGGGCGCGGGCTTCCAGCATATGGCCTAAGTTGATCAGACCGATAATCATCGCACTCGCTTCATAATAGAGATGGCGCGCCTCCATCGGGAACCACTGCGGCCAGACGTTAACGCTCATCGAATACAGCCACGCCGCGCCGGTACCGAGCGCGACCAGCGTGTCCATCGTCGCGGTGCGGTTTTTCAGGCTCTTCCAGGCGCTGGTATAGAAATGCCCGCCTGCAAACACCATCACCGCAAGGGTAATCAGACCAATCACCAGCCACAGGGTGCGGTTGTCAGCGGTGACCATCATGTTGTCACCCATCATGCCCCACACCATCACCGGAATACCGACCAGCAGGGCGACAATCGCCTGCCAGCGGAAGCGCTTCATGGTGGCGACAGCCGTTTCCTGCTGGCGCTCGCGGCGCTCGGCATCATCTTCGATGGCCTCCGCCCCGTAGCCCGCTTTCTCCACGGCCTGCACTAACTCTGCGGCGGAGGCGCTGCCCATCACCAGCGCAGTACGCTCCGCCAGGTTTACCCGTGCCTGTGCTACACCCGGTACCGCCTGTAAGGCGTTTTGTACCCGGGAAACGCAGCTGGCGCAGCTCATGCCGTTGATCAGCAGTTGTTGGCTGTCATCAATGTCATCAGCTACCGGAAGCTCAGGAGTGGCCGCTGTCAGTGCTTCCGACGGGGATGATGACTCTGCCAGCGGTTTAGCCTTTGGGTGGCTTAACTCCGCCCCGTAACCGGCCTGTTTAATGGTATCAATCAGCGCGTCGGCGCTGGCGCTGCCGGTCACGGCAGCATGATCGATAGTCACCTCAGCGCTTTCCACGTCAGGACGCTGCTCCAGGCTTTCTTTAACGCGTTTGACACAGTGGCCGCAGGAGAGGCCGTCCAGTGTCAGGTCAATAGTGTGAGACATAACAAAACTCCCGTATAATGTTCTGGTCAATTGTTGACCTTCACTCTGCTTTTCGCTAACTGTTATGAAGGTTAAACCTTCCATCAAGGGGAAGGTCAAGGGGGAAATGTGAATATCAGCGATGTTGCGAAAAAAACCGGCTTAACCAGCAAAGCGATTCGCTTTTATGAGGAAAAAGGGCTGGTGACGCCACCGTTGCGCAGTGAGAACGGCTACCGCAGCTATACGCAGCTGCATCTTGATGAACTGACGTTACTGCGCCAGGCAAGAAAGGTAGGATTTAACCTTGAAGAGTGCGGCGAGCTGGTTAACCTGTTTAACGATCCGAAACGCCACAGTGCCGACGTGAAAAAACGTACGCTTGAAAAAGTGGCGGAGATCGAACGCCATATCATCGAATTACAGGCGATGCGTGAGCAACTGTTACAGCTGGCAGAATCCTGCCCGGGAGATGACAGCGCCGAGTGCCCGATTATCGACAATCTTTCCGGCTGCTGCCACCGTAAAACCCACGCCTAACAGGCTTTAACCCGCAGGGTAATACCTTCCACCGCGATGACCTCAACCCGCGTGCCGGCGCTGAGGTCATCATCGGCCACCACCGGCCACGAACTGTCCCCCACGCGCATATGACCGCGTCCGTTTATTAGCGTGTTATCAAGCGTAAAGCGTTTACCCACGATCTGCTGCCCACGCTGGTTGAGATGCGCGTCGACCGGCTTCTGCGCCTTCACCCGTTTGTTCAGCCAGCGCCACCACAGCCAGGCGGCCAGCAGCGTCAGCACGGCAAACAGCGCGCCCTGCCACTCCCAGCCGACAGGCAGCAGCCAGACGACCAGCCCGGTAATCACCGCGGCAACCCCGCTCCACAGCAGATAACCGTTGCCGCCAAGCATCTCGGCGGCCAGCAGCAGTCCGCCAAGGCTTAGCCAGAACGCATGAGGATGTGCAACGATGAGCTCAATCATTTTTTACGCTCGTTTCCGCCGTCTTTGATCAGTTCGGCAATTCCGGCGATAGACCCCATCAGGCTGCTGGCATCCAGCGGCATCATCACCACTTTGCTGTTGTTCGCGGAGCCGATCTCCTTCAGCGCATCGGTATATTTTTGTGCGACGAAGTAGTTCACGGCCTGGATATCCCCGGCGGCAATCGCCTCGGAGACCATTTGCGTCGCGCGGGCTTCCGCTTCTGCCGAACGTTCACGCGCTTCCGCCTGGAGGAAGGCAGACTGACGGTCGCCCTCGGCTTTCAGGATCTGCGACTGTTTTTCCCCTTCCGCTTTCAGGATTTCAGCCTGACGCACCCCTTCGGCTTCAAGAATATAGGCACGCTTGGTACGCTCGGCCTTCATCTGCGCGTTCATGGAAGCAATCAGCTCTGCCGGTGGGCGCACGTCGCGGATCTCAATGCGTGTCACTTTGATCCCCCACGGATTGGTGGCTTCATCCACAATGTGCAGCAGGCGGGTATTAATGCTGTCGCGCTGGGAGAGCATTTCATCCAGCTCCATCGAGCCAAGCACGGTACGGATGTTGGTCATGGTCAGGTTGACGATCGCCAGCTCCAGGTTGCTCACCTCATAGGCCGCTTTTGGCGCATCAATCACCTGAATAAAGCACACCGCATCGATGGTGACGTTGGCGTTATCCTTGGAGATGACTTCCTGAGAAGGGATATCCAGCACCTGCTCCATCATGTTGATCTTGCGCCCAATTCTGTCCATGAACGGGACGATCAGGCTTAAACCCGGCTGAAGGGTATTGGTGTAGCGACCGAAGCGTTCGACGGTCCACTGGTAACCCTGCGGGACAATTTTGACGCCTGCGCCCACGATAACCAGCGCAACGAAAATAAGGACGGGAACAACGATGAGCATAAAAACCTCCTGTTTTGCATGCCGTAACGAGAAAAACTGCGTATTTGTTGAACGTAAGTATATCGGCTAACGAACAGGATTTCGCCCCTGTAAAGAGGTGGGAACCGGACTGGCAGAAATAAAACGCCCCGTTCGGGATGCGGGGCGCAAAGCGTTACTTTTCAGACCAGGTATAGCTGAAGTCAGTGATAAACCCATCCCCGGCGTCAGCGATGGCTTTTGATAATCCCTGATAGTATTTTTCCAGGCCGATGGCCTCTATCTGCTGGATCTGCTCGCGAACGGGAGCGCAGAACAGCACCGCATTGCCCGCTCCGACACGTTTGTTGTTCGGCGGCAGATCGCCAGTAATCGCTTTAAACCAGGTTCTGATCCCTTGCTTTAAGTTGTGCGGCGCTTTTGTAAGATCCTCCTGGCCGGTCAGCACCTGTAGGGTAGGGAATTCATTAGCATTGACGGCGGTTTTCATACGCGCAAAGAACGCGGTAAAAAGCTCAAAAGAGCCGAGATCCGTAACGCGAGGCTTGGTAGTTTTTCCGTTTTTATTGCCCATTTTTCCGGCAGGGGCTGTAGGTGCCGGAACCACATTGACCTTATGCAGATCCAGACCAAACAGCAGATTGCAGTGCGCCCGGCGCTCTTTAAGCGGGTAGGACATCAGCACGTCAATAAACGCCGTCGCCTTCACATCGGCCAGGTCATGGTTAATCAGCCATTGCGAGCGGGCAAATTCCGCAGGGGAAACGAACCAGTCAGGCACCTCAGTAAAGCGTCTGGATTTACCCTTGCCGTCAAACTCGAGAAAGTAAGCCCCATCATCGAAAGCAAAATAGCAGTTTTTAAAGCTACCGATTGTGGTGTTAACGATGAGCGCCTTCTTAACAAAATCGACCACCTCTGCCCCCATGACAAAACGCGTGAGTTCAGAAGAATTGATGACTTCCATTAATGTTTCCACATCAGGAACACCAGGCTTCAGGGAGGAGAACTCATAAAAGATATGTGTCATGTTGCTGACTTCCTGTAGTTATAGAGGTGACAATAAACAGGCAAAAAGTTTAACACTTGCTATAGGTTAAGGCTATTCGCGCTGCGTAGCGGAAAGGATTATGCTAAAGGCTCTTCTTATCACAGCGGTTAATGGAATCGGAATGAATAATAAAAAAAATCTTCTGGATATCAGGGATGTTGGCTTTCGTGTGGGTGATAACACCATCCTTCAGCACGTCGATTTTTGTCTCTCTCCGGGCGAATTTAAACTGATAACCGGTCCCTCCGGCTGCGGCAAAAGCACCCTCCTGAAAATCGTGGCTTCGCTACTGAGCCCAACGGAGGGAACCATCCTGTTTGCAGGAAAAGATATCGCCACGCTTTCACCGGAAAGCTATCGCCAGCAGGTGTCATACTGCGTGCAGACGCCGTCCCTGTTTGGCGACACGGTGTACGACAATCTGGTTTTCCCCTGGCACATCCGCAACCAAACGCCTGATCCGAAAAAGTTTACCGACGATCTGACCCGGTTCGGGCTTTCGCCGGAGACGCTGACCAAATCGATCGCCGAACTGTCGGGCGGGGAAAAGCAGCGCGTCTCGCTGATCCGTAACCTGCAATTCTTGCCGAAGGCGCTGTTGCTGGACGAAATCACCAGCGCGCTGGATGACGCTAACAAGCGCAACGTCAATGACATTATCCATCGCTACGCCCGGGAGCAGAATATTGCCGTGCTGTGGGTGACGCATGATTCAAATGAAATTACCCATGCGGATGATGTCATCACGCTCAGGCCGCAGGGCGGGAAAATGGAGGAGGCTCACCGTGGGTGAACATAACATAACTAACGAATCGCTGGCGCTGTCGATGGTCCTGGTGCTGGTGGCGATTGTGGTCAGCTACCGGGAAAAGCTGGGGCTGGAAAAAGATATTCTTTGGAGTATCGCCCGCGCGGTCATTCAGCTCATCATCGTCGGCTATGTGCTGAAATACATCTTCAACGTCAATCATGCCGTGCTGACCCTGTTGATGGTGCTGTTTATCTGCTTTAACGCGGCATGGAACGCGCAGAAACGCAGTAAATACATCGATAAAGCGTTCATTTCGTCGTTGATCGCCATCACTACCGGGACCGCGTTAACGCTGGCTGTGCTGGTGCTTTCCGGCTCGATAGAATTTACGCCGATGCAGGTGATCCCCATTTCCGGGATGATTGCGGGCAATGCGATGGTGGCGGTCGGGTTGTGCTACAACAATCTGGGGCAACGGTTCAGCAGTGAACAGCAGCAGCTTCAGGAGAAGCTAAGCCTTGGCGCGACGCCGAAGGTGGCCTCGGCGAGGTTGATCCGCGACAGCATTCGCTCTTCGCTAATCCCAACGGTGGATTCCGCCAAAACGGTGGGTCTGGTGAGCCTGCCGGGCATGATGTCGGGGCTGATTTTTGCCGGTATCGATCCGGTAAAAGCCATTAAATACCAGATTATGGTGACGTTTATGCTGCTCTCTACGGCGAGCCTGTCCACCATCATTGCCTGCTACCTGACCTATCGGAAGTTTTACAACGCTCGCCACCAGCTGGTGGTGACGCAGTTGAAAACGACGGGGTAATATCTGCTTTTGTAGGCCCGGTAAGCGTTAGCGCCACCGGGCATTTTTTTGCTAGTAGAGCAACGCGTACAGCTGACGACGATATTTCGACGCCAGCGCGTCACCGGTACCCAGCGCGGCCAGGATCTCCTGGAACATCTTCCGAGCCTGTCCGTCTGCGGCGCCCAGGTCCTTCTGAAGATGGCTAAACAGCAGCTCCAGCGCCTCTTCGTTACGCCCCACCTGATGAAGCTGAAGCGCCAGCTGGCTTGCCAGCGCGGCATCCTGCGGGTTGTCCGCAACCTGCTGCTGAAGCTGTTGAATTTCAGGGGTATCGGCCGCCTGTTTAAGCAGGTCAATCTGCGCCACCAGACCCTGATAACGGGTATCCTGATCCTGCATCGGCACCGTTTTCAGCACGGCTTCCGCGTCTTCAGGGCGGTGCAGTGCAATCTGGGTCTCTGCCAGCAGCAGACCAATCTGGCTGTTCTGGTTCGACAGCTGCCACGCGTCTTTTAACAGCGGCAGCGCCTCGTCGTACTTGCCTTCCTGCATCAGCGCCATGGCTTCCTGCGCTTTCAGCTCTTCTTCGCGCGGCAGGACTTTATCCAGCAGGGCGCGGATCGCCTCTTCAGGCTGCGGCCCCTGGAAGCCATCCACCGGCTGACCGTTCTGGAACAGGTAGACGGTTGGGATCGCACGCAGGCCAAACTGGGAAGCCACCATCGGTTCGGCGTCACAATCCAGCTTCGCCAGAATGAACTGACCGTTGTACTGCGCGGCAAGGCTTTCCAGGACCGGCGTCAGTTGCAGGCAGTGTTGGCTGCGTTCAGACCAGAAGTAGAACAGCACCGGTTTAGTCATTGACTGTTCGAGCGTCTGTTGCAGGTTAGCTTCAGTTATGTTGACGATATTCTGTACGGACATGCGGCATTCTCTTTTATCGGTTTACTCTTTACATGGGGGTAAGCGTGGTCGCTTCAACTCAACCCTGCAAAATTTTGTCCATCATCCGCCCCGGCAGCAGGCGTTTCAACCAGCCGACGGCATGGGTCACCAGCGTGACCGGATAGCGCATTTTAGGGGTATCGCTCTCAAATGCGTGGCGCACTTTGGCAACGACGGCTTCTGGCCCAAGCGTAAAACGCGCCGCGATGCCGGGATTTTCGACCGGTTTGTCCGCCTGCGTCTGGTTAACGTTTTCCGTAAAGCGGGTGCGGATCGGGCCGGGTTCAATCAGGCTGACCTTAATACCGCTGTGGCGCAGCTCCATGCGCAACGCATCGGACCAGGCTTCAAGCGCATATTTACTGGCAGCGTAAGCCCCGCGGCCCGGCGTGGAGATCAGGCCCATCACCGAGGAGGTCATGACAATCCGCCCTTCGCCGTGCGGCAGCATGGCCGGGAGAAGGCGCATGGTAAGCTGATGCGCCCCGAAAAAGTTTGCGGAGAACTGCTGCTCCAGCTGTTCCCGTGAGAGAGTCTGTAGCGGGCCGTACACGCCGTAGCCCGCATTGTTGAACAGACCGTAAAGACGGTTGTTGGTCAGGGCGATAACCTCATCGGCGGCCTGCTCTACGCTCTCTGGCGAATCGAGATCCAGCAGAATGCCGGTAAATCCCAGCCCTCGCATGCGTTCGACATCCTCGGGTTTGCGGCAGGCTGCCAGCACCCAAAACCCCTGACGTTTCAGTTCAAGGGCGCTTTCAAGGCCAATTCCGCTGGAACATCCTGTTATTAAGACCGATTTTTGCATAACTTTACCTGTCAGGTTCTCAGCTGTGTGACGAGTCATGTTTTACTAAAGGAGCCAGCCGGGTTGCCATCCAGTCGGCAATAAACGGCTGGGCATCGCGATTGGGGTGAATGCCATCATCCTGCATCCACTGGGGTTTCAGATAGACCTCTTCCATGAAAAATGGCAGCAGCGGAATATCAAACTCTTTGGCAAGCTTAGGATAGATCGCGCTAAACGCCTCATTATACCGACGGCCGTAGTTAGCGGGCAGGCGAATTTGCATCAGCAGCGGCTGGGCATTGGCGGCCTTAATGGTCTGCAAAATGGTCCGCAGCGTTTGCTCCGTTTGCTGAGGCTGGAAGCCGCGCAAACCATCATTACCGCCCAGTTCGACCAGCACCCAACGCGGTTGATGCTGCTTAAGCAGGGCAGGCAGGCGCGATAAGCCTTGCTGCGACGTATCGCCGCTGATGCTGCCGTTCACGACAGAGGCCCGTGACTGCCATTTATCATTGAGCAGGGCGGGCCAGGCCGCACTGGCGGCCATACGATAGCCCGCGCTCAGGCTGTCGCCCAGAATCAATAACGTGTCCGCAGCCGCCGCGCGGAAGGTCATCAGCATCAAAAACAGGAAGGGCAAATGCCAGCGGAAAACATTGTTGAAGTTCATCGTCTTAAGAAGTCCGTCGGTCAGGGGGAACACGAGCTTTCCATCCTCACCGGAGTTGAACTCGTTGTCAAACGTGCCGAAACCATCGCCCTGATTGGTGAATCCGGTTCCGGTAAGTCCACGCTGCTGGCCATTCTCGCCGGTCTGGACGATGGCAGCAGTGGGGAAGTGAACCTGGTCGGCCAGCCCCTCCACGCGCTTGATGAAGAGGCCCGCGCCGCGCTGCGAGCCCGGCATATCGGGTTTGTCTTTCAGTCATTCATGCTGATCCCGACGCTGAACGCGCTGGAAAACGTTGAGCTACCTGGCCTGCTGCGCGGTGAAAATACCCGTGAAAGCCGCGATCACGCGAAGGCGTTGCTGGAACAGCTGGGGCTGGGAAAACGTCTCGACCACCTTCCGGCACAGCTTTCCGGCGGTGAGCAGCAGCGCTTGGCGCTGGCCAGGGCGTTTAACGGGCGCCCGGAAGTGCTGTTTGCCGATGAGCCAACGGGCAATCTCGACCGTAAAACCGGGGACAAAATTGCCGATCTGCTGTTTTCCCTCAACCGCGAGCACGGCACCACGCTGATTCTGGTTACCCACGACCCGCAGCTGGCCGCCCGCTGCGACCGCCGCCTGCGGCTGGTGAACGGTATTCTTCAGGAGGAAGCATGATTGCCCGCTGGTTCTGGCGCGAGTGGCGCTCGCCCTCGCTGCTGATTGTCTGGCTGGCGTTGAGCCTGGCGGTGGCCTGCGTGCTGGCGCTCGGTAGCGTCAGCGATCGTATGGAGAAAGGGCTTAGCCAGCAGAGTCGGGAATTTATGGCCGGAGACCGGGCTCTGCAAAGTTCTCGCCCCGTGCCGCCGGGCTGGATAGAGGAAGCGCGCAAAGAGGGGCTGAAAGTAGGGGAGCAGATCACCTTTCAGACCATGACCTTTGCGGGCGACACGCCGCAGCTTGCCAGCGTAAAAGCCGTGGATGACATCTACCCGATGTACGGTGACTTACAAACCAGCCCGCCGGGGCTAAAACCGACGGCCGGTACGGTCCTGCTGGCATCGCGACTGATGGCGCTGCTGAACCTGAAACCCGGCGACAGTATCGACGTCGGCGACGCGACACTCAAAATTGCCGGGGAAGTGGTGCAGGAGCCCGACTCCGGATTTAATCCGTTCCAGCTTGCGCCGCGCCTGCTGATGAACACCGCGGATGTGGCGAAAACCCACGCCGTCCAGCCGGGAAGCCGTGTCACCTGGCGGTATAAGTTTGGCGGAACGCCAGCTCAGCTGGAGGCGTACGAAAAATGGCTCCTGCCGCAGCTCAAGCCGGAACACCGCTGGTACGGGCTGGAGCAGGATGACGGGGCGCTCGGCAAATCTCTTGAGCGTTCTCAGCAGTTCCTGCTGCTGTCGGCGCTGTTAACCCTGCTGCTTGCCATTGCGGCGGTTGCCGTGGCGATGGGGCACTACTGCCGCAGCCGTTACGATCTGGTGGCGATCCTCAAAACCCTCGGCGCGGGCCGCGCGCAACTGCGCAAGCTGATTGTCGGCCAGTGGCTGATGGTGCTGGCGCTGTCGGCTCTGACCGGCGGGGCGATAGGGCTGCTGTTTGAAAAGCTTCTGATGGTGCTGCTCAAACCGGTACTGCCCGCCGCATTACCGCCTGCCAGCCTCTGGCCGTGGCTGTGGGCAATCGGCGCGATGACGACGATCTCCCTGCTGGTGGGGTTACGCCCGTACCGGCTGCTACTCGCCACCCAGCCGCTGCGCGTGCTGCGCCGCGATGTGGTGGCCAGCGTTTGGCCGCTGAAGTTCTACCTGCCGGTGATTATTGCGGTGGCGGTCGGGCTGCTGGCCTGGCTGATGGGCGGCAGTACGCTGCTGTGGGCGGTGCTGGCGGGCGCGGTGGTGCTGGCGCTGCTGTGCGGCGTAGTGGGCTGGATACTGCTTAATGTGCTGAGAAAGCTGACAGTTAAATCACTTCCCATACGGTTAGCGGTTAACCGACTGCTGCACCAGCCGTGGTCTACCCTCAGCCAGCTCTCGGCATTTTCGCTGTCGTTTATGCTGCTGGCGCTTCTGCTGGTGCTGCGCGGGGATCTGCTGGATCGCTGGCAGCAGCAGCTTCCGCCAGAAAGCCCGAACTATTTCCTGATCAACATCGCGCCCGAGCAGGTGACGCCGCTGAAGGGCTTCCTGTCCGAGCATCACATTATTCCCGAGTCGTTCTATCCGATCGTGCGCGCCCGACTGACGCAGATCAACGGCCAGTCGACGGAGGGAAATAAGGATGAATCGCTCAACCGCGAACTCAACCTGACCTGGCAGGCGAAACGTCCGGACCATAACCCGATCGTTGCTGGCACCTGGCCGCCGAAAGCGGGGGAAGTGTCGATGGAGGAGGGGCTGGCGACACGCCTGAACGTGAACCTCGGCGACAGCGTGACCTTCACCGGTGATACCCAGGATTTCACCGCCAAAGTTACCAGCCTGCGTAAAGTGGACTGGGAAAGCCTGCGGCCAAACTTCTTCTTCATCTTCCCGCCGGGTGCGCTGGACGGACAGCCCCAGAGCT
This sequence comes from Enterobacter sp. MGH119, assembly GCF_001037675.1. Classification (NCBI taxonomy): domain Bacteria; kingdom Pseudomonadati; phylum Pseudomonadota; class Gammaproteobacteria; order Enterobacterales; family Enterobacteriaceae; genus Enterobacter; species Enterobacter sp. MGH119. The sequence goes on along the minus strand of NZ_KQ089929.1, from coordinate 2,124,903 downwards.
GGCTCACCAGCTTCCGCTGGGAAAACGGCAACGGCATGCTGACGCAGCTTAACCGGGAATTTCCGACGGTGAGCCTGCTGGATATCGGCGCGATCCTTAAACAGGTCGGGCAGGTGCTGGAGCAGGTAAGCCGCGCGCTGGAGGTGATGGTGGTGCTGGTGACGATCTGTGGCATATTGCTGCTGCTGGCGCAGGTGCAGGTCGGCATGCGTCAGCGTCATCAGGAGCTGGTTGTCTACCGCACGCTGGGGGCCAGTAAACGGCTGCTGCGCGCCACGCTGTGGAGCGAATTTGCCCTGCTCGGGCTGGTGGCGGGCCTGGTGGCGGCCATCGGGGCGGAAACGGCGCTGGCGGTACTCCAGAGCAAAGTCTTCGACTTCCCGTGGGAGCCCGACTGGCGGCTGTGGCTCACGCTGCCCGTCTGCGGCGCCGTGCTGCTGTCCCTGTGCGGCGGCTGGCTCGGATCCCGGCTGTTGAAAGGTAAAGCGCTATTCCGCCAGTTTGTCAGCTAGTTTACTGACGTGATGATGACGCACCGGCATTTCTGCTGGTGCGTCATTGCTTAACGGCACAAATCGTTAATGTCCCTGCATTTAGTAGCACAAAACATTAAAAACCCGCCCACACAGCCCGAATTTTTCCGGTTAATATTCACCAGCTAAATATTTAGTAGCGTGTCTATCAAGGAAAAAGAATGACTATAAGAAAAACAGCGCTGGCGACAACGATCGGCGCAGCAGTGGCATTGGCTTCTTTCGCATCCCAGGCGGAAATCACTCTTCTGAAACAGGATCCGCAGGCGGGTAACCCGCTGAGCCGCCTGAACTTCACCGTTGGCGGTAGTATTCGTCCTCAGTTCCAGAACATGACCGGCGATGACGGCAAAAACGGCTACAAGCGCAACGGCTTTGACGGCGGTACCCGCTTCCGTTTCGCGGCAGACTACTACCTGTTCGATGACATCAGCTGGATCACTTACTACGAGCTGGGTGTGAACATTCCGGCGCAGTTTAACTGGGATAACCACTACGCCGACGGCGCGCACGATACTTCACGCCGTATGCTCTACACCGGTCTGAAGAGCGACACCTGGGGTACGCTGACCTTCGGCCAGCAGAACAGCGTGTACTATGACGTGGTGGGCGCAAAAACCGATATCTGGGACTACGACATGATTGGTCAGGCGCCAGGTAACGGGATTAATGGCGACTACGACGGCTCTTACCGTTCACGCCAGATGCTGAAGTACAAGAAAACCGTGGGCGATGCTGACATCTACGCCTCTTACCTGTTTGAAGACAGCGAATACCTGCCGGGCAACGGCCTGCGCTACAAGCGTAAAGGCGGCGGTTCACTGGGTATCGATTATCACCTGACCACCGATCTGACCTGGGGCGCAGCGTGGAACTACACCCGCGCGGACATGCGTAACCCGGACAACGGCGACAGCAAATCCTACGACCAGAACATCCTTGGTACCGCCCTGAGCTGGACGCCGGATAACTGGACCTTCTCCGCAGGCGGCGGCTGGTATCAAAACTTCCTGACCACCAAAAAAGTGTCCGTTAACGACTACTTCGCCGGTGATGCATGGGGTATTGAATACTTTGCGGGTTACAAGTTCCCTGTTGGTCAGTATGCGGTGAAATCCATCCAGCCGTACTTCATGGGCGACCGTATCGAGTACGTGAATGGCCGTAACTACCAGCGCATCGACAACGGTGTGGGTATCAGCTTCCAGCTGGATTACGGTTTCCGCGTGGATTACGAACACGTGTTCACCTCCAGCACCGACAACCTGGGCGACATGAACCTGGTGCGTCTGCGTTACGACTTCTAAGTTGTCATGTAGGGTGCGGCCTGATGCCCTCACCCTGACCCTCTCCCACGGGGAGAGGGAAAAAACATTAAAAACGGCAACCCAGGTTGCCGTTTTGCTTTTACCTCGCCACCCGGCTTTATTTTTCAGCGATCGAGCCACTCAGCAATTTCTTCGTACGTCCCGCGATACACAATCTTCTCCGCCTTTTTCTCCAGCTGATAGCCGTACATCGGGTCGTAATAATCCTTCAGCAGCGGCACAAGCCAGCTGAAGTGCGCGTCAGTGCTGCCAGTACGCTGTTGCTCGACAAGCGCGGCATCCAGCAGGGCGGTAAATTCCGCGAAGCGTTGCAGTCCCAGACGGCGACGAATGGCGTACAGGCCGTGATGCAGATATTCGCTATACGCTTTCCAGCCCGCTTTCTCGCCGTAGGCAGCAGAAAAATCGGCCCACATATGGTCGAAATACTCTTCGCGCAGGCGCTCCAGGCGGACTTCAAAGGGGTCTTCGACGACAACGACAGGGGCGTCAACCATGCGGTCGCGCAGGCATTCCGGCAGGTGGTTAGAGCCAATCATCCGGCCTTCATCTTCCAGCACCCAGCGCGCGGCGTCTTTTTTTAGCAGTTCGACGGCAAGGTGATTTTCAAAACTGGCCTGGGAAAGCTGCGGGGTGAGCGTGCGACCAAATGATGAGCCGCGATGGTGCGCCAGCCCTTCCAGATCGATGCCCTGCGCATGCTGCTTAACCAGCAGCGTTTTACCGTTTCCGGTACAGCCGCCGATAAGCACCATCGGTTTTTGTGACTGCTCAATGGTCACCTGAATCGCCGTCTGACGCAGGGCCTTATAGCCGCCGCGGATCAGCGGATAATCGATTCCCGCCTCTTTCAGCCAGGCCTGGGAGATGTGTGAGCGCTGGCCACCGCGCGCGCAGCAAAGGTAGCCCTCAGGATGGGCCAGGCTGGCTTCCCGCCAGGCGTTGATGCGCGCCTCTCGCGTCTCGCCGTTGACCAGGCTATGGCCGAGCGCCAGCGCGGCGTCCGGACCCTGGCGTTTATAGCAGGTGCCGACGGCGGCACGCTCGTCGTCGTTCATTAAGGGCAGGTTGAGTGCGGCGGGCATCGCACCCTGGGCAAATTCGATCGGCGCGCGAACGTCGATTAAAGGGGTATCGGACGCGAGGATCGCGCGATAGTCCGTTCCATCGTTCATGGTGATTCCAGAAGAAAACTGAGCAGCAATGGGCGGGAATTGTACGCCGGGGAAGGGGAAGGTCAACTCCCCGGCGGGGGATACTTACTTCAGTTTTGACTGCGCCCAGACAATGCCGCTCGCGTATTCTGGCGGCAGCAGGGGAACAATCGCTTCCAGCGTAGCGCTCAGGCGGTCCGTGTCGGTATCGTTCAGGTTCAGGTGGCCGACCTTACGCCCCGGACGTACCTCTTTGTCGTACCAGTGCAGGTGCACCAGCGGCAGCTTCAGCCAGTTGTAGTTCAGATCGGTGCCGATCAGGTTGATCATCACCGACGGGCTGGTCACCACCGGCTGCGGCAGCGGCAGGTCAGTGATGGCGCGCAGGTGCAGCTCGAACTGGCTGATGGAGGCGCCGTTTTGCGTCCAGTGACCGCTGTTGTGCACGCGCGGCGCAAGTTCGTTGATCAGCAGACCCGACGGCGTGACGAAACACTCCATCGCCATTACGCCCACATAGCCCAGCTCATGCATGATGGCAGAGAGCATTTCTTCCGCCTGCGCCTGCTGGTCAGCATTGGCCTGCGGGAAGGCGACGCTGGTGCGCAGAATCCCGTCCTGATGCAGGTTATGCGTTAGCGGGTAAAAAACGGTGTGCCCGTCATGCCCGCGCGCGCCAACCAGCGACACTTCACCGCTGAAATTTATGCCCTGCTCAACGATACACTCGCCGTAGCAGTCATCCGGCAGCTCGGCGGTGTCGTTCGCGCGCAGGCGCCACTGCCCGCGGCCGTCGTAGCCGCCGACGCGACGCTTCACAATCGCCAGGTCTCCCAGCATCGCAAAGACGTCATCCCATTCGCGCTTATCGGAAAGCAGCTGCCACGGCGCGGTCGCGAGGCCGAGCTTGTCGAAAAGCTGCTTTTGCGTCAGGCGGTCGGCAATGATCGGGAAGACGTCGCGGTTTACAAAGGCGTTATGACGCGCCAGCTCGCGGGTCAGGGCGGTTTCCGGCCAGCGTTCAATTTCGGCGGTGATCACGCTCTGATGGAACGGCACGGCTTCCGGCTCGGCATCCAGCCCGACGGGCCAGACGGCAATACCCAGCGGCTCACCGGCCTGACGCAGCATCCGGCCAAGCTGACCATTACCAAGAACGCAAACCTGCTTCATGCTGCACCCCGCGGATCCGGGTTATCCAGCACCTCGTCGGTCTGGGCTTTACGCCACTCCGCCAGACGCTGATGTAACTCTTTATCATGCGTCGCCAGGATCTGCGCGGCCAGCAGGGCGGCATTTGCCGCACCCGCTTTACCAATCGCCAGCGTACCGACAGGAATACCGCGCGGCATCTGGACGATAGAGTAAAGGCTATCAACCCCGCTTAACGCGGCGCTTTGCACAGGAACACCCAGTACCGGCACCAGCGTTTTGGCGGCAATCATGCCCGGCAGATGTGCTGCGCCGCCCGCACCGGCAATGATCACCTCGTAACCGTTCTCTTCGGCGCTTTCGGCGAAGCTGAACAGTTTATCCGGCGTACGGTGCGCGGAAACCACTTCGACGTGGTGCGGAACATTCAGGATTTCAAAGATTTCGGCGGCGAACTGCATGGTAGCCCAGTCGCTTTTGGACCCCATCACGATGGCGACACGCGCCGGATTATTGCGGGAAGACATGCGTCTTAAAACTCCTGTGGTGCGGAACACACTGCTTTCGAGGGCACAGAGAATAGCATGTAATACCGGCAAGGAAAACGGTTGCGTGGTCGGGAAATGGGCGAAAAGACGGGGAGGGTTAAAACGGGAAGGCGATCAGTTCAACACCTTCCGGCGTGACTTTGACCATCGATCCTTCGCTGTGCCAGGCCCCTAAAACCACGCGATGGGCGGGCTCGCCGTTGGCGATAAGGGAATGCACATCGGGACGATGGGTATGGCCATGGATCAGCCACTGAACGCGATGCTTCTCCATCACCTTCACCACCGCCTGCGGGTTGACGTCCATGATGGTCATCGATTTGCTGCTGTTGGCGGCCTTGCTGCCCGCGCGCATTCTGGCGGCGATGCGGTTGCGAATAAACAGCGGCAGGGCGAGGAACACTTTCTGGATCCACGGGGTGTGAACTTTGGCGCGAAACGCCAGGTAGCCGGTATCGTCAGTGCAGAGCGTGTCGCCGTGCATGATCAGAATATTGCGGCCATAGAGGTTTAGCACCTGCTCTTCCGGCAGCAGCGTCATGCCGCTCTCGCGGGCGTAGCGCTGGCCGATCAGGAAATCACGGTTGCCGTGAATGAAATAGCAGGGGACGCCGGAATCCACCAGCGTTTTAATGGCCGCAGCCATCTCACGGTGCAGCGGGTTCGGATCGTCGTCGCCAATCCAGGCCTCAAACAGGTCGCCCAGAATGTACAGCGCGTCGGCGTTTTTCGCTTCACCGCGTAAAAAACGCAGAAAACCGGCGGTTATCGCCGGTTCTTCTGTTTGCAGATGTAGATCCGCAATAAAGAGTGTCGCCACGAATTACTCGCTGACGGTCACGCTTGTAATCACAACGTCTTCTTTAGGAACGTCCTGGTGCATACCGCTGCGGCCAGTAGAAACGGCTTTGATCTTGTCGACCACGTCCATCCCTTCAACCACTTCTGCGAATACGCAGTAGCCCCAGCCTTGCAGACTTTCGCCAGAGAAGTTCAGGAAGTCGTTGTCCGCTACGTTGATGAAGAACTGTGCGGTTGCAGAATGTGGCGCCTGAGTACGGGCCATTGCCAGCGTACCACGGGTGTTTTTCAGGCCGTTGTTCGCTTCGTTTTTGATCGCTTCTTTCGTCTCTTTCTGGCGCATGCCAGGCTCGAAACCGCCGCCCTGGATCATAAAGCCGTTGATCACACGGTGGAAAATAGTGTTGTTGTAGAAACCTTCGCGGCAGTAGTCCAGGAAGTTTTTAACTGTTTCAGGCGCTTTGTCATCAAAGGTTTTGATTACGATATCGCCATGATTAGTGTGGAAAGTAACCATTTTTGCATCCTGTTCCGTTATTGTGGTGCGTCGACCCGTGCTCGGGTCACATATAGGGGCTTGTTATAGCATAACCACAAGACTCGATCACCTTGCATTGTGTGCTGACCGTACTCCGAATTATGGGTATTATAAGGAACAAACAATCCACACACGTGTTTACATGGAATCTTCGATGTTAAAAATCTTTAATACAATGACGCGCCAAAAAGAGGAATTTAAACCTATCCATGCCGGGGAAGTCGGCATGTACGTGTGTGGTATTACGGTTTACGATCTCTGTCACATCGGCCATGGCCGTACCTTTGTCGCGTTCGACGTGGTGTCACGCTACCTGCGCTTCCTGGGCTACAACCTGAAGTATGTGCGCAATATCACCGACATCGACGACAAAATCATTAAACGTGCTAATGAAAATGGCGAAAGCTTTGTCGCGCTGGTGGATCGCATGATCGCCGAAATGCACAAGGATTTTGACGCCTTAAATATTCTGCGCCCGGACAGCGAGCCGCGTGCGACCCACCATATCCATGAAATCATTGATATCACCCAAAAGCTGATCGAGCGTGGTCACGCCTATGTGGCGGACAACGGCGACGTGATGTTCTCGGTGCCGACGGACCCAACCTACGGTGCGCTTTCCCGCCAGGATCTGGACCAGCTCCAGGCCGGTGCGCGCGTGGACGTGGTTGACGTGAAGCGTAATCCGATGGACTTCGTGCTGTGGAAGATGTCCAAAGCGGGCGAACCAAGCTGGCCATCCCCGTGGGGCGAAGGGCGTCCGGGCTGGCACATTGAATGTTCCGCGATGAACTGCAAGCAGCTGGGCAACCATTTCGACATCCACGGCGGCGGTTCGGATCTGATGTTCCCGCACCACGAAAACGAAATCGCGCAGTCCACCTGTGCTCACGGCGGCGAGTACGTGAACTACTGGATGCACTCCGGGATGGTGATGGTTGACCGCGAGAAGATGTCGAAATCGCTGGGTAACTTCTTCACCGTGCGCGACGTGCTGAAGTATTACGACGCGGAAACCGTGCGTTACTTCCTGATGTCTGGCCACTATCGCAGCCAGCTGAACTACAGCGAAGAGAACCTGAAGCAGGCGCGCGCTGCGCTGGAGCGTCTGTATACCGCACTGCGCGGCACCGACAAGTCTGTTCCAGCCGCAGGCGGCGAGGCGTTTGAAGCCCGCTTCGTTGAGGTCATGAACGACGACTTCAACACCCCTGAAGCCTATTCCGTGCTGTTCGACATGGCGCGTGAGGTGAATCGCCTGAAGTCAGAAGATATGGCGGCGGCCAATGCGCTGGCGTCTCATCTGCGTAAGCTCTCTTCCGTGCTCGGCCTGCTGGAGCAGGAGCCGGATGTGTTCCTGCAAAGCGGCGCGCAGGCGGACGACGGCGAAGTGGCGGAAATTGAAGCACTGATTAAAGCGCGTCTGGAAGCGCGTCAGGCGAAAGACTGGGCGGCGGCGGATGCGGCGCGTAACCGTCTGACCGAGATGGGCATTATTCTGGAAGATGGCCCGCAGGGAACCACCTGGCGTCGTAAGTAATTTTCTCCTCACTCTAACCCTCTCCCACAGGGAGAGGGAATTGTTAGGTTTTCTCCCTCTTTACGTGGGAGAGGGCCGGGGTGAGGGCATCAGCGCGCACGTTTTCTCCACCATAACATCCCCATCAGCACCATCCCCGGCAGCCACACCCACAGCAGTTCCGAGATAATGACCTCATGCCCGTATGGCGTGGTATAGCGCGACAGCGCAAACGGCGCGACTTTGATCACCTGCCACGGCGCAAAGAAGCGCTCATCTGACCAGGGCCACAGCCAGCCGACGCCTTTCCCGCCGGTGGTGATCGAATCCAGCAGGCTGTGCGACAGCAGCGACACGGTTAAAAACAGCCAGCAGCGCGTCAGGCTGGCCCTGAACCATCGTCGACCTGCCAGCACGCAGAGTATCGGCACCACCAGGGCAAACAGTAGCGAATGAGTGAAACCGCGATGGCCGAAAATATTCCCGTAGGCAACACCGAATTTAAACGCCAGTACGTCGGCATCGGGCAGCATGGCGAGGACGATCCCGGCAAACAGCAGGCGGGGTGGGATGACGTTGGTTCCGAGCCCTAAGCCCAGACACAGAGGTACGGCAGCGTGGGTGATAACGGTAGGCATTGCATTTATCCATGGCAAATCATGGAAATATAGCAGTCATCTCGCGCTAAAAGACCCATGCTAAATTCTGATTTTACGCCGATTCCCGCGCGATAAGCTGCCCGGAGAGGGTTATGCGCTGCGTTTGCAGGTCCGGCTCTTTCAGCCTGCGGATCATCAGCCCTGCCGCCTGGCGGCCGGTCTCTTCGCTGGCAGACGAAACGTAAGTTAATGACGGCGATGTGAGATTAACGTGGAGCATATCTTCAAAACCAATCAGCGCCACCTGCTGGGTTAAAAACACGTCTTTACCCACCGTGCGCCCCACCTGGTGAATACCTGAGATCGAACCGATCATCGCGTCCGGTGAATGGCAGAGCAGGGCGGTAATCGTATTGTTCTTCTCCAGCAGCTGGCGAGTCGCCATGGCCGCCGCCTGCGTGTCATCGGTGCAGGCTGGAGAATATTCCTCACGCCAGATCAGACCGTTCTGCGTCATCGCGCTGCGAAAACCGAGCAGGCGCTGCTCGCGGATACGGCACCCGTCGCGCCCGCCAATATAGGCGATGGTGCGGTGCCCGCGTTCGATAAGATAACGCGCGGCCAGGTTCGCCGCCTGGCGGTTATCGCGCATCACCAGATTGCATTTCTCTTCCAGCAACGACTGCGAAACCGCCACAAGCGGCAGCGGGCAGTGGCGAATGTGTTCCGGGAGAGAGGCGGTGCGGGTGTCCGACGCCAGGTAGATGACGCCCGCCACGCCCTGCTGCTTAAACGAGAGCAGGGTACGCTCAAGATGTTCGCCGTCATTCAGCGGCTGACCGAGAAAAACCATATAACCCTGCTTCTCCAGCTCCTGAACGATGCTCGCCATCACCTTGATGGAAAAGCTGTCGCTGAAGTCGCGCAGGATCAGGCCGATTAAGTTGGAGGTGTTGGCGCGAAGATTGGCAGCGGCGACGTTATGAACATAGCCCAGCGTTGTGATGGCGGCATTGACCTTCCCGATCGTCGCCTCTGAGATCTTCCCTTTCTGGCGCAGCACCAGCGAAACGGTAGAAACCGACACGCCCGCATGCTTTGCGACATCAATAATGCTGACTTTCTTCAAAACCGCTCCCTGAAATTTACCGATTATCAGCCAGATAAGAGGCGACCCCCAGCGTACAGGAGACGCCTCCTTCAGGCATCTTATTATTTGCCAATCATCGTGGACATCGTCTGGGCGATAAACTGTGCTCTGGCCCCGAAAATCACCTGTATCCCGTTATCGCCCACGAACACCACGCCGCGCGCGCCAAGCCCATTCAGCCCGTCCCGGTCCACCGCTTCGCTCTTCGCCACTTCCAGACGCAGACGCGTGATGCAGGAGCCGACGGAATCAATGTTCTGCGCACCGCCCAGCAGGCCGATGATTTCGGTGGCAAGTTCGGAATCGGACTTGTCATTCGCGCTGGCGGTCACTTCGGTGCGGCCCGGCGTTTTCACGTCGAAACGGCGGATCACGAAGCGGAAGGTGAAGTAGTAGATTAATGCCATCGGAATGCCGATGATAATGGCGCTCAGGAAGTTGGTCTGATAGCCGTTAAACGACGGCAGGATCCCGAACGACAGGTAGTCGATAAAGCCCGCCGAGAACGACTTGGCGATATGCGCATGCAGCAGGTACATGGTCATGTACGCCAGGCCTGCCATGATGGCGTTGAAGACGTAAAGGATCGGCGCCACGAAGATAAAGGTGAACTCTACCGGCTCGGTGATGCCCGTCAGGAAGCAGGTGAGGGCGGCGGAGAAGAGAATACCGGCCGCGATTTTCTTATTCTTCGTGTGCGCTTCGTGGTACATCGCCAGACACGCCGCGGGCAGTGCGAACAGCATCAGCGGGAACTCGCCCTGCATGAATTTCCCGGCGTTCTGGTAGGTGTCGCTGCTGAAGGATTTCACTCCCTCTTCCAGCATCTTGAACCAGATGGTCTGGTCGCCGTGGATCACCTGACCCGCCTGGGTAGTGTAATCCCCGAACGAATACCAGAAGGAGGGATACCAGATGTGGTGCAGGCCGAGCGGGATCAGCGCGCGCTCCACCAGCCCGAAGATAAAGGTCGAGGCCGCCTGGTTATCGCCGTTCACCACCACGGACAGGGCGTCGATGCCGGACTGAATATGCTGCCAGACGTACGGCAGCAGCAGGCCGAGCAGGAACGACAGAAACGCCGTCGCAATCGCCACAAAGCGCTTGCCGGAGAAGAAGCCGAGGAATTCCGGCAGCTGCATGGTGTGGAAGCGGTTGTAACACCAGGCCGCAAGAATACCGCAGATCAGGCCGCCAAAGACGCCCATCTGTAACGTCGGAATGCCGACGACCATGGCGTATTTCCCGCCCTGGGAGGCCATTTCCGGCGTAATGCTCAGCACGGTGCTGATGGTGATGTTAGTGACAAACACGGAGACCGCCGCAGAGAGAGCGGCAATGCCGGATTCCGAAGCCAGTCCGACGGCAGAGCCGATGGCGAAGAGCATTGGCAGGTTATCAAAGATAACCCCGCCTGCGTTCATCATCAGCGGCAAGTGGAACTTATCGCCGAAGGCCAGCAACAGGCCCGCAGCGGGAAGCAGTGAAATTGGCAGCATTAAGGCGCGACCAATCATCGATAACTTAGACAGCGATTTAACAAACCCTGATATCAGGCTCATGCTGATTTCCCCCGAGTAGCGCTTTTTTTGCGCTGTTATTGTAAGTAGAACGTTTTAGTAGAACGTTCTACTTATCGTGGGGAAAGTCTGAAAATCGCGCAACTTAAATTTCACATTTCGCCAGAGGGAATAGTGATTATTTGAAGTTGATCGATAATTAACCGTGATGGGTGTGAGGGGATGTTTATCCCCTCTCCCTGTGGGAGAGGGTTAGGGTGAGGGCATCAGACAGCTCAGGCCGTCACGGTCACGCTCTGACCTGCGAAGCTCACGGTCTGACCCGCGACAATTTTGCAGCGCTTGCGGGTTTCCACCGCGCCGTCTACTGTTACCTGCCCGTCGGCGATGACGATTTTCGCCTGCGCGCCGCTTTCGCTCCAGCCTTCCAGCTTCAGCAGATCGCACAGCTCAACGTGCGGGTGTTTACCTAAAGAAAAAGTTGCCATGATTACGCGTCCTCTACGTCGTGATACTCCTCGCACGCCTGCAAGGTATTCTGAATCAGTGTTGCTACCGTCATCGGGCCAACGCCGCCCGGGACCGGAGTAATATAGGATGCGCGCGCTGCGGCATCTTCATACACCACGTCGCCGACCACTTTGCCGTTTTCCAGACGATTAATACCCACGTCCACGACGATTGCGCCCTCTTTGATCCACTCGCCCGGAATAAAGCCCGGCTTGCCGACCGCAACGATCAGCAGATCGGCGTTTTCGACGTGGTGACGCAGGTTTTTAGTGAAGCGGTGGGTGACGGTGGTGGTGCAGCCCGCCAGCAGCAGCTCCATGCTCATCGGACGGCCCACGATGTTGGAGGCGCCAATCACCACGGCGTTCAGGCCATAGGTATCGATGTTATAACGCTCCAGCAGCGTCACGATGCCGCGCGGGGTGCATGGACGCAGGCGCGGCGCGCGCTGGCACAGGCGGCCTACGTTATACGGATGGAAACCGTCAACGTCTTTGTCCGGCGCGATACGCTCCAGCACCTTCACGTTGTCGATGCCCGCAGGCAGCGGCAGCTGAACCAGGATGCCGTCGATCTCTTTATCGGCATTCAGGGTGTCGATCAGTTCCAGCAGTTCCGCTTCGCTGGTGGTTTCCGGCAGATCGTAAGAGCGGGAGACGAACCCCACCTCTTCACACGCTTTGCGTTTGCTGCCGACATAAATTTGCGAAGCCGGGTTGCTGCCAACCAGCACAACGGCCAGCCCGGGGGCGCGAAATCCGGCGGCTTTACGCGCCTTCACTTTTTCCGCAACCTCAGAGCGCACCTGCTGCGCAATCGTTTTACCGTCAATAATCTTTGCTGCCATCAGAGAGAAGATTCCGTCTGTAACGTTAGAAAGGGGGGATTGCCTGTATTTTGTCAGAAGCGAGCGCCGCTGTCAGTCACCCTTTACGAGATTTCATCGATGTCCCGCAAAATCCCTTCTCAGGGCATGGTCAATTTCTTAGAGGTGATTAGGATGTGACCTGGCTAAATGGCAGCGTTTTGACATATTACAAAATAGATTCCTGAGCTACTTTGTCCTCTCCGAAATAAGCCTTCAATTTTTTAATTGAACGTATTTCTTATTCCCGAATATGCGCGGGAAGGGTTATTTACATTTTAAAGGAATAGACATGGAACTCAGCAACATTGCTTCTACTGTTATTGCAACTCTGGCCCTGGTCGCGGGTGCCGCTCACGCAGAAGATCCGGTAGCGCCTGTATCTGTAAACGGTGGTACGGTGCATTTTAAAGGTGAATTAGTGAATGCCGCGTGTTCAGTGAATACTGACTCTTCAGAGCAGACGGTTAATCTTGGCCAGTACCGTACCGCGAAATTCACTAAAGTGGGTGACACCACCTCCAATATTCCGTTCACCATCGAACTGAACGACTGCGATCCTGCGGTAGCGAAAACCGCTGCTGTCGCGTTTACCGGCCAGATCGACGCCACCGACAAAACGCTGCTGGCGGTAAGCTCCGGTAACAACGACAACTCCGCGAAGGGCGTAGGTATTGAGATCCTCGACAGCAAATCCTCCACGCTGACCCCGGACGGTGCAACCTTCTCTGCGGCGCAGAACCTGATTGAAGGGACTAACACCCTGAACTTCACCGCGCGCTATAAAGCCACGGCGGCGACCACCGAGCCAGGCCAGGCAAACGCGGACGCAACATTCGTAATGAAATACGAGTAATGCCTGAGTACAGGGATGTGGCTGGCCTCAGGGAAGAGGTCTTTTGATCGCCTATACCGGGAGCGAAGGATGACAAGGACTGGGATACTGCTGTGCGCCCTTGCGATTGCCCCAGCGGTAAACGCACATACCGTGGTTATTGACGGCGGCAAAGTACACCTCAGGGGAGAGCTGGTTAACGGCGGCTGCGCCGTGGCTCCGGACAGCCAGAATATGCGCGTGGATATGGGGCAATACCGCACAAACGCCTTTTCCGGCGTCGGCAGCTTTTCCACGGTTAATGTGCCGTTCACCGTACGTCTGCTGGATTGCAGCGTGGACGTCTCCCGCACCGTGGGGATCCAGTTCCAGGGAGTGACACCGGCAGAAGACCCGCAGGTTTTCCTGGCGACATCGCGGCCGGGGGAAAATGCGGTCAGCAGTGGTGTCGGGCTGGCGCTTTTTGACGAACAGCAACGTCAGATCATCCCGAACGCGACGGCGGTGAGCTGGTTACCCATTAACACCCGCGAGCTGGTATTTCATTTCAGCGCCCGCTACCGGGCAATTTCCGAACACCTTGTACCAGGCACTATTCAGTCGAATGTCTGGTTTACGTTGATTTATCCCTGACGCCTGCGAACTAATTATTAAAGGTACGGTTGTGATGAACACCCTGATTAAACCTGGACTGTTTTTATCTTTTATTTTGATGATGGTTTCTGCCAGCGCGAATGCGTCCGGCGGAATTGCGCTGGGCGCGACGCGCGTTATTTATCCGGCCGATGCCAAACAAACGTCGCTGGCGATCACCAACAGCAATAAACAAGAGCGCTATTTAATTAACGCGTGGATAGAAAATGCCAACGGGCAAAAGGAAAAAACCTTTGCCGTCACGCCGCCGCTGTTTGTCAGCGAGCCGGCCAGCGAAAACACCCTGCGCATTATCTACGCAGGCCCGGCGCTGCCTGCCGATCGCGAATCGCTCTTTTACATGAACGTCAAAGCGATTCCCTCCGTCAGCAAAAAACATCAGGACGGCAACAACGTCCTGCAACTGGCTATTCTGTCACGTATCAAGCTGTTTGTTCGCCCGGCTAACCTGGCGATGCCGCCGGAAGAGGCGCTCTCACAGCTGCGCTTTGAGCGCGTCGGCAACCATCTTAAGGTGAGCAATGCCTCACCGTATTACGTCACGCTGGTCAATCTGAAGCTCGGCGGACAGACGCTGGATAACCTGATGGTTGCTCCTAAAAGCTCGGCGCAGCAGGTGCTGCCTGCCGCTACGAGCGGCACGCTCTCCTGGCAGAGTGTGAATGACTATGGCGCCATTACGCCGGCGCGTAGCGTCAGCCTGTGAGCAGAGACAGGGCGATGAACACTCAATGGCGTTACTGCCCGGTTGCGCTGGCACTGATGGCAACGCTCTGGCCACTCGCTGGCTGGGGCGAAAGCTACTTTAACCCGGCGTTTCTCTCCGATGACACGGCGAACGTCGCGGATTTGTCGCGTTTTGAAAAAGGCCACCAGCAGGCACCGGGCGTCTATCGCGTCGATATCTGGCGTAACGATGAGTTTATCGGCACGCAGGACGTGCGGTTTGAGCAAGCTGACAACACGCCGCCGGTCGCAGGCGGTTTGTCGCCGTGCATTACGCGCGCGATGCTCGATCGCTTTGGCGTCAATATCGCCGCCTTCCCGGAACTGAGCAACGTGCAGGGCGATACCTGCGTTCCGCTCACAACGGCTATTCCGGGCAGCGAAGCGGCGTTCAACTTCGCCTCGTTGCGCCTGAACGTCAGCCTGCCTCAGGTGGCGATGCAAAACAGCGCCCGCGGATATATTCCGCCTGAACAGTGGGATGAAGGCATCCCTGCCGCGCTGCTGAACTACAGCTTTACCGGCAACCGGGGCAGCGACGACGACAGCTACTATCTGAACCTGCAAAGCGGGTTGAACTATGGCGCCTGGCGATTACGCAATAACGGCGCGTGGCGTTATACCGAAAGCAACGGCCAGCGGCACAGCAGCTGGCAAAATATTGGTACCTGGGCGCAGCGTACGATCATCCCGCTGAAAAGCGAGCTGGTGCTGGGTGACAGCAACACCGGTAACGATGTCTTCGACAGCGTCGGTTTTCGCGGTGGTCGCCTCTATTCGTCCGACAGTATGTACCCGGACAGCCTGCAAGGCTACGCGCCTACCGTGCGCGGAATCGCCCGCACCCCCGCCAAAGTGGTGATCCGCCAGAACGGATACGTGATTTACCAGAGCTACGTGCAGCCGGGGGCTTTTGCGATAACTGATCTTAACCCGACCTCCTCAAGCGGTGACCTGGAGGTGACGGTGGAAGAGAAGGACGGCAGCCAGCAGCGCTACACCGTCCCGTATTCCACCGTTCCGCTGCTCCAGCGTGAAGGACGCTGGAAATACGATCTGGTGGCAGGGGACTATCGCAGCGGCAACAGCGAGCAGGACACGCCGTTCTTTACTCAGGGTACGATGATTGCGGGTCTTGCCGACGGCTACACGCTGTACGGCGGAACGCAGCTGGCCTCGCGCTATACCGCCATCGCCATTGGCGCGGGTAAAAACCTCGGTGACTGGGGGGCGGTTTCACTTGATCTCACCCATGCCCGCAGCCAGCTTGCCGATGATAGCCGCCATGAAGGGCAGTCCCTGCGGTTCCTGTACGCAAAATCCCTTAACGGATTCGGTACCAACTTCCAGCTGCTGGGCTATCGCTACTCGACCAAAGGCTTCTACACCCTCGACGATGTGGCCTGGCGCACAATGGAAGGCTACCAGTATGGCGACGATCAGGACGATGACGGCGTGCCGGACGTGCAGAGCTATCACAACCTGACGCTGAATAAAAAAGGGCGTTTCCAGCTCAATATCTCCCAGTCTCTTGGCGATTACGGCTCGGTGTACGTGTCGGGCAGCCAGCAAAGTTACTGGGGCACCAGCGAATCCAACGTCTGGTATCAGCTCGGCTACGCGGGCGGGGTGAAAGGGGTCAGCTACGCCTTATCCTGGTCGTGGAACAAGGCCGTCGGCATTGATGGAACCGACCGTATCGCCTCTTTCAACGTCTCCGTACCGTTCAGCCTGTTCACCCGTCACGGCTACCGTCGCGATAGCGCGATCGACAGAGCCTATGCCACGGCCTCTTCCAGCCGAAACAGCAACGGTGATACCAGCTGGCAGACCGGAATAAGCGGAACGCTGCTAAAAGATCGTAACCTGAACTACAGCGTTACGCAGGGCCACACCAGCAATAACGGTGCCAGCGGCAGCGCCAGCGCTAACTGGCAGGCAACGTACGGTACGCTGGGCGTGGGCTACAACTACACGCGGGATCAGCACGACCTCAACTGGCAGCTTTCCGGCGGCGTGGTAGGGCATTCAGACGGCATCACATTCAGTCAGCCGCTGGGCGATACCAACGTCTTGATC
This sequence comes from Enterobacter sp. MGH119, assembly GCF_001037675.1. Taxonomy (NCBI): domain Bacteria; kingdom Pseudomonadati; phylum Pseudomonadota; class Gammaproteobacteria; order Enterobacterales; family Enterobacteriaceae; genus Enterobacter; species Enterobacter sp. MGH119. The sequence goes on along the minus strand of NZ_KQ089929.1, from coordinate 2,108,392 downwards.
AAAGCGCCGGGCGCGTCAGGCGTGAGCGTCGAAAACCAGACCGGCGTCAAAACAGACTGGCGTGGCTATGCGGTGATGCCGTACGCCACGGTGTACCGTTACAACCGCGTGGCGCTCGACACTAACACCATGAGCAACAACACCGACATTGAAAATAACGTTTCCAGCGTCGTGCCGACGAACGGTGCGCTGGTGCGCGCCAGTTTTGACACCCGCATCGGCGTGCGCGCGTTGCTCACCGTTAAGCGTGATAACCAGCCTGTGCCGTTTGGGGCGGTGGTGCGTGAGACGCAGAGCGGCGTAACCAGCATGGTGGGAGATGACGGTCAGATTTACCTGAGCGGGCTGCCACTGAGCGGGGAGCTGCTGATTCAGTGGGGAGACGGGAAGCAGTCCCAGTGTCGTGCGCCCTACAGCCTGCCAGAACAGAGCCTGCAACAGGCGATCACACTTAAGGGGATCCGCTGTGAATAAAATCCATTATCTGGGGCTATCCCTGCTGGCATTTTTGCCGCTATCTCAGGCGTTCGCCACCGTCTGCGTCAATGAAAATGGCGTGCCGACGGAGGTGTATTACGACCTGACGGATAAATTCAACAGCTCCAATAACCAGGTGGGGCAGATTGTCACACTCAGCGAGAAGTCTCAGTGGGTGGGTGTTAACGCCGTCTGTCCTAAGGGAACGTCCGGGAACACCACCAAGCGCAGCTATGTTACCGATTTCCCGGTCACGGGCACCAGCGATGGCTACCAGTATCTGAAGCTTAACGACTATCTGGACGGAGCGATGAAAATCACCGACAGCTACGCTGGCACCTTCTATCCACCCAGAAAGTACATTCAGATGGGGAGCCATCCGAACGTGTCTAAAAACAAACCGTTTGGTGTACAGGATTCCAGCCTCGTCTTCCGGCTTAAGGTGACCCGACGCTTTATCAATATGGTAGTGATCCCCCGGGCGACCATGTTCCGGGTTTACGTCACCACGACCTCCTCGGATCCGCTCACCACGCCGGTTTATACCATCAGCTACAGCGGGACCATTCAGGTGCCTCAGAGCTGTGAAATTAATGCCGGGAATGTGGTGGAGTTCGATTTCGGAGACATCGGCGCCTCCCTGTTCAGTAAAGCGGGCATCGGGAATAAGCCGGAGGGGATCTCAGCGCAAAGCAAAACCATCGGCATAAAATGCACCAACGTCGAGGCGAACGCCATGCTCACGATGCGTGTTGAAGCGGAGAAGGTTTCAGGCAGTACGCTGGTTTCCGATAACGCGGATGTGGGTTTTGTGATTGCCAACAGTAATGGCGTGCCGCTGACGCCCAACAACCTGACCAGCAAAATCCCGTTCCGTCTGGACGACAGCGCTCAGGCACAGGTGGGGATCCGCGCGTGGCCCGTCAGCGTGACCGGTAAAAAACCTGCCGAGGGGCGTTTTACCTCTCGCGGCTATTTACGCGTCGACTACGACTAAGGAGCAGATATGCGAAACGGAATACGGTATTTAGCCGTCGCGCTCTTTGCGCTTTGCTCCCCTGCACACGCAGAGACGGCGCTTGGGGAAATTAACATTCAGCTCTACGGCAATATCGTGGATTTTACCTGCGTGGCGGAGGGGGACGACAGCAATAAAACCGTCACGCTCGGCACCTGGCCCACGAAACAGCTCCGCACAACGGGGAGCCGGACGCAGCCTGTGCCGTTCACCCTGAAGCTGACCGGATGCCCGCCGGGGGCAGCTTCGGTCACATTTACGGGGAAGATGGACGGGCATGATAACAGCCTGCTGGCGCTGAATGATGCCAGCGCGGCCAGCAACGTGGCCGTGGAGATCCTTGACCGGGATAAAACGCGCCTCGCGTTGCAGCAGGCCAGCCAGACGGTGGCGGTGGATGCGCAGGGAAATGCAGAACTGTCGTTTTATGCCAATTATATCGCCACGGCGGATAATCCGCAGCCGGGCCGGGCTGACGCCGATGCAACGTTCATGATCAATTATAATTAATCGTATCCACTCTCCCTGTGACGATTATATGTTGCAGGGAGAGAGAGGGATTACAGTAATTCGTGCGCTTTCGCGTAATCAATTAATTCAACGATACTTTGCACGCCCAGCTTGGAAAAGATATTAGACTTATGGGCACTAATTGTTTTGTTGCTAAGTAATAATTGATCCGCAATCTCCTTATTAGATAATCCGTTCGCCAGATATCGCAGAACCGTCACTTCACGATTCGATAATGGCATATCAACAGCGGCGCCCGTCCGCGACCCCAGATGGTTTATAAAACTTAATGTTTCTGAAGGGAAGAAAGAATAGCCCGTCAGTATCATTTCCACCGCGTTATAAATTTCCCCCAGATCTTTTCGCTTACTGACAAAACCATTTGCCCCGGCGCGGATGGCGCGTCCTGCGTAGAAGGCTTCAGATTTTGAAGAGAGGAAAAGAACCTTAATGTCTTTATTTAAGTTCCTGATTCTTTTCAGTAATACGAACCCATCCGTGCCCGTCATTTCAATATCGAGAATGACCAGGTCAATGGGGTGGTTGCGTATACAGTCAAGCACTTCGTGGCTGTCGCCTGACTTCAGTTTGACCTGGATGTTTTTATTTTTCTGTAGCAGGACTTCTATCGACATTCTGACGATAGGGTGTTCGTCCATAATGATAACGGATGCCGGTTTCATTTTTTATGCCTCAGATTGTTAAAAGCGTTATGCTGAGTTTTGTTAAAACTCTCGAAAAGCCGGAAGGATAATTGCGCAGATCCTTGTACGGTAAATGTCCCTGGGAAGAGCGAAAGCATCCTTGTTTACGTAGTGGTGATATCAATGCCTCAGCGCAGTTATCTCATAAGGCTGGTTATGGCAAAATGATTTTTCTTATTCGCGTGTCAAACACGTCTTATTATACCGTTTAAGTATTGTCCGAAAAGCCTGTAAATTAATATCCATATATTGCTGATTATTATGTTCTGGATCTGAATCACTAACTTTTTAAAATTAGCAAAAATGTCCTGATATTGCATTTACCACACACTTTCATCTTTATGTAATAACAAAAAATAAACGATTTTACTGTATGTTAAATGAATGTTAACAGTGAGCGGGCTGTGACAACCAGCATCCCGCCTGCCCGCCATCCCTGAAATCCGCCATTTCGTGCGTCATCTCTCCGTTTCAAACGTCTCCTGGCAAATTGCCGTTCCCAACAACAGAACAGCACTATCTGCTGTTTTCTTCACCTCTCATCGCATTCTTTTACAGGTAAATCGCTTGTTTTTACACCATTATCATCCTGTTAACGGAAGCGCCAGAACCTTAACGCATGGATAAAATCACTCTCGTTGAGCGTACCAGCAGCATTTCGCATGGTTTAAGGTCAAGAATTAGGAATAGTTATAAAATCGAAAGTTTTGTTAAAAAACACAAAAATTTAACATGTATCCTAAGTAATTTCCTAAAGGTCTTTAGGAATTAAGAAGTTACTGAATACGTTAATACGTGAAATCTGAGAGGTTGTTGAGAAGATGTAGCAACTCATGACGATGATTCAGTCCAAGTTTCGCCAGGATGCAGCTGAGACGGTAAATAATGCGGCTATATGGGCGGTTCTGTAACTGCGCGATCTGACGCAAGGAGCTACCCTGTGACAGCGCCTGTAAGATCGGCCATTCATCCCGTGAAAACCACTCTTTGCGGTTGCCGGCGGGTGCCGGTGCTTCCAGCAAGGTTTGTTGCATAGCCAACGCCGTAAGCTGGCGTTCAAGCACATGAAAAGGGCCAGCCGCTTTACAAAACAGGCGAGCATCATAATCATCGGCGCGGACGAGCAGGTAGGGTGTCAGGTAGGGGGCGAACAGGCTGTGGCGGCGTAATCGGTCCAGCAGGTCAATGAGCGGCGAGGCGCGGCTTTCAATGTCAACTACCAGACGCGATGAAGGCCAGTGATTTAAATCACTGAGAGCGGCATCCAGCGTGGAATAGTCGCAGCAATTGCTCAGGGGCGACTGCCCGCTCAGAAAACCGGAACGGAAATAATTATCCTGTGTGACCAGAATGATAAAGGGAGCATCGGTTTTGCGGGTCTGGTTGATTGACTGGCTCAAATATTCGAGACGATCAAAAAATGGGAGAGCAAAAGGCGAGTGCGTAGAACCCAGTGAATCACTTCCTGTCCGACGACGCCGGTAACGGCGTACTGTCATTCGCATAGCTTCCCTCTTGGCGATGACCGTTCAGTCCTCCTGCCATCTCCAGGATGGCCAATAATATCCCTGACCGAAGCGCGCGCCAGCATGAAGCGCGCATGTACGGTCCCGTTCTGTTTCAATGCCTTCAATAAGCACATTCGCAGCAATTTTTGAACAAAGGGTGACCAGCTGTGTCAGCGCCGGCGTTTCACGTAAACGCCAGAAAGCGATCTTATCGATTTTTATTCCGCATAACGGCAGGCGACAGGATAAAAATGCTTGCCCTGACGCTTCATCAATATCGTCCAGCCAGATCCGGTGTCCCCGCGCGGTCAACTGCTGAAGCGCACAACTCACCCTCTGACGTACCGGGTCTGAGAGTGAAAAGAACGAGGCAGGTTCCACGAGTTCAATGTTCAGCGGTGGGCTGTTAAGTTGCAGTAAACGCTGGAACATTTCCGGTATGGTCAGAACGGTTATCGGCAAATTTATGAAAAGGTTGTCACAAGGGAAGGGGTTTTTTAACGCGGCGATCTGTGCTTCCAGCAACACAAGCGCCCGGGTGGCTGACCAGTCCTGGAAAAAGCTTTCGCTTTGCTGATGCGGCGACAGCACGCTGAGCACTTCGGCTCCCACCGCGCGTGAAGAGGAGAGGGCGACAATAGGTTCAAGCTTAATGCCTGTAATGTCGTGTGAGATGTGCTGCACGCACGAGGGAAAACCTGTCTGCTCTGGCGCTGTCACTCCGTCGTCCTGTTCACTTCCAGCCTCCAGGCGGCCGGGATACCGCAGGACAGTGTGAAGGTGAAGTAAACAGGAAAACAGCAGGCGTTACTTAAAAGCGGCTAAGCCTTTTCGCAGCCCGTAAAAGAGGGATAAATGTTGAAAAAACAGCCGTATTTACAATCAGCTAGTCATTATCGCCAGAGAAGGCGGAAAAGGCATTGACTCACTACGCATTGACCGTATAATTCCAGGCGTTTCACCACCGCGAAGTACACTCTTCTCCGTGCGCCCTTAGCTCAGTTGGATAGAGCAACGGCCTTCTAAGCCGTAGGTCGTAGGTTCGAATCCTACAGGGCGTGCCATTTAAAAACAGGCGCTTACGCCAGTTTCAAGCCAGCCTGATTTTCTCCTTGTGTCGTATTTGTGTCATGGTTGCCAAAAATGGCATCAATTTTCCGTGCGTGTTCGCTTAAGTGGTTCGGTGCCAGGTGAGCGTATCGACGGACCATTTCGATGGACTCCCAGCCGCCCATTTCTTGCAGAACGGACAACGGCACGCCGGACTGAATTAACCAGCTCGCCCAGGTATGCCGGAGGTCGTGAAAACGGAAGTCCTCTATACCCGCTCTTTCCAGTCCAATGCGCCAGGCGACATTGTCATCCACTCGCATTTTTCGGACAGCCGGAGTGACGGTTTTATCCGGACGCGTAGATGGCTTCGTATGAACGAATACCCACCTGGAACTTTTCCCGATCTGATCCCTTAACACCCTGCATGCGGTATCATTCAGAGCCACGCCGATAGCCTTGCCCGCCTTCGCGTTCTCCGGATTTACCCATGCAACCTTTCTCTGCATATCGACCTGCTGCCACTCCAGATCAATGATGTTGGAGCGGCGCAGGCCGGTTGCCAGTGCAAATATCACCACCGGCTTTATCGACTCCGGCATGCAGGCGATTAACCGTTCTGCCTCGTCCCTGGTCAGCCATCGAATGCGTTTGCTGATAGGCTTTTTCGTTTTTATAACCGGGGCCGTTTTAATCCAGCCCCAGTCATTAGCCGCAGCCTTGAACAGAGATCGCATGAACGAAAGGTGCTGGTTCTTTGTGGCCTGGCTTACCGGTTTCTCAACATACGGTGGCGGTTCCTTCCCACGCCGTATAGCCGCGTCCCTGCGCGACTCCCAGACCTGAATATGTTTACGGTTGACCATCTTCGAAACAGCCTCATGAACCTGATCAGCAGTGATGGTTGAAATATCCCGGCCGGAGAAATGTCGTAGGAAATATTCGATTTTGGTCTTATCGTCATCGAGTGACCGCTTATGCTCCTTCTCGCGGATCCACCTGATGCAACATTCCTCGAATGTCCTCGTCGGAAGCTCCCCAATTTTATCCACCCGCCACGCTTCAGCCTTCAGCTTGTCGTGCAGCTCCTGCGCTTGTTTCTTGTCCCCCGTACCAAGAGATCGTCTAATTCTTTTCCCTGACGGCGTAACGAAATGACAGTGCCAGATGCCGCCTCTGAGGGTGATTGACATAAAATTTCTCCTTTATGTTCACCCGCGCTCGCGGAAACAGGATCGCGCGGGTCATGTAAATACGCAATACAGGCAACGTCGGTTGTGCGGTATTTGTTCCCGATCTTCTTCCCGGCCAGCTGCCCCGAGTCGATAAGACGGTAGACAGTTCTCGGTGAGGTGATTAGTAGATCGGCCGCCTGTCTGGCTGTCAGTGTTTTTGCCTCAACCATGCATTTCCTCCAGGCAAAAAAGAACCCGGCGCGGGGCCGGGCAAAAGGGATCACGAGGTGGCGCTTTCGCACCCAATAGCCAGCTCATAACTGGCTATCAGTTGCGTCATTTAGATTTGCTTGATGGGTGATGATCGCGATCATCCGTTGCGATTGATCAGCTAACTTGAACTTACTTAAAGAGGGATTTGATAAACTGGTAAATGATAGTGACGATGATGATTGCCAGTAAAATAGGCCAGAACAATACAAGAAAAAGATTAGTAGTGCCGGATACGTCATTTTTCCCACGGAAGTATTGATGTTCGTAACAACCGGATAGGTAAACCACAATGACGCCAATCGCCATGTATAACCAAGCTGATAATTCCACCAGAAATCCATCCATCTTTTTGTTAAATGTCAGCCTTCATCCTCCCACCAGTCATCATCTTCATCAACTTGCGAGCAACCAGATAATGGATTAGTTGCCGCCAGTACCTCTCTTGCAGCTCCCTGGCGCTGAAGTCTTCGCAGCGCTTCGTAAAGCTCAAAAGCTTCCGTTCGCTCGTCTCCAATTTCGAGGGAGCGCGCAACCTTGTGCGCCTCGGTGACCAGACTAGATAATTGGTTTCGGATGTCCTGAATGGTGCTCATAGTTCTCCTCAATCCTGCTGCTTAACCGTGTAATTGCCGTTTGGCTTAACACCCACTGCAAAGTAGGTTCCTCCGGTAATGCCGATTCCCCACACATCGCTCGTACCATCATTCGGCTTCTTCTCGCTGACGAAATGTCGCAATGCTGCGATGGCGCTCTCAATATCCAGCGTTGAGTTAACCGTCATAGTGATGCGCATAATCTCTCCTCATGCCGCTCGCGGGGCGATAGGCTACCCTGATGCAATAAAAAACCGCCCGGAGGCGGTTAGTTGAAAGGGTTATTCTGTCTAAGGATGAGCCCTTTTGACTGTAATTGATGTTGGTACAGTCGTATTGTGGCCATAGATTCTTCCGCTGACACTTACAACCCAGAAATCCTCTTCCTTTCCACCATCATAAAGCGTAATGACATCATGTATTTCCGGCTCATCATCAAGATCAAAAGTCTTAACAATACCGGTCTCCTGAAACTTCACATCAATTAACATTCCTTTCTCCTTGTCGTATTTAATCAAAGAGAGAATTAACATAATTGATGCGCTTATGTACAACTATCAGACGCCATCCTGAACATTGGCTGACTCCTGCATCATGAGGAAGACAATCATTGCGGCACGAAGTGGGTTATCGTTAAAGCTATATGCATCGTTGGGATGAAAAGCCTCAGCCCCCCCCAACCGCCTCTTTTGTCCGCGTCGCTCATTGCGTAAATGCTGATTTTATTTGCGGTGATAATCGGCCATGCATCTGCCGGGTTATTGCACGGATCGAAGAATTCCCACTTTCCATCCCTGACAATTAGGACGCCTCTACCCGTCATTGAACCAATTAGTCTTGAAGCTATCTGAACCTTTCGATTAACTTCCTTATCACTCAACTTGCTGTAATCCATCAAATCCCCCTCTGCTTATTCCTCAATTCGATGACGCTCTGGCAATCCGCACAGGTCTGGCAGCCGGGAACGGCAGCGCGCCGCGGCTCGGGAATCGGTTCGTCGCATTCTTCACAACGCTCAGCTGATACGTCGTTACGGTTCACTCGGTGAGCGGAAAGGGCAGCGTTACGCTGAAGCTCTTCAATCTCTGCTGCGGTATCGATGATGTCGGCCATTGTCAATGCTCCCGGAACTGTCGGTTAATTCGGTTGAAGGTGAACGCCAGCAATAAAAAAGGCCGCGATAGCGACCTTGTGATTAGTGCCTTCATGCTTACCCTCTCTTGATATAAGCCACAGGAATGTGTGTGCATTCATATCCAGAAGAAAGGAGTTCTGCGTACACTTTATCGACAACGCGCTTGTCTCGATTGCACTGGTGAGTGCCGCCGCGTTTTGATTTGAAATACATGCCATCTTTCGTAAGCCAGTAGTTATCCAGCAATACCTCAGCACCATTTCGTGGGGTGGTAATGTCGGTCAAAGGGAATGGCTTAATGAATTTTTCCATGCTCATGCTGCACCGCCTTCATTCTTCTCGGCTTCGACTGCCATCATCTCAAGCCGTCGCGATAAATCGGCGGCCAGCGTCTGGAATTCTTCCTCGGTAGCCACCGGGATCGGCACAAAGCGAATCCCGATGTGTGCGAGGTGGTTGGCGATTTCGAGGCTTTTCCTCAAATCAACTGGTGATGCTCTGTTCATGCTGCACCGCCAACGTTTCGCAGCCAGATGCAGACGGCGCCATCTTCCGTTTCGTGAATTGAACCGACAAACCAACCATCACCGGCTGGGGGTTCGGGCTGCCACGCTGAGATGTCATAACCGTCCACATCGGGATCGACATCATCCTCATCGCGGTACTCCACTTTCCACTCAAGGCCGTTCTTATCCAACCAGGCGTTAAATTCATCAGGTGAGATAGACTCGCGCCCATCGCAAAATTCATCGTAAAGCGGGTGAGTCCAGTAGCCGTATTGGTCGCGTTCGACGGGTAGGGGTTTAAATTCTGTTGTCATTGTTCGGCTCCAAACCGCCCGTTAAGGCGGCCAGTTTTGACGACGAACTCCAGGAGGCTAACTCCCAGAGCTTCTATTTTCTTGTGATGCTTGTTAATGATGGGAGGCACCGTTTCGTTCCAGTTAGGCTTTGGCTTCTTGCGCATGGCCTGCTGTATTTCCTCGGTGCAGCGGCGGCAGGCTGCGCGGACGGCGTTTTCATTTGCTGGCGTCATGCGGCCTCCCGGCGGGAGAGAAGTTTCGCCCCGAAAGCCATAAGCTCGTCCCGGTCTACAGTTGCGAAGTGGCAGTGTGTACCGCCATGCTGTTACCGATCGCTTTATAGCGTGGCCCGTCCGGGCATTCGGTAGCATCCTTCCCGCGCCAGCCGATCAGAGTGTGATTATCTGGAAAGCCCTGAAGGCGCTCGCACTCAATCGGTGTTAGGCGGCGCACGGCAATACCATGCATTACCGCCGGTGCAAGGTTGGTTCCGCTGCTGGCGCTGGTTAATGTCGGTGATTGCTCTTCCGCATAACCAATGCCACCCGCTTTCGCACCCTGTCCGGCCTTGAATGCATACGCAATAGCTGGAGGCTGTCCGCTGTTAGCATGGCTTTTATCCTGGTTGCCTGCGCGAATCGTTGGTGACAGATCCGACGTAGCATCAGCGCCATTATCTTTGTAGCTAAATGCAATGCAGGCGTTTTCTTGGCCGTTGTTGCGGCCTAGTGTGTGTGCCAGTTCCCGATTGGTATCTGGATCCTGCGTGCCATGCACTGCGAAAGTCTCAGTATCAAAATCTAACCTGATCCCATGCGCGGTGCAGGCGGTCGCTACATCAATATGACCGGCAGTATTGCCACCGCCGAAAGCTACAACTGGAACACCTCTCCCGGTTCCGTCCTCACTGCCATCAAACCCTTCACCCTTTAATGTGTGGCTAACGTCACCATTAGCGCACTGAGCTATCAGGTGTCCTGCTTGTGCCTGATTGTCGTCAGCGCCACACGTTCCAACGCCTCGTGCAGTAAGGGCGGCAACAGCCTTTTGCGTTTCTCGGCGCGGCGCAGAATCCCGGCGCACGCTGTCGAACTCAAAAAGTACTTCTGCGGGATCGAATCCTTTTCGAGCACTTGCGACAACGAACACACGGCGGCGTCGTTGGGCCACTCCGAAAAATTGAGCATCAAGGACGCGCCAGGCAATAACCCTTTCTGGTCCAGACACACAACCTGCGTGCGTCCATTTTCCCCCTGCTGGCTGCAACTCACTGCTTTCTCCGACAAGTCCTGCCAGAAAGCACCCGAAGGCATTGTCTTTGCTGCTGAGTACGCCGGGGACGTTTTCCCAGACGATGATTGATTCTGGTTCACCGCGTTCGCGGCGCTTTGCGTCGATTGCATTGCCCGGCATGACCACGTCGCGCCATTCACTTTTACCTGTTTTCGAGTCTTTGACGCTCATCGGCACGAGGTGAACAGGCTTTAGCAAAGGATCCAACTGGCGGGCACGGCAGTAATCGAGCGCCATCATTACCGATTCGTCTTTGGCGCCAGGGTAGATACTGTTCTTAAGCGCGCTCCAGGTAGCGACGTCGATACCTTTTTCCGCCAGCGAACTCGCCGTGATTGTTAATTCGTTTGCCATCGTTAATCCCCTCAAAAATTAAAACGGGCAGCCGGTACGGTGTTCCCAGTCGTATTCCGCCTGGGTGTAAGCAACTGCCGAAATGAAATCGTTGTAGGCCTCACCAGCTTTATCGCTGCGAAGTCCTTCGTATGGACTGGAGTCAATCGGGACCGTGAAGTGGAAGAGGCCGGACGGTTCTTTTGGCATCATGTCGATGATTTTCTGCGCCTGGTCGTCGATCCACTTCTCTTTCTCGTCGTCGAGCTGCTGCTCAACCCAGCGCCGATCTTCGATGCGGTCGTAAGTGAGGTATGCGTTCATGGCTGAACTCCTGAATTTTGGATGTGCAGATCCCGCCCGCATTTAGCCAGGCCGATCGGTTGAATAGGGTGGTTAGTGCTGCGCGATATCTTTCGCCGGGAACTCGCCGTCGCGGAGGATGCTTTCTACTGGCCAGCATTCAGCTGTTACTTTTTGCTCTGTAGCAGCCAGGCTGCACTCCTGCGGGCTATCATAAACTCCGAGAATCACATCCTGATAATCACCGTTGGTCATTGCCACGGTCAGGACGAGTGCGAATAAAGTTTCCATCAGTGAAGAGTCCTCCCGATGGCGACGGCGTAAAGGCGCTTTGCTTCTTCCCACGCCGGAGCATTGCGATGGAGCACCGCGAACGAAGCGAGTCGTTGGGCCTGATGAATTAAACTGTTTTTCATTCGATTTCCCTTAAGATCACCTAAATGATTTATGAAAGCTATTATTGTTGGGGATTGAGATATAGAGGTTTTATGTAATAAATTAGTGGAATAATTAAATGACAGAGTTCCAGATGAAAATAAGACCACTGTTAGGGTGTATAATTGCAATTCTATTCCTGTTGGGAATCGATGTGCTTTATACCCCTGAAATTCCGCGCACGATTGGAGAGTTCGCTGTTTGCATTAGCATTTTTTTATGGCTAGGTGCTACAATTGCTAATATTAAGGATTCAGAGGATGAGATTGATGCATTGAAATTTCACTCTGAGGTTTTTATTTCGATTTGCTTTGGGTTATGTGCATATTTTCTAGTAAAGTTTGGTGTTTCGACCGATAAAAAACAAAATGAAATGTATGCTGTGCTGCTCATTGCCTCCTCCATTACTGGTTTTTCAGTATTTATTCTGTATTGGATTTCTCAGAGAAAAACTTAAAAGCATATAAATAATTTAGTCGGGTTAACCCTCTAGCCTTATCGCGGCGAACGGAACGGTTAATACAAAACTTCTGCGCTAATGGGCGGTGGATGGCCGCCGGTTGTCATAACTAAGCCGCCTCGGTGAAGCGACTGAGGTATGAAAAACCCGCCGAAGCGGGTCATGACACTTTCTGTAGTGCTGATGTGCGTGGGTAGTAAAACTTTGGTTTCGCCGTAGAGCCTTCCTTCGGATCAACTTTTACGGTGTAACGCTTTTGTTTTTTGTATTCCCACACTTCCGTAATCACACCAGTTTTCGTCTTCCAGCTGCCCGCGGCCTGGCTTGACCACGTAACAACATCTCCTTTCTTAAACCCCATCGCATTACCCTCTGTAATTACCCGCAAAAAAGGCCGCCATCAGGCAGCCTTAGCTTGAATTAGTGCCGGGATGTTTAGCCACGCCCGGCGCGTGCTCTCCTGCTATTCCCCAACAGCAAGAAATCGCTTACTCTTTAATCTCCCCAACAGTAGAAAGGATATATTCATGCAAACCATGCGTACCGTGTGCCCTGACTGTGGAAGTGAGATGTTCAACCAGCCCGATGATTTTGACTTTGATACAAATTTCACCGGCGTCAGTTGTGCTGACTGTGGCCGAGAAATCACTAAAGATGACGTTGTCAATCAGGCTACGGACACGGTTAAAAAACAGCTCGACGACATGTTCAGAAATTCCCTCAAAGGAACTGGCTGGAAGTTCAAGTAACCTTAATAGCTCCCCGATCTGAATAAGCACCTCACAGGCGTCTACGTTTAGCTGTAGTGGCGCCGTTTTTTTATCTGCCATACCACCCCTCTCTTTGTTTACCGTCAGCCCCTTGCAAAGAGCTGCTGGTAAAGATTCCCCGATGTTCGGGAACTGAGCAGCAAACCATTCCGGTGCGGAGTCCTCTTCGTGTGCTATACCCGCCACGCGTTACACACCTGCCTCAATCCCATTGGGCGCCATTTCAATTTGCCAGGAGCGCTCCGGGTGATTTGCTGCTTGACTGAATTCTTAATGAGCAGGCGAGTTGCTTTCCGCCGCTGGCTAACTTCGCTCAGCTGTCGATGTTTCGTTTCGATGAGTTGATAATAGCTATGAGTATTGTTTATAGCAATACGTATTGATATTAAATAATAGCGATTGCTATTAATGCATTGATAGCTAAAGGAATTTATTTTGATATTTTTTCGATGGATTGAGATTCAGATCGTTTTTTTACTGCGGCGGGTATTGCTGTGACGAATGGGCTGGCTGCGGGCAATAAAAAACCCAGCGTTGTGCTGGGTCTGGTTCGTGTCTGGGTGTGTTAGCCGTGCTTTCTATACGTTTGTGGCATGCTGCCAATGACTTTTCCGAATACGAGTATCCTGTTCATTTCTTCTTTTTCGATCGGTTCCCATGGGCGGTAAGTCTTGTTGTCGGAAATGACAAGCAGCTTATCTTTCATCTTCTGCAAGCGTTTCACGTGGGACGTGTCGTCGTATATGAAGGCGTAGATTCCATCACCATCGAAGTGTTGAACACTGATATCGACAAACAGCAAATCGCCTGGCTCAATGGTCCCGGACATACTATCGCCGCGAACATTAATGATTCTGATCTGCTCAGCCTTTCTGCCATTGAACATCCGGCGAGCATCTTCCACTGAGTATTCCACGGATCTAAGCACCTCTACGAACTCGCTGTTGATGGCTCCAGGTCCAGCGCTTACGTAAAAGTCTAGCGCTTCAATGCGGAAGGTGTCAGTAGGTGCCGGCTCTGTTTTTGGCTGCGAAATTGCGGGCATTTGACCATCGTCACGCATCGGGCCAACTCCGGTTGAAAGCCACTCAGACCGAACGCCAAGCGCATTGGCGATCTCAACAATTTTAGTTGAGCCCCTGGCATTGCCACTGGTCAGCCTCCAGATGGTGGGCTGAGCAACGCCAGACGCCTTAGCTAAAGCGCCCTGAGACATGCCAGATAAGTCCATTGCCTGATTCAGGCGTTCTGCAAGAGTTTCTTTTTTCATGAGTTTAAATTTATACGCTTGCGTATTGTTGGTCAAAACACGTTTAGCTATTGCCTAAATCAATACGCATTGCTATTATCAATTCACACCAATACTCATAGGAATTGGAATATGACGAACAAAACCATCCAGCGCGCCATTGATATCGCTGGTAGCCAGAAGAAATTAGCCGACCTGTGCGGTGTAGCGCAGCCGACGGTATGGCGCTGGTTGCACGGTGGTGGCATTGATGCCCGCTATGTAATGAAGATTGTGTCTGCAACCAACGGCAAGCTTAAGCCAGCAGATATCCGCCCAGATCTCGCCCAGCTCCTTGGGGCGAATAACACAGCCGCTTAACGGCGGCCCTAGTGCTGGCGAGCCTCGACGGGCTGATTTCCTATGCGGCAAAGGTTCATCTCAAAGAAAGGTAAACGCTATGAATAATCCGTCAGTTATTCCGGCTTTCGATTTTCGTGAAATGGTCACGACCCTCGACAACAAGATAATCACCACATCACTCAAGGTGGCGGATTACTTTGGCAAGCGACACAAAGACGTTTTGCGTGCCATACGTAACCTGAAATGCTCCGATGACTTCACCCAGCGCAATTTTGCGCCCATTGATTTCATTGATAAAAATGGCGATGTTCAGCCTATGTATAACATCACCCGCGACGGATGCATGATGCTCGTGATGGGATTCACTGGCAAAACAGCTGCCGCAGTAAAGGAGTGTTATATCAATGCCTTTAACTGGATGGCCGAGCAGCTAAACCGACGCATGGCGATGGGTGAAGAAATGCAGCACCGCTTCGCCATTAAAGAAACGCGCTCAAAGCTGAAAGGCACGATCGGAAGCCGATTGATGAATGAGCGGAAGAAAGAGAAGCGCGTTCTGGAGCTCGAGCATGAGCACATCATGCAGGTTACGCAGCCTGAGTTGCTGATTAGCTAAGCCGGCCATTACAAAGCTCATCTGCTGGTTGCTAATGATGATAAAATGCAGAGTCCCATGGATTTTGGGGTAGGAAAAGCCTGGATATGATGCTAGAAATCATAACATTAAAAAGACCGTGAGATGCAGTATGAAAATCTTAGGATTGGATGAGTACAGAACCCTTCGTGAGGGAGGGACAATGAAGTATTTTGAACTGGAACGCATGCCTAACAGCACTTGGGCTGCCATTTTCGAAAGTTTGTTTGCCGAAAAGGATGAAAAGGCATGGGTAGAGGGTTACTGCATTGTGACGAACTGCTCAAACAGTGAAGTATCCACCCGGTTCATATACTTGAAAGAAAAGTGCGAAGAAGCGAACTCTATATACAGGGTTAAGCATTCTGCACTATAACTAATTAAAGAAAGTTAAACTCCTGGTGATTTGTTTGCTGCCATTTTCACTTCTTTCAGAATTGAATTCAGGTGTATGAGTTAAAAAAGACTTTTGGGCTATTAAAGGTAACGTAAATCACAGGCAAAAGATTCGTCAATGTGATTGAGTGTTCATGGGACTAACAATCTTCTCTTGTAAGGAATTATGTGTAGAAGGAGATTTTATGGCACAGCTATTGATTTTTGCTGATGATGAGCCTGCTAAGTTGCTGAAAATTCGAAGTTATCGGAGCAAGATTCTTTATCTGTATGCTAATGATGAGGTGAGGTGTTTGGATGTGGTGATTTTTTTTTCAACTTTTCTGAAAGGCGAAAGTGGAGTCATATTGGTGGCAGCCGACAGATACGTGAGCAGGAAAGAAATTATCGAGGCTTATGATGCTCTGATTGGTTGAAAGCAGCGAGACTGGCGCGTAGCAGTAGGATGGGGCATGCTTGGTTCTATACGTCAGTAGAGTGATACAGGAGTTCATATCGGCCAGACGAAGCGTGATGCTACTTTAATCCAGCGGGTGAGCGCTTAATATTGTTTGTCCCAACGGTTCGAACCCATTTCTGATTACCACATTCAAGCCACTGGCACTCGCTGGTGGCTTTTTTTATTGGAGTGAATAATGGCAAAACCGGACTGGGAGGCCATCGAGACGGCGTACCGGGCCGGAGTGATGTCCCTCCGAGAAATAGCATCACAACACGGTATCAGCGAAGGCGCTACACCCTGAGGCCGTCGCGCTCGTTCGCTGATGCAGTGGCTCACACCTGGCTCATCATGGGTGAGCAGCCGGTAAGCAGCATTGACCTGTACGGGCTGTACTCGATCGCCGAAAGCCTGCCTGATGAGCGACTGGGCTACTTCGACTACACGTTTGACGACGAGAACGACTCACTCGGCGATCGCGTGCAGGCGATCTGCAATGCGGCGTCGGTGGTGGCGTACTGGGATGACGGCGTGCTGACGTTTACTCGAGACCAGAAGGTTGATTACCCGGCGGCCGTATTCAACCGGGCGAACATGAAGACTGACGAGTACAAAATGACGTACGAAGCTACTCTTCCGGGCGGTTATGACGGCGTTCAGGTGTCCTACGTCCACCCGACAACGAACAACAAGACGTACATCAACTACCGGGTTCTGAACGGCGCTATCGTTGAACAGGAAGCGGAGAACCCGAACAAGCTGGAGATCGTCGGCTTCCGTAATGAGTATCAGGCCCGGGAGCGAGCTCTGCGCGAAACCAAGCGCCTGATCTACTCGCGCGTGAAGATGAACGCCAAGGTGTTTGAGGACGGCATTATCCAGGTCGGTAGCGTCATTCAGATGCCCGACATCTACGACAGCAACCAGCAACAGGGTTACATCACCGGGCGCGCCGGTAATAACTTTGATACCAGCGAGCCGATCACGTTTACCGGTTCGATGTATGTGCTGGTGACAGACAGCCTGGGTAACCCGACGCTGCGTTATCCAGCGGCGGCGCGTGGCGACACGAAGTACGGATTCACCGCGGCTATCCCCAACATTCAGCTCAATATCTGGAACGGAGACACTGTGCAGCTCCCGTCCCGCTACCTCATCGCGACCGTTGAGGAACTGGACAGTCAGCTATGGACGGTAAACAGCATCAAACCTAACACAGATAACACGGTATCTCTGACCGTCGCTGAATACAGCGACGCCATCTATCAATAAGAACCGTCCCCGACCAACCGAACCCGGCCACCGTGCCGGGTTTTTTTATGGAATCAATATGGCTACGCAACCTACCAATTTGCCTGTACCAAGCGAATCTTATCGCGACCTGAAGTATAACGCGGGGAAAATTGACGAATTCGTTACGTCTTTAACGCTGCAATACATCGATCGCTTTGGCAATGCTCATTACACCATAGAAGGCCTGCGTTGGCTGGCGCAACAGGCTATTGCCCAGTATGGATGGATACCTGTAGGAACCTTCCAGGATGGCGCTACGTTAACTTTGCCTAACCAAATTCTTAAAGATACTACAGATGGTGCATACTACCGTTGGGACGGTGTTTTACCTAAGACTGTCCCGTCTGGTTCAACTCCGTCTACGTCTGGCGGAACTGGCGTGGGGGCATGGTTGAGCGTAGGTGACTCTACTCTACGAGCTATGTTAGCAGCGCCTGGTGGCGACAAACATATAGGTAGCTCATGGGGTGGGGGCAGTGTATGGGAAGATTATGCACCAAAGAAAAAGGTTTTTTTGGGTGTGCGATTACTCCCAACAATGTCTCAGGCAGATATACAGTCCGCGCTCCAGGCTGGAGGTAATATTTATTTTGATGTTACTGAGGATGGACTAACTACAGATTATGTTCTTAATACTGGTTATAACCTTTATGAGAATACCAGAATATACTTCCACCCCAAGGCTAAGCTGGTTGCCAATGCAAATAACATAATAATGTTGAATGCAGATCCATCAATAACGTTAACAGGCTATGTCAGAAACCTGAAAATATTCGGGTTCAGGCTGTCATTTAACAACAAGACAGGAGTCACTGGCGCTAAGTTTGTTAGATGCAGGAACAATAGTGGCATTTTTAACTCCTGGATTGATATGGGATTGGGTGCTAGTTGCACTGGCGTACTTGTTAGCACATTGTGTTATGGATTTAAAAATGATGGCCTCGAAATACTAAATGGTGGTTCTGGTTCACTTTGCTGCGTGTACGAAGATGGAGCAAATGCCTGTCTTCTCGACAACTATAACATGTATAGTGCAGACCCATCAGGCGCTTTACCTGACTACAGGATCCTGATTCGAAGCACGAAAGATGGCAGCGAAGGCAACGGAACTACAACGTTCAGTACGTTCTCAATCATGATCGGTTCAGGGTTCATTCAAAACAGTGAGCGTTATGGAATCCTGGATAATGGTGCGTACGGTACGATGATTGGGAACAACGTTTATTTTGAAGGAAACAAAATAAATGATGTTCGTTTGTCCGGGTCAAAAGGTGCTGTAGTTGATGGCACTCATCATTCTACAGAGCTGGGTGCGGCCTGCGTCGGCGCAAGGAATACAGTTGGCTGTGTAATTAGAGATACACAGTTAAGAGGATCTCGCTCAACTGGATATTACGATATAGATACAAGCAACACAGATTGCTACATAGACTATCACCGCGATACAGGTATATCTTCACTCGGCGTTGTAACCGGTGCTATCGTTAACCGCGCAACTGGTCGAGTAGCAAGTGTTGTCCTCCCTGCAAGCATTAACCTTCGGTCAGGGAATAATATTTTTTATGTCAATGTTGTTAATAATGACAACATCTCTGTTTCTGGAAGTACTTACAACGGAATGACCATTGATATAATTGTTAGAGGTGCCAATTTAACTAACGTCACATTTGCAGGTCTCCCTCTTGATATGACCGCAGCAAATACCGCGGTCATAAAAACAACAAGAGTCACAGCGACGTATATCAACGCTATAGGGAATTGGGTCTTGAGCCACAACCGATGGCTGGCGGTCGGCTAAAGATATTCCTTATCATGAATACTGTAGCAACAGCGATGCTTATATCGAACAAGAACATAACTCTGGTTCCACTTGCGTAAGCTGTAGGAGAGAAACCAATCATTAGCGCGGAAAGGACTCCGCAAACTAAGATAACGCTTATTTTTGTTGCTTCTTTTTTCGAGCTTGAAGCCATCAAACATGTAATTAAAATGGATGATAACGAAACAAGGTTTATAAGGTAATTTAAGTATACTGATGCATGCCCCCAAGATGAGGGCTTAATATAATTATCAGAACGCAATAATTCACTTATATGTGTTGATGGATAGAACAATAGTAGAAAGGTAACTATTTTTAAAGTAAATACCAGAGCCATGGATTTAACCGCTATGCTTTGTTCTTCCCTTAGTAACAGATATGAGAGTGAAGCAAAGCAGCATGCAATGAAAAGAAAATTATCTTCGAAGTTAACTTGATTTGAAATTCTATCAACACCTACTGACAACTTGTACAGAACTCCATAGTTTTCGAAGTCCGGCATCCAGTTGATTATTTCTGAATGGAGACGCACAACGTTACCAGGCGCAGCCAAGACAATTGCGCCACCGCAGAGCAGAGATACAGTGAACGCAGCATCATAAGCTGTTAACCCCTTTGCTTTGAATTTAACAATCATGATAACGGCCGTTGCTATTATGGCGGTAACAGCGAATTGCTCATTATTGCTGGCAAGAAAAATCAGTACACATGAAGACAACTTCTTAAAAATGGACTGATCCATATCAAGATAAATTGTCACGGCATACAGTCCAATAGAAATTGGAATTATATAGTTATAAGCTCCAGTAATCCACAGAGTTGCTTGCCTGTTAGTGTGGAAGTCAGATAAAAACAAGAGCATAGACAATGCAATGAACGGTATTGTCACCCGTCCATCAATGCTTGCCAGTTTCGATACAGAGAATGCAAGTAAAATACATGAAAGAGATATGGCAATTTGAGGGAATAGATGAACATTGATGGTTTTCATCAAGAACGCTTCTATCAGAATTCTTCCACTCCATGTGTCATATCTTATTTTAAGTATTTCAAAAATCGAATACTTGCTTAACGCTGTCGAAAAGAAGTGATCATCAGTGATATCCTTAAAAACAACAGAAGAAAAAACATAAATCAAACATATTGCTATCGTCAAAAACGATATTGAATTTAAGCTGTTTCGATTATTTACAAGCATATTTCATGCCTCTAATAACACCTTCGTGCTCTGTGATAATAAAAATTTCGCGCGATGGTTCAACGCCAAACAATCCGAATCGTGATGAAGCAGAATATCCGCTTAAGTCATACTTTTTCTTTTTTTCCTTAAAGTACGTAGTAACGTCAGGCCTGTCCTCTCTAACAGTTTTTACCTTGTAAAGCGTTCCATTTTCATTAATTGCGACATATGTGTTTCCCTTGTACACGCCTTTATAATTGTTAGTAGAGAATATCCAGCCTTTTGCATAAAGCAAAGAATCATTCATGTTGCATTTCTCAACATTACCTTTGACATCATTAAGAACGATGTCATCAACGCCAAAAGATAACTTTTCCGGCTTGTTCCACACAACAAATGTAATAATAACAGCTATTAAGCTAAATATACTCAGTCCGGCAAATAACATTGCAATATGTCTATTGTTAATCATTTCTTTTTCCCTTCAAGACGTAGCGCGGTCTATTTTTAACCTCTACGTAAATCCTTCCTATGTATTCTCCGAGAACACCAATCCCGATCAACTGAATGCCGCCAAGGAAAAGAATAGACACAAGTAAAGATGGATAACCACGTACAGCATTACCGAACACCAACGTGTCGAAAATCATCCACGCACCATAGAGGAAAGCTGCACCGGCCACGAACAAGCCGATGTAAGTCCACATGCGCAACGGGAATGTAGAGAAGCTTGTAATGCCCTCAAGGGCAAGGTTCCATAGTTTCCATCCATTGAATTTCGTGCTGCCAGCAACGCGCTCGGCTCGGGCATACTCGACTACATCAGTGCGCCCACCAACCCATGACAAGACACCTTTCATGAAAAGGTTACGCTCAGGTAAAAGCTTAATATTTTCTACAACCTCACGAGACATGAGACGGAAGTCACCAACGTTTTCTTCAATCTTCGGGTTGCTGATTTTATTGTGAAGCTTATAGAACCACTCGGCAGATTTACGCTTTAACCTGCTGTCGGTAGATCTGTCAGAGCGTTTAGCAAGAACCATATCAGCCCCGGCCTGCCATTTCTCTATCAGGTGAGGAATGACTTCGATAGGGTCCTGCAAGTCTACGTCTATCGGGATAATTGCCTCACCAGTAGCGTGATCTAGTCCGGCGAACAGAGCTGGCTCTTTGCCAAAGTTGCGTGTGAAAGACAGTGGAACCACAAGTGGGTCAGCGATAGAGAGCGCGTTGATAATTGACTCTGTCGCGTCTTTACTGCCGTCATTGATGAAGACTATCTCTACTTCATGCTGCTGAAGCCCTTCAAATTCCCGAACCGTTTTATAAAAAATAGGTATCGCGTCTTCTTCGTTGAAGACGGGAACGACCAGAGAAATTTTCATTTCGCATCCCTAAAGACAATGAACTTTGAATAAATAAAACCGCACACTAGGCTGATGGCGGAGAAGAGAATGAGAGTCACGATCGGGGCCATTCCGGACCTATCAGCAGCCCAACCAACAGCAGCGCTCAGTGAGCCCATGAATCCTACGTAAAGCATGTAGCGCAGAGTGGTAGTCGAGGACTTAAACGTGAACCTGGCGTTTGCAAAGAAGCTGAAAGACACAGCCACAACGAATCCGGCAAAGTTGCCAAGTGCCTGGCCTGTATGGAATGCGTAGATGCAAACAGCGAACACTACCCAATGAATGAGCGTATTGATAACACCTATCGATGTGTACTTGGCGAATAACTTTAACATTATAGAAATCAGTGAATTCGGAAAGGTCTGAAGTTTAGCATCACTGTCCAACTTGATCGACTCTCATATTTGACGATACTGTATATAAATACAGTTGTTTTGGGAGGAGCTATGGAGGCAAAAGCTCAGCGATACAGGCTTGAACAGTTATGTGGGGTTAACCGCTACTCATGCCTGGTTGAAACGTCAGGTGGTTATGCGCTTTTTCAGCCTGATCTTCCGCCCACCAACGGAACGCGCGTGCTGGTGCATGCGTTCGGCCAACTACAATTCGCGGTCGTTATGGGCGGTTCGCTCATCACCGAAGACGGTGAATGCATAGAAGGTGATGCTTTAGATGAAGTCGATGTCATGGGAGTTGTGACCTTTTTTATCAATGGCGCTGCGGCGTTCACAGACGACAATCCGGTGATGTGATGTTTGCCCTGGTCGATGTGAACTCATTTTATGCAAGTTGCGAGACGGTATTCAGACCAGACCTGCGTGGTCGGCCGGTGGTTGTTCTTTCGAATAATGACGGCTGCGTAATAGCGCGTAGCGCAGAAGCAAAGGCAGTCGGGATAGCGATGGGTGAGCCGTTCTTCAAGCAGAAGGAATTGTTCCGGCGCGCTGGTGTTGTTTGCTTCAGCAGCAACTACGAGCTGTACGCAGACATGTCCAGCCGGGTAATGACCACGCTGGAAGAAATGAGCCCGCGTGTGGAAATTTACAGCATAGACGAAGCCTTTTGCGACCTTACCGGCGTAAGGAATTGCCGTGACCTGACTGAGTTCGGGAAAGAGATCCGCGCGACTATTTTACAGCGGACACATCTCACAGTCGGCGTCGGCATAGCCCAGACCAAGACGCTGGCTAAGCTGGCTAACCATGCTGCGAAAAAATGGCAACGGCAGACTGGTGGGGTGGTTGACCTCTCAAACGTCGACCGGCAGCGCAGGCTACTGGCGCTTGTTCCTGTGGAGGATGTCTGGGGAGTTGGCCGGCGCATCAGCAAGAAGCTGAACGCTATGGGCATCAAAACCGCACTGGACCTTTCAGAGCAGAGTACGTGGATTATCCGAAAACACTTTAACGTTGTGCTGGAGCGAACCGTCCGGGAGCTGCGCGGCGAGCCATGTCTGGATCTGGAGGAGTTCGCCCCGGTAAAGCAGGAAATTGTATGCAGCCGATCGTTTGGCGAACGCATTACAGACTATGAGCAGATGAGGCAGGCTATTTGCAGCTATGCGGCCCGTGGTGCTGAGAAGCTGCGGGGAGAACACCAGTATTGCCGTTTTATATCCGCCTTCGTTAAGACCTCTCCATTTGCCCTTAATGAGCCGTATTACGGAAACAGCGCATCGGTAAGGCTGCTCACGCCAACTCAGGACAGCAGAGA
This sequence comes from Enterobacter sp. MGH119, assembly GCF_001037675.1. Taxonomy (NCBI): domain Bacteria; kingdom Pseudomonadati; phylum Pseudomonadota; class Gammaproteobacteria; order Enterobacterales; family Enterobacteriaceae; genus Enterobacter; species Enterobacter sp. MGH119. The sequence goes on along the minus strand of NZ_KQ089929.1, from coordinate 2,085,076 downwards.
CATCATCAACGCCGCGGTAAAGTGTCTGGACAAAATATGGAAGGACGGTCACCGGTACCAGAAAGCGGGCGTCATGCTGGGTGACTTCTTCAGCCAGGGCGTGGCCCAACTAAACCTGTTCGATGACAGTGCTCCCCGAGCTGGTAGTGAGAAGTTAATGGAGGTACTGGATCACCTGAATGCAAAGGACGGAAAGGGCACGCTCTATTTTGCCGGGCAGGGTATACAGCAGCAATGGCAAATGAAGCGAGAAATGCTGTCGCCTCGATACACTACGAGATTTTCAGATTTGCTTGTTGTCCGATAAAAGAGGTGCGCACCTGATAAATCTTACAATCGGATCGGTGGTGATTATGCTGATGAAGGCATTGGGCGTAAAGCGGCAAGTTGCGAAACTGGAAGGAGCTACGCAAAGTTGTGGGATTGGGAAATTACATAGCGATGCAAGGGGCATGGCTATGCATTCTCTGTGTCATAGATGTGTCATGCATGGATGTATCACAAGAAAACGAGAAAGCAGGTAACGACACGTAATGACACAAACGCGTTGCGAGCGCGGAAAAACCAATGATATTACAGTGCGTTAAATAGTACTCTACGTTCTTCTAAGCCGTAGGTCGTAGGTTCGAATCCTACAGGGCGTGCCATTTAAAAACAGGCGCTTACGCCAGTTTCAAGCCAGCCTGATTTTCTTCATGAAACACCCATCGCGAAAGTAGCGTTAACGCACATTTTTCACAGCACAATTGACTGTTATAACAGTATTTTTCTTACGCTGTGGCAATTTTATTATTCCTCTACCATGCTCATATCACCTCACTCTCACTCGTGGGGCTTTTTGTAGTTGCTGATTAATCTCAAGGAAAAAGGTTATGAAAAAAACGACTGCTATTTTGATGGGCGCTGCATTTCTGTTTACCACCAATACCTTTGCGGCTGAACTGCTGACGAAAAACGAGTTTGAGAAAGTTGAATCACAGTATGAAAAAATCGGTACCGTGAGCACGGCTAACGAAGTCTCTGTCGACGATGCGAAAAAAGAGCTGGTCGAAAAGGCCGATAAAGAAGGTGCTGATGTACTGGTGCTGACTTCCGGTAATACAAACAACAAAATTCACGGCACCGCCGATATTTACAAGAAAAAATAATACCTTAGTAACCACCCCTGTTTCGGGGTGGTTGCGCGCCCTACCTCCCACCCAACATTGTTTCTTGCCGCTTCTCGCTCAGAGAGGCCGTTTACACTTGATTACGTATACATAATGCGTATAGTTCTCATTTGCATTTCTTTTAATAACTTTTAAGGCCCGACAACGGGTCATTTTTGCGCGCACGTTAAGAGCTCATTATGAACAACACCACAATGCACAAAACGCTGCTGGCGATTGCCATCGGCGCGGTAACCCACTCCGCTTTTGCGGCGGATGAGAAAAAAGAGGACACCATCGTCGTCCAGTCCACGGCGGGGAGTGATTTCAAACCCGGCGGCGACCAGCTGGTGCCCGCCTTCCTTGACGGGCAGGTGGCGAACGGCGGGCGCATGGGTATGCTCGGTCAGCAGAACGCCATGGACGTGCCGTTCAACATCATCAGCTACACCTCGAAGCTGGTGGAAGATCAGCAGGCAAAAACCATTGCTGACGTGGTTGCCAACGACGCGGGCGTGCAGTTCGTTCAGGGTTACGGCAACAGCGCGGAAACCTTCCGCATTCGCGGCCTGAAGTTTGACGGCGACGACATGACCTTTGGCGGATTGTCCGGGGTGCTGCCGCGTCAGGTGGTGGATGCCCAGATGGTCGACCGCATCGAGATCTTCAAAGGGGCCAACTCCCTGATGAACGGTGCCGCAAGCTCGGGCGTGGGCGGGATGATCAACCTTGAGCCTAAACACGCGGGCGACACCCCGCAGGCGAAAGTGGGTGTGGACTACACCTCGGATTCCCAGATTGGCACCACGCTGGATGCGGGCCGCCGCTTTGGCGATAACGACCAGTTTGGCGCGCGGGTGAACCTCGTGCATCGCGAAGGGGAAACCGGCGTGCCGAACGACCGCCGCCGCACCACGCTGCTCTCCACCGGCCTGGATTACAAGGGCGACCGTTTCCGCACCTCGCTGGACCTGGGCTACCAGAAAAAAACCTTCCACGGCAGCCCGACCAGCGTCAACATCTCGGCGGTGGATTTTGTGCCTGAACCGCCGAAGAACGATCGCAACTTCTCGCAGAAGTGGGCCTACAGCGATATCGAAAACGAGTTCGGGATGTGGCGCAGCGAGTATGACATCACCGATAGCTGGACGGCGTATACCGGTCTCGGCGCGCAGCACGCGCACGAAGAAGGGATCTACAGCGCGCCGAAGCTCCTCGATAAGAGCGGTAATGCGGTGGTCAGCCGTCTTGATACCAACCGCATCAGCGATTCTGTCAGCGGCATGGCGGGCATTCGCGGTAACTTCACTACCGGATTCGTCTCGCACAAGGTCAATGTTGGCTATTCGGCGATGACCAAAAACGAAAAGATCGCGTGGAAAATGTCGGCGACGAAGGATAATCCGACCACCAACATCTACCACAACACCGGCGTCGATATGCCGGACAGCTCCAACCTCAACGGCTCAGGCGGCAAATACAGCGATCCGCTGACCAGCGGGCGCACCCGCACGCAGGGTTGGCTGCTGAGCGATACCCTGGGCGTGCTGGACGACAAGCTGCTGTTCACCGCAGGCGCGCGGCATCAGAAAGTGGTGATTCGCGGGTACAACAAAATCACCGGTGCGGAAAACGACGCGGACGGTTTCGACGGCAGCCGCTGGATGCCCACCTACGGCGTAGTCTATAAACCGTGGGAGGAAATTTCCCTCTACGCCAACCACACCGAGGCGTTACAGCCCGGTGAAACCGCGCCTCGCTCAGCAAACAACTACGGCCAGAGCACCGGTATCGTTCACTCTAAGCAGAACGAAGTGGGCGTAAAGGCGGACTTTGGCCGCGTGGGCGGCTCCCTGGCGCTGTTTGAGATCAAAATGCCGTCGGCGATCCTTGACGACAGCGGTCACTACGGCCTGGATGCAGAACAGCGTAACCGCGGCGTGGAGCTGAACGTCTTCGGCGAGCCAATGCTCGGGATGCGTCTGAACGCCAGCGCCACCTGGTTGCAGGCCGAGCTGACCAAAACCAAAAACGGCGTCAATCAGGGCAACGATGCGATCGGTATTCCGAGCTTCTACGCCGTGCTGGGCGCAGAGTACGATATCAAGCCGATTGAAGGCCTGACGGCGACCGCGCGCGTTAACCACTCCGGCACGCAGTATGCCGATCTTGCGAACAGCAAAAAGCTGGACAGCTACACCACGCTGGATCTGGGCATGCGCTATCGCTTCGCGGTGAACCACAATGAAAATCAGATGACCGTACGGGCAGGTATCGACAACGTGACCAACGAGAACTACTGGTCAAGCGTGGACGATTCCGGTACTTACATTACTCAGGGCGAGCCGCGTACCTTTAAGGTCTCGGTTGGCTACGAGTTCTAAGCGTTCCACCTCGTTATCCGGGGCAGGGACGCCCCAATCCCTTCGTTGTCGTGTTATAAAATTGTAATAAAAGCTTCTTACACTGGTCGCCACAACCTTACCTCTTGGCCAATGACAGGAAGCCGCTATGGGCAGACCCCTCAAATCCGTATTTAAAAAAGAACATCGCGACGATATCAGTAACCGCAGCGCTAACCCGGTATTCTCCGAGGTTGCAGAAGTGTTCCTCTCGCGCCGCCGTTTTCTCCAGATGGGGGCCGTAGCGGGGGCTGCCGTATCATTCCCGTATCTGATCACACCCGAAAATGCGATTGCCGCGGTATCGAAGCCTTCCGCGCTGGCAAAAGCGGTTTCCCTGGGCTTTACCAGCATCGACGTCTCTACGGAAGACACGGTCAGGGTGCCGGAAGGTTATATCGCCCGCCCGTTCTATCGCTGGGGCGATCCGACGGGGATCAAAGACAACATGCCGGCCTTTAAGCCGGACGCCAGCAATACCACAGACGAACAGGCTGTGCAGGCGGGCATGCACCACGACGGCATGGCGTGGTTTAGCCTGCCGCAGGGGGCGCAAAACCCGGAGCATGGCCTGCTGGCGCTGAACCATGAGTACATCGACAACGGAATGCTGTTTACCGACGGTACGGCGAACTGGAGTCTCGACAAGGCCCGCAAGGGGCAGAACGCGATGGGCGTGTCGGTGGTGGAAGTGAAAAAAACGGGCAGCGGCTGGGAGGTAGTGCGTCCGTCTTCCTTCGCCCGGCGTATTACCGTCAATACGCCGATGCAGCTTACCGGCCCGGCGCGGCATCAGGATTTAATGAAAACCGCCGCCGACCCGCAGGGGGAACGCGTTCTGGGCACCATGCAGAACTGCGCCAACGGCCACACGCCGTGGGGCACCTATCTCACCTGCGAGGAGAACTGGTCGGACATTTTTGTCAAAAAAGCCGATCTCAACCCGCTGGAAAAACGCTACGGCATCAGCGACAGCGATGAATCGTACCGCTGGAACGAGGTGGATGAGCGGTTCAGCGTTGATAAAACCCCTAACGAACCCAACCGTTTCGGCTGGGTGGTGGAGATCGATCCCTACAACCCGACCTCCACCCCGCGCAAGCACACCGCGCTCGGCCGCTTCAAGCATGAGGGGGCCGCCGTCACGCTCGCCGCCGATAATCGCGTGGTGGTCTACATGGGCGACGACCAGAAGTTTGAGTACATCTATAAGTTTGTCTCGGATAAAAAATACGATCCCGCGAACCGGGAAGCCAATATGCAGCTGCTGACGTCCGGCACGCTGTACGTCGCCAGGTTCAACGAGGACGGCAGCGGCGACTGGCTGCCGCTGATCTTCGGGCAAAATGGCCTGGATAAAAGCAACGGTTTTGCAAGCCAGGGCGATCTGCTGATTAAAACCCGTCTGGCGGCCGACGTGGTGGGGGCGACGAAAATGGATCGCCCGGAGTGGATAGCCGTCGATCCGCACGCCAGCGGCAGCGTCTACTGTACGCTGACCAACAACAGCGATCGCGGTAAAGAGGGCAAGGCGCCGGTGGATGCCGCCAACCCGCGCGCTAATAACGTGTTTGGTCACATCATGCACTGGCACGAAGAGGGTGCCGATCCTGCCGCCGCACGCTTTAAGTGGGATATTCTGGTCATGGCCGGGCGCACCGACGGCGACGATCCCAAAGCCAAAGGCTCGATGCAGGGCGCGGCATTTGGCAGCCCGGATGGGTTGTCGTTCGATCACCAGGGCGTGCTGTGGATCCAGACCGACGTTTCCTCCAGCACCATCAATAAGAAAGCCTACGAGGGGATGGGCAATAACCAGATGGTGGCCACCATTCCGGGCACCAACGAGTATCGCCGTTTCCTGACCGGGCCGCGCGGGTGCGAAATCACCGGCATTGCGTTTACGCCGGACAACCGCACGCTGTTTATCAACATTCAGCATCCGGGGGAGGGCGGGGATGATATTACCGACCCGGCCAATCCGCGCGCTGTTTCCAACTGGCCAGACGCCAGCCCGAACGGGCGTCCGCGATCGTCAACGGTGGTGATTACCAAAGCGGACGGCGGGATCATCGGGTCGTGACGTTTATCCGCCGGGCGCATGCGCTGGCCCGGCGTTAAGCTTGCTACCACCAGCATGAAGTGTTAAAACGTGCCCCTTCTAAAAAAGAGACAGGGGTAGGGCGTGAAAGACGCGTCATCCGCTTCAGGCCATGGTAGCGCTGAAGCCTCGTCGGATCAGAATCCGACGCTGCAACGTGGTTTGCAAAATCGACATATTCAGTTAATTGCCCTTGGCGGCGCAATCGGTACCGGGCTCTTTCTCGGCATCGGCCCCGCTATTCAGATGGCCGGTCCGGCGGTGCTGCTGGGTTACGGTATCGCCGGGATTATCGCCTTCCTGATCATGCGCCAGCTCGGCGAGATGGTCGTTGAAGAGCCGGTGTCCGGCTCATTCGCGCATTTTGCCTATAAATACTGGGGCCCGTTCGCAGGCTTCCTCTCCGGCTGGAACTACTGGGTGATGTTCGTGCTGGTGGGGATGGCGGAGCTGACCGCCGCCGGCATCTACATGCAGTACTGGCTGCCGGACGTGCCCACGTGGATCTGGACGGCGGCCTTCTTCATCATCATTAACGCCGTTAACCTCGTCAACGTGCGCCTGTATGGTGAAACCGAGTTCTGGTTTGCGCTGATCAAGGTACTGGCAATTATCGGCATGATCGGCTTTGGCCTGTGGCTGCTGTTCTCCGGCCACGGCGGCGAGCGCGCGAGCATCGACAACCTGTGGCAGCACGGCGGTTTCCTGGCGACCGGCTGGAAAGGGCTGATCCTCTCGCTGGCGGTCATTATGTTCTCCTTCGGCGGGCTGGAGCTGATTGGCATCACCGCGGCTGAAGCGCGCGATCCGCACAAAAGCATCCCGAAAGCGGTCAACCAGGTGGTGTACCGTATCCTGCTGTTCTATATCGGCTCGCTGGTGGTGTTGCTGGCGCTCTACCCGTGGGTGGAAGTGAAATCTGACAGTAGCCCGTTCGTGATGATCTTCCACGATTTGAACAGCAACGTGGTCGCTTCGGCGCTGAACTTCGTCATTCTTGTGGCGTCGCTGTCGGTCTACAACAGCGGGGTTTACTCCAACAGCCGCATGCTGTTTGGCCTCTCCGTGCAGGGTAACGCGCCGAAGTTCCTTACCCGCGTCAGCCGTCGCGGCGTGCCGGTCAACTCGCTGTTCCTTTCTGGCGCTATCACCTCGCTGGTGGTGCTGATTAACTATCTGCTGCCGAAAGAGGCGTTTGGCCTGCTGATGGCGCTGGTTGTCGCCACGCTGCTGCTTAACTGGATCATGATCTGCCTGGCGCACCTGCGCTTCCGCGCGGCGATGCGCCGCAAGGGGCGCGAGACGCAGTTTAAAGCGCTGCTCTATCCGGCGGGGAACTACCTCTGTATCGCCTTCCTCGGCCTGATTCTGGTGCTGATGTGCACCATGGATGAGATGCGCCTGTCAGCGATGCTGCTGCCGGTGTGGGTGGTGTTCCTGTTTATTGCATTTAAGCTCTCGCGCAAAAAGTAGCGCGGTTTTCTCCCTCTCCCTGTGGGAGAGGGCCGGGGTGAGGGCACCAGACCGCACCAAACCAGACCGCACCACACTGCCTGCCTTCACACCCGGTGGCGCTGCGCTTACCGGGCCTACAAAGTATCACTCCACCTTTATCGTGACCCCCCTCCCAATTCCGTTTCGATCCACAGGATCTTTATTTTGTAATCGATTACTTTTTATTTGAACTGTTTTGTAATCGATTACTTTTTCCGGGTGAGGCTTATCATGGTGTCAACTGAGAGTAGTGAAAAGGCGATAACGCAACACCGGCTGCTGGTGCCGCGTCTGTCGCTGATGATGTTTCTGCAATTTTTTATCTGGGGTAGCTGGTCGGTCACGCTTGGCCTGGTGATGACCCGGCACAACATGTCTTTGCTGATTGGCGACGCGTTCTCTGCCGGGCCCATCGCTTCCATTCTTTCGCCGTTCGTGCTCGGGATGCTGGTGGACCGCTTCTTCGCCTCGCAGAAGGTGATGGCGGTGATGCACCTCGCGGGCGCGGCGATCCTCTGGTTCGTGCCGGGGGCGCTGATTGCTGAGAATGGCGCGCTGCTGATTGGCCTGCTGTTTGGCTACACGCTCTGCTATATGCCGACACTGGCGCTGACCAACAACATTGCGTTTCACAGCCTGGCGAACGTGGATAAAACCTTCCCGGTAGTGCGCGTGTTCGGCACCATCGGCTGGATCGCGGCGGGCATTTTCATCGGCGTCACCGGCGTGGCGTCCAGCGTCACCATCTTCCAGGTGGCGGCGGTCAGCTCCGTGCTGCTGGCGGTCTACAGCCTGACGCTGCCGCACACGCCAGCGCCGGCAAAAGGCCTGCCGGTTAAGGTGCGGGATCTCTTCTGCGCGGACGCCTTCGCGCTGCTTAAAACCCGCCACTTCTTCGTCTTCTCCGTCTGCGCGATGCTGATCTCTGTCCCGCTCGGCACCTATTACGCCTACACCGCCTCGTATCTGGCGGATGCCGGCATTGCCGACGTCAGCACCGCCATGTCCTTCGGGCAGATGTCTGAGATCGTCTTCATGTTGGTTATTCCTCTGCTGTTCCGCCGCCTGGGCGTGAAAGTCATGCTGCTGATCGGCATGCTGGCGTGGTTTGTGCGTTATGCCATGTTCGCGTTGGGCGTCAGCGAAGAGGGGCGCATTCTGCTGTACCTCGGCATTCTGCTGCACGGCGTCTGCTACGATTTCTTCTTTGTCGTCGGCTTTATCTATACCGACCGCGTGGCGGGCGAAAAGGTCAAAGGCCAGGCGCAGAGCATGATCGTGATGTTCACCTACGGCATCGGCATGCTGCTCGGCTCTCAGATTTCCGGCGCGCTCTACAACCGCCTGGTGGCAGGACAGACCGTGCCGCAGGCGTGGGTCACATTCTGGTGGATCCCGGCGGTGGCTGCCGCGGCGATCGCGCTGATTTTCCTTCTCACGTTTAAGTATGACGATGACAAGGCGTAACGTTCAGGAGGTGGTATGAGGACAATGAAAGGACCGGGCATTTTTCTGTCGCAGTTTATTGGCGCAGAAGCGCCGTTTAATTCGCTCGACGGGCTTGCTGAATGGGCGGCAGGTAAAGGTTATAAGGCGGTGCAGATCCCCTGCAACCATCCGCACATCTTTGACGTCGAGAAAGCCGCAGAGAGCCAGGCCTACTGCGACGACATCACCGCCAGGCTGGCCGCACACGGGCTGGTTATCAGCGAGCTGTCGACCCATCTGGAAGGGCAGCTCGTGGCGGTGAATCCGGTTTACAGCGAGGCGTTTGACCACTTCGCACCCGCCGCCGTGCGCGGTAACGAGGCGGCGCGCCGGGCGTGGGCGACGGAAAAGCTGAAGCAGGCGGCGGTCGCTTCGGCCAGATTAGGGCTGAAGGCGCACGCGACCTTCTCCGGCTCGCTGGCGTGGCCGTTTTTCTATCCGTGGCCGCCGCATAACGAGCAGCGTTTTCAGGAAGCATTCGAGGAGCTGGCAACCCGCTGGCGGCCAATACTGGATACCTTTGGCGAGCAGGGGGTGGACGTCTGCTTTGAGCTGCATCCCGGGGAAGATCTGCACGACGGCGTGACCTTCGAGCGTTTTCTGGCGCTGGTGGATGACCATCCGCGCTGCAACATTCTCTACGACCCGAGCCATATGCTGCTTCAGCAGATGGACTATCTGGCCTTTATCGATATCTTCCACGCGCGCATTAAAGCGTTCCACGTGAAGGACGCGGAGTTCCGCCCCAGCGGGCGCAGCGGCGTCTACGGCGGCTACCAGCCGTGGATCAACCGCGCCGGACGCTTTCGCTCGCCCGGCGACGGGCAAATCGACTTTAAGGGCATCTTCAGCAAGCTGACCCAGTACGACTACGACGGCTGGGCGGTGCTGGAGTGGGAGTGCTGCCTGAAGGATGGCGATACCGGCGCGAGTGAGGGCAGCGAATTTATCCGCCGCCACATTATTCCCGTTTCCGGACGGGCGTTTGATGATTTCGCCGCAGGGGGCAGCCATGATTAACGTCGGGATTATCGGCAGCGGGTTTATTGGCCCGGCACACATCGAGGCGCTCAGGCGTCTCGGGTTTGTGCAGGTGGTCGCGCTCTGCGACGGTTCGCTCGTTAAGGCGCAGGAAAAGGCGCGCCAGCTAAATGTCCCGCATGCTTACGCCAGCGTGGAAGAACTGCTCGCGCACCCCAATCTGCATGCGGTGCACAACTGCACGCCGAACCACCTGCACGCGGAGATTAACCGCCAGATCCTGCGCGCGGGCAAGCACGTGTTTTCCGAAAAGCCGCTGTGCATGACGCCGGACGAGGCGCGCGAGCTGGTGGCGCTGGCAGAGCAGGCGGGCGTGGTGCATGGCGTGAGCTTTCTCTATCGTCAGTTTGCGATGGTGCGCCAGGCGGCGAGCATGATGCGCGCGGGCACCCTCGGGCGGCTGTTCGCCTCGCACGGCAGCTATTTGCAGGACTGGATGCTGCTGGAAACCGACTACAACTGGCGGGTGGAGGCCGCGCTCGGCGGCGCGTCGCGGGCGGTGGCGGATATCGGTTCCCACTGGTGCGATACGGTACAGTATGTGACAGGCAGGCGCATTACCGAGGTGATGGCTGATTTATCCATCGTCTGGCCGAGGCGCAAGGCCAGCGCGGGTGGTCACCAGACCTTCTCCCATGACGAGCAGGCGGAGTATGAAGTCAAACCGGTCACCACCGAAGATTTTGGCTCGGTGCTGTTCCGTTTTGACGACGGCAGCAAGGGCAGCTTTAGCGTCTCGCAGGTGAGCGCGGGGCGAAAAAACCGCCTGACCTTTGAAATTAACGGCAGCGAGCAGTCGGTGGCGTGGGATCAGGAAATCCCGCAGCAGCTGTGGATCGGCCATCGCGCCCGGGCAAACCAGACGCTCACCGACGAGCCAGGCCTGATGAACCCTGACGTGGCCGACAGCGCCCACTTCCCCGGCGGGCACATTGAAGGGTGGCCGGATGCCTTTAAAAATATGATGGCGCAGTTTTACCGTGCCGTGCAGGCGGGCGCGATGCCGGATAATCCGCAGTTTGCCACCTTTTACGATGGCGCCAGTGTGATGTATATCATTGATGCAATTGTGAAAAGTCATCAGCAGCAGCGCTGGGTGCGCGTGGAATACTGACGCATTGCCCGGTTCGCCGGGCAATCAATTTATGGTAGCCTGCACAAAACGCTAACCGCAGGATGTATCGTCGCTATGTCAATTCAGAAAATCGCTCAACTGGCCGGGGTATCCGTGGCAACGGTCTCCCGCGTACTGAATAACAGCGATACCGTAAAGGCGAAAAACCGCGAGCGCGTTTTGCAGGCGATCCAGGAGAGTAACTACCAGCCCAATCTGCTGGCGCGTCAGCTGCGCACTGCCCGCAGCTATATGATCCTGGTGATGGTCTCGAACATCGCCAACCCGTTCTGCGCCGAAGTGGTGAAGGGCATCGAAGCCGAGGCGGAAAAGAACGGCTATCGCATTCTGCTGTGCAACTCCGGCTCGGATATTGAGCGCTCCCGCTCGGGCTTAAGCCTGCTCTCCGGCAAAATCGTCGACGGCATTATCACCATGGATGCATTCTCGAAACTGCCGGAACTGGCCGCGCTGATTGGCAACGCGCCGTGGGTACAGTGCGCTGAATACGCCGATGCGGGCGCGGTCTCCTGCGTCGGCATCAATGATGTGGACGCTTCACAGCATGCCGTCAGCCAGCTGGCCGACGGCGGCCGCAAGCGTATCGCGATGATCAACCACGATCTCAGCTACAAATATGCCCGCCTGCGCGAACGCGGCTACAAGAGCGTGATCCACCTGCGGGATCTGGACTATCAGGCGGTGGAGTATGCCAGCGATCTCAGCTCCGGGGCGGGCATGGCGGCGATGCAAAACCTGTTAAAAGATAATCCGCCGGATGCGGTATTTGCCGTTTCCGATACGCTGGCGGCGGGCGCGCTGCGCGCCATTCAGCAGGCAGGTCTTCGGGTGCCGGAGGATATTGCCGTGGTCGGCTTTGACGGTACGGAGCTGGCGGACATGATTTCGCTCACCACCATCGAACAGCCGTCGCGGGATATCGGGCGCAAGGCGGTCGATCTGCTCTTAAATAAGATCGACAACCCGGACGCGCCCACGGAAAGGGTGATGATGGACTGGCGCTTTATTTCCCGCGCCAGCACCTGATTATTGCGCGATGACGCCAGCCAGGGAGCGAATATCGTTCCCGGTTGGCGACTGGTGAATACGCAGGCCAAATTCATCCACCACCGCGAAAATATGATCGAAGATGTCGGCCTGAATATCTTCGTATTCCGCCCAGATCACCGTGTTGGTAAAGGCATATATTTCAATCGGCAGCCCGTTGGCATCCGGCGCGAGCTGGCGCACCATCAGCGTCATATCTTTACGAATACGCGGGTGGTTACGCAGATATTCATTCAGGTAGGCACGGAAGGTGCCGATATTGGTCATCTTGCGCAGGTTTAATACCGATTCCCCTTCGCCGTTCTGCTGATTCCACAGGTTAATTTCCTCATGACGCGCCGCCAGATACGGCTTCAGCAGTTTCGCCTGAATCAGTTTTTGCTGCTCCTGCTCGTCGAGGAAATGAATGCTGGTGGTATCGATATTCAGGCTGCGCTTGATGCGGCGACCACCGGAGGCGGACATGCCGCTCCAGTTGATGAACGCATCGGACACCAGCGCCCAGGTCGGGATGGTGGTGATGGTGTTATCGAAGTTGCGCACTTTAACGGTGGTCAGGCCGATGTCGGTCACCGTGCCGTTGGCGCCGTATTTCGGCATCTCCAGCCAGTCGCCGAGCTTGAGCATGTCGTTGGCTGAGAGCTGAATACCGGCCACCAGGCCGAGTATCGGGTCTTTAAAGACCAGCATCAGAACGGCAGCCATCGCACCCAGGCCGCTTATCAGAATGGCGGGTGACTGACCGATCAGCAGGGAGATAATTAGTATCCCCACCAGAATGGCGCTTACCAGCTTGATGCCCTGGAATATCCCCTTCAGCGGCAGCTGTGACGCGGTGGCCATTTTCTGCGACAGATTGAAAATCACGTCCAGCAACGAGAAGAAGGAGAGCAGGGCATAAACCATCACCCACAATTTCGCGCAGGTGGTAAGTAATTCCGCCGCTTCGCTGCCTTTTTGCAGCCACAGAACCGCCTGAACGTTGACGATTATCCCCTGGAGGGTAAACGCCAGACGGTGAAATAACTTGTTCTGCGTAATGATCTGCAACCATAAATGGCTGCTGGCCTGGGCGCGTTTCTCGAATGCGCGCAGCACCACTTTGTGCAGAATAAAATGAACGATAATGGCCGTAAGAAAAATAATACCAAAGATAATCACTAAAGAGGTGGTGTGATTAATTTCAATCCCTAACTCTTCAACCTGAGCAATTAATTCCTGCATAACGTCTCCTGTATTGATGCAGCCCCATAATGGCGGCTGCGGATCTATTATGCAAATTCAGGCAGTTTTATTTTGTCGCCGGACAGGCCTTGACGACCGGTAAACACAGACGATGGCGCATACGCAGCGTGGCCAGCGCCAGCACCACCATCATGGCCGTTTCCACCATCAGGAAGACATTGACCGCCTGGGTGTAATCTCCGTGATGATTTTGCAGCCCGTGCAGCAAAATCGCGCCGAAAATGGCCGGGCCAAGCCCCAGCGCAGCCTGTTGCAGCGTGCTTAAAATCGCGCTCGCGGCCCCCGCGTCGTCAGGCTGAATATCACGCATCCCGATACGGTAGAAGCTGTTTACAATCAGCGCCTGCCCGTAACCCACCAGCCCGGTGGCCGGGGCCAGCGTCAGCGCGGTATTCTGCATTCCCCAGTGACGGAACGTGGCGATCAACGCCACCAGACCGACAAGCTGAATCGCAAGTCCGGTCAGCAGGATGGCGCTGGTGCTGTAGCGGGCAATCAGGCGTGGGGCGAACCAGGCAGAAATAAAATAGGTGACGCCAAGCGCGATAAAGCTGTTCCCGGACTGCCACGGCGCCATCCCCAGACCGCTTTGCATGGTCAGCGCCATACAGAACATGAACCCGGACCAGACGCTGAAAAAGAGTATCCCGATTAGCACGCCAAAGCGGATGCTGCGCAGCTGCAACAGGCGCGGCGCGATGAGCGGGTGGGCATTCTCACGCTCTTTTTTGCGCGCGTTCAGCACCATTACACAGACCAGCGGCACAATCGCCAGCAGTGCGGCCTTCAGCGGCCACGACCAGTGCCACTGCGGGCCGAGCGCCATCGGGAACAGCAGACAGCACAGTATTGCCGTCAGCAGGACAGTCCCGGTCCAGTCAATGCGCGACGGCGTGTCGCGGCGGGTTTCCGGCACGTAGCGACGGCTCAGCGCCAGCACCACCAGACAAATCGGCACGTTGATAAAGAAGGCGTTGCGCCAGCCTAGCCCGGCGATGTCCGCCGACACCAGCCAGCCGCCACCCATCTGGCCGACGATAAATGCAATACCGCCGATACCCCCGAACAGGCTGATCGCTCTGGCGTGTGCCGTTCCTTTTAACGTCACATGCAACGTCGCGAGAATTTGCGGCATGATCAGCGCGGCGCCCGCACCCTGAATAATGCGCGCGCCAAGCAACTGTTCGATATTGCCCGCCATGCCGCACAGCAGTGAGGCCAGGCCAAAACACGCCACGCCCCACATAAACAGGCGACGGCGGCCAAGGTTATCGCCCAGCTTGCTGCCGGGTGCCAGGCAGACGGCAAAGGCCACGCCGTAGAGGGCGACGATCAGCTCCAGTTCAGTGGCGGTGGCGTGTAACGAATGGGTGATGGAATCCAGCGCCACGTTGGTGATTGAGGTATCAATCAACGGCAGCATCTGGCCGGTTAACAGCAATATCAGGCCCGCACGACCCGGTGAAACAACTGACGTATTCATGGTGACTCCATTGCGTCAAACAGCGTAGAGTCGTAGCATCAATCATCTGATAAACGGGTACCAGTTCTTACTTATACTGGTACTGACACTACCATGCAGGAGATGTTATGGCGCTGATGTCTGAACCTGTCACCTCTCTCCAGGATGACACCCGCAAGCAGCTGGGCGCGTTTTTGCGTGCCCGGCGCGAAAGCCTCGATCCGCAGCGCCTCGGCTTACCGCGCAGCGGCCGCCGCCGCACGCCGGGCCTGCGCCGGGAAGAGGTGGCGATGCTCGCGGATGTCGGCGTGACCTGGTACACCTGGCTGGAACAGGGTCGGGACGTCAATCCGTCCAGCGCGGTGATGGCCGCCATCGCAAAAGCGCTGCAATGCACCCCGACCGAAGCCCGGCATCTTTTTGTGCTCGCCGGTTTGCCGCCGGGCGAAGCCCCGCAGGCGGTGTGCTGTGAGGGGATCAGCGAAGGCACGCGTCGCCTGCTGGATACCCTGATGCCGAAACCCGCCAGCATTCAGAAACCGAACTTTGATATCGTGGCGTGGAACGACAGCTTCGGACACCTGATGGGCGTCGATTTCAACGCTATCCCGCCGGAAGATCGCAACTGTATTTACCTGTTCCTCACCCATCCGGCGTGGCGCGCGCGGCTCGGCAAACGTGACGACGTGCTGCCGATTTTCGTCTCCTACTTCCGCGCGGCAATGGCTGAGCACCGTGGCGACCCGCTCTGGGAAGCGAAGCTGGCGCGTTTTTTTGCGGTGTCCGAAGAGTTCAAAACCCTGTGGCACCAGCGTAACGACGTGCGCGGCGTGGAGAACCAGCTCAAGCTGTTCACCCATCCCGAGCTGGGGGATTTTCATCTCCAGCAGATGTACTGGTACTCCGCCCCGCGAAACGGATCGCGGCTGCTGGTCTATTTACCCGTGGATGAGGCAGGGGAGAGGGCGATGGCATGGCTGGCGGAGCAGGGGATATAAATTTTTTGCGAGGGGCTTTCAGGGAATCAACGCTGCTCCGGTCCTGCCTGGAATAAGCTGGTAAGGTGAATCACGAAAGGCAAAATTAGCCTTTAATGCAAATTGCCTTACATGCTAATATTATCAGGGATGAAATACAGTGTTCAGACTTATCGTTCATGCGGCAGTCAGGGAGGAGATCCTCTCATTGCCTGCGGATGTTTATCAAGAAGACGCAAAAAACGCCCTCTGCTGAACTCCGTCTGGCACTGAAACGACAACAGGAGATGTTGGATGAGCAAGAAGATTATTGACTGGGATGAACTCAGAGCTGAACTGTTAAGCGATTCAGAAATTCAGGCTTCCTTTGATGCAGAAGAGCGCAAGGAGCGTCTGCGGGAGATGCTGGCGCAATGGCGCAATCATGCTGGTCTGACGCGCGCCCAGGTGGCGGAGCGGATGGGCGTCAGCGCACCGACGGTATCACGAATGGAAGCAAATATTACCCGGGCGAGTCTCGATACATTAACGCGTTATGCGCTGGTGTGCGGGGTAAAGCATCCGCAGATAACGCTTTACTGAAAACGGGCACGCCGATAGCCGGCGTGCCAGAAGCGCTTAGCACTCAGTCACAATCGTGCTCAGCGGCAGGCGAGATTTCGGCAGCGTGGCGTTGAAATCTTCCACGCTGTGATGCCCGACCGGGACCACCACCAGGCTGGTGAAGCCTTTCTCTTTCAGGCCAAACTCTTCGTCGAGGATCGCGGCGTCAAACCCTTCGATTGGTACCGCATCCAGGCCCATCGCGGCCACGCCCAGCAGGAAGTTGCCGACGTTAAGGTAAACCTGCTTCGCCATCCACTGGTCGTCATCTTTCAGATCCACGCGGTGCATGTCGGCAAAATAGCAGCGGCCTTTGTGGTTCGCGGCTTTTGCTTCTGGCGTGGCGAAACGGCCGTCAGCCTCTTCCTGATCGACAACGCGCTCAAGCCAGGCATCGTCCATCGCGGTTTTCGCGCAGAACACCACTACGTGAGAGGCATCCAGCATTTTGCGTTCGTTAAACACATAGGTGCCCGCCGCGGATTTTGCCACGCGCGCTTTACCCTCTTCAGTGCTGGCAACAATAAAGTGCCACGGCTGGGAGTTGGTGCTGGACGGGCTGTATTGCAGCAGCGTTTTGATTTTTTCCGCTTCTTCTGCGGTCAGTTTTTTGGCTGGGTCGAACGCCTTGGTAGAGTGGCGTTTCAGGGCGACAGAAATAATATCCATAACAACTCCTGGTGATGAAATTCGCCCGCGGGCGGGCGTGAAAGGAAAGCAGATTACCGCGCGAAGCGGGAAAAGATAAGTGCGATTCGAGCGCTTATTCTGTTCGTCTGAGACGAACAATCAGGCTGGGCGAATCCACTTCTGATCTTTTTTCGGCAGTTTATCAACGACCAGATTCCACGAATCCGTAATCAGGTCGGTGACCAGTTCAGGCGTGATGTCGTCCGTGCCATAAAGGGAGATCCAGTGTTTTTTATTCAGATGGTAACCGGGCTCCACGCCACGGTAGATCTGCTGATTGAGCAGCGATTTTTCCGGATCGGATTTCAGGCTGACGTGGGCCCGACCGTGTGCGGTCGCCATCAGCATAAAAATTTTCCCGCCCACCTTAAACACGTCATACTCCGGGCCAAACGGCCAGCAATGTTCGGTAAAAGGCATCTCCAGCGCGACGCGTCTGGCATGTTCCTGCAAGGATTTACTGTCCATGGTTATCTTCCTCAGCAAGCCCGCGCCACATGGCTTCAAAGCCCAGCGCTTTAAAATCGACGGCACGGGACGGATCGCGGGCGGCAAACTCCATGGTGGTTTCAGCCAGCGATAAGAACATTGCATCACCGAAGGTCTTAAACTCGTCAGACATAAACACCGGGCGGATCGAACGACGACACAGTTCATGCAGTTCCGGGAACATGTCTTTCACCGCCTGCTCGGTTTCGGCGTTCAGCTTTTCACTGACGCCAATCTGACGGATAGCCGCATGCGCCAGGGGGTTACGAATGCCCCAGTCCACATAGCTGTTCCAGATATTGCGGGTATGCTCTTTTGGCTCGGTGATGGTGCGATCGAGATTCGCCAGCATGGTCTGGCAGAGATCCTGCTTCAGATGCAGGTAGAGGGCATTCAGCAGATCGTCTTTGGTAGCAAAGTAGCGAAACAGTGTCCCTTCAGCGACGCCCGCATTACGGGCAATTAACGCCGTTGAGGCGGCAATACCTGACTGCGCAAACGCAGCCGTTGCTGCGGCCTGTTTTTTATCTTCACTCTTCGGACGTGCCACTAAATTTTTCCTCCCGTCAATTGTAAAAGCCCTGATTGAAACACGAGCCTTGATACGCTGCAACGCGGAATGTCAAAGATCGAAAACCTTCTTGACGGCGTAATCATCCTATCTATAATGAGTGCTTACTCACTCATAATCAAGTATCACCCACGCAAACCATCGGATGGGGCGCGTAGGCGGGTCAGGAAATGAAAAAGCCTCTATTCATCTGCGTGGTGTTAGTCATGATTATTGCTTCAGCTGCCAGTTTACCGTTTGTACTGAATGCCGGATTTGGCCAGCCACCGCAGGGTGCGCAGCTCTCTGAAGTGGAAGCCTCTCCGCACTATCGCGACGGGCAATTCCATAACACGCTCCCTACGCCGGGCTTTACCGGGCAACAAAATATGCTGGTGGCGTGGTGGCAGTTCCTTACCCGTAAAACCGAAAACGCCCGTCCTGCGCAGCCGCTGCCGCTGGTGAAAACCGATCTGGCGAGCCTGTCGCCTGAACAGGACACGCTGGTGTGGCTCGGCCACTCCTCCTGGTATATGCAGCTTGCAGGGAAACGCATCCTGATCGATCCGGTTCTTAGTAGCTACGCCGCACCGTTCTCGTTTCTCAATAAAGCGTTTGCGGGGGAGTACCCGTGGCGTGCGGAGAGCATGCCGGAGATCGACCTGCTGATTATCTCCCACGATCACTATGACCATCTGGATTACGCCACCATCAAGGCGCTGCTGCCGAAGGTTAAGCGCGTGGTCACGCCGCTGGGCGTGGGTTCGCATCTGCGCTACTGGGGGATGACCCCGGAGATAATCGACGAGCGGGACTGGAACCAATCGGTGCATATCAGCGATGCGCTGACGGTACATGTTCTGCCCGCGCGCCATTTTTCCGGGCGCGGCATTAAGCGTAACCAGACCCTGTGGGGGAGCTTTATGTTTGTCACCCCAGAGCGAAAGGTTTACTACAGCGGAGACTCCGGTTACGGCCCGCACTTCAAGGCTATTGGCGAGCAGTTTGGCGGAGTGGACTTAGCCATTATGGAAAACGGGCAGTACGACCAGGACTGGAAGTACATCCATATGCATCCGGCGGAAACGGCGCAGGCCTCGGCAGATCTCAATGCCAAAGCGGTCGTACCGGGACATAACGGGCGTTTTGTGCTGGCGAAACATACCTGGAACGATCCACTGATCCAGCTGGCGAAAGCCAGCAAGGATAAAAACTACCGGCTGCTGACGCCGGAGCTGGGCGAGCCCGTGCGGGTGAGTGATACCACGCAACAATTTCGCGAGTGGTGGGAATAATGTTTAAGCGAGAAGCAGAGGGGGAGAGCAGTATGACGATTTCCGCTCAGGTCATTGATACGATTGTCGAATGGATCGATGACAACCTACACCAGCCGTTACGCATCGAAGAGATTGCCCGCCATGCGGGTTACTCAAAATGGCATTTACAGCGGCTGTTTATGCAGTACAAAGGCGAAAGTCTGGGACGCTACATCCGCGAACGCAAGCTGCTGATGGCGGCGCGCGATCTGCGTGAGTCAGACGAGCGCGTGTACGATATCTGCCTGCGCTACGGGTTTGACTCGCAGCAGACGTTTACCCGCATCTTTACCCGCACCTTCAACCAGCCGCCCGGGGCGTACCGCAAAGAAAATCACGGTCGGGCGCACTGAAAAACATCCCCTCACCCCGGCCCTGTCCCCAAAGGGGCGAGGGCGTAATCGTCCCCTCTCCCCTATGGGGAGAGGGTTAGGGTGAGGGGATCAGACCGCACCATGCTTACCAGCTGTAATTCACCGTCGCCGTCACCGTCCGGCCAATCCCGTAGAAGCACGCCGTATCGCTTGCGCACGACGCCACATACTTTGTGTCTGCCACGTTATTGACGTTGAACTGCGCGCTTGCCCCTTTCAGGCTGCGGTTCATCTCGCCCAGGTCGTAGCGCAGCATCGCGTCATACAGATCCACCGATGGCACCTTGAAGGTATTCTTCGCATCGCCGTAGCTGGTGCCGATGTAGCGCATCCCCACGCCAGCGGTCAGGCTCTTCAGCGCGCCGCCCGGAACGGTATAGCTGGCGAACGCCGATGCCATATGTGCCGGAATGCGCGCAGGCGTTTTGCCTTCAGTTCCCGCCACCGTGGTGCTTTCGGTTTTTGCATCGGTGTAAGTGTAGGAGCCAATCAGGTTGATGTTATCCATCAGCGTGGCGTGGATTTCCGCTTCAGCGCCTTTCGAACGCACCTTGCCCGCATTTTCGAACCAGCCTTCAGCGCTGTTATAGGTCGCGACGTTGTTCTGAGTTAAATCGTACAGCGCCAGGGTCATCAGCGTGGTGTCGACCGGCTGATATTTCACGCCAATCTCGGTCTGCTCCCCGGTAGTAGGCCTGAAGGGCGCAACGCCCGGCGCACGGTTGGTTTGCAGGTTCGGTTCAAACGAGGTGCTGTAGCTGATGTACGGCGACAGGCCAGAATCAAACGCGTACAGCAGGCCAGTGCGCCAGGTAAATTTGCTGTCGTTCTGCTGCGTAACGCTGTTATCGGTGAAGTCGCTGGTACGCACTTCGCTCCAGTCGTAGCGCCCGGAAACCAGCCACTCCCAGTTATTCCAGCTCATCTGATCCTGAAGATACAGGCCCATCTGGTCGAGATTTTGCTGCTCGTCGGACGCCGTTTTGAAGGTACTTTCATCCACGTTCACGCCGTAAACCGGGTTTGTCCAGTCAAGGTCATACTGTGAGCCGCTCCCGCGCGCCAGCAGCTGTTTATCCTTGCTGGTCTTGTAATCAAACCCGCCGAGCAGGGTGTGGCTGACGCTTCCGGTCTCCAGCTGATATTCCAGCTGGTTATCAAGGCCAAATTCGTTGGTCGTGCGCGCTTCACGCTGGGCGCGACGGGTCAACACCGTGCTGTTGGCCGCGCTGTTGGCGTAAACCAGATAACGATATTTCTGCTTGATGGTGGCGTAACGGGCGTTCTGGCGGAAGGTGAGGTTGTCGGCGAACTGGTGTTCCAGCTCGTAGCCAATCATCGTCTGCTCGCGCCAGGATTGATTGTAATTCGGATCGCTGACGTTAAAATCGCGCGGGATGTACTTCCCGTCGGCACTTTTCACCGTGCCATACGCGGGCAGGAAGTTGCGGTATCCGGCATCCGGATCTTTCTGGTAGCTGGTCAGCAGCGTAAAGCGGGTCTGATCGTTCGGGTACCAGGTGATTGCCGGGGCGATCGCCATCCGCGTCTCTTTATAATCGTCCACCTGATTATGCTGCGTACGGGCGATACCGTTCACGCGATACAGCATGCGGCCGTCGTCGCTCAGCCTGCCGCCGAAATCAAACGCACCTTCGGCGAGATCGTTATTGCCGGTGCGGAACTGCACGTTGTGAATGGCCTCCGCCGTCGGGCGCTTGCTGGTCATGCTGATTAACCCGCCCGGATTGACCTGTCCAAACAGGACCGAGGCCGGGCCGCGCACCAGCTCCACGCGCTCCAGCAGCCACGGGTCAACTGTGCCCGTCTGTGATGAGGCCGTTGCGCCAAAGCTTAAGCCGTCGAGGAATTTCGGCACGTAGCTAAAGCCGCGCACAAACACCTCGTCGTTACGGTTAGACGAGCCCCGGTACTCGGTAAACACGCCCGCCGAGTAGCGCAGCGCCTGCGAAACGGAGGTGACGTCCTGCATGTTCATCTGATCGCGGGTGATCACCGATACCGACTGCGGCGTCTTCACGATCTCCGCGCTGGTCTTGGTGGCGGAGAGCGTTTTCGTCGCCACAATGCCTTTTACGGGCGCAGTGGGCTCTTCACTCACGCCCTGCGTCACCGTAATCGTTTCTTCTTTCGTTTCTGCCTGAGCCGCGACGCTGGTCGTCGCCAGACTCAGTAGCCAGAGCCGCATTATCTTATTATTTTTAAACATTTTTATTGAACGTCCTTGGTTGCTATCGCCATAAAAGCACCGGTAAATCGCCGTTGATGATATTGCAAATCATTACCATTTGCATTAGCGTTGTTAACAAATTTCGTTGGGGAACAAGCGGTAATGAAGAGGGTATGGAGTGGGTTGCTGTTGGGGATCGGCGCGCTGCCCGCCGTGGCGGCAACGTGCGAGCAGACGTCCCGGCAGGGCGATATTCAGGGAAAGTTTGATGCCAGCGGCGAAGTCTGCTTCTCCCTGCCTGAACTGGGTGAAAACTACGTTTCCGCCACGCTGAATGGCGTGACGGATGCGCGCCTGCTTGATGGGCAAAACCGCCGCATCCGCACGCTGATCGAAAATGGTCCTGCGGACGGGGAACACACGCTGCTGTTTGCCCTGCCGGTGAAACAGAACACCTCGCTGGTGCTACACGGAGAAGCCGGTAAGCCGTGGCGTTTTCAGTGGCGGATGAAAGAGACCTCTCCGTTACCACGCGTGCAGATGCTGGCGCCTGAAAGCCCGACGCTGAAGGCGCTGGCAAGCGTCATTTCTGCCGGTGGAAGTACCGAGGCGTTCTGGCAGGCGCAGCGTCGACAGGGAACGCCGATGGTGGAGCCGGTAGATGCGAGCCATAAGCGCGTGACCTTTCTGTGGCGCGGCGCGCGGGATAACGTCTTCATTCTCGGCTCGCCGGCGGGGGATCACGATCCGCTGTTCCGCCTGGGCAACAGCGACGTCTGGTTCCGCAGCTATGTAGTCCCCGCTGATACGGTAATGCAGTACAAGCTCGCGCCCGATGTGCCGATCGTCGAGGGTTCCACACGCGATCAACGCCGCGCCATCCTGGTAAGCGCGCAGGCCGATCCGCTTAACCCGAATACCTTCGGGGAGCAGAAGACCGATCGCTGGAATCGCTATTCTCTGCTCGATCTCAGCCCGGCGCGCTACTGCTCCGTTCAGGCCACGGCAAAGCCGCTGGTGCACGGGACGTTGAGCCGTCAGAGTTTTTCCAGCCACATCCTTGGCAACGCCCGCGACGTGATGATCTACAAACCGCGCGGCGCACAGCCCGCACGCTGGACGTTAATTCTGTTCGACGGGCAGATTTATCAGGACGAATACCATTTTGCCAACGTGCTGGACGGTCTGATTGCCCGGCATCACCTGCCACCGATTAACGTGGTGTTTATCGACAGCCTCGATCACGCCCGTCGCGGCAACGAGCTGCCGCCGAACCCGGATTTTGCTGACTTTATGGCGCACGAGCTGCTGCCGTGGCTGCGGGGGAAGGGCATCGGCATGCAGCGGCAGAAAACCGTACTGGCAGGATCCAGCTACGGGGGAATTGCCTCTTCATGGGTGGCGCTGCGCTATCCGCGCCTGTTTGGCAACGTGCTGAGCCTTTCCGGTTCTTACTGGTGGGCGCCGGAAGGTGACGCCCCAGGCTGGCTGACGCGTCAGTACCAACAGTCTCCACCGTATCCGGTGCGCTTCTGGTTACAGGCCGGGAAGTTTGAAACCGCGGGGCCGGGCGGCGGCATCTATCGCACCACGCAGGATTTTGAACAGGTGCTGAGGAAAAAAGGCTACCGCGTCAGCTTCCACCCCTCATCCAGCG
This sequence comes from Enterobacter sp. MGH119, assembly GCF_001037675.1. Classification (NCBI taxonomy): domain Bacteria; kingdom Pseudomonadati; phylum Pseudomonadota; class Gammaproteobacteria; order Enterobacterales; family Enterobacteriaceae; genus Enterobacter; species Enterobacter sp. MGH119. Next base: position 2,061,666 of record NZ_KQ089929.1, on the reverse strand, counting down.
GCCACGACTACGCGGCCTGGTGTGAAGCGCTGATCCACGGGATGCGCGATCTCACTGGCTTACGACGCCAGTGAAAACCAGCGGCGCCAGATGAAACGCAGGATAAAGAATTCGATGGCGCCGAGCACCAAAAACCATAGACAGAACAGAATGGTGTACAGCTGATTCAGATCGACCATATGAAAGGTCTGAACCAGCTTCTCCGCCAGCACCAGACCCAGCGACGGCGCAGGTAACAGCAGGCAGGAGAGCAGGGCCATCAGCAAAATGCCCCCTGCGGTGAGCAGCGATTCTAACGGGTGTTTCATCGTAATGTTAATCGTCAGTTAAAAATGTCATTGTCCGGCATCCTGAAACGTAAAGCAATATCATCCCCGCTGGCAAAATTGGGTGAAAGGCCACCGTTATTCTGCGAATTAATAACAGAAAACAGATAATATTTTCGGGGCGATTAAATTAATATCGCGTTATGTAAATAAACGTCTTTCTCATGAAAATAATTTTACAAAGCTATAGGTGCTATATCCAATTAACGTCGCAATAACAATGGCTGCGACAATGTATAACGCCAGGCGCCGTGCGCGATAAATACCAAACATGCTTCCTCCTCGTTTAGTGTTGGTTTAGAAATATTTTGTAAAAATCAACGCGTCGAAATAATTTTAATCAGTTTTGAATAACCGGGTAGTCAATATATTGCGGTAGATCAATTTAACCCGCAAGACTTAAAAATGAATTATTTAAAGCCAGAAAGGAATTCCGGCTTCCGTCCACCGGATATTGAAGGAAAAATACCATGACCAAAAAAAATTTCTCGCAGAATATGCCACCCGCAGGCGGGCAGGCGTACCAGCAGACCGTAGAGCAGGTGCTTGCTCAGGCGCAGAGCCAGGCTAATGGCCTGGACCGCGCCGAGGCGCAGGCACGTTTGCAGAAACATGGCCCGAACGCGCTGCCGGAGAAAAAAGGCAAGCCGGGCTGGCTGCGTTTTCTCGCGCATTTTAACGATGTCCTGATTTACGTCCTGCTGGCAGCCGCCGTATTAACGGCAGTAATGGGACACTGGGTTGATACGCTGGTTATTCTGGGCGTGGCGGTAATCAATGCCTTAATTGGCCACATTCAGGAAAGTAACGCGGAAAAATCCCTGAAGAGTATTCGCAATATGCTCTCCAGCGAGGCGCGCGTTATTCGTAACGGCAACCATGAAACTATCCCGACGACGGAAATCGTCCCGGGCGATATTATTGTGTTGCGCGCAGGAGATCGTATTCCGGCGGATATGCGCTTAATCGAAGCGCATAATTTACGCGTGGAAGAGGCTATTCTGACCGGTGAATCCACCGTGGTGGATAAACACACGAACCCGCTGAGCGGCGAATTACCGCTGGGCGACCGTACGAACCTGGTCTTTTCCGGTACGACGGTCAGCGCGGGCGGCGGCGTGGGCGTGGTCATTGCCACGGGCCAGGAGACCGAACTCGGCCACATCAACCAGATGATGGCGGGCATTGAAAAACACCGCACCCCGCTGCTAGTGCAGATGGACAAGCTGGGCAAAGCGATCTTCGCCATCATTCTGGCGATGATGGCCGCGCTGTTTGTCTTCAGCCTGGTGTTCCGCGAGATCCCGATGGGCGAGCTGCTGCTCTCCCTGATTAGCCTGGCGGTCGCCTCCGTACCGGAAGGTCTGCCGGCAATTATCTCCATCATCCTCTCTCTGGGCGTACAGGCGATGGCGCGCAAGCGGGCGATTATCCGCAAGCTGCCGACGGTTGAAACCCTGGGCGCGATGACCGTGGTCTGCTCGGATAAAACCGGCACCCTGACCATGAACGAGATGACGGTGAAAGCCATCATCACCGCCGACACCTGCTACCGCGTGGACGGCAACAGCTACGAGCCGGTGGGCAACATCTATCTCGAAGGCAGCGATGAGCCGGTGCAGATCCAGCCGGGCACCGTGCTGGAGCAGTACCTGCGCACCATCGACCTGTGTAACGACAGCCAGCTGATTCAGGACGAGCGCGGCCTGTGGGGCATTACCGGCGGCCCGACCGAGGGCGCGCTGAAGGTGCTGGCGGCCAAAGCCCACCTCGAGCCGGTCGTGACCACGCTGGTTAACAAGATCCCGTTCGACTCTCAGTACAAGTACATGAGCACCCACTACCAGATTGGCAGTGAGGAGCAGATTTTGATCACCGGCGCGCCGGACGTGATTTTCGCCCTGTGTGAGCAGCAGCAGACCCGCAACGGTGCGCAAGCCTTTGACCGCGCGTACTGGGAAACGGAGATGGAGCGCTATGCGCGTCAGGGGCTGCGCATGGTCGCCGCGGCGTTCAAGCCAGCGAACGGCGAGCAGGCATTAACTCACGACGACCTGAGTCACGGCCTGATTTTCCTCGGCATTGCCGGGATGATGGATCCGCCGCGTCCGGAAGCGATTGAGGCGATTAACGCCTGCCAGCAGGCGGGGATCCGCGTGAAGATGATCACCGGGGATCACCCGCAGACGGCGATGAGCATCGGCCAGATGCTGGGGATCACCAACAGCGAGCAGGCGGTTACCGGCTATCAGCTGGAGAAAATGGACGACGCCGAGCTGGCGGAAGCGGCGGTAAAATATGACATCTTCGCCCGTACCAGCCCGGAGCATAAGCTGCGCCTGGTGAAAGCGTTGCAGGATAAAGGCGAAATCGTCGGTATGACCGGTGACGGCGTGAACGACGCGCCGGCGCTGCGCCAGGCGGACGTGGGTATCGCGATGGGCATCAAAGGCACGGAAGTCACCAAAGAGGCGGCGGACATGGTCCTGACGGACGATAACTTCGCCACCATCGCCAGCGCGGTGAAAGAGGGGCGTCGCGTTTACGACAACCTGAAGAAGACCATCCTGTTCATCATGCCGACCAACCTGGCGCAGGGGCTTTTAATTGTGATTGCGCTGCTGGCGGGGAACATCATTCCGCTGACGCCGGTGCTGATTCTGTGGATGAACATGGCGACCTCCGCCACGCTCTCCTTCGGCCTGGCCTTTGAGGCCGCCGAGCGCAACATCATGCGCCGCCCGCCGCGCCAGACCGGGCAGCACGTAATGGACGCCTACGCCGTATGGCGCGTGGCTTTCGTCGGCACCATGATTGCCATCGCCGCCTTTGCGCTGGAAGCCTGGCTGGCCCCGCGCGGCCACAGCGCGGAGTTCATCCGCACCGTGCTGCTCCAGATGCTGGTCTGCGCCCAGTGGGTGTACATGATTAACTGCCGCAACACCGAAGGGTTCTCCCTGAACCGCGGCCTGCTGGCGAACAAAGGGATCTGGCTGGTAACGGGCGTACTGTTCCTGCTCCAGGCGGCGATCATCTACCTGCCATTTATGCAGATGCTGTTCGGCACCGAAGCGCTGCCGCTGCGCTACTGGTTCGTGACGCTGGCGGTGGCGGGGGTGATGTTCTTCGTCGTCGAAATCGAGAAGCGACTGACCCGCAGGTTCCGTAAGGCTGCATAACTTTTTGCCCTCACCCTAACCCTCTCCCACAGGGAGAGGGAACCCTGACCGCCCTCTCCCTGTGGGAGAGGGCCGGGGTGAGGGAAAACAACGCCGAGGTACTTCTTAATGAAATTCCCACTCCTGTTCGCGCTCCTCGCCTGCACCCTGCAACCCGCATTCGCCGCAGTCATTCCCGTTCGCGTCGCCACCGTGGAGCAAACCGCCCACGCCGCCGAGCGCCAAATTCCGGGCCGCATTGAAGCTATCCACACCGTTGAACTGCGTGCACGTACGGAAGGCGTCATCACCAGAATCCACTTCCGCGATGGCCAGTATGTGAAAAAAGGCGACGTGTTGTTCGAACTGGACGACGCCGAGCCGCGCGCCGCCCTGCGTCTGGCGCAGGCCGAAGTGAAAAGCGCCGAAGCCACGCTGCGTCAGGCGCAGCAGCAGCTGTCCCGCTTCGAAAGCCTGGGCAGCAGCAACGCCATCAGCCGCCACGACGTGGACAACGCCCGCATGCAGCGCGACGTCGCCAGCGCCGCGCTGGAGCAGGCGAAAGCCCGGCTCGACACCCGCAGCGTCACTCTCGACTACACGCGCATTATTTCACCGATTGACGGACGCGTGGGGCACAGCAACTTTCACGTCGGCAGCCTGGTGAATCCTGCCAGCGGTGTGCTGGTGGAGGTGGTGCAGCTCGATCCGATCCGTATCGCCTTTGCGCTGGAAGAGGGCGCGTTTGCCACCAAAGCCGGACAGCATGCGGATATCAGCGCCATGAAGCAGGCCTGGCAGGCGCTGATTGACAGCAACGGCCAGCGCATCAGCGGGGAACTCACCTCCGTGGACAACCGCATCGACCCGCGTACCGCCAGCGTGATGCTGCGTGCCGAGTTCGCCAACCCGCGCCATCAGCTGCTGCCCGGCGGCAATGTGAACGTTTACCTGCGTCCGGCAAGCGAGCTACCGGTGCTGACTCTGCCCGCCGCTGCCGTACAGCAGAATGGCGACGGGTTCTTCGCCTGGGTGATTAACGCCGAGGATAAAGCCGAAATGCGTCCGCTGAAGGTCGCCGGGCAGATCGGCCAGCAGTTCCAGATTGCCTCCGGCGTGAAGCCCGGTGAGCGAGCGATTACTGACGGTGCGCAGCGCGTGCAGCCAGGCGCAACCGTCCAGATATTGAATTAAGGAGCCATCATGCTGACGTTTTTCATCAAACGCCCGCGCTTTGCGATGGTGATTGCGCTGGTCATCACCCTGCTGGGGGCCATCGCGCTGAGGATTATTCCGGTGGAGCAGTACCCGCAGATCACCCCGCCGGTCGTGAATGTGTCAGCGTCATGGCCGGGCGCCAGCTCGGCTGACGTGGCGGAGGCCATCGCCACGCCGCTGGAAACGCAGCTGAACGGCGTGGATCACATGCTCTATATGGAGTCCACCAGTTCGGATGAGGGCTCTTACAGCCTGAACATCACCTTTGCGGCGGGCACCGATCCGGATCTCGCCGCCATCGATGTGCAGAACCGCGTGGCGCAGGCCGTGGCGCAGCTGCCGACCGAGGCGCAGCAAAACGGCGTGCAGGTGCGCAAGCGGGCCACCAACCTGATGATGGGGGTAAGCCTTTACTCACCGAACAACACCCACACGCCGCTGTTCGTCAGCAACTACGCCAGCACCCAGGTGCGCGAGGCGCTGTCGCGTCTGCCGGGCGTCGGGCAGGTACAGATGTTTGGCGCACGGGACTACAGCATGCGCATCTGGCTGAGGCCGGACCGCATGAACGCCCTGAACGTGACCAGCGATGACGTGGCGCAGGCGCTGCGCGAGCAGAACGTGCAGGGGGCGGCGGGCCAGGTCGGCACGCCGCCGGTGTTTAACGGCCAGCAGCAGACGCTGACCATTAACGGGCTGGGGCGCTTAAACCAGGCCGACGACTTTGCCAATATCATTATCCGCGCCGGGGAGATGGGGCAGCTGGTGCGCCTGAAGGACGTCGCCACCATCGAGCTTGGCTCGCGCAGCTACAGCTCTGGCGCGCAGCTGAACGGGCACGACTCCGCCTACCTCGGCATCTACCCGACGCCGTCCGCTAACGCCCTGCGCGTGGCCGATGCGGTGCGCGCGGAGCTGGAACGGTTATCCACGCGCTTCCCGGACGATCTGGTCTATGAAGTCAAATTCGACACCACCTCGTTTGTGGCCGCCACCATCAAAGAGATTGGCGTCTCGCTGGCGCTGACGATGCTGGCGGTGGTGGTCGTGGTGTCCCTGTTCCTGCAAAGCTGGCGCGCGACGCTGATTGTCGCCCTTGCCATTCCGGTGTCGCTGGTGGGCACCTTCGCGGTGCTCTATACGCTCGGCTACTCCGCCAATACGCTGAGCCTGTTCGCCATCATTCTGGCGCTGACCATGGTGGTGGATGACGCCATCGTGGTGGTGGAGAGCGTCGAAACGCTGATGGCGGAAGGGCAGAGCCGCACGGCGGCGACCGCGCTGGCGCTGCGCCAGATTGCCGGGCCAGTGATTGCCACCACGCTGGTGCTGCTGGCGGTGTTTGTACCGGTGGCGCTCCTGCCAGGGATCGTGGGCGAGCTGTACCGCCAGTTCGCGGTGACGCTCTCGACCGCCGTGACGCTCTCAAGCCTGGTGGCGCTGACCCTGACGCCCGCGCTCTGCGCGCTGCTGCTGCGCCCGCGACCGGCACAGCCCGCCGCCGTTTTCCGTGGGTTCAACCGCGGGCTGGACGCCACGCGCACGCTTTACACCCGGATCGTGAGCGTGTTCAACCTCCGTCCGTGGCTGGCGCTGCTGGCCACCGCAGGCGCGGCGGCGGTGGTGGTATTCAGCTTTATGTCGATGCCAAAGGGCTTCCTGCCCCAGGAGGATCAGGGCTACTTCTTCGCCAGCGTCCAACTGCCGGAGGCAGCCTCGCTGGAGCGCACCGAAGCGGTGATGACCACCGCGCGCGAGCTGATCGCTAAAAACCCGGCGGTAGAAGACGTGATTCAGGTCTCCGGGTTTAACATCCTCAACGGCACCAGCGCATCGAACGGCGGGTTTATCTCCATCATGCTCAAAGACTGGAGCGAGCGTCCGCCGCTGGATGAGGTGATGGGCACCCTTCAGCGACAGCTGCTGGCCCTGCCGGAAGCCACCATCATGACCTTTGCGCCGCCGACGCTGCCGGGGCTGGGCAACGCCTCCGGCTTCGACCTGCGCATTCAGGCGCAGGCGGGGCAAAGCCCGGCGGAGCTGGAGCGCGTGACGCGTGAGGTGCTGGCGAAAGCCAACCAGCACCCGCAGCTGAGCCGCGTGTTCACCACCTGGAGCAGCAACGTGCCGCAGATGACGCTCACCGTTGACCGCGAGCGCGCGGCCCGCCTCGACGTGCCGGTGTCACGCATCTTCAGCAGCCTGCAAACCGCTTTTGGCGGCACGCGCGCCGGGGATTTCAGCGTCAACAACCGCGTCTACCACGTGGTGATGCAGAACGAGATGCAGTGGCGCGAGCGCGCGGAGCAAATCAGCGAGCTGTTCGTGCGCAGCAACAGCGGCGAGCGGGTGCGTCTGAGCAACCTCGTCACCATCACGCCGACCGTCGGCGCGCCATTTATTCAGCAGTACAACCAGTTCCCGTCGGTATCGGTGAGCGGCTCGGCAGCGGAAGGGGTGAGCAGCAGCACCGCAATGGCGGCGATGGGCGAGATTCTGGCGGAAAACCTGCCAGCCGGGTACGACTACGCCTGGAGCGGCATGTCGTATCAGGAGCAGCAGACCGGCAATCAGGCGATATGGATTGTGCTGGCGGCGGTGGTGATGGCGTGGCTGTTCCTCGTCGCCCAGTACGAGAGCTGGACGCTGCCGGCGAGCGTGATGCTCTCGGTGCTGTTCGCCATCGGCGGGGCGCTGGTCTGGCTGTGGCTGGCGGGCTACGCCAACGACGTGTATGTGCAGATTGGTCTGGTGCTACTGATAGCCCTCGCCGCCAAGAACGCAATTCTTATCGTGGAGTTTGCCCGCGCCCGGCGCATGGACGGAATGGCGATTGTCGATGCCGCACGGGAGGGAGCATCGCGCCGCTTCCGCGCGGTAATGATGACCGCCGTGTCGTTCATTATCGGCGTCCTGCCGATGATGCTGGCGACCGGGGCGGGCGCCCAGAGCCGCCGCATCATCGGCACTACGGTCTTCAGCGGCATGCTGGTGGCGACCGTAGTGGGGATAGTGTTCATCCCGGCGCTGTTCGTGCTGTTCCAGCGCCTGCGCGAGTGGGGCCACGGCCTTACGGACTCGTCGCCCACAGCTCACAGTGCTTCTGCACCAGAGAAATCAGCGAGCCGCCATCGGCGATAAAGTCCCGCATGCGCTGCGCCTCGCTCTTGCCCTGCTTTAACAGCAGGGCAATTTCCTTGATTGCGCTTGTCGCGCCGAGCTTCTCGGCGGACGGCGCAACCTGCTCCAGCAGCCAGGCGATATCTTCCGCCACGGTTTTGTGCTCGCCGGTATGCACGTCTGTCAGAATGCCTTCCAGCCCGTAGCGACAGGCCTGAAAACGGTTAAAGCGATACAGCAGAAAATCCCGTTCCTGATGCTTATACGGCCGCGCGGTCAACAGCCAGTGCGACGTCGCCTGAATAAGCCCGGCGATGTTAATCGCGTGGCCGAGCGTCAGCGGCGTATCCATTACCCGCACCTCCACGGTGCCAAAATGCGGGCTGGGGCGGATGTCCCAGTGCAGATCCTTAATGCTGTCGATCATGCTGGTGGAACTCAGGCGGCGGAACAGCCCCTCGAACTCCTGCCAGCTGTTGACCCACGGCATCTGTCCGTTATCCGGGAAGCCCGAGAAGATGTTGAGACGCGATGAGGCGAACTTCGTGTCCGTGCCCTGCATATACGGTGATGCGGCGGCCAGGGCGATAAAGTGCGGCACAAAGCGCGACAGGCCGTGCAGTAGATAAATTGCGTCGTCCCCGGTCCGACAGCCGACGTGTACGTGCTGGCCGAACACCGTCGCCTGCAAAATCAGATAGCCAAAGCGCTCCAGCGTGACGTTATAGCGCTCGTCGTCACACACCTCCTGACGCTGCCACTTCTGGAACGGGTGCGTTCCGCCGCCGCAGATCTGGATGTGATGCTCCGCCGCCGCGCGCAGGATGCTCTGCTGCATCACCGAGAACTGCGCCGCTGCCTGGTCGATGGTCTGGCACACGCCGGTGGCGATTTCGAGCATGCTTTCGGTAATGTCGTGTTTGACTTCGCCCCCTTTGATGTCGTCTTTGACGGCGGCGATGAGGGCAGAGGAGTCCTGGCTCAGATCGTAACCCGGCGGGTTAACCACCTGGAGTTCGAGCTCAATGCCGAGGGTATAAGGTTCAGAGGATTTGAAGTCGGGTAAAGGCATGGCGCACTCCGTTGTCTGTTATGAATTGAGTATAGACAATGGGCGTGGCGCGCTCTTTTCAGGGTGGTATAACTGATTGCAGGCTTAGCAAAAGGGGAGTGACCCATGTCTGACTATCCAACCATTGCGCTGACAGGACCCGGTGCGATTGGGACCACCATCGCCGCGGTGCTGCATGAAGCGGGCCGCACGCCGCTGCTGTGTGGTCGCACCGCGCATCCGGAACTGCGCCTGCGTCATGATGAGGGTGAAATTGTGGTGCCCGGTCCGGTACTCACCGATCCCAGCGTCATTACGCGCCCCGTTGACCTCGTTTTTTTGGCGGTAAAAACGACGCAAAATGCCAACAGCGCCGGTTGGCTGCGCGCCCTGTGCGATAAACACACCGTGGTCTGCGCGCTGCAAAACGGCGTGGAGCAGAAAGCCCAGCTTGCGCCTTTGGTCAATGGCGCAACGGTGCTGCCGTCGGTGGTGTGGTTCCCTGCGCAGCGCGAGCCGGATGCCTCCGTCTGGCTGCGCGCCAAACCGCGCCTGACGCTGCCGGACGTGCCGCAGGCGCAGCGGGTGGTCGAAGCGCTTCGTGATACGCGCTGCGCGGTTGAGCTCTCGGAAGATTTCCCCACCGTCGCCTGGCGCAAGCTGCTGCAAAACGCGGTCGCCGGGCTGATGGTGCTGGCCAATCGCCGCGCCGGGATGTTCAGGCGCGAGGATATCAGCGAGCTGGCGCTGGCCTACCTGCGCGAGGGGCTGACCGTCGCCCGCGCCGAAGGGGCGAAGCTGGACGATGCGGTGGCGGAGGAGATTCTGGCGAACTTTCAGCGCGCGCCAGTGGATTTGGGCACGTCGATTCTTGCCGACCGTCAGGCGGATCGTCCGATGGAGTGGGATATCCGCAACGGCGTGATACAGCGCTATGGCCGCAGGCACGGGATTGCGGTGCCCGTCAGCGACGTGGTGGTGCCGCTGCTGGCGGCGGGGAGCGAGGGGCCGGGGTGAGCCAGGGGCTGGCGAAAGGGAAAGACCCGGCCGTTGTGCGCCGGGTAACTCTCTTACTTACCCTGACGGGCTTTCTCAGCGTTTAGCTCTTCCATTGTTGCTTCCAGGATCCAGAGGCACTGAGCACCCTCAACCGTATCCAGCAGCGCCCGGCGGGTGCGCTGATAGAACGCGTCGACTTCGGCGGGGGATTTCTCTAGAGGCGGCGTGCAGACGATATCGCTGCCAACCATGTGCGGCCACTTTCCCGCGTCAATGGTCTGGAGCGCTTTCAGTGTGGCGCTGGTGTTTGTTGTGAGCGCTGCGGCCAAAGCATCCTCCAGCAGTTGCGCCTGCCTGACGTCAGCCGTGGCAGCCAGCGTTGGGGCTTGCTCAATCCAGTGTGTGTCACCTGAGGCGATTCCATGAAGTGCTGATGGCCAGTCAGTGCTGGCTGCAATGGCTGGGACAGTGAGCGCACAAAGCAGCAGGACGATTGGATATTTCATCGCACTACCTCAAGCTCACCGCCGTCACGAAGGATTTTACGTCGCGTTGACAGTGAGAGAATAATGCACCCCTCCGAAGCAAATCCGGCTGGACCGTACTTATGGTCACCATGAATGCGGAACTCTGTACGACCAAAACTCTCTCCCGAAGTTTGCTCAAGGATAATGGTAATGGGTCCTTTAGAATTCGAATGTCCCGCAATTTTATATGTTCCGCGCGGCAATGGACCCAGACCCTTCACATGCTGACGGTCCGGATTATTTTTATTGGTAAGGGCACCGGAATATCCTGTCTCAATTAATTTGCCGTCTTTATACATCTTGCCAGTTGATTGCTCATACTTCCATCCCATAACGTTCTCCTTATGCCGTCTTACGGTCATTCCAGCTATCTGAATGCATGATGTTACCGTCCACGTAGCGCCAGGTAATTTTTTCATAGAGCAGCTCTATCAGCTCAAGATGGTTATGCTTCTCATAGTCAGGATCTTTGATATCAAGCATCATTGGACAGACGCTGGCGATCTTCACGCCTTCCAGAAGGGTGGAAAAATATTCCACTTCCTGACCAGCATCGTTGATACGGTAAAACTTTATCTCTGCGGATTTTAGCTTCTGGCCCGTGCTAACAGCCTTGTACAAATAGGGGCTGGAAGCGTCGATCTCTTTATCGAAAGAATAGGGGGAATGGATGCGAAGACTTGTCGCCTTGCCGTTATGCTTGTCCGTGGGCTGCATTATGCCGTGATTTAAGGCGATAATCTCGATGCTACCTTCACGTCCATATATATCGACAGAGCCTTTTATATCGGCGCCGCCGTCATCTTTAAGCCATAAATAAGCTGGAATAGCCATTTGTTTAAAACTCCATTTAAGGAAATCCTGAAAAGACCTTATGGTTTAGCTAGTTACGTAACTAGTGCAACGCTAGCGCGTACAAAATTGGCCGTCAATTTTGTACAGGGTGGATATAAAACGATCTGCGGTTTCGTTGATGCAAATTAAGAAAGTATGGGGGCTTATGGTTTGGATCTGGATAAATTGTTAATGATTAATACGGTGGTTTTGCTTAAATAATAATTAAGTGAATATTAATTGAAGATGTAATAAATACTTGAATGTTTATTGGGTATTCTGTCTATTTGACTCTTTATTAATTGTTTAAAAACGCATAACGGCTCGTCTGAATATCCACCTATCCGTAGCGACACACCTGAAAACGGTAAAGAGGTACCGCAGAAAATCCCGTTCCTGATGCTTATAAGGCCGCGTGGTCAGCAGCCAGTGTGACGTGGCCTGGATCAGCCAGGCGATATTAATCGCGTTGTTGAGCGTCAGCGGCTTATCCGTCGACCGCACCTGCATGGTGCTAATGTGCGGGCTGGGGCGAATGTCCCAGTGCAGATCTTTAATGCTGTCGATCCTGTCCGACCGTCAGGCGGATCGCCTGATGGAGTGGGACATACGCAACGGCGTGATCCAGCGCTATGGCCGCAGGCACGGGATTGCGGTGCCCGTCAGCGATGTGGTGGTGCCGCTGCTGGCGGCGGGGAGCGAGGGGCCGGGGTGAGAGAGATAGTGGTATTAACGTCTGGGGAATTGGTCTGGGTGAAAACCTCGCATCAGTTCCCTACAAACGCACTCACCGGCAAACCAAAACGCTTCGCCAGCGCGCATATGATCCAGCGTTAACGTGCCTGATCTATCTTGGTCTGAAATATTTGTTTAATTTGCGTAGCGTATTCAGGAATTGCTTGCTGAGAAGAAGTGCAGCGGAGATAGTTTTGCTAACCAGGTTATATAGAAACGTGTGAAAGATGCGTCCGCTATGTGTCAATAACAGGCATTGCGGGATATGTATGAGACTGGCCGCCATTCCCGATAGCACAGCTCTGATGCTACACTGTTTTCAGTCCTCATTACCTCATCAAATAAATTTATGACTACCGCTGATTTCAAACGCCCTAAACTAGAACTCCCAAACGGGGCTGATAAACTGCTGCTGCACTCCTGTTGCGCTCCGTGTTCTGGTGAGGTAATGGAGGCGATCCAGGCCTCAGGGATCGACTACACCATCTTCTTCTACAATCCGAACATTCATCCGCAGAAAGAGTATCTGATTCGTAAGGATGAGAATATTCGCTTTGCCGAACAGCACGGCGTACCGTTTATCGATGCGGATTACGATACAGATAACTGGTTTGAGCGCGCCAAAGGCATGGAATGGGAACCCGAGCGCGGCATTCGCTGCACCATGTGTTTTGACATGCGCTTTGAGCGGACTGCGCTTTACGCCGCTGAAAATGGCTTCAACGTGATTAGCAGCTCACTGGGCATCTCTCGCTGGAAAAATATGCAGCAAATCAACGACTGCGGTCAGCGAGCCGCCGCCCACTATCCGGGTATGGTCTATTGGGACTATAACTGGCGGAAACAGGGCGGTTCGTCGCGCATGATTGAAATCAGCAAGCGCGAGCAGTTCTACCAGCAGGAATACTGCGGCTGCGTTTATTCACTGCGTGACAGCAACCTGCACCGCAAATCCCAGGGCCGTCCTCTCATTCAGATCGGTAAGCTTTACTACGGTAAAGAAGACGACCAGGCCTGATTTTATGTCACGCCCTCTGTGGCGTGACCGCCTTCCTGTGCATTCCTCTAACAATTGCATGCCCCACCCGGCACGAACAGTAATTTTTAGTCATGAGATGGCTGAAAGTCGATCTGGCATCGAAGCCTGCTGAACGCTCTTAACCGTCATTCATCAAACAACGTTGTCCTTTGTGTAAGGCCGACTCAGTGAGCCGTTATATAAGGCTCCTTCACAAACTCCGCTAACAACCCAGCAGTTGCTTACAGAGCGTAGAAAATGTCACCGCATCGTCCATTTCCACCAGTACGCTCACGTACGCCGCACAGGTGCCAGCCAGTTCAAAGAGATCCGCAGAATCGGGAAGTTGCAGGTGAAGAAGGTGATGAACAGCGCTTTCTTCAGCGTGTACGTATGAAAATCCAGGGGTAGTCGCCATTTAGCATCCTCGTTGTCCAAAAAAAATGTCATGTCATGTTAACGGGTTCCTACGCCCGGTTACGGATGTGCCGCAACGCAGGCACTTTACGACCGCGGAGAAGGGATGAAAAGGGATGCCCCTGAATTACATAAGGTTGCTTAAAAGTTTGCGAGGCGGCTTCCAAAGGGCATTGCCGGGTGGCGGCTGCGCCTTACCCGGCCTACAAAACCGCCAACAAGCCAACCAACCCGCGACACGAACCGTAGGCCCGCGCAAGCGCAGCGCCGCCGGGCACAGCCACACCGTAGCTACCCCTCGCTCATCATCGCCAGAAACCGCTTCACCGTCCGCGAACGCTCAAATCGCCGCCAGCAGAGTGCGATATCGGTATAAAGCTCCGGTGAGCGCAGCGCATGGTAGGTGACATTCGGCGGCGAAATAGCGGCCATGGATTTCGGCACCAGCGCGAACCCGCCGCCCGCGGAGACCATGCTCAGGGAAGAGGAAAGTTGTGAAGATTGCAGCGTGTGTTGCATATCGATCCCGGCCCGCTCGCAGCTGCCGTAAACGCGGTCATACAGCCCCGGCGCGACCTCCTGGGGAAACAGCACCACCGGCGTATCCCGCAGCTCCTCCAGCGCCAGATCGCCACACGCTGCCAGGGGATGATCGCGATGCAGCGCCACCACCATCGGCTCCCGGTCGAGGATTTTTAGCTCGAACACCTTACTGCTCTCGCACGGCAGGCGCACAAAGGCGATATCCAGCTCACCCTCCGCCAGCATCGTCGTCAGCGACGACATATTGGCTTCCACCTGGTGAACCTGCACCGCCATGTTCTGCACCTGAAACTGGCGAATCAGGGCGAAGATTTTGGGATGAAAAGCATCTGAACTGGTGATGCCAATCGACAGGCTGCCGTTCAGCCCGCGCGCGATGCCCCGGGCTTTCTCCAGCGCGGCGTCGCTCAGCGCCAGGATCTTACAGGCGTCCTCATAGAAGGCTTCTCCCGCCTCGGTCAGCTCCACGCCCCGCGTCAGGCGCCTGAACAGCGGCGTGCCCACTTCCTCTTCGAGCCGTTTGATCTGCTGACTCAGAGGAGGCTGTGAAATACCCAGCGCTTTGGCCGCCCTGGTGAAGTGTCGCTCGCGTGCTACCGCGACAAAATAGCGCAGATAACGAAGTTCCATATCAAAAACGTCTCAAACCAGCATGGATTCTATATTGGAACTCTCTGCTGAATCGGGTCAACATTTATTTAACCTTTATAAATAAAGTTGAAGAGGACGGGCATGATGATGCATTCATCTGCATGCGACTGTGAGGCGAGCTTATGCGAGACCCTGCGCGGGTTCTCGGCTCAGCATCCTGACAGCGTGATCTATCAGACATCGCTAATGAGCGCCCTGCTAAGCGGCGTCTACGAAGGGGAGACGACCATCGCCGACCTGCTGGCACACGGTGATTTTGGTCTCGGTACCTTTAACGAGCTGGACGGTGAAATGATTGCCTTCAGCAGCCAGGTGTACCAGCTGCGCGCCGACGGCAGCGCCCGCGCCGCGAAGCCGGAGCAAAAAACGCCGTTCGCGGTGATGACCTGGTTCCAGCCGCAGTACCGCAAAACCTTCGACGGGCCGGTCAGCCGTCAGCAGATCCACGACGTGATCGACCAGCAGGTCCCCTCCGATAACCTGTTCTGCGCGCTGCGCATCGACGGCAATTTCCGCCACGCGCACACCCGCACCGTACCGCGCCAGACGCCGCCGTACCGGGCGATGACCGACGTGCTGGACGACCAGCCGGTGTTCCGCTTTAACCAGCGCGAGGGCGTGCTGGTGGGGTTCCGCACCCCACAGCATATGCAGGGCATTAACGTGGCGGGCTATCACGAACACTTTATCACCGACGACCGTCAGGGCGGGGGCCACCTGCTCGACTATCAGCTGGAGAACGGCGTGCTCACCTTCGGCGAAATCCACAAGCTGATGATTGACCTGCCCGCCGACAGCGCGTTTTTACAGGCCAATCTGCACCCCAGCAACCTTGATGCGGCTATCCGCGCCGTCGAAAACTAACAGGAGAACTACCGTGAACAGTGAGAAACAGTCACGTCAGTGGGCGCACGGCGCCGATATGGTTGTCGGCCAGCTGGAAGCGCAGGGTGTGAAGCAGGTGTTCGGCATACCGGGCGCAAAAATCGACAAGGTCTTTGACTCCCTGCTGGACTCCTCCATCGAGATTATCCCGGTGCGTCACGAGGCGAACGCGGCGTTTATGGCGGCGGCAGTGGGGCGGCTAACCGGCAAGGCCGGGGTCGCGCTGGTCACCTCCGGGCCGGGCTGCTCCAACCTGATCACCGGCATCGCCACCGCCAACAGCGAAGGTGACCCGGTGGTCGCGCTGGGCGGGGCGGTGAAGCGGGCAGATAAAGCGAAGCTGGTGCACCAGAGCATGGATACCGTCGCCATGTTCAGCCCGGTGACCAAATACGCCGTGGAGGTCAATTCGCCTGACGCGATTGCCGAGGTGGTGTCGAACGCGTTTCGCGCTGCCGAGCAGGGCAGGCCGGGCGGGGCGTTTGTCAGCCTGCCGCAGGATATTGTCGACCAGCCCACCACGGGGGCGATTTTACCCGCCAGCACCGCGGCGCTGATGGGCCCGGCGCCGGAGTCAGCCATCAACGAGGTGGCGAAGCTTATCGCGAAGGCCAAAAACCCGGTCATCTTACTCGGCCTGATGGCCAGCCAGCCCGCCAACAGCGCCGCGCTGCATAAGCTGCTGGAGAGAAGCCGTATTCCGGTCACCAGCACCTATCAGGCCGCCGGGGCGGTGAATCAGGAACACTTCACCCGCTTCGCCGGACGCGTCGGTCTGTTTAACAACCAGGCGGGCGATCGGCTCCTGCATCTGGCGGATCTGATAATCTGTATCGGTTACAGCCCGGTGGAATACGAGCCGTCCATGTGGAACAGCGGTGACGCCACCCTGGTGCACATTGACGTGCTGCCCGCCTATGAGGAGCGCAAGTATGTTCCCGATCTGGAACTGGTTGGGGATATTGCCGCCACGCTGAATCTGCTTGCCAGCCGAATCGAGCACAAGCTTGAACTCAGCCAGCGCGCCTCGGAAATTCTTGTCGATCGCCAGCATCAGCGGGACCTCCTCGACCGTCGCGGCGCATCGCTTAACCAGTTTGCCCTGCATCCGCTGCGCATCGTGCGCGCCATGCAGGACATCGTGAACAACGACGTGACGCTCACCGTCGACATGGGCAGCTTCCACATCTGGATCGCCCGCTACCTCTACAGCTTCCGCGCGCGTCAGGTGATGATCTCCAACGGTCAGCAGACCATGGGCGTGGCGCTGCCGTGGGCGATTGGCGCGTGGCTGGTCAACCCGGGGCGCAAGGTGGTCTCGGTCTCCGGGGACGGCGGCTTTTTGCAGTCGAGCATGGAGCTGGAAACCGCCGTACGCCTCAACGCCAATATTCTGCACATCATCTGGGTGGATAACGCCTACAACATGGTGGCCATCCAGGAGGAGAAAAAATATCAGCGTCTCTCCGGCGTGGAGTTCGGCCCGGTCGATTTCAAAGCCTATGCCGACGCGTTCGGTGCGAAAGGCTTTGCCGTCGAGAGCGCCGATGCGCTCGAACCGACGCTGCGTGCGGCAATGGATGTCGATGGCCCGGCCGTGGTGGCCATTCCCGTCGACTACAGCGATAACCCGCTGCTGATGGGCCAGCTCCATCTCAGCCAGATTTTGTGAATCAATATAAGGACAGAGAAATGCAAAAAGTGGCTCTCGTAACCGGCTCCGGCCAGGGGATTGGCAAAGCGATCGCGCTTCGCCTGGTGAAGGATGGTTTTGCCGTTGCTATTGCGGATTATAACGAAGAGACGGCGAAAGCGGTCGCGGATGAGATCACCCGCAACGGCGGGAAGGCCGTCGCCGTGAAGGTGGACGTCTCTGACCGCGAGCAGGTGTTCGCGGCGGTGGAAAAAGCCCGCACTGCGCTGGGCGGTTTTAACGTCATCGTCAATAACGCCGGGGTGGCGCCGTCCACGCCGATCGAATCCATCACGCCGGAGATTGTCGACAAGGTCTACAACATCAACGTGAAAGGGGTGATCTGGGGCATTCAGGCCGCAATTGACGCCTTCCGCAAAGAGGGGCACGGCGGCAAAATCATCAACGCCTGCTCCCAGGCGGGCCATACCGGCAACCCGGAACTGGCGGTCTACAGCTCCAGCAAGTTCGCGGTGCGTGGCTTAACCCAGACCGCCGCGCGGGATCTCGCGCCGCTGGGGATCACCGTTAACGCCTATTGCCCGGGCATCGTCAAAACGCCGATGTGGGCGGAAATCGACCGTCAGGTCTCCGAGGCGGCGGGTAAACCGCTTGGCTACGGGACGGAAACCTTTGCCAAACGCATTACGCTTGGCCGTTTGTCCGAGCCGGAAGACGTGGCCGCCTGCGTCTCTTACCTCGCCGGGCAGGATTCCGACTACATGACCGGTCAGTCGCTGCTGATTGATGGTGGGATGGTGTTCAACTAAATACACAATACTAAAAAGCTCTGACATGAACTTTCCCCTGCTCCCGTGCAGGGGCTTTTTTTTGTCTCGTCAGCCATTGTGCATTACACTGCGCGCTGCAAAACTTTAGTCTTGAGATCTGACAGGCGGTAACAGCGATGAACGGTACAATCACAACGTGGTTTAAAGATAAAGGCTTTGGATTTATCAAAGATGAAAACGGCGACAACCGCTACTTTCATGTGATTAAGGTCGCCAACCCTGATCTGATTAAGAAAGATGCGGCGGTGACCTTCGAGCCAACCACCAACAGCAAAGGCCTTTCCGCGTATGCGGTGAAGGTGATCCCCGAAAGTAAGCACCTCTATATTGCAGGCGAGCGCGTGAAGCTCACCTCGATCAAATCCTTCGTGGTGTTCAGCGAGGAAGAGCCCGTTGATACTAAAATCGACAAAGAGAACGCGGTGCTGTCGGTGGGGCTGCTGATGAACAGCATCAAACCAAAATCCGAGAAAAAGCCGGGCGAAATGCGCACGGTGAAGAAGCTGGCGATCACTACCTTCCAGAACACGACGCTGATCTTCACTGAAGATGAGATCGACATCGACGCCACGGTGAAGCTGCTGAAGTAACGTTTTGCCGGGTGGCGGTTACGCCTTACCCGGCCTACAAAATGCGTGCGGCACTCGCCGCCGCACGGTTTACCCCATCCTGTGCTCGCCCCGCAACATTGCTTCACGGTCAAATACCCGCTGGATCTCCCCGTGCGCCATAAATGCCGCCCGGTCGGACATATGCGCAATCACATCCGCATCGTGGCTCACCAGCAGGTAGGTCATGCCGTGCTGCGCCTTCAGGCGGTTGAGCAGGTTCAGAATCTCCGCCTGTACCGACATATCCAGCGCCGAGGTCGGTTCATCCAGCAGCAGAAGCTGCGGGCGCAGCAGCAGCGCGCGGGCAATGGCCACGCGCTGACGCTGTCCGCCGGAAAGCTGATGCGGGTAACGCCTGCCCGCATCGGCAGCCAGACCTACCTGTTGCAGCGCATCCGCCACTTTTTCGGCAACCTGGCTTTCGCCGTGGATGTTTAACGGCTCCGACAGGGTGCGGGCAATGGTGTGGTTCGGGTGCAAAGACGCCCACGGATCCTGGAACACCATCTGCACGTTGCGGCGAAGCGCGCCTTCAAAACGTCGTCCTGGCCGTAAATTTTCCCCGAGGACGGAAATGTGGCCATTCCACTCGGGCAGCAGCCCCGCCAGCACGCGCAGAAGAGTCGATTTGCCGCAGCCGGATTCACCGATCAGGCTGAAGGTTTCACCTTTTTCGATGGCAAAACTGGCGGCGGAAACCGCCGTTTTTTCACCAAAACTCACCCGGAGCTGGTTAACCTCAACGAGTGCCATTGTCGTCCTCCTTCCACGGTTGCGAACGGTCAAGCGTCGGCAGCATCTGCCCATAGGTATGGGCGTCTGGACGACAGGTCCACAGGGTGCGCGTGTACGGATGCGTCGCCTGCGGGAGCCGGCTTGCCGCCATCTCATCGACCTTTTCACCCTGATACATTACCAGCACGCGGTCGCAGTGCTCCGCCACCAGCGGCAGATCGTGGCTGATGAGCAGCATCGCCATCTGGCGTTCTTCGCACTGCTGCACCAGCAGCTCCAGGATCTGGTTGCGCAGGCGTGCGTCCAGCGCGGAAGTCGGTTCGTCGGCGATCAGCACCTGCGGGTTGTTGACGAGCGCAATGGCGATCATCACGCGCTGGCCCATGCCGCCGGAAAGTTCGCCGGGATAGCGCTGGAGCACGTGCTCGTTCAGCCCCACGGCGCGGATGATATCGTGAATGCGCGCCAGTCGTTCGGCGCGGGGCAGGCGCTGATGGAGGGTCAGCGCCTCATCAAGCTGGGCGGCGACGGTTTTCACCGGGTTTAGCGCGTAGCGCGGGTCCTGTAGAACCATCGCAATGCCGTTGCCGCGCAGCGCCTGCCAGCGGCGGCTGTTCAGGGTCAGCAGGTCGTTGCCAAGCACGTTAAGCCGCTTAGCGCGCACGATGCCGGGCTTGCGCACCAGCCCCATCAGGGCGCGGGCAGACATGGACTTGCCGGAGCCGGATTCTCCCACCAGCGCCAGCCGCTCTTTGCCCAACGTAAAGCTCAGGTTGTTGACCACGCGCGCGGCGGGGTAGTCGATATTCAGCGCATCGACGATGACGCGGTGTTCAGTCATGCTGTGGCTCCAGTACGTCGCGCAGGCCATCGCCCAGCAGGTTAAAGGCCAGGCTGGCAAACAGAATCGCCCCGCCTGGAATGGCGGCAATCCACCACTGGTCAAAAATGACCTGCATGCCGTCGGCAATCATCGCGCCCCATTCCGCCATCGGTGGACGCGCGCCCAGACCAAGGAAGCCCAGCCCGGCAGCGGCCAGAATAATCCCGGCCAGATCCAGCGCCAGTCGCACAATCGCGGAGGGCAGGCACAGGGGCAGAATATGGCCGACCAGCAGGCGCGGGCCGCGAATGCCCATCATCTCCGCGGCGGCCAGATAATCGCTGTGGCGCAGACGCTGGATTTCACTGCGCGCCTGGCGCGCATAGGCAGGCCAGGTCGTTAAGGCCAGCGCCAGCGCGCCGTTCACCAGACCGGGGCCGAGCATCGCGACAAACGCGAAGGCGAGGATCAGGCGCGGCATCGACATCACCACGTCGGTAAAGCGCATCAGGATGCGCTCCATCCAGCCGCCGTAGTAGCCTGACAAAATCCCCACCAGCAGACCGGCGGGGAGGGTAATAACGGTGACTAAGGCCACCAGCCCCAGTGCCGGACGGGTGCCGTAGATTAATCGGGAGAGCAGATCCCGCCCATAGCTGTCAGTACCCAGCCAGTGCTGCGCGTTGGGCGGTTGCAGACGCGCGGCGGCGTCCTGCCAGTTGGGATCCTGCGGCGCAAGCCACGGCGCGAACAGAGCAATAAGCACCAGCAGCGCGATGGCGATCAGCCCGCAAAACGCGGCAGGGGAGCGGCGCAGGCGGCGTAAGAAGAGATAAAACGGCATTAGCGCACCCTGGGATCGGTCGCCCGCACAAGCAGGTCGGTAAGGTTATTGATCAGAACAAAGCAGACGCCAATCAGCAGCGTGCCGCCCATCACGGCGGTGGTGTCACCGGCGAACAGGGCCGTGGTGAGGTAGCGCCCGATGCCCGGCCACGAGAAGACGGTTTCGGTTAATACCGCGCCCTCCAGCATGCTGGTGTAGGCCAGCGCAATCACCGTCAGCAGCGTGCTGCGAATGTTCGGCAGCACGTGACGCAGCAGGATGGTCATCTCTCCGGCGCCCTTGGCGCGGGCGAGCAATATGTACTCTTTGTTCATCTCGCTCAGACAGGCGGAGCGCGTCAGGCGGGTGATACTTGCCAGCGAGTAGTAGGCCAGCAGCAGCACCGGCAGCACCAGGTGGCTGATGGCGTTGCGGAACGCCTCGCGGTCGCCGGAAAGCCAGGTATCTACCAGCGCAAATCCGGTTCGTGGCTCGACGGTGAATTGCCAGATGTCGTCCAGCCTGCCGGGGCCAGCGCTCCACTGTAGTTTCGCGTAGAACAGAGCCAGCATCAGCAGGCCGAGCCAGAATATCGGCACCGAATTGCCGAGCAGGGTGAGCGTTCTGATCGCTAAGTCCAGTGGCGAACCGGCGTAGCGGGCGCACAGCACACCCGCAATTACGCCGAGTACTGTGCCGATAATTAGCGCCAGCGTTGCCAGTTCCAGCGTGGCGGGAAAGGCGTGCAGCAGGTCCTGCAATACCGGCTGACCGGTAGCGCTGGCGGTGCCTAAATCCCCGTGAGCGAGGTTTTGCAGGTAGTGCCAGAACTGCACCGGCAGGGGCCGATCCAGCCCAAGCTGCTGGCGAACCTGATCGTAAGTGGACTGGCTGGCGTGATCGCCGACGAGCTGCAATACGCGATCGACCGGGGAAAAGGCAGAGAGCGCAAACGTGACCAGCAGTAGCCCGAACAGCGTGAGCAGGAGAGTCAGCAGACCCTGAAGCACGCGGGTGGAAAGATGTGGCATGGGAAAATCGTTATCCTGAAAATATGCACGAACGACCCCCTCTCCCACGGGAGAGGGAGAGGGGGGAAAAGCTACTTCATAACGCGATCGTACCAGACCATATCCGCGTTCAGCCCCTGCTGATACCCCTTCACGTTATCGCGCACCACGATCTGAGTTTTGCCCTGGTCAACGAACACGTACGGCGAGTTATGCTGTAACTGTTCCTGCATCTTCTTATACAGATCCAGACGTTTCGCCGGATCCGGCTCGGCAACCGCCGCCAGCGTGGCCTTGTTCAGCTCCGGGATTTTCCAGCCGTTCAGACCGGCCACGGTGCTGGACTTCCCGTCGTTCCACGCGAAGGCGCTGGCGTTGGAGTGCGCATCGAAGTAATCCGGGATCCACAGACGAATCGCCGCCTGATGCTGCTTAGCGCGCACGCGGGCGTACACTTGGCTACCCGCAGCGGGCAGCAGATCCACCTTCACGCCACCCTGAGCAAAGCTCGCCTGCATGGATTGCGCGATGGTGATGAACGGTGGTTTATTCTCCACGTCCAGCGTGAAATGCGCGTCTTTGATGCCCGCCTTGGCGAGGATCGCTTTTGCTTTTGCCGGGTCAAACGTGAACGGATTGTCCTCCAGCGCGCCCGGCAGGCCGACCGGCAGGAAGCTCTGATGAACAAAATACTGGCCTTTCAGCAGGTCTTTGGTGATGCCTTCATAATCCACCAGCCAGCGCGAGGCTTCCCAGAACGCTGGATTATTCAGCAGCGGGTTAGCGCTGTTGCCGGTGTTAAACACCAGATAGTTTTGCTCGGCAGAAGGGATGCTAAGCACCTTCACGCCCGGCTTGCCGCTGAGGGCGCTTATCTGGTCTGCACCCAGATCGCGCGCCACGTCCGCATCACCCTGCTGGATCAGCAGGCGGCGGGAAGCGGGATCGGGGACGTTTTTAATGATGATGCTTTTAAGCTTCGGCGCGCCGCCGGGCGCGGATTCGTTGGCTTCCAGCACGATGGCCTGATGCGGCTGGTAAACGCGCATTTTGAACGCGCCGCTGCCCGCAGAGTGCATTTTTAACCACGCGTTGCCGAAGTCGTCATCCTTCACGTTCGCCGCAACCTGTTTTTCATCGACGATGGAGGCAATCGGCGTGGAGAGAATATTCAGCGCCACCGACGGGCTAACGTCGGCCGTCCAGTGAAGCGTGAGGGTATGGTCGTCCACTTTCTTTAGCTGGCTGGCGATGTTGCTGGCGTCCCAGCCCAGTACGTTGAGGATAAACGCCGGGGATTTGTTCAGCTTCACGGCGCGGGTATAAGAGAAGATCACGTCTTCCGGGCGCAGCGGGTTGCCGGAGGAGAATTTCGCATCGGGTTTAAGCTTGATGGTCAGGGTTTTTGCTGCCGCGTCCGCGTCCCAGCTTTCTGCCAGAACCGGCGTGATTTTTTCCGGATTATCGCGGTCCGGCTGTACCAGACGCTGGTACAGGCTTGGCACGGTCTGGATGCTGGAAAGCTCGTTGGCTTCGGCCGGGTCAAGGCTCACGATATCATCCAGACCCTGGGCGACAACCAGCGTGTTGGGCGGGGTAGCGGCGTGAGCAGCGCTTGAGAGCGCAGCCAGCACCAGTAACGGCAGCAGTTTTTTAGTCATAGCGATCCCTGAATAAAATATATTGTGATTGTTTTATGCACCGTTACGGTAGGCTGGCTGAGGATTTCCTCAAAGTCGAAATTCTGCTTTGCTTATGCCATCCGGGAATAACGCATTCGGTCTGGTTATGAGTCACCTCTCTTTTCGTTCGCTTTTTAACCTGCTATAACAAACTCATTACCTTTCAGGGAGTCACCGCCGTGCCCGAAATCAATCAACATGGTCAAACCGTTAACGATATTGTCCCGGACTGGAAATGCGCCCGCGCGTTAACCCGTACTCTGCTCACCGGCCAGTATTGCCGCCTGGAGCCGCTGGATGCTGACCGCCATTCGGCTGATTTGTTTGAAGCCTATGCGCTGGGTGACGACAGCGACTGGACGTGGCTTGCCAGCACCCAGCCTGTGAGCGTTGAGGCCACTGCGCACTGGGTGCTGGGAAAGGTGCTGGATGACGACCTGGTGCCCTTTGCCGTTATCGATCTGCGCACCGAAAAGGCGGTAGGGCTGGTCAGCTATATGGCGATAGAACGCTTTCAGGGCTCGGTTGAGATCGGCCACGTCACCTGGTCGCGCAGGATGAAGGGCACCCGCGTGGGTACCGAAGCGGTGTGGCTGCTGCTGAAAAATGCCTTTGAGCATCAATATCGCCGGCTGGAGTGGAAGTGTGATTCGATGAACATCGCCTCACGCAACGCGGCGGAGCGGCTGGGGTTTGTCTGGGAAGGGCGCCTGCGCCAGAAGCTGGTGCGTAAAGGCCGCAACCGCGACAGCGATATGCTTTCGATTATTGACGGCGAATGGCCGGAAAAGGATGCGGCTCTGCGGGCCTGGCTGGCAGCGGAGAATTTTGACGGGGAAGGGCGGCAGGTCAGGCGGTTAGAGGAATTTCGGACGTAAAAGCCTTACCCCTCACCCCAACCCTCTCCCCAAAGGGGAGAGGGTGTTCAAGTTCCCTCTCCCCTTTGGGGAGAGGGTTAGGGTGAGGGGAGAAGTTCGCACTCAGCGGCGAACCGGCGCCCCGTTCGCCACATAATACGCCGCCGTGCTCTTCGCCAGCGGCTCGCGCCCGCGAATGGCGTCGGCAATCTTTTCGCCAATCATGATGGTGGTGGCGTTCAGGTTGCCGGTGATAATCTGCGGCATAATCGACGCATCCACTACGCGTAACCCTTCCAGCCCGTGAACGCGGCCTTCGCCGTCGACCACCGCCATTTCGTCGTAGCCCATCTTGCAGGTACCGCACGGGTGGAAGGCGGTTTCGGCGTGGTTGCGCACGAACTCGTCCAGCTGTTCGTCGGTCTGGCATTCGACGCCCGGGCTGATTTCACGACCGCGATACTTGTCCAGCGCCGGCTGATGCATGATCTCGCGGGTGATGCGGATCGCGTCGCGGAACTCCTGCCAGTCCTGCTCGTGGGACATGTAGTTGAACAGGATCGCCGGATGCTGGTGCGGATCGCGCGACTTGATGCGCACGTGGCCGCGGCTCGGGGAGCGCATGGAGCCAACGTGGCACTGAAAACCATGCTCTTTCACCGCGTTCGAGCCGTTGTAGTTAATCGCCACCGGCAGGAAGTGATACTGAATGTTCGGCCACTCGAACTCCTCGCGGCTGCGGATAAACCCGCCTGCTTCGAAGTGGTTGCTCGCGCCCACGCCCGTGCCGCCAAACAGCCACTCCGCGCCAATCTTCGGCTGGTTCCACCATTGCAGGGCAGGGTAGAGGGAGACCGGCTCCTTACATTCATACTGAAGATACATCTCCAGGTGATCCTGCAAGTTTTCACCCACTCCGGGTAAATCATGTACCAGCGGGATATCAAACTGCTTCAGCAGTTCAGCGTTGCCCACGCCGGAGCGCTGGAGGATCTGCGGAGACGCGATGGCGCCCGCGCACAGCAGTACCTCTTTCTTCGCTGTCGCTTTTGACGGAATGGTGCTTTCGCCTTCCAGCCACTCGACGCCCACCGCGCGCTTGCCGTCAAAGATAATGTGATCGGTCATGGCGTGGGTGCGGATGGTCAGATTCGGGCGCGGTTTGGCCTGATCCAGATAGCCGCGCGCGGTGCTGGCGCGTCGGCCCTGCGGCGTGACCGTGCGATCCATCGGGCCAAAGCCTTCCTGCTGATAGCCGTTGAGATCGTCGGTGCGCGGGTAGCCCGCCTGCACGCCTGCCTCCACCATCGCTTCAAACAGCGGGTTCACACCCGGCTTAGAGGTGGTGACGCTCACCGGACCGTCGCCGCCGTGGTAGTCGTTCGGCCCCACGTCGCGGGTCTCTGCCTTGCGGTAGTAGGGCAGGCAGTTGAGATAGCTCCAGTGCTCCAGACCCGGTTCTTTCGCCCAGTTGTCCAGATCCATTGCATTGCCGCGCACGTAGCACATGCCGTTGATCAGCGACGAGCCGCCCAGCCCTTTACCCCGTCCGCACTCCATGCGGCGGTTGTTCATGAAAGGCTCTGGCTCGGTTTCATACGCCCAGTTGTAGCGCTTGCCCTGCAACGGGAAGGCCAGCGCGGCAGGCATCTGGGTGCGGAAGTCAAAGCGGTAGTCCGGCCCGCCCGCCTCAAGCAGCAGGACGGTGGTGTTTGGATCTTCAGTCAGTCGTGTTGCCAGTACGTTGCCGGCAGAGCCGGCCCCGATAATGATGTAGTCAAATTGCAAATAAACCTCCCGGTTAAAATATGGACTGGAATTTACCCATCTCAACCTGGATGGACTTCACCTGGGTGTAACTCTGAAGCGTCATGACGCCGTTCTCACGGCCAATGCCGGAGTGTTTGTAGCCGCCCACCGGCATCTCCGCGGCGGATTCGCCCCAGGTGTTGATCCAGCAGATGCCCGCTTCGAGCTGATGAATGGCGCCGTGGGCGCGGTTCAGGTCGGTCGTGACGATGCCTGCCGCCAGCCCGTAGTCGGTGTCGTTGGCGCGGCGAATCGCTTCCTCAATGGACTCATAGGTGAGGATGGACATCACCGGGCCGAAGATCTCTTCGCGCACGATGGTCATCTCGTCGGTGCAGTCGGTGAACACGGTTGGGGCCACCCACGCGCCGTTATCGAAGCCTTCGCCCTTCAGCACGTCGCCGCCGCACAGCACGCGCGCGCCTTCCTCTTTGCCTTTGGCGATGTAGCGCATCACGCTGTCCCGGTGCGGGAAGCTGACCATCGGACCAAAGTTGGTAGCTTCATCGAACAGATCGCCCGCGCGGATGCGGCCCAAGCGCTCAACGATTTTTTGCTCAAACGCGGCTTTGAACTTCGCGGGCACGAACACGCGGGTGCCATTGGTGCACACCTGGCCGGAGCTGAAGAAGTTGGCCATCATGGCGATATCTGCCGCGAGATCCAGATCCGCATCGTCAAACACTATCAGCGGGGATTTACCGCCCAGCTCCATCGTCACCTCTTTCAGGGACGAGGCCGCCGAGTTGGCCATCACCTTTTTGCCGCTGGCGACGCCGCCGGTAAAGGAGACTTTCGCGATGCCCGGATGCTCGGTCAGGTACTGGCCGGTCTCCGCGCCTACGCCCGGCAGGACGTTAAACACGCCGTCCGGCAGGCCCGCTTCGGTGTAGATTTCAGCAAGCTTCAGGGCGGTAAGCGGTGTCACTTCGCTCGGCTTGAAGATCATTGCGTTGCCCGCCGCCAGCGCCGGCGCGGATTTCCACAGGGCGATCTGGATCGGGTAGTTCCACGCGCCGATGCCCGCCACCACGCCCAGCGGCTCGCGGCGGGTGTAGACGAACGAGGTGTCGCGCAGCGGGATCTGGCTGCCCTCCAGCGCCGGGATCAGCCCCGCGTAGTACTCCAGCACGTCCGCGCCGGTGACGATGTCGACGGTCGAGGTTTCGGAATACGCTTTACCGGTGTCGAGGGTTTCCAGCGTTGCCAGCTCGTCGTTACGCTCGCGCAGGATATCGACGGCGCGACGCAGGATGCGCGAGCGCTCCATGGCGGTCATCGCCGCCCAGATTTTTTGCCCGCGCTTTGCGCTTTCGACGGCGTGGTCCACGTCTTCGCGCCCGGCGGCCTGCACGGTCGCCAGAACTTCACCGTTCGCCGGGTTGATGGTCTCGAAGGTGCGACCGCTGGTGGCGGATGTATAACCACCATTGATATAAAGCTGCTGTTCTGCCATTCGGGACATAAATTCTCCTCGGTTAGTCGGTCGGTAAATGCTGGCTGATAAAGTGGCTGGTAAGCGACTGGGCCAGGGTTTTATCCAGCGGTTTGCCGCTGAGCGCAGCGCGCAGCCACAGCCCGTCAATCAGTGCGGCGAGCCCGTAGCCCGCCTCTTCAGCCTGTTCACGCGGCAGCTCGCGGCGGAACTCGTACACCAGGTTTGAGAGCAACCGACGGCTGCTGACCTGCTGCAAACGGTAGAGCATCGGCTGATGCATGCTGCTGGCCCAGAAGGCCAGCCAGGCCTTCATCGCCGCGCCGCTAACCTGAGTTTCATCAAAATTGCCGCCGACAATCGCCTGCAAGCGCTGCTCTGCACTGCCGTCCGGCAGGGCGCGTAAACGGCTTAATACCGCGTCGCGCAGCTGACCGGTGATGTCGCGCATGGTCGCTTCCAGCAGACCGTTTTTATCTTTGAAATAGTGGCTGATGATCCCCGTGGACACGCCCGCCCTACGGGCGATCTGCGCGATGGTTGCGTCATGCATTCCCACTTCATTAATTGCTTCCAGCGTGGCATCGATTAGCTGCCTGCGCCGGATCGGCTGCATCCCCACTTTGGGCATTTTTGCCACTCCATTCATCAGCGTTGGTAATCTATTAAAGCGGTTTTTGATTGGACGTTCAATATAAAATGTGTCTTAATTGTTGCGACTTTGGATTTCAATAGTTACAAAAACAGTGGGGATACTGGATGACAGACCTTTCACAAGACAGAGAAAAAGACAAAATCAACCCGGTCGTTTTTTATACGTCCGCCGGGCTGATTTTGTTGTTTTCCCTGACGACCATCTTCTTTCGTGATTTTTCTGCCGAGTGGATTGGGCGCACTCTGGACTGGGTGTCAAAGACCTTCGGCTGGTACTATCTGCTGGCCGCGACGCTTTACATCGTGTTCGTGGTCTGCATTGCCTGCTCGCGCTTCGGTTCGGTAAAGCTCGGGCCAGAGCAGTCTAAGCCCGAGTTCAGCCTGCTGAGCTGGGCCGCAATGCTGTTTGCCGCAGGCATCGGCATCGACCTGATGTTCTTCTCCGTGGCGGAACCGGTCACGCAATATATGCAGCCGCCGGAAGGGGCAGGGCAGACGATGGAGGCCGCGCGCCAGGCGATGGTCTGGACGCTGTTCCACTACGGCCTGACGGGCTGGTCGATGTACGCCCTGATGGGCATGGCGCTCGGATACTTTAGCTATCGTTATAATTTGCCCCTTACCATCCGCTCCGCGCTGTACCCGATTTTCGGCAAAAAGATCAACGGTCCGATTGGCCACAGCGTCGACATTGCGGCGGTGATCGGCACCATCTTCGGCATCGCCACCACGCTCGGAATTGGCGTGGTGCAGCTCAACTACGGGCTGAACGTGCTGTTTGACATCCCGGATTCGATGGCGGCGAAGGCGGCGCTGATTGCGCTGTCGGTGATTATCGCCACCATCTCGGTGACCTCCGGCGTGGATAAAGGGATTCGCGTGCTCTCCGAACTGAACGTCGCGCTGGCGCTGGGGCTGATCCTGTTCGTGCTGTTTATGGGCGACACCTCGTTCCTGCTCAATGCCTTAGTACTGAACGTGGGTGATTACGTGAACCGCTTTATGGGCATGACGCTGAACAGCTTCGCCTTTGACCGTCCGACAGAGTGGATGAACAACTGGACGCTGTTCTTCTGGGCGTGGTGGGTGGCGTGGTCGCCGTTTGTCGGCCTGTTCCTGGCGCGTATTTCGCGTGGGCGGACCATCCGTCAGTTCGTGATGGGCACGCTGATTATCCCGTTCACCTTTACCCTGCTGTGGCTGTCGATTTTCGGCAACAGCGCGCTGCACGAGATCATCCACGGCAATGCGACTTTTGCCCAGGAAGCGATGGCGCACCCGGAGCGCGGCTTCTACAGCCTGCTGGCGCAGTACCCGGCGTTCACCTTTAGCGCGTCCGTAGCGACCATTACCGGCCTGCTGTTCTACGTCACCTCGGCGGACTCTGGCGCGCTGGTGCTGGGGAACTTCACCTCGAAGCTCAAGGACATTAACAGCGACGCGCCGAACTGGCTGCGCATCTTCTGGTCCGTCGCCATCGGCCTGCTGACGCTCGGCATGCTGATGACCAACGGTATCTCGGCGTTGCAGAACACGACGGTGATCATGGGCCTGCCGTTCAGCTTCGTGATCTTCTTCGTGATGGCCGGGCTGTATAAATCGCTTAAGGTGGAAGACTACCGCCGCGTCAGCGCCAGCCGCGACACCGCCCCGCGTCCGCTGGGCGCGCAGGACAGGCTGAGCTGGAAAAAACGCCTCTCGCGCCTGATGAATTACCCCGGTACGCGCTACACCAAACAGATGATGGAGACGGTCTGTTTCCCGGCGATGGAAGAGGTGGCACAGGAGCTGAAGCTGCGTGGCGCCTACGTGGAGCTGAAAAACCTGCCCCCGGAAGAGGGCGAAAATCTGGGGCACCTGGATCTGCTGGTGCACATGGGCGACGAGCAGAACTTTGTCTATCAGATCTGGCCGCAGCAGTATTCGGTACCCGGCTTTACCTACCGGGCGCGCAGCGGGAAGTCGACCTACTACCGGCTGGAGACGTTCCTGCTGGAAGGCAGCCAGGGGAATGATCTGATGGATTACAGCAAGGAGCAGGTGATTACGGACATTCTGGACCAGTATGAACGGCACCTGAACTTTATCCATCTGCACAGGGAAGCGCCTGGGAATAGCGTGATGTTCCCGGATGTCTAAACGGATTCTTAAAATACCTTCAGACTGTATATAAATACAGTTATTTGGCGCAGCATTACTCAAGGAAGAGTAACCATGCAGCAAGAGCCTGATGCTGAAGCATTCGGGCTTTTGCTGCGTTTAGGGAAGGAACTATGGATGAGTCATGCGATAGAGTTTATCGAAACATCACTCTTTACCCGACAGATTAAAAGCATTGCTACGGATGATGAATTAAAGGATCTGCAAAAGGAACTTATTGCCTGGCCTGATAAAGGTGACCTGATCCAGCAGACGGGGGGTTACGTAAAATAAGGATGGCGGCAGGCTCAAAGGGAAAGAGAGGGGGGATCAGAGTGATTTACTTTCTTGCCACAGAGGAGGTGATCTATTTCATTATGGCCTATCCAAAATGCATAAAGGACAGCCTGACAGAGACAGAGAAAGCAGAACTTAAAAAGCTGACTTCCATTCTGAAAAATACTGCTTCCAGTGCCGTAAATTTGAGGTGTACTATGTACCCTAATCAGGCAGGTGGAGGCTGATAATGAGTATTTTCAATGAATTAAAATCTTCGCTTGAAGAGGCCGTTCAGATCCATAACGGAAGAAAAGCCGCTTCCCGGGTAACCCGCTATGAAGTTGCTGATGTGCGCGCCATCAGAGAGCAGCTCAATATCACGCAAAGCGAAATGGCGAAGGCGCTTGGCACGAGCGTCGATACGATAAAGAGCTGGGAGTCTAAACGTCGCAACCCAACCGGGCTGGCGGCGAAGGTACTTAATGTGATTCGGGAGAATCCTGCATTTTATAAGGCACTTGCCGGGCAGTGAGTCGCCCTTATGCCGGGTGGCGCTGCGCTTACCCGGCCTACAAAACTCCAAAACTGCTTTACCGTAGGCCTGATAAGCGAAGCGCCATCAGGCTCTCCCTCCGTTGACACAACTTTAATGATAATTATTTTCATTTAAATATAGCCTGTGCTATACCTTATAGCACAGGCTAATTTTGCTTTGATTTTAATCACCTCAGGAGACTTCTGCGATGCATCCACGGCAAGGATTGAAGCGTCTGTTGCTCGGCGCGCTGCTCATGACCGCGACCACCACGGGCGCGCTGGCGGCTGAAAAGTTCCATGTCATCACCACTTTTACCGTTATCGCTGATATGGCGAAAAACGTGGCGGGGGATGCCGCAGAGGTCACCTCCATCACCAAACCGGGCGCGGAAATTCACGAATACCAGCCAACGCCGGGCGATATCAAACGCGCGCAGAAGGCGCAGCTGATCCTGGCGAACGGCATGAACCTGGAGCTGTGGTTTAAGCGCTTTTATCAGCATCTGAACGGCGTGCCGGAGGTGATTGTCACCAAAGGCATCACCCCGATGGGCATCAGCGAAGGGCCCTATAACGGCAAGCCCAATCCGCACGCGTGGATGTCGCCGGACAACGCCCTGATTTACGTCGATAACATCCGCGACGCGCTGGTGAAGTACGATCCGGCCAACGCACAGACGTATCAGCGCAACGCTGATGCTTACAAGCAGAAGATCACCGCCACTCTCGAACCGCTGCGCAAGCAGGTCGCGGAGATACCGGAAGACAAACGCTGGATGGTGACCAGCGAAGGGGCTTTTTCCTATCTAGCGCGGGATTTGGGCCTGAAGGAGCTTTACCTGTGGCCGATCAACGCCGATCAGCAGGGCACGCCCCAGCAGGTGCGCAAGGTTATCGATCTGGTGAAAAAACATCACATTCCGGCGGTGTTCAGCGAAAGCACGGTCTCGGATAAGCCCGCCCGTCAGGTGGCGCGTGAAACCGGCGCCCACTATGGCGGCGTGCTGTACGTCGACTCTCTGAGCGCGGAAAACGGCCCGGTGCCAACCTATATCGATCTGCTGAACGTCACCACCCGCACGCTGGTGCAGGGCATCCACGACGGGATGAAGGAGTAACCATGCAGAAGGGGATTGTTGTAACCGACGTGACCGTGACCTACCGCAACGGCCACACGGCGCTGCGCGACGCGTCGTTCAGCGTGCCGGGCGGATCGATTGCTGCCCTGGTGGGGGTGAACGGTTCCGGCAAGTCCACGCTATTTAAGGCGGTGATGGGGTTTGTGCGGGCGGCGAGCGGCACTATCTCCATTCTGGGGCTGCCGCCTCACCGGGCGCTGCGTCAGAACCTGGTCGCCTACGTGCCGCAGTCGGAAGAGGTCGACTGGTCGTTTCCGGTGCTCGTCGAGGACGTGGTGATGATGGGCCGCTACGGGCATATGGGGTTTCTGCGTCGCCCCAAAGAATGCGATAAGCAGATCGTCACCGACGCCCTGAAGCGTGTGGATATGCTCGAGCTGCGTCATCGGCAGATTGGCGAGCTGTCCGGCGGGCAGAAGAAGCGCGTGTTTCTGGCCCGTGCGATTGCCCAGCAGGGCGAGGTGATCCTGCTCGACGAGCCGTTTACCGGCGTGGACGTCAAAACCGAAGCCAGGATCATCAGCCTGCTGCGGGAGCTGCGCGACGAGGGTAAAACGATGCTGGTCTCGACCCACAATCTGGGCTCGGTCACGGAATTCTGCGATTACACGGTGATGGTCAAAGGCACCGTGCTGGCGAGCGGCCCGACGGATATCACCTTTACCGCCGAGAATCTTGAGCGCGCCTTCAGCGGCGTGCTGCGCCACGTGGTGCTCAGCGGCTCGGAAGATCGCATCATAACCGACGACGAGCGCCCCTTCGTGACGCACCGACAGGAGGCCAAATGAACGCGCTTCTCGAACCCTTCGGCTACGAGTACATGCTCAACGCGATGTGGGTCTCGGCGATGGTGGGCGGGCTGTGCGCGTTTCTCTCCTGCTATTTGATGCTTAAAGGCTGGTCGCTGATCGGCGATGCGCTGTCGCACTCCATCGTGCCGGGCGTAGCGGGCGCTTACATGCTCGGGCTGCCGTTCTCGCTGGGGGCGTTTTTATCGGGCGGGCTGGCGGCGGGCAGCATGCTGTTTCTCAACCAGCGCAGCCGCCTGAAGGAGGACGCCATTATCGGGCTGATCTTCTCCTCGTTTTTCGGGCTGGGGCTGTTTATGGTCTCGCTCAACCCGACTTCTGTGAACATTCAGACCATCGTCCTCGGCAATATTCTGGCTATCGCCCCGGAAGATATCGTCCAGCTGGCGATTATCGGCGTGGTGTCGATAGTTATCCTGCTGTTCAAATGGAAAGATCTGATGGTGACCTTTTTTGATGAGAACCACGCCCGCGCCATCGGCCTGCGTCCTGAACGCCTGAAAATTCTCTTCTTCACGCTGCTGGCGGTCTCTACCGTGGCGGCGCTGCAAACCGTCGGCGCGTTTCTGGTGATCTGTCTGGTAGTCACGCCCGGCGCGACCGCGTGGCTGCTGACCGACCGCTTCCCGCGCCTGCTGATGATTGCCGTCGCCATTGGCAGCATCACCAGCTTCCTCGGCGCGTGGGCCAGCTATTACCTGGACGGCGCCACCGGCGGCATTATCGTGGTCGCCCAGACGCTGCTGTTTCTGCTGGCGTTCGTCTTTGCGCCGAAGCACGGACTGCTTGCCAGCCGTCGTCGGGCGCGGGAGGCACACCCATGATGACGCTGCTCCTCGAACCCTTCCAGTTTGCGTTTATGAACAACGCGCTGCTGATTTCACTCCTGGTGGCCGTGCCCTGCGCGCTGCTGTCGGTTTTTCTGGTGCTGAAAGGCTGGGCGTTGATGGGCGACGCCATGAGCCACGCGGTGTTTCCCGGCGTCGTGCTGGCCTGGATGATGGGCCTGCCGCTGGCGCTGGGCGCGTTCGTGGCCGGTCTGTTCTGCGCGGTCGCCACCGGATACCTGAAGGATAACAGCCGCATCAAACAGGATACGGTCATGGGGATCGTCTTTTCCGGCATGTTCGGCGCCGGGCTGATCCTCTATATCGCTGTCAAACCTGAGGTGCATCTCGACCACATTCTGTTCGGCGATATGCTGGGTATTAACGGGATGGACATTCTGCAAAGCGGTCTCGTCGCGGGGATGATTGCGCTGGTGATTGGCCTGAAGTGGCGCGATTTTCTGCTGTTCTGCTTTGACTATCAGCAGGCGCAGGCGAGTGGCCTGCGCACCCGCTGGCTGCACTACGGCTTACTGTGCATGGTTTCGCTGACCATTGTGGCGACGCTGAAAGCGGTGGGGATCATTCTGTCGATTTCCCTGCTGATTGCCCCCGGCGCGGTGGCGGTGCTGATTACCCGACGCTTTCACATGGCGCTGCTGGTGGCGGTCGCCGTTTCAGCGCTGGTGTCGGTAAGCGGCGTGTATGCCTCGTTTTATCTCGACAGCGCGCCTGCGCCGACCATTGTGGTCCTGTTCGCGATGGTGTTTATCGTGACGTTTGTGGTGACCAGCGTGAAGGCTCGTCGCCAGGAGCGTATGACAGCAGAGTGATGACCTGTTCGCCGTGCTGCTGCCAGTGCAGGGGGAAGGCGGTGCCTTCTTGAAAGTCTGCTAGTTGACAGGTCAATGCCAGCGTGAGCGTCTTATCGTCGAGCTTGGTAACGCGGGCGCAGTCAAAACCCATCCAGGCCTGTACCTGCGGAAAGAGGGCCTTAAACAGGCTCTCTTTGGCGCTGAAAACCAGCGTCAGGGCGAGGGCGAACGGGTAACCCAGGCGGGAAAGCACAGGTTCTTCCTGTGTATCAATGATGCCGTCTTTGATTTCCCTGGCTTCGTTTTCGGAGAGGATCGTTTCACAGTCGATGCCGATAAGCGCCGGGTATTGCGTGACGACGGCTATCGCCTGCGTGCCGCTGTGGGTGATGCTGCCGGAAATTCCTTGCGGCCAGAGCGGTTCCCCGCTGGGGCCGATGGCGGGCATGGTGTAGTCAGGTAAGGCGTGCGCGGCGGCGATGCGGCCTGCGAGGTGGTCGGCCTTGCGTTTGCGTCCGGCGTTAGCCAACTGGGCGTGGTGGGGGAGCCAGAGGAGATCGGCGTCCGTAAAGGTGGTGGGGTCGAAGGTGATGCGGTGGAGGGTGTGGCCAGCGAGAGAAAATGTGCTGTGGGTGGTGTGCATGGCTTTTCCTTCTGTATTGTGCGGCCTGATGCCCTCACCCCGGCCCTCTCCCACAGGGAGAGGGAGCAAACACTAAAAACGGCAACGGGGTTGCCGTTTTGCTTTTACCTCGCCCTCACCCCAGCCCTCTCCCACAGGGAGAGGGGGAAGTCACTGCCTGTATCAGAACCTCGTATTTACGCTCATGTACCAGGTGCGACCCGGTTCATTATACGTATACGCACCCGCGCCGTACATATACGCACCCGTCGTGGTATTACCTGTGGTCTGGGCGTTACCCGCGCGCCACTGGCGCTTGTCGAAGACGTTGTCCACGCCGCCGGTCAGGCTGACGTTTTTGGTCACGTCCCAGGTCGCGCTCAGGCCAACGATGCTGTAGGGGCTGACTTCGTCTTTCTCAGACCCGGTCACCGGCTGACCTTTGTAGTTGTACTTCTTCGGCTGCTGCTTGCCGTACCAGGTGAAGGTCGACTGCAATGAGACATCCTGACGTACCTGCCAGCTCAGGGTAGAGTTCAGCGTATACTCCGGGATGATCGACAGACGATCGCCGGTCTCCTTGTTCTTACTTTGCAGCATGTAGGTGATGTTGTTGGTCCAGTTGATGGTGTCGCTGACCGGCACGTTCAGGGAGCCTTCCAGACCTTCCACTACCGCCTTCGGCACGTTTTCCCACTGGTAGATGTCGGTGGTGACTTTGCCGGTGGACGTCTGGCCAATCGGCGCGTAGCCCGCTTCAATCTTGTTGCGATAGTCGTTGCGGAACCAGGTCACGCCAGCCAGCCAGCCGTCGCGTTTCCACTCCAGGCCAATCTCTTTGTTGATACTGGTTTCCGCTTTCAGATCGTCGTTACCCATCATGTAGCAGCCCACGCCGTCGGAGCTGGCGTAGCAGCCCTGGCCTTTACTGTACAGCAGGTAGTTCGGGT
This sequence comes from Enterobacter sp. MGH119, assembly GCF_001037675.1. Taxonomy (NCBI): domain Bacteria; kingdom Pseudomonadati; phylum Pseudomonadota; class Gammaproteobacteria; order Enterobacterales; family Enterobacteriaceae; genus Enterobacter; species Enterobacter sp. MGH119. The sequence goes on along the minus strand of NZ_KQ089929.1, from coordinate 2,025,141 downwards.
TGGTCTGATAGAGGCTTGGCGCTTTATAGGCGCGCGCGATGCCCATCTTCAGGGTGAAGTCATCCCCCAGACCTTGCGACAGGTTCAGGGACGGGCTCCAGTTATTACCCACAATAGTATGGTGGTCGAAGCGCAGGGCAGGGGTCAGCATGGTGCTGTCGGTCAGCTCCATGTTGTTTTCGGCAAACAGGGAGAAGATCTCCGCTGACGTGTACGGGCTACGATCTTCGCTCATGCCCGGGATGGTGCCCCCCTGCTGGGTTTGTGTAAAGGAGGTTGAGTCCTTCATGCGCTGCTGGTTCCACTCGGTGCCGAGCGTCAGGTTCTGGTTCACAATGAAATCAATCGGCAGGTTGATTTCGCTGTGCAGCATCACGTCGGCCAGATCGGTATCGGTGAATTTATTGCTATTGAACAGGCCTTCCAGACCGCCCGCCAACCCTTCACCCAGACGAGAGTTGCGGGTGTGCTCGTACTGCGCCCAGTTGCTGGTGGTGATGCCGTTATCCCAGCCGCCGTTCCAGGTCACGGCGAAGTTCTGACGATAGATACGGTTAGTCTCTTTACCGTAGTTCTTCTTCACCAGCGCGTTGTCGTTGTTGGTGTTCTGCGTGTCGCCCGCATACAGGTTGTTCTGGCGGCTGTAGCCCGCTTCAAACTCCAGCGACTGCATCGGCGCGAAGTCCCAGCGCACCACGCCGTTGATGTCTTTATTTTCCACACCTTCACGGCCTGCGGGCAGGGTGTTGGCGTAAGCGCCCGTGCGGTCAGACTGGTGACCCTGGTTGATATCCCACGCGTCGGCCTGGGTTTTATCCAGGTTACCGTACATGCGAAAGCTGAAATCCCCGCCCAGCGGGCCGCTCAGGCTGAAGTTGGTGCGTTTGGTGGAACCTTCGTCTTTATGCTCTGGCGCGTTCAGGTAGGTGTTCCAGGAGCCGTGCCACTGGTCGTCAAATTTTTTGGTGATGATGTTCACCACGCCGCCCGCCGCACCATTACCGTAGCGGGCAGCAGCCGGGCCACGGATCACTTCGATGCGCTCGATCATCTCCGGCGGGACCCAGCCGGTATCGCCGCGGGTATCACGCTCGCCGCGCCAGCCCAGACGGATGGAGTTGCGGCTGGTGACCGGCTTGCCGTCGATCAGGATCAGGGTGTTTTCCGGGCCCATGCCGCGAATGTCAATCTGACGGTTGTTCCCGCGCTGGCCGCTGGTGGAGTTGCCGGTCAGGTTAACGCCCGGCATGGTGCGGATGATTTCCGCCACGTCGCGCGCTGGCGGGTTTTTGCGGATCTCATCGGCGGTGATGGTCGACACGCCCGGCGCCTGCAAATTCTGCTCGGCGGCAGTGATCACCATGGTGTCTTCGTGCTGCGCGGAGGCGGTGTTGTCGTCTGCCATGGCGGGCAGCGCGACACCATAAATCCCTAAATTGACCAGCAAGGCCAGAGAGTGAATCTTCTTATTCATTGTACGTCCCGCTTTTATGGTTATTTAATGAGCGCGCTTCCCACAGCGCGGGCATTACGCTATTGCAAATGCAAATAGTTATCAATAATATTATCAATAAAATTTGCTCTGAAACAAAAAAGACTGTTAAACATGGGGTTATAAGGGTGACGGTGTTAACAACCGGAAGTGAAGCGTGGTGGCAGGCGAAAAACGGGCCGGAACGGGAACGTCATCAGGAAAACTATCGCGTGACATTCTGGTGGCGGGACCCGGCGGGAACGCAGAAAACCTCGACGGTGAAACGCGTCTGGCTCTACGTCACCGGCGTGACCGATCACCATCAAAATGCCCGTCCGCAATCCCTTGAACGTGTCCCGGATACCGACGTCTGGCAGTGGCAGGGCGAGTTCAGCCCCGAATGGCGCGGCAGCTACTGTTTTATCCCCTCCGATAACGAAAACGATTTTGCCGATGCAGTGTTTGAAGGCGAGCAGCCGGACCGCATGGCGCTGCGCGAAGGCTGGCGTAAACTGTTGCCGCACGCGGTGTCCGACCCGCTGAATCCGCAAAGCTGGCGCGGCGGGCGCGGGCACGCCGTCTCGGCGCTGGAGATGCCGGAGGCGCCCGTACAGCCCGGCTGGAACCATCCCGATACCCCTTACAATAAGCCTGTCTGTATTGATTGGCACAGCGCGCGTCTGAAGAACCGTCGTCGCGTGTGGATTTTTACCACCGGGGATGAAAGCCCCGAGCGCCCGCTGGCGGTGCTCCTTGACGGGCAGTTCTGGGCCGAAAGCATGCCCGTCTGGCCTGCTCTGGCGTCGCTCACCCATGAAGGCAAACTGCCGCCTGCGGTTTATGTCTTAATTGACGTCATTGACACCGCACACCGCAGCCGCGAGCTGCCGTGCAACCCTGATTTCTGGCTGGCAGTGCAGGAAGAACTTCTCCCGCAAGTGAAAAGCATGGCCCCGTTCAGCGACCGCGCCGACCATACCGTGGTGGCGGGTCAGAGCTTCGGCGGACTCTCTTCCCTCTATGCGGGCCTCAACTGGCCGCAGCGTTTTGGCTGCATCCTCAGCCAGTCCGGATCCTACTGGTGGCCGCACCGCGGCGCGCAGCAGGACGGGCTGCTCATCGAACAACTCAAAGCGGGTGAAAAAACCGCTCGCGGGCTGCGCATCGTCCTTGAGGCCGGGCGCAACGAGCCGCTTATTTTGCGCGCAAACCAGGCGATCCTCGCCGAACTACACACTCAGCAACCGGTTTTCTGGCGTCAGGTTGACGGCGGACACGATGCGCTTTGCTGGCGCGGTGGGCTGACGCAGGGGCTGATGACCCTCTGGCAGCCGCTTATTCAATAACGGAGTCTGTATGGAATTCAGCAATCCTTTCGATAATCCGCAGGGACAGTTCGCCATTTTGCAAAATGACCAGGGGCAGTACAGCCTGTGGCCGCAGCAGTGCGAGTTGCCCGCGGGCTGGCGCGTGGTCTGCGAACCGCAATCTCAGGAGGCGTGCCAGCAGTGGCTGGCGGAACAGTGGCAGACGCTTGAGCCGTATTATTTTGCGGGGGAGAGCGCATGAACCGTCTCCCTCTTGTCGCCGCCCAGCCGGGGATTTGGATGGCAGAGCAGCTTTCCTCCCTGCCAAACGCCTGGAGCGTCGCGCACTATACCGAACTGAAAGGCGCTATCGATGCGCCATTGCTGGCAAAAGCCATCGCTGAAGGCATGATGCAGGCCGACACCCTGCGGATGCGTTTTGCCGAAGATCACGGTGAGGTGTGGCAGTGGATCGATGAGGCCATGCTCCTGCCGGAGCCGTCCATCGTGCGCGTTGACTCCCACGACGCCGCCGTGGCGCTGATGGAGGCCGATCTCAAGCAGAACCTGCGCGTCGACAGCGGTCAGCCGCTGGCGTTTCACCAGCTGATTCAAGTGGGAGAAAGCCACTGGTACTGGTATCAGCGGTATCATCATCTGGTGGTAGATGGCTTCAGTTTCCCGGCCATTACGCGTCAGATCGCCGCCATTTACGCTGCGTGGCAGAAAGGGAAACCCGCGCCCGCCTCCCCGTTTACCCCTTTCGCCGAGGTGGTGGAGGAGTATCAGCGCTATCGCGACAGTGAGGCGTATCAGCGCGACGGTGCTTTCTGGGCCGAACAGCGCCAACAGCTTCCTTCTCCGGTCTCGCTCTCTTCCGCGCCCCTGCCTGGACACGCCGCCACCACCGACATCCTGCGCCTGAAAATGGCGATGGACGGACGTGCTTTCAGCCAGCTTGCACAGATGGCAGGCCAGGCGCAGCGTACCGATCTGGCGCTTGCGCTGGTGGTGCTGTGGCTGGGCCGCCTGACCGGACGGCTGGACTACGCCGCCGGGTTTATCTTTATGCGCCGCATGGGCTCCGCCGCGCTGACCGCGACCGGACCGGTGCTCAACGTCCTGCCGCTGGCGGTGAATATTCGCCCGCACGAGAGCCTGCCGGAACTGGCGCTGCGCCTGGCGAACCAGCTGAAAAAGATGCGTCGCCATCAGCGTTACGACGCCGAACAGATCGTGCGCGACAGCGGACGTGCCGCAGGCGATGAAGCCCTGTTTGGTCCGGTGCTGAACGTCAAGGTGTTCGATTATCAGCTGGATATCGACGGCGTGGAGGCCATTACCCACACGCTGGCGACCGGCCCGGTGAACGATCTGGAGCTTGCGCTGTTCCCGGACGAGCAGGGCGGACTGAGCATTGAGATCCTCGCCAACGGGCAGCGTTACGACGAGGCGACGCTAAAGGGTCACGCGGCGCGGCTGAACGCAATGCTGACGCAGTTTGCCGCCAACCCGGACCTGCGCTGTGGCGACGTGGAAACCGTATCAGAGCAGGAGTATGCCCGGCTGGCGCGCATCAACGATACCGGGCTGGCGCTGCCGTCCACCACGCTGGCGGATCTGGTCGCGGAGCAGGCGAGCAAAACGCCGGACGCCCCCGCGCTGGCGGATGCCCATACTGAACTGAACTACCGCCAGATGCGCGAGCAGGTGGTCGCGCTGGCAAACCTGCTGCGCGCGCGCGGCGTGAAGCCGGGCGACAGCGTGGCGGTGGCGCTCCCGCGCTCGGTGTTCCTGACCCTGGCGCTGCACGGGATTGTTGAAGCTGGCGCCGCCTGGCTGCCGCTGGATACCGGTTACCCGGATGACCGTCTGCGGATGATGCTGGAGGACGCGAAGCCGTCGCTGCTCATTACCACCGACGAGCAGCTTCCGCGCTTTAGCGATCTCTCCGTCGAGACGTTTAGTTACAACACACTATTACCGACCTCGGGTGCTGAACCGCTGCGCCTGGCGAAGCCGGAGCAAACCGCGTACATCATCTTTACCTCCGGTTCTACGGGACGTCCAAAAGGGGTGATGGTCGGCCATACCGCCATCGTTAACCGCCTGAAGTGGATGCAGGATCATTATCCACTGACGGCGCATGACGTGGTGGCGCAGAAAACCCCGTGCAGCTTTGACGTGTCGGTGTGGGAGTTCTGGTGGCCGTTTATCGCCGGGGCAAAGCTGGTGATGGCGGAGCCGGACGCGCACCGCGATCCGCAGGCGATGCAGAGCTTCTTCGCAGAATATGGCGTAACCACCACCCACTTCGTGCCGTCGATGCTGGCGGCGTTCGTCGCCTCGCTGACGCCGGAAAACGCCCACTGTTGCAGGACGCTGAAGCAGGTGTTCTGTAGCGGCGAGGCGTTGCCGACTGCGCTGTGTCGCGAGTGGGAACTGCTCACCCATGCGCCGCTGCACAACCTCTATGGCCCGACCGAAGCAGCGGTGGACGTCAGCTGGTATCCGGCGTACGGCCCCGAGCTGGCGGCGGTGGAGGGCAACAGCGTGCCGATCGGTTTCCCGGTATGGAATACGGGGCTGCGCATTCTGGATGCGATGATGCGCCCGGTACCGTTCGGCGTGGCGGGGGATCTGTATCTCACCGGCATCCAGCTGGCGCAGGGGTATCTGGGACGCCCCGACCTTACCGCCAGCCGCTTTATCGCCGACCCGTTCGCGCCGGGCGAGCGGATGTACCGCACCGGTGACGTTGCCCGCTGGCTGGATAACGGCGCGGTGGAATATCTGGGCCGCAGCGACGACCAGCTGAAAATTCGCGGCCAGCGCATCGAGCTGGGTGAAATCGACCGGGCCATGCTTGCGCTGCCGGATGTGGCCCAGGCCGTGGCGCACGCCTGCGTGTTCAACCAGGCGGCAGCCACGGGTGGCGATGCCCGACAGCTGGTGGGGTACGTGGTTTCCGAATCCGGCTTACCGCTGGATCGCGACGCGCTGCTTGCATCACTCAAAGCCCAGCTGCCACCGCATATGGTGCCGGTGGTGCTGCTGCAAATCAGCGCGCTGCCGTTAAGCGCCAACGGCAAGCTGGATCGCAAGGCGCTGCCGCTGCCGGAGCTGACCAGCAGAACTTCCGGTCGCGCACCTGAGACGCAAACCGAAGTGGCCGTGGCGCAGGCGTTTTCTTCCCTGCTGGGCTGCGCGGTGAACGATATCGAGGCCGATTTCTTTGCCCTCGGCGGCCACTCGCTGCTGGCGATGCGCCTCGCGGCTCAGCTCAGCCGTGCGTTCAGCCGTAAGGTCACGCCGGGGCAGATTATGGTCGCCTCGACGGTAAGCAAGCTTAGCGCCCTGCTGGACTCGCAGATGAGCGACGAGCAGGCGCAGCGTCTGGGGTATGAAACCCTTCTGCCGCTGCGTGAAAGCAACGGCCCGACGCTGTTCTGCTTCCATCCGGCGTCCGGCTTTGCCTGGCAGTTTAGCGTCCTGGCGCGCTACCTCAGCCCGCGCTGGTCCATCGTCGGCATTCAGTCGCCGCGGCCAAACGGCCCGATGCAGCAGTGCGCGGATCTCGATGGGGTGATCGAACATCATCTGAACACGTTGCGTAAGCAGCAGCCGCAGGGGCCGTATTACCTGTTCGGCTATTCCCTCGGCGGCACGCTGGCGCAGGGCATTGCGGCCCGCCTGCGCGAGCAGGGTGAAGCGGTGGCGTTCCTCGGCCTGCTGGATACCTGGCCGCCGGAAACCCAGAACTGGGCGGAGAAAGAGGCCAACGGTCTCGACCCGGAGGTGCTGGCGGAAATTGAGCGCGAGCGTCAGGCGTTTATCGCCGCCCAGCAGGGGCAGGGCTCCAGCGAGCTGTTTAACGCCATTGAGGGCAACTACGCCGACGCGGTGCGGCTGCTCACCACCGCGCACAGCGCGCGCTTTGACGGTAAAGCGACGCTGTTTGTCGCCGAGCGAACGCGAACCCTGGATCCTCAGGCCGCGTGGGCGCCGTGGGTGGGCGAGCTGGAGGTCTACAGCCAGGACTGCGCTCACGTGGATATTATTTCACCGCAGGCGTTTGAGAAAATTGGGCCGGTACTGAAGGAAATTTTAGGATAGTGCAAATGCCCCTCACCCTAACCCTCTCCCACGGGGAGAGGGGATGGTTTGCTCCCTCTCCCTGTGGGAGAGGGCCGGGGTGAGGGCATCAGACCGCACGTTTTCCAAGCGGCACCACCAACGGCGTACCCGCCACCGGATCGTCAATAATCATGCAGCGCATGCCGTAGATCCGCGCGATCAGCTCTGGCGTCACAATCTCCTTCGGCGCGCCCTGCGCCACAATCTCGCCGTCGCGCAGCGCAATCAGATGCGTCGCGTAGCGGCACGCCTGGTTTAAGTCGTGCAACACCGCCGCCAGGGTGTACCCCTGCGTACGGTTCAGCTCGCTCAGCAGCTCCAGCAGGTCAATCTGATGGCTGATATCCAGCCAGGTCGTCGGCTCGTCCAGCAGCATGATCGAGGTTTCCTGCGCCAGCACCATTGCGATCCACGCGCGCTGGCGCTGTCCGCCGGAGAGGGTATCGACGCTTTGCTGGGCCAGCTCGGTGATGCCCGTCGCCTGCATCGCGCGCTTCACGGCCTCGTCGTCCTCCTTGCGCCAGCGGGTAAACAGCGGCTGGTGCGGATAGCGCCCGCGGGAGACCAGCTCCTGCACGGTAATATCCCCCGGCGTGGTGGCGTTTTGCGCCAGCAGACCAATTCGGCGCGCCACCTCTTTGCTGGCGAAGCGCTGGATCTGTTCCCCGTCGAGGAACACGCTACCCTCAACCGGCGACATCAGGCGGCTCAGCGTGCGCAGCAATGTTGATTTGCCGCAGCCGTTTGGCCCGATAATGGCGGTGAAGTGGCCGTCCGGAATGGCGACGGATAAGTCCCGGGCAATGATTTTTTTGCCGTAGCCGAGGGTCAAGTTTTCGCCGCGCAAGCGGGTGGTTGAATCTGTCATTTCTTGCGTGACTCCTGAACGAGCAAGACGATGAGGTAAATCCCGCCGAGGCTGACGGTCACCACGCCCACCGGCAGTTGATAAGGCGTAAACAGCCGCTGGGCGCAGAGATCGGCGGCCAGCAGTAATACTGCACCGCACAGCGCCGCCTGGGTTAATCCCCAGCGCGCGGTGCCGCTAAGTCGCCGCGCGATATGCGGCGCGACAAGGGCAATAAACGAGATCGGCCCGGCGATGGCGGTAGACGCTGCGGTCAGCAAGACCGCCACCAGCATCAGCATCAGGCGCGAGCGCTCTACGCTCACGCCCAGCGCGCAGGCGCTGTCGTCGCCCATCTCCAGCAGCCGCATGCGCCTGACCAGCAGCAACGCGCCGATAAACATCAGGATAATCAGCGGCGCGGCGGGCCAGGTTTTTACCCACGTCAGACCGTTGAGGGAACCGGCGTACCACAGCCCGGCGGAGAGTGCGGTTTCCAGCGACGCCTGTAGCAGAAGCCAGGTGTTAAACGCCATCAGCATCGCGCGGATGCCGATCCCGATGATGATCAGGCGGAAGGTGTCGATGCCGTTGCGCCAGGCCAGGGCCCAGATAAGCAGGGAGGTGAGAATGCCGCCCGCCATCGCCGTAAAGGTAATGGCCGTGAGATGCTGCCCGAACAGCACCATCGCCACCAGCACGCCGCTCCACGCGCCGGTATTCAGGCCCATCACGTCCGGGCTGCCGAGGGGGTTACGCATCAGCGACTGGAATATCGCGCCGCTGACGCCAAGCGCCGCGCCAACCAGGATCGCCATTGCCACGCGCGGCAGTCGCCATTCGGTGACCACCATGGTGATGTTACGCGGCGCGCTGCCGGTGAGAGCGTGAAAGACCTGCGCGAAATCAAGCGTTACGGCACCGCTTTGCAGGCTCCAGACCGCCAGCAGCAGACTGGCGACGACCAGCAGGGCGACGCTGGTGAGTAAACGACGGGACGGGGCCATCATGCGCTACCCCCGCGTCTGCGTCGTACCAGGAAGATCAGCACCGGCGCGCCGATAAAGGCGCTGACCACCGAGACACGCAGTTCGCCCGGCACCAGCAGGCGGCCCAGCACGTCGGCAAACAGCAGCAGGGCAGGGGTCGCCAGCAGCGTGACCGGCAGCGACCAGCGGTGATCCGCCCCCACCAGCCAGCGCGCCATGTGCGGCATCATCAGGCCGATAAAGGCAATCGGGCCGACCACGGCGGTCGCGCTGCCGCACAGCACGGTGATGGCAAGCAGGCCCGTCAGCTGCGTACGCGCCACGCGGTTGCCGAGGGCGGTCGCGGTGTCACTGCCGAGGCTCAGGCTGTTCAGCGCCCGGCTTAAACAGAGCGCCACGGCGGCAGCGACGCTCGCCGGGATCACCACCACTTTTAAGGTTTCAAGGGTACGAATATCCAGCGAACCCGCCTGCCAGAAGCGCAGCTGGTCATACACGTCCGGGTTGAGCAGGGCGATGCCGTTGGACAAGCCTTCCAGTACCGCCGCGAGCGCTACGCCCGCCAGCGTTAAGCGTACCGGGCTGAGCTGTCCGCCGCCCTGGCTGCCGGTAAACGCCACCACCAGCGAGGCGGCCAGCGCGCCGCAGAAGGCCATCACCAGCTGTTCAGACGGAGAGGTGAAACCAAACAGCGCCGCGCCGAGCACAATGGCGAAGCTGGCACCAGAGTTCACGCCGAGAATGCCAGGGTCCGCCAGCGGGTTGCGGGTGAGGGTTTGCATCAGGGCACCGGCAAGGCCGAGCGCACCACCGGCCAGCAGGCCGGCAAGGGTGCGGGGCAGGCGAGCGTCGAGCACGATGGTGCAGTCGGCGCTCTGACAGGTACCGGATAGCGCATCGACAATAACGGACGCGGGCAGCGGTTTTGCGCCGACCAGCAGGCTGAGTGCAATCGCAAGGATTAGCAGTAGCAATAAAACGGGCACGGCAAGGGCGCGCACCGCAGAAGAGGAAAACGACATAGCAACATCCATGATTTGATAATGATAGTGATTATCGTTATCTATCTTATTTGGCTATGTTAGCATGTGCGCCCATGGAATGGGTAGAAATAGACTCAAGGCTTTGTCATGAATCAAAAATCCTGGCTGCTTAACCTCAGCCTGCTCAAAACACACCCGGCGTATCGCGCCGTTTTTATCGCTCGCTTTATCTCCATTTTGTCCCTCGGTCTGCTTGGTGTGGCCGTGCCGGTGCAAATCCAGACCATGACTCACTCCAGCTGGCTGGTAGGGTTATCCGTCACCTTAACCGGCGGGGCGATGTTTATCGGCCTGATGGTGGGCGGCGTGCTGGCGGACCGCTACGAGCGTAAAAAGCTTATCCTGCTGGCGCGCGGTACCTGCGGGGTGGGCTTTGTCGGGCTGTGTCTGAACGCCATGCTGCCGGAGCCGTCGCTGATGGTGATTTATGCCCTGGGCCTGTGGGACGGCTTTTTTGCCTCGTTAGGCGTGACGGCGCTGCTGGCGGCCACGCCCGCGCTGGTCGGGCGCGAAAACCTGATGCAGGCGGGGGCGATCACCATGCTCACCGTGCGCCTCGGCTCGGTGATTTCGCCGATGGTCGGCGGTCTGCTGCTGGCGACCGGCAACGTGGCGTGGAACTACGGCCTTGCCGCAGCCGGAACCTTTATCACCACCCTGACGCTGCTGCGTCTGCCGCTCCTGCCACCGCCGCCGCAGCCGCGCGAGCATCCGCTGAAGTCCCTGATGGCCGCGATTCGTTTTCTGTTCAGCAACCCGTTGATTGGCGGCATTGCGCTGCTCGGCGGCCTGCTGACGATGGCGAGCGCCGTGCGCGTGCTGTACCCGGCGCTGGCGGGCGAGTGGCAGATGAGCGCCTCAGAGATTGGCGTGCTGTACGCCGCCATTCCGCTCGGCGCCGCGTGTGGGGCGCTGACCAGCGGCAACCTGGCGCAGAGCGCGAGACCGGGGCTGATCATGCTGGTGGCGACGCTGGCCTCGTTTATCGCGATTGGTTTCTTCAGCCTGATGCCGGTGTGGGCGCTGGGGGTGATGTGTCTGGTGATTTTTGGCTGGCTGAGCGCGGTCAGCTCGCTTTTACAGTACACCCTGATCCAGACCCAGACGCCGGAAGGGATGCTCGGGCGCATTAACGGCCTGTGGACCGCGCAGAACGTGACGGGCGATGCAATTGGCGCGGCGATCCTCGGCGGGATGGGGGCGATAATGACCCCGGTGGCGTCGGCGAGCAGCAGCGGGTTTGTGTTAGCGATGATTGGCGCGATCTTACTGGTGACGCTGGTGGAATTGCGGCGGTTCAGGCAGGAGGTTGCGTTGAACGACGGTGCGGCCTGATGCCCTCACCCCGGCCCTCTCCCACGGGGAGAGGGAGGAAAAATGCCTACTTAAACAACGCATTCAATCTGTCTAACACCAGCATCGCGCTGTAATAATCCAGGCGGAACGTCTCCGTTCCCAGCGCCCAGACGCGCTTGTTCTTCACCGACGGCAGATGCGCCAGCAGCGGATTGGCGTAAATCGCATTCACGTCTTTCTGGTCGCCGGCAAACACGAACAGCCCTTCGCCGTTCAGCCCCGTCGCCAGATTTTCTCCACCCAGCTGAATAATGTCGTGGCGCTTGCCCTGGCTTGTTGAGGTCTGCAAACCGGCAGGCAGGTCCGCCAGCGTAAAGCCCAGCTGGTGCAGCAGCTTGCCCTGCGCGGAGTCTGTCGTCCACAGGTTCGCCGTGTGTGCCGCGGCGGTGTAAACGATGGCGTTCACCGGCTGTGGCGGCAGCTTCATCTGCTGCTTCACCTGGGCGAGCTGTTTATCGAAGGCAGCGATGCGCTCTGCGGCCTGTGTCTCCTGCCCGGTGATCGTCCCCAGCTGGGTCAGCAGTTCCTGCCAGCTTTTGTCGTCGTAATTGATGATAAGCGTCGGCGCGATGGCGGAAAGCTGCTCGTAGAGCGCAAGCGCGGAATCCCCGCCTGTGGCGCTGATCAAAATCAGGTCCGGCATCTGGGCCGCGACCGCTTCGGCGCTCGGCTCGCCGATGTACAGCCGGGCAACCTTACGCTGCTTCGCGATATCGCCCCACTGACGTAAAAAGCCCTGCGCATCCGCCACGCGGTTGTTCGGCGTGGTCGCTCCGCTGGCAATGACCGGCGCGTCAATGGCCAGCAGGGAGCCGGTTAAGGTCACGCTGGTGGAGACAATGCGCGTCGGTTTGCTCTCAAGCGTGTGAACGCCGCGGCTGTCGGAGACCTGGCGCGGCCAGTCGTCGGCGGCGGCTGAGGTTAGTCCTAAAACAAAAAGTCCTGTTAAAAGAAGGGCATTGCGGCAAACGGCAGCGATTTTCACAGAGCGGCATCCTGATTTTATTGAAGATAATGCTTCTCATTTTCAGGGCTGTAGGGAAGGGATGCAAGCGTTTGTCGCACAAGTTATTTGCCCGACGGTTGACAGCGGGGCGATGTGGGATTAGGTTAGCCGACGAAAATATAAATGATAATCATTATTGCTTCTTTTATCATTTTAAGGAGGATGATATGGACACGTCCCTGGCTGAGGAAGTTCAGCACACCGCGACTACGCTGCAAGCAGATAGCTTTTTCTTTATGTCGCCTTACCGCAGTTTTACCACGTCCGGCTGTTTTGCCCGTTTTTCTGAACCCGCCGTCGGCGGTGACGATCCGGCGGGTCCCTTTCAGCAGAAATTAGCTCAGGCTTTCCGGAATGCGAAAAACAGCGGCATTGCCCATCCGGTGATGGTAGGGGCGATCCCCTTCGATACCCGCAAACCGTCATCGCTGTTTATTCCGCAACGCTGGCAAACCTTCTCCCGCCCGGCGCGTCAGCAGTCCGCACGCTACGCCTCCGGCGCGCAGACGCTGAACGTGCAACAACGCACCGAGATCCCGCCGCAGCCGATTTTCGAGGAGATGGTGGCCCGCGCCGCGTCGCTCACCGCCACGCCGCAGGTGAATAAGGTGGTGCTGTCGCGCCTGATTGATATTGCCACCGACAAACAGATTGATAGCAGCGCGCTGATGGAGCGTCTTATCGCCCAGAACCCGGCGAGCTTTAACTTCCACGTACCGCTGGAAGACGGCGGCGTGCTGCTGGGCGCCAGCCCGGAACTGCTGCTGCGTAAAGAGGGCGCGCACTTTAGTTCGCTGCCGCTGGCGGGCTCTGCGCGCCGTCAGCCGGACGATGTGCTGGATCGCGAAGCGGGCACTAAGCTGCTGGCCTCCGAAAAAGACCGTCACGAGCACGACCTGGTAACCCAGGCGATGAAAACCATTCTGGAACCGCGCAGCCATCATCTGAGCATGCCGGCTTCCCCGCAGCTCATTACCACCCCAACGCTGTGGCATCTGGCCACGCCGGTTGAGGGTGACGCGCGTGAAAACGAGAACGCCCTGACGCTGGCCTGCCTGCTGCACCCGACCCCGGCCCTGAGCGGTTTCCCGCATCAGGCGGCAAAAGAACTCATTGCCGAGCTGGAGCCCTTCGACCGCGAACTGTTCGGCGGCATCGTTGGCTGGTGCGACAGCGAAGGTAACGGCGAGTGGGTGGTAACTATCCGCTGCGCGCGGCTGCATCAAAATACCGTTCGCCTGTTTGCCGGCGCGGGCATTGTGCCTGCTTCCTCCCCGGTGGGCGAGTGGCGCGAGACGGGCGTGAAGCTCTCCACCATGCTCAACGTGTTTGGTTTGCACTAAGGAATACTCATGACCATCCCTTTTACCCGCTGGCCTGAGGATTTTGCCCGGCGCTACCGTGAAAAAGGCTACTGGCAGGATCTGCCGCTGACCCACATCCTGACGGACCATGCGGACAGCGATGCGGTCGCGATAATTGACGGCGATCGCCGCATTACCTACCGCGCGTTTAATCAGGCGGTGACGAATCTGGCGTCCGCCCTTCAGGCGCAGGGGCTGCATCGCGGCGAGACCGCGCTGGTGCAGCTCGGCAACGTGGCCGAGTTCTACATCACCTTCTTCGCGCTACTGCAAATCGGCGTCGCGCCGGTCAACGCGCTCTTTAGCCATCAGCGCAGTGAACTCAACGCCTACGCGGAGCAGATCAAACCCGCCGTGCTGATTGCCGATCGCGACCACGCGCTGTTCTCGGGCGATGATTTTCTCAATACCTTTGTGGACGCTCACCGCTCGGTTCGCGTTGTGCTGCTACGCGGCGATAAGGGCGAACACGCGCTGGAGGCGGCGATTTCACGCCCGGCGGACAACTTCATCCCGAACCCGACGCCCGCAGACGAAGTGGCGTTCTTCCAGCTCTCCGGCGGCAGCACCGGCACGCCGAAGCTGATCCCGCGTACGCACAACGATTACGACTACAGCATTCGCCGCAGCAACGAAATCTGCGGTATCACTGCGCACACCCGCTATCTGAACGCGCTTCCCGCGGCGCACAACTACGCCATGAGTTCGCCGGGATCGTTAGGCGTTTTCAAGGCGGGCGGCTGCGTGGTGCTGGCGAACGATCCGAGCGCCACGCTCTGCTTCCCGCTGATTGAGCAGCATCAGATCAACGTCACCTCGCTGGTGCCGCCCGCGGTCAGCCTGTGGTTGCAGGCGATTGCCGACGGCGCGGGGAACGCCCAGCTGAAATCCCTCGAACTGCTCCAGGTAGGCGGCGCACGTCTCTCCGCCACGCTTGCGGCGCGCATTCCGGCGGAAATTGGCTGCCAGCTTCAGCAGGTGTTTGGCATGGCGGAAGGGCTGGTGAACTACACCGCCCTCGACGATGCGCCGGAGCGCATCATCAATACCCAGGGCCGCCCGATGTGCCCGGACGATGAAGTGTGGGTGGCGGATGAGGACGGCAACCCGCTGCCGCGCGGGGAAGTCGGGCGTCTGATGACGCGCGGCCCGTATACCTTCCGCGGCTATTTCAACAGCCCGGAACACAACGCCAGCGCCTTTGATGCCAACGGTTTCTACTGCTCGGGCGATCTGATCGCCATCGACGAGCAGGGTTACATCACCGTGCAGGGGCGCGAGAAAGATCAGATCAACCGCGGTGGCGAGAAGATCGCCGCCGAAGAGATCGAAAACCTGCTGCTGCGCCACGACGCGGTGATCCACGCCGCGCTGGTGAGCATGGAGGACAGCCTGCTGGGCGAAAAAAGCTGCGCGTACCTGGTGGTGAAACAGCCCCTGCGCGCGGTGGAGGTGCGCCGCTTCCTGCGCGAGCAGGGCGTTGCCGAATTTAAGCTGCCGGACCGCGTGGAGAGCGTGGATGCGCTTCCGCTCACGCCGGTCGGCAAAGTTGATAAGAAACAGTTGCGCCTGTGGCTTGCTGAACGCGCCCGGGGCTGAGGAACAGAGAATGGCCATTCCAAAATTAACCGCATACGCGCTGCCAACCGCCGCCGAACTGCCGACCAGTAAAGTGAACTGGGCATTTGAACCGGAGCGCGCCGCGCTGCTGATCCACGATATGCAGGAGTACTTCCTGAACTTCTGGGGCGAAAATAGCGATATGATGCAGCAGGTAGTGGCGAACATCGCTAAACTGCGCGCGTACTGCAAAGAGCACAATATTCCGGTGTACTACACCGCGCAGCCGAAAGATCAGAGCGATGAAGACCGTGCCCTGCTGAACGACATGTGGGGGCCGGGCCTGACCCGTTCGCCGGAGCAGCAGCGCATCGTCGCCGAGCTGACCCCGGATGAAGCGGACACCGTGCTGGTGAAGTGGCGCTACAGCGCGTTTCACCGCTCGCCGCTGGAGCAGATGCTGAAAGAGACCGGGCGCAACCAGCTTTTGATCACCGGCGTATACGCCCACATCGGCTGCATGACCACCGCCACCGACGCCTTTATGCGCGACATCAAACCGTTCTTTATCGCCGACGCGCTGGCGGACTTCACCCGCGACGAGCACCTGATGTCGCTGAAATACGTGGCAGGACGTTCTGGCCGCGTGGTGATGACCGACGAGCTGCTGCCGTCCGTTCCGGCAACGAAAGCCGCGCTGCGTGAGCTGATCCTGCCGCTGCTGGACGAGTCCGACGAGCCGATGGATGACGAAAACCTGATCGACTACGGTCTGGATTCAGTACGGATGATGGCGCTCGCCGCCCGCTGGCGCAAAGCGCACGGCGACATCGACTTCGTGATGCTGGCGAAAAATCCGACCCTCGATGCCTGGTGGGCGCTGCTCTCCCGCGAGGTGAAGTGATGGCTTTTGATTTTACCGGTAAAACCGTCTGGGTGACGGGCGCGGGTAAGGGCATTGGCTATGCGACCGCGCTGGCATTTGTGGAGGCCGGGGCGCAGGTGACCGGGTTCGATCTGGCTTTCCCTCACGGCGAATATCCGTTTGCCACCGAAACGCTGGACGTGGCGGATGCGGTGCAGGCGAGTGACGTCTGCGGGCGTTTGCTCAGCAGCCTTGAGCGGCTCGACGTGCTGGTTAACGCAGCGGGCATTCTGCGTATGGGCGCGACGGATCAGCTTTCGCAGGAGGACTGGCAGCAGACCTTTGCGGTCAACGTCGGCGGCGCGTTCAACCTGTTCCAGCAGACGATGGGCCAGTTCCGTCGTCAGCAGGGTGGGGCGATTGTGACGGTGGCCTCTGACGCGGCGCACACGCCGCGCATCGGCATGAGCGCCTACGGCGCGTCGAAAGCGGCGCTGAAAAGCCTGGCGCTGACCGTCGGGCTGGAACTGGCGGGCAGCGGCGTACGCTGTAACCTGGTGTCGCCGGGTTCAACGGATACCGACATGCAGCGCACCCTGTGGACCAGCGACGATGCGGAACAGCGGCGCATTCGCGGCTTTGGCGAGCAATTCAAGCTCGGCATTCCGCTCGGTAAAATTGCCCGTCCGCAGGAGATTGCTGCGACCGTGCTGTTCCTGGCATCCGATGCCGCCAGCCATATCACCCTGCAGGATATCGTGGTGGACGGCGGCTCCACGCTGGGGGCGTAATGATCTGGAAACGTCATTTAACGCTCGAGGAGCTGAACGCCACCAGCCTGAATACGATGGTGGGGCACCTTGGCATCGTCTATACCCGCCTCGGGGACGATACGCTGGAAGCGGAGATGCCGGTGGATGCGCGCACCCATCAGCCGTTTGGCCTGCTGCACGGCGGCGCCTCGGCGGCGCTGGCGGAAACGCTGGGCTCGATGGCCGGTTTTCTGATGACCCGTGACGGGCAGAACGTGGTGGGTACGGAACTGAATGCCACGCACCACCGCGCAGTCTCACACGGTAAGGTACGCGGCGTGTGTCAGCCGCTGCATCTGGGCCGTTCCAGCCAGAGCTGGGAGATCGTGGTGTTCGACGAGCAGGGACGGCGGTGCTGTACCTGTCGGTTGAGTACGATGGTGTTGGGGTAAGTCATTCAGCTGAAAGTGATCGGCTTAACACTGTGGTGTAAATCTCTGGTTTGACCACGCATTATTGCGTTTCAAAGTTGTTAAATTTTACCCGTTGTTCTAGAAACAAAATGTAACATCTCACTGTTTCACAACAACGGACAACAACTATGAACAACTCAGGGAAATACCTTACGTGGGCGGTGCTCTCCGTGGTGGGAGCCTTTGCCCTGGGCTATATCGCCCTCAACCGGGGGGAGCAGATCAACGCGCTGTGGATCGTCGTCGCCTCCGTCTGCATTTATCTGATCGCATACCGTTTTTATGGCCGCTATATCGCAAAGACGGTGCTGGGCGTAGACGGCACGCGCATGACGCCTGCCGTGCGCCACAACGACGGTCTGGACTACGTGCCGACCGATAAAAAAGTGCTGTTCGGTCACCATTTCGCGGCGATTGCCGGGGCAGGCCCGCTGGTGGGGCCGGTACTGGCCGCGCAGATGGGCTACCTGCCGGGGATGATCTGGATCCTCGCGGGGGTGGTGCTGGCGGGCGCGGTGCAGGACTTCATGGTGCTGTTCGTCTCCACCCGTCGCGACGGTCGTTCGCTGGGTGAGCTGGTGAAAGAAGAGATGGGGGCAACCGCCGGGGTGATTGCGCTGGTGGCGACCTTTATGATCATGGTGATCATCCTCGCGGTGCTGGCGATGATCGTGGTGAAAGCCTTGACCCACAGCCCGTGGGGAACCTATACCGTCGCCTTCACCATACCGCTGGCGCTGTTCATGGGGATCTACATTCGCTACCTGCGTCCGGGGCGCATTGGTGAAGTGTCGGTGATTGGCCTGGTATTCCTCGTGTTCGCCATTATCTCCGGCGGCTGGGTGGCGGAAAGCCCGACCTGGGCACCGTTCTTCGACTTCACCGGCGTGCAGCTGACCTGGATGCTGGTAGGCTACGGCTTCGTGGCGGCGGTGCTGCCGGTATGGCTGCTGCTGGCCCCGCGTGACTACCTCTCTACCTTCCTGAAAATCGGCACCATCGTCGGGCTGGCGATCGGCATTCTGATTATGCGCCCGACCCTGACCATGCCTGCGCTGACCAAATTTATCGACGGTACCGGCCCGGTCTGGACCGGCAACCTGTTCCCGTTCCTGTTTATCACCATCGCCTGTGGGGCGGTGTCGGGCTTCCACGCGCTGATTGCCTCCGGGACCACGCCGAAGATGCTGGCGAATGAGAATCAGGCCTGCCTGATTGGCTACGGCGGCATGCTGATGGAGTCCTTCGTGGCGATTATGGCGCTGGTCTCCGCCTGCATTATTGACCCGGGCGTGTATTTCGCGATGAACAGCCCGATGGCGGTCCTGGCTCCGGCGGGCACCGTTGACGTGGTCGCTTCCGCCGCGCAGGTGGTGAGCGGCTGGGGTTTTGCGATTACGCCTGAAACGCTGACGCATATCGCTAATGAGGTCGGCGAGCAGTCGATTATTTCCCGCGCAGGCGGGGCACCAACGCTGGCGGTGGGCATGGCCTACATCCTGCACGGCGCGCTGGGCGGGCTGATGGATGTCTCGTTCTGGTATCACTTCGCCATTCTGTTCGAGGCGCTGTTTATTCTGACGGCGGTGGATGCCGGTACGCGTGCGGCACGCTTTATGTTGCAGGATCTGCTGGGGGTGATCTCCCCGAACCTGAAACGTACCGATTCACTCCCGGCTAACCTGCTGGCGACAGCGCTGTGCGTGCTGGCGTGGGGCTACTTCCTGCATCAGGGCGTGGTCGACCCGCTGGGCGGGATTAACACCCTGTGGCCGCTGTTCGGTATCGCCAACCAGATGCTGGCGGGCATGGCCCTGATGCTCTGCGCGGTAGTGCTGTTCAAGATGAAGCGCCAGCGTTACGCATGGGTGGCGCTGGTGCCAACGGCGTGGCTGCTGATCTGTACCCTGACCGCGGGCTGGCAGAAAGCCTTCAGCCCGGACAACAAGGTGGGCTTCCTGGCGATCGCCAACAAGTTCCAGGCGATGATCGACAGCGGTAAGATCCCGGCACAGTACACCGAATCTCAGCTGTCGCAGCTGGTGTTTAACAACCGTCTGGACGCCGGGCTGACCATCTTCTTTATGGTGGTGGTTGTGGTGCTGGCGTTGTATTCTCTGAAAACCGCGCTGGCGGCGTTGAAAGTCGACAAACCGACGGCGAAAGAGACGCCGTATGAGCCAATGCCTGAGAACCTGGACGAGATTGTCACCCAGGCGAAAGGGGCGCATTAACATTACCAAACCCCCTCACCCCACCCCTCTCCCCAAAGGGGAGAGGGTGTTAAAGTTCCCTCTCCCCTTTGGGGAGAGGGTCAGGGTGAGGGGAATACAAACGAGAAACTGATTATGTTCGACACCCTTTCCAAAGCAGGTAAATACCTGGGCCAGGCCGCTAAAATGATGATTGGCGTGCCGGATTACGACAACTACGTCGAGCATATGCGCGTCAACCACCCGGACCAGACGCCCATGACCTACGAAGAATTTTTCCGCGACCGTCAGGACGCCCGCTACGGCGGCAAGGGCGGGGCGAAGTGCTGTTAACCCTCTTTTGGTAAATAGAGGCTAATCTGCTCCTGTTTACAGCCGTAAATTGCCGCCAGCTTTTCGCGGGTGCGCTTTTGCGGTCGGGAGTCCAGCGCTTCCAGCTGTGACACGGCGGACTGGCTGATGCCAAGCTTCTCCGCCACCTCCTGCTGGGACATGCCGCGTAAAATGCGCCAGGCGGCCTGTAGGCTGACGTTCTCGTTATGCATGATGTCGCACACTTCACCCGGTAAACCTACGTTATCGTAGATGTCTGATTCGTAAGGGATGTCTTCCCAGTCGTTTTCATCATCGTCATCGTACTCAAGCATGGCTAAACGCATGCGAAAATATTCACCGTAGGGTATGACAACATACTGTTTTTTTCCTTCTTCATCCTTGATGAACTGAATAGTCATATTCCGTATGCTCCTCATGAAGGTAGGTAGTGGTTGTCCGGCGTTTTACTGCCACTACGTAGCAGATATCACCCGGCGGGTCTCCGAAGGTGTAAATGACCCTGTAATCACCTAATCGCAACCTGTAGTGGTTTTCGGGAGAAGATAATTTCTTGATATCCGCGACAGGTGATGTTTTATCGTCCATCTTCTCCAGCCTGAATTTAATGCGGTTCTGATATCGAGGATCGATTTTAGAAAACTGCTTCTCTGCTGTTTTAGACCACACAATCTTCATCCGTACCTCCACTGTACGCCCACACAAAATATAAGGAAATAATAAGACTATTAGATAAATTCCGAATTTCTAATGAGGTACTGTAGAGCGGAGAATAACCGCGAGAAAGCGGCAAAACGCGAATCGTCGAGGCGGCTCGAACAGGCCTCTGCCGGGCGACAGAGGCATACAGTAAATTTGCGATCAGGCGTTCAGACCGCCGTCGACATCCAGACCGGTGCCGGAAATTTGCCCCGCAGCCGGGCTGGCGAGGAAGGTGACTGCCGCTGCGATATCCTCCGGCTGGCCGTAATGGCCCAGGGCAATAAGCTGACGCTGAGAGTCAGCCTGCTCGCCGTCTTCCGGGTTCATATCGCTGTTGGTCGGCCCGGGGTGGACCAGGTTGACGGTAATGCCGCGCGGGCCTAAATCACGGGCCAGACCTCGGGTGAGAGAGTTAAGGGCAGACTTGGTCATCGAGTAGACGGCGATCCCCGGCTGCGCCACGCGGTTCGCCAGACAGCTGCCAATGTTGATGATGCGTCCGCCGTCCGACATATGCACCAGCGCTTCCTGAATGGCGATCACCACGCCGCGGATGTTGACGTTGATCAGAGCGTCGATGTCCGCCAGGGTCATGGACTCCAGCGGGCCGCCGCGCGCAATCCCGGCGTTATTGACCAGAATATCCAGCCCGCCGAGAGCGCGCGCCGCCTGCGTGACCGCATCCTGAATCGCCTGCGCGCTGGCGCTGTCGGCCTGAATCGCCTCGCCGTGTCGCCCCAGCGCGTTGATCTCATCGACGACCTGCTGGGCTTTATCGACGGATTTTTCGTAGGTGATAACCACATCGGCACCGGCGCGCGCCAGCGACAGCGCAATCGCCCGACCCAGCCCACGACTGGCGCCGGTAACCAGCGCCTTTTTACCTGTTAAATCGATCTGCATGATGACCTCGTTGCAAGAGTGGAGAGAATCATCATTAGGTATAGCCCGTCGGCGCAATTAACGACTGAAGGATTCCACCTTCGCAAACGCGGCGCGCAGCACCTCAGGCGTTAACGTCACCGGCAGATAGTGAATCGACTCCACCGGGCGCAGGGTGTGGGCAATGACCTTATCCAGCTCGTCGCGGTTGTTTACATCAACGTCCAGCTCGCGAAGCGTGATCGGCAGGTTAAAGCGTTGGTATGCCGCCACCAGCTGCGCCAGCACGTCGTCCTGGCCGAGCAGGGCGCTCTGGACCAGAATGCCGTAGGCCACCTTGGTGCCGTGCAGGTATTTTTCCGTCTGCGGCAGCACGGTTAAGCCGTTGTGCACCGCGTGTGCCGCCGCCACGCGGGTATAGCGCTCACCCAGACCGCCGACCATTCCGCCTCCGGCAATAATCGCATCCACCACGTCCCGGAACGCCTGCGTCTGTTCGCCGCGCTGCTGATCTGCAAGCGCCTCTTCGCTGCGTTCCAGCAGCACGTCGCGGATCGCCAGCGCACCGTTCAGGCCAAGACGCACGGTCAGCGGCAGACTCTCAGGTTGAGGGGCGAGCACCGCCGCTTCGTACCACTTCGCCAGCGTATCGCCGATGCCCGCCAGCAGGTATTCCGCCGGGGCGTTAAGGATGATCTGCGGCTCCACCAGCACCAGAAAGTTGGCGTCGTCAAAAATCTCAAACTGTAGCGCCTGACCGGCATCGTTGTACCACACGGAGAGCGGGGTCCACGCCGCGCAGGTGGCGGCGATAGTGGGAATGCCCACGAACGGCACGCCCAGACGACGCGCCACGGCCTTGACGGTATCCATTACCGCACCGCCGCCCACGCCAATCACCACGCTGGTTTCACTTCCCGACTCGTTTACCAGATGAGTGACGTCACGCTCGCTGCAATGGCCCTTAAACAACAGATGTTTTGCCCCCGTCGCGTTAAAACTCTGCGGCAGATAAGGGCGTGCGCCCTCGATTGCCCGCTCGCCGTAGATCCACACCGCGCGGGAAAGTTGTTCCGGAGTAAAGAAATTATCCAGGTGTGCAAGGCTTCCCGGATGAGAGAAGTAGTTCGCCGGGCCGGGTACGACGCGGATATCGGTGTTGCTCATGAAGTTGTCCTTTTTTAGCAAGCGCTAACCCGATGTTATGTCTGGACATCCGGATGGCTAATAATATTTCGCTTTATCTTATGCCTTTTCCGTCGTTGTCAGTCAACCGGAGCTGTGAAAAATTCGCTAAATCAGAAGAGTAATGAAGGATTTACGCGGATGGTTTCCAGTCGCCTTGAGATGCGCGGTATCAGCCTGGCCTTTTCCGGCTTTCAGGCGCTGTCGCGCGTGGATTTCACCCTGAACGGCGGGTCGGTGCATGCGCTGACCGGCGCCAACGGCGCGGGGAAATCGACGCTGATGGCGGTGCTGTGCGGGACGCACGACCACTATGAAGGCGAAATCTGCATTAACAACCAGCCGGTAAGCATCCGCGAGCCGCTGGACGCCAAACGGCTGGGCATCCACCTCGTGCAGCAGGAGGTGGACGTGGCGCTGATCCCGGGGTTAAGCATTGCTGAAAACATCATGCTCGACCAGCTGGCGCAGCCAGGGCACCGCTACCGCTGGCGCGACATCCGCCAGCAGGCGCGGCAGGCGCTGGCGCAGCTGGATGTTTCGCTCGACGTTCGCCGCTCCATCGACGGCTGCACGCTGGCTGAAAAACAGCAGATTTTGCTGGCGCGGGCGTTATCTCATCACTGCCGTTTTTTGATTCTTGACGAGCCCACCGCGCCGCTGGACGCGCACGAGAGCGAGCGTCTGTTTGCGGTGGTAAGACGTCTGCAACAGCAGGGCATCGGCGTGGTGTTTATCTCTCACCGCATTCACGAGCTAAAAGCTATCTGCGACACCCTCACGGTGCTGCGCGACGGCAAGCTGATTGAGTCTGGCCCGATGGCCGATCTCAGCGGTGAAGCGATCGTTGAGAAGATGCTCGGCCACGTGCTGAGCGATATCTACCCGCCCGCGCGCCCGCCGCACGGCGACGAAACGCTGCTGCGGGTAGAAGGGCTGCACGACGACGCGCTGCTGAAAGATATCTCGCTGCACCTGCGCAAGGGCGAAATTCTCGGCATTGCCGGGCTGGCGGGCGCGGGCAAAACAGAACTCTGTAAGGCGCTGTTTGGCGCCAGTAAAAGCCGCGTCGCGAACGGCGAGCTGAACCATCAGGACTGGAAACCGCGCGACCCGGCGGACTCGGTGCTGCGCGGCCTGGCGCTGGTGCCGGAAGAGCGGCGCAAAGAGGGCATTTTTATCGACGAGCCGGTGAGCATGAATCTTGCCGTGTGCGCCGATAACAGCTTCTCGCGCTGGAGCCTGTTCGGCCATCGTCAGGCGTGGCGCTGGGCGGAGGAGGTGATCGCCCGCGTCGGCGTTCGCGCCCGCGGTCCCGGGCAGGTTTTGCGACGTCTCTCCGGCGGCAACCAGCAGAAGGTCGCCATCGGTAAATGGTTGCGTAATGACGCCAGCGTGCTGATATTCGACGAGCCGACCAAAGGCGTGGACGTGAAGGCCAAAACCGATCTGTTTCAGCTTATCGACGGCCTGGCGCGCGAGGGCAAAGGGGTGATTTACGCCTCCGGCGAGTTCGCCGAGCTGGTGGGGCTCTGCGACCGCATCTGCGTCCTGTGGGACGGGCGCATCGTGGCGGAAATCGCCGGGGCCGAGGCCCGTGAAGAGACACTACTTTATTATTCAACCGGAGGAACGGCGTCGTGAGCAAGGCCCTTTCAGTGAGCGCGGCGGCGTCTGGCCGTCAGCAGATTTTCGATTTTCTCTACAAGTGGGGCATGTTGCTGACCGTCGTCGCGCTGGTGGCCGTTTTTGGCCTGGCGTCGGACAGCTTCCTCGATCCGAACAACATCATTAACATTCTGCGCTCGATTGCCATCGTGACGGTGATTGCCATCGGCGTGTCGATCTCCCTGACCGTCGGCGGGTTCGATCTCTCGGTGGGATCCACCGCGTCGCTGGCGAACGCGCTGGTGATTTCGCTCTTCGTCTGGCACGGCTTCGGCACCACCGAGTCGATTGTAATCACTCTCGCGCTCTGTACGCTGGTCGGCCTGTTTAACGCGTTTCTGATCGTCATCCTGCGCATTCCGGACATGCTCGCGACCCTTGCCAGCCTGTTTGTCATCCAGGGCGTGGCGATGACCTACAGCTACGGCGGGTCGATTACTGAGAACATGGTGCTGCCGAGCGGCGACATGGCGGAAGGGACCATTCCGGCGGCGTTCAGCCTGCTGGGGCAGGTGCCGACCATTGTGATCGTCATGCTGGTGGTGACGATTCTGGCGCAGCTGGGCCTCTCATTGACCACGCACGGCCGCCGGATGTACGCCATTGGCGGCAACCCCGAAGCCGCGCGCCTCTCGGGCATTCGCACCACGCGCTACAAGGTGGCGGCCTACGTGATTGCCTCCCTGCTGGCGGGCCTGGGCGGGATTTTGCTGGCCTCGCGTATTGGGTCGTCGCAGGTGAATGCGGGCGGCGGTTACCTGATGGATGCGGTGGCGGCGGCGTGGATCGGCTTCTCGCTGGCCGGGTCCGGCAAGCCGAATGCCCTGGGGACCCTGGTGGGGGCGGTGATCCTCGGCGTGCTGTCGAACGGGCTGGTGATGCTCTCCGTGCCGTATTACGCCATGGACATAATAAAAGGGCTGGTGCTCGCGGTAGCGCTGGCGATTACCTACATACAAAAACGCTGACAACACAACGGGATAAAAAATGAAAAAGATTGCACTCTCTTTGGTGGCATTAGGGTTATTCACCGCTCTGCCTGGCTTCGCGGCCACGCCCGCACCGCTCCCGGCGGCCATTGCCAACCATGACGGGCCCATTCGCATTGCGGTGATCCGCAACCTCGGCTCAGACGACAACACCACGCAGTTTGTTGCCGGGGCCATTCAGGAAGGGAAAAAGCTCGGCTTTAAGGTCAGCACCTTTTTGAGCAACGGGGATGACGCTAAATTCCAGGACTTCGTGAACCAGGCCATCAGCCAGAAATATGACGGGATTATCCTGTCTCAGGGCCGCGATCCGTACTCCACCGCGCTGGTAAAAAAGGCGGTGGATGCCGGGATCAAGGTCGCCGTATTTGATACCGCCGTCAACGGCGAGATTCCGGGCGTGACCGTTACCCAACAGGACGATGCCTCTCTGACCAATCTCTCCTTCGGCCAGCTGGCGAAAGATTTCAACGGCAAGGCCAATATCGTCAAGCTGTGGGTAGCGGGCTTCCCGCCGATGGAGCGTCGTCAGGCGGCGTATAAAGAGTTGCAAAAGCAGTACCCGGAGATTAAAGAGCTGGAGTCCATCGGCGCGGTCTCCTCTGACGTGCAGGGCGACACCGCCAACAAGGTGGGCGCGATCCTGGCGAAATACCCGAAAGGCAAAATCGACGCCATCTGGGGGACCTGGGATGCCTTCAGCCAGGGCGCGTATAAGGCGCTGAAAGAGAACGGCCGCACCGAGATTAAACTCTACAGCATCGACATCTCCAACCAGGATTTACAGCTGATGCGCGAGCCGGGTAGCCCGTGGAAGGTGAGCGTGGCGGTAGATCCGAAGCTGATTGGCGCGACCAACGTACGCCTGATCGCCAACAAGATTGCCGGTGAAGCCACGCCTGCCACCTACGACTTCAAAGCCGCTGCGATCCCGCAGGCGCTGCTGACCGCGCAGCCGGGGGCGGTGAACGTGGCGTCGTTGGGCAAAATCATTCCGGGCTGGGGCCAGACGGAAGATTTTATCGCGCCGTGGTTTGCGACGCTGGAAGCGAAAAATAAATGAGCATGCTTCCTACGCCAGAATACAGCCGCAATATGCGGCTGATTGGCCATAGCGACCAGGGCGGTCGCCCGGACGGCGTGCAGCTGATGGTGCACCGCGGCTTTGCGTATATCGGCCATATGGTGTCGCAGGGCTTTTCGATTGTCGACGTGCGCGATCCAAAAAATCCGAAACCCGCGGGCTATGTCCCCGCGCCGCCGGGCACCTGGAACGTGCACCTCCAGGCGCATGACGACCTGCTGCTGGTGATCAACGCCCGGGATCTGTTTGCCGATGCCCGCTTCGCCGACGAGAAGGTCTACTACACCCGTCAGGTAGGAGAGACCGTCAGCGACGTTCAGGACAGGGGCTGGAGCGCCGGGCTTCGCGTTTTTGATATCTCCACGCCGGACAGGCCGCGCGAAATCGGCTTTCTGTCGCTGAGCGGCATCGGCATTCACCGCATCTGGTACGTCGGTGGCCGCTGGGCATACGTGTCGGCGCTGATCGACGGTTTTACCGACTACATTTTCCTGACCATTGACCTGGCGGACCCGCGCAAGCCCGAGGTGGCGGGGCGCTGGTGGCTGCCGGGGATGAACCAGGCCGCAGGCGAACAGCCGGACTGGCCGGAAGGGAAACGCTACGCGCTGCACCACGCGATTATTGCGGGGGATACCGCGTACGGCAGCTGGCGCGACGGCGGCCTGACGCTGCTGGACGTGAAGGATCGCACCCAGCCTAAGCTCATTAGCCACCGTAACTGGAGCCCGCCGTTTGGCGGTGGGACGCACACCGCGCTGCCGCTGCCGGACCGCGATCTGCTGGTGGTGCTGGACGAAGCGGTGCTCGATAACCAGGAAGACGGCGAGAAGCTGATCTGGCTGTTTGATATTCGCGAGCCGTCGAACCCGGTGAGTATCTCTACCTTCCCGCAGCCGGATGAAATCGACTACGTGGCGAAAGGGGCGCATTTTGGCCCGCACAACCTGCACGAGAACCGGCCGGGGAGCTTTGTCAGCTCAACGCTGATCTTCGCGACGTATCAGAACGCGGGCGTGCGCGCGTATGACATTTCCAATCCGTATCGCCCGGTGGAAACGGGAGCGCTGGTGCCCGCGGCGCCGGAGAGGATGATGGATACGCGGCCGAATCGCCCGCAGGTGATCCAGTCGTGCGACGTGTTTGTGGATGCGCAGGGGATTATTTACAGCACGGATTATAACGGTGGGTTGTCGGTGATTGAGTATCTGGGGTGAGTGCGGTTTGATGCCCTCACCCCGGCCCTCTCCCACGGGGAGAGGGAGAAAATCAACTGTACTGCCGCACCCGCGCCACCAGCTCTTCCGCGCTGTCGATGCGGTCGGCAATCACAATCAGCGCTTTACCGAGGGATATCGCGTGGCGCAGGCATTCGTGACGCATCGCTTCATCCTGAATGGTGTCGATATCCGCCACATGGGAAAGCCCGACGCTGCGGCGAATCAGCTCGGTGCCGCAGAATCCGATGGCATCGTGCCAGACCTTTTTCAGGAATGCGGAGGCATAGCCCGGTGCGCTGAGTGCGGCGTCGCGGGCTTTCTCGTTTGCCAGCACCTGGAAGCGCTCCGCAAAGGTGTTCCACAGTTCCTGAATATCGGTCAGGCGCTGCTCGCGCGCGGCGGCGGCATCGCGAATGCCGAGGTGCCCCGGCAGGCCGCAGAAGTTCAGCAGCAGGTTGCCGATGGCGGTGCCAACGTCAAAGCCAATCGGCCCGAAATAGCCGAACTCAGCGTCGATGGCCTTCAGGCTGCCGTCGGCCACAAAAATCGAACCGCTGTGAATGTCTCCGTGCAGCAGGGCTTCGGCGTGCGAGAAAAAGCGGTGCTTGAGGGAGGCCACGGCGATTTTAAGCTGGGCGTCGTCGCGCAGGGCGGCAACATCGTTTTCCAGCTCGGCCGGGTAGCTGTTGCGCGCGTGGATCTGGTACGGATCGTTGAAGAACAGATCTTCGGTGATCTCGCACATCTCCGGGTTGATGAATTTTGCCACCTGCGCTTTTTTCTCGTGCGGATGCAGATAAAAATCGCTGGTGTGGAAAAGGGTGTGAGCCAGATATTCCCCCAGCTGACGCGCTGCCTGTGGGTAATAATTATTTCTGATCAGCTCGCCGCGCCAGATGCGATGGCTGGAGAGATCTTCCATCACCATCACCGCCAGTTCCGGATCAAAGTGGTGGATTTTCACGGTGTGCTGAGGGCTGTGCTGGTAATGCTCGACCAGGGTTTGCGCTTCAAGACGGGCACGATCCAGCGTCAGCGGCCAGGATTCGCCGACGCAGCGTACGTAGGGCAGCGCCTGCTTAACGACGATGCGGCTGACGCCCGCGCTGTCGAAAATTTTAAAAACCAGATTGAGGTTGCCGTCGCCCACTTCCTGCGCCTCTACCAGGGATGACGGATCGTCAAGTCCGCCAAACTGCCTGGCATACTCCACGGCGTCCTGAGCGGTAAAGGTACGGTATTGCGACATGGCCTGCTCCTCAGTTTTGCTAATTAAGACATGTAGACGTCTATACATCTGGATTTCATCCTGACACAATGTGCTACAACAACGCAACAGGGAATTAACGACATGCAGACATTACAGACGACCAGCCTGCGGGTGGCGAATAATCAGCTCTTTATTCTCGACCAACAGGCGCTTCCGCAGGAGAAACGCTGGGTGGATGCCTCGACGGTCGAGGCGCTGGTCGGGCATATCCACGCTTTGCGCGTACGTGGCGCACCGTTGATTGGTCTCTCTGCAAGCCTGCTGCTGGCGCTGTTAGCGGAAAGCGGCAAAAGCCGCGACGAGCTGGCGGTGGCGATGGAAACCCTGCGCGCATCCCGCCCGACGGCGGTAAACCTGATGAACAACCTCGACCGCATGAAGCTTGCGCTGTGGGAAGAGGATTTCGTTCCGGCGCTGGTGGCTGAGGCGCTGCGCCTGATTGACGAAGACAAACGGCTCTGCGACGCGATTGCAAAAGCGGGCAGCGCGCTGGTTAAGCCCGGCAGCCGTCTGCTGACCCACTGCAACACCGGCGGGCTGGCGACGGCGGGCGTCGGTACCGCGCTGGGGGTGATTGCTCGCGCGCATAAGGAAGGCAAGGTAAGCAACCTCTGGGTGGATGAAACCCGTCCGCTATTGCAGGGCGGCAGGCTGACCGCGTGGGAACTCGGCGAGCTGGGCGTGCCGTATCAGCTAATTACCGACTCCATGGCCGCCAGCCTGATGGCAAAAGGGCAGGTGGACGCCGTGTGGGTGGGGGCAGACCGCATTGCGGCCAACGGCGACGTGGCGAACAAAATCGGCACCTACTCTCTGGCGGTGCTGGCGAAATTCCACGGCATTCCGTTCTATGTCGCCGCGCCGCAAACGACCCTCGACCCGGACTGCCCGAACGGTGACGCGATCCCGATTGAGCAGCGCGCCGCCAGCGAGGTGTCGGGCGTCGCCGGAAGCTTTGGCGCGGTGCAGTGGGCACCGGAAAACGCGCAGGTCTATAACCCGGCGTTTGACGTCACCCCCGCCTCGCTGATTAGCGGCTGGGTACTGGATACGGGCGTGGTCACTCCGGACGAGGTGGCGGAAGGGAAATTTGCCTGAGTCCGGCTATCCTTTAAGGGGCTCCCTTAAGAGGACAACATCGTGACGCTCGATCCTGAAACAGACTTAAAACTGGAGCGCGTGGTGGACGCACCGCGCGATCTGCTGTGGCTCTGCTGGACTACGCCAGAGCACATCAAAAACTTCTTCATTCCTGCTCCCCATAAGGTGACCGAATGCGACCTCGACCTGCGCGTGGGCGGGCGGTTCAATACCGTGTTTGAGGTGGACGGGCAGCGGATGGATAACCGGGGCGTATTCCTTGAAATCGATCCGGGGAAAAAGCTGGTCTTTACCGACGGCTATACCGAAGGCTGGAAGCCGGCCGAGAAGCCGTTTATGACGGCAATTTTGCTCCTGGAAGACGCCGGGGAGGGCAAAACCCGCTATACGGCGATAGCGCGCCACCCCACGAAGGAAATCCGCGAGCAGCATGAACAGATGGGATTTCACGAAGGGTGGGGGATTGTGCTGGATCAGCTGGTGGGGTATGTGAAAGGGCTTAACGCTTAGTGCGCGTTGGTGCCCTCACCCCGACCCTCTCCCACAGGGAGAGGGAGAAAAGATCAGGCCAGGCGCGGATACGCATCCGCAATCGCATCCCCGGTAAACTGCGCCACCCAACCCTCCGGGTTATCGAAAATACGAATGGCGGTAAAGTTCGGCTCTGAGCCCATATCAAACCAGTGCGGCGTGCCCGCAGGAACGGAAATCAGGTCGTTTTTCTCGCACAGCACCTGATACACCTCATCGCCAATGTGCAGGCAGAACAGCCCCGCGCCTTCCACAAAGAAGCGTACTTCGTCTTCGCCGTGAGTGTGTTCGTTCAGGAACTTCGCGCGCAGCGCCTCTTTCTGCGGATTGTCGGCGCGCAGGCTGATCACATCCCAGCTCTGGTAACCTTTCTCTGCCACCAGCTTGTCGATCGCATGCTGATACGCAGCGATCACGGCTTCAGGCGCGGGATCGTGCCCTAAATCGCGATCCGCAGCCCAGCGTTCAAACCGCACGCCTTTTGCGTTGAGCTGTTGGGCAATCTCGGCGGCGTCGGTGCTGTGCCACTGGTGCTGACTGGCGTCTTTATCGGAATAAATGGTCAATGCGCTCATGAAGGGATCTGCTCCGGATTAATCTCGTCAAACTGGTGGATCTGATGGTGATGGCTTGCGCCGTCATCTTCACCGCGAATCAGTTGCAGGGTGCGAAAACCCGCCTGTTCAGCTGCGTCCAGCTCCTGATGAATATCTGACAGAAACAGGATCTGCGACGGGGCGATGCCCGTTTGCGCCGCAATGTTTTGATAAGACTGCACCTCGCGCTTGGCGCCAATGTGGGTATCAAAATAGCCGCTGAACAGATGAGTAATATCACCTTCGTCGCTGTAGCCAAATAACAGTTTCTGCGCGGCGACGGAGCCAGAGGAATAAACATAGAGATCAATCCCTTGCGCTTTCCATTTTTCCAGCGCCGGGAGCACGTCCGGGTAGAGATGGCCGGTAAAGTCGCCGTTGACGTAACCGTCCTGCCAGATGATGCCTTGCAGGGCTTTGAGCGCCGTCGATTTGCGGTCTTCATCCATAAAGGTAAACAGCACGTTGATGAGATCGCTGACGCTGGCATGCGGAGCGCTGATTTCATCGCGCAGGTTGTCCAGAATCGATTTGACCGGCTCGGCGTACTGCTGCGCGGTCACGAAGGCCGCCAGCCGCTCACGCGCGTAGGGGAACAAAACATCATGGACAAAACGGATATCGCTGGTGGTCCCTTCAATATCCGTCACAATCGCGCGAATCATACTCTCTCCCATTGTCGTAAACGCATTTCGCATTCAAATAAGAATTCTAAACCTTCCAGATGACGGCGGGCTTCGGCCACGTCGCGTCCCCAGCAGGTTAAGCCATGGCCGCGCAGAAGAAAACCATAATTAAGCGGGCGTTCCTGCGCGTAATGGGCGATGCGCGAGGCGAGGGCGTCGATGTCCTGGTCGTTATCAAACACCGGGATGGCCACCGTATCCCGATGCGTGGTCTGCCCGGTAAGGGATTTTTGCATCTCGAAACCGGTGATCTTCAGCTCGGCCTCGTTCACCAGCCGCGACAGCACCGTGGCATTGACGGTGTGAACGTGCAGGACGGCGTTAGCTTCGGGGAACAGGCGATAGATGAGGGTATGCAGCCCGGTCTCTGCCGACGGTTTACGGCCAGACGGCGCACGGTTGGTGGCGATTTCAACCTGTAGAAAATCGGCGGTGGTCAGGCTACCTTTATCTTTTCCGGATTCGCTCAGCCAGCACAGGTGTTCATCCTGACGCATGGACATATTGCCGCCGGTAGCGGGCGCCCAGCCTTTAGCGCCAATCCAGCGGCAGGCCTCGACCAGGTGTGTGAGTTGCAGGTTGTCTGTCATTTCCTTTTACCCTCTCGGCCAGGAATATTTATATCGTTTAGACGTCTAAGCGTCTTGATTGCCAAAGACTAACATCGTGTTATAGTGTCAGCAACATAAGTATTACAGGCAGGCACACTACAATGAGCAATAACCCGTTGATCCCGCAGAGTAAACTTCCCAATCTCGGCACGACGATTTTTACGCAGATGAGCGCCCTGGCGCAGCAGCACAACGCCATTAACCTCTCACAAGGTTTCCCGGATTTTGATGGGCCGAAATATTTGCAGGAGCGTCTGGCGTACCACGTTGCGCAGGGAGCCAACCAGTATGCGCCGATGACCGGCGTGCAGACGTTGCGTGAAGCCATTGCGGATAAAACGGCGGAGTTATACGGCCATAAGCCTGACGCGAACAGCGATATTACGGTGACGGCAGGGGCGACCGAAGCGCTGTATGCGGCGATAACCGCCCTGGTGCGTACGGGTGATGAGGTGATTTGTTTTGACCCGAGCTACGATAGCTACGCCCCGGCGATTGAACTGGCCGGCGGCGTGGTGAAGCGCGTGGCGCTCCAGCCACCGCATTTTCGCCCTGACTGGCAGGCATTTGCTGCGCTGCTGAGTGACAAAACCCGTCTGGTGATCCTGAATACTCCGCATAATCCGTCGGCGACGGTGTGGCAAAAAGCCGATTTTGCTGCGCTGTGGCAGGCCATCGCCGAACGTGAAATATATGTTCTGAGCGACGAGGTGTATGAGCATATCTGCTTCGCCGAAGTGGGGCATGCCAGCGTGCTGGCGCATCCGCAACTTCGCGAGCGTGCAATCGCGGTATCGTCATTTGGGAAAACCTACCATATGACCGGCTGGAAGGTAGGGTACTGCGTGGCCCCGGCGGCCATTAGCGCTGAGCTGCGCAAAGTGCATCAGTACCTGACGTTTGCCGTGAACACACCGGCTCAGCTGGCGCTGGCGGATATGCTGCGTGCGGAACCCGGACATTACCGCGAGCTGCCGCACTTCTATCGTGAACGTCGGGATCTGTTTGTGGCGGCGCTGAGCAAAAGCCGCCTGGAAATTTTGCCGTCTGAAGGAACCTATTTCCTGCTGGCCGACTACAGCGCGATTTCCGATCTGGACGACGTGAGTTTCTGCCAGTTGTTGACGAAAGAGGTGGGAGTGGCGGCCATTCCGCTGTCGGTGTTCTGCGCCGATCCCTTCCCGCATAAGCTGATTCGTCTTTGCTTTGCGAAGCAGGAATCGACGCTGCTCGCTGCGGCAGAGCGTCTGGCGACGCTCTGACTATTTCACCGTCCAGGCTTCTGAAAAACGACGGTCTGCGAAGAGTTCGAGCAGACCGTTGATCTGCTTCAGACGCAGCACTTCATCGCTGTCCATACCTAACTCCTGGCCAATTTTCTGCTCACTCCAGCCCATAAGCACCAGTTCTCGCACGATTTCTGACATGGCGTTGATCTGGTGGCGTCCACGCGCGCGGTTGTGACGAATAGTTGCCGCCATGCGATCGAACTTTTCCTGGCGCGCTTTACGCAGGCAGGTAACAGGGAGGTAACCTTTAAGCTGGCGCTTCAGGATCGCCCGGTTACTGCCGATATCATGACGGTGAAAACCATCGACAATTTCGTAGTGCTGTGGCGCATTTTCCGTCACAACGATAGGTTGTGTGAATCCATCCAGCTCCAGTGACTTGCTGAGCAGCCGCTTTTCCGGCGGCGCGACGTTATTTGGGTTGTAATCGTTAGCGGTGATGTTTGTCTTTTTTATCCACAATACGCAATCGACGGGCTGATCGCGAAAAGGGCTGATTTCATGTAATGCCTGACGAAACGCATTAATAGCGGCTATTCGCTCTTCTTCTGAAAGTGCCTGAAGGTACGTTTCCATTTCGGTGATTATTCGTTGTTGCATAAAATCCCCCATTCCTTGCGTTTTGCTTTCACTCTGTCGCTGTAGCGCTGATAGTGTTTAGGCTTATTTGGGCTAAACGAAAGTGCCCGGCACCAATAGTCATTGTTGAGTAAAACCTTACAAATGCGTCGCCAGGAAGGGATATCTTTTGCACCAATGTCACCCTCCTGCGTGTCGGGAATATCGTTCATGCCTCGCTTTTGATACCAGTGGAGATAAACCGCGATTTTGTTGCGGTAATGTTCCGCCGTATTTTGCGGCATGCTGTCGAGTAACAGCATGGCGTATTCGCGCCAGCCGAGATGGTCTGGTTTCAGGATCTTCCGGTGGCCATAAAAATGGTTATCGTGCCCGGCATAAATACTTCCGCTTCGCACGCCGCAGGCGCGTTCACACATCGCCGCCCAGCGTTCGGGTTCAATGACATGATAGAGCCACAAGCCCTGACGCTGTTCCGGGCCAAACGGTTCGCAGATGCGCATATAACGCGGCGGCACCCCCGCCTTGTACATCAGGTCGTATAACGGGTTATAGCAACATTTTGATTTCGCGAACCACGTCCAGATGTCGGCGGTTTTCCAGTCGTACAAGGGGTAGATATACCAGGCGTGCCCACCCGGGGCGACGGTCGTCCAGGGTTTATCGTCAGAAAAGCGCTGCTTACGCGCCGACGCGATAGCCAGAAAGCGGTTGTAAGATTCATCGGCGCGGATCCCCACCATGACGGCGGCAGGACGTTTTTGTGCATACCATTCGGCAAACTCGCGCACGAAGGCTTCAAACGTCATTCCCTGCTGATAAAAATCGAAATAGTGGTAATCGGTAATGGCATCTTCCGGTGGCTGGCGAACCCAGTTTGTCCCGGGTTCCCAGCACTGCCATTCAGGTTGAAACTGTGACAGGGCGTTCTGGGTCGTGAGCGGAAGCGCTACCCACCAGAACTGATGGATAACATCCCGATACAGCGTTCTCATCGTGTCAACATGCTGAATGGTTGAGGAGAATTGCGCTTCCCAGTCCAGAAAGATGACATCTATTTTTCGCTTTAATTGCCGTGCTTTCTGGGCAACGAGATGCAGCATCACGGTAGAATCTTTTCCACCGGAAAAGGAAACGCAGACCCTGGAGAAATTGTTAAGCGTCCAGTCTATGCGTTCCGCAGAAGCGTCTAAAACATTTTCCTGTAAAGGGATTTTATAGATCGACATGATTAATCGCGTCCTGCGTGTTAAATGTCTGGAAAAAAACAAAACGATATTATGGAATTATTTGTCCTTAATTTCACGGGGGCATTTTCTTCGGGTTGCCTTATTTGCATTCACCATGCAAATGTATTTTACGCAGACGGCGGAGAAACGCAGAGCTTATGCATTTTTTCAATGAATGTTGAAAAAACAGTGCTATTCAGTGATGAACGGCTGTAGAGCATATAGATCTTTAATTCAGGCAGCTCAAACGGTGGCTCAAGCCTTTTTAATTTCAACGGTTCTTTATATGTTTCATAGATCGACACGGGGATGAAGCCTAACAGATCAGATGAACAGACCATGGAGATGAGAGAGCTAAGGGAGTCCGTACGAAAAGCAATATTTCTTTCCGGAAACGCGTCATTTGCGCGACTCTGAAACTCTTTTACACCCGGATGAGCACTCTGGTAAAAAGTGAATTTCTCCTGGTATAGCACTTCCAGCGTGACTGCGTCAGCGAGCCTTGGGTGGTCTGCTCTACAGATTAAGGCTATCGGCACCGTGGTGAAGTGGGTGCAGACCACAGAGCGATTGTGGATAGGTGCGATAGAGAAGATGAGATCGGCCTTACGATAGGCCAACAAATCTTCCGCTGATTCGGAGGAAATGAGCATGTCTCTTTGCTCTATCTCATAATTCTCTTCAGATATTAAAAGCTTCAACGGTTCGAGCATCGAACCAGGAGACACCATTTGAGAGCAATAGATAACGAACTTTTTTTTGATGTCCGAGTGATGCATCATGTTGATCGTCTGCTCAAGCTGATTGAGATTTTTTTCCAGATGATGATGCAGGTTGGTACCTACTGTGGTTGGCGTAATTCCCTTCCCTGAACGGATAAACAGGGGGTCATTAAGCTGACCGCGCAGGCGTTGCAGCGACTGGCTGACGGCGGATGGCGTGATATAAAGCGTCTCGGCAGCCCTACTGATACTGAGATGTTGGTAAATGCATTCGAAGATGACTAACAGATTGAGATCGAATTTTTTTAGGTCGTAGAGGTTTGCCATGTTTCGTCCTGAGTGAGTTGAGTTTGCTGTCGTTATCACATCCTGGAGTACGACAGAGGGAAGTTACCCTTTACAATCCGTGTGAATAACTCGCTTAATTTAAAATTTAAGTGATCTTAATATATCACGGCTTTGGATTATTGAAACATAACTTCAAGACTAATTAAGATAATTTTATCTTTAAAGTTTGATTGAATTATTTGAATGAAAAGTGGTGTTTATATATAGCGTGAAACCCATAATGAAATTAAATTTATAATCTTTCAGAGAACTCTTCGATACTGCCTATCACAGCCATAGGCAGGACTATCCCTCTTATGCATTGCTCAATGCGCGCAGGGGTGCTGTAATCAAAGCGCTGTTACGGCCTTGATACAAGGTATGTAGAGCGCAACGAAACGCCAGCTTCGGCTGGCACTGAATGTACCTGCGGGGAATTCAGGTATCAGGGCCGCCCGTTGAGGCGGCCTTTTTACTTTCAGGCTTTCCTGTAAAAGGTTCACCTTGCTGTCTTGTTGCTGTTGTAAGGTTTGGCTGATTGATTTGATAAAGCATACGCATTAGCCCCGATGGATAAAGTTGGTTACCTTACATCTCAACGAAAACACGGAGGAAGTACAGATGTCTTTGATTAACACTAAAATTAAACCTTTCAAAAACCAGGCGTTCAAAAACGGTGAGTTCATCGAAGTAACCGAGAAAGATATCGAAGGCCGCTGGAGCGTGTTCTTCTTCTATCCGGCTGACTTCACCTTCGTTTGCCCGACCGAACTGGGCGACGTGGCAGACCACTACGAAGAACTGCAAAAGCTGGGCGTAGACGTTTACTCTGTTTCTACCGATACCCACTTCACCCACAAAGCGTGGCACAGCAGCTCTGAAACTATCGCGAAAATCAAATACGCGATGATCGGCGACCCGACTGGCGCCCTGACCCGTAACTTCGACAACATGCGTGAAGATGAAGGCCTGGCAGACCGCGCGACCTTCGTTGTTGACCCGCAGGGCATTATCCAGGCTATCGAAGTTACCGCTGAAGGTATCGGCCGTGATGCATCTGACCTGCTGCGCAAAGTGAAAGCGGCTCAGTACGTTGCTTCTCACCCAGGCGAAGTGTGCCCGGCGAAATGGAAAGAAGGCGAAGCGACGCTGGCGCCATCTCTGGACCTGGTCGGCAAGATCTAAATTTCCGTTGTTTTTCACGCCATAGCTGCGTTGGCGTCGCCTGCTCACCCCGGTCACTTACTTTAGTAAGCTCCCGGGGATTCTCAGGCTAGCCGCCTTGCTCTGACGCGAAATACTTTGGAAATTGTTTCAGTCATGGGCGCTCCCCGCGCCCATTTCATTCCAGCACCATGATGCAAGTTGCATTCAGGCAGCCCGTATAAGGCGGCTTGCATGATGACGTTTTAAGAGAGGGAAGAATAATGCTCGACACTAACATGAAAACCCAGCTCAAGGCCTACCTTGAGAAACTGACCAAACCTGTTGAGCTGATTGCCACGCTGGACGACAGCGCGAAATCGGCAGAAATCAAAGCACTGCTGACAGAGATTGCTGAGCTGTCGCCGAAAGTGACCTTCAAAGAAGACAACACGCTGGCAGTCCGTAAGCCTTCTTTCCTGATCGCCAACCCAGGGTCTGACCAGGGGCCGCGTTTCGCGGGCTCTCCGCTGGGGCACGAATTTACGTCCCTGGTGCTGGCGCTGCTGTGGACCGGTGGTCATCCGTCAAAAGAAGCGCAGGCGCTGCTGGAGCAGATCCGCGATATCGACGGTGATTTTGAGTTTGAAACCTATTACTCGCTCTCCTGCCACAACTGCCCGGACGTGGTGCAGGCGCTGAACCTGATGTCAGTCCTCAACCCACGCATTAAGCACACGGCGATTGACGGCGGTACGTTCCAGAACGAAATCACCGAGCGCAACGTGATGGGCGTTCCGGCGGTTTACCTGAATGGCCAGGAGTTCGGCCAGGGGCGCATGACGCTGACCGAAATCGTCGCCAAAGTGGATACCGGCGCAGAAAAACGCGCGGCGGAAGAGCTGAACCAACGCGATGCTTATGACGTGCTGATTGTTGGCTCAGGCCCGGCGGGCGCGGCGGCAGCGGTCTACTCCGCACGTAAAGGGATCCGTACCGGTCTGATGGGCGAGCGTTTCGGTGGTCAGGTTCTGGATACCGTAGACATTGAAAACTACATTTCCGTGCCGAAAACCGAAGGCCAGAAGCTGGCCGGTGCGTTGAAAGCGCACGTCAGCGACTACGACGTGGATGTCATTGACAGCCAGAGCGCCAGCAAACTGGTTCCGGCGGCGGTCGAGGGTGGTTTGCACCAGATTGAAACGGCGTCCGGCGCGGTGCTGAAGGCGCGCAGCGTGATCATTGCCACCGGCGCGAAATGGCGCAACATGAACGTCCCGGGCGAAGATCAGTATCGCACCAAAGGCGTGACCTATTGCCCCCACTGTGACGGCCCGCTGTTCAAAGGTAAACGCGTCGCGGTGATCGGCGGCGGTAACTCCGGCGTGGAAGCGGCTATCGATCTGGCGGGAATTGTGGAACACGTTACCCTGCTGGAGTTCGCTCCGGAGATGAAAGCGGACCAGGTGTTGCAGGATAAGGTGCGTAGCCTGAATAACGTCGACATTGTGCTCAATGCCCAGACGACAGAAGTGAAAGGCGACGGCAGCAAAGTGACTGGTCTGGAATACCGTGACCGCGTGAGCGGCGATATCCACAGCGTAGCGCTGGCAGGGATCTTTGTTCAGATTGGCCTGCTGCCAAACACCACCTGGCTGGAAGGCGCTATTGAGCGTAACCGCATGGGCGAGATCATCATCGATGCGAAATGCGAAACCAGCGTTAAGGGCGTATTTGCGGCGGGCGACTGCACCACCGTGCCGTACAAACAGATCATCATCGCTACCGGTGAAGGTGCGAAAGCGTCGCTGAGCTCGTTTGATTACCTGATCCGCACCAAAACTGCATAATAAAAGAAAGCAAGACGACACCTGCAATGCCAGAGGCCACCTAAAGGTGGCCTCTTTTTTTATCTGACGACCATCACCGGAATGTGGGTGTGGCGGATCACGCTGGAGGCGTTCGACCCCAGCAGGTGAGTGGTGATGGAAGGGTTACGTGAACCAATCACTACCACGTCGGCATTTAATTCCCCGGCAAGCTCATTAACGGCGTCGCGCACGCTACCGAACCGGACGTGGGTTTTGATGCGGGAAGGATCGATGCTGAAGTGCCCGACCATGGTTTGCAGGCGCGTCTCGGCTTCGTGCTGTAAATGCTCTTCAAAACGACGCACATCAGCAGCGAAACGATGCAGGCTCAGGCTGGCAGAGCCCGGCAAAACATGCAGAAGATGAATAATTCCGTCCTGCTGCGCGAGAAATTCCGCGTGACGTATAGCCTTATCACTCAGTTCCATTTCAAAAACATCAACCGGCATAATGATTGTTTGATACATAACCGTTTCTCCTTGTTAATAAACGCTGGAATCATTCAACCACAAAATATAAATGGTTTCTGTAATCCCGACAGCACTTTTTTATCTCGCCAGGATAAATCTCAAAACAGCCGGATTCCGGGGCAGATCCCGAGAGGTAGCTACCCTTTTATAAGCTTACCCACACCCTTTCGGAGGTTGCATGAAAGCTCTCACCTATCACGGTCCACATCATGTTCGGGTCGATAATGTCCCCGATCCGGGCATCGAACAGCCTGACGATATCATCCTGCGCGTAACGGCCACGGCGATCTGTGGTTCTGATTTGCATCTTTATCGCGGAAAAATTCCCAAGGTCCAGCATGGCGATATCTTTGGTCATGAATTTATGGGCGAGGTGGTGGAGTGCGGGAGCGAAGTGAAGAACGTGCAGAAAGGTGACCGGGTGGTGATCCCGTTTGTAATTGCCTGCGGTGACTGCTTCTTTTGCCAGATGCAACAGTACGCGGCCTGCGAAAACACGAATCGCGGGCAGGGCGCGGCGCTGAACAAAAAGCAAATTCCCGCCCCTGCCGCGCTGTTTGGCTACAGCCATCTTTACGGCGGCGTGCCGGGCGGACAGGCGGAGTATGTGCGCGTCCCGAAAGGCAACGTGGGGCCGTTTAAAGTGCCTCAGCTGCTGTCTGACGACAAAGCGCTTTTCCTGTCAGATATTCTGCCTACCGCCTGGCAGGCGGCGAAAAATGCGCAGATTCAGAGAGGCTCCAGCGTCGCCGTATTCGGGGCCGGGCCGGTGGGGCTACTGACCATTGCCTGCGCGCGGCTTCTCGGCGCAGAGCAGATTTTTGTGGTTGATCATCATCCCTATCGACTGCGGTTTGCCCAGGAGCGCTACGGCGCGATCCCGATTAACTTTGATGACGATAACGACGCGGCGGAGAAAATCATTGAGCAAACGGCCGGACAGCGCGGAGTGGATGCGGTGATTGATGCCGTCGGGTTTGAGGCCAAAGGCAGCACCACGGAAACGATCCTCAGTAACCTGAAAATTGAAGGCAGCAGCGGCAAAGCCCTGCGCCAGTGCATTGCTGCGGTGCGGCGCGGAGGCGTGGTCAGCGTGCCGGGCGTGTATGCCGGTTTTATACACGGCTTCCTGTTTGGCGATGCCTTCGATAAAGGGCTGAGCTTTAAGATGGGGCAGACCCACGTCCATGCCTGGCTGGGAGAGCTGCTGCCGCTTATCGAAAAAGGGCTGCTTACACCGGAAGATATTGTCACCCACTATCTTCCGCTGGCTGATGCGGAGCGCGCCTATAAAATCTTCGAAAAACGGGAGGAGGAGTGCCGCAAGGTGATCCTGGTGCCTGGTGCAGACACCCCGGAGGCAGCGCAGCAGAAAGTGAAGGGACTGGTGAATGCCTTCCCCGGCGGCGTTGTGTGAGGTTCCTCACTCACCAGTGGCGCTCAAGGTATAGCACGGCCACGACGAGGATCGCCAGGATGATGAGAAAAACCAGTGTGATAACAAGTATCTCACCCATGACCGTCCCCACGGCACCACAACAGAGTAAGCGTGGATTAAGCGGTTTTTGTCCGATATAACACAATCGGGTGAATTTGCGGAAAGAGGATGCGGGTGCATCCTCTGTGCAAAGCGGGGTCGCTTGTTCAGAAGGGATTAACGCAGGTAATCGCCAGCGGCTTCGGGCTGGTAGAACAGCTCAAGCACTTCCAGGTGAGCTGAGGCACCGCCCGGGAGTTCCCAGTGGATAGTATCGCCTGTGCGCAGTCCAAGCAGCGCCGCGCCCACGGGTGCCAGCACCGACAGTTGCGTGCTGCTGTCGGTCATCTGCGCCGGATAGACCAGCGTACGGGTGAGCTCCTCGCCGGTGGTCAGGTTGCGGAACTTCACCTGGCTGTTCATGGTGACCACATCATGCGGCATGGTCTCAGGCGTACACATCTGCGCCCGGTCTAGCTCTTCGTTCAGCGCATCGGCTACCGGCAGCGAGGCGAATTCTGGTTTCTCCAACAGTCGGTCAATACGTTCTGCGTCGAGTTCATTGATGATAATCGTAGGTCTGGACATTTTTACTCCATGTCGTTAATGCTGCGTGTAACGCAGAAACCAATCCAAAAGAAAACCCTCGCCGTCTGGCAGCGAGGGTTTAACTTAGCTGATGATACTGTCTGAAACCGTAAGTTTGAAGTGATGAAGGTCACAATCATGCGCCATATGAATTTTTGGCAATAAACCCGGCGTCCCGATTCACGCTGAACGGAAATTTCGTTACGCTGGAAAGACTGAACCCGGGCAATGCGCGTTGCAGCCCCAGCGTAGAGAGAGCGATATGTACTTTTACCAACCTTCTCAGGGGCACGGCCTGCCGCACGACCCGCTGAACGCCATTATCGGTCCACGTCCGATTGGCTGGATCTCATCCTGTGATAAGGCCGGTCAACTGAACCTTGCCCCGTACAGCTTCTTTAACTGTTTTAACTATCGCCCACCGATCATTGGTTTTTCCAGCAATGGCTGGAAGGATAGCGTGCGGAATATTACCGAAACGGGGGAGTTTGTCTGGAACCTCGCAACCCGCGATCTGGCCGAGGCGATGAATGAAACCTCCGCCACGCTCCCTCATGGCGAGGATGAATTTACCTTTGCCGGCCTGACGCCCGTAGCCAGCCAGCTTGTGAGCTCGCCGCGCGTGGCGGAAAGCCCGGTGAATTTCGAGTGTCGATTGTCACAGTGCATTCAGCTTAGCGGCGCGGATGGGACACCGATTGATACCTGGCTGGTGCTCGGCGAAGTCGTGGGCGTCCATATCGCCGAGAGTTTGCTGGAAGAGGGGATTTACCAGACCGCGAAAGCGCAGCCCATTCTGCGTGCGGGTGGACCGACGGCCTACTATGCCATCAGTGATAGCCATCGCTTCGACCTGGTACGCCCGGATGCGCGCAGGGGGTAATATGCGCGCAACCCTGTTGCCCGCCGATCAGCAGTTTTTTGCCGATCTGTTGAGCGGCCTGGTGCTCAACCCACAGCAGTTGGGGCGAGTCTGGTTTGCTCATCGTGGCGCGTCTGACGCTGTCGGAAGCGTGAGCCGCGACTGGCCACGGCTTGACGTCGTTCTTCGCGGGGAATATGGCAACAGACTGGTTGCCGGGCAGCAGCCCCTCCACCAGGGGGAAATGCTGTTTCTTCCCGCCCAGGCCGCCAGCGTCCCGGTGTTTGAACGACCGGTCATGCTGCTGAGCATTCTTTTCGCGCCGTCGTGGCTGGGGCTGGTGTTTCATGATACCCGGCACGGGCGATCCGTGCCTGCGCAGCGACACGTGGAGCTTCCTCACCCTGAACGAGGTGAGTGTGCCGCGATGCTGATGGCCCTGACGCACCTGAGCGCTTCCCCGCAGGACCAGGCTATTATTCAACCACTGGTGCTGAGCCTGCTGCACTGGTGCCGTAAAGTGGTGTCGTCGCTGCCTGAACCGGGAGTGTCGCGCGGGGATTTCCTCTATCAGAGCATTTGTAACTGGGTGCAGGAAAACTATGCTGAACCCCTGTCGCGGGACAGCGTCGCTTCGCTGTTTAATATTTCGGCTAACCATCTGTCACGCCTGTTCTCTCAACAGGGGACGATGAGTTTTGTGGATTACGTTCGTTGGGTGCGTATGGCGAAGGCGAGAACCATCCTGCAAAAATACCACCTGCCGGTGGGGGAAGTGGCGAAGCGCTGCGGCTATGCCGATAGCGACTATTTTAGCCGTCTGTTCCGGCTCCAGTTTGGCCTGACGCCGGGGGAGTATCGCGCACGCTTTCAGTGACAGTCAGAACGTGATTTCTGCGTTCAACAGATCCAGGATACTTTGCGGCGTCGTTGCTGCAAACAGCGACTCGCGAAACGTTTTATTGACCAGCTTCCGCGCCAGCTGGGAAAAGACCTTCACGTGATTAATCCCTTCCTGAGCGCCGAGCGTCAGCATGATCACCAGCTCGACGTCGCCCATATCCGACTCCCAGTCAATCGCCTTGTCCAGACGGGCAATGCTGATGCTGGAGTGGCGTATCCATTGCGATTTGGTGTGAGGGATCGCCACGCCAAACCCGACGGCGGTGGTGACAATCTCTTCGCGCTGCCAGAGATCTTCTTCAAGCTCGAGCGGGTTTTCGGTCCTGCCATGAATCGCAAGATTTCCG
This sequence comes from Enterobacter sp. MGH119, assembly GCF_001037675.1. Taxonomy (NCBI): domain Bacteria; kingdom Pseudomonadati; phylum Pseudomonadota; class Gammaproteobacteria; order Enterobacterales; family Enterobacteriaceae; genus Enterobacter; species Enterobacter sp. MGH119. The sequence continues at coordinate 1,981,090 of NZ_KQ089929.1, read as the reverse complement.
CATAAGAATTGAAGCACCTGCTCTTTTGAGGTCAGCGGCTCATTGACCACGATAGTCTCCAGCGCCAGCAATGGACGCGGCGGCGCTTCCGGTGTGAAATCCGCCAGCAGGGCTTCAATCTCCTCTGCGCTGCGGCTGTCGCAGGCCTTATCTGCCAGCGCCCGGCAGGTCGCCATGTCCAGCTGACGCAACTGGGTTTTTACCGCAGGGATGCGCGGCCCGCTCATGCTGAACTCATCTAAGCCCAGCCCAAGCAGAAGAGGGAGGTAGCGCTGCTCTCCGCCAAGTTCCCCGCAAATGCCGACCCATTTCCCGTGACGATGCGCTGCGGTGACGATCTGGCGAACCATGCGTAAAAAAGACGGTGTGATGGGGTTATACAGCCCCGAAACGCGCGGGTTGTTGCGATCGACAGCGTAGAGATACTGAGTCATATCGTTCGAGCCGATACTGAAGAAATCCACCTCTTCGCAGAAGTGATCGATGATAAAGCAGACTGAAGGCACTTCAACCATGATCCCCAGCGGCAGGCGCGCGGTGTGACGTAACCCCTGTGAGGCCAGGGCGTCACGAACGTTTTGCAGCTCCTGTTTGATCCATAAAATCTGATCGAGGCTGTGCACCATCGGGATCATCAACAGCGCATTGCCGCTTGCGCCTGCGCGTAAGATCGCGCGCAGTTGGGTGCGGAAGAGATCGGCAAATTCGGGATAAATGCGAACGGCGCGATAGCCGAGGAACGGGTTTTCTTCCTGGGGAATGTTCAGGTAAGGGATCTGCTTATCGCCGCCGATGTCCATTGTGCGAAAGATGACCGGCTTGCCCTGCGCGGAGAGCAGCACCTGCTGATAGGCTTCGAATTGCTCCTGCTCGTCCGGCGCGGTGTCTCTGTCCATATACAGCATTTCAGTGCGAAACAGCCCGATACCCTGCGCGCCGCAGGTAAACGCCCCGGGCGCTTCCAGCGCGCTGCCGATGTTGGCGGCAATCTCTACCGGTACGTTGTCGCGGGTGAGCGCTGGAAGACCCGCATCTTTGATCTGCTGCTGGTGGCGTCGGTCGGCAAGGCGCTGCGCCACGCTGTAGTAATCATTCACCGCGTCGTTGGGTTCAACGACCAGCACGCTACAGATGCCGTCCAGAATGACCTCTTTTCCCATCAACGGCGCCAGTGAGGCGACCGTTAAACCACTCAGCACAGGCACGGAGGCCGCGCGTGCCAGGATCAGCGTATGCGACGTCCGGCCTGTTTTTTCAAGCACCATGCCTTTCAGGTACTGCGTGTCGAGGCTGAGAAACTGGCTGGGCGTCAGATCTTCCGCCACCAGAATAGTGGGGGCGCTGAGGGTGAATGCGGAGGTTTGCTGCAACTCCGGCCAGGTAATGTTAAGAAGCTGCTCGCTGATGTCGCGAATATCGCTGACGCGTTCACGCAGGTAGTCGCTGGCGGAGAGTGACAGCTTGTCGCAGATCAGCTCCATATTACGAATGATCGCCTCCGCAAGGCTTAGCCGCTCCTCGGCGATCAGTCGGCGTATGGTGCCGCCAAACTCCTCATCCTGGATCAGCGAAAGATGCGCGCTAAGAATGGTTTTACTCTCGCCGTCGAGCCCGCGCAGGCGGTGGTTGAGCCGTTCGGCCAGCGTCGCCAGGCTGTGTTCCAGGCGGGTAATATCTTCCGGCGAGGCGGGGATCTGACAATAACGTTTGAGGTTATCGCTCTGCCAGCCTCGCAGAGTGCCAGCCCCGATGCCACTGGCGAGCGTAATGCCGTGCTGAAGATGGGGAGCAAGCCTTACAAGCGAGCGGGGCAGGGGATGCGCAACGTGCGGCGCGTCGCCGGAGGGAATACTGTCGCTGTCGATAAACGCGCCGGTGAGATACGCCTCCAGCACGCGTCGGGCCTGCTCCTCGTCGCTGCCGTTAATTTCCAGCACGCAGCTGTCATTAAACAGCGTACCGGTACTGATCAGCGCCAGCGAGCTTTTGGCATCCGCGTGAGTGTGAAGCCGTCTGTTGATAAAACGGATGTCGCTGCGCCATGCGCTGCACTGCTCTTTTAACGCCCAGGCCGGACGCGCATGCAGGCCGTTGGGCAGTGGGCAGAAAAATTCAATTGAAAGCATACTTCCTCCTGGCCGCGTGAGATCAGCATCTGAAGTCCGTCAGATGATCCACGGTCTCACGGTTCATGCCTGCCACAAGCGCGACAAGCAGTTGTTGGGTGTGATGAATGTCTTTTTCGTCGGCAATGGATGCCGCGCAGTGCCCGTGTCGGGTAGGGGGACCAAGCACAAGAGTCAGCACGCCAGTGCCGAAGAGATGGATCGCCCCGCCGTCCGTTCCGCCGTTGCTGAACATGTCTTTTTGCAGCGGGATCCCCTGCGAGCGCGCGATTGTCTCAGCCAGCGCAATCAGTTTGGCTGGGGCGATGAGCGTTTTGTCGTACAGCACCAGCATCGGGCCCGCACCGATCTGGCGATGGTTGGCGCTGCCATAATCGAAATTTTTTGACCAGCAGGCGGTATCCAGCACCAGCGCGATATCAGGATGAATGGCGCGCGTGGCGGTCTGGCCGCCGCGCAGGCCGACCTCTTCACTTGAGCTGGCCACCAGCCAAAGCTCGCAGTCGAGCGGCGTCTGGTGCAGCTCGCGCAGCAGCGCGATCAGCAGGTAACAGCCGAGACGATCGTCGAAGGCTTTACCCATCACCCGATTGTGGGGAAGGGTCTGAAAGGGTGTATCGAACGTCACGCGGTCGCCTGCGTCGATACCGGCGGCGAACACCTCCTCCGCCGACGTCGCGCCAATGTCGACACGCAAATTGTCAACGTTTTCTCCTTTCAGATCCCCATCCAGCAGTCCCGGTATTTTTTTCCCGTTACGCGTGGTGATGCGCACCGGCTGAAGGGTACGGGCCATCATGCGCACGTTGCCGATGGGCAGGACATCAATGGCCCCTTCGCGCGAGACGCTGCGCACCATAAAACCGACTTCATCCATATGGGCGCAGACCATCACCTTCGGGCCCCGGCTCTGGTTGACGCGGATAAGCACGGAACCCAGCCCATCAAACTGAACCTCTTTATGGTACTTTTGCGCCTCACTGAGCAGGATGTCGCGCACCTCTTGCTCTGAGGCCGCAATGGCGTCTGCTTCGCTCAGGGCGCGCAGTAAATCTCTGTCCACTCTTATTCTCCCGTCAGCAATAGCCGTTTGTCGAAGGTATAAAGCACCTCGGCGCCCGTTTCCGTCACCAGCACCACATCTTCAATTCGTACCCCGCCCAGGTGTTCAAGGTAGATCCCCGGCTCAACGGTCAGCACCATGCCGGGCTGCAACGGGGTGCGGTCGGTAGGGGAAAAACGTGGATTTTCATGAACATCAATACCAATGGCATGGCCGGTGTTATGCCCGAACTGCGGACCGTAACCTGCACGTTCAATCACGGAACGTGCGGCGCTATCGATCTGATGACAGGAAACGCCGGGGCGGATGGCATCAATAGCTGCCTGTTGTGCCGCCAGAACGATCTGGTACACCGCATAGAGAGGGTGTTCCTCCGGCGGCGTGTTTTGCCCGGCGACAAGAAAGGTCCTTGTCATATCCGAGCAATACCCCTGGTGTTGGGCGCCGAAATCAAGGGTGATCATCTCGCCAGGCATAATCACTTTGTCAGAGGCTTTGCCGTGGGGCAGCGCACCGCGCGGCCCGCTGGCGACAATGGTGTCGAAAGAGGGCTTGTCCGCGCCCTCCTGCTTCATAAACCACTCCAGCTCGGCAGCGACTTCACGTTCGCGCATACCGGGCTGAATGAAACGCCGGATGTGCTGTGCGGCGCGGTCGGCAATGCCGCATGCTGCACGGATACGGTCGATTTCGTCAGCGGTTTTTATCTGCCGCAGCGCGTCAAGCGAGGTGCTGCAAAGGGCGGTATTCAGCGTATCGCGCCACAGCACGCCTGTTTGCCAGCTCACGTATTCACCCTCAAAGCCAAGACGGGTGAGAGCTTCCTTCGCAATAATCTGGTTCACCGCCTGCGCAAACGGGTTCTCCGTGTTAAGCAGATGCATCTCATAGCCCGCCGCTCGTGAAGCGATATCGCTGTAGTAACGGAAATCCACCAGGATATGTGCCGCGGTTTGTGTCACCAGCACATATCCCGAACCGGTTGAAATGCCCAGGTGCGGCTGTTTATTCTGGCGCGAAGAGATGAGCACGCCGTCCAGTTTTTCCGCAGCCAGCCAGGCACGAAGCCTTCTCAGTAATTCCATGGTTCACCCCGTTACAGCGTGTCGATAGCGAGTTTCCCGCGCTTGTGCAGACTGTTACGAATAATCACTACCAACAGCGCGGTGATCGCCGCCCCGACCACAATACTGAGCATGTACGCTCCCAGATTGGTGACCAGTGGCCACGCCCAGATCGCCGATTCAGGGAACCACTGCACGGCACCGAGCGCGGTGGCAGTCATTGCACCGGCGATCGCGCCCGCCATATACGCCGGCAGCGTCGCAAGCGGATTTTCCAGCAGGAACGGGATGGCCCCTTCACTGATGCCCATAAAGGCGAGGAACATGGCCGTTTTGCCTTGCGGATAAAGCTGCGGACTAAACAGGCGTTTGCCGGTCAGACGATGGTCAATCAGCGTGGCCAGCCCCAGACCAATGGGCGGAATAACAATCGCCACGGCGCGGGAGGTGATGGGCAGGACATGATCGGTTGTCAGCCCCAGGCCAACAAATCCCGCCGCTTTGTTAATGGGGCCGCCAAGATCAATCGCCGTGGCCGCCGCCATCCCGATGGCGTACATCATGGAGCCCGCCTGACCCGCCGCCAGCAGTACGGTCCGCATACCTGCATTCAGCCAGCCGCCAATCGGCGTGATGATGTAATACATCGCCAGCATTACAAACAGCGCCGAGAGGATTGGGATCAGAAAGGTGCTTTTAAAGGCCAGCAGATACTGTGGAACGTTAATGCGGCTATTCAGCCATTTGACCAGATAGCCTGCGGCTATGGCGATAATCAGCGCGCCAATAAACGTGGAGGGCACGGGTTTGGTGGCAAGCCAGGTCAGTTTTTCCGCATCAAAGTTCAGCACCAGCGTCGGCTGCGTGGCGACAAGGCCACCGATAAACCCGGCCGGGAAGGCCAGTTTTCCGCCGATAGAGTTGGCGACAAAGGCGGCAAACATTGGGATGGCGAAGCTGAACAGCAGCCCGCCGAACGATTCAGTCAGATAGCCAAATTTCAATAGCGAGAGATTGAAACCGGTGAATTTGCCTGAGTTAAGCGCGTCGAGAATACCGGTGTCAGGCGGGATCTCCAGCCAGACGTAGGCGATAAGCTGTGAAATGGCGAGGATAACCCCGCCCATGATAAGTGTTGGCACCATGCGGGATATCCCCGACATAATGTGCTGTGGAAGCTCTTTCCAGAAAGACGCACCGGCGGCAACCGGTGCGGATTTGATGGCAAGTGTGTCACCCTCGTGACTGTCCGGGCGAACCGCGCTGCGTTTTTTAATAGCCATGACGAAAACCCCTGGATGTGAAGATTATTATTGTTCTGCTGCAATCATCTCTTCGATCTCTTTCAGGGTGCCTGCCGCGTTTTTAATGGCGTCCTGAAGCGTAATCTCATACACGTCGCGCGTTTCGAAGCGTTCATTGTCTTCCGGGGTGATCGCGATGGCGTGGATGATAATGTCAGCGTCGGCAATATCCTGCGGGGTCAGGCGATTCTGGATCCCGTCCGCGCCCTGGGTTTCAATTTTTACCTCATAACCGGCTTCCGTCGCCGCGTCTTCCAGCGCCTGGGCTGCCATGAAGGTATGTGCCAGGCCCATCGGGCAGGCGCACAGTGCAATCAGTTTTTTAGCCATGTGAAATTCCTCCTGTAGATAACGCCACGATTATGACGGGGAGGTTTCAGTGATGTTTACCAGATTAATAATGCTTTTGCTGGAAAAATGATGCGTGTGAGCGGAAGTGTGAGGTTAATCGTCATATCACGGAAGCCAATGAAAAACCGGGCAAAAAGTTGCCCGGCGCAGCATCAGTAACCGGCTTTATCAATGACAAACTGTTTGCCGCAGTTGCCCGGATGCGGCTGTGGCGCAAAGGAGCCGTCAGAGAGTGGGTTGTTGATGGTGCTGGCGTTCAGCGAGATCTGCATTTCGGTCAGATAAGCCGGATTGCCGTGGCAGGTAAGCTTGAACGCTTTTACGCTCTGTTTTCCCCAGCTTTTGGCCACGGCTGTATCGAAGTCGCTGCGGCGGACGCTTTTGCCATAGTTTTCCGCCAGAAATTTTCCTGCCGCGCTGTGCTTCACTTCCTGGTTCATGCGCACCATGGTGCCGAAGTAAGCGTCGGGATCAAAACCAAAGCAGACGCCGTGTTTCGCGTATTCATAACGTTCAAGGCAGGAGTTGCCGCCCGCGCCGGGCATCACGCTGTTCAGCTTCGCCGCGCCCGTTAGCGATAGTCCGGTCTCTGCGGCGTCACATTTGCGGCTGGCTTTTGCTTCCGGCATATTCGGAACCGGACGAGTGGCGCAGCCGAAGCGCATCCAGCGGCGTTCATCCACTCCGCGAGCGGCAATCGATTTCGGCAATGCTGGCCATAAGCCGTGGACGGTCAGAAAATCGGTTTTGTTGCTGCTCTCTTTTTGCAGGCGACACTCTTCCGGTTCGTCACGGTTACGTTCGACCATGCTCTGGCAAAATCCGGTTTGCCAGGAAAGGGCCAGAACGTAGCGATCGAAATCGCCGTACTGGGTTGGCTTAAGCGGATCTGCCTGAATTGAGAAGACACAGAGTGCAAGCGCTACTGCGCCAGACGGGATAACGATATCCTTCCTGAACATTTGCTTTCCTGATTGGTTGGGCGCGATTAATTTCTGGGGGTTATTAAAGCACAAAAAGCGCCCGCAGGCGCTTTTTGGATATCAGGAATTTCGCTTAGGCAGCGCCGGGAACCAGCACTTCGGTGGCGATAATAACGATAATCAGGCCAACCAGCACCGGCACTGACGTGCGTTTTACCACTTCAAACGGAGAGATTTTCGCCATCCCCGCAACCGCAACCACCACGCCCGATACCGGAGAAATGGTACGACCCAGGTTGGAGGCCTGAAGCATTGGAATGGACAGGTAAGCCGGGTTGATGCCGGAGGAGTGTGCCAGCTTAGGGATCATCTCAACAAAGGCGTAGAACGGCGCGTTACCGGAGCCGGTGGTCATCGCCGCCAGCATGGTCAGCACCACCAGCACCAGCATCAGGATAATGCTGGCCGAGCCGAACGAGGTGGCGATAGAGATCAGGCTCTGAATAAAGCCGATGGTGCTCAGCCCCTGGGCAAACACCCCCGCGGCAACCAGCAGCATCACCACGCCCGCGAAGGCATCCGCCATACCGCGGAAGGCTACTTCCAGACCCGTGAACACTTTCTGGGTGTTAAAACCACGAACGAACTCCAGGATGGCCGCCAGCAGCATACAGATCACCAGGATAGTGATGATGTGCAGCTGCGGGCCCCATTTGCCGTCGAAAATAAGCACGCCAATAATCGGCGTGAAGGGCAGGATGGAATAAAACGCCGGGGCGGTAGTGGTGATTTCGCTGACGTCCATCATTTCGTGGCTGACGTTCTCTTTCTTATCGAGATAGCGCTGCCAGAAGAAATGCGCCACGCCCATGCCGAGAATAGCGGTGATGGAGATCGGCAGTGTGGTTTTGAAGGCGAAGTCAATTAGCGACATTTCCGCGGCTTTCGCGGCCAGCACTACGTCACCGGAAGTAGGGGAGAGAATAATCGCCGCCGGAGAGGCGCAAATAGCCGCCGCTGCACCACGGCTGATCCCGACGTTAACCATTACCGGGAATAAAGTTGCCATTAACAGCACGCCAAGGCCCGTTGCTGAGGAAACGGCTAATGACATCAGACAGGCCAGGAAATAGGCCGCGACCATCAGCAGATAGGGGGAGTTAATATATTGCAGCGGCTTAGAAGCCAGTTTTACCACCATATCATTCGCGCCGATATGGGTCATATAGGCAGCAAATCCGCAGAGCATCATGATCATCATGCCCAGATCGCCGCCGCGGCTCATCAGCAGAATTTTTATATATTCCACAATATCGGTAGCGGTATATCCGGTACTGGCTTCGCTGGCGGGTAAAACCTGATGACCCATTAGCGCGCTAATGATCAGCAGCGTCAGGCCGCCGACAAATAGCACGCCGGTGGCTGAGTAACCTTTAATGATGTAGCGTGCTACACCGACAATGACCACGACTCCAATGAGGAGTTCGAGAAAAGTAAGCATGATTTCCCCTATTTCCTTGCTGCCCGAGAGACAAATAATCAATAAAAAAGAAGCTGAAATGTGCCGAATAAATGTCCAGTCCTTGCTGATTAAAATCAAGAAAGAGACTACTAAAGGCACTGATGACGATATTTTTGCTAACCCTGCGTCATTTATATTAAGACGTTATTGACCTGATGAATAGATATTATATGTCATTAAATTGATGGTGAAGTGTTAAGGTTTTGAGTATTACTTGCCGACAATCGATTTAAAACGTAAATCTCTTTAAAACCACTTCTCTTTCATTCTTTTGCCTGCTTATACTCGGTTCACTTTCTCCTGTCCGACGATCTCAATATGTACGCCAGCTGGACATATCGCCTGCGCTTTATCAAAAAACATCTGCTGATGTTTTTGCTGGCGTTTGGCTGGCTGTTGATCCAGACTCAGGTGGCCGTCGCCTCCCATCAATGTTCAATGGATTTGCGCGGCGAGGTGGCCACCATCCAGCATATGGAGATGATGGCGCAACCGGGGCCGCATTATGCTGCCGGTGCTTCACCGCTGTGTGAAAAACATTGTGTGCCGGATCAGGTACAAAAAGATCCTGCCCAGCCGCATCTGGTGGCGCTGCCTGCCGCCATGACCCTGACCTTAACTCCGCCAGAGTGCTCGTCTGCAAGCCATTCTGCGTGGTCCGTTACCCCTCCTGCTGTGGGGCCGCCGGCAACGATCCGCTATTGCCGGTTTCGGGAGTAAAAACCTGTTAATTCGTTGATTTTATTTACTTAACGTTTAACAGGAGTTTTATCATGCGTACCGTATTCCTTTCCGCGCTGGTTGGCGCGTCCGTCTCTTTCGCTTCTTATACCGTTCAGGCAAACCAGACCTGGCAGGGCCGCGGCGTGGTTCAGTCGATCTCTGACAGCGCCGTCATGCTCCGGCACGAGGCCATACCGGAACTAAAATGGTCAGCGATGACCATGCCGTTTACTTTATCTGCCGGCGCCACGCTGAATGGCACCAAACCGGGGGATGAGGTGACCTTCACGCTTGAGCGTGCGGGTGACGGTTTCCAGATTATCTCGCTGACGCCAGCGCGCTAAGCGAGGTCACCATGAAACAACACACACTGAGCCTGTGGCTCGGTGGGGTGTTGTTCGGCCTGTTAACCTCCGCCGCGCAGGCGGAGCCGTGGACGCTCGAACACACCCTGACCGAAGCCCAGCGCTACTCAGCAGAACTCTCCGCCAGCCGTAACGAAGCGCAGGCGCTGGATGCGATGGCGGATTCCGCCACGCAATTACCTGACCCAAAACTGAAATTCGGTATCGAAAACGTGCCGGTACAGGGCAGCAACGATCGGCGGCTGACGCGCGAAGGGATGACCATGCAGAAGGTTGGCATCATGCAAAGCTACGTCAGCTCAGAGAAGCGGGAACGTAAAGCGCAGACCTTTCAGGCGCAGGCGCGAAGCGTGCTGGCAAAATCCGAGGCCGTCCGCGCCGCGCTTCAGCGTGATACCGCCCAGGCCTGGCTGGATCTGGCGCTGGCCCAGCAGGCACTGAACACGGCCAGAACGCTGGTCCGTGAAACGGAACGTCAGCGCGGCGTGCAGAAGGCGAGCGTCGGGGCGGGAAGCGCAACGCCAGACAGCGTACTGGCCCTGCAAATGATCCTCAGCGCCATGCGCGACAAAGAGACGCTGGCGCAGCGGGATGTGCAGCTGGCGCAAAGCCGTCTGCTGGAGCTTACGGGGCACGCGATTACGGCGGTTCGCGGTCCGCTGCCGCGCTATCAGCGTCTTCCTGCCGATGAAAAAACGTTGCAGGAGGGGATCGTCAGGCACCCGGAAGTGGAGGCCGCACGACGTGAAGCCGAGACCGCGAAAGCGCGTTCAGCGCAATCTGCCGTGGCGGCGATACCCGATGTGGATGTGGAGGTCTATTACGCCCACCGCGCTGAAGGCTATGACGATATGGCTGGCGTGATGTTCAGCGTGGATCTGCCTCTGTTCCAGTCAAAACGTCAGGACAAGGATTACGCCGCCGATGTTTCCCGCTCTATGCAGGCGGCGGATCAACTGACGCTGCTCAAGCGCGAACACATTGCCCAGGTGCAAACGCTGGTGGCGCAGTATCAGGCTGCGCAAACGGTGTGGCAGCGACAGCGGGACGAGGTACTACCGTTGCAGCGTCAACGGCTGGCGGTACTGACGGCGCAATATCGCTCTGGACAGTCGGCGCTTCCGGCCCTGCTGGAGGCGCGTCGTGGCGTACTGGATACGGAACTGGCGGTGAACCAGGCGGAGCGCGAAATGGCGCGAACCTGGGCTGCCGTGAACTGGTTGATCCCGCAGGAGCTGGCGCAATGAAAAAAACAACGTTAATGGCGATTGCCATCGCGATAGCTGCCGCTGGCGGCTATTTTGTCGGACAGAAGCAGACGCATCAGCCGGCTGCGGCTGCACAACCCTCTGAACGTAAGGTGCTTTACTGGTACGACCCCATGGTACCCGGTCAGCGCTTCGATAAGCCGGGTAAATCCCCCTTTATGGATATGGATCTGGTCCCGCGCTACGCTGATGAAGCGCAGGCGGCGTCAGGCGTGGCCATCAGCACTCAACAGCAGCAAAACCTGGGGATGAAAACCGCCAACGTTGAGATGCGCCAGCTGGTTTCGCCGTTCTCGGCCTTTGCCACGGTTGCAACGGATGAACGTAACGTCTCGGTGGTGTCAGCTCCGGCCAATGGCGTGGTGTCAAAATTGTTTGTTAATGCACCGCAGCAGCAGGTGAAAGCCGGAGAGGCGCTGGCGCAACTGTGGATCCCGCAATGGACCACCGCCCAGCAGGAGTATCTCGCAGTTCGTCAGCTTGGCGATGCCGCATTGACCCGCGCCGCACGCGAGCGGCTGGCGTTGCAGTTTATGCCGGAAGAGGTCATTCGTTTGCTGGAGCGTAGCGGCAAGCCGCAGACCACGCTCATCCTGCGCGCTGACCAGGCCGGCTATGTGGTGAAGCTGGACGTGCGGGAAGGGGCGCAAATCACCGCAACGGCTCCGCTGTTTGAGATCGCCAGCCTCGATCCGGTCTGGCTGGTGGTCGATTACCCGCAAACGCAGGCGCAGTCTCTGGCAGTGGGCAGCAACGTGGTCGCAACGTCAGAAAGCTGGCCGGGGGAGCAATTCCACGGCACGGTCAGCGAATTGCTGCCGCAGATGGAGACGACCACGCGAACCCTGAAAGCCCGTATCGTGATGGAAAATTCCGCACATAAGCTGAAGCCGGGTATGTACCTCTCCGTCAGGCGTGCGGAAGAGATGAAAGGCTCGCCGGTGCTGGCGGTGCCGGAAGAGGCGGTGATTAACAGCGGAGAGTCTGCGCGTCTGCTGCTGGCTACCGGGGACGGTTATTTCCAGCCTGTGACGGTGACAACCGGCCTGACGGCGCAGGGCTGGACGGCGATCCTGTCCGGGGTCAAAGAGGGCGATAAGGTGGTGACGTCCGGGCAATTCCTCATTGATTCCGAAGCCAGCCTGCGTAGCGTGATGCCGGAGGTGACGCCATGATTGCCGCTGTGATTCGCGCCTCGTTGCGTAACCGCCTGCTGGTGATCCTGGCCGCACTGATGATGGCAGGCTGGGGCTGGTGGGCGGTGCAACGCGCGCCGCTGGACGCGTTGCCCGATCTGTCTGATGTGCAGGTCATTATCAAAGCGAGTTACCCCGGGAAAGCGCCGCAGGTGATTGAAGATCAGGTGACCTGGCCGCTGACAACCTCCATGTTGTCTGTGCCGGGCGCTAAAACCGTGCGCGGTTTTTCAATGTTTGGTGACGCTTATGTGTATGTGCTGTTTGAGGATGGCACCGATCTCTACTGGGCGCGATCCCGGGTGCTGGAATATTTAAGCCAGGTACAGGCGCAGTTTCCGCCGGGCGTGAAGGTGTCGCTGGGGCCGGATGCGACGGGCGTCGGCTGGATCTACGAATATGCACTGATCGACCGTAGTGGAAAACACAGCCTGGCAGATCTGCGGGCCCTACAGGACTGGACGCTTAAGTTCGAGCTTAAGACGGTACCGAATGTATCTGAGGTAGCAAGTATTGGCGGAATGGTGCGTCAGTATCAGATCGTGGCGGACCCGGCGAAAATGCGCGCGCTGAATATTACCCACAGCCAGCTATCCGGCGCGGTGCAGGCCGCCAATAAGGAGAGCGGCGGCGCCCTGCTGGAGATGGGCGAAGCGGAGTATATGGTGCGGGCAACGGGCTATTTGCGCTCGCTGGAGAATTTTCGCAATGTGGTGATCGCTACCCGCGATGGCGTACCTGTCCTGCTGAAAGATGTCGCCACCATTGGCATTGGCCCGGAGATCCGCCGGGGTGTGGCGGAGCTTAACGGTGAAGGGGAGGTCGCTGGCGGCGTGATCGTGATGCGCTACGGGCAGAATGCGCTGGAAACGCTTCATGCGGTAAAAGCGAAACTGAGTGAGCTGCAAAAAACGCTGCCGCAGGGCGTCGAGATTGTTCCGGTCTACGATCGTTCCACGCTGATTGAGGACTCGGTCAAAACGCTGACGCACAAGCTGCTCGAAGAGTTTGCCGTGGTGGTACTGGTGTGTGCGCTGTTCCTGTTCCACCTGCGCTCCGCGCTGGTGGCGATGGTCTCTCTGCCGCTGGGGATCCTCGGGGCTTTTGTGGTGATGCACTATCAGGGCATTAACGCGAATATGATGTCGCTCGGCGGGATCGCCATTGCCATCGGGGCGATGGTGGATGCCGCAATTGTGATGATTGAAAACATGCACAAGGTGCTGGAGCTGTGGCGGCATGATAATCCGGGCAAGGAGCCCGCGCCGGGGGAATACTGGCGTCTGGCGGAAAAGGCGGCGGTTGAAGTGGGACCGGCGCTGTTTTGCAGCCTGTTAATCATCACGCTGTCATTTATACCGGTTTTTTCGCTGGAAGCGCAGGAGGGCAGAATGTTCTCGCCGCTGGCGTTCACCAAAACCTGGTCGATGGCCGTGGCCGCCGGGCTTGGGATCACCCTGGTGCCGGTGCTAATGGGCTTTTTCATTCGCGGGAAAATCCCGGATGAGAAGGCAAACCCGATCAACCGCCTCCTGATCCGCCTGTATGAGCCGCTGCTGGACAAGGTACTGACCTTCCCGAAAACGACGCTGGCACTGGCATGTCTGCTGCTGATCGCCACGCTCTGGCCGTTGAGCCGCCTGGGAAGCGAATTTATGCCGCCGCTGGATGAAGGAGATTTACTCTATATGCCCTCCACGCTGCCGGGGATCTCTGCTCGCGAGGCATCACGGCTGCTTCAGCAGACGGACCGCTTGATCAAAAGCGTCCCGGAGGTGGCGAGCGTGTTTGGCAAAGCCGGTCGGGCAGAGTCGGCAACCGATCCCGCGCCATTAACCATGCTGGAAACAACCATCCACTTTAAGCCCCGCGAGCAGTGGCGGCCAGGAATGACGCCGCAAAAGCTGGTGGAGGAGCTCGATAAAACCGTGTCGCTGCCGGGCATTGCCAATGTGTGGGTGCCGCCTGTCCGTAACCGTCTGGACATGCTGGCAACCGGGATCAAAAGCCCGGTCGGCATTAAGGTGAACGGCAATAATATTGCCGACATTGAGCGTGTGGCCCGGCAGATTGAGCAGGTGGTGAAGGACGTTCCTGGCGTCTCCTCTGCGCTGGCGGAGCGTCTGGAAGGCGGACGCTACGTGGATATTCGTATCTATCGGCAAAAAGCCGCGCGCTACGGCGTTTCCGTCGATGAACTGCAAAGCCTGGTCTCCACGCTGGTCGGGGGCGATAACATTGGCGAGGTGATCCAGGGACGCGAGCGGTATCCCATCAACCTGCGTTATCCCCGCGATTTGCGTGATAACGTCGACGCGTTGCGGGTGTTGCCGGTAGTGACCGCCAGCGGTAGCCAGGTGGCGCTGGGGGAATTGGCCGATATCGTCGTGACGGAAGGCCCACCGATGCTAAAAAGTGAAAACGCGCGCCTTTCCAGCTGGATCTATGTTGACTTGCGCGGGCGCGATCTGAAGTCCGCCGTGGATGAAATGCAAAAACGGGTGGAGGAGAAGGTGGTATTGCCGCAGGGCGTGTCTCTCTCCTGGTCCGGGCAGTTTGAATATCTGGAACGGGCGACCGCGAGGCTCAAAATAGTTTTACCTGTCACGCTGATGATTATATTCGTCCTTTTATGGTTAACCTTCAGGCGGATATCAAATGTCCTGATAATAATGGGGGCATTGCCGTTCGCGCTTATTGGGGGCGTGTGGTTATTGTGGCTGCTTGAATATAATTTGTCAGTGGCGGGGGCCGTTGGCTTTATCGCCCTTTCCGGAGTGGCGGCAGAATTCGGCGTAATTATGGTTCTTTATTTGAATCATGCGATCGATAAATATCACAGGCTGGAGCCAGAAGGGGGAAATACGGTGCTGATGCGGGCGATCCACGAAGGTGCCGTGCTGCGCGTGCGTCCGAAGGTGATGACGGTCGCCACTATTATGGCAGGACTGCTGCCCATCATGTGGGGGAGTGGGAGTGGCTCGGAGGTGATGCAACGTATTGCCGCGCCGATGATTGGTGGCATGGTAACGGCACCGTTATTGTCGATGTTAGTTATTCCCGCACTCTACAAATTGTTACATCAACGTTAAATATGTCAACTGCATGTGCTTATTCAGGCATGCAGTTTATGTATCCTCAGATTATTCCCAGGAACGGGATGGTAATTAGGAATAACACCCATGCTGTTAAGCGTTCATTCAAGTATTCTGTGTTAAGGTCTGCACCGAATACTAAATATGGTAATGGCATTGTGATTGTACGAATTAAATTCCCCCTGATTTTGTTGTTTATTATTGGGCAGTTATCGTGTGCGTCTGCTGTTAATGCAGACAGCAATACAGCGGATAAAGGCTGGTTCACCACCTTCACGGATAACGTCGCGCAAACATGGAATGAACCTGAGCATTACGATCTCTATATTCCGGCCATTACGTGGCATGCACGTTTCGCCTACGATAAAGAAAAAACAGACCGTTATAACGAACGTCCGTGGGGGGCCGGCTTCGGTCAGTCTCGCTGGGATGAAAAAGGTAACTGGCATGGCCTGTACCTGATGGCGTTTAAGGACTCCTACAATAAATGGGAGCCTATTGGCGGTTACGGCTGGGAAAAAACCTGGCGTCCGTTATCAGACGACAACTTCCGTCTCGGGCTGGGCTATACGGCAGGGTTTACGGCGCGTGATAACTGGAAATACATTCCTGTTCCGGTACTGCTGCCGCTTGCCTCCATTGGTTACGGTCCGGCGACGTTTCAGATGACCTACATACCGGGTACCTATAACAACGGTAACGTTTACTTTGCCTGGATGCGGTTTCAGTTTTAACTGAGTTTTTCTGCTAAATCGGCCAAAAAATGCACAGACATGGAAATGTAAAGAATAAAAATCGGACAGCGAAAATTAACGCGACTTTTGTCACTTTTTATCAAAGATCCGCTGGACAAAACGCCTCACAATTGTTGTACTGATACCCGACACAGCATTTGTGTCGTTTTTTAATGTAAAGGTAATTTTGATGTCTAAGATTAAAGGTAACGTTAAGTGGTTTAATGAGTCCAAAGGATTCGGTTTCATTACTCCTGAAGATGGCAGCAAAGACGTGTTCGTACACTTCTCTGCAATCCAGTCTAATGGTTTCAAAACTCTGGCTGAAGGTCAGCGCGTAGAGTTCGAAATCACTAACGGTGCCAAAGGCCCTTCTGCTGCTAACGTAATCGCTCTGTAATTCAGACGCGTCAGCAAGAATTTCAAAACCCGCTCAATGAGCGGGTTTTTTTCGTTCTGAATCAACCGATAAGATAGATCTTCAGGAAGCTGGCGACGATCGCGACGCTTAGCAATACCATACCCACGCCTAAGAGATTTTCTTTCATGCTATCACCCTCGTTCAATATTGAGCCAAGAGTGACAGAGAAAAATTAAGCCAACATTAAGGTTGCCGTGCTTAATGTCCGCTGGCGGAGGAAAATAACCAGAATGCGATCGCAGTCATCGCAAACGAGCCAAGCATGTTAACGGCAATGTTCGTCAGCGCCCAGCCCATCCGGCCTTCCTGAAACAGAAACACCACCTCCGCAGAGAAGGTAGAAAACGTTGTTAAGCCGCCGCAGAAACCGGTTGTAATCAGAACCTTCCACATAGGGTCGATGTTGGTCATGCGATTAAACCAGGCCAGCCCCATCCCAATAATAAACGCCCCGATCAGATTTGCCGCCAGTGTCCCCATCGGAATGGCCTGATGCAGAGGGTTAAACCGCATGCTTAAGAGCCACCGCGCAACGCTACCCGTGCCTCCACCAATAAAAACGGCTATAAGTAGTTGTAACACTGTCAGTACCTGCTATTTGCTGTGTAAGTGCGTCGAGTGTAACGCTGTTTTTGACCGGGAGACAATTATGTATGTTGCAGTAGGGCAGTTCGCGGTGACGCCGGACTGGAATGAAAACGCGGAAAAATGCGTCTCCCTGATGCATGCGGCGAAGCAAAAGGGGGCGTCGTTGCTGGTACTTCCCGAGGCGTTACTGGCCCGTGATGATGGCGATCCGGACCTGTCGGTAAAGTCTGCGCAAACGCTGGAAGGAGCGTTTCTGAAACGACTGCTGGCCGAAAGCGTTGGCAACACGCTCACCACCATATTGACGGTCCATATTCCGTCCTCGCCGGGGCGCGCGGTGAACACGCTGGTGGCGATACGTGAGGGTGCCATTGTCGCGAGCTACGCCAAACTTCATCTGTATGATGCGTTCAGCGTTCAGGAGTCGCGCCTGGTCGATCCGGGGAGTGTAATTCCGCCGCTGATTGAGGTGGAGGGTTTTAAGGTTGGCCTGATGACCTGCTACGATATCCGTTTTCCCGAGCTGGCGCTGAACCTGGCATTGCAGGGGGCGGAGGTGCTGGTTCTGCCCGCCGCGTGGGTCAAAGGACCGCTTAAGGAGCATCACTGGGCGACGCTGCTGGCAGCACGCGCGCTGGATACCACCTGTTACGTGGTAGCCGCGGGTGAATGTGGTAACAAAAATATTGGGCAGAGCAGGGTTGTCGATCCGCTGGGGGTGACGGTTGTTGCGGCAGCGGAGACGCCTGCGTTATTGCTGACGGAGATAATTTCAGCCCGAATAGCGCTTGCGCGGCAGCAATTACCTGTTCTGCGCAACCGCAGGTTTGCGCCACCGCAATTAATGTGATGTTTTTTTCAACAATGCTTGATTCACCTTGTTACAGATTGCTATTGTGTGCACGCGCCAAATGACCGTTAATACGTTCAGGTTTTTTGGCGGAATGCAGCCTGTTTCATGTAAAGAAGGTATTTATGGGTGAGATTAGTATTACCAAACTGCTGGTGGTTGCCGCACTGGTCGTCCTGCTGTTCGGTACCAAGAAGTTACGCACGCTGGGTGGAGACCTGGGTGCTGCCATTAAGGGCTTTAAGAAAGCAATGAACGATGACGACGCGGCAGCGAAGAAAAGTGCCGAAGATGACATCACTGCACAGAAGCTTTCACACAAAGAGTAATGGCAATGCTGCAAGGCTTGCATAAAAAAACCGGCTCACGAGGCCGGTTTTTTGTTTTACTGTAAATAAATTTTACAGCTTTATTTCACTTCTTCGCCCTTCGCCTGCATATCGGCGTGATAAGAGGAGCGAACAAACGGACCGCACGCGGCATGGGTAAAGCCCATCGCCATCGCTTCGGCTTTCATTTCATCGAACTCATCCGGGCTTACGTAACGCTGTACAGGCAGGTGGTGACGGCTTGGCTGGAGGTACTGGCCCAGCGTCAGCATGGTGACGCCGTGGCGGCGCAGATCGCGCATCACTTCAATGATCTCAGCGTTGGTTTCACCCAGGCCGACCATCAGACCAGACTTGGTTGGAATATGCGGATGGGCTTCTTTAAAGCGTTCCAGCAGCTTCAGCGACCAGTTGTAGTCTGCACCGGGACGTACCTGACGGTAGATACGCGGTACGTTCTCCAGGTTGTGGTTGAACACGTCTGGAGGCGTCGCGGTCAGGATATCGAGCGCGCGATCCATACGGCCACGGAAATCCGGCACCAGCGTCTCAATCTTAATGTTCGGGCTTTTTTCGCGGATGGCGGTAATACAGTCAGCAAAATGCTGAGCACCGCCATCGCGCAGATCGTCACGGTCAACGGAGGTAATAACAACATAACGCAGCGCCATATCGGCAATCGTCTGCGCCAGTTTTTGCGGTTCGTTAGCGTCTGGCGCAACGGGACGGCCATGGGCAACGTCACAGAACGGACAGCGGCGGGTGCAGATGGCACCCAGAATCATAAATGTCGCGGTACCGTGATTGAAACATTCAGCAAGGTTAGGGCACGAGGCCTCTTCACAGACAGAGTGAAGACCATTTTTGCGCATCGCCGCTTTGATCCCCTGGATACGCGAAGAGTCGGCCGGAAGTTTGATTTTCATCCATTCCGGTTTTCTTAACAGCGCCTCGCGCTCTGTAGCCACGTTTTTAACCGGGATAAGGGCCATTTTATCGGCATCGCGGTATTTAACACCGCGTTCCATCACAATGGGTTTACTCATAGCGTGCGTGTTCCAGTTGCGAATATCGAAGGAAAGCGTTTCAATTCAAGGGAATGTTGTAATTATCAACTATTTTTGAACGAACGACAGGCAGTATATCATTTAAAGGGGCGATAAAGCAGCCTGCCAGGTCGCCAATTTGTAAAATAGTTGTTGTTTTGTGCCTTTTGCCCCGCTTGCGGCAGGGGCTTGCGCTGAAAGGCGGGATCAGAAAGCCTGGCGGATCACGTTAATGACGTTTTCCAGCACCGGATCGCGCAGGCTTAGCTTGTTGTAATGCAGTGAGATTTCAACAGATTCCGTCGTAAGTTGACTCAATGGAATGCTCTCCAGCGGCCAGCATTTTTGAAGCAAAGCGAAGAGACGCACGGGCATAATACAGAGCAAATCGCTGCTGCCAATCAGGGCCGCGAGGGTAAACATATTGTAACTGCTGAAGCTGATCAGACGGTCCGGGAACAGTTCGTCAATACGCTGGCGCAGCGGATCCGGGCCCTGCCCCTCGGACATAAAGGTTGCATGTTCGTAATGACGCAAATTTTCAGGCGTCAAAGGTGCGCTCAATACAGGATGATTCTGACGACAAACGAGCGCCAGAGAGTCGGTATAGAGAACGTTATGCCCTAATGCTCTGGCCGCGAAGCTGTTGCTGTCGATGATCAGGTCCGTCTGGAATTGCGCCAGCTGAGTTTCCGGATCGTTAACGGGCACATTGCGGATCAGCAGCTGTGGCGCATGCTGTTTAACAGCCTGGTAAATAGCGGGCATGACCAGAACGCCCACAGAGGGAGAAGTGCCTATGGTGATGGTTCGTTGCTTATCGTAACTGCCGGTGAGATCCAGCGCGCCCAGAATCGATTCCAGACCCTGGCTGATGTACTCATGCAGATGGGTTGCGTACGCGGTGGGGGTTACGCCCTGGCCTTTACGAATAAATAAGGGATCGGGAAATATCGCGCGCAATTTTTGAATTGACTGGCTAATAGCAGAGGGTGTGAGATTAAGAATTTTCGCAGCATTAACGATACCTTTGTGGACATATACCGCCTCAAAAATAGTCAATAAATTGAGATCAATATTACGTAAAGTCCGGAAAATTTGCGGCTTATCTTCGCCGCTGGTTTCATTCAGGCGTTTGGCTGGTAAATTAGTAGGCTCCACGCTCTTACTCCGTATCCATTCACAATATGAATGATAGTTGAATTTATTTATTATGCTTGCAGAGATTCGTAAAGTGTTTCGTAAGTTTCCCTTGTTTATCGAAAACAAGCAGTTGGGTGATTATCACGCACGTTACACGATACCCGGTGATGGTACTATTAAGGTTCTAATTAATATGGGACGCTAATATATGGGCGACTCGAAAATATAGAATATGCGGTTTATTGTAAAGCGTAAATGCGGCAATTAAGCAGTGGCTGGTCAAATAACCGAACCACTGCCGGAAGTGTGTTAAGCAGCAATATATTCGTAGTCAGGATTGTTAAGCAGCGCTAAAAACTTCTTCAAAAGCACGGGGCGGATATTCTCAGGCGTGGCGGTAGCGACCCACTGGCGCATTTGCGTCATTTCCATACCCGCATACCCGCATGGGTTGATGCGCTGGAAAGGGGTCAGATCCATATTGATATTCAGCGCCAGCCCGTGGAACGAGCAGCCTTTACGGATACGCAGCCCCAGCGAACAGATTTTCTTCTCTCCCACGTAGACGCCCGGGGCATCGGCGCGAGGATGAGCGTCGATACCGTACTCAGCGAGCGTGTTCACCACGGTCTGTTCCAGTAAGGTCACGAGCTCACGTACGCCCAGCTTTCTGCGTTTCAGGTTAAGCAGGACATACATTACCTGCTGGCCCGGGCCGTGGTAGGTTACCTGTCCACCGCGATCGCTCTGGATCACCGGGATATCACCCGTCATCAATAAATGTTCGGCTTTTCCTGCCTGGCCCTGAGTAAACACCGGCATGTGTTCAACCAGCCAGATTTCATCAGGGGTGGTGTCATCGCGCATATCGGTAAAGTCATGCATAGCCTGAGAGACTGGCTCGTAAGGCTGTATCCCAAGATGGCGAACAAGAATTTTATCCTGGTACAAAAGGACGTCTCCGAAGACAAGGGAGAATAGGTAACGCGGAGTATATCACAGCGGGGAAGTGGGTTACCCGGCAAACCGGGTAACCGCTGAGAGACTACAGCACCATACGAACAATTTCGATATTGCCGAGCTCTTCGTACAGCGTCTCAACCTGCTCAATGTGTGTCGCAGTGATGGTGATTGAGACCGAGTGGTAATTACCTTTGCTGCTCGGTTTGACTGATGGAGAGTAGTCGCCCGGCGCATGGCGCTGTACCACTTCAACCACCTGATCAACCAGCTCAGGTTTCGCCAGACCCATTACTTTGTAAGTAAAAGGGGTAGGGAATTCAAGCAGTTCGTTAAGTTTGGTTTTCATGTCAGCTCCGGCGTGTATGTAAAAAATAATAACTCCCGCCACGGGGCGGGAGTTTTACTGATACGTAGTATATGGGGATCAAAATCACACTTTCAAGTGTTCAATTTTTAACCAAACCAGTGATGGAACATCAGCTTAATGTAATCAATGATTTTGCCGAAGAAATTGCCTTCAGGAATCTCCTCCAGCACCACCAGCGGGCGTTGATCGATGGTTTTGCCATCCAGCTGGAAGTTGATAGTACCCACGACCTGATTCTTTTGCAGCGGGGCGTGCAGCTCGGTGGTATTCAGCACATAGCTGGCTTTCAGATCTTTCATACGACCGCGTGGGATAGTCAGATAGAGATCTTTGTCCACGCCCAGGGAAGCGCGGTCGTTATCGCCAAACCAGACAGGTTCAGAGGCAAATTCTTTACCGGCTTTCAGCGGGTTCACGGTTTCGAAGAAGCGGAAGCCCCAGGTCAGCAGTTTTTTGCTTTCCGTTTCGCGTCCTTTAAACGTACGCCCCCCCATCACGGCAGAGATCAGACGCATCTGGCCTTCAGTGGCGGAGGCCACCAGGTTATAGCCAGCTTTATCGGTGTGGCCGGTTTTGATACCGTCGACGTTCAGGCTGTTGTCCCACAGCAGGCCGTTACGGTTGGTCTGACGAATGCCGTTGAAGGTGAACTCTTTCTCTTTGTAGATAGAGTACTCGTTTGGCACGTCGCGGATCAGCGCCTGACCGATCAGCGCCATGTCACGCGCGGAGCTGTACTGACCCTCGGCGTCCAGGCCGTGAACGGTCTGGAAGTGGCTGTTTTTCAGACCCAGCGCGGAGACGTAGCTGTTCATCAGGCCCACAAACGCGTCCTGGCTGCCCGCGGCAAAATCAGCCATGGCCACGCAGGCGTCGTTACCGGACTGCAAGTTGATGCCACGGATAAGCTGAGAGACCGGAACCTGCATGCCAGGTTTCAGGAACATCAGCGATGAACCTTTGAACACGGGGTTGCCGGTTGCCCACGCATCGTTACCGATAGTCACCAGGTCGGTTTCTTTGAATTTACCTGCTTTCATAGCCTGACCGATAACATAGCTGGTCATCATTTTGGTCAGGCTGGCCGGATCGCGGCGGGCATCGGCGTTCTGTTCTGCCAGAACTTTGCCGGAGTTGTAATCAATCAGGATGTAGGATTCCGCGTCGATCTGCGGAACGCCAGGGATCATGGTCTTGATGTTCAGGTCATCCGCGTGAGCTGCGGAGAACGCAGCAGCGCAAAGGGCCGTGGTCAGCGCCATGCGCTGCACAAAACGAGCAGAAAAAGTGGTCTTCATGGTCAGAACTACGACATCCGTGATGGAATTAAAAAAGTGCCTTACTATAGCAAATGCTATACGGGCAGGCATCCGACTTTCATCATGAGAGTGTTAACGTGGTTTACACAAACTGACATTTCGGATACCACCGAATAATTATTTTGCAACAGCGATAAACGACTGGAGCTGCGCCTCGCTCTGCAAACGCTGTTGCAGGGATGCTGCCTGCGATTTGCTGGCAAACGGACCCATCTGGATACGCCATACCGCACCGTTTTGCTCAACGCGGCCTGGCACGCCAAACTGTTTGCTTAAACGCTGCTGATATTGCTCTGCACGGGTCCGATCGCTGACAGCGCCAACCTGAACCACGTAGCTGCCGCTCGCCGTCGCAGGCGCCGCAGTCTGCGTAGCAGCAGGCGCGGTCACCGGGGCGGGTTGTGCAGCGGGTGCAGCAACGACGGGCGCAGGCGCTGGGGCAGGTTCATTTGATTCAATCACGCCCGGCGCTAACGTGGTGGGTGCGCCAAGGAAACCACTGCTTTTCACCGGGGCGCCTGTCGCGTCTTCACTTTGCAGCGTATCGTTGCTGATGGCGCGCACTTCACCCTGCGGCTGTGTGGGCTCTGCCGGCGTTGAAGCGCCCCCCATACCACCGCTCAGATCCGGGCGAGCGGGCAGGGCATAGGTCTGTTTCGCGACCGTGGTACAGGCCGTGCCCGGGCCAGACAGTGAACCATCCTGCGCCACGATAATCGGGTCGATACGCACTTTAGTATTGTTTGAGGTGTTCAGACGGTCGGCCGCCGCGCGGGACAGGGAGATCACGCGATCGGTGCCGTAAGGCCCGCGATCGTTGATACGCACCACGATCATTCGGCCATTCGCCAGGTTAGTGATGCGTGCATAGCTCGGGACAGGCAACGTCGGGTGTGCCGCCGTGATCTGCATCGGATCGAAGGTTTCACCCGACGCGGTCAGGTTGCTACCGGGCTCAGCGTCATAGATGGCAGCAAAGCCAGCCTGGCTGAAACGGGAAGGATCCTGAACGATTTTATAGCTTTTACCGTCGCGCTGATAATCCTGATTCACGCTGGCGTTCAGCGGTTCATAAACGGGATCGGCACCGCTAATCTCGACAATCGGGCCATTACAGACCGCAGGCTGCGGCGGCGCGACGGTTGCCTGTTGCTGACCATCATCACTTGTACAGGCGGCAAGTAAACTTGCTGCGATGCAGATCCCCAGCCACTGCTTACGCATTGCGATCCCCTTATTTTTATACGCTTTTGGACAACATTTTCCTGTGGGTATGGATCGACATGACGATACCAAACCCGGCCATCAACACGATCAGTGCCGAGCCCCCGTAACTCACCAGCGGCAGCGGTACGCCGACAACCGGCAGAATCCCACTCACCATACCAATATTTACGAAGACATAAACGAACAAAATCAACATTAATCCGCCTGCCATCACGCGACCAAAGGTGGTTTGGGCGCGTGCGGCAATCCACAAACCTCGCATGATCAGCAGCACGTAGAGTGCAAGCAGAACCAGGATGCCAACCAGCCCTAACTCCTCAGCCAGAACGGCAAAGATAAAGTCGGTGTGGCGTTCCGGTAAAAATTCGAGCTGCGACTGCGTACCGTGCAGCCAGCCTTTGCCGCGCAGGCCGCCGGAGCCAATCGCAATCTTCGACTGAATAATATGATAGCCTGCGCCCAGCGGATCGGTCTCGGGATCGAGCAGCATCATAACGCGCTGACGCTGGTAATCATGCATCAGGAAGAACCAGAGGATAGGAATAAACGCGGCAACCAGCACCACGGCGATACCAATCAGACGCCAGCTCAGGCCGGACAGGAACAGGACGAACAGGCCGGAGAGGGCGATAAGAATCGAGGTGCCGAGGTCCGGCTGTGCGGCCACGAGCAGCGTCGGCAGGAAAATCAGCACCAGCGCAATGGCGGTATTTTTCAACGACGGCGGGCAGACGTCGCGGTTAATAAAGCGCGCCACCATCAGCGGGACGGCGATTTTGGCGATTTCCGACGGCTGGAAGCGGACAATCCCCAGATCCAGCCAGCGTTGTGCCCCCTTCGAGATGGCGCCGAAAGCATCTACTGCCACCAACAAAATGATACAGAAAATATAGAGATAGGGCGCCCAACCCTCGTACACGCGCGGCGGTATTTGCGCCATCACCACCATAATAACCAGACCCATGGCGATCTGGCCGATTTTACGCTCCATCATGCCGATATCCTGGCCGCTGGCGCTCCAGATAACGAGGGCGCTATAGACCAGCAGAGCCAGCAGAATCAGCAGCATGGCTGGGTCGATGTGGATCTTGTCCCACAGCGATTTTTTATTCGGATTATCCGTCATGATTATTGGTCCTCCGCCGCAGCGGCTGCCGGGTTTTCAGCTGGCAGTTCGGTGTTGTTGTCACCCAGCATGATGTGGTCGAGGATTTGACGCATGATGGTACCCACCGCCGGGCCTGCGCCGCCGTTCTCCAGAATCATCGCCACCGCAACCTGCGGGTTATCATAAGGGGCAAACGCCGTCATGAGCTTGTGGTCACGCAGACGTTCGGCAATTTTATGTGCGTTGTAAGTTTCATTCGCTTTAAGACCGAAGACCTGAGCCGTACCTGATTTCGCGGCTACCTTATACGGTGCGCCAGCGAAATATTTGTGCGCCGTCCCGTTAGGGCGGTTGGCTACACCGTACATGCCGTCTTTCGCGATTTCCCAGTATCCGGAATGAATGTCACCCACCGGCGGCTCGTGCGGCTGTATCCATGGCACTTTTTTGCCGTCTTCAACGGTGCTTTGCAGCAGGTGCGGCACTTTCACGACGCCATCGTTGATGAGGATCATCATCGCCTTGTTCATTTGCAGCGGCGTTGCCGTCCAGTAGCCCTGGCCGATCCCCACCGGAATGGTGTCACCCTGATACCAGGGTTTTTTAAAGCGCTTCAGCTTCCATTCGCGGGTTGGCATGTTGCCGGAACGCTCTTCCGCCAAATCTATACCGGTGTAATGCCCGTAGCCGAACTTGCTCATCCATTCAGACAGACGGTCAATACCCATGTCGTAGGCGACCTGATAGAAGAAGGTATCCGCCGACTCCTCCAGTGATTTGGTCACGTTCAGATGGCCGTGGCCCCATTTTTTCCAGTCGCGGTAGCGTTTCTCAGAGCCAGGCAACTGCCACCAACCGGGGTCAAACAGACTGGTATTACGGGTGATGACGCCCGCGCTCAGCGCAGACACGGCGACATACGGTTTAACCGTTGAAGCTGGAGGATAAACCCCCTGCGTCGCGCGGTTTACCAGCGGCGTGTTTGGATCGTTGAGCAGGCCGGAGTAATCCTTGCTGGAGATGCCATCCACGAAGAGGTTCGGATCGTAGCTTGGCATCGAAACCATCGCCAGAATGCCGCCGGTACGCGGGTCGGTCACAATAACCGCAGCACGGCTACCCGCCAGCAGCGTCTCGATATACTGCTGTAGCTTCAGGTCGAGCGTCAGATAGACGTCATGCCCCGCCTGCGGGGGCACCTCTTTCAGTTGTCGGATCACACGGCCACGGTTGTTAACTTCAACCTCTTCATACCCGGTCTGACCGTGCAGCACATCTTCGTAATAACGTTCGATCCCAAGCTTGCCAATATCATGGGTTGCGGCGTAGTTAGCCAGCTTGCCATCTTTATCAAGGCGTTCGACGTCTTTATCGTTGATTTTGGAGACGTAACCAATGACGTGCGTCAGCGCGGAGCCGTAAGGATAGTAGCGGCGTTTATAGCCTTTGACTTCCACACCGGGGAAACGGTACTGGTTAACGGCAAAACGGGCGACCTGCACTTCCGTCAGGTTGGTTTTTACCGGAATGGAGGTGAAGCGGTGAGAACGTGCGCGCTCTTTTTTGAACGCAGCGATATCGTCATCAGTCAGGTCGACAACGCTTCTCAGCGCGTTCAGGGTA
Organism: Enterobacter sp. MGH119; assembly: GCF_001037675.1. Classification (NCBI taxonomy): domain Bacteria; kingdom Pseudomonadati; phylum Pseudomonadota; class Gammaproteobacteria; order Enterobacterales; family Enterobacteriaceae; genus Enterobacter; species Enterobacter sp. MGH119. The sequence goes on along the minus strand of NZ_KQ089929.1, from coordinate 1,954,372 downwards.
TCCTGCACGTTATCCACTTTCTCGGGCATCATCTCTATCTGGTAGATGGTGCGATTAAGCGCCAGCGGCGTGCCGTTACGATCGTAGATAATGCCGCGGCTGGGCGCGATGGGCACCAGCTTGATACGGTTTTCGTTTGAGCGGGTCTGGTAATCGGTATAGCGGACAATTTGCAGATTATAGAGGTTGGCGATCAGCACGCCGGTAAGCAGCAAAATCCCCGTAAAGGCGACCAGCGCCCGGCGCACAAACAGCGCGGACTCAGCCGTATAGTCGCGAAAAGAATTCTGTAGTTTCATCCGCTGCTTAAATTACCCTGGTCAGTCATTACTCGCGGTGATAAGGGTGGTTGGTAGTGATGCTCCATGCGCGATACAAACTTTCTGCCACGAGAACCCGTACAAGCGGGTGGGGCAGCGTCAGCGCCGAGAGTGACCAACTTTGTTCTGCTGCCGCTTTGCAGGCGGGAGATAACCCCTCTGGTCCGCCAATCAACAGACTGACGTCCCGACCATCCTGCTTCCAGCGCTCCAGTTCGTGCGCCAGCTGCGGCGTATCCCAGGGTTTGCCCGGGATATCGAGGGTCACGATGCGGTTTTTGCCTGCGGCAGCCAGCATCAGCTCTCCCTCTTTATCGAGAATACGTTTGATATCTGCGTTCTTGCCGCGCTTTCCTGCTGGGATCTCCACCAGTTCGAACGGCATATCTTTTGGGAAACGACGCAGATACTCAGTAAAACCGGTTTGTACCCAGTCCGGCATTTTGGTGCCGACGGCGACCAGTTGCAACTTCACGCATTAACCCCAGAGTTTTTCCAGCTCATACAGGCGACGACTCTCTTCCTGCATGACGTGGACAATCACATCGCCGAGATCGACAACCACCCAGTCAGCGGTCGCTTCACCTTCAACGCCCAGCGGAAGCAGCCCTGCCGCGCGCGATTCCTGAACAACATGGTCAGCAATCGAAACAACGTGACGAGTTGAGGTGCCGGTGCAGATGATCATGCAGTCGGTGATGCTGGATTTACCCTTAACGTCGATAGCGATGATGTCCTGACCTTTCAGGTCATCAATTTTGTCGATAACAAAATCCTGGAGTGCTTTACCCTGCAAGTTTTCCCCCTGGGTGAATGAGATTGTACAACTATGAATTCGTGGCCAGTCAGTATACCTGAACTGACGCCAGTCGCGGGACAAATGTCACCGCCCGGCTTTTGAAGGCGGGTATCATCCCACCCTCCGCCTGAGATTGCATCGCCATTTTTGTAAAACAATTTCTGTAAAGCAGCGATCGGCGGGAAAGTCTGGCAGCGGAGGATATCAGTATGGCTTAGCCTGTCAAGGCAGGATAATCATTAACGGACAATTTCGCCGGCGATGCTCAGACATCTGTACTTTTCTGATACAGACCGTGCGCATGGATATAGGCCAGCACGGGCGAGGGGAGGAGATCGTCACAGTCTAAACCCTGCTGGAGACGCTCGCGGATGAGGGTCGCAGAAATATCAAACCACGGCGTTTCAGCGAGGTAAATTTTCCCGGCGGGGAGACTGTGCAGGTCTTCTATATTGTCCGTCAGATGTGCGTCAAGCCACTGCTGATGCTGCGCGTCGCGCATGGTCAGCGGGTAGCCCGGACGGCGGCAGACCAGCAGATGACTGTTTTCCAGAATGGTTTCGTACTGGTACCAGCTGGGAAAGTTGAGCAAGGAATCCTGGCCGATGATAAACGCCAACGGTTTCATGGGCCCCTGCTCAGCGCGCCACTCCCGCAGCGTTTGCGATGTCCAGGAAGGGGTATCTCTACGCAGTTCACGCTCATCCAGTGTGAAGAGAGGCTTATCGGCGATAGCCAGCGCGAGCATCGCTTTACGCTGCTCGCTGGTTGCTTCTGGCTGAGGACGGTGCGGCGGAACATTGTTGGGCATGATGATCACCCGCTGCAAGCCAATCAAATTCGCGAGGATTTCTACCGGCTTAAGATGCCCATAGTGCACCGGGTCGAAGGTCCCGCCATACATTGCCTGTAAAGAATGCATATCACCCATCGATAAATACGTCTGCCAGCGCCTTATGGCAGAGCAGCAAAGAGAGACTCTCCAGCTCCGCCCAGACAGACTGACCGTAATCCTGTTTTAACGTCAGTTCGGCGCGCATCAGAAGTTGCACTGCCTGACGCAACTGCTCCTGGCTCAGGCGGTTTATCGCCTCCGTGGTCATCGCCCGACGGTTTTGCCAGACGCGATGTTTGTCGAATAAGGCGCGCAGGGGCGTGTGTGCTGACTGGCGTTTAAGGTTGTTCAGCAGCAGTAATTCGCGCTGGAGCGTACGGAGAAGGATGACCGGCTCACTCCCTTCCAGGCGCAGCTGTTGCAGGATGTGCAGAGCACGTTTACTTTTCGCCGACAGCAGCGCATCAACCCAGTGGAAGGGGGTAAAGTGCGCGGCATCATTCACCGCCTGTTCCACGCGCGGCAGCGTCAGCTTGCCATCGGGCCACAGCAGGGCGAGCCTGTCCAGCGCCTGCGCCAGTGCCAGAAGGTTGCCTTCGTAGCAGTAGCACAGGAGCTGACTGGCGGCCTCATCCAGCTGCAAATTGTGCTGCTTTGCTCGCGCGGCAACCCATTTTGGCAGATGCGCCTGCTCTGGAGTCTGGCAGGAGACAAGCACCGCACTGGGGGTTAGCCGGGTAAACCAGGCAGCGTTTTCCTGCGCTTTTGTGAGTTTGTTGCCGCGTACGATAAGCAGCAGATCGCCGTGTAACAAACTCACCAGCATAGCCAGCTGTTCATTGATGGCAGCGTTAGGACCATTCTCAGGCAGCAGGATCTGGATTGTCTGACGAGAGGCAAACAGGCTCATGGCCTGACAAAGCGAGAAGATAGCGTTCCAGTCGGTACTGTTATCGATCTGGAACGTATGATGCTCATCGAAACCCTGCGCGGCTGCCGCATGGCGAACCGCATCAAGGCTTTCCTGTAGTAACAGGGGGTCGTTGCCGAGTAGCAGATAGGCCGCGCGCAGCCCTTCGTTGAGCTGCGCGCGGAGTTGTTCAGGATACAACCTGATCATCAGTTACCCAGAGACGTTGGCATATCCGGCGTGCTGGCATCCGGTGTTTCGATAACGTCAGCGCCTTTTTTCGTCGACGCGGCAATGGCAGGCAGCCTGCGGATCAGCTGTTCCGCGGCCTTATCATACATTTCCTTGATGATAATCTGCTGTTCGGCGTCTTTTGCCAGCGCCGTCTGCGGGTTATCGAAGAACGAGCGGTAGACTTTGGTATTGATAGGGTAAATATCTTTACCTGGCATCAAGACGGCCGCATCAACGGTTAGCACCATCTGATATTCCGCCGTCCGCCCATCCTGGAAGATCGAGGCCGTATCTTGTGACAGCGTTGATTTCAGGACACGGAGCGAAGGAACATCCTGACGTAGGGTTCCCTTCTCGATCAGCTTAACATCGTTCAAACGCAGCTGGTTACGAATGGCCCGGCTCAGCGGTCCGTTCGGATCGGATGAGTCGAAGATCATCGTTTTCATCTGCGCAGGCACTGCCGTGGTGTTGCGCAGGTGCCAGCCGCAGCCAGCGGTGACAAGCACCGCCAGAGATAAGAGTATTGTTGCCAGTTGTCGCACGTTTCCTCCCGCGCTTAGCCAACGACCAGATTCAGCAGTTTACCAGGTACGTAGATCACTTTACGTACGGTAACGCCCTCAAGGTATTTAGCGACCAGATGCTCCTGGCCTGCGCGCTCGCGAACCTGTTCTTCGGTTGCGTCGACCGCGACGGTAATTTTACCGCGCACTTTACCGTTAACCTGCACCACCACCAGCGTGGTGTTTTCCACCATAGCGGATTCATCCGCCACTGGCCACGGCGCATTGTCGATATCGCCTTCGCCTTTCAGTTCCTGCCACAGGGTAAAGCTAACGTGCGGCGTGAACGGGTTCAGCATGCGAACGACCGCCAGCAGCGCTTCACGCATTAACGCGCGATCCTGCTCGCCATCCTGCGGGGCTTTCGCCAGCTTGTTCATCAGTTCCATAATAGCCGCAATTGCGGTATTGAAGGTCTGACGACGACCAATATCATCGGTGACTTTCGCAATAGTTTTATGAACATCACGACGCAGCGCCTGTTGATCTTCAGTCAGTGCAGCTACGTTCAGCGCTGGCGCATCGCCCTGAGAGGTGTGCTCGTAAACCAGTTTCCAGACGCGCTTCAGGAAGCGGTTGGCCCCTTCAACGCCGGATTCCTGCCACTCAAGGGTCATATCTGCCGGGGAGGCGAACATCATGAACAGACGCACGGTATCCGCACCATAACGCTCAACCATCACCTGCGGGTCGATGCCGTTATTTTTAGACTTGGACATCTTGCTCATGCCGGTATAAACCAGTTCATGACCTTCAGCGTCTTTCGCCTTCACGATACGGCCTTTCTCGTCGCGCTCGACAATCGCATCAACCGGAGAAACCCAGTTACGCTCGCCGTTCGCGCCAACGTAGTAGAACGCATCTGCCAGCACCATACCCTGACACAGCAGCTGTTTTGCCGGCTCGTCGGAGTTGACCAGGCCTGCGTCACGCATCAGTTTGTGGAAGAAGCGGAAGTAGAGCAGGTGCATGATGGCGTGTTCAATGCCACCGATGTAAATGTCTACCGGCAGCCAGTAGTTTGCTGCATCAGAATCCAGCATGCCTTCTTTGTACTGCGGGCAGGTGTAGCGCGCATAGTACCAGGAGGATTCCATAAAGGTGTCAAAGGTGTCGGTTTCACGCAGCGCTGGCTGACCGTTGACGGTGGTTTTCGCCCACTCAGGATCGGCTTTGATCGGGCTGGTGATGCCGTCCATGACCACGTCTTCCGGCAGGATCACCGGCAGCTGATCTTCTGGCGTTGGCATCACGGTACCATCTTCCAGCGTCACCATTGGGATTGGCGCACCCCAGTAACGCTGACGGGAAACGCCCCAGTCGCGCAGACGGTAGTTCACTTTACGCTCGCCCACGCCCAGGGAGGCCAGCTTGTCGGCGATGGCGTTGAAGCCCTCTTCAAAGCTCAGGCCGCTGAACTCACCGGAGTTAAACAGGGTGCCTTTTTCAGTCAGCGCTTGCTCAGAGAGATCGGGTTCAGAGCCGTCAGCAGCAAGAATAACAGGCTTGATGGTCAGGCCGTATTTGGTGGCAAATTCGTAGTCGCGCTGGTCGTGACCCGGCACGGCCATCACGGCGCCTGTGCCGTATTCCATCAGTACGAAGTTGGCGGCCCAGACAGGGATCGCTTCGCCCGTCAGCGGGTGGATCGCTTTGAAGCCGGTATCAACGCCTTTTTTCTCCATCGTCGCCATGTCGGCTTCGGCCACTTTCGTGTTGCGGCATTCGTCGATAAAGGTCGCCAGTTCTGGATTGTTTTCTGCCGCTTTCTGCGCCAGCGGGTGACCTGCGGCCACGGCCAGGTAGGTCGCGCCCATGAAGGTGTCCGGGCGGGTGGTGTAGACGGTCAGGGTCTGATCGTAGTTCTCAACGTTGAAGGTAATTTCCACACCTTCGGAACGGCCGATCCAGTTGCGCTGCATGGTCTTAACGGTATCTGGCCAGTGGTCCAGATTGTCCAGATCGTTCAGCAGTTCGTCAGCGTAGGCGGTGATTTTGATAAACCACTGCGGGATCTCTTTACGCTCTACTTTGGTGTCGCAGCGCCAGCAGCAGCCATCGATAACCTGTTCGTTCGCGAGAACGGTCTGGTCATTTGGGCACCAGTTAACGGCAGAGGTCTTCTTGTACACCAGGCCTTTTTTATACAGCTCGGTGAAGAACTTCTGCTCCCAGCGGTAGTATTCCGGGGTACAGGTTGCCAGCTCGCGGCTCCAGTCATAGCCGAAGCCCAGCATTTTCAGCTGGTTTTTCATGTACGCGATGTTGTCGTACGTCCACGGAGCCGGTGCCGTGTTGTTTTTCACCGCCGCGCCTTCAGCAGGCAGGCCGAACGCATCCCAGCCGATAGGCTGAAGAACGTTTTTGCCCAGCATGCGCTGGTAGCGTGCAATCACGTCACCGATGGTGTAGTTACGCACGTGGCCCATGTGTAGTCGACCAGAAGGATAGGGAAGCATCGACAGGCAGTAATACTTCTCTTTGCTCTCGTCTTCGGTTACTTCAAAGGTGCGCTTCTCGTCCCAGTGTTGCTGGACTTTTGATTCTATCTCTTCCGGGCGGTATTGCTCTTGCATGGCAGCCAGTGGTCCTGTGTTCAATACAGCTACAAATGTAGCCAATGGATGTGGTAATTCAGATCCGCATAGCATAGCCCAAACGCCCGCGTCAAAACAGCCTTTCACGCAAATGCACTTTGCAGGAATTTACCGGGTCTGTGCTTCACCTGACAAAGCGGCGACGAAATAAGGTCTATTATTAGAGACAGTTACTTACCCGGGAGGCAAAATGATGAACAAGGTTGCTCAATTTTACCGTGAACTGGTAGCGACTCTGACGGAACGGCTGCGTAACGGCGAGCGTGATATCGACGCGCTGGTCGAACAGGCACGCGCACGCGTGACGCAAACGGGTGAGTTAACGCGAACCGAAGTGGAAGAGGTAACGCGCGCCGTGCGCCGCGACCTGGAGGAGTTCGCGCGAAGCTATGAAGAGAGCCAGGACGAGATCGCCGACAGTGTTTTTATGCGGGTAATTAAAGAGAGCCTGTGGCAGGAGCTGGCGGATATTACCGATAAAACTCAGCTGGAGTGGCGCGAGGTGTTCCAGGATTTAAACCACCACGGTGTCTATCACAGCGGCGAAGTAGTGGGGCTGGGGAACCTGGTGTGTGAGAAGTGCCACCACCATATCGCCGTTTATACGCCGGAGGTGTTGTCGCTGTGTCCGAAGTGCGGGCACGACCAGTTCCAGCGTCGGCCGTTTGAGCCGTAGGTAAAAGCAAAACTGTTTGCACCCTCTCCCTGTGGGAGAGGGTCGGGGTGAGGGCATCAGGCCGCAGAATAATAAGCCAGCCGCTCCGCCAGTAAATATCCAAACGTTTCCCGAAAGATTTCCACCCTCTTTAGGCTGTGACCCTTTCATTCAACGAGTCTTTGTACATTATGTTTCCTTCAGTGTACTTCCATTCTATAGACTCATAGCGAATTTCAACTTCTTCCATATGCTTACTTGCAATACCTACTGGAAATAGAACGGGGGAGATTTGAGTTATCTTTACATTTTCCAGCTTTATATTGAAATATTCCAGTTCTATTCCTGCATCATTAATTTTATACATTTTTATTAAAGCTTCTTTCAGTATTCTTCCTTCGCATACGGCTCTGAATAGATAGGGTGTGAGCCGGTCTATCTCTTTTTTAAATCTAATCGGTACATGAAGACGTGTTCCAGTCAGTTTCCCTGTATTATGGTCTGTAGGAATCCATACCGAATGATTAAAGGACTTAAGCTCAGTGGAACCCAATCGTGATGGCATTAAACACTCTCCTATCAAAGGTGAGCCATTGTCATCGATGAGCCAAATATGTGCCGGGATAGTCATTTCATTCTTTTCCGTTGTAAAAAAATATTAGTGAAAATGTCAGTGTTACTATCAAGGCGATAATTCCAAATGCAATTTTGTTATTATCGACAAAAATAGAAACCAAAATGGAGATTATGGCTATAAGGAAAATTATTGCACAGCCTATAATATTGTTGATGCAATCATCTTTGATACTATTATAAAAACGCCTGATACATCTTCTTAATAGATTATTCATCAAATTAAGCATTTTCACATCATTCTCTTAAGTGCTCTGACAATTTCTTCATCAGATGCTGTGCTAATATTTAGATAGCAAGACTTCATGATCATGGGTTCGATCAAGAAATACATCATTTCTAACCCCTCTCTATATAAGGCGTTATAAAATATTGGGCAGAAATTTTTTAGATTATCTGCGCTATCAGCAGCACGTTGTACAATCCCATAAATATTCAATCCTCCTATGACCCACCCAACTCTGCTTCCTATTTTTTCATTAATGCATTCTGAACAGATAAATTCATTTTGTTTCCGTAGCATATATATGATGTTATAAAGTAAATCAAACCATTTTTGAAATGTATTTAATGGGATAGTTTTTGGCGAATGGCGTTAAGTTTTCAAGGATTGTTTTCTTTTCTACATCGCTTTTATTTTTTAAGAGGGTTTCTATATATATATTCAACATTCGAAATATAACATTTCTATGTTTGACTAGTTCATATAGAGCGCAAATAAATCTGACATCTTCAGAACCAAGTTTTTTACAAACATCTTGATAATTTTCTGTAAGACAGGATGTATAATAAAGTAAGCGTGTTGTGGCATCGCCAAGACCATTTACATAATATTGTACACCTTCTTTAACGCCTATTAACGCTTTATCTAACCGCACAGCTAGCTCTTTGTCAGTTCCAGGTTGCTTAATAATTTCTTCGCTGTAATACATAACGTGCTCCCTTGCTATGTTCATTCGATCATCGAACATGTCCTTGCCAAGCAAAGTGATGTTTATCTCACTTTTGAAAGTATCCATAAAAGAATTCATTGTTTTTATTTGAGGAGTGAATCAGTAGCAAGTAATAATAATTGTGACAAATGGGTGGGGCTAATGGTTTAGCTATTATCAAATAAAAGCGTTCTGTTTTTTCTTGCTTGTTTTATTTAATGAAGTTTTTAGTATGAGGGAGGCATGATAAGGGCATTAGGCAGCAGAACCGCCTAAAATGCCCAATAATGTACTGTTTTTTCGGACTACATATAATAAGCCAGCCGCTCCGCCAGCAAATCCACAAACGCTTCCCGATCGATATCCACCATCACCGTGGTATTCGGCTTGTTTCCCGTTAGCGAGTAATAGTCCACCACCGTCATTCCCTGGGTATATTTCCCCTGTGTTTCCACACCAACCCAACGCTCGACCGTGGTAAACATTTCCGGCTTCAGTAGCCAGGCGATGGTGCATGGGTCATGCAGCGGGGCGCCGTGGAAGCCCCACTTCTCGGCTTTGTGATACTCCATAAAGAAATCGAGCAGCTCTGCCACGGTCGTTGCAACCGGGTTACCCACAGTACGAAATCGTTCGATGTCCTGCACCATAATTTGTGCGCGGTGGGTAACGTCCAGCCCCGCCATCACAATCAGCAGGCCCGACTGGAAGACGATTTCCGCGGCTTCCGGGTCAACGAAGATGTTGAACTCTGCTGCTGGCGTCCAGTTCCCCAGCCCCATTGCCCCGCCCATGATGACGATACGGGCGATGTTGCTGTGCAGTTCAGGATGGCTGTTCAGCAGCAGCGCAACGTTGGTCTGCGGGCCGGTCGCCACCAGCGTCACGGGCTCTGCGCTCTCACGCAGCACCTTCGCCATGAGCTCGACGGCAGTGCAGTTTTGCGGTGCGAAATCCGGCTCCGGCAGCGCCGGACCATCCAGCCCACTTTCACCGTGAACGTTATCCGCAATGATCAGCTCGCGCATCAGCGGCTTAACGGCACCACCTGCGACAGGAATATCGGTGCGTTTCAGCAGCGTCAACATGCGCAACACGTTTCGCAAGGTTTTATCCGGCGTCTGGTTTCCGGCGGAGGAGGTGACAGCTTTTACGTCCAGTTCAGGGGAAGCAAGAGCAAGGACGAGTGCGATCGCGTCATCATGACCCGGATCGCAGTCGAGAATAATTGGCTGTGCCATAGCGTTCTCCATTCTCAGCATTATTTGTGACAAGGTTAACGCTGCGATGTGACGCCGAATAGAAAAAGAGATCTAAAGCGTGAAGCAGTGCGCAATCCGCAGATTGCGCACTAAAAAGATTAATGCAGGATTTTGGCGAGGAAGTCTTTTGCACGTTCAGATTTAGGATTTGCGAAGAACTCTTCTTTTGGTGAGTCTTCAACAATTTTCCCTTCGTCCATGAAGATCACGCGGTTGGCCACTTTACGGGCGAAGCCCATTTCGTGCGTCACCACCATCATGGTCATCCCTTCGTGCGCCAGCTCCACCATGACGTCCAGCACTTCGTTGATCATCTCAGGATCGAGCGCGGACGTCGGCTCATCAAACAGCATAGCCACCGGATCCATGCACAGCGCACGCGCGATTGCCACACGCTGCTGTTGGCCGCCCGAAAGCTGCGCCGGGAACTTATCCGCATGTGCAGACAGCCCGACGCGTTCCAGCAACTTCAGGCCCTTTTCGCGCGCCGCTTTTTTGTCGCGCTTCAGCACTTTCACCTGCGCCAGCGTCAGGTTCTCAATGATGGAGAGGTGAGGGAACAGCTCAAAATGCTGGAACACCATCCCTACGTGGGAGCGAAGCTGGGCAAGGTTGGTTTTGCGGTCATTCACTTTGGTGCCGTTAACGACAATCTCGCCCTGCTGGACAGGTTCCAGCCCATTAACGGTTTTGATAAGCGTGGACTTACCGGAACCGGACGGACCGCATACCACCACCACATCGCCTTTTTTCACTTCTGTTGAGCAGTCGGTCAGCACCTGAAAGTGCCCATACCATTTAGAAACATTTTTCAGGGAAATCATTATACCGTCCTTTTCTTCAGCCAGCTGACCAACAGCGATGCGCTTAAACTAATCACAAAATAGACCCCGCCCGCGAAGAGGATCATCTCAACCTGCGTTCCGTCACGTTCGCCAATGGTGGAGGCGGTACGGAAGAAGTCTGCCAGGCTCAGCACGTAGACCAGGGAGGTATCCTGGAACAGGACGATGCCCTGCGTCAGCAGCAGCGGAACCATGGCGCGAAACGCCTGCGGCAGAATAATGAGCTTCATAGACTGCCAGTGCGTCATACCGAGCGCCAGCGCAGCGCTGGACTGCCCGCGCGAGATACTCTGAATACCGGCGCGGATGATCTCTGAGTAGTAGGCGGCTTCAAACATGGAAAACGCCACCATGGCAGAGATCAGGCGGATATCGGTCTTTGGCGACAGTCCCAGTACGTTCTGTAAAAAGCCGGGAACAATCAGATAAAACCACAGCAGCACCATGACCAGTGGAATGGAGCGGAACACGTTAACGTAAGCCGTGGCAAACCAGGCGAGCGGCTTAAAGCTCGACAGGCGCATCACTGCCAGCAGGGTGCCCCAGACAATACCGACGATAATGGCGATAACGGTGATCTTTAAGGTGATTGCCAGTCCATCCAGCAGATAGGGCATGGAGGGAACAATGGAACTCCAGTCAAAATCGTACATTTATTTGCCCCCCAGATTGCCCGGCAGGCGTACTTTGCGTTCAACCAGGTTCATCACCAGCATGATGAATGCGTTAATCAGAACATAGGCGAGCGTGATCGCCGTGAAGGATTCCCATGCGTGAGCGGAATAATCCAGCAGTTTGCCCGCCTGCGCCGCCATATCTACCAGACCAATGGTTGAGGCGATAGCCGAGTTTTTTACCAGGTTCATCATCTCGGACGTCATCGGCGGAACGATGACGCGGTAAGCGTTCGGCAGCAGTACGTAACGGTAGGCCTGAGGCAGAGTCAGGCCCATCGCCAGTGCCGCATTCTTTTGCCCGCGCGGCAGTGACTGTATGGCGGCACGTACCTGCTCGCAGACGCGCGCAGCGGTGAACAGCCCCAGACACAGCATAGAGGAGACAAAAAATTGTACGTTAGGATCCAGCTCGGCCTTAAACCACATGCCGAGATCTTCCGGCAGCAGTTCCGGGATCACCAGATACCAGGTAAAGAACTGCACGATCAGCGGAACGTTACGGAACAGTTCCACATAGAGCGTGCCAATTGAAGAGAGAAAACGGTTAGGGACGGTACGCAGAATACCGAACAGCGAACCGACAAGAAACGCGATAATCCACGCCGTTATCGATAACGCAACGGTAACCTGAAAGCCGCTCCACAGCCAGCCGAGATAGGTGGTGTTGCCGAACGGGGCTTGTTGCAGAAAGATGCCCCAGTTCCAGTCAATTGACATAGTAAACTCCAGAAAAAAAAGGGTAGCAGCGCTACCCTCGAAGATTGGTGAGAAGCTCAATTTTTGCGCTGAGTGGGGAACGACCACTCAACGTATAGTCTGTCCATGCTTCCCGACAATCGAGAGGGCAGGAGATCCCGCCCCTGTCGTTCTAATTAGTTAAGAGCTTTGTCGTTTGGTGATTTGAACAGCGCTTTCATGTCGTCAGACAGTTCAAAGTTCATGTTCAGGTTTTTTGGTGGAATTGGGTTCTTGAACCATTTGTCGAACCATTTTGCCGCTTCGCCGGAGGTTTGCGCCTGAGCGATGGTGTCATCGATCAGTTTCTTGAAGTCCTCGTCACCTTTACGCAGCATACAGCCGTAGGCTTCTTTCGACTGGGCGGTACCGACGATTTCCCAGTTGTCTGGTTTCTTCGCCTTGGCGCGCTCGCCTGCCAGCAGAGCGTCATCCATCATAAACGCGACGGCACGGCCGCTTTCCAGGGTACGGAAGGAGTCGCCATGGTCTTTCGCGCTGATGATGCGCATGTCCATTTTCTTTTCGTCGTTCAGCTTGTGCAGCAGCACTTCGGACGTGGTACCGGAGGTCACGACAACCGCTTTGCCTTTCAGGTCAGCAAAATCTTTGATGTCGCCGCCTTTCTTTGTCAGCAGGCGGGTGCCCACAACGAAGATGGTGTCCGAGAAAGCGGCCTGTTTCTGACGCTCAAGGTTGTTGGTGGTTGAGCCACATTCAAAATCAAATGTGCCGTTTTGCAGCAGAGGAATACGGTTCTGTGAAGTGATGGGGATCAGCTTCACTTGCAGGTCAGGTTTGTTCAGCTTTTTCTTCACGGCTTCAACGATGGCGTTGGAGTAATCCTGTGAATAGCCCACGACTTTTTGCGTGTTGTCGTAGTAAGAGAACGGGACAGAAGATTCACGGTGGCCGACCACGATCACGCCGTTTTTGGCAATCTTGTCGAGAGTGCTTCCTGCTGCCGGAGCGTCTTCAGCGTGGACAACCCCCGCAGACATTCCCATAACCAGCATTGCTGTGGCCAGTTTACGTAATTGCATACCCAACTCCTTTCTTATCAGCGCCAGTGACGCATAGATACCCATTGTGATGTTGTTATATCTCGCGCAATGCGAGTGCAGTGTTATGCAAGCTTGTTAACATTTAGTCTGGCTTAATGTAAAGATTTTGCTGCGTTATTGTTTATTTTTGCGAAGCGCGCCGCACCATTCAGAGGCAATAATCCCTCGTTGCACCATTTCGGTGCTACCGATGATCTACGCTGGTGCGACAAGGTTGCACGTTAAGCCAGACAGCGTTGATGTAATTAAACAAAGCAACAGGCGTGCCAGAATTGAAGTTTGGGAGGAAATTGTCGGGTGGCGCCGGCGCCGGAGAGCAGGCCGGGTAAGGCGTAGCCGCCACCCGGCAACAGAAGGTAAGGTTATTTACGACGCTGACGCAGGCTCATCAGCACTGCGCCAAAGCCGAACAGCACGGTCAAAATCCACAGCGGCCAGTTCCCGGTGCGCGCGTAAGGGGTGAGCCCGGTAGTTGGCGTGACGTTAGTAGTCAGCACCTCACGGGTAAATTGCGGGATCATGGCCTGGATTTCACCCTGCGGACCAATCACGGCGGTAATGCCGTTATTGGTGCTGCGCAGCAACGGACGCGCCAGCTCCAGAGAACGCATTCGCGCCATCTGGAAGTGCTGCCACGGACCAATCGATTTACCGAACCACGCATCGTTTGAGATGGTCAGCAGATAGTCGGTGTCCGGGCGGAAATTATCGCGCACCTGCTCGCCGAGGATAATCTCGTAGCAAATGGCGGCCGTCAGGGCAAAACCGTGCGCATGCAGCTGCGGCTGAACGTAAGGGCCCCGGCTGAATGAGGACATCGGCAAATCAAAGAACGGTGCCAGTGGGCGCAGAATAGACTCCAGCGGAACAAATTCGCCAAACGGTACAAGGTGGTTTTTGTTGTAACGATTGGTGGAGGTATAGCTGTATTCGCTGCCCTTACCGAGCGTAATGATCGTGTTGTACGTGTCATAGCGGTTCTGCTGATTGAGACGCGCATCCACAATTCCGGTGATCAGCGTACTGCCGCGTGCGCGCAGCAGATCGTCCATCATCTTCAGGAAGGGCTGCTGATTGATCTCCAGGTCTGGGATCGCAGACTCAGGCCAGATGATGAGCTGCGATTTGCCCATCACCTTTTCAGTGGCGTTGGCGTAGATTTTCAGCGTGTTCAGCAGCTGATTCTCATCCCATTTCAGGGACTGCGGGATATCGCCCTGGACCAGAGAAACCTGCGTGGCGCGCGCGGGCTCCAGCGTAAACCACTGGATATAACGCAGCGGGAAGGGCAGGGCAAACAGGATTAACGCGGCAACCAGCGGCTTCCAGTTACGTGTCACCAGGGCCAGCACCAGCAGGCCGCTGACGATCATCAACAGGAAGTTGATGGCTTCCACGCCCATGACCGGGGCCAGGCCTTTCAGCGGGCCGTCTACCTGGCTATAGCCGAACTGCAACCACGGGAAGCCGGTCAGTACCCAGCCGCGCAGAAATTCGGTGATTTGCCAGACAACGGGTGCCGCTATCGCCACGCGCAGCCAGGTCGTTTTTGGCCACAGGCGAGACAGGATGCCCGCGAACAGGCCAGTGTAGAGCGAAAGATAGGCGGCGAGCAGCACAACCAGGAAGACGTTAACCGGCCCCGGCATTCCGCCAAATTGCGCGATACTGACGTAGACCCAGTTGATACCAGAGCCAAACAGTCCCAGCCCCCAGAAGTAGCCGATGGCCGCGGCCTGTACCGGACGACGGTTCAGGGTAAGCCCCTGTAGCCCCATCAGGGAGAGAATAGCGGCTGGCCAGATATCGTAAGGAGAAAAAGCCAGCGTACCGCTGGCTCCGAGTAACAGCGCCAGCAGCAAACGGACGCGCTGGCGTTCAAAGAGTGGGGCAAATGCCATTTACATTAATCTTCCAGTTTTGGCACCGGTGAGTCGTCCGGCATTCTGACGTGAACCTGAATAATACGTCGGCTGTCAGCCATTGCGACCTTGAACTGGTAACCATCGATGTCAACGGTTTCACCGCGGGCCGGAAGATGGCCGAAGGCCTGCATCACCAGACCACCAATGGTGTCCACTTCTTCATCGCTGAAGCTGGTGCCAAAGGTATCGTTGAAGTCTTCAATGGAGGCCAGCGCGCGCACGGTCCAGGTGTGGCGGCTCAGCTGACGGAAGTCGATATCCTCTTCTTCGTCATACTCGTCTTCGATTTCGCCCACGATCAGCTCAAGGATGTCTTCGATTGTGACCAGACCGGAAACGCCACCAAATTCATCAATAACAATCGCCATGTGATAGCGCTGGGAGCGAAACTCCTTCAGCATCCGATCCACACGCTTACTTTCCGGCACAACCACGGCCGGGCGTAACACCTTTTCCATACTGAAGGCTTCGGCATCGCTGCGCATAAACGGCAGCAGATCTTTCGCCATCAAAATCCCTTCAATGTGATCTTTATCTTCGCTGATGACCGGGAAACGTGAGTGAGCCGATTCGATAATCACATCGAGGCACTCGTCCAGCGTCTGGTTGCGTTTCAGGGTAATCATCTGCGAGCGGGGGATCATGATGTCGCGGACGCGCTGGTCGGCGATGTCCATCACCCCTTCGAGCATTTCGCGCGTATCTTCGTCGATAAGGTCGTTCTGCCCGGAATCACGAATCAGCTCCAGCAGTTCATCACGGTTTTTCGGTTCGCCGTGGAAAAGCTGGTTCAGAATGAGGGAGAAAAATCCCTTTTTAGTGGTTGTCGTGTCGCTACTGTGTGAATTGTCGTCGCTCATGGCGTTTGTTAAGGGTTCTCTTGTTAGTTCAACGTTAACCGCCGCGCTATGTCCCTGCGCGGCGGCATGGTAGTCAGTGACTGACTATTCTTTCTCGGCAATGTACGGATCCTCATAGCCCAGAGCAAGCATTATCTCTGTCTCGAGGGATTCCATCTCTTCCGCTTCGTCATCTTCAATATGGTCGTAACCCAGAAGATGCAGGCTACCGTGCACCACCATGTGTGCCCAGTGCGCTTCCAGCGGCTTTTGCTGCTCTTTGGCTTCCTGCTCAACCACCTGACGGCAGATGATCAGATCGCCCAGCAGCGGCATCTCAATGCCCGGAGGGGCTTCGAACGGGAAAGAGAGCACGTTGGTCGGCTTATCTTTCCCGCGGTAGGTCAGGTTGAGCTCATGGCTTTCTGCTTCATCCACCAGGCGAATCGTGACCTCTGATTCTTCCTGAAACTGGGGGATAACGGCATCCAGCCATTTCTGAAACTGTGCCTCTTCTGGCATGCCGGAATTATCTTCACAGGCCAGCTGTAAATCGAGGATCACCTGACTCATTTCTGTTCATGCTCCTGCGCTTCGCGCTTACGTTCTGCGGCCAGTTCGGCCCTGCGCTTCTGATCTGCCTCTTCCCAGGCCTCATAAGCGTTAACGATACGCGCGACCACCGGATGGCGTACCACGTCTTCACTGTGGAAGAAGTTGAAGCTGATTTCCTCTACCTCGGCCAGGACTTCGATGGCGTGACGCAGACCCGATTTGGTGTTACGCGGCAGGTCAATCTGGGTGACGTCACCGGTGATCACCGCTTTCGAGTTAAAGCCAATACGCGTCAGGAACATCTTCATCTGTTCGATAGTGGTGTTCTGGCTCTCATCCAGAATGATGAACGCGTCGTTAAGCGTACGGCCACGCATGTAGGCCAGCGGGGCCACTTCAATCACGTTACGCTCGATGAGCTTTTCAACTTTCTCGAAGCCGAGCATTTCGAACAGCGCGTCATACAGCGGGCGCAGATACGGGTCGACCTTCTGGCTCAGATCGCCCGGCAGGAAGCCCAGTTTTTCACCGGCTTCAACAGCAGGGCGGGTCAGCAGGATACGGCGGATCTCCTGACGCTCAAGCGCATCGACCGCAGCAGCAACGGCCAGATAGGTTTTACCCGTACCCGCCGGGCCCACGCCGAAGGTGATGTCATGGTCGAGAATATTGGCGATGTACTGCGCCTGGTTCGGGGTACGAGGCTTAATCACGCCGCGTTTAGTTTTGATGTTGATGGCTTTGCCATAGTCCGGCACGCTCTCCGCGCTCTGCTCAAGCACGCGCGCCTCTTTGATGGCCAGGTGGATCTGTTCAGGTTCAATATCCTGGATCTCACCGCGCATCGGGGCGGTATCAACATACAGGCTGCGGAGAATATCTGCCGCGGCGTTGACGCAGATTGGGCGTCCGGTGAGTTTGAAATGGTTATCGCGACGATTGATTTCGATACCCAGACGTCGCTCCAGTTGTTTGATGTTGTCATCAAACGGCCCGCACAGGCTCAGCAGGCGAGCGTTGTCTGCGGGCTCAAGGCTAATTTCACGCGTATCTATGTTCAAACTGTTCCTCTTTAATTGGTTAACTGACCTGTGGCCACACGGCGTAATAAAACGGTCATTACCGAAATTATTCACGCCACAGAATAAAGGCGCAAGCGTTGCGGTAGATATTGGGGGTGATGAGAGGAAATACAAGGCCTGCCGGACAGGCAGGCCAGGAGGATCACGGCTGGTAAATACCTACGCCAGAGTCGTTGACCTTGCGGGTGCGAGAGATAACGGATTCCGGAGTCTGTGCAATTCGCAGACCCATTTCGTCCTCAGTGCGTACCACCTTCCCGCGCAGCGAGTTCGTGAGCACTTCGACAATCTCGACGTCCACAAACTTACCGATCATGTCCGGGGTGCCTTCAAAATTCACCACGCGGTTATTTTCGGTTCGACCAGACAGTTCCATGATGCTCTTACGGGAGGTGCCTTCCACCAGAATACGCTGGACAGTGCCGAGCATGCGACGACTCCAGGCGTTGGCCTGCTGGTTGATACGCTCCTGTAGAATATACAGACGCTGCTTTTTCTCTTCTTCCGGTACATCATCAACCATATCGGCCGCAGGGGTGCCCGGGCGCGCAGAGAAGATAAAGCTGTAGCTGACGTCGAAATTCACCTCGCCGATGAGCTTCATGGTGCGCTCGAAGTCATCAGCGGTTTCGCCAGGGAAGCCGACGATAAAGTCGGAGCTAATCTGGATATCCGGGCGCGCTTCACGCAGCTTGCGGATGGTGGACTTATACTCCAGCACCGTATGTGGACGACCCATCAGGTTCAGCACGCGGTCAGAGCCGCACTGGATAGGCAGGTGCAGGAAGCTCACCAGCTCTGGCGTATCGCGATAGACGTCAATAATGTCGTCGGTAAATTCCATCGGATGGCTGGTGGTAAAGCGAATGCGGTCGATGCCGTCAATCGCCGCCACCAGACGCAGCAGTTCAGCAAAGCTGCCGGTGGTGCCGTCGTAGTTTTCCCCGCGCCAGGCGTTCACGTTCTGCCCCAGCAGGTTCACTTCGCGAACGCCCTGCGCGGCAAGCTGCGCGATTTCAAACAGGATATCGTCTGCCGGGCGGCTCACTTCTTCACCGCGGGTGTAAGGCACCACGCAGTAAGTACAGTATTTGTTGCAGCCTTCCATGATGGAGACGAAGGCGGTCGGGCCATCAGCGCGCGGCTCTGGCAGACGGTCAAATTTCTCGATCTCCGGGAAGCTCACGTCAACCACCGGGCTACGGCTGCCGCGAACCTGATTAATCATCTCTGGCAGGCGGTGCAGGGTCTGAGGGCCAAAAACGATATCCACATAGGGGGCTCTCTGGCGGATCAGCTTACCTTCCTGCGATGCGACGCAGCCACCCACGCCAATGATCAGGTCCGGATTTTTCCGTTTGAGAAGCTTCCAGCGGCCTAACACATGAAAGACTTTTTCCTGTGCTTTTTCACGAATTGAACAGGTGTTCAGCAGCAGCACATCGGCTTCTTTCGCATTTTCAGTCAGCTGGTATCCGTGGGTGGTATCCAGCAGATCGGCCATCTTCGATGAATCGTATTCGTTCATCTGACAGCCCCAGGTTTTTATATGGAGTTTTTTAGTCATCGACTTGCTCAGCTCAGGATTGCAAGCCGCGTATTGTAATGCTTTGGTGCGGTTGTGACCAGTATGAAGGTTGTCAACCTCAGGGCCGCAAAAATCCGGTAAACTTAAGGCATTCTTCAATAAGGAATAGTGACCATGACACTCCTGAACACCGAAGTTGCCGTTGTTGGCGGCGGTATGGTCGGCGGCGCACTGGCGCTGGGGCTGGCGCAGCAGGGATTTGACGTAACCGTTATTGAACAGGCGGCTCCGCCGGCATTCGATCCTGCCAGCCAACCGGACGTGCGTATTTCCGCCATCAGCGCGGCCTCTGTTGATCTGCTTCGCGGGCTGGGCGTCTGGGAGGCGGTGCTGGCGATGCGCGCGCATCCTTACAGCCGTCTCGAAACCTGGGAGTGGGAAAATGCTCACGTGTCGTTTGATGCCGCCGAGCTGAAACTGCCGCGCCTGGGCTATATGGTGGAAAACAACGTGCTCCAGCAGGCACTCTGGCAGGCGCTGGAGGCGCACCCGAAGGTGACGCTGCGCGTGCCGGACTCGCTGAAAGGCCTGCATCGTCATGAGGGCGGGTATCTCCTGACGCTGGACAACGACGATGAGCTGGCCGTGAAGCTGGTGGTGGGGGCGGATGGCGCGAACTCGCAGGTCAGGCAGATGGCAGGCATTGGGATCCATGCCTGGCAGTACCAGCAGTCCTGCATGCTGATCACCGTTCAGTCAGCAAACGCGCCGGGCGAAAGCACCTGGCAGCATTTTACGCCGAACGGCCCGCATGCATTCTTACCGCTGTTTGATAACTGGGCTTCGCTGGTGTGGTACGACAAACCGGCGCGCATTCGACAGTTGCAGGGGCTGTCCATGGATCAGTTGCAGCGCGAAATCCGCCAGCACTTCCCGAGCCGTCTGGGCAACGTGACCCCGGTTGCCGCCGGCGCATTCCCGCTGATGCGACGCCATGCGTTGCAGTATGCCCGTGAAGGACTGGTGCTTGTGGGGGACGCGGCGCACACCATTCATCCGCTGGCGGGGCAGGGGGTGAATCTGGGATACCGTGACGTCGATGCGTTACTGGATGTGCTGGGTAACGCTCGCGCCCACGCGGAAGCCTGGGCCAGCCATCAGGTTCTGAAGCGCTACCAGACGCGCCGTATGGCGGATAACTTCATTATGCAGTCGGGGATGGATCTGTTCTATGCCGGGTTCAGCAATGATGTTGGTCCGGTGCGTATAGTGCGCAATATTGGATTGATGGCAGCGGAACGTGCCGGTGGTCTGAAGCGTCAGGCCCTGAAGTACGCCCTCGGACTCTGATCTTTATTCCCTCTCCCCGTGGGAGAGGGTTAGGGTGAAGGCATCAGGCCGCACTATTCTGAACAACAAAAACAAAAAAGCCCGCAGAGCGGGCTTGTTTGTTTAAAGTGGCTGGGGTGCAGGGATTCGAACCCCGGAATGCTGGTATCAGAAACCAGAGCCTTACCGCTTGGCGACACCCCAATTGCGTTAAACAAACTGCTTAACGACTTTAAAGTGGCTGGGGTACGAGGATTCGAACCTCGGAATGCCGGAATCAGAATCCGGTGCCTTACCGCTTGGCGATACCCCAACAATGTTCAGTTTACCGAATCTTATTCGATAACGTAAATATGGTGGCTACGACGGGATTCGAACCTGTGACCCCATCATTATGAGTGATGTGCTCTAACCAACTGAGCTACGTAGCCAGTACTGCAATCTTCGATGGCTGGGGTACCTGGATTCGAACCAGGGAATGCCGGTATCAAAAACCGGTGCCTTACCGCTTGGCGATACCCCAATACCGCGGAGAACCGCATGATCGAAGAAATATGGCTGGGGTACCTGGATTCGAACCAGGGAATGCCGGTATCAAAAACCGGTGCCTTACCGCTTGGCGATACCCCATCCGTGCAACGCTTACCTGGGAATGGTGCGGGAGGCGAGACTTGAACTCGCACACCTTGCGGCGCCAGAACCTAAATCTGGTGCGTCTACCAATTTCGCCACTCCCGCAAAAAAGATGGTGGCTACGACGGGATTCGAACCTGTGACCCCATCATTATGAGTGATGTGCTCTAACCAACTGAGCTACGTAGCCATCTTTTTTTCGCGTTACCTTATCGGCGTTGCGGGGCGCATTATGCGTATAGACCCTTGCAGCGTCAACACCTTTTTCAATGAAAATAGCCGGAATGTGACTGTTTGGTTAGGTTGCGAACAGCGAGGCCGAATATTCGACAATTATTGGTTATTAATCGATTTTATGCCGGGAAAAGAGAGGCAAAAAAATCAGGCCCCGGAGGGCCTGATTATAGTCTGGACATTATTTATAAGCAGACTGGTGAACGCCCACCGCGCGTCCTGACGGATCGTTCATCGCTTTGAAGGATTCATCCCATTCAATTGCTTTAGCAGAAGAGCAGGCGACCGAAGGACCACCCGGTACGCACTCGGCTGCGCTTGGAACCGGGAACAGCTCCTCAAAGATCTCACGGTACAAATACGCCTCTTTCGAGGCTGGCGTGTTGTACGGGAAACGGAAGCTCGCAGTTTCCAGTTGTTGATCAGAAACCTGTTTCGCCGCCACCTCTTTCAGGGTGTCGATCCAGCTGTAGCCTACGCCATCGGAGAACTGCTCTTTCTGACGCCACGCCACGCTCGCCGGCAGGTAGGATTCAAAACATTCACGCAGGATATGTTTCTCCATTTTGCCGTTGCCGCACATTTTGTCCTGCGGGTTGATGCGCATCGCCACATCGAGGAATTTCTTATCGAGGAACGGCACGCGGGCTTCCACACCCCAGGCGGACATCGCTTTGTTGGCGCGCGCGCAGTCAAACATGTGCAGCGCCTGTAGCTTACGCACCGTTTCTTCATGCAGCTCTTTGGCGTTTGGCGCTTTGTGGAAATAGAGGTAACCGCCAAACACTTCGTCAGAACCTTCGCCGGAGAGCACCATCTTGATGCCCATCGCTTTGATCTTCCGCGACATCAAATACATCGGCGTGGAGGCGCGAATGGTGGTCACATCATAGGTTTCAATGTGATAGATCACATCGCGGATCGCATCCAGACCTTCCTGTACGGTGAAGTGAATTTCATGGTGCACCGTGCCAAGATGGTTCGCCACTTCCTGGGCGGCTTTCAGGTCAGGTGCCCCTTCCAGACCCACGGCAAAGGAGTGCAGTTGTGGCCACCAGGCTTCAGAGCGCTCCTGATCTTCCACGCGACGTGCGGCGAATTTCTTGGTGATCGCGGAGATCACGGAGGAGTCCAGACCGCCGGAGAGCAGTACACCGTAGGGGACATCTGACATCAGGTGGCTTTTCACTGACTCTTCCAGCGCCTGACGCAGTTCCGCTTTGTCCGTCACGTTGTCTTTCACCGCTTCATAATCAAACCAGTCGCGCTGGTAGTACGGGCGGATCTCGCCGTCCTGGCTCCACAGGTAGCTACCTGCCGGGAACTCTTTGATGGTGCGGCATACCGGTACCAGGGCTTTCATCTCTGAGGCAACGTAGAAGTTACCGTGTTCATCGTGTCCCATGTACAGCGGGATAATACCAATATGGTCGCGGCCAATCAGGTAAGCGTCTTTTTCGCTGTCGTACAGGGCGAAGGCGAACATACCTTGCAGGTCGTCGAGGAACTCCGGGCCTTTCTCCTGATACAGCGCCAGGATCACTTCGCAGTCTGAGCCGGTCTGAAACGCGTAGCGATCGCCGTACTCAGCGCGCAGCGCCTGATGGTTGTAAATTTCACCGTTAACAGCCAGCGCGTGCGTTTTTTTCTCGTTATACAGCGGCTGTGCGCCAGCGTTGACATCAACAATGGAGAGACGTTCGTGAGCCAGAATCGCTTTATCGCTGGCGTAAACGCCTGACCAGTCCGGACCGCGATGGCGCATCAGGCGGGACAATTCGAGTGCTTTTTTACGCAGTTCGCCCGCGTCAGTTTTAATATCCAGTACGCCAAAAATAGAACACATAACCTTCTCCGTTAACCCTGTTGCGTTGTGATGTTGCTTGCTTATGAAAATGCCGCAAAAAGGGGAGGGGGCGCAAGCGTTTTACCGATGAAAACGTAAAAAGTGCAATGGCAATTGCCGAATCTTAAAAAAAGAGTATGCCTTAAGCGATTCTATTGATGATTTCTCAATGAAGAGCTGATTTCGTTAGATGAAGTGATGTTTTCAGACAGCAGAAATGAAAAACCACGCCCTGAGGCGTGGTTCTGAATCAAATAACGTCGATTTCGTCGACAGAGGGGTAAATCCAGCTTGGCCGGAACGGCATCGTATCAATGTCATCAAGCTGTGAAACGCCAGAAAGCACCAGGATGGTTTCAAGCCCCGCCTGGAAGCCAGCAAGAATATCGGTACGCAGGTTGTCGCCCACAATGACGGTTTCTTCTGAGTGTGCCTGCATCGTATTCAGTGCGGCGCGGATAATCCACGGGCTCGGTTTACCGACAACAAACGGCTTACGGCCCGAGATTTTTTCGATACCGGCACACAGCGCACCGCAGGCGGGATAAAAACCGCGACCGTGCGTGTCCGGGTTGGTGGCGATAAAACGCGCACCGTTGGCGACAAAGTAGGCTGCCTTATGCATCATCTCCCAGTTAAAGGAGCGCGTTTCGCCCACGATGACAAAGTCCGGGTTCACGTCGGTGATGGTGAAGCCCGCTTTATACAGCTCGTGGATCAGCGCACCTTCACCAACCACATAGGCTTTTTTGCCTTCCTGACGCTTCAGGAAATCCGCGGTCGCCATCGCAGAGGTATAAAACACGCTGTCCGGGACGTTGACGCCCGCAGTAGCAAAGCGGTTTGCCAGATCCTGACCAGTCTGTGAAGGGTAGTTCGTGAGAAGAACCAGTGGCATTCCTTTATCGATGATGCGGTGAATAAACTCCGCAGCACCCGGCACGGCAACGTTGTCGTGCATCAGCACGCCGTCGATATCACAAATTACATTCTTAATGGTCATGGACAATCCGACATCAAAAAAAGAAGGCGTTACTATAAGATCCGATCAGGATTCCAGCAAATGTTGCAGCAGGATCCCGTTCAGCATGGCACGTTTTACCAGGGCGAATGCGCCAATTGCCGAGCGGTGATCGAGCGTAGATCGCACCACCGGCAAATTCTGGCGAAATGCCTTCAGCGCCTGGGTATTGATGCAGCCTTCAATGGCGGGCAGTAACACTTTTTCGGCTTCAACGATCTCGCCGGCAATCACCACCTTTTGCGGATTAAACAGGTTGATGGCAATGGCGATGGTCTTACCCAGGTGGCGTCCTACCTGTTCGATCACTTCGCAGGCCAGCGCATCGCCTTTGTTTGCCGCTTTGCAGATGGCGCCGATCTTACAATCGTCCAGCGTGACGCGGCTCTGGTAACCCTGCTCCAGCAGATGGCGAACGCGATGTTCAATGGCGGCGTTGGCGGCAACGGTTTCAAGACAGCCAAAATTACCGCAGTGGCAACGCTCGCCAAGCGGTTCCACCTGGATATGACCAATCTCGCCTACGTTACCGTTACGACCAATAAAAATGCGGCCATTCGAGATGATGCCCGCACCTGTACCACGGTGAACGCGCACCAGAATAGAGTCTTCGCAGTCCTGGCTCGCACCAAAGTAGTGCTCCGCCAGCGCCAGCGAGCGAATATCGTGACCAACAAAGCAGGTCAGCTTGAAGCGCTTTTCCAGCGCCTCAACCAGCCCCCAGTTCTCTACCTTAATATGCGGCATGTAGCGAATAACGCCGCTTTCCGGGTCAACCAGGCCGGGCAAAATCACCGAGATGGCGATGAGTTCACGGATCTTGCGCTGACAGCTTTCGATAAACTGCGCAATGGTATTCAGTAACGCATGTTCAAGCGTCTCCTGCGTGCGCTCAGGAAGGGGGTAATGCTCTTCGGCAATGGCCTTGCTGCTCAGGTCGTAGAGCGTAAGAGTGGTGTCATGACGTCCTAAGCGAACGCCAATGGCCTGAAAATTGCGGGTTTCCGTGACGATGGAAATCGCGCGGCGGCCCCCGGTGGAGGCCTGCTGATCGACTTCTTTGATCAGGCCGCGCTCAATAAGCTGACGTGTAATTTTTGTCACGCTGGCGGGAGCAAGCTGGCTTTGTTCGGCTATCTGAATGCGTGAGATTGGCCCGTGCTGGTCAATCAGGCGATAAACTGCCGCGCTGTTAAGTTGTTTAACGAGATCGACATTACCGATTTGAGCTTGTCCGCCTGGTGTCATACTTTTACTTACTCAGTGACGACCTCGTTACCATTAACGATGGTCTTAATAATTTTATAATCGTGTGTGAACGCCGTCAGGTTTGCAACCATACCTGGCGCAATACCACCGAGCTGTTTATCGACGCCAATGGCGCGCGCCGGATAAAGCGTGGCCATGCGCAGCACTTCCTCAAGCGCGATGCCGCAATGTTCAACGAGGTTACGTACCCCTTCGATCATCGTCAGAGAAGAACCGCTCAGCGTGCCGTTCTCATCCACACACAGTCCATTCCGGTAGTATATTGTTTTACCAGCAAAAATGAACTGGTCAATATTCGCTCCTGCCGGAGCGGTAGCATCCGTCACCAGGCAGAGCTTGTCGCCTTTCAGGCGTTTGGCGTTGCGGATGTTGGTGTAATCGACATGCAAGCCGTCGGCGATAATGCCGCAGTAGACGTCTGGTTCATCCAGAATTGCGCCAACCAGTCCCGGTTCGCGGCCAGTAATATAGGGCATCGCGTTATAAAGGTGTGTGGCAAATGTAATGCCTGCGCGGAAACCGGCCTTCGCCTCTTTCAGCGTCGCGTTCGAATGGCCCGCAGATACCACAATCCCGGCGGCGGCCAGTTTGCTGATAACGTCCGTGCCGGTCATTTCTGGGGCCAGCGTCACTTTGGTGATCACATCGGCATTGGCGCACATGTAATCAACCAGCTCGGCATCCGGTTTGCGCACGTAGTTTGGGTTATGGGTGCCTTTCTTGACCATATTCAGCCAAGGCCCTTCCAGGTGCAGGCCCAGCGCCTGATTCGGATGTTTTGCCAGGTATTCGCGCATGACGCGGATACCCTGTTTCATCAGGTCATCGCTGCTGGTGATCAGCGTTGGCAGATAGCTGGTGCAGCCCGATTTCTCGTTGGCTTTCTGCATAATTTCCAGCGTTTCAACCGTCACCGCTTCTGCGGTATCGTTAAACTGGACACCGCCGCAGCCGTTAAGCTGTACGTCGATGAAACCGGGGGAGATTACAGCTCCATTGAGTGAACGCTGTTCGATCTCCGGCGGCAGTTCCGCCAGCGGGCAAACACGTTCAATCAGGCCATTGGCGATTACAATCGCATGGTCATCCAGAATTTCATGGCCGGTATAAATCCGACCGTGGGTTAAAGCGTACATATCGACCCCCGGTTAAAAAAAGCGACCGCCCCGGATAAAAGAGGCGGTTATTCAATTACAGACCTTTGATGTTCTCAGCTTCCAGCTCGTTGAAGTATTTCAGCGTTTTCACTTTCAGCTCCATGGTGGACGGTTCGTCACACACGACAACCGCTTTTGGATGCAGCTGTAAGCAGCTGATCGTCCACATATGGTTCACGTTGCCTTCAACGGCAGCCTGAAGCGCTTGCGCTTTCACCGCGCCCAGCACCAGAATCATCACTTCTTCGGCATCCAGCAGCGTGCCCACGCCCACGGTCAGCGCGTATTTAGGCACCTGATTGACGTCGCCGTCAAAGAAGCGGGAGTTAGCCACGCGCGTATCATGGGTCAGCGTTTTAATACGGGTACGGGAAGCCAGTGAAGATGCCGGTTCGTTGAACGCGATATGACCATCGTTGCCTACGCCGCCCATAAACAGGTGGATTTTACCGTAGGAACGGATTTTTTCTTCATACTGACGGCATTCTGCGTCAATATCAGGCGCGTTTCCATTCAGCAGGTTAATGTTTTCAGCCGGAATATCAACGTGATCGAAGAAATTACGGTGCATAAAGCTGTGGTAACTTTCCGGATGTTCCTTTGGCAGGCCGACATATTCGTCCATGTTGAAGGTCACAACGTGTTTAAAGCTAACCTGGCCCGCTTTGTGCATTTCAACCAGAGCTTTATAAGCGGTCAGGGGCGTGCCGCCGGTTGGAAGACCGAGAACGAAAGGACGATCGGCTGTTGGTTTGAACGCGTTGATGCGATTAACGATATGACGAGCAGCCCATTTTCCGACTTGTTCAGCTGTTGCCAGGGGAATCAGTCTCATTATTCACCTCTAAAGTTTAAGTAAAAGTGGGCGGATGATTAGTGCAACCTGAACTAAGCGTAACCTGGAACCTTTCAGGCCGGATCAATCCGTCTTGATTTTTTGAATGATAAAATAAGTTTTCGTCGTTAGCCAGTGACAGGGAGGGTTTAATACGATATTTGGTGACAATAATCACAAAAAATAGGTGTTTAATTTGCGATACGAATTAATTTTTCACACACTCACACTGCCAGTGAATCATCAACTGTATCTATCGTTCGTGACACAATAAAAACATAGTTTATGCGCGAGTCTTAACAAAGGGTCTCGTAGGGGGAATAGGATGAATATTTTAGGTTTTTTCCAGCGCCTCGGTAGGGCTTTGCAGCTCCCTATCGCCGTGCTACCGGTTGCAGCATTGCTGCTGCGATTCGGGCAACCCGATCTTCTTAACGTGCCGTTTATTGCCCAGGCAGGCGGCGCAATTTTTGACAACCTGGCGCTGATTTTCGCCATCGGTGTGGCGTCAAGCTGGTCAAAAGACAGCGCGGGTGCCGCGGCACTGGCAGGGGCTGTCGGTTACTTCATCCTCACGAAAGCGATGGTAACCATCAATCCTGAAATCAACATGGGTGTGCTGGCAGGTATCATTACTGGCCTGGTGGGTGGCGCCGTGTACAACCGTTGGGCAGGTATCAAACTTCCTGACTTCCTGAGCTTCTTCGGCGGTAAACGTTTTGTGCCGATTGCGACGGGCTTTTTCTGTCTGATCCTCGCCGCCATCTTTGGCTACGTTTGGCCACCGGTGCAGCATGCTATCCATGCGGGTGGCGAGTGGATCGTGTCTGCGGGCGCAATGGGTGCGGGCATCTTCGGTTTCATTAACCGTCTGCTGATCCCAACCGGTCTGCATCAGGTACTGAACACCATCGCCTGGTTCCAGATTGGTGAGTTCACCAACGCGGCCGGCGCGGTATTCCACGGTGATATCAACCGCTTCTACGCAGGCGACGGCACCGCGGGCATGTTCATGTCTGGCTTCTTCCCAATCATGATGTTTGGTCTGCCTGGCGCGGCGCTGGCAATGTACCTGGCTGCGCCGAAAGCGCGTCGCCCAATGGTTGGCGGGATGCTGCTGTCCGTTGCGATCACCGCCTTCCTGACCGGCGTGACCGAGCCACTGGAATTCCTGTTCATGTTCCTGGCTCCGCTGCTGTATCTGATGCATGCGATCCTGACCGGTATCAGCCTGTTCGTCGCCACCCTTCTGGGTATCCATGCTGGCTTCTCCTTCTCCGCAGGCGCCATCGACTATGTGTTGATGTACAACCTGCCGGCGGCAAGCAGCAACGTCTGGATCCTGATGGTGATGGGCCTGATCTTCTTCGTTATCTACTTCGTTCTGTTCAGCGCGGTTATTCGTATGTTTAACCTGAAGACGCCTGGCCGCGAAGATACGAAAGATGATGTTGTGACCAGTGAAGCCAACAGCAATACCGAAGAGGGTTTAACCCAACTGGCAACCAGCTACATTGCCGCTGTGGGTGGCACCGACAACCTGAAAGCGATCGATGCCTGTATTACCCGTCTGCGTCTGACCGTAGGTGACTCCGCGCGCGTAAGCGATGCAATGTGCAAACGCCTGGGTGCGTCTGGTGTGGTGAAACTGAACAAACAAACCATCCAGGTTATCGTGGGTGCGAAAGCCGAATCTATCGGCGATGAAATGAAAAAAGTGGTTGCCCGTGGGCCGGTAGCTGCCGCCTCAACGGATAACGCGCCAGTGGCTGACGCGCCGGTTGCAAAACCGCAGGCTGTGCCAAACGCGGTGACCATCGCTGCGCTGGTTTCTCCGGTGACAGGTGACGTTGTTGCGCTTGAACAGGTGCCTGACGAAGCGTTCGCCAGCAAAGCGGTCGGTGACGGCGTGGCGGTGAAACCAACGGACAAAACTGTGGTCTCTCCGGCTGCCGGTACTATCGTGAAAATCTTCAACACCAACCATGCGTTCTGCCTGGAAACGGAAAAAGGCGCGGAGATCGTTGTCCATATGGGTATCGATACCGTTGCGCTGAACGGCCAGGGCTTTACTCGCCTGGTGGAAGAGGGTGCTGAAGTGGCGGCAGGCCAGCCGATTCTGGAAATGGATCTGGACTTCCTGAATGCCAACGCGAGCTCCATGATAAGCCCGGTCGTGTGCAGCAACATCGACGACTTCAGCGGTCTGGTGATCCAGGCGCAGGGGCAGGTAGTTGCAGGCCAGACGCCACTGTATGAGATTAAAGGCAAGTAATCGCTCCTGAGTAGAGTTATGCCTTTAGCGGCGGGGGATATCCTCCGCCGCTTTTTTTTGCAGCAATTGCCCCCATTATTTTCTTCCGGGACGTTTTAAGGGTTGTCACTACGTCCGGCTTATAAGATCATATGCCGTTATACGTTGTTTACGCTTTGAGGAATCCACGATGAGTGAGGCAGAAGCCCGCCCGAGTAACTTTATTCGTCAGATCATCGATGAAGATCTGGCCAGTGGTAAGCACACCACAGTCCACACGCGTTTCCCGCCGGAGCCAAATGGCTACCTGCACATTGGTCACGCCAAATCGATCTGCCTGAACTTTGGTATTGCGCAAGATTACCAGGGGCAGTGCAACCTGCGTTTCGATGACACCAACCCAGTAAAAGAAGACATCGAATACGTTGAGTCGATAAAAAACGACGTGCAATGGCTGGGCTTCAACTGGTCTGGCGATATCTGCTACTCCTCAGACTATTTCGATCAGCTGTATGCCTACGCGGTTGAACTGATTAACAAAGGTCTGGCATACGTCGACGAATTGTCAGCTGACGAAATCCGTGAATACCGCGGTACGCTGACTCAGCCTGGTAAAAACAGCCCGTTCCGCGATCGTAGCGTGGAAGAGAACCTGGCGCTGTTTGAAAAAATGCGTGCCGGTGGCTTCGAAGAAGGTAAAGCGTGTCTGCGTGCCAAAATCGATATGGCGTCTCCGTTCATCGTGATGCGCGATCCGGTGCTGTACCGCATTAAGTTCGCTGAACACCACCAGACCGGTAACAAGTGGTGCATCTACCCGATGTACGACTTCACCCACTGCATCAGCGATGCGCTGGAAGGCATTACGCACTCTCTGTGCACGCTGGAATTCCAGGACAACCGTCGTCTGTACGACTGGGTGCTGGATAACATCACCATTCCTGTGCATCCGCGTCAGTACGAGTTCTCTCGTCTGAACCTGGAATACACCGTGATGTCCAAGCGTAAGCTGAACCTGCTGGTCACTGACAAGCACGTTGAAGGCTGGGACGACCCACGTATGCCGACCATCTCTGGCCTGCGTCGTCGTGGCTACACCTCCGCCTCCATTCGTGAGTTCTGCAAACGTATCGGCGTCACCAAGCAGGACAACACCATCGAAATGGCGTCTCTGGAATCCTGCATTCGTGAAGACCTGAACGAAAACGCGCCGCGCGCGATGGCGGTGATCGATCCAGTGAAACTGGTTATCGAAAACTATCCGCAGGGCGGAAGCGAACAGGTCTCGATGCCTAACCATCCGAACAAACCGGAAATGGGCATCCGCGACGTGCCGTTCAGCGGTGAAATCTGGATCGATCGCGCCGACTTCCGCGAAGAAGCGAACAAGCAGTACAAGCGTCTGGTGCTGGGCAAAGAAGTGCGTCTGCGTAACGCATATGTGATCAAAGCCGAGCGCGTAGAGAAAGATGCGGAAGGTAACATCACGACCATCTTCTGTACGTACGACGCAGAGACGCTGAGTAAAGATCCGGCGGATGGTCGTAAAGTAAAAGGTGTAATCCACTGGGTGAGCGCGCAGCATGCGCTGCCGGTTGAGATCCGTCTCTACGATCGTCTGTTCAGCGTGCCTAATCCAGGCGCTGCGGAGGACTTCCTGGCGGTCATTAACCCTGAGTCTCTGATTATCAAGCAGGGGTATGCCGAGCCGTCTCTGAAAGCCGCTGAAGCCGGTAAAGCGTTCCAGTTTGAACGTGAGGGTTACTTCTGCCTGGACAGCCGTTACAGCACGGCAGAAAAACCGGTATTTAACCGTACCGTCGGTCTGCGTGATACCTGGACTAAGATCGGCGAATAATAACGCTGCTCTGGTCAATGAGAAACAAACGCCGCGTAATGCGGCGTTTTTTTATTTAACGATCATGTCGTTAAGCATCGGGATAATCATTTAAACCCAACATTCCAGGTCAATGTGGTGCTACTTATTTTATTTAAAAAAAGTTTGTTGTTTTCCAAAAACAGAAACACTGAAAAATATATTCACAATATCAATGTTACTTACTGAAAATTAGCGCATTCCCCCGCCAGTACTCGCTTCCCGGTAAATGTTACAAAGCACTACGAAATATGTGCTCTTCGTCATAATCCTGACTTTTGCCTGATTAAAAGCATTGATAATTCGCGTCGCGAAAAATAACCTAAAGACGGTAGTTAATTCGAGGGTATTTCTGACTACCCCTGACCACTTGGTCTTTTCTGTTTTTCGCCGTTTAAGGCGTTTTAATTCGTCAAAGAGGAATAATCTATGCGTACGTTCAGTGGCAAACGTAGTGCGCTGGCGCTGGCTATCGCCGGTGTGACAGCAATGTCGGGCCTGGTGGTTGCGCCAGAGGCAAAAGCAGCAGGTTTCATCGAAGATTCCACCCTCACGGGCGGTATTTATTACTGGCAGCGTGAGCGTGACCGTAAAGACGTCACTGAAGATAAATACAAAACCAACCTTTCTCACTCGACCTGGAACGCCAACCTTGATTTCCAGTCGGGATATGCCGCCGATATGTTCGGGATCGATATTGCAGCGTTCACCGCAATTGAAATGGCCGAAAATGGCGACAGCGGCCATCCGAACGAAATTGCGTTCTCCTCCAGCAATAAAGCCTACGACGAAGACTGGTCCGGCGATAAAAGCGGAATCAGCCTGTATAAAGCGGCTGCAAAATTCAAATATGGTCCGGTCTGGGCGCGCGGAGGTTATATCCAGCCAACCGGTCAGACGCTGTTAGCGCCGCACTGGAGCTTTATGCCAGGCACCTATCAGGGGGCGGAAGCCGGTGCTAATTTTGACTACGGCGATGCGGGGGCGTTGAGCTTCTCCTATATGTGGACCAACGAGTACAAAGCGCCGTGGCACATTGAGATGGACAAGTTCTATCAGAACGATAAAAAAACCAAAGTTGATTATCTCCACTCGCTGGGAGCGAAGTACGACTTTAAAAACGATCTGGTGCTGGAAGCTGCATTTGGTCAGGCTGAAGGCTATATCGATCAGTACTTTGCTAAAGCCAGCTACAAATTTGATATCGCGGGTAGCCCGCTGAGCACCAGCTATCAGTTCTACGGTACGCGCGACAAGGTCAGTGATGGCAGCGTAAATGATATCTATGACGGCACCGCGTGGTTACAGGCGCTGACCTTCGGCTACAAGGTAGGTCAGGTTGATTTGCGTCTGGAGGGAACATGGGTCAAGGCAGAAGGGCAGCAGGGTTACTTCCTGCAACGTATGACGCCTACCTACGCCTCCTCTAACGGTCGTCTGGATATCTGGTGGGATAACCGCTCTGACTTTAACGCCGACGGCGAAAAGGCGGTCTTCTTCGGGGCAATGTATGACCTGAAAAACTGGAACCTGCCCGGCTGGGCAGTGGGAGCATCCTACGCGTACGCCTGGGATGCGAAGCCCGGGGATATGGCAACGCCAGACGCGTACTACGATCCGAACTACCGTCTGAAAGAGTCTTCATACAGTCTGGATGCGATTTATACCCTTCAGGAGGGCCGTGCGAAAGGCACGATGTTCAAACTGCACTTCACCCAGTATGACAACCACTCCGATATCCCGAGCTACGCGGGCGGCTACGGCAACATCTTCCAGGATGAACGTGACGTGAAATTCATGGTCATTGCGCCATTTACCATCTTCTGAGGAATGCTGCGGCGGGCGGTGTCCCGCCGTTATGGAGACTGAGCATGATGAATAAAAGGGTAATCGTTGCGTTGCTGACCTTCGGGCTGGTGGCATGCGCGCAGGATCAGGTGCCGAAAGAGGACTCCCGTCTGAAAGAGGCCTACAGCGCGTGCATCAATACCGCACAGGGTTCACCTGAGAAGATTGAGGCCTGTCAAAGCGTGCTGAACGTGCTGAAAAAAGACAAAGCCCATGAGCAATTCGCCACGCAGGAAAACGTTCGCGTAATGGATTACCAGGCCTGTATTCAGGCGCGTAAAACCGGTAACGATCAGGAAGTGGCGAAGCGTTGCGATAAGATCTGGAACGAGATACGCAATAACAATAAATAAGTTGCTTTACGCCCGGTGGCGCAGCGTCACCGGGCTTTTTTCAGGCAAAAAAAAGCCAACCTCACGGCTGGCTCAGAGTATGAACACTCACTTATTTTGCGTCGTGCGCATGTTCATTTTCGCGGCAATCACCTTCAGCACAGTGACCGTACAGGTACAGGCTGTGGTTGGTCAGGCGGATGCCATGACGGGCGGCGATTTCACGCTGGCGCGATTCAATGGAATCATCGCTAAATTCAATGACCTTGCCACAGTCGAGGCAGATCAGGTGATCGTGGTGGTGCTGCTGAGTCAGCTCGAACACGGATTTACCGCCTTCGAAATTATGACGAGTAACAATGCCCGCGTCATCAAACTGGTTCAGCACACGATAGACGGTTGCCAGCCCAATCTCTTCACCCATATCGATAAGACGCTTATAAAGGTCTTCCGCACTGACATGGTGATTGTCTGGCCCCTGAAGCACTTCAAGGATTTTTAACCGAGGAAGCGTTACTTTCAGGCCAGCTTTCTTTAATGCGGTATTGTTGTCAGTCATGCGGAATCTGTCCTGTTGCTAAACGATTCACTTCAAAAGAAGAAGTGACAGAAAATGCACTTGGGATAATGCGTCTCATTATAGAACTGCCATGGCTAAATGAAAACTGCAAGTCTCAAGCAAAGTATGCTTATAAAAACGTGGTATCACCAACAAACTTGTTCGATGGCACCCACTTTTTACCAGGGGGATATTGTACAGGTCTGGGCGAAAAAGTTAAAAGTTTGTAGCAATTAATTTAATCGGTTTTACCTGGAAAACGGGCGCAACCGGAGTTGCGCCGCAGGGATATCAGGCGTTAAGGATATCGTCCAGGTTCAGCTCTTCACGAACCTGCTTAACCCATTTTTCTACACGCTCAGCGGTCAGCTCTGGCTGACGGTCTTCATCAATGGCCAAGCCAACGAAGTGATCGTCATCTGCCAGACCTTTGGAAGCTTCGAAATGGTAACCCGCCGTTGGCCAGTGACCGACGATCGCCGCACCGCGTGGCTCAATGATGTCGCGAATAGTGCCCAGCGCATCACAGAAATACTCAGCATAGTCTTCCTGATCGCCACAGCCAAACAGGGCAACCAGCTTGCCGTTGAAGTCTACTTCTTCCAGCGTCGGGAAGAAATCGTCCCAGTCACACTGTGCTTCACCGTAGTACCATGTGGGGATGCCCAGCAGCAGGATGTCATAGCCCTCGAGATCTTCTTTGCTGCTCTTGGCGATGTCATGCACATCAGCAACGTCTTTACCGAGCTGTTTTTGAATGTTTTTTGCGATATTTTCAGTATTGCCGGTATCACTGCCAAAGAAAATGCCGATGATTGCCATGAGTAAAATAACCTCTTGAAACTTAATGGTATGGTGGCGCAAATTGTCCACGGATAAGGGCAATAATAGCAGAACAGGCAACCCTGCGGAAACAGCTATCACGCAGGACTGCACTCTGTGCTACATGAAAAAGGTAATATTGGGGATTTTCTGACTCACGCCTTGCCGCGTAACGTCTCAAGCTGGGCGATCAGCATCTCTTCGATCAATTCGCTGCGGCTGATGTTGCGCGCGTCAGCTAATTCGTTAAGCGCATCGACGGCATCGGCATTCAGCTTCAGTTCGACACGCTTAAGCCCACGATTTTTATCGCGTTTAAGCTGGTTGCGTTTATTGATACGCAGCTGTTCATCGCGCGAAAGCGGATTCGTTTTCGGTCGTCCCGGTCGACGCTCATTCGCGAACAGATCTAGTGTCGTACGGTCCGTTTGTTCTTTGGCCATGATTCTGAGACTTCGGGGGAAACACGCCGCCCTGCTAATGCCCGGGCGATAAGCGCGCCATCATACATCACCCAAATCCACACGCCAACGACTGGAAGCCCGTCGTCTTCCGGTCGCTGGCTTTTTAATCAATTCGCTGTATCAGTAAGATAGCGGCGAATGGCGCGCAGGACGGCATCCGGTTTTTCCGCGTGTACCCAGTGCCCGGCACCCGCAATGACGTGAGCGCGAGCCTGCGGGAATTGCGCCAGCAGCGCGTCACGGTACGCGTCAGTGACGTAAGGGGAGTTGCCGCCGCGAATAAAAAGGGTAGGGTGCGGCCAGGCGGGGACGGCTTCCCAGCCCACAATATGCGAATACTGATCCCACAGCACCGGGACGTTAAAGCGCCATTGCCCGTCAACAAACGATTTCAGCAGGAACTGGACCACGCCTTCTTCATCAAGATGCTCGCGCATAACGGCAGCCGCCTGTTGGCGGGTTGCGACACCCGCTTCGGTGACCGCATTGATGGCGGCAAAAATCTCATCGTGACGGCGAACGTCGTAATTGACGGGCGCAACGTCGATGACCACCAGCCCGGAAATTCGCTCAGGTGCCAGCGCAGTGAGCGCCATCACCGCTTTACCGCCCATTGAATGCCCGATAAGCGTCGCTTTCTGAATATTATTCGCATCGAGGGTGTCCCGCAGATCCTGCGCCATGGCTGCGTAGGTCATCTCCTCCGAGCGCCCTGAAAGACCGTGATTGCGCATGTCAACCTGGAGGATCTCGTGATCGGTCACTAAATCGCGCGCCAGCACACCCAGATTATCCAGGCTACCAAACAGGCCGTGAACCAGTACGATGGGAGAATTATTGTTCGGCGATTGTGCAGTTTGCGCTCGGGTATTCAATTTCATGGCAAAGTTCTTTTTTTAGGTTTGTCAGGTTAGGGTATCATGTTGACCATTCTGCCGCCCGGGGGCAAGGATCCAGTTTAATCTGACTTTTGCCGCCAACCTGGTTTGACGCTATCCGCTGTTGGGATTTGACCTTATAATCTCAACGACTTGTATTCAGATAAGATATCGCACTGGATTAAGATGAAAACAATCGAAGTTGATGACGAACTCTATCAGTATATTGCCAGCCAGACGCGGCATATTGGGGAGAGCGCGTCCGACATTTTACGGCGCATGCTTAAAATTTCCGCCGCCTCACAGCCCACTCCTGTCACTAAAGATGTCGTGTCTCAGCCGAGCGTTGTTGCACAAGTAAAACCTGCCGTCATGCCGGCAAAGGACAAAGTGCGCGCGATGCGCGAGCTGCTGCTGTCCGATGAATATGCCGAGCAGAAAAAGGCCGTTAACCGCTTTATGCTGGTGCTGTCTACACTTTACTCACTGGATAACAACGCATTTGCAGAAGCGACAGAGTCGCTGCACGGTCGCACGCGCGTTTATTTCGCAGGCGACGAGCAGACCTTGCTGCAAAATGGCAACCAAACCAAACCCAAACACGTTCCCGGTACGCCATACTGGGTGATCACCAATACCAATACGGGCCGCAAGTGCAGCATGATCGAACATATCATGCAGTCCATGCAGTTCCCGGCGGAATTGATCGAAAAGGTTTGCGGTACAATTTAACCCTTGCATCAGAAGGACCAGGCAATGGCAAATCACAGCCGTGCAGGACAACCTGCGCAACAACGCGATTTGATTAACGTCGCTCAACTGACCGCGCAGTACTACGTGCTGAAACCGGTGGTGGGCAACGCAGAACACGCAGTGAAGTTTGGTACATCTGGCCACCGCGGCAGCGCGGCGCGCCACAGCTTTAACGAACCGCACATTCTGGCCATTGCTCAGGCCATCGCGGAAGAGCGCGCCAAAAATGGCGTCACCGGTCCGTGCTATGTAGGGAAAGATACCCACGCCCTGTCTGAACCTGCTTTTATCTCCGTGCTGGAAGTGCTGGCGGCGAACGGCGTAGACGTGATTGTTCAGGAGAACAACGGTTTCACGCCAACGCCTGCGGTGTCTAACGCTATTCTGGTACACAACAAAAAAGGTGGCGCGCAGGCTGACGGCATTGTGATCACCCCGTCCCACAACCCACCGGAAGATGGCGGCATCAAGTACAACCCACCAAACGGTGGCCCGGCGGATACCAACGTCACGAAAGTGGTGGAAGATCGCGCCAACGCGTTACTGGCTAACGGTCTGAACGGCGTGAAGCGTATCTCACTGGATGAAGCCATGGCCTCCGGCCACGTGAAAGAGCAGGATCTGGTTCAGCCGTTCGTGGAAGGGCTGGCGGATATCGTCGATATGGCCGCTATCCAGAAAGCCGGTCTGAAGCTGGGCGTGGATCCACTGGGCGGCTCCGGTATTGAATACTGGAAACGCATTGCCGAGCACTACAAGCTGGATCTGACCATCGTGAACGATCACGTCGATCAGACCTTCCGCTTTATGCACCTGGACAAAGACGGCGCGATCCGTATGGACTGCTCCTCCGAATGCGCAATGGCTGGCCTGCTGGCGCTGCGCGACAAGTTCGATCTGGCGTTTGCTAACGACCCGGACTACGACCGTCACGGTATCGTCACCCCGGCTGGGCTGATGAACCCGAACCACTACCTGGCTGTGGCCATTAATTATCTCTTCCAGCACCGTCCGCAGTGGGGCAAAGAGGTCGCGGTGGGTAAAACGCTGGTCTCTTCCGCCATGATTGACCGTGTGGTCGATGCGCTGGGCCGCAAGCTGGTGGAAGTGCCGGTGGGCTTCAAGTGGTTTGTTGACGGTCTGCACGACGGCAGCTTCGGCTTTGGCGGTGAAGAGAGCGCGGGGGCATCCTTCCTGCGCTTCGACGGCACCCCATGGTCAACCGATAAAGACGGCATCATCATGTGCCTGCTGGCGGCGGAAATCACCGCGGTCACCGGTAAGAACCCGCAGGAACATTACAACGAGCTGGCGGAACGTTTTGGTGCGCCAAGCTATAACCGTATCCAGGCTGGCGCCACGTCTGCGCAAAAAGCAGCTCTGTCAAAACTCTCTCCGGAGATGGTCAGCGCCAGCACCCTGGCAGGTGACCCGATCACCGCGCGTCTGACGGCGGCGCCGGGTAACGGCGCATCCATCGGCGGCCTGAAGGTGATGACCGAAAACGGCTGGTTCGCCGCGCGTCCATCCGGTACGGAAGATGCGTACAAAATCTATTGCGAAAGCTTCCTCGGCGCTGAGCATCGTCAGCAGATTGAGAAAGAAGCGGTAGAGATTGTCAGCGAAGTGCTGAAAAACGCGTAAGTGGTGTTTGGTGCGGGCTGATGCCCTCACCCCGGCCCTCTCGCACGGGGAGAGGGAGAAAACACGAAAAACGGCAACCTCAGGGTTGCCGTTTTGCTTTTACCTAACTGTGCTTGTTCTTCAATTCAAATCTCGGCGACACCAGACCGTACAGCGTCCAGCCCATAAAGGTCACCATCGCACCATACAGCATCGCTTCCTGGCCGGAGGAATAGAGCGCATAGAAGCTGTAAATTGCGCCAATCAGCGCCACAATATTGGCCGCACGGGCTTTGCGCGGATCAACCTTCGCCACCTTCTGAATAATCACCAGCGCCGCCATCGACAAAATGTACGGAATGATGTTCGTCACCACCGCCAGGTTGACCAGCACGTTAAACTGGCTGTTCAGTGACGGGCTGATGGTCATCAGCGACAAACCACTCTGGAAGATGACAATCGCCAGCATCCCTTGCACAGGTGCATCCGCTTTGGTCACGCGGGAGAAGATTTTCGGGAAATAGCCTTCGTCAGCCGAGGATTTAAACACCTGAGCGATGGTGAACTGCCAGCCCAGCAGCGAGCCGCAGCAGGACATCACCATCAGTCCCATGATCACTTTCCCTACCTCCGGCGTAAACATCTGCGCAAACGCCAGCCCGAACGGCGCCGTGGAGTTGGCCAGATCCATGTTGGGCACAATTCCCGCAATCACGTTGGTCGAGACGATATAGATCACCGCCGCCCCCAGCGTCCCGCCGAGTACCGCGATCGGCACATTTTTCTCCGGGTTTTCCACCACTTCCGCATTCGCACAGGCTGACTCCAGCCCGAGGAAGGCCCACAGCGTCATGGCGATGGACGATCCCACGGCAGTGAAGAACGGTACGTGATGCGGATTCCAGGAGTTGGCGTACAGGGTCGGGCTGAACCAGAACCAGCCGATGATGCACAGGCCGACAACCGGGATGATCACGCCCCAGACGGTAATGCTGCTAAGTTGTCCGGTGATGCGCGCGCCGCCAAAGTTGGCGACGGTACAGATCCACAGCACGCCGATGGTTGCCAGCCCAATCTGCACCGGGGTCAGCGTCGCCCCAAACAGCTCCGTACCGTAACCGACAGCGGAAATGGCAATCGCCACGTTGGCGATCAGCAGCGACACGCCGTAGGTATAGTTCGCCATAAAGTTACCGGACTTACCGAACGCATATTCGGCATAGCCACCCATCCCGCCGGACTTGCGGCTGAACATTCCGCACTTGGCAAAGGCCCATGCCAGCGCCATCGAACCCACGGCGGTAACAAGCCAGGAGATAATCGAAATCGTCCCCACTTCAGCGAGCTTGGTGGGCAGCATGATGATCCCCGAACCCATCATATTCACCATGGTGAGAATAGTGAGTTGCACCACGCCCATCTTGTTGGCCTTACTCATAATTTTTCTCCTTTCAGCAGCGATGGCTGAGCGGCAGGTTGTTTGATGACGTAGCAGCGCACCTGTTTGCGACCGTCACACTCCTCGACGTAAACCCCCTGTAACTCCGGCGCAAAGCCCGGCAGCAGATTGATCCCGTCTTCCAGCGCGGCGAAGTAGCGCAGCACGGAACCGCCCCAGACTTCCCCCGGAACCACGCACAACACCCCCGGTGGGTAAGGCAGCGCGCCTTCCGCGGCGATACGGCCTTCCGCGTCGCGCAGGGACACCAGCTCGACCTCACCGCGCAGATAGGCATAGTTCGCCTCCTGCGGGTTCATCATGACGCGCGGGAAGTGAGACCTGCGGAACATCTCTTTTTGCAGCTGCTTCACGTTATGGCGGGCATAGAGGTCGTGCATCTCCTGACAAATCTGACGCAGGGTATAATCCGCATAACGTTCCGGATGTTGCTTATAAAGAGAGGGCAGAACCTCTTTCAGCGGCACATCGCTCTGGAGCAGTTTTTCGAAGCGCACCAGCTGGGCGACGAGCTGCTGCAATTTGCCCATGTCCTCCGCCGGGGTGAGCAGGAACAGAATGGAATTGAGGTCGCATTTTTCCGGCACGATGCCGTTTTCACGCAGGAAGTTGGCGAGGATGGTGGCGGGCACGCCGAAATCATCGTACTCGCCGGTGCGGGCGTTGATGCCTGGCGTGGTCAGCAGCAGTTTGCAGGGATCGATAAAATACTGATGCTCGGCATATCCCTCAAAGGCGTGCCAGCGTTCGCCCGGAACAAAATGGAAGAAGCGCAGATCGGTAGCAATCTCTGCCGTATCCCAGCTTTCCCATGGACGGCCATCCACCGTCTCTGGCACGAACGGACGAATAAACTGACAGTTCTGAAGGATCAGTTTTCGCGCTTCGATACCGGTCACCACGCAGTCCATCCACATGTTGCGCCCACTTTGCCCCTCGTGCATGCGGGCGTTGATATCCAGGGCGGCAAACAGCGGATAGAACGGGCTGGTGGAGGCGTGCATCATAAAGGCGTTGTTGAGGCGCTTATGCGGGACATAGCGCGCCTGGCCTTTTATATGGCTGTCCTTCTTATGGATTTGCGAGGTTTGCGAGAAGCCCGCCTGCTGCTTATGCACCGACTGGGTAACCAGAATGCCTGGATCGTTTTCGTTCAGCTCCAGCAGCAGCGGTGAGCAGTCGGCCATCATCGGGATAAACTGCTCGTAACCCACCCAGGCGGAGTCAAACAGAATGTAATCGCACAGGTGACCAATCTTATCCACCACCTGACGGGCGTTATAAATGGTACCGTCGTAGGTGCCCAGCTGGATCACCGCCAGACGGAACGGACGTTCATCCCGCGCGCGACCAGGCGCGACCTCTGACACCAGTTCCCGCAGGTAACTCTCGTCGAAACAGTGTGCGTCAATACCGCCGATAAACCCGTACGGGTTGCGCGCCGTTTCCAGATACACCGGCGTCGCGCCTGCCTGTAACAGTGCTCCGTGGTGATTAGATTTATGGTTATTGCGATCGAACAGCACCAGATCGCCTGGCGTGAGGAGGGCATTGAGCACCACTTTGTTGGAAGAGGAGGTGCCGTTCAGCACGAAGTAGGTTTTATCCGCATTAAAGACTTTTGCCGCATGCTGTTGGGCGATGCATGGCGCGCCTTCATGGATCAGCAGATCGCCCATTGCCACGTCGGCATTGCACAGATCGGCGCGGAAAAGCGTTTCGCCAAAGAAATCGACAAACTGGTTTCCGGCCGGATGGCGGCGGAAGAACTGGCCTCCCTGATGTCCGGGGCAGTCAAACGCACTGTTCCCCTGCTGGACGTAATCGACCAGCGCGCGGAAGAACGGCGGGCGGAGCTGGGTTTCGTACTTCTGCGCAGCCGCTTCAAGCTGGCGTCCGTAGTACGCATTGCTGGTGTCGGAGTACTCAAAAACGCCGTGAATACGCGACAGAAATTCAGCCGGAACCCTTTCTTCTTTATGCGTGGCAATAAACACCGGAATACCGAATCCCGTGGCTTCTATTTCTTCTATGGCGCCATTGAAAATATCGCTCACGGCCAGAACCACGGCTGCCACATCAATATAATCCGATGCGGTGATATCCACAATGTCGCGCGAAGTGGTAAAGCATTCAGGGCAGGCACGGCTGACGGCAATTTTTAACGTTTTCATCTTTATCTCTTTATTTCAGGCAATATGGGGCCCTCGACTTCTTGCGGTAAAGAAATCGATTATTTCCGGAAAAAAAAGCAAAGCGTGTCCGCTGATACGAAATCAGTTAATTGCTTTTTTGCTGAGTAGAATTCAGTCCGCCCGGTTGCGGAGAATCTGAATCACAAGGAATGAGCGCAGGTGTTCACAGGCAACAGCCTGTAAAATAGCGTTTTTCAGGATGACCTGTAAGCAGATGCGCCAGAAGTCGAAGGACTACCGGGCGTTAAAGAGATGAAAGTCAAAACAGTTTCGGTGGGCAAACATCATGATATGTGTTGTCCGCCTTATATGGGGCATTAAACGATTATTGTTTTCCATGTTCAGTTTCCTTTCAGTAATTGAAAGCATGGTCATTTTATCCAGGGAAAAGGGATTAACTGTGAAACAGATCACCAATAACCGATCATTTCAGAAATAATTAGTCGTTTTGAATGAATAACACAGATCAAAATGCTGTTTTGTTGGTTCGGTGTTAAATGGATGTTTTAATTGTGTTTAAGGAGGGCGAATATAGCCGTGAAAATAATCTCATCGTTATTTTCATGGCTATATTCAGGCTGGTAAGTTTTTATTTAAAATTAAAGTGAATACTTATTCAGATCATAAACCGATATCCGATACCGGTTTCTGTTAATAAATGACGAGGACGCGCGGGATCGGCTTCAAGCTTCTGGCGAAGGTGTCCCATATAAATGCGTAAATAGTGACTATGCTCGACAGCATTCGGCCCCCAGACCTGGCTTAACAGCTGTCGCTGCGTTAACACTTTACCATGGTTATTGAGCAGCACGGCCAGCAGACGAAACTCAATAGGCGTAAGGTGGATCTCTTCTTCTCCTCTTACGATGCGGCGTGCAGCAAGATCGACGCGGATATCGCCAAAGGCGTACACCGGGTCGGAAAGGGAGGTGGCACTGTGTCGACGCAGCGCCACACGAAGCCGGGCCTGTAACTCGCCAATGCCAAACGGTTTGATCAGATAATCATCCGCTCCGGCATCCAGCGCGGCGATTTTATCCGTCTCTTCGGTGCGGGCAGAGAGCACCAGAATAGGCATCTGGCTCCACTGACGCACCTCACGAATAAAATCGATGCCGTCGCCATCCGGAAGTCCCAGATCCAGGATCACCAGATCTGGCTTGCGGGTCGCGGCTTCAATCAACCCTCGTTGAAGCGTTCCGGCTTCATGAACGCGCAAACCGTCGCCTTCCAGCGCAGTACGCAGAAATCGGCTGATAGCGAGCTCATCTTCAACAATCAGAACGTTAATCACAAATCCTCTGGTAATTCATCAAGTTCTGGTGGGCTTTCCAGAGGAAGTGTAACACAAAAGCGTGCCCCACCTTCCGGGCGGTTCTCTGCGGAAATGGTGCCGCCATGCACGTCGACAATCGCCTGGCAGATCGCCAGCCCCAGCCCAACGCCAGGAATGGCGGATTCCTTATTACCGCGCGCAAATTTTTCGAATATGGCGCGCTCCTGACCGGCCGGAATACCCGGCCCGTTATCCCAGACGTCGAGCCGCAGCACACGTTTATCCACCCTGGCAGCAATCCCCAGCCGGGCCTTTGCCCCGGCGTATTTAGCGGCATTTTCCAGAAGATTAATCAGCACGCGCTCAAACAGCGGGCCATCCACATGGATTAACGTCAGGGGTTCCGGCATGTCCAGCTCAATATGGCGCCCGCCGAGACCCGGCTCCAGCATCTTCAG
This sequence comes from Enterobacter sp. MGH119, assembly GCF_001037675.1. Classification (NCBI taxonomy): domain Bacteria; kingdom Pseudomonadati; phylum Pseudomonadota; class Gammaproteobacteria; order Enterobacterales; family Enterobacteriaceae; genus Enterobacter; species Enterobacter sp. MGH119. Next base: position 1,910,258 of record NZ_KQ089929.1, on the reverse strand, counting down.
CGCACTGCCGACAACCTCCTCAAGGGTGAGCCACTCTTTTTTGAGGTTAAACCCGCCGGACTGAATGCGCGCCATGTCCAGCAGGTTGTTCACCAGGCGCGTGGTATTCAGCACGTGCTGGCGAATTTCGCTGGCCTGCATCGCGTGCTTTGATCCTTCCGCCGCCAGATCCAGCGTCAGAATTTCGGACTGGCCAAACAGCACGGTAAGCGGCGTGCGCAAATCGTGAGACAGCGCTGCCAGCAGCGAGTTGCGAATACTTTCGCGCTCGCTTGCCAGCCGCGCCTGCTCTTCGCTGGCGGTGAGCGCCAGCCGTTCAAGGGCGCTGGCGACCAGCAGGGTGAAGGTTTCAAGCAGGCGCTGCTGCTCGGGGATCATCAGCTGACGCAGGTTAGACGGCTCGACGATGACCAGCCCGTGATTTTTATCCGCGCTGCGCAGCGGCAGGATCTGGTAAGGCACGCCGGGCAGCGTGTCGGTGCCGGCGCCGGCAGGTAAACCCTTATCGAAACTCCAGCGGGCAATCGCTTCATCCCAGGGCGTCATCCCCGAAGGGGAGGTCAGCGGGCGAAGGCGCCCTTGTTCGTCGGGGAGCAAAATCAGGTTACTGGCATGAAAGGTCGAACGGATAAACTGCTCGCTGGTCTGCACGATATCTCGCTGCGTGCGGCCAACCGCCAGCGATTTTGACATTTCATACAGATGGCGCGTGCGCTGCTCGCGATAGCGGGCAATGCGTGCCTGGTAGCGCACGCCTGCCGTCAGATTCCCGATCACCAGCCCGACGGTAAGCATCACGGCAAAGGTCAGAATGTACTGCACGTCCGAGACAGCAAGCGTCCCGCGCGGAGCAATAAAGAAGAGATCGAAGCTGATGACGTTGATCACCGTCGCCAGCACCGACGGCCAGCGGCCATAAAAGAGCGCGACCACAACGACGCCGAGCAGATAAATCATGACCAGATTGGCGGCGTCGAAGGCGATGAGCCACTGGCTGGCAATCACCGTAATCAGGGCGCAGAGGACCACGGCCACCATGCAGCCCCGGATCTGAATGCGCCATTTATCGCCAAAGGTGCGAGCGTCCGGCGTACGGTTGGGCAGGGGGGCGGGCTTGTCATCCAGCGCGACGATGACTAAATCAAGATCCGGCGCGCGGCGGGCCAGCCTGTCGGCAAAAGATTCGCGGCTAAACCAGCGGCGGTGCTGGCGACGTCCAATGACAATCTTGCCCAGGTTGTGCTCCCGCGCGTAGCGCAGAATGGCTTTATCTTCCTGCGGATCGGAAAGGGTTGCGGTTTCGGCGCCCAGCTCCTGCGCCAGCCGCAGCGCGCTCAAAATGGCGCGGCGCTGATTTTCCGGCAGGCCATGCAGCTGCGGCGTTTCGACGTAGACCGCGTGCCAGACGCTGCCAAACTTCGCTGCAAGCCGGGCGGCGGTGCGAACCAGTTTTTCGTTGCCGCTGCCGTGACCAATGCATAACAGAATGGCGTCCCGCGTGTGCCAGACGCGCTCTTGTCCCTGTAGGTCTCGCCAGGCGCGCATCTGGTCATCAACGCGATCGGCGGTGCGGCGCAGGGCCAGCTCGCGCAGGGCAATCAGGTTTCCTTTGCGGAAAAAATGTTCGATGGCGCGTTCGGCCTGGCCGGCAATATACACTTTGCCTTCATGCAGGCGCTGGCGCAGATCGTCCGGCGGCAGGTCAACCAGTACGACTTCATCGGCAGAATCAAAAAACGGATCGGGGACGGTTTCCCGCACCTGGATACCGGTTACGCCGCTCACCACGTCGTTCAGGCTTTCCAGATGCTGAACATTCACCGTGGTGAAGACGTCAATGCCTGCCTCAAGCAGCTCCTCAACATCCTGCCAGCGCTTCGGATGGCGGGAGCCTGGCGCATTGCTGTGCGCCAGTTCGTCCATCAGGATCAGGGCAGGGCGGCGGGCAAGGGCGGCATCAAGATCAAACTCCGTGACCAGCCGCCCGCGATGGCTGATACGCTGGGGCGGCTGCGTCGCCAGCCCCGTCAGCAGCGCAGCCGTCTCTTTGCGACCGTGGGTTTCCACCACGCCGATGAGAATATCAAGCCCCTGCGCCCGAAGCCGCTGGGCTTCCATCAGCATGGCGAAGGTTTTCCCGACACCCGCGCAGGCGCCGAAAAAAATTTTCAGCTTGCCACGGTGGGCTTCAGCCGTCTGTTCAAGCAGCCTGTCCGGATCCGGGCGCATGGGCTCGTCGGTCATTTAGTTCTTCCTTAGCGCATCCAGCGCCAGATTCAGCTCAACAATGTTCACTACCGGCATGCCGATGAAGCTGACCAGCGGCTTTTGCGTATGTTCTGCAACCAGCTGGCTCACCTGCTCGACGGTCAGCTGACGGGCGGCGGCCACGCGTGGGATCTGCCAGACCACCGCGTCCGGCGTCAGGCTGTAATCCAGCCCGCTCGCGGAGGCGGTGACCAGCTCAACCGGCACCTCACGGCTGGCCTGCGGATTCGCAGCGCGCAGGGCGGCAACGCGTTCAGCAATGGCTTTGTCCAGGTCAGGGTTACTGCCCGCCAGATTGCTGCCGCCGGAGGCCATTGGATTATACGGGCTTTCCGCAGTGGCGGAAGGGCGTCCCTGGAAGTAGCGTGGGTCCGTAAAGTTCTGCCCAATCAGACGCGAGCCGCGGTTTTCACCGTTCTGGATAATCAGCGAGCCGTTGGCCTGATCCTGAAACCACCACTGGCCCAGCGCGGTAGTCATCAGCGGGTAAAGCCCGCCGGTAATCAGAGACAGCAGAATAAACAACAGTATAGCGGGACGTAACATCGTCATTGGATCCACCTTTTAAACCAGCCCGAACAGCGTTAGCAACATGTCGATAACCTTGATCCCAATAAAGGGCACCACCAGCCCACCCAGACCGTAAATCCACAGGTTACGGCGCAGCATGGCGGCGGCCGTCAGCGGCTTATAGCTCACCCCTTTCAGCGCCAGCGGAATAAGAAAGACAATAATCAGCGCGTTGAAGATCACCGCGCTCAGAATGGCCGAGGCCGGAGAGTGCAGGTGCATCACGTTCAGGGCATTTAGCTGCGGGTAGGTTGCCGCAAACGCCGCCGGAATGATGGCGAAATACTTCGCTACGTCGTTGGCGATACTGAACGTGGTCAGCGAGCCGCGCGTCATCAGCATCTGCTTCCCGATGTGCACCACCTCGATCAGCTTGGTCGGGTTCGAGTCGAGATCCACCATGTTGCCCGCCTCTTTTGCCGCCTGGGTACCGGAGTTCATTGCCACCGCCACGTCGGCCTGCGCCAGCGCCGGGGCGTCGTTGGTGCCGTCGCCGGTCATCGCCACCAGACGACCTTCCGCCTGATACTGGCGAATGAGCGCCAGCTTTGCTTCCGGCGTCGCTTCGGAAAGGAAATCATCCACGCCCGCTTCGGCGGCAATGGCCGCCGCAGTCAGACGGTTATCCCCGGTGATCATCACCGTTTTAATGCCCATCTTACGCATCTGGGCGAAACGCTCTTTTATACCGCCTTTAACGATATCCTTCAGAGCGATCACCCCCAGAACGCTTGCACCTTCCGCCACCACCAGCGGGGTTGCCCCCTGACGCGCCACGCTTTCCACCAGATGGTCGACTTCCGGGGGGAAGTGTCCATTATTGGCTTCAATATGACGGCGAATGGCATCAACGGACCCTTTACGGATCATCCGGTCCTGAATGTTAATGCCGCTCATGCGGGTTTGCGCCGTGAAGGGAACGAACGTGGCGTGCAGGCTTTGTACGTCGCGCTGGCGCAGGTTAAAGCGCTGCTTGGCGAGGATCACGATACTGCGGCCTTCCGGCGTTTCATCAGCCAGCGAGGAAAGCTGCGCCGCGTCAGCCAGCGTTTTTTCATCCACGCCGGGAGCAGGTAAAAAGTCAGAGGCCTGACGATTGCCCAGGGTGATGGTCCCGGTTTTATCCAGCAGCAGAACGTCTACGTCCCCCGCCGCTTCAACGGCGCGTCCGCTGGTGGCGATGACGTTCGCGCCCAGCATCCGGCTCATCCCCGCCACGCCAATCGCGGAAAGCAGGCCACCAATAGTGGTGGGGATCAGACAGACCAGCAGGGCGATCAGTACGGTGATGCTGACCGCTGTACCGCCGTAGGCGGAGAAGGGCCACAGGGTCGCCGTTGCCAGCAGGAAGACAATGGTGAGCGCCACCAGCAGAATGGTCAGGGCGATCTCGTTCGGCGTTTTACGACGCTGTGCGCCTTCCACCATGGCGATCATCCGGTCGAGAAAGGTTTCGCCCGGGTTAACGCTGCACTGGATCACCAGCCAGTCGGAAAGAATGCGCGTTCCGCCGGTAACTGAGGCGAAATCTCCGCCCGACTCACGGATCACCGGTGCGGATTCCCCGGTAATGGCGCTTTCGTCTACCGACGCGCCGCCCTCAATCACTTCCCCGTCGCAGGGGATGATGTCGCCGGCTTCCACCAGCACCACGTCACCTTTACGCAGTTCATCCGCCGGTACGTGGTCCATGTGCGCGCCGTATTTAGGTTCGCGTAATTTGCGCGCAAAGGCGGTTTTTTTGACCCCTTTCAGACTGTTGGCCTGCGCTTTACTGCGGCCTTCCGCCAGCGCTTCGGCGAAGTTGGCGAACAGCACGGTAAACCACAGCCACAGGCTGATGGCGCCGGTAAAGGTTGCATTCCCCAAAAGGTGTCCCGTTCCCATGGCAATCGCCAGTACGGTGGTGAGTAAACTTCCAGTCCAGACAATAAACATCACCGGGTTGTGCCACTGGACGCGCGGGCTCAGTTTTTTTACCGCATCCATGAGGGCCTGACGAACTAAGGTCGGTTCGAGCAGGGCCAGTTGTTTACGACTCATGACAAATTCTCCGCAAAATCAGCGTAAAGAGAGATATTCCGCAACCGGGCCTAACGCGAGGGCGGGGATAAAGGTCAGGGCACCTACCAGCAGAACGGTGCCAATCAGCAGGCCGACGAACAGCGCGCCGTGAGTCGGTAACGTACCGGTGGTGGTCGGCTGGATCTTCTTATTCACCAGTGTTCCGGCGATCGCCATGACGGGAATAATCACGCCGAAACGACCGACGAACATGCAGAACGCCAGCAGACAGTTCCAGAACGGTGAGTTGGCGCTTAACCCTGCAAAGGCGCTGCCGTTGTTGTTTGCGGCAGACGAAACGGCGTAAAGCACTTCGCTAAAGCCGTGAATGCCCGGGTTAAAGATGCCGCTGCGCCCGACGTCGGTCATCAGCGCCAGGGCGGTACCGAGCAGCACAAGGGCGGGGGTGACCAGGATCGCCAGCGCGGTTAATTTCATTTCGCGGACGTCGATTTTTTTGCCGAGATATTCCGGCGTGCGGCCGATCATCAGCCCGGCGATAAACACGGCGAGCAGAACGAACAACAGCATGCCGTACAGCCCCGAACCGACCCCACCGAAGACTACCTCGCCAATCTGCATCAGCCACATCGGGATCATGCCGCCAAGCGCGGTGAAAGAGTCATGCATGGCGTTCACCGCCCCGCAGGAGGCCGCCGTGGTGACCACCGCATAGAGACTGCTGGCAAGAATGCCGAAGCGGCTCTCTTTGCCTTCCAGGTTGATATTGCTGTTAGCCCCCAGCTGCATAAAGTGGCTGTTGCCGTACCATTCGGCCCACATCACCAGTGCTACGCAGACCACGAAGATTAACGACATGGCCCACAGCAGCGTACGGCCCTGGCGGCGATCGTTAACTACATCGCCAAAGGCGAAGCAGAGCGCGGTGGGGATCAGGAAGATTGCCAGCATCTGTACAAAATTGGTTAACGCCGTTGGGTTTTCAAACGGGTGCGATGAATTGGCGTTGAAGAAGCCGCCCCCATTGGTGCCCAGCATCTTGATTGCTTCCTGCGACGCCACCGGCCCCATTGGCAGGAGTTCCCTGGCCCCTTCAAGCGAGGTGAAAGGGGTATAAGGCAGCAGGTTTTGCAGAGTGCCTTGCTGAATAAAGAACAGGGCAATAATCAGCGCAACAGGCACCAGGATCCAAAGGGTGATGCGTGTGACATCAACCCAGGCGTTGCCGAGAGTGCTGACATTCTGACGGGCAAACGCGCGCGTCAGGGCGAAGATCACCGCGATACCGCTGGCCGCAGAAAGAAAGTTCTGCACGGTTAACCCGGTCATCTGGCTGAAGTAGCTGAGCGTGGTTTCACCGGCGTAAGACTGCCAGTTGGTGTTGGTGACAAAGCTGACCGCCGTGTTCAGTGCCAGATGCCAGGATAACCCCGGTAAATGCTGCGGGTTCAACGGCAGACTGCCCTGGAGTATTAGCAGCGTAAAGAGGGCAATAAGCCCCACGATATTCAGAAGCAGTATCGCCATCAGGTATTGGCGCCAGTTCATTTCCCGGTCGCTGATACCTGAAATGCGCCAGAGCACATTTTCAATATTTCGCGTGCCCGGCAATGGCACGTTGTTTATCAGCCGCGCCAGCGCTGTTCCCAGCGGCCTGGCGAACACAAACAGTACCAGTAAAAAGCTGGCAATAAGCAAAAACGCCTGAGCAGCCATCAGAATGCCTCCGCATTAATCAGGGCATAAATCAGATAACCCAATAACAGGAACACCAGCACGATGCCGGCAATCAGACCTGCACTCACACTCCACCTCCGGGTGACTTTTGTTGTTGTACAAACGGTAGGATTTGTGGCGCAAAGATTTCGCAAAAATCAGAAGGGCAGGTGTAAAAAATGTATAAAAAAGGGAAAAGCCACAATTTAACTATTGGTAAGTAAATCGTTAACTTTTTTGTAACTTAATTACAGGCATGAATGTAAATATTCACGAAATGGATGAAAATAAGTGGTCGGATGAGTAGTAAAATTACAAACAAAGCGGTATTATTTTAACCAGGTCACAGATTTCACATTTTCCGGAGACGGTTTCCGGCCAACTACAGGGGAGAAAAATATGGATCTTTATAAAGAGTTTCCGGCTCATATCATTTTCATGCGTCGCACTTTCGCCGTTGTGGCTGGCGTGCTGGCCCTGCCGGTGATGTTGTTCTGGAAAGATCGCGCACGTTTCTACAGTTACCTGCATCGCGTCTGGGCGAAAACCAGCGAGAAGCCGGTGTGGATGGATCAGGCCGAGAAAGCAACCTGCGATTTCTACTGATACGGTGTGACATCGTAGCCATAAAAAAACCGCCTACAGCAAAGTGGCGGTTTTTTTGTCCCTCGGGATTCGCGGTCCGTTGGGTAATCTTGCAGCCCCTACCCGGGATTTTTATCATACCCTTCTTTAAAAAGTTCGCAATCCACTTCACCTTTATAAATTCCTAATTTTACTGAAATAACTTACTTTTGGCGTTGGTGTTAATTATGATGCCACGTCCCTTTCCGCCATCTCGCAAATGGGCATCGGTCCTGGGAAAGGTGTATCCATAGCCGTAAAGCAGCCCACCTACCCGGGCTTGTGTCCACCGATTTATCACCGGTGGTGATAGGTGGAGCGGTTAGCAGCAGGGACCGCATAGTGAAACGCTATTTATGCATTGCGTTCATTGTCGCCAGCGCACTCGTTGTAAAGAGTGATAAACCGGATGTGTTTATTGCCTTTACCCCGATAGTGCAGGACAAGTAGCGTTAAGGCCGCCTCGGGCGGCCTTTTTTATTTCATCCCGTCTACACTTCATGGCAAAGTAGTTCAATGCATGCCTTTTTCCTTTTACGGCATGCCCTTACGGACATAATGGACAATTGCCAGGAGTTTTATGCCCACCCATCTGGTTTGGTTTCGCGCGGATTTACGCATTCACGACAACTTCGCTCTCGCGGCGGCCTGCCGCGCTAAAGACGCGAATGTGCTGGCCCTGTTTATCGCCACGCCTGAACAGTGGCGGCAGCATGACATGGCGCCCCGGCAAGCGGCACTGCTCAGCGCGTATCTGAATGACCTGCAACATTCACTGGCCGAAAAAGGCATTCCGCTGATCTATAAAGAGGCCCATGATTTTGCCGCTCAGCGTCAGACGGTGCAGGCAATCTGCCAGCAGTACGCAGTAACGCATCTTTATTACAACTATCAGTATGAATTCAACGAGCAGCAGCGGGATCGTCAGCTGGAGAAATCCCTTGCGGGCGTGGTCTGTGAAGGCTTTGATGACAGCATGATGCTCGCGCCTGGCAGCGTAATGACCGGCAGTCACGAGATGTATAAAGTTTTCACGCCGTTTAAAAATGCCTTTATCAAACGCCTGAAAGAGGGACTACCTGAGTGCGTTACCGCCCCGTCCGTGAGAGGGGAAACGATAACGGATCTGCCGGCGATCAGGCTGAATTATCCCCAGCAGTCGTTCGATGAAACAGTATTCCCCGCCAGCGAGAAAGCGGCTATCGCCCGGTTGCGTCAGTTCTGCGCGCAGGGGGCGGTTGAGTACGAGGCGCGTCGGGATTTTCCAGCGATTGAAGGCACCAGCCGCTTGTCGGCCTGTCTAGCGCTGGGCGCGCTCTCTCCGCGCCAGTGTTTACATCGCCTGCTGGCGGAACAGCCTCAGGCGTTAGACGGGGGGGCGGGCGCAGTGTGGCTGAACGAACTGATCTGGCGTGAGTTCTATCGACATCTGATGACGTATCATCCTGATTTGTGTAAACATCGGCCCTTTATTCGTTGGACCGAACAGGTACAGTGGCAGTCGAATGAGAAGCTGCTTAAGGCATGGCAGCATGGGCTTACCGGCTTCCCGATTGTTGATGCAGCTATGCGGCAGCTCAATGAAACCGGGTGGATGCATAACCGTCTGCGTATGATTACCGCCAGCTTCCTGGTGAAGGATCTGCTTATCGACTGGCGAACCGGAGAGCGTTATTTTATCTCTCAGCTGATCGATGGCGATCTGGCGGCGAATAACGGCGGCTGGCAGTGGGCGGCCTCCACCGGAACGGATGCAGCTCCCTATTTTCGGATCTTCAATCCGACCACGCAGGGACAACGATTTGACGCCGACGGCGAGTTTATCCGCCGCTGGCTGCCTGAGCTTAAGGATGTCCCGGCCAAAGCCATTCATGAACCCTGGGTATGGGCGGATAAACAGCGTGTTACCCTGAACTATCCCCGTCCCATTGTCGACCATAAACAGGCGCGCGTCGCCACGCTGGCGGCGTACGAAGCCGCCCGAAAAGTTTGAGAGAATGATGATGAAAAACAGTGAACTGGAACGCCTGATTAACGAAAAACTCAACACGGCTTCGTTTAGCGACTACGGCCCGAATGGCTTGCAGGTGGAGGGGCGCGAGACGGTGCAAAAAATCATCACCGGCGTGACGGCAAGCCAGGCGCTGCTGGATGAGGCGGTGCGTCAGGAAGCCGATGCGGTGATTGTCCACCACGGTTATTTCTGGAAAAACGAATCACCGATTATTCGCGGCATGAAGCGCAACCGACTCAAAACGCTGCTGGCGAATGACATCAACCTGTACGGCTATCACCTGCCGCTCGATGCGCATCCTGAGCTGGGGAACAACGTTCAGCTTGCGCAGCTGCTGGGGATTACCGTGATGGGTGAAATTGAACCCCTGGTGCCGTGGGGCGAACTGTCGATGCCAGTTCCGGGTCTGGAGCTGGCTTCGTGGATCGAAGCGCGCCTGGGGCGTCGTCCGCTGTGGTGCGGCGACACCGGGCCGGATACCGTGAAGCGCGTGGCATGGTGCACCGGCGGCGGCCAGGGCTTTATTGACAGCGCGGCGCGTTTTGGTGTCGACGCCTTCATTACCGGCGAAGTCTCCGAGCAGACTATCCACTCAGCCCGTGAACAAGGCCTGCATTTTTACGCGGCGGGCCATCACGCCACCGAGCGTGGCGGCATCCGCGCCCTCAGCGAGTGGCTGACGGAAAATACCGATCTGGATGTGACGTTTATTGATATCCCTAATCCGGCCTGATGAGAGGTAGTTAAGTGCAGCGAGCGCGTTGTTATCTTCTGGGTGAAACCGCAGTGGTTCTGGAACTTGAGCCTCCGGTGACGCTTGCTACGCAAAAGCGTATCTGGCGTCTGGCTCAGCGACTGCCCGAGCTACCCGGCGTGGTTGAAGCTATTCCGGGTATGAATAATATCACCGTGGTGCTGCGTGATCCGCACACGGGGGCGCTGGATGCCATTGAGCGTCTGCAACGCTGGTGGGAGGAGAGCGAGGCGCTGGAGCCGGAATCGCGGACGATTGAGATCCCGGTTGTCTATGGCGGCAAGGGAGGCCCCGACCTTGGCGTGGTGGCCGAGCACTGTGGATTAACGGAGAAGCAGGTTGTGGAGCTGCATAGCTCAGTCGACTATGTTGTCTGGTTTTTGGGATTTCAGCCGGGTTTCCCCTATCTGGGCGGGTTATCGCCCCAGCTGCATACGCCGCGCCGGGCTGAGCCGCGCCTGAGCGTACCGGCGGGCAGCGTGGCGATTGGTGGCGAGCAAACTGGAATTTATCCGCTCGCTTCACCGGGAGGCTGGCAGCTGATTGGGCACACGTCCACGCCGTTATTTGAACCAGGCCAGGACGCGCCCATACTCCTGCGGCCGGGGGATACGCTGCGCTTTATCCCACAGAAGGAGGGAGTATGTTAACGCTTATTCGCGCAGGGCTTTACACCTCGGTACAGGATGCCGGGCGTTTTGGGCTGCGTCAGTCGGGCGTGAGCTACTGCGGTGCGCTCGATCGCCCTTCGCTGGAGATTGCCAACCTGCTGGTAGGTAACGCAGGCAGCACGGCGGCGTTAGAAATTACGCTGGGTCAGTGCGTGATTGAGTTTGGTCAGGAAACCTGGTTTGCCTTAACCGGCGCGGGCTGTGACGCGACGCTGGACGGCAAAGCGGTGTGGACCGGCTGGCGCCTGCGGGCGAAGGCCGGGCAGCGTCTGACGCTCAAGCGTCCTCTGCACGGCGTGCGTAGCTATCTTGCGGTAGCGGGGGGGATCGACGTGCCGGAGGTGCTGGGCTCATCCAGCACCGACCAGAAAGCGGGAATGGGCGGCCATGAAGGACGGCTGCTGCGTGACGGCGATCGTCTGCGGATAAAGACCTCAACGCGCCATTTCACCACCACGCAGGGCGTGAAACAGCTGCTGTGGAGGAACGTGATCCGCGCCTTACCAGGACCGGAATACCAGGAGTTTGATGAAGCCGCGAAAGAGTCTTTCTGGCGCTCGCCGTGGAAGATCAGCCCGCAGAGTAACCGCATGGGTTACCGGCTTCAGGGACAGCCGCTGACCCGCACAACTGACCGGGAGCTGCTTTCCCATGGTCTGTTGCCGGGGGTCATTCAGGTGCCAGGCAACGGACAGCCCATTGTACTGATGAACGATGCGCAAACCACGGGAGGATATCCGCGTATTGCCTGCATTATCGAAGCCGATCGCTACCATCTGGCGCAAATTCCTCTCGGTCAGCCAATTCATTTTGTGCAGTGTTCGCTGGAGGAGGCACTGAAAGCCCGGCAGGATCAGCAGCGTTATCTCGAACAGCTGGCGTGGAGGCTCGATGGTAAAGATTGATTTAAACGCCGATCTGGGGGAGGGCAGCAGCGCCGATGCGGCGCTGATGACGCTGGTCTCCTCGGTGAATATCGCCTGCGGGTTTCATGCCGGCGATGCGCAGACCATGCTGGCGAGCGTGCGCAATGCCATGAAAAACGGCGTGGCGATTGGCGCTCACCCCAGCTTTCCCGACCGGGAAAACTTTGGTCGCACAGCGATGGATCTGCCGCCTGAGACGATTTACGCGCAAATGCTCTACCAGATCGGCGCGCTGGAGGCGATAGTGCGCGCTGAGAATGGCGTGTTGCGCCACGTCAAGCCGCACGGCATGCTCTATAACCAGGCGGCGAAAGATCCGGTGTTGGCGGATGCCATTGCCCGTGCGGTGCGGGACTGTAATCCGCAACTGATTCTGGTAGGCCTGGCGGGCAGCGAGCTTATTCGTGCCGGAGAACGGCTGGGGCTGACTACGCGGCAGGAAGTGTTTGCCGATCGGGGATACCTGCCGGACGGTAGCCTTGTTCCGCGTACGCAGGCCGGTGCGCTGATCACCGACGAAGGTAAAGCACTGGCGCAGACGCTGGAGATGGTGCGCTTCGGGCGAGTAACCTCAACTGAGGGGACAACGGCAAACGTTCAGGCTGATACGGTGTGCTTACACGGTGACGGCGAGCATGCGCTCCAGTTTGCGCGACGCCTGCGGGCGGCGTTCTCGGAAGAGGGCATTGTTGTCAGCGCAGAATAATCATGAAAGGACAATAACATGCCAGAAGGTCCGGAGATCCGCCGCGCGGCGGATAGCCTGGAGGCGGCGATAAAGGGCAAACCTCTGACACACGTCTGGTTTGCCTTTCCTCAACTCAAACCGTTTGAAGCGCAGCTGGTGGGACAGACGGTGACCCACATTGAAACGCGCGGCAAAGCGTTACTCACCCACTTTTCCCATAACCTGACGTTATATAGCCATAATCAGCTTTACGGTGTCTGGCGGGTGGTGGAGGCGGACGAGCAGCCGCAAACGACCCGCGTGCTGCGAGTGCGGCTACAAACGGCGGATAAGGCGATCCTGCTCTACAGCGCCTCTGATATCGAAATGTTAACGCCGGAGCAGTTGCTCACGCACCCGTTCTTACAGCGGGTTGGGCCGGACGTGCTGGATATGCGCCTGACGGCGAGCGATGTGAAGGCCCGGCTGCTATCGCCCACATTCCGCAACCGGCAGTTTTCCGGCCTGTTCCTTGACCAGGCCTTTCTCGCCGGGCTTGGCAACTACCTGCGGGTGGAGATCCTCTGGGAAGTCGGGCTGGCACCGCAGCACAAAGCTTCTCAGCTGAGCGATGAACAGCTGGAGGCGCTGTCCCACGCGCTGCTGGACATCCCGCGGCTGTCGTACAACACGCGTGGCATCGTAGATGAAAACAAGCACCACGGGGCGCTGTTCCGGTTCAAGGTGTTTCATCGGGCGGGGAAGAAGTGCGAGCGGTGCGGCGGGATTATCGACAGGATTATGCTCTCTTCGAGACCCTTTTACTGGTGTCCACATTGTCAAAAATAAACAAGCCGGGTGGCGGCTACGCCTTACCCGGCCTACGTTTCGCATTTGTAGACCCGGTAAGCGGTAGCGCCACCGGGCTTAACTTTTAGCGCTTCAGGTCAGACTTAAAATCACGCTGCTCGTAGCCGGTATACAGCTGACGAGGACGGGCGATTTTCATGCCTTCGCTGTGCATTTCGTTCCAGTGCGCAATCCAGCCCACGGTACGCGCCATGGCGAAGATCACGGTGAACATGGAAGACGGAATGCCCATCGCTTTCAGAATAATGCCAGAGTAGAAATCGACGTTCGGGTAGAGTTTCTTCTCGATGAAGTACGGGTCGTTCAGCGCGATGTGTTCCAGCTCCATCGCCACTTCCAGCAGATCATCTTTGGTGCCCAGCTCTTTCAGCACTTCGTGGCAGGTCTCACGCATGACGGTCGCGCGAGGGTCGTAGTTTTTGTAAACACGATGACCGAAGCCCATCAGACGGAAGGAGTCATTCTTGTCTTTCGCGCGGCGCACGAACTCAGGAATATGCTCAACGGAGCTGATCTCTTCCAGCATCTTCAGTGCTGCTTCGTTCGCGCCGCCGTGCGCCGGTCCCCACAGGGAGGCGATACCCGCAGCGATACAGGCGAACGGGTTCGCGCCGGAAGAGCCTGCGGTACGGACGGTAGAGGTCGAGGCGTTCTGTTCGTGGTCAGCGTGCAGGATCAGAATACGGTCCATTGCGCGTTCCAGCACCGGGTTCACTTCATACTCTTCGCACGGCGTGGAGAACATCATGCGCAGGAAGTTACCCGCGTAGGAGAGGTCGTTGCGTGGATACACAAACGGCTGACCGATAGAGTATTTGTAACACATCGCCGCCATGGTAGGCATTTTGGAGAGCAGACGGAACGCCGCGATATCACGGTGACGTGGGTTATTCACGTCCAGAGAATCGTGGTAGAACGCCGCCAGCGCACCGGTAATACCGCACATAACCGCCATCGGATGAGAGTCACGACGGAACGCATGGAACAGACGGGTAATCTGCTCATGGATCATGGTGTGACGGGTCACGGTGGTTTTAAATTCATCGTATTGAGCCTGCGTCGGTTTTTCGCCGTTCAGCAGGATGTAGCACACTTCCAGATAGTTGGATTCGGTGGCTAACTGATCGATGGGGAAGCCGCGATGGAGCAGGATACCTTCGTCACCGTCAATGTAGGTGATTTTGGATTCGCAAGATGCGGTGGAGGTGAATCCAGGGTCAAAGGTGAATACCCCTTTGGAACCCAGCGTACGGATATCAATAACATCCTGACCGAGCGTGCCTTTTAGCACATCCAGTTCAATAGCATCATCACCATTTAAGGTGAGTTTTGCCTTTGTATCAGCCATTTACGGTCTCCTTAGCGCCTTATGCTTAAGACTGCGCTTTACCGGATTTGCTTTCAGCTGTTAATCATCGTTACCAGATTGTTATTTGGCTTACCGCTCAGCTCACGAGGAGAAACCAGGGTACAGAGCTATGGCGCCTTGCAGGTAAACGAATGAAATATCAGTGAAACAACAGCAAATCAGCGTTTTTGCAGTCCGAATTATTCAAACCTGTATATCACTAATAACTGTCCTGATAACTTCGGTCAATACCATCACACTGTTACATAACTATTTGTCAGGTGAAAGAGAGACCTCATAACTTTTGCGCATTATATGCCTTTTCTGATGACGTTTGTAACAATATTGTTTAACATTTGTCAAATCAGATGATTAAAATTTAAAAAGATGTTGTTATCGTGACCCCGATCACTGTTCCAGAGAAAACCCAACAAACTGTATGTAGGTTAATTGTAATGATTTTGTGAACGGCCTATACTGCCGCCAGGTCTCCGGAACACCCTGCAATCCCGAGCCACCCAGCGTTGTAACGTGTCGTTTTAGCATTTGGAAGCAATGTTTTGCATGACGCGCAGTTATAGAAAAGGAACGCTGTCTGACCCGCATCGCAGTCCGGAGGAAGGAAACAATAAGAACAGCATGTGGGCGTTATTCATGATAAGAAATGTGAAAAAACAAAGACCTGTCAATCTGGATCTCAAAACGATCCGATTCCCTGTAACAGCAATAGCGTCCATTCTGCACCGTGTTTCTGGTGTGATTACGTTTGTGGCGGTCGGTATCTTGCTGTGGTTACTGGGAACCAGCCTCTCATCCCCTGAAGGATTCCTCCAGGCCTCAGCCATCATGAACAGCTTCTTCGTGAAATTTATCATGTGGGGCATTCTGACCGCGCTGGCCTATCACGTGGTTGGTGGCGTTCGCCATATGCTGATGGACTTTGGCTACCTGGAAGAGACGTTCGAGGCCGGTAAACGTACCGCTAACATTTCATTTGTGATCACTGTCGTGCTTTCACTTCTCGCAGGAGTTCTCGTATGGTAAGCAACGCCTCCGCATTAGGACGCAACGGCGTACATGACTTCATCCTGGTCCGTGCTACCGCCATCGTTCTCACCCTTTACATCATCTATATGATCGGTTTCTTCGCGACCAGCGGGACGCTGACGTGGGAAATCTGGAGTGGTTTCTTCGGATCGGCCTTCACCAAAGTGTTCACCCTGCTGGCCCTGTTCTCCATCCTTATTCATGCCTGGATTGGCATGTGGCAGGTGTTGACCGATTACGTTAAACCGCTGGCGATTCGCCTTCCGCTGCAACTGATTATTGTTGTTGCTCTGCTGGTTTACGTCATTTATGGATTTGTTGTGGTGTGGGGTGTGTAATGAAACTGCCAGTCAGAGAATTTGATGCTGTTGTGATTGGTGCGGGTGGCGCAGGTATGCGCGCCGCACTGCAAATTTCCCAGAGCGGCCAGACCTGTGCGCTGCTCTCTAAAGTATTCCCGACCCGTTCCCACACAGTGTCTGCGCAGGGCGGTATCACCGTTGCGCTGGGTAATTCCCATGAAGATAACTGGGAATGGCACATGTACGATACGGTAAAAGGTTCCGATTACATCGGTGACCAGGATGCCATCGAATATATGTGTAAAACCGGCCCGGAAGCGATTCTGGAGCTGGACCACATGGGTCTGCCGTTCTCCCGTCTGGAAAATGGCACCATCTATCAGCGTCCGTTTGGCGGCCAGTCGAAAAACTTCGGCGGCGAGCAGGCGGCACGTACCGCAGCGGCGGCTGACCGTACCGGCCACGCGCTGCTGCACACGTTATATCAGCAGAACCTGAAAAACCACACCACCATCTTCTCCGAGTGGTATGCGCTGGATCTGGTGAAAAACGCCGATGGCGCCGTGGTGGGTTGTACCGCCCTGTGCATCGAAACTGGTGAAGTGGTCTACTTCAAAGCCCGCGCTACGGTGCTGGCGACCGGCGGTGCAGGCCGTATTTACCAGTCCACCACCAACGCCCACATCAACACCGGTGATGGTGTCGGTATGGCTATCCGCGCGGGCGTGCCGGTCCAGGACATGGAGATGTGGCAGTTCCACCCAACCGGTATCGCCGGGGCGGGCGTACTGGTGACAGAAGGCTGCCGTGGTGAAGGTGGCTACCTGCTGAACAAACATGGCGAGCGCTTCATGGAGCGTTATGCGCCAAACGCGAAAGACCTGGCGGGCCGTGACGTGGTGGCGCGTTCCATCATGATCGAAATTCGTGAAGGCCGCGGCTGTGACGGCCCTTGGGGTCCACACGCGAAGCTGAAACTCGACCATCTGGGTAAAGAAGTGCTGGAATCCCGTCTGCCGGGCATTCTGGAGCTGTCCCGCACCTTCGCGCACGTCGACCCGGTGAAAGAGCCAATTCCGGTTATCCCAACCTGTCACTACATGATGGGCGGTATTCCGACCAGAGTGACCGGTCAGGCGCTGACCGTGAACGAGCAGGGCGAAGACGTGGTCATCCCAGGCCTGTTCGCGGTAGGCGAAATAGCCTGCGTATCCGTGCACGGCGCAAACCGTCTGGGCGGCAACTCCCTGCTGGACCTGGTGGTATTTGGTCGTGCGGTGGGGCTGCATCTCCAGGAATCTATTGCCGAGCAGGGCGCGCTGCGTGATGCGACCGACGACGAAATCGATGCCTCTCTTGAGCGCCTCAACCGCTGGAACGGCAACCGTAACGGCGAAGATCCGGTGGAAATTCGTAAAGCGCTGCAAGAGTGTATGCAGCACAACTTCTCGGTATTCCGTGAAGGTGACGCGATGGCCAAAGGGCTTGAGCAGCTGAAAGCGATTCGCGAGCGTCTGAAGAATGCCCGTCTGGACGATACCTCCAGCGAGTTCAACACCCAGCGCGTTGAGTGCCTTGAGCTGGATAACCTGATGGAAACCGCGTTCGCCACTGCGATGTCGGCAAACTTCCGTACCGAAAGCCGTGGCGCCCATAGCCGCTTCGACTTCCCGGATCGTGATGACGAAAACTGGCTGTGCCATTCCCTGTATCTGCCAGAGTCGGAAACCATGACGCGTCGTAGCGTTAATATGGAACCGAAACTGCGTCCGGCGTTCCCGCCGAAGATTCGTACTTACTAATGCGGAGACAGGATAATGAAACTCGAATTCTCAGTTTATCGTTATAACCCGGATGTAGACGATGCTCCGCGTATGCAGGATTACACCCTCGAAGCGGAAGAAGGTCGCGACATGATGCTGCTGGATGCCTTAATCCAGCTGAAAGAGAAAGATCCTACGCTGTCGTTCCGCCGCTCCTGCCGTGAAGGGGTGTGTGGTTCTGACGGTGTGAACATGAACGGCAAAAATGGCCTGGCCTGCATCACGCCAATTTCTGCGCTAAACCGCCCTGGCCAGAAAATTGTTATCCGTCCTCTGCCTGGCCTGCCGGTCGTGCGTGATTTGGTGGTGGACATGGGGCAATTCTATGCACAATATGAGAAGATTAAGCCTTACTTATTGAATAATGGGCAAAATCCACCCGCTCGCGAGCACTTACAGTCTCCTGAGCAGCGTGAAAAACTCGATGGGTTGTACGAGTGTATTCTCTGTGCATGCTGTTCAACGTCATGCCCGTCGTTCTGGTGGAATCCGGATAAATTTATCGGCCCTGCGGGTCTGCTGGCTGCCTATCGCTTCCTGATCGACAGCCGCGATACCGAAACCGAGAATCGTCTGGAAGGGCTAAGTGACGCTTTCAGCGTATTCCGCTGCCATAGCATCATGAACTGCGTCAGTGTGTGTCCTAAGGGGCTGAACCCAACGCGCGCCATCGGCCATATTAAGTCGATGTTGTTGCAGCGCAGTGCGTAAGTAGTGAGAGGGGAGCGCTGTTCCCCTCACCCTAACCCTCTCCCAAAGGGAGAGGGGACAGATTGCAGAAACCTTTAAAAACTGCCCTGAAGTTTAGACAGTTTCTAAAGGTTCCTTCGCGGGCCAAATGAAAAGAGCTCGCAGGTGAACCCCGGCACGTACACGTGGTGTGCGTGGTAGTTTCTACGGCGAAAGTAAGCATAAAAATGCTTAAGGGATCACGATGCAGAACGGCGCAATGAAAGCCTGGCTGGACTCTTCTTACCTCTCTGGTTCAAACCAGAGCTGGATAGAACAGCTCTATGAAGACTTCTTAACCGATCCTGACTCAGTGGACGCAAACTGGCGTTCCATGTTCCAGCAGTTGCCTGGTACAGGGGTCAAACCGGATCAATTCCATTCAAAAACACGTGATTATTTCCGTCGTCTGGCGAAGGATGCCTCACGTTACTCTTCTGCGATTTCCGACCCTGACACCAATGCGAAGCAGGTAAAAGTCCTGCAACTTATCAACGCTTATCGCTTCCGTGGTCACCAGCATGCGAATCTCGATCCGCTGGGACTGTGGCAGCAGGAACGTGTAGCGGATCTCGATCCGGCTTATCACGATCTGACCGAGGCCGATTTCCAGGAAAGCTTTAACGTAGGTTCTTTTGCCATCGGCAAAGACACGATGAAGCTGGGCGATCTGATTGACGCGCTCAAGCAAACCTACTGCGGCTCCATCGGCGCGGAATATATGCACATTACCTCCACCGAAGAGAAACGCTGGATCCAGCAGCGTATCGAATCCGTGGCAGGCCACGCGAATTTCTCAGCAGAAGAGAAAAAACGTTTCCTCAGCGAACTGACCGCAGCGGAAGGCCTTGAGCGCTATCTGGGCGCGAAATTCCCTGGCGCAAAACGCTTCTCACTGGAGGGCGGCGATGCGTTAGTCCCGATGCTGAAAGAGCTGATTCGTCATGCCGGTAAGAGCGGTACGCGCGAAGTGGTGCTGGGCATGGCGCACCGTGGACGCCTTAACGTGCTGGTTAACGTGCTGGGTAAAAAGCCGCAGGATCTGTTCGACGAATTTGCGGGTAAACATAAAGAGCACCTCGGCACCGGTGACGTGAAGTACCACATGGGCTTCTCGTCTGATATCGAAACCGAGGGCGGTCAGGTTCACCTGGCGCTGGCATTTAACCCGTCGCACCTGGAAATCGTTAGCCCGGTGGTTATCGGTTCCGTGCGTGCGCGTCTGGATCGTCTGGACGAGCCGAGCAGCAATAAAGTGCTGCCAATCACCATTCACGGTGATGCGGCGGTCACGGGGCAGGGCGTGGTTCAGGAAACCCTGAACATGTCGAAAGCGCGTGGTTATGAAGTGGGCGGTACCGTTCGCATCGTAATCAACAACCAGGTGGGCTTCACCACCTCTAACCCGCTGGATGCGCGTTCCACCCCGTACTGCACCGACATCGGTAAAATGGTTCAGGCGCCAATTTTCCACGTTAACGCGGATGACCCTGAAGCCGTTGCTTTCGTTACCCGTCTGGCGCTGGACTTCCGTAACACCTTCAAGCGCGACGTATTCATTGACCTCTTCTGCTACCGCCGTCACGGCCACAACGAAGCGGATGAGCCAAGTGCAACCCAGCCGCTGATGTACCAGAAAATCAAAAAACATCCGACGCCGCGTAAAATCTATGCTGACAAGCTGGAAAGCGAAAAAGTGGCGACGCTGGAAGATGCGACCGAAATGGTCAATCTTTATCGCGACGCGCTGGACGCGGGTGAATGCGTGGTCAAAGAGCTGCGTCCAATGAACATGCACTCCTTTACCTGGTCGCCGTACCTCAACCACGAGTGGGACGAGAGCTACCCGAACAAGGTTGAGATGAAGCGTTTGCAGGAGCTGGCTAAACGCATCAGCACCGTGCCGGAAGCGATCGAGATGCAGTCCCGCGTGGCCAAGATCTATGGCGACCGCCAGGCAATGGCGGCGGGTGAGAAGCTGTTCGACTGGGGCGGCGCGGAAACGCTGGCCTATGCGACGCTGGTTGACGAAGGTATTCCGGTTCGTCTGTCCGGTGAAGATGCGGGTCGTGGCACCTTCTTCCACCGTCATGCGGTTGTACACAACCAGTCTAATGGTTCAACGTATACTCCGCTTCAGCACGTGCATAACGGTCAGGGCCAGTTCAAGGTCTGGGACTCCGTGCTGTCAGAAGAAGCGGTTCTGGCCTTCGAATACGGCTATGCCACCGCAGAACCCCGCACCCTGACTATCTGGGAAGCGCAGTTCGGTGACTTCGCCAACGGTGCGCAGGTGGTTATCGACCAGTTCATCTCCTCCGGTGAGCAGAAGTGGGGCCGTATGTGCGGTCTGGTGATGCTGCTGCCGCACGGCTATGAAGGACAAGGGCCGGAGCACTCCTCCGCGCGTCTGGAGCGTTATCTGCAACTCTGCGCCGAGCAGAACATGCAGGTTTGCGTGCCGTCGACCCCAGCTCAGGTTTACCACATGCTGCGTCGTCAGGCGCTGCGCGGTATGCGCCGTCCGCTGGTAGTCATGTCGCCAAAATCCCTGCTGCGCCATCCACTGGCGGTCTCCAGCCTGGAAGAGCTGGCAAACGGCACCTTCCTGCCGGCCATCGGTGAAATTGACGAGCTGGATCCGCAGGCCGTTAAGCGTGTCGTAATGTGTTCTGGTAAGGTTTATTACGACCTGCTGGAACAGCGCCGTAAAAACGATCAGAAAGATGTCGCCATCTTGCGTATCGAGCAGCTTTATCCGTTCCCGCATCAGGCGATGCAGGAAGTGCTGAAACAGTACGCTCACGTTCATGATTTTGTCTGGTGCCAGGAAGAGCCGCTCAACCAGGGCGCATGGTATTGCAGCCAGCATCATTTCCGTGAAGTGATTCCATTTGGGTCTGCCCTGCGTTATGCAGGTCGCCCGGCCTCCGCCTCTCCGGCGGTAGGGTATATGTCCGTTCACCAGAAGCAGCAACAAGATCTGGTCAATGACGCGCTGAACGTCGATTAATTAAAGGATACATAATGAGTAGCGTAGATATTCTTGTTCCCGACCTGCCTGAGTCCGTAGCAGATGCAACCGTCGCCACCTGGCACAAAAAACCAGGCGACGCGGTAACCCGTGACGAAGTGCTGGTAGAAATCGAAACTGACAAAGTGGTACTGGAAGTACCGGCTTCAGCGGATGGCATTCTGGATGCAGTCCTGGAAGATGAAGGTACGACCGTCACTTCTCGCCAGATCCTGGGGCGCCTGCGTGAAGGCAATAGTGCGGGCAAAGAGTCCAGCGCCAAATCTGAAGAAAAAGCGTCTACCCCGGCCCAGCGCCAGCAGGCGTCTCTGTCCGATCAGACCAACGACGCGCTCAGCCCGGCGATCCGTCGCCTGCTGGCTGAGCACAGCCTCGATCCGGCAGCCATCAAAGGCACCGGCGTGGGTGGCCGTCTGACGCGCGAAGACATCGACAAGCATCTGGCAAAAGCGCCTTCTGAGGCGAAAGCGGAAGCGAAAGCCCCTGCGGCAGCACCAGCGGCACAGCCAGCTCTGGGCGCACGTAGCGAAAAACGCGTGCCAATGACCCGCCTGCGTAAGCGCGTGGCCGAGCGTCTGCTGGAAGCGAAAAATTCCACCGCGATGCTGACTACCTTCAACGAAGTCAACATGAAACCAATCATGGACCTGCGCAAGCAGTACGGTGACGCGTTTGAAAAACGTCACGGTATCCGTCTGGGCTTTATGTCCTTCTACGTGAAGGCGGTAGTTGAAGCGCTGAAACGCTACCCGGAAGTGAACGCGTCTATCGATGGCGATGACGTGGTTTACCACAACTACTTCGATGTCAGCATGGCGGTTTCTACTCCACGCGGCCTGGTAACCCCGGTTCTGCGTGACGTAGATACCCTGGGTATGGCTGACATTGAGAAGAAAATCAAAGAGCTGGCCGTGAAAGGCCGCGACGGCAAGCTGACCGTTGAGGACCTGACCGGCGGTAACTTCACCATTACCAACGGCGGTGTGTTCGGCTCGCTGATGTCTACCCCGATCATCAACCCGCCGCAGAGCGCGATCCTGGGTATGCACGCCATTAAAGATCGTCCAATGGCGGTAGACGGTAAAGTGGAGATCCTGCCGATGATGTACCTGGCGCTCTCTTACGATCACCGTCTGATCGATGGCCGCGAATCCGTGGGCTTCCTGGTTGCCATTAAAGAGCTGCTGGAAGATCCAACGCGTCTGCTGCTGGACGTCTAGTTTTTGCAGTCTTGCCCGGCGGCGCGTTGCTTGCCGGGCTTACAAAAGCACTACCTAACGATTACCTGAAGGATGGATAGAACACATGAACTTACATGAATATCAGGCCAAACAGCTGTTTGCCCGGTATGGCTTACCGGCTCCGGTGGGTTATGCCTGTACTACCCCGCGTGAAGCAGAAGAAGCCGCGTCTAAAATCGGTGCCGGCCCGTGGGTAGTTAAATGTCAGGTTCACGCTGGTGGCCGTGGTAAAGCGGGCGGTGTGAAGGTTGTTAAGAGCAAAGAAGAGATCCGTGCGTTTGCTGAACATTGGCTCGGCAAGCGTCTGGTAACCTACCAGACAGATGCGAACGGCCAGCCGGTTAACCAGATCCTGGTTGAAGCGGCGACCGACATCGCGAAAGAACTGTACCTCGGCGCAGTCGTAGACCGTAGCTCCCGTCGCGTGGTGTTCATGGCGTCTACCGAAGGCGGTGTGGAAATCGAAAAAGTGGCGGAAGAGACCCCGCACCTGATCCACAAAGTGGCTATCGATCCGCTGGCGGGCCCAATGCCTTACCAGGGTCGTGAGCTGGCGTTCAAACTGGGTCTGGAAGGCAAGCTGGTTCAGCAGTTCACCAAGATCTTCATGGGTCTGGCGACCATCTTCCTGGAGCGCGATCTGGCGCTGATCGAGATCAACCCGCTGGTGATCACCACCCAGGGCGACCTGATCTGCCTCGACGGCAAGCTGGGCGCTGACGGCAACGCGCTGTTCCGCCAGTCCGATCTGCGCGAAATGCGCGACCAGTCTCAGGAAGATCCGCGTGAAGCGCAGGCTGCACAGTGGGAACTGAACTACGTGGCGCTGGATGGCAACATCGGCTGCATGGTTAACGGTGCGGGCCTGGCAATGGGCACCATGGACATCGTTAAGCTGCACGGCGGTGAGCCAGCGAACTTCCTCGACGTGGGCGGTGGCGCAACCAAAGAGCGCGTAACCGAAGCGTTCAAAATCATTCTCTCTGACAGCAACGTGAAAGCGGTTCTGGTGAACATCTTCGGCGGTATCGTACGTTGCGACCTGATCGCCGACGGTATCATCGGCGCGGTAGAAGAAGTGGGCGTTAACGTTCCGGTTGTTGTACGTCTGGAAGGGAACAACGCTGAACTCGGCGCGAAAAAACTGGCTGACAGCGGCCTGAATATTATTGCAGCGAAAAGTCTGACGGATGCAGCTCAGCAGGTTGTTGCCGCAGTGGAGGGGAAATAATGTCCGTTTTAATTAATAAAGATACCAAGGTTATCTGCCAGGGCTTCACCGGTAGCCAGGGGACTTTCCACTCCGAACAGGCAATTGCCTACGGTACGCAGATGGTAGGCGGCGTAACGCCAGGTAAAGGCGGCACCACCCACCTGGGCCTGCCGGTGTTCAACACCGTGCGTGAAGCCGTAGAAGCGACGGGCGCAACCGCGACCGTGATCTACGTTCCGGCGCCGTTCTGCAAAGACTCCATTCTGGAAGCGATCGACGCAGGCATCAAACTGATCATCACCATCACCGAAGGTATTCCGACGCTGGATATGCTGACCGTGAAGGTGAAGCTGGATGAAGCAGGCGTGCGCATGATCGGCCCGAACTGCCCAGGCGTTATCACCCCGGGCGAATGCAAAATCGGCATCATGCCGGGCCACATTCATCGCCCAGGCAAAGTGGGCATTGTGTCCCGTTCCGGTACCCTGACCTATGAAGCGGTTAAGCAGACCACCGACTACGGTTTCGGCCAGTCCACCTGCGTGGGCATCGGCGGTGACCCGATCCCGGGCTCTAACTTCATCGACATCCTGAAGCTGTTCCAGGAAGATCCACAGACCGAAGCGATCGTGATGATCGGTGAGATCGGTGGTAGCGCGGAAGAAGAAGCGGCTGCTTACATCAAAGATCATGTGACCAAGCCGGTGGTGGGTTACATCGCGGGTGTGACCGCGCCGAAAGGCAAACGTATGGGTCACGCGGGCGCGATTATCGCAGGCGGTAAAGGTACGGCTGATGAGAAATTCGCAGCACTGGAAGCCGCAGGCGTGAAAACCGTTCGCAGCCTGGCGGATATCGGTGAAGCACTGAAGTCCATCATTAAGTAAGTCCTCTCTGCTCCCCGTATGGGGCGCGTTGAAGTATAAAAAAATGTCCGTTTCGACATGGTTGGCCGCTGTAAAGCGGCCTTTTTTATTGTCTGCGTTTAGCCACCAGAGTGAATTTATAGTCGTCGGAGTTAAACACGTTGCGACTGTACTCAAATACCCGGCCGTCTTTCAGAAAGCCGCGGGAGACTTTTTCCAGAATCGGTTTCGCCGGATCGAGCGCCAGGGCGGCAATCGCCTCGTCCGATGGCATGACTGGCACCAGCTCCTGCTCGCTGCGATCGATAACCATCTTTTTGATCTGCTCAATGTAATGGTATTTCGACTGTTCCATCACTTCCCAGGTGAGGTCGGGGAACATCGCCAGCGGCATCCATGTCTCTTCCAGATTCACCGGCTTTTCCCTGATGAAGCGTACGCGCTTGACGTGCCAGACCTTATCATCCGGATTGAGCGCCAGTTTTGTCGCGAGCCGCTCATCGGCTTTCACCACTTCGAAGACGCTGACGTCGCTGTGCGTATCGACGTTGCGATCCGCTAACTTTTCGTAAAAGCCGGTGAGCTGATAAATATCGTAATTCACCCGCTCCTCTTTTACATACGAGCCGCTGCCCTGAATACTTTCGATGATCTGCTCGTCGGCGAGCAGCTTCAACGCCTGCCGCACGGTGACACGGCTGACGCTAAACGCCTCCTGAAGGCTGGATTCTGTCGGCAGCGCGTCGCCAGGTTTTAACTCACCGGCATTAATTTTCTCGCGGAACGCATCGGCGATCTGCCGGTACATCGGTTTATTGCCCATTGGGTCACGCCTATTTAATACCTTTTCAGGGAATTATGCCTTCAGTGTCGGATTTGTAAATAATACAAATAAGATACAAATTTCGGTGTTAGTGAAAATGATCACATAAATGTCTTATTGGCTCTGCCACAATCCTCCCCAGACAAAAACTTTGGATAGGTGAGGATCTTTATGAACCTGACGACTCTGACCGACCCCCGTGCTGTCTGCGTGCAGGCGCAGTTTACCAGCCGTGATGAGGCAATCCGCCAGCTTGCGACGCGGCTGGTGGCGTTGGGCAAAATAGCCGACGCCGATACGTTTCTGGCAGAGGTTTTCCATCGGGAATCGCTTGGCCCGACGGCGCTGGGCGAGGGACTGGCCGTACCCCATGGTAAATCAGCGGCGGTAAAGGAAGCGGCTTTTGCCGTGGCCACACTGTGCGAGCCGCTGGCCTGGGAAGGCGTGGACGGACCGGAGGAGGTCGAGCTGATTTTTTTGCTCGCCATTCCTCCCGCACAAGCGGGATCAACGCATATTCAGGTGCTGACGGAACTGACGTCTCGCCTGGCGGATGACGATCTCAGGGCGCGCGTGATGACGGCGACCAGCGCGGAAGCGGTGCTTGCGGCGCTGGAAACGGCGCCTGACGCGCAAGAAACCGCCGTTGCGGAGAATGCCCCGACGATCGTCTGCGTTACCGCCTGTCCGGCCGGGATCGCCCATACCTACATGGCAGCGGAATATCTCGAAAAAGCGGGACGAAAGCTCGGCGTCAATGTGGTGGTCGAAAAGCAGGGGGCAAACGGTATTGAGGGGCGCATCACCGCGCAGCAGTTGCAGGAGGCAAAAGCGTGTATCTTCGCGGCGGAAGTGGCGATTAAAGAGCGCGAGCGTTTTCAGGGGATCCCTGCCATTTCCGTGCCCGTCGCGGAACCCTTGCGCCATGCGGAAGCGCTCATTGAGCGTGCGCTGGCGCTACAGCCTGTATCCGATGCGCGTCCTGCGCACGTCGACACGGACGCGAAAAAGTGCGTTAAAACCGAACTCAAGCAGGCGCTGCTCAGCGGTATCTCCTTTGCGGTGCCGCTGATTGTCGCTGGCGGCACGGTGCTGGCCATGTCGGTACTGCTGGCGCAAATCCTGGGCTTGCAGCATCTGTTCGATCAGGAAAATTCGTGGCTGTGGATGTACCGCAAACTGGGCGGCGGGATGCTCGGTATTCTGATGGTGCCTGTTCTGGCGGCCTACACCGCTTACTCGCTGGCGGATAAACCTGCGCTAACGCCAGGCTTTGCGGCGGGTCTTGCCGCCAATATGATCGGCTCCGGCTTTCTGGGGGCCATCGTCGGCGGGCTGATTGCGGGCTACCTGATGCGCTGGGTGAAAAACCACATCCGGCTGAGTAGCCGCTACAACGGCTTTCTGACCTTTTATCTTTATCCGGTGATTGGCGTGCTGGGCGCAGGCAGCCTGATGCTGTTTGTGATCGGCGAACCGGTGGCCTGGATCAATAACGCCCTCACCGCCTGGCTTAACGGTCTGTCCGGCGCGAACGCGCTGCTGCTGGGGGCGATCCTGGGCTTTATGTGCTCGTTCGATCTGGGCGGTCCGGTCAACAAAGCCTCTTACGCGTTCTGTCTGGGGGCGATGGCCAATGGCGTATACGGGCCTTATGCGATTTTTGCCTCCGTCAAAATGGTATCGGCCTTTACCGTGACGGCATCAACGATGCTGGCTCCGAACCTGTTCAAACAGTTCGAAATTGAAACCGGCAAGTCCACCTGGCTGCTGGGGCTGGCGGGCATCACCGAAGGAGCAATTCCGATGGCTATCGAGGATCCGTTGCGGGTCATCGGCTCATTTGTTCTGGGGTCAATGGCGACCGGAGCGATTGTCGGGGCGATGGGGATTGGGCTATCCACCCCGGGCGCGGGTATTTTCTCTCTCTTCTTACTGCATGATGCCGGGCTGGGCGGCGTGCTGGCCGCTGCCGGCTGGTTTGGCGCCGCGCTGATTGGCGCCGCAATCTCTACGCTCATTTTACTCCTCTGGCGACGCCAGGCCGTGAAGAGCGGCACCTACGTGACTGAAGACATAACATCCTAAACACGCACTGACAGGAAACGAAGATGAAAGCTGTATCTCGCGTTCATATCACGCCACATATGCACTGGGACCGGGAGTGGTACTTCACCACCGAAGCGTCACGTATTCTTTTGGTCAATAATATGGAAGAGATCCTTACCCGTCTTGAGCAGGACGCAGAATATAAATACTACGTTCTCGACGGCCAGACGGCGGTGCTGGAAGATTATTTTGCCGTGAAACCGGAAAACAGGCCACGCGTGAAGGCGCTGGTGGCGGCCGGGAAGCTGATTATCGGGCCGTGGTATACCCAGACGGACACCACCCTTGTCTCCGGCGAGTCGATTGTCCGAAATCTGATGTACGGCATTCGCGACTGTCTGGCCTTTGGCGAGCCGATGAAAATTGGCTATCTGCCGGACTCCTTCGGCATGTCTTCCCAGCTGCCACACATTTACAACGGTTTTGGCATCACGCGCACCATGTTCTGGCGCGGGTGTTCCGAGCGGCATGGTACCGATAAAACCGAATTTCTCTGGCAAAGTCAGGACGGCAGTGAAGTGACGGCACAGGCGTTACCGCTGGGCTACGCGATTGGTAAGTACTTACCGGAGGATGAGGCCGGGCTGCGCAAACGGCTCGACACGTACTTCGAGGTGCTGGAAAAAGCCTCCGTGACGAAAGAAATTTTGCTGCCTAACGGCCATGATCAGATGCCGCTCCAGCAGAACATCTTTGCGGTGATGGATAAGCTGCGCGAAATCTATCCGCAGCGTCAGTTTGTGATGAGCCGCTTCGAGGAGGTGTTTGACCACATTGACGCGCACCGCGATGAACTGGCGACGCTGAAAGGGGAGTTTATTGACGGTAAATATATGCGGGTGCACCGGACAATAGGCTCCACGCGAATGGACATCAAAATCGCCCACGCCCGGATAGAGAATAAAATCGTCAATGTCCTTGAGCCGCTGGCCACGCTTGCCTGGACGCTGGGCTTTGAGTATCACCACGGCTTGCTGGAAAAAATGTGGAAAGAGATCCTCAAGAATCACGCCCATGACAGTATCGGCTGCTGCTGTAGTGACAAAGTGCATCGTGAGGTGATGTCACGCTTCGAGCTGGCGGAAGACATGGCCGATAACCTGACATGCTTCTATATGCGCAAGATTGTCGACAACATGCCGCAGTGCGAGGAAGACAAACTGGTGATGTTTAACCTCACGCCCTGGCCGCGTGAGGAAGTGATTAACACTACGATACGTCTGCGCGCCAGCCAGTTCCGCCTGCTGGACGATAGGGGGAATGAAATCCCTTACTGCCTGCGCAGCGCGCGTGAAATCGACCCCGGCTTAATAGACCGGCAGATTGTGCATTACGGCAACTACGATCCCTTTATGGAGTTTGATATCCAGCTCAACCAGATCCTGCCATCAATGGGTTACCGCACGCTCTATATCGAGCCGCACGTGGCTGGCAAGCTGCTGGCGCCAGAAACAACGTCGGAGGCATTACTGGAAAATGCTTTCTGGGAAATAACGTTAAACGACGACGGCACCCTGCGTCTGCTCGATAAAGCGTCCGGGCTTATCTATGACCGCGCGCTGGAAATAGAAGAGAGCTCGGATGATGGCGATGAGTACGACTACTCGCCTTCACGGGAAGAGTGGAGACTCACTTCCGCGCAGGGCGAGCATGAGGTTGAGGTGATCCACGAGGTCTGGCAGAGCAGGGCGGTGATCCGCCATCGCATGGCGGTGCCGGCGGATCTCGCTGAACGTTCTGCGCGTCAGCAGACGGGAACGCTTGAGGCAGAACTCACGGTCACGCTCAGCCATAACAGCCGACGTATCGACATTGAGGCGCGTCTCGGAAATCACGCGGATGACCACCGTGTTCGGGTGTTGATCCCGACGCCATTCACCACAGACACGGTGTTAGCTGATACCCAGTTCGGTTCGCTGACGCGACCTGTACAGGATGAAGCGATGGCGAACTGGCAGGAGGAGGGCTGGAAGGAAGCGCCGCTGCCGGTGTGGAATCTGCTTAACTACGCGGTGCTCCAGGAACGGCGTAACGGGATGGCGCTGTTTACCGAAGGGTTACGCGAATTTGAAGTGACTGGCGAGCGTCAAAAAACGTTTGCCCTGACGTTGCTTCGCGGCGTGGGGGTGCTTGGGAAGGAAGATTTACTGCTGCGCCCCGGCAGACCGTCCGGGATCAAAATGCCGGTGCCTGATTCGCAGATGCGGGGCCAGTTAACCTGTCGCTTTAGCCTGTTCAGTTTTAATGGTTTGCCCGTCAGTGCTGGCGTTGCGCAGCAGGCGAAGTCGTGGTTAACGCCAGTGCACTGTTATAACAAAATTCCGTGGGATGCGATGAAGCTTAACCGTGCCTCTTTCACCACACCCCGTAGCTATAGCCTGCTAACGCTGGCGCCTAACGGATGCGTACTCAGTGTGCTGAAAAAAGCGGAGGATCGTGACGAGATGATTCTTCGTCTGTACAACCCTTCGGAGACCCGCTCCTGTGACGTGGCTTTGTCTGTGAACCGTGAGGTCCAGGCCTGTTGCGAAACGGACATGAATGAGGTGTACAAGGCGCAAGGGGAAGAGGGCTCAGCCATTACGGGGTCTTTCCGGCCAGGCCAGTCACGTACCTTCAGCATAAAAATTGAAAGGTAATTCTCAAAATAAAATAAAGGCCGCATTCCTGCGGCCTTTATTTCATCAAATAGTCACGAAGGGGTGTTAATTTTAAGATTATTAAAAGTGAATAAAATGTAATCGTTTCGGCAGGTAGCAAAGCGAAAGAAAAATACTGTGAAGCAGATAACATTATATGTTTATCTTCCGGCAAAATGCGTTTTTTCACGCGCGTTAATAAAAATCACAACTGTTTATATTATCCTCTGGCTTTTATAACCATCAACGCCTTTAAATGTACATATCATTAACAAGGTTTTTACTATCCGCACCACAAAGAAACATCATTAACAGCTCTGGCCGTTTTTGATTTAAATCAATGTTTAATCCTTGGAAAAAGGCTCAAAAAGGCGTTAAATTGTTCCCGATCAAAATGGCCGAAAAGTGGTAATTTTGCTATAAATTGATCGCCGTCGAAAAACGTAAATCTGTTTGAATAAAAACCTGTTTATTGTAAGGGTTTTGCAGCGTATTATATTTACGGGATCAATTTGGTTTTTTCTTAACGTATTTGTAACCTTTCATCATTGCTTTTTCCTCATATAGAGAATAAGCAACGAAGAAGGGAAGCAGATAACTTTGTATTGGGGCATGCGTGTGGATCCTTATCTAACGGGGTTCACTCTCGGAGTCTTCATGCGATGAGCAAGGAGTCATAATGTTAGACGTAGTCGAACTGTCGCGCTTACAGTTTGCCTTGACCGCGATGTACCACTTCCTGTTTGTGCCGCTGACGCTCGGTATGGCGTTCCTGCTGGCCATCATGGAAACGGTTTACGTCCTCTCCGGCAAACAGATTTATAAAGATATGACCAAGTTCTGGGGCAAGTTGTTTGGTATCAACTTTGCGCTGGGCGTGGCAACCGGTCTGACCATGGAGTTCCAGTTCGGGACAAACTGGTCTTACTATTCCCACTATGTGGGGGATATTTTCGGTGCGCCGCTGGCCATTGAAGGTCTGATGGCCTTCTTCCTCGAATCCACCTTTGTAGGTCTGTTCTTCTTCGGTTGGGACCGTCTGGGTAAAGTCCAGCATATGGCGGTAACCTGGCTGGTGGCATTAGGCTCCAACTTGTCCGCACTGTGGATCCTGGTGGCGAACGGCTGGATGCAAAACCCAATCGCATCTGATTTCAACTTCGAAACCATGCGTATGGAGATGGTCAGCTTCGCTGAGCTGGTCCTGAACCCGGTTGCCCAGGTTAAATTCGTTCACACCGTGGCGTCTGGCTATGTGTGCGGCGCGATGTTCGTGCTGGGCATCAGCTCCTACTATATGCTGCGCGGCCGTGACTTCGCGTTCGCCAAGCGTTCTTTTGCTATTGCAGCAAGCTTCGGTATGGCCGCGATTCTGTCCGTTATTGTTCTGGGTGATGAATCCGGTTACGAAATGGGCGACGTGCAGAAAACCAAACTCGCCGCAATTGAAGCTGAATGGGAAACCCAGCCGGCACCGGCAGCGTTTACCCTGTTCGGCGTGCCTGACCAGGAAGCGCAGGAAAACCGCTTCGCCATTCAAATTCCTTACGCTCTGGGTATTATCGCCACGCGCTCCGTCGACAAACAGGTGACTGGCCTGAAAGATCTGATGGTGCAGCATGAAGAGCGTATCCGTAACGGGATGAAAGCTTACTCGCTGCTGGAACAGCTGCGCGCCGGCTCTACCGACCAGGCCGTTCGCGATCAATTTAACGACGTGAAGAAAGACCTCGGTTACGGTCTGCTGCTGAAACGCTATACCCCGAACGTCTCTGACGCGACGGAAGCGCAGATTCAGATGGCAACCAAAGACTCTATTCCACGCGTTGCGCCGCTGTACTTCGCGTTCCGCATCATGGTGGGTTGCGGCATTATCATGCTGCTGATCATCGCGGCCTCGTTCTGGTCAGTCATTCGTAACCGTATCGGTGAGAAAAAATGGCTGCTGCGCACCGCGCTTTACGGTATCCCACTGCCATGGATTGCTATCGAGTCCGGCTGGTTTGTTGCGGAATATGGCCGTCAGCCGTGGGCGATCGGTGAGGTGCTGCCAACAGCGGTAGCGAACTCCTCCCTGACCGCAGGCGACCTGATCTTCTCCATGCTGCTCATTTGCGGTCTGTACACCCTGTTCCTGGTGGCTGAACTGTTCCTGATGTTCAAGTTCGCGCGCCTTGGCCCAAGCAGCCTGAAAACCGGTCGCTATCACTACGAGCAGTCTGTTGCGACTACTCAGCCGGCACGCTAAGACAGGAGTCATCAAATGATCGATTATGAAGTATTGCGTTTTATCTGGTGGCTGCTGATCGGTGTTCTGCTGATTGGTTTCGCGGTCACCGATGGTTTCGACATGGGCGTGGGCATGCTCACCCGTTTCCTCGGTCGTAATGACACCGAGCGTCGAATCATGATCAACTCCATCGCCCCGCACTGGGACGGTAACCAGGTGTGGCTGATCACCGCAGGCGGCGCGCTGTTCGCTGCCTGGCCGATGGTCTACGCGGCTGCGTTCTCCGGCTTCTATGTGGCGATGATTCTGGTGCTGGCCTCTTTATTCTTCCGTCCGGTGGGTTTCGACTACCGTTCCAAGATTGAAGACACCCGCTGGCGTAACATGTGGGACTGGGGCATCTTCATCGGTAGCTTCGTTCCACCGCTGGTCATTGGTGTGGCGTTCGGTAACCTGTTGCAGGGCGTACCGTTCCACGTCGACGAATATATGCGTCTGTTCTACACCGGTAACTTCTTCCAGTTGCTGAATCCGTTTGGTCTGCTGGCGGGCGTAGTGAGCGTGGCGATGATCATCACCCAGGGCGCAACCTATCTCCAGATGCGTACCGTAGGTGAACTGCACCTGCGTTCCCGCGCTACCGCTCAGGTGGCGGCGCTGGTGACGCTGGTCTGCTTCGCGCTGGCTGGCGTGTGGGTGTTGTACGGTATTGATGGTTACGTGGTGACCTCCGCGATCAACCATACTGCACCGTCTAACCCGCTGACCAAAGAAGTGGCGCGGCAGGCCGGTGCATGGCTGGTGAACTTCAACAATACTCCTGCGCTGTGGGCTATCCCGGCTCTGGGTGTGCTGCTGCCGCTGCTGACCGTGCTGACGTCTCGTCTGGAGAAAGGCGCTCTGGCGTTCGTATTCTCTTCACTGACGCTGGCATGCATCATCCTGACGGCGGGGATTGCGATGTTCCCGTTCGTGATGCCATCCAGCACCATGATGAACGCCAGCCTGACCATGTGGGATGCAACGTCCAGTCAGTTGACGCTGAACTTAATGACCTATGTTGCTTGCGTGTTCGTACCGATTATCCTGCTCTACACCACCTGGTGTTACTGGAAAATGTTCGGTCGCATCACTAAAGAACATATCGAAAGCAACACCCACTCTATGTACTAAGTAAGGAGCTGAATATGTGGTATTTCGCATGGATTTTAGGGACGCTTCTTGCCTGTGCGTTTGGTGTCATCACTGCCCTGGCGCTTGAGCATGTAGAAGCGACCAAAGCAGGTGAAGAAAAGCACTAATGAATATTATCGCAACCTTATATGCGGTAATGGATAAGCGCCCCCTGAGGGCGCTTTCCCTCATTATGGCATTACTGCTGGCAGGCTGTATCTTCTGGGACCCGTCGCGCTTCGCGGCGAAAACCAGCGAGCTTGAAATCTGGCATGGCTTCCTGATTATGTGGGCTGTGTGCGCAGGCGTGATTCACGGTGTCGGCTTTCGTCCGAAAGCGCTACACTGGCAGGGCATCTTCTGCCCACTGATTGCCGATCTGGTTCTCCTCGCCGGTTTGATTTTCTTCTTCTTCTGAATAAGAAATGTCCGTTAACGTTATGGGCTTACCATGGCCCATAAAAATTTACTCTCCGTTTACTTTCCCCCATTCCAAACCATCATTCCCGCGCGTATAGTAGCGAAGTTTGAAAGCTCCAACTTTTCTTGTATTACCGGGATGTAAAGTGAATACAACGCTGTTTCGATGGCCGGTACGTGTCTATTACGAAGATACCGATGCCGGTGGTGTGGTCTACCACGCCAGCTACGTTGCTTTTTATGAACGGGCACGCACAGAGATGCTGCGCCATCATCACTTTAGTCAACAGGTGCTGTTGGCTGAGCGAGTTGCCTTCGTGGTACGCAAGATGACGCTTGAGTATTTTGCGCCTGCCAGACTCGACGATATGCTCGAAGTTCAAACAGAAATTACATCAATGCGCGGAACTTCACTGGTTTTCACGCAGCGGATAGTCAATGCAGAGAACACGGTACTGAACTCAGCTGAAGTCCTGATTGTCTGTGTTGATCCAACCATAATGAAGCCTCGTGCGCTTCCTAAGTCTATTGTCGCGGAGTTTAAGCAGTGACTGACATGAATATCCTTGATTTGTTCCTGAAGGCAAGCCTTCTGGTTAAACTTATCATGTTGATTTTGATTGGTTTTTCAATCGCATCCTGGGCCATCATCATCCAGAGAACGCGTATCCTTAATGCCGCTGGCCGCGAAGCCGAAGCGTTTGAAGATAAGTTCTGGTCGGGAATTGAGCTTTCTCGTCTGTACCAGGAAAGCCAGGGACGCCGTGATAACCTTTCAGGCTCCGAACAAATTTTCTACAGCGGTTTCAAAGAGTTCGCTCGCTTACATCGCGCTAACAGCCATGCGCCGGAAGCCGTGGTAGAAGGGGCGTCGCGTGCGATGCGCATCTCCATGAACCGCGAACTGGAAAATCTTGAAACGCATATTCCATTCCTCGGAACCGTTGGCTCCATCAGCCCGTATATCGGCCTGTTTGGTACGGTGTGGGGGATCATGCACGCCTTTATCGCCCTGGGGGCGGTGAAGCAGGCAACGTTGCAGATGGTTGCACCGGGTATCGCAGAAGCACTGATCGCGACCGCAATCGGTCTGTTCGCCGCAATTCCGGCGGTAATGGCGTACAACCGTCTGAACCAGCGCGTGAACAAACTGGAACTGAACTACGACAACTTTATGGAAGAGTTCACCGCGATTCTGCATCGTCAGGCGTTTACCAGCACCGAGAGCAACAAGGGGTAAACCATGGCCAGATCGCGTGGACGAGGTCGTCGCGAGCTCAAGTCCGAAATCAATATCGTTCCGTTACTGGACGTGCTGCTGGTGCTGCTGCTGATCTTTATGGCGACAGCGCCCATCATCACCCAGAGCGTGGAAGTTGATCTGCCGGATGCGACAGAATCACAGGCGGTAAGCACCAATGACGATCCTCCGGTCATCATTGAGGTTTCCGGCGTAGGGCAGTACAGCGTGGTGGTAGAGAAAGATCGTATGGATCAGCTTCCGCCAGAGCAGGTTATTGCTGAAGCGCAACGACGTCTGGAGTCAAATCCGAAGACGGTCTTCTTAATCGGTGGTGCGAAAGACGTACCATATGATGAAATTATCAAAGCGCTGAACTTGCTACATAGCGCGGGCGTTAAGTCAGTTGGCTTAATGACTCAGCCTATTTGATCATCTGCGTAGTTTTTGGGAACCGATAGTGTCAAAGGCAACCGAACAGAACGACAAGCTTAAGCGAGCGATAATCGTCTCCGCAGTGCTGCACGTATTTCTTTTTGCAGCGCTGATCTGGAGTTCGTTCGATGAGCACCTTGATGCATCAGGCGGCGATGGGGGCTCGTCCATCGACGCCGTCATGGTGGATCCCGGTGCGGTAGTGCAGAACTATAATCGCCAGCAACAGCAGCAGGCGAGCGCAAAACGCGCGGAAGAACAGCGTGAAAAACAGGCGCAACAGCAGGCGGAAGAGCTGCGTGAAAAGCAGGCCGCCGAGCAGGAACGTCTGAAGCAGCTTGAGAAAGAGCGTTTGCAGGCGCAGGAAGCCGCTAAAGAGCAGGCGGAGCAGCAGAAACAGGCTGAAGCCGCAGCGAAGAAAGCTCAGGAACAGCAGAAGCAGGCGGAAGAGGCGGCAGCCAAAGCCGCGGCAGACGCGAAGGCGCAGGCAGATGCTCAAGCTAAGTTAGCCGCAGAAGCCGCGAAGAAAGCTGCTGCTGATGCGCAGAAGAAAGCGGAAGCCGAAGCGGCGAAGAAAGCCGCTGCTGATGCGAAGAAGAAAGCAGAAGCCGAAGCGGCGAAAAAAGCTGCCGCTGACGCACAGAAGAAAGCCGAAGCGGAAGCCGCCAAAAAAGCTGCGCAGGAAGCAGAGAAGAAAGCGGCTGCCGATGCTGCGAAAAAAGCGGCCGCGGCCGAGAAAGCTGCGGCAGAAAAAGCCGCCGCTGCGGAAAAAGCCGCTGCTGATAAAAAAGCGGCAGCTGAGAAAGCCGCTGCTGATAAGAAAGCTGCTGCTGAAAAAGCCGCAGCTAAGAAGGCCGCTGCTGCGGAAAAAGCCGCTGCCGCAGGGGTTGACGATCTGCTGGGGGACCTGAGCTCCGGTAAGAATGCACCGAAAACGGGCGGTGGGGCGAAAGGAAGTAACGCAGCACCGGCAGGAAGTGGTAACACTAAGAACAACGGTGCTTCTGGCGCTGAGATCAACGACTATAAGAATCAGATTGCCGCGGCTATTGCCAGCAGACTTAACGATAAATCGCTCTATACCGGGAAAACGTGCCGACTGCATATTAAACTGGCTACGGATGGTATGGTGCTGAGCGTTGAGTCAGAAGGGGGAGATGAAGCATTATGCCAGGCTGCACTTGTGGCAGTGAATCAGGCAAAACTGCCAAAACCTCCATCACAGGCTGTCTATGAAGTGTTCAAAGACGCTTCGCTGAACTTTAAGCCATAAGCAGAGCTGCTGTTATCGGGTTCTGATAGTTTTGTGTATTTGAGTTTGTTAACCTTCTGCTAAATTATCCAGGACTTATTGTTCGGATAAGGGAGATATGATGAAGCAGGCATTACGATTAGCTTTTGGTTTTTTAGTACTGTTGACGTCAGCAGTGCATGCCACAGTAAGCATCGACATTACCGACTGGAACGACTCAGCGCGTCCAATCGGTGTCGTTCCGTTCCAGTGGGCAGGCCCGGGCGCTGCGCCTGAAGATATTGGCGGCATTGTTGCAGCTGACCTGCGTAACAGCGGTAAATTTAACCCCTTAGATCGTTCTCGTCTGCCGCAGCAGCCGGGTACAGCTCAGGAAGTTCAACCTGCTGCATGGTCTGCACTGGGTATTGATGCCGTGGTTGTCGGACAGGTTACTCCTGCGCCAGACGGCGGCTATAACGTCGCTTATCAGCTGGTGGATACTGGCGGTGCGCCGGGTACCGTTCTGGCTCAAAACACGTATAAGGTGAACAAGCAGTGGCTGCGTTATGCAGGCCACACGGCGAGTGACGAAGTGTTTGAGAAGCTGACCGGTATTAAAGGTGCGTTCCGTACCCGTATCGCGTACGTAGTACAGACCAACGGCGGCCAGTTCCCTTATGAGCTGCGCGTCTCTGACTACGATGGTTACAACCAGTTCACCGTACACCGTTCACCACAGCCGCTGATGTCTCCGGCATGGTCTCCGGATGGCTCTAAGCTGGCGTACGTGACCTTCGAAAGCGGCCGTTCCGCGCTGGTTATCCAGACACTGTCTAACGGTGCTGTGCGTCAGGTTGCGTCATTCCCACGTCACAACGGTGCGCCTGCGTTCTCTCCGGATGGTACCAAACTGGCGTTTGCCCTGTCTAAAACCGGTAGCCTGAACCTGTACGTGATGGATATTGGTTCTGGTCAGATCCGTCAGGTCACGGATGGTCGTAGCAACAACACTGAGCCAACCTGGTTCCCGGACAGCCAGAATCTGGCATTTACGTCTGACCAGGCAGGTCGTCCACAAGTTTATAAAGTGAATATCAACGGCGGAGCAGCGCAGCGTATTACCTGGGAAGGTTCTCAGAACCAGGATGCTGACGTCAGTGCCGATGGTAAAACAATGGTAATGGTCAGTACTGCGGGTGGTCAGCAGCACATTGCCAAACAAGATCTGGTAACGGGGGGCGTACAAGTACTGTCGTCAACGTTCCTGGATGAAACGCCAAGTCTGGCACCTAACGGCACCATGGTAATCTACAGCTCTTCTCAGGGGATGGGATCCGTGCTGAATCTGGTTTCTACAGATGGGCGTTTCAAAGCGCGTCTTCCGGCAACTGATGGACAGGTAAAATCACCTGCCTGGTCGCCGTATCTGTAATAATAATTAATTGATTACTAAAGGAATCTTAGAAATGCAACTGAACAAAGTGCTGAAGGGGCTGATGATCGCTCTGCCTGTTATGGCAATCGCAGCGTGTTCTTCTAACAAGAACGCAAGCAATGACCAGAGCGGCGAAGGCATGATGGGTGCCGGCACCGGTATGGACGCTAACGGCAATGGCAATATGTCTTCTGAAGAGCAAGCGCGTCTTCAGATGCAGCAGTTACAGCAGAACAACATCGTTTACTTCGATCTGGATAAATACGACATTCGTTCTGACTTCGCTGCAATGCTGGATGCGCACGCAAACTTCCTGCGTAGCAACCCGTCTTACAAAGTCACCGTAGAAGGTCATGCGGACGAACGTGGTACTCCGGAGTACAACATCTCCCTGGGTGAACGTCGTGCAAACGCTGTTAAAATGTACCTCCAGGGTAAAGGCGTTTCTGCTGACCAGATCTCCATCGTTTCTTACGGTAAAGAAAAACCAGCAGTACTGGGTCACGACGAAGCGGCTTACTCCAAAAACCGTCGTGCCGTACTCGTTTACTAAGAGAATTGCATGAGCAGTAACTTCAGACATCATCTGATGAGTCTGTCGTTACTGGTTGGAATAGCGGCCCCCTGGGCCGCTTTTGCTCAGGCACCAATCAGTAGTGTCGGCTCAGGCTCGGTAGAAGATCGAGTCACTCAACTCGAGCGTATTTCTAACGCTCACAGCCAGCTTTTAACTCAACTCCAGCAGCAGCTTTCCGATAACCAGAATGATATTGATTCCCTTCGTGGTCAGATCCAGGAGAGTCAGTATCAGCTTAATCAGGTTGTGGAGCGCCAGAAGCAAATTTTGTTGCAGATGGATAGCCTGAACAGCGGCGGAGCAGCAGCACAGCCAGCAGCAGGCGATCAAAGCGGTGCGGCGACGCCTGCACCTGCGGCAGATGCCTCCGCGTCGTCTGGTGCGCCTGTACAGAGCGGTGACGCGAATACGGACTACAACGCGGCCATTGCCCTGGTGCAGGACAAATCGCGCCAGGACGATGCTATCGTTGCGTTTCAGAACTTCGTTAAGAAGTACCCTGATTCCACTTACCAGCCAAATGCGAACTACTGGCTGGGTCAGTTGAATTACAACAAGGGTAAAAAGGATGATGCGGCGTTTTATTTTGCCTCTGTGGTGAAAAATTACCCGAAATCACCGAAAGCGCCTGATGCGATGTATAAAGTCGGCGTGATCATGCAGGACAAAGGCGACACTGCAAAAGCCAAAGCGGTTTATCAGCAGGTGGTTGCGAAATTCCCGGGTACAGACGGCGCCAAACAGGCACAAAAACGTTTGAGTTCGATGGGTTGATTATCGCATGACCAGAAATCGCGTTATTTCTGGTCGTGCAGCATGATTCCTAAGCAGTTAAGTGATCTTCATCGAAATTTTTGTTGCGCAGAATTCTTAAATCAGTAATATATGCCGCCGTTGCCACGGGATATCAAACAACGTGAAAGCAGCGCAAAAGTGGGTCGTTAGCTCAGTTGGTAGAGCAGTTGACTTTTAATCAATTGGTCGCAGGTTCGAATCCTGCACGACCCACCACTTAAAGCAGTTCCGGCAGCACAGAGTGGGTGATTAGCTCAGTTGGTAGAGCATCTCCTTTACACGGAGGGGGTCGGCGGTTCGAGCCCGTCATCACCCACCACTCGGGTCGTTAGCTCAGTTGGTAGAGCAGTTGACTTTTAATCAATTGGTCGCAGGTTCGAATCCTGCACGACCCACCAGCCTGAATAGATTTGAAGTACATCCCGTAAGGGGTCGTTAGCTCAGTTGGTAGAGCAGTTGACTTTTAATCAATTGGTCGCAGGTTCGAATCCTGCACGACCCACCAATGTAAAAAGGCGCCCTAAAGGCGCCTTTTTGCTATCTGTCGTTCCCCAGTGCTTTGTAGGTCGGGTAAGGCGAAGCCGCCACCCGACAAATGCTGCCGGCACCAATTCCCGATGACATTCCACCTAATATTCGCTATCTTGTTTAGTATATAAAACACCATTGCCGTCATTTTTGCTATCTACCGCAAAACAAAGGCAATATTGTTAAGCCAGTAAAACGAGAAGCCATAATGAGTGTGATGTTTGATCCCGAAACCGCAATCTATCCCTTCCCGCCGAAGCCAGCGCCGCTAAGCCGGGATGAGAAGCAGTTCTATCGTGAGAAAATTAAGCGCCTTCTTAAAGAGCGTGATGCGGTGATGGTGGCGCATTACTACACTGACCCGGAAATTCAGCAGTTGGCAGAGGAGACGGGCGGCTGTATCTCAGACTCGCTGGAGATGGCGCGTTTCGGCGCTAAACATCCTGCCTCCACGCTGCTGGTTGCAGGTGTGCGCTTCATGGGCGAAACGGCAAAAATTCTCAGCCCGGAAAAAACCATACTGATGCCGACGCTGAATGCCGACTGCTCCCTTGACCTCGGTTGCCCGATTGATGAGTTCACCGCCTTCTGTGATGCCCACCCTGACCGTACCGTGGTGGTCTATGCCAACACGTCTGCGGCGGTGAAAGCCCGGGCGGACTGGGTAGTGACGTCCAGTATCGCCGTTGAGCTGATTGAACATCTGGACAGCCTGGGGGAGAAAATCATCTGGGCGCCCGATCGTCACCTGGGAAACTACGTACAAAAACAGACCGGTGCGGATGTGCTGTGCTGGCAGGGGGCCTGTATCGTCCACGATGAGTTCAAGACCCAGGCGCTGACCCGGATGAAAGGCTTATACCCGCAGGCCGCGATTCTGGTGCACCCGGAATCCCCGCAGTCCATCGTCGACATGGCGGATGCCGTCGGGTCAACCAGCCAGCTTATTCATGCTGCGAAAACCCTGCCGAACAAGCAGCTCATTGTGGCGACCGATCGCGGTATCTTCTACAAGATGCAGCAGGCCGTGCCGGAAAAAACGTTGCTCGAAGCGCCGACCGCCGGAGAAGGGGCGACCTGCCGAAGCTGCGCGCATTGCCCGTGGATGGCGATGAATGGGCTCAAAGCGATTTCGGAGGCGCTTGAGAACGGTGGCGCAGCGCATGAGATCCACGTGGATGCCGCTCTGCGTGAAGGCGCGTTAATTCCACTTAACCGTATGCTGGATTTTGCGGCTACACTACGTACTTAACTTATTACGCCCCGGAGAAAAAATGGATTTTTTTAGCACACAGAACATCCTGGTTCATATCCCGATTGGTGCGGGCGGCTATGACCTGTCGTGGATTGAAGCGGTGGGTACGCTGGCCGGTTTACTCTGTATCTGGCTGGCCAGCCTTGAGAAGATCAGCAACTATGCGTTCGGGCTGATAAACGTCACGCTGTTTGCGATCATCTTCTTCCAGATCCAGCTCTACGCCAGCCTGCTTCTACAGCTGTTCTTCTTCGCGGCCAATATCTATGGCTGGTACGCCTGGTCTCGGCAAAACAGCCAGCAGGAGGCGGAGTTGCAAATCCGCTGGCTGCCGTTGCCTAAAGCCATCGCCTGGTTCGCGGCCTGCGTGGTGGCTATCGGCTTTATGACCGTCTTTATTGATCCGGTATTTGCCTTCCTGACGCGCGTGGCGGTCTCGGTGATGTCGGGGCTGGGATTGAACGTCACCCTGCCTGAGCTTCAGCCGGATGCCTTCCCGTTCTGGGATTCCTGCATGATGGTGCTGTCGATTGCGGCGATGATCCTGATGACGCGTAAATACGTTGAGAACTGGCTGTTGTGGGTGGTCATCAATGTCATTAGCGTGGTGATTTTTGCCCGCCAGGGTGTTTATGCCATGTCGCTGGAGTATATGCTCCTGACCTTCATTGCTCTCAACGGCAGCCGCATGTGGATTAACAGCGCGCGTGAGCGTGGCTCTCGCGCGCTTTCCCGTTAATGGTGATGTGCGTGTGAGTGGCCGGACTGCGCCTCGTTAAGGTGGCAGTCTGGCCCGCTGCAAGGCTGGTACTCCATCTGGATAGTGGAGTGCGCAATCTCATAGTGATGCTCGAGGAAATGCCGAATACGTTCAAGCAACGCATCGTGATCGTGGGGCGGAATAACCTGAACGTGCAGCGTCATCAGCGGTTTCTCACCCACCAGCCAGACGTGAACGTGGTGAACGTTACGGACTTCAGGAATGGAACGACTCAGGTTGCGCTTCAGTTCGCCAATATCCAGTGATGTGGGCGCGCCTTCCAGTAGCTCATTTACGCTCTCCTTCAGTAGCCGCCAGGCGCTGCGCAATACCAGGCACGATACCAGCACGGAAAGAATCGGGTCGATAGGGGTCCAGCCCGTGCCCATAATGATCAGCGCGGCCACAATCGCACCAACAGAACCCAGCAGATCGCCCAGCACATGAAGCGCCGCGGCCCGTACGTTCAGATTTTTTTCACTGCTGCCGCGGTGCAATATCCAGAACGCCAGAATATTGGCGACCAACCCGGCAATGGCGATAACCATCATTGTTGTCCCGGCTACCGGTTGGGGATGCCGAAAGCGCTGAAAAGCCTCCCATACGATGAGTATGGTAATCACCACTAAGGCAATCGCATTCACAAAGGCGGCAAGCGTGGTCAGCCTGAGCCAGCCAAAGGTGTGGCGGGCATTGGGCGGGCGACGGGCAAACTGCACGGCCAGCAGTGCGAAGAGCAGCGCCGCGGCATCGGTAAGCATGTGTCCTGCATCGGCCAGCAGCGCCAGCGATCCGGATATTAGTCCGCCTGTGACCTCAATAATCATAAAGGTGGCAGTGACGCCAAAAGCCAGCAAAAGCCGTTTGGCATTTTCATCGCCAGTGGAGTGGGAATAGGAGTGGGAGTGCGCCATGGTATCGTTCCTGATTTATTATTATTTTTAGTGTAGCGTTTTTAAGAGCTTAAATAAAAAGGAGAGCATTCGCTCTCCCTGTTTTACCTTATGGAAGGTTACTGGGTAGTACCGTCCGTTTTGGTATTGGC
The DNA here is from genome assembly GCF_001037675.1 of Enterobacter sp. MGH119. NCBI lineage: Bacteria > Pseudomonadati > Pseudomonadota > Gammaproteobacteria > Enterobacterales > Enterobacteriaceae > Enterobacter > Enterobacter sp. MGH119. The sequence continues at coordinate 1,866,852 of NZ_KQ089929.1, read as the reverse complement.
ATCGCTGCCCACTTTGTCATTCGGGTCCGGGCATTTCCCGTCTTTACAGACTGAGTTTTTATGCACCTCGTCGGTAGTCATACCCTCATGGTTCATCGTGCCTGTGTTCGTCCCGCCAGTATTGGTATTGCCCGTGTTGATATTACTGTTATCAACATTGTTTGGCGCAATATTCTGTTTTGCATCCGGCGCAACCTGGCCTGCTTCGGCAGCGGCATTCGCGTCGCCGTTGCTGCCGGATGAGCCTGCATCAGCAGCCAGTACGCTACCGCTTGCCAGGGTAAGGGTTGCCGTCAGGAAAAGCGTAGTCAGTTTCGTCATTTTCATCATGGTGCTCCTGTTCTTATCGTTACGCTGGATAACATTCTCCAACAGTGCATCTTGTTCAGTGGCGAAAGATTCCGGACTCCTGAATTATGTCAGGATGGAATCGCGTATAAATATTTAAAAACAGTCGTTACAAGTAAAAAGCTTAGGCCAGATCTCATTTTTCGCTATTTTGTTGCGTATTTTAGGCGAATTCCAGGAATTATCTGCGCGAAGTGTAAAAGCCCGTTTACACTTCGTGGCCGACAAGTTAGATTGAAAGGATTGCTTTCATTACTAAAGATATGGCAGAGCCGGAAAGAAGATGAATTATCAGAACGACGATTTACGCATTAAAGAGATCAATGAGTTATTACCTCCCGTAGCGCTCCTTGAAAAATTCCCCGCCACCGAAAATGCCGCCAACACGGTGTCTCATGCCCGCAAGGCGATCCACAAGATCCTGAAAGGTAGCGACGATCGTCTTCTGGTAGTGATCGGGCCATGCTCCATTCACGATCCTGCTGCGGCCAAAGAGTATGCGTCGCGTCTGCTCGCCCTGCGTGAAGAGCTGAAAGGCGAACTGGAAATCGTGATGCGCGTTTATTTCGAAAAACCGCGTACCACCGTGGGCTGGAAAGGGTTAATCAACGATCCGCATATGGACAACAGTTTCCAGATTAACGACGGCCTGCGCATTGCGCGTAAGCTGCTGCTGGAGATCAACGACAGCGGGCTGCCTGCTGCCGGAGAATTCCTCGATATGATCACCCCGCAGTATCTGGCTGACCTGATGAGCTGGGGCGCTATTGGTGCGCGTACGACTGAATCTCAGGTTCACCGCGAGCTGGCGTCTGGCCTGTCATGCCCGGTGGGTTTCAAAAATGGCACTGATGGCACCATCAAGGTCGCCATTGACGCCATTAATGCGGCGGGCGCGCCGCACTGCTTCCTGTCGGTGACCAAGTGGGGCCACTCGGCTATCGTGAATACCAGCGGTAATGGCGATTGCCATATCATACTGCGCGGCGGTAAAGAGCCTAACTATAGCGCTAAACACGTAGCGGAGGTAAAAGCAGGGCTGGAGAAAGCAGGTCTGGCACCGCAGGTGATGATCGATTTCAGCCATGCCAACTCCAGCAAACAGTTCAAAAAGCAGATGGAAGTCGGCGCAGATGTGTGTCAGCAAATCGCCAGCGGTGAACGCGCAGTGATTGGGGTGATGATTGAGAGCCATCTGGTTGAAGGCAACCAGAACCTGGAGGGCAGCGAGCCGCTGGTCTACGGTAAGAGCGTGACGGATGCCTGCATTGGCTGGGACGATACCGATGCGATCCTGCGTCAGTTGGCGGATGCGGTAAAAGCGCGTCGCGGCTAAGTTTGTTGCGGGTAACAAAAAAGCGTGGATTTCTCCACGCTTTTTTTATGTCCGGCAAATATTACTTCGCTTTACCCTGGTTCGCCACGGCTGCCGCTTTTGCAGCGATTTCGTCGGCGTTACCCAGGTAGTAATGTTTAACTGGCTTGAAGTTTTCGTCGAACTCGTACACCAGCGGCACGCCGGTAGGGATGTTCAGCTCGAGGATTTCATCTTCACCCATGTTGTCCAGGTATTTCACCAGCGCACGCAGGGAGTTACCGTGAGCAGCGATAATGACGCGCTCGCCGCTTTTCAGGCGTGGCAGAATGGTTTCGTTCCAGTAAGGCACAACGCGGTCGATGGTCAGCGCCAGGCTTTCGGTCTGCGGCAGTTCAGCCTCAGTCAGCTTCGCGTAACGCGGATCGTGGCCCGGGTAGCGCTCGTCATCTTTGCTCAGCTCTGGAGGCGTAACCGCAAAACCACGACGCCACTGCTTAACCTGCTCGTCACCGTATTTTTCTGCGGTTTCCGCTTTGTTCAGACCTTGCAGCGCACCGTAGTGACGCTCGTTCAGTTTCCAGGATTTCTCAACCGGCAGCCAGGCCTGATCCAGCTCGTCCAGAATGTTCCACAGGGTATGGATGGCACGTTTCAGCACAGAGGTGTAAGCAAAGTCAAAGGTGAAGCCTTCTTCTTTCAGCAGTTTACCTGCCGCTTTTGCTTCGCTCACGCCTTTCTCGGACAGATCAACGTCATACCAACCGGTGAAGCGGTTTTCGTTGTTCCACTGGCTTTCGCCGTGGCGCACCAGGACAAGCTTAGTATTAGCCATTTCTTACTCCTCAAGCATTTTGAATGATAACAATTCTCATTATATTGCCGTGACTGTGCCAGCAGCAACGCTTAACCCTAACCATAGCGAAAATAGTTCGAGAGTGTAAGATGCATGTGAATCCAGGGTTATGATTTTGTCTGCGATCGCCGCTATTTTCAGCAAGGCGGAGATAAAAAAGCCCTCGCGGTGAGGGCCAGGCTTTTTTGCCGGATGGCGCTTCGCTTATCAGGCCTACATTTGTAGGCCCGTGCGCCGCCGGACATTAAGCGCGCGGAATGAAATGATACTCGGTGACGCTTACGTACTCTTCACCCGGACGTAGCACGCAGTCCGGCTGCGGCCATTCAGGATGGTTAGGCGTGTCCGGCAGGAACTCGCTCTCCAGCGCCAGTCCTTGCCAGGCGCCGTAGGCGTCATGTTCGCGCGCCGTGGTACCCTCCAGATAGTTACCGGAATAGAACTGTAGGGCGGGGGCGGTGGTGTAGACCGTCATCTGTAACTTCTCATCAGCAGACCAGACCTGTGCGGCAGGTTGAGAAAGATCGCCTTTCGCCTGCAACAGGAAAGCATGGTCGTAGCCTTTCACCTTGCGCTGATCGTCATCACTCAGGAAATCCTGGGCGATGGTTTTCGGCTGACGAAAATCAAAGCTATTACCGCTTACCGGTTTCAGCCCCTGATAAGGGATACCCATCTCATCGACCGGCAGATACTCGTCCGACAGGATCTGGAGTTTATGGCTGCGGACATCGGTCTGATTACCGTCAAGGTTGAAATAGGCGTGGTTAGTCAGGTTGACCGGGCACGGCTTATCGACGGTCGCGCGGTACTCAATGGCGATGCGATTATCTTCGGTCAGGGTGAAGCGCGCCGTTGCGGTGAGATTGCCCGGGAAGCCCTGGTCTCCATCGAGGGAGTCCAGAGAGAACCAGACCTCACCGTCATTTTGCTGCACAATCTTCCAGCGACGTTTATCAAACCCTTCCGGGCCGCCGTGCAGCTGATTTTCGCCCTGGCTGGCAAGCAGGGAATACGTTACGCCGTCCAGCGTAAACCGGCTTCTGGCGATGCGGTTAGCGTAGCGGCCTATGGATGCGCCCAGAAAAGCGGTCTGCTCGATATACTGCTCCGGCGATGCGCAGCCGAGCAGGGTTTCGCGCACGCTGCCGTCAGGCATCGGTACGCGGGCAGAAAGTAACGTTGCGCCCCAGTCCATCAGCGTAACCACCATCCCGGCGCTGTTGCGCAGGGTTAACAGGCGATACGGCAGACCATCCGGTGCGAGTGTAGGTATTTCGTTTAGCACTGTCCGGCTCCTTGTGATGCTTTACAGACGTAGAAAGTTTCTTTGATGCCCGTTTTGGCTTCGTACTGCTTAGCCACGGCGTCCTGGACGGCAGGGACCAGCTCTTCCGGCACGAGGGCGACGACGCACCCGCCAAATCCGCCGCCGGTCATACGCACGCCGCCTTTGTCGCCAATCGTGGCTTTCACAATTTCAACCAGGGTGTCGATTTGCGGCACGGTGATTTCGAAATCGTCACGCATGGAGGCATGCGATTCGGCCATCAGCTCGCCCATCCGTTTCAGGTCACCTTTCGCCAGCGCGGAGGCGGCTTCTACGGTACGGGCATTTTCGGTCAGTATATGGCGCACGCGCTTCGTGACAACCGGGTCCAGCTCGTGGGCGACCTTGTTAAATTCATCAAGTGAGACATCACGCAGGGCTGGCTGCTGGAAGAAGCGCGCGCCGGTTTCGCACTGTTCGCGACGGGTGTTGTACTCGCTGCCCACCAGGGTGCGTTTGAAGTTGCTGTTGATGATCACCACAGCCGCACCTTTAGGCAGCGGAACCGCTTTGGTCCCGAGGGAGCGACAGTCAATCAGCAAAGCGTGTTCTTTCTTGCCCAGCGCGGAAATCAGCTGATCCATAATGCCGCAGTTGCAGCCCACGAACTGGTTTTCCGCTTCCTGACCGTTCAGGGCGATCTGCGCCCCGTCCAGCGGCAGATGATAAAGCTGCTGGAACACGGTGCCGACCGCCACTTCCAGAGATGCGGAAGAGCTTAATCCCGCCCCCTGCGGCACGTTGCCGCTGATCACCAGATCGGCCCCGCCGAAATTCTTGTTACGCTTTTGCAGGTGCTTCACCACGCCGCGAACATAGTTCGACCACTGCTGGCTGTCGTGGGTCACGATCGGCGCATCGAGGGAAAATTCGTCAATTTCGTTGCCGTAATCCGCGGCGATTACTCGCACATGACGATCGTCGCGTTTCGCACAGCTGATCACCGTCTGGTAGTCGATGGCACACGGCAGGACAAAACCGTCGTTATAGTCGGTGTGCTCGCCGATCAGATTAACGCGGCCTGGCGCCTGGATAACATGGGTGGCAGGGTAGCCAAATTTTTCAGCAAACAGGGATTGTGTTTTATCTTTCAGACTCATTTTTAGACTCCTGATTCGCGGTAATGGACGTCGCTAACGGCACGCAGACGTTCTGCCGCCTGTTCCGCCGTCAGGTCGCGCTGGGTTTCCGCCAGCATTTCATAGCCCACCATGAATTTACGTACCGTTGCTGAGCGCAGCAGCGGCGGGTAGAAGTGTGCATGTAACTGCCAGTGTTGATTCTCTTCGCCGTTAAACGGCGCGCCGTGCCAGCCCATGGAGTAGGGGAAGGAGCACTGGAAGAGGTTGTCGTAGCGGCTGGTCAGTTTTTTCAGCGCCAGCGCCAGGTCGTCACGCTGGGCGTCGCTGAGTTCGGTAATGCGCTGAACATGGGCTTTCGGCAGCAGCAGCGTCTCAAATGGCCACGCCGCCCAGTAAGGGACTACCGCAAGCCAGTGTTCGGTTTCCACCACGGTACGGCTGCCATCCGCCAGCTCACGCTGGGTGTAATCCACCAGCATAGGCGAACCGTTCTGGGTGAAATACGCTTTTTGCAGTCGGTCCTCACGCTCGGCTTCGTTCGGCAGGAAGCTGTTCGCCCAGATCTGACCGTGCGGATGTGGGTTGGAGCAGCCCATCGCCGCGCCTTTATTTTCAAACACCTGCACCCACGGATAGCTCTGGCCCAGCTCCGCGGTTTGCACCTGCCAGGTGCTGACCACCTCTTTCAGGGCATCCACGCTCAGCTCCGGCAACGTTTTGCTGTGATCGGGCGAGAAGCAGATCACGCGGCTGGTGCCGCGGGCGCTTTCGCAGCGCATCAGCGGGTCATGGCTTTCCGGCGCGTCCGGCGTATCGGTCATCAGCGCGGCAAAGTCGTTAGTAAACACGAAGGTGCCTTTGTAGTCCGGGTTTTTATCGCCCGTCACGCGGGTATTGCCCGGGCAGAGGAAACAGTCCGGATCATGCTGCGGCAGCGTCTGTTTGGCAGGCGTCTCTTGCGCCCCCTGCCAGGGGCGCTTGGCGCGATGCGGTGAAACTAAAATCCATTGCCCGCTGAGCGGGTTAAAACGACGATGCGGGTGATCGACGGGATTGAATTGCGTCATGACAAATCCTTAGTCCGGATAGCCCTGCGGATGGCGTGATTGCCAGTGCCAGGTATCCTGTGCCATTTCATCGAGCGTGCGGGTGACACGCCAGTTGAGCTCTTTATCCGCTTTGGTGGCATCGGCCCAGTAAGCCGGGAGGTCGCCATCACGGCGGGGAGCGAAGTGATACTTCACCGGCTTGCCGCAGGCTTTACTGAAAGCATTCACCACATCCAGCACGCTGCTGCCAATCCCGGCGCCGAGGTTGTAAATATGCACGCCCGGTTTGTCCGCCAGTTGCTGCATCGCCGCCACGTGGCCGTCGGCCAGATCCATGACGTGAATGTAATCGCGCACGCCGGTGCCATCTTCGGTGGGATAATCGTTACCAAAAATCGCCAGGGAATCGCGACGCCCTACGGCAACCTGCGCGATATACGGCATCAGGTTGTTAGGAATGCCCTGCGGATCTTCGCCCATATCACCTGAAGGATGCGCGCCGACCGGGTTGAAGTAGCGCAGCAACGCGATGCTCCACTCAGGCTGGGCTTTTTGCAGGTCGGTCAGGATCTGCTCTACCATCAGCTTGCTTTTGCCATACGGGCTTTGCGGCGTACCGGTCGGGAAGCTTTCAACGTAAGGAATTTTTGGCTGATCGCCGTAGACGGTTGCGGAAGAGCTGAAGATAAAGTTTTTAACGTTGGCCGCACGCATGGCGGAGATCAGACGCAGGGTACCGTTGACGTTGTTGTCATAGTACTCAAGCGGTTTTGCCACCGATTCGCCAACCGCTTTCAGGCCCGCGAAGTGGATAACGGTTTCAATCGCGTGATCGTGAAGGATTTCAGTCATCAATGCTTCATTGCGGATATCGCCTTCCACGAAAGTCGGCTGTTTACCCGAAAGGCGTTCAATGACCGGCAGCACGCTGCGCTTACTGTTGCACAGGTTATCAAGAATGACAACATCGTGGCCGCTTTGCAGCAGTTGCACACAGGTATGACTTCCTATGTAACCGCTACCACCTGTTACCAGAACTCGCATATTTCGCTCCATTAGGCTTATGGTATGAATTAACCATAGCATATCAGAGACGCGAAAAGTGTGACATGGGATAAAATAGTGGTATCGTTTACACTGGTTTTCACACGCGCTTTTTCTCAGACTGAGTGCATTGTAGATCAAAGAGATAGAGATGTATTGTTGCAGGTTGTCTGAAAAGCGGAGGGCAGCGCCCTCCGAGCGTTAATCGATTTTGCTCAGCAGGTAGCGGTATTGCTCGCCGTCAGGGACAAATTCCAGCCGATGGGTGATGCAGGACGGGGCATCCTCAGCATGGTGGGACACAAACAGCAGCTGGGTTTCACCTTCGCTAATCAGGACATCCACAAAGCGGCGGATCAGCTGACGGTTGAGCGGATCCAGCCCCTGCAACGGTTCATCCAGAATCAGCAGCGTAGGGTGCTTGACCAGCGCGCGGACGATCAATGCCAGCCGCTGCTGCCCCCACGACAGGCTGTGGAAGGGTGCATCGGCGACCCGGTTATCCATACCCAGAATATCCAGCCACTGCTGCGCCAGCTTGTGCTGCTTGTCGGATACCGCCTGATAAATACCAATGGAGTCGAAGAAGCCAGAGAGGATCACGTTTCGCACCGTGGTGCTCACCCGGTAGTCCAGATGCAGGCTGCTGCTGACATAGCCGATGTGCTTTTTGATATCCCAGATGGTTTCCCCGCTGCCGCGGCGACGGCCGAACAGGGTGAGATCGTTGCTGTATCCCTGCGGGTGATCCCCGGTGATCAGGCTCAGCAGCGTGGATTTACCCGCCCCGTTGGGGCCGACGATCTGCCAGTGCTCACCAGGATTAACCGTCCAGCTGAGGTGATTAAGAATAGGGCGATCGTCGTAAGCAACCACCCCATCGCGCAGCACAATGCGCGGCTGGTCAGGATCCAGCCCGTGGCGCGCCGAAGGCGCATCCGGCTCCGGCAGGGCAATACCGTCCAGTTTCTCGCTGTGGGCCAGCTGCGCAATCAGCGCCTGCCGAAGCAGTACGGCTTTCTCGCCGGTTTCGGTCAGGCTACAGTCCGCCAGCACGCCTGCATAATGTACGAAATCCGGGATCTCATCAAAGCGGTTCAGGACCAGTACAAGGGTGTATCCCTGCTGGTTAAGCGACGCCAGCAACGCTGCCAGCTGCGCGCGGGACTGTACATCCAGTCCGTCAAACGGTTCATCCAGGATCAAGAGTTCCGGCTCGCTCATCAGCGCCTGACACAGCAGCGTTTTGCGCGTCTCACCGGTAGAAAGATATTTGAAACGGCGGTTAAGCAGGGCGGTAATGCCAAATTGCTCCGCCAGCTGCTGACAGCGGGCAGGATCTTTTATCTCATCCTGGATAATTTCCGCCGTCGTGCGGCCGGTATCTTCTTCGCCGGGGCTGAGCAAATCGGTATTGTTACGCTGCCACTCATCGCTGACCAGCTTTTGCAGCTGTTCGAAGGAAAGGCGCGTCAGCCGGGTAAAGGTGCACCGACGTTCACCCTTCAGTTGGGTTAATTCGCCTGCCAAAGCGCGGACCAGCGCGGATTTTCCGCTGCCATTAGAGCCCACAAACGCCCAGCTTTCTCCGGCGCGAAGGGTTAACTCTGGCAGCGATAAGGTACGGGTATCGCTAAGACGAAACGTGCCTTGCGAAATATGCAATGATGACATGTGTTATCCCATTTTTTGCAGCAACAGATGTCAGGGATACTCAGTGTAAGCAGGGTTGTCAATGTGCTTAGCACAATGTGGCGATAATTATCCTGTCTGCATTGAAATATGCGGTCACCACAGCACCTTCGTCTAATTCGGTCGCGTCGTTCACCGGAACGGTGGCGCAGAGCAACTGTCCATCCGGCAGGGTCATCAGCACTTCACACTGTTCTGCGCCGCGCTCGATGTGGCTGATGCGTCCCCGCAGCTGGTTGTCGGCCTCTGCGGCCTGCTCAGGGTTAAGCGTGATGCTGATCCAGGGGGCTTTGAGTAATACCAGCACCTCCTGACCTTCGTTCAGCCCAAGGCGTTGACCACTTTGCGCGGTGATGGCGGCTTTCAGGCGCGTCGTGCCGTCCGCGAGCAGGATCTCAATATGCTCCTGCACCTGCGAATGATCGCGCCCCGTCACCGTACCAAACCACTGGTTACGGGCGCTGGTCTGCAAAGAGAAACGGGAGATGGCGCCCAGCAGGCTGTCCAGCGGCAGGTTGTCGTCATCGCTCAGCACATCAAATGCTTTTTGCTGGATCTGCGCCAGTAAATCGTAGAGCTGGATCAGACGTTGCCCGTAACGCGTCAACACGGCGCCGCCGCCGCCTTTCCCGCCGGTGGCGCGCTCAACCAGCGTGTGTTCACTCAGGGTGTTCATGTCGTTAATCGCATCCCAGGCGCTTTTATAGCTGATGCCGGCGTTTTTTGCTCCCTGGCTAATCGAGCCAGTTTGTTCTATTTGTTTTAACAGGGCGATACGTCGCGGATCGGCGAAAAGCTTCTGCTGAAGTCGTAGGGTGAGGAGAATTTCGGCCTGCATAACAGTGTCCCGGCAAAAAGGCTATTGTGACCCAAATGCCCGGGGGCGGAAAGCGCACCGCACAAAAGGGGATGTTTTTCTTACTTTTCAGGGTAGAATAAGCCGTTCACAAGATCTGGAGAAAACCATGTTAGAGTTGTTGAAAAGTCTGGTATTCGCGGTAATCATGGTGCCAGTAGTGATGGCTATCATCCTCGGTGCCATCTACGGCCTGGGTGAAGTGTTCAACGTCTTTTCGAACATTGGTCATCGTCGTGACCAGCCTAAAAAGCAGCAATGATTTCCTCCAAAACGCCCGGCCAGCCCGGGCGTTTTGCTCTCAAGTTTATTCCTCTCCCGCCGATATCTTTTACAACGTTCCTTGAGTTTACGCATTAATGGGTACGATTTAGCGCTAGGAACGCCTGCGATATATCGTTATATTTATTTGTATATAACGATACGCACAGGAGCTTCAAATGGCACGTTCATGGGTACGCCTTTTCGCAGGGGCAACGCTGACTCTCTCACTCACCGGCCACGCGCTGGCGGATGAAGGAAAAATCACGGTCTTTGCGGCGGCGTCGCTGACTAACGCGATGCAGGATATTGCTGCGGTATACAAAAAAGAGAAAAACGTCGAGGTGGTCTCGTCGTTTGCCTCCTCGTCCACGCTGGCCCGCCAGATTGAAGCGGGGGCGCCCGCGGATCTGTTCATCTCTGCCGATCAGAAATGGATGGATTACGCGGTGGAGAAAAAATCTGTTGATACGGCTACCCGCGAAACGCTGCTGGGAAATAGCCTGGTGGTGGTTGCACCCGCAAACAGCAAGCAGGGCGACATCGCCATCAACAAACAGACGGACTGGACCCGTCTGCTCAACGGTGGTCGTCTGGCGGTGGGCGATCCGGAGCATGTTCCTGCCGGGATTTATGCGAAAGAAGCGCTGCAAAAACTTGGCGCATGGGAAACCTTATCGCCGAAGCTGGCTCCCGCAGAAGATGTGCGTGGCGCGCTGGCGCTGGTGGAGCGTAACGAAGCGCCACTCGGGATCGTTTACGGCTCCGATGCCGTCGCCAGTAAAGGCGTGAAGGTAGTGGGTACCTTCCCGGAAGACTCGCATAAGAAAGTGGAATATCCTGTTGCGATAGTTGATGGGCATAAAAATGCGAGCGTGACGGCCTTCGTTGACTACCTGAAGGGGGCGGAAGCGTCCGCTATCTTTAAACGTTACGGATTTACGACTCACGAATGATATTGACCGAACCTGAATGGCAGGCCGTGCTGCTGAGCCTGAAAGTCTCTTCCCTGGCGGTTGCGCTGAGTTTGCCCTTTGGGGTGTTCTTTGCCTGGTTACTGGTTCGCGTGAAGTTTCCAGGCAAAGCCCTGCTCGACAGTGTTCTTCATCTTCCGCTCGTCTTGCCGCCTGTGGTGGTCGGCTATCTGCTGCTGATCTCCATGGGGCGACGCGGCGTTATTGGCGAGTGGCTGTACGACTGGTTCGGACTGACCTTTGCTTTCAGCTGGCGCGGCGCGGTTCTGGCCGCGGCAGTAATGTCCTTCCCGCTGATGGTGCGCGCTATCCGCCTGGCGCTGGAAGGGGTGGATATCCGGTTAGAACAGGCCGCCCGCACGCTGGGCGCAGGCCGCTGGCGGGTATTCCTGACCATTACGCTTCCGCTTACGTTACCGGGCATTATCGTCGGTACGGTGTTAGCCTTCGCCCGCTCGTTGGGTGAGTTTGGCGCGACCATCACCTTTGTGTCGAACATTCCCGGCGAGACGCGGACCATCCCGTCGGCCATGTATACCCTGATTCAGACCCCGGGCGGCGAAGGTGCGGCGGCCCGGCTGTGTATTATTTCGATTGTGCTCGCTCTGGTCTCGCTGCTGGTGTCTGAGTGGCTGGCGCGCCTCAGCCGTGAACGGATGGGGAAATCGTGATGCTGGAACTCAACTTTACGCAAACCCTGGGCAGTCACACCCTGACGCTGAACGAAACGCTGCCTGCCAGCGGTATCACCGCCATTTTTGGCGTGTCCGGGGCGGGGAAAACGTCTCTGATTAATGCGATTAGCGGCCTGACGCGTCCCCAGTCTGGCCGTGTTGTGCTAAATAACCGCGTCTTAAATGACGCGGAGAAGAAGGTCTGCCTGTCACCGGACAAACGCCGTATCGGCTATGTGTTTCAGGATGCGCGCCTGTTTCCGCACTACAGCGTTCGCGGGAACCTGCGTTACGGCATGGCAAAAAGCATGGCCGGACAGTTCAATAAGCTGGTGGCGCTGCTGGGCATCGAACCGCTGCTGGATCGTCTGCCGTCGTCGCTGTCGGGTGGTGAAAAACAGCGTGTGGCGATTGGCCGCGCCCTGTTAACCGCGCCGGAACTGCTGCTGCTGGATGAGCCGCTGGCCTCGCTGGATATTCCGCGCAAGCGCGAGCTGCTGCCGTATCTGCAACGTCTGGCGCGGGAAATCAATGTGCCAATGCTCTACGTCAGCCATTCGCTGGATGAGATTTTACATCTGGCCGACAAAGTGCTGGTGCTCGAAGCGGGCAGGGTGAAGGCATTCGGCAATCTGGAGGAGGTGTGGGGCAGCAGCGTTATGCATCCATGGCTGCCAAAGGAGCAGCAGAGCAGCATTCTGAAGGTGAGCGTGCTGGAGCACCATCCGCACTACGCGATGACCGCGCTGGCGCTGGGCGATCAGCATTTGTGGGTGAATAAAATCGATACGCCGATTCAGTCCACGTTACGGATCCGCATTCAGGCGTCGGATGTCTCATTGGTCCTGCAACCGCCGCTGCAAACCAGTATCCGCAATATTTTGCGCGCAAAAGTGGCGCAGTGTTTTGATGATAACGGCCAGGTGGAAGTGCAGCTGGAAGTGGGCAGCAGAACGCTGTGGGCGCGCATCAGCCCGTGGGCCAGGGATGAGCTGGGTATCAAGCCTGGCCTGTGGCTTTACGCGCAAATCAAGAGCGTTTCCATAACCGCCTGATCACAGCAGGTGGGTATAGATATACTGCGCGATGCTGTCGGTGGTGTTATCACCAATCACCACGTCAGCGCGCGCTTTCACCGCGTCATCGGCATTACCCATCGCCACGCCCGTTCCGGCCGCTTCCAGCATGCTGATGTCGTTATAGTTATCGCCGAAAGCAATTACGTCCTGCATTGATCCGCCCTGCGATTCAACGAACTGGGTCAGACGCCTTCCTTTGCTGTTGCCTTTGCGGGCGATATCCACCTGATCGTGCCAGGACCATTCACATTCCAGACCCAGCGTATGCTCGACAAGTTTTGCGAAGGTATTCAGTTTGGCGGTGTCTTCATCGGTCAGGGCAAATTTCCAGATTGCTTCGACGTCTTCCGCCGCCTGGCGCAGGGAGGAAACCTGAGTAAACACCGGACGCTGCGCTTCCGGCAGAGACAGAGCCCAGTTGCTGGTGCGGATCACATGGCCGGTAGGGCGTTCATACACCATGGCGTTATCCACATACATCAGGCCGTGAATGGCGTGCTCATCCAGTAAATCAATCAATTGCAGCGCCTGCGTAACGGGAAGCGGATCGGAGGCTAAAACCTTTTTTGCCTGATAATCATACAAATAGGTGCCATTACAACAAATTGCAGGTGTATCTAAGCCCAGTGCCTGATAAAAAGGATGAATGGCTACGTGATGTCGACCCGTTACGATGAGAAGTTGATACCCCGCTTCCTGGGCTCGTTTGAGGGCCTCAAGAGAAGAGGGGAGCAGGGTTTTCTGAGGGGTAAGCAGTGTTCCGTCTAAATCCAGGGCAATCACTCGCGAGGTCATTTTTTCTTCCGGGTTAATGTTGAATTTAAGGTCTGTCGGGATGGTACACCGAGAGCGGAACCCTGCAAAATCCCGGACTACAATTCAGCATTCACCGTTAAAAATAATCAGGAGTATTCATGAAACAAACCGTTTATACCGCCAGTCCTGAAAGTCAGCAGATCCATGTCTGGCGTTTGAATACAGAAGGTTCGCTTACGCTGGTTCAGGTTGTTGATGTGCCAGGCCAGGTGCAGCCGATGGTCGTCAGCCCGGATAAACGTTTTCTTTATGTCGGCGTACGCCCCGAATTCCGCGTACTGGCATACCGCATCTCCCCGGATGACGGCGCGCTGACCTATACCGCAGAAGCCCCGCTGCCGGGCAGCCCGACCCATATTTCCACTGACCATAAAGGCAACTTTATCTTCAGCGGCTCCTACAATGCAGGCTCCGTGAGCGTCACCCGCCTGGAAGACGGTATTCCCGTTGAAACCGTCGACGTGGTAGAAGGGCTCGAAGGTTGCCACTCAGCCAACATTTCGCCGGATAACCGCACGCTGTGGGTGCCAGCGCTTAAGCAGGACCGCATCTGCCTGTTTACCCTGAGCGATGACGGCCATCTGGTCGCGCAGAGCCCGGCGGAAGTCACCACCGTTGAAGGCGCAGGCCCGCGCCACATGGTCTTCCATCCGAATCAGCAGTATGCCTATGTCGTTAACGAGCTGAACAGCTCGGTAGACGTGTGGGAGCTGAACGATCCTAACGGGCAGATCGAGTGCGTACAGACGCTGGACATGATGCCATCTGATTTCTCTGACACACGCTGGGCGGCAGACATTCACATCACGCCGGATGGCCGTCACCTGTATGCCTGTGACCGTACCTCCAGTCTGATCACCGTCTTCAGCGTCTCTGAAGACGGCAGCGTTCTGGCAGTTGAAGGCTTCCAGCCAACTGAAACCCAGCCGCGCGGCTTTAATGTCGACCACAGCGGCAAGTACCTGATTGCGGCGGGGCAGAAATCCCACCACATTGCGCTCTATGAAATCCAGGGCGTGCAGGGTCTACTGGAAGAGAAAGGACGCTATGCGGTCGGACAAGGGCCGATGTGGGTTGTGATTAACGCTCATTGATCCGTAGACGAAAAAAAACCTCGCAAATGCGAGGTTTTTTATGCGCGGTTAATGCATGTGGCAGGCCGGGTAAGGCGCAGCCGCCACCCGGCAGCAGGCATTTTACTGCTTCGGCTCAGCAACCACTTTGCTACCCAGACCGCGGTTGTTGTATTCCCACATGCGGTTGAAGTTAGCGTCGTTCAGGTTACGCTGCACGTTGTCTTTATCATCCACCGTGCCGGTGTTGCCGGAGAAAGGACGTTTCGAGATCGCCGCATCCGCCCACGGTTTCGCCATGTTAAAGCCTTCGTTAATCACGCTGTCGCGGATCACTACCTGGCCGTTAGTGGCGGAGTCCACGTCCAGAGAGCGACCAAGCTGCGCCACGCCATCGCCAGCAGCAGTAAAGCGACTATTCACGGCCAGGAAGCCATAGAACAGGTTAGACTGCGTGGCCGGTGCAAAGACGTAACCTTCCTGCTGCGTACGTGAATTCACCACGCGGAAGTCGGTGTTATCAAATACCACCGCGCCGCGGCCAGAGACCATATCCACGTCGCCTTCAATGTAGCTGTTGGTGACCAGAGTACGCGTCAGACGGTTGTTCTGAAGGGTATTCTGCACGCCGCTGTTGGTCACGAAGAAGGTGTTCTGGCGGCCCAGGATATTGACGTTGTTAATCTGTACCTTGTCGCCATCGCTACGCAGCGCCACGGCCTGATGATTACCTGCGTCAACGCTGTCGCCCAGGGTGTTCTGAATGGTCAGGTTTTGCAATTGCAGGCCATTGTTTTGTGACCAGAATACCGCCGAACACATCACGCCAATGGTGGCGGCACGCTTGCGCTGGCAGTTATCAAACATATACCACGCCGGTTTACCTGGCATGTATTTACCGGCCGGGTTTACCAGATGGCGCCAGGTGGTGCTGTCGATCTCTGAATCAATCGCCAGGCCAATCTTTACGTCGACCGCTTTTTCGCCCAGGCCGTAAAGTGTAATGCTTCCCGGTGCCGCCGGAACATAAACGGTTCCTTCGTATTCACCCGGCAGGATGGCAATGTACTGACGAGATGCGCTGTGTTTGGTGATTGCGGCATCAACGGCTGCCTGAATAGAGGTGTGTGTAACGCCCTGCGCCCCGGCCGGGCCGACAACGAAGTCTGGCTGTTTCGGCAGGTTAATAGAAGAAGGCGTCCACGGGGCTGCATTGGGATCCATCGCCGAGAAATAGTGCGCACGGGTGAAGTTCTTCGCTTCAGCCGCTGACAGGATCGGACGGGAAGCGGTGCCCGGAGCAACCTGCTCAGAAGGTTGCTGATCCGGTGGTGTTGAACTGCAAGCGGATAAAGTCACGCCAAAGGCGAGTGCCAACGCCAGACGGGAAATCCTGGAAATATTCAAGGTAATGCTCCTGGGTATGCAAGTCTTATCTGGATAGACGAAATAGCCTGCTTTTTTATACTAAGTTGAGCGAAACGGGAAGATAAAAACCGGAAAAGTTGCATTTTTGCCCGCAGGCGACGGGAAAGTCATCACAAATAAATAACATTTTCCCCCAATGCGGTTGACAGCAGGCGGCAGATGAAAATAAATGTCTATACAACCCATGACAAGTGGAAGGCACATGCAGCAGCTTAATCCCGATGATGTTATATGGCGAAATGCGCGACTGGCAACCCTGGCGACAGGCGAGGCGGAACCCTACGGCCTGAGAGAACAACATGCCCTCGTTGTGCGCGGCCAGACGATTCTGGCCATTATTCCTGAATCCGAGATCCCCTCCGGGCATTGTCAGTGTGTCGATCTCGACGGGCGTCTGGTTACTCCCGGCCTGATCGATTGCCACACCCACCTGGTGTTCGGCGGCGATCGTGCAGCGGAATGGGAGCAACGGCTTAACGGCGTGTCATATCAGACCATTAGCGCGCAGGGCGGCGGAATTAACGCCACGGTCACGGCCACCCGCAACAGTTCGCCGGAAACGCTCCTGACGGTGGCGCAGCAGCGACTCCAGCGGCTGATGAATGAAGGCGTAACGACCGTTGAAATAAAATCAGGATACGGTCTGAATGCCGAAGCCGAAGAGAAAATGCTGCTGGTTGCCCGCCAGCTCAGCCTGAATAATCTGGTCGATATCAGCCCGACGTTGCTGGCCGCGCATGCCGTTCCTGCCGAGTACCGACAAGATCCGGATGCCTATCTGGCGCTGGTCTGTGAGCAGATCATGCCCACGCTGTGGCAAAAAGAGTTATTTGAAGCGGTGGACGTGTTTTGTGAAAACGTCGGCTTTACCCCGGCGCAAACCGAGCGCCTGTTCCGGGCCGCCGCCGCGCTCGGGATCCCGGTAAAAGGGCATGTAGAACAACTGTCGAATCTTGGCGGCGCGGCGCTGGTCAGCCAGTATAAAGGGCTGTCGGCCGATCATATTGAGTATCTCGATGATGCAGGTATTCAGGCGATGGCGCAAAGCGGCACGGTGGCGGTATTGCTCCCCGGCGCGTTCTATTTTCTTCAGGAGCGCCAGCGTCCACCGGTGGCTCAGCTCAGAGAGCAGGGTGTGCCGATGGCGGTGGCTACCGACTACAACCCGGGCACCAGTCCGTTTGCCAGCCTGCATCTGGCAATGAACATGGCCTGCGTCCAGTTTGGCCTCACGCCGGAAGAGGCCTGGGCTGGCGTGACGCGGCATGCGGCGCAGGCGCTAGGACGTGCTGCGACGCACGGGCAGTTAAAGCCCGGTTATGTGGCTGATTTCGTCGTCTGGGAGGCGAATCATCCGGTTGAGATGGTTTACGAGCCGGGGCGGAATCCTTTGTATCAACGCGTGTTTCGGGGGCAGGTAGCATGAAACTGTGGCATCCCGTCTCCCCGCAGGTCTGGCAGGGGCGTGACGACAGCGCCGAGTCCAGCACCGCGAAACGTCTCTTCCAGACCATACAGCAGCGCGAACACTTTTCTCCCGTGCCGTCAGGCATTGCCCTGCTGGGCTTTGAATGTGATGAAGGGGTTAAGCGTAACCAGGGCAGGCCCGGTGCTGCACAGGCGCCCGATGTGTTGCGCGGCGCGCTGGCGAATATGGCGAGCCATCAGGGGCATGCGCGCCTCGTGGATATGGGTTCTGTTTATGTTGAAGGACACGCGCTGGAGGCGGCACAGCAGGCGCTGAGCGAGGCCATAACCGCGTGCCAGCAATCCGGGATGCGTACTCTGGTTTTCGGCGGTGGACATGAAACCGCCTGGGCGCACGGGCGCGGCGTGCTGGACGCCTTTCCGAACGATCGCATTGCGGTGATCAACCTGGATGCGCACCTCGATTTACGCAAGGCTGAACGGGCAACGTCCGGCACGCCGTTCCGCCAGCTGGCGCACTACTGCGCGTCTCAGTCTCGGGTGTTTCACTACGCCTGCCTGGGGGTAAGCCGTGCGGCGAATACTCAGGCGCTGTGGGAGGAAGCTGAGCGGTTGAACGTGACGCTGGTTGAAGATCTCGATTTTCGCCGGGATGCGCTATCCGCGCTGGATAGCGTGCTTACGCAGGCAGACCGGGTTTATCTCACCGTTGACCTCGATGTGCTGCCTGCCGCAGAAATGCCCGCCGTGTCCGCCCCTGCGGCGTTGGGGATCCCGGCGCTGGATCTGTTCCCGGTGATTGAGCGTATCTGCCGAAGCGGTAAACTACAGGCGGCGGATCTGGTGGAATTTAATCCGCACTACGATCGGGACGGTCAGGGCGCTAAGCTCGCCGCCCGACTGGCCTGGCAAATTGCTCACTGGTGGGCATAACAACATTCAAGGAGTCATGATGTTTTCACGCTCGCCCCTGCCGCAGCCGAGCCCTCCCGCGCCTTTTTACGAAAAGGTGAAGCAGGCGATCAGCGAAAAAATCGCAGCCGGCGTCTGGCGCCCGCATGACCGCATTCCGTCCGAGGCCGAGCTGGTGGCGCAGTTTGGCTTTAGCCGAATGACCATCAACCGCGCACTGCGTGAACTGACCGATGAAGGGTTGCTGGTGCGCCTGCAAGGGGTGGGGACATTTGTGGCGGAGCCAAAAGGACAGTCGGCGCTGTTTGAAATCCGCAGCATTGCCGATGAAATTGCCGCCCGCAACCATCAGCACCACTGCGAGGTGCTGGTGCTTGAAGAGACGCAGGCCAGCGCCGAACAGGCCATCGAGCTGAACGTTACCGAGGGCACCCGGATTTTCCATTCGGTGATGGTGCACTATGAGAACGACATTCCGGTCCAGATTGAAGATCGCTGCGTCAACGCGGAGCGGATACCGGACTATCTGAATCAGGATTACACCCAAACCACACCGCATGCGTATCTCTCGCTCGTCGCCCCGCTGACGGAAGGGGAGCATATCGTGGAAGCCGTGCGCGCCACGCCGCAGGAATGCGAGCTGTTGCGTATTAAAGAGCACGATCCCTGCCTGCTGATCCGCCGTCGTACCTGGTCGTCCTCACAAATTGTGTCGCATGCGAAGCTGCTGTTCCCGGG
Source organism: Enterobacter sp. MGH119 (assembly GCF_001037675.1). Classification (NCBI taxonomy): domain Bacteria; kingdom Pseudomonadati; phylum Pseudomonadota; class Gammaproteobacteria; order Enterobacterales; family Enterobacteriaceae; genus Enterobacter; species Enterobacter sp. MGH119. Next base: position 1,847,897 of record NZ_KQ089929.1, on the reverse strand, counting down.
AAATCGCTACCGGTTGCAGGGCCACTTTATGTCATAAGTTTTATAAGCGTGATCGCTAACGCAATATAGCAAAATTGTATCTTTTTTGTTAAATCCGACCTTGTGTGTGCTTGTCTATACAAGTATATCTAAATGCATCATCTGTCCCTTATGAGGAACACACAATGTCGTCAGATAAATACCGCAAGCAGGATGTCCGCGCCGCGCGCGGCACCACGCTCACCGCAAAAAGCTGGCTCACCGAAGCACCGCTGCGCATGTTGATGAACAACCTTGATCCTGAGGTAGCAGAAAATCCCCACGAGCTGGTGGTCTACGGCGGCATTGGCCGCGCCGCACGCTACTGGGCGTGCTATGACGCGATTGTCGAGTCTTTGACGAATCTCGAAAACGACGAAACGCTGCTGGTGCAATCCGGCAAACCGGTTGGCGTATTCAAAACCCATAAAAATGCGCCCCGCGTGCTGATTGCCAACTCCAACCTGGTGCCGCACTGGGCGACGTGGGAACACTTCAACGAGCTGGACGCAAAAGGGCTGGCCATGTACGGCCAGATGACCGCCGGTAGCTGGATCTACATCGGCAGCCAGGGGATTGTGCAGGGCACCTATGAAACCTTCGTGGAAGCGGGCCGTCAGCACTATAACGGCTCACTGAAAGGCCGCTGGGTGCTCACCGCCGGACTGGGCGGCATGGGCGGCGCGCAGCCGCTGGCCGCGACGCTGGCGGGCGCGTGCTCCCTGAACATTGAGTGCCAGCAGAGCCGCATCGATTTCCGTCTGCGTACCCGCTATGTCGATGAACAGGCCGACAACCTCGATGACGCGCTGGCGCGCATCAAAAAGTACACCGCTGAAGGCAAAGCCGTGTCGGTTGCCCTGTGCGGCAACGCGGCGGATATTCTGCCGGAACTGGTGGCGCGCGGCGTGCGTCCGGATCTGGTCACCGACCAGACCAGCGCTCACGATCCGCTCCACGGCTATCTGCCAAAAGGCTGGACGTGGGAAGACTACCAGCAAAAAGCGGAAACCGATCCTGAGGGCACGGTACTGGCGGCTAAACGCGCCATGGCGGAACACGTCTCCGCGATGCTGGCCTTCAGTAAGATGGGTATTCCGACCTTTGATTACGGGAATAACATCCGCCAGATGGCGAAAGAAATGGGGGTGAATAACGCCTTTGAATTCCCCGGCTTCGTGCCCGCCTATATCCGTCCTCTGTTCTGCCGCGGCATCGGGCCGTTCCGCTGGGTTGCCCTGTCCGGCGATCCGGAGGATATCTACAAAACCGATGCCAGAGTGAAAGAGATTGTCGCCGATGACGAACACCTGCATCGCTGGCTGGATATGGCGCGCGAGCGCATTAACTTCCAGGGCCTGCCGGCGCGTATCTGCTGGGTCGGGCTGGAGTGGCGGCAAAAACTCGGCCTCGCCTTTAACGAAATGGTGCGCAGCGGCGAAGTCTCCGCGCCGATCGTCATTGGCCGCGACCACCTGGACTCCGGCTCTGTCGCCAGTCCGAACCGTGAAACCGAAGCCATGCGCGACGGCTCGGATGCGGTCTCCGACTGGCCGCTGCTGAATGCCCTGCTGAACACCGCCAGCGGCGCGACCTGGGTGTCGCTGCACCACGGCGGCGGCGTCGGGATGGGCTTCTCCCAGCACTCCGGGATGGTCATCGTCTGTGACGGAACTGATGAAGCGGCCGCGCGTATCGCTCGCGTGCTGCACAACGACCCGGCAACCGGCGTGATGCGTCACGCGGATGCGGGTTACGAGATTGCCATTGATTGTGCCAAAGAGCAGGGGCTGAACCTGCCGATGATCCCCGCCACACAAGGAAAGCCTGCATGAACGCGTTAACACTTACTCCCGGCTCGCTGACGCTCAAACAGCTGCGTCACGTCTGGCGTCAGCCGGTGACACTCTCCCTTGATGAAAGCGCCCACCGTGCCATTAACGACAGCGTGGCCTGCGTGGAGGCGATTGTGGCGGAGGGGCGCACCGCCTACGGCATTAATACCGGGTTTGGCCTGCTGGCGCAGACCCGCATCGCCACGCACGATCTGGAGAATTTACAGCGTTCGCTGGTGCTGTCGCACGCGGCGGGGGTTGGCCAGCCGCTGGACGATGAGATCGTCCGCCTGATGATGGTGTTGAAAATCAACAGCTTGGCGCGTGGGTTTTCCGGCATTCGTCTGAGCGTGATCCAGGCGCTGATGGCGCTGGTCAATGCGGAAGTTTATCCGTGGATCCCGGCGAAGGGCTCCGTCGGCGCCTCCGGCGATCTGGCGCCGCTGGCGCATATGTCACTGCTCCTGCTGGGTGAAGGCCAGGCGCGCTGGCAGGGCGAGTGGCTGTCTGCGAAAGAGGCGCTGAAAAAAGCCGGGTTAACGCCGATTACCCTCGCGGCAAAAGAGGGGCTGGCGCTGCTCAACGGCACGCAGGCCTCGACCGCTTTCGCGCTGCGCGGCCTGTTTGAAGCGGAAGATCTGTTCGCCTCCGCGGTGGTGTGCGGTGCGCTGACCACCGAGGCGGTGCTCGGCTCGCGTCGTCCGTTCGACGCGCGTATTCACGAGGTGCGCGGCCAGCGCGGTCAGATTGATGCCGCTGCCATGTACCGCCACGTACTTACTGATACCAGCGACATTGCCGATTCGCATCACAACTGCGAGAAGGTGCAGGATCCGTATTCCCTGCGCTGCCAGCCGCAGGTGATGGGCGCATGCCTGACGCAGCTGCGCCAGGCGGCAGAAGTGCTGCTGGTGGAGGCCAATGCGGTGTCCGATAACCCGCTGGTGTTTGCCCAGGAAAACGAGGTGGTTTCTGGCGGCAACTTCCACGCCGAGCCGGTGGCGATGGCGGCAGATAATATCGCGCTGGCGATTGCCGAAATCGGGGCGCTGTCTGAGCGTCGAATCGCGCTGATGATGGATAAGCACATGTCCCAGCTGCCACCATTCCTGGTGCGTAACGGCGGCGTGAACTCGGGCTTTATGATCGCCCAGGTCACCGCCGCGGCACTGGCAAGCGAGAACAAGGCGCTGTCGCACCCGCACAGCGTGGACAGCCTGCCAACCTCAGCCAACCAGGAAGATCACGTGTCGATGGCCCCGGCTGCCGGGCGTCGTCTGTGGGAGATGGCCTCTAACACCCGCGGCGTGCTGGCGGTGGAGTGGCTGGCGGCGTGTCAGGGTATTGATTTGCGCGAAGGGCTAACATCCAGCCCGCTGCTGGAGCAGGCGCGTCATACGCTGCGCGAGCACGTTACGCACTACGATGACGACCGCTTCTTTGCGCCGGATATTGATAAGGCGATGCAGCTTCTGGAAGAAGGGCGGCTGGTGGGGTTATTGCCTTCCGTGCTGTGATTTTTACCCTCACCCTAACCCTCTCCCTGTGGGAGAGGGCCGGGGTGAGGGCATCAGCCCGCACGATTACGAATACATCGCCGTAATCGACGCGCTACCCAGCGAATGGAAATGCACGTTAAAGCCTACCATCGCGCCGCTCGCCCCTTCGTCGACCTCAATCTTGTCTACATCCAGCGCGTGCACGGTGAAGATATAGCGGTGCGTTTCCCCTTTTGGCGGCGCCGCGCCGCCGTAGCCCGCTTTGCCAAAGTCAGTGCGCGTCTGAATCGCACCGTCAGGCAGAGCAACCAGATCGGAACCGGAGCCCTGCGGTAATACGCGCGTGTCGGCGGGCAGGTTTGCCACGATCCAGTGCCACCAGCCCGACCCGGTTGGCGCATCCGGATCGTAGCAGGTCACAACAAAACTTTTGGTTCCCGCTGGCACATCGTCCCACGCCAGATGGGGAGAGATATTATCCCCCTGATAACCCATCCCGTTAAACACGTGACGTTCCGGCAGCTTTTCGCCGTCGCGCAAATCTTTACTGATGATTTTCATCCGATTTCCCACGTTACTCACTCATTCAGAAAGTGTAACGCATGGGGTTAAATCGCGAAATGCGCTGAAGTGTTAACGGCTTCAACCACTGCCCCGGTCAGCTTGCGGAGCTGATCCGCAGAAATGCTGTACGGCGGCATGAGGTAAATCAGCTTACCGAAAGGTCGCACCCACACGCCCTGGGCAACGAAGAAGCGCTGCAACGCGGCCATGTTCACCGGATGCGTTGTCTCGATTACCCCGATGGCGCCCAGTACGCGGACGTCCGCGACGTATTCCGCTTCCGCCGCCGCGCTTAACTGCTGCTTCAGCTGCGCCTCAATCGCCGCCACCTGCGTCTGCCACGCGCCGCTCTCCAGAATGGCGAGGCTTTCGCTTGCCACGGCGCAGGCCAGCGGGTTGCCCATAAACGTCGGGCCGTGCATAAAGCAGCCCGCGTCGCCGTCGCTGATGGTGTCGGCAACCTGGCGCGTGGTAAGCGTGGCGGAGAGCGTCATGGTGCCGCCGGTGAGCGCTTTCCCCAGGCACAGAATATCCGGCGCGATCCCCGCATGCTCGCAGGCAAACAGCTTCCCGGTACGGCCAAAGCCGGTGGCGATCTCATCGGCAATCAGCAAAATTCCTTCGCGGTCGCACATCTTCCGAATGCGCTTCAGCCACTCGGGGTGATAGATCCGCATTCCGCCCGCGCCCTGCACAATCGGTTCGAGAATAACGGCGGCAATCTCGTGGCGATGGGCCGCCATCAGCCGCGCGAAGCCCACCATGTCCATCTCGTCCCATTCGCCGTCGAAGCGGCTCTGCGGGGCTGGCGCAAACAGGTTTTCCGGCAGGTAGCCTTTCCACAGGCTGTGCATGGAGTTGTCCGGATCGCACACCGACATCGCCCCGAAGGTGTCGCCGTGATAGCCGTTGCGGAAGGTGAGGAACCGCTGGCGCGTTTCGCCCTTCGCATGCCAGTACTGCAACGCCATTTTCATCGCTACTTCCACGGCCACCGAGCCGGAGTCGGCCAGGAAAACACACTCCAGCGATTCAGGCGTCATCGCTACCAGGCGACGGCATAAATCCACCGCGGGCTGGTGCGTGATCCCGCCAAACATCACGTGTGACATCTGGTCAATCTGCGCTTTCATCGCCGCGTTCAGACGCGGGTGGTTGTAGCCATGGATCGCCGCCCACCAGGAGGACATCCCGTCAACAAGCCGCTCGCCGCTGGCGAGATGCAGCTCGCAGCCGTGGGCAGAGGCTACCGGATAGACGGGAAGGGGGCGGGTCGTGGAGGTGTAAGGGTGCCAGATATGCTGCTTGTCGAAGGCGAGATCGTCCTGGGTCATAATCGACTTGTAAACCATTTTGAAAAGTTTTAGGTTTACAAGTATAAACCGAACCGACAATTAACAAAACCCTTTGGAGAAGCCCGATGGCTCACCACGCACGCTGGACGATGTCGCAAGTCACTGAATTATTCAATAAACCTTTCCTGGAGCTGATGTTTGAGGCGCAACAGGTGCACCGCCAGCACTTCGATCCGCGTCATGTTCAGGTCAGCACGCTGCTGTCGATCAAAACCGGGGCTTGCCCGGAAGACTGCAAATATTGCCCGCAAAGCGCGCGCTATAAAACCGGTCTCGAATCCGAGCGCCTGATGGAAGTCGAGCAAGTGCTCGACTCCGCGCGCAAGGCCAAAAACGCTGGCTCGACCCGCTTCTGCATGGGCGCGGCGTGGAAAAATCCGCATGACCGCGACATGCCCTATCTGGAGCAGATGGTGAAGGGGGTGAAGGAGATGGGGCTTGAAGCCTGCATGACCCTGGGTACGCTGAACGAAGAGCAGGCGCAGCGTCTCTCGGCGGCGGGGCTGGATTACTACAACCACAACCTTGATACCTCGCCGGAGTTCTACGGCAACATCATCACCACGCGTACCTATCAGGAGCGTCTGGACACGCTGGATAAAGTGCGTGATGCGGGGATCAAGGTCTGTTCCGGCGGGATCGTGGGACTGGGCGAGACGGTAAAAGATCGTGCCGGCCTGCTGTTACAGCTGGCAAACCTGCCGACCCCGCCGGAAAGCGTGCCCATCAACATGCTGGTGAAGGTAAAAGGCACGCCGCTGGCGGATAACGAGGACGTGGATGCCTTCGATTTCATCCGCACCATCGCGGTGGCGCGCATCATGATGCCGACCTCTTACGTTCGCCTCTCTGCCGGTCGCGAGCAGATGAGCGAGCAGACCCAGGCGATGTGCTTCATGGCCGGGGCCAACTCCATCTTCTACGGCTGCAAACTGCTGACCACGCCAAACCCGGAAGAGGACAAAGATGTCCAGCTGTTCCGCAAGCTGGGGCTGAACACACACCAGACCGGGGTACAGGCGGGGGATAACGAGCAACAGCAGCAGCTGGAGCAGCAGATTTTTAACGCCGACACCGACCAGTTCTACAACGCGGCAGCCGTATGACCTGGCAGGCACGTATCAGGACCGCGCTCGACGAGCGGCGGGCGGCGGATGCGTTTCGGGTGCGCAGGGTAGTGGAAAACGGTGCAGGCCGTTTTCTCACCCGGGAAGGAGAGCGGTTCTGTAATTTCTCCAGCAACGATTATCTGGGACTGAGCCAGCACCCGCAGATCGTTCGCGCCTGGCAGCAGGGCGCGGATCGTTACGGCGTGGGCAGCGGTGGCTCCGGGCACGTCAGCGGCTACACCACGGCGCATCAGGCGCTGGAGGAAGAGCTGGCCGACTGGCTGGGCTACCCGCGGGCGCTGCTGTTTATCTCCGGTTTTGCCGCGAATCAGGCGGTGATTGCCGCCCTGATGGGCAAAGACGACCGCATCATCGCGGACCGCCTGAGCCACGCGTCTCTGCTTGAAGCGGCCAGTCTCAGCCCGGCGCAGCTGCGGCGTTTTGCCCATAACGATGCCTCTCAGTTGAACGTCCTGCTGGGTAAACCCTGTTCAGGGCTTCAGCTGGCGGTGACGGAAGGGGTATTCAGCATGGACGGCGACAGCGCGCCCCTTGCCACCTTGCATGACGTCGCAAAACAGCAGAACGCCTGGCTGCTGGTCGACGATGCCCACGGCATTGGCGTCACCGGCGAGGAGGGGCGCGGAAGCGCGCACCAGCAACGCGTCAGGCCGGAACTGCTGGTGGTCACCTTCGGCAAAGGCTTCGGCGTCAGCGGCGCCGCGGTGTTGTGCAGCGAGCCGGTGGCCGATTACCTGGTGCAGTTCGCCCGTCACCTGATCTACAGCACCAGCATGCCCCCGGCGCAGGCCGTGGCGCTCTCTGCGTCGCTTGCGGTGATCCGCGGCGAAGACGGCGCTGAACGCCGAGCGCGCCTGGCCGACCATATTCAGCGTTTTCGCCGGGGGATAAGCGAGCTGTCTTACCGGCTTACCGACTCGCACAGCGCCATTCAGCCCGTGATTGTGGGTGAAAACCATCGGGCGCTGATGGTGGCACAGGCGCTACGAGAACGCGGGCAGTGGGTCACGGCGATCCGCCCACCCACCGTGCCACCAGGCACCGCGCGCTTGCGTCTGACGCTCACGGCAGCGCATGAGCCGCAGGATATCGATACGCTTCTGGAGGCACTGTATGTCTCTCGTCAATAAACAGGCCGTTGCCGCCGCGTTTGGCCGGGCAGCGCAAAGCTATTCACAGCACGATGAGCTGCAACGCCTGAGCGCCCGCGGGCTGCTGGCCGCGCTCGGTGACGGGCGTTTTGCGCAGGTGCTCGACGCAGGCTGCGGGCCAGGCGGCAATAGCCGTTACTGGCGCGCAACAGGTAGCCACGTCACGGCGCTGGATTTATCCGCGCAGATGCTGGATGAAGCCCGCCAGCAGCAGTCAGCAGACCGTTATCTGGTGGCCGATATCGAGGCCATCCCGCTGGAGGATGCGCTGTTTGACCTCGTCTGGAGCCATCTGGCGGTGCAGTGGTGCGCCAGCCTGCCGCAGGCCCTACGCGAGTTATACCGCGTGGCGCGGCCCGGCGGAGCGGTGGCCTTTACCACCCTGCTGGAAAGTTCGTTGCCGGAGCTGAATCAGGCGTGGAGGGCAGTGGATGCACAGCCTCATGCCAACCGGTTTCTCTCGCACGAACAGGTCACTCAGGCGCTGGCAGGCTGGCGCTATCGCAGCGTGGTCCAGACCGTCACCCTCGAATTTAGCGATGCGTTAAGCGCCATGCGATCGCTTAAGGGCATAGGCGCGACGCACCTGCACGCCGGACGGGAGAAGAAACCCCTTACCCGCGGACAACTCCAGCGTCTCGAGCTGGCCTGGCCGCAGGAGCGGGGCCGGTTCCCGCTCTCTTATCATCTTTTTCATGGGATTATTGAACGTGACTGAACGTTATTTTGTTACCGGCACGGACACTGAAGTCGGTAAAACGGTTGCCAGCGCCGCGCTGTTGCAGGCGGCGCGTCTGCTGGGGAAAACAACTGCCGGGTATAAGCCCGTAGCCTCCGGCAGCGAGATGACGCCGGAAGGCTTACGCAATACCGATGCGCTGGCGCTACAGCGTAATAGCAGCCTTGCGCTGGCCTATTCTGCGGTGAACCCCTATACCTTTGCTGAACCCACCTCGCCGCACATCGTCAGCGCCGATGAAGATCGTCCGATTGATTTTTCGGTGCTCTCTTCCGGGTTACGCGACCTGGAAACGCAGGCCGACTGGGTGCTGGTGGAGGGGGCTGGCGGCTGGTTTACCCCGCTGTCCGACGAGCAGACATTTGCTGACTGGGTGCAGGCCGAGCAGCTTCCTGTCATTCTGGTGGTCGGCGTGAAGCTTGGCTGTATCAATCACGCCATGCTGACCGCTCAGGCCGTGCAGCAGGCCGGGTTGCGTCTGGCAGGGTGGATTGCCAATGACGTGGTTGCGCCGGGTAAACGTCATGCTGAGTATCTGGCGACGCTGAAGCGGGGGCTGCCTGCGCCGTTTCTCGGCGAGATCCCGTGGCTTGCCGACGGCGCAGAGCAGGCGGAAACCGGACGCTATCTTGACCTTAGCGCCTTATGTCCCGCGCCATCCAGTGCGCAATAAGGTCGTCATCCAGCTCGTTAACGTGGCCCTGTGCCACGTTACGCCCGCGATAGAGCATGCAGAAACGATCCGCTACCCGGCGGATAAACGACAGCTGTTGCTCAGCTAACAGCACCGTCATTCCCAGCTCCCGATTCAGCCGCACCAGCAGCTGCCCCAGCCTGCGCGCGAAACCGTGCCCTGCGCCATGCATGGGCTCATCCAGAATCAACACGCGCGGGCGATTAACCAGCGCACTGGCGAGGGCCAGCTGATACTGGTCGTCAGGGGACAGCGAAGAGGCACGGCTCTGTCGCAGCGGATAGAGCTCCGGAAACAGGGCATACACGTCACTTTTTGATGTCGGGTCAGGTTTCCCTGTCGCCCGCATAGCGATATGCAGATTTTCATCGACGGTCAGCTGGGAAAATATCCGCCGATCCTGCGGGACGTAGCCTATCGTCGGCGGCGCCGTGAATGCTGACGCAGGGCTGAGCAAATTACGCGGCGGCGCGCCAGCCTCATGCCAGATGATGGTGCCGCTCTCAACGGGCACCTTTCCGGTAATGCAGTTCATGAGCGTGGATTTACCCATGCCAGGCAGGCCAACAATGCCCGTACAGATGCCTTGCGGGAAATCGATATTCACGTTCCATAGCGTATGTTGGCTTCCGTAAAACTGATTTACAGCACGCAGACTCAACATCTTTCTCTCCTTAAAAATGTGTGGGGGTGATGCACAGAGTGATGTCTGCAAAACGCCTGCCAGGAACTTCATAATGATTAAAAAAAGGCCATTTTTAGGAATAACTCACTATCAAAAGCAGTACGTTTATACGAAATGCACATTCCCGGTGCCGCGTATGTCGAATCGTGGTGCAGGAGAAATGACAGAATTGTGATTAAGATCTCGCCAGTTGCTTATGAAAAAATGAACGTTTTTCAGGCAAAAAAGAGTGATAAAAATTTTTTACTGCCGCTTCGTGGGAAAAACCGGGAATTTGCTGAAGTGCATGCTGTACGGGCTGGAGGCAGTTATCCACTATTCCTGTGGATAACCTTGTGCATTAGAGTTAGAAAACACGCGATAAGCGAGAGAATACGCGGGTTACGACCAAATTGATGGGAAACGCGGCTTAATAAATTAGTCTTTATTTTTTAACGAATTAGATAAAAGCAATTCCCTCAACGCCAGCGACACCTGTTGCCATAAAACTTTCATAACCGCCCTTGACAAATGTTAAAAAAGTAATAGTTCTGGGGATAACCCCCTGAGGCTGGTGTTTTATTTTGTCACAGTCGAAATTTGGCTCGCGAACGCTCTAATCCTCTCTGCGCTACGCTAAATATCCTGACACGCCACTGGTTTTTCATCCAGTGTTTTTTACTGGCAATCCTGGCCACAACGAGTAAAATTACTCACCTGCCGCTTATTCTGTCATCAGGTCGTCGCCCATGAGTAAACCGTTTAAACTGAATTCTGCTTTCCGTCCTTCCGGGGATCAGCCCGAGGCTATTCGTCGCCTGGAAGAGGGGCTGGAGGACGGGCTGGCGCACCAGACTCTGCTGGGGGTTACCGGTTCGGGCAAAACCTTCACCATTGCCAACGTCATTGCCGATCTCCAGCGTCCGACGATGGTCCTCGCGCCGAACAAAACGCTGGCGGCGCAGCTGTATGGTGAGATGAAAGAGTTCTTCCCGGAAAACGCGGTGGAGTATTTCGTCTCCTACTACGACTACTACCAGCCGGAAGCCTACGTTCCCAGCTCCGACACGTTTATCGAGAAAGATGCCTCGGTGAACGAACATATCGAGCAGATGCGTTTGTCGGCGACCAAGGCGCTGCTGGAGCGTCGTGATGTGGTGGTGGTGGCCTCGGTGTCGGCGATCTACGGCCTGGGCGATCCGGATCTCTATCTCAAGATGATGCTGCACCTGACGCAGGGGATGATCATCGATCAGCGGGCGATTTTGCGCCGTCTGGCGGAGTTGCAGTACACCCGTAACGATCAGGCGTTCCAGCGCGGGACCTTCCGCGTGCGCGGCGAGGTGATTGATATCTTCCCGGCGGAATCGGACGACATGGCGCTGCGCGTGGAGCTGTTCGACGAAGAGGTTGAACGCCTGTCGCTGTTCGATCCGTTGACCGGTCACGTCGAGTCGGTGATCCAGCGCTTCACCATCTACCCGAAAACGCACTACGTGACGCCACGCGAGCGTATCGTGCAGGCGATGGAAGAGATCAAAATTGAGCTGGCGGACCGCCGCAAGGTGCTGCTGGCGAACAATAAGCTGCTGGAAGAGCAACGCCTGAGCCAGCGTACCCAGTTCGATCTGGAGATGATGAACGAGCTGGGCTACTGCTCCGGCATCGAAAACTACTCGCGCTACCTATCCGGGCGCGGGCCGGGCGAAGCGCCGCCGACGCTGTTTGACTACCTTCCGGCGGACGGCCTGCTGGTGATCGACGAATCACACGTTACGATCCCCCAGATCGGCGGGATGTACCGCGGTGACCGCGCGCGTAAAGAGACGCTGGTGGAGTACGGGTTCCGACTGCCGTCAGCGCTGGACAACCGTCCGATGAAGTTTGAAGAATTTGAGGCGCTTGCTCCGCAGACCATCTACGTATCGGCGACGCCGGGCAACTACGAGCTGGAAAAATCCGGTGATGACGTGGTGGACCAGGTGGTGCGTCCGACCGGGCTGCTGGATCCGATTATCGAGGTGCGTCCGGTGGCGACGCAGGTGGACGATCTGCTCTCGGAAATACGTGCCCGTTCCGCCATCAACGAGCGCGTGCTGGTTACCACGCTCACCAAACGTATGGCGGAAGATTTGACGGAGTATCTGGAAGAACACGGCGAGAAGGTGCGGTATCTGCACTCGGATATCGATACCGTGGAGCGTATGGAGATCATCCGCGATCTGCGTCTGGGCGAGTTCGACGTGCTGGTAGGAATTAACCTTCTGCGAGAAGGTCTGGATATGCCGGAGGTGTCGCTGGTGGCGATTCTGGACGCGGACAAAGAGGGCTTCCTGCGTTCCGAGCGCTCGCTGATCCAGACCATTGGCCGCGCCGCGCGTAACGTCAACGGGAAGGCGATCCTGTACGGGGATAAAATCACCCCGTCGATGGCCAAAGCGATTGGCGAAACGGAACGTCGTCGCGAGAAGCAGCAGCGCTATAACGAAGAGCACGGCATCACGCCGCAGGGGCTGAACAAGAAGGTGGTGGATATCCTGGCGCTGGGTCAGAACATTGCGAAGACCAAAGCGAAAGGCCGCGGCAAGGCCCGTTCAGTGGTGGAAGAGGATACCGTCGCGCTGACGCCGAAAGCGTTGCAGCAGAAGATCCACGAGCTGGAAGGGCAGATGATGCAGCATGCGCAGAACCTGGAGTTCGAAGAGGCTGCGCAAATCCGCGATCAGCTGCATCAGCTGCGGGATCTGTTTATTGCGGCATCGTGAATTTTTTGCCCGGTGGCGTTTTCTCCCTCTCCCTGTGGGAGAGGGCCGGGGTGTGGGCATCAGGCCGCACAAAACGAACCTAACCTAATGCCTGAATCGCCTTCTCCAGCGCCTCGCGTAGCAGATGGCGGTCGTGGCGATATTTAATATCGCTGGCTTCCAGCGGCTCCTGTACCACCACGCGATCGCCAATCCCTGATACATCCACTTTCGGTCCGACCACGACACCATCGATAATTTTCTTACCAACGTACTGTTCCATCAGGTCCAGCTTATCCGCCAGCGACAGGCTTGCCGCCGCCGGGCTGAGTTCGCGGCCTAAATTACCGATATAGACCATGGGCGCAGGCGTTCTGCGCAGCGCCTGCGCCAGCTCTTTCACCAGCAGGATCGGCATCAGGCTGGTGTAAAAACTTCCCGGCCCAATCAGGATCAGATCGGCCTCGCCAATCGCTTCTACCGCTTCACGCGTTGCGGGTACGCTGGGGTAGGTCATCAGCTCTTTTGGCGGCAGAAGAAGCTGGTCGATATTCACTTCACCATACACTTCGTGATCGTCAGCATCGATCGCCATCAAATCTACCGGCTGTTCGGACATTGGGATCAGGAACGCATCCACTTTTAGCAGGTTACGAATTAAATTGATCGCTTCCAGAGGGCGCACGCTCAGGTGATCCAGCGCCTTTAACATCAGATTTCCAAGGTTATGGCCTGAAAGTTCGCCATTCCCGCCAAAACGGTACTCAAACATCGCCGAGGCCACGCTTGGCTCAGTGATGAGCTGGTTGAGGCAGTTGCGCATGTCGCCCCAGGCTATCCCGCCTTCAGCACGTCGGATCCGCCCGGTTGAGCCGCCGTTGTCCGTTGTTGTCACGATGCCCGTCAGGCGTGAGCCCAGTGACGATAACGACGACATAACCCGTCCCAGCCCGTGACCTCCGCCAAGAGCGACCACGCGGTCCAGATCCGCAAAAGTGCGATTGCGCATACCTATTCCTTATCCTGTTAAGCTTGCGTCACAGTAACGCAACTACTCCTAAAAGACGATGCCTCTCACAATCCATAATGACGTATATCAATGCGAAAGCGCTGTTTTTGCGTATTCTGTAGTGAAAATGCACGATAACATCGTTATGTATAAATTTATATAGCGAAAAGCGACAATGGCGAAGTGGCGATTTCCACGCTACTATCGCCATAACCACGTTTTCAAAACTGAAAACATACACTCTAGCCCTGGCGCCTGTGTCGAGAGATATGGCGCCCTGGCCGTGGCGGATTTGCCACCAGGGTACAGAAAGAAATGACTGTGCCTCCCGATCTGGAAAGGTGTACATGGCTTCACAACTTACTGATGCTTTCGCGCGTAAGTTTTACTACTTGCGTCTGTCGATTACCGATGTGTGCAACTTCCGTTGCACCTACTGCCTGCCCGATGGCTACAAGCCGGGCAGCGTCACCAATAATGGCTTTCTCTCCGTGGATGAAGTACGCCGCGTTACGCGTGCGTTCTCGGAACTCGGCACGGAAAAAGTGCGTCTTACCGGGGGAGAGCCCTCCCTGCGTCGTGATTTCCCTGACATTATTGCCGCCGTGCGTGAAAACGAACGTATCCGCCAGATCGCGGTGACCACCAACGGTTACCGCATGGCGCGTGACGTGGCGTACTGGCGCGATGCGGGGCTGACGGCGATCAACGTCAGCGTGGACAGCCTTGATGCCCGGCAGTTTCACGCCATTACCGGTCAGGACAAGTTCCGCCAGGTGATGGACGGCATCGATGCGGCGTTTACCGCCGGGTTCGAAAAAGTCAAAGTCAACACGGTGCTGATGCGCGACGTAAACCACCATCAGTTGGACACCTTCCTGGCGTGGATTAAATCCCGTCCCATTCAACTGCGTTTTATCGAGCTGATGGAAACGGGCGAGGGCAGCGAGCTGTTCCGCCGTCACCATATTTCCGGCATGGTGTTGCGCGACGAGCTGCTGAAACGCGGCTGGATCCATCAGATCCGCCAGCGCAGCGATGGCCCGGCGCAGGTTTTTTGTCATCCGGATTATGAAGGCGAAATCGGCCTGATCATGCCCTATGAAAAAGACTTCTGTGCCAGCTGCAACCGCCTGCGTGTCTCCTCCGTTGGCAAGCTCCATCTTTGCCTGTTCGGGGATGGCGGCGTCGATCTGCGCGATTTGCTGGAAGATGACGCTCAACAGGACGCGCTTGAAGCACGCATTTCCGAGGCGCTGACGCACAAAAAGCAGACCCATTTCCTGCATCAGGGCAACACCGGCATTACTCAGAACCTGTCCTATATCGGCGGGTAATCAGGCTTTAGAAGGAACCAGAAGATGAGTCAAGTAAGCGCGGAATTTATCCCGACACGCATTGCTATTCTTACCGTTTCCGAACGTCGTGGTGAAGAGGATGATACCTCCGGCCACTGGCTGCGCGAGGCGGCACACGAAGCCGGACACCAGATTGTTGATAAAGCGATCGTCAAAGAAAACCGTTACGCCATTCGCGCTCAGGTCTCACAGTGGATTGCGAACGATGACGTCCAGGTGGTGCTGATCACTGGCGGCACCGGCTTTACCGCAGGCGACCAGGCGCCGGAAGCGCTGCTCCCGCTGTTCGATCGCGAAGTGGAAGGCTTCGGCGAAGTGTTCCGCATGCTCTCGTTTGAAGAGATTGGTACCTCTACGCTTCAGTCCCGTGCTGTCGCGGGGGTGGCGAACAAGACGCTGATCTTCGCCATGCCGGGGTCGACCAAAGCCTGCCGCACCGCGTGGGAAAACATTATTGCCCCGCAGCTGGATGCTCGTACCCGTCCGTGTAACTTCCATCCCCATTTAAAGAAATAAGCTATGTCACAACTGACCCACATAAACGCCGCTGGCGAAGCGCATATGGTGGATGTCTCCGCCAAAGCCGAAACGGTGCGCGAGGCGCGTGCTGAAGCGTTCATCACCATGCTGCCGGAGACGCTGGCGATGATTATCGACGGCAGCCATCACAAGGGTGATGTGTTTGCCACCGCCCGTATCGCTGGTATTCAGGCCGCTAAACGTACCTGGGACCTCATTCCGCTCTGCCATCCGCTGATGCTCAGCAAAGTGGAGGTAAATTTGCAGGCGCAGCCGGCGCATAATCGCGTGCGTATCGAGTCCTTGTGCCGCTTAACCGGGAAAACCGGCGTGGAGATGGAGGCGTTGACGGCGGCCTCCGTGGCGGCGCTGACCATCTACGACATGTGTAAAGCGGTGCAGAAAGATATGGTGATTGGCCCGGTGCGTCTGTTGGCAAAAAGCGGCGGCAAATCCGGCGATTTTAAGGTAGAAAGCCATGATTAAGGTGCTTTTTTTTGCCCAGGTCCGTGAGCTGGTCAATACCGACAGCCTGACGCTGGACGGCTCTTTCGAAAACGTCGCCGCCCTGCGCGCGCATCTGGCGGCGCAAGGCGACCGTTGGGCGCTGGCGCTGGATGAAGGCAAACTGCTGGCCGCCGTGAATCAGACGCTGGTGGAGTTGACCCACCCGCTGGCCGATGGGGACGAAGTGGCCTTCTTCCCGCCGGTAACAGGGGGTTAAGATGACGGAAACCCGAATTCTGGTCGGCCCTGAGCGCTTTAGCGTCGGTACCGAATACAGCTGGCTGGCAGAGCGCGATGAAGACGGCGCGGTCGTGACGTTTACCGGAAAAGTGCGTAACCACAACCTCGGCGACAGCGTAAAAGCGCTGACGCTGGAGCACTATCCGGGGATGACCGAAAAATCACTGGCGGCCATTGTCGAAGAGGCGCGAGGCCGCTGGCCGCTGGGACGCGTTACGGTTATCCATCGCATCGGCGAAATGTGGCCCGGCGAAGAGATTGTGTTTGTCGGCGTCACCAGCGCCCATCGCGGGAGTGCGTTTGCGGCGGGGGAGTTCATCATGGATTATCTTAAAACCAAAGCGCCGTTCTGGAAACGTGAAGCGACGCCGGAAGGTGAGCGCTGGGTGGAATCACGCGACAGCGATAAGCATGCCGCCAGCCGTTGGTAACAGGTTTACGTGGATGTGTTAGTCTTAACATGTGTGTTTACTTAATCAGGAGTGAATCATGGACCGATTTCCGCGTTCCGATTCGATAGTTCAGCAGACCCGTAGCGGGCTGCAAACCTACATGGCTCAGGTATATGGCTGGATGACGGTTGGCCTGCTGCTTACCGCGTTTATCGCGTGGTATGCGGCAAACACGCCTGAACTGATGATGTTTATCTTCTCCAGCAAAATCACCTTCTTTGGGCTGATTATTGCGCAACTGGCGCTGGTATTTGTGCTCTCCGGGCTGGTGCACAAGCTCAGCTCGGGTATGGCGACCACGCTGTTTATGCTCTATTCGGCGCTGACCGGGCTGACGCTTTCCAGTATTTTCATCGTTTACACCTACTCCTCCATCGCCAGCACCTTTGTGGTGACCGGCGGGATGTTCGGTGTGATGAGCCTGTACGGTTACACCACCAAACGTGACCTGAGCGGCTTCGGCAACATGCTGTTTATGGGGCTGATTGGGATTGTGCTGGCGTCGCTGGTGAACCTGTGGCTGAAAAGTGACGCGCTGATGTGGGCGGTGACCTATATCGGGGTGGTGATCTTCGTGGGCTTAACCGCCTACGACACCCAGAAGCTGAAAAACATCGGTGAACAAATTGATGTTCGTGACAGTTCAAACCTGCGCAAATACTCGATTCTGGGCGCGTTGACGCTTTATCTGGACTTCATCAACCTGTTCCTGATGCTGCTGCGTATCTTCGGCAACCGTCGTTAGTGAGGGTGGCGCTGTCTGATGCCCTCACCCTGACCCTCTCCCACAGGGAGAGGGAACAAACCCTAAAAACGGCAACGAAGTTGCCGTTTTGCTTTTATTTTGCCATCGCCTTCTCGTTCTTCGCGCGCAGCTTCTTCGCCCGACTCTCCAGCACCAGATAACAGACCGTTGCCAGCGCCAGCGGCAGGAAGTAGTAGATCATGCGGTACGCGAGCAGGGCGGCGATAATCGTCCCGTGAGACACATGCTCCCCCGCAAGCAGCGCGATAAACACCGCTTCCAGTACGCCAATACCCGCCGGAATATGCACAATCACCCCGGCAATACTGCTTACCAGCAACACGCCCAGCACGAAGAAGTAATTCACATCTTCGCCAATTAACAGCCAGATAATAGCCCCCATCGCCATCCAGTTGGCGCTGGAAACCACCATTTGCAGGACGGCAAACTTCCATGACGGCAGCACCAGCTTCTGGCCTTTAATGGTCATGTGACGACGTTTGGCAAAGGCGCAGGCCCACAGGTAGGCCGCGATGATCAGCAGCAGTACGATGCCCAGAATGCGCAGAGTGGCCTCATCGATGTACCAGTGCGCAGGCAGCTGCACCACGCCGATGGTGAAAATCACCCCGCCCAGCAGAATATACCCCAGCCAGTTGGTGGTTATGCTTAAGGAGAAAATACGCGTAATGGTGCCGCCCGGTAAGCCAAGGCGGGAGTACAGGCGATAGCGCATACCAATCCCGCCCACCCAGGTGCTCAGCGTCAGGTTAAAGGCGTAGCAGATGAATGACACCAGCATAACCTGCCGTTTGGCAAGCTTATGCCCGCAGTAGGCGCGTCCCAGCAGGTCATAGCAGCCGTACATCAGGTAGCTCACAATCACCAGCCCAACGGCACCCAGCAGGACTGTCCGGTTGTAGTTGCGAATAACTTTCCACACCTCTTCCCAGTCCACCTTCTGGGCATACACCACCAGCAGGACCGCGACGGCAATAAAGAACAGCCAGGTCAGGATTTTTTTCGCCAGCCGCCAGCGAGGATGAGATTTCGACATCAGGTTTTCCCTCCATCTTCCGCCTCTACGCGGTCCTGGGTTTCCATTTCGGGTTGCACAGGCGGATCCACCAGCGCCAGTTTCGGCGTATGCGCGGGCAGCCAGCCCACCATGGCCGGGAAGTGGCGCAGGAAGTGGAACACCACCACGCCGATGCCCACGTTCCACCAGCTCCGTTTCGGCACCATGGACTCATCCACACGCACGCAGTCTTTATTAATAAGACCCTGAAGGTTATCGCGCAGGGTGTGATTAAACTGGCGATCGTGGATGATGAGGTTCGCTTCCAGATTCAGCGATAAGCTCAGCGGATCGAGGTTGCTGGAGCCGACGGTCGCCCAGTGGTCATCCATCACGGCGACTTTGCCGTGCAGCGGGCGGCGGCGATATTCATAGATCTGCACGCCGCTTTTGACCAGATAGCGATAGAGCAGACGCGCGCCCACCTTCACAATCGGCATATCGGGCTCACCCTGCACGATAAGCTTCACGCTCACGCCGCGTCGGGCCGCGTTGCGCATGGCATGCAAAATCCGGTAACCGGGGAAGAAATAGGCGTTGGCGATAATCACCTCGCGCTTCGCGTTCGCCAGCATCTTCAGGTAATGACGCTCGATATCGTCCCGATGCTCCTCGTTATCACGCCAGACGAACAGGGCCTGCGCCTCGCCGGGCTTGCGGTTCTCCTCCGGGCGGTGACGGCGTCGCCACCAGCGGCGGACGGCCTCCTTGCCGGGTAAGTTTTCCAGCACGAACAGCTGGATGTCCTGCACTACCGGCCCTTCGATACGGATCGCGTAGTCCTGTTTCGCTTCGGGACCGTAATCCGACATATGCTCGGCGGAGTAGTTAATGCCGCCCACGAAGGCCACCGTTTCATCCACCACCACAATTTTGCGGTGCATACGGCGGAACAGGTTGGTGCGCATGCCGAACAGACGCGGGCCGGGATCGTAATAGCGGAACACCACCCCTGCGGCGGTGAGCTCGTTAACAAATTCGTCGCTGAGATCCGGCGAACCATATCCGTCGAGCAGGACCTCGATTTTTATACCGCGACGAGCGGCATGCAGCAGTGCGCTATGCAACTGCCTGCCCACGTCATCTTCAAACCAGATAAACGTTTCCAGAAAGACTTTCTGCTGTGCGTGGCTAATCGCCTCAAAAACCGCCGGATAATAGTTATCGCCATTTTCCAGCAGCGTAATACGGTTACCTTCCTGCCATGTGCATTTCATAAGTGGATCTCCGCGCTGAGTGGGGCATGGTCGGAGAGATGTCGCCAGTTGAGCAAGGCCAGCGCCGTCGGGCTACTGGCGTGGGCATTTTTTACGTAGATGCGGTCAAGGCGCAGCAGGGGGAAGCGCACCGGAAACGTTCGCGCGGGACGACCGCGTGCGCGGGTAAAAATCTCCTCCAGCCCCGCATTCACCTTCAGCGGATGGTTGGCACGCTGTCGCCAGTCGTTGAAATCACCGGCCACCACCACGGGCTCGCCCTCCGGCAGCGCATTTGTCCAGTCTGCCAGCATCTGTAGCTGGGCCTGACGGTGGGCTTCACGCAGGCCAAGATGAACACAGCCTACATGAATGGGAAAATCGAGCTCTGGGGGGGTGATACGACAGTATAACAGCCCGCGTTTTTCACTCTCGCCAACGGAGACGTCCCGGTTCTCATAATGCTCGATAGGAAAACGCGACAGCACCGCGTTACCGTGATGCCCCTCCGGGTAGACCGCATTGCGCCCGTAGGCGTAATCGCTCCACATGGTATCCGCCAGAAACTCGTAGTGGGGCGTGTCGGGCCAGTTTTCGAAATGCATCGGGTGCACTTCATGCGCGCCCATGACCTCCTGGAGGCAGACAATATCGGCGCTGACGGTGCGCACCGCGTCGCGCAGCTCCGGTAAAATGAAGCGGCGGTTAAATGCTGTGAAGCCCTTATGAATGTTTATCGTCAGCACCTTAAGCGAGAAATGCTGCGTTTTTTTGCTCATAAACACCTTCCTGGGTGACTATCCCGATGAAAATAAAGTGTAGTAGGCGTCACAAAAAGATGCGGCGTTACGGAATTTTCCGTAAAGTGCGGTAGTCTGAATTAGCAGAGAAAAATCCTTCAGGAGAGAAGCCATGAAGTGGCAACAACGCGTTCGTGTCGCAACCGGTTTGAGTTGCTGGCAGATAATGTTGCATTTACTGGTCGTGGCCGTACTGGTGATGGGCTGGATGAGCGGCACGCTGGTGCGTGTTGGCTTAGGGTTATGCGTGGTTTACGGCGTGACCGTGCTGTCGATGCTGTTTTTACAGCGTCATCACGACGCGCGCTGGCGCGAAGTGGGAGATGTGCTCGAAGAGCTCACCACCACCTGGTATTTTGGTGCGGCAATGATCGTCCTGTGGCTGTTGTCACGCGTGCTGCAAAACAACCTGCTGCTGGCCCTGGCGGGTCTGGCTATCCTCGCAGGACCCGCGGTGGTGTCGTTGCTCACCAAAGAGAAAAAGCTACGCGATGTTCCGTCTAAACATCGCATAGGCCACTGAGCCCGTAGTGGCCGCGATGACCAGTAGCGGCCACAAACTTCCCCACACAATATCCAGACTCGCATCCTTCAGATAGATCTGCTTGGTGATATCCGTGAAGTGACGAATCGGGTTTATCCACGTCAAATCCTGTAACCACACCGGCATGTTCTCCACTGGCGAAACGTACCCAGAAAGCAAAATCGCCGGCATCATAAAGACAAACACCCCAATAAACGCCTGCTGCTGCGTTGAGCATAGTGCGGAGATCAGCAGCCCAAACCCCACCAGCGACAGCCCGTAAATCACCATCGTGAAGTAAAACAGCGCCAGCGATCCGGCGAACGGGATCTGGTAGGCCCAAATTCCCACCCCCAGCACGATGGTGGCCTGGAAGGTGGCGACAATTAGCGCCGGCACCGCTTTGCCGACGAAAATTTGCCAGGTGGCGAGCGGAGAGACCAGCAGCTGATCCAGCGTGCCCTGTTCGCGCTCGCGAGCGACGGAGAGGGAGGTGACGATCATCACCCCGATGGTGGTGATCATGGCGATCAGCGACGGCACCACAAACCACTTGTAGTCCAGATTTGGGTTATACCAATTGCGCACCACCAGTTCGCTGTTGTTGGGCTTCGGTTTGCCGTCCATCAGCTCCTGCTGGTAATCCTTCACCACCTGCTGGAGGTAGTTGGCTGCGATCTGGGCGCTGTTGGAGTTACGCCCGTCGAGGATCAGCTGCATCGGCGCGGTCTGGAAGGTATCCAGATTGCGGGAGAAATCCGCCGGGAAGCGCACCAGCAGCAGCGCTTTTTGCGTGTCGATGGTGGGCTGAATGTCCTGCGGGCTTTTCAGCAGCAGGATGTGGGTAAAGGCTTTCGCACGCGCAAAGCGCTGCGTCAGCTCGACGGAGTGTTTGCCGTTGTCTTCGTTGTAAATGGCAATGGTGGCGTTGGTCACCTCAAGGGTGGCGGCAAACGGGAACAGTAAAACCTGGATCAGCACCGGCAACACCAGAATGGCGCGGGTTTGCGGCTCGCGCAGCAGGGATTGCAGCTCTTTGCGTATTAACGTCCATAAACGGTGAAACATGCGCGCTCCTTAATCTAACCGCCGTTTGGTTTTCATCCACGTCAACCCGATAAACATCAACGCCGACGCCATTAAAAACAGCGTGTTGATAATCAGCACCACCGGAATATTCCCCGCCAGGAAAAGGCTTTGCAGCGTGCTCACGAAGTAGCGCGCCGGGATAATGTAGGTCACGGCGCGGATGACGGCAGGCATACTGTCTATCTGGAAGATAAACCCGGAGAGCATTATCGACGGCAGAAAAGCGGCGTTCAGCGCCACCTGCGCGGCGTTAAACTGGTTGCGGGTGATGGTGGAGATGAGCAGCCCCATCCCCAGCGTGCTGAGTAAAAACAGGCTTGTGATAAAGAACAGCACCACCAGCGAGCCGCGGTACGGCACGCCGAGGATAAAGACGGACACCAGCATGCAGAGCAGCATCGCCAGCATGCCGAGGAAGTAGTAGGGAATAAGCTTGCACAGCAGCAGCTCGACGCGCGTCACTTCAGTTGAAAGCAGCGCCTCCATGGTGCCGCGCTCCCATTCGCGGGCGATCACCAGCGAGGTCAGAATCGCGCCGATCACCGTCATAATAATCGTTACCGCGCCCGGAATAATAAAGTGCTGGCTGATGGCGGCGGGGTTAAACCAGTAGCGTGTCTGCACGTCAATCAGCGGTTCAAACTCCTCCCCCCGGTCTTCGGCGCGCTGCATCTGCCAGAGCTGCCAGATCCCCTCCGCGTAACCCTGCACAAAGTTCGCGGTGTTCGGCTCGCTGCCGTCGGTGATCACCTGAATTGGCGCATCGGCGCCCGGGCGTGCCATGTTAGCGGCAAAATCGACCGGAATGACGATCAGACCGCGAATTTTTCCGGCCTGCATTTTCTGGATCAGTTCCTGCCGGCTGTCGCTGATGGTGGCATCGATGTAGGGCGAGCCGGTCATGGCGTGGGTGAAGTCCAGCGCCTCTTCGCTCTGCTGCTCCAGCAAAATCCCGACCCGCAGCTTGCTGGAATCGAGGTTAATCCCGTAGCCGAAAATAAACAGCAGCAGCAGGGGGATCACCACCGCAATCAGCCAGCTGCTGGGATCGCGCACGATCTGACGCGTCTCTTTAACGCACAGGGCGCGCACCCGGCGCCAGGAGAGGGCGTTACTGCGCATGAGTATTCTCCTTATCCCAGTCGTGAATGAGGGTGATAAACGCCTGCTCCATGGTCGGGTCTGGCTGCGCGTCGTCGGCGGCCTGCGCTTTCAGGTCATCCGGCGTGCCGTGGGCAATCAGCTTGCCGCGATAGACCAGCCCGATACGGTCGCAATACTCCGCCTCGTCCATAAAGTGGGTGGTGACCATCACGGTCACGCCTTTTTCCACCATGCTATTGATATGCAACCAGAATTCACGGCGGGTGAGGGGATCCACGCCTGAAGTCGGTTCATCAAGAAACAGGATATCCGGCTCGTGCATCAGTGAGCAGGCCAGCGCCAGCCGCTGTTTGAAGCCAAGCGGCAGAGCGTCGGTAGCGTGTGAGGCGATATCGGTCAGGCCGAAGGCGTCGCACATGCGGCCGATCTTCTCATTCTGTGCCCGTCCCCGCAGGCCGTAGACGCCGGAGAAAAATCGCAGATTTTGCTCCACCGTCAGGTTGCCGTAGAGCGAAAACTTCTGCGCCATATAGCCCAGGTGCTGGCGCGCCTTGCCGGAGCTGACTTTGAGATCCATGTTCAGCACCAGCGCTTTGCCGGAGGTTGGTACCAGCAGGCCGCACATCATTTTAAAGGTGGTGGATTTCCCTGCGCCGTTCGGCCCGAGCAGGCCAAATATCTCGCCGCGCTTCACGGCAAAATTGACGTTATCGGTGGCGGCGAAATCGCCGAATTTTTTGGTGAGCGATTTCGCTTCAATGACCGTTTCGCCCGGCGTACCTTCCACCGTGTGCAGTATGGCGCCAAGCGGTGATTCTGAGGTTCCCGCCCCGCCCAGCAGATCGATAAACGCATCTTCAAAGCGCGGCGAGGTCTCTGTCATGTCGATCTCAGGCATCCCCTGCGCACGCCGGATATCGTCGGCGGTGGCCTCTTTTTTGAGGATCACGCGCACCGAACGGCCCTGAATCATCCCGTCGCTCACCTGGGGCAGCTTCAGCACCCGTTGCAGCAGCGTGCGGTTGGATTCCTGCGCGCTGTGCAGCAGAAAACTTCGCCCGGCCATGGTTTGCGTCAGCTCGGTGGGTTCGCCCTGATAGAGCAGTTCGCCTTCATTCATCAGCAGCACGTCGCGGCACTGTTCTGCTTCATCAAGGTATGAGGTACTCCAGAGGATCAGCATGCCGTCACCCGCCAGCTCGTGCACCATCTGCCACAGTTCACGGCGGGAAATCGGGTCCACGCCGACGCCGGGTTCATCCAGCAACAGCACCTTCGGTTCGCCCACCAGCGTGCAGGCCAGCCCCAGCTTCTGCTTCATCCCGCCGGAAAGTTTGCCCGCCAGCCGTTCGGTGAACGGGCCGAGGGAGGTGAACGCCAGCAGGCGCTCGAAGGTTTTCTCCCGGGTTTCGCCGGTGACGCTGCGCAGGTCGGCGTACAGGTTGAGGTTTTCCATCACCGTCAGGTCTTCGTACAGACCAAACTTCTGCGGCATATAGCCGAGTATGCCGTGGAGCGCCGCGTCGTCTTTGATCGGATCGAGGCCAAGCACGCTGGCACTGCCTTCATCCGGCTTCAGCAATCCCGCCAGCATCCGCATCAGCGTGGTTTTACCCGCGCCGTCCGGCCCCACCAGCCCGGTCACATAGCCTTTCTGAATCGTACAATTCAGCGGTGCGACCGCCGGTTTAGCCATTCCCGGGAAGCGTTTGACCAGATTGTTGAGCTGGATAACCGCGTCATTCATGTCGTTCCCCGTCGTTTAAGGTCACGGTAACAGGCATGCCCTGACGCAGCGCGTCGTCCGCATCGGTGACGATGATGCGCAGGCGATACACCAGGTCGGTACGCAGGTCCGGGGTTTCAACGGTTTTTGGCGTGAACTCGGCGGTAGGAGAGACGAAGCCCACTTTGCCGTGATACGGCTTGTCCGGGCGACCGTCGGTATAGAGCAGCAGTTCGCGGCCCGGCTGCATCTGGCCAAGATTCGGCTCATCAATGTAAGCGCGCACCCACACCGGACGGGTTAAGGAGAGCGTTAACACGGTGCTGCCCGCGCTGAGCATGCTGCCCGGCTCCACGGCGCGGGTCATCAGCGTGCCGTCAGACGGGGCGATTAACGTGGTGTCGTGCAGATCCAGCTCCGCCTGGGCTAACTGCGCCTGCGCCTGCTCAAGGCTGGCCTTCGCCTGGGCAATGTCCTGCGCACGGTTACCGGTGCGGTACTGGCTTAGCTTATCCTGGGCAGATTTCAGCGTCGCCTGTGCCTGGTCGCGGGATGAGCGCGCATTTTCCAGGTCGTTGGCGGAAATAGTACGGCTTTTCCATAAGCCTTGCTGACGGTTATAAAAATTCTGCGCATAGTCATAGGCGGCTTTTGCCTGCTTAACGGCAGCGGCCGCCTGGGAGATCTCTTCGTCGCGATAGCCCGCCAGCATCAGGTCGTATTGCGCCTGTGCGACGGAGACGCCTGCTTTTGCCTGCATCAGCGCGTTCTCAAACGGGGCTTTGTCCAGCATCCCCAGCGTCTGCCCGGCTTTGATGGCATCGCCTTCGTCAACGTTCAGCGAGGCCAGCCGTCCGCCAACGCGGAAGCTCATGTTCACGGTGCGGATATCCACGTTGCCATACAGCGTCAGGCCACGATCCTGCTGGCTCTGATACCACAGCCAGCCGCCTGTTCCCGCGGCAAGCAAGACAACAACCACCAGAATGATGGCGACAGGTTTTTTCATGACTTCTGGCTCCTTTGCGTTAAGCCTTGCAGGATCAGATCAACGTGACAGGTAATGACCTGGCTAATTTGCGCGGCTTTATCCTCATCGAATTGTGTCCAGCCCGTACGTAACAGGATGGTCTCACGCCCCAGACGGAAGGCGAGCACTTCGCCCAGCAGGGCGTGGGTATGCAAAATGGTGTCGGTATCGCTGGCGTCCCGTCCGGTATAGGCGGCGATCAGCCGGGTCAGATGGCTGTGCATCGGGGCGATCACCTGATCGTGCACCAGCTGGTACGCGGCAGTGGGGGAGAGCTGCTCGCGGGAGATAAATTTGCTCAGGTTCAGCGTATCGTCGTGCGTCAGCAGGCGGATCATGTTGTGACAGGCGTTAAGGATCAGCTGGCGGATGGCAGCCCGGTCAGGCTCTGGCTGGCTGAACAGCGCGGTGGCTTCTTCCACGTGCGGGCGAAAGCTGGTGCCGATAAAATCCGCGATCCACTGGGCGCAGGCGAGGTATAAATCCTCTTTTGAGCCAAAATAGTAGGTGATGGCCGCAATATTCTGCCCGGCCTGAGCGGCGATATCCCGCGTGGTGGCATGCAGACCATACTCGCCAAACTGCGCCAGCGCGGCGGCGATAAGCTGACTTTTCGCCTGTTCGCCTTTGGTTGTCGTTGGGGTTGTATTCATAGCAGCATTAAAAATTAATCAATCGATTGATTAAGATTATGCCTGATTTGCGCAAACGTCGAGTCATCGCCGGGGATATTTTATGCGCCACGTCACAAAAGCTGCTACACTCCGCACCTTCGCGACATTGTGGTTTTTGTCCTTCTATTCGTTATATCTCCCTGAAAACTACACCTGTGATGGTCGGGGCGGTTCGGAGTTTTTATGTCTTTTGATTCCCTTGGTCTGAACCCGGAAATTCTGCGCGCCATCGCAGAGCAGGGCTACGTTGAGCCAACCCCTATCCAGCAGCAGGCCATTCCGGCCGTTTTGCAGGGCCGTGACCTGATGGCAAGCGCGCAGACCGGTACCGGTAAGACCGCGGGCTTTACCCTGCCGCTGCTGGAGCTGTTGGTAAAAAACCAGCCGCACGCCAAAGGCCGTCGTCCGGTGCGTGCGCTGATCCTCACCCCAACCCGCGAGCTGGCGGCCCAGATTGGCGAGAACGTGCGTGAATACAGCCGCTACCTCAACATTCGTTCGCTGGTAGTTTTCGGCGGGGTAAGCATTAACCCGCAGATGATGAAGCTGCGCGGCGGCGTGGACGTGCTGGTGGCAACACCGGGACGTCTGCTGGATCTGGAACACCAGAACGCGGTGAAGCTCGATAACATCGAAATCCTGGTGCTGGACGAAGCCGACCGTATGCTGGACATGGGCTTCATCCACGACATTCGTCGCGTGCTGGCGAAGCTGCCGACGCGTCGTCAGAACCTGCTCTTCTCCGCGACCTTCTCCGACGAGATCAAGGCGCTGGCGGAAAAGCTGCTGCATAACCCGCTGGAAGTGGAAGTCGCGCGCCGCAACACCGCCTCCGAGCAGGTGACGCAGCACGTGCACTTTGTAGATAAGAAGCGCAAGCGGGAACTGCTCTCCCAGATGATCGGCCAGGGCAACTGGCAGCAGGTGCTGGTCTTTACCCGCACCAAGCACGGCGCCAACCACCTGGCGGAACAGCTGAATAAAGACGGCATCCGCAGCGCGGCGATCCACGGCAACAAGAGCCAGGGCGCGCGTACCCGCGCGCTGGCGGACTTTAAATCTGGCGACATTCGCGTGCTGGTGGCGACCGACATCGCCGCACGCGGTCTGGATATCGAAGAGCTGCCGCACGTGGTGAACTACGAGCTGCCAAACGTGCCGGAAGATTACGTTCACCGTATCGGCCGTACCGGCCGTGCGGCGGCAACCGGGGAAGCGCTCTCTCTGGTTTGCGTGGATGAACACAAGCTTCTACGCGACATTGAACGCCTGCTGAAGAAAGAGATCCCGCGCATTGAAACCCCGGGCTATGAAGTGGACCCGTCGATCAAAGCCGAGCCAATTCAGAACGGTCGTCAGGGTGGCGGACGCGGTCAGGGCGGCGGTGGTCGCGGTCAGCAGCCGCGTCGTTCAGAAGGTGGCGCGCCGAAATCTTCGGGCAAACCGCCGCGTCGTAATAACGACAGCAAACCAGCCGGTGAAAACCCGTGGCGTAGCGGCGAAGGGAAACCGGCAGGCGAGGGGCAGCGCCGACGCCGCCCGCGTAAACCTGCTAACCCGCAGTAATCTGGAAGCCCGGTCGTAAAGCCGGGCTTTTCTTTTTGCGGCAGCGGAGAGAAAGTGCCACAATAGTGGCTGTTTATACAGTATTTCAGGTTTTCCGATGGCTTTAACCGCTGCGCTGAAAGCGCAAATAGGCGCCTGGTATAAGGCGCTACAGCAGCAGATCCCCGATTTTATCCCCCGAGCGCCGCAGCGGCAGATGATTGCCGACGTGGCAAAAACGCTCGCCGGGGACGACGGGCGACATCTGGCGATTGAAGCCCCGACCGGCGTCGGGAAAACCCTGTCGTATCTCATTCCCGGCATCGCCATCGCGCGGGAGGAGGACAAAACGCTGGTGGTCAGCACCGCCAACGTGGCCTTGCAGGATCAGATCTTCAGCAAAGATTTGCCGCTGCTGCGCAAAATTATCCCCGATTTACGCTTCACCGCCGCCTTTGGTCGCGGGCGCTACGTCTGCCCGCGCAATCTGGCGGCGCTGGCCAGCAGTGAACCCGCCCAGCAGGATCTGCTCGCGTTTCTTGATGACGAGCTGACGCCAAACAACAAGGCGGAGCAGGAGCAGTGCGCAAAGCTGAAGGCCGATCTCGACAGCTACAGGTGGGACGGCCTGCGGGATCACACCAGCCAGGCGATCGGCGACGACCTGTGGCGCAGGCTCAGCACCGATAAAGCGAGCTGCCTGAACCGCAACTGTCACTACTACCGCGAATGCCCTTTCTTTGTTGCCCGGCGTGAGATTCAGGAAGCGGAGGTGGTTGTCGCCAACCATGCGCTGGTGATGGCCGCACTGGAGAGTGAAGCGGTCCTGCCGGAGCCCAAAAACCTGCTGCTGGTGCTCGATGAAGGTCATCATCTGCCCGACGTGGCGCGGGATGCGCTGGAGATGAGCGCGGAAATTACCGCCCCGTGGTTTCGCCTGCAACTGGATCTGTTCTGTAAGCTGGTGGCAACTTGCATGGAGCAGTTCCGCCCGAAAACCACGCCGCCGCTGGCGGTTCCGGAGCGGTTGAGCGAGCACTGTGAAGAGGTGTACGGCCTCATCGCCTCGCTGAATAACATTCTTAACCTGTATCTCCCCGCCACCCAGGAGGCGGAACACCGCTTTGCGATGGGGGAGTTGCCGCAGGAAGTGATGGAAATTTGTCAGCAGCTGGCGAAGCACCTTGAAAAGCTGCGCGGGCTGGCGGAGATGTTCTTAAACGATCTCAGCGAGAAAACCGGTACCCATGACGTGGTGCGTTTGCACCGCATTCTGCTGCAAATGAACCGCGCGCTGGGCATGTTTGAGGCGCAGAGCAAACTCTGGCGGCTGGCCTCAATGGCGCAGGCGTCCGGCGCGCCGGTGACAAAGTGGGCCACCCGCGAAGTGCGAGACGGGCAGGTACATCTTTTCTTCCACTGCGTGGGCATCCGCGTGGCCGATCAGCTGGAAAAGCTGATCTGGCGCAGCGTGCCGCACGTGGTAGTGACATCGGCGACCCTGCGTTCACTGAACAGCTTCTCAAGGTTGCAGGAAATGAGCGGCCTGAAAGAGAAAGCGGGGGACCGTTTTGTGGCCCTGGACTCGCCGTTCAACCACTGTGAGCAGGGCAAGCTGGTGATCCCGCGCATGAACTATGAGCCGCTTATCGATAACGAAGAGCAGCATATTGCGGAAATGGCGGCCTACTTCCGCGAGCAGGTTGAGAGTAAAAAATACCCCGGTATGCTGGTGCTGTTTGCCAGCGGCCGCGCGATGCAACGCTTCCTGGAGCACGTCACCGATCTGCGCTTGCTCCTGCTGGTGCAGGGCGATCAGCCGCGCTATCGGCTGGTGGAAACCCACCGTAAACGCATTGATAACGGCGAGCGCAGCGTGCTGGTGGGGTTACAGTCCTTTGCGGAAGGGCTTGATTTGAAAGGTGACTACCTGACGCAGGTGCATATCCACAAAATTGCCTTCCCGCCCATCGACAGCCCGGTGGTGATCACCGAAGGCGAATGGCTGAAAAGCCTGAACCGTTATCCGTTTGAAGTGCAAAGCCTGCCTGCGGCGTCGTTTAACCTTATTCAGCAGGTCGGGCGTTTGATCCGTAGCCACGGCTGTTGGGGCGAGGTGGTGATTTATGACAAACGACTGCTCACCAAAAACTACGGCCAACGGCTGCTGAATGCGCTGCCGATCTTCCCGATTGAGCAGCCAGAAGTGCCGGAGGTAAAAAAACGCCCGGCAAAACCCTCTGCCGGGCGTACAAAAAGCATCCGTGCAAAGAGGCGCGGTCCTACTGGTAAGTGAATGTCACCTGAATCACGCTGCTGAACGTCCCGGCAGTGACGGGCATTGAGGTGGCGTAGTAGCGCGCGGACAGGGGAAAGGTTGCCGTGTGGTCGCTCGGATTGATGGCGGCGTTAAAGGCGGCCTGCGGGGCAATCAGTATTTTGTCCTGCCGGTCTGCCAGCTCCAGCGCCAGCCCCTTTGCGCTGCCGATATTGGCAAATTTGGTCGGATGCACGCTGTCTGCCTGGCCATAGAAAAAGGCCGTGGCAAGCGCCAGCGTGGCAGGACAGTGCGATACTGACAGGGAAAAGTCTTTCCACTCGCCGGTATCCCCCACGTCTTTAAAACTGCCCGACACCGTCTGGCCTAAGTCCACCGTCAGGTTGCGGCTGGCGCTGTCAATGATGCAGGTATTGGCGTAAATATTTCCCGTCATCTGGATCTGAATATCGTCTGCGTGGGCCTGGGCCAGTAAGCCCATCGTCAGAAACGCGATTGTCTTTTTCATGTTGGTCACTTATAGGCGAGAGTGATGGTTGCTACGGTGTTGGCGGGGCCGGGCGTCACCACATCGTTGATCTGCTCGTAGCGAACCTGAAAGGGGATCTCCAGCGTTTCATTGGCAACGGCCTGGCTTTGAGTGTTGACGTAGGTATCAAAGGTCGCAATGCGGTCATCAAACAGCATTCTCACCCCGACGCCCGTTGCCATGCCTGTCTGCTTCGTCAGTTTGATCACCCCCTCGAATGCCGTCTCGTAGCCGTTAGCACTGGTGATTTTTAGCTCAGGCTGAACGGTTGTGTCACAGTTAACGGTGATTTTAAACGTTTGAGCGGGGCTGGATAAAAAACCCACGCTCATAAAATCACTGACGGGAAAATCACCCAAATTAACGGTGAGATTTTTTGGCGAAACAGAGCAGGTGACCTGATGCAAAATGACGTTACCTGCATACGCAATATGGTTAGGGCTGCCGATCCCTTCGTGACCGAAAACGCCAATGCCGAATTCGGTCTGAGACTGCACCAGCGTGCCGGAGGTCACGGCGTCGCTTGTTTTGACCAGTTCAAGCGTGACGTCGAAGTTAAACGACTGTGTGCCATCGCCAGAAACATAGCCAACAGGCGTTCCGCGTGAATCGCACTGTACTCCGCCTGCTCCGCTGATTCGCTGACCCTGATCGTTCATCAATGCGACCCCGACACCCGGTACGCCGGATTCGTATACTCCCTTCAGCCCCGGAATTTCCGCTCCGGTACCGTAGTAACACGAGACAATTTCCAGTCCGCTGTCGATACTCTGATCGCAGTGCCCGGCAACATGAACGCTCTGCTCTGTACCCGGGATCGTTTCGCCAACGGCCAGCGTCGTGGGAACGGAGATAGAGGCCACGTTAATCATTTTGGGCAGATCCGGCGTGGTGCATGTCGCCTTCGCATGCGGCATAAATAACGCGGCGGTTCCCAGAACCAGTAAGAAAAAGCACTGTTTAATCATTTGCATAATCGTTAGCCTGAACGGTGGATCAGTGACACTGCGCGGCAGCGTTAATGATGCTGGTTTTCTCTTTCTCATCCGTTAGCGCATAGTCAGCGACGCAGTGCTCGCTCGCCTCCTGTCCCCAGGAAACGTTGAGATGCCCTTGCTGTGGCAGACCCGAGAGGTAGGTCTGACCGTCATTGCCGACAATAAATTCGCTGTCCTTATCCTCGGTGGTGACCGTTGCGCCGAAGGGCAGCGGTTTACCCTTTTGCATAAGCGTCATCAGGACGCGGTTACCCACGCGGGTATTAAAGCTGGCGCGCACCACGGCCCCGCGGGTTGGCGTCACGATCTGCGCCGCGTGGGTGACGTCGGCGTTGTCCGGTAGCGTTTCGGTATCCAGCGCGATGGTGTTGCGGCGATACGCGGTAACAAACGGCACGACGGTGTAGCCGCGGAAGTCGGTCTCGACGCCCGTCTGGTTTGTGATATGGGTTCCGTGCGTGCCCGGCGCTTTCACCAGCGCGATGGTGTCACCGAGCGGCTGGCTCAGGGTTATTCCGTTCGCATGGGCAACCACGCCGCCCTGCAAACCGACGTTCAGGGTCTGCTGATACTTATCCTGACTGACGCCTGCGCTCACTTCGCCATAGGTCGCTTTGTAATCGGCGTTGATGCTGGTGGAGTTACCGCTGCCGGTGCTGCTCAGCCCTTCCTGGATGTTCCAGTTCAGGTTGTCCTCTTTCATCGCCGTGCCGTTCAGGCCGATGTTCTGCGTCGTGCCGTCTTTGGTGTTGTTCAGGTTGTAGGTGGCCCAGGTGTTATGCATCCAGCGGTCCAGCGGCACCGAGACGCTCAGCGAGAACTGGTTGTCGTTTGTCACCTCGTTACCGTCTTCATCGCTGTCCTGGGTGTTTTTGTTCATGCTGTAGCTGAGGCTGTAGCTCACCCCGTGCCAGCTATTGTTGTAGCTGACGCTCAGGGAGGTCATGTTCTGGCTCTGGCTCCAGTAAGTTTCCTTCACCATGCTCAGCGTGACCGACCCCCAGCCTTCTGGCAGCGTCTGGTCAACGGTGGCTTCGGTACGGGCGCGGCGCTGCTGGGGAGCAGACCAGTCGTCGGAGCGGGTATACGACTCCATGGTGTCGTCCAGGGTGTAAAACCCCTTGCTGTTATAGCGATAGCCCGCAAGGGTAAAGTTGGTGCCCGAACCGGCGAAATCTTTGCTGTAACGGATGCGCCATGACTGACCCTTGCTGGACTGCTGTTTTTTCAACAGGGCTCTGGCGCGGATTACGTCAATGGAGAACGCCCCCAGATCGCCCATGTTTTTCCCGGCGCCAATCGCCTGTGACTGATAATGGTTACTCTGCTGCACGCCGCCGTAGACCGTGAAGCCGAAGGGTAAACCGTAGATGGCGCTTCCCTGGGCAAACGGGGTCTTTTCAACGTCTTTGTCATAAGAGCGATAACGCCCGGCGGTTACGCTGTAGCGCAGGTTTTTTTCACGCTGCAATACCGGCACGGAGGCAAACGGCACCACGAAGTGGCTTTCGCTGCCGTCTGTTTCTTTCACCGTGACCTGGAGGTCGCCGCTGCTGCCGGTGGGGTAGAGGTCGTTAATCTCGAACGCACCCGGCGCGACCGTATTCTGATAAATTACGTACCCGTTCTGGCGGACCATCACTAGCGCGTTGCTGTGGGCGCTGCCGCGAATAATAGGGGCATAGCCTTTCTCGCTGTCCGGCAGCATGTCGCTGTCGGATTTTAGCTCCACGCCGGTATAGGGGACGCTGTCAAAAACGTCGGAAGGTGAGGTGCTTTGGCCCACCGTCACGTCACTTTTCATCGCCACAATATCGCGTTGCGCATAGGTATAAACGGAGGTGAATTTCTGTTTCTCCTCATGACCCGTGGTGCTGCGATTCCAAGTGGAGTAGTTACGAACGCGCCATGCCCCGATGTTGAAGCCGGGACGCAGGTTAACGTACTGGCTGCTGCTATTCTCTTCACCCTGCTGGCGCGCATGGCTCTGGCTGGCGTTGACGCTGTAATTAAGCAGGCCCGCGTTGATCCCTTCGTCAAACTCTTTCGGGTCGATGTAACCGCGAGGTACCTGACCGAGCGCCTTTTGCGGAATGCTCAGCAGCAGCTGCTGATTGCGCACGCGAAAGGTCGCGGATGCCGAAGGGATGGCGTGTAGATCGGCGCACTGACCTTCTGCCCTCAGCTGCGGATATTTTTGCGTTTTGATCCCGAGGCTCTTTAATTCGTCCAGTGTAAAACAAGGCTGGAGCGTGCTGGTGCCCTGTGGATCTTTAACTAAGTTGAAGGTCACGTCGCGGGTATCAATTTTATTGTTATTGATAAAGATCGCGACCTGATAGTTACCTGGCGCCTGGCCGGGACCTTTTTCATAGACAGACAGATCGGTCTTTCCCTGCTGCGGGTTATCAATGTCCAGCAGGGCAGGGTTAAAATAATCATCAGCCAAAACCTGCTGCGCAAAGATCGCCATTGCCAGGCAACAAATAGCCATCAGCAATGACGAAAATCGGCAGGTGAACGGCTTTTTATGGCTGTACATGATGATTTTATTACCGGGTAATACGATTAATGAACGGGTTTAGACCATGTCTGACTGATGCTGCCGTAATCGGTAATAATGGAATACGCGACGGTAGAACCTCCGACGTTGCCAGGTAAAGCAAAATGCGTTTCAGTTTTCGGCACAGCCCAGGTGGCTTTTTTGACTTTTTGACCATTCAGGGTGACGGTCTGAAAATTCATAAAGAAAGGTGTGGGATTATTCACCACTAAATCATTCCCTTCGCGATGCCATTCAAGTTTATCGGCCACATCTTCTGGTCTGCCTTTTACCGCTGACGGGCGATAGAGCAATTTAATGCGGGTATTAATGGCAATTTGCAGCGTATTTACCCCTTCGACATGCTTCGAGGACGGGATCGCTTTAATATTCAGCCAGTACAGAGATTCCCTGTCTTCCGGTAAATTTCCTCCCGTACGGACTACGCGCAGGACGTTATCCTCTTTCGCATCCAGACGAAAAAGCGGCGGCGTGATCAGGAACGGGGCTTTGGCCTGGTTTTTACCGCCAGAATCGACCCAGGACTGCACCAGATAATCCGTGGTATCCGGGTTTGAAAGACCAAGAGAAGATTCCTTTTTATCTCCCTGATAGACCAGCCGGGTGCCATTAATCACGACCCCCGCCTGTGCCGAGGCTGCTACCAGTAAAAGAGTGCTCAGTAAATAACCGTGGCGCATAAAGATTTCTCAATAAAAAGATGAGATATTAATGCTCGCAAAAGCATTAATATCTCAGGATTGATAAGATCAGTTATAAATAACGGTGAAGGTTGATACAGAGTTAGCAGGGCCTGCGGTGACTGCCGCCTGGGTTTGAATATAACGCGCACCGAACTCCAGATCGTTAACCGCCGTGCCGGAGGCTAAAGGATATTGCTTCGAAGGGGTATACAGGCTGACAGGCTGCCCGGACGTGTCAACCAGCTGAATAGCCACACCGGTAGCCGCATCGGTATCGGGCGTTAACGCCAGCGCGGCATTATTATCCGCATCCGGGGTACCACCGAAGTTAATCGCTGCCGAGGTTACGGTTTCCGGACAATTGGTTAACTTAATATCAAACTTCGTTAATGTGCTGGTAGAGCCTGCGCCGGTAAATACCGTTTTAGATACTTTTCCCAACTGAACATCTAATGGATTACTTAATCCATTCACGACCTGGCAAGCAGAATCGATAATTTCTCCGGTGAAATTAATCTGCCCTTCACCGTTGGTTGCCGCAAATGTAGATGCAGAACATCCCACCGTTGCGGCGATAAACAACCCTAATGCAACCTTGTTCATAGTAAATCCCGATGTGTTTCTGGCAAAAACGTTGCCTGGACGTTTCACCGTTGACCTTTAATGACTTTTCGATGTTTATTTAATCAAAAAAAGGACAGAGACGAATCTTTTGTCCCAATCACAAATATTGCAAATAATGCTTGAGTTTATTTTTTTATCTGAAAACAGCAGGTTGATAATGATCACAAAACACTATCGGGTGCGTGTCCATCGGGCTATATTGTTAACAAGATGATGCTGTCAGGAGAAATGTCGTGGATTACCGCAAAATTATCAAAGAGGTAGGGCGTGGGAAAAACCATGCTCGCGATCTGGACCAGGACACGGCCCGTGCGTTGTACACGCATATGCTGAATGGCGACGTGCCGGAGCTGGAAATGGGCGGCATTCTGATTGCGCTGCGAATCAAAGGGGAAGGTGAGGCGGAGATGCGGGGTTTTTATGAGGCCATGCAGTCGCAGACGATGCGTTTAACCCCGCCCGTCACGAAGCCGATGCCGATAGTGATCCCGACCTACAATGGCGCGCGTAAGCAGGCAAACCTCACGCCGCTGCTGGCTATTCTGTTGCAGAAACTCGGTTTCCCGGTGGTGGTGCATGGCGTGAGCGAAGATCCAACGCGCGTGCTGACAGAAACCATTCTGGAATTATTAGGCATCGAACCTACTCTCCATGCTGGCCAGGCGCAGGCCAAACTGGAGGGGAACCAGCCGGTCTATATTCCCGTGCGCGCGCTCTGCCCGCCGCTGGAAAAGCAGCTGGACATGCGATGGCGAATGGGAGTACGTAACAGCGCCCACACCCTGGCGAAGCTGGCGACGCCGTTTGCCGAAGACGCCGCGCTACGTCTTTCCAGCGTCTCCCATCCGGAGTACGTGACGCGGGTCGGACAATTTTTTGCCGAAATCGGCGGGCGGGCGCTGCTGATGCACGGGACGGAAGGGGAGGTTTATGCCAACCCGCAGCGTTGTCCACAGCTGATGCTGATTGAGCCTGCCGGGACGCGGGTCGTACTGGAACGTGGGGAAGAGAACTGCGATGTGATCTTGCCCGAGTCAAAAGATCCGCAGGTCACCGCGCACTGGATCGTACAGTGTCTGGCCGGAAAGGTGCCGGTTCCTCAGTCGATCAAGCTGCAAATGGCCTGCTGCCTGCTGGCGGCAGGGGAAGTGGCATCCGTGGAAGCCGGATTGCAGCGCGTGGCACAGTCGTTTTAAGCAAAAAAAAGCCCGTCCAGTGGCGGACGGGCAAACAAGGGTAACAACAACAGGGTCAATGAGGGTTGGAGCATATCACCAGAGGGTATGGTGAGGGTGGAGCATAATTCGTTCGATTACTTGTAGATAACCGCAGTACCGCTCAGTTTGTTATTACCGTTAGTGGACGTGATGGTGTATCCACTTGCGCCGGCAGCGGCTGCTTTTTCCGCCAGTTTGGCTTCCAGACCGTCCAGCGTGGTCGCGCCTTCAGCACTCACCACCCCGATTTTGTTCAGATCCTGTGCCTGAGTAGAGGAGACTGGCTCTACGGCGAAAGCGCCGAAAGAGAGAGCGGACAGGGCAACAGCGGCAACAGCATATTTGATGGTTTTCATAGGTCAATTCTCGCAGGTTATTCTGTTAAAGGGACGATGTTCCGTCGATGTGATAAGTATCACGGTTTTTAGCGGAAGATAAAATCGAAGAGAATTGACGTGGTTGCTCAAAAAAATTGAATGACAAATAACTTATTGATTATTAATAAATTCAGAAGCGGAATTGACACTTCTTGTGGATGCGCTTTACAGAAGCCATCGGAAGGGCACGATTTGCTACGCGTATCGCTAAAAGTCGTGAGCGTAAAGTAAACGGCTGGCGCGGTTAACTTCGGTAAAGGAAAGTCAACGTAACTGGCTGTCTTTCGATCCTCTGCGATTATATCCTGAATGTGTCGCATTTTTCGAATCTTTCTCCTGCTGACAGGCAATACATAGCCGTACGCCAGGAATGGCTTTACGCCGTGCCTCAGGAATCGGATCTCCGCACTCTTCGCATTCCGTCAAACTTTCGCCGCGTGGAATTTCACCGCGAGCACGCGCGACCGCATCTTCAATAGTACTGTTGATCTGTTCGTTAACGGCGTCGTCATTCGCCCAGCCGGAAGCCATCATGTTCTCCTGATCTGTTTAAGCCATTCATCTTAATATGGGGTTAAAAAACGCACAGTCAAGGCGAAGGAAGGGAATGAGAACTGCATCTGCCTGGCAGATGCAGTGTGGGAAGGAAATCGATTATTTATAGATGGTCGCGGTGCCGTACATATGGTTATCACCACCGGCAGCGTTCACCACGAAGCCTTTAGCCCCTTCCTGACGCGCTTTTTCGGCCAGCTTGTCCTGAAGGTCATCAAGGTTGCTTGCCCGGCTGACAGAGACCGTCCCCGCCGCACGTAGCTGGCTGGTGTCGTTGCTGTCGGTCAGAGGTTGAACGGACCAGGCTGAGAAAGATGCGCCTGCCAGCGCACCCGCAATAATAAAGGTCAGATATTTTTTCATAATCACATCCTCAGGGGAAACAACAGGTGATTCCTCTTAAGTTTAGAAGCCTGACGCGTGTGATTTAGCGCAAAAATTTGATGATGATCTGCTTATTTTTTGAACGATAAATTCTGACAATTTGTTGACAGATCATAGACATACAGGTCGATGATTTTTGTCGTTTTTTTGTGCGACTCAGACAGATATTTACCCCCGCGCCGTCACAGGGTATCTTACGCGGCTGTTTAAAGGAGAATGCCATGACTTCCCAAAAGCCGGGATTGCACCCGCGTAACCGCCACCGTAGCCGCTACGACATGAAAGCCCTGTGCCTGAGCTGCCCCGAATTGCAGGATTTTATTGTTCAGACACCAGCCGGTGAACCGTCGGTAAACTTTGCCGATCCGCTGGCGGTTAAGACGCTGAACAAAGCGCTGCTGGCCCATTTTTATGGCGTTACGCACTGGGACATCCCGGATGGCTTTCTCTGCCCACCGGTGCCAGGACGTGCGGATTACGTCCATCATCTTGCCGATCTGCTGGCGGATGACAATGGCGGCGTGGTGCCAAAACAGGCCACCGTGCTTGATATCGGTACGGGCGCGAACCTGATCTACCCCCTGATAGGCGCACATGAATATCAGTGGCGGTTTACCGGTAGCGAGATCGGTGCCGAGGCCTTCGCCAGCGCGCAGGCCATTATCAACGCTAACCCGGGGTTAAGCCGGGCCGTTCGTCTGCGTCGTCAGAAGGATGCCGCTGCTATTTTCAACGGCATTATTCATAAGAACGAACAATATGATGCCACCCTGTGCAACCCGCCATTCCACGACTCCGCCGCCTCCGCTCGTGCGGGAAGTGAACGCAAGCGGCGTAACCTGGGCCAGGCTGAAGATGGCGCGCTGAACTTTGGCGGCCAGCAGCAGGAGCTGTGGTGCGAGGGCGGGGAAGTGGCATTTATTCTGCGCATGATTGCCGAGAGTAAGGGCTTCGGTCGTCAGGTGAAATGGTTTACCACGCTGGTCTCCCGTGGCGATAACCTGCCGCCGCTTTACCGCGCGCTGACCGACGTCGGCGCGGTGAAAGTGGTTAAAAAAGAGATGGCGCAGGGCCAGAAGCAGAGCCGCTTTATTGCCTGGTCCTTTATGGACGATAACAAACGCCGCAAATAATCGTTTCTCGGGCCGGGTAAGGCGAAGCCGCCACCCGGCTCGTTTACAGCGTCGGCTCCTGCGGAGGGAGCGGCGAAGCGGGCGGCGACAATACCTGATACGTCTGCACCGGCGCTCTCACGTTCGCCAGATCGAAGTGTTTTTTCACCATGCTGTCGAGGGCGAAGCGCACCGTCCACTGCTTCAGCGGCTGGGTGGTGAACGACACGCGCAGGGTAAAGGCAGTGTTCGTCAGCCCGACGATGCCCGCGAACGATGGTTCACCAATCACCAGCCCGCGAATATCCTCCATCTCCATCAGTTCGTTCACCGCATCCCGCAGCGCCTGCTTCGCCTTATCTGCATCTTCGTGACGATCGACATCATAATTCGCCACCACCGAACCAATGCCGCGCACAAAGTTGGCAAAGGTGGTGATCGATGACCACGGAATAATGTGGTACGCGCCGGTATCCTGACGCACGCCGACGGAGCGAATGGACATCCTCTCGACCGTGCCGGTGAGCGGACCGATGGTCACCAGATCCCCGGTATTCATCCCGTTCTCAAACTGGATAAAAATGCCGGTGATAATATCCTTCACCAGCGTCTGAGAACCGAAGGAGATCGCCAGCCCCAGCGCACCGGCACCCGCCAGCAGCGGGGCGATATTCACGCCGATTTCCGACAGCACAATCATGATGGTGATGGTACTGATGATCACCGCCAGCGCGTTGCGGCACAGGGTTAGCAGCGTGCGGGCGCGGGCGCTCGGTAGCGGCCTGCCGTGGACATCCGACACCAGACGGTTTTCGATAAGGCTTGCCAGCAGCGTCCAGCCGACGGCGGAGAAAAACAGGATCAGCGCGATACGAATAAGAATATCAACGGTCTTTTCCCCCGCGCCGTTATGCAGCCAGTTCCAGAAATCAAACAGCCCCCACGCGTTCAGCAGCAGCATAATTGCCACGCAGACCGTCAGAATACGCGCCACCTTCAGGGATACGGTCATCCAGCCATTCACCCGCTTTTGCAGTTCCGGGTAGTTACGCTGAACCTGCGGCGACAGGGTGATCGTTTTCGACAGCCAGCGGGAAAGCAGGCCAGAGACAAAGGCCGCAATGCCGATAATCGCCAGGCTTTTGAACGTCGCCCCCATCATAAATTTCAGGCTATTGCCCGGGTCGAACAGGGAGAAGAAACAGAGCACAATAAAATAGGCGCTGGCCAGCCAGTGCCACACCAGCGCAAAGGCGCGAATAAAGAGGCTGAAAAAGGAGAGGGAGCGATCGGCCAGGTGCAGCAGGCTGTCGGTGATCGCTTTTTTATTGTGGAAGATGAGGTACAGCGCCCAGACGGTAATGCACAGCATGATCAGCACGTTCGCCAGCGCCCCGAACTGCACGTTAACCTGGTTGGAAATAATCGGCACGGCAACCAACAAGCCATAACCGATCAACCCGCTCAGCACGCTAAGCCGCACCGCCCAGTATTTGGCGCTCTGATCCGAAATGGCGAAGGGGCGAAGGTCCGGCACGCGCGGGCAGAAGATCAACCGCAGGAGGGCTTTAAAGAACTCAATCAGGGCAAACGCATTGAGGAACAGTCCCTGCTGAAACGCGATGGTTTTGTTTCCGGTATTAAGGCGGTCAGCCAGCAGCTGACCGACAAACAGCGTCAGGGCCAGCAGCAGCAAATCGATGACAAACGCCCCGGTAATCATTGCCGGAAGATGCAGCCAGCTGCTTTTATGCTGATTCTTTTTGCGTCCCCACTGTCCCATTTTCCGGTAAAGCGGCCAGACAGACAGGCGCAACAGCCAGTAAAAAATGAAGACGGCGCCAGCCAGAATAGCAAACTGGGTGGCGGCGGCGGAAAAGGTGTGAGGATTAAAAGGCTTATGTGAGGTGCCAACCAGGTTGCGATAGAGCTGGGCAAAACGCGACGACAGGGCTTCCCCGTAGCGGCGACTGATGTCGGTGACGTTTTCCAGCACCGTTTTTTCTTCTTCGGCTTCCGGCGGCGCAACAGCTGGAACCGGATCCTGAGGCGGCGTGGCGGCCACCTTCCTCAGCTGATCGATCAGCTCCTGCCGTGACGTGTCGTTCTCAAGCACGTCGGCAAGCGCGCCGTAAGCGGCTTTTTTCTTTTCAGCGTCTGGCTCTGGCGGCGCATTTTGCTGGCTGGCGGTGGCTCCGGTGGTGACGCCGGGAAGGGTTACAGCAAGTGATGGCGCGCTAAACAGGCTAAACAGTAGCAACAGGATCCACGGCACGGCGTCCTCCGACAAAAATATCGTGCAAAATGATAAGTATAGAGCGCGCGGAGCGGAGGGGAGTTTTTGGGAACAATCCGGCATAAAAAAGCCGGGCATGCCCGGCTCTGTGTGTGGTTATCAGGAGACGTGTTGCAGGAACTCCTGAAGGCGCTGGCTTGGTGGGTTCGCAATCAGCGTCTGCGGATTACCGTCTTCCGCGATGCGGCCCTTATCAATGAAGATCAGACGGGACGCCACTTTTTCGGCAAAGCCGATTTCGTGGGTAACGATGACCATCGTCATGCCTTCTTCCGCCAGATCCTGCATAACTTTCAGCACTTCGTGACGCAGCTCCGGGTCGAGAGCCGACGTTGGCTCATCGAACAGCATCATCTTTGGCTTCACCGCC
The DNA here is from genome assembly GCF_001037675.1 of Enterobacter sp. MGH119. Classification (NCBI taxonomy): domain Bacteria; kingdom Pseudomonadati; phylum Pseudomonadota; class Gammaproteobacteria; order Enterobacterales; family Enterobacteriaceae; genus Enterobacter; species Enterobacter sp. MGH119. The sequence goes on along the minus strand of NZ_KQ089929.1, from coordinate 1,805,923 downwards.
AGCGCACGGGCAATGGCCACGCGCTGCTGCTGGCCGCCGGACAGCTCGGAAGGATAGTGGTGGGCACGCTCCGCCAGACCAACCTTCGCCAGCAGATCTTTTGCCAGCGCTTCCGCTGCCGCTTTGCTGGCCCCGCGCACGCGCAGAGGACCAAACATCACGTTTTCCAGCGCCGTGAGGTGCGGGAACAGGTAGAACTGCTGGAACACCATGCCCGCTTCCTGGCGGATCAGGCGCTCGTCCACTTTCGGATCGTTAACCTTCAGACCATCGACGATCAAATCGCCGCTGGTGATCTCCTCAAGCTTGTTAATGCAGCGCAGCAGGGTGGATTTACCGGAACCGGACGGCCCGATGATCACCACCACTTCGCCCTGCCTGATGTTCAAATCGATATTGTGCAACACCTGGGTTGGGCCAAAGTGCTTGGAAACGTTTTTAAATTCAATCACAGGATTTTCATCCTTCTTTCAAGACGACGCAGAACAAAGCTCAGGACAAGCGTGATAATCAGGTAGACAACGGCGACCGCACTCCAGATTTCCAGGGCGCGGAAGTTACCCGCGATGATCTCCTGGCCCTGACGGGTCAGCTCGGCCACGCCGATAACAATAAACAGCGAGGTGTCTTTGATGCTGATGATCCACTGGTTACCCAGCGGCGGCAGCATGCGGCGCAGCGCCAGCGGCAGGATCACGTGACGGATGGTTTCGCGACGGGAAAGACCTAACGCCAGGCCAGCTTCACTGAACCCTTTATGAATCGACAGCACCGCACCGCGGGTAATTTCCGCAATGTAGGCGCCGGAGTTGATCATGATGGTGACAACGGCGGCGCTGAACGGGTCAATGCGCAGGTCGGTGAAGGCCATCGGCAGGGCGAAGTAGATGAACATGACCTGCACCACAATGGGTGTGCCGCGGATCACTTCGATGAAAACCAGTGCGATGTGATTTGCAATCCAGCCACCGTAGGTGCGGGCGAAACCGGCGACAAGACCGATAATCAACCCGCCAACCAGACCGAGGACCGAAATCCACAGGGTCATTTTAGCGCCTTCAAGCAAGAGTGGAATGGCAGGCCAGATGGCGCTCCAGTCAAACTGCATGATGTATTCCTATATACCGTGGTGAAAAACGAAAAACGTAGGCCCGGTAAGCGTAAGCGCCACCGGGCGTTACAAACCTGAAGTCAGGTGAAATTATTTAGGCTCGGTACCGAACCATTTTTTGTAGATTTCGTTATAGGTGCCGTTCTCTTTCAGGGTTTTCAGCGCGCCGTTAACTTTGTTACGCAGGTCGTCGCTGCCTTTCGGGAATGCAATACCGTACTGCTGAGCTTCCAGAGAATCACCTACCGCTTTGAACTTGCCGTTACCGGCAGTTTTGATGAAGTAAAGGATGTTAGGCGTATCGTGCAGCACCGCATCCGCGCGGTTGGTGCCCAGTTCCATGTAAGCGTTGTCGATGTTCGGGAACTGACGCAGGTCTTTGGTTTTGATGTTGGCTTTCGCGTAATCAACTGAGCCAGTGCCGCTCTTCACGGCGACCACTTTACCGTCGAGATCTTTCACGCTTTTCACATCGTTGTTATCCGCTTTCACCATCACCAGCAGGCCGCTTTTGTAGTAGCCGTCAGAGAAATCGATGGCCTTTTTACGCTCTTCGGTAATGGTGATGCCTGCCAGCGCCAGGTCAACGTTTTTGGTTTGCAGTGCCGGGATAATGCCGCTGAAGTCCATTGGCTTCAGGGTGTAATCCAGTTTGAGTTCTTTTGCGACAGCGGCCCACAGATCCACGTCAAAACCAACGTATTTATCACCCTGTTTAAATTCAAACGGTACGAACGCCGTGTCCGTCGCCACAACCAGTTTGTCGGCAGCCTGCGAGGACACCGCAAACGCCAGGGTAAGTGCAGCCAGTGAAACTTTTAATACAGACTTCATAGCATTTCCTTTTATATCCACGGGGCGATCCCCTGCGAGAACCTCAGGCACAATGAAAAAATCGTGCCAATTTTACAAGCTGTTGTTTTGCAAAGGGGATGATGTCACGCATTGCACGAAAAGCGTGGCAATTCTGCCAGGTTGCACCAGAATGGAGCACCGTTTTGGTGCGCTTCGTTAAGGTCTTCTGACAGGGGGATATTTAGCGCAGAATCTGACGAAAAAACAATCTTCCGTTAACGGTTGTGTGAGGTGATTATTACATTTTATTCACTTTTGCGGCCGTTGCGGGCAAAAGTGCGCACCATAAATGTGCAAAACCCCCGCCAGGGGCGAGGGTTATTCGGAAAATCCGCAGGGATTATTCGATGTTGGACTCAATGAACCACAGGAACTGATCCAGGTCGCGTGATGCGGCAGTGAAGATATCAGCAGTATCTTCATCTTTGGCTTCGCCAATCGCTTTACGAACATCATTCGCCACAATCGCGTAGCGGTCCGCCAGCTCTTTCAGGTGATCCTGAACGGTATGGATATCCAGCGGATAGCTTTTCAATGGCGTTTTGCTGTTGATCACCTGTGTGGTACCCAGCGCCACGCCACCCAGCTGTACGGCACGTTCGGCCATGGTATCCAGGTGAGTCACCAGTGCTGTGCGGAAGCCATCCAGCATTTCATGAACGGCAATAAAGTTTGCACCGCGCATATTCCAGTGAGCCTGTTTGGTGATCAGCGAAAGATCGATGAACTGGACCACCTGGCGATTCAGCAGCTCAATGGTCGCTTTTTTATCGCTATCCGATACATCGTTACGGGTATAAAGCAGATTAGACGCTTTCGTTTTCACCAGTTTAGCGGTACTCATAATCTCATATCCTCTTGATGTTTGTGTCCCAGGTAATTACGGGACTAAGTATAGCACCGGATTTTTTCTCTGCGGTTTGGCTCTGCCTATTGGTTTAATAGTGAAAGTAAGATTGTATTATCAACTGATTGAAAAATAAGTAGTTTATTAAAGTTGATACAGATCAATCTTAATTCATTCTTCGGGAAGCCGGGCAGGTGAAATATTTTGGCAATACAAGATAGTTTGTAAGAAATTATTTGAAGTACTGACGAGGCGTATATTCTGCATGGCGGGTTAGCCATGCAGAATTTAAGGCCTAGTTGAGATCGATTTTTTGCACTTTAGGTTCCGGGCGCATGGTCAGGGTGGAGCCCATTGACGCCGCGATAATGGAACAGAGCGCCAGCGTTTGTACCAGGGTCAGGGTTTCACCGAGGAAAATCATTCCTGAGATGGCGGCCAGCGCGGGCTCCATGCTCATGAGCGTACCAAAAATGCGCGTGGGCAGGCGCGTCAGGGCGATCATCTCCAGAGAGTAGGGCAGGGCCGTAGAGAGAATGGCAACCGCCAGACCAACCGGCAGGATTGACCACTGCCATATTGAGTCTGTCGCTTGTGCCATTCCGATTGGGACAAAGATTACGGCGGCAATTAGTGAGCCTAAGGCGACCGTCGCGGGGCCGTGCTCTTCGCCCGCACGCTGGCCAGTGAGAATATACACCGCCCAGCATGCCCCCGCGCCCAGCGCCAGAGCTGCCCCTGTCAAATCGATTTGTGAAACGCTTTGCCCGAGCGGCAGCAGGAACCATAGCCCCAGCACGGCCAGTATGACCCAGATAAAATCTACCGGACGACGAGAAGAGAAGAGGGCAACCGCCAGCGGGCCGGTAAATTCAAGCGCGACCGCGATCCCCAGCGGGATAGTCTGAATAGAGAGATAGAACATGTAGTTCATCCCTCCCAGTGCCAGCCCATAAAAAAGCAAAGGCAGTCGCTGCTCCTTTTTAAACCGTAGCCGCCAGGGTTTAAAGATAACCACGAGGATCAGGGTGCCTAATGCGATACGCAGCGCCGTGACGCCGGGCGCACCAACCAGCGGAAACAGCGATTTTGCCAGCGACGCGCCGCTTTGTATGGACATCATCGCGATAAGTATGACTGCCACCGGCATCCAGACCGACGATTTACGGGGTAAACCTGGCATCCTTTCTCCTGTCAATTTTTGTCAAAAGAGGTAAAAGTGGCAGTGTAATGGAAATAAGCTGCGACGGTTGAGCTACTGTTGAAAAAAATCCAGGGAAAATCCGTAAAATGAGGAAAGGTTGATGCTTTTATCGCCTGAAAGATTAGGAATAATCTGGATGAACTTTCTGGCGATGACGCGCACTATTAGCGTTTGAAGGTGAAAATCTGGAGTTATTTTAACAAGATAGCTGGTGCTGGAAATGTTCTGTTACAGGAAAGGTCGCATTAGACATCGTGAATGACAAAGAGTTTCACAGATTTTTTTGATATATTTAAAACTTACGGACTTACTTGAAGCACATTTGAGGTGGTTATGAAAAAAATTGCATGTCTTTCAGCACTGGCAGCTGTTCTGGCTGTTTCCGCAGGTACCGCTGTAGCGGCAACTTCTACTGTAACTGGTGGTTACGCTCAGAGCGATATGCAGGGCGTGATGAACAAAACCAACGGTTTCAACCTGAAGTACCGTTACGAGCAAGACAACAACCCGCTGGGTGTGATCGGTTCTTTCACTTACACCGAGAAAGATCGTACTGAAAATGGCTCTTACAATAAAGGTCAGTACTACGGCATCACCGCGGGTCCTGCTTACCGCCTGAATGACTGGGCAAGCATCTACGGTGTTGTAGGTGTTGGCTACGGTAAATTCCAGCAGACCGAAAACCAGGGTCTGAACCGTACTGCAAGCAACAGCGACTATGGTTTCTCCTATGGCGCAGGTATGCAGTTCAACCCAATCGAAAACGTTGCTCTGGACTTCTCCTATGAGCAGAGCCGTATCCGCAACGTTGACGTTGGCACCTGGATCGCGGGCGTAGGTTACCGCTTCTAATCACTTCGGTGAGCCAGTAAAAAATCCGCCCTTTGAGGCGGATTTTTTTGTTTGTACCCTCTCCCCGTGGGAGAGGGCCAGGGTGAGGGCATTAGCCCGCACGAAACGGCAGAAATTACTTACTCTTAATATCGAAAATATCCGTCCCAAGATGGTTATAGTCGACTTTCTGTAACTTAAAGTTGGTAATGTAAACTGGCGGGCCCTTCTTCCCGGAGATAAACGGGTAATCATTTTTTATCTCTTTCGCCTTAATCCCCGTCCACTGTGAGAAGAATTTCAGGAAATCGTTCGCGGAACGGCGCGCTTTTATAATGCGATGCGTTTTGTCATCACTCGACAGCACCATAAACGGTACCTGGAAGTTCTGCTGGAACTTGTCATCGTGGGCCAGATACTGCACCTCTTTTCCGCGCTCCTTAAACGCCAGGCCGTGGTCAGAGAAATAGACCATCGAGAAGCTGTCGCCGCTGTTGCGCAGCTGCCCGTACAGCTTGCTGAGCAGATCGTCGGTTTGCGTCATGGTGTAGAGGTAGCAGGACGTCTCTTTGGATTGCACAAACTCCGCATATTTTCCCCCGGTACGATCGCATGCCTGCGGGTGTGACCCCATCAGGTGCAGGACAATCAGCTGCGGCTGGGTGCGCTGGGTGGCAAAGACCTGCGCCGTCATTTTTAGCAACGCTTCATCTTTTGTGTTTTTATCGGCTTCGAAATCACCGCTTTTCAGGAACTGTACCTCGTCGGCACGCTTCGCGATGCTGGCGATGGCGGTATCATATTCGCCGATCTGTCCCTGGTTAGAGAACCACCATGTCTGAAAACCTGCCCGGTTGGCCAGGGTGACAAAATTATCCTGAAACTGCGGTTTTCCATCCACCACGCGGTTGAGCGTCAGACCGAGTGATTTCTGCGTCGAGCCGCTGGCCGCCACGTAGTCGGTAAACAGCGTACCGTTAACGGCGCTGGCAAACGGCGTGTTATCCCAGTGACCGCCAAACGCGCCGAGCGCATCGCGACGCGCGCTTTCTCCGATCACCACCACGTAGGTGTGATACTTCGGTTTCACCGCCAGCACGTTCCAGGTGTCTTTCATGGTGGAAAGCTCGGCCATACGTGCCTGCTCGTCGAGCACTTCCTCGTTATTCACCACCACGTCTTTGACGAAGCGAAACACCGGATACCCGGTATCTTTAAGCTTAAACACGCCGCCCCAGGCCAGATTTTGTACCGGCGCAACAAAAAACGTCACCACGCTAAAGGCCAGACACAGGCTTTCAATTTTACCCCATGCCTTTTTCCCGACGGGCTTACGGCGAACCGCAATCACGCCGAGGGCAAAAATGAAAAGGCCAACCACGTAGTTGTACCACGGAAAGATCGTCAGGATCTCTGTGGACTCTTCCATATTGGTGGAGTGGAGCGCCAGCAGGGTATTAAAGTTTGGCGCGCCATAGGCCTGGCCAAACGGGAAATAGGCGGCAGCAACCAGAGAACAGATCCCGATAAGCACCTTCTGCATGCGCGGTGCGCTTCGCCAGAGAAGGTGAAGAATACAGGTGAACCCGACGGCATAAAGCAGGCTAAAGGGGTAGCCAAGAGCAAAGTTAATCAACAGCGATTGCAAAAAATAGAATCCCGTCCACGGGCTTAAGCCCCGGCTGCGGGTAACAAGTGTATCAATCAGGGTTACGTTCATAGATCACTATCACGAAAACGCCATGTGCTCACCCTGGCGTCAAGGGTCAAAGCCTGCCGGACAGTGCGTGGAAAGGGAATGAGAGGTCCGCTTCAGCGAGCCGCAAATTGTGCAGGGCTGCAAGAAGATAGTGCGAGCGTGAATTAAGGTCAACAGTTGCTAAACAGATGTTTTGCGAAGGGGGCTGCAAATACGCAAAAATAATCGGGAACAGGCCAGCTTACAGCGAAAGTGTGACAGGAAAATGAAGCGGCGTACCGCGACGCCGCTTAGTGGGAAGAGTTGTCGTCCTGCTGGGGTTTGGCGTTAAACATATCGCACAGCATGTTCAACAGCATCAGGCGCACTTTAAAAGGAGAGTGGGTAAACACGTTCATACACCTCTTGAATTCATTCATAAGACCTCCTGATTCATGATCCCTTCGATCCGTGAAGGGTGACTGCATTACATACAGATATAGCACAGGCTATATTGTATAGCTATGGCTAATTCGTTAATTTTTTGTGCTTGTAGAGCTATGGTTTACAATGTGCGCTCCGTTACAGGGCGCTGGAAGCGTCAACCCCATTGAGGAAGCACAATGAACCGTCGCGCAGGTAAGCCAACAACAAAAAAAACGACGCAACTGGTGAACGTTGAAGAGCATGTGGAAGGCTTCCGCCAGGTGCGCGAGGCGCATCGCCGGGAGCTGATTGATGATTATGTCGAACTGATCTCTGATCTGATTCGTGAGGTTGGAGAAGCGCGCCAGGTGGATATGGCCGCACGCCTTGGGGTGTCGCAGCCAACCGTTGCCAAAATGTTAAAACGTCTGGCGTCGGTCGGGCTGATCGAGATGATCCCCTGGCGCGGGGTGTTTCTCACCGCTGAAGGCGAAAAACTGGCGCAGGAGAGCCGCGAGCGCCATCAGATCGTCGAGAATTTTTTACTGGTGCTGGGCGTCAGCCCGGAAATTGCCCGTCGGGATGCCGAAGGTATGGAACACCACGTCAACGAAGAGACGCTGGTGAAGTTCCGCGAATTTACGCTCAAATACGGTCCCTCCGCTGAATGAACATCCCCGGCTTGCAGGCCCTGAAACGCGATCGCTTTTTCCATCTTTTACTTATCACTGGCGTTGGGCTCAGCGTCTTTGTGCCCTTCACGCCGCACACCTGGCCGGCGGCCATAGACTGGCGCACCATTATTAGCCTGAGCGGTTTGATGATGCTCACCAAAGGCGTGGAGCTGAGCGGCTATTTTGACGTGCTGGGGCGCAAAATGGTGCGCCGCTTCGCCACCGAGCGCAAGCTGGCCCTGTTCATGGTCTTTTCGGCGGCGCTGCTGTCGACGTTTCTCACTAATGACGTGGCGTTGTTTATCGTGGTGCCGCTTACGCTCACGCTGCGTAAGCTGTGTGAAATACCGGTTACCCGTCTGATTATCTTTGAAGCGCTGGCCGTCAATGCGGGCTCGCTGCTCACGCCGATCGGTAACCCGCAGAACATTCTGCTGTGGGGACGCTCCGGCCTGTCGTTTACCGCATTTACCGGGCAGATGGCGCCGCTGGCGCTGGCGATCGTGGCGTCGCTGCTGGCGGTGGGCTGGTTTGCTTTCCCGAATAAATCGTTGCAGTACCACAGCGGTACAACCGGCCCCCAGTGGCAGCCGCGTCTCGTCTGGAGCTGCCTGGGGCTGTATATCGTTTTTCTTATCGCGCTGGAGTTAAACCAGGCGCTGGCTGGCGCTCTGTTGGTGGCGTGCGGCTTCCTGTTCCTCGCCCGGCGGGTGCTGGTGAGCGTTGACTGGACGCTGCTGCTGGTGTTTATGGCGATGTTTATTGACGTCCATCTGCTGATCCAGCTCCCGGTATTGCAGAACGTTCTCCATAGCGTCAGCGGTCTGTCGCAGCCGGGATTATGGCTGACGGCGATTGGTCTCTCGCAGGTGATCAGTAACGTGCCGTCCACCATTTTGCTGCTTAACTATGTTCCCCCTACGGTACTGCTGGCGTGGGCGGTCAACGTCGGCGGCTTTGGGCTGCTGCCCGGCTCGCTGGCTAACCTCATCGCCCTGCGGATGGCCAACGATCGCCGCATCTGGTGGCGCTTCCATTTATGGTCAATCCCGATGCTGCTCTGGTCAGCGGCGGTCGGTTTCGGACTATTCCTTCTCATATAGTGCGCAATTTGTCAGTTTTTCCTGGCAAATGTATAGCAACGTCCTAGCTTTAGTGAACGGCATAGTGTGATGCCGCTCACTGACAGGACCGTTGCTGAACTATGGCAGAAGATCAAAACCCACCTGCTGACGAGCAGGATCAAAACAATAACGAGCGCAAGCGCCCGGGGAAAAAACCGTTAATTATCCTTGGTATCGTGGTCATCGTGATGGTGATTGTGGCGCTGGTCTGGTGGTTTTTAACCCGTAACGAAGAGACCACCGACGACGCCTTCACCGATGGCGACGTAGTGACCATTGCCCCAAAAACGGCAGGCTACGTCACAGAACTTCGCGTACGGGATAACCAGCGCGTGAAAAAAGGGGATGTGCTGGTGGTGATCGATCCGCGTGATACCACCGCTCAGCGCGATCAGGCTCAGGCCCAGCTTGGGCTGGCGGTTGCGCAGTTGCATCAGGCCCAGGCGCAGCTGGCGCTCTCGAAGGTGCAATATCCCGCCCAGCGTGATGAAGCCAAAGCCCAGGTACTTAAAGCCCAGGCGGATATGGCCAACGCGCAGGCGGAGTACCGCCGTCAGCGCGGCGTTGACCCGCGCGCGACCACGCAACAAAGTATCGATGCCGCGAACGCTCAGCTGCGCAGTGCGCAGGCGGGGCTGGCCAGCGCCCAGGCGCAGCTGGAGGTGGCGGAGCAGGTCCAGCTGCAAATCCGCCAGCAGGAGACCAACGTCGAAGCCCGCGAACGCCAGGTCGATCAGGCCAGAGCGCAGCTGGAAACCGCCAACCTGAACCTCTCTTATACCGAAGTCCGCGCCCCGTGCGACGGTTTCGTCACTAAACGCAACGTCCAGCCCGGTACGCTGGTGCAGGCCGGCACGGCGCTGTTCTCGCTGGTTTCCCCGAACGTGTGGGTGGTGGCGAATTTCAAGGAGTCGCAGCTTGAGCGCATGAAGCCGGGCGACAAAGTGACCGTGTCCGTCGATGCCTGGCCGGATATGGAGCTGGAAGGCCATATCGACAGCATCCAGCAGGGCAGCGGCTCGCGCTTCTCCGCCTTCCCGTCGGAAAACGCCACCGGTAACTTTGTGAAGATCGTTCAGCGCGTACCGGTGAAAATCGTGATTGACAAAGGGCTGGATCCGAACAAGCCGCTGCCGCTGGGGCTGTCGGTTGAACCGAAGGTCACCGTGGAATGACGGATCACAGCCACGATAACTGGAAGCCCGCCAGTAACCCGTGGGCGGTGGCGATTGTGGTCACCCTGGCGGTGTTTATGGAAATTCTGGACACCACCATCGTCAACGTGGCGCTGCCCCACGTCGCGGGGTCGCTCTCGGCCAGCTATGACGAATCCACCTGGGTGCTCACCAGCTACCTGGTGGCGAACGGCATCGTGCTGCCGATTTCGGCCTTTCTCAGCCGCCTGTTTGGCCGCAAACAGTTCTTCCTGATCTGCATTGTGATGTTCACCATCTGCTCGTTCCTGTGCGGTATCGCCACCGAGCTATGGCAAATCATCCTGTTCCGCGTGATGCAGGGGTTCTTTGGCGGCGGGTTGCAGCCTACCCAGCAGTCGGTGCTACTCGACTACTTTAAGCCGGAGGACAGGGGCAAAGCCTTTGGCCTTTCATCCATTGCCATTATCGTCGCGCCGGTACTCGGCCCCACGCTGGGGGGCTGGATCACCGATAACTACTCCTGGCGCTGGGTGTTCTTTATCAATATCCCGGTAGGGATTGTGACGGTGCTGGCCATCTATCAGCTGCTGGAAGATCCGCCGTGGGAGAAAAAGTCGGAAGAGAAGCTCACCGTCGACTGGACTGGGATCGGCCTGATCGCCCTCGGTCTTGGCTGTTTGCAGGTGATGCTCGACCGGGGCGAAGATGATGACTGGTTCTATTCGAACTTTATCCGCACCTTCGCGGTACTGACGCTGGTCGGTATTATCGGCGCCATCTACTGGCTGATGTATGCCAGAAAGCCGGTGGTGGATCTGCATTGCATGAAGGATCGCAACTTTGCGATCTCCAGCCTGCTGATGGCGGGGATGGCGATGATCCTGTACGGCAGTTCGGTGGTTATTCCTCAGCTGGCGCAGCAGGATTTGGGCTATACCGCCACCTGGTCCGGGCTGGTGCTCTCGCCCGGCGCGGTGCTGATTGTGCTGACCATCCCGCTGGTGCTGAAGCTAATGCCGGTGGTGCAGACGCGCTGGATCATCGCCTTCGGCTTTACCTGCCTGGCGGTGTCGTTCTTCTGGTCCCGCACGCTGACGCCGGATATCGATTTCGAAACGCTGGTGCTGTTCCGCAGCGCCCAGTCGATTGGACTGGGGTTCCTGTTTGTGCCTCTGACCACCATCGCCTTTATCTCGATCCCGAGGCGGCTTAACGCCGACGCGGCGGCGCTGTTTACCATGTTCCGCAACGTGGCCGGCTCGATTGGGATTTCGCTCTCGACGGCGGCGATCACCGAGCGCTCGCAGGCGCACAGCGCGCATCTGGCCTACCACGCTTCGCCGTTTAATGAGCAGTTCCAGCTGGAGATACGCGAAAGCGCCCAGGCGATCCAGAACTTCACCACTCAGGTGGGCGATCCGACCGGCATTGCCACCGGGCGGATGTACCAGACGATGATCGAGCAGTCGCGCTTTCTGGCCTACATCGACGTCTTCACCATTCTGAGCGCGGTGGCCTTATTACTGATTCCGTTTTGTTTGTTGCTCTCGCCGGTTAAGAGCGAGGGGAGTGCAGGAGCACACTGATGATACACAGACGTTTACACCCCCTGATGATAATGATGCTGCTGGTGGGTTGCGCCGTCGGGCCGGACTACCAACAGCCAGCACCGCCCGCTACCACGCACTGGAACGATAAGGGCGACAGCGCGGTGAAATCGCAAACTTCCTCCGCCGCCACTAACCCGCGCTGGTGGAAAACCTTCGGCTCGCCGCAGCTCGACAGCCTGATTGAACGCGCCATCGCCGGGAATCTGACGCTACAGCAAACGGTATTACGCATTGCCGGCGCGCGCGAACAGATTAACCAGGCCGGCGGGGCGTTTTTCCCGTCGGTGAATGGCAATGTGCAGGCGACGCGCCAGCAGCTTGGGCTGGAAGGGGAGCTGAAATCCCACGGCGTGTACGACCAGTTGAATAATGTCGATCCTGAACTGCGGGGCGCGTTAGGCCCGCTGACGCAGCCGATTAACCTCTATCAGGGCAGCTTCGACGCCCAGTGGGAAATCGACCTGTGGGGCAAGGTGCGCCGTCAGGTAGAAGCGGCCGAGGCGCAGCAGCGGGCAGCGATCGAGCAGCGTAACGATGTGCTGGTCTCGCTGGAAGCCGAAGTGGCGCGGGCGTGGCTACAGCTGCGTGGGGCGCAGAGCATCATTGCCACGCTTAATACGCAAATTGAAAGCGCACAGCAGACGCTGGATCTGACCGAAAGCCGCCAGCGGGGCGGGCTGTCGCCGCAGATGGACGTGGAGAACGCCCGGGCGCAGCTGGGCAACCTTGAAGCGCAGCTGCCGCAGTATCAGGCGCAGGAACGCCAGGCGATGAACGGGCTGGCGATCCTCCTTGGCAAACCGCCGGGGGCGCTGGATGCCGAACTGCAATCCGTGCAGTCGATGCCTGCCCTGCCGGATATTGTGCAGACCGGTATTCCGTCCACCCTGGCGCGCCGTCGCCCGGACGTGCGCGAAGCGGAGGCGAATCTCCATGCCGCCACGGCGCAGATTGGCGTCTCGGTGGCAGAGCTGTTCCCGAGCTTTACCCTCTCCGGGCAGTTTGGCTTGCGCAACAGCGAATCCAACTGGCTAACCGACTGGAGCAGCCACTTCTACAGCTTTGGCCCGCAGGTTTCCATACCGATTTTCCAGGGCGGTCGGCTGGTCTCCAGCGTTAAGGTGGCGCGCGCGCAGCAGGGGGCGGCGGTGCTGGACTATCGTCAGACGGTGCTGACGGCGCTCGGCGACGTTGAAAACGCGCTGGTGAGCTATCGCACCGACCAGCAGCGTGAAGCGGGCCTGGCGAAAACCATCGACGCGCTGCAAAACGCCTTTGATCTCGCCAGCGACAGCTACCGGCAGGGGATCGCCAGCTTTATTGACGTGCTGGACGCCCAGCGTCAGCTCGCTCAGGCCGAACAGCAGCGGGCGCAGGCGCAGGTGCAGAGCGCGCTTGATCTGGTGGCGCTCTACAAAGCCCTCGGCGGCGGCTGGGAGCCGTATCAGCAGGTGCGGCTGCCAGACTACAGCGTCTTTGGCGACGCCCCGCGCGGATAATCTTTTAACAGCGATGACTCTGGCCGGATCCGCGCAGCGAATCCGGCCTTTTTATTGGGCGCGAAATTAATATTTTGGCCGGACAAATTTAAGCATTATTTAACCAACATCAGGTTAATGACTGGCACAATAATTCCGTTCTTACTTACTTAAGGGAACTAAGAATGAGTTGGAATAAAGATGTTGCTGTTTCGTATCTCCGTTCACACGCGCTGGGGCACTCTCATAGTGAATGTGCTAAGTTTACCCGTCTGGCGATTCTGGCTGGAGGTGTTAAGGTGCCTAATACAGATTATGCAAAAGATTATGGGGCGGAATTATTACGTGCTGGATTCCGTGAGCTGCCGCCCGGTTCGACTTTAATAGCTGGCGATGTGGCTGTGATACAGCCTTATCCCGGAGGAAACGGCATAGGTCACATGACTATGTATGACGGCACGCAGTGGATTTCTGATTTTGTTCAAAAAAGCATGTATCCGGAGCCTGGGTACCGCAAAATGCAACCATCCTTTAAAATTTACAGGATGCATTGATGAAAAGGATATTTTTATCAGTCGCTATGTTGCTGGTGGGATGTAGTTCTGCTGCCAGTCAAGATCAGAGTGCGAAAGATACTACCGAATCATTTTATAAATCCTATCTTTGTGCATTCGGCAGTAATGAAGCCAGGCCCTATCCTGCCGACGAACTGCGTAAATATGTTTCTGCTGATACTATTGCTCGCATTGGTGCTATTCAGGAAATCCCGGAACAAGAATTAATAGAGTCTGACTATTTTACGTATACCCAGGATTACGCCCGCGAATGGATACCTGCGTTACGGGTGGAAAACGTAAGGCCATTTTTAAACGGGGAAGTAGTCCAGGTGATGGAAGGGGCAGGTGGCGGGAGGAGCATTCACCTTGAAGTATTTCTTCGTCGTGAAGATGATGCATGGAAAATCTACCGCGTTCGTGACTTAACGAACAATCACGAGCATCCCATATTCAATGCCGGAGCAATTGCCCAGGCAAAAGTTGCAGCCGAAAGCGGGCTTTAAACGTTAAACAGGAACTTAGCCTCGGCAACTGCCGGGGCTTTTTATTTCCATCAACCTCACAAAAAACGATCCACACCTTTGATCGACATTTCATCTTCGCCTATATGACTAATCATGAAATTTAAATGACTAGTCATATTAGGAGCAACCATGAACAAATCACTGCCAGCCAACTTTTTATGGGGCAACTCGGTATCCAGCATGCAGACGGAAGGGGCCTGGAATGAGGGCGGGAAGGGGATGTCGGTGTATGACATTCGGGAAGCCGGTGAAAACATCTCTGACTGGAAAGTGGCGACCGACTCCTACCACCGCTACCGGGAAGATTTCGACCTGATGCAGGATCTGGGCATGAACTGCTACCGCTTCCAGATCTCCTGGAGCCGCGTCTGCCCGCAGGGTGACGGCGAGTTCAACGACGAAGGTATCGCGTTTTACGACCGCTTTATTGACGATTTGCTCGCCCGCGGTATCGAGCCGATGGTCTGTCTCTACCACTTCGATATGCCGCTGGCGCTGGCGCAGGAGTACAACGGCTTCAACGATCGCCGCGTGGTGGACGCCTTTATCCGCTACGGCAAAAAGATGATCGACTGCTTCGGTGACCGGGTGAAGTACTGGCTGACCTTCAACGAGCAGAACATTTTCCATATGCCGGAAGCTTTTCGCATTTCCGGTTACATGAAAGGTGAGCAAACCCTGCGCGAGCTGTATGAGCTTCAGCACCATGCGATGGTGGCGCACATGACTCTGACCGAATACCTGCACCAGACTAAGCCGGGCAAGCTGATGGGCGGCATGCTGGCGCACCAGCTGATTTATCCGGCCACCTGCAAACCGCGCGATATCTTCTGCGCCCAGCAGTACGACGAATTCCTCAACCAGAACCTGCTGCGCGTCTTCGCGGGCCAGGGCTACAGCCCGGCGGTAATGGCGGTGGTGGAGCAGGAGGGCTTCGGCGATATCTACCGCGCAGACGATCTCGCGCTGTTTGCGCGCACGAAGAACGACTTTATGGCCTTCAGCTACTACGCCAGCAAAACGCTGGACAGCGATGCCATCCCGGAAGGCACGCCGGTTAACTATTACCTGCTGCACGGCGAGAAAAACAATCCGTACCTGAAGGCCACCGAGTGGAACTGGCAGATCGATCCGCTGGGCTTTCGCACCATCATCACCCGCTACGCCAACGACTGGCGGATGCCGGTATTCCCGATTGAGAACGGTATTGGGGTGATTGAGTCCTGGGATGGCGTGAATCCGGTTGAGGACACCTACCGCATCGACTACCACCGGGCGCACATCGAGGCGATGAAAGCGGCAATATTCGAGGATGGGGCAGAGGTGATGGGCTATCTCGGCTGGGGGTTGATTGACATTCTCAGCTCCCAGGGTGACATGCGCAAGCGCTACGGCGTGGTCTACGTCAACCGTGAAAATCACGACCTGAAAGACCTGAAGCGCGTGCCGAAGAAGAGCTACGCGTGGTTAAAACAGGTTATCCATACCAACGGACGCGAGATGTAAGCCGTACGCTGCCGGGCCGTTTTTGTGACTGATTAATGGGAACACTCCGCTATGTCTGAAACAAAAATAACACCGCACATGCAGTCTTTTGTCGATAAATTTGTAGAGTTCTCGGCGCGCCTGGCAAACCAGGTGCATCTTCGCTCCCTGCGCGATGCCTTCGCCACGGTAATGCCGATTTTCATCCTTGCCGGTCTGGCGGTGCTGGTGAATAACGTGGTGTTCCCGTGGATTTTTGCGGGCGACACGCTTACGCAATTTAAGGTGTGGGGCGAGGCGATTATCAACGGCACGCTGAACATCGCCGCGCTGCTGCTGGCCCCGATGATCGCCTGGTCGCTGGCGCGTAACAAAGATTTCGACAATCCGGTCTCGGCAGTGGTTATCGCCGTCAGCAGTTTCATTATCATGATGCCGATGCGCTTACAGATTACCCCCGTCGGCAGCGACGCCACGGTGAACGTCACCCAGGTGCTGACGTTCGCCAACATTGGCTCCACCGGGATTTTCGCCGGGGTGCTGATTGGGCTGCTCTCAACCGAGCTGTTTATCGCCATTTCACGGCTCAGAGCACTGCACATTTCGCTCGGGGAGAACGTACCGCCAGCGGTGAGCAAATCCTTTACCGCGCTGATCCCGACGATCCTCACGCTCTCCCTGTTTGCGGTGCTGGCGGCCATACTGGCAAACGTTCTACACACGGACCTGATCCATCTCATTACGACCTTTATCCAGCAGCCGCTGCGGCTGATCAACACCAGCCTGCCGGGGACGATTTTCATCTACAGCTTCGGTAACTTTCTGTTCACCCTCGGTATTCATCAGTCAGTCGTTAACAGCGTGGTGCTGGAGCCGTTCCTGCTGATCAACACCAACGAGAACATGCTGGCCTTCGCCAACGGTCAGCCGATCCCGCATATCATCAACAACATCTTTGTGCCGACCTTTGGCATGGTGGGCGGGACGGGCAGCACAATCTCATTGCTGATCGCTATCTTCATCTTCTCAAGACAGAAATCAGCGAAGCAGGTGGCGCGTCTGTCGCTGGCGCCGGGTCTGTTCAACATCAACGAGCCGGTGATTTTCGGCCTGCCGATAGTCTTTAACCTGCCGCTTATGATCCCGTTTGTGCTGCTGCCTGCTATCGGGATTTACTTTGCGTGGCTCTGTACCACGCTGGGGTTCATGTCGCGCTGCGTGGTGATGATCCCGTGGACGACCCCGCCGATCCTCAGCGCCTGGCTGGCGACGGCGGGGGACTGGCGGGCGGTGGTGGTGCAGTTGGCAATCATCGTATTTGGTGTATTCTTCTACCTGCCTTTCCTCAAAGTTGCCGAGCGAGTGGCTTTAAAAAACAGCGGGACAGAACACTAATTTAAGGAAGGACGATGGCGGCGAAGTACATCACCATAGCGCGGGAAATTAAAAAACGCATCATCAGCCAGCAGTACGCCGCCAATGAACCGCTGCCGGACCAGTTCGCGCTGGCGGCGGAGTTCAGCACCAGCCGGATGACCATTCAGCAGGCGATGCGTCAGCTGATTGTCGAAGGGCTGGTCTATACCCGACAGGGGCAGGGCACGTTCATCCGCAAAAATTTCCTCCAGCTTTCCCAGTGGGATCTCTCCGGCAGCGACTACTTTGGGGCGACCAAAACCTGGGAACATTTAGGCACGGTGACGAGCCAGGTGGTGCACTTCGAACTGCGCTTCCCGAACGAGAAAGAGCAGGCATCGCTGATGATAAATCCGGATACGCCGATCTATGACTTTATCCGTCTGCGTTTACTGAACGGTGAGCCGATGTCTCTGGACGCCACGGTAATGCCGCTCAATCTGGTCCCCGGTCTGAACAAAACCCATCTTGAAAGTTCGGTATTCCGGTATGTACAGGAGACGCTGGGGCTGAAGATCATGGGATCGTATCGGGTGGTGCGGGCGCTGAAGCCCAGTGCGCTGGATATGCAGCACCTTGTCTGCGAGCCAACCGACCCGGTGCTGGAGGTAGAGCAGGTGATCTATCTGGAAGATGGTACGCCGCTGGAGTACGCCCATTGTCACTATCGCTATGACCATGGCGGCATCGTTATCGTGAATAACGGATAAAAAAAAGCGGACTTCAAGGTCCGCTTTTTTAATTATCACGATTAGTTTAAACGCACCGGCATACCGGAACGGTTCTGAATCGCCTGGTCAACGATGGTCGTGTCAACATCCGCCTGAGAGGTAACGGACTGCACCGCGCTGGTCAGCTTAATCGGTACGATTTCGTTGTTGTTGATCTGATCTTCGCTGGTGGACAGCGGGTTATGCACTTCAATGTAACGGCTGCCGTCCGGCTCTGACGTCGCTTTCACCGGTTCGTTAATGAACTGCACGCGCGTACCAACCGGCACGTTATCGAACAGGAATTTGATGTCTTCATTACGCAGACGCACGCAGCCGTGGCTTACGCGCAGGCCGATACCGAAGTTGGCGTTTGTACCGTGGATGGCATACAGACGACCAATGTACAGCGCGTACAGACCCATAGGGTTATCCGGGCCGGCAGGCACAACGGCTGGCAGCGGTTCACCGGCAGCAATGTACTCAGCGTGCATTTTGGCGGTCGGCGTCCAGGTTGGGCCCGCTTTCTTACGCTCCACTTTGGTGGTCCAGTTCAGCGGGGTGTCTTTACCCAGTTGACCGATACCGATAGGCAGAACGATCACGGTGTTGGTGCCTTTCGGGTAGTAATACAGACGCATTTCGGCGCTGTTAATTACGATACCTTCGTGCACGGTATCCGGCAGGATCAGCTGCTGTGGAATGTTGAGTACGGTACCCGCTTTCGGCAGATACGGGTCAACGCCCGGGTTCGCTTCCAGCATGTTAGACAGGCCGAGCTGATACTGCGCCGCGAAGTATTCCAGCGGCTGAGTGTTACCTTCCGGCACCGTCACCACCTGGTTTTCACCCACCAGACGGCTTCCGTCTGTCGGCAGGGGATACGTCACCGCAGACGCGGTCTTACAAAAACCTACTACGGCTAACGCCGCCGCAAAAAGCGTTGTTAATTTCATGTTCATGTTATGCGAGGTATCTAAGCCATTCTGGCGATGAGTTGATAAGTCTGAATCAGTAATGGGAGCGCATTATATGTGCATTCCCGTTAACTGGGAATTCAGATGTGTACGAAATCACATTTTTTTCGATTTTGTTAAAGTTTAGTGGATTACTGCAACACGGGATCTCAATTCGGAATTGTGGCATAATGCCGCGTTTATCACACTTTTCGCAGGAATCTCTCCGTGTTAGTTACCAGCAACGTCACTATGCAGTTTGGCAGTAAGCCGCTGTTCGAAAATATTTCCGTCAAATTTGGCGGCGGCAACCGTTACGGCCTGATTGGTGCCAACGGTAGCGGAAAATCCACCTTTATGAAGATCCTCGGCGGTGACCTGGAGCCAACGCTCGGTAACGTGTCGCTCGACCCTAACGAGCGCATCGGTAAGCTGCGTCAGGATCAGTTCGCCTTCGAAGAGTTCACCGTGCTCGACACCGTGATCATGGGGCATGCGGAGCTGTGGGAAGTGAAGCAGGAGCGCGATCGTATATACGGTCTCGCTGAGATGAGCGAAGAAGACGGTTACAAAGTGGCCGACCTGGAAACGCAATACGGCGAAATGGACGGCTACTCTGCGGAAGCGCGTGCGGGCGAACTGCTGCTGGGCGTCGGCATTCCTGTTGAACAGCATTATGGTCCGATGAGCGAAGTTGCGCCAGGCTGGAAGCTACGTGTGCTGCTGGCGCAGGCGCTGTTCTCTAACCCGGACATCCTGCTGCTCGACGAACCAACGAACAACCTGGACATCGACACCATCCGCTGGCTGGAGCAGACGCTGAACGATCGCGACAGCACCATGATCATCATTTCGCACGACCGTCATTTCCTGAACATGGTGTGTACCCACATGGCGGATCTGGACTACGGCGAGCTGCGCGTTTATCCAGGCAACTACGATGAGTACATGACGGCGGCAACCCAGGCACGTGAACGTCTGCTGGCCGACAACGCCAAGAAGAAAGCGCAGATTGCGGACCTGCAATCCTTCGTCAGCCGCTTCAGCGCCAACGCCTCTAAGTCGCGTCAGGCGACCTCGCGTGCGCGTCAGATCGACAAAATCAAGCTGGAAGAGGTTAAAGCCTCCAGCCGTCAGAACCCGTTCATCCGCTTCGAGCAGGACAAGAAGCTGTTCCGTAACGCGCTGGAAGTGGAAGCCCTCACCAAAGGCTTCGATGAAGGCCCGCTGTTCAAAAACTTCAACCTGCTGCTGGAAGTGGGCGAGAAGATTGCCATCCTCGGCGCCAACGGCGTGGGTAAATCCACTATGCTGAAAACCCTGGTGGGTGAACTGCAACCGGACAACGGAACCGTGAAATGGTCTGAAAACGCGCAGATTGGTTACTACGCGCAGGACCATGAATATGAATTCGAAAACGATCTGACTGTCTTCGACTGGATGAGCCAGTGGAAGCAGGAAGGCGACGATGAGCAGGCGGTACGCAGCATTCTGGGGCGTCTGCTGTTCAGCCAGGACGACATCAAAAAGCCCGCCAAAGTGCTCTCCGGTGGTGAAAAGGGCCGTATGTTGTTCGGCAAGCTGATGATGGAAAAACCGAATATTCTGGTGATGGACGAACCGACTAACCACCTGGATATGGAATCGATCGAATCCCTGAACATGGCGCTGGAGATGTATCAGGGCACCCTGATCTTCGTCTCTCACGACCGTGAGTTCGTCAGCTCGCTGGCGACCCGCGTGATCGAAATTACGCCAGAGCGCGTGGTGGACTTCACCGGTAACTACGAAGATTACCTGCGCAGTAAAGGTATCGAGAGTTAAAAAATAGCCGGGTGGCGGCTTCGCCTTACCCGGCCTACATTTTATCCCCTCTCCCTGTGGGAGAGGGTTAGGGTGAGGGCTACAGGCCGCACTACACCACCCACTCGCCCCCTTCAACTCCATTCACCCGCAGCGTACGTTTTTCCTCCGCCGGTAATGATACCTTCAGCGCCTTCCATGCCGGACGATAGTCGCCGCGAGCGTTCACCTTCAGGTTGATACTTGCGCCATCACACACCATTTCCCATTCCACCCACAGCGCATTGCCGTTCAGGTAGCCCCAGCTTTCACCGTCGTCTTCAAACAGCAGCCCCGAGGTTGTGCCGACGCCTTTCACCGGGAACAGCTTCAGCTCACGGGTATCGTCTTTATCGGCGCTCACGTGACGGATGCGTTCGCTGAGCGGCAAACCGGCCCCGGCGCGCACCAGCAGCGGCAGTTTTTCCAGCGGCGCATCAAGGACGATCGCTTGCCCGCCCGCATACCACGCGTGGGTGTAAAAATCGTACCAGCCGGTTTCGTTATCCGGCAGCCAGACGCGGCGCTCGCGCTGCCCGGCTTCGACGACGCTGGCGACCAGCAGGTCGCGGCCCAGCAGGAAGTCGTCGCACTCTTCAAAGGTCTGCGCATCGTGCTCATGATCGAGGAAGGTCGGGCGCAGCATCGGTTCGTCGTCGGCGTGCGCCTGCCAGAGCAGGGTGTAAAGATACGGCAGCAGGCGGTAGCGCAGCTCAATCGCGCCGCGGATGGCAGGCGTGACGCCCGGATACATCCACGGCTCGTTCACCGTGTGGTCATCGTTCCACGAGTGAATGGTAAAGCGCGGGTGCATCACGCCGTTCTGCACCCAGCGCACGAACAGCTCAGCGTCCGGCTTGTCGCCGGAGAAACCGCCGACGTCGTGCCCGACGTTGAACAGCCCGGACAGGCTCATGCCCAGCCCCATACGGATGTTATAACGCAGGGTGTCCCAGTTGGTGCGGTTGTCGCCGCTCCAGGTCTGGACGTAGCGCTGCATCCCGGCGCAGCCGGAGCGGGAGATCAGATACGGACGTTTCTCCGGCGCAAAGCGCTGCTGGGCCTCCAGCGAAGCGCGCATCATCAGCAGCGGCATCACCGGGCGAATGTGCTTGATGGCGATCTCCTGGCCGAAGCCATAGCAGCGCGCTTCCCCGTCCCACACTTCATACTCGTTGTTGTCGTTCCAGGTGGAGTCGATGCCCATCTCCAGCAGCTGCGTGGTCACGCCGTTCTGCCACCACTGCACCGTCTGCGGGTTGGTGAAGTCGAGGTGCGATCCTTCGTCATCCCAGAAGCTGGAACGTTCAGGCGCATCGGTTTCTGAATCGCGAATGAACAGGCCGCGTTCCGCCACTTCGCTGTAGCGGGGATGATCCTGCAACAGACAAGGCTTGATGTTGGCCGCAAGCCGCAGCCCCGCGTCGTGGAACGCCTGGCTCATCACCTTCGGCTGCGGCACTTTGTCGTAGTTCCAGTTAAAGACGTAGCGCTTGCCGTTAATCGAGGTATAGCCGGAGGAGAGCTGGAACGAGTCGCACGGAATGGCATGCTCTTCGCACAGGCGAATAAAGTTCATCAGCTGATTCTGCGCGTCCGGCGCGTCGGTGTAGTGCATGGTTGAGCCGCTGTAGCCCAGGCTCCATTTCGGTCCGAACAGCGTTTTTCCGGTCAGGCGAACAAAGGCTTTAGTGACGTCCAGCACGCGCTTGCCGGTAAAGATGTAGTAATCGATATCGCCCGCTTCCGCCTGCCAGCGGCGGTAGGCGGTGTGATAGTTGTCGATCTCGTTACCCAGATCCAGCCAGCAGCTGCTCAGGTTATCGTAGAACAGACCGTAGCTCACGTCATCGCGACGGGTGAGGGTGAACGGGATGTGCTTGTACAGCGGATCGGTGCTGGCCGCGTTATAGCCCATCGCATCCAGGTTACGCATCTCGTAGCGTTTGCCGTTGCGCTGTAAATCGCCCGCTTTCTCACCCAGACCGTAAAAACGTTCATCATTACGGCGGCTGAGATAGTGCGCCACGCCGTCACCGTGGGCGTTCAGCAGGTAGGCGCTGGTCGGGCGGTCATTGACCAGCGGCTGCCACTCGCCCGCGTCATTGCGGTAGTGCCACTCCAGCCACAGCGGCTGGTGGACAGTGACGCGCAGCTGCTCGGTTGCCACGGTTAACGTATCGTCCTGCTGCGTCAGCGTCCAGGCGGGGCAGGAGAAGCCGCTGATATCGTCACGACGGCGACCTTCCCACGGCACGTCTTTTTCCGGTGCGATGCTCCAGGTGCGGTCCAGCGCCAGCTCGCCTTTACGCTTGATCAGCACGCGGAACAGGTTCTCTTCCAGCACATACAGGCACAGGCGGTGCTGGCTATCGACCAGCAGTTCCAGATGGTTTGCCGACTGCGTATCAAGGGTCCAGTTTTTCAGGGTTTTCATATGCAATACATCCACTATCAGGCGCGCTTCGCGCGACGTTCAGCAATAAATGCTACCAGGAAGAGAGCGCCAATCAGGTCAAAGAACCCCATGGCGATAAAGAGCGGGTTAAAGCCGATTTTGTCGGCGGTCACACCGATTAACAGCGAGAACAGGAAGCTGGCGATCCACGCCGCCGAGCCGCGCATGCCGTTGACGGTCGCCATCTGGCCTTTGTCGAATGACTCCACGACCAGGGCGCTGAGCATGCAGGAGATGATCTGGTGCCCGAAGCCGCCGATGGAGATCAGCACGATGGTGATATACGGGTCGCGGGTAATGGCCACGATGGCCAGCGAGATCATCAGGAACGCGCCGGTCACGGAGCTGGCGACAACCGAGTTCACGCGGGAGCAGCCGAACAGGCGGGTATACAGACGCGTCAGGTAGCCGCTCGCCACGCTGCCGAGGTCGGCGGCGAGGAACGGCAGCCAGGCAAACATCGCAATCTGCTTCAGGTCCATGCCGTGCTCTTTGGCGAGGTACAGCGGCACCCAGAAGCTCAGCACGGCCCAGGCGGGTTCTGCCATAAAGGCCGGAATGGCGATACCGTAGAAACGTTTGTTTTTTGAAACGGTTTTCAGCGCGGTCAGGAAGGGCAATTTGACCGGCGCTGGTTCGTTATCCTGCTTGATAAACGCCAGCTCGTCCTTGCTCAGGTTCGGGTGCTGCTCGGGGTTGTGGTAGAACGCCCACCAGAGGATCACCCACAGCAGCGCCAGCACGCCGGTAAACATAAACGCGCCCTGCCAGCCGAACGAGGCGTGAGCAAAGTAGATGATAGGCGGAGCCAGCATCGCGCCGATGGAGAAGCCCACGCCTGCCCAGCCAGCAGCAACGGGACGCTCTGATTTCGGGAACCATTCGCCGATGGTTTTGGCGTTCGCCGGGGTGGCGGCGGCCTCTGAAGCCCCCATAAAGAAGCGCAGTATGGCCAGGTGCAGCCAGCTTCCGGCGCCCGCGTGGAAAATACACATCAGCGCCCAGATCCCGGCGCAGACCATAAAGCCGATTTTCAGGCCGATAACGTCAATCAGCCAGCCGCACAGGGGCTGGAAAATGGTGTAGGCGATCTGGAACGCGCCGACGATCCAGGAGTACTGCTCGGTGGTGATCCCGAGGCTCTCTTTCAGTTCAGGAGCGAGAATACCTAACGAGTTACGGGTGATGTAGTTAACGGTCACGCCGAGAAGAAACAGCACCAGTACGTACCAGCGCAGGCTCCTGATGACGCGACGTGTTTTGCTTGTCGCAACGGTGTTATTAATGTCCTGACTCATTTTCTTCTCCACAAGACGGACGGTAAGGGGACAAAGGTTCAGGTGTCAAACAGCGTCAGGCGTTTGAAAGTTATCTGTTTTAGAGTACTAAGCTGCTATACAACTAGTATGGAAGTTGTGTGACAGGTTCACCTTAAGAGAGAAATTGAGCAGGGAATAGTGGATTTTGTGCAAACTTTCTCATAACCGAGGTTTAATTTTCGGCATTATTGCCCTCTCGCAAGTTATTACCTGATAAACATGTTGTGAAAATTTTTTCATTTCACATCCGGAGCCAGATCACAAAATGGACAAAAGGCTTAAAATCACCGAAATCGCCACCCGTACCCAGCTCTCTATCAGCACCGTTTCTCGCGTGCTGGCGGGGAAGGCAAACACCAGCGAAAAAGCACGGGCAAAGGTGCTGGCGTGCGCGCGCGAGCTGGGGGTAATGGACGGCATGGCGGCAGGGCGTCTGCTGCTTAACAGCCTGGTGGTTTTTGCCCCGCAGCGCGCCTTCGACGAGCGGTCCGACATCTTTTACTACCGCGTGATCCAGAGCGTGAGCAAAGGGCTTGCCTCCCACGAGGTCCGGTTGCGCTACTGCGCGCTGGAGGAGAACGACAGCGACGCCCAGCTGTTTCTGGCGCGGATGAACGAGCCGGACACGCAGGCGGCCATTCTTCTCGGTATTGACGATCCGCATATCCACGATCTGGCGGTGGACGTGGGCAAACCCTGCATGCTGATTAACTGCCGGGACCGCCGCATGCGCCTGCCTGCCGTCGCCCCGGATCACCGCGCCATCGGCGAGCGGGCGGCGGAGTACCTGTTCGAGATGGGACACCGCGAGGTGATGAACGTGCTGTGCCTGCGTCGCTACACCATGGAGCTGCGCCTGTCGGGGATCCGCGACGCGTGGCAGTCCCACAACCTGGCGTTCAACGACAAGCGCGATCTGCTGGTGGTGCCAAGCTTCAGCGCCAGAGAGACGGAGCAGCTGGTGAGCGATTGGCTAAATCAGCAGCAGGGAAAAGACCTGCCGACGGCATTCCTGGTTGGCGGCGACTTTATGGCGGCGGGCACCATCAGCGCCTTAAAAAACCACGGCCTGCGCGTGCCGCAGGACGTCTCGGTGATGAGCATCGACGGCTTTAACCTGGCGGCGATTCAGGATGTTCCATTAACAGCCGTGCATGTTCCCCGCGATGAGCTGGGAACGGAAGCGGTACACATGCTCCAGCAGCGGCTCATGCGCCCGGATGCACCGGTAGGCACATTGCTGCTGAACGGCACGCTGACCGTGCGGGAGTCGGTACGGCGGATACGTCAGGGGAAACGACGCACCGCCGTGGAGCGGGAAGGGCTGTATGACAGCTAGACCATGCCCAGCGCGCGTTTGCCGTGGATGTTGAGATCGTTCACGGTAAAGCGGTCCTGCCAGGTTTTTTCATAATCCTCGCGCGGAAAGTCTCCCGGCGACGCGCCGGTTTCCAGCGCTTCCTTGACCTTCTTCGCATAGGCGAGGTTTTTCTCGCACATCGGTGCGGCGGGGATGTACATCACGTTGCCCCAGCCCTGCTGATCTTCCACCGGCGCGACGGAGTGGATCACATCGCAGTGCCACCACACCGAATCACCCGCCTCCAGCGCAGGAATGCTGGTCAGCGCCTCGATAAGCAGCGGGTGCCACTTCTCGGAAACCGGCAGCACGCGCCCCGGCGCCACGCCGCACAGCTCGTCCTCCGGCACGTCGTCCAGCAGCGGACGCAGCAAAATATAGGCCATTGCTTCCGGGATCGGCACCACGTGCAGCAGCCCCTGACCGGGGATCATGTCCGACAGCGCCGTCCAGCCCTGGAAGGTGCGGAACACCGAGCATTTGGTGGTGTTATCGACGGTATACTCTTCCACTTCGGTACGGTGCGCGGCGTTCCACGGGTCGTATTTCTCGACGTTGCCGTCAAACACGCGGGCGAAAACCTGCTGGTATGCCGGCAGCAGCCAGCGCTCCAGCGCGCCGGAGTCGGTATGCGCGCCCAGCCCTTTCGAGGTGGTTCCCGGCGGACGGCGGCGGATACGATCCGGGTAAATCACGCTCACGTCCGGGTCGAACCACTGCTTGCCGTTGCTCTCGAGCGTCCATAAGCGGTTCAGGAACGACTGCACCTGCGCCATTTCTTCGCTCTGGCGCGCCTGCATTTGCGCCTGCGACCAGTAGATCGGGTAAATCTCCGGACGGGAGGCGGTCAGGGTGCCGAAGAAGTTATCGCCTGGCCCTTTGTACACCTCGTCAAACTTGTTCAGATCGAGGTAGTCGAGCATCGACTGATCCCACGCCAGCGCCTGCTCGCGCGGGAAGTGACCTTTAATCACCACGCAGCCGCGGCGCTTAACGGCCTCGCGCTGCGCGTCGGTAATCGTGCCGTTTTTCACATCGTTAAACGGAATTACCGGCCAGACGGATTCACCTTTATTTTTGAGGGCGTTAATTTCCGCCACGCGGGTGGCAATGCTGTCGCTGAGCTTGTCGAACACCGCCTGCACGTCGCCGATCTGCGCGCGTAACTCACGTTTCAACTGACGGATTGCCGCTTTGTGATCCGCCGGCAAGGTTTCACTGGTAAAGGTCATAACTGCCTCGCATCTTTCATTCGAAAGTAAAAATGTCTACAAGCGATACTTTAAGTTAAAAATAAGTTAATGCAAGTTTAAAAACTTGACCTGCGCCACAGGACGGGAAAATGAGTGAGGGTGCCGGAGCAGGACTCCGGCGAGGAAAGGATCAGACGTCGAAAGGAGAGTGGTTGTCGAGCACGGCCTGAATGACGTTCAGCGCGCCCTGATGGTTGTTGTCGTCAGTGCTGTAGCGGCTGATTTCTTTGATGCTTTCCGCCGCGTTGCCCATCGCAAAGGAATATTTCACCAGCTTCAGCATCTCGGCATCGTTGCCGCTGTCGCCAATGGCCACGCACTCTTGCGGAGAGATTTTCCAGCGCTTCAGCAGGCGGCTGATGCCGTTGGCTTTGTGCAGGCCGGGGATAATTAAATCGACAAAGCCAAAGCCGCTGGTGACCGGCTTCATGATGCCGTCCAGGGAGACGTGGAGTTTATCCACCAGATTAGGAATATCGCTGTCCGGCAGGTTCAGGGAGAACTTAAACAGCACGTCGTCAATTTCGCGGTAATCGCTGATGCGCTTTAAGCGGTGATAGTGCTTTGACATCAGCGCCACGAACGCGTCAGGGGCCTGGTCGCTGACGTAGGCACTCTCCAGCCCGCAGGCCACAAAGTTCAGCCCTTTGTCTTTCAGCAGTTCGCCAATCACGATCTGCGACTCATGGCGGGTCAGTTCGCCGTGGAAAATCTGTTCGCCGTGATCGAAGACCAGCGCGCCGTTTTCCGCCACGAAGGAGATTTGATCCTTCAGTTCCGGGAAAAACGAGATGAGCTGGTAATACTGGTTGCCGCTGGCGACAACAAATTCAATGTCGCGGGCTTTAAGCTGTTCAAACTGTGCCTGGAAGCGGTCACGATCGTACTGCTTGGCATCATCAAGGAAAGTTCCGTCCATATCGGTGACGATAACTTTAACGGTCATACTGTGCTCCTGGGTCACTGCGTTTTGAAACATTCTAATAACAAGGTGACGAGGAGCACAAATTTAATTTCGAATGAAAGTCAGAAAGCCGGGTAGTGGCTTCGCCTTACCCGGCCTACGGGGAGACTCTGTAGGCCCGGTAAGCGCAGCGCCACCAGGCGTTTTCTTACAGCGTATGCTCAGTACGGGCGATAATATCGTCCTGCGCATCCGGCGACAGGGCGGTGAAGAACGCCGAGTAGCCCGCGACGCGCACTACCAGGTCGCGGTACTGGTCCGGGTGTTTCTTCGCTTCCAGCAGCGTTTCGCGCGAGACGATGTTGTACTGAATATGCCAGCCCTTATGCACCTCGAAGAAGGTGCGCAGCAGCACCATCAGCTTCTGGCGATCGCTGTCGTTTTCCAGCGTCGACGGGTTCAGCTTCTGGTTAAGCAGCACGCCGCCAAGAATCGCTTCCGTCGGCAGTTTACCCACGGAGCCAATCACCGCCGTCGGCCCGAGGTGGTCGGTACCGGAAGCCGGGCTGGCTCCTTCCGCCAGAGGGGTATGCGCCTTACGCCCGTCCGGCGTCGCCATGGTCGCTGCGCCAAACGGCACGTTTGCTGAGATAGACGACGTGCCCGCGTAGTAGTTACCCCCAATCGGGCCGCGGCCGTAGCGTGGGTTGTGATACTGCTTCAGCTCTTCAATGTAGGTCTGATAGGCGCGGGTCAGCAGCATGTCCACGCTGTCGTCGTCGTTGCCGTACTTCGGCGCGCCGTTGATCAGGCGCTGACGCAGCTGCTCGTGGGTTAGCCCCTCGAAGTCATCCGCCAGCGCCGCCGCCAGCTGTTGCTGACCGATAACACCCTGGTCAAACACCAGCTTCTTCACCGCCGCCAGGCTGTTGCCGAGGTTGGCGATCCCCACCTGTAGGCCGGAAACCCAGTCATACTTCGCGCCGCCTTGCTTAATGCTTTTCGCGCGCTCGATGCAGTCGTCAACCAGCGCCGAGCAGAGAATATCGTGGACGTTCTCTTCCAGCATAGTGTCCACCACGTATTCAATTTCGATGGATTTGCGGGTGTAGTAGCGGATCTGGGTGTCCCACGCCGCCATCACCTCCTCGAAGTTATCGAAGTTACCGGCAGAGAGGGCTTTCTCCTGCGGCAGGAACACCTTGCCGCTGGTGGCGTCGCGGCCGCCTTCCAGCGCGGCCAGCATCACGCGGGCGAAGTTGATAAAGCTCATACCGGTGCAGCGGTAGCCCCATTTGCCGCCCACCGCGGTTTCGATACAGCCAATGGCCGCGTAGTCGTAGGCGTCGTCGCGTTCAACGCCGAGCTTGATGAATTCCGGAATGACGATTTCATCGTTGTTGAACGCCGGCATCCCGAAGCCGCAGCGGATCACCTGCACGCAGGCGTCGAGGAAGTCGTTGCTCATGCCCGCGTGGTAGCGCACGCTCAGGTTAGGCTGGGTGGAGCGCAGGCGACCGCAGGATTCCAGAATCGCGTAGGAGAGCGGGTTGACCGCGTCCATTGGCTCGCCGTTGACCAGCTTCTGGCCGCCGATGGTGACGTTCTGATACAGCGGGCTGCCCGCCGAGGCTTTGGAGTGCGAGCCGGAGCGGATTTTGTTCACCTCCAGCAGCTTCAGCCAGCAGCTGTGCAGCAGCTCGATGGCGTGCTCGCGGTCCAGGCTCTGGTCCAGCTCCACGTCGCGGCGATAGTACGGGTAAAGGTACTGGTCCATACGGGCAAAGGAGACGGAGTGACCGTTGGACTCAATTTGCAGGATTAGCTGAATGAAGTAGCACAGCTGTAGCGCCTGCCAGAAGGTTTTTGGCGGCTCGTGAGCAATCACGTCACAGTTTTCCGCCATTGCCAGCAGCTCGTCGCGGCGGCTTTCGCGGGTTTCGCTGGAGGCCATCACGCGCGCCAGTTCGGCAAAGCGTTTGATGTGCAGGCTCACCGCTTCCAGCACGA
Organism: Enterobacter sp. MGH119; assembly: GCF_001037675.1. Taxonomy (NCBI): domain Bacteria; kingdom Pseudomonadati; phylum Pseudomonadota; class Gammaproteobacteria; order Enterobacterales; family Enterobacteriaceae; genus Enterobacter; species Enterobacter sp. MGH119. Next base: position 1,776,134 of record NZ_KQ089929.1, on the reverse strand, counting down.
TATCGATCGCCTTCAGGAACTGATCGCCGTGCAGGTCTTCCAGCACCGTCAGGTTGATGTGTGAGCGGCGCTCGGCCACTTTGGCGCGCAGGCCGTCGAGACCTTTCTCCAGCACCAGCGGGAAGTTCACCGCCAGGTGCGCGTCGCCGGAGGTCATGTTGCCTTCGGCTTTGATGATGCCGGTTTCCAGCAGGCCTTTCTGCTCGTCGGTGAACATGCCGTAGCAGCGATCCTGCACCGTCTGGCCGCGCCACCACGGGCAGATCGCATGCAGCACGCGCTTGTTCTCTTCGCTCACCGCAAAGCCCGCGCCCGGACGGTCCGCCAGATCGTCAATCTCTTTCTCAATCCAGGAGACGGTATATTCCGGGAAGATCGGCGCGGCACGCACTTCGCTGGCCTGGTTACCGATGATCAGCTCGTCGTGCTTGATCCAGATGGTACGCTTGGCCAGGTGATGCGCCAGCGCCAGGGCGCGGCGCACCGGGATCGGCTTGTCCAGATGCTGCTGATACATTTCGGTATAGTGCTGCGCGCGTTCGGTACAGACCGGCGGCTTAACGATATGCACCAGAGCCGTTTTGTGCGCCTTGATGCGCTCGCTGAGGGTGTTGAGATTCAGGGTGGTCATAAGTTTATCCTCGTAAGGTCGCGGTTAACCCTTTCTGGCAGGCATACTGCTGTGCGAAGTCCAGCAGGGCAGGGTTATCCAGCGGTTTGTCAGGGGCAGAGTAGGGTTGGCCGAGCAGGGTGTATTTGTTCATGCCCAGCGTGTGATACGGCAGAAAATGAATATCGTGGACGCCGAGTTCATCGGCAGCGAAGTTGGTAATGGCGGTGATGGAGGCTTCATCCGCGTTGAAGCCCTGGATCAGCGGCACGCGGATGGTGATCGTTTTCCCGGCGGCGGCCAGGCGTTTCAGGTTGTCCAGGATGCGCTTAGCCGAACCGTCCGTCCACTGCTTGAAAACGTCTCCGTCGACATGCTTCAGGTCGGCGAGGAACAGATCGACGTACGGTAATGACGGCTCAATATAGTGCCACGGCACGTGAAGGCAGGTTTCGACGGCGGTGTGGATACCCTGGTCGTGGCTGGCTTTAAACAGCGCGTGCGCCAGCTCCGGATTCATAAACGGCTCGCCGCCGGAAAGGGTGATCCCGCCGCCGCTGCGGTCGTAGAAGGGTTTATCGCGCAATACGGTCGCCATGATCTCTTCGACCTGCTGTTCTTCGCCGCAAACGGTCAGCGCCTGCGTCGGGCAGCAGTCGGTGAGGGCATCAAGCGTCTCTTCACTCAGCTTTTCGCGGTGGATGACCAGGCCATTCAGCGCGCGTTCGATGCAGCCCGGTGCCGCCTGCTGGCACAGGTCGCAGCCGTCCAGGCACAGACGCGCATCAAACAGCACGTCCCGGCTGCGGGAGCGGCTTTCCGGGTTCTGACACCAGCGACAGCCCAGCGAGCAGCCTTTCAGGAATACCACGGTTCGAATACCTGGGCCGTCGTGGGTGGAGTAACGCTGTATATTGAAGATCATTTTTTTGCCCTCGGATTGCATATGAAGATTAAATTACTTTCGAATGAAAGTTATCTTGATATGGGTCAATTCCTGAGCAGGTTTTGCTGTGATAGGGTAAGTGCAGGCTAAATTTGAGGGTGACATCATGGAACTTTATCTCGACACATCTGACGTTGCGGCAGTCAAAAAGCTGGCGCGTATCTTCCCGCTGGCGGGCGTGACCACTAACCCAAGCATTGTGGCGGCGGGTAAAACCCCCCTGGAAGAGCTGCTGCCCGCGCTGCACGACGCGCTGGGCGGCAAGGGCCGGCTGTTCGCTCAGGTGATGGCGAAGACTGCCGAGGGGATGGTGGAAGACGCGCGTAAGCTGCGCGCGATAATCAATGACCTGGTGGTGAAAGTGCCCGTGACCGCTGAAGGGCTGGCGGCGATCAAGATGCTGAAAGCGGAAGGGATCCCGACGCTGGGTACGGCGGTGTACGGTGCCGCGCAGGGGATGTTGTCCGCACTGGCGGGGGCTGAGTATGTGGCCCCTTACGTGAACCGCGTGGACGCGCAGGGCGGGGACGGGATCCAGACGGTGGTCGAACTGCAACAGTTGCTGACCCTGCACGCGCCGCAGTCAAAAGTGCTGGCGGCGAGCTTTAAAACCCCGCGCCAGGCGCTGGACTGCCTGCTGGCAGGGTGCGAGTCCATCACGCTGCCGCTGGACGTGGCGCAGCAGTTTATTACCTCTCCGGCGGTGGATGCGGCAATTGTGAAGTTTGAGCAGGACTGGCAGGGGGCGTTTGGGCGGACGTCTATTTGATGGGTGTGGCCTGATGCCCTCACCCCAACCCTCTCCCACAGGGAGAGGGAGCAAACACTAAAACGGCAACCTGAAGGTTGCCGTTTGCTTTAACCTTCGCACACCTCACACCCGGGATTACGCATTAGCTTCATCTCGCGAAACTGGCAGGTCATCGCGTCATACATCACGATTTTACCCGCGGCGGGCGTGCCATAGTGCGCCAGCACTTTGATCGCCTCCATGGCCTGCAAGGAACCGATAACGCCAACCAGCGGCGCCATTACGCCCGCCTCGACGCAGGTCAGCGCATTCTCGCCAAACAGACGGCTCAGGCAGCGGTAGCAGGGCTCTCCTTCAGCGTAGGTGAAGACGGTGATTTGCCCCTCCATGCGGATGGCAGCGCCGGAAATCAGCGGCGTTTTATGGGCAAAGCAACCCGCATTGAGCTGGTTGCGAATGGCGACGTTATCGGTGCAGTCCAGCACCAGGTCATGCCGTGCAATCTGCGCAAACAGCGCGTCGTCATCCAGCATCGCGTCAATCAGGGTGAACTGAACGTTGGGGTTAATGCGCGCCAGCGCCGTGCGTGCTGATTCCACTTTAGGCTGACCGACCGTCACGTCGCTGTGCAGCGTCTGGCGTTGCAGGTTGGACACCGACACGGTGTCGAAATCCAGCAGCGTCATGCTGCCGACGCCCGCCGCAGCCAGGTATTGCGCTGCCGCGCAGCCCAGCCCGCCAAGACCAACAACCAGCACGCTGGCCGCCTTGAGCGCCTCCTGACCCTCGAAATCAAATCCGCGCAGCACGATCTGGCGGTTATAGCGCATCATCTCCGGGTCGCTCAGTTCCATCGTCATGTCAGCCTCCGAACAGGTGGTTAAAGCGTTCCACTTCAACCCATTCGCCCGCCTCAACGTGGCCGCGATCGCGCTCCAGCACGATAAAGCAGTTACCCTGGCTGAAGGAGCTAAAGATGTGCGAACCCTGATGCCCGGTGGTGCTCACCTCCAGCTCGCCGTCGGCGTTGCGCGCCAGAATGCCGCGCTGGAAATCGAGACGGCCCGGTGATTTTTTGAGGCGCGTTGCCGCCCGCACGCGCAGACGTTCCGGCAGCGGGCTGGCATTGTTGCCTGAAAGCTTCGCCAGCAGCGGGATCACCAGCTGGTAGAAGGTCAGCGCGGCAGAGACCGGGTTACCCGGCAGGCCACAGAACCAGCTGTGCGGAAGTTTACCAAACGCGAACGGTTTGCCCGGCTTAATCGCCAGCTTCCAGAAGGCGATTTCACCCAGCTCTTCAAGCAAGGTTTTGGTGTAATCCGCTTCGCCAACCGAAACGCCGCCGGAGCTGATCACCACGTCGGCAGAGGCGTCAGCGTCGATAAACGCCGCGCGCAGTTTTTGCGGATCGTCAGGAATGATACCGAGGTTAATCACCTCGCAGCCCAGCTGCTCAAGCATCAGGTGCACCGCCAGACGGTTGGTGTCGTAAATCTGCCCCTCGTTCAGCGGCTGACCCGGAAGCTGTAGCTCGTCTCCCGTGGAGAACACCGCTACGCGCACTTTGCGGACCACGTCAATCTCCGCGATGCCAAGCGATGCCAGCACCGGCAGTTCGGCGACCGTCAGTTTTTGCCCGGCGGCAAAGACCGTTGCGCCCAGGGTAATGTCTTCCCCGATATGGCGGATATTCTGTCCCGCTTTGACGCTGGCGGTAAAACGCACGCCGTCGTCCGTTTGTTCGGTCTCTTCCTGCATCACCACGGCTTCACAGCCCGTTGGCACCGGCGCGCCGGTCATAATGCGCACGCAGGTGCCCGCTGGCCACTCACCGTTGAACGGCTGCCCGGCAAACGCTTTCCCTGCCACCGGCAGCGGCTGACCCGTTTGCAGATCCGCCAGACGTACGGCATAGCCGTCCATCGCCGCGTTATCGAACCCCGGCACGTTCAGCGGCGAGACGATATCGCGCGCGGCAATACGGCCAAAACAGCGCACAAGCGGCAGCGTCTCAACGTCGTGCAGGGGAGTAATACGATCAAGCATCTGCGAGAGTGCCGTCTCAAGCGGCATCAGTCCGGCGGTAAAATCCATGGTGGGCTCCTGCGGAGTAACAACGAAAGCGCTCATTATGGCAGAAAAGTGCGGCTAACTGTATGACCCGATGGGTGTACGCTTTACATCACAGTTGCGTCTTTCTATATTCAAAAATCATCTGAAGATTCGTCGACGATAATGATATTTATAGAAAAAGCAGCCAGCCAGGCTGATGGGTGATGCGAAATGAGTAAAGCGGTTATCGCAATTCATGGCGGTGCCGGGGCAATCACCCGTGCACAGCTCAGTCCCGAGCAGGAGAAGCGTTATATTGATGCGCTGAACGCCATTGTGGAAACAGGCCAGCGGATGCTGGAAGCGGGCGACAGCGCGCTGGACGTGGTGACCGAAGCGGTGCGCCTGCTGGAGGAGTGTCCGCTGTTTAATGCCGGTATTGGCTCGGTCTTTACGCGCGATGAAACGCACGAGCTGGATGCCTGCGTGATGGACGGCGTCACCCTGAAAGCGGGCGCGGTAGCGGGCGTCAGCCGTCTGCGTAATCCGGTGCTGGCCGCGCGTCTGGTGATGGAACAAAGCCCGCATGTGCTGCTGGCCGGGGCGGGGGCGGAAAAATTTGCCGTCGAGCACGGTATGGACACGGTCTCGCCCGAGCTTTTTTCCACCGAGGAGCGTTACCGGCAACTGCTGGAGGCCCGTACAGCGGGGATGACGCAGCTGGACCATGCCGCGCCGCTCGATGAACGCAGCAAAATGGGCACGGTAGGCGCGGTGGCGCTGGATAAAGCCGGTAACCTCGCCGCCGCGACGTCGACAGGCGGCATGACCAACAAACTTCCCGGTCGCGTCGGCGACAGCCCGCTGCCGGGGGCCGGGTGTTACGCCAATAACGCCACCGCGGCGGTGTCATGCACCGGCACCGGCGAAGTGTTTATCCGCGCGCTGGCGGCCTATGACATTACCGCACTAATGGATTACGGCGGATTAAGCCTGAGTGAAGCCTGCGAGCGGGTAGTGATGGAGAAACTGCCGGCGCTGGGCGGGATTGGCGGCTTAATTGCGGTGGATCGGGAGGGCAACGTGGCTCTGCCGTTTAACAGTGAAGGGATGTACCGGGCGTGGGGGTATGCCGGCGATGCGCCCAGCACAGGCATTTATCGTGAATAAGGGGGCATTGCTTGCCGCACCGTGAAGAGCTGGACAACTGCGAAGTGCTGGCTGTCCACCAACTGAATATTGCGTTTCAGGAAGAGCGGCAGTTCATCCCCGCAGTACAGAATTTATCGTTTTCGCTCAGACGCGGCGAGACGCTGGCGATTGTTGGCGAATCAGGTTCCGGTAAATCCGTTACCGCGCTGGCGCTGATGCGTCTGCTTGAGCAGACGGGCGGGCAGGTCACCAGCGAGCGTATGCTGTTGCGCCGTCGCAACCGTCAGGTTATCGATCTCAACGAGCTGAGCGCGTCCCGGATGCAGGGTGTGCGCGGGGCAGATATTGCGATGATTTTTCAGGAGCCGATGACCTCCCTGAACCCGGTTTTCCCGGTGGGCGAGCAGATTGCCGAATCTATCCGCCTGCATCAGGGACTGAGCGGTGATGAGGCGCTCAACGAAGCAAAACGGATGCTGGAGCTGGTGCGTATCCCTGAGGCGCACGCGATTTTGTCCCGCTACCCGCATCAGCTTTCCGGCGGCATGCGCCAGCGGGTGATGATTGCGATGGCGCTGTCGTGCCGTCCGGCGGTACTCATTGCGGACGAACCCACCACGGCGCTGGATGTCACTATTCAGGCCCAGATCCTGCAACTGATTAAGGTGTTGCAGCAGGAGATGGAGATGGGGGTGATTTTCATCACCCACGATATGGGGGTGGTGGCGGACATTGCCGATCGGGTGCTGGTTATGCATCAGGGCAATGCCGTGGAAACCGGCACGGTGGAGCAGGTCTTTCATGCGCCGGTGCATTCTTATACCAAAGCGCTGCTGGCGGCGGTCCCGCGTCTGGGGGCCATGAATGGCAGTGATTTTCCGCGCCGTTTTCCGCTGATCTCACAGACCGAACAGGGCAAGCAGGAAGACGAAACCGAGCAGGATACGGTGGTTCCCGGCAGGCCAATCCTCGAAGTGCGTGACCTGGTGACCCGTTTCCCGCTGCGTAGCGGGATCCTAAATCGCGTGAAGCGCGAAGTGCATGCGGTTGAAAACGTCAGTTTTGATCTCTGGCCGGGCGAAACGCTGGCGCTGGTGGGGGAGTCCGGCTGCGGTAAATCCACCACCGGACGGGCGCTGCTCAGGCTGGTGGCGTCGCAGGAGGGGAGCATCACCTTCAACGGTGAGCGCATCGACACGCTACCTAACAGTAAATTGCAGGCGGTACGCCGGGATATTCAGTTTATATTCCAGGATCCTTATGCGTCGCTCGATCCGCGCCATACGGTGGGGTACTCGATTATGGAGCCGCTGCGGGTGCATAACCTGCTCGACGGTGAAGCCGCGCAGCGCCGCGTCGCGTGGCTGCTGGAGCGCGTGGGCCTGAAGCCGGAGCATGCCTGGCGTTATCCGCACGAATTTTCTGGCGGTCAGCGACAGCGTATCTGCATAGCCCGGGCATTAGCCCTAAATCCGAAGGTGGTGATTGCGGATGAGTCCGTGTCAGCGCTGGATGTCTCCATCCGCGCGCAAATCATCAATCTCCTGCTCGATTTACAGCGGGATTTAGGCATTGCGTTTCTGTTTATCTCCCACGATATGGCGGTGGTGGAGCGGATCAGCCATCGCGTGGCGGTGATGTACATGGGGCAAATAGTTGAAATCGGCCCCCGTCGGGCGGTGTTTGAAAACCCGCAGCACCCGTACACCCGCAAGCTGATGGCCGCCGTACCGGTTGCCGATCCTGAGCATCGTCACGCCCAGCGCGTGCTGTTGCAGGACGAAATGCCGAGCAATATTCGTAAACGGGGCGAAACCCTTGAGCGCGTGGCGCTGCGTGAGGTGGGTCCCGGTCATTTTGTCGCACCACCGCGTCAGGGCAATGCATTCTCGCGGTTATAACTTACAACAGGCAGGAGAACACAATGGTTCCTTTTGTTGCTCGTCAATGGCTGCTTGCCGCGAGCGTGACGGCTGCGCTGGCCGCCGCCCCCGCGTTCGCGGCGAAAGATGTGGTGGTGGCTGTGGGGTCTAACTTCACGACGCTGGATCCGTATGATGCTAACGACACCCTTTCTCAGGCGGTGGCAAAATCTTTCTACCAGGGGCTGTTCGGCCTGGACCGCGAGATGAAGCTGAAAAACGTGCTGGCGGAAGGCTATACCGTGTCGGACGATGGGCTGGTCTATACCGTTAAGCTCCGTACCGGCGTGAAGTTCCAGGACGGCACCGACTTCAACGCCGAGGCGGTTAAGATCAACCTGGACCGTGCCAGCAATCCGGAGAACGGCCTTAAGCGCTACAACCTGTATAAAAATATCGCCAGCACCGAGGCGGTTGACCCGGCGACGGTGAAGATCGTCCTGAAAGAGCCGTTCTCGGCGTTTATCAATATTCTGGCGCATCCCGCGACGGCGATGATTTCGCCCGCCGCCCTGAAAAAATACGGCAAAGAGATTGGCTTCCACCCGGTGGGAACCGGGCCGTACGAACTGCTTACCTGGAACCAGACCGATTTTGTGAAGGTGAAAAAATTCGCCGGATACTGGCAGCAGGGGCTGCCGAAGCTGGATACAATCACCTGGCGTCCTGTCGTGGACAACAATACCCGTGCCGCGATGTTGCAAACCGGCGAAGCGCAGTTTGCCTTCCCGATCCCTTACGAACAGGCGGCGCTGCTGGCGAAAAACAGCAAGCTGGAGCTGGTGGCCAGCCCGTCGATTATGCAGCGCTACATCAGCATGAACGTCACGCAGAAACCGTTCGATAACCCGAAGGTGCGCGAAGCCATCAACTACGCCATTAACCGTCAGGCGCTGGTGAAGGTGGCCTTTGCCGGTTACGCCACTCCCGCGACGGGCGTGATGCCGCCAGCCATCGAGTATGCGCAGAGCTACCAGCCATGGCCGTACGATCCGGCGAAAGCGCGGGAGCTGCTGAAAGAGGCGGGCTATCCGAACGGCTTTAGCACCACGCTGTGGTCGTCTCATAACCACAGTACCGCGCAGAAGGTGCTGCAATTTACCCAGCAGCAGCTGGCGCAGGTGGGCATTAAAGCCAGGGTCACGGCGATGGATGCCGGACAGCGAGCGGCGGAAGTGGAAGGCAAAGGACAGAAAGAGAGCGGCGTGCGGATGTTCTACACCGGCTGGACGGCTTCAACCGGTGAAGCGGACTGGTCCCTGTCGCCGCTGTTTGCTTCCCAGAACTGGCCGCCAACGCTGTTCAATACCGCGTTCTACAGTAATCCGCAGGTGGATAAAGATCTGGCCGATGCCCTGAAAACCACCAAACCGGAAGAGAAAGCGCGCCTGTACAAAGAGGCGCAGGACATTATCTGGAAAGAGTCGCCGTGGGTGCCGCTGGTGGTGGAAAAACTGGTCTCAGCCCACAACAAAGCGCTGACCGGTTTTTACATCATGCCGGATACGGGCTTTAGCTTTGATGACGCGGATTTAAAATAAAACTCATGCTGAATTATGTGTGTAAACGCCTGCTGGGGCTTATCCCGACGCTGCTGATTGTGGCCGTGCTGGTGTTTTTGTTTGTCCATATGCTGCCCGGCGATCCGGCGCGTTTGATTGCCGGACCGGAAGCGGATGCGACGGTTATTGAACTGGTGCGTAAACAGCTCGGTCTTGACCAGCCGCTGTACAGGCAATTTCTGCGTTACATTGGCAATGTCCTTCAGGGCGATTTCGGCATCTCAATGGTGTCGCGTCGTCCGGTGTCGGAGGAGATTGCCAGCCGCTTTATGCCTACCTTCTGGTTAACGATTGCCAGTATGAGCTGGGCGGTTGTGTTTGGCCTGGGCGCGGGGATTGTCGCCGCCGTCTGGCGCAACCGCTGGCCGGATAAGCTCGGTATGGCGCTGGCGGTCACCGGCATCTCTTTCCCGGCGTTTGCGCTGGGCATGCTACTGATGCAGATTTTCTCCGTTGAGCTGGGCTGGTTGCCGACCGTCGGGGCCGACACCTGGAAGCACTACATTCTTCCCTCTATGACGCTTGGCGCGGCCGTTGCGGCGGTGATGGCCCGGTTTACCCGCGCCTCGTTTGTCGACGTGCTGAGCGAAGATTACATTCGCACCGCGCGGGCAAAAGGGGTGAGTGAGAAATGGGTCATTCTGAAGCATGGTTTTCGTAATGCGATGATACCGGTGGTCACGATGATGGGGCTACAGTTCGGCTTCCTGCTGGGCGGCTCTATTGTGGTTGAGAAGGTCTTCAACTGGCCGGGGCTGGGGCGCCTGCTGGTCGACTCGGTCGATATGCGTGACTATCCGGTCATTCAGGCTGAAGTCCTGCTTTTCTCGCTGGAGTTTATTCTTATCAACTTAGTGGTGGATGTGCTATACGCCGCCATTAACCCGGCCATCAGGTATAAGTAAGATGCGATTACTGAACTGGCGTCGCCAGGCCATTTTAAACGCTATGCCGGGGATCAGGCCGGACCATATTCGCACCCCGTGGATTGAGTTCTGGCGTCGATTCCGTCGTCAGCCCGTCGCTATGGTCGCCGGGTTGTTTGTGTTACTGCTGATCCTGGTGGCGATTATCGCCCCCTGGTTAGCCCCGTTTGATGCGGAAAACTACTTCGATTACGACCGGCTGAACGATGGACCGTCGATGATGCACTGGTTTGGCGTGGACTCGCTCGGGCGCGATATTTTCAGCCGCGTGCTGGTAGGGGCGCAGATCTCGCTGGCGGCCGGGGTCTTTGCGGTGCTGATGGGCGCAGCAATTGGCACCGTGTTGGGGCTGGTGGCCGGGTACTACGAAGGCTGGTGGGACCGCATCATCATGCGTATCTGCGATGTGCTGTTTGCCTTTCCCGGTATTCTGCTGGCGATTGCCGTGGTGGCGGTGATGGGCAGCGGCATGGCGAACGTCATCATCGCCGTGGCGGTATTCTCGATTCCCGCTTTCGCGCGTCTGGTACGTGGCAACACGCTGGTGCTGAAGCAGCAGACCTTTATCGAGTCGGCGCGCAGCATGGGAGCCAGCGATGCCACCATCCTGTTCAGCCATATTCTGCCGGGAACGGTCTCGTCTATCGTGGTCTATTTCACCATGCGCATAGGCGTGTCGATTATCTCGGCGGCCAGCCTGTCGTTTCTGGGGTTAGGCGCACAGCCGCCGACGCCGGAGTGGGGCGCGATGCTGAACGAGGCGCGGGCGGATATGGTGATTGCGCCACACGTGGCGATCTTCCCGAGCCTGGCGATTTTCCTGACCGTGCTGGCGTTTAATTTACTGGGGGATGGGCTGCGCGACGCGCTGGATCCGCGGATAAAAGGGTAGTGCTGTGGAATGTGCCGGGTGGCGGCGACGCCTTACCCGGCCTGGAACAGAGGCGTGGGGAGATTAAACCCGGCTGCCCCACAAATCATACTCGTCGGCGTTTTCGACCTTCACGCGAATAATATCGCCCGGCTTGACGTTGGTTTCGCCGTTCAGGTACACCGCGCCGTCGATTTCAGGCGCATCCGCCATGCTGCGGCCAATCGCGCCTTCTTCGTCCACTTCGTCGATAATCACCAGAATTTCGCGGCCCACTTTCTCCTGCAAGCGTTCAGCAGAGATCTGCTGTTGCAGCTGCATAAAGCGGTTCCAGCGCTCCTCTTTTACCTCTTCCGGTACCTGGTCCGCCAGCTCGTTGGCCGTTGCGCCTTCAACCGGGCTGTACTTGAAGCAGCCGACGCGATCCAGACGCGCCTCTTTCAGGAAGTCGAGCAGCATCTGGAAATCTTCTTCGGTTTCACCCGGGAAGCCGACAATAAAGGTGGAGCGCAGGGTCAGATCCGGACAGATTTCACGCCACTGCTTGATGCGCGCCAGCTGGCGGTCAACGGAGCCAGGGCGTTTCATCAGCTTCAGAATGCGCGGGCTGGCATGCTGTAGCGGGATATCCAGGTACGGCAGGATTTTGCCTTCCGCCATCAGCGGGATCACATCGTCAACGTGCGGGTACGGGTAGACGTAGTGCAGACGCGTCCAGATCCCGAGCTTAGCCAGCTGCTCGCACAGGCCGACCATGCTGGTTTTCACTGGCTCACCGTTGTGGAAACCGGAACGGTGTTTAACGTCCACGCCGTAGGCGGAGGTGTCCTGGGAGATGACCAGCAGCTCCTTCACGCCCGCGTCGGCCAGGCGTTTGGCTTCTGCCAGCACCTCGCCAATCGGACGGCTCACCAGATCGCCACGCATCGACGGGATGATGCAGAAGGTGCAGCGATGGTTGCAGCCTTCGGAAATTTTCAGGTAGGCGTAGTGGCGCGGCGTCAGCTTCACGCCCTGTTCCGGCACCAGGCTCAGGAACGGGTTGTGCTTTGGTTTGGGGACGTAGTGATGAACATGTTCCAGCACCTGCTCGTAGCTGTGTGGACCGGTGATCTCCAGCACCTTCGGGTGCACTTCACGGATCTGGTCTTCTTTTGCGCCCAGGCAGCCGGTCACAATCACTTTGCCGTTTTCCGTCAGGGCTTCACCAATGGCTTCCAGGGATTCCTGAACCGCGCTGTCGATAAAGCCGCAGGTGTTGACGATCACCATGTCGGCGTTGTCGTAGCTTGGCACCACGTCATAGCCTTCAGTGCGAAGTTCAGTCAGGATGCGTTCGGAGTCCACCAGGTTCTTCGGGCAGCCCAGGGAGACAAAGCCGATTTTCGGCGGGTGCGTAACATTGCTCATAGGTTAAAAATTCATCAATTATGGAGTTATCAGGGCGGGATTTTACAGCGTATCGCAGGGGATTTATACACTCTTGATGGCGCAGTTGAGGCCGGCAATCGTTGTAACATTGTAAAGAATGTTAATCAGTTATCGTTTATTGATCCCAGGCATTACATTGTACAAAAAATGACCTTATTCTTAATGAGGTAACATGGCTGACAGAGGAGGAATAGCATGTCCGTTGACAGACTGAAACGCGATCTGCTTAACAAGCTGATCAACGCCCGAATCGACCTGGCTGCATATCTGCAACTCCGCAAGGCGAAAGGGTATATGTCAGTCAGCGAAAGCGAAAATCTGCGTGATAACTTCTTTGAACTTTGCAATTTCATGCGTGAAAAAGCACCCATCCTGAAAGCGCACTACGCTGAAAGCGAATTAGTGGCGCTGCGCCGCGCCGCCGAGGTGCTCTCCATCGCCGGGGTCTGTTTGATGAACGGACGTCACGACTGCCCGAATTTTATTGCCGTTAACGCGGAGAAGCTTGAAAACTGCCTGACCACGCTCGCGCTTTGCATCATGTGTCTGAACAAGCCGGAAACGCTTGCCCGGCACTGAACCCGGGGGAGGCAACTCCCCCTTCTGATTAAGCTTTTGTAAAAGTGGTAACGCACCCGGGAACAGTGGCTAATCTTTAAGCCATATGTCGATAAAGGAGTGCGTTATGCCTCGATCCTCGCTGATTTTCCTTCCAGTCTTGTTATTCCCGCTTTCACTGCTTGCAGCGCCTGAGACGGTTAAGGTCGACGTGCTACAGACAAAACTGGATCACCCCTGGTCGCTGGCGTTTCTGCCAGATAACAAGGGGCTGCTCATCACGCTCAAAGACGGGCAGCTTAAGCACTGGCAGGCAGGGAAAGGGCTCTCCGATCCGATTGTCGGCGTGCCGAAAGTGTGGGCGAGCGGCCAGGGCGGACTGCTGGACGTCGCGCTGGCCCCGGATTTTGCACAATCACGGCGGGTCTGGCTCAGCTTCGCCGAGGCAGGTAATGATGGCAAAGCGGGTACCGCGGTGGGCTATGGGCGGTTGAGCGATGACCTGTCGCGCATTGAGGGCTTCCAGGTGGTGTTCCGACAGATGCCGAAGCTCTCTAGCGGCAACCACTTTGGCGGACGGCTGGTGTTCGACGGCAAAGGCCATCTCTTTATTGGCCTGGGTGAAAACAACCAGCGCCCGACGGCGCAGGATCTGGACAAGCTTCAGGGCAAGGTGGTGCGCCTGACGGAGGACGGAAAAGTGCCACCGGATAATCCGTTTGTGAACACCGCCGGAGCGCGCCCGGAAATCTGGTCCTATGGCATTCGCAACCCGCAGGGAATGGCGATGAACCCGTGGAGTGACACGCTGTGGCTCAACGAACACGGACCACGCGGTGGGGATGAGGTTAACATTCCTGAGAAGGGCAAAAACTACGGCTGGCCCCTGGCGACGCACGGGATCAATTACAGCGGCCTGAAAATCCCGGAAGCAAAAGGCGAGCACGTTGAAGGCACCGAAAAACCACTGTTTGTCTGGAAAGTGTCGCCCGCCGTCAGCGGCATGGCGTTCTACAACAGCGACGTCTTCCCGCAGTGGAAAAACAAGCTGTTTATCGGCGCGCTGAAGGAGAAAGACGTCATCGTGCTGAGCGTGAAGGGTAATACCGTGACGGAGGATGGGCGAATTCTTGGGGATAAAGATCAGCGTATCCGCGATGTGCGCGTCGGGCCGGATGGTTATCTGTACGTGCTGACCGACGAGACGGACGGGCAGCTTTGGAAAGTCAGCCCGTCCGGGTCGTAATCAGGTCACCGGGATCATCACCACGTTGCGATACGCCGGGCGCTCGCTGAGCTGCTGGATCCAGCGCTCAAGGTGAGGGCGCGGGGTCCAGCTGAGACCCATGTTAGTGAGGTTCCAGACGAAGGGGGCGACGGCGATATCGCCCACGCCGAACGTGTCGCCGGAGAACCAGGTATGCTTCGCCAGTTCGTCGTCCATCATCGCAAACAGCGACTCGCACGCGTCCTGGGCGGCATGAATGGCGGGATAATCACGATCGGCTTCCGGCGTACGGATAAGCCCCATCAGGATCACGCGGTGCGTTGGGGAAAGCGTCTGGTTTGCCCAGTCCATCCATTTTTCGCCCTGCGCGCGCTGGGCCGGATTTTCAACCCACAGGCGACCCTGGCCGTACTGCGCGGCGAGATAACGCACAATGGTATTGGACTCCCACAGCGTGGCGTCTGTCTCGTCATCGCGCAGCAACGGCACCAGCCCGTTTGGGTTCATCGCCAGATAGTCGGCGTCTTTATTCACCCCGAACGCCATGCCAGCCATAATTTGGTTGAACGGTAAATCCAGCTCCTCCAGCGTCCAGAGCACTTTCTTCACGTTAGTCGAATTGTTCCTGCCCCACAGCGTAATCATATTTACTCCCGATGAGATGTGAATCCGAGTCAGCTTTTCGCCATGGTGAGATAAACCTAACAATTACGCAACAGATGCTAAAAAAAACGCCGCAACCAAAGCGTATCTGAATGTTATTGCATAAACTTTAAAAACTTTACCTGGAACAGGTTTCTTTGAAGGCTGTAGTGCGCTATTACTCATCGCTTCTTGCGACACGGTGATTGTGACGTGATTTTTAGAATGGACACTCGGGTGGCATTTATGACGCAAAAAACTTCTTCTCTGCGCAGCCTGGCGGCAGGCTCGGCGCTGCTTTTCCTTTTTGCCCCAACGCTTCATGCGGCGGAACAGACAGCGCCCGAAGCGCCGCCTGTTGATGCGCGCGCCTGGATCCTGATGGATTACGCCAGCGGGAAAGTGCTGGCGGAAGGTAACGCCGACGAAAAACTCGACCCGGCGAGCCTGACGAAAATTATGACCAGCTATGTGGTCGGCCAGGCGTTAAAAGCAGGCAAGATCAAGCTGAATGACATGGTCACCGTCGGGAAAGATGCCTGGGCGACCGGTAACCCGGCGCTGCGCGGCTCGTCCGTGATGTTCCTGAAGCCCGGTGATCAGGTCTCCGTTTCCGATCTGAATAAAGGGGTCATTATTCAGTCGGGAAATGATGCCTGTATTGCGCTGGCCGATTACGTCGCGGGCAGTCAGGACTCGTTTATTGGGCTGATGAATGGCTACGCGAAAAAACTGGGTCTGACCAATACCACCTTTAAAACCGTTCACGGCCTGGATGCGCCGGGTCAGTTCAGTACCGCGCGCGATATGGCGCTGCTGGGCAAAGCGCTGATCCATGACGTTCCGGATGAGTACGCCATCCATAAAGAGAAAGAGTTTACCTTCAATAATATTCGCCAGCCTAACCGTAACCGCCTGCTCTGGAGCAGTAACGTTAACGTGGACGGCATGAAAACCGGTACAACTGCCGGGGCCGGATACAACCTGGTGGCTTCTGCGACGCAGGGCGATATGCGCCTGATCTCGGTGGTGCTGGGCACGAAAACCGACCGCATTCGTTTTAACGAGTCAGAAAAACTGCTGACCTGGGGTTTCCGCTTCTTTGAAACCGTCACGCCGATTAAGCCGGACGCCACCTTCGTCAGCCAGCGCGTCTGGTTTGGTGATAAAAGTGAAGTAAACCTGGGGGCAGGTGAAGCGGGGTCCGTCACCATTCCACGCGGCCAGCTGAAAAACCTGAAAGCGAGCTATACCCTGACCGAGCCACAGCTGACCGCGCCGTTAAAAAAAGGCCAGGTGGTCGGGACGATAGATTTCCAGCTTAACGGCAAATCCATTGAGCAGCGTCCGCTGGTGGTAATGGAAGCGGTGGAAGAGGGCGGCTTCTTCAGCCGGATATGGGACTTTGTGTTAATGAAATTCCACGGCTGGTTTGGCAGCTGGTTCAGCTAAGTTTTTGCCGGGTGGCGCTGCGCTTACCCGGCCTACGTTCGAGCCGTTGTAGGCCGGGTAAGGCGAAGCCGCCACCCGGCATAACCTCAATACATCAACTTCACCTGCTGCGCTTTCGCGTATGCCACCAGCTCGTCATCCGGGCGGCAATCACTGACGATGGCGTCAAAGCGCGACAGTTCACCCATCCTTGCCGGACGGACCTTGCCAAATTTACTGTGATCAACCACCAGCACATGCTGCTGTGCGGCGTTGAGCGCCCACTGTTTCACCGGTAACTCTTCAAGATTAAAACAGGTTGCCCCCTGTTTCACATTCACGCCCGCCGCAGAGTAAAAGGCGATATCCGGGCATACATTGCTCAGCGTGTCCTGAATATTCAGCGGTTTGAAAATGGCGTTGCTGGCATGAAATTCGCCGCCACACAAAATCACCCGGCACGCCGGTTTCTCCTGCAAGGCAAGGAAGGTGTTTAGCGAATAACAGACGGCGGTAAACGGAACGGTGCTGTCGATGGCCTCGATGATCCACGGGGTTGTCGTACCGCAGTCAAAAAACAGCGTTTGATGCGGCTGCACCAGCGAGGCGGCGAGCCGCGCGGCTTTGCGCTTCTCCTCCACCAGGCGTGTTTTTTGATCGCTTAACAGATAATGGCTGGCGCTACGCGGCTCCAGAACAATATACCCGCCAAGCAGCACAACGGGGGCGCTGTCGCTGTTCAGATCGCGACGAATGGTCATTTCAGACACGCCAAGCAGGGTAGCGGCTTCCTTAAGATGCAGCTTATCGCTGCGCTTCAGCGCCTGGAGCAGCTGAGCAATGCGGTCATCGCGACGTGTTTCCATAGATCCTCGGGCTAAAAAAGTGAGCCCCCGCAGGGCGGGGGCTCAAGTGTAACCTGACGGACCGGGGTTAGTCACGTATCCAGCCTTTGCGGATCGGAAGGGCAAACAGAACGCGATAGGCCTGTGATAATCCACGATAAAGCGCCGGACCAAAGAGGCTCCACAGGATGGCTGCGCTGACGCAGCCCATCAGTCCCACCAGGAAACCGCCGACCATATCCAGCGGCCAGTGCACGCCCAGGTAGACGCGGGACCAGGCGATGGCGACCGCCACGCCCATCAGCACTACGCCGGACCACAGGCGATGCCAGAACAGGAAGGCCAGCGCAAAGGTGAAGATCACCGTGCCGTGATCGCTCGGGAACGAGTCGTCCGGCGCATGGTGCAGGAAGTTGTAGCCGACGCGATCGACAAACGGACGATCGTGTGGGAAGGCGTGGCCCAGCACGTAGCTTGCCAGCACGCTGACGCCGATCGCCATCGCCATTTTGATCACCAGATGGCGCTGGGCGGTGACCTGTGTACGAGGTCCCCATAACCAGAGGATCACCGCCAGCGCCGGTACGATGCTGATCACATCTTTCGCAATGAAGGTGGCGAGATCGATCATCCATTCCGGTGACGACGGCGTGGCGTTGAGCAGGTAAAACAGTTCGTAGTTCAGATTTTCTAACATAATCTCGTTACTCTTTAGCAAACCAGGCGGAAACCAGCCCGTAAACCAGCACCTGGGAAAACCAGACCCACCACCCGGCCCACAGGTTGTGAGAGAAAAAATGCGCGCCGCGCATGACCTGCCCGAATCCCATCAGCAGCCCCATAACAACGCCCAACGCGACAAAGGTCCAGGCCAGGCGTGGACGTTCACGCCAGAAGGCAAAAAACAGCCCCATCACCATAAACCCGCTTGAGGCGTGGCCGCCGGGAAAGCAGCGTCCCGGTCCGCTGTCTGCCGGAATCGCGCTGAACAGGGGATACGAGACGGCTTTGCCGCCATACTCCACCAGATCCCACGGACAGCTGTGGTGGCTCATGCTTTTCAGGGCTCCTACAACGAGCGCGCCCAGACCCATCAGAAGCGCGGCTGTCACCAGCCGGGCATTGCGTCTGTAAGTCCCGTAAACCAGCGCGATGACGGCCAGGGCAATGGCCACATATTTCGCCAGCCGATGGTTGAGCAGATCCAGCAGCGGATTTTGCTGTAGCGGGAAATGATGCGTCGCCGCGTCATACCAGAAGCCGGTGATCCATCGGTCAAGCGATTCATCACGCGAAAGCCAGGTAAAAAGCAGCGCAAGGACGATCAGCACGAAAAGCTGATAACCATAAAAGCGGGCAGGCAAACGGTAAAGGCGTTTTGTCTTATTTGTCGGTAACTTAGATAATTCTGAAGGGCTGACGGCGTGTGTCATAGTTTCGGTCAATAACGTGAAATAGCACTATCATAAGGAGGGCAACTTAAGGAAACCTTAAACAACAACGATAAGTGCCTTATTTCTGTTTTTTCACGTTAATTTGCTATCTCAGACAGCGACAATTCATTACACTCATCGCGATTTTTTCATATTAAAGAGATTGCATGATAAACCGTTCTTCTTCCGGTAATCGTCTGGGTCGTCAGGCGTTACTTTTTCCTCTGTGTCTGGTGCTTTACGAATTCTCTACCTACATCGGCAACGACATGATCCAGCCAGGCATGCTGGCTGTGGTTGAGCAGTACAACGCAGGTATTGAGTGGGTACCTACATCGATGACCGCCTATCTCGCGGGCGGCATGTTTTTACAGTGGCTTTTAGGGCCGCTGTCGGATCGTATTGGCCGCCGCCCGGTGATGCTGACGGGCGTGGTATGGTTTATCGTCACCTGTCTCGCCACGCTGCTGGCGCAGAACATTGAGCAGTTCACGTTGCTGCGTTTTCTTCAGGGCGTGAGCCTGTGCTTTATTGGTGCCGTGGGCTACGCCGCTATTCAGGAGTCGTTTGAGGAGGCGGTATGTATCAAAATTACCGCGCTGATGGCGAACGTGGCGCTGATTGCACCGCTTCTGGGGCCGCTGGTGGGAGCCGCATGGGTCCACGTCGCGCCGTGGGAAGGGATGTTCGTGCTCTTTGCCGCGCTTGCGGCCATCTCTTTCTTTGGTCTGCACCGTGCGATGCCGGAGACCGCCACCCGCCTGGGCGAAAAGCTCTCGCTTAAAGAGCTGGGGCGTGACTATAAGGCGGTGCTGCAAAATGGCCGTTTCGTCGCGGGCGCACTGGCGACGGGCTTTGTCAGCCTGCCGCTGCTGGCGTGGATTGCCCAGTCGCCGGTCATTATCATCAGCGGCGAACAGCTTAGCAGCTATGAGTATGGCCTGTTACAGGTGCCGATTTTTGGCGCGCTGATTATCGGTAACCTGGTGCTGGCGCGTCTGACGTCACGCCGTACCGTGCGTTCGCTGATTATTATGGGCGGTTGGCCCATAGCGGCAGGGCTGATTATCGCGGCGGTGGCGACCGTAGCCTCGTCTCATGCGTACCTGTGGATGACGGCGGGGCTGAGCATTTACGCGTTTGGTATCGGCGTGGCGAATGCCGGTCTGGTACGCCTGACGCTGTTCGCCAGTGAAATGAGTAAAGGCACGGTGTCTGCCGCGATGGGGATGCTGCAAATGCTGATTTTCACCGTCGGAATTGAGGTGAGCAAGCATGCTTATGCGTTTGGCGGAAACGGGCTCTTCAGCCTGTTCAATCTCGCAAACGGTGTGCTGTGGGTAGGTCTGATGGTGGTGTTCCTGAAGGACAAACGCGTCGGAAACGCGCTGCAACCGTAATCCTTATTCCCTCTCCCCCGTGGGCGAGCTCGGGACAGTTCCCTCTCCCTGTGGGCTGAGGGATCCCCAGTAATTTGAAAGCAAAAGCGATAACGTTGCCTCAGAATAACTGAGGGCTTTCAGCGATGCCTCGGTCCGGCTGTAAATCGCTGAGGCGTTTCCTGTAGGCCGGGGCGAGGCGCAGGGATGCGCCGAGAGGGCGGGCTTTACAGGGATGTTACCTCCGCCCGTCCCCGATAAGCCGGAAGGAATAAGCCGAAGGCACCGCGAAGCGGCGATTTTCCGCCGGAAGCCCGGGTCGCCAGGGTGGTGGCGACTGAGCCACCCTGGCACGTTCACCGGTCATGTCGTGACAGAGTAGCAAGGAACATAAAGTGAACGGAATGACCACCAGAGCCGTATGTTCCCCCTCACCCCAGCCCTCTCCCTCAAGGGAGAGGGGGCCGTCTGTGCAGGCATTATTTTGTGGGGAACCCTCAGCCCTGTGGGAGAGGGTTAGGGTGAGGGCACCAGAGCGCACGGAATCAATTAAACGGCGCCCTCCCATCCAGCACCCTATCAATTACGTCCAGAACCCCTTCGTCATTATTGTTCGGCGCTTCATAGCGGGCCACCGCTTTAATATGCGGTCTGGCATTGGCCATCGCGAAGCCAAACCCAGCCTGGCGCAACATCTCCACGTCGTTACCGCTGTCGCCAAAGGCCACCACTTCACTGTCCTCAATGCCCCAGCGCGCTTGCAGGATCCGCAGGCCGTTAGCTTTGTGTACGCCGGGGATAATCAGGTCGATACTACCGTGTCCCGTGGTCACCGGCACCATGATGTCGCCAAGCTTCTCATGCAGCAGCGCCTGAATGCGCGGAATTTCGTCGTCAGAGACGTTTAGCCCGAATTTGAAGAAAATATCGTTGAGGTTGTCAAAGCTGCTGACGCTTTCAAGGCGGTGATAGTATTTCGCAGCAATCTCTTTGAAGAGGTCGTTATACGTTTTCAGCGTGTAGGCGCTGTTTTTTCCGCAGGCAATTATCTCAATGCCGGGCACGTCGTTTAACAGGGTGGCGACGGTCAGAAAATGCTCTTTCGACAGTTCGCCGTTAAACACGTCTTCGCCCGCATCTACCACCCAGCCGCCGTTTTCGGCGACGAAGGCAATTTCATGGGCGATCTCCGGGAAAAATGAGATCAGCTGGTAGTACTGGTTTCCGCTGGCGACCACAAAACGGATGCCTTGCGCTTTCATGCGCGCGTACTGCGCCAGAAAACGCGCGCGGTTATAGGTTTTCGCATCGCTCAGGAAGGAGCCATCCATGTCGACTGCAATCAGTTTAACGCTCATATCCCTTCTCCATTGACGTTGTTTCTGCTTCCGGTTTTGCCACCGCTCGCGCCACCAGGGCGGCAATAATGACTAACCCTAATACCACCAGCATCGCGCTGCGTAACCCGTAGTGCTCACCGAGGAATCCAAGCAGCGGCGGGCCCACCAGGAAAGCGAGGTAGCCCGTGGTCGCCACGACGCTCACGCGCGTCGGCGCGTCGGGGCCGGTATCGCTGGCAGCGGAAATGGTCAGCGGGAAGCCAAGGGAGGCGCCCAGTCCCCACAGGATCACCGACACGCCGGCAATCCAGTCCACATCCACAAAGATAATCATCGCGATGCCCAGCCCACCCAGCAGGGCGCTGGCACGGACGACAGCCACGCGGCTGTAACGGTCGATAAACCAGCCCCCGGTAAAGCGTCCGACGGTCATGCCGAGCGTAAACCCGGCGTAAATCAGCGAGCCGGAGGTGGGGCTAAATCCGTGCCCGTCCACCATCAGCAACGGTAGCCAGTCGTTGGCCGAGCCTTCAGCAAACGCCATCGCCAGCACCACCACGCCAATCAGCATTAGCTGGAAATCACGATAAAAGGGCAACCCTTTTTCCGCAGACTTCTGTTCGTCCGTGGCGTGTTGTCCTGTGCCTGCGGGAATAGCCCTGATGCCGGTGAGGATCGGGATAATACAGACCAGCGCCGCCAGCAAAATGTGCACATTGGCCGCAATGCCCAGCGCCGTCAGCGCCATCCCCACGCCCGCGCCCGCCAGCGTGCCGAGGCTGTAAAAGCCATGCATCATCGGCAGCACCGTTTTGTTCATCGCCTGTTCGACGGCGGCCCCCTCGACGTTAATGGCCACTTCCGCCGCACCAAAGCTGCCGCCAAATACCATCAGCCCAAGGGCAAACATCAGCGGCGAGGCGAACCACAGCGCCACGCTCAGACCGAGCATTCCCACCACGGCGCAGCACATGGTGGTGCGAATCACCGCGCGCGTGCCAAAGCGCTTCACCAGCCAGGCCGAGCAGAGGATGCCGCTCATCGAGCCAATCGACAGGCCAAACAGCACGATCCCCATCTCCGCCGTCGAGACGGACAGCGTATCGCGGATTGCCGGGGTGCGCGTTGCCCAGGAAGCCATCAGCAGCCCGGGGATGAAGAAGAACATAAACAGCGCCCACATGCGCAGATGCAGGGCTTTGCGAGGAGAAGTTAGCGTCATTGGGATCAGCACCAGAAGTACAACAATAGCGACAACACTAGCAACTTTGTGTACATTTGTACACAAACTGGATGAGGATTTTATGAGCAGACCACCGAACGACCCTAACCGCCGCGAGAAGATACTCCAGGCGACGCTGGACACCATTGCTGAGCACGGTATTCATGCCGTCACGCACCGCAAAATTGCCACCTGCGCAGGCGTGCCGCTAGGGTCGATGACCTACTATTTCGACGGGATGGAGTCGCTTCTGGAGGAGGCCTTCACGTGGTTTACGCAGCAGATGTCTCAGCAGTACCGGGATTTCTTCGCGGGGGTGACCGGGCGGGAGAGGGCGTGCGAGGCCGTTACCACGCTGATCCACAGTTCAGCCGTGACCACGCCACACAATATGGCGCTGATGTATCAGTTATACGCGTTTATGCACCGCAGCGCCGCGCTGAAAACGGTGATGCAGGACTGGATGAAGATGAGCCAGACTACGCTTGAGCAGTGGTTTGATCCGGCCACCGCCCGTGCGCTGGATGCGTTTATCGAGGGAATGACGCTGCATTTTGTAACCGACCGGTCGCCGTTAACCCGGGAGGAGATCCGGGTGATGGTGGGGCGGATTGCGGGCGAGGATACCATCTGATAGCGCTCGCCCCGGCCACGCCTGATGTCAGGAGATTTTTTTCCCGCTGGCGTCAACGACGACTTCGCCATCTTCCTTCGTAAATGCCCCTTTTTGCGCGTCCGGAAGGATGTCGAGAACGGCTTCAGAAGGGCGGCACAGACGGGTACCCAGCGGCGTCACCACAATCGGACGGTTAATCAGAATAGGGTATTGCAGCATGAAATCGATAAGCTGGTCGTCGGTGAAATGTCCCTGTGAAAGGCCCAGTTGCTCATAAGGCTCGACGTTTTTGCGCAGCAGATCGCCTATGGAAATCCCCATATCTGCAATCAGCCTGGTCAGTTCATCACGCGACGGTGGGTTATCAAGATAGAGAATAATTTCGGGTTCCGTACCGCTGTTGCGGATCATCTCCAGCGTATTGCGCGACGTGCCGCAGGCCGGGTTGTGGTAGATAGTGATATGGCTCATATCCGTTACTCATTACAGTGTGAAGGAGAGACGTAGCGCCAGCGCGGCAAGCGTCACAAAGAGAACTGGCAGCGTCATTATGATGCCCGTCCTGAAATAGTAGCCCCAGGTAATAGTCATGTTTTTCTGTGCCAGCACATGAAGCCATAGCAGGGTAGCCAGGCTCCCGATGGGGGTAATTTTCGGCCCCAAATCGCAGCCAATCACGTTAGCGTAAATCATCGCCTCTTTAACCAACCCTGTTGCAGCACTACCCTCAATGGAGAGCGCGCCAATCAGCACCGTTGGCATATTGTTCATTATGGATGACAGGAAGGCGGTGATAAATCCGGTTCCCAGCGTGGTGACCCAGAGTCCGTACCCGGCTAAGTAATCAAGAACGCCTGAAAGAGACTCCGTCAGCCCGGCGTTGCGCAGGCCATACACCACCAGATACATCCCCAGCGAGAAGATAACAATTTGCCACGGCGCGCCGCGCAGCACTTTTCCGGTGTTAATGGCGTGCCCGCGTTTAGCAACGGCAAACAAAATCAGCGCGCCAGTTGTTGCGATAGCGCTGACCGGGATACCCAGAGGTTCAAGCACAAAGAAACCGACGAGCAGTAGCAGCAGCACGATCCAGCCCGTTCTGAACGTCGGCAGGTCGTGAATGGCCAAAGCAGGCTCGCGGAGTTTTGCCAGGTCATATTCCGGCGGTATTTCCTTGCGGAAGAACAGATGCAGCATCACCAGCGTTGCGGCAATTGCGGCGATATCAACCGGGATCATCACCGAGGCGTATTCGCTAAAGCCCAGCTTAAAGAAGTCCGCCGACACAATGTTGACCAGGTTGGAGACAATCAGCGGCAGGCTGGCGGTATCGGCGATAAATCCCGCCGCCATCACGAACGCCAGCGTGGCCTGCTTGCTGAACCCCAGCGCCAGCAGCATGGCGATAACGATAGGCGTCAGGATCAATGCCGCACCGTCATTGGCGAACAGCGCCGCCACGGCCGCACCCAGCAGCACGATCCAGGTAAACAGCAACCGCCCGCGACCGTTTCCCCAGCGAGCAACGTGCAGCGCCGCCCACTCGAAAAAACCGGACTCATCCAGCAGCAAACTGATAACGATTACCGCGATAAACGTGGCCGTCGCATTCCAGACGATGTTCCAGACCACCGGAATATCGTTAACGTGGATCACACCGCTCGCCAGCGCCAGCGCGGCGCCAATGGTGGCACTCCAGCCGATACTGAGCCCTTTGGGCTGCCAGATAACCAGTACCAGCGTAAACAGAAAAATAGCCCCTGCCAGAAACATCTTTTACTCCGTTATATCTGTTTTTGTGAATGTGTCGTGGTCAGCAAGAGCCCGGGAGGCGGTTTTTCAGCTTCATACGTGTCTCTTCTCGCAGGCAGTTCCAGCTGTTATCGATAACGGTTGCCGCCCACGCGGGCATGTTGGGAGAGAGACGGTAGTAGATCCATTTACCCTCACGACGATCGATGACCAGCCCGGCCTCGCGCAGTAAGGCCATATGGCGCGAGACTTTCGGCTGCGGCTCGTTGGTAGCGGAGCAGAGATCGCAGACGCACAACTCGCCCGCCTCACGCAGAAGCATGACGATGGAGAGGCGCGTTTCGTCGGAGAGGGTTTTGAAGAGCTGAACGGGGTGAAGCATCTGGGGATCCTGCGTGTTTTTTTATCATATACATTAAATCATATATGTTTGTGGCAGGTGAGGGAAGGGCAATAAGGGCAAATAAATGCCCTCAGTGAAGTACCACTACGTTGAGCCGTCGTCTTTGAGCCACAGACAGGGCGGGATTAGAAGATTAATGATTCCTGGTTTTGTTGAATATCTTCAATGTTATGAGACAGACGATCGTTGCAGATGTTAACAGAATCAAAATATCAATATTTGTATATGTTTCGTACATTGTCTCCCCATTAATATCACCATAGATGAAGCCGCAAATAGCAGTTGCAACGTCGTGGTTAATATAAGCTGTTGAAGGACCCAGCATACGTCCTGCCAGGAAGCTAATTAACACAAACCAGACGGCCTTAAGTAGTCTTGAGCCCCATTTACGGGCAAGGGTAGTGATATCCACCGTCAATAACCTCAATACAATTGCACGCGATATGTGAACGCATACATGGGACCTAAATAAATTCCGGTTTCAGAAGAGCGATTCCGAAATTGGAGTGGTGAGCGAGCTTTATGTAGACTTCTGCCGCTATACCCGGATGAAGCCTTCATTCCTTTTCCTGTCATCAGGTGGATTAATTCGTTCCAGCTTATGCCAGCTGCCTGTATCGAAGTTCAAACCCGATCATATCTACGCTCAATCGTTGTTCTTTTAAGATATTGACCAGGCAAAATTTAACCGCGCAAGAAGATCAGCTATACCGCCATGGAAATAAGGTAGTGTTATAAGTAATTGATAGGGAAGGGTATTAATTTCAGGAAACAAAAAACCCATCAACCTTGAACCAAAACGGCGGGGTTGATGGGCTCCACAAATTGGGGACATCAAAGAAAAGCAGTGGCACTAGTTATGACTGCCCCCTGATAAAAAAGTTCTGCGCGTAACGAAAATAATTTTCACCACGCGCAAACTTGAGACTTATCCGAGTCCTGGCCAGATGATGATGATCAGCGTACCTGCCAGCGTGAGCAGTACGTTAGCGATAGCATAGGTGCCCGCATACCCCAGTGCCGGGATGTTGCTGCGCGCGGTGTCGCTGATGATCTCCATCGCCGGTGCGCAGGTGCGCGCGCCCATCATCGCGCCGAAGAGCAGGGCGCGGTTCATGCGCAGCACGTAAGCGCCGAACAGGAAACAGATCACCACCGGTACCAGGCTGACGATAAGTCCGGAAACCAACATTTGCCAGCCGACCGCACCCAGGCCATTGCCAATGCCGCTCCCGGCGCTTAAGCCGACACCCGCCATAAAGACCATCAGACCGAACTCTTTCACCATGTTCAGCGCACCCTGAGGGATATAGCCGAAGGTGGGATGGTTCGCTCGCAGGAAGCCCAGCATGATCCCGGCGAACAGCAGACCGGCTGCATTACCAATGCCGAAGCTAAAGTTGCTGAACTGGAAGGTGATCATCCCGATCATCAGGCCGACAATGAAGAAGGCGCAGAAGGCTAACAGGTCCGTCACCTGGCTGTGGATTGAGATAAAGCCGATACGGTCGGCAACGGTTTTAACACGTCGGGCATCGCCGCTAACCTGCAACACATCGCCTTTATTGAGCACCACGTTATCGTCGATAGGCATTTCAATCTGGCTGCGGATCACGCGGTTGAGGAAACAACCGTGGTCGGTCAGCTTCAGCTGTGCCAGACGGCGACCCACGGCATTGTGGTTTTTCACCACAATCTCTTCGGTGACAATACGCATGTCCAGCAGGTCGCGGTCAAACACCTCTTTCCCGTTGCGGAAGCTCGGATCGAGACGCGCGTGGGCGTCCGGGTAGCCAACAAGGGCGATGTCATCGCCCATCTGGAGCACCGCGTCACCGTCCGGGTTTGCCAGAATGCCGTTACGACGGATACGTTCGATGTAGCAGCCGGTCTGACGGTAGATCCCCAGCTCGCGCAGGTTTTTCCCGTCGGTCCAGGCAACCAGCTCCGGCCCGACGCGGTAGGCGCGGATCACCGGCAGGTAAACTTTACGTTTGGAGTCCGTGTCCAGGCCGCGCTCGCGGGCGATGGTCTGGGCGCTGGTCTGGAGATCCTGATGCTGAAGTTTTGGCAGATAGCGCGCGCCAACAATCAGGCTCACCAGACCAATCAGATAGGTCAGGGCATAGCCCAGACTCAGGTTGTCCAGCGCGGAGGAAAGCGGCGTGCCGGCCATGCCAGAATGACGAAGCGTATCGCCCGCGCCGACAAGCACCGGTGTGGAGGTCATCGAGCCTGCCAGCATACCGGCCGTTAAGCCGATGTCCCAGCCAAACAGCTTGCCCAGCCCTAACGCAATCAGCAGGGCGCTGCCGACCATCACCAGCGCCAGCATCAGGTAATTTTTGCCGTCTCGGAAGAAAATGGAAAAAAAGTTCGGACCGGCTTCCACGCCTACGCAAAAAATAAACAGCATGAAACCTAAGTTAAGCGCGTCCGTGTTAATACTGAAATGTTGTTGACCTAATAACAGGGAGACGACTAAAACGCCAATGGAATTACCAAGTTGAACTGAACCCAGGCGTAATTTACCCAGACAAAGGCCCAGCGCCAGTACCACAAATAATAACAGGATGTAATTCCCATTTAACAAGTCTGCGACGTTTATATTCACGGAGGCTAACTTCTTGTTTACCAGTAAGTTGTTGAATGAAAGGACAATTTGGGCTACTGTTTTCAGAGTCAGGGAATCACTTTGCATCTCCCTGCTTCCTGATAAATACCCTAAACACTAGCAGTCGGTTAGTTTAATCGTAATAGCTACCGACAGCCACCTATTATCGCACGACTTCTGTGCGTGCTTTGGCAAGGATTGCCGCATTGCTTTATCTGACTGGGCGTCCACCGGACGATTTTTGTATTTGATAGAGATAAGTCAGGAGGATAGTTTGAACTTTAAACGAAACTGGGCTGGCGTAATCAGCTGTTTTTTGCTGTTTACGGTCGTTTGCATGTCACTCGCTTTTAACGTGAAAGGCGCCTTCAGAGCGTCCGGTCATCCCGAGCTGGGCCTGTTGTTCTTCATCCTGCCGGGGGTAGTAGCCGGTTTTCTCTCACGTAAAGGCGAGGTGGTGATGCCGCTTATTGGGGCAATGCTTGCGGCCCCGCTCTGCCTGCTTCTGATGCGCGTGCTGTTTCTCTCGTCGAGAAGCGTCTGGCAGGAAGTGGCGTGGCTACTGAGTGGCGTTTTCTGGTGTGCGCTGGGCGCGCTCTGTTTCTTATTTACGCGCAGCCTGCTGCAACAGCGGAAGCACCGTAAATAAAAACGCCCTCAGGGTGAGGGCGTCTTCGCATTACTGAGCCGCAAACAGGCCCAGGTGTTCTTTGGCGTAGGCCTCAAAATCGGTGCAGCCGCCGATGTGTTTCTGATCGAGGAAGATCTGCGGCACGGTTTCAACCGGTTTACCCACGGTTTTTTCCAGATCGGCTTTAGTGATGCCTTCCGCGTGGATATCCACATAACGGAAGTTGAAATCATCACGCTCTTCAGTCAGTTTCTCTGCCAGCTCTTTCGCGCGCACACAGTAAGGGCATCCTGGACGACCAAAAATTACTGCAAACATTTCTCTCTCCTCAAAAAACAAGCCTGACGGCGAATAGCGCCTATAGTGCACGATAACCTGCCGTCATGGAAAGAAGGTTTCACCTGTCACTTTGATACAGTCAGGCTATGTTTCGCCAATTACATCAGGTGGATCATTGCCTATACTGGCTGCCATACGTTTTACGCAACACAAAGAGAGACAAAATGACGCCAACCATTGACCTGCTTCGTTCCCACCGTTCCATTCGCCATTTCACCGATGAGCCAATTACCCAGGCGCAGCGGGACGCGATCATCGACAGCGCAAGAGGTACCTCCAGCTCCAGCTTTTTGCAGTGCAGCTCCATTATCCGCATCACCGATCCGGCGATGCGTGAGCAGCTGGTAACGCTGACGGGCGGACAAAAGCACGTTGCCCAGGCGGCTGAGTTCTGGGTGTTCTGCGCCGATTTTAACCGTCACCTGCAAATCTGTCCTGAGGCCGAGCTGGGGCTGGCGGAACAGCTGCTGCTGGGCGTTGTGGATACGGCACTGATGGCGCAAAACGCGTTCACGGCGGCGGAATCACTGGGGCTTGGCGGCGTCTATATTGGCGGGCTGCGTAACAACATCGAAAGCGTGACGGAACTGCTGAAGCTGCCGAAACACGTGCTGCCGCTGTTTGGTCTGTGCCTCGGCTGGCCGGCGGATAACCCGGATCTGAAGCCGCGCATTCCTGCTGCGATGCTGGTGCATGAAAACCACTACCAGCCGGTCGACCAGGACGTTCTGCATCAATACGATGAAGAGCTGGCGAACTACTATCTGACGCGCGACAGCAACAACCGCCGCGACACCTGGAGCGACCATATTCGTCGCACCATCATCAAGGAGAACCGCCCGTTCATTCTCGACTACCTGCACAAACAGGGCTGGGCAACGCGGTAGTCCATTCCTCCTGCTCCTCGTGTATGATAGGCAGGCTTTTACCATGTCTTTAGAGAGGTGCAGGGTGAAAATTGCCATATTGTCCCGGGATGGAACGCTCTATTCATGTAAACGCCTGCGAGAAGCGGCGGCGAAACGCGGACATCAGGTTGAGATCCTCGATCCGATGTCCTGCTATATGAACATCGACCCTGCGGCGTCGTCGATTCATTACAAAGGCCGCAAATTGCCGCATTTTGATGCGGTAATTCCCCGTATTGGCTCCCAGGTCACCTATTACGGCACGGCCGCGCTGCGCCAGTTTGAAATGCTGGGAAGCTATCCGCTCAATGAATCCGTGGCGATTTCCCGCGCCCGCGATAAGCTGCGCTCGCTGCAACTGCTGGCGCGCCAGGGGATCGATCTGCCCGTCACCGGGATTGCTCACTCCCCGGACGACACCAGCGATTTAATCGACATGGTGGGCGGTGCGCCGCTGGTCATTAAGCTGGTGGAAGGTACGCAGGGTATTGGAGTGGTACTGGCGGAGACGCGTCAGGCGGCGGAAAGCGTGATCGATGCGTTTCGCGGTCTGAATGCCCATATTCTGGTGCAGGAGTATATTAAAGAGGCTAAAGGGTGCGACATCCGCTGCTTTGTGGTGGGCGATGAAGTGGTGGCCGCCATAGAGCGGCAGGCGAAAGAGGGCGATTTTCGCTCTAACCTTCACCGCGGCGGTATCGCACGGGTGGCCCTTATCAGCGAGCGCGAGCGTGAGATTGCGGTGAAAGCGGCGCAGACGCTGGGCCTGGACGTGGCGGGGGTCGATCTGCTGCGTGCTGACCGCGGGCCGTTGGTGATGGAAGTTAACGCCTCGCCGGGGCTGGAAGGGGTGGAAAAAACCACAGGCGTCGATATTGCAGGTAAAATGATTGCATGGATTGAACGCCATGCGACGCCGGGATTTTGCCTGAAAACGGGCGGTTAAATGGATCGGCGCGCACTTTTTGCGTAATCTGGACAACGTTTTTATTTAAGAGGCTGCACTGCGATGGATTTACAGGTCGTACCTACACTGGATACGTTACGTCAATGGCTCGATGATGCCGGTATTACTTTCTTCGAATGCGACTCCTGCCAGGCGCTGCATCTGCCTCACATGCAAAATTTCGACGGCATTTTCGATGCCAAAATCGATCTGATTAACGACGTGATCCTTTTCTCCGCGCTGGCTGAAGTAAAGCCGTCCGCGCTGCTGGCGCTGGCATCCGATCTGTCAGCGATCAACGCCAGTTCTTTGACGGTGAAAGCGTTTCTCGACATACAGGATGATAATCTGCCAAAGCTGGTGGTTTGCCAGTCTTTATTCTCCGGCGCGGGGCTCTCGTTCAAGCAGTTCGCCTGGTTTATGCGCCTGAGCGAAGAGCAAATTTCCATGGTCATGATGGAAGCCAACGCACATCACCTGCTGTATAGTGCGGAAGATGACGCCGAGAATAATGATGCATCTCCCAATTTTCTCCACTAAGCCTGTCTGACTTTTGCGCAGTCGCTGCCAGAGCGGCTGCATAACACCGTTTTTTCTGCTGCTTTTAACCTTTCTTTAAAGAATTTTTCACCTCCTCTCCGGCCGTTTCGGCTTATCACGTAGACATAATCTGCATAAAAAATTGATAAAAGGCGTTTTTTCGTCTGGGCTATAGCCGGAGACACGGGCTACAGTTATTCTTGCGGTGCTTAAAAAAGCGAGCGGAACCTGCCGGGATGAGGGGGGTATTTTATTTCGGGCAGAGCGACAAACTATGCATGATTATTGCATATCTTCAGGCTGCACAGTTTTGGTTCGTTTGTTAACGAGCTTTCAGAAGGAATAACAATATGATCGCCTTGAATAAAAAATGGTTATCGGGTCTGGTTGCGGGTGCTCTGATGGCCGTCTCTGCCGGCACGCTCGCTGCGGAACAAAAAACGCTGCACGTCTATAACTGGTCTGACTATATTGCGCCGGATACCGTCGCCAATTTTGAAAAAGAGACCGGCATTAAGGTTGTGTACGACGTATTCGATTCCAACGAAGTGCTGGAAGGCAAACTGATGGCGGGCAGCACCGGTTTCGACCTGGTGGTGCCGTCGGCAAGCTTCCTGGAGCGTCAGCTGACCGCCGGTGTCTTCCAGCCGCTGGACAAGAGCAAATTACCGAACTGGAAAAACCTCGATCCGGACGTGCTGAAGCTGGTGGCGAAGCACGATCCGGACAACAAATACGCGATGCCTTACCTGTGGGCGACCACCGGTATTGGCTATAACGTGGATAAAGTCAAAGCGGCGCTGGGCCCGGACGTCAAGCTGGACAGCTGGGACGTAGTGCTGAAGCCGGAAAACCTCGAGAAGCTGAAAAGCTGCGGCGTCTCTTTCCTCGATGCGCCGGAAGAGATTTTCGCCACCGTGCTTAACTATCTCGGCAAAGATCCAAACAGCAGCAAGGCCGACGACTACACCGGTCCGGCGACCGACCTGCTACTGAAGCTGCGTCCGAATATTCGCTACTTCCACTCCTCTCAGTACATCAACGACCTGGCGAACGGGGATATCTGCGTGGCCATCGGCTGGGCGGGCGACGTCTGGCAGGCGGCGAACCGCGCGAAAGAGGCAAAAAACGGCGTGAATGTTTCCTACTTCATTCCGAAGGAGGGGGCGCTGGCGTTCTTCGACGTCTTCGCGATGCCGGCTGATGCGAAAAACAAAGAGGAAGCGTATCAGTTCCTCAACTACCTGATGCGTCCGGACGTGATTGCTCACATCAGCGACCACGTCTACTACGCCAATGGTAACAAGGCCTCCGAGCCGCTGGTGAGCGAAGAAATCCGCAATAATCCGGCGATCTACCCGCCAGCCGATGTGTTTGCCAAGCTCTTCACCCTGAAAGTGCAGGAACCAAAAATTGACCGTGTGCGTACCCGCGCGTGGACCAAGGTGAAAAGTGGTAAGTAACGGCGTTTGATATCGTTGCCCGGTAGCGCCGTCGCTTACCGGGCCGACAAATACCGTAGGCCGGGCAAGCGTTAGCGCCGCCCGGCGATGCGCACCCTGACGGTGCGTTTGCACCAGTGTTGATCTATGCCGGAGAGCACCCCGTGAATGACGCGATCCCCCGCCCGCAGGCGAAAGTCCGTAAAGCGCTGACCCCGCTTCTTGAAATTCGTAACCTCACCAAATCCTTCGACGGCCAGCATGCCGTGGACGATGTCAGCCTGACGATCTACAAAGGTGAAATATTTGCTTTGCTCGGCGCATCCGGCTGCGGTAAATCGACCCTGCTGCGCATGCTGGCCGGGTTTGAACAGCCCACCGCCGGGCAGATCGTGCTGGATGGGGTAGACCTCTCCAGCGTGCCGCCGTACCAGCGGCCCATCAACATGATGTTCCAGTCCTATGCCCTGTTCCCGCACATGACCGTCGAGCAGAACATCGCCTTCGGCCTGAAGCAGGACAAACTGCCGAAAGCCGAAATCACCGCGCGCGTGGCGGAGATGCTGAGCCTGGTGCATATGCAGGAGTTTGCGAAGCGTAAGCCGCATCAGCTTTCCGGCGGCCAGCGTCAGCGCGTGGCGCTGGCAAGAAGTCTGGCGAAGCGTCCAAAATTATT
The DNA here is from genome assembly GCF_001037675.1 of Enterobacter sp. MGH119. Lineage (NCBI taxonomy): Bacteria > Pseudomonadati > Pseudomonadota > Gammaproteobacteria > Enterobacterales > Enterobacteriaceae > Enterobacter > Enterobacter sp. MGH119. Next base: position 1,742,966 of record NZ_KQ089929.1, on the reverse strand, counting down.
ACTGCTCGACGAGCCGATGGGCGCGCTGGATAAAAAGCTGCGCGACCGGATGCAGCTGGAAGTGGTGGATATCCTCGAGCGCGTGGGGGTGACCTGCGTGATGGTGACTCACGACCAGGAAGAGGCGATGACCATGGCCGGGCGCATTGCGATCATGAATCGCGGTAAGTTCGTGCAGATCGGCGAGCCGGAAGAGATTTACGAACACCCGACAACCCGCTACAGCGCGGAGTTCATCGGCTCGGTGAACGTCTTCGAAGGGCTGCTGAAGGAGCGCCAGGACGACGGTCTGGTGATTGAATCGCCGGGGCTGGTACACCCGCTGAAGGTTGATTCTGATAACTCCGTGGTGGACAACGTGCCGGTTTACGTTGCCCTGCGCCCGGAAAAAATCATGCTTTGCGATGAGCCGCCCGCCGATGGCTATAACTTTGCCGTGGGCGAAGTGGTGCACATTGCCTATCTCGGCGATCTGTCGATTTACCATGTGCGCCTGAAAAGCGGCCAGATGCTCAGCGCCCAGTTACAGAACGAACACCGGTATCGCAAGGGACAGCCAACCTGGGGCGACGAAGTGAGCCTCTGCTGGGATGCGGACAGTTGCGTAGTCCTGACGGTATAAGGAGCGGTCATGAGTACACTTGAACCTCCAGCCCGCGTCAAAAAACCGGGCGGTTTCGCGCTCTGGCTGGCGCGCATACAGATGGCGCATGGCCGCAAGCTGGTCATCGCCATGCCCTATATCTGGCTGATCCTGCTGTTTCTGCTGCCGTTCCTGATCGTCTTTAAGATCAGCCTGGCGGAGATGGCGCGGGCGATCCCACCGTATACCGATCTGTGGGAGTGGGCCGACGGGCAGCTGACGCTGACCGTAAACCTCGGTAATTTCCTGCAACTGACCGACGATCCGCTCTATTTCGAAGCCTATTTGCAGTCGTTACAGGTTGCGGCTATTTCTACGATCTGCTGCTTGTTGATGGGCTACCCGCTGGCGTGGGCAGTGGCGCACAGCAAGCCGTCGACGCGAAATATTTTACTGCTATTGGTCATTTTACCGTCGTGGACGTCGTTCCTGATCCGCGTGTACGCGTGGATGGGGATCCTGAAGAATAACGGCATACTGAATAACTTCCTGCTGTGGCTTGGGGTGATCGACCAGCCGCTGACGATCCTGCATACCAACCTTGCGGTGTATATCGGGATTGTCTATGCCTATCTGCCGTTTATGGTGCTGCCGATCTATACGGCGCTGACGCGTATTGATTACTCGCTGGTGGAAGCCTCGCTGGATCTCGGCGCACGCCCGTTGAAGACTTTCTTCAGCGTCATTGTCCCTCTCACCAAAGGCGGAATCATCGCCGGATCGATGCTGGTGTTTATCCCGGCTGTTGGGGAGTTTGTGATCCCGGAACTGCTCGGCGGCCCGGACAGCATCATGATTGGCCGCGTGCTGTGGCAGGAGTTCTTCAATAACCGCGACTGGCCGGTGGCCTCGGCGGTGGCGATCGTCATGTTACTGCTGCTGATCGTGCCGATCATGTGGTTCCATAAACATCAGCAGAAACAGATGGGAGACCACGGATGAACAACTTACCGGTAGTACGCTCCCCGTGGCGAATTGCGATCCTGATTATCGGCTTTACCTTCCTGTATGCGCCGATGCTGATGCTGGTGATCTACTCGTTCAACAGCTCTAAGCTGGTCACCGTCTGGGCGGGCTGGTCGACGCGCTGGTACAGCGAGCTGTTCCACGATGATGCGATGATGAGCGCGGTGGGGCTGAGCCTGACCATTGCGGCGCTGGCGGCGACGATGGCCTGCGTGCTGGGCACGATTGCCGCGCTGGTGATGGTGCGCTTTGGCCGTTTCCGCGGGGCAAATGGTTTTGCATTTATGATCACCGCCCCGCTGGTCATGCCGGACGTGATCACCGGACTGTCGCTGCTGCTGCTGTTTGTCGCGCTGGCGCACGCCATCGGCTGGCCAGCGGATCGCGGGATGCTCACCATCTGGCTGGCGCACGTCACCTTCTGTACGGCATATGTGGCGGTGGTCATCTCCTCGCGGCTGCGCGAGCTGGATCGCTCCATTGAAGAGGCGGCGATGGATCTCGGCGCCACGCCGCTGAAGGTCTTTTTCATCATCACGCTGCCGATGATTATGCCGGCGGTGATCTCCGGCTGGCTGCTGGCGTTCACGCTCTCGCTCGACGATCTGGTTATCGCCAGCTTTGTGTCGGGACCGGGCGCGACGACGCTGCCGATGCTGGTCTTCTCCAGCGTGCGGATGGGGGTGAATCCGGAGATCAACGCCCTGGCCTCCATCATCCTTGGCGTGGTCGGAATTGTCGGATTTATCGCCTGGTATTTGATGGCGCGCGCGGAAAAACAGCGTGTGCGCGATATCCAGCGTGCAAGACGCGGCTGAAGGAATTACTATTTCCAGTGATGTGCCGCGTATGACGCGGCACTGTTTTTCAGGGAAGTAAAAACATTGGGATTCTTACAAAAAACACGTCATTCGCACGCCCGTCCGAACGTCCCTGCACTGGTGCAGGTGGCGGCGCTCGCCATTATTATGATCCGCTGTCTGGATGTGCTGATGATAATGAACACGCTGGGTCCGCGCGGAATGGGGGAATTTATTCACCGCAGCGCGCAGACGTGGAATCTGACGCTGGTGTTTCTCAGCAGCCTGATGCTGGTGTTTATTGAGATCTACTGTGCGTTCTCGCTGGTGAAAGGCCGTAACTGGGCGCGCTGGGTGTATCTGCTGACGCAGATCACAGCCGCAGGCTACCTGTGGGCCGCCTCGCTGGGCTATGGCTATCCGGAGCTGTTCAGCATACCCGGTGAGTCGCGACGTGAGATTTTCCATTCACTGGTGATGCAAAAACTGCCGGATATGCTGGTTCTGTTCCTGCTATTTGCACCAGCTTCGAGCCGGCGGTTCTTCCGCCTGCAATAATGTGTATAATCGCAGCCCTCGTGTTTCTTAAGGTTTTCATATGCAGTGCGCACTCTATGACGCCGGACGCTGCCGCTCCTGTCAGTGGATAGAACAGCCGGTCTCTCAACAACTCACCGCCAAAATGGCCAACCTGCAACAGCTACTGGCAGCACACGCGGTGGGCGAGTGGTGCGCACCCGTCAGCGGCCCGGAGCAGGGCTTTCGCAATAAAGCCAAAATGGTGGTCAGCGGCAGCGTTGAAAAGCCGCTGCTGGGGATGCTGCACCGCGACGGTACGCCGGAAGATTTAACCGACTGCCCGCTGTATCCCGCCTCGTTTGAGTCGGTGTTTAGCGCTCTGAAACCGTTTATCGCCCGGGCGGGGTTAACGCCCTATAACGTTGCCCGCAGGCGCGGCGAGCTGAAATACCTTCTGCTGACCGAAAGCCAGATCGACGGCGGGATGATGCTGCGCTTTGTGCTGCGTTCGGAAACCAAACTAGAGCAGCTGCGCGCGGCACTTCCGGGATTGCAGCAACAGCTTCCGCAGCTCAAGGTTATCACCGCAAATATTCAGCCGGTGCATATGGCGATCATGGAAGGGGAGAAAGAGATCTTCTTCACCGAACAGCATGCGCTGGAGGAGCGTTTTAACGGCGTGCCGCTGTGGATCCGTCCGCAAAGCTTCTTTCAGACTAACCCCACCGTCGCCAGCGCGCTGTACATCACCGCGCGCGACTGGGTGCGTGCGTTACAGGTTCATCACATGTGGGATCTGTTCTGCGGCGTCGGCGGCTTTGGCCTGCACTGTGCCACGCCAGACATGCAGCTCACCGGCATTGAGATCTCCGCCGAAGCGATTGCCTGCGCGAAGCAGTCCGCCGCGGAGCTGGGGCTGACGAATCTGCACTTCCAGGCGCTGGACTCCACGCAGTTCGCGACCGGGCAGGGCAACGTGCCGGAGCTGGTGCTGGTGAACCCGCCGCGCCGGGGCATCGGCCAGGCGCTCTGCGACTACCTGAGCCAGATGGCGCCGGAGTACATCGTCTACTCCAGCTGTAACGCGCAGACCATGGCGAAGGATATCGCCAGCCTGCCGGGCTACCGCATCGCGCGCGTTCAGCTTTTCGATATGTTCCCCCATACCGCCCATTATGAAGTGTTGACGTTGTTAACCAAAGCGTAGGCCGGGTAAGGCGAAGCCGCCCCCCGGCATAAACCCCACACAATGTTCAACAAAATGTGAACTCTTCCCCCCGGTGAAATCGGGTAAGCTTAAGCCATGAGAAACAAATAAAGGCTTACCCATGAAGCAGATCCTGCTGGTAGAAGATGACCACGATATCGCGGCACTCCTGCGTCTTAACCTGGAAGATGAAGGCTACGCCATTACCCACGAGCCCGACGGGGGCAACGCCTTACAGCGTCTTGAAACACAGCCGTGGGACGCGGTGATCCTCGATCTGATGCTGCCGAATGTTGATGGTCTGGATATTTGCCGCCGTATCCGCCAGATGACCCGTTACCTGCCCATTATCATCATTAGCGCCCGCAGCAGTGAAACTGACCGTATTACCGGCCTGGAAACCGGGGCGGATGATTATCTGGCAAAACCTTTCTCGGTGCAGGAGCTGATTGCCCGCATTAAGGCGCTGTTCCGCCGACAGCAGGCGATGGGCCAGGCGCAGACGGACGGCATTATTCAGGCGCACGGTCTGACTATCGATCCGCTGGCGCGCACCGTGCGTCTTAACGGTCAACACGTCGATCTCACTCCGCGTGAATTTGAACTGCTCTATTTTTTTGCTCGCCATCCTGGAGAGGTCTTTTCACGTCTGGCATTGCTGGAGCAGGTGTGGGGGTATCAGCACGAAGGCTACGAACACACCGTCAACACCCATATTAACCGCCTGCGCATCAAAATAGAAAAAGATGCCGCCGAGCCGGAGATCGTTCGCACCGTCTGGGGCAAAGGCTACAAATTCGCGGAGCAGAATCATGATGCGTCGCTTTAGCCTGAGCCAGCGCCTGACGCTGCTGTTTACGGTGTTACTGCTGCTCTGCGCCACCGTCGCCTGTGCGGTGCAGCTCTACAGTAGCATGCAGTACGGCAACGCGATGGTGCAGCGGCTCTCCGGCGGGCTGGCGCAGCAGATTGTGCAGCGGGAAGCGATTCTGGATTCGCAGGGCAGGGTGGATCGCAGCGCCTTAAAACCGCTGTTCGACCGGCTGATGACCTTTAATCCGAGCGTCGAGCTGTATGTTGTCTCGCCTGATGGCGATATCCTGGCCGATGCCGCCCCGCCGGGGCACATTCAGCGGCAAAAAATTGACCTCGCGCCGATACAGAATTTCCTGAGCGGGACGGTGATGCCGGTGTTTGGCGACGATCCCCGAAGCCAGAATAAGAAAGTCTTCAGCGCCACCCCGCTGCGGCAGGACGGCGAGCTGAAGGGGTATCTGTACATTATTTTGCAGGGGGAAGAGTCCAACGCGCTGGCGGAGATGGCCTGGCACAAAGCGCTCTGGAGTACGGCGCTGTGGTCGATGCTGCTGGTGGCGCTGTTTGGTCTGCTGGCGGGGGTGCTGCTCTGGTACTGGGTGACGCGCCCGGTTAAAGAGCTCACGCTGGACGTGGCCGGGCTGGAGCAGGACAGCATCAGCGCGATTAAGCAGCTGGCGGCCCAGCCGCTTGAGCCTGCCGGCCAGGATGAAGTGGCGATCCTGCGCAATACCTTTATCGAGCTGGCGCGCAAAATCACCTCTCAGTGGGATCGGCTGGCCGACAGCGACCGCCAGCGCCGGGAGTTTATCGCCAACATTTCGCACGACTTACGCACCCCGCTGACGTCGCTGCTGGGTTATCTGGAAACGCTGTCGCTCAAATCCGCCACGCTGTCGCCGCAGGAGCATCAGCAGTACCTCGCTACCGCGCTGCGTCAGGGGCAAAAGGTACGCCATCTGTCGCAGCAGCTGTTCGAGCTGGCGCGTCTTGAGCACGGCGGCATCAAGCCCCAGCGCGAGCGTTTTGCCATGGCTGAACTGATTTCCGACGTGGCGCAGAAGTTTGAGCTTACCGCCCGCACGCGCGAGGTGAACCTGCGTATTGATGTGCCGGGGCGATTGCCGCTGGTGAACGCCGACGTGTCGATGATCGAGCGCGTGGTCACTAACCTTCTGGATAACGCCATCCGTCATACGCCGAGCGGCGGAGAAATTCGTCTGGCGGTCTGGCAGGAGAATGAACGACTTCAGGTCGAAGTGGCAGACGATGGTACGGGCGTAGATGCCTCGCTGCGCGACGATTTGTTCCAGCGGCCTTCAGCGTTAAATCCTCAGGCGTCGCGAGAGAACCGTGGGGGATTAGGGCTGTTAATCGTGAAGAGAATGCTGGAGCTGCACGGCGGTGGGATCAGGCTGATGGAGTCCGTGAGCGGGGCGCGGTTCAGGTTCTTTGTACCGCTATGAGAAATTGCCGGGTGGCGCTGCGCTTATCCGGCCTACAGACCACCCCCGCAGGCCAGACCACCCGGCAAAAAGAGATTACTGAGGGAACCACTGCTCGCTGATTTTCTGGTACGTACCGTCAGCTTTGATCGCTTTCAGCGCGCCGTTCAGTTTCTCAAGCAGAGCCTTGTTATCCGGACGCACGGCAATACCGAGGCCGGTGCCGAAATACTGCGGATCGGTCACTTTCTCCGTCGCTGTACCCAGCTGCGGGTTGGTTTTCAGCCACTCATTCACGACTGCGGTGTCGCCAAATACGCCATCGATACGGCCATTTTTCAGGTCGATAATGGCATTCTGGTAGCTGTCGTAGGCCACGGTTTTCACTTCAGGATGCTTGTCCTGGAGGTATTTCTGGTGCGTGGTGCCGTTCTCCATGCCGATGCGCTTGCCTTTCAGCTCGTCGAAAGATTTATAAGCTCCTTTCTTCGCAATCACCACCGCAGAGTTCGCGTAGTACGGGTCGGTGAACGCGACCTGCTTGCTGCGCTCTGGCGTAATGTCCATGCCGGAGATCACCGCATCGTATTTTTTAAATTTCAGGGACGGGATCAGGCTGTCAAACGCGTGGTTAGTAAAGGTGCAGTCGGCCTGCATCTGTTTGCACAGCGCTTTCGCCAGGTCAATGTCGAAACCGACGATCTGGTTGCTGGCATCCAGCGATTCAAACGGCGGATAGGTGGCAGAAACGCCAAAATTGATTTTATCGGCGGCGGATGCGCCAGCGGCGAAGGTTGCGAGTAATGCGGCCAGAACTAACTTTTTCATTGTAATGCTCCCGTCTGTCTTATTGATGCGCCGTGTCTGCGGCCTGGATGTACAATGCCAGTTAATGAATTTATATGCAATAAAAATGATTAAGTATTATTTCAATCACAAAAAAAAGCGGATAACCCATCAGGTTACCCGCTCCATGAATACCGTTTTATGCATTTGCGTGGTTAATTCCTGCGCTCAAACGCTAACGCCTTACGCTCGATAAGACGCATCATCAGCGTCAGCAGACCGTTGACCACCAGATAGACCAGACCCGCCGCACCGAACACCATTACGTCGTAGGTGCGTCCGTACAGCAGCTGTCCGTGGCCCATCACTTCCATCAGGGTGATGGTGTAGGCCAGTGAGGTGCTTTTGAACACCAGAACGACTTCGTTGGAATAGGAAGAGAGCGCGCGCTTAAAGGCATAGGGCAGCAGGATCGCCAGCGTATCCTTCTTGCTCATGCCCAGCGCTCCGCAGGACTGCCACTGGCCTTCCGGGATCGCGCGAATGGCACCGTAGAACAGCTGCGTGGTGTAGGCGGCGCTGTTCAGCGAGAGGGCAATCAGGGCGCAGAGCCACGGTTCAGAGAGCAGGTGCCAGATCACCGGGTATTCCTGTAACGACGGGAACTGCCCCGGGCCGTAGTAAATCAGGAAGATTTGCACCAGCAGCGGCGTACCGGTAAAGAGCGTAATGTAGCCACGTACAATCCACACCAGCACTGGCGTTTTCAGCGTCAGGACGATGGTGAAGATCAGCGCCAGGATCAGCGCCACGATGATAGACGCGACGGTCAGCGTCAGGCTGGTGTGCAGCCCTTTCATCAGTTCGGGTAAATAATCCAGCATCAGCCTGGTCTCCGTTCAAAACGCGTTGCGCGCAGGTCAATACGCTTCAGAACGTACTGGCTCAGCAACGTGATCACCAGGTAGATTGCCGCCGCGACGATGTACCAGGTAAACGGCTCCTGCGTACGGGTGGCGATACTTTTGGTTTGCAGCATCAAATCGTTCACGCTGATCAGGCTTACCAGCGCGGTATCTTTCAGCAGTACCAGCCACTGATTACCCAGCCCTGGCAGGGCATGACGCCACATCTGCGGCATCACCAGGCGGAAGAAGATCGCCGCTTTCGACAGGCCCAGCGCCTGACCGGATTCCCACTGACCCTGTGGCACCGCTTTCAGCGCGCCGCGCAGCGTTTGCGACGCATAGGCTGAATAGAGCAGGGAGAGCGCAATCACGCCGCACAGGAACGGGCTGACGTCGAAGTTCTCGATCTGCATCTGCACCGGGATTTGCGCAAAGCCGAGATTAATCGTGAAGCCGTCCGACAGCGTTAACAGCAGCTGTGAGGAGCCGAAATAGATAAACAGGACCACCAGAATTTCCGGGAGTCCACGCAGCACAGTCACCAGCGCTGAACCGAGCCATGCGACAGGGCGCCACTTAACGGACTCCCACACCGCAAAGAACATCGCCAGTACGAGGCCGATAATCAGTGCACAAACGGCAAGGCCGACGGTCATCCCGGCGGCGCTTGCTAAAGGAAAAATTTCATTCATCAGGAATTACTTCTGGAACCATTTTTTGTAGATGGTTTCGTAGGTGCCGTCTTTCTTCACTTTTTCCAGCGCAGCGTTGAATTTCTGCTGCAACTCGGTGTTGCCCTGACGTACGGCAATACCCAGACCTGTACCGAAGTAGTCTTTATCGGTCACCTTGTCACCCACGGCAGCCAGCTTGTCGTTCGCTTTCAGCCATTCAGTCACGACAGCCGTATCCCCGAACACCGCATCGATACGACCGTTTTGCAGGTCCAGTTTCGCATTCTGGTAGCTGTCATACGGCACGGTGGTGATTTCCGGGTGCTTATCCATGATGAATTTCTGGTGCGTGGTGCCGTTCTGCACGCCGACTTTCTTGCCTTTCAGCAGGTCAACGGAGGCGTATTTACCTTTCTGACCGATGAACAGCGCCGAGTTGTCGTAGTAAGGGGTGGTGAACAGAACCTGCTTCTCACGCTCCGGTGTGATGTCCATACCGGCCATTACGGCGTCGATACGGCGGAACTTCAGGCTTGGGATCAGGCTGTCGAACGCCTGGTTGCTGAAGGTACAGGTCGCGTCGATCTCTTTACACAGGGCATTTGCCAGGTCCACGTCGAAGCCAACAATCTTGTTGTTCGCATCAATGGATTCAAACGGAGGGTAGGACGCTTCAGTGGCGAAACGGATGGTCTGGGCTGCGGTAGCGGAAAGGCTGACGCTAGCAAGCAGCGCGGCAATCAATACTTTTTTCATTATAATTTCCCTAACACATCAGTGTGATAAGTAGTTTTTGAAGGCATCGGTTTGCGGGTTAGTGAAGCAGCTCGCGTCACCCTGCTCAACGATATACCCGTTTTCCATATAGACCACGCGGCTGGCGGTTTTGCGCGCCACTTCCACCTCGTGGGTCACGATGACCTGGGTAATGTTGGTTTCCGCCAGCTCACGAATGATACTCACGATCTGGGCAGTAATTTCCGGGTCCAGCGCCGCGGTCGGCTCATCGAACAGCAGCACCGCTGGCTCCATCATCAGCGCACGGGCGATCGCCACACGCTGTTGCTGACCACCAGAGAGATGCAGAGGATAACGGTCGCTGTACGGTTTCAGACGCAGACGTTCCAGCAGCTTTTCAGCGCGCGCCATCGCCTGGTCTTTGCTTAAGCCAAGCACGCGGCACGGGGCTTCAATCAGGTTTTGCACCACCGTCAGATGCGGCCAGAGATTGTATTGCTGGAAAACCATGCCCACGTTTTGACGCAGTTCACGAATCGCTTTATCAGAAGGGGTATTCGCGAAGTCAAAATGGTTACCGGCGATGGCCAGCGTTCCCGAACGGGGCATTTCAAGCAGATTTAAAACACGCAGAAGGGAGCTTTTTCCCGCGCCGCTTGGGCCAAGCAAAACCAGCGTTTCGCCCTCCGGGCAACTCAGCGTAATGTCGAACAGCGCCTGGTGTGCGCCGTAGAAGCAGTTAATGCCGTTTAGTTTAATACTCATCGGGGCAGTCTTTACTCATCCAGGCAAACTATAGCAATTGAGGCCGCAGATAGTACCGTTGACAGAATAGTTATGCAATATTTATGCGTTAAAAGTTAAATATAACCCGTGTTTACTCTTAAACATAGCACAAAATAGCGACGGGAAAGGGGGGCGAGTATAAATGTCGGCATTCCGCCTGAAATGCCGGACATTTTACGGGGTTAACGTTTATTTAACGGATGCGTTAGCGGTTCTCAATCGACTGGCGAAGGGTGCCTGCCGGGGCATGAACGCTGCCGCCAATGTAGCGTACATCATCTACTGCCCAGCACTGGCCTTCACGGATCATCAGCACCTCATCCTGCCAGGTTTGCGTCCCCTGGGTTAGCTTCACGCGCAGGGGAATATTGCGTGCGTCGGTATTTGGAATGGTGGATGCGCTGGCGACGTCGGCGCTGTCCGGCAGCGTGGCGCGGCTGGAGAACGGATCGGATGACAGCAGGGCGTTATGCTGCGGATCGCGCGAAGCGTCGGTGAGCAGTTTCGCCAGATTATCGCTCAGGTACGGGCGCAGGGCGGTCAGGTCATTACCGCGATGCTGAATACGGTAATCATAAAATTGTTGCGCCACGGCGTCCGGGCCACCCTCAATACAAGGGCCGCTGCGGGTTCCGATATCCTTAAAGGCTGGCGTGACCGGCGTTGTGCAGGCGCTGAGCACCAGCGCGCATGGCACTAAAAGCGTTAAAGCAGAGTAGCGCATGTTGATTTCCTTATTTATTAACTATCCTTTCAATCATAGCGTAACGAACCGATAATGCAGTTGCTAACGCATTGAACGCTAAAGAAGGAGAGAAAGTATGCAGTTTTCAACAACGCCAACCCTGGAAGGTCAACCGATTACCGAGTACTGCGGCGTGGTCACCGGTGAGGCGATTCTGGGCGCGAACATATTCCGGGACTTCTTTGCCGGCATTCGGGATATCGTCGGGGGTCGCTCCGGCGCGTACGAGAAAGAGCTGCGTAAAGCGCGTGACATTGCGTTTAAGGAGCTGGGCGAGCAGGCCAAAGCGCTGGGCGCGGATGCGGTGGTAGGTATTGATATCGACTACGAAACGGTCGGGAAAGATGCCAGCATGCTGATGGTGAGCGTAAGCGGTACGGCGGTGAAAACCCGTCGATGAAGCGTTCGCTCTCAACCCTCCTGCTGGCGATATTGCTGGCAGGATGCGCCTCGGAAGAGGGCATCGTTGATAAAGGCGCGTACGAGCTGGATACGCGCCATCAGGCGCAGGCGGCCTACCCGCGTATAAAGGTGCTGGTTATTCACTACACCGCCGACGATTTCGACACCTCGCTTGCGACCCTGACCGATAAAAACGTCAGCTCTCACTATCTCATTCCCGCAAAGCCCCCAGCTCCACAGGGCAAACCGCGTATCTGGCAGCTGGTCCCGGAGAGCGAGCTGGCCTGGCATGCGGGCATCAGCTTCTGGCGTGGCACCAACCGCATAAATGATACCTCCGTCGGCATTGAGCTGGAAAACCGCGGCTGGCGGCAAACCGATGGCGTGAAAACCTTTACCCCCTTCGAACCGGGGCAAATTGCGGCGCTGATCCCGCTTGCCAGAGATATCATCGCCCGCTACGACATAAAACCGCAGAACGTGGTGGCACACTCGGATATCGCCCCGCAGCGCAAAGACGATCCTGGCCCGATGTTTCCGTGGCGCGAGCTGGCGCAGCAGGGTATCGGGGCCTGGCCCGATCCGGCGCGGGTGAATTTTTATATCAACGGCCGACCGCATTATCAGCAGGTTGATACCGCAGCGCTGCTCGATCTGCTGGCGCGCTACGGTTACGAGGTGCCAGAAAACAGCACGCCCGCACAGCAAAAACGCATCATCATGGTTTTCCAGATGCATTTCCGCCCGCAGTTATGGAATGGCGTAGCGGATGTGGAAACCATGGCGATTGCCGAAGCACTTTTAGAGAAATACGGGCAGGGGTAAACCTTCGGATTACCCCCGAGTGAGTATATTTTCTTAAGTTTCTATCAGATTAATCCTAAGTACAAACTCATTTCATTTTTAGTTAATTGACTTAAAATTATCCCGATTTAAGATGGACACATAGCGCGCTAAGTAATGTAGCGAATTAATCAAAAACTTTACTCTTTTATTTTTATTCTTGAGATTTTCATCAGGTAAAAATTTATGGTTCGGCGTAAATGCCGCGGCCATCTTATTTTAAAAAATCACATCTTAAATCGGGTATAACAATGTTAAGCATCTATGGAAAAAAATTACGTCCACAATATGAAATGGAAAGAATTATTTCTGCAACCGCAGGCGTTGAAGAAAAAACGTTAAAGAAATGGCAGAAAATTTCCACTACTGATTCCGGTTACATTCATGTCATCGTCAGCGGCGAAGTCGAATTTCGACGTGAATCTGACGAACTGTGCATGTTTACTGTCACCGGACAATGCCTTTTCGGCCTATCGTCAATGTATTACAACGCCACCCATATGTACGGCCTTGTCCGGACGAATACGGTCGTTCGCTCGATCAAGAAAGAGGTCTTCGCCCAGCTGATGACCGAAAAAAATCTGTGGCCTGACCTGACCAAAGTCCTTTCCTGGTACATATGCGTGATGAGCAAACGTGATGATGTTCTGGTTGCCCGCAGTGCGTATTCTGTTGTTCGTGAATTTTTATATGAGATTAACGATCTGACTGTTCATCAGCAACGTGATATTAACGTTTATGATTACATTCAGGAATACACTAACCTCGCACGTAGTACTATTATCAAAATCCTCTCCGATCTGAAAAAAGGTCAATATATTGTGGTGGAAAAAGGTCGATTGCTTAACCTCACCGCACTGCCTGAAAAATATTAATACCTACTCCCGCCGTTCTCCTTTCTCACTCAAAGGAGAACGGTTATTTCCACTGTTTTTTACACTCGCTTGTGAATTAACCTGCGTTTCGTCAACCGGCGGCGCGGGAATTTTTCCTTGAGAATAATCCTGCTCCTGCTCTTTTAATGCCTGCTTAAATAATTCCGTTAATGATGACTCTTCACTGCTCGTGCTGGCGGGGGCGATATCGTGCTCATGCGCCTCGGTTCCGGGTAAGGTATCCCGCGAGGTATCGTGCGGCACCGCGCCCTCGGGCGCCTGCTGCCAGTCGGCATCATCACTGCTGATCGGCAGATCCTGCATCGGTGGAACATCAACATGCACTGGCGCAACTTTAGGCTGCGGATGCGGGAACGGTTTACTCACGTACACGTAATGCATTTCCGAAAGCTGCGTTTCCGGTTTGGCAACGCTGGCGTTGACCGGTTCAGGTGCCGGGTGGCGCAGGTTCCAGTAGACGTGCATATACAGGCCGACAACCAGCATGGCGCAAAGCCCGACCAGCCATAACGCTGTTTTGCCGAATACGTTTTTCAGGCTGGGGAGGCGGTACGAAAACCAGACCGCTTCCCCGGTTGTATAGCTGCGCTGGGCCGCAAGGCAGATGGTCGACATTAGGCTTTCTTCTCCTGCATTTTTGCGTCCGGGGTGGTGCGGGTTGCCTGAATCAGTACGCCCGGCGTGCTGTTGGTCACGCGCATCAGCTGCATCAGCGTTTCTTCACCGGGGATGCCATCCACGTGCAGATGCATTTTTTGCTGGAACTCGCGGGTGCGTTTCATCATTTCTGCGGTCCAGATCCGGGCATGCGTTTCGGGCTGGCTCAACGCGATGCTTAACTGCTGATCGAGCCAGGCCATGTCTTTGCTGTCGCTGGCCGTGCCGATCGCGTCTTTTCCTTCCGGTGTCAGGCGGTGCAACTGGGTGAAGTTGCCGGTCGCATGCCGGTTAAACCAGCTGCGGCTTACCTGCCAGGTCCGGTTATTCATTAACAAGTCAATTGATGTATCTCCGACCCTGGCGACCACTGCATAGTTAAGGTGACCGCTGGTTTTCAGCTCACTGACCCACGGATACCCTTCCTGCGCCAGCGTCTCCGGGGACGCGTTCCCCTGTTTACACATCAGGTTCACTTTAGCGGCGTTCTGGCACAGCGCATCGTCGGCCGAGGCGTCATACCCCCACATGAGATAAAGCTGATGCATCGCATCCGGCTGATTAACTATTTCGTTGTCGATAACCGGCACTACGGCTGCCTCAGGTTTTGGCGTCTGCTGTTTCCAGCTGACGGGCACCGGCAGCTGGATCGGCAGGCGCGCGCCGATCGACGAGGTAAAATACCAGCCGCAGGCGGCAAACAGCACGGACGCAAACAGCCCCACGGTTGCCAGGCGCTTACCGTGTTTTTTGGCGGGCAGGATCTCTCCCGCCGCCAGACGTAAATGGCGTGGGCTGACCTGCGCCGCGCGTTCCGTCCAGGCGGCGAGCATTGACAGGTGTGCCAGCGCGTTCAGTTTGCTGATGTTGCCTTTGGTCAGCGTGTGCATTTTGCGCACGCGGGCAGGCGGCAACGGCGAATGTTCACAGTCGTGTTCTTCGCACTGCGCCTGCACATAGCTCAGGTATTCGCGGCAGGTGAGGGGGCGCAGGACATGATGTGTGTGCGTATATTCGCGCAGTTCAGGTTGCTTTAGCAGGCGTTCCTGCTCCGCAGCACCCGTCAGCACCACGGCGAGCCGGAAGTTCAGCTCCTGGGCGCGCGTGAGCAGCGTTCCCAGGACTTCACGGCAGCTCTCCTTCATGGCTTCGGAATGGGCGATCGTCAGCACTCTGGATTTTGCTTTCCCCTCCTGCCACTGGCGCAGGACGGCATCCACCGCCTGCATGCGATCTTTAATCGCTTTCGTTCCCGGGTTGAGTTTGTACAGCAGGCTACTGGCACTCAGTTTGGGAAACGCGTTGATGGCAATAACGGTATTGCTGCTGGCTTTCAGCGCGTCGATGAAGTGGCTCAGAAGCGGAGCGTCGTCGCAAAAAAGCCCGATAATACCCGCCAGCTGGGTTTTCTCTTTCAGCAGGTTGAACACGTCCTGATGATAAGGCACCAGAAAATCACCGGATAAACGGGTGATTGTCCTGAATGGCGGATTTTTAAAATTAAAGTGGCTCTGATACATAACGACTGACCGTCTCTGATTAGGAATAGCAACAGCAGCAGAAAGTAAGGTAATGCCCCTGAGCGGTCAATTTGCAGACAGGGTAAAAATATCCAGCTGGCCGCGCCTAACATCTGGATTTTATACGGTCAATATTTTTCTGTATGAAAGTTGGTGGCGAAGTCAGTGGTCGTATTTGCAACAGCTTATTACTATTTTCCTCCATATTGGCGCAGTATGACGCTGCTTATTTTTGCTTTGCTATAGGCCGGATAAAAAATGAGGTTCTCATTTCTGTCACGGTGGATAACGCCTTGTATTATGTTTGCGCTGCTCATTTTTAGCGGCCAGCAAGGGTATCTCACCTTAAAAGATTATAAAAAAGTTACGAATAAGTTGGCTAAAGCTGATCTACAGCCGCTGAAAAAAACGCGCGAAGATAAACCCTTCACGCTTTTTACGGCTGCCGTCCGTCAGGAGAACTTAGCGGATGCGGCAAAAGCCCCGCTGGCAGCGGAGATAGAGGGCATTGTGCGCAGTGATGACGCCTGGCTCTCCTTTGCTGTTATCAAAACCCCAGGCGGTCAGCGAAGCTACCGTGAGGGTGAACCTCTCGCCGGATTTAACGACGCATTTATTCAGGAAATAAACAAAGATAATGTGGTGGTTAATTATGAAGGTGCTACGCAGGTACTGGCGTTAAATAAACCGGACTATTTTAAGGGGGGCGTGGATAGCGGCCCGGTTACAAAATCGACGAAAGATACTGGCGCAGAAAGTTTGCATCTTGATGATTATCTGGTGTTAAAACCCATCATTGAAAAAGGCCGACTGGAAGGCTACAGGATAAATCCAAGGAATGCCTCCGCCTTTTACAGTCAGTCAGGTCTGGAAAAAGGCGATGTGGCGGTTCAGGTTAACTCTGTCGATATGACCGATGAAGCAAAAGCGAAAAGCATTATTGCCAACTGGTCGAAAATGAAAGAAGCGGATGTCGTCGTGCGGCGTCACGCTCACCTTGAAAATATTCGGGTTAATGTTCTAAACAATTAACAAGTGTGCAGACATGAAAAAATTTCCCTGGGCGTGCGTGGCGCTGACCGCATTGTCGTTATATTCCAGTTCGCTGCTTGCAGCTAACTTTAGCGCGAGTTTTAAAAATACTGATATTCGCGAGTTTATCGATACGGTAGGCCGCAATCTCAACAAAACCATTCTGGTCGACCCGTCCGTCCAGGGCACCGTCTCGGTCCGAACCTACAACGTGCTGACGGAAGATGAGTACTACCAATTCTTTCTGAGCGTGCTGGATCTCTACGGCCTGTCGGTGATCCCGATGGACAACGGCATGGTCAAAGTGGTGCGCTCAAGCGTGGCGCGTACCGCCGGTGCGCCGCTGGCAGACAGCAAGAACCCGGGCAAAGGCGACGAGATCATCACCCGCGTCGTGCGCATGGAAAACGTGCCTGTTCGCGAGCTGGCGCCGCTGCTGCGTCAGCTCAACGATGCCACCGGCATCGGTAACGTGGTCCACTTTGAGCCGTCCAACGTCCTGCTGTTAACCGGTAAAGCTTCGGTGGTGAACCGCCTGGTGGATCTGGTCCAGCGCGTGGACAAAGACGGTATTCAGCGTCGTGAAATCGTGCCGCTTCGCTTTGCGTCCGCCAAAGAGCTCTCGGAGATGTTGAATAACCTCAACAACGAAGAGCAGAAAGGGCAGAACGCGCCGCAGCTGGCGACCAAGGTGGTGGCCGATGACGAAACCAACAGCCTGGTGATCAGCGGTTCGGAAGATGCGCGCGCGCGGACCCGCTCCCTGATCCATCAGCTGGATCGCGAGCAGAACAACGAGGGGAATACCCGCGTCTTCTATCTCAAGTATGCCAGCGCCACTAAGGTGGTGCCGGTACTCACCGGCATCGGCGAGCAGCTGAAGGACAAGGCCGGCGCGCCGAAGTCGAAAACCGCGCCAGCGTCCAGCGATCTGAACATTACCGCCGACGAAGCAACCAACTCGCTGGTGATTACCGCCCAGCCTAACGTGATGAACTCCCTTGAGAAGGTGATCGACAAGCTGGACATCCGTCGTCCGCAGGTGCTGGTGGAAGCCATCATCGCGGAAGTGCAGGACGGGAACGGCCTGGATCTCGGCGTGCAGTGGACCAGCAAGCACGGCGGCGTGCAGTTCGGCTCCACCGGCCTGCCAATCAGCCAGATTAAAAATGGCACCATGAAAGGGGCAAGCTTCACTGGCCTGGCGACCGGCTTCTTTAACGGTGATTTTGGTGCGCTGGTGACTGCGCTTTCCACCGACGGCAAAAATGACATCCTCTCCACGCCAAGCGTGGTCACGCTGGATAACAAAGAAGCGTCGTTCAACGTGGGTCAGGATGTGCCGGTACTTTCCGGTTCGCAAACCACCAGCGGCGACAACGTGTTTAACTCCGTTGAGCGTAAAACCGTCGGTACCAAGCTGAAGATTGTGCCGCAAATCAACGATGGCGACATGATCCACCTGAAGATTGAGCAGGAAGTGTCCAGCGTTGACAACAGCGCGACGGAAGATTCGAGCCTCGGCCCAACCTTCAACACGCGCACGATCAATAACGAAGTGATGGTTCACAGTGGCCAGACGGTGGTGCTCGGCGGCCTGATGGAAAATGTGACCAAACAGTCCGTCTCCAAAGTGCCGCTGCTCGGCGATATCCCGCTGGTCGGGCAGCTGTTCCGCTACACCTCGCAGGATACCTCTAAACGCAACCTGATGGTGTTTATTCATACCACCGTCCTGCGTGACGATGACAACTACAGCGCAGCCTCGAAAGAGAAATATGACCAGATCCGGGTGCGCCAGATGCAGCGCGTGGAAGAGAAAAAGCTCGGTATTGTTGAGCCGAGCGACAACGCCGTCCTGCCCGCGTTTCCTTCAGCAAGCCCTCACGTCGCACCGGTGAAAACCTCCGCGGCACGCAATCCGTTTAAAGAGTAAGGCGGAGGGATACCGTGGACGAACTGAGTAAATCCCTGTGTAGCAGCAACTACGCAAAAGATAACGGCGTTCTGCTTTACAACAATGACGTCTATATCCGTGAGGACACCCCGGCGTTAGCACTGCTGGAGGTGCGCCGGGTGCTTGGACGCGCGTTCGTCCCGATCACCCTGGCGCCGGAAGCGTTTGATGAGATGCTGGCCAAAATCTGGCAGCAGAGCAGCGGCGTGTCGCAGCAGCTGGTGGACGACATGGACGCGGATATCGATCTGATGGCGTTAACCGAGGAGATCCCGGATAACGAAGATCTGCTCGATAACGACGAAAACTCGCCGGTGATCCGCCTGATCAACGCCATTCTCGGCGAGGCGGTGAAGGACGGCGCGTCGGATATTCATATCGAAACCTTCGAGCGCACCCTGAGCATTCGCTTTCGCGTTGACGGCGTGCTGCGCCCGGTGCTGCAACCGGCGCGTAAGCTCGCCCCGCTGCTGGTGTCGCGTATCAAGGTCATGTCGAAACTCGACATTGCCGAAAAACGCCTCCCGCAGGATGGCCGTATCTCTCTGCGCATCGGTCGGAAGGCCATCGACGTGCGTGTGTCGACTATTCCGTCCCAGTACGGCGAGCGCGTGGTGATGCGCCTGCTCGATAAAAGCAATCTCAAGCCCGACATCAACAAGCTGGGGCTGATTGATGAAGAGCTGGAGAAGCTGAAAGGGCTGATCGACCGCCCGCACGGGATCATCCTCGTTACCGGCCCGACGGGTTCCGGTAAAAGTACCACGCTGTACGCCATACTCTCGGCGCTGAACGGCCACGAACGCAACATTCTGACCGTGGAAGATCCGATTGAGTACGAGCTGGAAGGGGTGGGGCAGACGCAGGTTAACCCGCGCGTGGACATGACCTTTGCCCGTGGGCTGCGCGCCATTCTGCGTCAGGACCCGGACGTGGTAATGATCGGGGAAATTCGTGACGGTGAGACCGCCCAGATTGCGGTGCAGGCGTCGCTGACCGGTCACCTGGTGATGTCGACGCTGCACACCAACAGTGCCGCAGGGGCGATAACCCGTCTGCGGGATATGGGGCTGGAGTCCTTCTTAATCGGTTCATCGTTGCTCGGTGTCATTGCCCAGCGTCTGGTGCGTCGGCTGTGTATGCACTGCCGGACCACCAGTCCGCTGGACGCCAATGAAAAAGCGCTGTTCAGCTTTATGGACGCGCCGCCAGAAGCGATTTACCGCGCGGTGGGGTGCGAACACTGCCGTCAGAGCGGCTATCAGGGCCGCGCCGGTATTCATGAATTTCTGGTGGTGGACAGCGCCATGCGCCGCGCCATCCATGAAGATAAGGACGAAATGTCCCTCGAAACGCAGCTCTTTAAGCAGGCCTACAGCCTGCGTGAAAACGGGCTGCTGAAGGTGATCGGCGGCGTGACGTCTCTGGAAGAGGTCATGCGCGTCACCGCCGAGCGTGGGGGGGATGCATAATGGCTTTCTACGCCTGGACAGCGACGGATGCCGCGGGGAAAACCCAGCGCGGGACGTTACAGGCCGAGGGGCAGAAGCAGGTTCGCCAGTGGCTTCGCGAGCAAAAGCTGATGCCCGTCAGCATTACCGAAACCCGCGAGGCGGCGGCAGGCGGGAAAGCGAAAACCGGGGCGAAGCTTTCCACCCCGGTGCTGTCGATGTTTACCCGTCAGCTTTCGACGCTGGTCAACGCCGCGCTGCCGCTGGAGAGCGCGCTGAAGGCGATCTCGAAGCAGACGGAAGACAAAAAGCTGGCGGCGATGGTGGTGGAGATCCGCGAGAAGGTGGTGGAAGGCCACACCCTGTTCGATGCCTTCAGCCAGTTCCCGCGCACCTTCGACAAGCTTTACTGCACGCTGGTGATGGCCGGGGAGAAAACCGGTCACCTGGGCGACGTGCTGGAGAAGCTGGCGGAGTACAACGAGCAGCGCCAGAAGATGAAAAGCAAGCTGACGCAGGCGATGGTCTACCCGATAACCCTCACCGTGGTCGCCATCGCGGTCATCAGCATCCTGCTGGTGGCGGTGGTGCCGCAGGTGATCGAGCAGTTCACTCACATGAAGCAGCAGCTGCCGATCACCACCCGGACGCTGATTGCGGTAAGTGATTTCCTGCAAGCCTGGGGCATTTATATTGTGGGCATTCTGGGGGGCGGCTTTATCGGCTTCAAAACCTGGCTGAGGAATGCCAAAAACCGTTTTCGCTGGCACAGCTGGCTGGTGAACGGCTCGCCGATTAAAAAGCTGGTCTGCGCCATCAACAGCGCCCGCTATATCCGTACCCTGAGTATTTTGCAGGCCAGTAGCGTGCCGCTGCTGGAGGGGATGTATATCGCGATGGACGGTATCGAAAACCGCTATGCCCGGCAGGTGCTGGAGCAGGCCGCCGACACCGTGCGCCAGGGGGCGTCGCTATATGCGGCGCTGGAACAGGCGAAATTATTTCCGCCCACCATGCTGTATATGATTGCCTCCGGTGAAGAGAGCGGGGAATTAGGTAATTTAATGGATCGCGCGGCGGAAAATCAGGAATCGGCCTTACAACATCGAATTACATTAACGCTGTCGGTCTTTGAACCGGCGCTGGTGGTATCCATGGCGACGATTGTTTTATTCATCGTGCTTTCAATATTACAACCGCTTCTGCAACTTAATAATATGGTAGGTTAAATCATGGCTTTAAAACGTAAAAACCTGGCTCGCCAGGCGGGCTTTACATTGCTCGAATTAATGGTGGTCATTGTTATTCTCGGCGTACTGGCGAGTATGGTAGTGCCAAATTTAATGGGCAATAAGGAAAAAGCCGACACGCAAAAAGCAACCAGCGATATTGTCGCGCTCGAAGGCTCGCTGGATATGTACAAGCTGGATAACCACCGCTACCCGACCACAGAGCAGGGTTTGCAGGCGCTGGTGACCAAACCTGAAATCGCGCCAATCCCGAACGGCTACCGCACGGACGGCTATATCCGTCGCCTGCCGCAGGACCCCTGGGGCAATGATTATCTGCTGGTGAGCCCGGGTGAACACGGCGCGGTGGACGTCTTCTCAGCCGGTCCGGACGGCGAAGCCAATACCGCCGATGACATTACCAACTGGTCTCTGGATAAGAAAGAGAAATAATGAAAAATCAACGCGGCTTTACGTTGCTGGAAATTATTCTGGCGCTGGTGATATTTGCCAGTTGCGCCATGATGGTGGTGTCCACCATTCCTTCGCGCAGCGGCGCGGATATATTTGGCCAGCAATTAAAAGCGCTCGTTGATTATGGTTCAGACCGTGCGGTGATGGACGGAAATATTGTCGGGCTGGTGATCGCCACCGATAAATATCAGCTGGTGACGATCGCCGATGAAAATGGCGAGCGTCACTGGGTGCCATTATCTGCCGGACGCATTTCCACCAAAGGTGATTTTCCGGAAGAGATGCATGTGTCGCTCTCGCCGCAGCGCCTGGCCGCGACGGTGACGTCCGAGCCGCAGGTAATCTTTTTACCGGACGGTGAAATCAGCCGCTTTACGCTGACGCTGCAAAGTTATGACAAACAGCACCATTTCCGCGTGGTGTCGCAAGGTGCGGCGCCGGTATCGGTAGAAAACGATGGCTAACGGCAACAAAAAGCAAAAGGGGATGACGCTGCTGGAGGTGATGGTCGCTTTGGTGATTTTCTCCACCGCCGCGCTGGCGCTGATGAACTCGGTCTCCCTGAACGTGCGTTTTACCCATGGCCTGGCCGATACCTTGCAGGCCACTTGGGTGGCGGAAAACCAGCTGGCGGAAGCACAGCTCACGAAAACCGACTTCCCGGATGCTGAACAGCAGGGGACGGAAATCATGGGCGGGCGCAGCTGGAACTGGCGTAAGCAGCGGGTGAAAACGGCCGACAACGTCTGGGCGAATACAATACGCGTGTATGCGGAAGGCGATGAGAGCCAGCCGGTTATTTCCCTGCATATCATTCCGCCGGGAGAGAGCAAGTGAAGAAAACGCGACGCCAGCGCGGATTTACCCTGCTGGAGATCATGATTGCGCTGACTATCTTCGCGGTGATCAGCACCCTGGCCTGGCAAATTCTGGACGGCGCGATGCGTACCAGTTCGGCGACGGATGCCAGCGCCGCAAAGCTCAACCAGCTTCAGCGCGCCTGGAGTCTGATGGAGCGTGATTTTTTCCAGCTTCAGGCGCGCGCCCCGCGTAATGAGCCGGAGCTGTTTCGTCAGGCGGGCGATGCCCTTGAACTGACCACCCTGAATGGCGTGAGCGGAACGGTCCAACTGGAGCGCGTGCGCTGGCGGCTGGAAGAGGGGCGTTTGTATCGCGACGTCTGGCCGGTCATTGACGGCCCGGCGGACGTTAAGCCTGACGAAGTGCCGATTGTCAGCGGCGTTAAATCATTGCAGTGGCGGTTTTATCGTCAGGGCTGGCTGAAAAGCTGGAGCGACGCCGCCCATCTGCCGGACGGCGTGGAGGTTACGTTGACGATGGAAAACGGGGATACCTGGCGCTGGGTATTCACCACGCCGGGTGATATGCAGGAGGTGGCCGCTGCCGCGGCGCCAGAGAAAGCCGCCGACGCGCCTGGGACGCCCCCGGATGCAGCCCCTGTGCCTGCCCCTTCGCCGGAGACCAGACCATGAAGCGGATCCGTCAACAACAGGGCGTAGCCCTGCTGGTGGTGCTGATTTTGCTGGTGATGATGTCGGCGCTGGCCGCCAAAATCAGCCAGCAGTTCTGCCGTAATTTGCAGAAAACGCATTAT
This sequence comes from Enterobacter sp. MGH119, assembly GCF_001037675.1. Classification (NCBI taxonomy): domain Bacteria; kingdom Pseudomonadati; phylum Pseudomonadota; class Gammaproteobacteria; order Enterobacterales; family Enterobacteriaceae; genus Enterobacter; species Enterobacter sp. MGH119. The sequence continues at coordinate 1,719,857 of NZ_KQ089929.1, read as the reverse complement.
CAGGTAAGCCAGCAGCAGCTGCGCTGGGCGATGCAGGCCCAGGAAAAAGTGGTGAAGGACCGGTTACAGACCGACGCCAGCGGCGAGAGCAAGCCGCTGGCGCTGGACGGCGACTGGCATCAGCCGCTGGAGACGCAGGGTGAAGATTACACGGTCGTGAGCCAGGTGGAAGATGCGCAGGACTGCTTTAACGTCAATAACCTGTTGACCGCCGACATCGCACCCCAGGGGCAAAGCGCTCCCGCGGTGGCGGAAACACCGCGTAAAGCGCGGATTGTAGAACAACTTCTGACGGAAAGTGGGCTCAGTCCGGGCACGGCGGAGGCGGTCTATTTCCAGCTGGTGGATTATCTCGATGGTGACAGCACCACGGCGAAGGAGGGGGCCGAAAGCGATGCGTGGGCTGGCGTCGTGCCCGCGCGGCAACCGGCAAATCAGATGATGCGCAGCATCGCGGAAATCAAACTGCTGCCGGCGTTCCCTGTTACGGCATATCCAAAGGTGAGCAAGCTGTTATGCGCGCTGCCGGACGCCGCCAGCAAGGTGGACGTGAACACCCTGCAACCGGAACAGGCCGCCGTGCTGGCGGCCATGTTCCCGGGAAAACTCACGCGGGATGACGCCGTTCGCCTGCTGGATTCGCGTCCGGAATCGGGCTGGGAAAATATGGAAGCGTTCAGCAAAGCGCTGGAGCAGGCCTTCCCGCAGTTAAAAGACGATCTCCCGCAGGTGGTGGATCAATTTTCTATAAACAGCCGGTACTTCCGCGTGAATTACACCGGTAATACCGATGAATTAACGCTTCGCGTGGTCAGCCAGCTTCAGGTGAATAACGAAGCCGGTGAGATCGTGACGTGGCAGCGTCGTTACCGAATGATTGAATAAGAAAAGTAGAACGTTATGAAACAGGTACTTTTTGTTCGTCCCGACAGCCGCGAGGGCGGGAAAATAATGTGGTGTGAGTCCGGCAGCGAGCGCGTCGAGGTGGTCGACAGCCTGGAGATGCTGGCCGAACACCCCCTGGCTACGCGCGTTTGTCTCCTGTTACCCGCCAGCGACATGATTTTCCGCCATTTTAGGCTACCGAAAAAGGTGGCTTCTCAGGGAATGGCCTTCTCGTGGATGGCAGAAGAGACGCTGATTGGCGACGTGGACAACCTCCACTGGACGGTACTCCACAAAAAAGGCGCCGACGTCGACGCCGTGGCCATTGACGCCGACCGCCTGCGCGCAACATTAACCCGCTGTCAGGAGGCCGGATTAAACGTGATTCAGGCCCTGCCTGATGCCTGGCTCCTGCCCGTGACGGCAGGGGGCAGCACGCTGGTCGCGCAGGATGATGGCTACTGGCTGCGTTTATCGCCCCATGTGGCGGGTGAAATGGAGGCAACCCTGCTGCCGCTGTTAATGCAGAAAGCCGGGGTCGGGGAAGTGTGGTGTTACGGCGATGCGCCTGCGAAGGTGCACATTGACGTGCAGCATGCCTGGCAGCATCCGCTGGCGCTGATCCAGCCGCAGTGGCAAACCTGTCGCGTTAACCTGCTTCACGGTGAATTCAGCCTTAAGGCCGGTCATGGGCGGGCAGCGAAAAGGATGAAAGCCGCGATGGTGGCGGCGGGCGTGCTGTCTGTTGGTCTGCTGCTGGGGCCACGCATTGCGATGGCCTGGATGCTGGTGCAGCAGGAAAATCGGGTGCAGCAGGAGATCGTCCAGGTTTATCAGCACCATTTCCCCAGCATGCGGCAGCAGACCAATATCAAATATCACTTTGGCCAAAGCCTGAAAAAACAGAGCAAGGGGTTCTTTCTTCAGCTTGAGGAGCTGGAGAAAGCCCGGCAGTCAGTCCCTGCGATGGAGATCGATCTGCTGGAATACGATGCGCAGCAAAACACCCTGACGCTGAGCGTCAGCGCGCAAAACCAGCCCGCGTTGCAGGCGTTTGTTAACCAGACCAGTGAGAATTTTGATTTTACCTTACAGCCTGTTTCAACAACCGAACCGTATACCGCCATGATCGCAGGGAAACATAAATGAAAGAGCGAATCGCACAGCTGAAAGCGCGCTATCAGAATTACAGCGCCCGGGAAAAAATCATTTTAAAAATATGTGCCGTTGCTATTGTGGGGGCAGCGGTGTATTACACAGGAGTGATCCCCTTGGATAATATGATTAAAAATAGTAAATCGACACTTAAAAGACAAAAAGAGACGCTTAACTGGATGCGCAGTGAAATTGATAAAAATCATCTTCAGATCCAGTTAGTCAAAACGGATAATCCGCGTACGGTGGTCGAGAATAGCGCCCATGAAATTAACCTTTCGCTGACGGATGTGCGCCAGGAGGGGCAAACTTTATCGTTCGTGGTGAATCGGGTTAATGTGTATGAATTAAAAAGCTGGCTGCGTGAAATTAATCAGACCACCGGTGTGAGATTGCAAAAAATTAACCTCACGCCGGTTGACCACCTCAGCGATGTGAAAGCGCAGGTGCAACTCACCTGGGCAAAAAACGCATGAATACCTTCGCGCTGATGCGGGATGCCTTTCCGGTAGGGTTCCCGATAATGAGTGCGATCCTGGGCGGCATTGTGGGCAGTTTTCTTGGCGTTGTCGCCGAACGCGTACCGGGGATGGTGATGGATGAGGAGGGGAGCGGTAATCTGCTCATTCCGGCCTCGCACTGTTCGGTGTGCCAGCACGCCCTCGCCGCGTGGGAAAACATCCCGCTGCTCAGCTGGCTTTTATTACGGGGGCGCTGCCACCAGTGCGGCAGCGCGATCCCGCTGCGACTCTTTCTGGTCGAACTGATCTCCGCCTTGTTTTTTGGCATCACGGCCTGGTGCATGCCGGACGTTCAGGCGCTGTTCTCTTTGTGGTTACTGGCGGCTTTTTTACTGCCGCTGGCCATGATCGACTGGCAGCACCAGCTGCTTCCGGACTGCCTGACCCAGCCGCTGCTGTGGGCAGGTCTCTTGCTTCATGTGTTTGACCACACGTTGCCGCTACGCGATGCGCTGTTCGGCGCGGTGGCGGGCTATCTGTCGCTCTGGCTGCTCTACTGGGCTTTTCGTCTGATCACGGGACGAGAAGGTCTGGGTTACGGGGATTTTAAGCTACTGGCGGCGCTGGGCGCCTGGTGCGGCTGGCAGGCGTTGCCCTCTATTGAACTGGCGGCAGCGTTAAGCGGTATTGTCGGTTATTTCGCCGTAAATAATTTAAATAAAAATAACCTCACTATTTCTTTTGGTCCTTATCTCGCCTTTGCTGGAATAGGGGTTTTTATTAGTCAGCAAATTGCTTTCACATTTTAAATATACAGGTCAAGATTTTTTATAAATCTTTTTGATGGAGGAAGGAAAGGACGATCCTTTACGCTCAGTGTATCGTAAGAGATATAAACTACACGGGATTTGGCTTGTATCTTTTAATGGAGGAATACAACGCAGCAACAATTTTTTGTTCACGGCACTCACGTTGGTTAAATACGCATTACGCGAAACGCATCCATGATCTCACGGAAGACATGGGTTACTACGTTATAAATAAATTTATCAGGAAATAAAAATGAAATTTATGAAGCCAAAATATCTGGCGCTCTTTATTGCGGCGGCAACCAGCTCCGCATTTGCAGCAGCGCCAGGTGCACCGACGATCGGCTATGGCAATGACAAATTTGCCCTGGTGGAAGTGGATCAGGCTGCACAGGATTATAACAATCTTGTCAAAGTGCATAACGATGGCGTGGATGTAAAAGTTGAGTGGAACGTCTGGAGTGGTGATGCGCCAACTTCTGCGAAAGTTCTGCTGGACGGACAGACCGTATGGACCGGCGCAGCCGGTGCGACGGGCTCTGCAACGTTTAAAGTGAAAAAAGGCGGGCGTTATCAGGAACAGGTTGAAGTCTGTAATGCCAGCGGCTGTGCGAAAAGCGCCAGTAAGCTGATTATTGTGGCTGACACCGACGGTAGCCACCTGCTGCCGCTGAATACGTCTCTCCAGGAGAACAACAAAGCGTTCGCGAAGCATACCGATAAAGTGGTTGCGGCCTACTTCCCGGAATGGGGCGTTTACGACCGTAACTTCCCGGTTGATAAGATCCCTGCGGCAAACCTCAACCACATTCTGTACGGCTTCATTCCAATCTGTGGCGGTGACGGCATCAACGACGGCCTGAAAACCATTGAAGGTGGTAACAGCTTCCGCGTGCTTCAGAACGACTGTAAGGGCCGTCCTGACTTTACCGTGGCGATCCACGACCCATGGGCTGCGCTGCAAAAACCACAGGCTGGCGTCTCCAACTGGGATGATCCGTACAAAGGTAACTTTGGCCAGCTGATGGCGCTGAAAAAAGCGCATCCAGGCCTGAAAGTGCTGCCATCTATCGGCGGCTGGACGCTTTCCGATCCGTTCTTCCACATGGGCGACCCGGCTATCCGAGCACGCTTTGTCTCTTCTGTGAAAGATTTCCTCCAGACGTGGAAATTCTTTGACGGCGTGGATATCGACTGGGAATTCCCGGGCGGTGGCGGTGTAACCGAAAACCTGGGTAACCCGCAGCAGGATAAAGCAACCTATACCGCACTGATGCACGACCTGCGCACCATGCTGAACGAGCTGTCTGCACAGACGGGCCGTACCTATGAACTGACCAGCGCCATCGGTGCAGGTCGCGATAAGATCGAAGACGTGGATTACACCACGGCTCAGCAGTATCTCGACCACATCTTCCTGATGAGCTACGACTTCTATGGCGGCTGGAGCAACACCGTTCTCGGCCACCAGGCTGCGCTGCGTGCGCCAGCATGGCGTCCGGACACTGATTACACCACTGAAAACGGCGTTAACGCGCTGCTTGCGCAGGGTGTACAGCCAGGCAAGATCGTGGTGGGTGCGGGCATGTATGGCCGCGGCTGGACCGGCGTGCATGGCTACACCGGTGACAATCCATTCACCGGTACGGCAACCGGCATGGTGAAAGGCACCTGGGAACCGGGCGTGGTTGACTATCGTCAGATCGTGAACGAATACAAAGGCAAACCGGGCTGGGAATACGGCTACGACACGACCGCTGAAGCCCCTTACGTCTTCAACAAATCCACCGGCGACCTGATCTCGTATGAAGATGCGCGTTCAACCACGGCGAAAGGCAAGTATGTTCTGGCCAATAAACTGGGCGGTCTGTTCGCGTGGTCTATCGACTCTGATACCGGCGACATTCTGAATGCGATGAACGAAAGCCTGCTGGGCGGCGACTCGACTCCGGTTGATCCGGTGGTCACCAACCACGCGCCAATCGCGTCCTCTGCCGATCAGAACGTGTCTGGCCCGGCAACCGTCACGCTCGATGGCTCTGCTTCCAGCGATCCTGATGGCGATGCGATTACCTACAAATGGACTCAGGTCTCTGGTCCGTCTGTCACCATCAACAACAGCACCAAAGCGAAAGCGACCTTCAATGTTGCGGCAGCGACCACCGACCAGACCATGACGTTCCGCCTGACGGTGACCGATGCAAAAGGCCTGAGCAACGCGATTGATGTCCAGGTGGTGAACAAGGCGCCGAAAGCTAACCAGGCACCGGTTTTAAACCCAATGGAAGCGATCACGCTTGAATCTGGTGAAACCTATGCGCTGCATGCCCAGGCTGCGGACCCAGACGGTGATGCGCTGACCTACGCCTGGAGCGTACCAGCAGATATGCACGCCACTGGAACTGACTCCGCGAACGTGAATATCACGGCGCCGGAAGTGAGCTCGACGTCTACCTACACCCTGAGCGTGGTAGTGAGCGACGGTAAGACCAGCGTGCAGTCTAACGTCCAGGTTACCGTGAATCCGAAAGCGGCGCCTGCACCGGTACCTGCTGACGAAGACACTAACCCGGCGGATGACGTTACCCCTCCGGCTGATGATGTGACTCCTCCGTCTGACAAAGGAAGCTGCGATGCACCTGTGGATGCCAACGCCAGCAAATACGCGGCGTGGGAATCTAGCAAAATCTACAACGGTGGCGATACCGTAAGCTTCGACCATCTGGTGTGGAAAGCGAAGTACTGGACTCAGGGCAATCAGCCTGGCTTCGGTGTGGATGCATGGGAGCTGGTGAGCAACGTGAAGATGAACTGGCGTTCTGACCTGGTCTACAACGGCGGCGACACTACCACCTATGAAGGTAACGTTTACCGTGCGAAATGGTGGACCCGTGGTGATAACCCAGCCAACAGCGACGTATGGGTAAAAGAAGGCGCATCAACAGATTGCAAATAATCTAACCCATTAATCACTCCCCCTTTAGAGGGGGAGTGATTCAAAATTCATTTTACAGGATGTTGGTAAGGAGAAATAACCGAAACTGTCAGCAGGTAAAAATGAAAAAGTTAATTTTGTTGTTATTGATAATAAGCCAAAGCGCACTGGCAAATTGTTGGGATAAAGCGGCGCATTATTATCATGTCGATCCTTATTTACTGTACGCGATAGCGAATGTGGAATCCGGAATGAATCCGTATGCGGTTGGGCAAAACCGCGATGGCACGCGGGATGTCGGGCTGATGCAAATCAACAGTTCGCATTTTACCGCGCTGGAAAGCAGAGGCATCGACGAATATCGATTAATCACGGAGCCGTGTACTTCGATCATGGTCGGGGCTTCTCTCCTTTCCGGGATGATCAGGGTGTATGGCTACAACTGGGAAGCCGTTGGCGCGTATAACGCCGGACTGAAAAAAGAAAATTATCCGCAGAGGATGAAATATGCCCATAAGGTCTGGGCCAAATATCAGCAACTGAAATTAGCGGCACGTTATTAACGTTTTTTATTTTTGAAGAATTCCTGAAGGTGTTCTTCGAAAAGTGAAAACAGCTGAATGTGGTTTATGTATTAACGGAGTAATACCTAAGCCGGGATATTAACATTTAATTTGAAACGAACAGGAAAACTGAAATGAACAAAAGGACGTTACTGAGTGTACTCATTGCGGGAGCCTGCGTGGCGCCATTCATGGCCCAGGCTGCGAATCTGAAGGAGACCAGCAGTGAGCCGTACACCATCAAAGCCAGCGATCTGGCGAAGAAAGAGAAGGAACTGACGGACTCCCCGCTGATGGCTTCGGTTAAAGAGACCATCCAGACGCTGGATAACGCGCAGGTCGAACTGATTGAGCCAGGCCGGGCGGCGAACCCGGACAACGTTAAACGCGTTGAAGGGATTGTGAAAGCCAGCGACTGGGAATATCTCTTCCCGCTGCGCGCCCAGGCCTATACCTACAGCAACTTCCTGAAAGCCGTGGGTAAATTCCCGGCGCTGTGTAAAACCTATAATGACGGTCGTGACAGCGACGCCATCTGTCGCAAAGAGCTGGCCACCATGTTTGCCCACTTTGCCCAGGAAACTGGCGGCCACGAAAGCTGGCGTCCGGAAGCCGAATGGCGTCAGGCGCTGATCCACGTACGTGAAATGGGCTGGAGCGAAGGGCAGAAGGGCGGTTATAACGGCGAATGTAACCCGGACGTCTGGCAAGGACAGACCTGGCCTTGCGGTAAAGATAAAGACGGCGATTTCCTGAGCTATTTCGGACGCGGTGCGAAACAGTTGTCTTACAACTACAACTACGGTCCATTCTCTGAAGCGATGTACGGCGACGTGCGTACGCTGCTCGACAAACCTGAGCTGGTGGCGGACACCTGGCTGAACCTGGCGAGTGCGATCTTCTTCTTCGCCTATCCGCAGCCGCCAAAACCAAGCATGTTGCAGGTGATCGACGGTACATGGCAGCCGAACGACCACGATAAAGCCAACGGTCTGGTTCCGGGCTTTGGTGTGACCACCCAGATCATCAACGGCGGCGTTGAGTGCGGCGGCCCGACTGAAATTGCGCAGTCTCAGAACCGTATCAAATACTACAAAGAGTTTGCAAACTACCTGAAAGTGCCTGTTCCGGCGAACGAAGTGTTGGGTTGCGCCAACATGAAGCAGTTCGACGAAGGTGGCGCAGGCGCCCTGAAGATTTACTGGGAACAGGACTGGGGATGGAGCGCGGATACCCCGGACGGCAAGACCTACTCTTGCCAGCTGGTGGGCTACCAGACTCCGTTCAGCGCCTTTAAAGAAGGTGACTACAGCAAGTGCGTGCAGAAGTTCTTTAACGTGAAAATCGTTAACGATGATGGTTCTTCCGTTACCCCGGACGAAACCCCGGTCACGCCAACACCGACGCCATCTGGCGATGAAACGCCAGCGCCAACACCAACGCCGGATGAAACCCCGGTCGAACCTGTTGTGGTGAACCACGCGCCGGTTGCGCAGATTGCCGGTCCGATCGGTGCAGTGGAAGCAGGTGCGCAGGTTTCTCTGAGTGCGGAAGGCTCTACCGATCCTGATGGCAACAAACTGACGTATACCTGGCGTTCCCAGGATGGTCAGACTGTTACCGGTCAGGACAAAGCGGTTGTGACCTTCACAGCGCCAGAGTCTGCGACGGCGCAGCAGTATGAAGTGAGCCTGACCGTCAGCGATGGCGAGCTGAGCAGCACCACGTCTTACCTGCTGAACGTGAAAGCGAAAGCGGCAACGCCATCCGGAGAAGATACGTCTTACCCGGCATGGAGCGCGAACAGCAAGTACAACGCCGGTGATATCGTGAACAACCACGGTAAACTGTTCCAGTGCAAACCGTTCCCGTACAGCGGCTGGTGTAACAACTCTCCAACGTACTATGAACCAGGCGCAGGTCTGGCATGGGCTGAAGCCTGGACGGCTCTGTAAAAGCAAACGGCAACCCCCAGGGTTGCCGTTTTAGTGTCTGCACCCTCTCCCTGTGGGAGAGGGCCGGGGTGAGGGCATCAGTCCGCACTCTCTGTTTTTTGCCGGGTGGCGCTGCGCTTACCCGGCCTACATGAGGCAGGAACGCTTACCGGTGCAACTTCCCGTGATCCCGTAACCACGCCGCCGTACGCACTATCCCTTCATCCAGCGAGACAATCGGTTTATATCCCAGCTCGTTCTCCGCCCGAGAAATATCCAGCGTAAAATCAAAGTTGAGCTTCGACACACCGTAATGCGTCAGCGCAGGCTCTTTCGCCGATTTGCTGCCAAAACGCTCCATGCTGCGGGCAATCATGTCCAGCATTGGGTAGGGAACGGAACGGATCCGGCAGTCGATTTTTAATTCGTCAATTAGCCTTTGCACAATGCTGCGCAGGGTACAGGGTTCGCCGTTGGTGATGTTATACGCGCGCCCCGACACCAGCTTATCGCATTCCGGCTGGCTCGCCAGCCACATGGCGTGAACGGCATTTTCGTAATAGGTCATGTCCACCAGCGCATCGCCGCCGCGCGGTAACAGCACGCTGCCGTAGTGATGCATCATCTGGGCCAGTCGCGGGATGAAGACTTTGTCGTGCGGCCCAAACAGGCTCTGCGGACGCAGCACGGTAAAGCGGGTGTGCGGGTTTGACTGGGCCAGCAGGTCGATCACCTCTTCGCCCGCCGCTTTACTGCGGGCAAACTCACAGGCAAAGCGCGCCGGGCGGAAATCTTCCTGAATATCACGATGGTGGTGATAGTCGAAATAGAGCGACGGAGAGGAAATATGAATAAAGTTACGCACGCCCCAGGCGACGGCCCATTCACCCAGACGGCGCGTGGCGCGCACGTTGGCGAGATCAAAGGCTTCCTGGGTACCCCACGGGGAGGTAAAACTGGAGCAGTGCCACAGCGTATCGATACCGGCGAGCATCACCTTGGCCTGAGAGGAGACCAGCTCCGTCAGATCGGCATGGACAAATTCAGCGCCCATTTTTTGCAGGAGCTTACCCATCGCCTCATTGCGACCAGTGGCCCTCACGCTGATGCCTTTGTTGCGCAGAAACTCGACCGCATTTCGGCCTAAGCCGCTGGTCGCCCCGGTAACCAGTACCTTCATAACAATCCACTGTGTTGAAAAGAATTTCGTGCGCATTCTTTCGTGAATTACGATGTGTTGCAATGGGAAAGGTGAAAGATTAAGAGTTTTATTTAGTTATTTTCCCGCTTTTCTTCTGCCAGTAGCGCAATCCGTTTCGCCATTCCGCGGAAGATAAACAGGTGTGCCGGGATCATCAGCAACCAGTAAAACAGACCCGGCATTCCGTGCGGATGCCACCATGCCCGAACGTCCAGTTCACGATGGTCGCCCTTGTCCTTCAGGGTGAAGCAGAGCCGCCCCAGCCCCGGCGCCTTCATGCCAAACAGCAGCGCCAGCTGTTTTTCCGGCTCAACGATAATCACCTTCCAGCTGTCGACGGTATCGCCCACCTTCAGCCAGGGATGGGCAGGGCGCCCTTTTGCCAGCCGGTGACCGACCAGCAGATCCAGCGCGCCGCGCGTTTGCCACAGAATATTGCCGAAGAAATAGCGCTCTTTGCCGCCAATCTGGTTCACAACTTCCCACAGCGCTGCCAGGCTGGCCGTGGTTTTGACCGTACAGCCCGCCTGTTTCGGATAATAGCCGTACTCGGGCCGCCAGCGGGCAAACGCCTGCGCGTCGTAGCCCCAGTCGCTGGAGTTCACCAGCTTCTCTTCTTCTTTCAGCGTATTGCGTACGGCATCGTCGAAGGGGATCAATTCCTGAGGGATCAAGGCACGCAGTTCACGATCGTCCGCCAGCAGATCGTGCTTCAGTCCCTGTATAAGCGCTTTGGCAGTCGTCGGCGGCACGGAGGTGATCACATTCAAAAACCACACCGAAATCCAGCGGGTCGGGAAGGGGATGGGGATCAGCCAGCGGCGGCGGCCGCTCACCCGCATAAAATGTTCGAACTGCGCCTGATAGCTCAGCACTTCCGGGCCTGCCGCCTCCAGCACGCGATGCTGCTCCGCCGGGTGATCCAGCAATGCCACCAGATAGTGGAGTAAATTCTCCAGCGCAATGGGCGTGGTGCGCGAGCGTACCCAGCGCGGCGGCGTAAGCACAGGCAGGTTGTAGACCATATCGCGCATCACTTCGAACGCGGCGGAACCCGCGCCGACGATGATCCCTGCCCGCAGTTCGGTGACGGGGATACGGGCGCTTCGCAGCGTTTCTGCCGTCAGCTGTCGGGCGCGCAGATGATCTGACTGCTCGTTCTCAGGCGCCTGGAGTGAGCTTAAAAAAATCACCTGCTTCACCGGCGTTTGCCGCAGCGCATCACGAACGTTCATCGCCACCTGACGCTCGTGGGCGATAAAATCGCCGCCTTCGCCCATGCTGTGGACAAGGTAGTAAAGCGTATCGACCCCTTCCAGCAGCGCAGGAAGCGCTTTCGGCCAGTTAAGGTCAACGTTGTGACACGTCACGCCAGGCAAATGTAGCTTTTGCAGGCGTTCCGTGTTGCGTGCCGCTGCCAGCACCTGGTGCCCCTGCTGGCTTAACGCAGTGGTCAGATGCTGACCGATATACCCGCTGGCGCCGAGCACCAGAATACGTTGCGGCACGGTATGCTCCTTAACGCTGTAAAAACGCCTGCCAGTGTTTCACCACCTCGGTCAACTGCTCGCGGTTAACGTCAAGATGCATCACCAGTCGCACGACCGGGGAGGCGTTGATCAGCACGCCTCGGGCTTTCATAAAGTCGCCCAGCGCGGCAGCATGCTCATCGCCGACGCGGACAAACAGCATGTTGGTGTCGTGTCGCATGACATCAGCGCCGATTTCACGCAGCTGCGCTGCCATCCACGCCGCATTGTCGTGATCGTCTTTCAGGCGTGACACGTTATTTTTCAGGGCGTACAGTCCGGCAGCCGCCAGAATACCCGCCTGACGCATCCCGCCGCCGGTCATTTTGCGCCACCGGTTGGCGCGTCTGATGTAGTCTGCGCTGCCAACCAGCAGGGAACCTACCGGCGTGCCCAGCCCTTTAGAGAGGCAAATGGTGAACGAGTCGCAATATTGGGTGATCTCTTTCAGCTCGCAGCCGTACTCCACCACGGCGTTGAAGATACGTGCGCCGTCAACGTGGAGGCCGAGCTTGCGCTCGCGGGTAAAATCCCATGCCGCTTTCAGGTATTCGCGCGGCAAGACTTTACCGTTATGGGTGTTTTCGAGGCTCAGCAGTTTAGTGCGGGCGAAGTGAATATCGTCGGCTTTGATTTTCGCCGCGACTTTGTCCAGCGGCAGCGTACCGTCCGGCGCAGCATCGATCGGCTGCGGCTGGATGCTGCCGAGCACCGCCGCGCCGCCGGCTTCGTACAGGTAGTTATGCGCCCCCTGGCCAACGATATACTCTTCGCCGCGCTCGCAGTGGCTCAGCAGCGCCACCAGGTTAGCCTGCGTGCCGGTGGGCAGGAACAGAGCAGCCTCTTTACCGCTCAGCTCGGCCGCATAGCGCTGGAGTTCGTTGACCGTCGGGTCATCGCCGTAGACGTCGTCCCCGACCGGGGCGGCCATCATCTCTTCGAGCATGGCGCGGCCCGGACGGGTAACGGTATCACTGCGTAAATCAATCATGGCATGTCCTTATATTTAAAAAGGCGATGCCAGATGTTTTACCTGAGCCAGTTGGTTTTTGCCAGTTCGATCACCTCGTCACCGCGCCCGCTGATGATGGCGCGCAGCATGTAGAGGCTAAATCCTTTGGCCTGTTCCAGCTTGATTTGAGGCGGGATCGCCAGCTCTTCTTTGGCGACCACCACATCCACCAGCACCGGGCCGTCGATGGCGAAGGCGCGTTGCAGGGCGTCGTCCACCTCTGAGGCTTTCTCCACCCGAATACCGGTGATACCGCAGGCTTCGGCGATGCGGGCGAAGTTGGTGTCGTGCAGCTCGGTGCCGTCCGTGAGGTAGCCTCCGGCCTTCATCTCCATCGCCACGAAGCCCAGCACGCTGTTGTTAAAGACCACGATTTTCAGCGGAAGCTTCATCTGCGCCACCGACAGGAAATCCCCCATCAGCATACTGAACCCGCCGTCGCCACACATCGCCACCACCTGACGTTCCGGTGCCGTCGCTTTTGCGCCCAGCGCCTGCGGCATGGCGTTGGCCATTGAGCCATGGTTGAACGACCCAAGCAGGCGTCGTTTGCCGTTCATTTTCAGGTAGCGTGCTGCCCAGACGGTGGGCGTACCCACGTCGCAGGTGAAGATGGCATCGTCGTCGGCGAAGTGGCTGATCTGCTGCGCCAGATACTGCGGGTGGATCGCTTTTTCGCTCGGTTTGGCGAGATCGTCCAGCCCCTTACGCGCATCGCGATAGTCGCTCAGGGCTTTATCCAGGAATTTGCGGTCCGTTTTTTCTTCCAGTAGCGGCAGCAGGGCGGCGAGGGTGGATTTGATATCGCCGATAAGCGCCATATCCACCTTGCTGTGCGCACCGATGCTGCCGGGATTAATGTCGATCTGGATAATTTTGGCATCCGTCGGGTAGAACGCGCGGTACGGGAACTGAGTGCCGAGCAGGATCAGCGTGTCGGCGTTCATCATGGTGTGGAAGCCGCTGGAAAAACCGATCAGCCCGGTCATGCCGACATCGTACGGGTTATCGTATTCAACGTGCTCTTTCCCGCGCAGGGCATGCACCACTGGCGCCTTGAGCTTGCCGGCAAATTCCACCAGCTCTTTATGCGCACCGGCGCAGCCGCTGCCGCACATCAGGGCGATATTGCTGGAGTATCGCAGCAGTTGCGCCAGCTTTTTCAGCTCTTCTTCGGCAGGGGTAATGGTTGGCTGTGGCGCAGAGTACCAGTGGGTGGTGGCGGTTTCAGGTGCGGCCTTCAGCGCCACGTCCCCCGGCAGCACAACCACCGAAACCCCGCGATTCAGGATCGCCTTACGCATGGCTATCGCCAGCACCTGTGGGATCTGCTCCGGTGATGAGACCAGCTCGCAATAGTGGCTGCATTCACGGAACAGCTCCTGCGGATGCGTCTCCTGAAAATAGCCGCTACCGATTTCAGATGACGGAATGTGAGCCGCAATCGCCAGCACCGGAACATGGTTGCGGTGACAGTCGAACAGACCGTTGATGAGGTGCAGGTTTCCTGGTCCGCAGGAACCCGCACATACAGCGAGTTCACCCGTAAGCTGCGCTTCGGCACCGGCGGCAAAGGCGGCGACCTCTTCATGGCGGGTGGGCATCCACTCAATGGTCTTCATCTTGTTAAGGCTGTCGCTGAGTCCGTTCAGAGAGTCGCCGGTGACGCCCCAGATACGCTTTACGCCAGCCTGCTCAAGAGTTTTTGCTATGTATGCAGCCACGGTTTGTTTCATGGTGGTTCTTCTCCTTTATGTGATATCGCTTACAAGCTTAGAAGAAAGTCACTGTATTGGCTGCCTGGTATTCCATACGCACAGGCAGTAGGCACAACGTAAGCCGGGTAAACGCAGTGCCACCCGGCAACAAATGGGGGCACTGCGCCAGATTATGCCAGCACCAGGTCTCCCTGCGGATGGCACGAACATGCCAGCACATAGCCCTCGGCAATTTCCGCGTCGGTCAGCGTCATGGTGCTGGTGACCGTGTACTCACCGGAAACCACTTTGGTCTTACAGCAACCGCACACCCCGGCGCGACAGGCCGCCGCTACCGGCACGTTGTTACTTTCAAGCGCTTCAAGCAGCGTGGTGCCCACGCGGCCAAAGAAAGTCTGCGCCGGTTGCAGCTTCGTGAACTTCATCCCGCTGGTCGCCGCTGCCGCTACAGGCGTGAAGAACTGCTCTTTGAAGAAGCGGGTCACGCCGAGCGCTTTCACTTCTTTCTCCACGATCTCCATATAAGGCGCCGGGCCGCAGGTCATCACGATGCGGTTCGCAATATCCGGCACGCTTTGCAGCAGCTCGCGGCTCAGGCGCCCCGCGACAAAACCGTGCGTCGCGTTGTGCTCAGCCACCAGCGTCACCGGATAGTTGCGCCATTCTTCGGCAAAAATCACATCTTCCGGGGAACGCACGCTGAAAATCACCTGCACGTCGGCCTGAGGACGGTATTTCGCCAGCCAGCGACGCATCGACATAATCGGCGTCACGCCACAGCCTGCCGCCAGCAGCAGGAATTTATCTTCCGTCTTGTCGTCACAGGTAAACTCGCCCTGCGCGTCAGACAGCCAGATGTAATCCCCGCGCTTCACGTCCCGGGTCAGCCACTCGGATCCTGCGCCGTCATCAATACGACGGACGGTGAGCGTAATGTATTCGCTCACGCCCGGCGTGGAGGAGAGGGTGTAGGCGCGCAGGGTATCCGCCGAATTACGCACGCTAACCAGCGCATACTGACCTGGGCGGTACGGGTAGTAGTCATGGCACAGCAGCGACAGCGTCCACACATCCGGCGTCTCCTGATGGATGTGATGAACCTGCATCCGCCACGGACATTGTGAGGTTGGCATGGTCATGAGTTACTCCTTACGCGCTCAGCAGTTGCTTCATATCATCTTCAACGTTGGTCACGGAACGCAGACCAAATTTCTCGTTCAGGATGGCCAGCAGGTCCGGCGTCAGGAAGCCTGGCGCAGTCGGCCCGGTGACGATGTTGGTCACGCCGAGAGAGAGCAGGGTCAACAGAATAACGATCGCTTTCTGCTCGAACCAGGAGAGCACCAGCGACAGCGGCAGGTCGTTCACGCCGCAGCCCAGTTTCTCTGCCAGCGTGACCGCCAGAATGATGGCTGAATACGCATCGTTACACTGACCCGCATCCACCAGGCGCGGCAGACCTTCGATGTTGCCGAAGTCCAGCTTGTTGAAACGGTACTTACCGCAGGCCAGGGTCAGGATCAGGCAGTCTTCCGGTACGCGGGTGGCGAAATCGGTGAAGTAGTTACGTTCCCCGCGCGCGCCGTCACAGCCGCCGATAAGGAAGATGTGACGCAGTTTTTCACGGCTGACGAGGTCAATCAGGGAATCCGCCGCACCCAGCAGGGTTTCACGGCCAAAACCGACGGTGATGAGGTGCGGGATTTCGCTGTACGGGAAGCCTGCCATCTGCTGCGCCTGAGCGATAACCGGACCGAAATCGTCGCCTTCAAGGTGGCTCACGCCCGGCCAGCCGACGATGCTGCGGGTCCAGATACGGTCGTCATACGCGCCGACGGTCGGGTCGATGATGCAGTTAGAGGTCATAACAATTGGGCCAGGGAAGCGGGCGAACTCCACCTGCTGGTTCTGCCAGCCGCTGCCGTAGTTACCGATCAGATGCTTAAATTTACGCAGCTCCGGGTAGCCGTGCGCGGGCAGCATTTCGCCGTGGGTATAGACGTTAACGCCGGTGCCTTCGGTCTGCTTCAGCAGGTTGTAGAGATCTTTCAGGTCATGACCGGAGATCAGGATGCATTTGCCTTCGGTCGCTTTGACGTTGACCTGCGTTGGCGTTGGGTGGCCGTAGGTGCTGGTTTCACCGGCATCCAGAATACTCATCACTTTGAAGTTCATCTGGCCGATTTCCATCGAGCATTCCAGCAGGGCGTTCATGTCGGAAGGCCAGGTGCCCAGCCATGCCATGATTTTGTGGTACTGGGCGTAAATAGCGTTATCGTACTGGCCGAGTACGTGCGCGTGCTCCATATAGGCCGCAGCACCTTTCAGACCGTACAGGCACAGCAGGCGCAGGCCGAGGATGTTCTCGCCAATTGCCGCTTTGTCCTTATTTGGGGTGAATTCTGCGGCCTGACGCTGTAGCTCGCCCAGGTCGTCGCTCACCAGCTGTAGCTCCGCCATCGGGTTGTCCACGCGGGCGCTGGCGTCGGCATTCAGGCACTGCGCTTTCAGGGCTTCACGCAGGGCAATCGCTTCGCGGGCATAGCCCACAATGCGTGGAGAATCGAAGTTAACGTTGGTCAGCGTGGAGAAAAATGCGCGCGGCGCAAAGCTGTCGACATAGTGATCGACAATGCCATATTCACGGGCTTTGAAGGCCCAGGCGGACAAGCCTTGCAGCGCCGCAATCAGCAGATCCTGGAGATCGGACGTTTCTGCGGTTTTGCCGCACATACCCTGCGCGTAAGAGCAGCCGTTGCCTGCCGGGGTACGGATGGTTTGTTCACATTGCACACAAAACATAATCACACCTGTTAAAGTTATATTTGAGATACATGTTTAAGGTTATGCCTGTGCCACAGCAGAGAAAAGTGCTTTCTTATACTAAGTGGAGGGTTATTGATTTAGCGCAATTTTGGCGGCAGGTTCACTACCGCCAAAGCAGTATCAGGCTGAGAAGAACGCCATCAGAATGGGTACCAGCAGGCTCAGAATAAAGCCGTGTACAATGGCGGCAGGAACCATCTCCAGCCCTCCCGAGCGCTGTAACACCGGCAGGGTAAAGTCCATTGAGGTGGCCCCGCACAGGCCCAGCGCAGTAGAGCGGCTGCGGCGTACCAGGCCGGGGATCAGCATGATGGCTATCAGCTCGCGCGCCAGATCGTTAAAGAAGGCGGCGCTGCCGATCACCGGACCAAACGATTCGGTCAGCAGAATACCTGAGAGCGAATACCAGCCGAAACCGGACGCCATCGCCAGGCTGGTTTTCAGCGGCAGATCGAGAATAAAGGCGTTAATCACTCCCCCCGCCAGTGAGCTGGCCACAACGATAACGGCAACCATCATGCCCCGGCGGTTAAGGACAATCTGTTTCAGCGTCATGCCATTATTTCGCAGCTGAATACCAATCAGGAAGAGCAGGAAAATAAGCGTATATTCGCTGGCTTCCGTTGCGTGCTGTAAAAATGCCCAGCCGGTCAGACCCAGTAAAAAACCGAGTACCACCACGCCGCACAGCTTTAATGATTCCAGCGCCATCGCAATACGGGAGGGAAGCTTTTCCTGATGATGGTGATTTTTCCAGGGAATAGTGCGTTCCAGCCAGAACAGCGCGGCAATATTGCACAGCAGAATAACCACTACCGTAACCGCAGAATAATGCAGGATGGAAAGCAAGTTCGTCGCCAGATTATCCAGGAAGGCCAGGCTGATCCCCATAAAGAACAGAATGACGTAAACAATCCAGCTGAGAAAACGATTAATAAGCTTTAAGGCCGATTCATGACGCAGCGGAATAAGGTAGCCCGCAATCAGGGGCAGAAGAATGATGAGGAGTCCTGAGAACATGAACAGCCGGTCCTTTTGAGTATCAGTTAAGCGCCAGAGACACTACCCAATAAAGGCTGTGAGGTAAAGCTACAAAAAAAGCCGGGTGGCGGCTACGCCTTACCCGGCTTGTCTATTTGGGGTGGTGCGGCCTGATGCCCTCACCCCGGCCCTCTCCCACAGGGAGAGGGGGGAAAACCATTAATCGCGTTTTTCCAGCAGGGTGCGATACAGCACGCCGCCCAGAATACCGCCGATAATTGGCATCACCCAGAATAGCCACAGCTGTTCAAGCGCCCAGCCGCCCTGGAAAATAGCCACCGCGGTGCTGCGCGCCGGGTTAACGGAGGTGTTGGTCACCGGGATGGAGATGAGGTGGATCAGCGTCAGCGCCAGACCAATAGCGATGGGGGCAAAGCCCGCAGGCGCGTATTTGTCCGTTGCGCCGTGGATCACCAACAGGAAACCTGCGGTGAGCACAATTTCAATCACGATAGCAGACAGCATTGAGTAGCCGCCTGGCGAGTGTTCGCCGAAGCCGTTCGACGCAAATCCGCTGGCCGCGGCGTCAAACCCGGCTTTTCCGCTGGCAATTACGTACAGCACCGCCGCGGCAATAATACCGCCAATAACCTGGGCAATAATATAGCCAATAATATCTTTCGCCGGGAAACGTCCGCCCGCCCATAAACCTAATGTGACGGCCGGGTTGAAATGACCGCCGGAAATATGCCCCACGGCGAATGCCATGGTTAATACGGTTAAACCGAATGCCAGCGCGACGCCGACAAATCCAATACCTAATTCCGGAAATGCGGCTGCCAGTACTGCGCTACCGCAGCCACCAAACACCAGCCAGAATGTGCCAAAGCATTCTGCCGCTAATTTTCTGAACATAACCACCTCAATAATAAACGTCCGCGCCCATTCCTGCGCGCGGGTTATATCGCCATAAAGGGATGACGACTCAAAGAGCCAGTATTTTGAAACCATCAACATCCCTTCGCCACTCAAATAAATTCACTAAATTTGATTTAAGGCAATGTGATGTCAATCCTTGTTCAGAACGGAGGTAATTAGAGCATAGCCCAATAATTAAGGGGGCGTATATTCTGCTGTCGTGACCCACAGCCTGCCGCTATACTGCTGATAACTTGAAGGAAAAAGTGGCCGAATTGCGGGGGATGTATGCTACTCGAACGTGTGGAGATTGTCGGGTTTCGCGGGATTAACCGCCTGTCGCTGCAACTGGAACAGAACAACGTCCTGATAGGCGAAAACGCCTGGGGTAAATCCAGCCTGCTGGATGCCCTGACGCTGCTGCTTTCGCCCGAAGAGAACTTGTACCACTTCGTTCATGATGACTTCTGGTTTCCGCCGGGGGATGTCAACGGGCGCGAGAAACACCTGCATATCATTCTGACCTTCCGCGAATCCGAGCCCGGCCGCCATCGCGTGCGTCGTTTTCGCCCTATGTCGGCCTGCTGGGTTCCCTGTGAAGATGGGTTCCAGCGTATTTTCTATCGCCTTGAGGGCGAAATGGCGCAAAACGACGGGGTATTAACCCTGCGTGAATTTCTTGATGAGAAGGGGAATCCGATCCCGCTCGATAATATTGACGAGCTTGCCCGACATCTTATCCGCCTCTCCCCCGTATTGCGCTTACGCGACGCGCGTTTTATGCGGCGGATCCGTAACGGCACCGTGCCGAATATGCCCGAGGTGGAAGTAACCGCCCGCGAACTGGATTTCCTCGCCCGTGAACTGGTCTCACGGCCGCAGAACCTCACCGACGGCCAGATCCGTCAGGGACTGTCTGCCATGGTACAACTGCTGGAGCACTACTTCTCCGAGCAGGGAACGGGGCAGGCGCGCCACCGTCTGATGCGTCGCCGCTCGCACGATGAACAACGAAGCTGGCGCTATCTCGATATTATCAACCGCATGATCGACCGCCCCGGCGGGCGTACGCATCGGGTGATCCTGCTGGGTTTATTCTCCACGCTTTTACAGGCGAAAGGGACGGTGCGCCTGGATCGGGACGCGCGCCCGCTGCTGCTGGTGGAAGATCCGGAAACGCGGCTCCACCCGATTATGCTTTCCGTGGCGTGGCATCTTCTTAATCTGCTGCCGTTGCAGCGAGTCACCACCACGAATTCCGGAGAGCTGCTCTCTCTGACGCCGGTAGAGTATGTCTGCCGCCTGGTGCGTGAATCGTCGCGGGTCACCGCCTACCGGCTCGGGCCCGGCGGGTTAAATGCCGAAGATGGCCGACGGATTGCGTTTCATATCCGTTTTAACCGTGCCTCTTCCCTGTTTGCTCGCTGCTGGTTGCTGGTGGAAGGGGAAACGGAAACCTGGGTGATAAACGAGCTGGCTCGCCAGTGCGGGCACCACTTTGATGCCGAAGGGATCAAAGTGATCGAATTTGCTCAGTCTGGCTTAAAACCGCTGATCAAATTTGCGCGCCGGATGGGGATAGAGTGGCACGTGCTGGTGGATGGCGATGAGGCGGGTAAAAAATATGCGGCGACCGTGCGCAGCCTGCTCAATAACGATCGTGAAGAGGAGCGGGAACATCTGACCGCGCTGCCTGCGATGGACATGGAGCACTTTATGTACCGTCAGGGATTTGACGACGTCTTTCACCGCGTGGCGATGATCCCGGTGGATGTACCCATGAACATGCGTCGGGTGATTGCCAAAGCTATCCATCGGTCGTCAAAACCGGATTTGGCCATTGAAGTCGCGACGGAAGCCGGCAGGCGAGGCGTGGAGTCGGTGCCCACGCTGCTGCGTAAAATGTTCTCCCGCGTCCTCTGGCTGGCTCGCGGGAGGGCCGATTAGCGGTCAGTCGCCTGCGAAACCTGTTGGATCAGGCTATCAAGCAGGGTATAGCGGCGGCGGTATTCGGACCGTTTTTTACTCGCAATCTCTTCCATCGGTTTGCGTGGCATGGTCAGTGGCAGGGCAAAGTTGCCGTTATCCTGCTGCTGTCCGCCAAGGGAGCGCCAGAAGCTGTCATAGTCAGCCAGCAATTTTCCCTCTTTTTTCTTGCGATAGCGCCAGCTGCGGTAGATGTGGGTGGCGTTACTCACCGCGAGGATCTGCTCGACCGGGAAGGCGCCTGCCAGCGTCATGACCGCTTCAACCAGCAGACGTTTTGGGAACAGTCCGTGACAGGCTTTGGTCGCCAGCTGAATGTGCTCGTGCGGGACATGCGCTTTCGCCCCCTGCATTCCGCCGATGAAGAGCGTTGTTTTGCCCTGGTATTTGCACAGCGTAAAGGTCAGCTCGGCCAGCACCGTGTTCTGGTGGTCGCAAAAAGTGAGGGTCGCTTCCCCTTCTTTGTCCAGAAACGCATCCGCGCTCAGGCGAACGCTAAACTGCTGTTCCTCTTTGCCCGTTAACGTCACCAGCGTGATGCCCTGGCTGGAGAGGTAGCCGTTCAGCAGCGACGCCGGAAGATGGCGGCTCATCATCTGATAGTGATCGTTCAATGCGTCCAGCGTATTCTGACGACCCATATTTACGGTCAGCCACGGCCGGTGCAGGCGGCACGGCAGGCCGGGCTGCACGCGCAGGATCTGCATCAGACGGGGCTGTTTTGCAAGGTTTCCGAGCAGGCGCGCAGTGGTGAACGGCGTTGCCAGCGAGCGCAACATAAACTTACGTCGATATGCCGGATTTTGCCACGCCAGCCCCGGCGTGAGGGAACCCGATGTCAGGCTTTTAAACAGTTGCCAGCCCGATTTAGGCTGGGGCAGCGTTGAATAAGGTGTATCGACGATGGAAGACATGTTAGATCCTGCTTCTGGTGGAATATCGCTATTTCAGCAGGCGCTTTATCAACATCGGGTAAACAATTCCCGACGATTACGGGGATCGGGGGTTTCGTTGAGGAGTGGTTTAGATAAAATCAACGGTGATGATAGCCAGAACAACTATTTGGAATATTTATGAACCTGAAGGGAAAACGCAGAAAGCTGTTTCTGCTGCTGGCGGTAGTGGTGTTAGCGGGCGGATTCTGGTTATGGAAGGTACTGAACGCGCCGGTACCACAGTATCAAACGCTGATTGTTCGTCCGGGCGAGCTGCAACAAAACGTGCTGGCGACGGGGAAACTGGATGCCCTGCGTAAGGTTGACGTGGGCGCGCAGGTCAGCGGTCAGCTTAAAACCCTGTCAGTTGAGATTGGCGATAAGGTTAAAAAAGGCCAGCTGCTGGGCGTGATCGATCCTGAGCAGGCGCAAAACCAGATCCGCGAAGTGGAAGCGACGCTGATGGAGCTGCGCGCGCAGCGCGCGCAGGCTCAGGCGGAGCGTAATCTCGCTCAGGTCACCCTGACGCGCCAGCAGGCGCTGGCGAAAACGCAGGCCATCTCGAAACAGGATCTGGACACAGCCGCCACGGAGCTGGCGGTGAAGCAGGCGCAGATTGGCACCATCGATGCGCAAATCAAACGGAATCAGGCCTCGCTGGATACGGCGAAAACCAACCTCGATTACACGCAAATCGTTGCGCCAATGGCCGGGGAAGTGACGCAGATAACCACCCTGCAAGGCCAGACGGTCATCGCCGCGCAGCAGGCGCCAAACATCCTGACCCTGGCGGATATGAGCACCATGCTGGTGAAAGCCCAGGTATCCGAAGCGGACGTCATTCACCTTAAGCCGGGGCAGAAAGCCTGGTTTACGGTGCTGGGCGATCCGCAAACCCGCTATGAAGGGGTGCTGAAAGATATCCTGCCGACGCCGGAGAAAGTTAACGACGCCATCTTCTACTATGCGCGTTTTGAGGTGCCAAACCCGCAGGGCGTGCTGCGTCTGGACATGACCGCCCAGGTGCATATCCAGCTGACCGGCGTGAAAAACGTGCTGACGGTTCCGCTCTCCGCGCTGGGCGAATCCGCCGGGGACAATCGCTACAAGGTGAAAGTGCTGCGCAACGGCGAAACCCGCGAGCGGGAAGTAGTGATTGGCGCGCGTAACGACACCGACGTGGTGGTGGTAAAAGGGCTGGAAGAGGGTGAAGAAGTGGTCACCAGCGAAACCCTGCCTGGAGCCGCGCAATGACGGCGCTGCTTGAGCTGAATGACATTCGTCGCAGCTATCCGTCCGGCGACGGGCCGGTGGAGGTGCTGAAGGGCATCTCCCTGCGCGTTGAAGCCGGTGAAATGGTGGCGATTGTCGGGGCGTCGGGCTCGGGTAAATCAACGCTGATGAACATTCTTGGCTGTCTGGATAAGCCCAGCAGCGGCACCTATCGCGTGGCCGGGACGGATGTTTCCACCCTGGACGGCGACGCGCTGGCGAAGCTGCGTCGCGAGCATTTTGGCTTTATCTTTCAGCGTTACCATCTGCTTTCACACCTGAGCGCGGCGCAGAATGTGGAAGTGCCGGCGGTGTATGCGGGCGTCGAGCGCAAAAAACGCCTTGAACGCGCGAAGGCGCTGTTAACGCGTCTTGGGCTGGCGGAGCGTGTTGATTATCAGCCTTCGCAGCTTTCCGGCGGTCAGCAGCAGCGCGTGAGTATTGCCCGCGCGCTGATGAACGGCGGACAGGTGATCCTCGCCGATGAGCCAACCGGTGCGCTCGACAGCCATTCCGGTGAAGAGGTGATGGCGATCCTGCATCAGCTTCGCGATCAGGGGCATACGGTGATTATCGTCACCCACGATCCACAGGTCGCGGCGCAGGCGGAACGCATCATCGAGATCCACGACGGCGAGCTGGTCAGCAACCCGCCGCCGCGTCAGTCCAGAGCGGCGGCGGCGAAAGAAGCTTTGCCTGCGTCCACCGGCTGGGGCCAGTTTTCCAGCGGTTTCCGCGAGGCGCTGAACATGGCCTGGCTGGCGATGGCGGCCAACAAAATGCGCACTCTGCTGACCATGCTCGGCATCATTATCGGTATTGCCTCGGTGGTGTCGATTGTGGTGGTGGGCGATGCGGCGAAACAGCTGGTGCTGGCGGATATTCGGGCCATCGGGACTAACACCATCGACGTTTACCCCGGCAAAGATTTTGGCGACGACGAGCCGCAGTATCAGCAGGCGCTGAAATACGACGATCTGGCGGCTATTCAGAAGCAGCCGTGGGTGAACTCCGCCACGCCTGCCGTGTCGCAAAACCTGCGTCTGCGCTACGGCAACATCGACGTGGCGGCCAGTGCTAACGGCGTCAGCGGAGATTACTTCAACGTCTACGGCATGACCTTTAGCGAAGGGGCGACCTTCAACGCGGAGCAGCTGGCGGGCAGGGCGCAGGTGGTGGTGCTGGACGCGAACTCGCGCAGACAGCTTTTCCCCAATAAAACCCGTGTAGTGGGGGAAGTGATCCTGGTGGGTAACATGCCCGCCACGGTGATTGGTGTGGCGGAAGAGAAACAGTCCATGTTTGGCAGCAGCAAGATCCTGCGCGTCTGGCTGCCATACAGCACCATTTCCGGGCGCATTATGGGGCAGTCCTGGCTTAACTCCATTACCGTGCGAGTGAAGGAGGGCTACGACAGCGCGCTGGCGGAACAGCAGCTTGAGCGGCTGTTAACCCTGCGCCACGGGAAAAAGGATTTCTTCACCTGGAACATGGACGGCCTCTTGAAAACGGCGGAAAAGACCACACGTACTCTTCAGCTGTTCCTGACGCTGGTGGCGGTGATTTCGCTGGTCGTCGGCGGGATTGGGGTGATGAACATTATGCTGGTGTCGGTGACCGAACGTACGCGGGAGATAGGCATCCGCATGGCGGTCGGGGCCAGAGCCAGCGACGTGCTCCAGCAGTTTTTGATTGAAGCGGTGCTGGTGTGTCTGGTGGGAGGCGCGATGGGGATTGCGCTTTCGATGATGATCGCCTTCGCGCTCCAGCTCTTCTTACCGGGCTGGGAAATTGGCTTCTCGCCGATGGCGATCCTGACGGCGTTTTTATGTTCCACCTTCACCGGTATTCTTTTCGGCTGGCTGCCGGCGCGAAACGCGGCGCGGCTCGATCCGGTGGATGCGCTGGCGCGGGAATAGCCCGAAAATAAAAATGCCAGCCGATCGGGCTGGCATTTTGCCTGCGGGGTGTACACAATGAATCAGAGAGCTATGCAACCGTTTCTGCTTCAACGGGCACGATAAGACTGGCGTGATTGCCTTTTGGCCCCTGGTGTACATCGAACCGGACGGACTGCCCGGCTTTGAGCGTCCTGTAACCATCCATCTGAATGGTGGAATAGTGAGCGAAGATATCCTCGCCGCCGCCTTCGGGGCAAATGAAGCCAAACCCCTTGGCGTTGTTGAACCACTTAACAGTACCCATTTCCATGCTTCGACATCCTTCGTAAATCTTATAAATTAAGATGGAATGAACCGGTGGTGGAGTGGGGGCTGTTCAAAACCTCGCCAACTCACGCTTGTACAATTTAGAGAAACGGAAGAAGCCGTCAAGCGTTTGGCGCTGGAGTTGGGACAATAATCAACCAAAATTTGAGGCAGTTAACGCTATTGCAACAGTTTGTGACAGACATCGCGGATGACAGTAATAGATGATTGTTATCTAACATCTGAGGTAGATTCAAAGTGGTTATGCATAATGGGTAAGACCAACGATTGGCTGGATTTTGACCAGCTGGCGGAAGATAAAGTGCGCGACGCGCTAAAACCGCCATCTATGTATAAAGTTATGTTAATGAACGATGATTACACGCCAATGGAATTTGTTATTGACGTGCTACAAAAGTTCTTTTCTTATGATGTTGAACGTGCAACGCAACTGATGCTTACCGTTCATTATCGTGGCAAAGCGATCTGCGGCATCTTCACTGCCGAAGTCGCGGAAACCAAAGTAGCGATGGTGAATGACTATGCGAGGGAGAACGAGCATCCGTTGCTGTGTACGCTGGAAAAGGCCTGATAAGGCATAAAATTGGGGGAGGTGCCTATGCTCAATCAAGAACTGGAACTCAGTTTAAACATGGCTTTCGCCAGAGCGCGTGAGCACCGACATGAGTTTATGACCGTCGAGCACCTGCTGCTCGCACTGCTTAGCAACCCATCTGCCCGCGAAGCGCTGGAAGCCTGCTCCGTGGATCTGGTGGCGCTACGTCAGGAACTCGAAGCCTTCATCGAACAAACCACACCGGTGCTGCCAGCCAGTGAAGAAGAGCGCGACACGCAGCCGACGCTCAGCTTCCAGCGCGTGTTGCAGCGCGCGGTTTTCCACGTCCAGTCTTCCGGACGTAGCGAAGTGACTGGCGCCAATGTCCTGGTCGCCATCTTCAGCGAGCAGGAGTCCCAGGCGGCCTACCTGCTGCGCAAACACGAAGTCAGCCGGCTCGACGTGGTCAACTTCATCTCTCACGGAACGCGAAAAGACGAGCCTAACCAGGCATCGGATCCCAGCGGACAGATCAACAGCAATGAAGAGCAAGCAGGCGGGGAGGATCGTATGGAAAACTTCACCACCAACCTTAACCAGCTTGCTCGCGTTGGCGGTATCGACCCGCTGATTGGCCGCGACAAAGAGCTGGAGCGTGCCATCCAGGTGCTGTGCCGTCGACGCAAGAACAACCCGCTGCTGGTGGGGGAATCTGGCGTGGGTAAAACCGCGATTGCCGAAGGGCTGGCCTGGCGCATTGTGCAGGGCGACGTGCCGGAAGTGATCGCTGACTGCACCATCTACTCGCTGGACATCGGCTCGCTGCTGGCGGGCACCAAATACCGTGGTGATTTTGAAAAACGCTTCAAAGCGCTGTTAAAACAGCTGGAGCAGGATACCAACAGCATCCTGTTTATCGATGAGATCCACACCATTATCGGCGCAGGTGCGGCCTCCGGTGGCCAGGTGGATGCGGCTAACCTGATTAAACCGCTGCTCTCCAGCGGCAAGATCCGCGTGATGGGCTCCACGACGTACCAGGAGTTCAGCAACATCTTTGAGAAGGATCGTGCGCTGGCGCGTCGTTTCCAGAAAATCGACGTTACCGAGCCGTCGGTTGACGAAACGGTGCAGATCATCAACGGCCTGAAAACCAAGTACGAAGCACACCACGACGTGCGTTACACCGCGAAAGCGGTCCGTGCGGCGGTGGAGCTGGCGGTGAAATACATTAACGACCGTCATCTGCCAGATAAGGCGATTGACGTGATTGATGAGGCGGGTGCGCGTGCGCGCCTGATGCCAGCCAGCAAGCGTAAGAAAACCGTGAACGTGGCGGATATCGAGTCCGTGGTGGCCCGCATCGCGCGTATTCCTGAGAAGAGCGTTTCTCAGAGCGACCGTGATACGCTGCGCACCCTCGGCAATCGCCTGAAAATGCTGGTCTTTGGTCAGGATAAAGCCATTGAGGCTTTAACCGAAGCGATCAAGATGGCTCGTGCTGGCCTGGGGCATGACCACAAGCCGGTTGGTTCCTTCCTGTTCGCCGGTCCGACCGGTGTGGGTAAAACCGAGGTAACGGTTCAGCTCTCCAAAGCGCTGGGCATTGAGCTGCTGCGCTTTGATATGTCCGAGTATATGGAGCGTCATACCGTCAGCCGTTTGATTGGTGCGCCTCCGGGATACGTGGGCTTTGACCAGGGCGGCCTGCTCACTGACGCGGTGATCAAGCATCCGCACGCGGTCCTGCTGCTCGATGAAATCGAGAAAGCGCACCCGGACGTGTTCAACATCCTGTTGCAGGTGATGGACAACGGGACGCTGACCGATAACAACGGGCGCAAGGCCGATTTCCGCAACGTGGTGTTGGTGATGACCACCAACGCGGGGGTGCGGGAAACCGAGCGTAAATCCATCGGCCTGATCCACCAGGATAACAGCACCGATGCGATGGAAGAGATCAAGAAGATCTTCACGCCGGAGTTCCGTAACCGTCTGGACAACATTATCTGGTTCGATCACCTGTCTACCGAGGTGATCCATCAGGTGGTGGACAAGTTCATCGTCGAGTTGCAGGTTCAGCTGGATCAGAAAGGCGTGTCGCTGGAAGTGAGCCAGGAGGCCCGCAACTGGCTGGCTGAGAAAGGCTACGACCGTGCGATGGGTGCCCGTCCGATGGCGCGCGTGATTCAGGACAACCTGAAAAAACCGCTGGCGAACGAGCTGCTGTTTGGCTCGCTGGTGGACGGCGGCCAGGTAACGGTAGGGCTGGATCAGGCGAAGAACGAACTGACGTACGATTTCCAGAGTGCGGCGAAGCACAAGCCGGAAGCGGCTCACTGATTTCTTACGTAGGTCTAAAAACCGGGCAAAAGCCCGGTTTTTTTATGCGTGCCAGGGTAAAAGCAAAACGACAACAGTGTTGTCGTTATTAGTGTTTTCTCCCTCTCCCCGTGGGAGAGGGTTGGGGTGAGGGCAACAGACCGCAGAGGAATTTTGCGAGGCGCTTTCCAGATTCTTTCGAAGTCAGTTGCTGGATAAATTCACAGTAATAAAATGGCGGCGCACCTGCAAAATCAGGTGTCGGGATTGGCGTCCTGATTACACACATATGGAAAGATGTTGCTAACGCAACATCATTGGTTTCGTTCACTCTTTTTTTAGCTGCGGTATAATCCGTATCTTCTATTATGGTGGACTGAACCGGGGCTTCTTTTGAAGCGCCGATTTTCCATATGGTCGGTACGCCAAACCGGTTCAGTCTGCCACCCGAAGTTGGCGTTTCTGGTGGTAGTTTTCAGCTTTTAATATGGAAATTATGAATATGGAAAACCAGTCTATCTCCCAGCTCTATAGCGAACTCTCACTCAACCCCGATCTCCCAACCCTTGCCGAGCGCTGCAAACTGCTCACCGAAATCCTCCTCGACTGCAAATCACTTCCGCAAACGCAGCCCGTTTGCCGTTGCCTCGGAGCCTACCTGGAAGAGGTGAAATCCGGCCTCACAGAGTCAATGCGTGATTTTCAGGTGGTTGAATTTGAGGACGACGCGGAGCAACCGCGACAAAAAGAGTGGTTGCTGGAAGATACCGAAACGAAATGCGACTACTGCCGGGCGTTAAACCATGTGCTGCTGGTATCGCATGTTGACCGCGATATGCTGCCGCACCTGACGGGACTGCTGCATGACATTACCCACGCGATAGCTGAAGATTTAATCGTACCTATGAACCCGAGCATGACTATACATCTGCCGACACAGCCACACTAAGACCATAAATAAAAAAGGCCGGGAATATCCCGACCTTTTAAATATTCATCTGCCATTACAGGCGAAAACAATTAGCGACTACGGAAGACAATGCGGCCTTTGCTCAGGTCGTACGGGGTCAGTTCAACAGTCACTTTGTCGCCCGTCAAAATGCGGATATAGTTTTTGCGCATTTTACCGGAGATGTGCGCAGTTACCACGTGACCGTTTTCCAGTTCTACGCGAAACATGGTATTAGGCAACGTATCAAGTACGGTACCCTGCATTTCAATATTGTCTTCTTTGGCCATCTAATCCTCTGGGGTATCACTACCAAGTTTTGAACCGGCAAGATAATGCCGAAATTCCTCAATTAAGTAAAGAATTGCGCGTTTAAAACGCAGCAAAACAGTCTCAGCGTATTGCCCAAGCGTCACGGTACAACCGAACGGAAAGCGCATTCGTAAAGGGGAGACGACAGGATAAACGTCAGGACGTTATCTGAAGCGAGGGTCCCAAACGGCGGCGGGGCAACAGGCAGAAGCTACTCTGCGGCATAATTATAACACCCTCATAAAAAATATGCGGAAAACATTTAGGCATTGGGCATAAAGAGCGCTCTGGGAACCCAAAAATCGCGTGGAAGGGTCTCTTTTCGGCATTGTTCAATATGTTCGATATAGTGTCGGCGGGAGATTTCAACGGCGCCGAGCGAGGCGGTGTGCTCATTCAGCACCTGACAATCCATCAGCCGTCCGCCACGTCGGGCAAATTCCTCGCTAAACACCAGCAGCGCGGTTTTTGACGCATTCGTGGCACGGGAGAACATCGACTCACCGCAGAACAGCGTGCCCTGCGCCACGCCGTACATTCCGCCGACGAGGTTATCCTCTTTCCATACTTCAATAGAGTGCGCGTAGCCCAGCTCATGAAGCTGGTGGTAGGCGATAATGATATCGCGGGTTATCCAGGTGCCTTCATGACGATCTTCAGCGCAGCCTTCGATAACCTGGCCGAAGGCGTGATTGAGCGTGACGCGAAAGGGTGATTTTGCATGAAACCGCTTCATGCTGCGGCTCAGGTGAAACTGCCCAGGCCACAGCACGGCTCGCGGGTCGGGAGACCACCATAAGATCGGGTCGCCAGGCGAAAACCAAGGGAAGATGCCGCGCTGGTAAGCCATTAAGAGCCGTGCCGGGCTGAGATCGCCGCCCAGAGCCAGCAAGCCGTTAGGTTCACGCAGCGCCCCCTCCGGTGAAGGGAACGCAATATTATGGCGAGAAAGCTGCACCAGGCGCATGACAACAGAACTCCAGTACGCGAGAGAGGACGCTACAAATATAGTCTACAGGCGCTGTTTAAACTGGTAGTAGCGACCCTGTTTTGCCAGCAGCTCTGCGTGACTACCTTGCTCAATTATGTGTCCGTTGTCCATCACAATTATCTGATCGAAATTCACCAGCCCGCGCAGACGGTGCGTGACCATCAGTACGGTTTTACCTTTCATCACATTCGCCAGTAAATCAAGGATTTGACTCTCAGTCGTGGCATCCAGTCCTTCTGTCGGTTCATCCAGCAACATCAGCGGCGCATCGTGCAGCAGCGCACGCGCAATGGCCAGACGACGCAGTTCGCCGCCGGAAAGCTGTCGACCCCCTTCACCCAGCCAGCTGTTCAAGCCATCGTCTTCAAGCAGCTTGTGCAGCCCAACCTGCTCCAGCATTGCCCGCAGCGTATCGTCGGAGGCGTCTGGTGCCGCCAGAAGAAGATTATCGCGCAGCGTAGCGCTGAACAGATGCACCCGCTGGGGCACGACGCTGACCGTTTTACGCAAGGCCGCTTCGCTAAAACCAGACAGCGGAACGTCGTTAAACCGAATCTCGCCCTGCTGTGGGTCCCACGCGCGCGTGAGAAGTTGCAGAAGTGTCGATTTTCCACATCCCGTACGGCCAAGGATCGCAATGCGCTGGCCGGCATCAACAGAAAGGGTGATGTCTTCCAGCGCGTTTTGCGCCGGCTTGTCGTAGGCGAAAGTGACATTGCTGAGCGTCAGCGCGACCTGCTCCGGCACAGCGGTTTGACCCGCGCTGAACTTCACTTCCGGCTCCTGCTCGGCAATATCCGTAATGCGCAGCGCAGAGGCAATCACCTGGCCGAGATGCTGAAAGGCGCCCGTAACCGGGGCTAAGGCTTCAAAGGCTGCCAGGGCACAGAAAACAAACAGCGCAATTAGCGGGCCAGGCTGCGCGTTATCGCCCACGCCACCGGAGGCCATCCAGAGCACGGCGATTACGGCAATCCCACCAATTAACATCATCAGCGCCTGGGAGAAAGCGGTCAGTTCAGACTGGCGACGCTGGGCTTCATGCCAGTTCAGCTCCGTATTTTCCATGCGGGCGCGGTAGCGCTTGCTGGCGCCAAAAAGGGTGAGCTCGGCCTGTCCCTGCAACCAGGCGGTGAGCTGCTGGCGGTATTCCCCGCGCAGGCGCGTCAGGTTTTCCCCGGTGGTTTTACCTGCACGATAAAACAGGGGTGGCAGAATAATCAGCGTCATCAGCATGATGCCGCCGAGCGTCAGTGCGATGGGAACATCCAGGAAACTCAACCCCAGCGTGACCACGACAATCACCACAAACGCGCCCACCATGGGTGAAATGACGCGCAGATAGAGGTGATCCAGCGTATCCACATCTGCGACCACGCGGTTGAGTAATTCGCCCTGTCGAAAACGTGCCAGCCCGGCAGGGGAGAGGGGCAGCAGTTTGCTGAACGTATAAATACGCAGGTGTTGCAGCACGCGGAAGGTCGCGTCGTGGCTGACCAGACGCTCGAAGTAGCGCCCGGCAGTTCGCGTAATCGCCGTACCGCGCACCCCGGCGGCAGGCAGCATGTAGTTAAAGCTGTATAGCCCGGCAAAGCCTGCGGCCGCAGACGCGGAGAGGAACCAGCCGGAAAGCGTAAGCAGACCGATGCTGGCCAGCAGAGTGACGATCGCCAGCACGATCCCGAGCGTCAGCATCCATTTGTGGCGTTTATACAGTGCAAGATACGGAAGCAGGGCGCGCATCAGATATCCTCCTGACGGTTCGCCAGCAGGGTCGCAAACGGCCCCTGCGCGGCAACAAGCGCGGCGTAATCGCCTTGCTCAACAATGTGTCCGTTTTCCATCACCCAGATCTGATCCCAGTCGGCAATACCTTCCAGCTGGTGAGTCACCATCAGGGTGGTTTGCTGGCGTGAGGCTGCGTTAAGCGCATCCATCACGCGCTGCTCGCTGTGAGCGTCCAGGCTGGCGGCGGGTTCGTCCAGCAGCATTAGCGAAGAGGGGTTCAGCAGCGCACGGGCAACCGCGACGCGCTGTGCCTGGCCTACTGACAGCCCGGCAGATTGATCGCCAATGACGGTATCGATACCCTGCGCAAGCAGCGGCA
The DNA here is from genome assembly GCF_001037675.1 of Enterobacter sp. MGH119. Taxonomy (NCBI): domain Bacteria; kingdom Pseudomonadati; phylum Pseudomonadota; class Gammaproteobacteria; order Enterobacterales; family Enterobacteriaceae; genus Enterobacter; species Enterobacter sp. MGH119. The sequence goes on along the minus strand of NZ_KQ089929.1, from coordinate 1,687,293 downwards.
GAAACTCGCTGACCCAGGCGCGGTCGAGGACCGATTGCAGCTCATCGTCACGCGCATCCGGGCGTGCCAGCAGCACATTCTCGCGAAGCGTCGGAGCTGGCAGCTGCGGGTTTTGCCCCACCCAGCTTAGCTGTTTACGCCAGGCATCAGGATCGAGCTCGCGCAGCTCCGTTTTGTTGATACGCAGCGATCCGGTGTACGCCATAAAACCTGAAAGCGCATTCAACAATGAGCTTTTACCTGAGCCGCTGGTACCCACCAGCACCACACGTTGCCCGGCAGGCAGGGTAAAGTTCAGCGGACCGGCCAGTACTTTGCCTTCAGGCGACAGAACAGAAAAATCCTGTGCTTCAATGGTCACCGGATCGTTCGTATTCAGCGTTACCTCACCACGCTCCGGATGCGCCAGCGGCGTTTCCATGAAGGTTTTCAGGCTGTCGGCAGCACCCACCGCCTGCGCTTTGGCATGGTAAAAGGTGCCGAGATCGCGAAGCGGCTGGAAAAATTCCGGGGCCAGGATCAGCGCCAGGAACCCAGCGGAAAGCGTAACCGCCGTACCGTAGTGACCAAAGTCCAGCGCGCCGAGGTAGGAGAAACCAAAGTAAACCGCCACCAGCGCAATCGACAGGGAGGTGAAAAATTCAAGTACGCCAGAAGATAGAAAGGCCATGCGCAACACTTCCATGGTGCGCTGACGAAAATCCTGCGACGCCAGGCGAATGTTTTCGGTTTCCGCTTCACCACGACCAAAGATCCGCAGGGTTTCCATACCGCGCAGACGGTCCAGGAAATGACCGCTCAACCGACCCAGCGCCAGGAAGTTGCGGCGGTTAGCATCAGCCGCGCCCATGCCGACCATCGCCATAAACAGCGGGATCAGCGGGGCGGTCCCCAGCAGGATCAGCGCCGCCACCCAGTTAACCGGGAAGATGGCGATAACAATCATCAGAGGCACAAACACCGCCAGCGCCATCTGCGGAAGATAACGCGCGTAGTAATCGTGCATATCGTCGATTTGCTCAAGGATCAGCGTCGCCCAGCTACCGGCCGGCTTGCCCTGGATCCACGCAGGCCCGGCTTCTGAAAGCCGATCGAGCACCTTGCGGCGGATCTCATAGCGGATGTGCTGCCCGGCATGGAACCCAACCCGCTCGCGCAGCCAGACCACCCACGCACGCAGAACGAAAACCAGCGCCAGAACGATAAACGGCAACAGCAGCGCTTCGCGCGGGATGTTCTCCATGATCATATGGTTGAGAATGCGGGCCAGCAGCCATGCCTGGGCAACAATCAACAGACCGCTGATAAATCCCAGAACGCGGGAAATCATAAGCCAGCGGCGGGACAGAACGCTTTGCTGTTTCAGCCAGCGGGTTAACTCTTGTTGACGGGTTTTTTCCATTGCGTACTTTGCAGGTGACGTTATAAGAAATTTGACATCTGCATGTTACACGTGAGCAAAAATAAAGGCGACCAGTGGCCGCCTTTATTTACGTTTGTTACTGACTTGTAAAGATTATTTACCTTGTTCAGCCAGCCCGTCCAGGTAGCGTTCTGCGTCCAGCGCGGCCATACAACCGGTGCCCGCAGAGGTGATCGCCTGACGATAAATATGGTCCATCACGTCACCAGCTGCGAAGACACCCGGAACGCTGGTCTGGGTGGCGTTGCCGTGAATGCCAGACTGCACTTTAATGTAGCCGTTCTCCAGCTCCAGCTGACCTTCAAAGATAGCCGTGTTCGGGCTGTGACCGATTGCCACAAACAGGCCTGCCACTTCCAGCGTTTCGACGTTATCGGTGTTCTGGGTATCACGGATACGCAGCCCCGCCACGCCCATCTGATCGCCAGTTACTTCTTCCAGCGTACGGTTGGTATGCAGCACAATGTTACCGCTCGCCACTTTGTCCATCAGGCGTTTGATCAGGATCTTCTCCGCGCGGAAGGTGTCGCGACGGTGGATCAGGTGTACTTCTGAGGCAATATTTGCCAGATACAGCGCTTCTTCGACCGCAGTATTACCACCGCCGATCACCGCAACTTTCTGGTTGCGATAGAAGAAACCGTCGCAGGTCGCGCAGGCTGACACGCCGCGGCCTTTGAACGCTTCTTCAGACGGCAGACCGAGATAGCGGGCAGAGGCGCCGGTGGCGATGATCAGCGCATCGCAGGTGTATTCGCCGCTGTCACCCGTCAGGCGGAACGGACGGTTCTGCAAATCCACTTTATTGATGTGGTCGAACAGGATTTCGGTTTCGAATTTGGCGGCATGCTCGTGCATGCGCTCCATCAGCAGCGGCCCGGTCAGGTCGTTCGGGTCGCCCGGCCAGTTTTCCACTTCCGTGGTGGTGGTCAACTGACCGCCTTTTTCCATCCCGGTGATCAGTACCGGTTGCAGGTTAGCGCGTGCAGCATAGACCGCTGCGGTATAACCCGCAGGTCCAGATCCAAGGATTAGCAGCTTACTGTGTTTGGTCGTGCCCATGAGATCCCCATTGTTGTTGGCAGGCAATGGGCTGGATTGTAGGGAATTTGTTGCCGTAAAAAAAGAGCAGGGCAGTTTTGCTTCCGATATATGCAATAGACGCGCCCTATGGGTCAGAGGCGGTCACATCACGTCTGCTACTGAAAACAGCGCGTTTATAAGGCAATAAAATGAGGATTAATACCCCTCCGTAATGAATATCCGGCATCTTGTACTAAAAATCGATGTTTTGCTTTGACAATCCCCTGCGCTTTTGCGAAAACATTCAAGGAAGAAAAAAAGACGCACGAACTGCATGCCGCATAGACATGCACGGAAATGCCATTTTTACCGGGTCAGTGAAATCTACGCATGGTGTGGACAGACGCCATACGTGATGTCTGTGACTGCTTTCGGGCAACGGTCTTCTTACCGCAGAACCCGAATCCACATCGCGTCTAATACATAACCAGGCGATGTGATGAATAACGGGTACAGGCTCTGAACAGTGATGTGCACAGGGTCCAGGCAGGAGTAGGGAAGGAATACAGAGAGACAATAATAATGGTAGATAGCAAGAAGCGCCCTGGCAAAGATCTCGACCGTATCGATCGTAACATTCTTAATGAATTGCAAAAGGATGGGCGTATTTCCAACGTCGAGCTTTCAAAACGTGTGGGACTTTCCCCGACGCCGTGCCTTGAGCGTGTGCGTCGACTGGAAAGACAGGGTTTTATCCAGGGCTATACGGCTCTGCTGAACCCGCATTATCTGGATGCCTCACTTCTGGTATTTGTTGAGATTACTCTGAATCGTGGTGCACCGGATGTGTTTGAGCAATTTAACGCCGCTGTACAAAAACTTGAAGAAATTCAAGAGTGTCATCTGGTCTCCGGTGATTTCGACTACCTGTTGAAAACCCGTGTGCCCGATATGTCCGCCTACCGTAAGCTGCTGGGTGAAACCCTGCTGCGTCTGCCAGGCGTGAACGACACCCGTACTTATGTGGTGATGGAAGAGGTCAAACAGAGCAATCGTCTGGTTATTAAGACGCGCTAACACGGAACAGGTGCAAAATCAGTGTAGTTTGATTACACTCCTGTTAATCCATACAGCAACAGTGCCGGGGAGTCCCGGCGCTGTTGTCCGTTTTAGCACACAGGCAGGACATGCCTGATACCTGGAGAGCCTTTCTTGAGCCAGGAATACACTGAAGACAAAGAAGTCACATTATCTAAGCTAAGCAGCGGACGTCGTCTCCTTGAGGCGTTACTGATTGTTATTGCCCTTTTTGCCGTCTGGCTGATGGCTGCCTTACTCAGTTTCAACCCCTCAGATCCCAGCTGGTCGCAAACCGCATGGCATGAGCCTATCCATAATTTGGGTGGCGTTCCCGGTGCCTGGCTTGCGGACACGCTCTTCTTCATTTTCGGTGTGATGGCCTATACCCTTCCTGTCATCATTATTGGCGGATGCTGGTTTGCCTGGCGTCATCGACAGAACGACGACTACATCGATTATTTTGCCGTTTCGCTGCGCCTGATTGGCGCCCTGGCGCTGATCCTCACCTCCTGCGGACTGGCGGCGATCAATGCCGATGACATCTGGTATTTCGCCTCCGGCGGTGTGATTGGCAGCCTGTTGAGCTCCGCGCTGCAACCGATGCTTCACAGCAGCGGCGGCACGCTGGCGCTGCTCTGCATCTGGGCGGCGGGCCTGACGCTGTTTACCGGCTGGTCCTGGGTGAGCATTGCCGAAAAAATCGGCAGCTTTATTCTGACTCTGCTGACGTTTGCCAGCAATCGTACCCGTCGTGATGATACGTGGGTCGATGAAGACGAATATGAAGATGAATACGAAGAGGAAGACGAGGCACCTGTGCAGCGTCGTGAATCCCGCCGTGCCCGTATTCTGCGCGGTGCTCTGGCACGCCGCCAGCGCGTTGCTGAAAAATTCGCTAACCCGTTAGGCCGTAAAACGGATGCCGCGCTTTTCTCCGGCAAACGTATGGATGAAGACGAGCAGATTGAGTATCGCGGTGCGGCCGTCGATCCTGATGATGTGTTGTTCTCTGGTCATCGAGCTACGCCGGGTGAGTATGACGAATACGATCCGCTGTTGCATGGTCATTCCGTGACTGAACCGGTAGCCGCTGCTGCCGCCGCAACGACGGCTGCGCAGGCCCATGTTGCGCCTGTTGAAGCCGTGATGCCGTCCTCGCCTGTTCCGGCACCGGAGTCCGCGATCCAGCAACCGCAGGTGGACTGGCAGACTGCGCCAGGCGTCCATACGCCTGAACCGACCATTGCGCCGGAGCCTGAAAGCTATATTCCTGTGCAGCAGGAACAGTGTCAGCAATCGTATCAGCCGTCTGAGCCTGCCAGCGAGCCGCAACAGCCGTATCAGGCTTATACGCCCGAACCCGCTGTGCCTGAACAGCCATATGTTGCGCCGGTATCTGAACCCGAAGTGGTGGAGGAAGCGAAGCCATCACGTCCGCCATTGTACTATTTTGAAGAAGTGGAAGAGCGCCGTGCCCGTGAGCGCGAGCAGCTTGCCGCCTGGTATCAGCCCGTGCCTGAGCCGGTGCAGGAGCCTGTTGTAAAAGCGCCTTCTGCGAGCGTTGCACCTGTAGACCCAGCGCCAGCCGTTGCGTCAGGAGCAGAAACCGTGAAGCAGGCAACGGCAGCCGCTGCCGCGTCCGCTCCGCTATTCAGCCCGGCAACCGACGGTGCGCCGCGTCCTCAGGTGAAAGAGGGCATTGGTCCACAATTGCCGCGCCCTAATCGCGTGCGCGTACCTACGCGCCGGGAGCTGGCCTCTTATGGCATTAAACTGCCTTCTCAGCGTATGGCCGAAGAGAAAGCCCGTGAATCCGACTACGAAGATGATGCCGACGAACTGCATCAGGATGAGCTGGCGCGTCAGTTTGCTGCCCAACAGACTCAACGCTACGGGAATGAGTACCAACACGATGTTCATTCTCAGCAGGATGAAGATGATGCTGCCGAAGCGGAATTAGCGCGTCAGTTTGCCGCCACGCAACAGCAACGTTATTCCGGTGAGCAGCCTTCGGGGGCAAATCCGTTCTCGCTCTCGGACTTTGAATTTTCACCGATGAAAGATCTGGTGGATGACGGTCCGAGCGAACCGCTGTTCACGCCGAGCGTGATGCCGGAAGCGGAACCGGTGCGTCAGGCGCCAGCGCCGCAGGTTAATGCGCAGCCACCACAGCCAGCGTCGCAGGCTTATGCGCAGCCGCATACACCACCGGCCCAACCGCCGCAGCCGCAGTTCCAGCAGCCAGCACCACAGCCGCAGGAAAGCCTGATTCACCCGCTGCTGATGCGTAACGGAGACAGCCGTCCGCTGCAACGACCAAGTACGCCGCTGCCGTCGCTGGATCTGTTAACGCCGCCGCCAGCGGAAGTCGAGCCGGTGGATACCTTTGCCCTTGAACAGATGGCCCGTCTGGTGGAAGCGCGTCTGGCTGACTTCCGTATTAAAGCGGACGTGGTGAACTACTCACCTGGCCCGGTGATCACCCGTTTCGAACTGAATCTGGCGCCAGGCGTAAAAGCGGCACGTATTTCTAACCTGTCCCGTGACCTGGCGCGTTCTCTGTCGACCGTGGCGGTACGCGTGGTGGAGGTGATCCCAGGTAAGCCTTACGTTGGCCTTGAGCTGCCAAACAAGAAACGCCAGACCGTTTATCTGCGTGAAGTTCTGGATAACACCAAATTCCGCGACAACCCGTCCCCGCTGACCGTGGTGCTGGGTAAAGATATCGCCGGCGATCCGGTGGTTGCCGATCTCGCGAAGATGCCGCATCTGCTGGTTGCGGGTACCACCGGCTCCGGTAAATCAGTCGGGGTGAACGCCATGATCCTCAGTATGCTCTACAAAGCGCAGCCTGAAGATGTGCGTTTCATCATGATCGACCCGAAAATGCTTGAACTGTCCGTCTACGAAGGCATTCCGCACCTGTTAACGGAAGTGGTGACCGACATGAAGGACGCCGCCAACGCATTGCGCTGGAGCGTCAATGAAATGGAGCGTCGCTACAAGCTGATGTCGGCGCTGGGCGTGCGTAACCTGGCCGGTTATAACGAGAAAATCGCCGAGGCGGCGCGTATGGGCCGTCCGATTCCGGACCCATACTGGAAGCCGGGTGACAGCATGGATGCCCAGCATCCGGTGCTGGAAAAACTGCCTTACATCGTGGTGCTGGTGGATGAATTTGCCGACCTGATGATGACCGTTGGTAAGAAAGTGGAAGAGCTGATTGCGCGTCTGGCACAGAAAGCGCGTGCGGCGGGCATCCACCTGGTACTGGCAACGCAGCGTCCGTCCGTAGACGTTATCACCGGGCTTATTAAGGCAAACATCCCGACCCGTATCGCGTTTACCGTGTCGAGTAAAATTGACTCGCGTACTATCCTTGACCAGGGCGGTGCAGAGTCGCTGCTGGGAATGGGTGATATGCTCTATTCCGGCCCGAACTCCACCTCGCCGGTGCGTGTCCACGGTGCGTTTGTTCGCGACCAGGAAGTGCATGCGGTGGTACAGGACTGGAAAGCGCGCGGGCGGCCGCAATACGTTGACGGCATCACCTCCGACAGTGAAAGCGAAGGTGGCGGCGGTGGTTTTGACGGCGGCGAAGAACTGGATCCGTTATTTGACCAGGCGGTTAATTTCGTCACCGAAAAACGTAAGGCGTCCATCTCCGGCGTCCAGCGCCAGTTCCGTATCGGCTACAACCGCGCGGCGCGTATTATCGAGCAGATGGAAGCCCAGGGTATTGTGAGCGAACAGGGGCATAACGGTAACCGAGAGGTGCTGGCACCACCGCCTTTTGATTAACCTTCAGCGATTGCAAAGAAGGGTAAATCAGCAAAAATTAAGCATATTCTTCTGTCGCCTGCCTTCAGGCAGGTCCAGAATAGAAACGGAACCCCCATATCGGGAAGACGTATTTTAAGGAATAACAATGAAAAAAATCGCCATCGCCTGTGCATTACTCTCCAGTTTTGTTGCCAGCAGCGTCTGGGCTGATGCAGCAAGCGACCTTAAAAGCCGACTGGATAAAGTGAGCAGCTTCCACGCCAGCTTCACGCAAAAAGTGACTGACGGCAGCGGCAACGCGGTGCAGGAAGGTCAGGGGGATTTGTGGGTGAAACGCCCGAATCTCTTCAACTGGCACATGACCCAGCCTGATGAAAGCGTGCTGGTGTCCGACGGGAAAACCTTGTGGTTCTACAACCCGTTTGTTGAGCAGGCGACCGCCACCTGGCTGAAAGACGCGACCAGCAATACGCCGTTTATGCTCATTGCCCGTAACCAGTCCAGCGACTGGCAGCAGTACAACATCAAACAAAACGGTGATGAGTTCGTCCTGACGCCAAAAGGCAGCAACGGTAATCTGAAGCAGTTCACGATTAACGTGAGCAGCAACGGTACCATCAATCAGTTCGGCGCGGTTGAGCAGGACGATCAGCGCAGTAGCTATCAGCTTAAGTCTCAGCAAAACGGCGCTGTAGATGCTTCGAAATTCACCTTTACCCCGCCGCAGGGCGTAACGGTGGATGACCAACGTAATAAGTAAGAGGCATGAGTGAGCAACCTGTCGCTCGATTTTTCAGATAATGCGTTTCAACCTCTGGCCGCCCGTATGCGGCCAGAAAATTTAGCGCAGTACATCGGCCAGCAACACCTGCTGGCTGCGGGGAAACCCTTGCCGCGCGCTATTGAGGCGGGGCATCTGCACTCCATGATCCTCTGGGGGCCACCCGGCACCGGCAAAACCACCCTCGCTGAAGTGATCGCCCGCTATGCTAACGCGGACGTTGAGCGCATCTCGGCGGTTACCTCCGGCGTGAAGGAGATCCGCGAGGCGATCGAGCGCGCACGGCAAAACCGTAATGCCGGGCGCCGCACCATTCTGTTTGTTGATGAAGTCCACCGTTTCAACAAGAGCCAGCAGGATGCGTTTCTGCCGCACATTGAAGACGGCACGATTTTCTTCATCGGCGCAACCACGGAAAACCCGTCGTTTGAACTCAACTCCGCGCTGCTTTCCCGCGCCCGCGTTTACCTGCTTAAATCCCTGACCACAGAGGATATCGAAAAGGTTCTGACCCAGGCGATGGAGGACAAAGCGCGGGGTTACGGCGGACAGGATATCGTTCTGCCGGACGAGACGCGTCGTGCGATCGCTGAACTGGTCAACGGCGATGCGCGTCGGGCACTGAATACGCTGGAAATGATGGCCGATATGGCCGAAGTGGACGATGCGGGCAAGCGCGTATTGAAGCCTGAACTGCTCACCGAAATTGCCGGTGAACGCAGTGCGCGCTTCGATAATAAAGGCGACCGTTTCTACGACCTTATCTCTGCGTTACATAAATCCGTGCGCGGCAGCGCGCCGGATGCGGCACTCTACTGGTATGCGCGTATCATTACCGCCGGTGGCGATCCGTTATATGTCGCGCGTCGCTGCCTGGCCATTGCGTCAGAAGATGTCGGTAATGCCGATCCACGCGCCATGCAGGTCGCTATTTCCGCCTGGGACTGCTTTACCCGCGTCGGACCCGCGGAAGGTGAGCGTGCCATTGCGCAGGCAATTGTCTATCTGGCCTGCGCGCCGAAAAGTAACGCGGTGTATACCGCCTTCAAAGCGGCGATATCGGATGCACGTGAACGTCCGGATTACGACGTTCCGGTACACCTTCGCAATGCCCCTACAAAGCTGATGAAAGAAATGGGTTACGGGCAGGAGTATCGCTACGCCCATGATGAACCCAATGCCTACGCCGCCGGGGAGGAGTATTTCCCGCAGGAGATGGCACAAACCCGCTATTATCACCCTACAAACAGAGGTCTTGAGGGTAAGATTGGCGAAAAGCTCGCCTGGCTTGCCGGACAGGATCAAAATAGCCCTATAAAACGCTACCGTTAGTTCAATCGTTGCGGTAATGTTGGCAATATATCTCTGTGGCCGCAGGCTGTGGTCACTTTTTCCTTTTTTAATTCGATAAGCACAGGATAAGCATGCTCGATCCCAATCTGCTGCGTAATGAGCCAGACGCAGTCGCTGAAAAACTGGCACGCCGGGGCTTTAAGCTGGATGTAGATAAGCTGCGCGCTCTTGAAGAGCGTCGTAAAGTTTTGCAGGTACAAACTGAAAATCTGCAAGCAGAGCGTAATTCTCGATCGAAATCCATTGGCCAGGCGAAAGCGCGCGGGGAAGATATTGAGCCATTACGCCTGGAAGTGAACAAACTGGGTGAAGAGCTGGATCAGGCGAAAGCTGAACTGGAGGTTCTTCAGGCTGAAATTCGCGATATTGCTCTGGCGATCCCGAACATTCCTGACGACAGCGTGCCTGTCGGCAAAGACGAAAACGACAACGTTGAAGTGAAACGCTGGGGTACGCCTCGCGAGTTTGACTTCGAAGTGCGCGATCACGTGACGCTGGGCGAAATGCACGCGGGCCTGGACTTTGCGGCAGCGGTTAAGCTGACCGGTTCTCGCTTCGTGGTAATGAAAGGGCAAATTGCTCACCTGCACCGCGCGCTGGCGCAGTTCATGCTGGATCTGCACACCGAGCAGCACGGCTACAGCGAAACCTACGTTCCGTATCTGGTTAACCACGATACGCTGTACGGTACAGGCCAGCTGCCGAAATTTGCCGGCGATCTGTTCCATACCCGTCCGCTGGACGAGGAAGCTGACAGCAGCAACTACGCGCTGATCCCAACTGCGGAAGTGCCGCTGACCAACCTTGTGCGTGATGAGATCATCGACGAAGACGATCTGCCAATCAAACTGACTGCGCACTCTCCATGTTTCCGTTCTGAAGCCGGTTCTTACGGTCGCGATACGCGCGGTCTGATCCGTATGCACCAGTTCGATAAAGTTGAGATGGTGCAGATCGTTCGTCCGGAAGAGTCTATGGACGCGCTGGAAGAGATGACCGGCCACGCGGAAAAAGTGCTGGAGCTGCTGGGTCTACCATACCGTCGTATGGCGCTGTGCACCGGCGACATGGGCTTCGGTGCCTGCAAAACCTTCGACCTTGAAGTCTGGGTGCCTGCGCAGAACACCTACCGTGAAATCTCCTCCTGCTCCAACGTCTGGGATTTCCAGGCGCGTCGTATGCAGGCGCGTTGCCGCAGCAAATCTGACAAGAAAACCCGTCTGGTTCATACCCTGAACGGTTCTGGTCTGGCAGTAGGCCGTACGCTGGTTGCTGTGCTGGAAAACTACCAGCAGGCTGACGGGCGCATTGAGATCCCTGAAGTGCTGCGCCCTTACATGAAAGGCCAGCAGTTCATCGGCTAATTATTTGCTCTAAGACAAAAAAGCGCCTCAGGGCGCTTTTTTTATGACTCTGATTTGATACGAAGCAATAACCCCTCCCTCTAAAGTAGTAATACTCCTCCGAACGAAAGTCAGCATAAAACACCAATAACGTTGTAATTCGTTATAAATAAAACTACATAGCGGTTTGCGCCGCCTCTCTTTTCTTTGTGAGCAACCAAAGTGAGTCTTTATGAAAATCAAAGCGCCTGAAGCGTTAATGGCTGCCGAGGTCACTCGCCGTGGGTTGATGAAAACCACGGCAATAGGTGGTCTGGCGGTTGCCAGCAGCGCCTTTACGCTCCCCTTTACCCGACTGGCGTCGGCGGCGGAGGCTCTGTCTCCCGCTTCAGCCCCGGAAAAAGTGGTGTGGAGTGCCTGTACCGTTAACTGCGGTAGCCGCTGCCCACTGCGTATGCACGTGGTGGACGGTGAAATCAAATATGTCGAAACCGACAATACCGGCGATGATAACTACGAAGGGTTACATCAGGTTCGTGCCTGTCTGCGTGGTCGCTCAATGCGCCGTCGCGTATATAACCCGGATCGTCTGAAATACCCAATGAAGCGCGTCGGTAAGCGTGGGGAAGGGAAGTTCGAGCGCATTAGCTGGGACGAAGCCTACGATATTATCGCGACCAACATGCAGCGCCTGATCAAAGAGTACGGCAACGAATCTATCTACCTCAACTACGGCACCGGGACGCTTGGCGGCACCATGACCCGTTCCTGGCCGCCGGGTAAAACGCTGGTGGCGCGCCTGATGAACTGCTGCGGCGGCTATCTCAATCATTACGGCGACTACTCTTCCGCACAGATTGCCGCGGGCCTGAACTATACCTACGGCGGCTGGGCAGACGGCAACAGCCCGTCGGATATCGAGAACAGTAAACTGGTGGTGTTGTTCGGCAACAACCCAGGCGAAACGCGCATGAGCGGCGGCGGGGTAACCTATTACCTTGAGCAGGCGCGCGCCAAATCCAACGCACGAATGATCATCGTCGATCCGCGCTACACCGATACCGGCGCAGGGCGTGAAGACGAGTGGATCCCCATCCGCCCTGGTACCGACGCGGCGCTGGTCAATGCGCTGGCGTATGTGATGATTACTGAAAACCTCGTCGACCAGCCGTTCCTGGATAAATACTGCGTCGGTTACGACGAGAAGACGCTGCCAGCCAGCGCACCGGCTAACGGGCACTATAAAGCCTATATTCTTGGCCAGGGCAGCGACGGCGTGGCGAAAACCCCGGAGTGGGCATCCACTATCACCGGCATTCCTGTCGAACGTATTGTTCAGCTGGCACGTGAAATTGGTTCAACCAAACCGGCTTATATCAGCCAGGGCTGGGGACCTCAGCGCCACGCGAATGGCGAAATTGCCACCCGCGCTATTTCTATGCTCTCGATTCTGACTGGCAACGTCGGTATTCACGGCGGTAATAGCGGGGCGCGTGAAGGCTCGTATGAAGTACCGTTTGAACGTATGCCAACGCTGGATAACCCGGTTCAGACCAGCATCTCCATGTTTATGTGGACAGACGCGATCGAGCGCGGCCCGGAAATGACTGCGCTGCGCGACGGTGTTCGGGGCAAAGATAAGCTGGACGTGCCGATCAAAATGATCTGGAACTATGCCGGTAACTGCCTGATCAACCAGCACTCAGAGATCAACCGCACCCATGAAATTTTGCAGGATGATAAGAAGTGCGAAATGATTGTGGTGATCGACTGCCACATGACCTCATCGGCAAAGTATGCCGATATTCTGCTCCCAGACTGCACCGCGTCTGAGCAGATGGATTTCGCGCTGGATGCCTCCTGCGGCAACATGTCCTATGTGATCTTCACTGACCAGGCCATCAAACCGCGCTTCGAGTGCAAAACCATCTATGAGATGACTTCCGAGCTGGCGAAACGTCTTGGCGTTGAGCAGCAGTTCACTGAAGGACGTACTCAGGAAGGGTGGATGCGCCATCTGCACGAGCTTTCCCGCAAAGCCATTCCTGACCTGCCGGACTTCGATACCTTCCGCAAGCAGGGCATGTACAAGCAGCGCGATCCGGAAGGGCATCATGTGGCGTATAAAGCTTTCCGCGACGATCCGCAGGCCAATCCGCTGACCACGCCGTCGGGCAAAATCGAGATCTACTCCGAAGAGCTGGCAAAAATTGCCGCAACGTGGGAATTGCCGGAAGGGGACGTTATCGATCCGCTGCCGATTTATACGCCAGGCTTCGAAAACTACAACGATCCGCTGACGGAGAAATTCCCGCTTCAGTTGACCGGTTTCCACTACAAAGCGCGTGTTCACTCCACCTACGGCAACGTTGACGTACTGAAAGCGGCCTGCCGACAGGAGATGTGGATCAACCCGATGGATGCGAAAGCCCGCGGCATCAGTAATGGCGATCGCGTACGTATCTTCAACGGACGTGGCGAAGTGCATATCGAAGCTAAAGTGACTCCGCGTATGATGCCTGGCGTTGTCGCGCTGGGGGAAGGGGCCTGGTATAACCCGGATGCGAACCGTATCGATCAGGCGGGCTGCATCAACGTTCTCACTACGCAGCGTCCATCGCCGCTGGCGAAGGGCAACCCATCCCACACAAACCTCGTTCAGGTTGAAAAGGCGTAAGGAGTAACCGATGACAACCCAGTATGGATTTTTTATTGATTCCAGCCGCTGCACCGGGTGCAAAACCTGCGAGCTGGCCTGCAAGGATTACAAAGACCTGACCCCGGACGTTAGCTTCCGTCGTATTTATGAATATGCGGGCGGCGACTGGCAGGAGGATAACGGCGTCTGGCATCAGAATGTCTTCGCCTATTACCTGTCGATTGCCTGCAACCACTGCGAAGATCCGGCCTGCACCAAGGTCTGCCCGAGCGGGGCAATGCACAAGCGCGACGACGGTTTTGTGGTGGTGGACGAGGATGTCTGCATCGGCTGTCGCTACTGCCACATGGCCTGCCCGTACGGCGCGCCGCAGTACAATGCCGCCAAAGGCCACATGACCAAGTGCGACGGCTGCCACAGCCGGGTGGCGGATGGCAAAAAGCCCATCTGCGTCGAATCCTGCCCGCTGCGCGCGCTGGACTTTGGCCCGATTGAGGAGCTGCGCAAAAAACACGGCCAGCTTGCTGCCGTCGCGCCGCTGCCGTCTGCGCACTTCACAAAGCCGAGTATTGTGATTAAACCTAACGCCAACAGCCGTCCGACGGGGGACACCACCGGCTACCTGGCAAACCCGAAGGAGGTGTGAGATGGGAAGTGGATGGCATGAATGGCCGCTGATGATCTTCACGGTCTTTGGGCAGTGCGTGGCGGGCGGGTTTATCGTTCTTGCGCTGGCGCTGTTAAAAGGGAACCTCAATACTGAACAGCAGCAGCGTTTAGTGTTAAGCATGTTTGGCCTGTGGGTGTTGATGGGCATTGGGTTTATCGCCTCTACGCTGCACCTGGGCTCACCGATGCGCGCGTTTAACTCCCTGAACCGCGTAGGTGCCTCTTCGCTGAGTAACGAGATTGCCAGCGGCGCAATCTTCTTTGCCGTTGGCGGGCTGGGGTGGTTACTGGCAGCGGTGAAAAAGCTGCCGTCAGGGTTACGCGCGTTGTGGCTCATCGTCACCATGGTACTGGGCGTTGTCTTCGTCTGGATGATGGTCAGGGTGTACAACACCATTGATACGGTTACAACCTGGTACAGCGTCTGGACGCCGATGAGCTTCTTCCTGACCATGTTTATTGGCGGGCCCCTGCTGGGTTATCTGCTGCTGCGCGTGGCTGGCATTAATGGTTGGGCGATGCGCCTGCTGCCCGCGGTCTCGCTGCTGGCGCTGGTAATCAGTACCGTTGTCGCGCTCATGCAGGGAGCGGAGCTGGCGACCATTCACAGCTCTATCCAGCAGGCTTCGGCGCTGGTGCCGGATTACGGTTCGCTGATGGCCTGGCGTGTGGTGCTGCTGACGGCTGCGCTGGTGTGCTGGATTGCCCCTCAGCTTAAAGGTTACTCGCCTGCGCTGCCGTTACTGTCCCTGGCCTTTGTACTGGTGCTGGCAGGGGAGTTAATTGGTCGCGGCGTATTTTATGGTCTGCATATGACGGTCGGTCTGGCTATCGCCAGCTAATTTTAGATTTTGTTATAAAAAGCCGGGACATAGCGCCCGGCTTTTCTTTTTTCATTCATGAAATTTTTCGACTGATGTTTCGTTGTAAAAATTCCCGGAAATAAATAAAAACAAATAGATAATTAATATCAGTAGCAGGCTTTGCATTAGCAGGATGAGTTTTTTAAATCGACAAGGCGCATAACGTGCGTGACGCCTGAATCGGTGGATTGACTTTGTTTTTGCCAGTGGCATGATGCGCACGAAATCTGAACTTCCTCACGGTTTTTAATCCATGACCACCTATACCCGCCCGGTGCTTTTGTTGCTCTGTGGCCTGCTTTTGCTGACCCTGGCGATCGCGGTGTTAAACACACTCGTCCCGCTATGGCTCGCCCATGAAAACTTACCGACCTGGCAGGTGGGTATGGTTAGCTCGTCCTTTTTTACGGGCAATCTGCTGGGCACCTTATTAACGGGCAGCCTTATTAAGCGCTTTGGTTTTAACCGCAGTTATTATCTGGCGTCGCTGATCTTTGCCGTCGGCTGCGCCGGTTTAGGCCTTATGGTCGGCTTCTGGAGCTGGATGGTCTGGCGCTTTATTGCGGGCGTCGGCTGCGCCATGATCTGGGTGGTGGTTGAAAGTGCGCTGATGTGCAGCGGCACGTCCCGTAATCGCGGGCGTCTGCTGGCGGCCTATATGATGGTTTACTACGTCGGTACCGTTCTGGGACAGCTGATGGTCAGCAAACTGCCAACCGACCTGATGAGCGTGCTGCCGTGGGTGACGGGCATGGTGCTGGCGGCGATCCTGCCGCTGCTCTTTACCCGTATTGTGAATCAAAACAGCGAACATCAGGAAGCCACCCACGTCTGGCCGATGCTGAGACTGCGCCAGGCGCGTCTGGGGGTTAACGGCTGCATTATTTCCGGGATTGTGCTGGGCTCGCTCTATGGCCTGATGCCGCTCTATCTTAACCATCAGGGCGTCAGTGATTCCGGGATCGGTTTCTGGATGGCGGTGATGGTCAGCGCGGGGATTGTCGGCCAGTGGCCGATTGGCCGCCTGGCGGACCGCTTTGGTCGTCTGCTGGTGCTGCGCGTTCAGGTCTTCGTGGTCATCATGGGCTGTCTCGCCATGCTCAGCAACGCCGCGATGGCGCCCGCGCTGTTCATTCTGGGGGCTGCGGGCTTTACGCTCTATCCGGTCGCGATGGCGTGGGCCTGTGAGAAAGTTGAGCATCACCAGCTGGTGGCGATGAACCAGGCTTTATTGCTGAGTTACACCATCGGCAGTTTACTGGGGCCGACTTTTACCGCTATGCTCATGCAAAATTATTCTGATAATCTGCTGTTTATCATGATCGCCAGCGTGTCGTTTATTTATCTGCTAATGCTGCTGCGCAAAGTGGGCGAACATCCAACGCCAGTGGCCCATGCCTGATTTATTAAAAGCCTGTCGATGACAGGCTTTTTTGTCCCTGTCACATATAAGACTTTTACTGATTGTGAGTTTTTACTGCCTGGCGATAATTCCAATGAGTTCTCCCACTAAAAGGCAGCCATCATGTCTACTCGTCGTTTTTCCACTACCGCACTTGCCGTAGTGTTGGCTTTAACGTTTGCAACGGCTCCGGCCATGGCTAATCCTGGAAACGGGAATGGCGGTGGTCACGGAAACGGTGGCGGACAAGGTAATAGCGGCAATCATGGTAACGGGAACTCTGGTAACCATGGTAATAAGCACAATAACGGTCAGGATAACCCTGGGAAATCGGATAAGAGCTTTAAAAACAGCAAAGATGTCGGTAATGATGTGGATGCTCGCGTAAGCTTCGATCATGCCCGCCATCTGGCCCTGAATTACGGCTTAACGGGCTACGACTCTCTGCCTCCGGGTATTGCGAAAAACCTGGCGCGCGGTAAGCCACTGCCTCCGGGCATTGCGAAGAAAACCGTGCCAGCCGATATGCTGGGTCAGCTTCCTTCCTATCCGGGCTATGAATGGCGCGTGGTAGGTGACGACCTGGTCTTAATTGCGCTGAGTACAGCGATTGTGACTTCCGTTATTAACGGCGTCTTTAAATAGAATATAAAAAGGCCCGGTTTTCACCGGGCCTTTTCGTTAATACATGACCTTGTGGCCATACTGCTCAAGAATACCTTTGACGCGCTCCATCGTCTCTTTTTTCGGCGGCTTCACGCCATCGAGCTTGTACTCTTCACCCATCGCCACCCATTTATGTTTACCCAGCTCGTGATAGGGCAGGAGTTCGATTTTCTCCACGTTACCCATATCCCGGGTAAATTCACCCAGACGATGTGCAGAGTCATCATCATCTGACCAGCCCGGCACCACCACGTAGCGGATCCAGGTCTTGACGCCTTTGTTGGCAATGTATTTGGCAAATTCCAGGGTACGGTGGTTCGAGACGCCAACCAGATTCTGGTGGATCTCATCGTTCATCTGCTTGAGATCGAGCATGACCAGATCGGTCACTTCAAGCAGTTCATCAATAACTGGATCGTAACGGCGCACAAAGCCGTTGGTGTCGAGGCAGGTATGAATGCCTTCTTTGTGGCAGGCGCGGAACCAGTCGCGCACAAATTCAGCCTGAAGAATGGCTTCACCGCCGGATGCCGTCACGCCACCGCCGGACGCGTTCATGAAGTGGCGATAGGTCACCACCTCTTTCATCAGATCTTCTACGGTGACTTCTTTACCGCCATGGGTGTCCCAGGTGTCACGGTTATGGCAGTACAGGCAGCGCATCAGGCAGCCCTGGAAGAAAGTGATAAAGCGGATCCCCGGGCCATCGACGGTGCCACAGGATTCAAAGGAGTGAATGCGACCAATAATTGACATTGCGGTGATATCTCCGAATTTGGCCCATCCGGGGGCCTATGTAGATGCACAGCTCAAAGGCTATGTCGAGTCTGTTTTGGCTGTTATCCATTAAGTATAGATAGCGGACAAAAGAGACTGATGAAGCGAGGGTGTTAAAAAGGCCCCACTTGCGTGGAGCCTTTATTGTACGCTTTTTAACGCGTGATTTCAGTCAATTCCACTTACATGGACTGAGTGAAAGTACGGGTAATAACGTCCTGCTGCTGTTCTTTCGTCAGGGAGTTAAAACGTACTGCGTAGCCAGATACGCGGATGGTCAGCTGAGGATATTTCTCAGGGTGTTCCATCGCATCGAGCAGCATTTCACGGTTCATCACGTTCACGTTCAGGTGCTGACCACCTTCGATGGACGCTTCGTGGTGGAAGTAACCATCCATCAGACCGGCGAGGTTAGTTTTACGCACTTCGTCGTCTTTACCCAGCGCGTTTGGCACGATAGAGAAGGTGTAAGAGATACCATCTTTCGCGTAAGCAAACGGCAGTTTAGCAACGGAGGTCAGAGAGGCTACCGCACCTTTCTGGTCACGACCGTGCATTGGGTTAGCACCTGGGCCGAATGGCGCGCCAGCACGACGACCGTCTGGGGTGTTACCGGTTTTCTTACCATACACAACGTTAGAGGTGATGGTCAGAACAGACTGAGTCGGGATAGCGTTACGATAGGTAGTGAGTTTCTGAATTTTCTTCATGAAACGTTCTACCAGGTCAACCGCCATGTCATCAACGCGAGCGTCGTTGTTACCAAACTGCGGATATTCGCCTTCGATTTCGAAGTCGATAGCCAGACCATCTTCGTCACGAATTGGTTTAACTTTCGCATATTTGATTGCAGACAGGGAGTCAGCCGCAACGGACAGACCTGCGATACCACATGCCATGGTGCGAATGACGTCACGGTCATGCAGCGCCATCAGAGAGGCTTCGTAGCTGTACTTGTCGTGCATGTAGTGGATAACATTCAGCGCGGTCACGTACTGTTTAGCCAGCCAGTCCATGAAGTGATCCATGCGATCCATGACTTCGTCATAGTTCAGCACGTCGCCTTTGATCGGTTCAGACTTAGGACCAACCTGCATTTTCAGTTTTTCATCAACGCCGCCGTTGATTGCGTACAGCATGGTTTTCGCCAGGTTTGCACGCGCACCGAAGAACTGCATTTGCTTACCAACAACCATTGGACTTACGCAGCAAGCGATAGCGTAGTCATCGTTGTTGAAGTCAGGACGCATCAGGTCATCGTTCTCATATTGCAGAGAAGAGGTGTCGATGGACACTTTAGCGGCGAATTTCTTGAAGTTCAGAGGCAGTTTTTCAGACCACAGAACGGTGATGTTCGGCTCCGGAGAAGGACCCATGGTGTATAGGGTGTTCAGGAAACGGAAGCTGTTTTTGGTTACCAGAGTACGGCCATCTACGCCCATACCGCCGATAGATTCGGTTGCCCAGATTGGGTCACCAGAGAACAGCTCATCATATTCTGGGGTACGCAGGAAGCGAACCATACGCAGTTTCATGACCAGGTGGTCAATCATTTCCTGAGCGTCTTGTTCGGTGATTTTGCCTGCTTTCAGGTCACGTTCGATGTACGCATCCAGGAAGGTGGATACGCGGCCGAAGGACATTGCTGCACCGTTCTGAGACTTAACTGCGGCCAGGTAGCCGAAGTAGGTCCACTGGATAGCTTCCTGAGCGTTGGTAGCAGGACCAGAGATATCGCAGCCGTATTTAGCCGCCATCTCTTTGATCTGACCCAGCGCACGGTGCTGTTCAGCGATCTCTTCACGCAGACGGATAGTCGCTTCCAGGTTTACGCCGTTTTCCAGGTCAGACTGGAGAGAGACGAACTGCGCGTATTTGTCTTTCATCAGGAAGTCGATACCGTACAGCGCAACGCGACGGTAGTCACCGATGATACGGCCACGGCCATAGGCATCTGGCAGACCGGTCAGAACGCCAGATTTACGGCAGTTCAGAATGTCTTTGGTGTAAACATCGAATACGCCCTGGTTATGGGTTTTGCGGTATTCGGTGAAGATTTTTTTCAGCATTGGGTCCAGCTCGCGATTATACGCTTTGCAGGAACCTTCAACCATTTTGATACCACCGAACGGGATGATTGCGCGTTTCAGTGGTGCTTCAGTTTGCAGACCAACAATTTTCTCAAGGGCTTTATTGATGTAGCCAGCATCGTGAGAAGTGATGGTAGAAGCAACGGAGGTGTCAAAATCAACTGGCGCGTGAGTGCGGTTTTCCAGTTTAACGCCTTCCATTACGCTGTCCCACAGCTTGGTGGTTGCGTCAGTCGCACCAGCCAGGAAGGATTCGTCACCTTCATACGGGGTATAGTTTTTCTGAATAAAGTCACGGACGTTGACTTCATTCTGCCAGTCACCTTTCGTAAAACCTTCCCAGGCTGTGGCTAACTTTTCATTAAGCTCGGACATGTAACACCTACCTTCTTAAGTGGATTTTTTATTTACTGCCTGAGACAACCATTAATGATGATCGCCGCCACGCAGGTAAATGACCCAGTATGTCAACCCAACTAACAGACCCCCACCGATAATGTTCCCGATAGTGACGGGGATCAGGTTATCAGTAATGAAGTTCATAATCGTCAGGTGTGAAAAACTTTCCGGGGTTGAACCTACAGCAGTCCAGAACTCCGGGCTTGCAAAGTTGCGGATAACAATCCCCATCGGGATCATGAACATATTCGCAATACTGTGCTCAAAGCCGCTGGCAACAAACATCGCAACCGGCAGAACCATAATCATGGCTTTATCCATCAGGCTACGACCAGAGTAGCTCATCCAGACCGCCAGGCAGACCATCAGGTTTGCGAGGATGCCGAGAGCAACGGCTTCGATAAATGTATGGTGCATTTTGTGGTCGGCGGTTTGCAGGACGTTAAGCCCCCAGCCGCCGTTGGCGGTCATATACTCGCCAGAGAGCCACATCAGCAGAACAAAGAGCAGACAGCCAATCAGGTTGCCAACGTAAACGTTGAGCCAGTTGCGCCCCAGTTGACCCCAGGTAATTCTTCCGCTGGCTTTTGCCACAACAATCAGCACCGTTGAGGTGAAGAGGTCGGCGCCGCAGATGACGCAGAGAATCAGGCCCAGTGAGAAGCAAATACCACCAATCAGTTTCGCTATGCCGAAAGGCATACCGGCAGTGCCGGTGGTGGCTGTGATATAGAAGACGAAAGCGATGGAGATGAACACCCCAGCCGTAATGGCCAGAAAGAACGTCGTCATCGGATGTTTCGTGGCTTTGTAGACACCCGCTTCTTCGGCAACTTTCGCCATCGCAGCGGGGAGTAATAGATCAAAAGGGTTGTCAGCTTTCACACTAACTCTCTCTTTATTAAGTCGGCGACGAGATACTAACAAAGCATTATAGAAGAGAAATTGATATAGATCATATCTCGCCTGGCTTATAGGCCCGCAGTGTGTATGGTTTTACAGCAAAAGCGGAGTAAGTATTTGATTATCCGTATAAAAATAAATTTTAAAAGTTATGAAAAGAGTTGAATTTTTTCCTTCAGCCTCCCATGGAA
The DNA here is from genome assembly GCF_001037675.1 of Enterobacter sp. MGH119. NCBI lineage: Bacteria > Pseudomonadati > Pseudomonadota > Gammaproteobacteria > Enterobacterales > Enterobacteriaceae > Enterobacter > Enterobacter sp. MGH119. Next base: position 1,665,888 of record NZ_KQ089929.1, on the reverse strand, counting down.
CAGTTAATTAAAATGGAGTATTTATTATAATTAGTAACAGTAAAGCTCAGGTAAGCGTTTTTATATTTACCCGTGGTTAACTTAATTATTACAATTAAACGTCATTGCGGAAAAATAAAAAAAAGGGGCAATGAAATTGCCCCGTAATATAGCTCAGGCGATTGAATACGCCTACAGCCATTAATGTTATATGCGCTTATTTTGACCAGTAAGCGGCTTTTGCCTTCTGCAATTTTTCATACGCATTCAGCAGTGACTGATGCGCCGGGAAGGCTTTCAGATCGCTGTCAACCGCTTGCAGGCCGTAGAATGGTTCTTCACCGCTCAGCGCCGCGCTGGCAGCTTCAACGGCATCCGCACCGTACATACGCACAAAGGCGTTCAGATACTGCAATGGCTCGCGGTCGTCTTCCTGAGAAAGCAGGAGCAGCGTTTGCAGGCAACGGTAATAATTAGTGCGCTCGGCGGAGAAGACGGACTGGTTAAACTCCATCGTCCACTCGGTCCAGGCCAAAGCCTGATCCAGATCGCCGCCCGCCAGCGCCAGCATCGCTTTCAGCTCGCCGATGCGCAGGGTGTACCAGCCGTTATCTTTTCCGGTCGCCAGACCCAGCAGTTCGCGTACGCGGGTGAAATCATCATGGCCTTCTTCGTCCAGCTGGGCGATCAGGTTCAGATAATCCTCTTTCTCCCATTCGCTGCCCGGCAGAGCCAGCAGCGTTTCACGCAGATGCGCGCCCATGCTGTTGTTCGCCAGCCACAGATCTTCCGCCGGATAGATATCAGACATGCCAGGCACGATGATGCGGCACGCGTAAACGCCAAGATGCTCGTAGTCGGCAATGTACACTTCCTGGTCTTCCGCGTTAAAGATCGCCATCAGCGTCGCGAACTCTTCTTCCGTGGTACCGGCAAAGCTCCAGTCCACGAACGGATAGTCCGCGTCCTGCTTGAACATATCCCAGGAAATTAAGCCGCTGGAATCGATGAAGTGAGTTTCGAGGTTGGTATGCTCGGCCACTTCTTCATCGTCAAACGTTGGCGGCGTAAACACGTCGAGATCTTTCAGGCTACGGCCCTGGAGCAGCTCGGTAACGGTACGCTCCAGCGCCACGCCGAAGTCCGGGTGCGCGCCGAAGGAGGCGAAGCAGGTGCCGTTGGTCGGGTTAAACAGCACGACGCAGATCACTGGATACTTGCCGCCCAGCGAGCCGTCATACGCAAAGATTGGGAAACCTTCTGCTTCCAGCTTGGCGATGGATTCCACCACGCCCGGGTAGCGCGCCAGCACCTCTGCCGGAATTTCAGGCAGGCTGATGGATTCGGCAATAATGCGGTTTTTGATATGACGCTCGAAGACTTCAGACAGCCCCTGCACGCGCGCTTCATTGCGGGTGTTACCGGCGGACATGCCGTTAGACACATACAGGTTGCCGACGATGTTCATCGGGATATAGACGGTCTGCTCGTCAGACTGACGGGTAAACGGCAGGGCGCAAATACCGCGATCGTCGTTACCGGACTGCAGATCGATCAGCATGCTGGCGGTCAGTTCGTTTTCCGGATCGTAGAAGGCACGCAGGCGCGCGTCGAGAATTCCTTCCGGCAGTTCATCGTCTTCGGTCAGCGGGAACCATTTTTCGTTCGGATAGTGAACGAACGGGCCGTTGGCGATGGTTTCGCCCAGCCAGAAGTCAGCAAAGAAATAGTTGGTGGACAGACGCTCAAAATACTCACCCAGCGCGGAGGCCAGTGCCGCTTTTTTTGTCGCGCCTTTACCGTTGGTAAAGCACAGGGCACAGTCTTTATCGCGAATATGCACAGACCAGACATGCGGCACCGGATTGAGCCAGGAGGCTTCTTCGATGTTAAAACCCAGGTCGGTCAGTTTCTGCTGGAAGCGAGCGATGGAATCTTCCAGAGCGGCGTCTTTGCCGGGGATAAACGTTTGAGTCATGGCGTTCACTTTTATCGTACGTAAAGCGCGCAATGATACGGGTTTTGCGTGACGGGTGCTATCTCCGGCGAAAATAAAAGACTGGGCTATGCTTATTGTCAGTAACTCACTGTTAAGGCATAGAAAAATGAAAGCATTCGATCTCCAGCGGATGGCGTTTGATAAAGTCCCCCCTGAATTTTTAGGCGAAGTGGCGCTGCGTAGTCTGTATACCTTCGTTCTGGTCTTCCTGTTTCTTAAAATCACCGGTCGTCGCGGCGTGCGGCAGATGTCGCTTTTTGAAGTATTGATCATCCTGACGCTGGGTTCCGCGGCGGGGGATGTCGCCTTCTATGATGATGTGCCGATGGTGCCGGTATTTATCGTTTTTGTCACACTGGCGCTGCTTTACCGCCTTGTCATGTGGCTGATGTCGAAAAGTGAAAAGCTGGAAGATCTGCTTGAAGGGAAGCCGGTCGTTATCGTCGAGGACGGTCAACTGGCCTGGGAGAATGTGCAAAGCGCCAATATGACGGAGTTTGAGTTCTTTATGGAACTCCGTCTGAGCAGTGTTGAGCAACTGGGGCAGGTGCGTCTGGCGATTATGGAAACGAATGGTCAAATCAGCGTTTATTACTATCCCGACGATGAGGTGAAGCCCGGTCTGTGCATCCTGCCGGATATGCTCATCGAGCGATACAAAACTGTACCTGAAGCGGGGGAGTATGCCTGCATAAAATGTAGCCATGTGGTGGTCATGCAGGCGGGCGATCATCAATTATGCCCCCGCTGTACGAATCCAGAATGGACGAAGGTTAGCCGGGCTAAACGCATCACCTGACAGCGATTTTGTCGGTTTTGTGACAACGGTACGGCAGATTGTTTTGTGTGACGAGGGGCACATTTCTTCGGCCATCAGTTTTAGACATTGCGGCGCGTGTCACTGAATGATAAAACCGATATCCACAGTTATAACTTATGGCTTTTAGCGTGGTGAGGGGAAATGGCTCAAGTCTTTAATTTCAGTTCAGGTCCGGCAATGTTACCGACAGATGTGCTCAAACAGGCTCAACAGGAGCTGTGTGACTGGAACGGTCTGGGTACGTCGGTGATGGAAGTCAGCCACCGGGGTAAAGCGTTTATTAAGGTGGCGGAAGAGGCAGAAAAGGATTTTCGCGATCTGCTGAACATTCCCTCGAACTACAAAGTATTGTTCTGTCACGGCGGTGGACGCGGCCAGTTTGCGGGTATCCCGCTCAATCTGCTGGGCGACAAAACCACCGCTGATTACGTTGATGCGGGCTACTGGGCGGCCAGTGCGGTAAAAGAAGCGCATAAATATTGCACGCCGAATGTCATCGATGCCAAAGTGACCGTTGACGGTCTGCGCGCCGTGAAGCCGATGAGTGAGTGGCAGCTTTCTGACAACGCCGCGTATCTTCACTACTGCCCGAACGAAACCATCGACGGTATTGCCATTCACGAAGAGCCAGACTTTGGCGAAAATGTCATTGTGACGGCGGACCTCTCTTCAACCATTCTGTCCACCCCGCTGGATGTCAGCCGCTACGGCGTCATCTACGCGGGTGCCCAGAAAAACATCGGTCCTGCGGGCCTGACAATCGTTATCGTGCGTGAAGACCTGCTGGGGAAAGCCCATAAGTCTTGCCCGTCAATTCTGGATTACACCGTCCTGAACGACAACGATTCCATGTTCAACACCCCACCAACGTTTGCCTGGTATCTCTCCGGCCTGGTCTTCAAATGGCTGAAGCTAAAAGGCGGTGTGGCGCAGATGGATAAGATCAATCAGCAAAAGGCTGAACTGCTGTACGGCGTGATCGACAAGAGCGATTTCTACCGTAACGATGTCGCCAAAACTAACCGTTCGCGCATGAACGTGCCGTTCCAGCTGGCGGACAGCAACCTGGATAACGTGTTCCTTGAAGAGTCCTTCGCGGCGGGTCTGCATGCGCTGAAAGGCCACCGTGTGGTAGGCGGGATGCGCGCCTCTATCTATAACGCCATGCCGCTGGAAGGCGTTAAAGCCCTGACTGATTTCATGATCGACTTCGAACGTCGTCACGGTTAATTGGCTGTTTTTCACCCCCGCAGCGTTCCTGCGGGGTTTTTATTATGTTGAGTTGAGAGTTGAGTTTCATGGAATCCCTGACGTTACAACCTATCGCGCGGGTAGATGGCACCATTAATCTGCCTGGTTCAAAAAGTGTCTCGAACCGCGCTCTGCTGCTGGCAGCTCTGGCAAACGGCACCACCGTCCTCACTAATCTGCTGGACAGCGATGACGTGCGCCATATGCTCAATGCACTGAAAGCGTTGGGCGTTCAGTACGCGCTGTCTGACGATCGTACCCGTTGTGAAGTCACCGGTAACGGCGGCGCGTTACATTCTGCTGAAGCGCTGGAGCTTTTCCTGGGTAACGCCGGTACCGCGATGCGTCCTCTGGCCGCTGCGCTGTGTCTGGGGAGTAACGATATTGTGCTGACCGGTGAGCCGCGAATGAAAGAGCGTCCGATCGGCCATCTGGTGGATGCCCTGCGCCAGGGCGGCGCGCAGATTGATTATCTTGAGCAGGAAAATTACCCGCCCCTGCGTCTGCGCGGGGGATTCACTGGCGGCAATGTAGAGGTTGACGGTAGCGTTTCCAGCCAGTTCCTGACCGCGCTGCTGATGACCGCACCGCTGGCACCACAGGACACCGTCATCAGCATTAAAGGCGACCTGGTTTCTAAGCCGTACATTGATATTACCCTGCACCTGATGAACACCTTTGGTGTTGAGGTGGAAAACCAGTCTTATCAGCGCTTCGTGGTGCGCGGAGCGCAGCAGTATCAGTCCCCGGGCCACTACCTGGTTGAAGGCGATGCTTCCTCCGCCTCCTATTTCCTTGCCGCAGGTGCGATTAAAGGCGGTACGGTAAAAGTGACGGGCATTGGCCGCAACAGCGTGCAGGGCGATATCCGTTTTGCTGACGTGCTGGAAAAAATGGGCGCGGTGGTGACCTGGGGCGATGACTTCATCTCCTGTACCCACGGTGAGCTGAACGCCATTGATATGGATATGAACCATATTCCGGATGCGGCGATGACCATTGCTACCGCTGCGCTGTTTGCGAAAGGCACCACCACGCTGCGAAACATTTACAACTGGCGTGTGAAAGAGACGGACCGCCTGTTCGCGATGGCAACCGAGCTGCGTAAAGTGGGGGCCGAGGTAGAAGAGGGCGAAGACTACATTCGCGTCACGCCGCCGGCAAAACTGCAATTTGCAGAAATTGGCACCTACAACGATCACCGCATGGCGATGTGTTTCTCGCTGGTGGCGTTGTCAGATACGCCAGTCACTATCCTTGATCCGAAGTGTACGGCAAAAACGTTCCCGGACTACTTCGAACAGCTGACGCGCATTAGCACCCTGGCCTGATGATCGTATGCCGCATCACCTGATGCGGCATTTCCTTACGCTTTCTGACACTCATCCTCTTTCATTTCTTCTACACTCTGCTTCAATCATTCCGTAATTTGCACGCAAAGGTAACAGTTGCGCACGTTGGCGCGTATAATGCGCGGCGTTCATGTAAACGGTATGCCTTAATTAAGGAGAAAAAGATGACGGCAATTGCCCCGGTAATCACCATTGATGGGCCAAGTGGCGCAGGGAAAGGTACTCTGTGCAAAGCGATGGCGGAAGCATTGCAATGGCATCTTTTAGATTCGGGAGCAATCTATCGCGTGCTGGCGCTGGCTGCGCTGCATCATCATGTGGATGTTGCGTCTGAAGAAGCGCTGGTACCGCTGGCTGCGCATCTGGATGTGCGCTTTGTCTCGACCGATGGCAACCTTGAAGTGATCCTGGAAGGGGAAGATGTCAGCGGTGAAATCCGTACCCAGGAAGTGGCCAATGCGGCCTCTCAGGTGGCGGCGTTCCCACGCGTTCGTGAAGCGCTGTTACGTCGCCAGCGCGGTTTCCGTGAAGCGCCGGGGCTGATCGCCGACGGCCGCGACATGGGAACCGTGGTATTCCCTGATGCGCCAGTGAAAATTTTCCTTGACGCCTCTTCAGAAGAACGTGCCCATCGCCGCATGCTTCAGTTGCAGGAAAAGGGGTTTAGTGTTAACTTTGATCGCCTTTTATCCGAGATAAAAGAGCGCGATGACCGCGATCGTAACCGCGCCGTCGCACCACTTGTTCCCGCGCAAGACGCATTAGTGCTGGATTCAACCAGTTTAACTATTGAGCAAGTGATTGAAAAAGCGCTACAATATGCGCGCCAAAAACTGGCACTCGCGTAATCGCGACCGATTTAGCAGTACCCCCGCTGCAATGGATTGACGGCGGGTATGTGAAACAACCCCATCCGGCACGGAGCCAGGTGGACGTTAATATTAACCTGAAGATTAAACATGACTGAATCTTTTGCTCAACTGTTTGAAGAATCCTTAAAAGAAATCGAAACCCGTCCGGGTTCCATCGTTCGTGGCGTTGTTGTTGCTATCGACAAAGACGTTGTACTGGTTGACGCCGGTCTGAAATCTGAGTCTGCCATCCCGGCTGAGCAGTTCAAAAACGCCCAGGGCGAGCTGGAAATCCAGGTAGGTGACGAAGTTGACGTTGCTCTGGACGCAGTAGAAGACGGCTTCGGCGAAACCCTGCTGTCTCGTGAGAAAGCTAAACGTCACGAAGCATGGATCACGCTGGAAAAAGCTTACGAAGAAGCTGAAACTGTGGTCGGTGTTATCAACGGCAAAGTTAAAGGTGGCTTCACTGTTGAGCTGAATGGTATTCGTGCGTTCCTGCCAGGTTCTCTGGTAGACGTTCGTCCAGTCCGTGACACCCTGCACCTCGAAGGCAAAGAGCTTGAGTTCAAAGTAATCAAGCTGGACCAGAAGCGTAACAACGTTGTTGTTTCCCGTCGTGCCGTTATCGAATCCGAAAACAGCGCAGAACGCGATCAGCTGCTGGAAAACCTGCAGGAAGGCATGGAAGTCAAAGGTATCGTTAAGAACCTCACTGACTACGGCGCATTCGTTGACCTGGGCGGCGTTGATGGCCTGCTGCACATCACCGACATGGCGTGGAAACGCGTTAAGCACCCAAGCGAAATCGTGAACGTGGGCGACGAAATCACTGTTAAAGTGCTGAAGTTCGACCGCGAGCGTACTCGTGTATCCCTCGGCCTGAAACAGCTGGGCGAAGATCCATGGGTAGCTATCGCTAAGCGTTACCCAGAAGGTACTAAACTGACTGGTCGCGTAACCAACCTGACTGACTACGGCTGCTTCGTTGAAATCGAAGAAGGCGTTGAAGGTCTGGTGCACGTTTCCGAAATGGACTGGACCAACAAAAACATCCACCCATCCAAAGTTGTTAACGTTGGTGATGTAGTGGAAGTGATGGTTCTGGATATCGACGAAGAACGTCGTCGTATCTCCCTGGGCCTGAAGCAGTGCAAAAACAACCCATGGCAGCAGTTCGCGGAAACCCACAACAAGGGTGACCGTGTTGAAGGTAAAATCAAGTCTATCACTGACTTCGGTATCTTCATCGGCCTGGACGGCGGCATCGATGGCCTGGTTCACCTGTCTGACATCTCCTGGAACGTTGCAGGCGAAGAAGCAGTTCGTGAATACAAAAAAGGCGACGAAATCGCAGCAGTTGTTCTGCAAGTTGACGCAGAGCGTGAGCGTATCTCCCTGGGCGTTAAACAGCTTGCAGAAGATCCGTTCAACAACTGGGTTGCACTGAACAAGAAAGGCGCAATCGTAAACGGTAAAGTGACTGCTGTTGACGCTAAAGGCGCAACCGTAGAACTGGCTGACGGCGTTGAAGGTTACCTGCGCGCTTCCGAAGCTTCACGTGACCGCGTTGAAGATGCAACTCTGGTTCTGAGCGTTGGTGACGACGTTGAAGCTAAGTTCACCGGTGTTGACCGTAAGAACCGTGCAATCAGCCTGTCTGTTCGTGCTAAAGACGAAGCTGATGAGAAAGATGCAATCGCAACTGTGAACAAACAGGAAGATGCAAACTTCTCTAACAACGCAATGGCTGAAGCTTTCAAAGCAGCTAAAGGCGAGTAAGTTCAGGTTCGCACCATCATTTGAGCTGTAACGCATTTACAGCGCGAAGGATGGAGAGCAGACTTGACAGATTGCAGGATTCGTCCTGTAATCAATAACAAAGGGCGGCTACGGCCGCCCTTGTTTAATAAGCTGTTCAGCTAATGGGTTTGAAAGGAACCGGAGGAATCATGACCAAGTCAGAATTGATTGAAAGACTTGCCAGTCAGCAACCGCATATCCCTGCCAAGGCTGTGGAAGATGCCGTTAAAGAGATGCTGGAGCATATGGCTACCACTCTTGCCCAGGGCGAGCGCATTGAAATCCGCGGTTTCGGTAGTTTTTCCCTGCACTATCGTGCACCACGTACCGGGCGTAACCCGAAGACTGGCGATAAAGTGGAGCTGGAAGGAAAGTATGTTCCGCACTTTAAGCCGGGTAAAGAACTGCGCGATCGCGCCAATATTTACGGTAACTGAGTTTAATCATCAGGGTTAAACTGAGTTTAAAGAAAGCACCTTAGGGTGCTTTTTTTGTATCCCGCCCCTGCATTTCTGAATACGCGCCGCATTTAAATTTTCTCTTTACTGTAAACGCTAAAAAACGTTGCAGCGTCCGCTGTAAATCACGCCTTTTCTGTCTGACGACGCATCAGTCCCGCCGCATAATCGCCTGAAACATGGAGGTGAAGATGGGGATCCACGTTATCAGTATGTGCGCCATTCTGGCCATAATCCCGCTCTATTGGTTACCCGTTTTGCCAGATTTGCATATTGTCTGGTTGCTGATTGCCGCAGGAATTGCGTTATCAGTACAGCAGAGAAAATGGCTCAGGTTTTCAGGCTTCGCATTGCTTTTTATGTGCTGGGGGATCCTGGCCGCTCAGGAAAGCGTGTGGCCGATGAACCATTTAACGAAAGTTCCGCAGCAGGCCGAGGTGGTCATTACCGCAACGGACGGCGCAACGATGCATCAGGGAAGGATTATCAGCCTCAATGGAGAACGTGTGTGGGCTGCCATGGGCGTGGCGCTGTATGGCAACTATCTGCCGCAAAACGTCTGCGTGGGTCAACGCTGGGCAATGACCCTGCGGCTCAGGGCGGTACACGGAGAACTCAACGATGGCGGCTATGATTCACAGAAAAATGCCTTTGCCCGACATCAGACGCTGAGTGGACGGTTTACCCATGCGGCGCTCGTTGACGAAGGCTGTAGCCTGCGTGCGCAGTACCTGACATCACTACAGAGTACGCTTTCAGCATATCAGTGGGGACCTGTGATACTGGGGCTGGGAATGGGGGAGCGGCTGTCGGTCTCGCGGGAGATAAAAAATCTGATGCGTGAGACCGGAACGATGCATCTGATGGCAATCTCGGGATTGCATATTGCGCTGGCCGCTTCTGTCATCTGGTTTCTGGCGCGAGGCATCCAGTTCTTCCTGCCGGGCCGCTGGATTATCTGGCAAATCCCCTTGCTGGCAGGGCTGATTTTTGCCGCGTTTTACGCATGGCTAACAGGCTTACAGCCGCCTGCGCTGCGCACGGTTATCGCGCTTGTGGTACTGGCGGTGTTAAAAATGAGCGGTCGCCAGTGGTCGCCCTGGCAGGTATGGCTTACCTGCGTGGCGGCGATCTTGGTTTTCGATCCACTGGCGGTCCTGTCACAAAGCCTGGCGCTATCAGCGTTTGCGGTCGCCGCGCTTATTTTTTGGTATCAGTGGTTGCCTCTCCCGCTCTGGCAACGTGGCCGGTACCTGCGGCCGCTGGTTACGCTGTTGTATTTGCAGGTCGGTATGCTGCTGCTTCTGTTGCCGCTTCAGGTGCTGATTTTCCATGGTTTCACTCTCTCCTCGCTGGCGGCGAATCTGTTTGCCGTTCCTCTGGTCACGTTTATCTCAGTTCCGCTGATCCTGCTCGGCATGTTTCTGCATCTGTTTCCGATGGCGACGCTGGAAAGTATCGTCTGGCTGGCTGCCGATAAATCTCTGGCAGGGCTTTTCTGGCTATTGATGCGTTTACCGAATGGCTGGCAGGACGTTGATGAACGCTGGCAATACCTGACGTTACTGCCGTGGCTGCTGATCATTGGCTGGCGATTCAGGGCCTTCAGCGCAGTACCCGCAGTCTGTCTGGCAGGCAGCGTGGTGCTGGCATTTCCCCTCTGGCACAGGGCCAAAACAGACAGCTGGTCCCTGCATATGCTGGATGTAGGGCAGGGGCTGGCGATGGTCATTGAGCGTCACGGGAAGGCCATTCTGTATGACACTGGGTTGGCATGGCCCGGTGGGGACAGTGCGCAGCAGCTGATTATCCCCTGGCTACGCTGGCATCATCTGAGGCCGGAAGGGGTGATCCTGAGCAATGAACATCTCGACCACGCGGGGGGACTGGCATCGCTAAAAGCTGCCTGGCCCGCAATGTGGATCAGAAGCCCCTTATCCTGGGCCGGGCATCTTCCTTGCTTTCGTGGAGAGCGATGGCAGTGGCAGGGTTTAACGTTCTCCGTGCACTGGCCACCCGAAAATACCTCGGCAAAAGGTAACAACCGCTCCTGCGTGGTAAAAATCGATGACGGCGAACAAAGCGTTTTACTGACCGGAGATATTGAAGGGCAGGCAGAACTGGCAATGCTGAGCCACCGCTGGCGTCAACTAGCGTCTACACTGATTCAGGTGCCGCATCATGGAAGTAACACGTCATCTTCAACACCGCTGCTACAGCGCGTGGAGGGACAGGTTTCGCTGGCCTCGATGGCCCGCTATAACGCGTGGCGTTTCCCTTCCATCAAAGTAGTCAGGCGCTATCGAACTGAGGGATATCTCTGGCTTGATACTCCGCAGTCCGGACAGATATCTGTGACGTTTTCGCACCAAAGTCGGCAAATTCGCCGCTTACGTGAACACTATTTACCGCGTTGGTATCATCAGTGGTTTGGCGCGCCCGTAGATAACGGGTAGAATATGCGGCTATTTCAACAAATGCTGGTTTTTTGAATGCATAACGACAAAGATCTCTCCACGTGGCAAACGTTCCGCCGGCTCTGGCCGATGATTGCTCCTTTCAAAGCAGGCTTGATCGTGGCGGGCGTAGCGTTAATCCTCAACGCAGCCAGCGATACGTTTATGTTATCGCTTCTCAAACCGTTACTGGATGACGGTTTCGGTAAAACGGATCGATCAGTGCTGCTATGGATGCCGCTGGTGGTTATTGGGCTGATGATCTTACGCGGAATCTCCAGCTATGTATCCAGCTACTGCATCTCCTGGGTATCCGGTAAAGTGGTGATGACCATGCGCCGTCGGTTATTCAGCCATATGATGGGGATGCCGGTCTCATTCTTTGACAAGCAGTCAACCGGTACCCTGCTGTCGCGTATTACCTACGATTCAGAGCAGGTTGCGTCGTCCTCTTCCAGCGCACTGATTACCGTTGTGCGTGAAGGCGCATCCATCATCGGCCTGTTCGCGATGATGTTCTATTACAGCTGGCAACTGTCGCTGATCCTTATTGTGCTGGCGCCGATTGTCTCCATCGCGATCCGCGTGGTATCAAAGCGTTTTCGCAACATCAGTAAAAATATGCAGAATACGATGGGGCAGGTGACTACCAGCGCCGAGCAGATGCTGAAAGGCCATAAGGAAGTGTTGATCTTCGGCGGTCAGGAAGTCGAAACCAAACGCTTTGACAAGGTCAGCAACAGAATGCGTCTGCAAGGGATGAAAATGGTATCGGCCTCGTCGATTTCCGATCCGATCATTCAGCTGATTGCCTCTCTGGCCCTGGCCTTCGTCCTGTATGCCGCAAGCTTCCCGAGCGTCATGGAAACCCTGACTGCGGGTACCATTACCGTGGTGTTCTCATCCATGATCGCGCTGATGCGTCCGCTGAAATCGCTGACTAACGTCAACGCCCAGTTCCAGCGCGGGATGGCAGCCTGTCAGACGCTGTTCAGCATCCTCGATTCCGAACAGGAAAAAGATGAAGGTACACGCGTGATCGAGCGCGCTAAAGGCGACCTGGAATTCCGTAACGTGACCTTTACCTATCCAGGCCGTGAAGTGCCGGCGCTGCGTGATATCAGCCTGTCCATCCCGGCGGGTAAAACCGTCGCGCTGGTCGGTCGTTCCGGTTCGGGCAAGTCGACCATTGCCAGCCTGATTACCCGTTTCTACGATATCGACCAGGGCGAGATCCTGCTTGATGGTCACGACCTGCGGGAATATACCCTCCAGTCGCTGCGTAACCAGGTCGCGCTGGTATCGCAGAACGTGCATCTGTTCAACGATACGGTGGCGAACAACATTGCGTATGCCCGTACCGAAGAGTACAGCCGTGAAGAGATCGAGAATGCGGCGCGTATGGCCTATGCGATGGACTTCATTAACAAAATGGATAACGGTCTGGATACGATCATTGGCGAAAACGGGGTGCTGCTCTCCGGTGGTCAGCGTCAGCGTATCGCGATTGCCCGTGCGCTGCTGCGCAACAGTCCGATTCTGATCCTCGATGAAGCAACGTCCGCACTGGATACGGAATCTGAACGCGCTATCCAGTCTGCTCTGGATGAATTACAGAAAAACCGTACCTCGCTGGTTATCGCGCACCGTCTGTCGACCATCGAACAGGCTGACGAAATCGTGGTGGTGGAAGATGGCGTGATCGTTGAACGCGGCAGCCATGCGGACCTGCTGGAACAGCGTGGTGTTTACGCGCAGCTTCATAAAATGCAGTTCGGTCAATGATTGCACGCATCTGGTCGGGTGAATCCCCTCTGTGGGTGCTGCTTCTCCCGCTCTCCTGGCTGTATGGCCTGGTGAGCGGTGCTATTCGTCTGCTTTACCGCCTTGGGATCAAGCGCGCCTGGCGCGCACCGGTACCGGTAGTGGTGGTCGGCAACCTGACGGCGGGTGGAAACGGCAAAACCCCGGTGGTGATCTGGCTGGCAGAGCAGCTCCAGAGGCGCGGTATCCGCCCGGGAGTTGTCTCACGCGGTTACGGTGGTAAATCGGCGCAGTATCCACTGGTGCTGAGCCCAGCTACGACAACCGCTGAAGCCGGTGATGAGCCGGTACTGATTTACCAGCGTACCGGCGCGCCGGTTGCGGTATCGCCGGTGCGCAGTGATGCCGTGAAGGCACTGCTTGCGGAGCATGATGTACAAATCATCATTACCGATGATGGTTTGCAGCATTACGCGCTGGCGCGTGATAAAGAGATCGTGGTCATTGACGGCGTTCGGCGTTTTGGCAACGGCTGGTGGCTTCCAGCCGGTCCAATGCGCGAGCGTGCGTCGCGCCTGAAAACCGTTGATGCCGTGATTGTGAACGGTGGTGAAGCCAGAGCGAGCGAAATCCCGATGCTTCTTCGTCCCGGACAGGCCGTAAATATGCTGACCGGCGAGCGTAAAGACGTCGCGCAACTGGAACATCTGGTTGCGATGGCCGGTATAGGTCATCCGCCGCGTTTCTTCGCAACGCTGGAGAAGTGCGGCGCAAAGCTTGATAAACGGGTGCCGCTCGCCGATCACCAGGCGTTAGTTGCCGAAGAGGTTGAAAGGCTGGCAGCGCCGGGACAGACGCTGATCATGACGGAAAAAGACGCGGTAAAATGCCGGGCCTTTGCGAAAGAAAACTGGTGGTATCTGCCGGTTGACGCTGAACTCAGCGGCGAACAGCCGGAACATTTGCTCAAGGAACTGCTCGCGTTAGTGCAGTAACTTCTACGCGGTTCCGGTGGCGCTTTGACTGACAGGAAAACGCATGTCTCTACCGCAACTCTCACTTGCAGCCGCACGAAACCTGCATCTTGCCGCCCAGGGGCTTCTGAAAAAGCCCCGCCGCCGCGCGCAGCCAGCTGATATCCTCTCTACCGTGCAACGCATGTCGTTGCTGCAAATCGACACCATTAACATCGTGGCGCGTAGCCCGTATCTGGTCCTGTTTAGCCGCCTGGGAAACTATCCTCCGCAGTGGCTGGATAATGCGCTGAGTCAGGGCGAACTGATGGAATACTGGGCGCATGAAGCCTGTTTTCTCCCGCGCAGCGATTTTGCACTGGTGCGTCACCGCATGCTCGCCCCGGACAAAATGGGCTGGAAATACCGCCAGGAGTGGATGGTGGAACACGCGGATGAAATAGAACAACTGATTGCCCATATTCAGAAAAACGGTCCGGTACGCTCCGCGGATTTTGAACACCCGCGAAAAGGCGCCAGCGGATGGTGGGAGTGGAAACCGCACAAACGCCATCTTGAAGGGCTGTTTACGTCGGGCAAAGTGATGGTGGTCGAGCGCCGCAACTTTCAGCGCGTCTATGACCTCACGCACCGCGTTATGCCTCACTGGGACGATACGCGTGACCTGCTGTCTCAGGAGGTAGCCGAAGCCATCATGCTCGGGAACAGCGCCCGCAGCCTTGGCATCTTCCTCCCGCAGTGGCTGGCGGATTATTATCGTCTGCGTCAGCCGCAGCTAAAACCACTGCTCGAAACGTGGCAGCGCGAACAGCGCGTCATGCCGGTCTCGGTAGAGTCGTTAGGTGAAATGTGGCTGCATGCGGATTTGTTCCCTCTGCTGGCGCAGGCGCAGGAGGGCAAACTCCAGGCGACCCACAGTGCCGTGCTGTCGCCGTTCGACCCCGTTGTCTGGGACAGAAAGCGGGCCGAACAGCTGTTTGATTTCAGCTACCGTCTGGAATGCTACACCCCGGCGCCCAGGCGTCAGTATGGTTATTTTGTTTTGCCGCTGCTGCACAAAGGACAGCTTGTCGGGCGCATGGACGCTAAAATGCACCGTAAAACCGGCATGCTTGAAATTATCGCGCTCTGGCTGGAAGAGGGCATAAAGGTGACGGCTGGCCTGGAAAAAGGGTTAACGACTGCGCTCAGTGAATTTGCGCGCTGGCAGGGGGCGCATGAAATTGTACTCGGTCGCGTGCCTGTGGAGCTGTTTGCGACCTGTCGAGATGGCTGGGAAACAGACACTCCCTGAAAAGGGAATATGATAAGCTTTAGGGATTACCCATACGGAGGAACTATGGATCACCGTTTACTAGAAATTATTGCCTGCCCGGTGTGCAACGGCAAACTGTATTACAGCCAGGATAAACAAGAGCTGATTTGCAAACTGGACAGCCTGGCGTTCCCGCTGCGTGACGGTATTCCGGTCCTGCTGGAAAATGAAGCCCGTTCACTGGTGGCAGAAGAGATCAAACCATGAGTTTTGTTGTCATTATCCCTGCGCGTTATGCTTCAACGCGCCTGCCAGGTAAACCGCTGGTGGATATCAATGGCAAACCGATGATTGTGCATGTCCTTGAACGGGCACGCGAATCGGGCGCCGGACGTGTCATCGTCGCCACCGATCACCCGGATGTCGCACGAGCGGTTGAGGCCGCGGGTGGGGAAGTGTGCATGACCCGTGCCGATCATCAGTCAGGCACCGAGCGCCTGGCGGAAGTCGTCGAAAAATGCGGTTTCAGCGACGAGACGGTGATTGTGAACGTGCAGGGCGATGAGCCGATGATCCCGGCGGCGATTATCCGTCAGGTGGCCGACAACCTGGCTCGGCGTCAGGTCGGGATGGCAACCCTCGCGGTGCCGATTCACCACGCTGAAGAGGCGTTCAATCCGAATGCGGTGAAAGTGGTCATGGACGCAGAGGGCTACGCGCTCTATTTCTCCCGCGCCACCATTCCGTGGGATCGCGATCGTTTCGCGCAATCGAAAGAGACAATCGGCGAAACCTTCCTGCGCCACATCGGTATTTACGGCTACCGCGCCGGCTTTATTCGTCGCTACGTCGCCTGGGCACCAAGCCCGCTGGAGCATATTGAAATGCTCGAACAACTTCGCGTGCTGTGGTACGGCGAGAAAATTCACGTTGCGGTTGCCCAGGAAATCCCCGGCACCGGCGTGGATACCCCTGAAGATCTCGAGCGCGTACGCGTCGAAATGCGTTAATTCGCTGGCATCCCCTCGTCTGGGGGGATGCTCTCCCGCCAGGCGATTTTCCTTTTCTTTTTCATTATTGATCTCTACCGGGTGACATCCGGGTTTCGCGCGCTCATTATAAAAGCAGTAGTCTTAATGGGGGTAATCTCATATGGAACAGCTGCGTGCTGAACTCAGCCATCTCCTTGGCGAAAAGCTAAGCCGGGTGGAATGCGTGAATGAAAAGGCCGATACCGCACTCTGGTCGTTGTATGACAGTCAGGGAAACCCCATGCCGCTGATGGCCAGAAGTTTTACCTCGCCGGGCGTCGCCAGACAGCTGGCCTGGAAAATGTCGATGCTGGCGCGGGAAGGGACTGTCCGTATTCCGACGGTCTACGGCGTGATGACCCATGAGGAGCATCCCGGCCCGGATGTTCTGCTTATCGAGCGTTTACGCGGGGTTTCTGTTGAAGCCCCGACGCGTACACCGGAGCGCTGGGAACAGCTGAAAGATCAGATTGTCGAGGCTCTGCTTGCCTGGCATCGGCAGGACAGCCGGGGTCTTGTTGGCGCGGTAGACAGCACCCAGGAAAACCTGTGGCCGCTGTGGTATCGCCAGCGTGTCGAAGTGCTGTGGGGCACGCTGAACCAGTTCAACAACACCGGCTTAACGATGCAGGACAAACGTATTCTGTTCCGCACCCGGGAATGTCTGCCGGCGCTGTTTGAGGGTTTTAACGACAACTGCGTGCTGGTTCACGGCAACTTCACGCTACGCAGTATGCTTAAAGACTCGCGCAGCGACCAACTGCTGGCGATGGTCGGGCCGGGGATCATGCTCTGGGCGCCGCGCGAGTACGAACTGTTCAGGCTGAGCGAGGGCGGGGCGGCGGAAGATTTGCTCTGGCACTATCTTCAGCGCGCCCCCGTTGCGGAGGCCTTTCTCTGGCGACGCTGGCTCTATCTTCTCTGGGATGAGGTGGCGCAACTGGTCAACACCGGGCGCTTTAATCGCGCCAGTTTCGATCTGGCCGCAAAATCACTCCTGCCCTGGCTTGCCTGACGAACCTTTAAGCCACTGCCACAAGCGGCCAAGCGTCTCGTAGCCGACGCGGTCGCTGTGCATCAGCCATACCGGGGACGGGATTATCCGTTCCCACGGATTGAGCGGGGCGTCAATGGCCAGCTGGTTTGCCGGAGCAGGAAGCGGATGCAGGCCCTGCTTCTCAAAGAAGATCATTGCGCGCGGCAGGTGTGAAGCAGAGGTCACCAGCAGGAACGGTACATCACCGATGGCCTGTTTCACCGCCGCCGCCTCTTCTTCGGTATCTTTTGGGCTATCCAGCGTGATGATGGCGGAACGCGGTACGCCAAGCGATTCAGCCACTCTTGCTCCTGCTTCAGCGGTACTGACCGGGTTGGTTTTTGCCGCAGCGCCCGTGAAGATCATCTTCGATCCAGGATTGGCCAGCCACAGGCGGATCCCCTCGTTCAGGCGCGGCAGGCTGTTGTTGATCAGGTTCGAGCTGGGCGCCCAGTTCGGATCCCAGGTATACCCGCCGCCCAGCACCACGATATAGCTCACCTTCTGATTTCCCTGCCACGTCGGGTAGGTGTTTTCAATCGGACGTAATAAACCGTCAGCGACCGGTTGCAGGCTGAGTAACAGCAGCGCCAGCCAGCCCACGGTAACAAGGGATTTACCGCTTTTCTGAAAGCGGCTAAACCATATCATTGCCAGCCCCAGCGCGATGAGAAGCAACAGCAGGGGAAGGGGAAGCATCATGCCTCCGATATATTTTTTTAGGGTAAAAAGCATCCTTTTTGGTTCCTTTTTTAACCATACAGCAGGCGATTGTCGGTGATATTACACCAGAGTGGTTCATTCTCCGCGCGGGTGTGACAAAATAGCGGTTTTGCAGTGAGTGGAACCCTCCCAATGCGGGATCGCAATTTTGATGACATCGCGGAAAAGTTTTCGCGCAACATTTATGGCACCACCAAAGGTCAGCTTCGTCAGACGATCCTCTGGCAGGATCTGGACAAGCTGCTGGCTGAATTCGGTGACCGACCGTTGCGCGTGCTGGATGCCGGCGGTGGGGAAGGTCAGACTGCAATTCTGATGGCGCAGCGGGGACATCACGTCACGCTTTGCGATCTTTCTGCCGAGATGGTTGCGCGCGCCGGGCGAGCGGCAGAAGAGAAAGGTGTGAGCGACAACATGCATTTTATACATTGCGCCGCTCAGGACATTCCGCAGCATTTGGAAACGCAGGTTGATCTGATATTGTTTCATGCTGTGCTCGAATGGATCGCCGAACCCCAGGCGATGTTAAAAACGCTGTGGTCGATGTTGCGCCCGGGCGGTGCGTTATCGCTGATGTTTTACAATGCCAACGGCCTGCTAATGCGAAACGTGCTGGTCGGCAATTTTGGCTACGTACAGCAGGGCATGTATAAAAAGAAACGACGCACGCTTTCACCGGATTTCCCCCGTGAACCGCAGCAGGTCTATGGCTGGCTGGAGGAGATCGGTTGGGAAATTACCGGCAAAACCGGCGTGAGGGTGTTTCATGATTATCTGCGTGATAAACAAAAACAGGATGACTGTTTAGACGCCTTAACAGAAATAGAGACGCGGTACTGCCGCCAGGAGCCTTATCTGAGCCTTGGCCGCTATATACACGTCACCGCGCGCAAGCCGCAGATGCAAGGATAATCTATGAGTGAATTTTCCCAGACAGTCCCTGAACTGGTTGCCTGGGCCAGGAAAAACGATTTCTCCATCTCGCTGCCGGTAGACAGACTCTCATTCCTGCTGGCGGTTGCGACGCTAAACGGCGAACGCCTGGATGGCGAAATGAGTGAAGGCGAACTGGTGGATGCGTTCCGCCACGTCAGTGATGCGTTTGAGCAAACCAGCGAAACCATTAGCGTGCGTGCCAACAACGCAATCAATGATATGGTGCGTCAACGTCTGCTGAACCGCTTTACCAGCGAGCAGGCGGAAGGAAACGCCATCTATCGTCTTACGCCACTGGGCATTGGCATTACCGACTATTACATCCGCCAGCGCGAATTTTCCACGCTGCGTCTCTCCATGCAGCTCTCTATTGTTGCAGGTGAGCTGAAGCGTGCCGCCGACGCGGCTGATGAAAACGGTGACGAATTCCACTGGCATCGCAACGTTTACGCGCCGCTGAAATACTCGGTCGCCGAGATTTTCGACAGTATCGATCTGACTCAACGTCTGATGGACGAACAGCAGCAGCAGGTGAAAGACGATATCGCTCAACTGCTTAATAAAGACTGGCGTGCGGCTATCTCCAGCTGTGAACTCTTGCTGTCAGAAACGTCCGGTACGCTGCGTGAGTTGCAGGATACGCTGGAGGCGGCGGGGGATAAGCTACAGGCCAATCTGCTGCGCATCCAGGACGCGACAATGGCGCACGACGATCTGCATTTTATCGACCGTCTGGTGTTTGATTTGCAGAGCAAGCTTGACCGCATTATCAGCTGGGGCCAGCAGTCAATCGACCTGTGGATCGGTTACGATCGCCACGTGCATAAATTTATCCGTACCGCCATCGATATGGATAAGAATCGCGTCTTTGCTCAACGTCTGCGCCAGTCGGTACAGACCTATTTCGATGCGCCGTGGGCGCTGACCTACGCCAACGCCGATCGTCTGCTGGATATGCGCGACGAAGAGATGGCGCTGCGCGATGAAGAGGTCACCGGTGAACTGCCGCCGGATCTGGAATACGAAGAATTTAACGAAATTCGCGAGCAGCTTGCGGCGATGATCGAAGAACAGCTCGCTGTCTACAAAACCAGACAAGCACCGCTGGATCTTGGCCTCGTGGTACGCGACTATCTGGCGCAGTATCCGCGCGCGCGCCACTTCGATGTTGCCCGCATTGTTGTAGACCAGGCGGTGCGCCTGGGCATCGCACAAGCCGATTTCACCGGACTGCCGCCGAAGTGGCAGCCGATTAACGATTACGGAGCCAAGGTACAGGCGCATGTCATTGACAAATATTGAACAAGTGATGCCAGTTAAGCTGGCACAGGCGCTGGCGAATCCGTTGTTTCCGGCGCTGGACAGCCAGCTGCGTGCCGGTCGTCACATTGGCCTTGACGAGCTGGATAATCACGCCTTTTTGATGGACTTTCAGGAGTACCTGGAAGAGTTTTACGCTCGCTATAACGTTGAGCTGATCCGCGCGCCGGAAGGGTTTTTCTACCTGCGTCCGCGCTCTACCACGCTTATTCCGCGCTCGGTGCTTTCCGAACTGGATATGATGGTCGGCAAAATTCTCTGCTACCTCTATCTCAGCCCGGAACGTCTGGCGAATGAAGGGATCTTCACCCAGCAGGAGCTATACGATGAGCTGCTGTCGCTGGCGGATGAAAGCAAGCTGCTCAAGCTGGTGAATAACCGCTCAACGGGGTCCGATCTGGACCGTCAGAAATTACAGGAAAAAGTTCGCTCATCCCTTAACCGTCTACGCCGTCTGGGAATGGTCTGGTTCATGGGTCACGACAGCAGCAAGTTCCGCATCACCGAATCGGTCTTCCGTTTTGGCGCCGACGTGCGTGCGGGTGATGATGCGCGTGAAGCGCAGCTGCGCATGATCCGTGACGGTGAAGCGATGCCGGTGGAAAACCATTTGCAGCTCAATGACGAGCACGAAGAGAATCAGCCGGATAGCGGGGAGGAAGAGTAATGATTGAACGCGGTAAATTTCGCTCACTGACGCTGATTAACTGGAACGGCTTCTTTGCCCGAACCTTCGATCTGGATGAGCTGGTGACAACGCTCTCCGGCGGTAACGGGGCGGGTAAATCCACCACCATGGCGGCCTTCGTGACGGCGCTGATACCTGACCTGACCCTGCTGCACTTCCGTAACACCACTGAAGCGGGCGCCACGAGCGGCTCTCGTGATAAAGGTCTGCACGGTAAGCTGAAAGCGGGCGTTTGTTATTCAGTGCTGGACGTGATCAACTCCCGCCATCAGCGCGTGGTTGTAGGCGTGCGTCTGCAACAGGTTGCCGGCCGCGATCGTAAAGTAGATATCAAACCGTTTGCGATCCAGGGGCTGCCTACCTCCGTACAGCCAACCGCGCTGCTGACGGAAACCCTGAATGAACGTCAGGCGCGCGTCCTGACGCTCCAGGAGCTGAAAGACAAGCTGGAAGCTATCGAAGGCGTGCAGTTTAAGCAGTTTAATTCCATTACCGACTACCACTCTCTGATGTTCGATCTCGGCGTGGTAGCCCGTCGTCTGCGCAGCGCGTCAGATCGTAGTAAATACTACCGTCTGATTGAAGCCTCCCTGTACGGCGGTATCTCCAGCGCCATTACCCGCTCCCTGCGCGACTACCTGTTGCCGGAAAACAGCGGCGTGCGTAAGGCCTTCCAGGATATGGAAGCCGCGCTGCGTGAAAACCGCATGACGCTGGAAGCGATTCGCGTTACGCAGTCTGACCGGGACCTGTTTAAGCACCTGATCAGCGAAGCCACCAACTACGTGGCGGCGGACTATATGCGCCACGCCAACGAGCGCCGTATTCATCTCGATCAGGCGCTGGAGTATCGCCGCGAGCTGTTTACCTCCCGCAAACAGCTGGTGGCCGAGCAGTATAAGCATGTCGAAATGGCGCGCGAACTGGGCGAGCACAATGGTGCGGAAGGGGATCTGGAAGCCGATTACCAGGCGGCCAGCGATCATCTGAATCTGGTGCAGACCGCGCTGCGTCAGCAGGAAAAAATCGAGCGCTACGAAGCCGATCTTGATGAGCTGCAAATTCGTCTTGAAGAGCAAAATGAAGTGGTGGCCGAAGCTGCCGAATTGCAGGAAGAGAACGAAGCCCGCGCGGAAGCCGCCGAGCTGGAAGTGGATGAGCTGAAAAGCCAGCTCGCTGACTACCAGCAGGCGCTGGACGTGCAGCAGACGCGTGCGATTCAGTACAACCAGGCGTTGCAGGCGTTGCAGCGTGCCAAAGAGCTGTGCCATCTGCCGGACCTGACCCCGGAAAGCGCTGACGAATGGCTGGATACCTTCCAGGCCAAAGAGCAGGAAGCCACTGAGAAACTGCTTTCTCTCGATCAGAAAATGAGCGTGGCGCAAACGGCGCATAGCCAGTTTGAGCAGGCGTACCAGCTGGTGGTGGCGATTAACGGTCCGCTGGCGCGTAACGAAGCGTGGGACGTTGCCCGTGAGCTGCTGCGCGACGGCGTCAATCAACGCCATCTGGCCGAACAGGTGCAGCCGCTGCGCATGCGCCTGAACGAGCTGGAACAGCGTCTGCGTGAACAGCAGGAAGCCGAGCGTCTGCTGGCGGAATTCTGCAAGCGTCAGGGTAAAAATTACGATTTCGACGAGCTTGAGGCCCTGCATCAGGAACTGGAAGCGCGTATTGCGGCCCTGTCCGATACCGTATCGAATGCCAGCGAACAGCGCATGACGCTGCGTCAGGAGCTGGAACAGCTTCAGTCCCGTTCGACGACGCTCTTACAGCGTGCGCCGATCTGGCTGGCTGCACAAAGCAGCCTGAACCAGCTCAGCGAACAGTGTGGCCAGGAGTTTGCCTCCAGCCAGGACGTCACCGAATACATGCAACAGCTGCTGGAGCGTGAGCGTGAAGCGATTGTTGAGCGTGACGAAGTGGGCGCGCGCAAGCGTGACGTCGATGAGGAGATCGAGCGTTTAAGCCAGCCAGGCGGCTCAGAAGATCCGCGTCTGAATGCCTTAGCCGAGCGTTTCGGCGGCGTGCTGTTGTCTGAAATTTACGACGATGTTGGTCTGGACGATGCGCCGTACTTCTCCGCGCTGTACGGTCCATCCCGTAACGCGATTGTGGTGCCGGATCTGTCGCTGATTTCTGACCAGCTTGCAGGGCTGGAAGACTGCCCGGAAGATCTCTACCTCATCGAAGGAGATCCGCAGTCGTTTGATGACAGCGTATTCAGCGTTGACGAGCTGGAAAAAGCGGTGGTGGTGAAAATCGCCGATCGCCAGTGGCGCTATTCGCGCTTCCCGGAACTGCCGCTGTTTGGCCGCGCCGCGCGTGAAAGCCGCATTGAAAGCCTGCATGCCGAGCGCGAAACGCTTTCTGAACGTTTTGCGACCCTGTCGTTTGATGTACAAAAAACGCAGCGTCTGCATCAGGCGTTCAGCCGCTTTATCGGCAGCCATCTGGGCGTGGCCTTTGAGCCCGATCCGGAAGCCGAAATTCGCAAGCTCAACACCCGCCGCGGTGAGCTGGAGCGTGCGCTGGCTAGCCATGAAAATGACAACCAGCAGAGCCGCGTCCAGTTCGAGCAGGCGAAAGAGGGCGTTGCGGCGCTTAACCGCATTCTGCCACGCCTGAACCTGCTGGCGGACGATACGCTCGCCGACCGCGTGGATGAAATTCAGGAACGACTGGACGAGGCGCAGGAAGCCGCGCGCTTTGTGCAGCAGCACGGCAATCAGCTGGCGAAGCTGGAGCCGATGGTTTCCGTTCTCCAGAGCGACCCGGAACAGTTTGAACAGTTAAAAGAGGATTACGCCTGGTCACAGCAGGTGCAGCGCGAAGCGCGTCAGCAGGCGTTTGCCCTGACGGAAGTGGTGCAACGTCGCGCGCACTTCGGCTACTCCGATTCAGCAGAAATGCTGAGCGGGAACAGCGATCTTAATGAAAAGCTGCGCCAGCGCCTTGAGCAGGCGGAAGCGGAACGTACGCGCGCGCGCGAAGCGATGCGTACTCACGCCGCACAGCTGAGCCAGTACAGTCAGGTGATGGCGTCGTTGAAAAGCTCCTTCGACACCAAGAAAGAGCTGTTAAACGACCTGCATAAAGAGTTGCAGGACATTGGCGTGCGCGCCGACAGCGGTGCAGAAGAGCGGGCACGTATTCGCCGCGATGAGCTGCATGCTCAGCTCAGCAACAACCGTGCGCGTCGTAATCAGCTGGAAAAAGCGCTGACCTTCTGTGAAGCGGAGATGGACAACCTGACGCGTCGCCTGCGCAAGCTGGAACGTGACTATCACGAGATGCGCGAGCAGGTTGTGACCGCGAAGGCGGGCTGGTGCGCGGTGATGCGCATGGTGAAAGACAACAACGTGGAGCGTCGTCTGCACCGCCGCGAGCTGGCGTATCTGTCGGCCGATGAACTGCGTTCTATGTCGGATAAGGCGCTGGGCGCGCTGCGTCTGGCGGTGGCGGATAACGAACACCTGCGCGACGTGCTGCGCATGTCCGAAGATCCGAAGCGTCCTGAGCGCAAAATCCAGTTCTTCGTGGCGGTGTATCAGCACTTGCGCGAGCGTATCCGTCAGGACATCATCCGTACCGACGATCCGGTTGAAGCGATCGAACAGATGGAGATCGAGCTGGGCCGTCTGACGGAAGAGCTGACCTCCCGCGAGCAAAAGCTGGCAATCAGCTCCCGCAGCGTGGCGAATATTATTCGTAAAACCATTCAGCGCGAGCAGAACCGTATCCGTCAGCTGAACCAGGGCCTGCAAAGCGTGTCGTTTGGCCAGGTCAACAGCGTGAGGCTGAACGTGAACGTGCGTGAGGCGCACTCCACGCTGCTGGACGTGTTGTCTGAACAGCATGAGCAGCACCAGGATCTGTTCAACAGTAACCGCCTGACCTTCTCCGAAGCGCTGGCGAAGCTGTATCAGCGTCTGAATCCGCAGATTGACATGGGCCAGCGTACGCCGCAAACCATCGGCGAGGAGCTGCTGGACTACCGCAACTATCTGGAAATGGAAGTTGAGGTTAACCGTGGCTCAGACGGCTGGCTGCGCGCGGAATCCGGTGCGCTCTCTACCGGTGAAGCCATCGGTACCGGTATGTCGATTCTGGTGATGGTGGTGCAGAGCTGGGAAGATGAAGCGCGTCGTCTGCGCGGCAAAGACATCTCTCCATGTCGTCTGCTGTTCCTCGATGAAGCCGCGCGTCTCGACGCCCGCTCCATCGCCACGCTGTTTGAGCTTTGCGAGCGACTCGATATGCAGCTCATCATCGCGGCGCCGGAAAACATCAGTCCGGAAAAAGGGACAACCTATAAGCTGGTGCGTAAGGTGTTCCAGAACAGTGAACACGTGCACGTCGTGGGCCTGCGTGGTTTCGCCCCGCAGCCACCGGAGTCATTACCGGGCACGGCTGACGCCTCTTAACCTGGGGTGCGACAAATAGCGGCGCTCATGCGCCGCTTTTTTTATTCACTTAACTTGTGTTCAGGGCTGCGTTATCTTTAAACTTCTTTACATAAGGCAAGGCAGCAGCGTGTATGCCTTTCTATACTGAAGGAAAGCTCCAGAATACTGGGCATGTCGTGAAAAACAGGGGGCAAGGGATGTTGCTTAAGAAGAATCGTGGTCGTCAGCTGTCTGCGCTGAGTTTGTGCCTGACAGTGATGTTTGCTCCACTGTTTACCGCTCAGGCCGATGAGCCTGAAATTGTACCGACTGACAGCTCCGCGACGATGGGCGCGCAGCCGACGTCGCTGTCACAACCGCTGGATCAGTCTCCGGCGACGGCCATCATGGCCGGCATTAAACCACTGCCGGAAGGCATCGATACTGGATCATTACGTCAGCAGCTTATGACCGGGCTGCCCTCGGGCTATACTCCCGCTTATATTAACCAGCTCACGCTGCTTTACGCTGCGCGCGATATGAAACCGATGTGGGAAAATCGCGAGGCGGTACGTGCCTTCCAGCAGCAGCTGGCTGAAGTGGCGATTGCAGGTTTTCAGCCGCAGTTCACGACCTGGGTTGAACTCCTGACCGATCCTGCCGTGACCGGACAAGCGCGTGACGTGGTGCTGTCTGATGCCATGATGGGCTACTTACAATTTGTTGCGGGGATTTCGGTGAACGGCAACCGCTGGTTATACAGCAGTAAGCCGTACAAGCTGGCGACGCCTGCGCTGTCCGTCATTAACCAGTGGCAGCTGTCGCTGGATAACGGCGAACTGCCGCGCTTTATCGCAAGCCTTGCGCCTGCCCATCCGCAGTATGCCACGATGCATCAGTCGCTTCTTGAGCTGGTTGCGGATTCCCGCCCGTGGCCTCAGCTGCGCGGCACCACAACGCTGCGTCCGGGGCAGTGGAGTAGCGATGTGCCTGCGATCCGCGAAATTATGAAACGCTCCGGCATTCTCGACAGCGGCCCTAAAATTGCGCTGCCCGGTGACGAGACGCAAAATGCGGTCGTCAGCCCGTCGGCGCCGGTAAAAGAGAAAACCGCCGTTGCGTTGAGCAATAAGCCCGCCGCTTACGATCGCGAGCTGGTCGCCGCAGTGAAGCAGTTCCAGGCCGCGCAGGGGCTGGGCGCTGACGGCGTGATTGGTCCATCTACTCGCGACTGGCTGAACGTCTCTCCGGCCCAGCGGGCTGGAGTGCTGGCGTTGAATATCCAGCGCTTGCGCTTGCTGCCGGGCACGTTATCCACCGGCATTATGGTCAACATTCCGGCGTACTCCCTGGTCTACTATCAGGACGGTAGTGAAGTGCTGGCGTCCCGCGTGATTGTCGGCCGACCTGACCGTAAAACGCCAATGATGAGCAGCGCGCTGAATAACGTGGTGGTTAACCCGCCGTGGAACGTGCCGCCGACGCTGGCGCGCAAAGATATTCTGCCTAAGGTCTGGAATGACCCGGGTTATCTGGAGCGACATAACTATACGGTGATGCGTGGCTGGAACAGCAAAGAAGCGATTGACCCCTGGATGGTGGACTGGTCAACGATTACGCCTTCGAACCTGCCGTTCCGTTTCCAGCAGGCACCGGGCGCACATAACTCGCTGGGACGTTACAAATTCAATATGCCAAGTTCGGACGCAATCTATCTGCATGATACCCCGAACCATAATTTGTTCCAGAAAGACGCACGCGCGCTCAGCTCGGGCTGTGTCCGCGTGAACAAGGCCTCTGAGCTGGCAAATATGCTGTTGCAGGATGCAGGCTGGAACGATACGCGGATATCAGATGCGCTGAAGCAGGGAGATACGCGTTACGTCAATATCCGCCACAATATTCCGGTCAATCTTTACTATCTGACGGCGTTTGTAGGGGCAGACGGACGTACCCAGTATCGTACAGATATTTACAATTATGATCTGACAGCGCGATCCGGCGCACAAATTTTGCCAAAAGCGGAACAATTAATCAGGTAAATGAAGTAGTTCGGTAAAAATGATTGTCGTAAGTTATGGTGAATATGAGGCGATCTGGCTGCAAGCCGCGTATTTACTGGGGTTGGGCGCCTTGACGTAACAGGTTTTGCCAGTTATGGTGCCCTTCGTGCGCTAAGCATATTGACAATTTCTTTTACCTGTAGACCTGATTATCATGGACAAATTTGACGCTAATCGCCGCAAATTGCTGGCGTTAGGTGGCGTTGCGCTGGGCGCAGCAGCCATCCTTCCGACGCCAGCATTTGCCACCCTCTCGACACCTCGTCCGCGTATTTTAACGCTCAACAATCTGCATACTGGTGAGACGCTTAAAGCGGAATTTTTCGATGGCAGAGGCTATATTCAGGATGAATTAGCAAGACTCAACCATTTTTTCCGTGATTTCCGCGCGAATAAAATCAAAGCCATCGACCCTGGATTATTCGATCAGCTTTACCGCTTGCAGGGACTGCTAGGGACCAAAAGGCCGGTGCAGCTCATCTCTGGCTATCGCTCTCTGGATACCAACAATGAACTGCGTGCTCACAGCCGTGGGGTAGCGAAAAAAAGCTATCACACCAAAGGGCAGGCGATGGATTTCCATATTGAGGGCGTTTCGTTAGCCAATATTCGCAAAGCGGCGTTATCTATGCGCGCAGGTGGTGTAGGATACTACCCACGTAGCAACTTTGTGCATATTGATACCGGGCCGGTTCGGCACTGGTAATAACGAAACACAGGAGCAGTATGAACTATCGTATTATTCCGGTTACCGCGTTCTCACAGAACTGTTCATTGATCTGGTGTGAACAAACTAAACTGGCCGCGCTTGTTGATCCCGGTGGCGACGCTGAGACAATCAAGCAGGAAGTCGCTGCCAGCGGTGTAACGCTGATGCAGATTTTACTCACCCATGGCCATCTCGACCATGTGGGTGCAGCGGCTGAACTGGCTGAATACTACGGTGTGCCGATTATCGGCCCGGAAAAAGAAGATGAGTTCTGGCTACAGGGATTACCTGCTCAAAGCCGTATGTTTGGCCTGGAAGACTGTCAGCCACTGACACCGGACCGCTGGCTGAACGAAGACGATCGCGTTAACGTAGGGAATGTAACTTTACAGGTGTTGCATTGCCCCGGACATACGCCCGGCCATATTGTCTTCTTTGATGACGTGTCGCGTCTGCTGATTTCCGGTGACGTGATTTTCAAAGGGGGCGTAGGACGCAGTGATTTCCCACGCGGCGATCACGGTCAGCTGATTCAGTCGATTAAGCAGAAGTTATTACCGTTAGGTGATGATGTGACGTTTATCCCTGGACACGGACCAATGTCAACGCTGGGGGATGAGCGGTTGCATAACCCGTTCCTTCAGGATGAAATGCCTGTCTGGTAAACCCGGTAAAATAAAAAAGCCTGCACGATGCAGGCTTTTTTTTAGGGATGCAGGTTACAGCACCGCGACAATGGCTTCGCACAGCGGCGCCATGTTGTCAGGCGTCATACCTGCAACGTTCACGCGGCCAGATGCAACGGCATACACGCCAAACTCTTCACGCAGGCGCAGCACCTGCTCTTTGGTCAAGCCGCTGAAGGAGAACATGCCGTTCTGCTTGATGATGAAGCTGAAGTCACGGTCAGCGCCTTTCTCAGCCAGCGTGTTCACAAACAGCAGACGCATGCGCTGAATGCGCTGACGCATATCGTTCAGCTCTTGCTCCCAGATGGCGCGCAGCGCATCGTTGCTCAGGATCGTCGCGACCACAGACGCACCGTGTGCCGGTGGGTTGGAGTAGTTAGCGCGGATCACGGACTTCATCTGGCTGAATGCGCGATCGACGGTTGCTTCGTCAGCAGCCACCAGCGTACAGGCGCCGACACGCTCGTTATACAGACCAAAGTTCTTGGAATAGGAGCTTGCGACTATCAACTCCTGATGCACGGCGGCGAATGCACGCAGACCTTCTGCATCTTCTTCCAGACCACGGGCAAAGCCCTGGTAAGCGAAGTCAAACAGCGGCAGCCAGCCTTTTTCAACGGACAGCTTAGCCAGCTGTTCCCACTGCTCAAGCGTAGGATCGATACCGGTTGGGTTATGGCAGCAGCCGTGGAACAGCACCACATCGCCCGCCTGGGCTTCGCTCAGGCTGGCCAGCAGGCCGTCGAAATCCAGCGCGTGGCTGGCTGCGTCGTAGTAGGCGTATTCACGCACTTCCAGACCCGCAGAATTAAACACGCTCTTATGGTTCGGCCAGCTTGGATTGCTTACCCACACACGCTTCACAGAAGTGTTTTTCGCCAGGAAATCTGCCGCCACGCGCAGTGCGCCGGTACCGCCTGGGGTCTGCGCCGTGCGGGCGCGTTTTTCGCTCACAATGGTGCTGCCTTTGCCGAACAGCAGCTCCTGGGTGCAGCGACCAAATTCAGGGATACCATCAATACCGAGGTAGTTTTTGGTGGTTTCGTTTTCCAGCAGATACTGCTCAGCTTTTTTGACGCTGGTCAGTACCGGAGTTTTGCCGGTTTCATCTTTATATACACCAATACCCAGGTTGATTTTTCCAGGGCGGTCGTCGGCGCGAAACAGATCGGCCAGGCCCAGAATTGGGTCGGCAGGAGCGGCAGTAATGTTCTCAAACATGACGAAGTTCCATTGTGATTACAGAAGTGAAATCCGCTATCAGGTTAACGGTAGATTTACAAAATGCCAACCGTTTGCGACGAAAAGCGTGCGGCTTTTCAAAAGTCGCTATTATTTTCTCTCAGGAATAAAAAAACAGGGCCGAAGCCCTGTTCATTAAGCATATAACAACGAGGTGTGCTGATTAGAACTGGTAAACCAGACCCAGAGCCACGATGTCGTCGTTGTTGATGCCCAGCTTGTTGTCGTCTTTCAGCTGGTTGATCTGATAGTCAACATAGGTAGACATGTTTTTGTTGAAGTAGTATGTCGCACCAACGTCGATGTAGTTGATGTAGTCTTCATCACCGATACCTTCTACGTCTTTCGCTTTAGATTTGTAATAAGCGATGGATGGACGCAGACCGAAATCGAACTGGTACTGAGCGACGACAGAGAAGTCCTGAGACTTGTTAGCGAAACCACGGCTGCCCAGACGCGCTGCGTTACGCATTTCGCCATAAATAGCTGCCAGGTAGATGTTGTTCGCGTCATATTTCAGGCCGGTTGCCCACTGTTCAGCTTTGTCGCCTTTACCCCATTCCAGCGTCTGCTGGTTGTTGGTACGGTCAGCGGCGCCATAAGCACCCACAATGCCGAAGCCTTCGAAATCATAGCTCAGTGAGGTTGCCCAGCCGTCGCCGTTGGAACGTACTGCATCAGTACGCTCGTTTTTGCCCAGGTACTGAACACCAAAGTTCAGACCGTCAACCAGGCCGAAGAAGTTGCTGTTACGGTACGTCGCCAGGCCACCGGTACGGCCAGAGAAGAAGTTATCGCTCGCGCCGGTGTCGCCACCGAACTCAGGGAGCATATCGGTGATGCCGATTGCATCATAGACCAGACCGTAGTTACGACCGTAGTCGAAGGAGCCTGCGTCACCGAATTTCAGACCTGCGAATGCCAGACGGGTTTTGTTGCCGTTCTGTGCATCGCCACCTTCAGAGTTGTTACCCTGGAAGTTGTATTCCCACTGACCGTAGCCAGTCAGCTGATCGTTGATCTGAGTTTCGCCTTTGAAGCCCAGACGTGCGTAAGTGTTGTCGCCATCGTTGCTGTCATTATCGGAGAAGTAATGCAGGCCGACTGCTTTCCCGTAAAGATCTAATTTGTTGCCGTCTTTGTTATAGATTTCAGCAGCGTTTGCTGCACCGGCTACCAGCAGGGCAGGGACTACCACTGCCAGGATATTGCGCTTCATCATTATTTATTACCCTCATTGGTTTTTTTATGACACTCGCCACTGCCGTCAATAAATTCTGTCAATAAATATTTCCGGAACTATTGATGAGAGTTAGGTGTCTTTATGTGTCTGACAGGCATCTTTCCATTCATAGAACCGTTTCGCTACACTGAAAGTGCTACAATCTTCAAAATTCAGTTACCAAAAGAAAATATATGTAACTAAATATGTATTTTTGGGAACTTTGTGAAGCACCTCAAACTTCAGCGCTTTCTGGTGAATTAACCCTCCGCTTTATTCTTATATATATGATTTCCTTATGTTTAATTTAGCTAAAGGCCTTTCGTATAAACAGAAGTTAAACGGCTCATTTTTTCTTATAATCGACAAAAGCCATCCAGATGGCTGTGATGGTGGTTGTTTTTTGTGCTATTGCGTAAGGATTGTATTAAGCGCCATAAAAATGGAGTTAATTTTTTATCTCAGGGTATTTCGTGGAAACAAAACGTAACAGGTAGAGGTAATCGCGGGGTTGTGGTTTAAAGACGCTTACTTTTGACTGACGAAAACTGACATTGCAGGATAAAATAATGGCCAGCATTTGCTGGCCATTAAGGATTTGGTCGGTTAGAAACTTGCGTTACGCGGTGTGCGTGGGAACGGAATCACATCACGTACGTTCTGAACACCTGTTACGTAAGCAATCAGACGTTCAAAGCCCAGGCCAAAGCCGGAGTGCGGGACGGTGCCGTAGCGACGGAGATCGCGATACCAGCTGTAGTCCGCCGGGTTCAGACCCATCTCCTGCATACGCGCGTCCAGCACATCCAGTCGCTCTTCACGCTGGGAGCCACCGATAATCTCACCGATGCCCGGCGCCAGCACGTCCATCGCGGCAACGGTTTTACCGTCTTCGTTAAGGCGCATATAGAACGCCTTAATGTCTTTCGGATAATTTTTCACCACAACCGGTGCTTTGAAGTGCTTCTCTGCCAGATAACGTTCGTGCTCGGAGGAGAGATCCACGCCCCAGTAAACCGGGTTTTCGAATTTCTCACCGCATTTTTCCAGGATAGCGACCGCGTCGGTGTAATCCACCTGCGCGAAGTCTGCGGAGACGAAGCGCTCAAGACGGGCGATGGCGTCGTTATCGACACGCTCAGCGAAGAATTTCATGTCGTCTGCGCGCTCTTCGAGAACCGCTTTGAACACGTATTTCAGCATCGCTTCTGCCAGGCCTGCCACGTCATTCAGATCGGCAAAGGCCACTTCCGGCTCCAGCATCCAGAATTCCGCCAGGTGACGGCTGGTGTTGGAGTTTTCCGCACGGAAGGTTGGGCCGAAGGTATAGATCTTAGACAGCGCACAGGCGTAGGTTTCGCCGTTCAGCTGGCCAGAAACCGTCAGGAAGGCTTCTTTACCAAAGAAGTCTTTGTCGTAATCCACTTTACCTTCCGGCGTACGCGGCAGGTTTTCCATATCCAGCGTTGAAACGCGGAACATTTCACCTGCGCCTTCGGTATCGGATGCCGTGATCAGCGGAGTAGAAACCCAGAAGTAACCCTGCTCGTCAAAGAAGCGATGCAGCGCCTGCGCCAGCGTATGACGCACGCGGGCAACCGCACCAATCAGGTTGGTGCGCGGACGCAGGTGCGCAACTTCACGCAGATATTCGATGCTGTGACGCTTTGCAGCCATCGGGTAGGTGTCCGGATCTTCAACCCAGCCGGTCACTTCCACCGAGGTCGCCTGAATTTCGTAGCTCTGGCCCTGGCCCGGAGAGGCCACCACTACACCGGTGACGATCACGGAACAACCGGTTGTCAGGTGCAGAACGTCATCATTGTAATTGGGCAGAGAATTATTAATGACGGCCTGTACAGGATCAAAGCAGGAACCGTCATAGACGGCGAGGAAGGAGATGCCAGCTTTAGAATCTCGGCGAGTACGCACCCATCCGCGCACGGTGACCTCCTGGTCAACGGCGACACGGCCCTGGAGTACGTCGGCTACAGGCACAACGCTCATAATATTCTCTCTGTTAATAGTCGGAAAAAATAAACACTTGTCCGCCCTTATAGGGGGGATATCTATGTTACCTGCCATCCGCTATCAGACAAGTAAATTTCACCGTCTTGAGAGAAGAAATAAGAAATAAATAAGAGAAGGGGAGCCATGAAGGCTCCCCCGAAGCCGTTAACTGGCTTTTTTAACCTGAGGCAGATCGAAGGCTTTACGTAATGCGCGGACAAACGCTTTGTCATGGCAGATGGTTTTGCCAGGGCTGTCGGAGAGCTTCGCGACCGGCTTACCGTTACATTCCACCAGTTTTATGACGATGTTCAGCGGTTTTACCTGAGGGATATCACAGGTTAACCGCGTACCAATCCCGAAACTCAGGTTCACCCGCGATGAGAAGTGGCGATAAAGGTCGACGGCTTTCGCCAGGTCAAGGTTATCGGAAAAGACCAGCACCTTACTCATTGGGTCGATACCCAGCTTTTCGTAATGGGCGATGGCTTTCTCACCCCATTCAACCGGGTCCCCGGAATCATGGCGCAAACCCTGGTAGCGTTCGGCAAACTCAGGGCCAAAGTCGCGCAGGAACGCGTCCATGGTAATGCAGTCGGTAAGGGCAATACCCAGCCGATCCGGGTATTCCTCTAGCCACGCGGCGAGGGCGGCGCGCTGGCTGTTGGCAAGGTCAGGGCTAATCTGCTGGTGCGCCTGGAACCATTCGTGCGCCTGGGTGCCCATCGGCGTTAAATCAAGGCGACGTGCCAGATCGTAGTTACTGGTGCCAACGAACCACGGCTCCTGTTGCAGACGTCTGACAATGGCTTCCTGAACCTCGCGAGAGAAGCGGCGGCGCGTGCCAAAGTCCATCAGACGGAAGCGGGACATATCCAGCCCTTCGGTCAGTCTGGAAAACTCAACGAGTTTATTCTCCAGAGCGGCGACCGCCTGCGTCACACCGGTTTCAGGGGAGCGATAGCGGTGGGCCAGCTCGCTGATCACGGCCAGAAGCGGCACTTCCCACATGATCACCTCGCGCCACGGGCCGGTCAGACGAATGTCCAGCTTGCCGTTATCATTGGTGACGGTGACCTGTTCCGGCTTATAGCGGAACTCACGCAGCCAGTTCAGATAGTCCGCTTTAAAGAAAGGCAGGCCTGAAAGCCACTGATATTCGTCATCGGTGAGCGCCAGATGCTGCATGGCCTCGACCTGTTCACGAATGGAATCTGCGTAGATACCCAGCAAGTCGTCACCCCGGCAGCGAAATTCCGCCGCAACATGGACATCATGATAGTGGTGAAACACGGCTTGCTGCATATGCAGCTTGTACGCGTCGGTATCCAGCAACGTATGCAGAACCGGAGAAGCGAATTGAGTCATAGGTGCGCTGTAGCATCCTCTCACGGGAGCGTTTAGTACAATAAACAACTCCGGAGTATACCCTGTTTAGTGATTTATTGAACCCCGATCACAACATAAGCACACTTTATGGTCGAGAGCATTTCGTGCCCCGTGTTATAAAAATGTAGCTAAAAAGGGCGTTGTGCCTGAAAAGATGAACATTCTGCATAGCGCGTTTTACACAACAGGAATATATTGAATCGTTACTCGACAAACGATGCATAAGGTTTTCTATGACACAACAGCCACAAGCTAAATACCGCCACGACTACCGTGCGCCGGAATACCTGATAAGCGATATCGATCTGACTTTCGACCTGGATGCCACAAAAACCGTCGTGACGGCGGTAAGCCAGGTGACGCGCCAGAGCGCGACAGCCGTGCCGCTGCGTCTGGATGGTGAAGACCTGACGCTGGTTTCCCTGCATATTAACGATGAAGCCTGGTCAGACTATAAAGAAGAAGGCAACCAGCTGGTCATCGACAACCTGCCGGAACGCTTTACCCTGCGCATCGTGAATGAAATTAGCCCTGCCGCCAATACCGCGCTGGAAGGGCTTTACCAGTCAGGCGTAGCCCTGTGTACCCAGTGTGAAGCCGAAGGTTTCCGCCACATTACCTGGTATCTTGATCGCCCGGACGTCCTGGCGCGCTTTACCACCAAAATTATTGCCGACAAAACGCTGTACCCGTACCTGCTCTCCAACGGCAACCGGATTGGCGAGGGGGAACTGGAGAATGGCCGTCACTGGGTACAGTGGCAGGATCCGTTCCCGAAACCCTGCTATCTGTTTGCGCTGGTAGCGGGAGATTTCGATGTTCTCCGCGACACCTTTAAAACGCGCTCTGGCCGTGAAGTCGCGCTGGAGCTGTTCGTGGATCGTGGCAACCTTGACCGCGCACCGTGGGCAATGACCTCTCTCATCAACTCCATGAAGTGGGATGAAACGCGCTTTGGTCTCGAATATGACCTCGACATCTATATGATTGTTGCTGTCGATTTCTTCAACATGGGCGCGATGGAGAATAAAGGTCTTAACATCTTTAACTCCAAATACGTGCTGGCGCGTACCGATACCGCCACGGATAAAGATTACCTCGATATCGAACGTGTTATCGGCCACGAATATTTTCATAACTGGACCGGGAACCGCGTCACCTGTCGCGACTGGTTCCAGCTGAGCCTGAAAGAGGGCTTAACCGTCTTCCGCGATCAGGAGTTCAGCTCCGATCTGGGATCGCGGGCGGTGAACCGCATCAACAACGTGCGCACTATGCGTGGTCTGCAATTTGCAGAAGATGCCAGCCCAATGGCCCACCCGATCCGCCCGGATAAAGTCATTGAGATGAATAACTTCTACACCCTGACGGTGTATGAAAAAGGCGCTGAAATTATCCGCATGATCCACACCCTGCTGGGCGAAGAGAATTTCCAGAAAGGGATGCAGCTTTACTTCGAGCGTCACGACGGCAGTGCGGCCACCTGCGACGATTTCGTCCAGGCGATGGAGGACGCCTCTAACGTGGATCTGTCTCATTTCCGCCGCTGGTACAGCCAGGCCGGTACGCCGATCGTGACGGTCAAAGACGACTACAACCCGGAAACCGAGCAGTACACGCTGACCATCAGCCAGCGCACGCCGCCAACGGCCGAGCAGGAAGAGAAACATCCGCTGCACATTCCGTTCAGCGTTGAGCTGTACGACAACGAAGGCAACGTGATCCCGTTACAGAAGGGCGGTTACCCGGTGCATAACGTGCTGAACGTGACCCAGGCAGAGCAGACCTTTATCTTCGATAACGTCTATTTCCAGCCCGTTCCCGCCCTGCTGTGCGAATTCTCCGCGCCGGTGAAACTCGAATACAAGTGGAGCGATCAGCAGCTGACGTTCCTGATGCGTCACGCGCGCAACGATTTCTCGCGCTGGGATGCGGCACAAAGTCTGCTGGCGACCTACATCAAGCTGAACGTCAACCGTTACCAGCAGGGCCAGCCGTTGACGCTGCCGGTTCATGTGGCAGACGCGTTCCGTGCCATCCTGCTGGATGAGAACATTGACCCGGCGCTGGCGGCTGAAATTTTAACGCTGCCGTCTGCGACTGAAATCGCCGAGCTGTTTGACATCATTGATCCGATTGCCATCGTCGCCGTGCGTGAAGCACTGACCCGCACGCTGGCGACCGAACTGGCAGATGAGTTCCTCGCCATTTACAACGCCAACAAGCTGGACGCGTATCGGGTGGAACATGCGGATATCGGTAAACGTTCCCTGCGCAATACCTGCCTGCGCTATCTGGCGTTTGGTGAGGCAGAGCTGGCGAACACGCTGGTCAGCAAGCAGTACCACGAAGCCGATAACATGACGGATGCCCTGGCCGCGCTGGCTGCAAGCGTTGCCGCCGAGCTGCCGTGCCGCGATGCGCTGATGCAGGAGTACGACGACAAGTGGTATCAGGATGGTCTGGTGATGGACAAGTGGTTCATCCTTCAGGCCACCAGTCCGGCAGCCGATGTACTCAGCAAAGTACGTAGCCTGCTGAAGCACCGTTCGTTCACCATGAGCAACCCGAACCGCGTCCGCTCTCTGATTGGTGCCTTCGCCAGCAGCAACCCGGCCGCGTTCCATGCCGAAGACGGCAGCGGTTATCAGTTCATGGTTGAAATGCTGACCGAGCTGAACAGCCGTAACCCGCAGGTGGCGTCTCGTCTGATTGAGCCGCTGATCCGCCTGAAACGTTACGATGCGCAGCGTCAGGCGAAAATGCGCGCCGCGCTTGAGCAGCTGAAAGGGCTGGAAAATCTGTCTGGCGATCTGTACGAGAAGATTGCTAAGGCCTTAGCGTAATAAAAAATTGCCCGGTGGGCAGGTAAAAGCAAAACGGCAACCTCGGTTGCCGTTTTTAGTTTTTTCTCCCTCTCCCTGTGGGAGAGGGCCGGGGTGCGGGCATCAGGCATTAGCTTTAATCAACACCCGTTCACTTACCCCACGCTTCATCACCCGATCCAGCACTTCGGCTTCCAGCTCCCCCAGTCGGGCCGATCCCACGCGGCGAGGACGCGGAATATCTACCGTCAGATCCAGACCAATTTTACCTTCTTCTATTAACAGCACCCTGTCTGCCATTGCCACGGCTTCACTGACATCATGCGTCACCAGCAGCACCGTAAAGCCGTGCGTCTGCCATAGGGTTTCAATCAGATCCTGCATTTCGATCCGCGTCAGGGCATCAAGCGCGCCGAGCGGTTCATCAAGCAGCAGCAGGCCGGGACGATGAATCAGCGCGCGTGCCAGCGCTACGCGCTGCTTTTGTCCACCCGACAGGGCCGCAGGCCACTCTCCCGCGCGATTCTCCAGCCCTACCGCAGCGAGTGCCTGCCGGGCGTCCTCCCGCCAGCTGCCCTTCAGTCCCAGCCCGACGTTATCCATCACCGTTTTCCACGGCAGCAGACGCGCATCCTGAAACATCATGCGCGTATCATCCTGAATCGTGGCCAGCGGCGTAGTGCCTGCCAGAATGTCACCGCTGTTTGGCGCTTCCAGCCCGGCTAAAAGACGCAGCAGGGTACTCTTGCCGCCACCGCTGCGGCCGACAACGGCAACAAACTGTCCGGCAGGAATGTGCAGATCCAGTGCATTCAGAATGGTGTTGTCGCCGTAGCGTTTGGTCACGCCGTTCAGCAGTAACGGTGTTCCCTGGTTCAGTCGTGCAGTATTCATGCTTTCGCCTCCTGAGCGGTGTAGGCCGGGTTCCAGCGCAGCCAGCTACGTTCCAGCCACTGGGCGCTGACGTCCGCAAGTTTGCCGAGCAGGGCATAAAGGATAATGGCAACCACCACCACGTCCGTTTGCAGGAACTCGCGGGCGTTCATGGCCAGATAACCAATGCCGGAGTTAGCCGAAATGGTTTCCGCCACGATCAGGGTTAGCCACATCAGGCCGAGCGCAAAACGCACCCCAACCATAATGGAGGGCAGGGCGCCCGGCAGGATCACATGGGTAAACAGGGCAAAACCTGACAGGCCATAGCTGCGGGCCATCTCAACCAGACCGCGATCGATATTGCGGATCCCATGCCAGGTATTGATATAAATCGGGAATAACGTTCCCAGAGCCACGAGGAAAATTTTGGCGCTCTCATCAATGCCAAACCACAAAATAACCAGTGGGATAAGCGCCAGATGCGGCACGTTACGCAGCATCTGAACGGAGGTATCCAGCAGCCGCTCACCCCAGCGGGACAGGCCGCTGATCAGCCCCAGCGTCAGGCCGATGCTTCCGCCAATCGAAAAGCCGATTACCGCGCGCCAGGAGCTGATGGCAAGATGTTGCCACAGCTCACCGCTGGCGCTGAGCGACCAGAACGCTTCCACAACGCCCTCCGGAGAGGGCAAAATGCGGCTCGACAGCCAGCCAGTTGAAGACGCCAGTTGCCAGACGAGGACAATGCCGACGGGCAGAAACCACGGCGCGGCGCGCAGTAGCCATTTTTGTGCGGTTGCAGACATGGTGGCTCCTTAGCTTTGCGCGACTTTTCTCGGGATAAACGCGTTCGCCACGGCTTCGCCCTGTAACTGAAGCTGGCGTGGCTGCGGAATTTCCGGGATAGCGACATCCAGGTGCGGAAACAGCAGTTCACCCACCTTGTACGCCTCCTCCAGATGCGGGTAGCCAGACAGGATAAAGCTGTCGATCCCCAGCGCCGCGTATTCATTAATGCGTGCCGCTACGGTTGGGCCGTCGCCGACCAGCGCCGTGCCGGCGCCGCCGCGCACCAGACCCACCCCGGCCCACAGGTTCGGGCTGATCTCAAGATTTTCACGCTTGCCGTTGTGCAGGGAGGCCATACGGTGCTGGCCCACGGAGTCGGTTTTGGCAAACGCCGCCTGTGCTTTAGCGATAGTATCGTCGTCCAGATGAGCGATCAGACGGTCGGCGGCTTGCCAGGCCTCGTCGTTGGTTTCGCGGACGATCACGTGCAGGCGAATACCAAAGCGCACCGTACGGCCATGTTCTGCGGCTTTAGCGCGTACCTGAGCAATTTTCTCTTTCACCAGCTCCGGTGGCTCGCCCCAGGTCAGATAGAGATCGACCTGCTCAGCCGCCAGCTCCTGCGCCACGTCCGACGATCCGCCAAAATAGAGGGGAGGGCGAGGCTGCTGTAACGGCGGGAAGTAGAGCTGCGCATCGCGAACGTGGATATGTTTCCCTTCGAAGGTGACGGTTTCCCCTTCCAGCAGACGTCGCCAGACGCGGGTGAACTCTGCAGAGGCTTCATAGCGTTCGGTATGATCGAGGAAAACGCCATCCCCCGCCAGCTCCTGCGGATCGCTGCCCGTCACAAGGTTGAACAGCGCACGGCCGTTGGAAAGCCTGTCCAGCGTTGCCGCCTGACGCGCCGCGACGGTGGGCGACACCACGCTCGGGCGCAAGGCTACCAGGAATTTCAGGCGCTGGGTGACGGGGATCATTGACGCGGCAACCAGCCACGCATCCTCACATGAACGGCCCGTCGGGATCAGCACCCCGGTAAAACCGATGCGGTCTGCCGCCTGGGCGATCTGCTGTAGGTAGCCGTGATCGACCGGGCGGGCGCCTTCTTCTGTGCCAAGATAGTGTCCATCACCGTGGGTGGGTAAAAACCAGAAAAGATTCAGACTCATGATTTTTTTCCTTCAATGCCAGCGGGTTGCCAGATGCGTTCGCGAATATTCACCTGCTTTGGAACCAGGCGGTTTTGATAAAAGAGGTCTGCCGTTTGCTGCTGGAGAGCGGCAACGTGGGCGTCAACCGGTGCTATGGTGGTGGGAGGACGGTGGTCAAGATAGGTGGCGATCACCGGTTCAGGCAGGCCCATGGTTTTTGCCAGCAGCGTGATGCTCTGCTGACGCTCGCTTTGGGTCAGCGCATCGGCCTGAGAGAAGGTATCCAGCACCTGCTGAATAAATGCGCCATTTTTCTCAGCGTAAGGACGTGCCGCCAGGTAGAACGAACCGGTCTGCTTCAGGGTGGTGCCGTCTTTCAGCACCCGCACACCGCCCTGCAACAGTGCGGCGGAGTAATACGGATCCCAGATAGCCCAGGCATCAACATTTTTTTGCTGAAACGCCGCGCGCGCATCGGCAGGCGTCAGGTAAACGGGCTGGATATCGGTGAATTTAAGGCCGGCCTCCTGCAACGCGCGCAGCAGCAGGTTGTGCGAGCTGGAACCTTTCTGGAAAGCAACCTTATGGCCTTTGAGGTCGGCGACGCTTTTGATCTCGCTGTTTTCCGGCACCAAAATAACCTCTGCCTTCGGCTTGGCGGGCTCAACGCCAACGTAAACCAGATCCGCCCCGGCAGCCTGCGCAAAGATCGGCGGGATATCGCCTGTGCTGCCTAAATCAATACTCCCGACGTTCAGCGCCTCCAGCATCTGTGGCCCGGCAGGGAACTCAACCCATGAGAATTTGGTCTCCGGGAAACGCTTCTCCAGCAACGCATGGCTTTTCGCCAGCACCATGCTGACGCTGCCTTTCTGATAACCGATACGCAGGCTCTCCGGCGCTTTCTCCGTCGCCTGAGCCAGCGACGCCACTGCCAGCAGACCTGCCAGCCCGATACGGGTAACTGTTTTAAACATGCGACACTCCTTGTGATTGATGAAATGCCGCCGCGTGGCGATCCCGACGGTTCAGGGCGTGCCAGAAGGTTTCAAGCGCGCTGTCGAGGCGGGTTTGCAGATTCGGCGTGAAATGCGGTTTATGCTGGTAGTCGATTACCTGTGAGTCGTCAGCGAAGACGCCATGCAGGATCTCCTGTGCTTTCAGCGCGTTCAGAACCGGCTTGAGGGCATAATCCACCGCCAGTAAATGGGCTACCGTACCGCCTGTGGCCAGCGGCAGGACGACCTTACCGTCCAGCGCACGTTCGGGCAGCAGATCGAGGAGCGTTTTCAGTGCGCCGGAAAAAGAAGCTTTATAAATCGGTGTCGCGACGACCAGCCCGTCAGCACTCTTAAGTTGTTCGATCAGGGTTTTCAGCGCCGGGCTGTCGAAACGGGCGTAGAGCAGATCTTCAGGCGCGAAATTGTGCAAATTCCAGTGACACACTTCGACATCCAGAGCATTAAGCTTTTCGCGAGCGTATTCCAGCAGTGCGCTGGAGCGAGAGGGGAAGCGGGGGCTTCCGGCCAGGGTAATGACGTGCATGGTTGCTCCTTATAACTAATTGTTTGCTTTTATCTAACATTCATAACAATTTTCAGGAGTGTGACATTGCGTGGTTATTCCACTAAATGATTTATCCTCAGGATGAATGCAGAAAAATGCATAAGAAGCGAACCGATAAGTAAACGATTGCGTTTTACGTGGCTTTTTTTGCCACAGGTCAATTCCCTTTCCGGGCGGGATCGCACATAATCCCCTCCCGGTTTGCACACCGGGAATCCAGGAGAGTTCATGTACTACCCCTTCGTTCGTAAAGCCCTTTTCCAGCTCGATCCTGAGCGCGCTCATGAATTTACATTTCAGCAGTTACGCCGTATTACAGGAACGCCTCTGGCCGCGCTGGTGCGTCAAAACGTGCCGGAAAAACCAGTTCAGTGCATGGGCCTGACTTTCAAAAATCCACTGGGCCTGGCGGCCGGTCTGGACAAAAATGGCGAATGCATTGATGCACTCGGTGCGATGGGCTTTGGCTCGATCGAAATCGGGACGGTAACGCCGCGTCCGCAGCCGGGAAATGACAAGCCACGTCTGTTTCGCCTGGTTGAAGCCGAAGGGCTGATCAACCGCATGGGCTTTAATAACCTTGGCGTCGATCATCTGGTTGAGAACGTTAAGAAAGCCCATTTTGATGGCGTGCTGGGTATAAATATTGGCAAAAATAAAGACACGCCGGTCGAGCAGGGTAAAGATGACTATCTGATTTGTATGGAAAAAGTCTATGCCTATGCCGGTTATATTGCGGTGAATATTTCCTCGCCTAACACCCCAGGGCTGCGTTCATTACAATATGGCGAAGCGCTCGACGATCTTCTTAGCGCCATTAAAAATAAACAAACGGCGCTACAGGCGATCCACCATAAATATGTTCCGGTCGCGGTTAAGATCGCCCCGGATCTTTCGGCAGAAGAATTGATCCAGGTTGCCGACAGTTTAGTTCGCCATAATATTGATGGTGTGATTGCGA
Organism: Enterobacter sp. MGH119; assembly: GCF_001037675.1. NCBI lineage: Bacteria > Pseudomonadati > Pseudomonadota > Gammaproteobacteria > Enterobacterales > Enterobacteriaceae > Enterobacter > Enterobacter sp. MGH119. The sequence continues at coordinate 1,623,309 of NZ_KQ089929.1, read as the reverse complement.
CCAATACGACACTCGATCGCTCTCTCGTTCAGGGAATGAAAAACTGTGACGAAGCGGGTGGATTAAGTGGCCGTCCGGTACAATTAAAAAGCACCGAAATTATTCGCGCACTCTCCGCGGAATTAAAAGGCCAGCTGCCGATTATTGGCGTGGGTGGCATTGACTCCGTCATCGCTGCACGTGAGAAGATGGCGGCAGGCGCATCGCTGGTGCAAATTTATTCCGGCTTTATTTTTAAAGGGCCGCCGCTGATTAAAGAAATCGTCACGCATATCTAATCTTTTCTCTTAATCAGACAACCAGGGCTTTATTTCCAGCCCTGGTTGTTTTATATTCCGTCATTGTTGCTTATTTAGACATTATAGTCTTTTATTACTAGTGTTATAAGCGAAGCGGCAAACAGGACATTTTTAGTACAGGACGTTTAGGGGACGGGAGAGAAACATGCGAATTAAACCTGACGATAACTGGCGCTGGTATTTTTGTGAAGAGCATGACCGTATGATGCTCGACTTAGCCAATGGCATGTTGTTTCGCTCTCGTTTTGCGCGCCGAATGTTAACGCCAGACGCGTTTGCTCCCTCAGGCTTTTGCGTTGACGATGCTGCACTCTATTTCTCTTTCGAAGAAAAATGCCGCGAGTTCGATCTCTCCAAAGAACAGCGCGCTGAACTGGTATTAAATGCACTGGTGGCGATCCGTTTCCTGAAACCGCAAATGCCGAAAAGCTGGCATTTCCTTGCGCACGGCATGAGCTGGACCCCGGCTATCGGCGATGCGGCGAGCGTCAATCTGAGCGATACCGAAGAGGAGGTGAATTTGCTGGTGGTTGAACCCGGTGAAAACGCTGCGCTCTGTTTGCTGGCCCAACCCGGCGTGACCATTGCCGGGCGAGTTATGCAGTTAGGTGATGCCATCAAAGTGATGAACGACAGGCTGAAGCCACAGCTGCGCGTTGATTCCTTCAGCCTCGAACAGGCGGTTTAAGCTTCCAGCTGTACGGATGTTTTCGGGACACAGCTACAGCACAGGATCGTGCCGTCACCGCCAATCGCAGATTTCTTCAGGGCACTCACTTCACCATCGACCAGTTTAATGCGACAGCATCCGCAAATCCCCGCGCGACAGGAATACGGTACGCGGATACCCGCCTGTTCCAGTTGTTCCAGTAGCACCTGCTGATTGTTACCACGGATAACTTTGCCTTCCCAGTGAATATCCACCGCGGAAGCGACGTTGGTTACCACGTCAACCATCTCTTCTTCCTGACCTGCGCCGTACACCCTGGCAGGCCCGCGGGTAAGGATCTCGATCTCGTCGCCCACGCGGATCACACCGCTGGAGCGGGGGATCAGGTTCTGGCCGAAGTCGACATCACCTTTATCCTGCGCGGTGCGAAATGACTGCAAGGTTTTTAGCGGTTCACCGGAAGGATGCTTCTGGCCTTTCTCCGGGCTAATGGTGGTGAGAATACAGCGGCTGCACGGTTTCACCACGTCAAAAATAACGCTGCCGATGCGGATGACTTTCCAGGTATCTTCATCCCAGGCCTCCGCTCCGGTCACCACCAGATTCGGGCGAAACTGCTCCATCTGCACGCTGGCTTTGCAACGTTTTTGTAAATCTCGCAGCGAGGCCTCGCTGGTCAGCAGAAAGGGAAAACCATCCGCGAAGGAGAGGGGAACCGCATCGTGGCGCTTCACGCGACGGGTCAGCGCAGGCCCAACCCAGCGCAGCTGAACGTCACGGGAGAAAAAGCCGCTGAGCCACTGGTTAATGTTATCCGGCGCGATACGCGCGGTAAAATGATTGCCCCACACTTCCGTTGGCGCATCAAGCGGCGCAAAATCAGCAAAGCGGATCACGACGCTTGAACCGTCTGGCGCGGTCAAATGCAGCCCGTCATGAAGCGGGGAAGGCGTAAAGCGAACCATCTGCGGGAACTGACGTGCGGTGATAAACGTACCGTCAGGCTCGGTGACCATAAAAATACGATCGAAGGCGAATCCGCTCATATCGGCCAGCGCGTGAGTCACGCCGATACCGCGCATCGATTTCACCGGATGAATAAAAAGCCTGGATAACGTCGCCACTACACACTCCCGCTAAAGAAAATAAGCCTTCAACTTTATGACATACACGCCATATTAGCTATAATGCGCGACAATTTTCTATGAGTAAAAGTGACGATATGAATTCTCTGTTTGCCAGTACGGCCCGTGGGCTGGAAGAGCTGTTAAAAACTGAACTGGAAGCCCTGGGCGCGAAAGAGTGCCGGGTGGTTCAGGGTGGTGTCCATTTTGAGGGCGACACGCGGCTTATTTACCAGAGCCTGATGTGGAGCCGTCTGGCGTCGCGCATCATGCTGCCGATGAAAGAGTGCAAGGTCTACAGCGATCTTGATCTCTACACCGGCGTACAGATGATCGACTGGACAGAGATCTTCACCCCGGACGCCACCTTTGCGGTGCATTTCAACGGCGTCAACGATGAGATCCGCAACAGCCAGTACGGTGCCCTGCGCGTTAAGGATGCCATTGTGGACTGCTTCACGCGTCGTAATAAAGAACGACCGAACGTTGACCGTGAAAACCCGGATCTGCGTATCAATGTCTGGCTGAACGGCGATACGGCCAGTATTTCCCTTGATCTGAGCGGCGCAGGCCTGCATCTGCGCGGTTATCGCGATCGCACCGGGATGGCGCCGATCAAAGAAACGCTGGCTGCCGCTATCGTGATGCGCTCCGGATGGCAGCCAGGTACGCCGCTGCTCGATCCGATGTGCGGTTCCGGTACGCTGCTGATTGAAGCCGCGATGCTGGCCACCGACCGTGCGCCAGGGCTGCACCGCGGCCACTGGGGCTTCAAAGGCTGGGCGCAGCACGATGAGGCCATCTGGAAAGAGGTCAAAGACGATGCGCAGACCCGCGCCCGTAAAGGGCTGGCGGAATACACCTCTCACTTTTACGGTTCGGACAGCGATGCACGGATGATTGAACGTGCGCGCAGCAACGCCCGTCGTGCCGGTATCGGCGAGCTGGTCACCTTCGAGGTGAAAGACGTGGCGAACCTGACCAACCCGTTGCCAAAAGGCCCGTACGGTACGGTGATCAGCAACCCGCCGTATGGTGAGCGTCTGGACAGCGAGCCGGCGCTGATTGCACTGCACAGCCTGCTGGGCCGCAACATGAAAGCGCATTTCGGCGGCTGGAACCTCTCCCTGTTTAGCGCCTCGCCGGAGCTGCTGAGCTGCCTGCAATTGCGTGCCGATCGCCAGTTCAAGGCGAAAAACGGCCCGCTGGACTGCGTGCAGAAAAACTACCATCTGGCAGAGATAGCGGCGGATAGCAAACCGTCAGGCGTGGCGGAAGATTACGCCAACCGCCTGCGCAAAAACCTGAAGAAATTTGAGAAGTGGGCAAAGCAGGAAGGCATCGAATGTTATCGCCTGTACGACGCTGACCTGCCGGAATACAACGTGGCGGTTGACCGCTATGCGGACTGGGTAGTGGTTCAGGAATACGCCCCGCCGAAAACTATCGATGCGCAAAAAGCGCGTCAGCGTATGCTGGATGTGATTGCGGCCACCATCGCCGTACTCGGCATTTCGCCAAACAAGCTGGTGCTGAAAACCCGTGAGCGTCAGAAAGGCAAAAACCAGTATCAGAAGATGGGCGAGAAGGGTGACTTCATCGAAGTGGGCGAATATAACGCGCGCCTGTGGGTTAACCTGACCGACTACCTTGATACCGGTCTGTTCCTCGACCACCGTATCGCCCGCCGCATGCTGGGCCAGATGAGCAAGGGCAAAGACTTCCTGAACCTGTTCTCCTATACCGGCAGCGCCAGCGTTCATGCGGGGCTTGGCGGCGCGCGTAGCACCACCACGGTCGATATGTCCCGTACTTATCTGGAGTGGGCAGAGCGCAACCTGCGTCTTAACGGCTTAACCGGTCGTCAGCATCGCCTGTTACAGGCCGACGTGCTGGGCTGGCTGCGCGATACCGACGAGCAGTTTGACCTGATCTTTATCGATCCGCCGACCTTCTCTAACTCCAAGCGTATGGAGGATAGCTTTGACGTTCAACGCGATCACCTGCGCCTGATGACCGACCTGAAGCGCCTGCTGCGTAAAGGCGGCACCATTATGTTCTCGAACAACAAGCGCGGATTCCGCATGGATCACGACGGCCTGGCCGAACTGGGACTGAAAGCACAAGAAATCAGCCAAAAAACGCTGTCTCAGGACTTTGCCCGTAACCGTCAAATCCACAACTGCTGGCTGATTTCCGCAGTCTGAAAGGAAAAATAAATGTCTTTAATTAGTATGCACGGCGCGTGGCTCTCTTTCAGCGACTCACCGCTTCTCGATAATGCAGAGCTGCATATCGAAGATAACGAGCGCGTCTGTCTGGTGGGCCGTAACGGCGCAGGTAAATCGACGCTGATGAAAATCCTCAACCGTGAGCAGGGGCTGGATGACGGCCGTATTGTTTACGAGCAGGATCTGATCGTCTCTCGTCTGCAACAGGATCCGCCGCGTAACGTCACCGGCAGCGTTTACGATTTTGTGGCCGAAGGGATTTCAGAGCAGGCGGAATACCTCAAGCGTTACCACGAGATTTCGCATCTGGTGATGACGGACCCGAGCGACAAGAATCTCAACGAGCTGGCAAAAGTGCAGGAGATGCTCGATCACCACGGTCTGTGGCAGCTGGAAAACCGCATTAATGAAGTGCTGGCCCAGCTTGGCCTGGAAGCGGATATGGAGCTGTCGGCGCTCTCCGGCGGCTGGCTGCGTAAAGCGGCGCTGGGCCGTGCCCTGGTGAGCGGGCCTAAGGTGCTGCTGCTGGACGAACCGACGAACCACCTGGATATCGAAGCGATTGACTGGCTGGAAGGGTTCCTGAAAACCTTTAACGGCACCATTATCTTCATCTCCCACGACCGTTCGTTCATCCGCAATATGGCCACGCGCATTGTCGATCTTGATCGCGGCAAGCTGGTGACCTATCCGGGCGATTACGATACCTATCTGCTGGAGAAAGAAGAGAACCTGCGCGTGGAAGAGCTGCAAAACGCCGAGTTCGACCGCAAGCTGGCCCAGGAAGAGGTCTGGATCCGTCAGGGCATTAAAGCGCGTCGTACCCGTAACGAAGGCCGCGTTCGCGCCCTGAAGGCGATGCGCCGCGAACGTAGCGAACGCCGTGAAGTCATGGGGAGCGCCAAAATGCAGGTGGAAGAGGCGTCACGCTCGGGCAAGATTGTCTTCGAAATGGAGAACGTGAATTATTCGGTTGACGGCAAAGTGCTGGTGAACGATTTCTCCGCTCAGGTTCAGCGCGGCGACAAAATTGCGCTGATCGGCCCGAACGGGTGCGGTAAAACCACGCTGCTGAAACTGATGCTCGGCCAGCTCCAGGCCGACAGCGGTCGTATCCACTGCGGTACCAAACTGGAAGTGGCGTACTTCGACCAGCACCGCGCAGAGCTGGATCCAGACCGTACGGTGATGGATAACCTCGCTGAGGGCAAACAGGAGGTCATGGTTAACGGCAAGCCGCGTCACGTGCTGGGCTACCTTCAGGACTTCCTGTTCCACCCGAAACGCGCCATGACGCCGGTGCGCGCGCTGTCCGGCGGTGAGCGTAACCGTCTTTTGCTGGCGCGTTTGTTCCTGAAACCCAGTAACTTATTGATTCTCGATGAACCGACTAACGATCTGGATGTCGAAACGCTGGAACTGCTGGAAGAGTTGATTGATGGTTATCAGGGAACCGTGATGCTGGTCAGCCACGATCGTCAGTTTGTCGATAACACCGTGACCGAGTGCTGGATCTTCGAAGGCGAAGGACGCATCGGGCAATATGTAGGCGGCTATCATGACGCGCGTGGACAGCAATCACAGTCGCTGGCGCAAAAACAGGCGAAGACCAAAAATGTCGCTGAACCTGTTGTTGCAAAAGCAGAAACTGTCAAAAAGTCTCCTGCTAAAATGAGTTATAACTTGCAGCGCGAGCTGGAGGGGCTGCCGCAGCGTCTGGAAGAGCTGGAAGCTGCACTGGAAGCACTGCAAATCCAGGTCGCTGATGCGTCATTCTTTACGCAGCCTCACGACTATACTCAGAAAGTATTGGCTGAACTCTCCCAGGCTGAACAGGCGCTGGAAGAGGCATTTGAGCGCTGGGAGTACCTTGAGTCTCTGAAAAACGGCGCATAAACAGGGATAATCTATGTGTGACCAGCACCATGCCGATCGGCATATATTATGCTCGCAATGCGATATGCTCGTGGCGTTGCCAGAGCTTGGTCACGGACATAAAGCTGCCTGCCCGCGCTGCGGCGCTACGCTGACGACCGAGTGGGACGCGCCAAGGCAGCGTCCCACGGCTTACGCGCTGGCAGCCCTGTTCATGTTACTGCTCTCCAATCTCTTCCCTTTTATCTCTATGAAAGTGGGTGGGATGGTAAGCCAGGTAGATTTACTGGAAATTCCTGGCGTGATGTTCTCGGAAGATTACGCCAGCCTTGGCACCTTCTTTCTTCTGTTCGTGCAGATCGTCCCGGCTTTTTGCCTGGTCGTCATTCTGCTGCTGGTCAACCGCGTCAGGATGCCCACTGTCCTTAAAATCAAACTCGCGCGGATCCTTTTCCAGCTGAAAAGCTGGGGGATGGCGGAAATTTTTCTCGCGGGTATCCTGGTCAGCTTCGTGAAGCTGATGGCCTACGGCGATGTGGGGATTGGCAGCAGCTTTATTCCGTGGTGTCTGTATTGCGTGCTGCAACTGCGCGCGTTCCAGTGCGTGGACCGACGCTGGGCCTGGGACGATATTGCCCCGGCGCCGACGCTCTCGCAGACGGTAAAGGTGGGCGTACCGGGTATCCGTCAGGGGCTTCGCTCCTGCTCGTGCTGCACCGCCGTGCTGCCCGCGGATGTCGAGGTGTGTCCGCGTTGTGAAACAAAAGGTCACGTCCGGCGCAAAAATAGCCTGCAATGGACCATGGCGCTGCTGGTGACCTCTGTCATGCTCTATCTGCCCGCCAATATCTTGCCGATCATGATCACCGATTTGCTCGGCGACAGAATGCCCTCGACCATACTGGCTGGGGTGATTTTGCTGTGGAGCGAGGGATCTTACCCTGTAGCAGGCGTCATATTCCTCGCCAGTATTATGGTTCCGACCTTAAAGATGATTGCCATTGCCTGGCTTTGCTGGGATGCAAAAGGGCACGGTAAGCGAGACAGCGAGCGCATGCATCTGATTTATGAGGTCGTGGAATTTGTTGGCCGCTGGTCGATGATTGACGTGTTCGTGATTGCGGTTCTCTCAGCGCTGGTGCGTATGGGTGGGCTGATGAGTATTTATCCCGCTATGGGAGCGCTGATGTTTGCGTTGGTCGTCATTATGACCATGTTTGCGGCCATGACCTTCGACCCTCGTTTATCGTGGGATCGTGAGCCCGATTCAAGCCATGAGGAAGAGTAAGAGCATGGAAAATAAGAGTGGAGAGGCTAAAGTGCAGAAGGTCAGAAACTGGTCGCCGGTGTGGATTTTCCCCATCGTGACCGCGCTGATCGGTGCATGGATCCTGTTTTATCATTACAGCCATCAGGGACCGGAAGTCACGCTAATTACCACCAATGCAGAGGGGATTGAGGGCGGAAAAACCACCATCAAGAGCCGCAGCGTGGATGTGGGTGTCGTGGAAAGCGCGACCCTGACGGATGATTTAACCCATGTTGAAATCAAGGCCCGCCTGAATGCTGGCATGGAAAAACTGCTCCATGAAGATTCTGTTTTTTGGGTAGTGAAACCGCAGGTTGGGAGAGAAGGGATCAGCGGCTTAGGGACGCTATTGTCCGGGGCTTATATTGAACTCCAGCCCGGCAACAAAGGCGCCCAGCCAGCAAACTATCAGCTGCTGGATTCACCGCCGCTTGCGCCACCGGATGCAAAAGGGATCCGCGTTATTCTGGACAGTAAAAAAGCGGGCCAGCTCTCGCCGGGCGATCCGGTGCTGTTCCGTGGGTATCGCGTCGGTTCGGTTGAAACAAGCACCTTCGATCCGCAAAAACGGACCATCAGCTATCAGCTATTTATCAACGCGCCTAATGACCGCCTGGTGACCAGCAACGTTCGCTTCTGGAAAGACAGCGGGATCGCGGTAGATCTCACCTCTGCGGGGATGCGCGTTGAGATGGGTTCACTCACCACGCTGTTTGGTGGGGGCGTCAGTTTTGACGTGCCGGAAGGTATAGATCTGGGACAACCGGTGGCGGAGAAAACCGCCTTCAGACTGTTTGACGATCAAAAAAGCATTCAGGATGCGCTCTATACCGATCACATCGACTACCTGATGTTCTTTAAGGACTCTGTACGCGGCTTGCAGCCAGGGGCGCCAGTTGAGTTCCGCGGTATTCGTCTGGGGACAGTGGGACAAGTGCCTTACTTTGTTCCGGGACTGAAGCAGATGCTTGATGATGATTATCGTATTCCGGTGCTGATCCGCATTGAGCCTGAGCGTTTGATTAACCAGATAGGCGAGGACCAGGATATTGGGGAGCATATCAGCGACCTGCTGAATCGCGGGCTGCGCGGCTCGCTGAAAACCGGCAACCTGGTCACAGGGGCGTTGTATGTCGATATGGACTTCTATCCAAAAGCGCCACCAATGACGGGTATCCGTGAATTTGGTGGCTACAAAATCATTCCTACGGTCAGCAGTGGCCTGGCGCAGATCCAACAGCGTCTGATGGAAACGCTGGATAAGATCAACAATCTGCCGCTGAATCCAATGCTTGAGGCTGCGACGGGATCACTGCATCAGAGCCAGGCAACGATGCAACGTCTGCAAACCACCCTGGATAATATCAACAAGATCACGGCCAACCAGTCCATGCAGCAGCTGCCGCAGGATATGCAGAAAACGTTGCGCGAACTGAATCGTAGTATGCAGGGCTTCCAGCCGGGCTCAGCGGCCTACAACAAGATGGTGGCGGATATGCAACGTCTTGATCAGGTTTTACGCGAGCTACAGCCCGTTCTGAAAACGCTCAATGAAAAGAGCAACGCGCTGGTGTTTGAAGCGAAAGACAAAAAGGATCCTGAGCCTAAGAGGGCGAAACAATGAAAAAATGGCTAATCATCGCAGGCGCACTGGTATTAACGGCCTGTAGCTCTGGAAGCGATAACAAAAGCTACTACCAGCTGCCGTTAAGCGCCCAGTCCGGTGCGCAGAGCAGCACCTCGCAGGGCAGCCGTCTGCTGTGGGTTGAACAGGTTGCCGTGCCAGATTACCTGGCGGGCAACGGGGTGGTCTACCAGACCAGCGATGTGCAGTACGTAATCGCCAACAATAACCTGTGGGCCAGCCCGCTGGATCAGCAGCTACGCAATACGCTGGTGGCGAATCTGAGCAGCCAGCTCCCCGGTTGGGTCGTTGCCTCGCAGCCTCTGGGAAGCGATCAGGACACTCTGAATGTTAACGTGACGGGATTCCATGGCCGCTATGATGGTGCTGTTGTTATCAGCGGGGAGTGGCTCTTGAATCATCAGGGCCAGCTTATTAAGCGTCCTTTCCATCTGGAACTGAAGCAGCAGAAAGATGGTTATGACGAAATGGTGAAAGTGCTTGCGCAGGGGTGGTCACAGGAGTCGGCTGCTATCGCAAGAGAGATTTCCCGCCTGCCATAAGTAAAATTCATCGACGAAAGCCGCACTCAGCTTCTTGCTGATTGCGGCTTTTTTTTCGTTTTGCGTTCAGGTTGTTACTTGTCCCGCGTCACATTTTTTGTACAAACGATCTTCCATGTAGCTCACAAATATGACACCCGTATGAATTTTGAACGTTGACGCTGACGTCGATTCGGGGTATTCGTTAACTGTGCTTGCACATATTGCAACCACTGTTTTCTTTCCACCAGACAAAAGAATGAGGGAAACGAGGCATGAAGAGACAGAAACGAGATCGCCTGGAAAGGGCTCATCAACGTGGTTATCAGGCTGGCATCGCCGGACGTTCAAAAGAAATGTGTCCCTATCAGGCCCTGAATCAAAGGTCCCAATGGCTAGGGGGCTGGCGAGAAGCCATCGGAGACAGGGCAGTACTTGCTTGATACCGTCTCTTTAAAAAGAAACCTCCGCAATGCGGAGGTTTCGCCTTTCTGGATGGGGCTAAAAGCCGTTATCAGAAAGCGGAGGTATCCTGGAACAGACCCACTTTCAGGTCGTTCGCGGTATAGATCAGGCGACCATCTACCAGCACTTCACCGTCCGCCAGGCCCATAATCAGGCGGCGGTTAACGATGCGTTTGAAATGGATACGGTAGGTGACTTTCTTCGCGGTAGGCAGAACCTGACCGGTGAATTTCACTTCGCCTACGCCCAACGCACGGCCTTTGCCTTCACCGCCAAGCCAGCCCAGATAGAAGCCAACCAGCTGCCACATGGCATCGAGGCCCAGGCAGCCAGGCATTACCGGATCGCCAATAAAGTGGCAACCGAAGAACCACAGGTCCGGGTTGATATCGAGTTCTGCTTCTACGTAACCCTTATCAAAGTTGCCGCCGGTTTCGGTCATTTTCACGACACGGTCCATCATCAGCATATTTGGGGCTGGTAACTGCGGGCCTTTCGCGCCAAACAGTTCACCGCGACCAGAGGCAAGAAGGTCTTCTTTAGTATAGGATTCGCGTTTATCTACCATGTTCTCAGTAAGCCTTATTTTAGTGAAGGACGCAGGATAGCTAACACGTGTACGCTGAACAAGTCCGATCAGTTCGCACTAAACCAACTTAACCAGCGTAACGGCCACGGATAACGATGACGAGCATCCTGCTGTGTCGCCTGAGCTATACGTTCCTGAATGGTCTGCATCAGGGTTGTCTGGCCTTCGCCGTCCCAGACCAGGTTTGTCAGTAAGGGTAGTGCATCCTCAACCCCTTCGATGGCCCAGACGGTGAATTGTTCCTGCTCTACCGCATCCAGAATCGCCTGGCTCAGGCTCAAATGGCGAGCGTTAGGTGCCGGAATAATCACGCCCTGTTTGCCGTTTAAACCGCGCTGCTGGCAGATTGCGAAGAAGCCTTCGATTTTCTCATTCAGTCCGCCCACCGGTTGGGCACGGCCAAACTGATCCACGGACCCGGTAATCGCAATATTCTGGTTAATCGGCACGTCTGCAAGCGCGCTGATCACGGCACACAGCTCCGCCATTGAGGCGCTGTCGCCGTCGACTTCACTGTAGGACTGCTCAAAGGTCAACGAGGCAGAGAAGGGGATCTGCTGCTCGAGCTGAAGTTCAGACATCAGGAACGCCTGCATGATCATCATGCCTTTGGCATGAATGTTTCCGCCCAGTTCGGCCTTGCGTTCGATATCGGTAAATTCGCCGTCACCAATGTGTACGACACAGCTGATACGGGAAGGCTCACCAAAGGCGCGCGGGTGTCCGGGGAACTCGATGACGGACAAGGCGTTGATTTGCCCGATACGTTCGCCTTCGGTCTCCACCAGAATCTGTTCCAGCAGAATTTCATCCTGCATACGGTCAGCAAGATAACCTTCACGCCATTCACGCTGGGCCAGCATCTGGCTAAGCTGCTCACCGGTAAACGGACCGTTACCGCTGATAACCCCCACTTCACGCAGCTGTTTACCGATCCAGAGCGGGCAGAGCGGCAGGGTTTCCTGATCGCCAGTGTAGCGTACGGCCTCGCGGATTAAGCCCGGCCACGCATCCTCGGCAGGCGAGGGCAGTGCGAAACGTTCCGCCACGGCCATAACCCACTGACACCACTGCGCCATGTCATCGGCATCGGCGATCTGAATATTATCTTCAAATTCGCTATAGACAGCCTGCTCCGCGAGTTCTGGCTCCATTTCCTGGAAATCAGCCAGAGATTCACGGTCGCCCGTCAGCACGACGGTCAGCGACAGCGGCATAGACGGAATGGATACAGGCAGCGGACGCGAATCGTCGTAGCCTACCCAGTCAAAACGTTGCTGCGTCACCACCGTTTTCAGGCGCATCCACAGCAGAGGCTGAGCAAGCAGGGTGCGAAGGGAGATGAGCAACACGCCGCCATTCGCGCGGTGTACCAGCCCCGGTTGCAGTGACACATCGCCATTGAACTGACGAAGGCAGCCGAACAGCTGTTCTGCTTCCACCCAGTTGGCGGTGATCACCTCGCCTTTTGCAGCGAACTGTCCGTCTGCCTGCGTGGCAGGTTCGTACGTCACGTCACGTCCGGCAATATGATACTGGCCACCAAAAACGGCATTCGTTTTTGGCTGCAACTGGCGCATGGCATCACCGAGAAGCGTCAGATACTCGGCTTCTTCCGGGGCTTTGAGCAGCATGAAAGGAGATGTAGCCCATGGGGATGACATCTGCTCCAGCGCGTAATGCAAACGCGGTTGTGTATCGCTAAGTATGAATTCGTGTTCTTTTGTGAGGTCTGGCTGTGCAAACAGCTCCTGATAGCTCTCGGTATCCGGAACCAGGTCACGCCATGCAAGTTTCGTAATGGTCAAAGTTGATGTTTTTTAGTCAGAAGTAAAACCGTGGAGTATACCGTAAGCGGCGCACTCTGCCCAATCAGGATTCGGGTTTTCGTCATGCGGATCGCCTGCGGCGTTTCACAGGATATGATTTCTTTTCAGCAGATTGCCAAAAAACTGATATTCTGAACAGAGTTACACGGTAACACTGAGATCGCAATGAAATATCAACAACTGGAAAACCTCGAAAGCGGCTGGAAATGGAAGTACCTGGTCAAAAAGCACCGTGAAGGGGAGCTGATCACCTGCTACATCGAAGCCAGCGCGGCGCAAGAAGCTGTGGATATGTTGCTGACCCTCGAAAACGAACCGGTACTGGTCAACGGCTGGATTGAGAAACACATTAATCCGGCCCTGTTAAACCGGATGAAGCAAACTATCCGTGCTCGTCGTAAACGGCATTTCAATGCCGAGCATCAGCACACCCGTAAGAAATCCATCGACCTGGAGTTTATGGTCTGGCAGCGTCTGGCCGGGCTTGCGCAACGGCGCGGGAAAACCCTGTCGGAAACGGTGGTGCAGCTGATTGAAGATGCCGAGCACAAAGAGAAGTATGCCAGCCAGATGTCGACGCTGAAGAACGATCTACAGGCACTGTTAGGTAAAAAATAAGCGTTTTGCTTTTCTTCAGATAATAAAAAACCCCGCATGGCGGGGTTTTTTTATAAGACGATAACTTATGCCGCAGGCTGAGTTACAACGTCTTTGATACCTTTAACTTCGATCTCTACGCGACGATCTGGTGCCAGGCAGTCGATCAGTGCAGCGCGTGGTTTCACGTTGTCACAGGTAGAACCGGTAACTGGGTTAGATTCGCCCATACCACGTGGGGAGATCTTGTTAGCTGGGATACCTTTAGATACCAGGTAATCAACTACAGACTGAGCACGTTTCTCAGACAGACCCTGGTTGTAAGCGTCAGAACCGATACGGTCGGTGAAGCCCAGAACCACTACAGAACCGTCTTTAGGATCCAGGTTGCTCAGCTGGGTGTACAGCTGATCCAGTGCCTGCTGACCTTCTGGTTTCAGGGTAGCTTTGTTGAAGTTGAACAGAACGTCAGACTTCAGAGTGAAGTGCTTGGTCTGTACTTCTGGCGCTGGAGCCGGAGCTGGAGCTACGACTGGCGCATCTTCCTGCTGACCGAAACGGTAAGAAACACCAACGCTCAGCATGCCGTTGTCTGGACGAACGCCAACGGTAGCACCGTCACCGATGTTGTTAACCCACTGGTATTCCAGACGGGTAGCGATGTCACGGGTCATTGCCCACTCAACGCCACCAGCGAATACTGGGGAAACACCCGTGTCGTGGTCGTCACCAGCGATGCTGTTGCTGGAGTCTGCACGCCATACCATGCCGCCCAGACGGGTGTACACGTCCAGATCGTCAGTTACTGGGTAACCCAGTTTAGCGGTCAGCTGTACGCCTTGAGCTTTGAAAGCGCCATTTACGTTGTCGCCTTTGTAAGGCATACGACCTAACCAGTCGTAACCCATTTCAAAGCCAACATACGGGTTAACCTGATAGCCACCGAACGCACCTGCACCCAGCTGGCTCTCGTGAGTAGGGCCATCGTTGTTCAGGCTGCTGTTGTACCAACCGGTGTCATGGAACTGAGACCAGCCCAGTTTACCACCTGCATACCAGGTATTATCTTTCGGAGCGGCCTGCGCTACGGTAGCGAAGCCAGCCAGTGCCACTGCAATCGCGATAGCTGTCTTTTTCATTTTTTGCGCCTCGTTATCATCCAAAATTTGCCATGAATATCTCCATCGGAGGAATCACGGTTAAATCCTTCACCGGGGGGCGTGGTCAAATATAAACCTACCGATATCTTCGGCTTAGGCCGAGCACCCCTGGCGATGTAAAGTCTACAACGTAGCTGAAAACTTACAAGTGTGAAGTCCGTCAGGCATATGAAAAAAAAAGTTCCGTATACCTAATATTTAACAATTTTTGAACGAATTTTGTGCAGTAAAATTAACGAGAACCGCGTCAGACAAGACTTGCCGCAGTTTTGGCGCGTTGAACTTTTTTTGCATACTGCGGTCGAAAAAAATTCCAGGAAAACTCTTAAAATCACTCAATGGTACACATTTGAGTGAATTTTTAGCCCGGGATGTTGTCCTCTGCGATAGGAATCTCCACGAACTGGCCGCATGATGAAACCCATCGCGTTACCTTCTTCAGCCGCTTCAGTCAGACGCAAATGTTCCTCTTGCGACAGATCCTCATGCAACCACCCAATCACGACGCTATAGTTCCCGGTACGTAATGCCCGGACCATCGACTCGACCGTATCGCAAGGGGAGAGTTGATTAATCTGCATCACCTTCGCTAACGGCAGCCCAGCCGACTGAACCCATTCGCGACTTAATTTTTGCTGTGGCGTCAGCCAGAGCTGCCAGCGAGACTGTTGCCCGAGCTGCTGCAAAAGCGGCAGGAGTAAGAGTTGTGTCAACAGCGGCTGGTCTTCACGGTAAACCACTTCACTGATAAGCCCTGTCGATTCACGCCCGATAGAATTCTGCGCAGCATTGCCTGCGGCAGAAGTAGAAGGTGTTAAGTGATTTGCATAGCCTGAAGTGTACATAATCATTCCAGCCCTGTAGTTACTGTATGGATATACAGTAACCCCTGTATGCATAAAGATCAACCTCATTTTCGGAAAGCGACTCGCAAATTTCATCCATTCCTGGTGAACATGAAAAAATCATCTTGCCCAACGGCAATAAGTTGCCTATTTTCCTGCTAACGGATCCGTTAGTAAGAAATATCGTGGTTACTGTATGATTTTTAATGGAATTATCATGAAAAAGATATCTTATGAGCGGATTTATCAATCTCAAGAATACCTCTCTCCGCTGGGCGAAATTCATCATCGCGCCCTGTTTGGCGGTTATACCCTGGCCGTGGATGAAGCGGTGTTCGCGATGGTGTCTGACGGCGAGCTGTACCTTCGCGCCTGTGAGCAAAGTGCAAAATACTGTGTAAAAAACGCTTCCTCTTTTCTGACCCTGATGAAACGAGGACGCCCAGTGCTGCTTAATTACTACCGTGTGGACGAAGGTCTGTGGCAAAACAGGGAAAAACTGCTTCAGCTCTCCTCGTTTGCGCTCGATGCCGCCAGGAAAGAGCGCTACCAGCGCCATCAGCGTAACCGGCTTAAAGATCTGCCGAACCTGACCTTTCAGATTGAGGTCCTGCTTATGGAGGCGGGCATTACCAATGAAGAGACGCTACGACAGTTGGGGGCGAAGACGAGCTGGCTGAAAATGCGCTCGAAGAATAAAGCGCTGAGTATCCGGGTATTGTTCGCGCTTGAAGGCGCGATTGAAGGGTTACATGAAGCGGCACTCCCGGCGGATATTCGCCGGGAGCTTACGGAGTGGTTTAATGCGCTGCCTGAGTCGCAGGGCCATCATTCCGCCAGGTAGCGATCTGCTGTCGCAGCCGACAAATTTCCGGCAGCAAAGCGATAAGCAGGCCAATTTGCT
Source organism: Enterobacter sp. MGH119 (assembly GCF_001037675.1). NCBI lineage: Bacteria > Pseudomonadati > Pseudomonadota > Gammaproteobacteria > Enterobacterales > Enterobacteriaceae > Enterobacter > Enterobacter sp. MGH119. The sequence goes on along the minus strand of NZ_KQ089929.1, from coordinate 1,607,246 downwards.
GAAGGACCAGTGGAGCTTTGTTGTCGGTGCCTGGATCAAGGTGTGCGATACGTTGCACCAGTTCATCCAGTGCCTGGTGAACCCGTGGCTCATCCGCAGGTTGATGATGAAGCGCATCATCAACGTAGCAAACGGCGTCGTCCAGCAGCGCCAGGATGTCCGGATTCGTCAGTTTCTCTCGGTGGGCGCCAAGGGTAGAGATATAGCTGGTGAACGTGTGGTTCAGACACAGCAGGCGGAAGGCTGTCTCACGGATTTCTGCCGTAGCGCGCGGCTCAGTTGACATATTCGAGACAACGGAAGCCAGCTCTGCGTCAGTGTTATGCGCATCGCGACGGGCAATCCGATAGGCCAGACGGTTATCGCGACCCTGATGGTATTGCTCAAGAATAGCATCCAGGTAGCGGCAGTTGGCGTTCATTGCTCTGTCGGACACGCGCGGTAAATTTCGGAAACGCCAGTCAGGCCAGATAAAACTCACCGCCGCCCAGGCGATGGCGCAGCCGATTAGCGTGTCAATCACACGGGGGAGGGCCACCTCAAAGCCTTCACCCAGCAGATTGAAGCAGAGCAGCACCAGCAGCGTGATGAACATCGTGGCGTGGGCATACTGCACATTGCGGAAAGCGAAGAACAGTACACCGGTAATCACAATCAGGATCAGTTGCCCTTCTACGGATGGCACAAAGTAGAGCACCGGCAGCCCGATGGCGACCCCGACTAATGTCCCGACAATACGCAGCGCGAGCCGATGGCGGGTAGCGTTATAGTTCGGCTGGCAGACAAACAGGCTGGTCAACAGGATCCAGTAGCCGTGGTGCAATCCTGTTATCTGGATAAACGCGTAGCCGACGCACAGTACCAGCGACATCCTTACCGCATGGCGAAAGAGGGCGGATTCCGGCGTAAAATGACGGCTCAGGCGCAGCCACATATCGCTGAAACCGTTGAGACTGTCGTCGGCAAGCTGGTTGTCAGCGTCATTGCCCGGCATCGCCATCGCCTGTTCAGACTCAATGGTGGCGAGCTGAGCATCAATGGCTCTCAGGTTGTTGAGCAGGAATCCCAGGGCTTTGAACTGTTCCGGTGATGTCCCACTGGCCTGAACGCGATCGAGCGCCGCATCCTGGTGGCTGAATGCGCGTTCAAAGCGCGGATCGTGCTGATAGGGCGTGCGCAGCAGTATTGAGCGCGCAAGTTGCTGGCAGGCCTGAGACTGCATCGACAGCAGGCGCTGGAAACGGAACATCACGTCGCTATAGCGGAATTTCTCGCGCAGGTCAGCGTACTGCACATGCGAGGAGCTGGCGCGCTCGTGAATATCCTGGGCGACAAAATAGTAGTGCAGTGTGCGCCGTGTACCGCGCTGACCGCGATCGCCGCGCAGACGGGTGAGCAGAGACGCTTTGGTCTGGTTCAGCGTAGCGACCAGCTGGCCATTTGCCAGCGCCAGATCGTACAGGGGCGCCTGACTGTCCTCTTCAATATCCGGATCAAACAGCCGGGATTTCAGCTCCAGATAGTGGGCCAGCTGTTCGTAACTGCGGGCAATGTTGTCCTGTAAGGCACGAACCGGAAAAATAAGATGCCCGGTTAAGGTCAGCAGGTTATACCAGATAGCACCCAACAGCAGCAGGACCGGTTGCTGATACCACTGCTCGTAAAGAGAGACGCCCAGCATGGTGTAAATGGCAATCAGCAGGGCGCCAAACGCGATAGTGGCGTAGCGCTGCCCGAGGCCGCCGAGCAAAATGAAGCCGCTGGTGGACACCGTCAGCCCTAAGGCAAACAGCCAGGGCCACGGGAAAAGCAGCTCAACGGAGGCGGAAGCAATAAAGAAGCAGACCAGCGTGATGACCAGATTACGCAAACGACCGGCCAGGCGGTCGTCGAGATCCGCCAGCGCACCGGCCACCACCCCAAGCGTGAGGGGGATGGTGAGCTTCACATCATTCAGCCACCACGGCAGAGCGACGGTGCCGCAGAGGGCGATAAAAATCCTGACGTTATACAGCCAGTTACTGTTCCATGTATAGCGACGAAGCAGGGGGCTTAGCATGAGAGCGGCCAGTCCTTATTACTGAAAACGACGACGGGCATTGGCTTCACGCGCGGCTTGCGCGACTTCGACCGGGACAACTCGGCGTCCTACCGGCCACAGGGCGATGGTGGCAATTTTGAAATTAGCGATGCCAACCGGAATGCCAATAATCGTAATGCACTGGGCGATGCCGGCGAAAATATGCATCAGACACAGCCACCAGCCAAAGAAGATCAGCCATAAAATATTCAGCAGCGTGCCGCCGGTATTCATCAGGGCATTTTTTCTTTCCGGCTCCAGCTCATCCACGTGCACGGCTTCATTTCCATAAGGAACGAGGGACAGTTTGGTGATTTCCCAGCAGGAGCGCGTCAGCGGAAGGGTGAAGATGAGCACAATGCTCACCAGGGTGGCAAAAAGCCAGGAAAGGGTGGTGGCAAAACCGCCAAGGACAAAATTCAACACATTCAGAACGGTACGCATAAACCCTCATTTCCTTCGATATGATTAACGCCCGGTGATTGTAACGTTTTTTTGGGCTGGAGCACCTTAAAACTGGCAGTTAAACTGTCTGACAAATTATGACCTCGTGGATCCGGCAGGATATGGAACTGAAAGCAACTTCAATGGGCAAACGCCTGGCGCAGCACCCTTACGACAAGGTTGTCCTTCTCAATGCGGGAGTGAAAGTCTCCGGGGAACGCCACGAATATCTTATTCCGTTTAATCAGCTACTGGCCATTCATTGTAAACGAGGGCTGGTATGGGGGGAGCTGGAGTTCGTCTTGCCGTCAGACAAAGTGGTGCGGCTTCACGGGACCGAGTGGGCGGAAACCCAACGCTTCCACTACCATCTGAATACGCGCTGGCAACAGTGGAGCCAGGAGATGAGCGTGATAGCCGCACAGGTGCTGCAACAGGTGCTGGACGATATCGCGCTAAGCAATACGCAGCAGAAGTGGCTGACGCGCCAGCAAACCGCCGGGCTTCAGCAAAAAATTGCCCAGGCGCTGATGGCATTGCCTTTACCGGTGGCGCGGCTTGAGGAATTTGATAACTGCCGCGACGCGTGGCGGAAGTGTCAGGCCTGGCTGAACGATATCGAGAAAAGCCGTCTGGCGCATAACCAGGCCTGGACTGAGGCGATGCTTACGCAATATGCCGATTTTTTCAGTACGGTGGAATCATCACCCCTCAATCCTGCCCAGGCGCGCGCCGTGGTGAATGGCGAGCAGTCTCTTTTAGTGCTGGCAGGCGCCGGGAGCGGCAAAACGTCGGTGCTGGTGGCACGCGCGGGCTGGCTTCTGACAACGGGCGAGGCGGTTGCCGACCAGATTTTGCTGCTGGCCTTTGGTCGCAAGGCGGCGCAGGAGATGGATGAGCGCATTCAGGCGCGTTTGCATACCCAGGATATCTCGGCGCGCACGTTCCACTCCCTCGCTTTACACATCATTCAACAGGGCAGCAAAAAAGTCCCTGTTGTCAGCAAGCTGGAGAACGACGCTCAGGCTCGCCAGACGCTGTTTATCAAGGCATGGCGTCAGCAGTGCAGTGAAAAAAAGGCGCAGGCGAAAGGCTGGCGTCAGTGGCTTGAAGAGGAACTCAACTGGGAGGTGCCGGAGGGCAGCTTCTGGCAGGATGAAAAGCTGGCGCGCCGGCTGGGCTCTCGTCTAGACCGGTGGGTAAGCCTGATGCGCATGCACGGCGGCTCTCAGGCGGAGATGATAGAAAGCGCACCGGAGTCGATCCGCGCCGTGTTTTCTAAGCGGGTTAAGCTGATGGCGCCGATGCTGAAAGCGTGGAAAACCGCGCTGAAAGACGAAAACGCGGTCGATTTTTCGGGGCTGATCCATCAGGCCATTATCATTCTGGAGAAAGGGCGCTTCGTCAGCCCGTGGAAACACATTCTGGTGGATGAGTTTCAGGACATCTCGCCGCAGCGCGCTGCGCTGCTTTCGGCGCTGCGGGCGCAGAATAAACACACGTCGCTGTTTGCCGTGGGCGATGACTGGCAGGCTATCTACCGTTTCAGCGGGGCGCAACTTTCTCTCACGACGGCCTTCCACCACTATTTTGGGGAAGGCGATCGCAGCGATCTGGACACCACCTACCGCTTCAACTCGCGGATTGGCGAAATAGCCAACCGTTTTATTCAGCAGAACCCGCATCAGCTGTCGAAACCGCTTAACAGCCTGAGGTCTGGGGATAAAAAGGCCGTCACGCTGCTGGCGGACGATCAGCTGGAACCGCTGCTGGATAAACTGAGCGGCTATGCGAAACCGGATGAACGAATTCTGGTGCTGGCGCGTTACCACCACCTCAAGCCGACGGCGCTGGAAAAAGCGGCGACGCGCTGGCCAAAACTACAGCTCGATTTCATGACCATTCATGCCAGTAAAGGGCAGCAGGCCGACTACGTGATTGTGGTGGGGCTAAAAGAGGGGAGCGACGGTTTCCCGGCGCCGGCGCGGGAATCCGTGATGGAAGAGGCGTTATTACCTGTTCCGGAAGATTTTCCGGATGCAGAGGAGCGGCGCTTACTGTACGTGGCGATAACCCGCGCGCGCCATCGCGTGTGGCTCTTGTTCAACAAAGAGGAGCCGTCGGTGTTTGTCGATATTTTGAAGAGTATTGACGTGCCGGTGACGAGAAAGCCGTAACGCGCCGGGCAAATTCTGTAGGCCCGGTAAGCGCAGCGCCACCGGGCAAAAAACTACTTCAGTCTCTCCGCAAGATAACGCTGATAATCCGGGATCAAAATCTCCACCGGATCGTTAAACTGCGGCGATTCAATGATGAAATCTGCCGTTGAAAGATTGGTGGCTACCGGAATGTTCCACACCGTAGCCAGACGCAGCAGCGCTTTAACGTCCGGATCATGCGGAACCGCGTTCAGCGGATCCCAGAAGAAAATCAGAACGTCAATTTTACCTTCTGAAATCTGAGCGCCTACCTGCTGGTCACCCCCCATCGGGCCGCTCAGCATGGCATTCACTTCCAGACCAGTTTCGCGGTGGATCAGGTTGCCGGTTGTTCCCGTAGCAGAAAGGGCATGATGCTGTAAAAGAGGCTGATGGCGACGAACCCAGTTAAGCAGCATTTGTTTACAGTGATCGTGCGCAACCAGAGCAATGTGCTTGCGCGCCGGAAGTGTGCGTGTTGTCAGTTCCATAATCTTATCCGTGAGGTTACCTCGCTACACGATGACGGGAACTGACTGATGCTGCAAGAGAAAGGACAAAAAAATGTGGCTTACGACGAAGGTTGCTGTTTCGCCCATTGCAGAAAACGGGCGCGCGTGTCCGGATCGGCATTCTGGAACCAGAACTTGAGACGTTGCTCAGTAAGGGTCTGCGACTGAGGGGGGAGTACATCCAGCTCCGATACGCCCGAAAGCAGGGTACTGTCATCCGCCATCATGGTGGCGAACTGGGGCAGCGAGGCGCGCCTGCTGGCCCTGTTGTAGGTCTCGGTGTCCGCTTCATAGTCAGTTCCCTTTGGCCTTTTTGTCAGCGCCAGAATATCCAGCTTTACCGGGATGGGCATGGAATCCCCGTCCACCAGTTCAATGCGCGGCGAGGCATCAAATGCCAGTGACTCCTTTTCTGTCTCAAGGCGCGGGAGACGAAAATTGACCTGGCTGATACGCTGGGTATTAAAGCTGACCACCAGCGGAGGCGAAATGTACACCTGCTGTTCGTTGTCGGCGAGGCGAATGGTCTTTTCCACCCGAAAAACCACCTGGTGCGGGCCGTTATCCAGCTCGATGCTGTCTGCGCCCCGCAGCAGGGAGCTGGAGACTTTTTTCCCGTCCAGCACCAGCAGGTCAATGTCGGTTGTGAGTCTGAGAGTAGTTGCGAAAACACAAACCGGCATGATTAACGCAACCACAGCCCAGGCAATGCCGGTTTTCATAGCAGACTCCTGTAGACAAACTACCCGGTAAGAATGTATCAAAATTTTTCGATAAACACGTTTACTAACATATAGACATATTCTGCCGTTTTGCCCTCATACTTCTGTATGGGATGCGTGGTTGAGATGTTCGCTTTGACGTACACTTTGAAAATAACCAGGAGGAACAGCATGAAAGAGAACGACATTGTCGAGATTCTGACGACCACGCGCACTATCGCGCTGGTCGGCGCGAGCGATAAACCGGATCGCCCAAGCTATCGGGTCATGAAATACCTTCTGGACCAGGGATATCACGTGATCCCGGTCTCGCCGAAGGTGGCGGGGAAAACGCTGCTGGGTCAGCAGGGTTATGCGACGCTCGCGGACGTGCCGGAAAAGGTGGATATGGTGGACGTTTTTCGTAATTCAGAAGCGGCCTGGGGCGTGGCGCAGGAAGCGATCGCCATTGGCGCGAAAACGCTGTGGATGCAACTGGGCGTGATTAATGAGCAGGCGGCCGTGCTGGCACGCGATGCCGGGCTGAAAGTGGTGATGGATCGCTGTCCGGCAATCGATATTCCCCGTCTGGGGCTGGCAAAATAAAAAAAGCCCGTTTGACGGGCTTTTTTACACCTTTAGTTACGCAGTCTTGGTGCCTGTAACTGTTTGCGGATGGTCTGAGCAAGCTCGTCCATAGTGGGTTGTTCCGGATGCTCATCCTGTAGTTCACCACTCAGCTGCGCTTCGGCAAGATAGGTATGGACAGGCTGACCATCGTCGCCCTCCATAACCACATGATACCAGGGCGCGGCGCGAAGCTCTGCGTCAACGGCCAGATCGTCTGCTGACGGTTCATCAAGGGAATACTCCGGGTCGATATCCACGACCACACCCAAATATCCGAGCAAGGTGTGGCGGACCTGCTGGCCGATACCGAATTTGCTGGCAATCATAGTCACCTCCCGGGAAACATTACATACACACTATGTGCGGGCAATATTTCTCTTTTCAAGTTACATGACGCGACAGGCAAACCCTTTCAGATACAGCCCTTCCGGGTAGGTAGCGATCACCGGGTGATCGGCGGCCTGACGGAACTGCTCTATAAATTGTACATCACGACCCGCATCTATTGCGGCATCGGCGATGATTTTTTGGAATAAATCTGTCGTCATCAGGCCAGAGCAGGAGAACGTCAGCAGTACGCCGCCCGGGTTCAGCAGCTGGATCGCCAGCATGTTAATGTCTTTATAGCCACGGCAAGCGCCCATCAGCTGGCTTTTATTTTCTACAAACTTAGGTGGGTCCATCACGATAACGTCAAATTTCTCGCCCTGGTCGCGGTATTTACGCAGCAGTTTGAACACGTCGTCGCGCACAAACTCCGCTTTGCTCAGATCCAGCTTGTTCAGCTCAACGTTCTGTTTCGCCACGTCCAGCGCTTCCTGTGAGGTGTCGACGCTCACAACCTGGGCACAGCCGCCCATCAGGGCAGAGACCGCAAAGCCGCCGGTATAAGAGAAGCAGTTCAGCACGCGCCTATCGGCAACGTACTGGCGCGTTGCCAGACGGCTGTCACGCTGGTCGAGGTAATAACCGGTCTTATGGCCGCCCTGGATATCCACCAGCAGCTTCATGCCATGCTCTTCAATAGGCAGCAGGGCAGGCGGCAGTTCGCCGGTGACCGGGCCTTGCGTCAGCTCCATGCCCTCTTTTTTACGTACCGCCACGTCGCTGCGGTCGTAAATGGCACATTCCGGGAACAGGGTTTGCAGGGCGCTAATCAGCGCGGCACGCTGGTATTCCGCCCCGGCGCTCAGCAGCTGCAACACCAGGAAATTGCCGAAGCGGTCAATGGTCACGCCCGGCAGCCCGTCGGACTCTCCGGCAATCAGACGATAGCTGTCCAGCCCGTCACGCTTTGCCAGCCACTCACGCCACTGCTGCGCCTGTTGCAGACGACGGACAAAGAAGTCGATATCGATGGCTTCTTCTTTATCGAACGTCCAGACGCGCGCGCGGATCTGAGATGCAGGCGAGTATGCGCCGCGTGCTAACCATTTCCCCTGATGGTCAACAATATCGATGGTTTCACCGAGGCTGGCTTTACCTTCCATGCGGGCAACCGCGCCGGAAAAGACCCAGGGATGACGGCGCAGTAATGACTTCTCGCGCCCTTTGGCTAACACTAAACGTACACTCATAATTTGCTATTCTGTCGATTCCAATGAAATGGCCGCCATTTTCCCGACTTCAGTGAGGAAATGCAACGCGCCAGTCGGATAAGGAGAAGGATGATGTCAAATGTTTGCACCATTGCCTGGGTCCATGGCCTTGTACAGGGCGTCGGATTCCGCTACAGCACCCAGCGCGAAGCCCTTCAGCTCGGGCTGACGGGGTATGCGCGTAACATGGATGATGGCAGCGTGGAGGTTGTGGCCTGCGGTGAGGCGGATCGGGTTGAGAAGTTGGTGGCGTGGCTGAAAGCGGGCGGGCCGCGCAGCGCGCGGGTTGATAAGGTGCTAACGGAACCGCATCAACCCGACCGGGAATACGCTGACTTCAGTATTCGCTATTAAATGCATTTTACCGGCTTTGGCAGGCCGGCGATTTTTGTCGCCTGTTTAGCCGGGCCTTTCGGAAACAGGCGATACAGATAACGGCTGTTGCCTTTCTCTTCGCCAAATTTATTCGCCATGGCTTTGACCAGCATGCGGATAGCTGGCGACGTGTTGAATTCAAGGTAAAATTCTCGCACGAAGCGCACCACTTCCCAGTGTTCCGGGGAGAGGGTAATTCCTTCGTTATCCGCAATTTTCTCCGCCAGCGCTTCGCTCCACTGGCTGCTCTCTTTCAGATAACCGTCGTTATCGGTTTCGATCTCTTTGCCTTCAAAACTCAACATATTCATTCACGCTTTAGTCAAAAACCGCCTCAGTCTACCAAAAAAACAAAGCCCCGCATAAGCGGGGCCCTGTTCACAGCACGGTGAGTTAATCGCGGCTGGCGAAGCCCAGGATGCTCAGCAGGCTGACAAAAATGTTGTACAGCGACACATACAGGCTCACGGTGGCGCGGATATAGTTCGTCTCACCGCCGTGAATGATGTTGCTGGTTTCATACAGGATTGCGCCGGATGAAATCAGGATAAACACCGCGCTGATTGCCAGATGCAGCGCAGGCAATTGCAGGAAGATGTTCGCCAGCATACCGACCAGTACAATCACGATACCCGCCATCAGCATACCGCCAAGGAAGGACATGTCCTTACGGGTGGTCAGCACGTAGGCCGAGCAGCAGAAGAACACCAGCGCGGTACCGCCCAGCGCCATACCAATCACGTCGCCCATTCCGGCAGACAGATAGGCATTCAGGATTGGCCCCAGAATGTAGCCCAGGAAGCCGGTAAAGGCGAACGCGGAGAGAATCCCCACCGGTTTATCCGCGGTTTTGTAGGTCAGGAACATCAGACCGTACATACCCACCAGCGTCAGGATCAGGCCTGGAGAAGGCAGCATCAGTACGGTGCTGGCCGTTGCGGTGATCGCCGAAAACGCCAGCGTCAGGCTGAGCATGAAATAGGTATTGCGCAGCACCTTATGGGTGCTGAGTAGCGATGTGCGGTCGCGTGAAGAAGTAATTATACGATCCATGAGTCACTCTCTTATGACAGATGTAATTAGCGCAAAGAATAGGAAACGGCGCGGCAGACGCAAAGTGGTTTTACCCATCTTTACTCAGCCCCTTAGGGATTATGCTGGTTTTTTATTCTGGCAAAGCCTTTGTACTCAGAATGAAGTGCGGTTTGTAGGGCGTATTCAGATCAACCTCTTATAGGTCACTGAAAAATATTGCGTTATTTCCCTAAGGCCGCTAAGAGTTATTTCCGGATCGTCATAAAAACAGACAATAAGGCGAAGGAAATGAAACCACAAACACGCACGCACTTTACACTCTCTTTGTTAACCGCAGGGATCCTGTGCGCCAGCACGGCAACCTGGGCGGCTAAGGTGCCGGCAGGAACCCAGCTGGCAGATAAGCAGGAACTGGTCAGGAACAACGGCACTGAGCCCGCCTCGCTCGACCCGCATAAAGTCGAAAGCGATGTCGAATTTAATATTATCAGCGATTTATTCGACGGGCTGGTCAACGTCTCTCCGGCAGGTGAAACCCAGCCGCGCCTGGCGGAGAAATGGGAAAATAAAGACAACACCGTCTGGACGTTCCATCTGCGTCCGGGCATTACCTGGAGCGATGGAACCCCCATCACCGCGGAAGATATTGTCTGGAGCTGGCAGCGGCTGGTCGACCCGAAAACCGCCTCTCCGTATGCCAGCTATCCCGGCAGTATGCGTATCGTCAACGGCACTGATATCGCAGAAGGCAAAAAAGCGCCCGAGTCGCTGGGGGTGAAAGCCATCAATGACAGCACGCTGGAAGTGACGCTCACGCAACCCAACGCCGCTTTCCTGGCGATGCTGGCTCATCCGTCTCTGGTGCCAATAGATAAAGTCCTGGTGGGCCGTTTCGGAGATAAGTGGACCAAACCGGAGCACTTTGTCAGCAGCGGGGCCTATAAACTGTCACAGTGGGTGGTGAACGAACGCATTGTCGCGGTGCGTAACCCGAAATATTGGGATAACGAACATACCGTCATCAACAAGGTGACCTATCTGCCCATTTCCTCTGAAGCCGCTGACGTCAACCGCTATAAAGCGGGCGAAATCGACATTGTCTACACGGTGCCGATCAACCAGTTTGCACAGCTGAAGAAAACGCTGGGGAGCGAGCTGGACGTTTCACCGCAGCTTGCCACCTATTATTATCAGTTCAACACCACCCGGCCGCCGTTCAACGACGCCCGCGTGCGCAAGGCGCTGAACCTGGCGCTGGATAAAGACATTATCGCCGATAAAGTATTAGGGCAGGGTCAGCGCCCGGCATGGCTCATCAGCCAGCCGGATATTGGCGGCGTCAAGCTTCAGAACCCGGATTACGCCAGCTGGCCGATGGATAAACGCATTGCCGAGGCGAAAAAGCTGCTGGCCGAAGCCGGATTTAACGACAGCCATCCGCTCAGTTTTAATCTTCTCTATAACACTTCGGAATCGCACCAGCGTATTGCCATTGCCGCCAGCTCAATGTGGAAGAAGAACCTCGGCGTGGAGGCGAAGCTGCAAAATCAGGAGTGGAAAACCATGCTTGATACCATGCACACCCATAATTTTGACGCGGTACGCTACGCCTGGATTGCCGATTACGACGATGCGGCAACCTTCCTGAACAACTTCCGTACCGGGGACAGCCAAAACACCACTCAGTACAGCAATCCGGACTACGATCGGGCACTGGTGAACGCGGCGAAATCGAAAACGGCGGAGGAGCGCGGTAAATTCTACCAGCAGGCAGAAGATCTGCTGGGACGCGATGTCCCGGCGATCCCTGTTTATCATTACGTGCGCACGCACCTGGTGAAACCGTGGGTAGGGGGCTTCACGCCAGACAAGCTCGGGTACTACTACACCAAAGATATGTACATCAAAAAGCACTAACGATCCGCGGTGGATATTATGCTGCCAAAACGGCCAATCTGTCGTCTATTCAACCGATTAAACGCATCTTGGCTATTTTTAAAGCGAACGAATGCGCGTACTCTTTACAGGGCGCGGTGAGGTGTTTATAGTTCGCCTCACTTAGGAAGCGTGGCCGAGCGGTTGAAGGCACCGGTCTTGAAAACCGGCGACCCGAAAGGGTTCTAGAGTTCGAATCTCTACGCTTCCGCCAAATTCGAAACCCCTGCGATAGCAATATCGCAGGGGTTTTTTGCTTTTGCGCCAGGCTTCCGTCATGCCACCATGTTGTAGCTTATCGTGATCCCGGCGTCGGCCTTGCAGACCTGAGCTTTTACGCACCAGGTGTCCTCAATGTTTGCCGGCGTCAGAACCGCTTCGGGCGCGCCCGTGGCGGCGATCTGCCCGGCCTTCAGGAGGATCAGACGCTGGCAATAATTGGCTGCAAGATTGAGATCGTGCAGTGCAACCACCACCGTAAGCGGCAGCTGTGAAACGAGCCGCATCAGCTCCAGCTGGTGCTGAATGTCCAGGTGGTTTGTCGGTTCATCGAGCAACAGCACCTGCGGCTGCTGGGCCAGCGCGCGGGCTATCTGGCTTCGCTGGCGCTCTCCGCCAGACAAAGAGTGCCATCGCCGCTGGCGTAAGCGGCATAACTGCATCAGACCAATCGCCTGCTCAACCGCAGCCTCATCGTCGCGCGAGGTTCTCTGGAATGTTTTCCGGTAGGGCGTACGCCCCAGTCTGACAATGTCCTCAACGGTCAGTTCTCCGTCGACCTCAGCATGTTGCGGGACAAACGCCATGTGCTGCGCGCGTTTTTTCAGCGGCATCATGCCGAGCGTTGTGCCATTAAGCGCCACGCGTTCGCCGAGTCGTGGAAACAGCCCGGCGAGACAGCGCAGCAGCGTCGACTTGCCCGAGCCGTTTGGCCCTAACAGGCCGATAATCTGCCCGGATGGCAGGTCGAGATCGATATTCTTAAGCACCGTCTGCGCTTGTCGGGTTACGGTTAACCCGGCCACAGTAATATTCATGGATGCTCCTTTCGGTTTTGATAAAGCAACGCCACAAAGACGGGGGCGCCCACCAGCGCAGTCACCACCCCGATGGGGAGAACCTGGTGCACAATCAGCGTGCGTGAGACGATATCGGCGAGGATCATAAAGTGGGCGCCGATAAGAAACGTCAGCGGGATCGAGCGACGATGGCCCGGCCCGCATAGCATGCGCGTCACATGGGGAATGACCAGCCCGACAAACCCCACTGCGCCGGTGGCGCTCACCAGCGTTGCGGTAACAATGGCACAGGTCAGCAATAAGACAATACGCACGGCGGTAACCGGGATCCCCAGCGTGGTGGAGACCTCATCCCCGAAGGTGAAGGTGTCCAGCGCCCGTGAAAAGAGCAATACCACCAGTAAACCCGCCAGCGTAACGGCCAGCGCCAGCAGCGCGTCAGGCCAGCGCACGCCGCTCAGACTTCCCAGCAGCCAGAACATGACGCTACGGGACTGCTCGGCATTGGCGGACGTGCTGACGACGTACGCGGTCATGGCGTTGAAGAGCTGGGTGCCCGCAATGCCAGCCAGCAAAATGCGCGACGGGCTTTCACTCATCCCGTTTGTTATCACCATGATGAGCGCAAAGGCGGCGCACGAGCCGACAAACGCACCGCTGCTCACGCCAATCACGCTTCCCCCCATGCCGAGAAGCATCACGCAGACGGCCCCCAGCGAGGCGCCCGCGGAAATCCCCAGCAGATAAGGCTCAGCCAGAGGGTTACGCAGGATCGACTGTAACACCAGCCCGCACAACGCCAGGCCGCCGCCGTTGCACGCGGCCATTACTGCCCGGCTCATGCGATATTGCCAGACGATACCTTCCTCCGTTTGCGGCAACGCATAAGAGGTCAAACCCAGTCCGTTGAGGATCGCTTTCCCGGTACTGGCATACGACACCGGCATATCCCCGATACTGGCGGCAAAGACCAGCATCAGCGGCAGCGCCATGGCACCTGCTGCCAGTAAACCCTGCTGGCGGCGGTCAAAAGCGAAATGACTCATTGTTCATCCTGGAAAGAAGCCAGCCGATCGCTGATAAGCTCAACCGCATCGACGTTACGCAATGAAGGGTTTAACGACATCGCTGGCACCACGATGATGTGGTTGTTCCTGACCGCAGGCATGTTCTTTGTCACCGGGTCACTGCGCAAGAACGCTTTTTTTACCTCAACCTCATCGGCAGGATAGAGCCTGCGCGACATCCCGGCGATAACAATCACGTCCGGCTGCGATCGGGCAATATGTTCCCACGTTACAGCGGGCCATTCGTCGTGAGAGTCAATAATGTTCTTCAACCCCAGCGTGCGGCTAATCCAGCCAGGCGCGCCGTAATTCCCCGCCACCCAGGGATCGCCATTCAGACGGCTGCTGGAGAACCAGAATACGACGCTAAGTTGTTTCGCGGAGGCGCGCGCCTGGGCCTTTTTAATACGCTCCGCCAGCGCACGATTGAGCTGCTCACCTCGCGCGGAAACATCAAAAATCGTCGCCAGATCTGTCACTTCCCGCGTAATTTCCGCCAGTGAAAACGGCGCGCTACGTGCTCCGTCTGCGTTTGAGGTTTCCGTTACCGTTTTATCCGTGCAGTCGGCAGGGGAGATCCACGTATTAATCCCCAGCGACGCAAACTGTTCACGGGTTCCCACTTCTCCCTGCGGACCAATGTGCCAGTGATACTGCGCGAGAACGAGTTCAGGTTTCTGCCCTACCACGGCCTCAAAGGAGGGGGAATTATCCGCAAGCCGGGGGAGGTTTTTCCCGGCATCCTCCAGCGTGGGTGGCAGCGTGCCGAACCAGACTGACGTCGCGGCGATGGTTTTCTCCAGCCCCAGTGCGAGCAGTAATTCTGTTTCATGCTGACCCACGGTCACGACGCGCTGAGGAGCCTGCGTAAAGGTCTGCTTTACGCCGCAATTTTCAATCGTGAGAGGCCAGGTGGTTGCGGCGAAAGCGGCAGGTGCCATGGAGAGCAGTGAAGCCAGAAATAACCCTTTTTTAAGTAACATAGAACGCTATCCGAAATTGTTATGTTATAACATAATACATATATTGCGATTGAGAGCAACACGCTCACCGTCGCTTGTTGCAGAAACGAAAGGCTGGACTATTCTCAACATACCCACCTGGCATTCGCGGGTTGCCTGAAAAATAACAAGATTTCTGACCTGGGGGAGTGAGGATGAAAAAGATCCTGCTCGCGTTTGCGTTCTGTTTTGCCGCCCTGAGCGCCTTCTCATCGTATGCCGCAGAGCCCCGCCAGGCGCCTACGGAGCAGGAGCGCGCCCGAACGGTCTATATCTTCCATCAGCCCATCGTCATGCTACAGGCGAAATTTGGCCTGACCACGCCGGAAGAGCGCGTTTTACGCATCCGCAACACCCTGCGCAATTTTACCGAGGCGGATGTGCGTGAGCCGCTCAGCATCGTCCCCGTGACCCGCTATAACCAGCAGGGACGGCTGATAGTGATGAACGGTAAACCTGTGATGCTGCTGACGGAAGGGGATTTGGACGAAGGGGACGATCTTACCCTCGATCAGGCCGCACAGCGCGTGCTGGCGCGCATGGAAGCACAGAGAATGGCGCTGCGCGATCAATACGATTCCGGCTGGCTGGCGCTGTCGACGGTAAAAGCTGCCGCTGGCCTGCTGGCGCTGTTGCTGCTCTGCTACGGCGCGTGGCGATCCTGGCGCTGGTTCCGGCGCGTCTACCGTCGGCGTATTGTGGAGAATCGCAGCCGGGTGCCGCAAAGCTGGCGGCGGTACATTGGCGCCATTGAGATTCGGCTTTACGCCTTGCTGATGTTCCTGCTGGGGTTGATCGGCTTTTACGTCTGGCTGAGCTGGGCATTCAGTCTGTTTCCGTGGACGCGGGTGTGGGGCACGTCGCTGGGAGACTGGACGCTTCGCGTGGTGCAGCAAATCGCCCTGGCGATTGTCTCGGCCTTGCCGGGGCTGACGATTGTTCTGATCATTTTCCTCATTACCGCTTTTATTCTGAAGCTTCTTAAGATGGTGCTGAATCAGGTGGAGGCTGGTCGTCTGCAACTTCCCGGCGTACATCCGGAAACCGTGGGGGCTACCCGTAAGCTCATTTCCGTTGCCGTCTGGCTATTTGCTCTCTCCGCCGCCTGGCCGTTTCTTCCCGGTGCAAACTCGCTGGCGTTTAAAGGTATTAGCGTCTTCTTTGGACTGATGTTAACGCTGGGTTCGGCAGGGGTGATGAACCATGCCATGAGCGGTCTGGTCCTGATTTACTCCCGCGCACTGCGTAAAGGCGATGTCATTCGGGTGGCGGATAACGAAGGTAAGGTCAGTGAAATTGGCATGCTGGCGACCAAAATTATTACCCGGGAAAATTATGTCGT
Organism: Enterobacter sp. MGH119; assembly: GCF_001037675.1. Lineage (NCBI taxonomy): Bacteria > Pseudomonadati > Pseudomonadota > Gammaproteobacteria > Enterobacterales > Enterobacteriaceae > Enterobacter > Enterobacter sp. MGH119. The sequence goes on along the minus strand of NZ_KQ089929.1, from coordinate 1,591,309 downwards.
TACCGTGCCCAACGCGGTGGTGGTGAGCGGTAAGATCACCAACCTGAGCGCGCTACAGCCCGATGGCAGCCTCAATCTGACGGTCAGCGTCACTATCGGTTATGACACCCCATGGCGTCAGGTGCATGCCATGCTGGAGCTGGCCGCGAAACGGGCAAAAGGGGTTGACCTTTCCGAGCCGCCGCTGGTGCGCCAGTTAGGGTTAATGGACTGGTATATCGCTTACGAATTGCAGGTCCGCCTGCTGCCCGATCAGTCCCTCGCGGTTGCCCGCAATGAACTGCATAGCCAGATACAGGATGTGTTTAACGAATTTAACGTGCAGATCATGTCCCCGAATTTTGTTATGCAGCCAGAGGGCAGCGTGATGGTTGCCAAAGAGAACTGGTATACCGCGCCAGCCAAACCCCCTCAGGGCGAAACGTGACGGCCCGGTTTTTCCGTGGCAAGGCAAAATGTTACAGCTTTTAATCGACGATCGCCGATTTTACACGGGTCATCGCCAGAATGTTTTTTGAGCGCATATTTAATTTCTCGAGGATCCTCACGCGGTAGGTGCTGGTCGTTTTTTGTGACAATTGCAGCTTTTTCGCGATCTCATGGTTTTCCAAATGAAACAGCTTCAGCACGTCATATTCTCGTCGCGTAAAGGAGTGTGTTCTGAGCGCCCGGTAAAAGCGCATCAGCTGCTGAAAAGGGTGAGCAGTAAAATGCATCGACGAATAGATAATATTATCGATTCTCACTGCGCGGTTGGCTTCTATCTCATGCATCAGGACAATGTAATCACGCTTAACTTTTTTGACCTGCCGAATGGTTTTATTGCGTAACTTATCCTGTTCAATCGCAATGATAAAATCCATCGCCTGATCGACCCCATCAAGATCGTGAATATCCGCGTCATCGCGAATCAAATGGGTTGATGTCAGGGAGCTTGATACACCATGGCAAAGGTAATAGTTATCACTGATAAATAAAAAATTCATAATCGTCGTTAAATAAAGTCATGGCTATCTCTTAACGCAGTGATCTACGGTTAATGAGTGTTGTGCGAAAAAGAGTCTAAATGACCACCCGCGAATCTAATAAACGTTATGAATGTAAAAATAAATGTTTACATTTTAGCCAGTCGATGGCGAAGAAATCAGCAGGACGGAAGGGGAGGACGGAAGACGTGTAATGTTATGCAAATTCGTGCTTTACATCATGCTCAGAGATGTTTATAGTGCGCCTCACTTTGGAAGCGTGGCCGAGCGGTTGAAGGCACCGGTCTTGAAAACCGGCGACCCGAAAGGGTTCTAGAGTTCGAATCTCTACGCTTCCGCCAAATTCGAAAACCCTGCGATAGCAATATCGCAGGGTTTTTTCGTTATTCCAGCCCCAGCGTATACTGCGCAATTTTGAAGTAGATAATCAGCCCGGTGCCGTCGATTAGCGTGGCGATAAACGGTGCGGAGACCACCGCTGGGTCGATTTTGCAGCGTTTCAGTACCATCGGGATCACCGACGAGACGATGGCGCTCCACAGCGTAATGCAGACCAGCGTCAGGCTGACGATGAGCGTGATTTCCATCCCAATGCCCATCATCCAGGCGCGAACGCAACCCGCCAGACCCAGCGTGGCGGCAATCATTAACGAGGTGCTCATCTCTTTGCGCAGCACGCGACCCACATCGCGAAGGTGGACTTCACCCAGCGCCATGGCGCGCACCAGCGTCGAGGTGATCTGCGTCCCGCTGTTTCCGCCGGTGCCAATCAGCAGCGGAATAAAGAACGCCAGCGCAATGGCGGATTCCAGCGCCTCTTCAAAATGCTGGATCACCGAGCTGGTATACGCTTCCGCGACAAACAGCAGCAGCAGCCAGACGGAGCGTTTCTTCCACAGGCTGAAGGCGCTGGTTTCCAGATAGGGCTTCTCCAGCGGCAGCGTCGCCCCCTGAAGCTGGGCATCTTCAGTAACGTCATCTTCCAGCAGATGGGCGATTTCACGCTCGGTAAGGCAGCCCACCAGCTTGCCGTGGGTCACCACCGGCACTACATCCGCACCCGCATGCGCCAGCAGCCCGGCGACATCCGCCCGCTCATCTTCCGGTTTGAGCTGAATAAAATCCGATATCATCAACCCCTTAACGGGCTGCACGGTGTCGGTGGCCTGCAACAATTTGCGTACGGCGATCAAACCCGCGAGGCGACCGTTATCTTCGATAAAAATATGCGACGGAATATCATCATCTTTTAATTTTTCAAAGAACTGCTCGCGTGCCAGAGCCACGCATAATGAAATATCAATAACGATAAAATCGGTATTCATATATTGCGCGATGGCGCTGTCATTGAAAGCCAGGTTTTGGTTGTGAATAGCGTAAGACATAGTAAATTCCCTTTGAATAATAAAATCTCTCAGGGGCGAGCAAGACAGGGCATGTCGGAAAGGAGATCCCCACGTCCTGGGTTCAGCACTGTACACCGTATCCCGCAAGGGAAGTTATACTGACAAAGCCTTGATTCGACAGTGCCTGTTTTACCCTGTGCCGGTTCTCTCGAACCCACCAGAGCGATAACGTTTATTTGTACAGGAGCCTCGCCATAACGAGATCGTTGTAAAACGAGAGGGATAATACGCTTATTTAAAACTGCTGCTGAGGAATTTTAATAATGTTGAAGAACGGTTTAAATGAATAGTATTAAACGCATGTTGAGGTTTTATTAAACTGTTTTCTTTTTAAATGGAGAATTCATTTGTTACCGGAGAGAGTAAAATGGCATGGCTGGACACGCTGCTGGATCATTTTGCGCATTATCCGACGCATCTGTTCGCGCTGCTCGTTGTTATGGCGTTGAGTAAATCGACGGTGCTGGTCTCCTCGGTGCTGCCGCCCGCATCGGTCATGCTGATGGCGGGGATCGCCGTCAGCCAGTCGAGTCTGCATCCCGGAATGACGTGGCTGGCGGTGGTGATGGGCGCTACGGCAGGTTCGGTGCTGAATTACCATATCGGCCAGCTGATGGGGCATACCCGGCTGGTGTCACGCCTCACCGCAAAACATGCCGATAAGATTCTGCGGGTACAGCATCAGCTGCAAAAGAACGGCGTAGTCGCGCTGTTCACGTCGCGTTTCCTGGCGGTGCTGCGTTATATCGTGCCGCTGGCGGCCGGCATGCTCAGGATGAGCGCGATGAAGGTTTACGTCGTTAGCCTGCTGTCAGCCTGCGCATGGGCGGCGCTGTATGTCGGCATCGTCACCGGCATCAGCATCTGAACGTATTCATCAGTTTGAGAAATGCTTCCCGAAAAAACGGTCACCAGTCTGTCACACTCAGCGTAACGATAAAAACGCATGAGGAAAAAGGGATGAGAAAAGCACTACTCGCTGTCGCCGTGGCAGGAACGCTTTCAGTGACGTTTGGGGCGCAGGCACAGGACACGCCGGATGGCTATCAGCTGGAACAGGTGCTCATCATGAGCCGCCACAACCTGCGCGCGCCGCTTGCCAATAACGGCAGCGTGCTGGAGCAGTCCACGCCGAAGCAGTGGCCGGAGTGGGACGTCCCGGGTGGACAGCTCACCACCAAAGGTGGCGTACTGGAAGTGTATATGGGTCACTATATGCGCGAGTGGCTGGCAGAGCAGGGGATGGTGAAGACGGGTGAATGCCCGCCAGCGGATACCGTCTATGCCTACGCCAACAGCCTCCAGCGCACCGTGGCGACCGCGCAGTTCTTTATCACCGGCGCGTTCCCCGGGTGCGATGTTCCTGTGCATCACCAGGAAAAAATGGGCACCATGGACCCCACCTTCAATCCGGTCATTACCGATAACTCCCCTGAGTTTCGCGAGAAAGCGCTGAAAGCGATGGAGACGGAACGGCAGAAAATGCAGCTGGATGAAAGCTACAAACTGCTGGAACAGCTGACAAACTACAGCGACTCGCCGTCCTGCAAGGAGAAAAAAGTCTGCTCCCTGACGGAGGCGAAAGATACGTTCAGCGCCGATTATGAAAAAGAGCCGGGCGTCTCCGGGCCGCTGAAGGTGGGTAACTCGCTGGTAGATGCTTTCACGCTACAGTATTACGAAGGCTTCCCGACAGACCAGGTTGCCTGGGGGGAAATCAAAACCGATCAGCAGTGGCGCGTGCTGTCGAAGCTGAAAAACGGCTATCAGGACTCGCTGTTTACGTCGACGGAGGTGGCGCAGAACGTGGCTAAACCGCTGGTGAAGTACATTGATAAAGCGCTGGTGACCGACCAGGCAAAAGCGCCAAAAATCACCCTGCTGGTAGGGCACGACTCTAACATCGCCTCGCTGCTGACCGCGCTGGACTTCAGGCCTTATCAGCTGCACGACCAGCAGGAAAGAACCCCGATTGGCGGTAAAATTGTCTTCCAGCGCTGGCATGATAAAAACACTAACCAGGAGCTGATGAAAATTGAGTATGTTTACCAGAGTTCAGATCAGCTGCGTAACGCTAGCGTACTGTCGCTGCAATCCCCTGCGCAGCGCGTGACGCTGGAGCTGAAGGGCTGTCCGGTGGATGGCAACGGCTTCTGTCCTGTCGATAAATTCAATGCGGTGATGGATAACGCGGCGAAATAGAAAATAACCCCCCGCGTGGGCGGGGGGAACGTTCAGACGTTTTTACGTTCGATGGTTTGCTCGCCCCAGAACAGCGAGTCTTTGTCGGTTTTTTTGAAGGCGCGAACCAGCACTTCATCGTTGCCTTCTTCCCAAATCTGTTCAGCCAGCTTTTCGTCATAATTGGCGACTTCAAAGATGGCTTCGGCAATCTCCGGAGAGGTATTGCGTAAACTTGCCCATTCGCCCACGTGGTGAGCTTTGGATTCTTGAGTTGGCATACTTGTCCTCCTGTTAGGTTAGCCGTTCAGTTTTTTGGCAAGACCCGCGACGTATTCACCCTGATAGCGGGCGATTGAAAGTTCTTCATTGCTTGGCTGACGTGAACCATCCCCACCGGCAATCGTTGTTGCGCCATAGGGCGTACCACCACGGACCTGGGAGACATCAAACAGTTCCTGCGCGCCGTAGCCAATCGGCACAATGACCATCCCATGATGCGCAAGCGTTGTCCAGGTGGAAGTGATCGTCTGCTCCTGGCCGCCGCCCGTGCCGGTAGAGCTGAACACGCTGGCCAGCTTGCCGTATAACGCGCCGGAGGCCCAGAGCCCGCCCGTCTGGTCGAGGAAGGTGCGCATCTGGCCGGACATATTGCCGAAGCGGGTCGGGGTGCCGAAGATAATGGCATCATAGTCCGCGAGCTCCTGCGGGGTGGCGACCGGGGCGTTTTGTGTTTTCCCCCCGGCTTTGGCGAAGGCTTCCGCCTGCATGGTTTCCGGTACGCGTTTAACCACGACCTCAACGCCGTCTACTCTGTTTGCGCCTTCTGCTACTGCGTGAGCCATGGTTTCAATGTGTCCATACATGGAATAATAGAGCACCAGAACTTTTGCCATTTTGCATCACTCCTCGTTGGTTTTTCTTACAGCGGATCGCTGCGTTCCTTTAAAGATATGACATCACAGCCAGACTGCAAAAATGAACGGCATTTCTTTGATATATAACAATATCTTTTCGTTACGTGCTTTGTAGCAAAATGAAACAACTTTCGCGGCGCGGATTTTTCAAAATATAAGAATGGCTTATGAATGACTTCCTCAATATTTCATACGAAAGGCTGAGATCATGTTGCAGAATATTACCTCTCGCTTGCCGGATAGCCGCATTACACTAAGCTTAGTTTCACGCGGCACAGATAAAGGCACTGTCCTTGAGCCGCGAGGTGAAAGAATCCTCTTTTACTGAATGCAATATGATGTCTAATGTTTCACACTCTGGAGGTTAGAGATGGCAAACCATCGTGGTGGTTCAGGTAATTTCGCTGAAGACCGTGAAAGAGCATCAGAAGCAGGTCGTAAAGGTGGCCAGTCTAGCGGGGGCAACTTTAAAAACGACCCTCAGCGCGCATCAGAGGCTGGTAAAAAAGGGGGTAAAAATAGCCACGGCAGCAACAAGTAGTACGCCGGGTTAACTCTCTGCCGCCGGGTTTCCCGGCGGTTTTTTTATGTCTGCTACATTGAACTGTCATCAAAGGCATCGCACACTACAGGATTGATTCTTCGTGCTGGTGTCCCATGTCCGTTTCCCGTTTTACCTTCTCCATTAAGCCTCAGGAAGCCATCCTGATTTTGATCACCATGTTCTGGGGCGGAACCTTTCTTGCCGTTCAGTACGCGGTCACGATGAGCGATCCGTTTTTCTTTGTAGGGCTGCGTTTTGCAACCGCTGCGGTTGCCGTGGCGCTTATTTCACTGAAAACCCTGCGCGGATTGACCCTGAGAGAGCTTAAAGCGGGTGTCGCCATTGGCGTGGCGATTGCCATGGGTTACAGCCTGCAAACGTGGGGGCTCCAGTCTATCTCCAGCAGTAAATCCGCCTTCATCACCGCCATGTACGTACCGCTGGTGCCGCTGTTGCAGTGGCTGTGCCTCGGCAGAATGCCGGGCCTGATGTCGTGCATTGGCATCGTGCTGGCGTTCATCGGCCTTATTTTATTAGCCGGGCCGGAAAATAATCTGCTGGCGCTGGGGCCGGGGGAGATCATCACTCTGGTGGGGGCCGTCGCCATTGCGGCAGAAATTATTCTGATTAGCGCCTGGGCAGGAAAAGTGGACGTCAAGCGGGTGACGGTGGTGCAGCTTGCCACCGCGTCGCTGGTGGCGTTCGCGACGATGGTGCCGGCAGGGGAGTCCGTCCCGCCGATGTCTACCGGGCTTATCGTCGTGGCGCTGGGGCTGGGTATTTTCAGCGCCATTATCCAGGTTACCATGAACTGGGCGCAGCGCAGCGTATCCCCGACACGGGCGACGGTCATTTACACCGGTGAACCGGTGTGGGCGGGTATTTTCGGGCGACTCGCCGGGGAGCGTCTGCCGCTGCTGGCGCTGGTGGGCGCGGCATTTATTATCGCCGGGGTGCTGGTGAGCGAGTTGAAGTTAAAAAAACGACGTAAGGCGACTGCCGGATTGAGCGCTGAACAAGGGGCAGATAGCTAACAACGCGCACCCTGTCCGTTTAGCCCGGCGGCGCTTCGCTTGCTCTGGCCTACTTGCCAATTGTAGGCCGGGTAAGCGTAGCGTCACCCGGCAAGAATGCGGCACGTATTTCAGGTGGAAGGGGTGATGGCTTTTCCTTGCGGTACATCCCTTTTCCGGCGGCTCAGCAGGGCGTTGAGCAGGATCGCGCCGAAGGTCGCCGTGCCAATCCCGCCTACCGTAAACCCGCCCAGCGTCAGGGCGAAATCACCCGCCCCCAGCACCAGTGTCACCGCCACCATGATCAGGTTACCGTTCTGGCTCAGATCAACATGATTCTGCACCCAGATACGTGCCCCCGCGACGGCAATAAGACCAAATACCACAATCGAGGCGCCGCCAATCACGGGTGCCGGGATGGTGTGGATCAATGCGCCGAATTTTGGGGAAAAGCCGAGCAGCATCGCCATCACCGCCGCCGCCACGAAGACCAGCGTCGAGTAGACTTTGGTCACTGCCATCACGCCGATGTTTTCCGCGTAGGTCGTCACGCCGCTGCCGCCGACCGAGCCGGAGAGCATGGTCGCCAGACCGTCTCCCACAAACGCCCGTCCCATATACGGGTCCATATTGCGGCCGGTCATTCCCGCTACGGCTTTCAAATGGCCCAGGTTTTCAGCCACCAGAATCACCGCGACAGGCGCGATGAGCATCATCGCCTGAGCGTTAAAGGTGGGCGAGGTTATGTGCGGCATGCCGAACCAGGCGGCCTGATGAATCAGTGTGAAATCAACCGGTTTGCCGAGGCCGAACACGTTCGCCAGCAGCGCGTAGACCAGACAGGCCGCAATCAGCCCGACCAGGATCAGCAGCCGCTGGATCATGCCGCGCGTAAAGACCGCCACCACGCCGATGCACAGCACCGTTATCACCGCCATCCAGCTTTCAAACGGCGAGCCGGATACGCTCTTCACCGCAATCGGCGCGAGGTTCAGGCCTATCGCCATCACCACCGCCCCGGTGACGACGGGGGGCATCATTCGCTCGATCCAGCGCGTGCCGACTTTCATCACCACCAGACCGGTCAGGGTGTAGACCAGCCCACAGGCGATAATGCCGCCGAGGGCCACGCTCAGGTTGGGGTTAATACCCTGACCGTTAAACCCGGTCGCTGCAATGACCACCCCAACGAAGGCGGCGCTGGAGCCCAGATAGCTGGGCACACGCCCGCCGGTGACAAAAAAGAACAGCAGGGTACCCATACCCGACATCAAAATGGCGAGGTTAGGATCCAGCCCCATCAGCATGGGCATCAGCACCGTCGCACCAAACATCGCGACCGCATGCTGCACGCCCATCACCATGGTCTGCCCGAGCGGGAGCCTTTCATCCGGCGCGACCACGCCTTCTTCTGTGGAGGTCGATTTCAACTGCCAGTGGGGAAGTCCGAACATGATCTGTCTCCTGAATGCGGATTAACAGGCGGGTCGCATAAGTGCGTGATAGCCGCGGTCGAACCACACCAGCCCTTGCGGCGCCGGGTGGCGGATAATCGATACAATGTCGCAAAACAGAATGTCGTGGGTGCCGACGCTCACCACCTGGCTGATGCGGCAGTCGAATGAGGCCAGGGCCGCCTCCAGACGCGGGCAGCCCGTCTCCCCCGTCTGCCAGCGGGCAGCGGCAAAGCGGTCCTCAGTCGGCGTTTTACCGCCAAACAGGTTGGATAAAGGCTCCTGTCCGGCACTCAGCGTGTTAACGCACAGGGTGCGGTTCTCGCTGAAAATCGGCCAGACCGACGCGCCGCGGTTGAGGCAAACCAGCAGAGTGGGCGGGGTATCGGTTACGCTGCATACCGCGCTTGCGGTAAAGCCCGCCATTCCCGCCGGGCCGTCGGTGGTGATGATATTGACCGCCGCACCGACGCAGGCCATGGCATCACGGAACGTTTGTTGATCAAGGGTCGTCATGATGGCTCCTTATTTACGCCAGCCCGCAGGCGTCTTCGAAGGTCAGACGCGGTAAGCGCCCATAAACTTTGCGCATATCGCCATAGCCGATGTTAATCAGCAGATTGCTTTTAAGCAGCGTGCCCGTGAAAAAGGCCGCGTCCACTTTTTCCCGGTCAAAACCCGACATCGGCCCGGTGTCCAGCCCGAGCGCGCGGCAGGCGAAGATCAGGTACGCGGCCTGCATCGAGCTGTTGCGAAAGGCGGTCTCTTCCGCCAGCGCGGGGCTTGCGGTAAACCAGCTTCTGGCATCGCCGTGCGGGAACAGTACAGGCAGGCGCTCATAAAACTCGCTGTCCCAGGCGACAATTGCCGTGACCGGGGCGGTGAGCGTTTTCTCAAGGTTGCCGCTGGAGAGCGCCGGGCGCAGCTTCTCTTTTCCTTCCGGGCTTCGCACAAAGACAATGCGCGCCGGGGAACAGTTGGCGGACGTCGGCCCCCATTTCATCAGGTCATAAATCTCGCGCAGCGTCTCGTCACTGACCGGTATATCCAGCCAGCCGTTATGGGTACGTGCGCCGGTAAACAGCGTTTCCAGCGCGGCGGGCGTGATGGCTTCGCTCATTCAAACTCCTTACAAAGCGGGTTCTGGGCTGTGCAGCAGGCTGGCAAGCCCGTTCAGCAGCAGAGTGTTAAAGATGTCCGGCGCGGTCACGTTGCAGGCATGCCCGCCCTGGCGCATGACCGTTTTGCGGGCGTGCGGGAGTGCGGCGTGCAGTTCATCAGAACAGACGGACGGCACCAGCAGATCGTCGGTGGAACAGATAATCTGCACGGGGCAGCGAACGCGTGCAGCGTGGCGGCTGAAATCGGCCTGCTTCAGCGTATGCAGCCTGCGCAGCAGATTGGCTTTGCCCTGAAAATGGGCCAGCGCCAGCGCGTCCTCGGCCTCCAGCCGCGGGGCACGGGCGGCCATCCAGTCTGCCGGGTAGAGGAACAAGGGCTGTGCCTCTACCCACGCCTGCGCGCCGCCCGCATGCAGCAGACGTTCGCGAACGTCAAAACAGCGTCGGGTATGGGCATTGAGCGTCAGCCAGCCGTTGACGCAGACCAGCGCGGTAAGGGCGTCGGGCTTATCGATGGCCAGCCGCAGGCCCACCAGCGCCCCCAGCGCGTGGCCGACCACGCAGTAACGGGCGATCCCTGCCCCGGCTAACGCCAGTGCGAGCTCGTCGGCCATGTGTGCGAGGGTGTAGTCTTCCGGCAGGGTATCCGGGTTATTCCCCGTGCCCCGCTGGTCGTAGCACACCACCTGATACTCCTGCCCCAGCACGGCGAGCTGAGGCAGCCAGTAGCTCCCGCTGCCGCCGAGCCCGGCAATCAGTACCACCACGGGCGCGCCCGCAAAGGGGGGCGGGGAAATGGACAGTTTCATGGCGGCCTCACTTCGCGATGTGCGCAACGGTGGCAATTTCAACCAGCGCGTCCGGCTTTACCAGCCCGCACTGGATGCAAAACCGCGCCGGTTTATCGCCCGGGAAAAACTCCGCGTAGATTTCGTTAATCGCGGCGTAGTTTTTCCAGTCGGTGATAAAGATGCTGTTGAAGGTCACGTCCTCCATCGTGCCACCCGCCGTTTCGATCACGGTTTTGATCGTCTCCAGCACGTGGCGGGTTTGCGCCTTTGGGTCATCGATAAATACCACGTTGTTGTCTTTATCAAACGGCAGCGTGCCCGAGACATACACCACGCCGTCGGCGAGGGTGCCGGGAACGAAGGGGGCAATCGGGGTGCTGGTGCCCGGCGGAATAATCACGGATTTCGGCATAGCGGTTCTCCTCAGGCGATGCGGGCGAGCGGGGGATTCAGCGCGTCGCAGAAATCATTGACGTTACTGACCCAGCCAAAAAAGGTTTCGATATTGAACAGGGCGGCTTTCTGGGCAAAATCCGGCCCGGCCTGATGGGTAGCGTCTTCCAGCACCACGCCAAAATACTCGAGGAAAAAGCCGTCGCGCAGGGTCGACTCCACGCAGACGTTGGTGGCAATGCCCGTAAAGACCAGATGACGAATGCCCCGGCTGCGCAGCAGGCTGTCGAGCGGGGTATTGAAAAAGCCGCTGTAGCGCGGTTTCGGCAGTACGATATCGCTGGCTTCCGGTACCAGCTCATCCACCAGCTGATAATCCCAGCCGCCTTTCGCCAGCAGCGTGCCCTGGAGTTCTGGCCGTTGGCGCATGGTTTTCAGGGCGTTGGATTTGTGAAAGTTGGGGGAGCCGGGACCACCAGCTTCGACGTACTGGTCGTCCCAGCCGTTCTGGAACCAGACGATGAGCATGCCCGCAGCGCGCGCAGCGTGCACGGCGGTTTTGATGTTCTCAATCACCGGCTGCGTGGTGGAGACGTCAAACCCGGCCAGATCCAGATACCCGCCTTTACTGGCATAGGCGTTTTGCATATCCACCACGATCAGCGCGCTGCGCTGCGCGTCAAAGGTAATGGCTTCCGGGCGAGCGTTGAGGGTCGTCATTACGCCACCTCCTTCGTCACGGCAGGGATGTGGGCGCGGCACTGCATCAGCGGCTGAATGCGCTCGCCGAAGGTTTCCACGCCGGTGAGAAAATCATCGAAGGTCAGCAGCACGCCTTCGGCGCCGGGCACGGCAGCCACTTCGTCGAGCATTCTGGCGACGCTGGCATACGAGCCAACCAGGGTGCCCATGTTGATATTGACGGCAGACGTCGGGTCGGCCATCTGGCGAACGTTGGTGTCCGCGCCGGAGCGGGTATCCTTCTGGCTCTGCTCGGTCAGCCAGCTCAGCGCTTCGTCATCCGCGCCGTCCTTGTATCGTTCCCATTTGGCGCGCGCGGCGTCATCGGTTTCGTCGGCAATCACCATAAACAGCACGTAGGAGCCCACGTCGCGCCCGGTTTTATCGGCGGCCGCTTTCATGCGTGCCGCAGTGGGCGCGAAGGCGGCAGGGGTGTTAACGCCTTTGCCGAAGCAGAAGTTGAAGTCGGCGTATTTCGCGGAGAATTCCATCCCGGCGTCGCTCTGCCCGGCGCAGATAACCTTCATCGGCACCGACGGCTGCGGGCTGACGCGGCAGTCGTTCATGGTGAAGAAATCGCCTTTGAAATCGCTTTTGCCGGTGCCCCACAGATCGCGCAGCACCTGCACATATTCAGTCAGGTAGTCGTAGCGACGGGAGAAGTAATCGTCCCCCGGCCAGATCCCCATCTGCTCGTACTCCGGCTTTTGCCAGCCGGTGACCAGGTTAACGCCAAAGCGCCCGCCGGAGATGGAGTCGATGGTGGAGGCCATCCGCGCCACGATCGCCGGGGGCAGGGTAAGGGTGGCGGCGGTGGCGTAGATCTGGATCCGCGAGGTGACCGCCGCCAGGCCCGCCATCAGGGTAAAGGACTCCAGGTTGTGGTCCCAGAATTCGGTCTTACCGCCGAAACCGCGCAGCTTGATCATCGAGAGCGCAAAGTCGAAATGGTAATGCTCCGCTTTCTGCACGATGGCTTTATTCAGCTCAAAGGTCGGCATGTATTGCGGGGCAGTGGTCGAGATAAGCCAGCCGTTGTTGCCGATCGGTACAAATACGCCAATTTTCATCACGAACCTCTCTTCATTACGTCGCAGGTGTCACGATGTTTTTGCAAAGGCAGTGCCAGTTTTGAAAATCACTTTGTTATTAGGGTGTTAAATGATGGTTGTTGAAATTAACAGCGAAAATGTGGACTAGATGGTCAAAATCATTGCACAGAAAACAGGCACTCATGCGCGCTGAGGGTGCAGAAGGTCGTGGCGAGACGGGGGTTTTGCTATGCTGAGCGCAGGACAGAAAATGGAGAGCGAAAATGACACAAGGCGCAGTGAAAACACCCGGAAAACGTTCGCAGGCGGTGAGCGCCAAGAAACAGGCGATCCTCAGCGCTGCGCTGGAGACATTTTCGCAGTTTGGTATTCACGGTACGCGCCTTGAGCAGGTGGCGGAGCAGGCCGGGGTGTCCAAGACCAATCTGCTCTACTACTACCCGTCGAAAGAGGCGCTGTATGTGGCGGTGATGCAGCAAATCCTCGATATCTGGCTGGCACCTCTCAAGGCGTTTCGCGAAGAGCTGGCCCCGCTGGTGGCGATAGAGGAGTACATAAGGCTGAAGCTGGAGGTATCGCGTGATTACCCGCAGGCATCCAGGCTGTTCTGTCTGGAGATGTTGCAGGGCGCGCCGCTGTTGCAGGCGGAGCTGACGGGAGATCTAAAGCAGCTGGTGGACGATAAATCGGCCATTATTGCCGGATGGGTCGCCAGCGGAAAACTGGCGCCCGTCGATCCGCATCATCTGATCTTCATGATTTGGGCCTCAACCCAGCACTACGCTGACTTCGCGGCCCAGGTCGAGGCGGTGACCGGTAAAACGCTCCAGGACGAGGCGTTTTTCCAGAGCACCCTGGAAAACGTACAGCGGATGATTATCGAAGGGATCCGTGTGCGCTAATCAGCCGGTTGGAAAGGGCAGCTTAAATTGCCCTCTTCACACTGCATCAACGAGGCCAGAAAGGCTTCGCGCTCCGCTGTTTTCTCCGTCAGGCACTGGTTGATAATCATCGGCTGAATAGTGCCACCTTCGGTTCCTGAACCCATCAATTTACAGTCTGCGTCACGCAGGGCGATCCACGCCTGCTGCGCCTTTTTCAGCAGGTCGCGCTGAGGGGCTGCCGCGCGTTTGATGGCGGCCTGGTACGTCTGGTTGAGCTTTTTATCCGCAGCCTGGTACTGCTCTGCCGCACAGGCACTGAGTTCTGTCTGGGTGGTCGCTTTGTCGCACTCGTCGGCCAGCGCGCTGGCGCTGAGCAGCAGTGCTGCGCCTGCGATAAGATATCGTTTCATACACTCCCCAATAAAATAAGGCTCCGTCTCCGGAGCCTTATTAGCACAGCGTTAGCCGATTGTCATCAGGCTGGCGTTACCCCCCGCCGCCGCGGTGTTGACGCTGAGCGAGCGCTCAACGTACAGACGCTCCAGCAGCAGGTTGGTTTCCCCGCGCGCAAAGCCCTGCACGGAAACGATGGCACCGCTGCGGGCCGCAACCTGCTCGCACAGTTCGCGCAGCTGGTCGGAATCACCGTGGTAGATCACCGCGTCAAACGGCTGGGTCAGCAGGGCATCGGCCTTCGCAAAGCGAATGCGGGCCGAAACCGCTTTTGGCAACTGTTTGGCGAGGTCGCGATGCAGGGCATCTTCCGGCCACAGCACCTCACAGCCCGTTGCCGTTGCGGCTGCCAGCTGCACCAGCGCATCCTGCTCGTTATCCGCCACGCACAGCACACGCTCGCGCGGCATCAGCGTCCAGGTGTTGCGCTCGCCGGTAGGACCCGGCAGCAGACGCTGTGTTCCCGCCTGCGCCAGCTCGCCGTACTGCTGTGCAATCGCACGCAGCTCAGGACGATTTTCAGCCCACTTAATCAGCGCGTCCAGCGGCTGGGTCAGCACGGCTTTCACCTGCGCATCCACCGCATATTCCGCGTCCTGACGCGCCAGCGTCACGCCCAGCGCATTTTCCGGACGGTTTGCCAGCAGACGGTACAGATAGAGCGGACCGCCCGCTTTCGGGCCGGTGCCGGAGAGACCTTCACCGCCAAACGGCTGCACGCCCACGACCGCGCCAACCATGTTGCGGTTGACGTACAGGTTGCCAACTCTAGCATTGCCGGTCACCTGGGCAATGGTTTCGTCGATACGGGTATGCACGCCAAGCGTCAGGCCGTAACCCGAGGCGTTGATCTGATCGATCAGCTCGTTGAGGTTGTTACGGTTGTAGCGCACCACGTGCAGTACCGGGCCGAAGACCTCTTTTTTCAGCTCGTCGAAGCTTGCCAGCTCAATCAGCGTTGGCGGCACGAAGGTGCCGGTCTGCCACTCGCGGGCATCTTCGCTGTTCTCGCGCACCGCCTGGAACACCGGACGGCCTTTGGCACGCATGGTCTGAATGTGGTTTTCAATGTTGGCTTTGGCTTCCGCGTCGATCACCGGCCCGATGTCGGTGGTGAGACGGCCCGGGTTGCCCATGCGGCATTCCGCCATCGCACCGCGCAGCATCTTCAGCGTGTGGTCAGCCACGTCATCCTGTAAGCACAGTACGCGCAGGGCGGAACAGCGTTGGCCCGCGCTGTCGAAGGCAGAAGCCAGCACGTCAACGACGACCTGCTCGGTGAGTGCGGAGGAGTCCACGATCATGGCGTTCATGCCGCCGGTTTCAGCGATCAGCGGGGTAGGACGGCCCTGCGCATCCAGACGGGTGGCGATGTTGCGTTGTAGCAGGGAGGCCACTTCGGTAGAACCGGTAAACATCACGCCGCGTACGCGGTTATCGGAGGTCAGTTTGGCCCCGACCGTTTCACCGCGCCCTGGCAGCAGCTGCACCACGCCCGCCGGTACGCCCGCTTCCAGCAGAATGTTAATGCCCTGGGCGGCAATCAGCGGGGTCTGCTCTGCCGGTTTCGCCAGCACGCTGTTGCCTGCGGCCAGCGCCGCGGCAATCTGGCCGGTGAAGATCGCCAGCGGGAAGTTCCACGGGCTGATACACACCACCGGGCCGAGCGGACGGTGGGTTTCGTTGTCGAAATCATCGCGCACCTGACCGGCGTAGTAGTGCAGGAAGTCTACCGCCTCGCGCACTTCGGCGATGGCGTTGCTGAAGGTTTTACCCGCTTCACGCACCAGAATGCCGATCAGCTGCTGCATCTGATCTTCCATCAGCACCGCCGCGCGTTCCAGAATGGCGGCACGCTCCTGCGGCGGGGTGGCAAACCAGATTGGCGCGTTGTTCACCGCGCTCTCCAGGGCCTGCTCCACTTCCGTTTCCGTGGCTTCGCGCACGTAGCCGACGATATCCTTCGGCTCTGCCGGGTTGATCACCGGCTGCATTTCACCGTCCTCAACGGACTGCTCAAGGATCGGCCTGGCCTGCCACTTCTGCAATGCGCTGTTTAGCAGGGCAGAAGAGAGCGACGCCAGACGGTGTTCGTTGGCGAGATCCAGACCCGCCGAGTTGACGCGACCTGCACCATACAGCTCGCGCGGCAGGGCAATCTTCGGATGCGGCAGACCAATCTGGCCTTCCTGCGCCGCCATCTTCTCAACGGCCTGTACCGGATCGGCCACCAGTTCGTCCAGCGGCAGGGTGGTATCGGCGATGCGGTTAACGAAGGAGGTGTTCGCCCCGTTCTCCAGCAGACGACGCACCAGGTAGGCCAGCAGGGTTTCGTGGGTACCTACCGGGGCATAGATTCGGCACGGACGGTTCAGCTTGCCGTCGGCCACTTTACCGGTCACCTGCTCGTACAGCGGTTCGCCCATGCCGTGCAGGCACTGGAACTCGTACTGGCCCGGATAGTAGTTCTGACCCGCCAGGCTGTAGATCGCCGCCAGGGTGTGGGCGTTGTGGGTGGCGAACTGAGGATAAATCAGGTTCGGCACGCCGAGCAGTTTTTTCGCGCAGGCGAGGTAAGAGACGTCGGTATAGACCTTGCGGGTATAGACCGGATAACCTTCCAGACCTTCCATCTGGGCGCGTTTGATTTCGCTGTCCCAGTAGGCGCCCTTCACCAGACGGATCATCAGGCGGCGACGGCTGCGGCTGGCCAGGTCAATCAGGTAGTCAATGACGAACGGACAGCGTTTCTGGTAGGCCTGGATAACGAAACCAATCCCGTTCCAGCCCGCCAGCTCCGGCTCGAAGCACAGTTTTTCCAGCAGGTCGAGGGAGATCTCCAGACGGTCCGCCTCTTCGGCGTCGATGTTGATGCCGATGTCATACTGGCGCGCCAGCAGGGTCAGGGACTTCAGGCGCGGGTAGAGTTCTTCCATCACCCGGTCGTACTGCGCACGGCTGTAGCGCGGGTGCAGGGCGGAAAGCTTGATAGAGATGCCCGGACCTTCATAAATACCGCGACCGTTGGACGCTTTACCGATGGCGTGGATCGCCTGCTGGTAAGAGACCATGTAGGCCTGCGCGTCGGCGGCGGTCAGCGCCGCTTCACCCAGCATGTCGTAGGAGTAGCGGAAGCCTTTGTCTTCCAGCTTGCGGGCGTTCGCCAGCGCTTCGGCAATGGTTTCCCCGGTGACGAACTGCTCGCCCATCAGGCGCATCGCCATGTCCACGCCCTTGCGGATCAGCGGCTCGCCGCTCTTGCCGATGATGCGGTTCAGGGAGCGCGACAGGTTGGCTTCGTTATGGGTGGAGACCAGCTTGCCGGTAAACAGCAGGCCCCAGGTGGCGGCGTTAACGAACAGCGACGGACTGCGGCCAATGTGGGAGTGCCAGTTGCCGTTGCTGATTTTGTCGCGGATCAGGGCATCGCGGGTGGCTTTATCCGGAATACGCAGCAGCGCTTCCGCCAGACACATCAGCGCCACGCCTTCCTGTGAGGAGAGGGAAAACTCCTGCAGCAGACCCTGAACCATCCCGGCGCGTCCGCTGGCGGTTTTCTGATTACGCAGCTTGTCGGCGAGCTGATACGCCAGGCTGTGCGCCTGAGCGGCAACGGCTTCCGGCAGGCGCGCCTGCTCCAGCAGCATCGGCACGGCGTCGGTTTCGGCACGGCGGTAGGCGCCGGTAATGGCGGCGCGGCTGACGGACTGCGGCAGGATCTGCTCGGCAAATTCGAGGAACGGCTGGTGGTTCTCCTCAACGGCCGTCGCGGCTTCTTCGCTTTCGTTCGCTGCGCCCGCCAGCAGGGCAGGCAGCTCCGGCAGACCTTCTTCACTCTCCAGTCTTTCCAGATAGTTAAAAATCGCCTGCTTGATTAACCAGTGCGGTGTGCGGTCGATGCGGGTCGCAGCGGTTTTAATCCGTTCGCGGGTAGCGTCATCCAGCTTAACCCCCATGGTGGTCATCCCCATGCCAAAACTCCTGTTGTTCTGTAATAGCGTTCTGTTGATAGCGTGAAATATCCACCATGTTGCAACTTTGTGCAACCGTGTTAAATGTGACCTGGTCTGCAAGCTGGAAAATGAATGGATTGTTAACGATTAGTTAGCTGTGAAAAAGAACGTGCGGCCGTTTCTGAGCCCAGTTTTTATGCGGTGCTTAACACTTTTTAAAGGTGCAACCCGTAAAAGCGTGAGCGAGTGCAACCTATAGGAAAGACGTATAAAACCAGTGATGAAATTCATGTAAATGCAGTGTTAAATCGTTTGTCAGTGGGATGCGTATACGGCAGGATAGCGCGCCCAACGGAAACACATACACACATCACTACGTTCCGGTGATGACATAACAAGGCAACCCGGACGGTTGTCGCTCGACATTTTGGAGAATTTGAATGGCTATTAGCACACCGATGCTGGTGACATTTCTCGTTTATATTTTTGGCATGATCCTGATAGGGTTTTTGGCATGGCGTTCCACTAAAAACTTTGACGACTACATCCTCGGCGGGCGCAGCTTAGGCCCGATGGTCACCGCACTCTCTGCGGGCGCTTCCGACATGAGCGGCTGGCTGCTGATGGGGCTGCCGGGCGCGATTTTCATCTCCGGTATCTCCGAAAGCTGGATCGCCATCGGCCTGACCGTTGGCGCATGGATCAACTGGAAGCTGGTAGCAGGCCGTCTGCGTGTGCATACCGAAGCCAACAACAACGCCCTGACGCTGCCGGACTACTTCACCGGACGCTTTGAAGATAACAGCCGTATCCTGCGCATTATCTCTGCGGTGGTGATCCTGCTGTTCTTCACCATCTACTGTGCTTCCGGCATCGTGGCGGGCGCGCGTCTGTTCGAAAGTACTTTCGGCATGAGCTATGAAACCGCCCTGTGGGCCGGTGCGGCCGCGACCATCCTCTATACCTTCGTGGGCGGATTCCTGGCGGTAAGCTGGACCGACACCGTGCAGGCGAGCCTGATGATCTTCGCCCTGATCCTGACTCCGGTGATTGTCATTTTCACCGTCGGCGGCTTTGGCGAATCGCTGGAAGTGATCAAGCAGAAGAGCATCGAAAACGTCGATATGCTGAAAGGGCTGAACTTTGTCGCCATCGTCTCCCTGATGGGCTGGGGCCTGGGCTACTTCGGCCAGCCGCACATTCTGGCGCGTTTCATGGCGGCGGATTCTCACCATACCATCGTTCACGCGCGTCGCATCAGCATGACGTGGATGATCCTGTGTCTGGCGGGCGCGTGCGCGGTTGGCTTCTTCGGCATTGCGTACTTTAACAACAACCCGGCGCAGGCGGGCGCGGTGAACCAGAACGCCGAGCGCGTGTTCATCGAACTGGCGCAGATTCTGTTTAACCCTTGGATTGCCGGTATTCTGCTCTCCGCGATCCTGGCTGCGGTGATGTCCACCCTGAGCTGTCAGCTGCTGGTGTGCTCCAGCGCCATCACCGAAGACCTCTACAAAGCGTTCCTGCGTAAGGGCGCGAGCCAGAAAGAGCTGGTGTGGGTAGGGCGTTTTATGGTGCTGCTGGTTGCGCTGGTGGCGATTGCGCTGGCAGCAAACCCGGAAAACCGCGTGCTGGGGCTGGTGAGCTACGCGTGGGCGGGCTTCGGTGCCGCGTTTGGGCCGGTAGTCCTGTTCTCCGTCATGTGGTCACGCATGACCCGCAACGGTGCGCTGGCGGGGATGATTATTGGTGCGGTGACCGTTATCGTCTGGAAACAGTTCGCCTGGCTGGGCCTGTACGAAATCATTCCTGGCTTCATCTTCGGCAGCATCGGTATCGTTGTCTTCAGCCTGCTGGGTAAAGCACCGTCTGCCTCCATGCAGAAACGCTTTGCGGAAGCCGACGCGCACTACCACACTGCGCCGCCGACTAAGCTTCAGGCTGAGTAATCTCCCCTCACCCTAACCCTCTCCCCGGTGGGGAGAGGGGATAGTCCTTTCACCTATGTGAGTCTTCATCAATGAGAATTAAAACAGGGTTAATGATGGCAGCATTCGTGATGCTGGCGGGCTGTAACGCACCCGCGCAGCACGTGCCGGTGGAAACCTGCAAAGCGGATAACCAGATGCAGCAGACCACGCTCTATTTTGGCTTGAATCGCCCGGCAGGGGCGCAGATTACCGGCAGCGAGTGGCAGCAGTTTGTTGACCAGGACGTGACGCCGCGTTTTCGCGATGGCTTAACGGTGTTTGATGCCCGTGGTCAGTGGCTGGGTAACGACGGCAAGGTGGCGCGCGAGCCGAGCAAGGCGCTGATGCTGATCCACGGGAAAGATGCGCAGAGTGAGAAGAATATTGAAGCGTTGCGCGGGATCTATAAGTCACGCTTCGCGCAGGAGTCGGTGATGCGGGTTGACCAGCCGGTGTGCGTGCAGTTTTAATGAAAAACGGCGGGAAATCCCGCCGTTGTAGTATCGTAGGCCCGTGCAAGCGAAGCGCCGCCGGGCATTAACCGCACAAAACTTACAACACCAACCCCGCAAAGCTCGCCGAAAGCAGGCTCACCAGCGTCGCGCCGTACACCAGACGCAAACCAAACCGCGACACCACGTTGCCCTGCTGCTCGTTCAGACCTTTTATTGCCCCCGCCACAATGCCAATGGAAGCGAAGTTAGCGAACGACACCAGGAACACGGACAAAATACCCAGCCCGCGAGGTGACATTTGATGGGCAATTTTTTGCAGCTCGATCATCGCCACAAATTCATTCGCCACCAGTTTAGTTGCCATAATGCTCCCCGCGTTTAAGGCATCGCTCAACGGAATACCAATAAGCCACGCCAGCGGATAAAACACATAACCCAGAATCTGCTGGAAGCTCATGCCAAATATGCTGGAGAAGAGGGCGTTAACGGCGCTAATAAGGGCGATAAAACCAATCAGCATCGCCAGAATAATCATTGCCACCTTAAAACCGGCCAGAATATACTCGCCCAGCATTTCAAAGAAGCTCTGGGATTCGTGCAGTTTTTCCAGCTTGATATCCGGCTCCGCTTCCGGGCGGGTCGGGTTAATGACCGAAAGAATAATAAAGGTGCTGAACATGTTCAGGATCAGCGCCGCGACGACAAATCTGGCGTCGAGCATGGTCATATAGGCCCCGACAATCGACAGCGACACCGTCGACATAGCCGTGGCAGCCATCGTAAACAGACGACGCGAGGAGAGATCCCCGAGTACGCCCTTGTAGGCAATAAAGTTTTCCGACTGACCGAGGATCAGCGAGCTCACCGCGTTGAAGGATTCCAGCTTGCCCATGCCGTTCAGTTTTGACAGCAGCGTCCCGATCACCCGAATAAAGATCGGCAGAATGCGCCAGTGCTGAAGAATACCGATCAACGCTGAGATAAAAATAATGGGGCAGAGCACGCCAAGGAAAATAAACGCCAGCCCTTTTTCACCCATCCCGCCAAAGACAAAATTCGTCCCTTCGGCAGCGAATTTAAGCAGCGACTCAAAGAAACCGGAGACGTATTTAATAATAAACAGACCGCTTTCTGCATGCAGGAAAAAGAACGCCAGCGCAATTTCAATCACGATCAGCTGTAAAACGAAACGAATACGAACTTTTCGGCGGTCGAAACTCACCAGCCAGGCAAGCGCAAGAATAATCACCAGCGCCAGCAGGAAATGGACAATTTTAAACATGGTTTATTTTCAGTTGGTTTTCGAGGTGGACATTTAGCCACAGCCCCGGTTAACCGTAAATGGGCATTTTCGTTATACCTTATAAACGCAACGGTTACTCAAGCAATTATTACTCCGCAATGCGTTTACATCTGGTCATCAAAACGCAACACATTTCGCTTGTTTTTCTTGTTGCCGTAATGATAATCACTATCACAAGAATTTACCTTTCTTTGCATCAGTTGACCGCGATAAACATTTAAGGTGTCGGCATGTTTGTTCCTTTTCTCATTATGTTACGTGAAGGCCTTGAAGCGGCCCTGATTGTTAGCCTTATCGCCAGTTATCTGAAGCGTACCCAGCGCGGACGCTGGATTGGCGTGATGTGGGTTGGCGTTTCCCTTGCCGCGGCGCTCTGCCTGGGGCTGGGTATTCTTATCAACGAAACCACCGGTGAATTTCCGCAGAAAGAGCAGGAGCTGTTTGAAGGCATTGTTGCCGTAATAGCGGTGGTGATCCTCACCTGGATGGTGTTCTGGATGCGCAAAGTTTCCCGTAACGTGAAGGTACAGCTTGAGCAGGCGGTGGATAACGCCCTGCAAAAAGGCAACCACCACGGCTGGGCGCTGATCATGATGGTCTTTTTCGCCGTGGCGCGTGAAGGCCTGGAGTCCGTGTTCTTCCTGCTCGCGGCTTTTCAGCAGGACGTGGGCATCTGGCCGCCGCTGGGCGCGATGCTCGGGCTGGCCACGGCGGTTGTGCTTGGCTTCCTGCTCTACTGGGGCGGCATTCGTCTTAACCTGGGCGCGTTCTTCAAGTGGACCAGCCTGTTTATTCTGCTGGTGGCCGCGGGACTGGCGGCAGGGGCGATCCGCGCCTTCCACGAAGCGGGCCTGTGGAACCACTTCCAGGACGTGGCGTTCGATCTCAGCAACGTCCTGTCGACCCATTCACTGACCGGTACCCTGCTCGAAGGGATCTTCGGCTACCAGGAAACGCCGAGCGTCAGCGAAGTGGCGATGTACTTTATCTATCTGGTTCCGGCGCTGATCCTGTTCGCTATGCCGCCGCGTACCGGCTCGCAGACGTCGCGCGTTGCGCCGTAAGTGCTGTTTTAGTTACAACATACTTTAAAGGGAAGAGTCATGGCCATTCAGTTCCGTCGTAGTGCGTTATGCGCAGGCATCGCCGCGCTGCTCGTGTCTGCCTTCGCCGCTCAGGCAGCAGATATTCCGCAGGTCAAAGTCACCGTCAACGATAAACAGTGTGAGCCGATGACCATCACGGTTAACAGCGGTAAAACCCAGTTTATTATTCAGAACCACAGCCAGAAAGCGCTGGAGTGGGAGATCCTGAAAGGCGTGATGGTGGTGGAAGAGCGCGAGAATATCGCGCCGGGCTTCAGCCAGAAGATGACCGCAAATCTTCAGCCCGGGGAATATGACATGACCTGCGGCCTGCTGACTAACCCGAAAGGTAAGCTGATCGTCAAAGGCGCAGCGACGGCGGACGCGGCCAAAGGCACGGCGCTGCTGAGTCTCGGCGACGCTATTACCGCCTATAAAGCCTACGTCACCAAAGAGACGGCGGACCTGGTGGCAGGCACCAAAGCCTTTACCGACGCGGTGAAAGCGGGCGATATCGAAAAAGCGAAATCCCTGTATGCGCCTACACGTCAGCACTACGAGCGCATCGAGCCGATTGCCGAGCTGTTCTCTGACCTCGATGGCAGCATTGACGCCCGTGAAGACGACTACGAGCAGAAGGCCGCCGATCCGAAATTCACCGGCTTCCACCGTCTGGAAAAAGCCCTGTTTGGCGATAACTCCACCAGGGGGATGGAGAAATACGCCGAGCAGCTAAACAGCGACGTGCTGGAGCTGCAAAAACGCATCAGCGAGCTGGCATTCCCACCGTCGAAAGTGGTGGGTGGCGCAGCGGGCCTAATTGAAGAAGTAGCCGCCAGCAAAATCAGCGGTGAAGAAGATCGTTACAGCCACACCGACCTGTGGGACTTCCAGGCAAACGTTGACGGCGCACAGAAAATTGTCGATCTGCTGCGGCCACAACTGCAAAAAGAGAACGGCGAACTGCTGGCGAAAGTGGATGCCAATTTTAAGAAAGTTGACGCTATCCTGTCGAAATACCGCACCAAAGACGGGTTCGAAACCTACGACAAGCTGACCGATGCTGACCGTAACGCGCTGAAAGGCCCGATTACGACGCTGGCGGAAGATCTCTCCCTGCTGCGTGGCGTACTGGGTCTGGATTAAGCGATGAACGAGCATGACGAGTACGACGTGGCGGAACCTTCCCGACGTCGGTTGTTAAAAGGGGTAGGGGCGCTGGGCGGCGCGTTTGCCCTGGCGGGCGGCTGTCCGGTGGCGCATGCGGCAAAACCGCAAAGCGCCCCCGGCACGCTCTCCCCGGACGCGCGTATGGAAACGCAGCCGTTTTATGGTGAGCACCAGGCGGGGATCCTGACGCCGCAGCAGGCCTCGATGATGCTGGTGGCTTTCGATTCGTTGGCGAGTGATAAGGCCGACCTTGAGCGTCTGTTCAGGCTATTAACCACGCGCATTGCCTTCCTCACCGCCGGCGGTCCGGCACCGGAAACACCGAATCCGCGCCTGCCGCCGATGGATTCCGGGATCCTCGGGGCGTTTATCGCTCCCGATAATCTGACCATCACCGTGTCGGTGGGGGAATCACTATTTGATGATCGCTACGGTCTGGCGAAGCAGAAGCCGAAAGCGCTGCAAAAAATGACGCGATTCCCGAATGATTCTCTCGACGCGGCGCTGTGCCACGGCGATCTGCTGTTGCAGATCTGCGCTAATACCCAGGATACGGTGATCCACGCCCTGCGCGATATTATCAAGCACACCCCGGATCTGCTGAGCGTGCGCTGGAAGCGGGAAGGTTTTATCTCTGACCACGCCGCGCGCAGTAAAGGGAAAGAGACGCCGGTCAACCTGCTGGGCTTCAAAGACGGTACCGCCAACCCGGACAGCAGCAATACCGCGTTGATGAACAAGGTGGTCTGGGTTACGGCGGATCAGGGCGAACCGGCCTGGGCGGTGGGCGGCAGCTATCAGGCGGTGCGTATCATTCAGTTTCACGTGGAGTTCTGGGACCGCACGCCGCTGAAAGAGCAGCAGACTATCTTCGGCCGCGATAAGCAAACCGGCGCACCGCTCGGCATGAAGCTCGAGCACGATGAACCCGACTACGCCCGCGATCCGAACGGGGATGTCATCGCGCTGGACAGCCATATTCGCCTCGCCAATCCTCGCACCAAAGAGACGCAATCCAGCCTGATGATGCGCAGGGGTTACAGCTACTCGCTGGGGGTGACCAACTCCGGGCAGCTTGATATGGGACTGCTGTTTGTCTGCTATCAGCACGATCTGGAGAAAGGATTCCTCACCGTGCAGAAGCGGCTCAACGGCGAAGCGCTGGAAGAGTACATTAAGCCCATCGGCGGCGGCTATTTCTTTGCCCTGCCCGGCGCGCGTGACGCGAACGCCTGGCTCGCTCAGGGTCTCATAGAAGCCTGATAATCGTCCCTGCGACAGTTCGCGGGGACATTATTTTTTTCCCGGACTATCTTATTGTTATATTTCTGTAATATTTCTATATAAGACTGATTTTCCATGTAGGGGCAGTCCGAAAAGTTGCATTCAGGTAAAATAAATGTTGCATTTATGATAATTCCTGATGTACTTAAGAGAAGACAGCGGTAGTTCCCGGCAGTGATGTTAACTCACTATGGAGATCGCGAATGGTTGCGTCCTGTACTGGACAAGGTAAACATATCAACCGCAGTACCCGGCGCGGAGGCTCAGACTCCGGCAGCGATTTCTTCACCACCAAATTCTCTCCTTCACCTCAACAACCTTTTTCTACCGACGTGCATAACGGTGCGCGTAGCCGTTGTATATCGTCATCCGGTAATGCAAGCAATGGCTTACAAGGAAGCCAACCCTCTGATGTTCGTGCGCATAATCGTGCCGATGCTGGCGCGTGTGATGAATACCAACAACTCAAGGTGCTATCCATGGGAAGACAGAAAGCAGTGATCAAAGCTCGTCGTGAAGCAAAACGTGTGCTGAGACGGGATTCACGTAGCCATAAGCAGCGTGAAGAAGAATCGGTCACCTCGCTTGTGCAGATGAGCGGCGTAGAATCCATTGGCATGGCGCGGGACAGCCGCGATGCATCGCCAATTGTGGCGCGAAATGAAGCTCAGGCGCACTACCTGAATGCTATCGAGAGTAAACAGCTCATCTTTGCAACCGGGGAAGCCGGATGCGGGAAAACCTGGATCAGCGCCGCCAAAGCGGCGGAGGCGCTGATTCATAAGGACGTGGAAAGGATCATCGTTACCCGTCCGGTACTGCAAGCGGATGAAGATCTGGGCTTCCTGCCCGGCGATATTTCCGAGAAGTTTGCCCCGTACTTCAAGCCCGTCTATGACGTGCTGGTGAAGCGGTTGGGCGCTTCCTTTATGCAGTACTGCCTGCGACCAGAGATTGGCAAGGTGGAAATCGCGCCGTTCGCCTATATGCGCGGACGTACATTTGAAAATGCGGTCGTTATTCTTGACGAGGCTCAGAACGTGACCGCTGCGCAAATGAAGATGTTTTTAACGCGCCTCGGGGAGAACGTGACGGTGATCGTCAATGGCGATATTACCCAGTGTGACCTGCCGTCGGGCGTCAAGTCTGGCCTGAGCGATGCCATGTCACGTTTTGAGGAAGATGAGATGATAGGGGTGGTACGCTTCACAAAAGAGGATTGCGTCCGCTCGGCGCTCTGCCAGCGCACGCTACAAGCGTATTATTGAATATGCTGTTGTGTTCAAGGCCCGGGAAACCGGGCTTTGTTTTTTGTGCATTTTATCCCCTCTTCCCAGGGGAGAGGGTTAGGGTGAGGGACTCAGGCCGCACCGAGCTGCATACAGCACCGGGGGGATTGACTCGCTGCGCTCGCCCTGCGGGCAGCCTGTTCGCTTCGCTCTCAGTCTGTCCAACTGGCTGCGCCAGTTGTCGAACCCCGGTCGGGGGTTCTCATTCCCCACAAAGGCGTACAACATGCAAAAAAAAGCCCGCATTTTCATGCGAGCTCTTCTTCAAATATGGCGGTGAGGGGGGGATTGACTCGCTGCGCTCACCCTGCGGGCAGCCTGTTCGCTACGCTCTCAGTCTGTCCAACTGGCTGCGCCAGTTGTCGAACCCCGGTCGGGGGTTCTCATTCCCCCCAAAGGCGTACAACATGCGAAAAAAAAGCCCGCATTTTCATGCGAGCTCTTCTTCAAATATGGCGGTGAGGGGGGGATTCGAACCCCCGATACGTTGCCGTATACACACTTTCCAGGCGTGCTCCTTCAGCCACTCGGACACCTCACCATATTGTTTTGCTGCCTGACCGCTTGGGGGGCAACGGGGCGCTACTATAGGGAGTTGCGCTAAAACGGTCAAGCAGATTTTCAGCATTCGTGCTTGTTCGGTTAAGCCTTAATCAGCTTATGTCGCAGCGCGCAGGATTAACGCTGCGAATCGAGCACTTCGCTATTTTTCACCACGTCCTGCGCTTTGCTGTAGCTTTCGATCAGCAGCTGGTAGGCAGGGAAGATGTGTGTGTACACCTCTGCCCATTCACCCGCATCTTCACGGTTCCACGTGCGCTGAATTTCGGAAGCAACGGCTGCCGTGTCCATCGGCACCACGCCTGCCTGCACCACGCGCGCCAGGGTGATCTCCTGCGCCATTTTGCTGTAGGTGCCGGAGGCATCAATCACCGCAAACACTTTATATCCGTCCGCCACCGCGCTGATGGACGGGAAGGCCATGCAGACGCTGGTGATCGTCCCCGCGATAATCAGCGTTTTGCGCCCGGTGGCTTTCACCGCCGCCACGAACTCCGGGTTATCCCAGGCGTTGATCTCACCCTTGCGTGCCACATACTGTGCGTGCGGCGCGTTGGCGTGGATCTCCGGGATAAGCGGGCCGTTCGGTCCCTGTGGAACCGACGCCGTGGTGATCACCGGGATCTTCGCCAGCGAGGCGATTTTTGCCAGCGCTGCTGCACGGGCGCGCAGCTCAGGCATTGGCATGTCTCCTACGGTCTGGAACAGCCCGCTCTGGTGATCGATAAGCAGCATAACGGCATCGTTTACGTCAATAACGGGACGTGCACCGTTGAAGTTTGCAGGGGTAGACATAATGCGCTCCTTTATTACGTTTAGATTTGGCCAAAGCGGCCGGAGTTAAAATCGCGAATAGCCTCGGCGATTTCGGTTTTACTGTTCATCACAAACGGGCCATAGCCCACGATGGGTTCATTCAGCGGCTCCCCGGCCATCAGCAGCACTTTGGCATCGCTGCTGGCTTCGAGATGCAGTTTGTCACCGCTCTGGCTCAGCACGACCAGTTGCGCCTCACCGGCAGGCGTGGTGCCGTTCACCGTCACGCTGCCTTCAACGACAACCAGCGCCGTGCTCCAGCCTTCGGGCTGATTAAGCGTCAGGTGGCTACCCTGATGCAGCGCGAGATCCCACACGTTCAGCGGTGAGAAGGTATGCGCCGGGCCGGTTACCTCTCCAAAGCGGCCAGCAATCACGCGCAATGTTCCGCTGTTATCCGGCAGGGTGACCACCGGGATATCCGCCTGAGTGATGCTCTGGTAGCCAGGCGTCGCCATTTTGTCCCTGGCGGGCAGGTTGACCCACAGCTGCATCATTTTCAGTTCACCGCCTTTCTGCGAAAACGCGCTGGAGTGGAACTCCTCGTGCAAAATGCCTGCGCCCGCCGTCATCCACTGCACGTCACCTGGACCAATAACGCCGCCTCTGCCGGTTGAATCACGGTGCTCCACTTCGCCTGAGTAGACGATGGTCACCGTTTCAAAACCGCGATGAGGATGCTCGCCCACGCCGCGTTTCGCGCCATCCGCCGGGAAGGTATGCGGTCCGGCGTAGTCCAGCAGCAGGAACGGGCTCAGGGGCTCGCCATGCGTCTGGTAAGAAAACATCGAACGAACCGGAAAACCGTCACCGACCCAGTGCGGACGAGGTGCGGTATACACGCCTGTTACGTTTTTCATGATTAACTCCTGATGTCCTGTTGATGGAATTAGCTTATATTCAGGGTTAATATCCCGGTAGATAGCGAAAATGACATTCACTGTTCCTTAAATGGAACAATGGAGGCGTATGCAGGACCTCAATGATTTCGTATGGTTTGTGAAGGTGGTGGAGCATGGCGGCTTTGCAGCGGCGGGTCGGGCGCTCGATCAGCCTAAGTCGAAACTGAGCCGTCGGATTGCGCAGCTGGAGGAACGCCTGGGTGTTCGGTTGATACAACGTACCACGCGGCAGTTTGCGGTGACGGAGGTGGGGCAGACATTCTATCAGCACTGTAAAGCTATGCTGGTGGAGGCTGAAGCTGCGGAGGAGGCGGTGGCTGCTTTACAGGCTGAGCCGCGTGGTATGGTCCGGATCACCTGTCCTGTCACCTTGCTGCACGTTCACGTGGGGCCCATGCTGGCGCGGTTTATGGCGCGCTATCCGGGGATCAACCTTCAGCTCGAAGCCACCAACCGCCGGGTCGATCTGGTGGCGGAGGGGGTGGATGTGGCGATCCGCGTTCGTCCGCGCCCGTTTGATGACAGCGATCTGGTATTAAGGGTGCTGGCGGACAGGGGACACTGTCTGGTTGCCGGGCCGGCACTGATTGAACAGATGGGCAACCCGGCGATGCCCTCTGAACTCAGCGAGTGGCCGGGGTTAAGTATAGGGGCGGGCAAGCACCTGCATAAGTGGGAATTGAACGGGCCGGAGGGCGCAAAGGCAGAAATTCACTTCACGCCGCGCCTGGTGACTACCGACATGTTGGCGCTGCGGGAGGCGGCGATGGCGGGCGTGGGCGTGGTACAGCTGCCCATTTTGATGGTGAAGGATCAGCTGGCTTCAGGTGAACTTGTTCGGGTGCTGAATGCCTGGGAACCCAGACGGGAAGTGATCCATGCGGTGTATCCTTCCCGGCGCGGCCTGCTGCCATCGGTCAGGACGCTGGTGGATTTTCTCACCGAAGAGTATGCAAAGATGGTTGAAGACTAGCTTTTTGTAGGTCGGGTAAGCGTAGCGCCACCCGACACAATTACCGCAGGGGCTGCAAAGTTCGAATCCCCCACAGGCGTGCAACATGTGAAAAAAAAGCCCGCATTTTCATGCGAGCTCTTTTTCAAATATGGCGGTGAGGGGGGGATTCGAACCCCCGATACGTTGCCGTATACACACTTTCCAGGCGTGCTCCTTCAGCCACTCGGACACCTCACCATATTGTCATCCCGTTGTTGTCGGGACGGGCGCTAATGTAAGTAAAAGCCGTACTGCCGTCAACCCACTTTTTCAGTAATTTAGCGTGTTTAGACAAACTTCAGGCAACCTGATTCCGAAATGTGCGAAATGCGCCTCTTTTATCAGCAACGCGGTTTAGCGATAAATTTGTTATGCTGGCAAGCCAGTTGAAAATGAAAATAAAACAGTGCAATAAAAGGCAATGACTATGGATATTATCTTCTATCACCCCACTTTTGATACGGCTTACTGGATTAATGCGCTTACGGCGGCACTGCCTGGCTCACGCGTTCGCGAATGGAAACAGGGCGATAATGAACATGCCGACTACGCGCTGGTCTGGCATCCCCCGGTCGAAATGCTTCAGGGACGCCGTTTGAAGGCGGTATTTGCTCTTGGTGCGGGGGTGGATTCCATTCTCAGTAAGCTGAAGGCACACCCTGAAATGCTGCCGGAAGATATTCCCCTGTTTCGTCTGGAAGATACCGGTATGGGGCAGCAGATGCAGGAATATGCCGTGAGCCAGGTGCTGCACTGGTTCCGCCGTTTCGACGATTATCAGGCGTTTAAACAGCAATCCCACTGGGAACCGCTTCCGGATTATCAGCGTGAAGATTTCACCATCGGCATCCTCGGCGCGGGTGTACTGGGTTCGAAAGTCGCCGAAGCGCTCGCACCGTGGGGCTTCCCACTGCGCTGCTGGAGCCGGAGCCGTAAGGAGTATCCTGGCGTCGAGAGCTTTGCCGGAACGGACGAACTCCCGGCGTTCCTGAAAGGGACTCGCGTCCTCATTAACCTGCTGCCGAATACGGCGGAAACGGTCGGCATTATCAATGGTACGCTCCTCAACCAGTTGGCAGAAGACAGCTACTTAATGAACCTGGCGCGCGGGGTACACGTTGTGGAAGACGATCTGCTGAAAGCGCTGGATAGCGGTAAACTGAAAGGCGCAATGCTGGATGTGTATAGCCGCGAACCGCTGCCAAAAGACAGCCCGCTCTGGGCACATCCGCGCGTGGCGATGACGCCCCATATTGCGGCCGTGACGCGACCGGCGGAGGCCGTGGCGTACATCTCGCATACCATCAGCGAAATAGAGAAGGGCAACGCGGTGACCGGACAGGTCGACAGACAGCGAGGCTACTGAGAGAAACCCGGCGTTCGCCGGGTTTTTGCTAATATTCGCCGCTGATAACTGCTATCCTTTGGAAAAACCGCAGAGGAGAGAAAGATGTATCCCGTTGACCTGCATATGCACACCGTCGCCAGTACTCACGCTTACAGTAACCTCCATGATTATATCGCTCAGGCGAAGCTGAAAGGCATCAAACTGTTTGCGATAACCGATCACGGTCCGGATATGGCGGATGCGCCTCACTACTGGCATTTTGTGAATATGCGTATCTGGCCACGCCTGGTGGACGGTATTGGGATACTGCGCGGCATCGAAGCGAACATCAAAAATACCGACGGTGAAATTGATTGCACCGGCCCGATGCTGACCTCTTTAGATCTGATCCTCGCTGGCTTCCATGAGCCGGTCTTTGCGCCCCAGGATAAAGAGACCAACACCGCAGCGATGATTGCCACTATTGCCAGCGGCAACGTGCACATTATCAGCCACCCGGGAAATCCGAAATACCCGATTGATATTCAGGCCGTGGCGCAGGCGGCAGCGAAGCACCGCGTGGCGCTGGAGATTAACAACTCCTCCTTTGTTCACTCGCGTAAGGGCAGTGAAGCCAACTGCCGCGAAGTGGCGGCGGCCGTGCGTGACGCGGGCGGAATGGTGGCGCTGGGCTCTGATTCACACATGGCCTTCACGCTGGGGGATTTCAGCGAGTGCCTGAAAATATTGCGGGACGTGAATTTCCCGGAAGAACAGATCCTGAACGTCACGCCGCGTCGTATGCTCGACTTCCTTGAGTCGCGCGGCATGGCGCCGATTGATGAATTTGCCGATCTTTAATTAATAACGGAATAAAAACATGAATGAGTTTTCCATCCTTTGCCGCGTGCTGGGCACCTTATATTACCGCCAGCCGCAGGATCCGCTGCTGGTTCCGCTGTTTACCCTGATTCGTGAAGGTAAACTGGCGCAGAGCTGGCCGCTGGAACAGGATGAACTGCTGGAACGCTTGCAAAAAAGCTGCGATATGCAGCAGATTTCAACGGATTACAACGCGCTGTTTGTGGGGGAAGAGTGTCGCGTGTCGCCGTATCGTTCTGCCTGGCAGGAAGGTGCGACCGAAGCGGAAGTTCGGGCGTTTCTTTCAGAACGCGGCATGCCGCTGACGGATATGCCTGCCGATCATATCGGTACCCTGCTGCTGGCGGCCTCCTGGATTGAAGATAATGCAGGTGATGATGAGAACGAGGCGATTGAAACCCTGTTCGAAACGTATCTGCTGCCGTGGGTTGGCACCTTCCTGGGTAAAGTTGAAGCCCACGCCACCTCGCCATTCTGGAGAACGCTGGCTCCGCTGACGCGTGACGCTATCGCTGCTATGTGGGACGAGCTGGAAGAAGAGAACGAAGAGTGACTTGAATCACAAAAATTCTGCAACGATACATTTCAACTTGCACGTAATGTGCTTCTGATCTCATTTATATGGTGCGCATCTGCTAAGATGCGCACCATGAACATATTACTTTGTATTGCAATCACGACTGGCATCCTCTCCGGCCTCTGGGGTTGGGTGGCTGTCTCTCTCGGCTTGTTGAGCTGGGCTGGTTTTCTTGGCTGCACGGCCTATTTCGCCTGCCCGCAGGGTGGTCTCAAAGGGCTCTTTATTTCAGGCTGCACGTTACTGAGTGGCGTGGTCTGGGCGCTGGTCATTATGAAAGGCAGCGCGCTGGCGCCGCATCTGGAAATCCTGGGGTACGCCATGACCGGCATTGTGGCCTTCCTGATGTGCGTTCAGGCAAAACATCTGCTGTTGTCCTTTGTGCCCGGCACGTTCATGGGTGCCTGCGCGACCTTTGCAGGGCAGGGGGACTGGAAGCTGGTGGTCCCTTCGCTCATGCTGGGGTTACTGTTTGGCTACGCCATGAAGAACAGCGGCCTCTGGCTTGCGGCCCGACGCGAGAAGAGCCAGCGCGTTCCTGCGGTAAGTAAATAAAAAAAGGCGAGACGGAATTCTCGCCTTTTTTATGCGCCGTCGATTATGACTCTGGCGGCACCGACATCTCACGATATTTCACCAGCACCGCATTACTCACGTCACTTTTATTCTGAAGATCCCACAAGCCGCGATCGATACCGTCATTAATCAGGAAAATCACGCCGGTTTCGATGGCCGACATCAGACACAGCATGACCGGCTCGTTAGAGGTATAGCCAATTTCACCCTCCAGCAGACGCTGGTAATCGATAAAGCGGAATACCCCGGCCTGCACTTCATAAGAGAGAATCGTTTTGCTGGTGGTCACCGAGGATAATATCTCACCCGTGCTCACGTTAACCACGCGCAGGTTGACGGCAATCTGGTCCAGCTGATACTGCGTGTCGGCCCCGATGCCAAAGTAACGCGCACCCGCGCCACCCGATTTCACGTTACTTTCGTAGCCGATAATCGAGCCTTCCACCATGATATTGGCTGCGGTGAGAGACTGTAGCGGCATGCGGTTATTGACGCCAACGGTACCATTCTCCTGCGCGGCACGAATGATTTTTCGTTCGTTAAGCAGGTTTTGCAGCCCCTGACGTTCCAGCGGGATAAACCAGCGAGAATCTTTCAGGGCGGTAACCAGCATCGCGGTGGCGCTCTGCGGTACGGCTGTCGAGAAGTTACTGGCCGGATACGGTTTGAACTGACCCGTCTCATCCTGAATGTTATACACCGAGACGAATATCTTTCCGGTTGGGACCGGCAGATGCGTCAGATCCCGATAGCTCTGGGCACGAGGCATCAGGGTGGGTTTAGCGGCTTCTTTTGGCGGGGCAGTTAAACAACCGCTTAATAAGCACACTGCAACTAAAATAAAAAAGCGCTGCATAATAATTGTCCTTATTTCGGGGTTGTTTAGAAATCAGTTGAACTGGTCTGCAAACCGGAAACCTGGATTGTCGACGTTTTACCGGTTTTTCGGTCTGTCACATTTAACTGAAGCTGCCCGTCTTTATTGGCAATATCGACGATAAAGTCGTTGGTGACCATCCGGCCGGGTTTTCCGGTATTAATGTTAGTTAATAAGCCACCTAATATTTGCGACTGGATGGCCTGAGTAAAATTATCCAGGGCTGACGGGGTCTCGATACCGAAATCATCGTCATAGCTGGGGTCTTTATAGGAGTTTTGAGCCTGAGCCTGGTTAAGCATAAAGGCTCCGTTATTCGGGTTGCCGCCAAAATTAGGGTTGCGGAACTGGAATGTCATATTTCCGGCCCAGCTCAACGGCGCAATGAGCATTAACGAAATCACTGTGTGTGCGAGACGCATTACAGCCTCCGAAATTGGTATCGTTGTTAGAACTCATCTTTTGCTAAATCGCCTGTGCTCAAAAGGGCTTTGTCTAACTGTAGGCGGTTAATAGCTTCTTCTGTTTGTGCCAGCGCGAAAGCGACGTTCTGATCGAAGTCTCTTTTCGTTGGGAATAAAAAAGTCTGGTAAATAACGTCCTGATTAGCGGTTATTGTGATCCAGCTTCCCCACCGCGCACTGGGCCGTTCGTTGATGGTTAAGTTACCCGGATAATCGCTTTCCCACTTATCGCTGAAGGCACGATAAAAATCGTGTCCGACAGAGGTGACGGTGTGGTCGGTTAACAGTCCGGGAACTTCTACCTCAACAGCCTGAAGGTTTCCGGCAGCAAGCATAATGCCTGCGGCGGCAATCCAACTTAAGGTGCGTTTCATGCTATTAACGCCTGAGGTTATCGTTTGCCCACGACACCGCCTGCGTGCGATTTTTAACAGCTATCTTTTTGAAAAGATTATAAAGATGCGTCTTAACCGTATTTTCGCTGATAAATAACGAACGGGCGATTTCAATATTTGAAGCACCAATACGCAGTTTGTTCAGGATCTCTTTCTCACGGTGGGTCAGAAGGGCCGATTCCGAACTGTTATAGCGATAATTTCCGGAGTGGGTAATGAGGTAGCTGGCCAGTTTCTGCGAGAAATAACACTCCCCCCGCAATATGCCCTGCAAACCCTCCACGACACGGTTTTCTTCTTCAGTGACGTAAAACACGCCGTTAATATGCGGCCAGCTCTCAATTTCGCGGAAAGGATACTCATCAGGCGTATTTAATAACAATACGCGGATATTATTGTTTTTCCTGCTTAAATTATCTTGCCAGTAATGAATGAGTTTTTTATCCGCTTCCATCATATCGAGAAGAATGATGCTGCCAGAAGCGATATCATCAAAAGAACGTTGAATATTATGCAGTTTCCCGTTAAGAGACAGGCATTGCTTTAAATGCTGCAATAACGCTGTCGCTTGTAAGGAAGGTTTTGTGATCAACAATAATGTATGACCGGGTAAGCTATGGACTTCATTAAACATGATGAAACCCCACGTTATTTATGACACCCGGCAGTTGCCCTCGTATTATTGAAAAGGGCACCAGAGGTACTGACAGGTGTGGCACTGCTGTGTGTAGTTAAAAAACCTTCCTCCAAAGGAGGCGGTAAAATTAAAAACAAATAACGTACTGCTGTTTTCAATCTAGCTATTGCAAACTTTAAAGCAAGTGTTAATCGTGTAACAGAATGTAAAATTCGATATTAATTTGTGTATATTGCAGGGCTAATAGATTTTAAGATAAGGGGAAAGTTGTACATGTGTATAAACGTGCACAGATTTTAAAAACCATAAAGTAAATTATAATGGGTTGAATTATTTGGCTTTGTATTATTCTAAGCCAGCCGGTAAAAAGTATGATCTCTGCTAAAAACATAAGACTTCCCTAAGCCAGAATTTTTTCTTAAGAAAACTTGCTTCGTGTCACGCGCGTGGCAAAGGGCATTGTCTTTTTTGTCTGAAGAAGCCGGTGCAGGTTGGACAGTCTGTCTCGCTGTTGTACAAGCGCAGGAAGACATTTTTGTTTTCTGCTTTAGGCGTGTATCCCGTCGTTTCAGGCGAGATTTACGACTTTGAGGTGAAGGAGAATATAAAAATAAGGCGCACGGGTGAGATATTAAACATGTTTCGGCAGACATACTCTTTTCCGTAACGCGGCGTTAACAAAACGAATCGCGTTAACGGAGCAAGAGATACTTTTTTATAGCCAGGTCCAGGGTGACAGCATGAAAAACAAAACGTTGTTTATGATGTTTACATTACTGGGTGCGCCTGGGTTTGTAATCGCAGGTGATTCAGATTTAGCCAGTTCTGAATATAATTTTGCGATAAATGAATTAAGTAAAGCTTCATACAATCAGGCAGCCATTATTGGTCAACAGGGTTCAGGAAATAATTCTGATGTACGCCAGGACGGTTCTAAATTGCTGTCCGTTATTTCTCAGGAGGGCGGGAATAACCGCGCGAATGTTGATCAGTCAGGGACGTATAACCTTGCTTATATCGATCAGACCGGCAACGGCAACGATGCGAGTATTAAGCAGGGCGCTTTTGGCAACACCGCCATGATTATCCAGAAAGGCTCGGGTAACAGGGCGAATATAACGCAGTATGGTACGCAGAAAACAGCAGTTGTAGTACAGAGACAGTCGCAAATGGCTATTCGCGTTATTCAACGTTAGCGATGTGTGACGCCTTAATCAATCCGATGGGGGTTTACCATGAAACTTTTCAAAGTGGCAGTTATTGCAGCAATCGTAGTTTCTGGCAGTGCTTTCGCAGGTGCGGTACCACAATTTGGCGGCGGCCACGGTGGTGGCTGGGGTGGCGGCAATAACGGCCCTGACTCAACCCTGAGCATTTACCAGTACGGCGGCGGTAACTCCGCGCTTGCTTTGCAGACGGACGCCCGAGATTCTGAATTGACCATTACCCAGCATGGTGGTGGTAACGGCGCAGATGTTGGCCAGGGCTCTGATGACAGTTCTATCGATCTGCTGCAAAAAGGCTTTGGTAACAGCGCCACCATCGACCAGTGGAATAGCAAAGACTCTGTTATCAACGTGAAACAGTTCGGCGGCGGCAACGGCGCGGCGGTAGACCAGACAGCGTCCGGCTCAACGGTGACTGTGCACCAGGTTGGCTTTGGCAACAACGCGACCGCACACCAGTACTGATTCATTTCTGTACCAAAAAACAGGGCATGCGCCCTGTTTTTTTTCGGGAGGATCTCATGAGCACCTTCATTCTCCTTGCCGCGCTTGCCAGCCAGATAACGTTCAGCACCTCACAGCAGGCAAATATGACAACCATTATTCCTCAGGTCACGCTGGCAGACGCTTGCGAATGTCAGGTTGAGGTGTTATCTGTCCGACAGGGGCAGGGGGGACAAAGTACATCGCGGCAGAAAAATACTCTTTTTATACCCGCTAATCAGCCGATTGATTTAACGCGAATCAGTTTAAATATTCGCTCAGGGGATGCGGTAAAAATAATCGTCACCGTTTCCGATGGAAAATCGCTTCATTTATCACAGCAGTGGAACGCACCGGTAAGTGCGCTTTAATAATTCATGAAATCAATGATTTAATAAAGTGGCGGCGCTGCACAGGTAAGCTATGCTGATATCAAGAACCCAGTCATCGGGTTGCTTAAATTGATACGTCATAACGGAGCGTTTTTACCCCTCAAGGACGAATTTCATTGAGGAGTACAAATAATGTTCAAATCCGCAGCGTGTATTATTTCTGGTCTGGGACTGATCCTGTCCTCTTTTTTTTCTCCGGCTTATTCAGCAACTATAGAAAATGGTGGGGTGATTCATTTTCGTGGCGCGGTGGTCGCTGACCCGTGCGAAGTCACGCCCCGGCATCAGCAGTTTGCGATCTCCTGTCCGGAAAATAACCGTATGAAAACGCATACCATCAGTTATGACGAGGCGCTCCGGGGCCATGATCCTCATTCAGCTCTGGCCGCTGTCAGCATGAAATACCTGAATGAACAGAAAACGCTTGCGGTCGTTCAGGTGGATTACCGCTAACCGACGTTTTTTTCGCGGCAGTTTTTCTCCTTCTCCCTCTGCGATACACTGGTGAAAAAGGCGGGTTGCAGAGGGTGTTTATGAGACCGCAAATCGACGTTATTCATGGCGATATCACGACGGTGCGCGTTGACGTGATCGTCAACGCAGCCAATTCCTCCCTGATGGGTGGTGGCGGGGTGGACGGTGCCATTCACCGGGCCGCAGGCCCTCAACTCCTTGAAGCATGCAAAACCGTGCGTCAGCAGCAGGGAGAGTGCCCGCCGGGGCATGCTGTTATTACGCTTGCGGGCGATCTCCCGGCCAAAGCGGTGATCCATACCGTTGGACCCGTCTGGCACGGTGGCGACCGCCATGAGGCTGAGATTCTGGAGCAGGCGTATCGTAACTGCCTGCGGCTTGCGGCGGATAACGGGTATAAGACCATGGCGTTCCCCGCCATTAGCACCGGGGTGTTCGGCTATCCAAAGGAAGCGGCAGCTACGATCGCCGTGAATACCGTTTATCACTACCTTTCCCTCAAACCCATGCCGGAAAAAGTCATTTTTGTCTGTTTCGATGAGCACACCGCCGACCTGTATCAGCGGATTTTGACCGCGCGCAGCCAGGCATTTTGATGTCTGAAGTGCAAAAACGGCGCCCTGGAGGCGCCGTTTTGTTATCCCGCTTTAACCTGAGGTTTGCCTGAGAACAGGAAACGCAAAAGCGGGATCCGCAGGTGGATTTCATACAACACGATGGCAATGCCAACCACAAAGACCAGGCCGGTGAAGAAGCCCAGCGCATTCGAGGCGATATGCGGCGTAATGTACGCCCCGAAAAACAGCGTCAGCGGATGGTGAACCAGGTAGATAAACAGCGAAGCATTAACGAAATAGGTGACGCGACTGGATTTAAAATTCAGCAGACGATGGCCAAGGGCGAACACCACGTTCACCATCCACAGGCCCATCAGCATCGTTATAACGCTCTCTGTTTCATACATCCACGCGTCCCCGCTGCCATAGCGCTGATTGAGAAGATAGGCGGCAAAGGCCAGCGCAGCACCCACCGCACACCAGGGGGAGGGGGTGGTAAACAGCGCTTTAAGCCGGGGATGAATAAATGCCAGCGCCCCAATCAGGAAGAAGGGAATGTAGAACAGGGTCTGCATCACCACGAAATTAAACAGCCCATCGCTCAGAATGGGAGGGTAGACAATGAGCAGGGTACGCCTGATGGCGGCATACGCGACCCCCAGCGCAAGAAACAGCAGCGACAGCTTGCCCAGGGTGATGTTGGCGAAGAAGGTCGAGGATGTGGTGCTCGCGCGCTGACGCAGCTGGCTGAAGATCAGCAAACTCACCGTGGTTAGCACCACCAGTACCAGCAGGAACCAGAGGTGGGAAATAAGCTCCCAGACCAGGGTGTTGTATTTCTCATAGAAGGAGAGATTCGGCCAGTTTTCCGCCTTGCCTTTAACATGCTGCAACATGATGAACTGCGGCAGCGTCAGCAGCGGAATGGCCGTCAACATCGGTATGCCCACGCGCTCCACGCGCACTTTCCACCATCGCTTGAGGGGATAGCGCAAGAAGAGCATGTAAGAGAAATAACCGGAAATAACAAAAAACACCTGCATGCGGAAGGCATGGATAAAATCATTAAACAGCGTCAGCCACCAGGAGGGCATCTGGCTGTTCACGTGCCAGGTGTGGCTGGAATAGATCAGTGAAATATGAAAAGGGATCCCCAATAGCATGAGCCATGCGCGGATCGAGTCGAGGAAATATTCACGTTGTACAGGGGTTGTGCTCATATAACTTTGCGCATTCTCAGACTTTTCGCCTTATCCCTAAGGCTCATAATGGTTACATTCGGAGCCAACCCTACACCAAGACCGACACCCTGTCTCCAGGATAAGCACGCAAAGTGAAAAGCGGGTTCTTTCATTTGCTTAATCCATGAGCCAGCGAGCTGAACAAAGCAGTGATAATGTTGTCGGATTGCCTGAGTTTCCATTAAAATGGATCGGATCGATATAAGCACACAAAGGGGGAAGTGCTTACTTATTATGAAACATAAACCACAAATGATGAAAATGCGTTGGTTGGGTGTAGCAGTGCTGTTGTCACTGTATACCTCATCTGCACTGGCCTTTAACATCGATGATGTCGCAAAACAGGCAAAATCGATGGCGGGCAAGAGCTACGAAGCGCCAAAAAGTAACCTGCCCTCCGTTTTCCGCGACATGAAATACGCGGACTATCAGCAGATCCAGTTCAATCACGATAAAGCGTACTGGAACAATATTAAAACCCCGTTCAAGCTTGAATTTTACCACCAGGGTATGTACTTCGACACGCCAGTTGCCATCAATGAAGTGACGGCGACCGCGGTACGCAAAATCAAGTACAGCCCGGATTACTTCAATTTTGGCGATGTGCAACACGATAAAGACACGGTGAAAGACCTCGGCTTCGCAGGCTTCAAGGTGCTTTATCCGATTAACAGCAAAGATAAAAACGATGAAATCGTCAGCATGCTTGGCGCCAGCTACTTCCGCGTGATTGGCGCGGGGCAGGTGTACGGGCTTTCTGCGCGCGGTCTGGCAATTGATACCGCGCTGCCATCAGGTGAAGAATTTCCACGTTTTCGCGAGTTCTGGATCGAACGTCCAAAACCAACCGACAAACGTCTGACAATTTATGCGCTGCTGGACTCCCCTCGTGCGACCGGCGCTTATCGCTTCGTGATCATGCCAGGGCGTGACACGGTGGTTGACGTGCAGTCTAAAGTTTACCTGCGCGATAAAGTGGGCAAACTGGGCGTCGCACCGCTGACCAGTATGTTCCTGTTTGGGCCGAACCAGCCATCTCCGGCGACTAATTTCCGTCCTGAACTGCATGATTCCAATGGCCTCTCCATCCATGCCGGTAACGGCGAGTGGATCTGGCGTCCGCTGAACAACCCGAAACACCTCGCGGTCAGCAGCTTTGCGATGGAAAACCCGCAGGGCTTTGGTCTGCTGCAACGTGGCCGTCAGTTCTCCCGCTTTGAAGATCTGGATGACCGCTACGATCTGCGCCCAAGCGCCTGGGTTACGCCGAAAGGCGACTGGGGTAAAGGTAAGGTTGAGCTGGTTGAAATTCCAACCAACGATGAAACCAACGATAACATCGTGGCGTACTGGACACCGGATCAGCTGCCTGAAGCCGGTAAAGAGATGAACTTCAAGTATGCGATTACCTTCAGCCGTGACGAAGACAAGCTGCACGCACCGGATAATGCGTATGTGATGCAGACGCGTCGTTCAACGGGTGACGTGAAGCAGTCCAACCTGATTCGTCAGCCGGATGGCACGCTGGCATTTATCCTGGACTTCACCGGGCAGGATATGAAAAAACTGGCGCCGGATACTGCCGTGACGGCACAGGCCAGCATTGGCGATAACGGTGAAATCGTTGAAAACGCCGTGCGGTACAACCCGGTCACCAAAGGGTGGCGTTTGACCCTGCGCGTGAAGGTGAAGGATCCGAAACAGACCACTGAAATGCGCGCCGCGCTGGTCAGTAACGATAAGCCGCTGAGTGAAACCTGGAGCTATCAGCTACCTGCCAATGAATAATACATCTGAATATATTGATGCCATGCCGCTGACGGACATTGAAAAAGCGGCGCTCCCTGCGAGCGACATCCGCGCGGTTCACACCGCGCTGGATGGTGAACATCGTCATTTTTCCCGTGATGATGATACGCCGCTGGGGTCAGTGAAGGCACGTCTGGAGCAGGCATGGCCGGACTCGCTGGCAGAAGGGCAGTTAATCAAGGATGACGAAGGGCGTGACCAGCTACAGGCGATGCCGAAGGCCACGCGTTCCTCGATGTTCCCCGATCCGTGGCGCACCAACCCGGTGGGCCGCTTCTGGGATCGTCTGCGTGGGCGTGACGTGACACCGCGCTATCTGTCACGTCTTACCAAAGAACAGCAGGCCTCCGAGCAGAAATGGCGTACCGTAGGAACGATTCGTCGTTACATTCTGCTGCTGCTGACGCTGGCGCAGACGGTTGTCGCCACCTGGTACATGAAAACCATTCTGCCGTACCAGGGCTGGGCGTTGATTAACCCTGCTGACATGATTGGCCAGGATATCTGGGTCTCCTTCATGCAGCTGCTGCCGTATATTTTACAGAGCGGCATTCTTCTGCTGTTCGCCGTGCTGTTCTGTTGGGTCTCCGCCGGGTTCTGGACGGCGCTGATGGGCTTCCTGCAACTGCTGATGGGGCGTGACAAATACAGCATTTCCGCGTCGACGGTCGGGGATGAACCCCTCAATCCTGAGCACCGTACCGCGCTGATCATGCCTATCTGTAACGAAGACGTTGACCGCGTATTCGCCGGGCTGCGTGCCACCTGGGAGTCCGTGAAGGCGACCGGTAACGCGGCGCATTTCGACGTCTATATCCTGAGCGACAGCTACAACCCGGATATTTGCGTGGCAGAGCAAAAAGCCTGGATGGAGCTGATTGCCGAGGTGCAGGGGG
This sequence comes from Enterobacter sp. MGH119, assembly GCF_001037675.1. NCBI lineage: Bacteria > Pseudomonadati > Pseudomonadota > Gammaproteobacteria > Enterobacterales > Enterobacteriaceae > Enterobacter > Enterobacter sp. MGH119. The sequence continues at coordinate 1,548,778 of NZ_KQ089929.1, read as the reverse complement.
AAGGGCAGATCTTCTACCGCCGTCGTCGTCGTCGTGTTAAGCGTAAGAGCGGGAACATTGATGACTTCTGTCGTCGCTGGGGTAACCAGTACAGCTACATGGTGGTACTGGATGCGGACTCCGTGATGAGCGGCGACTGCCTGAGCGGGCTGGTCCGTCTGATGGAAGCCAACCCGAACGCGGGTATTATTCAGTCCTCGCCAAAAGCGTCAGGTATGGACACGCTGTATGCGCGCTGCCAGCAGTTTGCGACCCGCGTCTACGGGCCGCTGTTTACTGCCGGTCTGCACTTCTGGCAGCTGGGTGAATCTCACTACTGGGGCCACAACGCCATTATCCGCGTGAAGCCATTCATCGAGCACTGTGCCCTGGCGCCGCTGCCGGGTGAAGGGTCGTTTGCCGGGTCCATTCTGTCGCATGACTTTGTGGAAGCTGCTCTGATGCGTCGTGCAGGGTGGGGCGTCTGGATTGCCTACGATCTGCCTGGCTCGTATGAAGAGCTGCCGCCGAACCTGCTGGATGAGCTCAAACGCGACCGCCGCTGGTGTCACGGTAACCTGATGAACTTCCGCCTGTTCCTGGTGAAAGGGATGCACCCTGTTCACCGTGCGGTGTTCCTGACGGGCGTTATGTCCTATCTGTCTGCGCCGCTGTGGTTTATGTTCCTGGCACTCTCGACCGCGTTGCAGGTTGTGCATGCTCTGACGGAGCCGCAATACTTCCTGCAACCGCGCCAGCTGTTCCCGGTGTGGCCGCAGTGGCGTCCGGAGCTGGCGATTGCGCTGTTCGCGTCGACCATGGTGCTGCTGTTCCTGCCTAAGCTGCTCAGTATCATTCTGATCTGGTGCAAAGGTTCGAAGGAGTACGGTGGCTTCTGCCGCGTGACCCTTTCATTGCTGCTGGAAGTGCTGTTCTCGGTCCTGCTGGCGCCGGTGCGTATGCTGTTCCATACGGTGTTTGTGGTGAGCGCGTTCCTGGGATGGGAAGTGGTGTGGAATTCACCGCAGCGTGACGATGACTCTACGCCGTGGAGTGAGGCCTTTATGCGCCACGGCTCTCAGCTGCTGCTGGGCCTGGTGTGGGCCGTTGGTATGGCCTGGCTGGATCTGCGTTTCCTGTTCTGGCTGGCGCCAATCGTCTTCTCGCTGATCCTGTCGCCGTTTGTGTCGGTGATCTCCAGCCGTTCCACGGTGGGCCTGCGTACCAAACGCTGGAAGCTGTTCCTGATCCCGGAAGAGTATTCTCCGCCGCAGGTGCTGGTGGATACCGATACCTATCTGGAGCAGAACCGCAAACGCACGCTGGATGATGGCTTTATGCACGCCGTGTTTAACCCGTCATTCAACGCGCTGGCAACCGCGATGGCGACGGCGCGTCACCGCGCCAGCCAGGTGCTGGAGATCGCCCGCGATCGCCACGTTGAGCAGGCGCTGAACGAGACGCCAGAAAAGCTTAACCGCGACCGTCGTCTGGTGCTGTTGAGCGATCCGGTGACGATGGCACGGCTTCACTACCGCGTGTGGTCCGCGCCGGAGAGATACTCTTCGTGGGTGAACTACTATAAGGACGTTAAGCTGAATCCGCTGGCACTGAAGGCGAAGTAAGTTGTTAAGTAGGGCGGGTAAGCGAAGCGCCACCCGCCAAATGAAATACCGGCTTAATCGCCGGTATTTTTTTAGAGGTCAGACATGAAAGTAATCATTGTCGTCATGATGGCATGCCTGCTCAGCGGCTGCGGCAGCATTATCAGCCGCACCATCCCCGGGCAGGGCCACGGGAATCAATACTACCCCGGCGTACAGTGGGACGTTCGCGATTCCGCATGGCGCTATCTCACCGTGCTCGATCTGCCGTTTTCGCTGATTTTCGACACGCTGCTGCTGCCCATTGATGCCAGTCACGGCCCTTACGAGTAACGGGAGCTCATCGCTCGTCCCATTCGTCCGCTGCGGCCTGACCCTCTTCGGTATCCAGCGGCGGTTCGAGCTGAAACTCGCCTTCGTCCCATTCGTGCAGCGTATTTTCTTCCAGCCACTCCTGACGTAACTCAATTTCGTCATAGTCGCCGTCGAATACCGCCTGTGCACCTTCACCACTCAGTATCGGCAGACATTCACCATCTTCACCTTCATCAGCAAAGAATTCGGCCTGCCACATAATATCGCCGTCCTGTAGGACGTATTTTTGGATATTGAGTTGTTGCACGTCAGCATCTTCTTCCTCAATGCCGGGATTATCAGCGAGGAACTCTTCGCGAGCGGCATCAATTGCTTCTTCCAGCGTGGCGTACATGGTCATTGGTGTCTCCCTGTTTTTCGTGAAGGTATTCAGGGAAAGAATAGCTGATTATGTGATTTTGCAAGTATGAATGCGAAAATTAGCCGTCACGATGTTGTCTTATTCGCCCCGGGCGTAGCGCCCGGGATAAGCTGAGCCACGAATAAACGGCGTTGAACAGCACGACGCCTGCTGTCACGATAAAGACCGCCCGGAAACCGAAACTGGCTGAAATCCCCGCACCGACCAGCGGCCCGGTGACGTTACCCAGATCGCGAAACGACTGGTTATAGCTGAAAATACGACCAGCTATCTGGTTGGTGGAATTATAGACCAGCAGCGTCTGCACGGCCGGGAGCAGTGCGCCATCGGCAGCCCCCAGCAGGAAGCGCAGGATGCCGAGCTGCCAGGGAGACTGCACCATCGCCATGGGGATCAGCAGCAGGACGGAGACGATCAGGGCGCAGATCAGGATCTTTTCCGGGCCGATACGGTCTCCCAGCTTGCCGAGCCGCGGCGCGCTCAGTAGCGCCGCCACGCCGGGACACGCCGGGAACAGAGGCGATCAGGCCGCTGATAAAGGCGATATTGCTGACGTTTCCCGCCAGATCGCGGACATAGAGCGTCAGAATAGGCGCGATTGAACCGGTGGCCACCTGGATAATCATGGTGGTCACAAACAGACTCAGCACCAGCTTTGGGTTTTTCAGCGAGGCCAGCACATCCCGGGCGTGCAGCATCTCTTTTTTGGCTACCGGCGTGAAATTCTCCCGGATACAGATAAGCGTCACCAGGAAGCAGAGGAACAGCACGCTGGCGGTAATGAAGAATACCGGCCGCAGTCCGTAGTGGTCGGCCAGCAGCCCGCCCGCCAGCGGGCCCAGCAGTGCGCCACTTACGCCGCCAGTGGAGAGCGTGCCCAACGCCCAGCCGCTTTTCTGGCGCGGGATTTGGGTGGCGATCAGGGCGTTGGCGTTAGGGATAAATCCCCCGAGCAGACCCAGGAGTGCGCGTAATATCAGGAACTGCCAGACGTTCTGCGCCATCCCCATCAGCAGCATAATGATCGCCATGCCGAGCGCGGAGCGCAGCAGCATAATTTTGCGGCCTTTGCGATCCGCCAGCCCACCCCAGAAAGGCGACGCAATGGCGGAGAACAGGAACGTAATGCTGAACACCAGGCCGGACCACATATTCAGGGCGCTATGTCCGGTGACGCCGAGCTGCTCAACGTAGAGGGGCAGGAAAGGCATCACCAGGCTAAAGGCGGCGCCAGTAAGAAAACAACCCAGCCACGCAACCGTCAGGTTACGTTTCCAGTTTATGGGAGCATCTGTGGGGGACATAACTATCCGCATAATGAGGTGCAGGGCACCGTGACCAGTGAGGTAATAAGCCTGCTAATTATGCGCCCGGGGTATGATTGCCGCAATGACGGGGAGCTTTTAAAGCTAAAACAACATGCGGCCCGGATGGCCGCATGCAGGTTAATAACGTGAAGGGACGCCCTGAGGCCGGGTTTTAAAGCGGCGATGCAGCCACATGTACTGCTCCGGGGCGAGCATAATGCATTTCTCGACAACGCCGTTCATCCAGCGGGCGGTGGTTTCCGCATCAATCAGCGGTGGCGCGAGCTCCGGCTCCAGCATGATGAGCTGATAGCCTGAACCGTCTGGTTTACGGCGCGGTACAAACGGCACGATAGCCGCTTTGGACATTCGCGCCAGCATCCAGGTCCCGGTGGTCGTCGCTGCATCTTCCACCGCAAAGAACGGAACAAACACGCTGGATTGCGGGCCATAGTCATGATCCGGGGCGTACCAGACCACTTCACCTGATTTCAGGGCGCGGATCATCCCTTTCAGGTCTTTTCGGTCGATCATGCTTTTATTGGAGCGCATACGTCCTTTGGTCTGGATCAAATCGATCACCGGATTATCGTTAGGACGATAAACGCCAATACCGGGCGCCTGCATGCCGAACATGCGTGCGCCAATTTCGAGCGTCAGAAAATGAACGCCAATCAGCAGGACGCCAGTCTGGTTGGCCTGAAGAGTATGCACTGGCTCCATGCCGGTCCCGGCCACTTCCGTCCAGCGCGCCATGCGCTTATCCGACCAGAACCAGGCCATACCGGTCTCCATCAGCCCCATGCCGACAGATTCGAAGTTTTTAACCACCATGTCGTGGCGCTCAGATTCACTCATCTGAGGAAAGCAAAGCTCAAGGTTGCGATACGCGATCCTGGCGCGACGCTTCATAAACTGCTGAGCAATGCGACCCAGCCCTTTACCCATGCGGAAAATGACGGGATAAGGCAGCTGTACAATTAGCCACAACAAGCCAATGCCTGACCATGTTAACCAATAGCGGGGATGCAAAAGCGCGGCAGTAAATTTCGGTAACTGGGTCATGTCTGTCCTGTGTTCTAACGTCCTGAAAGGCTATTGTCTCATTTTTTAAGGCATAGCCAAAATGTCTGTCATCGAAACATGAAAGAATATGCAAATGTTAAGTCTGATTAATCAGATTCACTGAAATGTAGCGTAAATTGTGTGGATGTAAATTGTCTTTGTTTGCTATATCATGCCGACCGATTTTTATTTCTCAACGATTGCAGGACTTGTACACCATGCCAGTGTTACACAACCGCGTTTCGAATGAGATGTTGAAAGCGCGTATGTTGGCCGAAACCGAACCGCGCACAACGATCTCTTTCTATAAGTATTTCACCATCGACGATCCACAGGCGACCCGCGATGCGCTTTACCAGGCTTTCACCGCCCTGAACGTGTTTGGTCGCGTCTATCTGGCGCGTGAGGGGATTAACGCGCAGATCAGCGTGCCGGAAAGCAAGGTCAGCGCCTTCCGCGATCTCCTTTACGGGTTTGATCCGGCGCTTAACGGCTTACGCCTGAATATTGCGCTGGATGATGACGGTAAATCATTCTGGGTGCTGCGCATGAAGGTGCGCGAGCGTATTGTGGCGGATGGCATTGACGATCCGAGCTTCAATGCTGCTAATGTGGGGGAATACCTGAAGGCCGCTGAAGTGAACGCGATGCTCGACGATCCGGATGCGGTGTTCATCGATATGCGTAACCACTACGAATATGAAGTGGGGCACTTCGAAAATGCGATGGAAATTCCTGCCGACACCTTCCGCGAGCAACTGCCGAAAGCGATTGAGATGATGCAGGAGCATAAAGACAAAAAGATCGTGATGTACTGTACCGGGGGGATCCGCTGTGAAAAAGCCAGCGCCTGGATGAAGCACAACGGGTTTAATAAAGTCTGGCACATTGAGGGTGGGATTATCGAGTATGCCCGCCGCGCCCGTGAGCAGGGTTTACCGGTGCGTTTTATCGGTAAGAACTTTGTGTTTGATGAGCGTATGGGCGAGCGAATTTCAGAGGACGTGATCGCGCACTGCCACCAGTGCGGAACACCGTGCGATACGCATACCAACTGCAAAAACGACGGGTGTCATCTGCTGTTTATTCAGTGCCCTGCATGTGCCGAGAAGTTTAATGGCTGCTGTAGCGAGCTGTGCAGTGAAGAGAGTATGTTGCCTGAAGAAGAGCAACGTCGTCGCCGTGCCGGACGCGAGAACGGGAATAAGATCTTTAATAAATCCCGGGGCCGACTGAATATCAAACTGGGTATTCCGGACCCGGAGTAAAACACTGCCCGGCGGCTCACAAGCCTGCCGGGCCTGTTTTATGACTTCTGCTGAACGCCTTCCACCGAAATAATCAGCTCTACATCCTGCGATGCCGGGCCTAAATCCGTGGTGATATTAAAATCTTTCAGATGAATTTTGCCTGCGGCTTCAAAGCCAGCACGTTTTCCGCCCCATGGATCGTCACCCTGTCCAATTAATTTGGCATCCAGTGTGACCGGTTTTGTTACGCCGTTCAGCGTGAGATTACCTGTAATAGCCAGTTTATCACCGTCTTTCTTCACCTCTGTCGACGCGAAAGTAGCTTGCGGGAATTTGCCCACGTTCAGGAATTCAGCGCTGCGCAGATGTTTATCACGCTCGGCGTGATTAGTGTCGACGCTGTTGGTATTAATGGTGACGTTCACTTTATCGGCAGCAGGGTTTTTCTCGTCGAAAGTAAATGTGCCATCGAAATCATTGAACGTGCCATATAACCAGCTGTAACCCAGATGCTGAATACGGAAATTGACGAAGGCATGCTGGCCCTCTTTATCAATTTTATAGTCGGCGGCCAGGGCCGAACCGGTAGTAAATAACAGCGAACCTAATGCGATACCCAACAGGCGTTTTTTCATTTTATGCTCCAGAGTCAACTGACGAACGGCCAAGCATGCGCTTCAGCGTATCGTCTTTATCAATAAAGTGGTGTTTCAGGGCCGCAAGGCCATGCAGGACAGACAGGATCACTACGCTCCATGCCAGCCACAAATGAACCACACCTGCGGTGTCAGCCTGTGAACCGGCGTCAGCCAGCGTGGCTGGGACATCAAAAAGCCCAAATACGCTGATCGGTTTGCCGTCTGCGGTCGAAATGAGATAGCCGCTGATCAGAATGGCGAACAGAAGGGCATAGAGTGCGATATGCGCGCCAACAGCGCTTATGCGGGTAAGTCGGCCATGGCTTTTGGGCGCAGGAGGGGGCGGAGAGATATGTCGCCAGATCACGCGAAAAACCAGACCCATCATCAGCAGAACCCCAATGCTTTTGTGCAATTCGGGGGCCTGATGATACCAACCGTCATAATAGCTTAATGTCACCATCCAGAGGCCGAGACCAAACATGGCATAGACGGCAATTGCAAATAGCCAGTGTAAACACATGGATATTATTCCGTAGCGACGGGAGGAGTTACGCCATTGCATATGAATTTCCGTTCTCAAATGACTGAGCAATAAAAATGGACGGGTTAAATAAATAATGCAACTGAAAAAAATGAATAATGTATTTTATTTAATTTATTTCAGCGAATTTGAATGTGTTTCCGCAATGTATTTCAATCGCTTCGTTCAATAAATTTGAGGCGACGTTTTTTAAAAATATAAGTTAAATAAATTTAAAGGAGTGTCAATAAACGTCAGCGAGAACGTTCAGAAGAATACAATATAGATAACGTCAATGATCGCCAGTAGCGACCAAAGAACAATGTAGAGCATGAAATGCTCGCGGATGTTATTGATAAGGTAATTCACCAGTCTGCGCATCATGCCCCTCTCGCTAAACAGGCCCCGGTTACTCGGAGCCTGAAGAGGTATTATCGATCAAAGCGCGAGAGCGCGAAGGGCTTGAGATCAAACGAAGGCGCTTTCCCCTGAGCAAACTGGGCGGCGATTTCACCTAACACAGAGGCAAATTTAAACCCGTGACCGCTGAGCCCGGTTACGAGCAGGGTGTTGTCGTGCCCCGGCAGGGTGTCGATGATAAAGTCTTCATCCGGGGTGTTGTCGTAGGTGCACGCTGCGCCGTAAAGCAACCCGCCTACGCCCGGCAGGATATTACGCAGGAACGTGAAGGCTTCGGAACCATCCTGCGGATAAGCTCCGTACGGTTTGCGTTCTTCCGCAGAGGAAATTACCTGCCCGCCGTTATGTTTGCCAATCTTGAGCGCGTCTTTTTCCGAGGGGAAACCGTAGAACTGGTCGCCATTGGGTAACTCGCCTGTAAACGCCGGGAATTTGTTCTGGCTGCTGTAACGCCCGTCAGACTGGAACCAGGAGAAGACTTTTCGCACCGGCTGGATGGGCAGGTCCGGCAGCAGTTTCGTCACCCACGTTCCCGCACTCACCAGCAGACGCGTGGCGGTATATTCACCTTCAGAGGTGGTGACGGTTGAACCCTCTGCATGGTGGGTGATGCCCGTGACCGGACAGTTGAACAACTGCGCGCAGCCCGCTTTGGCGGCGAGATCAATCCAGGTCTTAATGGCCGTTTCGCTGTGCAGTACGCCAGAGTTGGCTTCAAACAACCCAATGTAGTCTTCAGGGACAGAAATTTCCGGCCAGCGCGCCATGATGCCGTTCGCATCCAGACGCTCGACGTCCAGGCGGTAGGCTTTCGCGCTCTCCTCGACGGTCGCCAGAAACGTGGAGCTTGCTGGCCCCAGGTTAACGACCCCGGTGCGCTCAAAAATGCGTTCTTCGGTGAGGGCGGCCAGCTCATCCCACAGCGTCTGAGCCCGAAGCACCAGCGGTACATAGCGCTCACCTTCGCCATAAGCGTGACGGATCAGACGGGTATCGCCGTGATGGCTTCCTTCAGAGTGGGGAGGACGATGGGCGTCAATCATCAGCACATTCAGACCCGCCTGCGTGGCGTAATAACCGGCGGCAGATCCTACGGAGCCGCTTCCGATAATGATCAAATCGTATTTCATAGGCTTCTCTTTACTAACGCTTTGTTAGCAGAGTAATTAACTATGTAGGCTTATACAAGAACGAAATAAATAAGGCACCGCGAGGGTGCCTGTTGAGTGAAGAGGCATAAAATTAATGCCGTTTATACTCATTTTCCTGGTAGTCGCCAGATTCTATTTTTGCGATGCCTGCTTCCAAAATAGAGATAAACTGACGGGCGACGTCTGTTGTAAGCCACAGCGTCTGTCCAACTTCCGCTTCATCACGGTTTAGCTGATTTGGGGTCTGGTAGTGCAAACGCAGCATCAGCGCATCGTAGCTGTCTACGGTGCTGATATCCCAGCCAACAAGCGGATGGGTCTGGATCACTTCACTATTCTTTTCCATTATAACCCCCTTAATGCGTGTTAGAAGACAACGACTTTGAGGTTCAATGCATGTTTTTCTGAAAGCAATTTCAGTATATCAATTAATAAGGGTTCAGCAGGAAAAAATAAACGGGTAGCAACACATTTTTCTGCTTTTTAGGATTGTTCGAACAATAAAACGCCATCTTGTTCACGATTTTCTAAGAAGATGCTGAAATATTTTGAACTTTCAGGAGACGAAACGAAAAAAAGCCGGGGCGACCCGGCAAAAAACACAATGAGGGAGCAAATTTTAATCAGTGATGAACCAGTCGTCGGCGCTTTCCCATGTTTCCTGCAAAATTTCGCTGATGCGTTCTTTGTCTTCTTTCGCACCGCCGATGACGGAAAGATGGTTTGCTGTCGCATAACGTACCGTTACGGCGCCATCGTTTTCAGGAAAAGTGCTGTTAATACGTCGGGATAGTTCACCCGCCAGAGCGTCGAGTGCGCCAGCAGGCAGGACGGTGGATTTGGCAATGGTGACTTCAATACGCATAAATGCCCCCTGTGTAATATACTGTTTATTTATACAGTCATATTGTCGGTTTGACAACAGGGGGCGACAGTTTTTTAGCGTTTTACCGTCCAGTTTACGGTTTCACCGGCCAGGAAGGGGATCAGCGTATCGTCGGTGAGCGCAATCGACGCTTCAACCTGGCTTTCTTTGCGCTCCAGCTCAATGAACGTGTCATTGATCGGCAGACCGTAGAAACGCGGGCCGTTAAGGGAGCAGAAGGCTTCGAAATGGTCTAACGCATTCATCTCTTCAAACACGGTCGCGTAACTTGCCAGGGCGGTCGGGGCGTTAAAGCAGCCTGCACAGCCGCAACTCGCCTCTTTACGGTGACGGGCATGCGGCGCGGAATCCGTGCCGAGGAACGCGCGCGGGAAGCCGCTGGCGACCAGCTCACGTAGCGCCTGCTGGTGGATGTTGCGCTTGAGGATCGGCAGACAATACAGATGTGGGCGAACGCCGCCCACCAGCATGTGGTTACGGTTAAACATCAGGTGCTGCGGGGTGATGGTGGCGGCAATCAGCTCGTTTCCATCCCGGACATACTCTGCGGCATCTTTAGTCGTAATGTGTTCAAACACCACTTTCAGCCCCGGAAGACGCTGGCGCAGCGGCTCCATGACCGTTTCGATAAAACGTGCTTCGCGATCGAAAATATCAATGTCGGCGTGGGTCACTTCCCCGTGCACCAGCAGCGGCATGCCCAGTTTTTGCATACGCTCCAGAACGGGCATGATGGCGTCGATACTGGTCACCCCATGGCTGGAGTTGGTGGTGGCATTCGCCGGGTAGAGCTTCGCGGCGGTGAACACACCTTCGTTAAACCCGCGCTCAACCTCATTGGGATCCAGCGAGTCCGTCAGGTAGCAGGTCATCAACGGGGTAAAATCGTGCCCGGCCGGAACGGCGTCAAGGATACGCTGGCGATAGGCAATCGCGGCCTCGACGGTAGTGACTGGCGGAACCAGGTTAGGCATAACAATCGCACGGCCATAAATTTCGCTGGTATACGGCACGACGGTTTTCAGCATGTCGCCATCACGAAGATGGATATGCCAGTCGTCTGGGCGGCGGATTTTGAGAACCTGGGATTGTACAGTCATGGAAGCTCCGGCTTGAAAGAGATCAGTCATAAGATGGCTGTTTTTGCCGGACACAAATCATAAGCGGAAACGTTTTCGTTTGCACACTATTCCGTTAAAAAAAACGGGCGCCTGAGCGCCCGGAGTATTTAGTCGGTGAAAGGGATGATGATTTCACCCGGTTTCACCTCTATCCCTTTGGCATATTTTTTCGCCAGAGATTCACCTTTGCTTTTGTCTTCGCTCAGAACATAGGCAGGCTGTTGGTTAAAGTAGTTCTGCAACGACTGGTTGAGATACGGCATCAGCGTTTGCAGCACCGGTTTCATTTTATCCGGCGTTACAACCGCATCGACGATTTCCATCTCTTGCAGGAAAATTGCCCCTTTATCTTTATTAAAGACCGGCAGCGCCTTGAGCTTCAGCTTGATATCCGCTTTCTGATTGCCGAAGAGCGAGGTCATATCGAGGCTGGCATCGCCGGAAAGGGTGACTTTGTTAGGCTCCTCGCGACCAATCTGGCTGGCGAGATTCGTCAGGACGATATGCGCATCCGCAAGGCCGGGCACGCCGATATCTTTTGAAAAGTTATTATGTTTTTCCAGCGCCTGATTAATTTCCTGCTCACTGACGGTGTACTGCGTAAGCTGGTTACATCCCACCAGCAGACCACTGACAATTAACGCAGCGGCAATAACGATCTTTTTCATGGCGTTCCTCAACATAAAATCGGCGCATCTGTCCTGATACGCCAGTATGTCAGGGTGATCCTACAGAAACCAGCAGAAAAAACTGATAATGTAAGAGGTCAGGCGCCAGGCTCCAGCATCCCGCGGGTGCTGCGTTTATCACTGAACTGCCACCAGAGGGCAATCAGCGTCATAAAGCCGACCATGCCGAGCATGACCCACGGCAGCTCCGGCTGATGGAGCGCTTTTCCGGCATCAAACAGCCAGCCGCCACCGGTGTAACCCAGCGCGCCGCCAAGCGCCAGCCCGAGACGGCTGAAGCCCATGTAGCTGCCCCGGGCCCGGGCGTCGGCAAGTGACGCGCTCAGCGTTTCACGGGCTGGCTCGGCAATGATTGAGCCAATATAGAAGGTGCAGATCAGCATAAACAGCTGCTGAAGCGAACTTACCAGACCGATGGGCATCATGCTCAGCGTCATCAGCAACAGCCCGGCCATCAGACGGTGCTCAAGCCGGAAACGGCGCTCGCTCCAGCGGGCAATTGGATAGAGCAGAGTCAGTGAGAGGCAGGCCTCTATGGCATACATCCATTTCACCGCCGCTGGCGTGCCGGCAATATCGTTAACCATAATGGGCAGCATCAGCATGACCTGCACGGCGAGCATGTAGTAGCCGGTCAGGGTTAACACATAGGTGACGAAGCGTTTATCGCTCAACACACGGTCAAGCCCTTCCCGCACAGGTGCTTTCACCGTCGACAGCTTCCATGCGGGCAGAAACAGACCGTTAAACAGCGCGCAGAGAATAAACAACACCGCGCCGGTGGCGCAAACCAGGCGGAAATCGTATTGCAGCAGCCAGCTTCCCAGCAGGGCGCCCACCACCGCGCCTGCGCTGTCCTGCATCATCAAAATCGAGAAGAAGCGCCCCCGATGTTGCGGACGGATAAGCTTAACCACCAGCGCGGTACGCGGTGGGTCGAAAAGGGTGCCGCCAATCCCGGAAAGGAAACAGGAGAACCACAGCAGCCAGGGTTCATGAGCGATTGCCATGGTGGCGAATCCCGCCGCACGTAACAGCATGCCGGTGACGATCATCGGTTTCGCGCCGAAGCGGTCAGCTATTGCGCCGCCAAACACGCCCAGACCCTGTTGTACAAACTGGCGTAGACCCAGCGCGATCCCGACCATCAATGCCGCCCAGCCCATTTGATCGACAAAACGAATTGATATAAGCGGAAAAACGACAAAAAAGCCGAGCACGACCAGCATGTTATCGACGAGCAGGAAATATTTACCCAGGCTCCTGGCCTGTGATACGCGGGACATTTTCCCTCCAGGGAAAATAAAAGGTGAGCACGCTAACATTCTGCGGTGTCGCCGCGCTTTTTCCCATACCCGCTGGCGACAATATTTTTTTATCAAAAAGGTGCTTTGATAGAGAGTTCTCATCGAAAAATGTGAAAAGCGATCAAAATGGTATGTCACTGTTTTCACAGAAGGCGCAGGCACAGGTATAGTAAAGCTAACAGGCAGAGCAGAAGCGACGGGAAGGAGTGGTAACGATGTTTGGCTATCGCAGTAATGTGCCAAAAGTGCGTCTGACGACGGACAGGCTGGTCGTTCGTCTGGTGCATGAGCGTGATGCCTGGCGTCTGGCGGATTATTACGCCGAGAATCGCCAGTTTTTAAAACCCTGGGAACCCGTTCGGGACGAGAGCCACTGCTACCCCTCTGGCTGGCAGGCGCGCCTCAGTATGATTGCGGAATTTCATAAACAGGGAAGTGCGTTTTATTTCGCGCTTCTCGATCCGGAAGAGAAAGAGATCGTTGGCATTGCCAATTTTTCAAACGTGGTACGCGGGTCGTTTCACGCCTGCTATCTCGGGTATTCCATCGGCCAGAAATGGCAGGGACAGGGGCTCATGTTTGAGGCGCTGACGGCGGCGATTCGCTACATGCAGCGCACGCAACATATCCATCGCATTATGGCTAACTACATGCCGCACAATAAGCGCAGCGGCGATCTGCTGGCCCGCCTGGGGTTTGAGAAAGAAGGCTATGCCAAAGATTATCTGCTGATTGACGGCGAGTGGCGGGACCATGTGCTCACCGCGCTCACCACACAGGAGTGGACCGCGGGTCGTTAAGGAGAAAAGATGAAATATCAGTTAAATGGCGCCGAAGCGCGCGTGATCGGCTGCCTTCTGGAAAAGCAGGTCACCACGCCGGAACAGTATCCTCTGTCCGTGAATGCCGTCACGATGGCCTGCAACCAGAAGACGAACCGTGAGCCGGTGATGAACCTTGGCGAGCACGAGGTGCAGGATATCCTTGATGAGCTGGTGAAGCGCCACTACCTGCGCACCGTCAGCGGCTTCGGTAACCGCGTCACTAAATATGAACAGCGCTTTTGTAATTCTGAATTTGGCGATTTAAAACTCAGCGCTGCGGAAGTGGCTGTTATCACCACGTTGCTGCTGCGCGGGGCGCAGACGCCGGGGGAACTGCGCACACGCGCCTCCCGCATGCATGAGTTTCAGGATATGCAGGACGTTGAACAGACGCTGGAGGGATTAGCCTCACGCGAGGACGGTCCCTACGTGGTGCGTCTGCCCCGCGAACCGGGCAAGCGTGAAAGCCGCTACATGCACCTGTTTAGCGGCGACGTGGAGCCCTCTGCGCTGGCCGTCGTATCCGACACGCCAGCATCAAACGAAAGCCTGACCGCGCGCGTGGCAGCCCTGGAAGACGAGGTTGCCGGGCTGAAGCAGCGTCTGGATGCGTTACTCGCACATCTGGGAGATTAATCGTGACAACATTACGCATTGGTGTTGTGGGGCTGGGAGGGATTGCGCAAAAAGCCTGGCTGCCCGTTTTAGGCGCCGCGTCAGACTGGACGCTGCAAGGGGCGTGGTCGCCCACCCGCGAGAAAGCAGAGCGCATCTGCAAAACCTGGCGCATCCCTTATGCCGGTTCGCTACAGGATTTAGCCCGCGAATGTGATGCGGTATTTGTGCATACCTCAACCGCGACGCACTACCAGGTGGTGAGCGAGTTGCTGAATGCAGGCGTTCACGTCTGCGTGGATAAACCCCTGGCGGAAAATGTACAGGATGCTGAGCGACTGATTGAGCTGGCCGCGCGTAAAAAGCTGACGCTGATGGTCGGCTTCAACCGCCGTTTTGCGCCCCTCTATCAGCAGCTTAAAGCGCAGTCCGGCTCGTTCGCCTCTCTGCGTATGGATAAGCACCGTACCGACAGCGTGGGGCCGAACGATCTGCGCTTCACGCTGCTGGATGATTATCTCCACGTCGTGGATACGGCCCTGTGGCTGAGTAACGGAAAAGCCCAGCTGCAAAGCGGCACGCTGTTGACCAGCGAGCAGGGTGAGATGGTTTACGCCGAACATCATTTTGCCGTTGAGCATTTGCAGGTGACGACCAGCATGCATCGTCGGGCGGGCAGCCAGCGCGAGTCCGTGCAGGCCGTTACGGATGGCGCGCTGTATGACGTCACCGATATGCGAGAGTGGCGGGAAGAGAAGGGCAATGGCGTGGTTGCGTTACCCGTTCCCGGCTGGCAGAGCACCCTGGAACAGCGTGGCTTTGTGGGCTGCGCGCGTCACTTCATCACCTGCGTGCAGAATCAGACGGTTCCTGAAACGTCCGGGGAGCAGGCCATTCTGGCGCAGCGCATCGTGGAACGACTCTGGCGCGAAGCCATGTCGGAATAACTCGCTGTAACATCTGCCGATAGTAATTCGTTGAAATCCGGTTAGACTAAGCGCCGCTTGTTGGCTTTGCCGGGTGGCGCTTTCGCTTATCCGTCCTGGAAATCCGTAGGGTTGTGGAACTTCACGTTAATGAACTTATTAAAATCGCTGGCGGCCGTCAGCTCGATGACCATGTTTTCCCGCGTGCTTGGCTTTGCGCGCGATGCCATTGTGGCAAGGGTTTTTGGCGCAGGGATGGCGACTGACGCCTTTTTCGTTGCGTTCAAGCTGCCGAACCTGCTGCGTCGTATTTTTGCCGAAGGGGCTTTCTCACAGGCATTTGTCCCGATCCTTGCGGAATATAAAAGCAAGCAGGGCGAAGATGCCACCCGCGTCTTTGTGGCTTACGTTTCCGGTTTACTGACGCTGGCGCTGGCGATCGTGACCGTCCTGGGCATGCTGGCAGCGCCCTGGGTAATCATGGTAACGGCACCGGGCTTTGCCGACACGGCGGATAAATTTGCCCTGACGACGCAACTGCTGCGGATAACCTTCCCCTATATTCTGCTGATTTCGCTGGCGTCGCTGGTGGGTGCCATCCTGAATACCTGGAACCGCTTCTCCGTGCCGGCCTTTGCCCCCACGTTCCTTAATGTCAGCATGATTGGCTTTGCGCTGTTCGCCGCGCCGCATTTTAACCCACCGGTGCTGGCGCTGGCCTGGGCCGTGACCGTCGGCGGGGTGTTACAGCTTGCTTACCAGCTTCCGCACCTGAAAAAGATCGGCATGCTGGTTCTGCCGCGCATTAGTTTCAAAGATGCGGGCGCAATGCGCGTTATTAAACAGATGGGACCGGCGATACTCGGCGTGTCCGTCAGCCAGATCTCGCTGATCATCAATACCATCTTCGCCTCTTTCCTGGTGTCGGGCTCGGTGTCCTGGATGTACTACGCCGATCGTCTGATGGAGTTTCCATCAGGGGTGCTGGGCGTGGCGCTGGGGACTATTCTGCTGCCGTCGCTGTCGAAAAGTTTCGCCAGCGGCAACCACGATGAATACTGCCGCCTGATGGACTGGGGACTGCGTCTCTGTTTTCTGCTGGCATTGCCAAGCGCGGTGGCGCTGGGGATCCTGGCAAAACCGCTGACGGTGTCGTTGTTCCAGTATGGAAAATTCACCGCCTTTGATGCCGCCATGACCCAGCGTGCACTGGTAGCCTACTCGGTGGGGCTGATGGGGCTGATCGTCGTGAAGGTGCTTGCGCCCGGTTTCTATTCACGTCAGGACATCAAAACGCCGGTTAAGATTGCCATTGTGACGCTGATTATGACGCAGCTGATGAACCTCGCGTTTATTGGACCGCTGAAACACGCGGGGCTGTCATTGTCGATTGGTCTGGCGGCCTGTCTGAACGCCGGGCTGCTGTACTGGCAGCTGCGCAAGCAGGATATCTTCACACCGCAGCCGGGCTGGGCAAGCTTCCTGCTGCGTCTGGCGATCGCGGTAGTGGTGATGGCGGCTGCGCTGGTTGGCATGTTGTATGTCATGCCTGAATGGGCGCAGGGCACCATGCCTTACCGCCTGATGCGTCTGATGGCCGTGGTGGCGGTCGGGGTGGTGGCGTACTTTGCCACGCTGGCGGTGCTTGGCTTCAAGGTGAAAGAATTCACCCGCCGCACGGTATAAACGTCAAAAGGGGAGTTCACCAGAAGGTGCTCCCCGCTTCATGACGTGCCGCTACTGCGTCAAATCGAAATCTTTTTCCCGCCCGTGATACGTGCCGTGGCCGTCTGACCATCCGCACCGTACAGCCCCGGCTCTTTATAGGGCTTTAACACCTCAAGCGCCTGCTGATTACGGATAATCTGACCTTCCAGCAGCCAGCCGTTATGCTGGTTGAGATCGCGAAGATGCTGGGTTTTTTCTGTAATGGTCTGCCAGCGTTCGTTGATCTCATCATTGGCGCTGCGTTTCGCGTCTTGCTCAGCGCGTCGCTGTTTTTCCAGATAATCCAGGGTCGCCAGCAGCGAGCTTTTATCTTCAGTTATGCGTTGCAACGCGCTGCCGTTGATTTGACCAGAAGAGAGGTGGTGCTGTTCGGCATCCATCACCGTTTTCAGGTCGTTCAGGACCACCGTCATCTGATCCAGTATTTCTGACAGTCGACTCATACGGTTAGTTACTCTGGAGGAAACTCTGTGCGTCCTGAATCAGCGCATCAGCGATTTTGCTGGTATCCATTTTCAGTTCGCCGTTACGGATAGCCGTTTTCAGCGCTTCAACACGTTCCATGTTGATATCGCTGCTGCCTGGCTGCATCAGCTTCGACTGCGCATCGCTCAGCGTGACGCTGGTGCTGTTAGCCGTCGACGTTTTTTCCAGACGCGTTTTTTGCGGGGCAGCCTCATTCGTTTCGCGAGGTTGTACAGTGCTAACCGGCTTCAGGGCTGATGTACGATCAATGCTCATAGTGTTGTCCTCATCGAGGGTTCGCGGCGTTTGCGCCTGACATCATCATTTGTTGAATATTTATCGGCAGTCGCCGCGAAATCTTTAAAAAGATTACAGGTTAATCAGAATATTCCCATCAGGACCGACCGTGCCGCTGACCACCTGGCCTGAGGACATTCTGACCCGGGCATTTTGCGCCACTGCGGCATTATTCAGCGCTTTTCCTTCGCTGTTGATACTAAACCCTTCGCCATTGGCGACCACCATCACCTGTTGTCCCGCTTTCACCCGCCATGCCTGGCGCAGCATGGATAGCTGTATCGCCTGTCCAGGGGCGACATCGCGCAGGCTGACCGCCTCCTGAGCCTGGTTAATGTCCAGCATCGTCCGCGGTGGAAGCTGATCCAGACGGCCTCGCTTCAGCGTTACGCTGTCAGGTTGCAGCAGGCTACCTCGCGGAATCGGAACGGCGGCGACAACATAATTGCCCGTCGCCTGTACCGCAACCTGTAAATACCGTTTTTCATTGGCGCAACGCGCCAGCACGTTCACGTTACCCCATAACTTTGTGCTGCCGGTCACGCTAAATGACGGGGCTTCGCAGGAAGGGTAAAGGTTAGGCGGGGTGCGCACGGTCACGCGTACGTCATCGCTGAAACCGGCCAGCTTCTGCGCAAAGAATGCATTGAGCTGGTCCTCTAACCCCTCAGCCTGCACCAGAGGGCTCAAAAGCAGTAGGGTCGCCGCCAGGCCACGTTTAAAAGTCCGCATCGCACGTTCCACCATGTCCAGAATTAAGCAAATTCTACCCGCAGTGGTTTTCCATCAACGCAACAAATAGCGACGCATTTTGCGCTTATTCCGTCGATAAGGGAGACGCCTTGAGATTTAAGCTGTGAACTGAAATTTTCTCATCAGCGGAGGAGACATGCTCGATAAACTCGACGCCGCGTTACGTTTTCAGCAGGAAGCGCTCAATTTACGCGCCCAGCGGCAGGAGATTTTAGCCGCCAATATCGCCAACGCGGATACCCCCGGGTATCAGGCGCGCGATATTGATTTTTCCAGTGAACTCAAAAAAGTGATGGAGCGTGGACGTGCCGAAGGAACGGGTGTCTCACTGGCCCTGACATCCTCACGTCATATTCCCGCTCAAGCGATGACCGCGCCAACGACCGACCTGCTTTACCGTATTCCCGATCAGCCCTCGCTTGATGGTAACACCGTCGACATGGACCGGGAGCGCACACAGTTTGCCGATAACAGCCTGCAATACCAGACAGGCCTGACGCTACTCGGCGGGCAAATTAAAGGCATGATGACCGTCCTACAGGGGGGCAATTAGTAAATGGCCTTGCTGAATATTTTTGATATCGCCGGTTCGGCATTAACGGCGCAGTCTAAACGACTGAACGTGGCCGCCAGTAACCTGGCCAACGCCGACAGCGTGACCGGCCCTGACGGGCAACCGTATCGCGCTAAACAGGTTGTCTTCCAGGTTGATGCTGCACCGGGTGCGGCAACGGGCGGCGTAAAAGTGGCGGACGTGGTTGAGAGCCAGGCACCCGACAAGCTGGTTTACGAGCCAGGCAACCCGCTCGCGGATGCCAGCGGCTACGTGAAAATGCCGAACGTGGATGTGGTCGGGGAGATGGTGAACTCCATGTCCGCGTCGCGCAGCTACCAGGCAAACGTCGAAGTGCTTAATACCGTGAAGAGCATGATGCTCAAAACACTCACTCTCGGCCAGTAAAGGAGACACGCATGTCCATCGCCGTAAACGTGAATGACCCGACAAATACCGGCGTCAATAGCACCAGCAGTGCGACCGGTTCCAGCTCTCTCACCGGCAGCAATGCCTCCGATTTACAGAGCAGCTTCCTGACCCTGCTGGTGGCGCAGCTGAAAAATCAGGACCCGACCAATCCGATGCAGAACAACGAACTGACCACGCAGCTTGCGCAGATCAGTACCGTCAGCGGCATTGAGAAACTGAACACCACGCTCGGCTCGGTCTCCGGTCAAATCGATAACAGCCAGTCCTTGCAGGCCGCCAACCTGATCGGTCACGGGGTGATGATCCCGGGGACCACGATTCTGGCGGGCACCAGCACTACCGATGGCACGTCCACCACCACCACGACGCCGTTTGGCGTTGAGTTGCAGCAGCCGGCCGACAAAGTCACCGCCACCATCAAAGACGCCAGCGGCAACGTGGTGCGCACGATTGAGATTGGCGAGCTTAAAGCGGGCGTTCATACCTTTACCTGGGATGGCAGCCTGACCGACGGCACTAAAGCGCCTAACGGCTCGTATCAGGTTGCGATTAGCGCCAGCAACGGCACCACTCAGCTGGTGGCTCAGCCGCTACAGTTTGCCCTGGTTCAGGGCGTCATCAAAGGTAGCGATGGTAACAAACTGGATTTGGGTACCTCCGGTACCACCACACTCGACGAAGTTCGGCAGATTATCTAAGCCTTCATACTTATCAGGAGTAAGTCATGGCCTTTTCTCAAGCGGTCAGCGGCCTGAATGCTGCGGCCACCAACCTGGACGTCATTGGCAACAACATCGCCAACTCCGCGACCTATGGTTTTAAATCCGGTTCTGCGTCTTTTGCAGATATGTTTGCAGGCTCTAAAGTGGGCCTGGGCGTGAAGGTGGCGGGTATCACCCAGGACTTCACCGACGGGACGACCACCAACACCGGTCGCGGTCTGGACGTCGCCATCAGCCAGAACGGTTTCTTCCGTATGGTGGATGCCAACGGTTCCGTATTCTACAGCCGCAACGGCCAGTTCAAGCTGGATGAAAACCGTAACCTGGTGAACATGCAGGGGCTTCAGTTAACCGGTTATCCGGTTGCCGGCACGCCGCCTACGGTGCAAACCGGTGCGAATCCGCAGGCGATCTCCATCCCAACGACGCTGATGGCGGCGAAGTCCACCACCACGGCCTCTCAGCAGATCAACCTGAACTCCACCGATACTGCACCAACCGTCGCCTTCGACCCGGCCAACCCTGACTCTTACAACAAGAAAGGCACCGTGACGGTGTTTGACAGCCAGGGTAATGCGCACAACATGAACCTGTTCTATGTCAAAAACGCGACGCCAGCTAACTCCTGGAAGGTGTATTCCCAGGACGGCAGCGTAGCGGGAGATGCAGCGAAACTGGCAACCACGCTGACCTTTAACGCGAGCGGCGTGCTGACGGGTGGCGATGATATCAAGATCACAACGGGCACCGTTCCGGGCGCGACGCCAGCCACGTTTGACATGAGTTTCGCCAACTCCATGCAACAGAATACCGGTGCGAACAACATCGTGGCGACGAGCCAGAACGGTTATAAGCCGGGCGATCTGGTGAGCTACCAGATCAACGATGACGGTACCGTTGTCGGTAACTATTCGAACGAACAGACCCAGGTGCTGGGCCAGATCGTGCTGGCAAACTTCGCCAACAACGAAGGCCTGAAATCCGAAGGGGACAACGTCTGGTCTGCCACGCAGTCTTCCGGTGTTGCCCTGCTGGGTACTGCGGGTTCCGGTAACTTCGGCACGCTGACCAACGGCGCGCTGGAAGCCTCTAACGTCGATCTGAGTAAAGAGCTGGTGAACATGATCGTCGCGCAACGTAACTACCAGTCCAACGCGCAGACCATCAAAACCCAGGATCAGATCCTTAACACGCTGGTTAACCTGCGTTAAGCAGCTGACGGGAAAGCGCAATGGATCACGCAATATATACAGCGATGGGCGCAGCAAGCCAGACGCTCAACCAGCAGGCTGTTACCGCCAGCAACCTGGCGAACGCCTCCACGCCAGGTTTTCGTGCGCAGCTCAACGCGCTGCGTGCGGTGCCGGTAGAAGGGCTGTCATTGCCCACGCGTACGCTGGTCACCGCTTCCACGCCGGGCGCCGACATGACGCCAGGCCAGATGGATTACACCGCGCGTCCGCTGGACGTTGCCCTTCAGCAGGACGGCTGGCTGGCGGTGCAAACGGCTGACGGCGGGGAAGGGTATACCCGCAACGGTAATATCCAGGTGAGCGCCACCGGGCAGCTGACGATTCAGGGGCATCCGGTGATGGGCGAAGCCGGTCCGTTGACGGTGCCGGAAGGGTCAGAGCTGACCATTGCGGCAGACGGGACGATTTCGGCGTTAAACCCGGGCGACCCGGCTAACACCGTTGCGCCTGTCGGTCGTCTGAAGCTGGTGAAAGCGGAAGGCAACGAAGTGCAGCGTGGCGATGACGGGATGTTCCGTCTGACCCAGGCGGCGCAGGCCACGCGTGGCGCCACGTTACAGGCCGACCCGACCATCCGCGTGATGTCCGGCGTGCTGGAAGGCAGTAACGTCAAACCGGTAGAAGCCATGACCGACATGATCGCCAGCGCCCGCCGCTTCGAAATGCAGATGAAAATTATCAGCAGCGTCGATGAAAACGCAGGCAAGGCTAACCAACTTCTGGCTATGAGTTAACAGGACTCCCTATGATCAGTTCTTTATGGATCGCGAAAACCGGTCTGGACGCACAGCAAACCAATATGGATGTGATTGCCAACAACCTGGCAAACGTCAGCACCAATGGTTTCAAGCGCCAGCGTGCGGTTTTCGAAGATTTGCTTTATCAAACGATTCGTCAGCCAGGGGCGCAGTCTTCTGAGCAAACCACGCTGCCGTCCGGTCTGCAAATTGGTACCGGCGTGCGCCCGGTTGCCACCGAGCGTCTGCACAGCCAGGGCAACCTGTCCCAGACCAACAACAGTAAAGACGTTGCCATCAAAGGTCAGGGTTTCTTCCAGGTGCAGCTGCCTGACGGGACCTCCGCCTATACCCGCGATGGTTCGTTCCAGGTGGATCAGAATGGTCAACTGGTGACAGCGGGCGGCTTCCAGGTTCAGCCTGCGATCACCATCCCGGCGAACGCGCTGAGTATCACCATTGGTCGTGACGGTATCGTCAGCGTCACTCAGCAAGGTCAGGCCGCGCCGGTCCAGGTTGGACAGCTCAATCTGACGACCTTCATGAACGATACCGGGCTGGAAAGCATCGGTGAGAACCTCTACACCGAAACGCAGTCTTCCGGCACGCCAAATGAAAGTACCCCGGGCCTGAACGGGGCGGGGCTGCTGTATCAGGGGTATGTGGAAACCTCGAACGTTAACGTGGCGGAAGAGCTGGTGAATATGATCCAGGTCCAGCGCGCCTATGAAATTAACAGTAAAGCAGTGTCGACGACCGACCAGATGCTGCAAAAACTGACGCAACTCTAAGGTGTAGCCCGGTGCGGTAAACGTCGCACCGGCTCCCTGTTTTCGAAGATGAAGGCAATGCAAAAAAACGCGGCGTTTCGTTATCCGATCCTGACTGTTCTGGCCGTCACCCTCAGCGGGTGTGCCTGGATCCCGTCTAAACCATTGGTACAGGGTGCGACTACCGCCCAACCCGTTCCCGGCCCCGCGCCGGTGGTGAACGGTTCTATTTTCCAGACCGCGCAGCCGATTAACTACGGTTATCAGCCGCTGTTTGAAGACCGTCGTCCGCGTAACGTCGGCGATACGCTGACCATTGTGTTGCAGGAAAACGTCAGCGCGAGCAAGAGCTCGTCGGCGAACGCCAGCCGCGACGGCAAAACCAATTTTGGCTTCGACACCGTACCGCGCTATCTGCAAGGGCTGTTCGGCAACGCCCGTGCGGATGTGGAAGCCTCCGGCGGCAACACCTTTAACGGTAAAGGTGGCGCGAACGCCAGCAATACCTTCAGCGGAACGCTGACGGTAACGGTTGACCAGGTTCTGGTGAACGGCAACCTGCACGTGGTGGGCGAAAAACAGATCGCCATTAACCAGGGTACGGAATTCATTCGTTTCTCCGGTGTGGTTAACCCTCGCACTATCAGCGGCACCAACACCGTACCGTCCACCCAGGTGGCGGATGCGCGCATTGAGTACGTCGGCAACGGCTACATCAACGAAGCGCAAAATATGGGCTGGCTGCAACGCTTCTTCCTTAACCTATCGCCGATGTAAGCGAGGTGACCTATGTATAAATTTCTCTTCGCCGTGGCGCTGTCGTTGGTCGCTACCGTTGCGCTGGCCGATCGCATACGCGATCTCACCAGCGTGCAGGGCGTGCGCGAAAACTCCCTGATTGGCTATGGCCTGGTGGTGGGGCTGGATGGGACGGGTGACCAGACGACCCAGACGCCGTTCACCACCCAGAGCCTGAACAACATGCTCTCGCAGCTCGGTATTACCGTACCGGCCGGGACCAACATGCAGCTGAAAAACGTGGCGGCCGTGATGGTGACCGCGTCTTATCCGGCCTTTGCGCGTCAGGGGCAGACCATCGACGTGGTTGTCTCGTCGATGGGTAATGCCAAAAGCCTGCGTGGCGGTACGTTGCTGATGACACCGCTGAAAGGCGTCGACAGCCAGGTGTATGCTCTGGCGCAGGGCAACATTCTGGTTGGCGGAGCAGGCGCGTCGGCGGGCGGCAGCAGCGTGCAGGTGAACCAGCTGAACGGGGGACGTATTACCAACGGCGCGATCATCGAACGTGAGCTGCCGACCCAGTTCGGCACCGGCAACACCATTAACCTGCAACTGAATAACGAAGACTTTACGTTGGCGCAGCAGATTGCTGACACCATCAACCGCAGCCGGGGCTACGGCAGCGCCACCGCTCTGGATGCCCGCACCGTGCAGATCCGCACGTCAACCGGCAGCAGCAACCAGGTGCGAATGCTGGCCGATATCCAGAATATGGAAGTGAACGTGCCGGTTCAGGATGCGAAAGTCATTATCAACTCCCGTACCGGCTCGGTGGTGATGAACCGCGAAGTGACGCTGGACAGCTGCGCCGTGGCGCAGGGCAATCTCTCCGTCACGGTTAACCGCTCGGCCAACGTCAGCCAGCCGGATACCCCGTTTGGTGGCGGTCAGACGGTAGTGACCCCGCAAACGCAGATTGATTTACGACAGAGCGGCGGTTCGTTGCAGAGCGTGCGCTCCAGCGCCAACCTGAACAGCGTGGTGCGTGCTCTGAACGCGCTGGGTGCAACGCCAATGGATCTGATGTCCATTCTGCAATCCATGCAAAGTGCAGGCTGCCTGCGCGCCAAACTGGAAATCATCTAAATGCTGACCGATAGCAAACTGTTGACCAGTGCCGCCTGGGATGCCCAGTCGCTCAACGAGCTGAAAACCAAAGCGGGCAAGGATCCGGCGGCGAATATCCGCCCGGTTGCCCGTCAGGTGGAAGGCATGTTCGTGCAGATGATGTTGAAAAGCATGCGTGAAACTCTGCCGAAAGATGGCATGTTCAGCAGTGATTCCACGCGGCTTTACACCAGCATGTACGATCAGCAGATTGCCCAGCAAATGACCGCCGGAAAGGGGCTCGGCCTGGCGGACATGATCGTGAAGCAGACCGCAGCCGCTCAGGGACTCCCGCCTGAAGAGGCTCCGCCGCAGGTGCCGCTGAAGTTTGATCTGGAAAAGGTGACCAGTTATCAAAATCAGGCGCTAACGCAGATGGTGCGTAAGGCGATGCCGAAGCCGGCAGAAACGCGTGACGAGCCGCTCTCCGGCGACAGCAAAGACTTCCTGGCGCAGCTCTCCCTGCCGGCGCGTCTTGCCAGTGAAGAGAGCGGCGTGCCGCACCATCTGATTCTGGCGCAGGCGGCGCTGGAGTCGGGCTGGGGGCAACGTCAGATCCGCAGGGAGAACGGCGAGCCGAGCTTCAACATCTTTGGCGTGAAGGCCACCTCCAGCTGGAAAGGGCCGACCACTGAAATCACCACCACCGAATATGAAAACGGTGCGGCAGTGAAGGTGAAAGCCAAATTCCGCGTCTACAGCTCGTATCTGGAAGCGTTGTCGGATTATGTCGGGCTGCTGAGCCGGAACCCGCGCTACACTGCGGTGACCCAGGCCGCCACGCCAGAGCAGGGCGCTCAGGCATTGCAGAATGCCGGCTACGCGACCGATCCAAACTATGCACGCAAGCTGACCAGCATGATCCAGCAGCTGAAATCCATGTCTGAGAAGGTCAGTAAAGCGTATAGCACAGATCTCGAAAATCTGTTCTGAAAGTTCTCAAGTCCCGGAGGAGGTTGCCGATAACCTTCATCAGGACTCGTGTCTGAACGTATAAAAGGAACCCCCATGTCCAGTTTGATTAACAGCGCCATGAGTGGCCTCAGTGCTGCGCAGTCGGCACTCAATACCGTCAGTAATAATATTTCAAGCTACAACGTGGCAGGTTATACCCGCCAGACCACCATCTTGGGGGCATCAAACAGCACCCTGGCCGGTGGTGGCTGGGTGGGTAACGGGGTCTATGTCTCCGGCGTTCAGCGTGAATATGATGCGTTTATCACCAACCAGCTGCGTGCGGCGCAGAACCAGAGCAGTGGGCTGACCACGCGCTACCAGCAGATGTCAAAAATTGACGACGTGCTGTCGGATACCACGAACTCGCTTTCTGCCAACCTCCAGGATTTCTTTAAAAGCCTGCAAACGCTGGTGAGTAACGCAGAAGATCCGGCTGCACGCCAGACGGTGCTCGGTAAGGCGGATGGTCTGGTAAACCAGTTTAAAACCAACGATCAATATCTCCGCGATCAGGATGCGCAGGTCAATACGGCGATTTCTACCAGCGTTGATCAGATCAATAACTATGCGAAGCAGATTGCTAACCTTAACGATCAGATCTCCCGGCTGACTGGCGTAGGGGCGGGCGCATCCCCGAACGAACTGCTCGATCAGCGCGATCAGCTGGTGAGTGAACTGAACAAGATTGTCGGTGTGGACGTTACCGTACAGGACAGCGGCACGTATAACATCTCTATCGCCAACGGTTACACCCTGGTACAGGGCAGCAACGCAAGTCAGCTGGCGGCGGTGAAATCCAGTGCGGACCCAGCGCGTACAACGATTGCGTATGTGGATGCCGCAGCAGGCAACGTGGAGATCTCAGAAAAACAGATCACCACGGGGTCGCTTGGAGGGATGTTAACGTTCCGTTCTCAGGATCTGGATCAGGCGCGAAACACCCTCAACCAGATGGCGCTGGCGTTTGCGGATGCCATGAATACCCAGCACCAGGCGGGCTTTGATGCCAACGGGGATAAAGGCGGCAAGCTGTTTGATTTTGGCTCCCCGGCAGTGCTGAGTAACGGCAAAAACACCGGAAGCGCGTCCGTTACGGCCACGATGACGGACAGTACCAAGGTCCAGGCGACAAACTACAAAGTTGAGTATAACGGTACTGACTGGACAATCACGCGTCTGTCGGACAACACCAGCTTCACGGCCAAGCCTGACGCCAGCGGTAATCTGTCGTTTGATGGTCTTAACGTTAAGATTAGCGGCTCAGCCAATAATAAAGACAGTTTCATCGTCAAACCGGTGAATGACGTCATTGTGAATATGGACGTTGCGATCAGCGACGAATCCAAACTGGCGATGGCCTCCGCGCAAGGAAGCGGCGAAAGCGACAATACCAATGGCCAGAAGCTGCTGGATTTACAGAGCGCTAAGCTGGTGGGGGGGAACAAAACCTTTAACGATGCTTATGCCGCGCTGGTCAGTACGGTGGGCAGCACCACGGCGTCGCTGAAAACCAGCAGCGAAACCAAAGTTAACGTGGTGACGCAGCTGACCAAACAACAGCAGTCAATCTCCGGGGTTAACCTGGATGAAGAGTATGGCAACCTGCAACGCTATCAGCAGTACTATCTGGCGAATGCGCAGGTGCTGCAAACGGCGAGCACGCTGTTTGATGCATTGATCAATATCCGCTAAGGCTGAGGCATAAAAAATGCGTATTAGTACTCAAATGATGTATGAGCAAAGCATGCGCGGCGTGACGAACTCCCAAAGTCTCTGGCTCAGCTACGGCGAGCAGATGTCTACGGGGAAGCGCATCAATCGTCCATCTGACGATCCGATTGCCGCCTCGCAGGCCGTTGTGCTCTCTCAGGCTCAAACGCAAAACAGCCAGTATGCGCTGGCGCGCTCCTTCGCTACGACGAAAGTCTCGCTGGAAGAGAACGTGTTATCGCAAGTGACAACCGCTATCCAGGCTGCTCAGGAAAAGATTGTCAATGCGGGCAACGGTACTTTAAGTGACGATGACCGCGCTTCGCTGGCCACGAACCTGCAAGGTATTCGCGATCAGCTCATGAACCTGGCTAACAGCACGGACGGTAACGGCCGCTATATTTTTTCCGGTTACAAGACCGAAGCGGCGGCTTTCGACCAGACTACGGGTGATTATAAGGGCGGCGGAACGCCAATCAGCCAGCAGGTTGACTCCGCGCGCACGATGCAAATCAGCCATACGGGCACTGAAGTTTTCGATAGCTTCACCAGCAATGCGAAGCCAGAGCCAGATGGTAGTAAACCGGAAACGAATTTGTTCAAGATCCTCGACTCCGCAATTGAAGCGCTGAATACGCCGATTGGGGAGGATGAAACGAAAGCCGAGGCGTTTACGGCGGCTATTGATAAAGCCAACCGTGGCCTTAGCAACTCCCTCAACAACGTGCTGACCGTGCGCGCCGACCTCGGCATCAAGCTGGATGAGCTGGGCAAGCTGGACGCTCTGGGTGAAGACCGCGCGCTGGGTCAGACCCAGCAGATGAGTAACCTGGTTGACGTGGACTGGAACTCGGTGATTTCGTCCTACACCATGCAGCAGGCGGCGTTGCAGGCCTCGTATAAAGCCTTTAGCGATATGCAGGGTATGTCTTTGTTCCAGATGAACAGATAAGACTCTGACCTGTTTTACATGTCTTGAAACTGGGCATGTTTTGACTGCCCAACCCGTCCGGGTTGGGCATTTTTTTTACACACTTTCTGCCTGTGCGGACAGCACCCGGGCGCTTTCAATCAC
This sequence comes from Enterobacter sp. MGH119, assembly GCF_001037675.1. Lineage (NCBI taxonomy): Bacteria > Pseudomonadati > Pseudomonadota > Gammaproteobacteria > Enterobacterales > Enterobacteriaceae > Enterobacter > Enterobacter sp. MGH119. The sequence continues at coordinate 1,520,377 of NZ_KQ089929.1, read as the reverse complement.
TCTGATAGCCAGCGCAATGGCACCACACAGGGTTGCCAGAGCCACCACGCCAGACCAGCCTGCCAGCGTGTAGATATTGCTGCCTAATGCCGAACCCAGCGCCATTCCGATGAAAATGACGGTAAACAGCAGAGCGTTCAGGCGTCCACGGGCCTGCGGCTCAAGGCTGTAGACCAGATTCTGGTGGGCCACGAGGCTGGACTGCAAGCCGAGATCGAAACCGACCGCGGAGAGGGCAATCAGGATCAACTGACCGTGTATATCCAGTGCCGGCATCAGGAACATCAGGGCAAACGAGAGGGTCACCAGCGCGGCACCCAGTTGGGTGACTTTACCGGCGCCCAGCTTATCTGCCAGACCACCTGCCAGCGGTGCGGCCAGCGCGCCAGCGGCTCCGGCAATACCAAATCCACCCGCCACGGCGCTGCCAAGGTGATACCGTTCCAGCAGCATGACCGCCAGCGTTGACCAGAATGCGCTAAAGGCAATCGACAGAAAACCCTGGGCCAGCGCGGCCCGACGCAGCGCCGGGTAGCGGCGCCAGAGGTGTTCCATGGAGCGCATCAGCGCCGGGTAGCTCAGCGTGGAGTGAACGGCGAAGCGGGGAAGCACGGCCCACATGACCACGCCGACAAAGGCAATACTTGCGGCGGCCAGCTGATACATCACCCGCCAGCCAAAGGCTTCACCCACCACGCCGCTCACGGTTCTGGAGAGCAAAATCCCCAGCAGCAGGCCGGTCATCACCGTGCCGACCGTTTTTCCCTGTTTGCCTTCCGGCGCGAGGATCGCTGCGGCCGGGACAATATCCTGCGCCATGGTGGCGGCCATGCCAATCAGCAGGCTGGTGAGCAGCAGGGAGTGCAGTTGTCCGGTCAGGCTACAACCCAGCAGGAACAGCGCCAGAGCCGCACTTTTTATCAGGATCAGCGTTCTGCGATCATGACGATCGCCGAGCGGGAGCAGAAACAGGATACCTAAGGCATAACCCGCCTGGGTAAGCGTCGGGACCATGCCCATGCCTTCGATGCTCAGGTTCAGGTCTGAGCCCATCAGCGGCAGCAGAGGCTGGGCATAATAGATGGATGCCACGCTAAAGCCCGCACCGAGCGCCAGCATTAAGATTACCCAGCGGCTTACGGCCCGGGTGGTAGTTGTGTTCATAAGATGTTCCTCATTCGTCGTGTGCGGCTATTTTTTATCAGTACGCCTTGCGACGGTAGCGGGCGCGGTGGTAAAACGCTTATACGTGTAGCGTATGGATGGAAATGATATGAAAAGGCCTGAGCGTATAGATCGGGTAGAACTGATGCGAACGTTTGTTCGCATTGTGGAGGCGGGGTCTCTTTCTGCGGCAGCACGTCAGCTGGCAACAACCCAGGCCACGGTGAGCCGACGGTTGCAGTCGCTTGAGACCATGCTGGGAGTACGCCTGATGCTGCGCACAACCCATACGACCCGGCTGACCGATGACGGCGAACGCTGCTATCAGCATGCCCGACGGGTGATTGACAGCTGGCTGGCACTGGAAGACGAGGTAGGGCAGACGGAAGATGAACCGGTTGGGGTGCTGAGGGTGCGCGCCCCGCACGCGTTTGGCCAGGATCAGCTTCTGAAACCGTTAACCGAATTTTTGCAGCGCTATCCCCAGCTTTCTGTTGAGTGGATGCTCAACGATCGCTCGGTTGATTTCCTCGGCGACAACCTTGACTGTGCTATTCGGGTGGGTGTGGAAGTCGATCCGGCAACCGTGTCCGTGCTGCTGGCTGAAGTGCCGCGCTCGGTGGTGGCTTCACCGGAATTACTGGCCCGTTATCCCGCGGTTAAAACGCCGGAAGATTTGCAACAGCTTCCCTGGATTGCCATCAGCTCTTTTTATCAACGCCATGTGGAGCTTTTCCACGATGCATCATCTGCCCCGACGCGGGTTACCATTACGCCACGCCTGAGTACCGACAGCCTGTATGTGGCGCGCAATACGGCACTCACCGGGCTAGGCGTTGCGGTGGTATCCAGCTGGACAGTACAGGATGATATTCAGGAAGGACGACTGGTGCATCTACTGCCAGAGTGGCAGCCGGCAGCGCTACCGGTACATCTGGTTTACCCCTGGTCTCGTTATTATCCGGCGCGCTTGCGGCGTTTTCTGGAGCTGATGCGGCAGATAATGCCGGAGGTCACCGGAATGAGAAAGCCCCTGCAACAGCCATAAAAAAGCCGACCCGAAGGTCGGCTTTCAGTATTAGCGTGCGTTATTCAACAGGCTGAGGACGAGTAGCTGGCGCAGTAGCCATGTGCGTTGCACTGTGACCACCGGCAGCACCTTTGCCTTCGAAGTTGAATGCCGGACGAACCCAGTCGCTATGGCGTGGCGCTTCAGGCACATACTCAGGTGCCGGGGCGCGAGTCATCGGCGCGGTAGCAACGTGAGCAGGCGCTACAGCTGCAACGACCTCAATCGGCTCTGATTTCACTTCAGGCGCTTTGACCTCTTCGACAACAGGTTCAACCTGAATCTCGACGTCCTGAACAACCTCTTCAGTCACCGTTTCGACGGTAACGTCTGCGGGCTCTTCTGCTGCGGAGACTGGCTGAGCGTCTTCCGCGACTTCTTCAGCCACCACGGTATCTTCTTCGGCAATGATCTGCGGAGCGGCATCAACCGGCGCAGCAATGACTTCAGGATGGGTCGTTTCCACTTCCACAGCCTGCGGTGCCGCCGTGTCAACAACCTGCGGTTCAACCACGGTTGCCGCTTCAGTCACGACGTCTTCCACCGCTGCTATCGGTGCAATCACCTCTTCGGTCACAGCCTGTTCTTCAATAGCCTGCTCCGGGCGAGCAACCGGATAACGGATCCAGACTTTACCGGATGCCATCTCTGGTGACGCACACGCCACGGTCAATGGCATTGGCGACTGAGTTGGGTAACGCTCGTCACGGTAACGACGACGACGCTGACCGCTCACGCGCAGATGACGCGGAGAACGACGGGAGCGACGCGGCATACCTGCGTTGTCACGGTTTTCGCTGCTTTCGTCCTGCTCAACCTGATTTTCTACTACGGCTGGCAGGTCAACTTTCGCAACCTGTGTACCCGTTGTGCTTTCTGCTGCTTCAACCGCGATAACGTCGTTTTCTTCCGCCTGAACAGCACCCACACGCACTTTCTGGGTCAGCTGACGCTGCTTACGACGCGGCATAACCTGAGTACGCTCTTCCTGCTCCGTGTCCTGCTGTTCAACAGGCGCTTCGCGGTTCAGGTTTTTGACTTCCTGCTGGGCCTGGCGTTTCTCGTCGTTACGACGACGGTTACGCTCGCGGCGAGGTTGCTGCTCGTCACGCTGTTTGCTCTTCTCGGACTCATCGCCCGCCTGCTGGCGAATCTCACGATCTTCAACGTTCTGCTGTTGCTTCTCGCGACGGTTGCGACGGTTGTCCTCGCGTTGTTCACGACCTTCGTTGTTCTCGGAACGATTATCACGGCGCTCGTTACGATCGCTACGGTCGTTGCGGTCATTACGATCGCGACGATTGTTCTGACGCTTACGACGGTCCTGCTGACGCTCTGGTTTCGCTTCTTTTGGCGCTTCTTTCGGCTGCTCAGGCTGAACTTCTTCGCCAGCGAACATTTTTTTCAGCGCGCCGAAGATGCGGCTCAGGAGACCCGGCTGCTCAGGCTGCGCTTTTGGCACGGCAGGGGCCGCCTTTTGCACGGCAGGTTTTGCCGCTGGTTTTTCCAGCGTCGCTTCCGGCGGGGCTTCCGGCATGATGAAGGTTGCTAATGCAGGCTGCTCAGGCAGTTTACGCTCGGCAGGCTCTTCATCCGATGGCAGCGCCATTTCTTCTTCATGCAGCTTCGGTAGCAGGTAGCTGAGGGTGCTTGTCTCTTCACCTTTACGCACGCGCAGCACGTGATAGTGCGGGGTCTGCATCTCGTCGTTTGGCACGATGATGCAGCGAACGCCGCCCTGTCGCGCTTCGATTGCGCTCACCGCTGCACGTTTTTCGTTCAGCAGGTAGGAGGCAATCGGCACCGGAACAATGGCGTGAACCTCTTTGGTGTTCTCTTTCAGCGCTTCTTCTTCAATCAGACGCAGAATAGAGAGGGAGAGCGATTCATTGTCACGCACGGTACCTGTCCCGGAACAGCGCGGGCAGACGTGATGGCTGGACTCGCCGAGTGACGGGCTCAGACGCTGACGGGACATTTCCAGCAGGCCGAAGCGCGAGATATGGCTAATCTGGATACGCGCGCGATCCTGGCGCACCGCTTCACGCAGACGGTTTTCAACCGCACGCTGGTGGCGAACCGGGGTCATGTCGATGAAGTCGATAACAATCAGACCACCCAGGTCGCGCAGGCGGAGCTGGCGGGCGATTTCATCAGCGGCTTCTAGGTTGGTGTTGAAGGCGGTCTCTTCGATGTCGCCGCCGCGGGTTGCACGCGCGGAGTTGATGTCGATAGCGGTCAGCGCTTCGGTGGTATCGATAACGATAGAACCGCCGGACGGCAGACGCACTTCACGCTGGAAGGCAGACTCGATCTGGGATTCAATCTGATAGTGGCTGAACAGCGGGATTTCACCGGTGTACAGTTTAATTTTGCTGGTGAAATCCGGGCGACCCAGCGCGGCGATGTGCTGGCGAGCCAGCTCAAGCACTTTCGGGTTATCAATCAGAATTTCACCGATGTCCTGACGCAGATAATCACGGAAGGCACGCACAATGACGTTGCTTTCCTGGTGGATCAGGAACGGAGCAGGACGGCTTTCAGCCGCTTTCTTGATGGCTTCCCAGTGCTTCAGACGGAAGCTCAGGTCCCACTGCAATGCTTCGGCAGATTTGCCGACGCCTGCGGTGCGCACGATAAGGCCCATGCCGTCTGGTAGCTCAAGACTTGCCAGCGCTTCTTTCAGCTCTGTACGGTCATCACCTTCGATACGGCGAGAGATGCCACCCGCACGCGGGTTGTTTGGCATCAACACCAGATAGCTTCCTGCCAGACTGATAAAGGTGGTCAGTGCGGCACCTTTGTTGCCACGCTCTTCTTTATCGATCTGGACGATAACTTCCTGACCTTCACGCAGAACATCTTTAATGTTCGGACGGCCATGGGAGTTGTAGTTTGCAGGAAAATATTCGCGGGCGATTTCTTTGAGAGGAAGGAAACCGTGACGCTCAGCACCGTAATCGACAAATGCAGCTTCAAGGCTTGGTTCAATGCGGGTGATTTTGCCTTTGTAAATGTTCGCTTTTTTCTGTTCGTGTCCAGGACTTTCGATATCCAGATCGTACAGGCGCTGCCCATCCACAAGGGCGACACGCAACTCTTCTTGCTGAGTTGCGTTGATTAACATTCTTTTCATCGTAACTTACTCGTTATTCTTACATTGACGACAAAGCTGCGGGCAAGGTGACGCTTTCCGGGGTATGAACCGATGGCCTCGTGTCTATTCACGTCGCCAACCTCACGGTTGTCGCTCGCTTAAGAGGCGCAGAGTGTCGGTTGCCTGTGTTTCATACGGAAACACAGCGCAATTATCAGGGGAATTGCCTGGGAAAACTCTCCAGAGAACAATCCTTATACCGGGAAGTACTGCAACCCGCAGCCCGCTAACTGCCTGAAAGATCAATACGTCTTACGCCATTGCTGCGTGGATGATCGGTCAGACAAAATTGGTCATTCCGTCGACATCCTTACAAAACCCGGATTTAACGCGGAAAACGGATTCATTATTCCACTGCTCGCCGGGTTATAGCAAGATGACTTTTACCAATTATCACCCGGTTACTCACAGTTTCTTCACTTCAACGGGGTGATTGGTTTAATAACCACCAAATCGATTGCGCGAAAGGGGAGCGGTCCGGATAAAAGTAAATATAAGCATAGAAAAATGAGTGGCGCTAATGCCTGACGCTATTTAGAATCGCCAACCATGAAAACAGAGACTCCAGCCGTAAAAATGGTTGCCATCGCCGACGACGAGGCGGGGCAACGTATCGATAATTTTTTGCGCACCCAGTTGAAGGGTGTGCCAAAAAGCATGATTTATCGCATCTTGCGTAAGGGCGAGGTGCGGGTGAACAAAAAACGCGTGAAGCCAGAGTATAAGCTCGAGGCGGGCGATGAAGTCCGCATTCCACCGGTACGTGTTGCAGAGCGTGAAGAAGAGGTCGTTTCTCCGAAGCTGCAAAAAGTCGCGGCCCTGAGCGACGTTATCCTTTATGAGGACGACCACATTCTGGTGCTGAATAAACCGTCCGGAACGGCGGTACACGGGGGGAGCGGCCTAAGCTTCGGCGTGATTGAAGGGTTACGCGCGCTGCGCCCGGAAGCGCGTTTCCTCGAACTGGTTCACCGTCTTGACCGTGATACCTCTGGCGTGCTGCTGGTGGCGAAAAAACGTTCTGCGCTGCGTTCACTGCATGAACAGCTGCGCGAAAAAGGGATGCAGAAAGATTATCTGGCGCTGGTGCGCGGCCAGTGGCAGTCCCACGTGAAAGTGGTGCAGGCGCCGCTGCTGAAAAATATTCTGCAAAGCGGCGAGCGCATTGTTCGTGTTAATCAGGAAGGGAAACCGTCTGAGACGCGCTTTAAAGTTGAAGAGCGCTACGAATTCGCCACGCTTGTGCGCTGTAGTCCGGTGACGGGGCGTACTCACCAGATTCGCGTCCATACCCAGTTTGCGGGCCATCCGATTGCGTTTGATGACCGCTATGGCGATCGCGAATTTGATAAGCAGCTGGCGGGGACGGGGCTATCGCGTCTGTTCCTGCATGCGGCAGCGCTTAAGTTCACCCATCCTAATACCGGTGAAGTTATCCGTATTGAAGCGCCGCTGGATGAGCAGCTCAAACGCTGTCTGAAAGTTCTGCGCGGCTGATTTTGTGCCGGGTGGCGCTGCGCTTACCCGGCCTACATGTTTTTCTCCCTCTCCCACAGGGAGAGGGCCGGGGTGGGGGCATCAGGCCGCAACGGTCACATCGTCAGCGGATTACACTCTTCTCGCCTTAACATCTGGCACAGCGCAATCAGCGGCAACCCCACCAGCGTGTTGGGATCGCGGCCATCGAGCTTGTCGAACAACGCAATCCCTAGTCCTTCACTTTTAAAGCTCCCTGCACAGTTCAGCGGACGTTCCCGACGCACATAATCCATAATCTCCTGTTCGCTAAGATGACGGAAGTGCACATCAAACGGCTCGCACTCGGTTTGCAGATGGCCGGAAGCCGAATTATATAGCGCCAGGCCGGTATAAAAGGTCACGATACTGCCTCGCGCACGCAAAAGCTGCTGGCAGGCGATTTCTTCCGTATACGGTTTGCCGGTGATTTCGCCGTCCAGCACACAAACCTGATCGGAGCCTATAATCAGATGAGCGGGGTAACGTGCGGCCAGCGACTGTGCTTTCTCTTTCGCGAGACGGGTCACCAGATGACGCGGTGACTCGCCCGGCTGTGGCGTTTCATCCACCTCCGGCGCAGCGCATTCAAACGGGATCCCGAGCTTTTCCAGCAGCATTCGGCGATAAGGTGAAGTGGAAGCAAGGACGAGATTTGGCATATTTTTATCACCAGATATAGCGTATCGATGCCAGCCATTTTAAACTACAGGCCGCAATGTGTGCGAATAATTGGCAAAAGGCAGCTCTGGTTGCCTTTTTCTTTGACTCTATGACGTTACAAAGTTAATATGCGCGCCCTATGCAAAAGGTAAAATTACCCCTGACTCTTGATCCGGTTCGTACGGCTCAAAAACGCCTCGATTACGAAGGAATCTATTCTTCCGATCAGGCTGAGCGTATTGCCGAATCTGTAGTCAGTGTGGACAGTGATGTAGAATGCTCCATGTCGTTCGCTATCGACAACCAGCGTCTCGCCGTGTTAACCGGTGATGCAAAGGTGACGGTAACGCTCGAATGTCAGCGTTGCGGGAAACCGTTTGTACAGCATGTTCACACAACGTATTGTTTTAGTCCGGTTCGTTCTGACGAACAGGCTGAAGCACTCCCGGAAGCGTATGAGCCGATTGAGGTTAACGAATTCGGTGAAATCGATCTTCTGGCGCTGGTTGAAGATGAAGTCATCCTCTCCCTGCCAGTCGTTCCGGTGCATGATTCTGAACACTGTGAAGTGTCCGAGGCGGACATGGTCTTTGGGGAACTGCCTGATGAAGCGCAAAAACCAAACCCATTTGCCGTATTAGCCAGCTTAAAGCGTAAGTAATTGAGGAGTAAGGTCCATGGCCGTACAACAGAATAAACCAACCCGTTCCAAACGTGGCATGCGTCGTTCCCATGACGCGCTGACCGCAGTTACCAGCCTGTCTGTAGACAAGACTTCTGGTGAGAAACACCTGCGTCACCACATCACCGCTGACGGTTTCTACCGCGGCCGCAAGGTTATCACTAAGTAATCACGCGTCAGCGTGATTAGGCTTAGTGAGGAACTTCCCCGTGCAAACGGGGAGTTTACCGAACCAGGCTGCGACGATACCTTGACACGTCTAACCCTGGCGTTAGATGTCATGGGGGGAGATTTTGGCCCTACCGTGACAGTGCCTGCAGCATTGCAGGCACTGAATTCTAATTCGCAACTCACACTTCTTTTAGTCGGTAATCCCGACACAATCACGCCATTACTTGCAAAAGCTGACTTTGAACAACGTTCGCGTCTGCAGATTATTCCTGCGCAGTCAGTTATTGCCAGTGATGCCCGGCCATCGCAGGCTATTCGTAATAGCCGCGGCAGCTCTATGCGAATGGCGCTGGAGCTGGTGAAAGAAGGGCGAGCACAGGCTTGCGTCAGCGCGGGAAATACTGGCGCGCTGATGGGGCTGTCGAAATTATTGCTCAAGCCGATTGAGGGCATTGAGCGTCCGGCGCTGGTGACGGTGTTACCGCATCAGCAGAAGGGCAAAACGGTGGTGCTGGATCTGGGCGCTAACGTGGATTGTGATAGTACAATGCTGGCTCAGTTTGCCGTTATGGGGTCGGTGCTGGCAGAAGACGTGCTCGGGATTAACAATCCCCGCGTTGCGTTATTGAATATTGGTGAAGAAGAGACCAAAGGTCTGGACAGTATCCGCGACGCTGCGGAAATACTCAAACAGGTCCCCTCCATCAACTATATTGGTTATCTCGAAGCCAATGAGTTGCTGACGGGCAAAACGGATGTATTAGTGTGTGATGGCTTCACCGGAAACGTGACGTTGAAGACCATGGAAGGGGTCGTACGAATGTTCCTTTCTCTGCTGAAATCGCAGGGAGACGGTAAAAAAAGGTCCTGGTGGCTGATTATATTAAAGCGTTGGTTACAAAAAAGCCTGACGCGGCGATTCAGTCACCTCAACCCCGACCAGTATAATGGCGCCTGTCTGTTAGGATTGCGCGGCATCGTGATTAAGAGTCATGGCGCCGCCAATCAGCGAGCATTTACCGTCGCGATTGAACAGGCAGTGCAGGCGGTGCAGCGTCAAGTCCCTCAGAGGATTGCCGCTCGCCTGGGATCTGTATTAGCTAAAAGTGACTGAGCGTACATGTATACGAAGATTTTAGGTACCGGCAGCTACCTGCCAAAACAAGTGCGTACCAACGCCGATCTTGAAAAAATGGTAGATACGTCTGACGAGTGGATTGTCACGCGCACAGGTATCCGTGAACGTCGTATCGCCGCGCCAGACGAAACTGTGTCCACCATGGGCTACGAAGCCGCTCAGCGAGCGCTTGAGATGGCTGGCATTGATAAAGAACAGATCGGGCTTATTGTGGTGGCGACCACCTCTGCCACGCATGCCTTCCCAAGCGCAGCGTGCCAGGTGCAGAACATGCTCGGCATCAAAGGCTGCCCGGCATTTGATGTTGCAGCAGCATGCGCGGGTTTCACCTATGCACTGAGCATCGCCGATCAGTATGTAAAATCGGGCGCCGTAAAATATGCGCTGGTGATCGGCGCTGACGTGCTGGCGCGTACCTGCGATCCAACCGATCGCGGAACGATCATTATTTTTGGCGATGGCGCGGGCGCGGTGCTGCTGGGGCAGTCCGAAGAGCCGGGCATCATCTCCACGCACCTGCATGCCGATGGCCGCTACGGCGAGCTGTTAACGCTGCCTAACGCCGATCGCGTTAATCCGGACAGTTCAATTTACCTGACAATGGCAGGTAACGAAGTGTTTAAAGTGGCCGTGACTGAACTGGCTCACATCGTTGATGAGACGCTGGAAGCGAACAATCTGGACCGCGCCGCACTCGACTGGCTGGTACCGCATCAGGCTAACCTGCGTATTATCAGCGCGACGGCGAAGAAGCTGGGCATGTCTATGGATAACGTTGTGGTGACGCTCGATCGCCACGGCAACACCTCTGCGGCATCGGTACCGTGCGCATTTGACGAAGCGGTACGCGATGGACGAATTAAACGGGGCCAACTGGTCTTGCTTGAAGCCTTTGGTGGCGGGTTCACCTGGGGTTCCGCGCTGGTTCGTTTCTAGGATAAGGATTAAAAAATGACGCAATTTGCTTTTGTGTTCCCGGGACAGGGCTCGCAAACTGTTGGGATGTTGTCTGAAATGGCAGCAAACTATCCGGTTATTGAAGAGACTTTCCGTGAAGCTTCTGACGCGCTGGGTTATGATCTGTGGGCGCTGACCCAACAGGGCCCCGCTGAAGAACTGAACAAAACCTGGCAGACTCAACCGGCACTGCTGGCGGCATCCGTCGCATTGTGGCGCGTATGGCAGCAGCAGGGCGGCAAAGCGCCGACGCTGATGGCGGGTCATAGCCTCGGTGAATACTCTGCGCTGGTCTGCGCTGGCGTGATTGCCTTCGCTGACGCGGTACGCCTGGTTGAATTGCGTGGTAAATTCATGCAGGAAGCGGTGCCAGAAGGCACGGGCGGCATGTCTGCCATCATCGGTCTGGATGATGCTTCTATCGCTAAAGCCTGTGAAGAATCTGCTGAAGGTCAGGTCGTTTCTCCGGTAAACTTTAACTCGCCAGGCCAGGTGGTAATCGCGGGTCATAAAGAAGCGGTTGAGCGTGCAGGCGCTGCCTGTAAAGCTGCGGGCGCAAAACGTGCACTGCCCCTGCCGGTGAGCGTGCCGTCTCACTGCGCGCTGATGAAGCCCGCAGCCGATAAGCTCGCGGTTGAGCTGGAAAAAATGACCTTTAACGCACCGACGATTTCCGTTGTGAATAACGTCGATGTGAAGTGCGAAACCGCGCCGGAGGCTATCCGTAACGCGCTGGTTCGCCAGCTCTACAGCCCGGTTCAGTGGACTAAAACTGTTGAATTTATGGCGTCTCAGGGCGTGGAACATCTGTATGAAGTCGGTCCAGGTAAAGTACTTACCGGTCTGACAAAACGTATTGTAGATACCCTGACTGCCTCGGCGATTAACGAGCCGGAAGCCATGAAAGCGGCACTCTCGCAATAAAAGAGGAATACCATGAGTTTTGAAGGAAAAATTGCCCTGGTGACCGGCGCAAGCCGCGGTATTGGGCGCGCTATTGCTGAAACACTGGTTGCGCGCGGCGCAACGGTGATCGGGACTGCGACCAGCGAGAATGGCGCACAGGCCATCAGCGACTATCTGGGTGCGAACGGTAAAGGTCTGGTACTGAATGTGACTGAACCAGCATCTATCGAATCTGTTCTGGAAAATATTCGCGCAGAGTTTGGCGAAGTGGATATTCTGGTCAATAATGCCGGGATCACTCGCGACAACCTGCTGATGCGAATGAAAGACGACGAGTGGAACGATATTATCGAAACCAACCTGTCATCTGTATTCCGTCTGTCAAAAGCGGTAATGCGCGCTATGATGAAAAAGCGTCATGGTCGTATTATCACTGTAGGTTCTGTGGTTGGTACCATGGGAAATGCTGGTCAGGCTAACTACGCTGCGGCGAAAGCAGGTCTGATCGGTTTCAGTAAGTCGCTGGCGCGTGAAGTCGCGTCCCGCGGAATTACTGTAAACGTTGTTGCTCCGGGCTTTATTGAAACGGACATGACGCGTGCGCTAACTGATGAGCAGCGTGCGGGTACGCTGGCGGCAGTTCCAGCGGGTCGTCTTGGCGACCCTAAAGAAATCGCCAGCGCGGTTGCATTTTTAGCCTCTGACGAAGCGGGTTACATCACTGGTGAAACCCTCCACGTCAACGGCGGGATGTACATGGTTTAATCACGATCGAAAATATTTGCGTTATTTGGGCAAATGGCCTCAAAATAACGTAAAATCGTGGTAAGACCTGCCGGGATTTAGTTGCAAATTTTTCAACATTTTATACACTACGAAAACCATCGCGAAAGCGAGTTTTGATAGGAAATTTAAGAGTATGAGCACTATCGAAGAACGCGTTAAGAAAATTATCGGCGAACAGCTGGGCGTTAAGCAGGAAGAAGTTGTGAACTCCGCTTCCTTTGTTGAAGACCTGGGCGCAGATTCTCTTGACACCGTTGAGCTGGTAATGGCTCTGGAAGAAGAGTTTGATACTGAGATTCCGGACGAAGAAGCTGAGAAAATCACCACCGTTCAGGCTGCCATTGATTACATCAACGGTCACCAGGCGTAAGTGAACATCTCCAGGCGGTCATTCGACCGCCTGAGTTTTATCTTTTGTTGTCCCACGAATCTCTTTTTTTATCCCTCCCTGGAGGACAAGCGTGTCTAAGCGTCGTGTAGTTGTGACCGGACTTGGCATGTTGTCTCCTGTCGGCAATACCGTAGAGTCCACCTGGAAAGCTCTCCTTGCCGGTCAGAGCGGCATCAGCCTAATCGACCATTTCGATACTAGCGCCTATGCAACGAAATTTGCTGGCTTAGTAAAGGATTTTAACTGTGAAGAGATCATCTCGCGCAAAGAACAGCGCAAGATGGATGCCTTCATTCAATATGGAATTGTCGCTGGCGTTCAGGCCATGCAGGATTCTGGCCTTGAGATTACGGAAGAGAACGCGACCCGTATCGGCGCCGCTATCGGCTCCGGGATTGGCGGTCTTGGTCTGATTGAAGAAAACCATACATCTCTGATGAATGGCGGCCCGCGTAAAATCAGCCCGTTCTTCGTTCCGTCTACGATTGTCAACATGGTGGCAGGTCACCTGACCATTATGTTCGGCCTGCGTGGCCCAAGCATCTCAATCGCGACAGCCTGTACGTCTGGCGTGCATAACATCGGCCAGGCCGCGCGTATCATTGCGTACGGCGATGCAGATGCTATGGTTGCGGGCGGCGCTGAAAAAGCCAGTACCCCACTGGGCGTCGGTGGTTTCGGTGCAGCGCGTGCGCTCTCTACCCGAAACGATAATCCTCAGGCGGCGAGCCGTCCGTGGGATAAAGACCGTGATGGTTTCGTGCTGGGTGACGGTGCAGGCATGATCGTACTGGAAGAGTACGAACACGCGAAAAAACGTGGCGCGAAAATTTATGCTGAAGTTGTTGGCTTTGGCATGAGCAGCGATGCTTATCACATGACGTCTCCTCCAGAGAATGGCGCAGGTGCTGCGCTGGCGATGGAAAACGCCATCCGTGATGCGGGCATTACGCCGGCACAGATTGGCTACGTTAACGCGCATGGGACGTCTACCCCTGCGGGCGATAAAGCAGAAGCGCAGGCTGTTAAGTCTATCTTCGGCGAATCTGCCAGCCGTGTGCTGGTGAGCTCCACGAAATCCATGACCGGTCACCTGCTGGGCGCTGCGGGGGCAGTAGAGTCAATCTACTCTATTCTCGCGCTGCGCGATCAGGCTGTACCACCAACCATCAACCTGGATAACCCGGATGAAGGTTGCGATCTGGACTTCGTTCCTCACGAAGCGCGCCAGGTTAGCGGTATGGAGTATACCCTGTGTAACTCCTTCGGCTTCGGTGGGACTAACGGTTCTCTGATCTTCAAAAAGGTCTGAGTCTGGTTAGTCGCTGACGATAAAAAAGGTCCGCTTGCCGGGCCTTTTTTATTAGGCGAAATCCCCTTGTCCGGCTGTTCACATCCTGCCAGACTGAGCCTCCACGCATAAGGAGCCACTATGTTTTTGATTAATGGCCTTGAGCAAGACACGCTGCCGGCAAGCGACAGGGCGACCCAGTTTGGCGATGGCTGTTTCACGACTGCGCGTATTCTCGACGGTGACGTGTGCCTGCTCGGGGCCCATATCCTTCGTTTACAAAAAGCCTGCGAAACATTACTGATCCCCTTCTCGCAGTGGGACATTCTTGAAAGTGAGATGCGTCGGCTGGCGTCAGAAAAAGCAAGCGGCGTCCTGAAAGTCATTATCAGCCGCGGGAGCGGTGGCCGGGGCTATAGCGGTTCTGCCTGTCTGCATCCTACGCGGATCCTTTCCGTTTCAGATTATCCTTCCCATTATGCGCACTGGCGTGAAGAGGGCGTAGCCCTGGCGCTAAGTCCGGTACGTCTGGGAAGAAACCCGATGCTCGCTGGCATAAAACATCTCAACCGCCTTGAACAGGTGCTAATTCGTACTCATCTTGAGCAGACGGAGGCCGGGGAGGCGCTGGTTCTTGACAGCGAAGGGTACATTACGGAATGCTGTGCGGCTAATTTACTCTGGCGGAAGGGTAGTGACGTGTTCACGCCTTCGCTGGAGCAGGCCGGCGTCAACGGCATTATGCGGCAGTTTTGTATGCACCAGCTGGCACGCGCAGGCTTTCGTGTTGTCGAAGTCAACGCTAAGGAAGAGGCGCTGTTGGCTGCCGATGAAGTTGTTATCTGCAATGCGCTGATGCCCGTTGTCCCCGTTCGCGCTTATGGCCGCAAATGCTGGTCATCCCGCGAGCTGTTCCAGTTTCTGGCCCCGTTATGTGAGCAAACCAGGTAGTCATGAAGAAAATGTTACGCTTTGTCCTCCTTCTGATCGTTGCGTTAGGTATCGCTGGCGGAGCAGGAGTGTGGAAAGTCCGTCAGCTGGCGGAGAGTCAGATCCTGATAAAAGACGAGACGATTTTTACCCTGAAAGCGGGGACCGGGCGGCAGGCGCTTGGTCAGCAGCTGTATGACGACAAAATTATCAATCGCCCACGCGTATTCCAGTGGCTGCTGCGTATTGAACCGGACCTGTCCCATTTCAAGGCCGGTACCTATCGCTTTACCCCTGGCATGACCGTGCGCGAGATGCTGCAACTGCTGGAAAGTGGTAAAGAAGCCCAGTTCCCGCTGCGTTTCGTGGAAGGTATGCGTCTGAGCGATTACCTCAGGCAGCTGCGTGACGCGCCGTACATCAAGCATACGCTGAAAGATGACCGCTACCAGACCGTGGCAGACGCCTTAAAATTCGAACATCCCGAGTGGGTGGAAGGCTGGTTCTGGCCCGATACGTGGATGTATACGGCAGGCACGACGGATGTGGCCATTCTGAAGCGCGCGCACAACAAAATGGTCGCGGCGGTAGACGCTGCCTGGGAAGGGCGAGCAGAAGGCCTGCCTTATAAAGATCAAAACCAGTTCATGACGATGGCCTCGATCATCGAGAAAGAGACGGCCGTTGCTGCCGAACGTGACCAGGTTGCCTCGGTGTTTATTAACCGTCTGCGCATCGGCATGCGTTTGCAAACCGATCCTACCGTCATCTACGGCATGGGCGAAAACTACAACGGCAGGATTTCCAGAAAAGATCTGGAGACGCCAACGGCGTATAATACTTACGTGATTAGCGGCCTGCCGCCTGGACCGATTGCGACGCCGAGTGAAGCATCGTTGAAGGCCGCCGCGCACCCGGCCAAAACGCCGTATCTCTATTTTGTGGCTGACGGAAAAGGGGGGCACACGTTCAATACCAACCTGGCCAGCCACAATCGCTCCGTTCAGGACTATCTGAAGGCACTTAAGGAAAAAAATGCGCAGTAAATACATTGTCATTGAGGGACTCGAAGGGGCGGGCAAAACAACTGCCCGTAACGTGGTGGTGGATACGCTTACGTCGCTTGGCGTTGCCGATATGGTCTTCACCCGCGAGCCGGGCGGTACGCAGCTGGCGGAAAAACTGCGCAGCCTGGTTCTGGATATCAAATCCGTTGGCGATGAAGTTATTACCGACAAAGCGGAAGTGCTGATGTTCTATGCGGCGCGCGTTCAGCTGGTGGAGACGGTGATCAAACCCGCTCTGGCAGAAGGGAAATGGGTGATTGGCGATCGCCACGATCTCTCAACCCAGGCATATCAGGGCGGTGGCCGGGGTATCGACCAGACCATGCTGGCTACGCTTCGCGACGCGGTTCTGGGCGATTTCCGTCCTGACCTGACGCTGTATCTGGACGTGACCCCTGAGGTGGGCCTGAAGCGCGCCCGCGCCCGCGGCGAACTGGACCGCATTGAACAGGAATCTTTTGATTTCTTTAACCGCACCCGTGCGCGTTATCTGGAGCTGGCCGGGCAGGACAAGACCATTCGTACCATCGATGCGACGCAATCCCTTGAAGACGTTACGCGTGATATTCAGCAGACAGTTACGCAGTGGCTACAGGAGCAGCAGGCATGAAATGGTATCCATGGTTGCGCCCACACTTTGAACAGCTGATCGGCAGCTATCAGGTTGGTCGGGGGCATCATGCGTTACTGATCCAGGCGCTTCCGGGAATGGGTGATGATGCGTTGATTTACGCCATCACCCGCTTTCTGATGTGCCAACAGCCGGAAGGACATAAAAGCTGCGGTAAGTGCCGGGGTTGCCAGCTCATGCAGGCGGGCACGCATCCTGACTATTACACCCTCGAACCCGAGAAAGGCAAAAATACGCTCGGTATCGACGCGGTGCGTGAGGTCAGTGAGAAACTGTACGAATATGCGCGTCTGGGCGGGGCGAAAGTGGTGTGGCTGAAAGACGCCGCGCTGCTCACGGAAGCCGCAGCCAACGCCCTGTTAAAAACCCTGGAAGAGCCGCCAGAGAACACCTGGTTTTTCCTCTCCTGCCGCGAGCCGGAACGCTTGCTGGCGACGCTGCGCAGTCGCTGCCGTCTTCACCACCTCGCTGTCCCTCAGGAATCCTGGTCGCTCGCCTGGCTTGAGCGAGAAGTGACGGTGTCACAAGACGCGGCGCGCTCGGCGTTGCGCCTGTGCAGCGGTGCGCCTGCGGCTGCGCTGGCCTTATTGCAGCCGGAGGTGTGGTCCCAGCGTGAAACGCTGTGTCGTGCGGTTGAATCAGCCCTCGACAGCCATGACTGGCTGAGCATGCTGCCAGCGCTGAACAGCGATCAGGCTCCGGAACGGCTGCACTGGCTGGCCGCACTGCTGCTGGATGCGCTCAAAATCCAGCAGGGGGCTACGCTTCTGACTAACCCTGACGTGTGGGCGTTGGTCACCACACTTGCGAATCGCCTGTCAGGGCAGTCGCTGCACGCTATCCTTCATGATATCTGCCAGAGTCATGAACAACTTTTGACGGTAACCGGTCTCAATCGCGAGCTTTTACTGACCGACCAGTTAATGCGTATCGAACACTACCTGCAACCGGGTGTCATACCGCCGGTTTCCCACCTCTGAGAGAGACATTATGTTTTTAGTCGACTCACACTGCCATCTCGATGGCCTGGATTATCAATCCCTGCATAAAAATGTGGACGACGTGCTGGCGAAAGCCGCCGCGCGCGATGTGAAATTTTGCCTGGCCGTGGCGACCACGCTGCCGGGTTACCGCTCCATGCGTGAACTGGTAGGCGAGCGCGATAATGTCGTCTTCTCCTGCGGCGTGCATCCGCTGAATCAGGATGAAGCTTACGACGTTGAGGATTTACGCCGTCTTGCCGCAGAAGAGGGCGTAGTGGCGATGGGCGAGACCGGTCTGGACTATTTCTACACCCCCGAAACAAAACCTCGCCAGCAGGAATCCTTCCGCAACCACATCCGTATTGGCCGTGAGCTGAATAAGCCGGTTATCGTTCATACCCGCGATGCGCGCGCCGACACGCTGGCGATCCTGCGGGAAGAAAAGGTGACGGATTGCGGTGGCGTACTACACTGTTTCACAGAAGACAGAGAAACGGCGGGTAAGCTGCTTGATTTAGGCTTTTATATTTCATTCTCGGGGATTGTCACGTTCCGCAATGCTGAGCAACTGCGTGATGCGGCGCGCTATGTTCCGCTGGATCGTATTCTGGTGGAAACCGATTCCCCGTACCTGGCGCCGGTGCCTCATCGCGGCAAAGAGAATCAGCCAGCGATGACCCGGGATGTCGCTGAGTATATGGCCGTTCTGAAAGGTGTCAGTATCGAAGAACTGGCTCGCGTGACAACGAAAAACTTCGCCAGCCTGTTCCATATCGACCCCGCCCGCCTGCAATCTGTCTGATACACCTGTTATTTTTAGGCTCGTAATTAATAAGTAAAACGAGTAAAGTTCACCGCCTCATTTGGGGCGGTGATGGCGTTTTTAGACACATCCAGACATGCTTTATGTAAATATCTGCAAGTTTTTTGGCCGTCTTGAACTGAAACGTGATAGCCGTCAAACAAACTCAGAGGGAATTATTTTACTCTGTGTAATAAATAAAGGGCGCTTAGATGTCCTGTCCACGGCGCGGTACTCCCCCCGGGCCAATGCGTGAAAACGTAAAAAAAGCACAAATACTCAGGAGCACTCTCAATTATGTTTAAGAATGCATTTGCTAACCTGCAAAAGGTCGGTAAATCGCTGATGCTGCCAGTATCCGTACTGCCTATCGCAGGTATCCTGCTGGGTGTCGGTTCTGCAAACTTCAGCTGGCTGCCAGCCGTAGTTTCCCACGTGATGGCCGAAGCAGGCGGTTCTGTTTTTGCTAACATGCCGCTGATCTTCGCTATCGGTGTTGCTCTGGGCTTCACCAATAACGACGGTGTATCTGCTCTGGCGTCCGTTGTTGCTTACGGCATCATGGTGAAAACCATGGCTGTGGTTGCGCCGCTGGTCCTGCATTTACCTGCTGAAGAGATTGCCGCTAAGCACCTGGCAGACACCGGTGTTCTCGGTGGTATCATCTCCGGTGCGATTGCAGCGTACATGTTTAACCGCTTCTATCGCATCAAGCTGCCTGAGTATCTGGGCTTCTTCGCGGGTAAACGTTTTGTGCCGATCATTTCTGGTCTGGCCGCGATTTTCACCGGTGTTGTCCTGTCCTTCATCTGGCCACCAATCGGTACGGCAATCCAGACCTTCTCTCAGTGGGCGGCTTACCAGAACCCGGTTGTGGCGTTCGGTATCTACGGCTTCATTGAGCGCTGCCTGGTACCATTTGGTCTGCATCACATCTGGAACGTTCCATTCCAGATGCAGATTGGTGAATACACCAACGCAGCAGGCCAGGTATTCCACGGCGACATCCCACGCTACATGGCGGGTGACCCAACGGCAGGTAAACTGTCTGGTGGCTTCCTGTTCAAAATGTACGGTCTGCCAGCTGCCGCAATTGCGATTTGGCACTCTGCTAAACCAGAGAACCGTGCAAAAGTGGGCGGTATCATGATCTCCGCAGCGCTGACCTCGTTCCTGACCGGTATCACCGAGCCGATCGAGTTCTCCTTCATGTTCGTTGCGCCGATCCTGTACATCATCCACGCGGTACTGGCAGGTCTGGCATTCCCAATCTGTATCCTGCTGGGTATGCGTGACGGTACGTCCTTCTCTCACGGTCTGATCGACTTCATCGTTCTGTCCGGTAACAGCAGCAAGCTGTGGCTGTTCCCAATCGTGGGTGCAGGCTACGCAGTGGTGTACTACACCGTCTTCCGCGTGCTGATCAAAGCACTGGACCTGAAAACGCCGGGTCGTGAAGATGCAACGGAAGACAGCAAAGCCGGTGCGACCAGCGAAATGGCGCCTGCTCTGGTAGCTGCTTTCGGCGGTAAAGAGAACATCACTAACCTGGACGCGTGTATCACTCGTCTGCGTGTGAGCGTTGCCGACGTTGCGAAAGTAGACCAGCCGGGTCTGAAAAAACTGGGCGCAGCGGGCGTCGTTGTTGCAGGTTCTGGTGTTCAGGCAATCTTCGGTACTAAATCCGATAACCTGAAAACTGAAATGGATGAGTACATCCGCAACAACTAAGCTGTGACCTGGGGAGACTAAGGCAGCCGAATGGCTGCCTTTTTTATTATTGCGGCTTGTGGTGCCGGGTGGCGGCTGCGCCTTACCTGGCCTACGTGATGGGTAGGCCCGGTAAGCGCAGCGCCACCGGGCTTCTGTCACTCAGAAATCGTAGCTCGCGCTCACCGAGACGTTCAGCGGCGCGCCATACACCGCATACGATCCGACGTAGTCGTAATACTCTTTGTCGAACAGGTTGTTGACGTTAGCCTGTACCGCAAAATCTTTGGTGACCTGATAACGGCTGAACAGGTTCACCAGCCCATAGCTGCCTTGCTCCGCGCGGGAACGTCCTGCCGGGCCGCCTTCCACGTCCGTCCACACTTTGTTCTGCCAGTTTACGCCACCGCCCACGGTCAGTTCCGGCAGCATTGGCAACTGATAGCGGGTGAAGAGCTTCATGGTTGTGCGCGGCTGATCGGAGCTGACGGCGTTGCCATTCTTATCTTCTGCGATGTAACGCGTCGCGCCGAAGGTCAGCTGCCAGTTATCGGTCAGGGCACCGTTGAGCTCGAACTCGACCCCTTTGCTGACCACCCCGTCCAGCGATTCATAGATCGACTCACCGCTCGGCATGTAGGTGTAGGTATTGCTGGCGACGTTATCCTGCTCAATGCGGAAAATCGCCAGTGAGGTGGTGAGGCGGGTATTAAACCAGTCTGCCTTCACCCCGGCTTCGTAGCTTTTACCCATGGTAGGGTCGAGATAACGTCCGCTGGCGTCGCGCTTATCCTGCGGCTGGAAGATAGAGGTATAGCTGACGTAGGTCGACCAGTCCTCATTGATGTCATACACCAGGCCAGCGTACGGCGTGACATCATCTTTGGTGCTTTCCAGACGGGTATTCGGCGATCCTGCCGGGTTATAACGAATATTGTATTGGGTGTAGCGCGCGCCCAGGATCAGGTGCAGCGGATCGGCCAGCGAGAAACGAGCCGAAGAATAGGCTGAAGACTGGCGAATATCATCCTTGCTGTAGAGTTTCCACGGCGTCCACTGCGGATCGGCGATGTTCCCGTTCCAGTTCTTAAAGTTGCCGACATCCACCATGCCGTATACCGCATCCGGCATGGAGTTGTCGTAATGGTTACGCTGACGGCTGAAGCTGCCGCCGAACATCATTTCGTGCTGACGGCCAAAGAGATCGAAGCCGCCGCGCAGGAAGGCGTCAACCGCATCCTGTTTACGTTCTCCACGGTTCCAGCCGCCATAACCCACCAGACCCGCACCAGTCTCTTTATCCGGATAGCCGGACATATACATCAGCTTAGAGTCAAAGTTGGTTTCAGCGTGCATACCGTTGATGTGCGCTTCCCAGCCATTATCGAAACGCTGAGTCAGGTTAGCGAAGATGCGGGTGCTGTCTTTATCTGAATAAGCCCAGTCAGGCGCAACGGTCTGGCTGCGATTGTAGTGGGTCGTACTTCCGTCGCTGTACCAGGTCGGCAGTCCGCCCCAGGTTGGGTCGGCGGTATGGCTTTCCTGATACTCATACCCTACCGAGAGAGTCGTGCTGTCGGTGACATCCGCGTCCATCACGCCGTAGAGGAATTTCTTCCGGTAGTGGTAGTTATCCACGAAGCTGTCGTTGTCCTGATAACCGGTGATCAGACGACCCCGTACCTTACCTGACTCTACCAGCGGCGCCTGGAGATCCAGCACGTAGCGCTGCTTGTCCCAGCTGCCGTAGCTGGCGGAGACGTTACCTTTAAATTCCGGGCTGTCCGCGTGCTTACGCACCATATTAACGTACGCCGCCGGGTTCCCCGTGCCGGACATCAGGCCGGTGGCGCCGCGAACCACTTCAATGCGGTCATAAATCGCGGTATCGGCGGCGGTATCACCAAAGTTCCACACTTCACTGATGGAGGTTGGCAAGTCGTCATAGGCGTAGTTGCTGACGAAAAAGCCGCGTGAGTAAAACACGGTACGGTCGCTGTCCTGCACCTGGGCCGTAATGCCCGTGGTGTTCGTCAGCACCTGTCCGATGGATTGCAGATTCTGGTCAGCCATACGTTGCTGGCTGATAACGCTGACGGACTGTGGGATGTCGCGGGGAACCAACAACAGTTTGGTGCCGGTGGTGGTGGTTTTTACGCTGTAATCCTGATCCTGGCTGGCAGAAAGATCCTGTGTGTTGTCAAAACCCCCGTCAACGACAACGGTATCTTCGGTGGTTGAAGCAGCGAAAGCGGCGGTTGGCGTCAATGCCATAGCAATGCAGGCGGCCAGCAACGAAGGTGTTGCGGCAGGCTGACGTTGCCCATCCCTGGTGTGATTAATGAAAGACATCATCAAACCCTTAGTGAATGGTGAAGGTATTTCGCGACAGTCCCGCTAGCACGGGCTGACGTCGTTTTCTATGTTAAAAATGCGCATGAAAATGCAAATGCGAAATATACGCATTGTGATTAACGCTGTAAACAGATGTTTCGGGATGAACTGAAATAAGGTTTCAGAAAAGAAATGTCCTAAAGCGATGCCTCTTCAGCCAGATGGGGGACAATCAGGAAAGAAATCACGGGAGAAGGTTGAAAGGACAGGAGAAACTCGCTCATACTCTTGTCTTGTGTCACGCAGTAAATCAGACAATGTGTGTTAACAACGGACGCACGACGCCAGATTAAACTTAAAAGGAAAAGGTCATGGCTGAAGAAACGATTTTCAGTAAAATTATCCGCCGCGAAATTCCGTCGGATATTGTCTATCAGGATGAACTGGTCACGGCTTTCCGCGACATTTCTCCCCAGGCGCCGACGCACATCCTTATTATTCCCAATATTCTGATCCCGACCGTTAATGACGTTAAAACCGAGCATGAAGTGGCGCTGGGCCGTATGCTGACGGTGGCCGCGAAAATCGCTGAGCAGGAAGGGATTGCTGAAGACGGATACCGTTTGATCATGAACTGTAATCGCCATGGCGGCCAGGAAGTCTATCATATTCATATGCATCTGCTGGGTGGACGTCCACTGGGAGCGATGCTGGCACATAAAGGTCTTTAATATGTTAACTGGGCGTATTGCAGCGCTGATCGTGACGCTGGTAATGGTTGGGTGCAGCGCGCGTCCCGCCATCCCGGTCAGTGAAGAACAGACGCTGGTGATGGAGTCCTCAGTGCTTGCTGCGGGCATCACGGCGGAGAAGCCTTCGCTGACCATAAGCGAAATCCAGTCTTCAGCCTCTTCTACGCTCTATAACGAAAGGCAAGAGCCAGTGACGGTGCATTATCGCTTCTACTGGTATGACGTGAGAGGTCTTGAGATGCACCCGCTTGAGGCGCCGCGCAGCGTGACCATCCCGGCAAGAACGTCGGTCACGCTCTACGGCAGCGCCAGCTATCTGGGTGCACATAAGGTGAGACTTTATCTTTATTTGTAAGGAGTGAACCTTGATTAAAACAATGAGCCGTTATGCGCTCCTGAGTGCCTTTGCACTCTTTCTGGCGGGTTGTGTGACGCGAACGGAAGAACCTGCACCGGTGGATCAGGCGAAGCCGGGAACGGAACAGCCAACAACGCCAGCGCAGCCTGTTCCAACCGTGCCGTCTGTACCGACCATTCCGGCGCAGCCTGGCCCGATCGAACATCCGGACGACACCGCACAGCCTGCGCCGCGAGTACGCCACTATGACTGGAATGGCGCAATGCAGCCGATGGTGGGCAAAATGTTGCAGGCACAGGGTGTTACGCCCGGCAGCGTGCTGCTGGTGGACAGCGTGAACAACCGTACAAACGGTTCCCTGAATGCGGGAGAAGCGACGGAAACCCTGCGCAACGCGCTGGCAAACAACGGTAAATTTACGCTGGTCTCTGCTCAGCAGCTCGCGGTCGCAAAGCAGCAGCTTGGTCTGTCGCCTCAGGACAGCCTGGGTTCGCGCAGTAAAGCGATTGGTATTGCCCGCAACGTTGGCGCGCAGTATGTCCTTTATTCTAACGCGACAGGCAACGTGAACACGCCGTCGTTGCAGATGCAGTTAATGCTGGTTCAGACCGGCGAAATTATCTGGTCAGGTAAAGGTGCCGTTACGCAACAATAAGCGCACGCGTCATGAGGTCCTGACGCGTTATTTCCCTCAATACCATGTTATCGCGCCGCAAGCCCCCGCCGGGCTTGGCGGCGCGAGTTGCATTATTGAGCATGGCGACCATCGGCTGGTTTTACGTCAGCATCACGATGCCGCCGCGCCTGCCTCCCATTTTCGTCGCCAGTTCCGCGCCCTGAAGCGCCTGCCCGCCGACCTTGCGCCACAACCTCATCTCTTTATTAGAGACTGGATGGCGGTGGCGTTTATTGCGGGTGAGATCAAAAGCGAGCTTCCCGATACGCCTGCGCTGGCAGCCATGCTGTATCATCTGCATCGCCAGCCGCGTCTGGGCTGGCGGGTAACGTTACTTCCTTTGCTGGATCACTACTGGCAGCAGGCTGCGCCTGGACGACACACGCCCTACTGGCTGGCGCAGCTTAAGCGGTTGCGTAAAGCGGGAGAGCCGCAGGCGTTACGTCTGGCGCCGCTGCATATGGATGTCCACGCGGGGAATATCGTTCATACCACGGCAGGCGAGAAACTTATCGACTGGGAATATGCCGGAGACGGTGACGTGGCGCTCGAACTTGCTGCGGTCTGGATGCCTGATGAGGCGTCGCGCGAGCAGCTGATAACCGCCTATGCCCGAAACGCCAACATCAATGCGCTCACCCTTGCGCGGCAGGTCGCGCGCTGGCGTCCGTGGGTGTTGATGCTGATGGCGGGATGGTTTGAAATGCGCCTTCAGCAGACAGGTGACAAACAATTTATTGCGCTGGCAAATGATGCCTGGCGTCAGTTACAAACGAAAGGATAAGAGAGGTTGGTGTGGGTCCAGTAATGTTGGATGTCGAAGGGTTTGAGCTGGATGCGGAAGAGCGCGAAATTCTGGCACATCCGCTGGTAGGGGGGCTGATTCTTTTCACCCGCAATTATCATGATCCGGAGCAGTTGCGTGAGCTGGTTCGCCAGATCCGTGCGGCGTCGCGCAATCACCTGGTGGTGGCCGTAGACCAGGAAGGTGGGCGTGTGCAGCGTTTCCGCGAAGGGTTTACCCGTTTACCCGCCGCGCAATCTTTTGCTGCGCTGCTGGGGATCGAAGAGGGCGGTCAACTGGCGCAGGATGCCGGCTGGCTGATGGCCAGCGAGATGATCGCCATGGATATCGACATCAGCTTCGCCCCGGTGCTGGACGTAGGACACATTAGCGCGGCAATTGGTGAGCGTTCGTATCATGACGATCCGCGTATTGCGCTGGCAATGGCGACGCGCTTTATTGACGGTATGCATGCTGCGGGCATGAAAACCACCGGCAAACATTTCCCGGGCCACGGGGCGGTGACGGCGGATTCCCATAAAGAAACCCCGCGCGATCCGCGCCCGGAAGCAGACATTCGCGCTAAAGATATGTCGGTTTTCCGCTCGTTGATCGCTGATAACAAGCTGGATGCCATCATGCCTGCGCACGTCATCTACAGTGAGGTCGATCCGCGTCCGGCCAGCGGCTCTCCACACTGGCTTAAAACCGTGCTGCGTCAGGAGTTAGGCTTCAATGGCGTAATTTTCTCTGACGATTTATCCATGGAAGGGGCGGCGATTATGGGTAGCTATGCCGAACGTGGGCAGGCTTCGCTGGATGCGGGTTGCGATATGATCCTCGTCTGCAATAATCGTAAAGGGGCGGTGAGCGTGCTGGATAACCTGTCGCCGATCAATGCTGAACGTGTTACACAATTGTATCATAAAGGTTCATTTAGTCGTCAGGAGCTGATGGACTCGGCGCGCTGGAAAACGGTAAACGCCCGGCTTGAAGCCCTGAACGAGCGCTGGCAGGCACATAAAGCAGCCCTTTAATTCATCCCGGAAGGCGTAGCGTGGTGAGACGATGATCATCTATTTACACGGTTTTGACTCAAACAGTCCTGGTAATCATGAGAAAGTGCTGCAATTGCAGTTTATCGATCCGGATGTCCGGCTGATCAGTTACAGCACACGTCATCCGAAGCATGACATGCAGCATCTGCTTAAAGAAGTGGATAAAATGTTGCAGCTCAATATCGACGATCGCCCGCTGATCTGCGGCGTGGGGTTAGGAGGATACTGGGCAGAGCGCATCGGTTTTTTGTGCGATATCCGTCAGGTCATTTTTAATCCTAACCTGTTTCCGAACGAAAACATGGAAGGCAAAATCGATCGCCCGGAGGAGTACGCCGACATCGCCACCAAATGCGTGAGCAATTTCCGTGAAAAGAACCGCGATCGGTGTCTGGTGATCCTCTCCCGCAACGATGAAGCGCTGAACAGCTCCCGCGCCGCCGAGCTTCTGCACCATTACTACGAAATTGTCTGGGACGAAGAGCAGACCCACAAGTTCAAAAACATTTCCCCGCACTTGCAGCGTATTAAAGCCTTTAAAACGCTGGGCTGATCTCCCTGAACCTGATAAAGGCTCGGTACGTGAAAGCGTACCGGGCCTCTTTTTTGTCAGAATTGTCTACTTTTAAACCATCAAAACTTGATACATATCAATTTTGGTATGACCAATGCGCCTGACGTGCTATTCTCAATGAATCTGAATGGTTTCAGTGCAGTAACCTGTTGTTAATTAAGGGTTATTTATATAACTTTTAATTAACAATTGGTTAATAATTTGAGGGGGTCACGTTGACTACGCCATTGAAAAAGATAGTGATTGTCGGCGGTGGTGCTGGCGGACTGGAGCTGGCGACGCAGCTGGGTAAGAAACTGGGTCGCGGTAAGAAAGCCAAAATCACGCTGGTGGATCGTAACCACAGCCATCTGTGGAAGCCGTTACTGCACGAAGTGGCGACCGGGTCGCTGGATGAGGGCGTGGATGCGCTCAGCTATCTGGCGCATGCGCGTAACCACCACTTCCAGTTCCAGCTGGGTTCGGTGGTGGATATCAATCGTGAAAACAAAACCATCACGCTGGCTGAGCTGCGTGATGATAAAGGCGAGTTGCTGGTTCCTGAGCGCAAGCTGGCCTATGACACGCTGGTGATGGCCCTGGGCAGTACCTCCAATGATTTCAACACCCCAGGCGTAAAAGAGCACTGCATCTTCCTGGATAACCCGCATCAGGCGCGTCGTTTCCATCAGGAGATGCTTAACCTGTTCCTGAAGTACACCAACAACATGGGTGCTAACGGCAAGGTCAACATTGCTATCGTGGGCGGCGGCGCAACGGGCGTTGAATTATCGGCGGAGTTGCACAATGCGGTCAAACAGCTGCACAGCTACGGCTACAAAGGGCTGACTAACGAAGCGCTGAATGTGACGCTGGTGGAAGCAGGTGAACGCATTCTGCCTGCGCTTCCGCCGCGTATTTCCGGCGCGGCGCACAACGAGCTGACTAAACTGGGCGTGCGCGTGCTGACCCAGACCATGGTGACCAGCGCGGATGAGGGCGGCCTGCATACCAAAGACGGCGAGTACATCCAGGCCGACCTGATGGTCTGGGCTGCGGGGATCAAAGCGCCTGATTTCATGAAAGATATCGGTGGGCTGGAGACAAACCGCATTAACCAGCTGGTGACAGAGCCGACGCTGCAAACCACGCGCGATCCGGACATCTTCGCCATCGGCGACTGTGCCTCCTGCGCACGTCCGGAAGGCGGATTTGTACCGCCTCGCGCTCAGGCTGCGCACCAGATGGCAAGCCTCGTGCTGCATAACATCCTGGCGCAGATAAAAGGCAAACCGATGAAAGCCTATGTCTACAAAGACCACGGCTCTCTGGTGTCGCTCTCAAACTTCTCCACCGTGGGCAGCCTGATGGGTAACCTGATGCGCGGCTCCATGATGGTGGAAGGGCGCATCGCCCGCTTCGTGTACATTTCTCTGTACCGTATGCACCAGATTGCGCTGCACGGCTACTTCAAAACCGGCCTGATGATGCTGGTTGGCCGCATCAACCGCGTGATCCGTCCACGCCTGAAGCTGCACTAATTTCTCTCTCCCTCCGGACCCTCCGGAGGGAATTCTTAGCACATCATGCTGTGCATTTCCCTCCTGACGCTTAAGAGTTCTCTTAAACCCACGTTGTCCCGGCCAACAACCATGATTTTGATCCTTTATCTTATTGGCGAAGCGTTTATTGCGCTGCAAAATTGCTACCAATTGCAACAAAGGAGGAAGTCCCGTGAATAAATCAATGTTGGCGGGTATAGGGATTGGCGTCGCAGCTGCGTTAGGTGTGGCTGCCGTTGCCAGTCTGAACGTACTTGATCGTGGCCCGCAGTATGCGCAGGTGGTTTCCGCTACACCGATCAAAGAGACGGTCAAGACGCCTCGTCAGGAGTGCCGTAATGTTTCTGTCACCCATCGTCGTCCGGTTCAGGATGAAAACCGTATCGCTGGCTCCGTGCTGGGCGCGGTTGCTGGTGGGGTGATTGGTCATCAGTTTGGTGGCGGCCGTGGTAAGGATGTCGCGACGGTGGTTGGTGCGCTGGGTGGCGGTTATGCCGGTAACCAGGTGCAGGGCGCGATGCAGGAAAATGATACCTACACCACAACGCAGCAGCGCTGTAAAACCGTGTATGACAAGTCTGAAAAAATGTTGGGCTACGACGTAACCTACAAAATTGGCGATCAGCAGGGCAAAATCCGCATGGATAAAGATCCTGGTACGCAGATCCCTCTCGACAGCAATGGTCAGCTGATACTGAATAACAAAGTGTAAAAAAGATGTTCTCTGAACTTAGCTCCTCATGCGCTCAGGCTGAGGAGCTTTTTTTTGCGTCAGAGTTTAAGAAGTTCAGGCCACAGGCGCAGCGTTGTGTGCGTAATCCCCTGCAATTTTTCCAGCGTCGCGCCTTCACGGGCGCTGATGGACATCCCCTGTAAAATACAGCTCAGATACTGGGCCAGCTCCTGCGGACGGCAATGCGCCGGGATTTCACCGCGCAGCTGACGCTGAGCCAGAAACGTGCTGAGCGTCTCCTCCTGCATCGCATGTCGCGATTTGACCGTGTTGGCAATCTCTTTAGACGATGCCGCGAGGGTCGCGGAGGTGTTGATCATAAAACACCCCGCAGGCGTGTCCTTGCTGGTATAGCAGGTCGCGATTGCCGTGAAATAATCCTGTAATGCCTGCTCAACCGTTTTTTCTTCACAGAATAGCTGGGCTTCATGTTTTGCCGCGAAGCGCGAGATGTATCTGTCCAGAACGGCCCGGAATAAGCCTTCTTTGTTGGTGAACTCTGCGTACAGGGTAGGGGCTTTAGCACCCGTAGCTTCCACGAGATCTGAAAGCGACGTGGCTTCATACCCATGCTGCCAGAAGAGCGTCATGGCCTTATCGAGCGCCGCATCCCTGTCGAACACTTTTGGTCGGCCACGGCTTTTCTTTGCGCAACGCGTGACATCGGTTGTCATGTGCCGTTGGTCCTCTGTTGTTTTATTGAATAGTCATTATAAAAATAAACGTCTGCAACGACCAGCGGTGATTTCTGAAAAATAATATAATTTTATCTTTTTGAAATATAAGGCAAATGAAATTAATTTAACGACCATTATAAAAATGAGTTGACGTGTGACCTGGATCACATCTATTATTTACCTATCGATCGTTAACTAAATAACTAACGACCACTACATCATCTGCCTAAAGGTATAAAATCATGAAAAACGTTAAAACCCTCATCGCTGCCGCCGTTCTGAGTTCACTCTCTTTCGCAAGCTTCGCTGCTGTTGAAGTGCAATCCACTCCAGCAGACCAGCAGAAAGTCGGTACCATCTCTGCCACTGCCGGGACTAACCTGGGCTCTCTGGAAGATCAGCTGGCGCAAAAAGCTGACGAAATGGGTGCGAAATCATTCCGCATCACCTCTGTGACCGGTCCTAACACCCTGCACGGTACCGCAGTTATCTACAAATAAGCGTAACGCAACCCTCCGTTATGCCACTGCAATAAAAAACGCCCTGCTGATGCAGGGCGTTTGTCGTTATTGCTGCTTTACATTGACTGCTGAGCAACCTCATGATGCCGCGTAACATCGGTTGGCATCCCCGAACGTGCTTCCATCGCCCGCTCCATCACTGCGCCATCGGTGTTGGCATTCGTTTTAAAGCTCACCATTGAGGCATTCAGATTAATCGGCAGCGTCTGCGGATCGTCATTGATGTTTTTCGATAGCGGCTGGTGGATCTCAACCAGACGGACGCCACCTGGCTCTTCAGACACTTTAATCGGCGTATTAATGATATTCACTTTCGTGCCAGGGGCGATCACGCGGTAGAGCGTTTTGATATCGTCATCGCGCAGGCGAATGCAGCCGGAGCTGACGCGCATCCCGATCCCGAAATCCGCATTCGTTCCGTGCAGAAGATAAACCCCACCATATGCCGCCAGGCGAATTGCATGATGTCCCATCGGATTATCCGGGCCAGCAGGTACCACGGCGGGCAGGTCGATACCTTGAGCTTTATAACGGGCGCGAATGTTTGCCGTCGGGGTCCAGGTAGGATTAGCGCGCTTATCAGAGACGGTGGTGACCATGGTAGGTGTGAGCGTATCGCCCCCCAGTTGACCAATACCGATAGGGTAGACGGTCACTTCGTTCTTGCCCGGCGGGTAGTAATACAGACGTAGCTCGGCGAGGTTAATCACAATGCCCTGACGCGGCGCGTCCGGCAGGATGGTTTGCAGCGGAATCGTCAGTACGCTGCCCGCCCGGGGCACGTACGGATCTACGCCCGGGTTGGCCTGCAACAGCGCCAGGAACCCGACGTTATATTTTTTGGCAATCGCTTCCAGCGAGCCGCCATCGTTTTCAACCACGTGAAAGCGGTTTTCACCTACGACGTTGCTGCCGGCGGGCGGAAGAGGCCAGGTATTGGCGCGAGCAGGGAGCGCGACGGCAACCGTCGCGGCCAGCGCAACCAGAGTTAACCAGCGGGTAAAACGCGAAGAAATCATCATTATGATAATCCATACAAATGATAAGGTTATTGTTTTATAAGGCGTTAATGATAATTATGGCGAATGTATAGTCGGGAAGATCGGGCGAAGTGCAAAGAGTTTGTAAATTGTCCCCCCGCCAGCCGGGCGCTGGCGGGGGAAACCGTTATGCGATGGCGTTCTCTTCCAACTGACGCATAAAGTTACGCACCCAGTCCATGCGGGTTTTACGTTCCGTCAGATCCTGAGTAAATTTCAGACGCGTAGGGCCATCAAGACGGAAATGCTGCGGCTGTTTTTGCAGGAGGCCAATCAGCCACATCGGATCGACGTGGTTCTTTTCGGCAAACTCAATTACGCCGCCTTTCTCATTGCCTTCAAGTTTGCGAATGCCCAGCTTCTGCGCCTGCTGACGCAGGCGGGCAATATCCAGCAGGTTGCGCGCCGCATCGGGCAATATCCCAAAACGGTCAATCAGTTCGACTTTGATCTCTTCCAGCTCGCCTTCGCTTTTCGCGCTGGCAATGCGTTTGTAGAACGACAGACGGGTATTCACGTCAGGAATAAAATCATCCGGCAGCAGGGAAGGCATGCGCAGTTCCACTTCGGTCTGCTGGCTGGTGAGATCTTCCAGAGACGGTTCACGTCCGGCTTTAAGCGCGTCGACGGCATTTTCCAGCAGCTCCATATACAGCGAGAAACCGATGGTTTCCATGGAACCGCTCTGGTCTTCACCCAGCAGCTCACCGGCGCCGCGGATCTCCAGGTCGTGGGTCGCCAGCGCAAAGCCAGCGCCCAGATCTTCCAGCGAGGCGATCGCTTCCAGACGCTTTTGCGCGTCGGTGGTCATTGCCTTCGGATGCGGCGTCAGCAGCCAGGCGTAGGCCTGATGGTGCGAACGCCCGACCCGCCCGCGCAGCTGGTGCAGCTGGGCCAGGCCGAAGTGATCCGCCCGTTCGATGATGATGGTGTTCGCCGTCGGAATGTCGATTCCGGTCTCAATGATGGTGGTACACACCAGCACGTTGAAACGCTGGTGGTGGAAATCGTTCATCACCCGCTCCAGCTCGCGCTCGCGCATCTGGCCGTGACCAATGGCGATGCGCGCTTCCGGCACCAGCTCTGCCAGCCTGTCGGCGGCTTTCTGAATATTTTCAACGTCGTTGTACAGGTAATAGACCTGGCCACCGCGCAGCACTTCGCGCAGGATCGCCTCGCGCACCACCAGATTGTCGTACTCGCGAACAAAGGTTTTCACCGCCAGACGGCGCGCCGGTGGGGTAGCGATTATCGACAGATCGCGCATGCCGCTCATCGCCATGTTCAGGGTGCGCGGGATCGGCGTTGCGGTCAGGGTCAGAATATCGACGTTGGCGCGCATGGCTTTGATGCGCTCTTTGTGGCGCACCCCGAAGCGGTGCTCTTCGTCAACGATCAGCAACCCCAGATCTTTCCACTTCACGTCACTTTGCAGCAGCTTGTGAGTGCCGATCAGAATATCAATTTTGCCTGCACTTGCCTGTTCCAGGATCTGCGTCTGCTCTTTGGCACTGCGGAAGCGGGACAACATTTCGATACGTACCGGCCAGTTGGCGAAGCGGTCGCGGAAGTTGTCGAAGTGCTGCTGGGCAAGCAGGGTGGTCGGCACCAGCACCGCCACCTGCTTGTTGTTCTCAACCGCCAGGAAAGCGGCGCGCATCGCCACCTCGGTTTTACCGAAGCCCACGTCGCCGCAGACTAAGCGATCCATCGCCAGCGGCTGGCACATGTCGCTCAGCACGGCGTTGATGGCCTGGGCCTGATCCGGCGTAGTTTCAAACGGGAAGCTGTCGCAGAACAGCTGGTACTGCTCTTTATCATGCTTAAACGCATACCCCTCTTTGGCCGCACGCTGAGCGTAAATATCCAGCAGCTCGGCGGCCACGTCGCGCACTTTTTCCGCCGCTTTCTGGCGTGCACGCGCCCAGGCATCGCCGCCCAGCTTGTGCAGCGGCGCATTCTCTTCCGCACCCCCGGCGTAGCGGCTGATCAGATGCAGGGACGACACCGGAACATACAGCTTGGCGTCGTTAGCGTAGGTCAGCATCAGGTATTCACCTTTGATGCCACCTGCTTCGAGGGTAGTCATCCCCTGATAGCGACCCACACCGTGTTCCAGGTGAACAATCGGCTGACCGGGGTGCAGTTCGGCCAGGTTGCGGATCAGGGTGTCCGGGTTGAT
This sequence comes from Enterobacter sp. MGH119, assembly GCF_001037675.1. Classification (NCBI taxonomy): domain Bacteria; kingdom Pseudomonadati; phylum Pseudomonadota; class Gammaproteobacteria; order Enterobacterales; family Enterobacteriaceae; genus Enterobacter; species Enterobacter sp. MGH119. The sequence continues at coordinate 1,487,134 of NZ_KQ089929.1, read as the reverse complement.
GGTGCGACGGCTGTCCTGACGACGGCGCGCGACGCGCTCGCCCAGCAGGTCGCTTTCACATATCAACGCCAGGTTATTGAGCGTATCAATGAATCCGTGTTCGGCGGCGCCGATCATCAGGTAACGGCCATTTCCGGTCGCTTCGCTCAGGCGAAGAATACGCTTTGGCGCGACTTTGATCCTTCCCAGCAGTTCGCCCAGCGCTTCACGGCGACCTTCACTTTCAACGGAGAAGACCACCGGCCCGGTGAAGGACTCAAGAAACTTGCGCAGATTATCGAGCGGGTATTTCTGCTGCGCCTGAACGGCCAGGTCAGGCAGCATCCGGAAGGCGAGGTTAGTGTTGGCGGCCTTATCGGCAAGCGAATCGGTTTTGAGCTGCATACGCGGCCAGCGTTTCAGCTCGGCGTTGAGCTCGTCGGTACGCAGCCACAGCATTTCCGGCGGCAGCAGCGGACGCATCGGGTCAACGCCCCGGTTTTCAAAGCGGGCGCGCGTTTCGCTTTCAAAGCGGCTGGCGCTGGCGTCGATATCCCCGGTGTTAACAATCAGCGTATTTGCCGAGAAGTAGCTGAACAGCGCCGGCAGCGGTTCGTTAAAGAACAGGGGCTGCCAGTACTCGATCCCGGCCGGAAGGGTGCCTTTGCTGACTTGCTGGTAGATATGTTCGGCATCACGCTTCACGTCGAACCTGTCGCGCCACTGGCTGCGGAACAGTTCGATGGCGGTTTTATCCGTCGGGAACTCATGGGCGGGCAGCAGATTAATAGAGTCCACTTCCTCCAGCGTGCGCTGGGTGTCGGCGTCGAACACGCGCAGGCTGTCGATCTCATCATCGAAGAAATCCAGACGGTACGGCTGGTCGCTGCCCATCGGATAGAGATCAAGCAGCGCACCGCGCGTCGCGTATTCGCCGTGCTCCATCACCTGATCGACATGTCGATAGCCGGCTCCATCCAGCTGCACGCGCAGGGCATCGCGCGACAGGCGCTGGCCTTTTTTCATCACCAGCGCATGGCCGTGCAAATAGCTGTGCGGGCAGACGCGCTGCATCAGGGTATTCACCGGCACAATCAGCACGCCGCGCTGCATGGTGGGGAGCTGATACAGCGTCGACAGGCGCGAGGAGATGATCTCCTGGTGCGGAGAGAAACTGTCGTAGGGAAGCGTTTCCCAGTCGGCCAGGCTGAATACCAGACTGTCGGTGAACTGACGAATTTCGTCGTGCAGGCGCAGGGCGTTTTGCATGTCCGGGGCAACCAGCACCACCGGCCCTGGATGCCGCTCGGCAATTTCCGCCACCAGCGTGGCGCAGGCCGCGCCTGTCAGTTCGCCCAGCTGGCGTTGGTCACCTGCTTTTACAGGCAAGGAAAAACGATAGTGTTCAGGCATGGCTATGTCAGAGTCTCTTGGGGATATACCAACAGTATTGGGGCATATCACTGATACGCAATGTCTTTATTATCCTCGATCGTTATGCATAAGCAAATCGTAACCGCACAAGAGGGAAAGTGCCCCCGGATGGGGGCCGAGGAGATTAACGGGTAGCAGTCTGTGGAGAAAGCCGCGCGGGAGGGGAGAAGAAAAGGTCGCCAAAGAGGGCGGTTGAGAGCTTACGTGCCCCCAGCCCAACCAGCGTGCAGACGAGCAGGCTGATAAACGGATAGACCAGAATCAGCGTTAACTCCGCCCAGATCGGCCAGTACGCCGCATTCATTTCGCGAATCAGGAGCAGGCTAAACGCCTCAATTAAAATGCGGTGGGTGGTATAAATCGCGATGGTGTTTGAACCGATGACGTTCAGCAGATTATTGGGATGAACGGCATAACGCTGCTCGAAGCTGTAAAAGAGCTTCATGATGACTACGATCGACAGCAGTGAGAGCGGCAGAGGAACATTAGCGAACCACAGCACTACCGACACCGCGCCAGAGGCGATAAGTACCAGCCAGCTGCGGCGCAAATTCATCCCTTTCATCCACGCCATCAACTGCGCGCCGTACCATGCGCCGAGGCTGTAGTAGATCATGTTGCGCACCACGCTGTTCATTCCCCACCACGGTAACGGCAGGAAGTTGATGGCGATGCTTGCCAGCGCCAGAATCCCCAGCATCGGCAGTTTCCAGCGGCTCAGCAGCTTACAGAGCGTAAAGTAGACCACTAACGCGTACAAATACCACAGGCTGGTGCTGGCCGTGAGCATTCCCAGTACAAACCCTGAAACGGAATCGGCGTAGGCCGCATTGGATGCTGTCGCCAGTTCTCGCTCGGGGGCGAGCCAGGCATTCAGATGGGTCAGCGCCTGCCATTGCAGGACGCCCCACAGGGCCAAAACCCAGACGATGCTCCAGATCCGCTTGTCGAGACTGGTGCGCCAGTTCACCTCGTCAATATAACGACGGATCAAATAGCCGGAGATAAAGAAAAACACCGGCATACGGAACGGGGCAAGGTAAAGATTAAAGTAGACCCAGCATTTGGCGAGCAGGCCCGATAACGGATGCTGTAGCCCGTCAAGGTGAGGATAAAAGGTGATCACCGAGTGGTAAATTACCACCAGGCAGATGCACAGGCCTTTTATCTGGTTAATCCATAATGCTTTTTGTTTCATGGTGCGTGACGACCTTGTTGCCATAAACGAAACGCCGATTGTTGTAAAATGAAGCCCTGATGTAATGGGTAACAGTCTGTATCAGGACGATTTTCGGAAAAGGTGGAGACTGTCTGGCGGAAGTTCAGTCAGTAGCATGATGATTTATCTGAATTTTTCGGAAAAATGATTACCGAATCTTACGGTTTCAGTCATTTACGCTTAACGGATTCGCTTATATACTCGTGGGTCTGCTATCAGCAAACAGACGGATTTTATGTATCAACCTGTCGCACTCTTTATAGGCTTACGTTACATGCGTGGGCGCGCCGCGGACCGCTTCGGTCGCTTTGTCTCCTGGCTTTCGACTATTGGCATTACGCTTGGCGTGATGGCACTGGTGACGGTGCTTTCCGTCATGAACGGCTTCGAGCGCGAGCTGCAAAACAATATCCTGGGGCTGATGCCGCAGGCCGTTCTCTCTTCCACTCAGGGTTCCGTTAATCCGCAACAGCTGCCGGAAAGCGCGGTGAAGTTACAGGGTGTCACGCGCGTTGCGCCGCTCACGACGGGCGATGTGGTGCTGCAAAGCGCCCGTAGCGTGGCGGTCGGGGTGATGCTGGGTATCGATCCCGCGCAAAAAGATCCGCTGACGACGTTCCTGGTCAATGTGAAACAAACCGACCTGGAAGCGGGTAAATACAACGTCATCCTCGGCGAGCAGCTTGCCGGGCAGCTCGGGGTCAACCGTGGCGATCAGCTGCGCGTGATGGTGCCGTCAGCCAGTCAGTTTACGCCGATGGGGCGTCTGCCAAGCCAGCGCCTGTTCAACGTGATTGGCACGTTTGCGGCGAACAGCGAAGTTGATGGTTACCAGATGCTGGTGAACATTCAGGACGCCTCGCGTCTGATGCGCTACCCCGCGGGAAATATTACCGGCTGGCGTCTGTGGCTTGATGCGCCGCTGAAGGTGGATACCCTTAGCCAGCAGACGCTACCGGAAGGGACGAAATGGCAGGACTGGCGCGACCGGAAAGGCGAACTGTTCCAGGCCGTGCGCATGGAGAAAAACATGATGGGGCTGCTGCTGAGCCTGATCGTGGCCGTTGCCGCGTTTAATATCATCACCTCGCTCGGGCTGATGGTGATGGAGAAGCAAGGCGAAGTCGCCATTCTGCAAACCCAGGGGCTGACTCCGCGCCAGATCATGGCGGTATTTATGGTCCAGGGTGCCAGCGCCGGCATCATCGGCGCGCTGCTCGGCGCGGCGCTGGGGGCGCTGCTCGCCAGCCAGCTCAACAATCTCATGCCGATTATCGGCGCGCTGCTTGATGGCGCGGCGCTGCCGGTGGCTATCGAGCCGCTCCAGGTGGTCGGTATTGCGTTGGCCGCGATGGCCATTGCGCTGCTTTCTACGCTTTATCCTTCCTGGCGGGCTGCCGCCACTCAACCCGCTGAGGCTTTACGTTATGAATAAGATCCTGTTGCAGTGCGACAACCTGTCCAAACGCTATCAGGAAGGCACTGTGCAGACCGACGTGTTGCACAATGTGAGTTTTAGCGTGGGCGAAGGCGAGATGATGGCGATTGTCGGCAGCTCCGGCTCCGGTAAAAGTACGCTGCTGCACCTGCTTGGCGGGCTGGACACGCCAACCGAAGGCGATGTGATCTTCTCCGGGCAGCCGCTGAGTAAAATGTCGTCTACGGCGAAAGCCGAGTTGCGTAACCGTGAGCTGGGTTTTATCTACCAGTTCCACCATCTGCTGCCGGACTTTACGGCGCTGGAAAACGTCGCAATGCCGCTGCTGATTGGTAAAAAGAAACCCGCGGAAATTAATGCCCGCGCCAGCGACATGCTAAAAGCGGTAGGGCTGGGTCATCGCGGGAATCACCGTCCGTCTGAGCTTTCAGGCGGTGAGCGTCAGCGTGTGGCCATCGCCCGTGCGCTGGTCAACAACCCGCGCCTGGTGCTGGCGGATGAACCGACAGGTAACCTCGATGCGCGTAACGCAGACAGCATTTTCCAGCTTCTCGGCGAACTGAACGCCGCGCAGGGAACCGCGTTTCTGGTGGTCACCCACGATTTACAACTGGCTAAGCGGATGGGGCGTCAGCTGGAAATGCGCGACGGTCGTCTGAATGCTGAACTGACGCTGATGGGAGCGGAGTAATGGCTTCACCGTTATCGTTACTCATCGGGTTACGCTTTAGCCGCGGTCGTCGCCGGAGCGGGATGGTTTCCCTTATCTCCGTGATCTCCACCATCGGTATCGCCCTGGGCGTGGCGGTGCTGATTGTGGGCTTAAGCGCCATGAATGGCTTTGAGCGTGAACTGAATAACCGCATTCTGGCCGTTGTCCCTCACGGTGAAATCGAGCCGGTTAACCAGCCGTGGTCCAACTGGCAGGATGCCCTGAACAAAGTGGAAAAGGTGCCCGGCATTGCGGCGGCTGCACCTTACATTAACTTTACCGGGCTGGTAGAGAGCGGGGTAAACCTGCGCGCCATTCAGGTGAAAGGGGTAAATCCTCGTCAGGAAGAGCGTCTGAGCGCGCTGCCGCGCTATGTGCAAAATGGCGCATGGGCAAACTTTAAGGCCGGCGAGCAGCAGATTATCATGGGCAAAGGCGTTGCCGATGCGCTGAAGGTGAAGCAGGGCGACTGGGTCTCGATCATGATCCCGAACGCCAGCGCTGATCACAAATTGCAGCAGCCTAAGCGCGTACGTCTGCACGTCACCGGTATTTTGCAGCTGAGCGGCCAGCTCGATCACAGCTTCGCGATGGTGCCGCTGGAAGATGCACGCCAGTATCTGGATATGAGCGACAGCGTGACGGGCATTGCCATTAAGGTTAACGACGTCTTCAACGCCAATAAACTGGTGCGTGACGCTGGCAGCGTGACGAATAACTATGTCTACATCAAAAGCTGGATCGGCACTTACGGGTATATGTATCGTGATATCCAGATGATCCGCGCGATTATGTATCTGGCGATGGTGCTGGTGATTGGGGTGGCGTGTTTTAATATCGTCTCGACGCTGGTGATGGCCGTTAAGGATAAGAGCGGCGACATCGCCGTGCTGCGTACCTTAGGGGCGAAAGACGGTCTTATTCGCGCCATCTTCGTCTGGTACGGTTTACTGGCGGGGCTGTTTGGCAGCCTCTGCGGCGTGGCGATCGGCGTGGTGGTTTCCCTTCAGCTGACGCCGATTATCAACGGGATTGAAGCGCTTATTGGCCATCAGTTCCTGTCAGGCGATATCTATTTTATTGACTTCCTGCCGTCTGAACTGCACTGGCTGGACGTTATTTATGTGCTGGTTACAGCACTTTTACTGAGTCTGCTGGCAAGCTGGTATCCGGCGCGTCGCGCTAGCCGAATTGATCCGGCGAGGGTATTAAGTGGCCAGTAATTTCGTCATGGTTTAGCGGTCTTTTGGCCGCTGAATCAAACAGAGGAATGCATCATGTATTACGGATTTGATATTGGCGGCACCAAGATTGCGCTCGGCGTGTTCGATAAAGATCTTAAGCTACAATGGGAAACCCGCGTCCCCACGCCGCGCGAAAGCTACGATGAATTTTTAACCGCCATTGCCGCGCTGGTGGCGCAAGCGGATGAACGCTTTGGCGTCAAAGGCAGCGTTGGCATTGGTATTCCGGGTATGCCCGAAACCGACGATGGCACGCTGTACGCGGCCAACGTGCCTGCCGCCAGCGGCAAACCGCTGCGGGCCGATCTCTCCGCGCTCCTTGAACGCGACGTGCGTTTAGATAACGATGCCAACTGCTTCGCGCTCTCTGAAGCCTGGGATGATGAATTCCGTCGCTTCCCGCTGGTGATGGGGCTGATCCTCGGAACGGGCGTCGGTGGCGGGATTGTCATTAACGGTAAGCCCATTACCGGGCGCAGCTACATCACCGGCGAATTTGGCCATATCCGCCTGCCGGTGGATGCTCTGGAGGTCGTCGGACGTGATTTCCCGCTGACCCGCTGCGGCTGTGGGCAGCACGGCTGTATTGAGAACTACCTATCAGGCCGCGGGTTTGCATGGCTTTACGAACACTTCTATCATCAGAAACTTGAGGCCCCTCATATCATTACCCTGTGGGAGCAGGGGGATGCGCAGGCGCGTGAGCACGTCGAGCGCTATCTGGATCTGCTGGCGGTGTGTCTGGGGAATATCCTGACTATCGTCGATCCGGATCTGCTGGTGATCGGGGGAGGGCTGTCAAATTTCACTGCGATTACGGAACAGTTGTCCGGGCGTCTGACCCGACATTTATTGCCGGTCGCCCGCGTGCCGCGCATTGAGCGTGCGCGACACGGGGACGCAGGAGGCATGCGCGGAGCCGCATTCCTTCATCTCACCGATTAGTTTACGAGGTTATTATGCTGTCGCGTCGCCAGGGTCGACTCAGCCGTTTTCGCAAAAATAAACGCCGCTTACGTGAACGCCTGCGTCAGCGGATCTTTTTCAGAGACAGGATGATGCCAGAAGCGATGGATAAACCCAGAGTGGTGGTGTTGACCGGGGCGGGGATCTCCGCCGAATCCGGTATTCAGACTTTCCGCGCAGCGGATGGACTGTGGGAAGAACACCGAGTTGAAGATGTGGCGACGCCGGAAGGTTTCGCCCGCGACCCGGCGCTGGTGCAGGCGTTCTACAACGCCCGCCGTCGCCAGCTTCAGCAGCCGGAGATTGCGCCGAATGCGGCGCACCTGGCGCTGGCAAAGCTGGAGGAAGCGCTGGGGGATCGTTTTCTGCTGGTCACGCAGAACATCGACAATCTTCACGAAAGGGCAGGAAACCACAACATCATTCACATGCACGGCGAACTGCTCAAGGTGCGGTGCGCCTGGAGTGGTCAGGTGCTGGAGTGGAAAGAGGACGTGCTGGACGAAGACCGCTGCCACTGCTGTCAGTTCCCTTCGCGTCTGCGTCCGCATGTGGTCTGGTTTGGCGAAATGCCGCTGGGAATGGATGAGATCTACAGCGCCCTGGCCATGGCGGACCTCTTTATCGCCATTGGTACTTCGGGACATGTCTATCCGGCGGCGGGATTTGTTCACGAAGCGCGACTTCAAGGTGCCCATACGGTGGAGCTTAATCTGGAGCCAAGCCAGGTCGGGAGTGAGTTTGAAGAGAAACATTACGGTCTGGCGAGCGAGGTGGTGCCAGTCTTTGTGGATAAACTCCTGAAGGGGCTATAAGAGTAACGGGCGACATTGCGTCGCCCGTTATGCATTAACGGCCTGCTTTTAGCTTCTGATAATATTCTTCATACAGGCGGCTCGCGTCACCGACGTCGTTCTGCCATTCCCCTTTGCTGATGGTTTCAGCGTCCGGATAAAGCGATTTATCATTTGCCACTTCAGGGCTTAAAAGCTTCCGTGCGGCCAGGTTTGGCGTCGGGTAGCCGATAGTTTCCGCCACCTCTTTTGCCACATCCGGGCGCAGCAGGAAGTTGATCAGCTTCAGGGCACCCTCGACGTTTTTCGCATTCGCCGGGATCGCGAGGCTGTCCATCCAGAAGATGCCGCCCTCTTTCGGCCAGACCACCTCAAGCGGCGTCCCGGCCTGACGCGCCACAAACGCAGAGCCGTTCCAGACCATCCCCAGATTCACTTCACCTTCCATATACGGGTTAGCCGGGTTATCCGAGTTGAACGCCGCCACGTTTGGCATCAGCTTTTTCAGTTCGTTATACGCTGCTTCGATTTCTTTCGGATCGGTGGTGTTGCCGGAATAGCCGAGTTTACGCAGCGCCACCTGGAACACTTCGCGCGCATCGTCGGTTAACAGCAGGCTGCTTTTGTATTCCGGCTTCCACAGGTCAGCCCAGGATGAAACCGTTTTGGGATCAATGGCATCGCTGTTGATGCCAATTGCCGTCGCGCCCCAGATGTACGGAATGGAGTAGTCGTTTTTTGGGTCGAAAGGCTTGTTTAGCATCTCAGGATCGAGGTTTGAAAAATTGGTTAGCTTCGTTTTGTCGATCTTCTGGATCATGCCTTCTTTGCGCATCTTGTCGACGAAATAGGTCGACGGCACCACCAGGTCATACGCGCCATCTTTATAGGTTTTGAGCTTGGCGTACATGGTTTCATTCGACTCGTAGGTCGAATAGATCACCTTGATGCCTGTCTCTTTGGTGAACTGCTCCAGCAGGCCCGGCGGCACATACTCGGTCCAGTTGTAGAAATAGAGCGTTTTGCTGTCATCAGCATGCGCAGCGCCCATTCCGAGCACCAGTGCCGCAGCGGCAAGCATTTTTTTCATTTCTGTGTCCCCTGAGATTTTGTTTTATCACGAGCAATAACCTGGCTGGCAATCACCAGAACCAGCGATAACACCAACAGAATAGTCGCCAGCGCGTTCACTTCGGGTGAAACACCGACTTTAACCATTGAGTAGATCTTCAACGGCAGAATTTCATAGCTCGGCCCGGTGACGAAGGAGGACACGACCACGTCGTCCATCGACAGGGTAAAGCTGAGCAGCCATCCTGCTGCCACGGCGGGCATCGCCAGCGGCAGAATGATTTTGCGCAGAATGGTCATCTCGCTGGCACCCAGATCTTTCGCCGCTTCCAGCATGCGTACGTCGAACCCTTTCAGACGCGCGTAGACGGTTACCACCACAAACGGCAGACAGAAGGTGATATGCGAGAACAGCAGCGACCAGAAACCGAGCTGGACGCCCAGCAGCATAAACAGCACCAGCAGTGAAATGGCCATCACGATATCCGGGGACATCATCACCACAAACAGCATACCGCTGACGAACGGCTTACCGCGAAAACGGTAGCGGTACAGCGCCACGGCGGTCAACGAGCCAATCAGCGTCGCGAAGGTGGCAGAGAATACCGCCATCGTCAGCGAGTGCTGAGCGGCCTGTAGCAGGCTGTCATTGTTCATCAGCAGGCCATACCATTTGGTGGTAAACCCTTGCCAGTTGATCCCGAAGCGCGAGCTGTTAAAGGAGTTCACGATCAAAATGATTATCGGAATATAAAGATACGCATAAATGGCGGTCATAAAACCACCGCGAAGCAGTCGACCGATCATTCCAGCTCCACCTTCTTATTCAACAGGCGTGAGGCACGCCAGTAAACCAGCAGCATCAGCCCCATCACCACCGTCAGCGTTATGCTGGTGGCCGAGCCGAACGGCCAGTCGCGAATGTTAAGGAACTGGCTCTTAATCACGTTACCGATCAGCAGGTTTTTCGCCCCGCCCATCAGGTCCGAGACGTAGAACAGCCCCATCGCAGGCAGCATGACCAGCAGACAGCCGGCGATAATACCCGGCATGGTCAGCGGAATAATGATGCGGACAAAGGTTTGTAACTTACTGGCGCCCAGGTCTTTCGCTGCTTCCAGCAGCGGTTTATCGAGCTTTTCAATGCTGGAGTAGAGCGGCATCACCATAAACGGCAGCAGGATATAGACCAGGCCGACAATCACCGCGCCCGGGGTGAACATGATGCGGATCGGCGTCTCGATCACCCCCAGCCACAGCAGAAACTCGTTCAGATAACCTTTGGTGCTGAGGAAGATTTTCAGCCCGTAGATGCGGATTAACGAGTTGGTCCAGAAGGGTACAAGAAGTAAAAACAGCAGCAGCGGTCGTACTTTTTGCGGCAGGCGGGCCAGGAACCAGGCGAACGGATACCCCAGCACCAGACAGGCGAGGGTAGCAATCAGCGCCATATTGAGCGAGTGCAGCAGCACGTCAAAATAGAGCGGATCGAGCAGGCGCGCGTAGTTGTCCAGCGTAAAGACCATCGCCACGAAGTTTGTGTCGTCGCGGGTCAGGAAGCTGGTCACAATGATCATCAGGTTGGGAAGAAAGACAAACAACACAAGCCAACCGACGATCGTGGCAATCACCACATTCTGGAACTTACTTGTGTTCTTCATCAGCCAGTACAACCTCCCAGCTTTCTACCCAGTTGATGACCATTTTCTGATCCAGCGAGTGGTCGAAGTCCGGATCGTCCTCGTTAAAGAACTCGCTGACCATCACCATTTTGCCGTTTTCCAGTTCCACAACGGATTCGAGGGTCATTCCCTTGTAGTTGCGTTCGCGAACGTAACCGATCAGACCTTCGACGTCAGCCGTGTCGTGGATCTCATCAACGCGGAGATCTTCCGGGCGCAGCAGGACGTTGAGCTTTTGACCCTTCTCGACGGCAAAGTTGACGGTAATATTGCATTCGCGGCCTTCCACGTTTGCGCGCACGCGCTGCTCGTCCAGACGCTCAATCACCGTGGCGTTGAAAATATTGATTTCACCAATGAAGCTGGCGACGAACAGGTTTTTCGGCTCTTCGTAAATTTCACGCGGGGTGCCATCCTGCTCAATCTTGCCGTCACGCATCACCACGATACGGTCTGACATGGTCAGGGCTTCTTCCTGATCGTGCGTGACAAACACGAACGTAATGCCGAGCTTACGCTGAAGTGCTTTAAGCTCGTTCTGCATCTGCTTGCGCAGCTTGTAGTCCAGCGCGGAGAGGGATTCATCCAGCAGGAGCAGGCGAGGTTTGTTGACCACGGCGCGGGCAATGGCCACACGCTGCTGCTGACCACCGGAAAGTTGATGAGGCTTGCGCTGGGCGAATGCCTCCAGCTGCACCATGCGCAGGGCTTCGGTAACCCGAGGCGGGATCTCGCTGGCCGGTGTTTTTTGCATCCGCAGGCCAAACGCCACGTTCTCAAACACGGTCATGTGCGGGAACAGGGCATAGCTCTGAAAGACGGTATTGACGTGGCGATCTTCGGCAGGAACCTGGGTAATGTCCTGGTTCTCAAGATGGATATGGCCGTTATCGACGCTTTCCAGCCCGGCGATAAGGCGCAGGACGGTGGTTTTGCCGCAGCCGGAGGGGCCGAGCAGCGTGAGAAACTCACCGTCATTGATGGTCAGATTAAGGTCGGAAATGACATCTTTGCCATCGAAACTTTTACGAATTCGTTCCAGTTGCACCAGCGGTGAAAGGGAACGGGGTTGTGTATTCAATTTTCGCGCTGTCCCATATAGACGCCTCAGGCAGCAGACTGAAGCGGGGTTTGTGTGTAACCACCTTGGTGACTCGTAATGAGGGCGGACATTCTACGGCAAACCCATTGAATCGCCAATCCTTCTCACTTATTCATAAGCTACATTTATTAACGCAGAACGATATAAACGTAAAAAGTTCTCGTTTGCGGGATAAAAGTGACCTGACGCAATATTTGCGTTTTGCTGCTTAATGATAATGTTGTCACAAAAAGTGAGGGTGACTGCATGGATAAACTACTTGAGCGTTTCTTACATTACGTTTCGCTGGATACCCAATCTAAGCCGGGGGTCCGACAGGTGCCAAGCACCGAAGGCCAGTGGAAGCTGCTAAATCTGCTGAAAGAGCAGATGGAGGCTATGGGGTTGGTTGACGTCACGCTCAGCGAAAAAGGGACCGTGATGGGAACGCTGCCGGCGAATATTGACGGCGATATCCCGGCAATTGGCTTTATTTCTCATGTCGATACCTCACCTGATTTTAGCGGTAAACACGTTAATCCGCAGATTGTTGAAAACTACCGCGGCGGTGATATAGCACTGGGCATTGGCGACGAAGTGCTGTCGCCAGTGATGTTCCCGGTACTGCATCAGCTGCTGGGGCAGACGTTAATCACTACCGACGGCAAAACCTTGCTGGGGGCCGATGACAAAGCGGGCATCGCCGAGATCATGACGGCGCTGGCGGTGCTGAAGGGCAAAAATATCCCGCATGGCGATATCCGCGTGGCCTTCACGCCGGATGAAGAGGTTGGAAAAGGCGCGAAACACTTTGACGTTGAGGCGTTTAACGCGCAATGGGCCTACACCGTTGACGGTGGCGGCGTGGGTGAACTTGAGTATGAAAACTTCAACGCGGCATCGGTAACGATCAAAATCGTCGGGAATAACGTGCACCCGGGCTCTGCGAAAGGAGTGATGGTGAATGCACTGTCGCTGGCTGCGCGTATTCATGCGGAAGTGCCCGCCGAAGAGAGCCCGGAGATGACGGAAGGGTATGAGGGTTTTTATCATCTGACCAGCATCAAGGGGACCGTGGACAGCGCGCAGATGCACTATATTGTCCGCGATTTCGACCGCAAAGCCTTTGAAGCGCGCAAGCGTAAGATGATGGAGATCGCGAAAAAAGTCGGCAAGGGGCTACATCCGGATTGCTATATTGAGCTCATCATCGAAGACAGCTATTACAATATGCGCGAGAAGGTGATGGTACATCCGCACATTCTTGATATCGCCCAGCAGGCGATGCGCGATTGTGACATCGAGCCGGTGATGAAACCGATCCGTGGTGGAACCGATGGTTCACAGCTGTCGTTTATGGGCCTGCCGTGCCCGAACCTGTTTACCGGTGGATATAACTACCACGGCAAGCATGAGTTCGTGACGCTGGAAGGGATGGAGAAAGCGGTGCAGGTGATTGTGCGGATAGCGGAGTTAACCGCGAAGCGGTAAAAAAAGCCCGGTGGCGCTTCGCTTACCGGGCCTACAGGAACGGCTTTTGTAGGCCGGGTAAGGCGTAGCTGCCACCCGGCAAACATCATGGTTCAGTCCTCAAAAAACCAGTACCCGCTGTTAACCAGCGCGGCCAGCATGGCGAGGAAGGAGGGATCGTCCAGCGCGTCGCCAAAGGTATCCGCAGTCAGCACCATATGGCTGGCAATCGCTTCCAGCGCCGGGCGATGCGGAGAGTCCAGGCGCTCGCCGTTGACGAATACCTCTTCGCCAATGCGCAGTACACGTAATCCGCCCAGACGAACCAGCTTATCGCCCTGCTGGAGCGCATCATAAATTTCATCTGCCTGATAAGGCGGCTCTGGCGGTGCGACGTCCAGTTCGTGACGCGACTGGCTGATAAACTCGCCAAACCACTGTCTGAAGTGCTCCGGTTCGTTGATCAGATCCAGCATCATCCCGCGCAGCTTATCCAGCTCCTCTGGCAGAATATCCGCCGGATGCTCACGCGCCGGAACGTCCGGATCGCTGTAACGGTAACTGCCCAGCTCACGCTGTAAAACATAGTCAGCAAATCCGCTGATCATCTCGCGCCCGCTTGGCGCGCGGAAACCAACCGAATAGTTCAGCGAGTTTTCCAGGGAATAACCTTCATGCGGGAAGCCCGGTGGGATATAAAGAATGTCACCTGGCTCCAGCTCTTCATCAATGATCCCTTCAAACGGATCAACCTGGAGCAGATCCGGGTGCGGGCAGTGCTGTTTCATTGGCACTTTTTCGCCCACGCGCCAGCGACGGCGACCGGTACCCTGAATGATAAACACGTCGTACTGATCCAGATGCGGACCCACGCCGCCACCGGGAACGGAGAAGGAGATCATCAGATCGTCCATTCGCCAGTCTGGCAGGGCGCGGAAGGGACGCATTAAGGCTGCGGTAGGTTCGTGCCAGTTGTTGACCGCCTGCACCAGTAAAGACCAGTTGTTTTCGCCCAGGTGATCGTAGCTTTCAAAGGGACCGTGGCTGACCTGCCATTTCCCGTCCTGGTGGCTTACCAGACGGCTGTCTACCTCGTTTTCCATCGCCAGACCAGCGAGTTCGTCAGGAGAAATAGGGTCGATAAAATTGCTGATCCCGCGTTTAAGAACGACCGGGCGTTTTTGCCAGTAACGTTCAATAAAGTCGGGCCAGTTAAGCGTTAATTGATAATCCATATTTATGTATTCCGCAGGCTCTTACTGAGTCGGATTATAACGGAAGCCCCGCTCCCTGGCTGCGAGATCCGCGTATTTTTCACATTCCGGGTCAACTATCGTTCGATACGGGATGCTGGCGGCCAAAAATGACTTCCATCCGGGCTCCGCCCAGCAAACTTTCACCGGTTTCAATCTTGCCCTCGTACTGATCGACAATTTCCCTGGCGACGGATAATCCGACGCCCTGGCCTGGCCGCAGCGTATCGGCGCGCTGGCCGCGATCGAACACCACTTCGCGTTTATTACGGGGAATGCCAGGACCATCATCCTCAACGATAATATGCAGTTCGTTATCCGTTACCCGCGCGGAGACCTCGACAAACTCCAGACAATATTTGCAGGCGTTATCGAGCAGGTTTCCCATCACTTCCATAAAGTCATTCTTCTCGCCAACAAAGCTAATTTCCGGTGAGATATCCAGACTGATGTTGACCCCTTTACGCTGGTACACCTTGTTCAGCGCCGAGGTGAGGTTATCCAGCAGCGGGGCTACCGGGTGCAGTTCACGGCTCAACAGAGCGCTTCCGGAGCGCATGCTCGCGCGGTGCAGGTAATAGCCGATCTGCTGTGAAATACGGCTGATTTGTTCCAGCATCACCGGCTCTGCATCATCCACGCTCATTTTCGAACTGCGCATGGAACGCAGGGTACTCTGCATCACCGCCAGCGGGGTTTTCAGGCTGTGCGTAAGGTCGGTGAGCGTCGTGCGATACTTGTCGTAGCGTTCACGTTCGCTTTTCAGCAGGCGGTTGAGGTTGCGCACCAGGCTGGTCAGTTCGCGCGTAGTTTCCGGGTTCAGCTTCTCGCGGTGATGTTCTTCCAGCTCGCGCACCTCTTTGGCAAGGGATTCAATCGGGCGGAGGCTCCACCATGCAGCAACCCACAGGAGAGGGATCACCAGCAGCAGGTTGGCAGCCAGAACATACACAAACCAGTTCCATACCATATATGAGCGTTTCAGCTCAACCGGGATGGTATCGATCACCACAATGGTTAACTGCGGCATGTTCAGGGTGGCGGGATAAAGGTTGATGGCCACAGAGTGGGTCATCTCCGTGTCGTCATCTTCGGCACGGATCTCATTAAGCTTGATCTGTAAGGCGCGATCGTCACGCAGCAGGCTGCTGGTGGAGTTGAGATCGGCTTCTATTTCATGAAAACCGTTGGTTTTCAGCCATTCCGGACGGATGCGCTTTTTCAGCCACGGGACATCGCGCTGGGCCCACAGCAATTTCCCTTTTTCATCGTAGATCAGCGCCAGCGTCGGGCTCTGCTGATTCAGGTTTTCCGGCATCTCGACGGTGATTCGGTTGTTCTCCCACTTCGCCAGGGTATAAAACAGGTTACTTTCGCCGCGAAGCAGGCGGAAGGTGGTTTTATCGAAGCTCACGCTATACCCGACCAGCGCCACCATCCCGTAAGAGAGCGACAGCACCAGCACGACGGCGGCGGTTGCCAGCAAAAAGCGAACCCGCAGCGAAAGGGGTAAAATGTGACGCAAAATCCCTTTCATTTAGCGTAATTCAAACAGGTAGCCCTGACCACGCACGGTGGTGATCACGTCATGCGGGTACTGCGCCTGAATTTTTTTACGCAGGCGGCCCATCAGCACGTCAATGGTGTGGCTTTCGCGCAGTTCGGCATCCGGATAGAGCTGAAGCATCAGGGAATCTTTGCTCACCACTTTACCGTTGTTACGGATCAGCGTTTCCATGATGGTGTATTCGAATGCGGTCAGCTTGATCACTTCATCATTAATAGAAAATTCGCGGCGGGAGAGATCCACCTGGAATGGCGGCAGAGAGATCACCTGCGACGCCAGCCCGCTGTTGCGGCGCAGAAGCGCCTGCATACGCGCGGCGACTTCTTCAATATGGAAGGGTTTGGTCACGTAGTCATCCGCGCCAGCGCTCAGGACTTCAACCTTGTCCTGCCAGCCTTCACGGGCAGTTAGCACCAGCACCGGCAGGGAAACGTCATGGCTACGCCAGCGGCGGATAAGGGACAATCCGTCTTCATCCGGTAGCCCTAAATCGACAATGGCGATGTCCGGCAGGTGTTCATTGAGATAATAATCGGCCTCTTTTGCGTCTTCAGCATCGTCCACCTGATGACCCATCTCCTGAAGTTGAACTTTCAGGTGATGACGTAGCAATGCGTTATCCTCAACAACCAGTACGCGCATCATCACTTCTCCCTTTATAAATGGTATGAATAGTTTAACGCTGATTATTCAGGTTGACACCAGCGCGATGAAATTAAATGATTTTTTTGCATGCTCCAGAACACAGGGGGCATGACGCCAGGCGCGGGTAATATAAACGGACTTGTTTTCGCAAGCTTCTGCAATCCGGATAAAACAGCCATCCGTTTATGAAATGTTGAAGGCGAGTCGCTTTTTTGACAGAAGGGTCACGCCAGTTTTGTAAAGATTGCCCTTTTTTTTGTAAGGATGTTCTCACTATGTATGCCTTTGTCTATGCTTATTTTATGGTGCGAAATTAGATTTGCATAAGATGTGCCAGAAAAGCAGCATTTTTACACGACAAAACAGCAATATAGCGAGTAAAGAGGGTTTTATGGAATGGAAGGTTGTTGAGACTATTGCGAGCCCGGAAAGCGGAACTATCTTTTGCAAAGTTGAAACACAGTATGGCCTGAATTATATCCTGTGGTTAAAGGGAGATTATTACGTTCGTACAGGTGAAATCATCACCACCTCAAACCAGGGGATCCTGATTAACGATCGACGCCGTAGAGTATGGATAGCGCAGGCAATGCCCTTTACATCCATAGGCTGGATGGGGTTCAAACAGAAAAACGCGTGTCCAGGCAACCGGCAAGAGATAGATCGTCCGTGCACGGCTGAAACCCCGTGCCAGTTCAAACTGTGCCCGTTCGGCTTAAAACGATATATTCCGGAAAGTTATTCCACGACGAAAATTAACAACCATCCTGACGGCAGGCTTTAATCCCGGCAAAACAGGTAATGTGACGTGAAAACATCAACTCGATGATGAAAAACAGCCCCCTTTCCGGATGGAAAGGGGGAAGGGCGATTACTTCAGCTCGTCAACCATAGTGATGGCACGGCCAATATAGTTTGCCGGGGTCATCTCTTTCAGGCGCGCTTTTTCTTCTTCGGGCAGCGCCAGACCATCGATAAACTGTTTCATACCCTCAGCATCAACGCGTTTACCGCGGGTCAGCTCTTTGAGTTTCTCGTACGGTTTTTCAATGCCGTAACGACGCATCACGGTCTGAATCGGCTCCGCCAGCACTTCCCAGTTGTGATCCAGCTCGTCCAGCAGACGGTCGCGATTAACTTCCAGTTTGCTCACACCTTTCAGGGTGGACTGGTAGGCGATCAGCGCGTAGCCAATACCTACGCCCAGGTTACGCAGCACCGTGGAGTCAGTCAGGTCGCGCTGCCAGCGGGATACCGGCAGCTTGCTCGCCATATGCTGCAACACGGCATTTGCCAGACCCAGGTTACCTTCGGAGTTTTCGAAGTCGATTGGGTTCACTTTGTGCGGCATGGTGGACGAACCGATTTCCCCGGCGATGGTTTTCTGCTTGAAGTGGTTCAGGGCGATGTAACCCCATACGTCACGATCGAAGTCGATCAGGATGGTGTTGAAGCGCGCAATGCAGTCAAACAGCTCGGCGATGTAGTCGTGCGGCTCAATCTGGGTGGTGTACGGGTTCCACTGGATCCCCAGAGAGGTCACAAATTCTTCGCTGAACTGGTGCCAGTCCACTTCCGGGTACGCGGCGATGTGGGCGTTGTAGTTACCCACCGCGCCGTTGATTTTGCCGAGGATCTCAACCTGCTCCAGCTGACGATACTGGCGTTCCATGCGGTACGCCACGTTCGCCATCTCTTTACCCATGGTAGATGGGGTTGCTGGCTGGCCGTGAGTACGGGACAGCAGCGGAATGTCGCGGTATTCCACGGACAGCGCTTTCACCGCATCAATGATTTTACGCCAGTAAGGGAGTACCACCTCTTTCCGCGCGGTAGAGAGCATCAGCGCGTGAGACAGGTTGTTAATATCCTCAGACGTACAGGCGAAGTGAATAAATTCAGATACCGCGTGCAGGGCAGGGACGCATGCCACTTTCTCTTTCAGGAAGTATTCAACTGCTTTCACGTCGTGGTTGGTGGTGCGTTCGATGGTTTTAATGCGCGCGGCATCTTCTTCGCTGAACTCAGCAACGATTTTATCAAGGTAATCGTTTGCCTTTGCGTCAAAAGCAGGAACTTCCTTGATTGCTGTCTGGGCGGCCAGCTTTTGCAGCCAGCGTACTTCAACCTGAACACGGAACTTCAGCAGGCCATATTCGCTGAAGATCCCGCGCAGCGCGCTGACTTTATCGCCGTAGCGTCCATCGACAGGGGATACGGCGGTCAGTGAGGATAATTCCATAATTCGCAACTCCGGGAGGTTAACAATGAGCAAGAATTTGTTTTGCCTGAGTAGTCAGGCGATGACGAGAAAACATTAACTGTAGGCGGCCACCGCCGACCTGTTGCCACAGCACGGCGGCACGGATGCCTGCCAGCAGCGAAGCGCGTACCTTCGCCTGTACCTGTGGGCTTTGCAATACGGCAGGCGAACCGGTGACCTGAATACGCGGGCCGAGCGGGCTAATCACGTCAACGTAGATACCGGCCATCGCGCTCAGCAGGGTCTCAGACTGGAGGTCAAAGTGGTCGAGCTGGCGCTGTAGCCCGGCGATGCGATCGCCCAGGGTATTCATTGCGCCTTTTGCCGTGTTCAGCTTACGTTCCAGCACCATCAGGCTTAAGGTGTAGCGGGTCAGTTCCGCATTCAACCCCTGACGGTTGCTGGCGTTGAGCACGCCGAGCAGAGTTTCAAGACCGAGACGAAGATTGGTTTCACTGCCGCCAAAGACGCCCAGCGTGGAGCCTGGGTTGAGGTCGATAACGCTGTTAAGTGAAACGTGCAGGGCGTCAGCGTCGCAATGACCCTGATGCGCCAGCTGTTGCACCAGACGGGCTGACTGGCAAATTCCCGCCAGCGCCAGGGTGATGTCGTAATAGTTCTTCGCCACACGGTCTCCTTTATGTGTGCAAACGGTTTAAACAGCAGGCAGCGGCAGGCGCTGTTCAATGATCCCACCGCCGAGGCAAATTTCGCCGCTGTAGAAAACAGCAGACTGGCCAGGGGTAACGGCGGAAACCGGCTCGTCGAAACGCACGTCAATGCGATCGCCATCCAGTGCGGTTACGGTGCAAGGGATGTCCGTCTGGCGGTAGCGCGTTTTCACTGTGCAGCGCAGCGTGCCTTTCAGCGGCTCGCGATCGACCCAGTGCAGCTGTTGCGCGATCAGTCCAACGGACATCAGGCGCGGGTGGTCGTGACCCTGAGCCACAACCAGAATATTGTTTTCGACGTCTTTGTCGACCACGTACCACGGATCTTCGCTGCCCTCTTTGGTGCCGCCGATACCCAGACCTTTACGCTGGCCGAGAGTGTGGTACATCAGTCCCTGGTGCTGACCAATCTCATCACCGTCAACGGTGACGATTTTGCCCGGCTGTGCAGGCAGGTAGCGCCCCAGGAACTCGCGGAATTTACGCTCGCCGATAAAACAAATACCGGTGGAGTCTTTTTTCTTCGCGGTGATCAGATCCAGATCTTCAGCAATCTTACGCACTTCCGGCTTTTCCAGCTCGCCGACCGGGAACAGACTTTGGGCAATCTGTTCGTGGCTCAGCGTATAGAGGAAGTAGCTCTGATCTTTATTGCCGTCCAGGCCGCGCAGCAGCTGGCTTTTGCCATTCACATCCGCGCGACGCACGTAGTGGCCAGTCGCAATGTAGTCTGCGCCCAGGTCTTCCGCAGCGAATTCCAGGAAGGCTTTGAATTTGATCTCTTTGTTGCACAGGATATCCGGGTTTGGCGTGCGGCCCGCTTTGTACTCTTCGAGGAAGAGTTCAAAAACGTTGTCCCAGTATTCTGCGGCAAAGTTAACGGTGTGCAGTTCGATGCCGAGTTTATCGCACACGGCCTGCGCATCGGCGAGATCCGCAGCGGCAGTGCAGTATTCCTCGCCATCGTCTTCCTCCCAGTTCTTCATGAACAGGCCCTCCACCTTATAGCCCTGTTGCTGCAACAGGTAGGCGGAAACGGAGGAATCGACACCGCCGGACATGCCGACGATTACTTTTTTCTGGCTGTTATCTGACATGGAATACTCACGACATTGAACTTCAAGGCGGCGTATTCTATCACGCCCCCCCACCATTGACACCCTCTGTAAACGGCCAGTTAAATTCTGCAATGACATCCAGCGGCAGGCGCGCCGCAGACTGCCAGCAGCGGATGCTTTCCGCAACCAGCGGCGAGCGCAGGTTTGACGCGTTCAGGATCTCGTCTGCGGTCACCCACAGGCAGCGATCGATATCGTCGTCGTGCGGTTCAGTGGCGCACGTTTCGTTAAGCTCAACGGCGAATAAAAAGCGCAGGAAAGGTGTCTGGTCAGGCGCTATCCACTGATGCATACGGATAAAGCGCTGCGGTTCGGCGCGGATACCCGTCTCTTCCCAGAGCTCGCGTTTCGCTGCCTGCAATAAGGTTTCATTGGCTTCAAGATGCCCGGCTGGCTGGTTCCACAGCGCTTTGCCGTTAATGGTCTCTTCCACCACCAGGAATTTCCCCTGCGCGTGTACCACGCAGGCGACCGTAACATGAGGTTTAAACATCAGTTCTCCTTAGGGGTAACATCCCGCCATTCCCCGTTTGCCAGCGAGTCCAGCGTATAGCTGCCCATGGCGTAGCGAATGAGTCGCAGGGTAGGGAAGCCCACATGCGCAGTCATGCGCCTGACCTGTCGGTTGCGGCCTTCATAAAGGGTGATTTTAAGCCAGCTGGTAGGAATGGATTTGCGCTCACGAATCGGCGGGTTGCGCGGCCACAGCCACTCGGGTTCATTCACACGTTCAATACCAGCCGGCAGGGTGGGACCGTCGTTCAGCGTTACGCCGTTGCGCAGCTTTGCCAGCGACGCGTCGTCCGGCTCGCCTTCAACCTGCACATAGTAAATTTTTCCGGTACGTTTGCCCGGCTGAGTAAGCCTGGCCTGGAGCACGCCGTCATTGGTAAGGACCAGCAGCCCCTCGCTGTCGCGATCCAGACGTCCCGCTGCGTAGACTCCCTGTACGGGGATAAAGTCCTTCAGCGTGCTGCGCCCGGCCTCGTCGGTAAACTGCGGCAATACATCGTAGGGTTTATTGAACAGTATGACCCGCGTTGGCTGGGGTTCTGGCGTTCTTCTGGTGGCTTGTCGTGAGCTGAATCGCTCAACCCGGTGTTTTCTAAAAGAAGTTTTCGTCATGGTATTTTCAGGCGTTATCAATTGCCGCATTATAGCCTAATAACGAAGACCTTTCATGGCGTCGGACAATCAGGTACTATCGGAAGGCTCATTACAATTTATTAACATAAGATCAGTAACAACCAGAAGCGCTCGAAGGAGAGGTTAATGGAAAGCAAAGTAGTTGTTCCGGCGGAAGGTAAAAAGATCACCCTGCAAAACGGCAAGATTAACGTTCCTCACAACCCGATTATCCCGTTCATCGAAGGTGACGGTATCGGTGTAGACGTTACCCCGGCGATGCTGAAAGTGGTTGATGCCGCTGTTGAGAAAGCCTACAAAGGCGAGCGTAAAATTTCCTGGATGGAAATTTACACCGGTGAAAAATCCACTCAAGTTTATGGCCAGGACGTCTGGCTGCCAGCCGAAACGCTGGACCTGATCCGCGACTATCGCGTTGCTATCAAAGGCCCTCTGACCACGCCAGTTGGCGGCGGCATTCGCTCCCTGAACGTGGCGCTGCGTCAGGAACTGGATCTGTATGTGTGTCTGCGTCCGGTGCGTTACTACCAGGGCACCCCAAGCCCAGTTAAGCACCCGGAACTGACCGACATGGTTATCTTCCGTGAAAACTCTGAAGACATCTACGCGGGTATCGAATGGAAAGCGGACTCTGCTGACGCAGAAAAAGTGATTAAATTCCTGCGCGAAGAGATGGGCGTGAAGAAAATTCGCTTCCCTGAGCATTGCGGCATCGGCATCAAGCCGTGCTCCGAAGAAGGGACCAAGCGTCTGGTGCGTGCCGCCATCGAATACGCTATCACCAACGATCGTGACTCTGTGACCCTGGTGCACAAAGGCAATATCATGAAGTTCACCGAAGGCGCGTTCAAAGACTGGGGCTACCAGCTGGCGACCGAAGAGTTCGGCGGTGAACTGATCGACGGCGGCCCATGGCAGAAAATTAAGAACCCGAACACCGGTAAAGAGATCATCATTAAAGATGTGATTGCCGATGCGTTTCTGCAACAGATCCTGCTGCGTCCTGCTGAGTATGACGTGATCGCCTGTATGAACCTGAATGGTGACTACATCTCCGATGCGCTGGCAGCACAGGTGGGTGGTATCGGTATCGCCCCGGGCGCGAACATCGGTGACGAGTGCGCCCTGTTCGAAGCCACTCACGGTACTGCACCTAAATACGCAGGCCAGGACAAAGTCAACCCAGGCTCTATCATTCTGTCCGCAGAGATGATGCTGCGTCATATGGAATGGTTCGAAGCCGCAGACCTGATCGTTAAGGGTATGGAAGGCGCGATTAACGCGAAAACCGTCACCTATGACTTTGAACGTCTGATGGAAGGCGCTAAACTGCTGAAATGCTCAGAGTTTGGCGACGCGATTATCGCGAACATGTAATCCACTCGCTGGGTTAAATGACAACGGGAGCCTGAGGGTTCCCGTTTTTTATGCACACAAGACGGAAACAACGCTATGACCCATGATATCCCGCTCAAGTATTATGACATCGTCGACGAGTATGCGACTGAAACGGCGAAACCGGTAGAAGAGGCAGAGCGTACGCCGCTGGCACACTATTTCCAGCTGCTGCTCACTCGCTTATACAACAATGAGGAAATCAGTGAAGAGGCGCAGCGGGAGATGGCTGTCCAGGCGGAGATAGACGAAGCGCGCATTGACGATATTGCGAACTTCCTGAATCAGTGGGGCAATGAATAACGCATCATCGCGCTGAGTCTGCCAGCAGCCTGGCGAGGTCGTGCCGGGTTAGCGACTTTGAAAAGTACCAGCCTTGTACGAGGGCATCGGGGTATCTCTGCGCGATGAACTGAAATTGTGTTTCGCTTTCAACCCCTTCAAAAACCAGGGTTTTGTTCAGTTTAGCGAGCGCGTCGCTGAAGATCACCAGGATATCCTGTTTATAGTGCTCGCTGATGCCGTCCACTAACGACTTATCTACCTTGATTTCGTCATATTTGAGATTTGTGAGCCTGGCAAGATTAGAGTTTTGCACGCCAAAATCGTCTATTGAAATTTTGACGCCTGCCGATTTAAGCTCCTCACAAAACTCTTCAAGGATGGCCGAGGTGGAAACGCCATTCTCGGATAACTCAACTTTGATTAACGATAAAGGAATCGCGTTCTCTGAGCATGCATGACGTAATACCGACAGGAATTTGCCGTCTTCAATTTCCGTCCGGCCAACGTTCAGTGAAATCATTAACTGATGTTCAGCGGCCAGCGCGGCAATTTCCGCCAGGGATTTCTTTATCATGTTCTGATAATAAACGTTATACAGGCCAATTTTTTTGATTAACGGGATAAACAGCTCAGGAGAAACCTCTTTGTGATTGTTATCCTGCCATCTTGATAACACTTCAACCCCGACGATTTTCTTATCAGCCACCCGAATAACGGGCTGAAAATGAACGCTGATGGTATTCGCTTTTACCGCTTTGACCAGCGTTCGTTCCAGAGAACGTCGGTCTTCATAAAGTCGAAGAGAAAACAGCGTCAGGGATACCCAGATAAAGTATAAAAACAAGCACAGAAGCACCATCACTACGTGGGAGAGCGAAGCCAGTCCGGCATCGTGGTGTGTGACGGTGACACACAAATCCCAGCGTGTACTGCACTCTGTCACAGCCAGCGTAAATAACAGAGACTGTAAGCGGCTGAAGTTTTCTGATGGCGGCGTAACGGTGAAAAAGGTGCGGCCGAAATCTTTAGTGGAAGAACGAAGCGAATAGTTGGCGGTAACGGGGGCAAATTTATCGTAGGCTGAACGGGAGGTGAAAATAATAAGGTGGTTATAAATTGTCGCATTACCGATAAAGAAATCTTTCTGCGAAAACTGCGCCAGACTGAATCCGTTCTGGGTTTTATGCAGCTCAGGGGGAAGGGCGATGGGATTTGCCAGCTTGCCCCAAAACGCGGTGCAGGTGATTTTCCCCTTTTCAATAAACCCCACATCGGCGAAATAGAGACTACGCATCTTTAATTTTCGGTAGACGTTCAGACTGGCGCTATCGCATCCCTGCGCGGAGGTATTTTTAAGCGTACTGGCGATATTTTGCGTTAACTCTTCGGAATAGCTTAAGAGCGTGTGGGAGATCTCCCTCTGCCGGTTCTTTTGCTGCTCAACGATAATGGCGTTAACCGCATACAGCGACAGGACGACCATTAGGGTTGAGATGATAGCAACGGCAATGGCCTTCTTCATTTTCCTGCTGTCCCGCCACGTCCTGAGGTGCAGGGATCTTATCACAGGTCATAAAAGCTACAAGTATGAGAGTTGAGCCGGCACGGAATCGGAAGGAAATCCACCCTGCCAGGCTCCTTTCAACTCAGAACCACTCAAACCGTGTTGAGAGCAGTAACAGTAGCGTACTGGCAGAAACAAGATTAAGGCAGATGACGAACTTGCTCGATACGTTCATGTTATCAACGCTTTTTGGTTATTCAGAAGCCACAGAGAATAGCGTTTCACCTCCACAGAAAAAACGCCAGATTTTGGTGGGTTGAGGCAAAAAAAAAAGCCCACTAAAAAGTGGGCAAGAAATACTGGAAGCAATGTGAGCAATGTCGTACTGAATACCTGAGTTATTTGCTCAACTATTCAGTAATGAGAAAGATAATCTTTCTCAGTAGAAGATGCAACCCCAGGATGAGTGTGGATCGACATTTTTTACTGCTCATATTTTACTCAAACGAGCCGTGTGATTCTTATCACAAATTTCCTTTCTCAGATCCTGTGCTATCCTTTTCTGTGTCGTTGATTTAATGACAAAAACCATACAGAGAGGAAAGCTATGGGAATTTTATCCTGGATTATCTTTGGGCTGATTGCGGGGATCCTGGCGAAGTGGATTATGCCGGGCAAAGATGGCGGCGGTTTCATCGTCACGATCATTCTGGGGATTGTGGGTGCAGTCGTCGGCGGCTGGATCAGTACCCTGTTCGGCTTTGGCAGAGTTGATGGCTTCAACTTCGGCAGCTTTGTCGTCGCGGTGATTGGCGCGCTGGTTGTTCTGTTTATCTACAGAAAAATCAAAAGCTAAATCTGACCTGTGTTAAAAAAGGCTGCCTGACGGCGGCCTTTTTACTTTGGGCGTTACCACCAGCCTAACTGCGTACCGGCGACGGCCACGATGGCGACAATCAGCATGATGATGGTCGTTTTTCTCATTTATGCCCCCGGCGCGGCGTAACCGCCAAGGAAAAACCAGCCTAAAAACACCACCGCTGTGATAAAAATAACCACCGGAAAGAGGATCCCTATTCTCATGCCATCACCTGTTTGAGTTTGTATAAGGCCGTAGAGTGTACGGTTTTAATCTAACGCGACAAAGCCTGTTTTGCTTTTTCCTTTTTTATCCTGATACATCGCGAGGTCCGCGGTGCGCAGGGCGCTATCTTCATCCGTGCTGTGAGGATCAACAATAACGACGCCAAGGCTTGCACCGGGATAAAGAATGGTGGCATTGCCTAACCCGTATTCGCCCGCAATAAGACCATTGAGGCGGGTTTTGATTGCGTTGATCTCTGTACTGGTGTCGCCATC
Organism: Enterobacter sp. MGH119; assembly: GCF_001037675.1. Classification (NCBI taxonomy): domain Bacteria; kingdom Pseudomonadati; phylum Pseudomonadota; class Gammaproteobacteria; order Enterobacterales; family Enterobacteriaceae; genus Enterobacter; species Enterobacter sp. MGH119. The sequence continues at coordinate 1,460,838 of NZ_KQ089929.1, read as the reverse complement.
ATCGCTGTGACTCAGGCTGGCAACCAGAAATTCATCGCCGCCGAGCCGGCCAATAATCTCATCCTGCGTTTGCTCGTGAGTCAGTCGCTTGCCGACCTGTACGAGGAAGCGATCGCCCGCCTCATGCCCGTACTGGTCATTGATTCGCTTGAAATCATCGAGGTCAATAAAGGCAATCATGAGGTTGCGGCTAAGATGGCGCGCCAGTGAGAACAGGGTGGTAAGGTTTTCAAAAATGGCGCGACGATTCGGCAGGCCGGTAAGGGCGTCGGTGTAAGAGTGGGTAATGAGTGCCGCATTTGCTTCACGAAGCTGAAGCACAAGCGACTCTTTCTGAATATACTGACCAATTAACCCGGCAAAGAGCCTGATCACCTGCTCGCCACGCTCGCTGAACTGTTTCTGTGCGGTGCTGGCAGCGCAAAGCGTGCCGTACAGAGAACCGTCAGCCAGGTGAACCGGCACGCTCATATAGGTTGTAATACCCAGTGCTTTTGCCGCTTCACACTCCGGCCAGCGGTCGGGCACCTCGTTACTGAACAAAGTGTCGCTATCCATGGCGCGCTTACAGAGCGTTTCGTCCCAGGGCACGCTGAACCCTTCCGGGATTTGCATTTGCTTGCTGTTACGGGCATATAAAATGTGCTGCAAACGCGCGTTAATATCGATTTTGGTCAGGTAGGTTGATTCCATATCCGTCACAATTTCCAGCATTTCCAGTAGCTGACGCACCAGACTGTCGAGAGATTGTTCAGTGGAGAGGGTTTCTGAAACACGGGCAAGAATGATATCTGACATGAGGCAGGTTGACTCCCATGCAGAAGACCTCTGTATCTGCATGTTATGCTGAAAATTTAGACTCCGGTCATAGTAAAACATGAACAGGATTAATTTTATAGATTCTTCTAAAAGCGGATGAGGGAGATGCTAAAAAAAAGCCCCGATGTTGAGATCGGGGCAAAACATCTTGATTACGGAATGATGTTCTCTGGTCAGTGTGAGAACAGGTATCACTATAAGGGGGAATCGTGCAGGTTTAATGGAGAAATCATGGAGAAAATGGCGATGACCCGTTACTCTGACGTTTTTACACCCTGAAGGATCATGATAATGAAATATCTTCTCCTGGCGCTTGTTGTACCGCTGGCCGCCTGCTCAACAAAGACCACCCCTTCTGATGCGCCTCAACCGCCTCACGCTATTGGTATGGCAAACCCGGCGTCAGTGTACTGTCTGGAGAAAGGGGGAGAGCAAATCCCTGTTCAAAGCCCGCAGGGTGTACGTACCGAGTGCAAATTACCAGGCGGGGAAGTGATCGATGAATGGGATCTCTACCGCCGCGATCACCCGCAACCAACCAGATGACAAGGGCAATAAAACTGCGATACACTTCTCTTTAGGAATATTCTTAGCCAGTTTCTGGCAGTACGTTTGCGAGAAGAAGTATGTTTCAGTTAAAACCGGGCAGCATGGCGATGATCGTGGGTGCGCGTACGGCGGCAGGCCGTCGAAATATCGGTAAATCCGTGGAGCTGTTTGGCCTTTGTCAGCCGGGCCAGCGTTTCGTAAACCCGGTTAACGGCGTCATGACGCAATTACCTGATACATCAGCACGTGCGCTGTGGCTGGTCACCGGTGATGTTTACGCCTTTGATAACCAGCACGGTTTTGCATTTGTTCGCCCGGAACATTTGATGCCGCTTACTCCCGACGAGATGCCACACAACGTGGATGAGCTGGCGATCGGTTAATCACAGTTTACGTAGCCAGTCCGCCAGTACCCGCGCGTGATTCTGCTCCCTGTTTTTCGCCCCGTAGAGTAGCGTCACGGTCTGCTGTCGGGCGAGGGCCGCCAGGCGTTTGCCTTCATCCTGATGCTGCGCCAGCTCTTTACGATAGGCTTCACTGAACGCAGTGAAATCTATCGTTTCACTGTGAAAAGCTTTTCGCAGTTCGCTGGACGGCGTTAGCGATTTACACCACTCATCACAGGCGAGGTCGGTCTTTTTTATTCCTCGCGGCCAGAGTCTGTCTACCAGCACCCGGTAACCATCGTCTGACGTTGCCTGTTCATATACGCGCTTACATTGAATCATCCGTTTTCCTCCTGCCGTGCGACGTTCGGCAAGAACACTATAGCACCCGGCTTTTATCCACCCAATTTAAGGTATTGTGATAATTGCAAAAGATCGGTAGTCTGAGGCTCCTTATGTTATCTGAAAATCCTCCGGCATAAGGAATCTCTCATGGAACTCTCCCCGGTTAAAACGACGCTGCGCATTGCGCTGGTTGGTGATTTCAATCCTGATGTTATTGCGCACCAGGCGATCCCGCTGGCGATTGACGACGCCGCTGCGGTTCTGGATCTCACCGCTGATTATGACTGGCTCGCCACGCCTGAGCTGACCAGCCCCGAAGACCTCGTCGGGTATGATGCCATCTGGCTGGTACCGGCAAGCCCGTATAAAAACACCGAGGCGGCGTTTATTACGGCGCGTTACGCGCGTGAGAATAGCATCCCCTTTCTCGGCACCTGCGGCGGGTTCCAGCATGCGCTGATTGAGTATGCGCGTAATGTACTGGGCTGGCACGATGCAGGCCATGCCGAAACCGATACCGAGGGAAGGATGGTGATTGCGCCGCTGACCTGCTCGCTGGTAGAAAAAACCGACGCGATAGAGCTGCGGAATAACACGCTGATTGCCAAAGCGTATGGCAAGCCGGAAATTCAGGAGGGGTATCACTGCAATTACGGTGTCTCGTCTGAGTTTGCCAGCCAGCTTGAGCGGGGCGACATGCGCGTAACGGGTTGGGACGAGCAGGGCGAGATCCGCGCGGCAGAGCTGATAACCCATCCTTTCTTTGTCATCACCCTGTTCCAGCATGAGCGGGCTGCGCTTCAAGGGCGACCTGTCGTGCTGGTACAGGCCATGCTGCGGGCGGCGCAGGGATAAAAAAAGCAGACCGTCAGGTCTGCCTTGAATGTCAGCGGGGTGTGATCTCCCGGTCACGCCCGGCCAGCATGCCGCACAGGGCCATCACTACCGCAGCCAGCGCACAGGCCAGCAGCGGAATGCGCCAGTCTCCGGCGGTATCGTGAATTTTCCCCATCAGCGGTGGGCCACAGGCCGCCAGAAGATAGCCAATCGACTGTGCCATGCCGGAGAGCGCCGCGGCCTGATGTGCCGAGCTGGCCCGCAGTCCGATAAACGTCAGGCCGAGGATCATGGTGGCGCCGGATCCAAAGCCAAACACCAGCGTCCAGACGACGGCCAGCCCCGGCGCGAACCAGAACCCGGCCGCACTGACAGCGCACATCAGAGCGACAAGCCCGGCTATGCCACGCTGATCGTTAAGACGGTGCAGGATCAGCGGAATGGCGAGACCGGGAACAGCGGTTGCCAGCTGGAGAAGCCCGTGCATGGAGCCAGCCTGCGTTTCGCTGTAGCCGTGGCTAAGCAAAATCGCGGGTAACCAGCCGATAATGACATAGTAAATCAGCGAGTTAATGCCCAGAAAAAGCGTCACCTGCCAGGCGAGTGCCGAGCGCCAGATAGCCCGGTTGTGCAACGCGCCCGCGCCGGTCAGGGTGGCGGCCGGCCTCTGGCGCCATTGCGGTAACCACAGCAGCAGCGCCACCAGCGGGAAGAACATCAGCATCAACAGCGCTCCGTGCCAGCCACCACTCCCCAGCGACAGCGGGACGATCAGCGCCGACCCTGCGGCAGCGGCGGCCCCCATCGTCAGCGAATACGCCCCCGTGAGTTTTGCGACCTGGCCCGGAAAATCACGTTTGATTAAGCCAGGTAACAGGACATTGCCCAGCGCAATCCCACAGCCCACGATCGCCGTACCGATAAACAGCAGCGCGGCCGACGGCAGCGAACGTACGCCAATCCCGATGCAAATCAGCAGCAGAGCGATAAAAAGGCTGCGCTCCATGCCCAGGCGCCGGGCGACGCCTGCGGCAAGGGGAGAGATAAAGGCGAAGGCAAGCAGGGGCAGCGTTGTTAGCAGGCCGGTTTGCGCCGTGCTTAAGCCATAGTCCTGTCGGATGGTGTCGAGCAGGGGGGCGACACCGGTAAAGGTGACGCGCAGCGTCGTGGCGATCATCAGGATGCCTGCAACCAGCAGCGCACCCTGTTTCCCGGAAGGTTGAATAGCAGTAGTCATTATTGTCTCTTACGTTCAGGCGAGCGCATACCATACCGATTTAAGTCGTGGTTGAAATCAGGCTAAAATGACAGTTTATCGCTAATATCGGACAACTTTATGTACGGACTGGGGCTCGACGGCTACGATCCCGATAGCCAGCACGACGCGGCGGTGGCCTTTCGCATCCGCGTGGTGGCACAGGAACAATTTATTCCGCTGCATCAGCACCGCAAAGGGCAGCTGATTATGGCGCTGGGTGGAGCGATCACCTGTGAAGTGGAGAGCGCGATGCTGATGGTGCCGCCCCAGTATGCGGTGTGGATCCCAGGACAAACGCCGCACAGCAACAAGGCGACGCCCGGCGCGCAGCTCTGCCTGCTGTTTATTGAACCCGGTGCGCTCGAATTGCCGACGCGTACCTGTACGCTGAAAATATCGCCCCTGGTGCGGGAGCTGGTGCTGGCGCTTGCGGACAGGTCACGGGAAGAGTTGCCTCTTCCCGCTACCGGAAGGCTGGTAGACGTCCTGTTTGATGAACTGCCCCTGCAACCGCAGGAGCATCTACAGCTGCCGGTATCTCCGCATCCAAAAATTCGCCTGATGAGTGAGACCATGGCAAACGAACCTGCCGCCTGGCAGACGCTGGCGCAGTGGGCAAGCCACTTTGCCATGAGCGAACGCAATCTGGCGCGGCTGGTGGTGAAAGAGACCGGCTTAAGCTTTCGCCGCTGGCGGCACCAGCTCCAGCTGATTGTCGCATTGCAGTTTTTGATCGGCGGGAAGTCGGTCCAGCAGGCGGCGCAGGCGCTGGGGTATGACTCCACCACCGCCTTCATCACCATGTTTAAGAAAGGACTGGGACAGACGCCGGCCCGCTATATCGCCAGCCTGACTACGACTTCCCGATAAACAGCGAAACCAGACCGGCAGCAATCAGTGGGCCAACCGGCACGCCACGAAACAGCGCCACGCCTAACACGGTGCCCACCAGCAGCCCCGCCACCAGCGAAGGCTGGCTGCTCATCAGCGTCACGCCGCGACCGCCAAGCCACGAGACAAAAACGCCCACCGCAATCGCCACCAGCGATTTCCAGTTTACAAAGGAGTGCAGCAGCGTTGAGGCCGGTAGCGTTCCGCTGGCAATCGGGGCCATCACGCCGATGGTCAAAATAATGATCCCGATGGTAAGCCCCTGTTTTTCTATCCACGGGAAGAAGGTGTTCAACGGTGTGACGCGAACGATGATCAGGACCAGAATGGAAATCGCGACGGTGGTGTTGTGGCTGACAAAACCCAGTGCAGCCAGGGCCAGAAGTATGAGCAGTGTAGGGTCGAACATGACGGGATCCTTGCCAAAAATAGTAAGCCTGCTTACTTTACGCGCAAACGCGACGGCAGGCAGGCTTTACTGAAAAAATTGTCTATTTTTGGGCACTTGCCTGACGTCAGTCCACCAGCTGCTGGATAAGCGGACTTCCTTCGCGGATAAACACCGGGATGGTTTCCAGCGCCGCAGGCACCCTGATATGCTCCCCACCGGCGTAGCGCTCACCGTTGAGAGCGACCCAGCTATTGCCCGTCGGCAACCAGACATCGCGCTCACGCTGGCCGGCCTGCATAACCGGTGCCACCAGAAGATCTTCGCCAAACAGATACTGATCTTCACACGCCCAGCTCTGCTTGTCCTGCGGATAGTGCCAGAACAGCGGACGCATGAGCGGGTCTCCGTGCAGATGAGCCTGCTGGTACAACGCGTCAATATACGGGCGCAGGGTTTCGCGCACGGTAAGCCAGTGCTGCATGATGGCGTAATTCTCTTCTCCGTAACTCCACAGCTCATTAGGCGAACCGCTGTTACACTGAGGAATGCCGTCACGGTAGCGCTCCGGAGGCTGGATCTGCGGTTCGCGATAGCCGTGCATGCGCAGAACCGGTGTAAACACCGCCCACTGGAACCAACGGATCAGTAATTCGTGGAACGCCGGGTCGTTAACGTTCCCTCCCTGGAAGCCGCCGATATCGGTCGTCCACCATGGGATCCCCGCCAGGCCCATATTCAGTCCCGCGGCGAGTTGATTGCGAAAAGCATGGAATGAGGAGTGGACATCACCCGACCACGCCAGCACGCCGAATCGCTGGCTGCCTGCCCAGGCGCAGCGTACAAGGTTAACAATGTCGGTTTCACCGTTTGCCTGGAGCCCATCGTAAAAGCCCTGCGCAAAATCACGCGGGTAGCGATTGCCCACTTCCAGTACCGGACCGGCGTGGTAGCGATAGTTGTCAAAATCATAGGCGCGGTATTCCGGTTCCGCTTCGTCCAGCCAGAACAGCTTAATGCCCATGTCGTAGTAATTTTTCTTCACCGTATCCCAGACGAATTTCCGCGCCTCAGGATGGGTCGCATCAAAGAAGGTGGTATTGCCCATAAAGTCGAGGTTGACCTGCACGCCACGTTCACTGCTGACCAGCCAGCCTTTGGCTTTCATCAGCGGATAGAGAGGGCTGCGCGCCTCTACCGTTGGCCACACCGACACCATCAGCGCAATACCCATTTCGCGCAGCTCGTCGACCATCCCTTCAGGGTCGGGCCAGTCTACGGGGTCGAAGCACCAGGTGCCCTGATTCGGCCAGTGGAAAAAGTCGATGACCATCACCGACAGCGGCAGATTACGGCGGCGATACTCCCGCGCAACCTCCAGCACCTCCTGCTGGGTGCGGTAGCGTAATTTGCACTGCCACAGCCCGCTGATAAACGCCGGGGCGGCGGGCGGAGTTCCGGTGGCTTTTACATACTGGCGGGTGATATCCGCCACCGTATCAGCGGCGGTGATCCAGTAGTCCATTTCTCCCGTCACGCGGGCGCGCCATTCCGTCTGATTTTTTGCAAAGCTGGCTTCACCAATCGCCGGATTGTTCCACAGCAGGCCATAGCCAAGGCTGGACTGCATAAAGGGCACGCTGGCCTGGGAGTTGCGCTGCGCCAGTTCCAGCGTACAGCCTTTCAGATCCAGCCACGGCTGTTGATACTGACCCATGCCATAGATGCGTTCATCCGGACGCGATTCAAACCGGACGGTGAGCTGATATTTTCCCCCCATTAGCGGCTTAAATTCACGGCCATCCAGCTTCAGGGCGCTGACATATTTATCCTGACTCTTCTCGCTGGCACCGATACCCACCGTTGAACGCTGGCGCCACATCTCTTCCAGCAGCAGTTCGCCGCGCTGATTGTAGAAGGCCAGCTGACCTTTAAGGTTCAGCGTCGCGGTAATATTGCCGTTGCGCAGCGTCAGGCTTTCCGCTTCGGCGATAATCTCAGCCTGGCAAGGGGCGGCGGGCAACAGTGCCTGTAAGGTGTCCTCAAAAGCCGGGGAGCAGGTGGCCCTGACGCGCAGGCTGTTTTCTCCCCACGGTTCAATACGCAGGATCTGGCGTTCAAAACGCCATTCGATGCTGTTGGAATGTTGAATCAGCTCACTCATGGATAACGCGTCCTTCTAAACAGGGTTTTTGGCGAGATGGATGGATTGCATTGTGCTGTCGTCGAGCTTATACCAGCGCAGCGTGGCAAACGCGCAGAGTGACAAGACGCCAGGCACGACGGTGAAGAGGGCGATGATGCAGTACATGGCCGTGTTGGTCTGCTCCGGGGCATTGGCAACATAACCGCTTAAGCCCAGCGTCCAGCCAACAATCGCGCCGCTGATCGCCATCCCCAACTTGAGTACGGCGAGGAAGGTGGAGAAGATCACGCCGTCCATGCGTTTGCCCTGTTTCCATTCGCCGTAATCGGCGACGTCCGCCATCATTACCCACATCAGCGTGGTGGTGGCCTGGTAAAGGGTGGAGACGATAAACGTCATGGGCACCAGAATAAGCACCGACTTAGGCGCAAAGAACAGAGCGATGCTGAGTACCCCCGCCAGTACGGAACAGTATCCAAACATCTGCACTTTGCTGACGTTCTGCGTCAGACGTTTGGCCAGCGCGCTGCCTGCGGCTTTCCCGAGAATATGCGCCCCGAGCATCCACATAAAATAGCTTGCGCTACCGAGATAATAAGTGACGAAATACATCATTGCGCCAAGGCGAATAACGCCAAAACCAATGTTGGTTAATACCAAGACGGCGACAATCCGCCATTGGTCGTTTCGTAATAAATCCCGCAGTTCCGCAAGATAATTATTGTGGGTAGCGGGAGCCTTAATACGTTCACGCGTATTGGCGAAGCAGATCCAGAACATGACGACCGCGACGGTCGCCATAATGGCCATTGCCCAGCGGTAGCCCAGTAATTTATCGTCGCCACCTAAAAACTCTGCCAGCGGCATCATAAAGAATGTCGACAGCGCGCCACCCAAAGTGGCAAGGAAAAAGCGATAAGACTGTAGGGAAATTCGCGCATCGTTGTCGGGCGTAATCACCGCGCCCATGGAGCAATAGGGAATATTGATTGCGGTATACATCAGCATCATCAGGGTATAACTGACGGTGGCGAAAATCATTTTACCGTGCAGATCGAGGGACGCCGGCACGGCGTAGGTCAGCAGACAACTTGCGCCAAAGGGCAGCGCCAGCCACAGCATCCAGGGACGGAATTTGCCCCAGCGCGTGCGCGTCCTGTCAGCGATATAGCCCATCGCCGGGTCTATTATGGCATCGGCGGTTCTCGCCAGAAGAAACATGGTGCCCACGAATGCGGCAGGTAGCTCCACCACGTCCGTATAGTAAAACGTCAGAAAAATAATGACGTTATCCAGCCCAATATGGCTCGCCATATCGCCTAACCCATAACTGATCTTTTCTTTACGGGTAATTATCTCGGTCATTGTATTCACCTTGCCAGTGTAAGGTTTATTTTTGAGGTGCTCCGTAAACAGGGTTAACCAGGATGAAGAGGTTAACAATTGCGAGATCTGGCATCGGGGTTACGTAAATTTCTTTTCGTGATACCGGTAACAAATAAAATATTTAAACAGTGACTTTATACGGGGGAGGATCGTTAACAGCGAATCGTTTCAGCGAAAAAATCGTCATTTCGCGGACGCGTCATTGTCATTTAGCTGTCATTGTGGGGGAGTAAAAAAAGAGGTAAATGGGCAAAGCAGAGGGCATCATGAACGATCCTATGTTTGTCGAAACGCTAATTATTTCCTCATCATTTTTTATCATCGCGATTATTTTGATTGCTTCCGTGCTGCTGCTGGAAAACGGCTGACCGTTAGCCAGCCGCTGTATTTATTGTTTACGGAACGTCACCAGTTCAGGACGGGCGATACGCAGATAGTCCTGGGTATCCATTATCACCGATTTTTCCAGCAGGCCGGCGTTAAAGGCGATTTCATCGAAGCGCTCAAACAGCAGCGGATCGGCGACCAGCGTCAGATCCGGATGAAAGCTGAAGGGGGGAATGGCGCCGAAAACGCAGCCGGTAAGCGCATCCACTTCTGCCGGACTGGCGAGAGAGGCCTTTAGCCCACCGAAATGGCTGGCCAGCAGGCTCAGATCGGCCTGCCGATCGGCGGCAAGGATTGCCAGAATATGTTTCTTAACGCCGTTGCCTTTTACCTTGCAGACCAGTGCTTTTGCACCCTGCCGGAGATCGGTCCCGCGAATTTCACTGACCGCTTCGCATTTCCCAACGGCCTCATGCGCCACCACGCGAAAGCGCGCCTCCTGCTCGGTTAATAAGCTGATTAGCCGCTGATGGGTCGTCGTCCCGGTCACGTCATCAGACATAACGATTTCACCTGTGATTTGCCAATACGTAGCTTGCTACATTAGCACGGGACGGAGAGGGCTGAAAGAAAACAGCCAGCGGGAGCGCTGGCTGTTGGGTCATGCGTTGCTGGTGGATGACTGTTTCTGGAGCAATTCGCTAAATTCTAAGTGACTGAATTTAATTTATAAAACTCTTTCCCCAAAACATCCCCAAAATAATTCCCCAAAACTCCCTGTTTAAATCACAACTTTTTTCCATTCTAGACCACGATCATCTCCATACATTACGCTCATTGCTTCGGTTTTATGCCCTAAAAGAGTTTTGACATCTATACCCTGAGCTTTGTATGTTCTTGATGAAAGCGAGCGCTGTTCATGAAACGGCGGAAGGGCAGTGCAATCCTTAGGCCAGGTAATATTTGCTTTATCTCTTGCCTCCTTAAAATATCTTGATATCGTTTTTTCTGGAACGTGAGATCCCGCTTTACCGTAAGCGTGATGCTTAACATGGTGGATCAGATAAGGGCTTACTACTCTATCGCGACACTTACTAATAACATCAGCCAGAGTCAACCCGATTGCATCGCACCTTAAATTTAAGGGGATAGCTAACTTCATTCCGGTTTTATTTTGGGTAACATGAAGGTGATTATCCCAAATGTCACTAAACTTCATCTCGACTATGTCACCTATCCTTTGCCCGGTTACTAAAGCCAAAAGCATAGAATTTTGAGCGCAAGGAGGTAAAGAGCCTGCGCTTTCAAAAATCAACTTCCATTGTTCAATGCTAAGTCTGCTTCGTTTTACTTTGGCTATTGGATTTTTTACAGCTAAGGCTGGGTTATAGCCAGGATCAACCTCGCCAGCATGCTGCGCCTCTTTGAACACGTCGTTTAGTACGCTTCTTATCAGTTGGCCCATTCTGTGCTTTCCCTCTGCCTTATATTCATCAATAATTTTTGCAATGAGTCTTGTATCAACATCCTTCAGGCGAAGGTTTGGCACTCTATCTGCGAGAATCTGAGAACATAATCGTCTGGATTTTACAGTAGGGTTTTTTATCTCACCGTCACGCAACCTTTCCATCTGAATTTCGATGTATTTTTTAATCCACTCAGAAACACGTATACCTTGATCCTTTTTCCCTGAGCTCTTCATTGCCATATCAATCAGAGCATAAGATTGCTGAGTTTCTTGTTCTGCTGTTATACGGTTCATCTCGATTGCAGCAGCTTTTGCCGCTTCATCATCTGTTCCGAATCCAATAAATGAACCTGTTACAGGGTGGCGATATTGCCAATAAATTTTTGAAGTACGTTTATCTAACTTACAGTAAAGGTTGGGTATTTTGACATTATGTTTTCTGGGGCGAGCTGCCATTTATTGCTTTCTCCACTAACTGGCGGGCCTTGTCTGATAATGATGACGAAATATCAACACTGCCAACCATGCCAACAAAACGAGCATCTTCATCTATTACCCAGCGTCGACCTTGCTTTAAGGCTGGCGGATAAGTCTGTTTGGTCTTTGCTATTTTGTTTAATGCTGAGTTGCTTAATGGATATTTGAATCCATTAGGACCAGATGCCCACTCATGAAGTGTTACTAACTGCCCCATGCGTTTCTCTCCACTTTACCGGCTGCACCCGGCTATCTTTTATAGAAAATGCATGATGAGCACCCACCACGGAGGCCATCATTGCAGGTACGACATCTTTTCGTTTCGTTGTTATAAAGCTGGTTGGCCATCTCCTTTGAAATAATTACTGGCATCGGAACGCGGATAACCAGCCTGCGGAGTTCGGCTATTTCGTCTGCCTGCTCCATGACTCTGGCGTACAGGTCCGATGCTTCACCTTTCCACCAGGCAACATCGGATTTAAGACGGCGCAGGCGCCGCTGTTTGAGTTTGCTCACCATGGCAGCCACCCCATTTGCTGAAGTGCGCCGATTGCCAGCAGCACGAACATCACAAAATCGAATGGGTTAGGCATCACTTCACCTCCTGCTGCGGTGCTGCTTTGATATGCAGTCGCGGCTCGCCGTCTTTCGGCTCTGGCCACTGGCGCGCCATATTCACCTTCAGCTTTTCTTCCATCGCTGCTGTAATTTCACCATCGCTGATACCGGCGCGGCGCTGTGCATCCCATAATAAGAACTGCATGTCAGCCCACTCACTGAGATCATCAGGTTCCTCTGCTGCTTCGAGTGCCTCTTTCGACAGATGCTTGAGCGGGCCGACAGGACCAACATCACCGAACGTGGCCTGTGACCACTCAGCATGGCGCTGACGGATGAGATTACGCAATTGCAAAGATGAACCGGTTTCTTCTGGCAACTTGTTAGTCGTCGTTACAGGTTCGGAACCCTGAAGCATGGCGGCGCACATTGCGTCATATTCAGAAAATGGTTGCAACCTGTATCCATCAGGCACAGATACCGGCGCTGGCGGGGCAGAGCGATACAGAAGCACATCACCCATCTCTGTTCTCGATGCTGGCCATACGTCTGCATCAGATCCCGATTTGAGATAATCAAGATTGGACTGGTCGATGACGCACACAGCCTCCGCTTCGAGCGATGCCAGCGCGATACGCGCCAGCACCGAAGCCTCACCACATTGAACGTGGTCAGTTTCGATAATTTGCTGTAACTGCTCTTTGGTGAATTCTTTGGTAATAGTGCTCATGGGTTAATGACTCCTGAATCCGTTGCAACCACGAAGAAACTCGACGATGTAGCCCTTCATCTCGGCAGCCATATCTCCCGACCAGCCCTCCGGTGGTGTCCATGACACGACCAAATCCGCCATCTTTTTCGCTTTGGCTGGCGTCACATCAAGCGGGTCATTGGTATGCTGTTGGTTGACAAGCTTTTCCATTCCTGGAATATCCAGAACTGCAAACCACGTCCCATTAGCGAGTCCGAGGCCGGGAATGCGTTGCCCACTACGGCGTTTATCTTTGAGCTCTACTGACATGCTCACTCTCCTTTACCGGCTGCGGCTGCGATTTCAGCTTCACTACGATAATCGCCACTGATAACAACCTTCAGGCGCCCTATAATTTCCCAGACGTTTTCCGGGCTGGCATCTTTCAGGAGCGACAGTGCGCGTTCGTTGCGCTTGTCTTTAGCCTCCAGCTCCTCCAGCAGCGCCTGAACTACATCGGCGGCTTTCTGGCACTGGTCAACAATGCTCACGTCACAACCGGTATCGAATCCGTCCTCAGTTTCAAAGCGGAGCTCTACGGTGTCGACGTCGATATCAGATGGTTCGAAGCCGGCGATGTTTTCCAGAATGTTGATTGTGCTTTCTGCGCTTTCAAGTAACGCGCGTTTGTCGATGTTGCTCATTGGGCGGCTCCTTCTGCTTTCTTTTCGTCAACGCTCCAGGCTGTAGCCAGCGCGCCAGTCACATGCATAAACGAGTGCTTTACTTTAACCGAGAAGGTTTCTCCTGTTGCCGATACCGTTTCGATGGTGGTCAGCTCGCCGCCGCTATCGAAATCAGGGTAGAACTGCGTTACCAGATTACTTTCGACAATCACCGTTCCGTCCGGCGTGTGCATTTTCAGTTTCATGACTGCACTCCTTTGCGAAGCTCGTCAGCGAAGTTCTCAGCATCAGCAGCCATGCCAGCAGCTTCTTCAGACATCCTCATGCTTCGGCTACGCAGAGCCTGCTGTCGTTCTCGCTTATGTGCGGCAAACATCTCCACACCCTGCGCCCGCACTTCAGCCAGGAAAGCAGAGGTTTCTGGGGTTTTCTTCATGACATAGACGGTGTCCTCTCCAGCCTCATGACCGCAGATGTAGCCGTGCAACGCTGGTTGATACGTCTCGCGTCCAAACAAGCCAAGACGTTCGCCAAGCTCCTGAATATCAGCACCATCCAGCGATGCACCATCAGCCGCTGCGCGGAAACAGGTTTTGACAAAGTCCTTCAGCCCCGCATTCTCCGCAGCCAGCGCTGCGCACTTGGCTTCAAGTTCTTCATAATTCAATTTCATGCTGGTGCTCCTGAACGTTGTGAAGCTATGGCTTTATGCTCGTCGATAATTTCCATGGCTTCTGCATGCGCCAACCCTTCGAGAGAGATGACGCCCGTGTCACTTATCCCGGCCAGGCTTATCAACTCAACAAGGCGGCGCGCTTTCTTAACGCTAATCTCCGGCGCTATAACGCTGCGGGTGACTTTCTTTTTCCCCCTGGCGGCAGCAGAAGCTTTATCCTTCTGAAGAACCTCACCGGCCTTTTCGCCAAACTCTTTTACTCGGTCAACGGCCACATCTACAGACACGGTCCCGGACTTAACTTCTTTCTGAACGTCGTGATTGGCTGTGCTAAGAAGCAGAAGCTTTTCGACAGTAGGGACAGACTTGTTGACCAGTTTTGCTATCTCGCTGGTGGTCTGGTTGAAGGCGTTATGAAGCTCCTGAATAACAGCTGCCTGTTCCATATCGGATAGCGGGAGCTGGTTGTTACTGGTCATGATGCGCGCCAGGCGCTGAACATCGTTACCGTTGAACGGCATGATATGGATGCGGTCTACTGGCTTACCAGCTTCTGCACAGCGCGCATAGCAGCGACGCCGACGGTGGCCTTCAACAACCCACACTCCACCTTCATCACGGGCGATAACCTCCAGCGGGGGAACGGAGCCACCGTTCATCAGATAGTTGAAGAGGTCATCATCTGCCTGGCGGGTACGCTCATCATCTTCGCGTTTGTTGAAACCTTCACGCACATGGATTTGGTCAAGGCTGATGAACATCCCGGTATCGGTGCGCTTGATGGTCCCGTCACGTGTCATTTGCTTGAATGAGTTAGCCATTAGAGAGCCACCTCGTTATTTTGGGAAACGACGACGGTAGACAACTCACGCAGTTCTCGCTGGGCTTCCAGTAAATGCATATTGGTTCTGCTCTTCGTGTGGCGTTCAACAATGTGGTCACACTCTTTGGCCCAGCTTGAGACATCTTCACGCAAGGTAGCGTTCTGAACAGCCAGTTCCTTACGCTGAGCCATCGCTTCGCAAAGCGCGACGCTGGTAATATCCAGGCGGTTAGCCAGTTCGGTCATAATGCCGCGATAAGCTGGCGGAAGGAGAGGTGCTGCCTTACGTGCTGCGTCGATCAGCTGCTCCCGGGTCATGCGTGGTTGTAACTCGGTGACGTTCTGTGTGTTCGTCATGGATAGTTTCTCCGTGTTATATGCGCTCTGCACAGCGCTGAATTCTTGGCCTTACAACTTAGAAGAGGCCACCTTGATCTTTAGGGGAGGTTCGTTTCCGCTTGGTAACTTCAGCCTTTGAAACCTGCTTGTCTGCCCAGGCTTTTGCGTGCCTCATTACATCGTCGAAAATTGCGCCCTTCTTACTGGCTTGTGACATTCGCTTATACAAATCAAGTGCTTGCCACGCCCCCCCTCTGAGCCACCGAAGAGGAAAAGCCTTGTTTAATCAGCTGTTCCCTCACGTTCTTCTCTATAAATTCGAGGTGGTTCATCGTTCCTCCAGTGGAAATTCACCCTGAATTTTGGTTGCACGAATCCCTCGCCGGTTGGCGACAAAAAATTAAGGGTGTTCGTTTTAGTAAGCACCCAACCAGGGCACTTAGTGAAACGGGCGGCCGCCACCGCCAGTCAGCTTCTCCACAATTGAGAGCGCGTTCTCCTGAGTTGATTTAACGACTACGGCCTCTCAAGTTGAACGCAGAACGCGCTTTCAGTTGTGAAAAGGGGCGGTCGACATTAAGGACATTCAAAACTGCCGACCGCTAAGACTACACACAGCATCTGGTACAGCTACTACGGTTAACACAACTGGAAGCGCACTCCGTTCGTTTATTTACCTGCCATCCACAACCGATAGTTGATGGAGTGCGCTTTCATGTTGTGTGCCGGGATTCCACCGGCTCCCATCTGTTTTTATAGCCACTCAGATATCGTCTGGGCTGTCACCTGATCGCCACGCTGGTGAAACGTCTCTGGCCGTCGTGCTTGCCTGGCTTGCACATTCCGGCTACCCGCTGGATCTGGAAAAAGTAATGCAAGGAATCCCCGGACCGCTGCGGCACATGTGCCATATGCCGTACTACTTACCACCACACCACCACAGGTAACTGTCAGTACCCGTGGTGTGATTTAAATGTACCTTTAGTTACTATAATGGTCAAGCGGTGAATGTACTTTTTGTTACCTGAAGGTGCGAAAAAAATGCCAGAAGAATATCTGGCATTTGGAATGAATAACTTAGATGTTCTGGGTTATCTGAACTACCTTCCCAACAATCCGGCAATTACCGTCTATTGGGATGGGTTTAAAGGCAGGATTAAGTGGCATCAAATATGCAAAAGGACTATCCCATACAAGCTTTTTAACGGTCGCCTCAGCTGAGCCGTCAAGTATCGCTACTACAATTTTTCCGTAAAGGTCATCCAGCTGGCCATAATGAGGCTCAACAATAACGATCGAACCTTCAGGGATTGATGGAAGCCCATGAGGGTTAGTCATAGACTCCCCACGAACAACCAATCCGAATACTTCATCAGAAACATTTGCAGTGGTTTGTGTCCATGAAATCACATCAGAAAGCCTTGAGCATGCATAAGTATCAGTCCACATACCAGCCTGAACAGCCGAGATAATGGGGACTGCCGTTGGGGGCTTAAGGAACGGAACAACTTTAGTATCGTCCTGCGTTTCCTCACCCTGACCGTAAAGAATCCATTCTGGAGTTGTCTGCAACGCCATTGCCAGCTGGTGGAGGTTCTCACCATCAGGTTTGGTTGTACCGCTCTCCCACTTAGTTACGGAAACACGGCTGACGCCTAAGCGTTTAGCCAGGGTCTGCTGTGTTATGTCGAGCTGGACTCGTCGGGATCTTATTCGGTCTTTCATCTCTGTTTTCATGTAACCAATGTTACATTGATTCCTTGTAACTGTTGTTTGCTATTTGATGTACCTTTTGTTACCTTTAAGGCGTGAGTTAACCAGGAGGAACCATGCGTAAATCAGAAGTCATTGAGCACTTCGGCGGCGTATCAAAAACCGCCAGTGTCCTTGGGATTTCCCACCCGGCAGTTTGCCGATGGGGTGAAGTCATCCCTCAAAAGCAAGCGTTCGTCATCGAGCGAATTACGAAAGGCAAGCTTAAGTACGATGCGAGCCTTTACCAAAAGGCTACAGATTCAGCTGCTTGAAAGTAACTACAAAAGGAAAATCAACATGGTAGAGCCAAGCCTGAAAGAAGTAGTGAAAGCGATGTGCAAAGCGTATCCCGGTGGCCGTGAGGCTATGGCCGGTGCTCTTGGCATGTCAGTAACTCAGTTCAATAACAACCTGTATGAGAAGAATGGCTGCCGGTTTTTCGAAGTGAACGAGCTGGAGGCCATGGAAGATATCTCGAATACGTCCCTCCTGGCAGATTACTTTGCCCGTCGTCGTGGTGCGCTGCTGGTGGACATTCCTCAACTTGAAGACCTTGATCGTGTCGACCTTTTTGATCGTGCCATGAGAACGTCAGCAGCGCGTGGACGTGTTGATACCGTGATCCAGAGAGCTCTCGAAGATGGAGTAATCGAACGTCATGAAGCTGAAGAAATCAACGAATATCACCGCCGTCATCTGGCAGCGCGTGAAGAAGAGATCCGCGCGATTGTCGCGCTGTTTAGCCGTAAGAAAAGCCAAAAGAAGTGACGCCCGCGAGTGTGCAGCTCCGGGCGTCGTGGCGTGTCGTATTCAGTGGAGAAACTAACGCATGAACAGTTTAAACCGATTGAGACCAGCGAAGCAATTCAGATGCCTTCCTCTGGTGGGAAAAGATTCCCCGTTCGGCTATGTGGAGAGATTAAACAACCAGGCGGATCAGAACAACTACCAGCCTGAGAACGCGATGGTAGAGGCATTTGCACTGATGAACGAGAAGGGGCGTGAGGAATGGCTGAAGTTGACCGGCGATTCAGAGACCAAAGAGGCATCACCGTCCACGTCATCAGATGGGAGCCTGAAACCCGACGCGTTATATACCTTCGCGAAGGGTACGATCATGAGTGCTTCAGCCCTCTTGAGCAATTCCAGCGTAAATTTACAGAGTTAAAGGACGACCATGAGCACTAAATTAACAGGTTACGTTTGGGACGCTTGCGCCGCTTCTGGCATGAAGCTGTCCAGCGTTGCCATCATGGCGCGTCTGGCAGACTTCAGCAGTGATGAAGGGGTTAGCTGGCCTTCCATTGCTACCATCGCGCGCCAGATTGGTGCTGGTGAGAGCACGGTACGCACAGCTATTTCTCAGCTGGAAAAAGACGGTTGGCTGACTCGCCAGCAGCGTCGTAAGGGAAACCGTAATGCATCCAACGTTTATCAGCTGAACGTCCAAAAGCTCCGTGATTCTGCCTTTTCTCACCTGTCAGAATCTGACGCGTCAAAATCTGATGCATCAAAATCCGACCCGTCAAAATTTGATGCGTCGAAAAACAGTAATAATGGCAGTTTTCACCCGTCAGAATCTGGTGGGGATCCGTCAGTAAAATCAACTACTGATCCATCAGATAAAAAACCTTCTTGTCAGGTTGCCCCGCAACCCGACGATGAGAGTGCTGGCAAGAAGACTGATCCTGAAGTTTTGCTGACTGAAAATTCCAGACTGGTACTGAAACATCTCAACCAGGTGAGCGGTTCTCGTTTCCAGAATTGCCCTGCGTCGCTGGATAACATCCGCGCAAGACTTCGCGAGGGCTTCACTCCCGAAGAACTCATGCTGGTGGTCGATTACAAGCACGAGCACTGGAAAGGACTAAAGGATTACCAGTACATGCGTCCAAAAACTTTGTTCACCCCCGGAAACTTCCCAGGCTACCTACAGATTGCAACTCGCTGGGATGCGAAGGGCAGACCACAACGCGAAGATTGGGATGCAGCACGTAAGAAAAACTCCCTTACCTTCGGCGGGCCAGATAAAGCAATCCCAGCAGGTTTCAGAGGAGCTAAGCCATGAGCCTCTTGAAAGACATTCAGATTTTCATCGCCACTAACCCTGGCTTAACGAACAAAGATATTGCGGCATCAATGCCCCAGTACGACGTTCACGCTGTTCAGCGCGGTGTATGCCATCTGGTCAAACTGAATCGCGCAACCCGCCAGCATAACGGTAAGTGCTACCAGTATTTTGCCAAAGCACCGGGTGGGGAGATTGGCGAGGGGCGTTCTGCACTGAAAATCAACCGGGCTGATAAACCAGCTGTACCAGAACAGGAAGAAGGTCTGAATCCGGCTGTGACCACAATGATGGATAAGGCTCAAGGCCTGTTTGAAAAAGGTCTCTACCAGCGTGCAGCCACGGTTCTGATGGATGCCTTCAATCGCTCTAAGAACGAAGAGCAGCGGATGAAGATACTGATTGAGCGTCAGCGTTGCCTGAGCATGGCGCCGAAAGTTAAAGCACCCTCTGATGCATGGTGTCTTGCTGGCCGAGCGAGGAATGTCTGATGATCCACTACCACGGAGGACCAATCACACCGGACACATGCGCGCTGAAGGCATGGAAAGGCAGGCACGCTTTCATCTCCTTCGCTAACCCCGGCCAAATAGCCCTGGCCAGCGAAGTCACCCAGTCTTTCGCGCTGGATAACGGTGCATTTAGCTTCTGGAATAAGGGCCAGCCAGTTAACTGGTTCGACTATTACGAATTCGTTAAGGAGTGGATGAATCATCCTCGTTTCGCATTTGCAGTTATTCCAGATGTAATCGGAGGAACCAGTGAAGAGAACGATGCTCTTATAGCTGAATGGCCGCATGGCAAAGTCGTCGGCGCGCCAGTCTATCACTTCAACGAGCCTGACGAACGTTTCATCCGCTTGTGTCATGAATTCCCAAGGGTATGCATCGGTAGCATGGGTGAATACGATGCAAAGCGACCTCGAGCCTGCCGGGCAAAATTGCGAGACCTTATACGCCACGTAGTCGATTCAAATGGCTATCCGATTACCAAGCTTCATGGCCTTCGCATGCTGAATAAAGATATTTTCACTCACATCCCGCTGTCGTCAGCTGACAGCACCAACGTTGCGCGCAACATCGGAATAGATAAGTCGTGGGATAAATCAGCCTACGCGCCAGCCAGCAAAGAAACCCGCGCGGCGGTGCTGGTTGAACGCATTGAATCATTTAACTCCGCAAGTTCATTGAATTACGACGCAGAACGCGATCGGTTCACGCCACAACTTGCTTTTGAGGTGTAACGCGATGACCGGGAAATACTCACTCATTTATGCCGACCCAGCCTGGCTTTATGACAACAAAGCCAGTAACGGTGCAGCAGAAGATCACTACGACACGATGAAACTGATCGACATGAAGCGCTTGCCGGTTTGGGACCTGGCTGCCGATGATGCAGTTCTGGCTATGTGGTTTACCGGAACCCATACCCGAGAGGCTATCGAGCTGGCTGAAGCGTGGGGCTTTAAGGTCCGCACGATGAAGGGCTTTACCTGGGTAAAGTTCAATCCACTGGCAGAGCAGCACATCAACAAAGCACTTCAGGCAGGCCGTGTGGAGGATTTTTACGACTTCCTCGACCTGCTGAACGTACAAACACGCATGAACGGCGGGAACTACACCCGAGCCAATACCGAAGACGTGCTAATCGCCACCAGGGGAAATGGACTGGAACGCAAGTGCGCCAGCATTAAGCAGGTTATCTACAGTCCACTCGGTGAGCACAGCCAGAAGCCAGCAGAGGCGCGTTTCCGTCTGGAGAAGCTTTACGGTGATGTTCCACGCATCGAACTATTCAGCCGTTGCGGTGCGCCTGGCTGGGACCACTGGGGAAATCAATCTGAATCACCAGCTGTTGAGCTTATACCGGCAGTTGCCGTTCCCATGAAAAAACTACAGGAGCGCGCCGCATGAAAAAACTATCTACCGAGCATGAGAACGCTGTGCGTGATGTAGCCCGTCAATGCAACGATGCCATCAAAAAAGCCCTAAAGCAGAAGCCAAAGCCAAGCTGGAATGTCGTAGTGCCTCCGATCCTGAAGGAGTACCACGAGAAGGTTAAACCGATGGGTGTAAGCCTGGTGATGTTCAACAGCGTAATCGGACGCCTGAACGGGCGTTATGGAGTCGAGTCATGATCGAATTAACGCCGCGTCAGAATGAAGTGTTCGAAGCTATCAAGGTTCATATCGAAAAGGCTGGCTTCCCACCTACGATGCTGGAGCTTGCCGGATTAATTGGCTGCGCATCACCGAACGCTGCTGTAGCGCACGTGAAGTCACTTAAGAAAAAGGGTTACATCACTGTTGCTCCTGGCGCAGCCAGGGGCATTACCGTCGTCAAAACGGAATGGGATGCAGAACCAGTGACGATCATCAAAGACCTGCTATCCGGCGGAGACAAGGCCAGAGATAACGCTGTTGAATGGCTGAAAAAACAGGGAGTGAGTTTATGAAACTGGTGCTCCCGTTCCCACCGAGCGTAAACACATACTGGCGAGCCCCAAACAAGGGGCCGTTAAAAGGCCGCCATCTTATCAGCGAGAAGGGCAGGGCATACCAGAGCGCGGCATGTGCAGCGATCATTGAGCAACTGCGTTGCTTACCAAAACCATCATCATCACCAGCTGCGGTGGAGATCCTTCTCTTTCCGCCAGATGCCCGCCGCCGCGACATCGACAACTACAACAAGGCTCTGTTTGATGCGCTTACGCATGCTGGCATTTGGGAGGATGACAGCCAGGTGCAGAGAATGCTGGTGGAGTGGGGACCTAAAGTGCATGGCGGAAGGGTAGAAATATCGATAACCAGGCATCAACCAACAATGGGGGGAATTGGGTGAGAGCCATACTGACGCCTGAAATTGCGCCGATGTCTGGGGTGGTTCTGTTCCGCCCTGGTACCGAACTGCTCTGGCTATTCCGTCAGGGAAGGGTAGTTATTGAGCCACCATCCGAAGCCATACAGCATCTGCCATCTGGATTAATCCCTGAAGCCCACCAGCCCCTGACTGACGATGCCAATATGCAGGCTATTTTCGTTAACGAGAGGGTCATTCAGCGAGCCGGTGGATTGAGTAGCCTTGATGCCTGGCTGGAGAGAAAATTTGAATGCCAGTGGCCTCACACTGACTGGCATGCCAGTGACTTTACGATAATGCGCCACGCTCCGGGGAGCATTCGTCTTTGCTGGTCGTGTGATAACCATTTACGTGAGCAAACCACTGAAAGACTGGCAGGAATTGCCATGCAGAACCTGGTAAAATGGCTGCTGGAAAGGGTAAATATTGATTTAGGTTTCAGCCCTGACCACACTCTTTCGCTTCCTGAGTTCTGCTGGTGGATGGTACGTAATGATCTGGCTGACCTTGTTCCTGAATCAGTGGCGAGTAAAGCACTCAGAATCAAGCCAGAACAGCACAGTTCAGTGATGAGGGAAAGCGACATTGTCCCGTCATTACCGGCTACGCAAATCTTTCAGGAGAAGGCAAAAAAAGATAGTGGCGGTGAAGGTCGATCCTGAAACGCCGGAATCTTTCATGCTGAGGCCAAAGCGCCGACGCTGGGAAAACGAGAAATACACCCGCTGGGTGAAGTCGCAGCAGTGCAGTTGCTGCAATAACCCGGCAGACGACCCCCACCACCTGATAGGCCACGGGCAGGGTGGAATGGGTACTAAGGCGCATGACCTG
This sequence comes from Enterobacter sp. MGH119, assembly GCF_001037675.1. NCBI lineage: Bacteria > Pseudomonadati > Pseudomonadota > Gammaproteobacteria > Enterobacterales > Enterobacteriaceae > Enterobacter > Enterobacter sp. MGH119. Next base: position 1,438,276 of record NZ_KQ089929.1, on the reverse strand, counting down.
TTTGTGATACCGCTGTGCAGAGCGCATCACGACGAGTTACACGCTGATCCTGTGGCATTTGAAGCGAAATACGGCGACCAGTTGGTGCTGTTGTTTCGGTTTTTAGATCGTGCGCTGGAAATCGGCGTACTGGCGTAAGTGGAGACGCAAATGATCAATCCTTCAGAAGTAGGCAAATCCGGCGAGTTGGTTCGCCTTCGCACTCTCGAAAGTATCTGGGTACAGGGAAAGCTCCGCATGTGGGGCCGCTGGTCTTATATCGGTGGTGGCTCGGGCGGAAACATGTTCAACCAGCTGCTGGCATCCGGGAAAATAACCAAATCCGCCATCAACGATGCGCTGCGCCGCATGAAGAAATCCGGCATCACTAAACCCGAGCTGGAAGCATACCTTCGTGAAATTCTCGACAGTAAAAACAAAACTGGCCTGGCGTTCTGCTCAGACGAGGAGGGGCTAAAGATTGACGGCGTTATTGCTGCGATATTGATGAACGAAGAATACCATGGGCTGTATAGTGTGATTGTTGATCGTCATCGTCTGCGTAAAAGCAAACTCCAGATGGCTAAAGAGCTTAATTCAAAACACCCCGGCTGGACCCTTATTACATGCCGTCGTCGTATTGATACATGGGTTAGTCTTGCAGAATCGATCCTTTACGCACCACTTTGTGACGCATTCGCCACAAATAGCGACAGATTTACGTTGCAGAGTGAGCAGGAAAGTGCTTAAATTGTGGTAGGCTCGGGACAGTAAAGCGTACTGAGCAACAAATCAAAACATAAACCCGCCACTGCTGCGGGTTTTTTATTTTAAGGGCTGCCTCCGGGTGGCCTTTTTTGTTTCCCCTCGTTCTGAGAGGACTCACGGCAAAAAGAGGGGGCTAAATGTCCGATCCTGTTTCTGGCGCTACGGTAGCGGCTGGTGGTCTTATGGGGGCCAGTATCTTTGGCCTGGCAACCGGTATTGATTACGGTGTGGTGTTTGGCGCATTCGCTGGTGCAGTGTTCTATGTCGCTACGGCGGTTAATATCAGCCGCCTTAAGCTGGTGGGCTACTTCATCACCTCATTCATCTTCGGCGTTATTGGCGCTCCACTTCTTGGCTCTTACTTCTCCAAATGGACGGGGTATAGCGACAGGCCACTTGATGCGCTGGGCGCGGTAATCGTAGCCGCTATTGCGATTAAGCTGCTGACGTTCGTCAACAGCCAGGATTTGGGTAGCCTGTTTGGAATTCTCTCTCGTTTACGTGGAGGAGGGACCAGCAATGGTAACAAGTGATCCGAGTGCAATGGCGAATGCCATCATCTGCGGGGTAATCGTTCTTGCCCTCATGTTCTACCAGCGTGGAGGGGCGAGACATCGTCCACTGATATCGCTGATGGCTTATTTCACGGTGCTGGTTTATGCCAGCGTCCCTTTCCGTTACCTGTTTGGCCTGTATCACGAATCGCACTGGTTTGTGGTGCTTGTGAACGTTCTGATTTGCGCTGCTCTTCTCTGGGCACGGGGAAACATGGCGCGCCTGATTGATGCACTGAGGCACTAATGAACCAATCACAATTTCAGAAGGCGGCTGGTATCAGCGCCGGGTTAGCTGCGCGCTGGTTTCCACATATCGACGCTGCCATGAAGGAATACGGCATCACAGCACCGCTTGACCAGGCCATGTTTATTGCCCAGATGGGGCATGAAAGCACCAGGTTTACCCGTGTTGTGGAAAATCTGAATTACGCGGCAGAAAACCTGGTACCTACGTTCGGCAGCCACCGCATCACTCCACAGCAGGCCGCCGCACTTGGCAGAACGGCAGCTCATCCGGCTAACCAGAAAGCGATCGCTAATCTGGTGTACGGCGGTGAGTGGGGTAAAGAACACCTGGGCAATCAGTCAGCAGGCCATGGCTGGAAATATCGCGGTCGTGGTTTGAAGCAAATCACCGGGCTGAGCAATTATCACAGTTGTGGTCAGGCGCTCAAACTGGATCTGGTGTCGTATCCCGAATTGCTGGAGCGAGATGATTACGCTGCGCGCTCAGCTGCATGGTTCTATTCGTCTCGCGGTTGCCTGCTCCATTCCGGCGACGTGGAGCGCGTCACGCTGCTTATCAATGGTGGACGTAACGGGCTGGATAAACGCCGCGCGCTGTTTAACCTGGCGAAATCTGTGCTGGTGGTGTGATATGACAACAAAGATATATCTATTGATTACCGCCGTTCTCCTTCTGTCTGCTTGTGACAATGGGCCAGCGCCAGCCAAGTCAACAATGGCAGTTTCATCTCAACTTTCATCGGATGCCGACCGCATCAAGGTGACAAAAATGTCAGAGTTCCGTGACGGGCTCGCTTATGACAATTGGCGTGGTGTTTATCTCATCCAGGATAAACAAACGGGACGTGAATACATCGGAATAAGTGGAATCGGTATATCAGAGGTTGGATCTCATAGCCAACTGGTCGGAAAAGTACAGCAGCAGGTAAGGGACGAAAGATGAACCTTGAAACAATGCTGGGGCTAATAGTTGCAGCGCTAGCAGCAATTGTCGGAGCGTTTGGCTTGGGCCATATCCGCGGCACCAGCAAAGCGGAAGCGAAAGCCGACCAGCAGCGCACTGAAGATAACGCAGCGGCAACGGTCGCAGCAGCCGAACGCCGGGTAGAAGCAACGAAAGAGGCCAGCAATGTACAGCAGACTGTTAACCATATGCCTGGCGACGATGTTGATCGCGAGCTGCGGGACAACTGGACCCGTAAGGGTTGAGGTAGTGGATACGGCTTGCGACTGGGTTAAACCCATCTACGGCACAGCCCACGACTGGGATGTGCTGGACCGCCAGACGAAGAAAGACATCCTGGCTCATAACAAAGCGTGGCAGGCTAACTGTCAGAATCCAAAGGAAGTGAGGTCCAAGTGATTGCAACCATCGGAACAATTCTTGTTTGGGCTTTAATCGTTATTGCTGGAGCTGCTGGACTGCTATTCGCTTTCATCGGATTTATGTTTTTTATCAATTGGCCAAAGTGAACTAGCTCAAAGTTTAAGGATATATCGTAACTTTGAAGCTACAAGATTATTAACATCTCAGGTGCTGCAAGAAGCAGCGTCACTCTGGGATTTTAAAAATGGGACAGTTCTATTACGTAAATAAAAATGCTCAGGCAAACGGCGACCACGAGGTACACGTTACAGGATGCGCATTTATGCCTGCGACAGAGAATCGCATTTACCTTGGTATCTTCGACACATGTCGTCCAGCTGTCACGGAAGCTAAGAAGCATTATTCAAAATCAAACGGGTGTTACTACTGCTGTAAACCATGTCATACCTCATAAGTAACATCTCTAACGTCAAAAGGCTGCCTATGGGCGGCCTTTTTTATTCCCAGAAGAAGCAGGAGAAGAAGCATGTTAACAGTAAAAGTAATGTCACTTGGCGGCGGCGAAGAGATTCATTGCGGTCTGAGCGTTGGTTTCAATCCTAACCAGCAGAGTATTGCTGTCTCGGGAATGGACAAAAATGTATTCCTGAAACCCGGCGAGGTCGCCTACGTGATGAACCAGAACGGAAAGACGGTTTCTCGTTACGAGCATATTGCCAGTCAGGAAGCACTGCATAACGCGGTGGATTCGTAGCCATTACAAAGCTCACCTGCTGGTGGGCTTGATAATGGTAAAAAAATAGCCCTCCACTGGAGGGCAACTTATACGGCTTATTTCGTTTTAAGGTACTACACCCTCTGGCGTTGGTAGGAGCCAGCTCAGAGGATATTAATAATGACCTGTGTCATTTTGCTTTCAAGCGCAAGTGGACGCTTTAAGAATTTTCTTGCACTCATCGCAGCCGCAGAAAAAGTAGCACTATCCCGCTACAAGTTATCAAGCGGCTCACACGAGCATTAAATTCTTTAGTCACTCGTTGGAGGGTTTTCGTGCATGAAGAAAAAGTACTATGATAAACGCGCCGTCAAATGATGGCCTACACATGGTAAGCACAATGAAAAAGGTACTGGCTGTTCTTTTTATTCTGATGTCTCTGGGTGCAACAACTCAAGCGTATGCAGGTAACTGTCAACATGACTCAGATACCGCAAGCGATGGTTCTCGCTGTGGTGGACGATCTGCTGATTCCCGCCCCGGAGGCGGTGGATCTCGTTAAAAAATCAAAGGTCGCTTAGGCGGCCTTTTTGTTGTGCATCGCACGCGCACATCAAAGAAAGTCTTTCAGCTGTGAGCCTGGGCAAACCGTTAACTTTCGGCGACTTTGCCGTGCGACAGGCTCACGTCTAAAAGGAAAATCAAATGCAGGTCACTATTGATGGTGTCCCGTTTGTGCCTGCCTGCGCTTCAGCGTCACGGATTGGCATTGCCATCACTACCCACAACCGGCCAGACGTTTTAAACCGCGCCATTGAGCAGCACATTAAACATCTGCCAGCCGGCGCGCTGGTGGTGGTAGTCGATGATGGTTCAAAACCTGCCGCAGTAGTGCCTGACGGCGTGCAGCTACTTCGCCATGAAACATCACTCGGCATTGTTGCTTCGAAGAACGCCAGTTTAACCGCGCTGATGGACGCCGGGTGTGAGCATCTTTTCCTTTGGGACGATGACGCCTGGCCCATCGCTGATAACTGGCACCTTCCATACATCGAATCACCCGAACCGCACCTGGCTTACCAGTTTCTCGATCTGGCAGGGACGAATAAGCTGAAGGATATGGCGGTCCTGTACCGGGATGATAAGCACATCGCTTACACCGGGCAGCGCGGCGTGATGCTGTATTACCACCGCAGCGCTATCGAGAAGGTTGGCGGTTTCGATCCCGTTTACGGTCGCGGCATGTACGAACACAGCGACCTCGCCCTGCGCATCCATAATGCTGGCCTGACGACATGGGCTTACGGTGATGTGGTCGGTTCAGAAAAGCTGATCCATTCTCTCGATGAGCATGAAGCCGTAGAGCGTTCGGTACCGCGTCCCGACCGACAGGCGCTGGTGGAACGTAACGTGAAGATCCACAACGAACGGCGTGATGCCGGGTTTACTGGTTACGTTGAATACCGCCAGCAGCGCGATGTAGTTATCACAACGCTGCTCACCAGTCAGCCTGACCCGCAGCGCGGCACGAAAATGGCGGCCTCGCCTGACATGCTGGCTAAATGGGCCTCATCACTTCGGAATTGTGGCCGCATAGCGCTGGTGGATGAGCTGCATGCAGCCTCGGCAGATGTTGAGCTATGTCGCGTTCCTGACGTGAAGATGAATGTCTACTTCCGGCGATGGCTGCACATCTGGCAACATCTACGCGATCACCCTGAATACCGATTCGTCTGGTGTACCGATGGTACCGATGTCGAAATGCTTCGCGCCCCGTGGGAAGAAATGGCGCCCGGGAAGGTGTACGTCGGTTCAGAACCAAAGACTTACGCTGACGCCTGGGCAAAGCAGAATCATCCGGAGCGCATCTATCAGGAGTTCATTGAAGAGCATCGCAACGATGTGATGCTAAATGCTGGACTGCTGGGTGGTACCCGCGCTGATGTAATGGCGTTCGCTCACGGCATCATCCGTCTTTACTACCGGATCGAGAGCTATCGTTTCTGGAAGAAAGAACAGGCAGGCGCCGGTGTGGGCGACATGATGGCGTTCGGCATTGTTGCGCAGTCATTCGCTGACAGGTTGGTCACCGGCCCTCTGGTACATACCGTTTTCAAAACTGATGGCATCGGCAAAGAAAATGCTTGGTGGCGCCATAAATAACAGGAGTTCTTATGATTTCATATGAGGTTGAGTTTCCGACTCAAAAATCGTTTAGCTTAAAAATAAACGGTTATTCTTCAGCGGAGGGACTGGACTGTAAAACGGTTGAGGCTATTGGCGGAGACGTCAAAGTACATATCAATAAGAAAACAATGCTGACTGTACCTTACCGTGAAGACATTACAGCAGACTTTACTCTTGAAGGTTACAAGCAGCGCGCTGAAACTCATGCGAAAACTGTAATCGATCAGATTGTGAATGCGGCTCAGCACCGAGCCGCTGACGATTTAATTCAGGAAGTTACGAACGCGGTTGCTTCTTCTGAATTATTTTCTCAACTCTCTTAATCGCTTCGTGAGCATCTGGGGCAGATGAAATTTCAGGCGGTGTAACCTCCTTCAGTACATCCATCAGAACGTCCCCAACATTCTGTTTTGGTGACAGCTTGTTAACAGCTTCAATAATCAAAGAAAAAACCAGTTTATTGGTGGCTTTTTCAATCTTTAATTCACGTTGCAAATCTGCAACTGCTTTTTCCAGTTCTGACATGGAACCCATGGGTATTTTCCTTTTCGGAGGTAATCAGCCATCCCCCCGCGACAGAGTGCGCCAGTGTCCCACCACTGACGGGCTGAATGCTTACCTTAACCAGGGTTAAAGAGAAGCAACACCCTGATATTCAGACAGTAGCCGCTATTGTGCGGCTTTTTTATTGGAGATTCGCTGGTGGCTGAAGAGATTAAGTTTGTGGTGGTCGGCCATCACTCTCGCACAGGACATGCACAACGTCTTGCTGCGCTGCTGGATGCCCATCTGCTGATTGATGACGGTAACCACGGTGCGAACTGGAATCATCGCCGCGCGCTTGAGTGGGCAGCAGAACAAACATGCCGGGTTGTCGTAATTGAGGATGACGCGCTGCCTGTGGATTTGTTCTACACACCAGTATCGAACTGGTTGAAACGCTTCCCTGATTCCTTGATAAGTTTTTATCTGGGCACTGGTCGCCCACCTCAGTATCAAATACAGATAGCCGAACGGCTGATAGTTGCTGATAAGACTCAGGCTGACTACATCACACTGCCGCGGCTGATACACGGCGTTTGTTATAGCGTACCTTCTCAGCATATTGAACGAGTCCTTTCTCGATGGGACAGCAGCAAGCCCGCCGATTACGCTGTGGGTGATGCATGGGGTGGCTCAGTGATCTATCCGTGTTACTCGCTGGTGGACCATGCTGACGGCGAACCGGTTGAGCGTCACCCAGACTCAGCGCCACGCACAGAACGCCGCCGGGCGTGGAGGTTAGCCTGATGCCTGCGTTAATACCGAGGGCATGCCGCAAGCGTGGCTGCCCTGGCACAACCACAGACCGCTCGGGCTATTGTCCCAAGCACCTTAACGAAGGCTGGCAGCAGCATCAGCGAGGACAGAGCAGGCATCAGCGAGGTTATGGCAGCAAGTGGGACAGGCTGCGCCCAATCGTTCTCGACAGAGATAAACACCTTTGTCAGGAATGCCTGCGAAATGGAAGGTATAAACCCGCTGAGACGGTGGACCACATCACCGCCAAAGCAAATGGGGGGACCGATGACCTGTCCAACCTCGAAAGCCTCTGCAAGCCTTGCCACAGGGCGAAGACAGCGGTCGAAAGACTCAAATGACATCAATTTTCATTTGAATCGACAGAGGGGGAGGGCGGGTTGAAAGTTCAGGAACGACGCGCCAAAGGACCGCCGCCTAACCTCTTTTCACATCGCCGCAGGTTAGAAAACTTTTTTATGGGGTTCCCCACTCGATAATTAATAGGAGTTTTCGATTATGTCTGGACCACCGAAAACCCCGACCCATCTACGTTTGGTGAGGGGTAACCCATCTAAACGCCCGATCAATGAGAACGAACCAAAACCCCCTTCAGGGGTACCCCCAACGCCGAAGCATTTCGACAAGCAGGGGAAATACTGGTTTAAACGGATGGCCGACGAGCTTGATGCTATCGGTGTGATGTCTCAGCTGGACGCCAGAGCCCTTGAGCTGCTGGTTGAGGCCTATACCGAATACCGGCATCACTGCGACACGCTTGAAGTTGAGGGCTACACCTACCGGACCGAAACGCAGAACGGTGATGTGCTGATCAAGGCTCACCCCGCAGCCATCATGAAAGCTGATGCCTGGAAACGTCTGCGTGCCATGCTTGGTGAGTTCGGCATGACTCCAGCCAGCCGATCGAAAGTGAATGCAAAAGGTCCTGAAGCGGTTGACCCGCTGGCCGAGTTTATGAAAGCGAGAGATTAATGGCTAAGGTTGCAGAAGGCATCCGCTACGCCGAGAGGGTAGTGGCAGGTGAAATTATTGCCTGTGAGTATGTGCGCCTTGCCTGTCAGCGTTTTCTTGACGATCTGGCACACGGCGAAGAGCGCGGTATTTTCTTCAGTGAACCGCGCGCGCAGCACATTCTGAATTTCTATAATTTTGTACCTCACGTAAAAGGCGCGCTGGCAGGGCAGCCTATTGAGCTGATGGACTGGCACGTTTTCATCCTGATTAATATTTTTGGTTTCGTGATCCCGCTGGTTAACGAAGAAACGGGAGAAACCGTTCTGCGTAACGACGGCAGCGGTCGTCCAGTAATGGTCCGGCGCTTCCGGACAGCAGATGTTGAGGTGGCTCGTAAAAATGCCAAATCAACGCTTTGCTCTGGCGTGGGGCTTTATATGGCTGGCGCCGACGGCGAGGGCGGTGCGGAGGTTTATTCCGCTGCAACCACCCGTGACCAGGCGCGAATTGTTTTTGAAGACGCGAAGAATATGGTCAAAAAGGCGAAAGCCACGCTTGGGCGGATCTTCGAATTCAACAAGCTCGCTATCTACCAGGAGCAAACGGCCTCCAAGTTCGAGCCATTATCATCAGATGCGAACAACCTCGATGGTCTGAACATCCACTGCGCTATCGTCGACGAGCTGCATGCTCACAAAACCCGTGACGTCTGGGACGTTCTGGAGACGGCAACCGGTGCGCGTCTGCAATCGCTGCTTTTCGGTATCACCACCGCCGGTTTCAACAAAGAAGGCATCTGCTACGAATTGCGTGATTACGCCATCAAGGTGCTGCGTGGGCTGGTAAAAGACGATACGTTTTTTGCCATCATCTACACCTTAGATGAAGGTGACGATCCCTTTGATGAAAAAGTCTGGCAGAAGGCGAATCCGGGGCTGGGTATCTGTAAGCGCTGGGATGACCTGCGCCGCCTGGCTAAAAAGGCGAAAGAGCAGGTTTCGGCCAGAATCAACTTTTTCACCAAGCACATGAATATCTGGGTTACCGCTGAGTCAGCCTGGATGGACATGATGAAATGGGAGAAATGCGAGTTTATCGCCCCGCAGCACGAACTTAAAACCTATCCCTCCTGGGTGGGCGTTGACCTGTCAAACAAAATTGATATCTGTGCGGCCGCTAAAGTCTGGCGCGCGCCAGATGGCCACGTTCATGCTGATTTCAAATTCTGGCTACCGGAAGGACGCCTTGAGAAATGTTCACGCCAGATGGCAGAGCTCTATCGTAAGTGGGCCGGGATGGACAAGCTGATCCTTACCGACGGGGATGTAATCGACCATGCTCAGATTAAGGAAGAGCTACAGCTGTGGGTAGCTGGCGAGAGCCTGAAAGAAATTGGATTCGACCCGTGGAGTGCGACGCAGTTCAGCCTTGCGCTGGCAGAAGAAGGGTTGCCGCTGGTGGAAGTGCCGCAGACGGTTCGCAATTTCTCTGAGGCGATGAAAGAGGTCGAAGCGCTGGTATACGGTGGCCGCTTCCATCACAGCGATCACCCGGTGATGAACTGGATGATGTCCAACGTAACCGTCAAACCTGACCGGAACGAGAACATTTTCCCGAATAAGTCCACACCAGAGGCCAAAATTGACGGCCCTGCGGCCTTGTTCACAGCAATGAGCCGCGTTCTGGTTAACGGTGGCAACGACCAGCAGGATCTCTCCGGATTCTTCAATAATCCCATCATGGTAGGTTTCTGATGAAAAAAAACAAACGGCCAGGCAGGGTTAAAAGTGCTCTGCTTAACTGGCTTGGTGTGCCTATCAGCCTGACTACCGGCACATTCTGGGAGGAATGGTTTGGTACCAGCAGCAGCGGAAAGGTGGTCACGGCCGATAAAGCCATCCAGCTATCGGCTGTGTGGGCATGCGTAAGACTGTTAAGCGAGTCTATTTCAACCCTTCCGCTGAAAATATACGTTCGACAGCCTGACGGTTCGCGTAAAGCGGCAACCGATCATCCGGCCTACTCGATACTGTGCCGCCGACCCAATTCAGAAATGACACCATCACGCTTTATGTTGATGGTGGTCGCCAGTATTTGCCTGCGCGGGAACGCCTTCATTGAGAAGAAATTCATCGCAAACCGCCTGGTTTCGCTGGTGCCTTTGCTGCCGCAGAACATGGTGGTTAAACGTCTCACGACCGGGGCGCTGGAATACAAATACACTGAAAACGGTAACGAGCGCGTCATTCCCGTCAAAAACATCATGCACATTCGCGGGTTCGGTCTTGACGGTGTTTGCGGCATGATGCCGATGAAAACAGGGCGGGATGTGATCGGTTCTGCAATGGCGGTTGAGGAGTCTGCCGCGAAGATTTTTGAACAGGGGCTTCAGAGTTCAGGTTTTCTCTCCGCTGAGGGTGCACTGGATCACGAACAACGTGAAAGACTTCGCAGCTACATGGCTGCATTTACCGGTTCAAAAAACGCCGGGAAAATCATGGTGCTTGAAGGCGGATTGAAGTACCAGGGCGTCACCATGAATCCCGAAGACGCCCAGATGCTGGAAAGCCGCTCTTTCAGTATTGAGGAAATCTGTCGCTGGTTTCGCGTTCCGCCTTTCATGGTCGGTCACACCACGAAGCAAAGCAGCTGGGCATCCAGTCTGGAGGGCATGAACCTCCAGTTCCTGACGCACACCCTGCGACCCCTGTTGGTGAACATAGAACAGGAAATAGGACGGTGCCTGCTGGACAGCGATGATGAGGTGTTCGCGGAGTTCTCTGTAGAAGGACTGCTGCGCGCCGACAGCGCGGGCCGTGCTGCGTACTATACCAGTGCGCTCCAGAATGGGTGGATGTCCCGCAATGACGTGCGCCGTCTTGAGAATATGCCACCGATTGAAGGGGGTGACATTTACACCGTTCAGCTCAACCTGACGCAACTGAAAAATCTCGAAAGCAGCAATCCTGCTGTTCAGGCTCTGGCTCTGAGAGAACTGCATAACCACGTATTCCCCGATATTTCCTTTGAACAATCTCCGCTGAAACAGGCCGCTTAGGAGCACTTTCCTGATGAGCAAAAAACAACTTCCGGTAGCACCGGCGGGTCGCCCCTGCGCGCGCGTTACCTGTGAAACATTACCGTCCGCACTGGACCGCTGGGACGGCGGGATCAAAGCTGCGGCCACCGACGACAACAGTATTTCTGTTTTTGATGTGATCGGGCAGGACTACTGGGGTGAAGGCGTAACAGCCAAACGTATCGCCGGTGCGCTACGGTCGATGAATGGCGCCGACGTCACGGTCAATATCAACTCCCCTGGCGGTGACATGTTTGAAGGCCTGGCCATCTACAACCTTCTGCGTGAATACGAAGGCCGTGTGACGGTGAAGGTGCTCGGTATTGCCGCCAGCGCCGCCTCGGTCATTGCGATGGCCGGGGATGATATTCAGATCGGTCGTGGTGCCTTCCTGATGATCCACAACTGCTGGGTCTACGCGATGGGTAACCGCCATGACTTTGCGGAACTGGCACAGTCTCTTGAGCCGTTCGATACCGCTATGGCAGACATCTACGCGGCGCGTTCCGGCCTTGATATGGCAGCCGTTCAGAAACTGATGGACGCCGAGAGTTATATCGGTGGCAGTGACGCTGTGGCGAAGGGACTGGCAGACAGCCTGCTTTCTGCTGATGCGGTCAGTGATGGCGATGAATCACCCGCGGCCGCGCTTCGCAAACTTGATGCGCTGCTGGCTAAAACCAACACCCCGCGCTCTGAGCGCAGAAAACTCATTAAAGCCTTATCTGGTGGCATGCCTGGCGCTGTCACCACCAACGACGGTACGCCGGGCGCTGCCGAAGAGATCAAACCTGAAACCCTCAATTCACTTGAAAGCGCTCTTGCGGCGTTAGTCAAATAAGGACCCTTTATGTCTGAAGTAAACGAAATTCTGAAAAAAGTCACTGCCAGCATTGAAGATGCAACCAGCAAATTCAACGCGAAAGCAGAAGAGGCACTGACCGAAGCGAAAAAGAATGGTCAGCTCTCAGCTCAGACCAAAGATGTTGTAGATAAAATGGCGTCAGAGCTCAACGCTCTTAAGGAAGCTGAAAAAACCCTTAAGGCCAGCCTTGGTGAGCTGGAACAGCATGTTGCCCAAATGCCTTTGAACAACGCTGCTAAAGTTACCGAAACTGTTGGACAGGTGGTGATTAATAGCGAGGCGTTGAAGGCCTTTGCCGCGAGCGTTGAAGGCAATAAGCGCGTAAGCGTCCCAGTTCACGCGGCCTTGCTTTCTACAGATGTTGCAGATGGCGTGGTTGAACCACAGCGACTGCCTGGAATCGACACTGCACCAAAACAGCGTCTCTTCATTCGTGATCTGATTGCGCCTGGCCGCACATCTTCACCGGCTATTTTCTGGGTGCAGCAAACGGGCTTTACCAATGCAGCGAAAGTCGTTGCAGAGGGGACTGCCAAACCTTACAGCGATATTGAATTCGCAACTAAAATCACGCCGGTGACAACCATCGCGCACATGTTTAAGGCATCCAAGCAGATCCTTGACGATTTCGCTCAACTCCAGTCTACGGTTGACGCTGAGATGCGTTACGGCCTGAAATATGTTGAGGAACAGGAAATCTTGTTCGGCGACGGAACTGGTGTGCACCTGCACGGCATCGTTCCTCAGGCCTCAGCATTCGACCCGGCATTTTCTGTTGAGAGCCAGAACGGGATTGATGATCTGCGCCTGGCAATGCTTCAGGCTCAACTGGCTCGATTCCCTGCATCTGGCCACGTCCTGCACTTCATCGACTGGGCGAAAATCGAGCTCACGAAAGACAGTATGGGCCGCTATATCCTGGCTAACCCGGCATCCCTGACTGGCCCTACGCTTTGGGGGCTTCCGGTGGTAGCAACTGAGGCAGCAGCTTTCCAGGGCAAATTCCTGACAGGCGCATTCAATGCCGCAGCTCAACTGTTCGATCGTGAAGATGCCAACGTGGTTATCTCCACCGAAAACGCCGACGACTTCGAGAAAAACATGATCTCCATTCGCTGCGAAGAACGTCTGGCGCTGGCTGTGAAACGCCCTGAGGCGTTCGTGTACGGTTCATTCAGCACCGGCGCGGGTAGCTGATAACTATTGCGGCCTTCGGGCCGCTTTTTTCGGGGCAAACAAATGCTTGATCAGAATGTGGTGAAACAGCATTGCCGCATTGATGCCGACTTTACGGGTGATGATGCTCTGCTGGAGATTTACACAGGTGCGGCGGCCCGGTACGTCCAGACATGGACACGGCGAACGCTCTATGAAAAGGAAAGCAGCCCTGGTTACGCTGACGATCCGGACCCGATACTGCTCAATGATGATGTTAAGGCAGCCATGCTACTGCTTATCGGTCACTGGTATGCAAACAGGGAAGCGGTAAACATCGGGAACATAACTTCAGCCGTACCTTTTGCTGTGGAAGCGCTATTGCAGCCATACCGCATTTATGGATTGTAGGGGGGGGGTATGCAGGCCGGAAGACTGAGAGACATGGTGGTTATTCAGAACATAACAACATCCAGAGACCCTTCTGGTCAGCCTGTTGAAACGTGGCATGACGGCGCGACTACATGGGCAGAAGTTAAAGGTATCAGCGGGCGTGAGCTTGTAGCGGCAGGTGCAGAAACGGCCGTAGCCACTATCAGGGTATGGACTCGATTTCGTAACGATATAACTGCTGCGTCAAGACTCAGGGTTGTGACTGGCCCGTTCAAGGGTGTCATTTTAAATATCATTGGTCCGCCAATCCCTGATTCTCGTGGTATTCAGCTCGAAATTCTTTGTAAGCAGGGGATCGAAAAATGATTGAGACGAGCCTCGATTTTTCCTGGTTAAATGACATCGCAAAGGATCTGGAGGCGCTTAGCCGCGCTGAAAACAATAAGGTTCTTCGTGATGCCACGCGCGCCGGCGCGGAAGTGCTTAAGGAAGAAGTGATCGCACGTGCACCGGTGCGCACCGGAAAACTGAAAAAAAACGTGGTGGTGGTGACCCAAAAAAGCCGCCGCCGCGGGGAGATTTCTTCCGGCGTCCATATTCGTGGCGTTAACCCGCGCACCGGCAACAGCGATAACACGATGAAGGCGAATAACCCGAGAAACGCCTTTTACTGGCGATTCGTTGAAATGGGAACTGCCAACATGCCGCCACATCCGTTTGTGCGACCCGCTTACGATACTCGCGAGGAAGAGGCCGCCAGCGTCGCCATTGCCAGGATGAATCAGGCTATTGATGAGGTATTGAGCAAGTGAATGAAGATAATATCTACGCCTTGCTTTCTTCCCTGGCAGAAGGACGGGTATACCCCTATGTTGCGCCATTAGGTAGTGACGGGAAACCGTCTGTCTCTCCACCCTGGATTATCTTTTCCATCGTCGATGATGTTTCCGCTGACGTACTGTGTGGCCAGGCAGAGAGCAGGGTTTCCGTTCAGGTCGATGTGTATTCCACTTCGATCGCTGAATCACGATCCCTGAGAGATTTGGTGCTCGCTTCGCTTGAGCCGTTAACCCCTACAGAGGTGGTAAAAATCCCCGGGTACGAGCCAGATTATCGGCTCTACCGTGCCACCCTGGATTTTAAAGTTACCCCCTGACAATTAATTCACCCAACGAACCCGCCTGATGGCGGGTTTTCTTTTTCCAGGAGACAGCTATGTCTGCACTTTATGAAAAATCGCAGCTGACGAAGATCCTTATTTCCTCCCTGCCAGCCACCAAAGAAACGATGGATTCCGCAACCTTCCTCGATCTGAGTTGCACCATCAAAGAAATTCAGTTCACCGGTGGTCAGAAGCAGGATATCGACGTAACAACACTTTGCTCTACCGAGCAGGAGAACATCAACGGCCTGCCTTCTCCGTCAGAAATCTCTCTGTCCGGCAACTTCTACAAGAATCCGGCGCAGGACGCCTTGCGTGAGGCCTATGACAACGATACGACCTACGCTTTCCAGGTTATCTTCCCGTCCGGCAAGGGCTTTAAGTTCCTGGCTGAAATCCGCCAGCACACCTGGTCTTCAGGTACCAACGGCGTAGTGGCGGCAACGTTCTCCCTGCGCCTGAAAGGTAAGCCTGAAAACATCGAGTCTGGCTCCTGAGAGGTCGCATGAAGAATATTAAAAATCTCGCCCTGGCTAAGATGTCGGGATTTCGTCATAAGACGGTCGCCGTTCCTGAGTGGGAAGGCGTCAAAGTGGTTCTCCGTGAGCCGTCTGGAGAAGCCTGGCTGCGCTGGCAGGAGGTGGTGAAAGCGGGTGCTGATGATGAAAATGTGTCGGTATCGGAAAAGGCACACCGTAATCTTTGCGCTGACGTGGTGCTCTTCATTGACGTCCTGTGCGACACCGATAAGCAACCGGTATTCAGCGTAGACGAAGAAGAGCAGGTGCGTGAAATCTACGGCCCCGTCCATTCACGCCTGCTCAAGCAGGCGCTTGACCTGATCAACAACGCGGACGAAGCGCGGGAAAAGTCTCAACCCCCGGCGTAAAGTTTCTGATGTCGCTTGCGCTCCGGATGGGGCGCACGCTCTCAGAGCTTCGGCAGAATATGACGGCAAGCGAGCTTCTGATGTGGATTGAGTTCGACAGGCAAAGTCCGGTTGGCGATATCCGTGGCGACATTCAGGCAGCCCAGCTCGTCTCTGCCATCTACGGCTCGCAGGGGGCAAAAGTACCGCTTGATGATGCGATCCTGCGCTGGGGGGGCGATGAGCAATCAGAACCGAAGGACCCGTTTGCAGGGCTTGAGGCTGCACTTACAGCTGCGACACAGTAAGAACATTCTTTTTGCTCTCTGGCTAAAGAAATTTGGTGATTACAATTCCAAGCCTGCTTTAACACGAGTTTAATCCAAAATAAATTGCTGTTAATCTGAGAAAAACTAAGAGGATGTGCAATGAAAAGATTTATTTTGGCTCTGGGTATCTCTAGCGTGCTTTCAGGTTGTGCCGGTCTGCTTGATAAACAGGACCCTATTTGTTCTGGTGTAGCCATGGTTGGCGGACAAGAAACAACAGTACAAATTTATGGCATTCGTAAGGTGGTTGAACAAACTCAGTATCGAGCTGGCTATCCGTTTAACTGGCAGTGGGTCGCATCCAATAATTTCAAATCCAATACTTGTTCAAAATGAGTTTGTCAGATACGAACTCCTAAGTTAGCATAATGTTGCTGCTGTGAATCCACCTATGCGGATGGGCGTACAGTCAAATTTCTCTGATGAGAAACGTAAACGAGATCGCGAGTTCTTTGACTGGAGGACTCACCGGGAGGCACCCGGCACAGCAGCAACAAATTAAACCTCGCTCCGGCGGGGTTTTTTTTCGCCTGGAGAAATGTGATGGCAACATTACGTGAATTGATTATTAAAATTTCCGCTAACTCGCAATCATTCCAGACGGAAATTTCCCGCGCCTCACGCATGGGGCAGGATTATTACCGAACCATGCAAAATGGTGGTCGTCAGGCCGCCGCTGCCGCCAGAGAGAGCGAAAGGGCATTATCTGATCTGACTGCCGGATTTGCATCGGCTGGAAGGGCTGCCGCCGCAGCTACGGCAGCTTTTGCAACGGGTAAAATTGTGCAGATTGCTGATGAGTGGAATTCCGTAAACGCTCGTCTTAAACAGGCATCATCTTCTGCTGATGATTTTGCTGCTTCACAGCGTCAGTTAATGGAAATCAGCCAAAGAACCGGCACGGCATTTTCAGATAACGCAAACCTTTTTTCCCGCGCAGCAGCCTCAATGCGCGAGTACGGTTATAGCTCTGACGAAGTTCTGAAAATTACCGAAGCTGTCTCTACCGGCCTTAAACTTTCTGGGGCTAACACTCAGGAGGCGAGTTCTGTTATCACTCAGTTCAGCCAGGCGCTCGCACAAGGCGTTCTTCGCGGTGAAGAATTTAATGCCGTTAACGAAGCCGGTGATCGGGTAATCCGCGCTCTGGCTGCGGGAATGGGTGTAGCCCGTAAAGACCTCAAGAGCATGGCTGACCAGGGACAGCTTACGATCGATAAGGTTGTCCCAGCTTTAATGAGCCAGTTAGGAGCATTGCAGGGCGAATTTGCCAGCATGCCACAAACGGTTTCCGGATCCCTTCAAAAAGTAACTAACTCATTCATGGCCTGGGTGGGCGGTGTAAACCAGGCAACCGGTGCTACTGATGCGTTGTCTGGCGGATTGGATAATGTTGCCCAGACGCTTGATTCTTTTACTTCATCAGCAGTGAGCGGCGCGCTGAATGACGTTGCTGACAATATGTCAACAATTACAACAGTCGCTGGGGCGCTTGTTGGTGTTGGGTTGGCAAGATACCTCAGCGGAGTTGTAACCAGCGCCAGTAGCGCAACAGGTGCGCTAATTTCAGCTGCGAAATCAGAGGTTGCCCTTGCTGTCGCGCAGGATAAAGCGGCTCAGTCTGCTGTTGCAGCTTCAAGGGCAGAAGTTTATCGAGCCCAGCAAGCTGTTCAAAGATCGCGAAGTGCAGATGTTCAGGCCGCTCAGCAAGAAAAAATTGCGGCAGCGGAAGCCAAAGTCACAGCAGCTCAAGCCAGGCTGACCACTGCTCTTGCAAGTGGCTCCGCCACAGAAAAAGTCAGGGCCAGAACTGCGCTTGAGCGTGCGCAGGCAGGGCTGGTGGCTGCAAAAAATGCCGATGCTCAGGCTATTGCTGAAAGACGACTGGCTTCTGCGGAGGCAGCCAGAGACAGGAATCTGGCAAATCGCGTCTCCACCCAGCGAAATCTCAACAATGTAACATCAGTTGGTACTCGCCTGATGAGTGGTGCACTTGGTCTCATCGGCGGAATACCGGGTTTGGTCATGTTGGGTGCTGGTGCCTGGTATGCGGTCTATCAAAATCAGGAGCAGGCCCGTCGTTCGGCGCAGGAATACGCCACCACGATTGATGAAGTCAGTAAAAAGTCGAAGGCAATGTCTTTGCCTGAAGCTTCAGACAATGCTGAGAAAACGCGCGCAGCATTGAATGAGCAGAACAGGCTGATAGATGAACAAAAGAGCAAGATAGAAAATCTGAAAGAGCAGATAGCTGGTTATCAGTCAGTGATCAGTAATCCCGGTCCAACGACCAGCGGTGGTTTCATGATTAACCACCTGACATCTTTGGATACCGTGACCCGTGGACTGGCTACAGCCACTGAACAGTTATCTGTTGAGCAGGAAAGGCTTGCCCAGATGCAGGAGAAATCTGCCTCTATCCAACAGGTTCTTGAAGGTCTTGAGCATCGGCGTGTGACGCTAATTCGGGAGGAGGCGGCGAATCAGAACCGGGCTTATCAATCACTTCTGTTGATGAATGGGCAGCACGATGAACTTAATCGATTACTCGGCCTGGGTAACCAACTCCTTATGGCGCGTCAGGGGCTGGCTAACGTCCCGCTCAGACTTCCTCAGGCCGACCTCGACAAAAAGCAAACCGATGCCCTCGAAAAGAGCCGCCGGGATCTGGAGTTGTCACGCCTGAAGGGTGAAGCAAAAGAGCGCCTGCGACTGAGTTATGCAGCCGATGACCTGGGGTTAACCAGTGATCCGCAATTCCAGACAGGCCGTCAGGAGTTGATTAATAACGGTCTTGCTGAATGGCGGAATAATGAGGCCAACAAACCTAAGGCGAAGGGCGGTAAAACCGAAGGCGAGAAAACCGAGGATGTGTATAAGCGCCTTATCAAGCAGCAAAAAGAGCAGATTGCCCTGCAAGGTCAGAATACTGAGCTGGCGAAGGTTAAATACCAGGTCAGCCAGGGGGAACTTGCTTCTCTGACGGAAGCCCAGAAAAAGACGGTATTGCAGAATGCTGCACTGATTGACCAGGTTAAATTGCGTGAGCAACTGCGAAATTACGAAGCCAACCTTGCCGACAGTAACGCCAGCGCCCGCGCGGCCAATGAAGCGCAACTGCTGGGATACGGGCAGGGAACCAGGTTCCGTGAAAGACTTCAGGAGCAGTTCAATCTGCGTAAGGAGTTTGAGCAGAAGAATACCGATCTTCTCCGCCAGCGTCAGGCTGGTGAAATCGACGAGACGTTCTATCAGCAGGGGCTGGCACTTAATAAGCGCTACCTCGAAGAGCGCCTGCGCGACCAGGAGGGATATTACGCAGCTTCTGATGCGCAGCGTGACGACTGGATGACGGGACTGTCTGAGGGTTATGCGAACTGGGTGGACGAAGCTACTGATTATTCTTCCATGGCCGCTGACGGCATGAAGCAGGCCATGGGTGGCGCGGTCACCACGATCACCGACATGCTCAATGGCAACGTTGACAGCTGGAAGGACTGGGGCGTGAGCGTACTGAAGATCATCCAGAACGTTCTGGTGAACATGGCTGTTGCTAATGGCGTCAGCTCAATTGGATCACTGTTCAGTTTTGGTGCCTCGTCAGCCGCAACCGCCAGCAGCGGTACCGCCATTCAGAATGCTGGCGCGAACTTCACATTTAATGCGAAGGGTAACGTTTACGACTCTCCGTCCCTGAGCGCTTACAGCAATGGCGTTTTCCAGACGCCTCAGCTGTTTGCTTTTGCCAAGGGTGCGGGGATTTTCGGCGAGGCAGGTCCTGAAGCCATTATGCCCCTCACGCGGGCACCTAATGGTGATCTTGCCGTTCGCGCAGTGGGGATGCCACAGGTCTCTGGCGGTGTGCCTTCAGTTAACTTCGGCGATATCAATATTCAGGGCGGATCTCCACAGGCGTCCAGTCAGGGTACTGCCGGAGCAGCAGGCAGGCAGCTTAAGGATGCCGTCACTGGTGTCATTAACGAACAGGCCAGCATGCCGGGCTCGCCTCTGTGGCGATTAATCAAGGGAGTTTAACCATGGCAGTCGAAACCTTCAGCTGGTGCCCAAAGGTTGCCTCTCAGGTTGATACAAATTTTCGTACCCGAAAGGCGCAGTTTGGCGATGGCTATACACAGGTGGCCGGGGACGGCATCAACCCGGTAACACCTCAGTGGAGCGTGAGCTTTACCGGCGACGAGGCTTACATTCAGGCCATTAAAAACTTTCTGAACAGACATGCAGGGTGGAAGTCATTTATCTGGAAGCCACCGCTTGAGCCTTCAGGTTTATGGCGCGCGGAATCCTTCCAGATATCTACCCACGGCAACAAAAAATACACCCTCAGCAGCACATTCATACAGGCATACCATCCATGAGTATTTCATCTGATGTCCAGAAACTGGAACCGGGTAAGCGCGTCCGCCTGATCGAGGTAGACGGCTCAGCGTTCGGTGCGGGTATTCTTCGCTTTCACAACGAGACAATCCCGCATACCGAGGCGGAAATCATCGCCGCAGGCGGCGACGAGTCAAAACTTGAGCCGAAGTCGGTGTGGTGGCAGGGGCAGGAGTATGGCGCGTGGCCGTATGAACTGACCGGCATATCTGTAAGCAGTGACGGCCAGAGTTCACGGCCGTCTCTCACCGTGGCAAACATCAGCGGTACGATTGGCGCGCTGTGCCGAAGGTTTCAGGGGATGGCTAAAGCAAAGGTGATCATCCATGACACCTTCGCCCACTACCTGGACGCAAGAAATTTTCCTGACGGGAACCCGACTGCGAATCCCAACGAGGAGCGCAAACAGGTTTATTACATCGACCGTAAATCAGGATCGGACGATGAAACCGTAGAGTTTGAGCTTTCCAGTCCAGCCGATCTGCGCGGGCAACTTATTCCGACCCGGCAAATTCAGCCAATGTGCACGTGGTGCATGCGGGGCTGGTACAAAACCGGGAACGGCTGCACCTACGCCGGGCAAAACGGCTGGTTCGATAAAGACGGCAACCGGGTGGACGATCCCTCACAGGATGTTTGCTCCGGACTGCTGTCAACGGGCTGCAAACCTCGTTTCGGAGAGAATGAGCAGCTGGATTATGGCGGGTTCCCTGGGGCTTCACTTCTGAGAGGATAATCATGCGCGAGAAAACAGTTAGCGCCATTCTGGCGCATGCCGCCGCATCCTTCCCCGAGGAGTGCTGTGGCGTGGTTATTCAGAAGGGGCGGGTGGAGAAATACATCCCCTGCAAAAATAATGCTGAGTCGCCGACTGAGCAATTTGAAATTAATCCTGAGGATTATTCGGCCGCCGAAGAGCAGGGCACTGTGGTGGCGATCGTCCACAGCCATCCCGGCGACGGGGCAACAACTCAGCCGAGCGAGCTCGACATGCTGATGTGTGATGCCACGGAACTGCCCTGGATTATTGCATCGTGGCCGGAGGGCGACATTCGCACCGTCATGCCTCGCGGAGACCGACCCCTCACAGGGCGCCAGTTTGTTCTCGGATATGCAGACTGCTGGTCTCTCATCATGGACTATTTCCGCATCGAACACGGCATTGAACTGCCCAACTACAGCGTAGATCGCCACTGGTGGGAGCAGGGTGAAAACCTCTATATGGACAACTGGCAGGAATGCGGTTTTCGTGAGTACGACGGTCCCGCTCAGCCAGGTGACATGGTTATCATGCAGGTTCAGTCTACCGTCCCGAACCATGCCGGGATTTTGCTTGATGGCAACATGCTACTGCATCACATGTATGGCCAGCTAAGCCAGCGTATTCCCTACGGTGGCTATTACCGTGACCGTACCATCAAAATTCTGCGTTATAAGGATTTGATGTAATGGAAAGAAAAACCGTTATCAAACTCAGCGGCTCAATGGCTCAGCGATTTGGCAGGACACATCGCCGCGCACTAACGTCGGCCAGCGAAGTGTTCAGGGCACTTTCTAACACCATTGACGGATTTGATGCCTACCTGCGAGAGACCAGAGCGAAAGGGCTGGACTTTGTCATCTTCCGAAACCAAATAAACATAGGCAAGGAAGAGTTTGATCTTCTTGGGCCTGGTGATGAGCTCCGTATTATCCCTGTCATACGCGGTAGTAAAAGGGCGGGGCTCTTTCAAATTGTTACTGCCGCCGCAATTGCGGCCTTTACCTGGTGGAACCCAATAGGATGGGCAGCAAGCACACAAATGGCACTATATGCCGCAGCTGGTTCTATGGCCGTTGGTGGTGTAGTGCAGATGCTCTCTCCTCAGGTTTCAGGTCTGCGAATGCGTCAGGAACCTGATAACAAACCCTCCTATGCGTTTGGTGGTCCCGTTAACACGACAGCATCTGGCAATCCCGTTCCCCTGCTTTATGGGCAACGGGAAATTGGCGGCGCCATTATATCCGCCGGGGTTTATGCAGAAGATCAGCAATAAACCAAACCACGTACTGCAAGCCACCTGACGGTGGCTTTTTTATGGACGCGATATGACGACGACAATCATCAAAGGCCGCGGTAAAGGTGGCAGCAATCAGACCCGAACACCCATTGAAGCACCGGACAGCATTCAGTCCATTGCAAGGGCAAAGGTGCTGATTGCGCTTGGAGAGGGTGAGTTCGCTGGCGGGCTTGATGGTAAAAACATTTTTCTTGGTGACTCATCTTCCTACACGCCTCTTCAGAACGCCGACGGAAGTTATAACTTCAATAATGTGAAATATGAGTTCCGTTCCGGTACTCAGGACCAGGACTACATTCAGGGCTTCCCCGGCATTGAAAACGAACTTCAGGTTTCATACGAGCTGAAACAGGCTGTGCCGTACGTGCGCGCGGTATCCAACACGCAGCTCTCTGCGCTGCGAATTCGCCTGGGATGGCCAACTCTTTTACTCCAGAAAAACAACGGTGATAAAGTCGGCACCCGCGTTGAGTATGCTATCGATCTGTCGGTCGATGGCGGGCCGTATGAAACGGTGGTTAACGGTGCTGTTGATGACAAAACCACGTCGCTTTATGAGCGCAGTCACCGCGTCAATCTTCCGAAAGCCTCGACTGGATGGCAGTTGCGGGTTCGCAGAATCACGCCGGATTCCACGAGCGTGAATATCGTCGACACCATGCGCGTTGTGGCCGTTACTGAAATTATTGACGCCAAACTTCGCTACGTTAACACAGCGCTGCTGTATGTTGAGTTTGACGCAAAGCAGTTCCCTAATGGCATTCCTCAGGTTGTGTGCAATCCGAAAGGGCGAATCATCCGTGTACCTGATACTTATGATCCCGAAACCCGCACTTATTCTGGTACATGGGAGGGCGTATTTAAATGGGCGTGGACGGATAACCCTGCCTGGATTTATTACGACATCATTCTGAACGAGCGCTTCGGGCTGGGTCAAAGAATCGATGCGACTCAGATAGACAAATGGGAACTTTATCGCATCGCCCAGTATTGCGATCAACTGGTACCAGACGGCAAGGGCGGCAGCGGGACGGAGCCTCGTTTTCGTTGCAACGTTTATATCCAGGACCGTAATGACGCCTGGACCGTACTTCGTGATCTGGCGGGTATATTTCGCGGCATGACGTACTGGGGTGACAATAAGATGTATGTCCTGGCTGATATGCCCCGCGATGTGTGGCATATCTATAACCACGCCAGCGTTGTTGAGGGTAAATTTACCTTTGCGGACCCGAGTGAAACCACCCGAAACACTGCCGCGCTGGTGAACTGGTCTGACCCAGCTAACCACTACAAAGACACGCCTGAGCCTATTTACGATAACGATCTGGCCATGCGCTTCGATTATCGTCAGCTCGAAATGACTGCGATCGGCTGCACCAGGCAGTCAGAGGCAAACCGGCGGGGGCGCTGGGCGCTGCTTACCAACGGTATCGGCGAGGTGGTGACCTTCAGCACGGGCATGGACGTTCCCCCTGTTGGTGAGGTGATCGGCGTGGCTGCTAACGAGCTGGCCGGAAGAACTATCGGCGGCAGGGTGAGCGCGGTTAACGGCCGCAACATAACCCTCGATCGCGCTGCTGATGTGAAAGCCGGTAACAGGCTGTTTTTGAATCTTCCATCAGGCACAGCTCAGGCCAGAACCGTCCAGGCCGTTAACGGAAACACAGTCACTGTCACCACACCCTACAGCGAAACGCCGGAGGCTGAATGTAACTGGGGCGTGGACTCTGACGATCTGTTTATAGCGCTTTTCCGTGTTACGGGAACGCGGGACAACAACGACGGAACTTTCGAGGTCACCGGGACGACTTACAACCCTGATATCTATTCCGCTGTTGATACCGGCGCAAGACTGGACGAGCGGCCAGTCAGTGTCATTCCACCGGGGGTTCAGGCTCCCCCAGGAAATATTGTCGTAGACAGTTACTCTACGGTTAACCAGAACATTGCGATTACCACCATGCGCGTTGCCTGGGATTCTGTTCAGGGTGCAGTTGCGTACGAGGCGGAATGGCGGCGTGACAGCGGCAACTGGGTAAGCGTTCCCCGAACGTCTTCTCTCGGCTTTGAAGTACAGGGTATCTACTCGGGTCGCTATCTGGTCCGCGTCAGGGCGGTGAACGCCAGCGACGTTTCATCAGTCTGGGCGACATCATCAGAAGTGAATCTTACGGGTAAAGTGGGCAATCCGCCGAAACCGGTCGGCTTCATCGCTTCCGATAATGTGGTATTCGGTATCGAGCTGAGCTGGGGATTCCCGGCGAACACCGACGACACGCTGAAGACGGAAATTCAGTACAGCCTGACCGGTACCGAAGACGATGCGATGTTGCTTGCCGATGTGCCTTACCCGCAGCGCAAATATCAGCAGATGGGCCTTAAAGCGGGGCAGATTTTCTGGTATCGCGCGCAGCTGGTGGACCGCAGCGGCAACGAATCAGGTTACACAGAATGGGTGCGCGGGCAGGCCAGCATTGATGTATCCGATATCACCGATGCGATCCTGGAGGAGATTAAAGATTCCGAGGTATTTAAGGATCTGATTGAAAGTGCTGTAGACAGTAACGAGAAACTGGCCGAGCTTTCTGATGCAATTAAGGAGAACGCCGATGGGCTGGCTGCCGCCGTAGGTTCGAATAAGCAGACAGCAGAAGCAATCATCGGCAACGCGCTGGCTATTGCCGATGTTATCGTGCGCCAGACAGCCCAACAGGGCGCTAACTCTGCGACATTCGAACAGCTCCGGGAGGTGATCGCTACTGAAACGGAGGCGCGCGTAACGGATGTTACCCGTCTTGAGGCAAAAACTTCGCAGAACGAGGCGGGAGTTACCGAGGTAAGGCAGGCTCTGTCAGATGAAGCTCAGGCAAGGGCTACTGCTGTTGATCAGCTCACTGCGAGCACTCAGGTCATTTCTGATAAAGCTGATTCGGCTTCGAGTAAAGCTGACGCTGCATCAGGTAAGGCAGATGCGGCTGAACAAGCCAGCTCACAAAACACTGCTGATATCACCACGTTGCGACAAGTTGTCACAGACACGACTTCATCAATGGCATCCCGCCTGGAGGAGCTGGGAGCAAGAACCGATACTGCCAGCGGCGGCATCCAGAATAACGCTATCGCGCTAATAACGAGTACGCTGGCGCAGGTTGATCAGCGGGTGAGACTGAGCGCGCAGTACGGTGACAGCAAGGCCGGCATCGATCGTATTGATAACGTCATGGCAAGCGACAGGGAGGCAACAGCACGTTCGCTGCTGAGCTTGCAGGCTGACGTGAACGGCAATAAAGCATCCATCAACAGCCTGAACCAGACGTTCTCCGATTACCAGCAGGCCACGGCCACGCAGATAAACGGAATCACGGCGACCATCAACGGACATACCTCAGCCATTACCACTAACGCTCAGGCCATAGCGAACGTTAACGGTGACCTGAAGGCGATGTACAGCATCAAGGTTGCCGTGGATGCGAACGGAAAACAGTATGCTGCTGGTATGGGGATTGGTGTTGAGAATACTCCATCGGGCATGCAGTCGCAGGTGCTGTTCCTGGCGGATCGCCTCGCCGTCATGGCGCAGGCGGGGGGAGCGGTTACACTGCCGTTCGTTATCCAGAACGGGCAGGTGTTTATCCGGGAAACCTTCATTCAGGACGGCACCATCGGCAACGCCAAGATTGGCAACTACATCCAGTCCAATAACTATGTCGCTGGCTCAGTCGGATGGAGGCTGGATAAGGGAGGTACGTTTGAGAACTACGGTTCGACAGCTGGTGAGGGGGCCATGAAACAGACAAACCAGACAATCAGCGTGCGGGACTCCAGGAATGTGTTGAGGGTGCAGATCGGGAGAATCACGGGAACATGGTAACGGGAGGCCTCTTACGGGGCCTCTTTTTTTTCAGGAGGACTGGATGGCGGAATATGGTGTTCAGACATGGGACGCCTCAGGCAATGTAAATAACTATGGCGTTAAGCCTGTCAGCGTTTGTGGCTATCTCCAGCTGGCCCAGAACCAGAAAACAGGCTCTTACTCCGTAGCGCTTCCACCGGGTTGCAGGCTAACCTGTTTTCAGGTCATGAACGGCGATCAGTTTGGTACGAGTCGGAGGAAGATCACCATTTCGGGGGGAACAGCAACAGTGTCAGCAGCAGGCGATACCGACTACTCAGCAGGGACTGAGCCTGCGGCAGCGGCTTATCTCATTTTCCAGATCGAGAGGGCATAAATGGCGGAGTATGGCGTTTTACTGACGACCACGAGCGGGGAAGTATGGGTGACCGCTAACAGCTCGCCAATCGCTCTTCAGGCGCGAAAGACAGCGGCACTTCAGGGAACATCGGGGTTCAATACCAAAGTGACGCACACATTCCCCGCAGGTCAGCCTGTTGTCGCCTTCGTTCATTGCACGGTTGAGGTCGAAATAACTCAGACGATAAGCGGGAACACCATCACGATTGATTTTCTCAGACCGAATGCAACCGGCACAGCGTACGTTTATTTTTTCTCTATTTTCCCGCAGACAAAGCCAGACTACGGGCTGGCTGTGTGGGATGCATCAGGGACGCTGATTTTAACAAACGAAACGCGCACGCTGAGCGATGTTGTCACCCTCGGTACCGCCGGGGTGGATGCCAGCTCAGGATACAACATCAATACAACTCTGGCGGGGAAGTGGGCCTGCATGCCTGCCATGCTGGGGCTAATTACCGGGGTTGTATCGGCTGGCGGTCAACCGCAGCCATACTCGGCTATATACAAGAGCTTGGCAAAACTTGAGGGAAGCAATACGCGGATATTCGCCAGGCCGCAGACAACCCCCGGTGGCAACCTTCAGAACGTTACGTATTCGAATCTGAGAAACGTGATTATGGCCATTAACTGCGCCAATTATGATTGATCGTTTTGAACGATCAATTTCGAATAATTGATCTACCAAATCAATTATATCCCGTTGATTCATATTGTTATTGTGTAGCTTCATGAATGCCCTGGGATATAACCACTATGAAAAATATGATTCTTTGCCTGGCGGTAGCGGTATTGCTCTCCGGTTGCGCTGGCGTTATTGAGAAACAGCAACCCGTATGCACCGGAACAGCCCTGGTCGGCGGACAGGAAAGCAGCGTCCAGATCTACGGAGTCCGTAAACAAAACAATCAGACGCAGTACCGCGCCGGTTATCCCTTTAACTGGTCATGGGTGAGCGCCAACACGTTCACCAGCACCACCTGTCACTAACCCATTCAGTTTTGAACAAACCCCGCTCCGGCGGGGTTTTTTATTGCCTGGAGAAAACATGATTTATACTACTGGCACTATCGCCATCAGCGGAAACACCCTTACAGGTACCGGCACAAACTTCACTGCTGCTGGATCTCTTATTCGTAACGGATGTACCGTTATTGCA
Organism: Enterobacter sp. MGH119; assembly: GCF_001037675.1. Lineage (NCBI taxonomy): Bacteria > Pseudomonadati > Pseudomonadota > Gammaproteobacteria > Enterobacterales > Enterobacteriaceae > Enterobacter > Enterobacter sp. MGH119. The sequence continues at coordinate 1,410,524 of NZ_KQ089929.1, read as the reverse complement.
ATGACCAGCCCTGTGCAGGTATTTCAGATTACCACCATTGGCAGCGCAACAAGTCTCACCGTAACACCAGCGGCTAACCCAGCAGTTCCCGCCGGAACCCGATTTGCCATTCTTCTGAGTGACAGTCTGAGCGTGGATGGTCTGGCGCAGGATATCGCTGAAACCTTCACGATGTATCAGCGCTACATGAGCGGGTTCGCTGATGTAATGAACGGGACATCTGATGTCACCATAACTATCAATGGCACTGCCGTTACCGTACCGGGTCAAAAATCGCTGGCGAAGAAAGGTGCAAACAAAGACATTACCAGCCTGAACGGATTAACAACTCCTCTCAGCATCGCTCAGGGCGGTACGGGAGAGAGCACAGCTAATGGCGCGCTAACAGCACTTGGTGCTCTTAGTCTTAGCGGTGGTACGTTAACAAATGCCCTGAATATCGCCGGTATTGCCGGTAACCCTTACGCTTTCACCGTTGAAGGACTTTCAACTGTTGGTAGTGTATGGGCTCATACGGTGATGGTTAACGGTACTCCTCGCTTCAGGGCAGGTGTTGCAGGCATTGGTGGTGCCGTCTCTTACCAAATCGCAGGAAGAAATAATGGCACCGATGCATTCTCAACAATGCTGTCTGTGAAGCCAGGCTCAGTTGTTTACACTTCTGAAAATACCACTAAAGCCTCCGATGGCACGCTGAAAGCAGCTTCGCCGGTGGCCAGAATCGTGAAATCTCAGAACGAGAATCAGCGCACAGATATTGATGAAAATGATTTTATCTGGTGCGGATGCGGTACGGCTAATGCTGAGGCGGAGGGAATCAAAATTTCCCGGCTAGATGTAGGTATCTATTTGCTGACTGGTTCGGCAGGGCTGGCATCAGAAGGCTGGCAGCTGCTGCCGCCAATGGACCCGGGTGGAATGGGAGAACTTGGTGTAGTTGAAGCTGAGCAGACAGAAAGCGGTGGGCTGACGATTCGGCTTTTTAAGCGGAAATACATACTCAACGAAGAAGGCGAAATTGTTAAAACGAAAGGGGCTCCTATAGATGTTCCTGCCAATAGCTGGATCGACGTTCGCCTCGATATGCCAGAGGATAGCATCTGGAAAACAAGAGCTTCCGAAGCTTCTCTTGAACTGACAGAGCAGCCTGAGGACATTCAGCCTTAAAAATTAATAGGCGAACCCAAATTGATCTGCATTCCATTTGAAACTACTGTATATAAACACAGCAATAAAGGGAGTGCAGATTATGCCCCGAATTTCAGATATTCAGGCCGCCTTTATTGCGGCCATAGAGCTTAACCCAAAGGGCTACCGCTACCTGAGAACAGACAGCTTTATAGAAAAGTTGCGTGGTTTTAACTGGCACTTCACCCGAGCCGACGCCAATGCATGGATAGAGCGCAATCAGCCAGGCTTCGCTGACAAGACGACAGACGGTAGCGATAACCGGTACTGGATCCTGAGAAACATGGGGAGGGTCCTCTGATGGGATTTGCATCACCTGCTACCGATTACGTCGAACGCCAACTTTCTCCATCCGTTCTGTGCAACATAGGGGCCGAAAGCAGGGTGCTTGAAACAGATGTTGGGTTTGCAGTCATTGAGCCAGCCACGAAAAAAAGGCCAGGAGATGTATTGTTAATTTTGTGCGACGGCCACACGCAGTTTGCAAAACTGATGGGTAAGTCATTGATCACGGATGATGGCGAGGCAATAGAAGGAACCGCTCTGGAAGAGGTGGAAGTGTTGGGCAGAGTGACGTTCTTCATCAATCGTGCATTAGATGATGATTGCCCTGCAATATAGATAAAGTTCCCCATGCTTCACTGACGAATAACCAGCCATAAGCGGCTGGTTTTTTTGTGTGGTTTTGGTCGGCACGATAGGATTTTTCCTCCATCGCATGATGGCCATCCTTAAAGCTCAAAGGAAGTTTTGCATTATCACTTCTTCAAAATCGCACTCCCCAAAATAAAAGCTAAGCGAATGAAAAATATAGTGAAAATTAAGAATGGAAATGCAATAAAATCAGCCAGAAAAACATGGTTAACTGGCTGATTAATAACATTTAATTGGAGGTTGTAGAACTCTGCTTCTGGAACAGTTCCCGGAAGACCGGATAGATGTCATCCTGGTCACGAATGTGCTGCATCGCAAAGTTATCAAACATCGCTTGCAGATGCTCATACTCACGCCATAGCGTCTGGTGGGCGCGACGGGTAATTTCAATGTAGCTGTAGTAACGCACCACCGGCAGGATCTTCTTCGCCAGAATTTCATGACACAGCGGCGAGTCATCCGCCCAGTTATCGCCATCCGATGCCTGCGCGGCGTAGATGTTCCACTGCGCCGGATCGTAGCGCTCCTTCACTACCTCATCCATCAGCTTCAGGGCGCTCGACACGATGGTGCCACCGGTCTCCTGCGAGTAGAAGAACTCATGTTCATCCACCTCTTTCGCCTGAGTGTGATGGCGGATGTAGACCACCTCCACGTTCTTATACGTTCTGCTCAGGAACAGATAGAGCAGAATATAAAAACGCTTAGCCATATCCTTGGTGGCCTGATCCATTGAACCTGACACGTCCATCAGGCAGAACATCACCGCCTGGCTGGAAGGCTCAGGGCGTTTTTCGTAGTTCTTGTAGCGCAGGTCGAACGTGTCGATAAACGGCACCCGGTCGATCTTCGCCCGCAGTTCGGCAATCTCTTTTCGCAGGCGCTCCTCTTCCAGCAGTTGCGCCGGTTCCGTGTTTTCCACTACTTTCAGGCTGGTTTCCAGCTCGCGCAGTTCGCGCCGTTTGCCTGCCGTCATCGCCGTGCGTCGCGCCAGCGAGTTTTGCAGTGAACGCACCACGCTGATGTTGGCGGGCACCCCATTTGCGGTATAGCCCGCACGATGGGTTTTGTATTCGTTGAGTTGACGGTGCTGATTCTTTCTCAGATTCGGCAGGGCCAGATCCTCAAACAGCAGATCGAGATATTCGTCTTTTGAAATCTGGAAGACAAACTCATCCTGGCCTTCTCCGTCCTGGCTGGCTTGCCCCTGACCGCTGCCAGAACCGCCGCCTCCGCCCTGGGGTCGCTCGATTCTGTCATTCTGGACGAAGTGGTCATTACCTGGGTGTACACGATGGCGAAGGCCGCCACGCCCCTGATGAAACATCGGTTCGCTGATGTCATCGTTGGGGATGGAGACGGATTCGCCGCTGTCGACGTCGGTCACCGAGCGTTTGTTGATGGCCTCGGAGATCGACTGTTTAATTTGCGCTTTATAACGGCGCAAGAAGCGCTGGCGATTCACCGTGCTCTTGTTTTTGCCGTTAAGACGCCGGTCAATAAACCAGGTCATATATCCCCCGTACTGCATTTGCCAACTTGCAGCGTCCGTAAGTGCCGGACATTTTGTTGGCCCGGTAAGCGCGTTACCGGGCACTTGTTTTAAGACGATTTACGCACGCGCAGATACCATTCACAAAGCAGGCGGACCTGTTTGCGCGTATAGCCTTTTTCCATCATACGGTCGACAAAATCGTCGTGCTTTTTCTGCTCGTCGGTTGAGGTTTTGGCGTTGAACGAGATAACCGGCAACAGCTCTTCCGTGTTAGAGAACATTTTCTTCTCTATAACGGTGCGCAGTTTTTCGTAGCTGGTCCAGTTCGGATTGCGGCCGTTGTTATGCGCTCTGGCGCGCAGCACGAAGTTCACAATCTCGTTTCGGAAGTCTTTCGGGTTGCTGATCCCGGCTGGTTTCTCGATTTTTTCAAGTTCCGCGTTCAGGGATTCACGGTCAAACAGCTGGCCGGTATCCGGGTCGCGATACTCCTGATCCTGGATCCAGAAGTCAGCGTAAGTGACGTACCGGTCGAAGATGTTCTGGCCGTATTCGGAATAGGATTCCAGATAGGCGGTCTGGATCTCTTTGCCAATGAACTCGGCGTATTTCGGGATCAGGTAGCCTTTCAGGAACTCCAGGTAGCGTTCAGCCTGCTCCTGTGGGAACTGTTCACGTTCAATTTGCTGTTCCAGCACGTAGAACAGATGTACCGGGTTGGCGGCCACCTCCGCGTGGTCGAAGTTAAAGACGCGGGAGAGGATCTTAAACGCGAAACGCGTCGACAGACCGTTCATCCCTTCGTCGACCCCGGCGTAATCGCGGTATTCCTGGTACGATTTCGCTTTCGGGTCGGTATCCTTCAGGCTTTCGCCGTCATACACGCGCATTTTTGAGTAGATGCTGGAGTTTTCCGGCTCTTTCAGGCGCGACAGGATCGAGAAGCGCGACAGCGTTTCCAGCGTTCCCGGTGCGCAAGGGGCATGGACCAGCTCACTGTGGTTGAGCAGTTTTTCGTAAATCTTGATCTCCTCGGAGATCCGCAGGCAATAAGGCACTTTGACGATGTACACACGGTCAAGGAACGCCTCATTGTTTTTGTTGTTACGGAAGGTCACCCATTCAGATTCGTTAGAGTGGGCAAGGATAATCCCGTTAAACGGCAGGGCGGAAATACCTTCCGTCCCGTTGTAGTTCCCCTCTTGGGTGGCGGTCAGCAGCGGATGCAGCACTTTGATCGGTGCTTTAAACATCTCGACGAATTCCATAATCCCCTGGTTGGCACGGCACAGCGCACCGGAATAGCCGTAGGCATCCGGGTCGTTTTGCGCGTGATGCTCCAGCTTACGGATATCGACTTTACCCACCAGCGCCGAGATATCCTGGTTGTTCTCGTCACCGGGTTCTGTTTTGGCAATGGCGATCTGCTCGAGGATAGACGGCCACACTTTCACGACGCGGAATTTGGTGATGTCCCCGCCAAACTCGTGCAGACGTTTTGCCGCCCACGGCGACATGATCGTACCGAGATAGCGATGCGGAATGCCAAACTCTTTTTCCAGAATTTGCGCATCCTCTTGCGGATTAAACAGGCACAGCGGATGGTCATTGACCGGGCTGCGCTCGCCGTTGGCGCTCAGCACATAGATCGGCACGCGCTGCATCAGCGCTTTCAGCCGTTCAGCCAGGGAGGATTTACCCCCACCGACAGGACCCAGCAGGTAAAGGATCTGCTTCTTCTCTTCCAGCCCCTGAGCGGCATGCTTCAGGTAGGAGACGATCTGCTCAATGGCATCTTCCATGCCATAGAACTCTTCAAACGCCGGGTATCGGGCGACCACCCGATTCGAAAAGAGACGGGAAAGCCGTGGCTCCAGGGCAGTATCAACCATGTTTGGCTCACCAATAGCCATCAATAGCCGTTCTGCCGCATTGGCATAGGCACTGCGATCTTGCCGACAAATGGTAAGAAACTCCTGCAGTGTGAACTCTTCGTCCTTGGCAGCTTCGTAGCGCTGGCGATAGTGATCGAATATATTCATGGCATGCCGTCCTTTCGTTTTTTAGCACAGGATAAGAGCCGTTCGTATGAGTAGTGGAGGCTCCCGGAAGAGAATTTTTCGCACCTCACTGCCAGAGCAGCAACCTGTGTGCCAGGTCGAAGGCTATGAACCGCAGGGTGTTCAGCAAAACCTCTTCTTAAATTAAAGCGTAGATGGCAATTGCAAAACTTGCATACGGATAAAATCTACTTTCAATGACATATCAATAACTCATCCAAAAATTTCCACTGCGGTTATAAGCGAAAAGCGGGTTTTTCATTTATCGGTCACATAAATGAAAGCGGGATGTCATCTGAAAAATGAAAAATAACGGGTTAATCAAACGGATTAGTGCGCAAAAAATTTTGGGATGTACGGGAATGGCGGTTACACTTCACCCGCTGATTATTTGACTACAGGAAAGAATGGATTGTGACCAAACTCAAACTTCTGGCATTGGGCATCCTTGCCGCTACCGCAGCGAGCACCGTACAGGCTGAGAGCCAGTGGACTGTTGGCGCGGGTGCTGGCGTGATTAACAGCCCGTACAAGCAATATGACCGCGACGTTTATCCTGTCCCCGTTGTCACCTATGAAGGCGATAACTTCTGGTTCCGTGGGTTGGGCGGCGGCTACTATCTGTGGAACGATACGGCCGATAAGCTCTCCATCATGGCCTATTACGACCCAACGCACTTTAAACCAGGCGACAGCGACAGCAATGCGCTTCGTCAACTGGACAAACGCAGAAGCTCACTGATGGCGGGGCTTTCTTACGTCCATAATACCGAGTATGGCTTCCTGCGCACTGCGCTGGCGGGCGATACCCTGGACAACAGCAACGGCTTCATCTGGGATCTGGCGTGGCTTTACCGCTATACCAACGGCGCAGTGACGCTGACGCCGGGTATCGGTGTGCAGTACAGCAGCGAAAATTACAACGACTACTACTATGGCGTGTCTAAAGCGGAGTCTCGCCGCAGTGGTTTGAATAGCTACAGCGCGGATGATGGCTGGGACCCGTACCTGGAACTCACCGCATCGTATAACTTCCTCGGTGACTGGAATGTGTACGGTACTGGCCGTTACATTCGTCTGAGCGATGAAGTGAAAGACAGCCCGATGGTCGACAAGTCCTGGTCTGGCATCTTCTCTGTAGGTGTGACCTACAAGTTCTGACCAGAACGTAATGCATTAAAACGGGGCGCTTGCGCCCCGTTTGTTTTTTATGATGCCTGAACAATATTAGCGCTTCACAATCTTGATCGTCTGGCCTAAGCGGGACGGTTTTTCTTCGCTGGTTTTCTGCGGCGCGGTCACGCACGCGGTTTCCACGCAGACGAAGGTCTTGTAACCGTCATCCGGGATATCCGCCATGCTGACGGAAAGGGCAGGGCCCGGGTTCCAGCCCACTACGTTGCTGTGGTGGTGATGAACCACATCAATACCGCGGTTCAGCGCGCTGTCGTGGATGACGCTACAGGCTTCCGGGTGCAGGTATACGCGGTCGGTACGATCCGGGAAAGTCTGCACGCCGTCGTCCAGCTTGCCTTCTTTCGCGTTATCCACTTTGTCGATAAAGGTATCGCCAAGTCCGCTCACCTTAACGGCCTGAATGTCGCCTACGTTGAAATAGGTGTGCAGGGCGGACGTTGTTTCGAATTCGCCGTGCGCTTCCAGTTCAATCTCGCAGGTTTTACCCAGCTTGAAGCGGGCATACAGGGTGAATTCATGTGGCCACAGGGCGCGCGTTTCATCATTCGCCTGGAGCTCAAAGGTCAACACCGCGCCGTTTTCATCTTCGTTGTGGGCTTTCAGCGTCCACTGCTGGTTACGGGCGAAACCGTGAGACGGTAATCCCTGCTGCGCTGACGGGCCAAACCATGGCCAGCAAATCGGTACGCCGCCGCGGATCGCCGCCCCTCTTTTGAACGAGGTGGCCTCGCTCAGCCACAGGCCTTCTTCTTCACCTTCTGGTTTCCAGGAGAGCAGGTGGGCGCCATTGAGCGCGACGGAGGCTTTAACGCGCGGATGATCAACGACGATGATATCGGCACCGTCAATCTGACGGCGGGAGAGCACAGGGGTAAGTTGTTCGACTACCGGAAGTGCAAAAATTTTATTAATCATTAAGCAATCCTCTGTCTAAAAACAATAAAAAAGGCGACCGAAGTCGCCTTTTAGGATCAAGCACTCATCTCAACTTATTTGGAGATGTGAGCGATCAGGTCCAGTACTTTGTTAGAGTAGCCAGTTTCGTTGTCGTACCAGGAAACCAGTTTCACGAAGTTGTCGTTCAGTGCGATACCTGCTTTAGCATCGAACACGGAAGTGCACACTTCGCCGTTGAAATCGGTAGATACAACGTCGTCTTCGGTGTAACCCAGAACGCCTTTCATTGGGCCTTCGGAAGCAGCTTTGATTGCTTTCTTAATTTCTTCATAAGAAGCAGCTTTTTCCAGACGAACGGTCAGGTCAACAACGGATACGTTAGGAGTTGGAACGCGGAACGCCATACCAGTCAGTTTGCCATTCAGTTCTGGCAGTACTTTACCTACTGCTTTAGCAGCACCGGTAGAAGATGGGATGATGTTCTGAGCCGCGCCACGGCCGCCGCGCCAGTCTTTGTGAGACGGGCCATCAACGGTTTTCTGAGTAGCGGTGGTTGCGTGAACGGTAGTCATCAGACCTTCGATGATGCCGAAGTTGTCGTTGATAACTTTAGCCAGCGGTGCCAGGCAGTTGGTGGTGCAGGATGCGTTGGAAACGATGTCCTGGCCAGCGTAAGTTTCGAAGTTTGCACCGCGAACGAACATTGGGGTGTTGTCTTTGGAAGGACCAGTCAGAACAACTTTCTTCGCACCCGCAGTGATGTGTTTACGTGCAGTTTCGTCGGTCAGGAAGATACCGGTAGCTTCAGCTACAACGTCAACACCGATTTCGTTCCATTTCAGGTTAGCTGGGTCTTTCTCAGCAGTAACGCGGATGGTTTTGCCGTTAACAACCAGGTGGCCGTCTTTCACTTCAACGGTGCCGTCGAAACGACCGTGAGTTGAGTCGTACTTCAGCATGTACGCCATGTATTCAGCGTCCAGGAGATCGTTGATACCAACGATTTCGATGTCAGAACGTTTCTGAGCAGCACGGAAAACAATACGGCCGATACGGCCAAAACCGTTGATACCTACTTTGATAGTCATATATTCCACCAGCTATTTGTTAGTGAATAAAAGGTTGCCTGTAAAATTACAAAAACCTTACGCAGCGTCAAGCGGAATCGTGTCAATCATTGCGACAAATCAATCCTGTGACTAACGTTTGTGCGACTGACTCGCCTCACTTTCCCTTTGAGCTAGCAACCACATGGGGGCTGCGCCCGGAATTTTAAAGGCCTCGCAGGATTAAAATGTGAAATTGATCACAATTGCCTGACCGCCTTTTCGCGACACATAAGTTTAGAACAAAAGTGCACGCGCGGGTGTTAATGTTTTGTTAGAATCTGGGTTAAAAGATGTCTGTTTCAACAGCGAGATGTAAGCATATGTCGAACCAACGTAACCCCGACGATTTGAAAAAAAACCTTACAGAGATGCAGTTTTACGTGACGCAAAATCACGGCACAGAACCGCCGTTTTCCGGGCGTTTGCTGCACAATAAACGGGAAGGCGTCTACCACTGCCTGGTGTGTGATGCACCGCTGTTTAACTCCCAGACGAAGTACGATTCTGGCTGCGGCTGGCCGAGTTTTTACGAGCCTGTCAGCGATGATGCGATCCGCTACCTGACGGACACCTCGCACGGCATGGTGCGCACCGAAATTCGTTGCGGGAACTGCGACGCCCATCTCGGGCATGTCTTCCCGGATGGCCCGCAGCCGACGGGGGAGCGTTTCTGCGTAAATTCGGCTTCCATGAGCTTTACCGATGATGAAAACGGCGACCAGACCAAGGGTTGAAAAAACGATTCAGCAAATTATTCCTTTGAAAGGGAGAGATCATGAATATTGATGACATGATTGCAGGTATGACCCCGGAGGTTTATCAGCGTCTGGTGACGGCCGTTGAGCTGGGAAAATGGCCGGACGGTGTGGCGCTCACACCTGAGCAAAAAGAGAACAGCTTGCAGCTGGTGATGCTGTGGCAGGCGCGTCACAATACCGACGCCCAGCACATGACCATCGACACTAACGGTCAGATGGTGATGAAAAGCAAGCGCGAGTTAAAAGAAGACTTCGGCATCACGCCGAAGCCGATTGCGACGATGAAAATGCAATAACGGTGCGGGTTTATGCCCTCACCCAACCCTCTCCCAAAGGGAGAGGGCTTGATTGTCTTACTACTGATGCGGGATCCCAAGCGACTCCGCCAGCTGTTTCGCGAGCTGGTTTTCGTCGTCAGCCCCATACTCCCAGAACATGGCGCCGGCCAGACCTTTCTCCTTGATGTAATCCGCTTTGATCGCCACGGAGCGCGGGTTCTCATAGGAAATCGCAAACAGCGCCTTCCCGTCGGCGGATTTCACCGACAGCCACGGCACCTTCGCCTGTTCGTCCCAGTGCTCGGTAAAGCGTTTTTGCGGATCGTTCAGCAGCTTGCGGACGATATCGTTGTATTTCACATAGGTATCTTTGGTCAGATCATAGCCAAGCGATTTGAACAGGCTCAGTTCCTGCGGCCCGAAGTAGGGCTGCGTCACCGGATTGTTTTGCGCGTCTGGTTTGCTCCAGTCGATCCCTGGCTCTACGGCACGTTTCGGCACGCGCCCATAGAAACCAATTCCGAGATTCATCTGCTGCGGCTTCAGCCCGGCGGCCAGATAGTTATTCACCACAAACTCGACGCTGTATTTGTCTGCGGCAGCTACCGTTGGCCAGTCGCTGGAGTCATACAGATTCGCGTTAAAATACTGAGTACCGTACGCCATGTCGTAGGTCATCAGGTTGATGTAATCGAGCAGGGGGGCAATAGCTTTCACATCCACCCAGCTTTTCGGACTTTCCGCATTCGCGCCCACCGCAATCGTGACCAGCTTTTTCTTACCAAACGCGTCACGCATCTCTTTTAACAGCGCGGTGAAATTATCCCGGTCGGCAGGGGTGCTTTCGACAAGTCCCCACGCGCCGTTGACCGGATATTCCCAGTCCAGGTCGATCCCGTCCAGGCCGTATTTACTGACGATCTCCTGCGCGGAGCGAATAAATACCGCGCGACTCTCTTTGGTTGCCGCTGCGCCAGAAAAACCACGCGCCCCCCAGCCGCCAACGGAAAGCAGGACTTTCAGGTTCGGGTTTTGTTTACGAAGCTGAGGAAGTAACGCCAGATCGGATGCCACCTTAGGTGATAACCAGATTTGATGCAGTTTTGCCGGATCTTTCAGCGCGGCGTTGGTTTCGTCTTTCTCGTTGTTATAGACCAGACCAAACGAGTAGTTGAGGTGGGTGATCTGGCGGACGTCGAGTTTATTAATATCGCCACCCGGTCCGGCGGTAACATCGCCACCGCCATTGAAGTAGCCCACGGACATCAGGGGCGCGGCGGAAGCCAGTGACGCGCAAAGCAAGGGTAATGCTGCCAGCAAGGGCAAACGTTTCATATAAGTTCCTCTTTGACTGAATAAAAATAACCACGCCACAGAAAAGGCGTGGCGAAAAAACAGCCTGAAGAGAATAGCATCGCCGTTTCGCTTGTGATGCGAGGGAGTTCACTTTATGGGGATTGGGGAAGAAATGCCGGGTGGCGCTGACGCTTACCCGGCCTACAAAACCAGAGAAAGTAGGCCGGGTAAGCGTCAGCGCCACCCGGCTAAAAAGCTTACGCCTGCGTCTCCATCCAGTCAGCCAGCGTATACAGCGTTGCGCCTTCTGCGGCCATATCCATAAACGCCTGAGCGCTGTCCTGCGGCTGAATATTTACCCCGCGACAGCCGTCGGTGATGACATTCACGGTATAGCCCAACTGGAGCGCATCCAGCACGGTGAACTTCACGCAGTAATCCGTCGCCAGGCCCAGCACAATCAGCTCGGTGATCTCATGGTGGCGCAACCACGCGTCCAGCGCCGTCTTCTGACGATGACCGTTATCAAAGAACGCGCTGTAGCTGTCGATGGTTGGGTTTTCACCTTTGTGGAACACCGCGTCGATGGCCTTCTGGTTCAGCAGCGGATGCAGCTCAGCGCCCTCCGTCTGCTGCACGCAGTGATCGGGCCAGAAGTTTTGCGCCAGCCCGTCCAGATCGCCCTGGCTGTAAGGCTCAACGTTGTGCTGGCTGGCAAAGCTGCCGTGGTTTGCCGGATGCCAGTCCTGACTCGCCACCACCGCTTCACCACGAGCTTTACACCACGCAATCAGCGAATTCGCGACGTCTACGGTGCTGTCGCCTTCCGCGACGGCCAGCGCACCACCCGCACAGAAATCATTTTGCAAATCGACCAGTAACAGGGCGCGTTGCTTCATGGGATCTCCTTATTCGTCCGGCGTCAGTTCACCGCGCAGGTTTTGCATCATGGCGCGGCGAATGGAATCAATATCCAGATCCTGACTCAGTAAATAGTGAAGTTTAGTCAGCGTTGCCTCAACGGTCATATCGAAACCACTTATCACGCCTGCGTGAGCCAGAGCATTACCGGTGGCGTAGCCGCCCATATTGACCTTGCCGGACATACACTGGGTGAGGTTGACCACCACAATCCCGCGATCGCTCGCCTCCTGAAGCTCTTTCAGGAACTCACCGTTCTGCGGGGCGTTACCCACACCATAGGAGCGCAGGATCAGCGCCTTCACCGGCTGGCGCAGGAAGTTGCGCACCACGTCGGCGGAGATCCCCGGATAAATCGTCACCACGCCAATCGGCTGCGGGGTGATCGGATGAACGATCAGCTCGCCTGCCGTATTTGGTGCGGGCGGCGTGCCCAGACGACGGATATGGATCCCCGCTTCCAGCAGCGGTTGCAGGTTAGGTGAGGCAAAAGCGTCAAAGCCATCGGCGTGCGCTTTAGTGGTACGGTTCCCGCGGTACAGTCGGTTGTTGAAGAACAGCGTTACCTCGTTGATCGGGTAATTAGCGGCCACGTACAGGGAGTTAAGCAGGTTGATCTGCCCGTCTGAACGCAGTTCCGCCAGCGGGATCTGCGAACCGGTCACGATGACGGGCTTGCTCAGGTTCTCCAGCATGAAGGAGAGCGCCGAGGCGGTGAACGCCATGGTGTCGGTACCGTGAAGGATCACGAAGCCGTCGTACTGGTCGTAATGGGCTTTAATATCATCCGCAATATGCTGCCAGTCTTCCGGCGTCATGTCGGAGGAGTCCATCAGCGGCTCATATTCGTGGATGGTAAAGTCCGGCATTTCCGGACGGTGAAATTCAGGCATCAGCGCCAGCTGGCGCTGCAAGTGGCCGGAAACCGGGATATAGCCATTTTCTGAGCGCTGCATACCGATGGTACCGCCGGTATAGGCGACATATATTGATTTCTTCTGCATGGTAATGAGTTCTTGTTCTTCAAAAGAAAAAATCCCCTCTTCACGGGAAGAGGGGACGGTTTTTAACGCACGTTCGCGCAGGTCAGGCAAAACGCGTAACGGCTCTGTGGATCATTAAAGGCTGCGAGCTTGTCGCTCTCCGCTTTCATGGCTTTCGCCGCGGTCGCCACCGGCGCCGGCAGATAAGCCTGAAGCGCGTCCGGCAGCATGGCACGGACGGAGCCGGACATGCTGTCCATGACCATATCGAAGAACGTCGGTTCGTCCTGATAATAGTCCACGTGCCACTGCTTGAGCTTCGCCAGCTCTGCCGCTTTCTTCACGGCGTCGTCGAAGTCACCCAGGCTGTCTACCAGACCGTTGCTCTTCGCATCCTGGCCGGTCCAGACGTGGCCCTGCGCGATCTGGTCAATCTGGTCTGGCGTCTTTTTACGGGAGTCCGCAACCAGCGTGATGAAACGTTTATAGCCACTCTCAATGCTGAGCTGCATCATCTCAGACACCTCAGGCGGCAGGGATTTGGTAACGGACACGTCTGCCAGCGGCGAGGTGGAAACGCCGTCGGTGTGGACGCCGAGATAATCCAGGCTGTTCTCAACGGTGTTGATCACACCGAAGATGCCAATCGAGCCGGTCAGCGTGCTTGGGTTAGCCACGATGTAGTTGGCTGGCGTCGAGATCCAGTACCCCCCGGAAGCCGCCATGCCGCCCATCGAGACCACTACCGGCTTGCCTGCGGCGCGCGCGGCGGCCAGTTCAGCACGGATCACTTCAGAGGCGCTGACGCTGCCGCCAGGGCTGTTCACCCGCAGGACAATTGCCTTCACTTTCGGATCCAGGCGCGCATCGCGGATCTGCGACGCGGTGGTGTCTCCGCCGACGTTCCCCGGCGTTTCTTCCCCGTCCATAATGGCCCCGTTAGCAAACACCACGGCGATGCTGTCACCGCTGTCGTCCGATTTTTTCGCGGCGTAGTCATACATGCTGATGGCGCTGTAGTTTTTGTCCTCTTTACTCCAGCCGAACTGTTTGGTCAGCGCTTTTTCAATTTCAGCGCTGGAACCCAGCTGATCGACCAGTTTGTTATCAAGCGCGTATTTCGCTGTATCGCCGTCCACCTTGCGCAGGCCGTCCAGCACGCCGCGCGCGCCCGGAAAGACCTGCTCAGCGGTAATCTGACGGTTAGCGGCAATGGTGCCGAGGTAGTTCTGCCACAGCTCGCCAATCCAGCGGCTGTCCGCTTCACGAGCGGCAGGGGACATATCATCGCGGATAAACGGCTCCACGGCGGATTTATAGGTCCCGACGCGGAAGACGTGGGTAGTGACCTTCAGCTTGTCGAGTAGCGATTTGTAGTACAGACCGTTAGTGGCGAAGCCATGCAGATCGACCGTGCCCTGTGGCGAAAGCCAGATCTTATTGGCAAAGCTCGCCAGATAATATTGCCCCTGGGTGTAGCTGTCGCCAATGGCAATAACCGGTTTACCGCTGTCGCGAAATTCGCGCAGCGCTTTACCGATGTACTGCATTGACGGCTGATCGGCGCCGGCAAAATCTTTCAGGTCCAACACGATACCGGTAATGTTACGATCGTCTTTGGCCTGACGGATGGTGTCGACAATATCAAACAAGGAGTTTTCCTGGAGACGGTCTGACGTTGCGCCGAACAGCTGGCGGCCAATCACGCCCAGACGGTTGCTGGTCGATGGCTTATCAACAATCACCCCGGTGATATCGAGTAACAGTGCGCCGCGCGTCGAATGCTGCGACTGGTTTGCGTTGCTGATATGCATCCAGATACCAGCGCATACCAGGACCAGGAAGATGAAAAAGATGTTCATCACCAGGTTGCGGGCGAAGTTGAGCAGTCGCCACGTCCATTTAAAGAAACCGGCAAAGATTCGCCAAAGGGTTCGCATGTATTCTCCCTAACCAGAAAAGGACTGTTTCCGTCGCCACGGGACGGTAATGTGCGGTTATCGTAATGACCCAACCGCCACTTGTCAGCAGGAATCGCCTGCCACGCTGTAACAAATTCTGCTGTCGTGTTAATTTTGTGAGTAAATTTCATGAAAGGAGTTAACCAATGGACGCACTTGAACTGCTTGTTAACCGTCGTAGCGCTTCCCGCCTGGCCGAACCGGCACCCGTCGGCGAGCAGCTGGAAAACATTCTGCGTGCCGGAATGCGTGCGCCGGACCATGGCACATTGCAGCCGTGGCACTTCTTTATTATTGAAGGCGAAGGGCGCGGCCGCTTCAGCCAGCTGCTGGAGCAGGGGGCTGTTGCCGCAGGCCAGGATGAGAAGGGGATTGATAAAGCCCGCAACGCGCCATTCCGTGCGCCGATGATCATCGCGGTAGTCGCAAAATGCCAGGCCGATCATAAAGTGCCGGTCTGGGAGCAGGAGATGTCTGCCGGTTGCGCGGTAATGGCAATGCAAATGGCCGCCGTCGCGCAGGGCTTCAATGGCATCTGGCGCACCGGACCGCTGACCGAAAGTTCGGTCGTGCGTGATGGCTTTGCCTGTGGCGAGCACGATAAAATTGTCGGCTTCCTCTATCTCGGCACCCCGCAGCTTAAAGCCTCCAGCACCATCAGCGTGCCGGACACCACGCCTTTCGTCAGCCGTTTTTAATTACCCGCGCTAAACTGTCTGGATTCTGAGCATCCGCCGCAGAATTCAGACAGTCATACTTACCTCTTTATGGAATGAGCGCTACCATAGCGCGATTGAGATGACAGGAGACGTCCATGAGCGAGCAAACCATTCGTTTAACGCAATACAGCCACGGAGCCGGTTGCGGTTGTAAAATTTCCCCGAAAGTGCTGGAGACCATCCTGCACAGTGAGCAGGCGAAGTTTGTCGACCCGAACCTGCTTGTCGGTAACGAAACGCGTGACGATGCAGCGGTTTATGACTTAGGTAACGGCACCAGCATTATCAGCACTACTGACTTCTTTATGCCGATTGTCGACAACCCATTCGACTTCGGACGCATTGCGGCCACCAACGCCATCAGCGATATCTTTGCGATGGGCGGTAAACCGATCATGGCGATCGCCATTCTGGGCTGGCCGATTAACACCCTCCCGCCGGAGATTGCCCGCGACGTGATTGAAGGCGGACGCTTTGCCTGCCAGCAGGCGGGTATTGCCCTGGCCGGTGGTCACTCTATCGATGCGCCGGAGCCGATCTTCGGCCTGGCCGTCACCGGCGTGGTGCCCACCGAACGCGTGAAGCGCAACAGCACGGCGCAACCGGGCTGCAAACTGTTCCTCACCAAGCCGCTGGGCGTTGGCGTACTGACGACCGCAGAGAAAAAGTCCCTGCTGAAGCCCGAGCATATTGGTCTGGCAACGGAAGTGATGTGCCAGATGAACCTCGCCGGTGCGGCATTCGCCAATATCGACGGCGTGAAGGCCATGACCGACGTGACCGGATTTGGTCTGCTGGGGCACCTCTCTGAAGTGTGTCAGGGCGCGGGCGTGCAGGCGCAGGTCTGGTATCAGGATGTGCCGAAACTGCCGGGCGTGGAAGAGTACATTGCTCAGGGCGCCGTTCCGGGCGGGACGCAGCGCAACTTCGCCAGCTACGGCCATTTAATGGGCGAAATGCCGGAAGCATGGCGTAACCTGCTGTGCGATCCGCAAACCTCCGGCGGTCTGCTGCTGGCGGTGACGCCAGAAGCTGAAGCTGACGTTCAGGCGACGGCTGCCGAGTTTGGCATCACCCTGACGGCCATTGGTGAGCTGGTGACCGCCCGCGGTGGTCGCCCGATGATTGAGATCCGTTAATTCGATGCGGTTGTTTATTGCCGAAAAACCGAGTCTGGCGCGTGCCATCGCCGACGTGCTGCCCAAGCCGCATCGCAAAGGTGATGGCTTTATCGAATGCGGTAACGGACAGGTGGTCACCTGGTGTATCGGGCACCTGCTTGAACAGGCGCAGCCGGATGTCTACGACAGCCGCTACGCCCGCTGGAATCTCAACGATCTGCCGATTGTGCCGGAAAAGTGGCGTCTGCAACCGCGTCCTTCCGTCACCAAACAGCTCAACGTCATTAAGCGCTTCCTGCATGAGGCGACGGAAGTGGTCCACGCGGGTGACCCGGACAGGGAAGGGCAACTGCTGGTCGATGAAGTGCTGGACTACCTGGAGCTGGCGCCGGAAAAGCGTCAGCAGGTGCAGCGCTGCCTGATCAACGACCTTAACCCGCAGGCGGTGGAGCGCGCGATTTCGCGCCTGCGCGCCAACAGCGAATTTATTCCCCTGTGTGTGTCCGCGCTGGCACGTGCCCGCGCGGACTGGCTGTACGGGATCAACATGACCCGCGCCTACACCATCCTAGGACGCAATGCGGGCTATCAGGGCGTACTCTCTGTTGGGCGTGTTCAAACCCCGGTGCTGGGGCTGGTGGTGCGTCGCGACGAAGAGATCGAAAATTTCGTCGCCAAAGACTTCTTCGAAGTCAAAGCGCATATCGTCACGCCGAAAGACGAACGCTTTACCGCCGTCTGGCAGCCGAGCGATGCCTGTGAGTCATATCAGGACGAAGAGGGACGGCTGCTGCATCGTCCGCTGGCGGAGCACGTGGTTAACCGCATTACCGGCCAACCCGCGATAGTCACCAGCTATAACGACAAACGGGAATCAGAGCCCGCACCGCTGCCGTTCTCCCTTTCGGCGTTGCAGATCGAGGCCGCGAAAAAGTTTGGCCTGAGCGCGCAGAACGTGCTCGATATCTGCCAGAAGCTCTATGAAACCCACAAGCTGATCACCTATCCGCGTTCGGACAGCCGCTATCTGCCGGAGGAACACTTCGCCGGACGCCACTCGGTGATGAACGCCATTGGTGTCCATGCGCCGGATCTGTTGCCGCAACCGGCGGTAAACCCGGATACCCATAACCGCTGCTGGGACGATAAAAAAGTCGATGCCCACCACGCGATAATCCCGACGGCGCGCACCAGCAACGTCAACCTGACCGACAACGAAGCAAAAGTCTATAACCTGATCGCGCGTCAGTATCTGATGCAGTTCTGCCCGGACGCGGTTTTCCGCAAGTGCGTTATTGAGCTGGAAATTGCCAAAGGCAAATTTATCGCCAAAGCGCGTTTCCTCGCGGAAGCGGGCTGGCGCACGCTGCTCGGCAACAAAGAGCGTGACGAAGAGAACGACGGTACGCCGCTGCCGGTCGTGGCCAAAGGCGACGAGCTGCTGTGCGAGAAGGGGGAGGTGGTTGAACGACAGACCCAGCCGCCGCGCCACTTCACCGATGCGACGCTGCTTTCGGCCATGACCGGGATCGCCCGTTTTGTGCAGGATAAAGATCTGAAGAAGATCCTCCGCGCCACCGACGGTCTGGGGACGGAGGCGACCCGCGCGGGGATCATCGAGCTGCTCTTTAAGCGCGGTTTTCTTGAGAAAAAGGGGCGCTATATCCATTCGACCGAGCCGGGGCGCGCGCTGATTCATTCCCTGCCGGAGCTGGCCGCCAGGCCGGACATGACCGCGCACTGGGAATCGGTGCTGACGCAGATCAGCGAGAAGCAGTGCCGCTATCAGGACTTTATGCAGCCGCTGGTGGGGACGCTTTACCAGCTGATCGATCAGGCGCGCAGCACGCCGGTGAAGCGCTTCAGAGGGATGGTTGCACCAGGCGCGGGTGCGAAGAAACCGTTTAAAAAGAAGAAAAGCGCGGCCTGATACGCCCGGTTTTCACCCTCTCCCTATGGGAGAGGGCCGGGGTGAGGGCACCCGGCCGCACGATATAAACCTTAAATCACACCCTGCCCAATCATCGCATCCGCCACCTTCACGAACCCGGCGATATTCGCCCCGCGCACGTAGTTGGTCTGAGACGCCTCGCCGCCATACTCCACGCAGGCGTGATGAATATCGAGCATGATGTGGTGCAGACGGGCATCCACTTTCTCAGCCTTCCAGCTCATTCTCGCGGCGTTTTGCGCCATTTCCAGACCGGATGTTGCCACGCCGCCAGCGTTCGCCGCCTTGCCTGGTGCAAATAGTACGCCCGCGTCCAGGAATAGATCGGTCGCTTCAATGGTGGTGGGCATATTTGCCCCTTCCGCTACCGCTTTCACGCCATTGCTAATCAGCGTCCGGGCGGCATCCACGTCCAGTTCGTTTTGCGTCGCGCACGGCAGGGCGATATCCACCGGCACGCCCCACGGCTGTTTACCTTCCAGATAGGTCAGGCCAAACTCACGGGCATAATCCGCTACCCGACCGTCACGGCTGGCTTTGATTTCGCACAGACGCGCCAGTTTTTCTGCCGTAAAGCCAGCTTCATCCACTACGGTGCCGCTGGAGTCGGAGGCGGTCACCACGCGCGCGCCAAACGCCATCGCTTTCTCGATAGCGTACTGCGCCACGTTGCCGGAGCCGGAGACCGCCACGCGCATCCCCTCGAAGCTCAGCCCGTGACGCTTAAGCATCGCTTCAGTGAAATAGACCAGACCGTAACCCGTCGCTTCCGGGCGAATCAGGCTACCGCCAAACGACAGACCTTTGCCGGTAAAGACGCAGGCGCTGTTGTTGGAGAGCTTTTTCATCATCCCTGCCATAAAGCCCACTTCACGCCCCCCCACGCCGATATCTCCGGCGGGAACGTCGGTGTCCGGCCCAAGGTGGCGATAGAGTTCAGTGACCAGCGCCTGGCAGAAGCGCATCACTTCGCCTTCGCTCTTGCCTTTCGGATCGAAATCACTCCCGCCTTTACCGCCGCCCATCGGCAGGGTAGTGAGCGCATTTTTAAAGGTCTGCTCGAAGCCGAGGAACTTCAGAATCGACAGGTTCACCGAAGGATGGAAGCGCATCCCGCCCTTAAACGGCCCAATGGCGGAGTTAAACTGCACGCGCCATGCGCGGTTGACCTGCACCTGATTGCGATCGTCCACCCACGCCACGCGGAACTGGATGACGCGCTCTGGCTCAACCAGACGTTCAAGCAGCGCCATCTGGCGGTAGCGCGGATTTTCCTCAAGGAAGGGCCACAGGGTGGTCATGACTTCACGAACGGCCTGGGCAAACTCGCTTTGGTGCGGGTCGCGCTGCTGAACATGGGCAAGAAAGCTTTCCAGAGAGCGTGTCTGATCCATAGATATAAGAACCTCTTATAATAATTTATGCGTGTGGCGGAGATGTTTTGTGTCGTTTTTTTGACTATACCACCCGCACCGCTTTGAGAGGCAAGCAGAAATTTATGCTGCAAGGGAAATTAATGACAGGGCGCGCGTCATAACTAAAAGCGATGACGAGATACATTAAAGATCCCGTCCGGATCGACCGTTATAGATATAAACGATGCAAAGGAAACAAAGTCTATGAACCGTTACGCAATGGCCGCGTTATGTTTGATGGTGTCCGCCGGGGCACAGGCTGATCGCATTCGCCCGGATGTCGAGGTTAACGTGCCGCCAGAGGTCTTTAGCGCTGGCGGCCAGCGCGCGCAGCCGTGTAATCAGTGCTGTATCTATCAGGATCAAAACTATTCCGAAGGCGCAGTGGTCAGGGCGGATGGCGTGCTGTTGCAGTGCCAGCGTGATGAACGCACCCTCAGTACAAACCCGCTGGTCTGGCGTCGCGTAAAAGAATAAACGCTTCCAGCAGCGGTATATCCGCCGGGGCTAAATCATACGTGAACGCGTCTTCTGGCGTACACCATACCAGCGCCGAGTGATAATGCGCCTTCAGCTCACCGCTAAATTCAGGCACATGCCAGGCGTGGAGGTGAATCAGCCGCTGCGACACCTCCCGCTGGTGGCTTGCCACATACCGCGCGGGCACGGCTTCAATGCCGAGCTCTTCGCGCAGTTCGCGGATCAGCGCTTCCGGCTGGGTCTCACCGGCTTCAACCTTCCCGCCCGCAAATTCCCACATTCCTGGCTGATCGGCATGTTCGGGACGCTGCGCCAGCAAAATCTTGCCCTCATTTTCGAGGATGGCCGCAACCACATCGAGTGTTTTCAGCATGTTCGTCAATAATTAATAGCGAAAAACGACATATTATCGTGCCCTTCCAAAGAGTCCAGTCATCAGGAGAATCAGGTGAAAGAGATATCCGCCTGGGTTGCGCCCATGGAAACCCTTCCCGTCAGCCTTAGCCCCATCGCCGCCATGCAGAAAAAACACTTCGGCGCGGTGCTGAACCCCACTCGCTGGTGGGGGCGTATGCCGCGTCTTTTCTGGCTGGTGGCGCTGTTTGTCGGCTATCTGGAGCGGCGCAAGGCGCGTTTGACCCCGGTTCTGCGATCGCTACTAATGACGCGGGTCTCGCAGATCTGCCACTGCGCATTTTGTATTGATGCCAACAGCCTGCGTCTGGCCGAGCGGAGCGGGGCGCTGGATAAAGTGCAGGCCGTCAGCGACTGGCAAAATTCCACCCTGTTCAGCGAAGAGGAGCGCGCGGCGCTGGCCTATGCGGAAGCGGTCACCGCCACGCCGCCTGAGGTGGATGAAAATATCAAAAGCCTGCTGAAGCGCCACTTTACGGAAGAGACCATCACCGAAATGACGGCTCTGATTGCCTTTCAGAATCTTTCCGCCCGCTTTAACGCCGCGCTGGATATCCCGACTCAGGGGCTGTGCGCCACGTTTAAAGGTAAACCACATGCTGGATAAACATCTGCACCCCCGGCTGAAACCCGGGTTAAATCAGCTGGCCGCCGCGCTGGATAAACCGTTTATCACGCCTGATGGCTTAACGCTCGCCGGGTTTGCGATTGGCGTGCTGGCGTTACCGTTTCTGGCGCTGGGCTGGTATCCGGCGGCGCTGATCGCCATTGTGCTGAACCGGCTGCTGGATGGTCTGGACGGCGCGCTGGCGCGTCGCCGGGGCCTGACGGACGCGGGAGGATTTCTTGATATCGCCCTCGACTTCCTGTTTTACGCCCTGGTGCCGTTTGGCTTTGCGCTGGCCGCTCCGGCTGACAATGCGATTGCCGCCGCCTGGCTGCTGTTCGCGTTTATGGGGACGGGCAGCAGCTTCCTGGCCTTTGCCGCGCTGGCGGGGAAGCATGATATCGACAACCCCGGCTACGCGCACAAGTCGCTTTATTACATTGGAGGATTAACGGAAGGAACGGAGACCATCGCGCTGTTTGCGCTGTGCTGCCTGTTTCCGGCGCATTTCGCGCTCTTTGCCTGGGCGTTTGGCGCGTTGTGCTGGCTGACCACCACAACGCGCATCTGGAGCGGTTATATCACGCTGAAGTCACTTACCCGCTAGCGAGCGCTCTCCGGTCCGCGCTCGCCGGTGGAGACCGGGTTCTGCGGATGGCTGCTCCATTCGTACCAGCCGCCGTCGTAGACGGCAACGTTCTGCCAGCCCATGGCGCGGGCGTACATAAAGGCTTCAGACGCGCGCCAGCCGGTACCACAGTAAAACGCAACGTGCTGCTCCGGCAGGATATTCCATGTTTTCCACATGGCGGCAATATCATCGGCGCTGCGCATGGTGCCATCCGGATTGTGGAAATCTTCCATGTGGGTCGCGTCGCTGCCCGCATGGCCCCAGCGCGCACCGGCAATTTCACCTTTTGGTTTGATATAGCTGTAGCCGCTGGTTTCACCGATAAACTCTGGCCAGGAACGAATGCTCACCAGCGACGCGTCCTGACGGTGCAGCATTCCCCGGGCCTGCTCCATATCCACCATCAGCCGCGGCTGGCTCGGGATCGGCGCGCCAAAATCAGGGGCTGGCTTGACCTTTGCAGGCGTTCCGCGCTCAACGGGCAGGCTGGCGTCGGACCACGCCTTCCAGCCGCCATCCAGAATTCGCACATCCTTCACGCCCGCGTAGAGCATGATCTGCGCCACGCGCGCGGCGGCATATACGTCGCGACCGTACAGAATGACGGTGGTATCGTGACGGATCCCGTGCTTCGCCAGCATCGCTTTCAGCTTTTCGTCAGAGACCTTATTCCACAGCGGTTCGCTTTCCACTTCATTGGTGTCGATATAGCCCGCGCCGGGAATGTGGCTCAGGAGATAAAGCTTCGGCGCACCCCAGCCAGCCTCGATCACCTTCCACTCTCCGGCTGGTGCGGCGGTAACGGGTTTGCCCTGCTGCAACTGGCGGATCCACTGCGGATAAACCAGCTGTTCGAAATGCGCCAGACGTTGCAGACGATCGGATTGTTGCAGGGCATCGCTCAGGGTGGAGACGTGGGTAAAGCCCGCTTTCTCCAGCCGCGTTTTGACGGTCTGGTTGTCATTATCGTTGCCATAGAGCGCAACCGGCATGTCTGGCGTAAGCCGATGCTGTTTTGCCCAGCCGCTGAGCTGTTCATCGCTCATTGCCCCAAGCCAGCTGGCAGAGAGATTAAGCGCGGCGGGTTCATGCCCGGACGTTCCGCTCAGGGTCTGCGGCCAGCCGTTATAGAACGCACTGATGCGCGTATCAATTACCGCGCCGTTTTGCGTCTGAAGCTGAGCCAGCGTGAGGGAGTGGGGCATATCAGCCGCCGTGGAGGAGAGTGAGGCGAGGCCGCAGATCAGGGCCAGCGCGGTCAGTTGAGAAACACGTTTCATCGAAAAACCTGACGTCATTAAAAGAGGGGGGCATTGTCGTCTCTCCTGAAGCCAAAAACATTGCGTTAGCACATTATTGCCAGCGAGAAATCTCAATCACCTCGCCGCCGGGCGGAATATCGTCCTCATCATGCGTGACCAGCACCACCGGGATCCTGCGCTGGCGAGTGACCTCGAATACCCACGCCCGGAATGAGGCGCGCAGCGTTTTATCCAGTCGACTGAACGGCTCGTCGAGCAGCAATGCCTGCGGCTGGGCGAGAAGGGCGCGCAACAGGCTGACCCTGGCGCGCTCGCCGCCGGAAAGGGTCGCCGGATCGCTGGTGTAGTGGTTTGCCAGCCCGGCAGTCTCCAGGGCCTGCTCGACCGCGTTGCGGCGGGCGCGCCCGACGATGTGCGCCGGCAGCGCCAGCATCAGGTTTTGCCCCACGCTGAAGGCGTCAAACAACAGGGCATCCTGAAACAGAATGCCGATCCCGCGCGTTTCCACGGGGAGCATATCGCAGCGACGATCGTTCAGCCACAGCTCGCCGTGCGCCTTAAAATCAGCGGATAACGCCCCCACCATCCAGGCGAAAAGGGTCGATTTCCCACTCCCGGAGGGCCCCATCAGCGTGACGATCTCCCCCGCCGGGACGCGGAAGTTGACCTCATGAAAGAGCGGCGCAATGGTGAGATTTTTCACGGTCAGCATTAACGTAATCCTTGTCTGTGACGGCCCACGAGCCGGGAGAGCAGCGCGGCAAGGGCAAATACGCTGCTGGTCAACAACAACAGACCCAGCGCCCGGCTGGCGAGGATCGGAATGCTGCCGCCGCTGCTGAGGGCGACCGCCTCCGTCGTCAGGGTGGTGAAACGTCCCGCCCCCAGCCAGAGGGTAGGCATGTACTGGGCCATGCTCACGGAAAAGCCGGTGGCAAAGGCCAGCAGGGCCGGACGAACCATCAATGGGCATTTCACTTGCCAGAAAATTTTCGCCCGCCGCCAGCCCAGCGTTCTGGCAGTGAGGATAAGCCGGGGATCGAGCCGGCGCCAGGCCGGTTGTAGCACCAGGAGCATCCACGGGAGAACCCATAGCATATGGCTCCAGAGCACCGCAGCGTACTGGCCGTCGATGCCCAGCCACAGCGCCACGGCATACTGCCCGGACACGAGGGGCAGCGCCGGGAGGGCGAGCGGCAGCCAGATCCACACCGCGCCGCGCTGGGATCCCCACTCAAGCCAGAGCATGAGGATGGCCAGCGCTGTCAGGCTGGACAGCAGCCCCAGTGAAAGGCTGTCGCTGACGGGGCCGATGTCGTCCCGGCGTGCCAGCATCAGCAGAACCAGCGCACAGAGCACGCCGCACAGCGGCAGTAACCCGCCCAGCACCCGTGCGGGCAGCGCACTATGCGAAGCGCGACGTACCCCGGAGGGGTCAGGCTGGGCGCGCCGCCATGCCGTCCAGAAGCCGTATCCCACCGCGGCAAGCGCCGCCAGCAGCAGGAGCAACACCAGACACAGCAGCGTTCCCTTGGTTTGCTGCTGCGCATCGCCCTGGGTGAGCCACTGCCAGGCCAGCACCGCCAGCGTAGGCGGGTTGCCCGGCCCGAGCACGATCGCCACATCCACCACGGAAAGCGACCAGGCGAGCACCGCCAGCATCACGGCGCCCAGCGCGGGGGCGATTGCCGGGAGGACGAGCCAGTTGAGCGCCTGCATTCGTCCGTAGCCGAAGGTATGCAGGACAATTTTCTGCTGTACGAGGCGCTTTTCAGGCAGCGCGGCGTAGATTGTCCACAGAACGAACGCACTCTCTTTGACCGCAAGCGTCAGGCCAAGCCCGATACCGTAGCGGTCAAGCTGCGGCGAACAGACTGTACAGATCCGGTAAAACTGCCCCCCTTCCGCAAACAGCAGCAGCGCGCTGGTGGCGAAGGCGACGTGCGGCACGGCTAACAGCCACGGCAAACGGGTGCTCAGGCGCTGCCAGCCTTCACCCGGCCAGAGAAGCGCAAGCAGGGTCAGGGCGATAAACAGTGAGCCCAGCGTCGCGATAAGCGTGGAAACCAGCGTGGCGGCCAGCGCCTGCGGCAGCTGCGGGTCGGCAAACAGCGTCGCCCAGTTGCCGGGAGAAAACGCCGGGGCCAGCAGCATGCCGCTGGCGGGAAGCAGGGGCAGATAGATGACCGCCATTGCCGCCCAGACCAGCCCGCTTAGCGGGTTCCGTAGCGGCGAAGCCATTCCTGCTCCAGGGCGTTAACCCAGGCGGCGTGCGGTTCGGGAAGCACATCAGGCGTGCTTGATGGGGTAAAGGCGCGAAGCTGTTTTGCCGCTTTCGCAGGCAGTTTTTCGCCATCCAGCACGCTCGGGTCACCCCAGACGTCAGGATTAGCTTTGCGGATCTGCGCCTGCGGTGACAGCAGGAAATTCGCCACCACTTTCGCACCTGCGCTCGCGCTGGCGTTTGCCGGGATGGCGACAAAATGGACGTTGCCGATCATGCCTTTGAGAAAGCCGAAACTGTAGCTGTCGGCAGGCAGTTCACCGCTCGCCACCTTTTGCATCGCATGGGCGGGGTTAAAGGTGAGCGACAGGTTCAGACTGCCGCTGGCCAGCAGCGTATCCATGCGCGCAGGCGACGGAGGAAAATCGTTCCCTTCGCGCCACAGCAGGGGGTGCAGCGTATCAAGGTAATCCCACAGCGGCGCGGTGACCTGCGCAAAGGTACTGTCCGGCGCGTTTTTTAACGCCTCCGGATGGGCGGTCAGCGCCAGCAGTAGCTGCTCAAGAAACGCCGTGCCGGTAAAATCCGGCGGTCGCGGATAGCTCACCTTGCCAGGGTGCTGTCGGGCGTATACCAGCAGCGCGTGGGGATCTGCCGGTGGTGTCGGCGTACTCGCTTTACGGGCGATAAAGGTTAATTGCGCGCCGCCCCACGGGGATTCTGCCCCATCGGTCGGGATGGCAAAATCTTCCGTTACCGGTTTACGGGTATCGACGTAGCGCCAGTTGGGCAGGGTTTGCGCCCAGCCGGTGAGCAGCAGGTTTGCCGCTTTCAGGTTGCGGAAGTTTTCCCCGTTTACCCAGAGCAGATCCACCGACCCGTTACTGCTACGTCCTGCGGCATGTTCCGTCTGGATCCGCTTCACCGCGTCGGCGGCATCGGCCAGATGAACGATCTTCAGGTTGATGGCGTAGTGCGTTTTCATCTCGCCGCTTACCCAGTCGAGGTAGCGGTTAACGGCCTCGTCACCGCCCCAGGCGTTAAACCAGACGGTCTGCCCGGTGGCCTGTTGCTGAATGGATTGCCAGCTCTCTGCGGCGAAGGCAGAGGTTGCCAGCAGCAGACTCGTCAGAAACGCGCAAAAACGCACCCGGCGCATAATGCCTCACTTTTTAATCGAAGGGATGTAACGGGAAAACAGCCAGCGAGTGACCAGCGGTAATAACCCTAATAGTGTAAAGGCGAACAGCAGTCCCGGCGACAGAATATCGCGCAGCGAGGTGAGTTTCCCCAGCTCGCGTCCGGCGTTCAGATAAATGACGGTGGCAGGTAGCATTGCAAGCTGGCTGACCCACCAGTAGTGACACACCCTGAGACGGGTTAGCCCCATCAGCAAATTGACCAGAAAGAACGGGAACAACGGCATCAGGCGCAGGGCAAAAAGGTAGCGCGCGCCGTCGCGATCCATTCCCGCATCTATCGTGCTCATCTGTGCGGCAAAGCGCCGTTGCACCCAGTCTCGAAGCAGATAACGGCTGACGAGCATGGCAAGCGTGGCGCCGAGCGTCGAGGCAAATGACACCAACAGCGTCGCCTCCCACAGGCTGAAAAGCGCCCCGCCGAGCAGCGTCAGAAGCGCGGCTCCGGGGATCGATAGCGCGGAGAGCAGAACGTAAACCGCAAAATAGAACAGCGCGCTCTGAAGGGGCGCTTGCTCCACACGAGCGAGCAACGTTTGCTGGTGTATTTTTAGCGTGTCGAGGGAGAGCATGCCCGGAGGAAGCAAAACAACAATTAAAACAAATGCGCCCAGAAGGGCGCACAGGAGACTGATTTTTTTAATATCCACTGAAGTTTACAGCTTGAACGTTGCCCATACCGGCGCATGGTCGGACGGCTTTTCCATGCTGCGGATGTCATAGTCGATACCGGTTTCGATGCAGCGTTCGGCCAGGGGGGCGCTCGCCAGCAGCAGATCAATACGCAGGCCCCGGTTGTCATCGAAGCCTTTAGAGCGGTAGTCAAACCACGAGAAACGGTCCTGCGTTTCCGGGTTAGCCGTGCGGAAAGTATCCACCAGCCCCCAACCCAGCAGGCGCTCCATCCACTCGCGCTCCTCCGGCAGGAAAGAGCATTTGCCGGTGCGCAGCCAGCGCTTACGGTTCTCTTCGCCAATACCGATATCCAGATCCGTCGGGCTGATATTCATGTCGCCCATGATAAGCACCGGGTTTTCTTTTTTGAGTTCGGTTGTCAGGTAGTTTTGCAGATCCTGATAAAACTTCGCTTTGGCCGGGAATTTGGTTTCATGATCGCGGCTTTCACCCTGCGGGAAATAGCCGTTGATGACGGTCACATTGCCGAGTGCGGAAGGAATTTCCGCCATGATGATGCGGCGCTGCGCCTCTTCACCGTCACCCGGGAAGCCACGGCGCACCGACACCGGCGTATCTTTGGTCAGCAGCGCAACGCCGTAGTGGCCTTTCTGACCGTGGTAAAAAACGTTATAGCCCAGCTTCGCTACCTCTTCGAGCGGGAACATATCGTCGTGAACTTTTGTCTCCTGCAAGCCGATCACATCTGGCTGATGTTGCTCAACAATCGCTTCAAGCTGGTGAGGGCGGGCACGCAGGCCGTTGATATTAAAAGAGACAAATTTCATAGTCGCTGCCAATGCAAGGTGAATAGTGCAAGGATGGTAGCAGAATTTACGTCGTCTGTTATCCGCTTCGCCCAATTACTGCGACAGATAATGCCAACGGTGCAATATTTGCACCATTTCGGCGCGTTTTGCCCTCGAACAGGGCGTAAACGACCGATAAAT
The DNA here is from genome assembly GCF_001037675.1 of Enterobacter sp. MGH119. NCBI lineage: Bacteria > Pseudomonadati > Pseudomonadota > Gammaproteobacteria > Enterobacterales > Enterobacteriaceae > Enterobacter > Enterobacter sp. MGH119. The sequence continues at coordinate 1,382,079 of NZ_KQ089929.1, read as the reverse complement.
TACGCGAGCGATCACAATTCCAGAATTATATTTGGCCTCTGCATACTCTTTCTTGTTTTCATGCGGCAAAGCGCCGCTTGTCGTAAAAATATTCACTACTTATGCATTATAAGTGAATATCTCCATATTGTAACTCATTGATATTCTGTTACCCAAACCCATTTATGCATTTTTATCGCTGGCTGGCACGAACGCTGCAATCTACATTCACAGTGCAAACACTCAATTATTTAACATTTAAACAACCTTTTATTTACCGGATGAGGTCGCTATGTCTCTGTCAGTTACGCGTGAAAATTTCGATGAATGGATGATGCCGGTATACGCTCCGGCGGCTTTTATTCCGGTACGTGGGGAAGGCTCTCGCCTGTGGGATCAGCAGGGCAAAGAGTATATCGACTTTGCAGGTGGGATTGCGGTGAATGCGCTGGGGCATGCAAACCCGGCGTTGCGGCAGGCGCTGAATGACCAGGCGGCGAAATTCTGGCATACCGGCAACGGTTATACCAACGAACCGGCATTGCTTCTGGCGAAGAAGCTGATCGACGCCACCTTCGCAGAAAAAGTCTTTTTCTGTAACTCCGGCGCGGAAGCGAACGAAGCGGCGCTGAAGCTGGCGCGCAAATATGCGCACGATAAATTCGGCGCGCATAAGAGCGGCATCGTAGCCTTTAAAAATGCTTTCCATGGCCGCACGCTGTTTACCGTCAGTGCGGGCGGTCAGCCCTCATATTCTCAGGATTTTGCGCCGCTGCCGCCGGATATCCGTCATGCGGCGTATAACGATTTACACTCTGCCAGCGAGCTGATTGACGACACCACCTGTGCGGTGATTGTCGAGCCCATGCAGGGGGAAGGCGGCGTCATGCCCGCCCAGAAAGCGTTCCTGCAAGGGCTGCGCGAGCTGTGCGATCGGCATAACGCGGTCCTGATTTTTGACGAAGTCCAGACCGGCGTGGGCCGCACGGGTGAGCTGTATGCCTACATGCACTATGGCGTGACCCCGGATGTGCTCTCAACAGCCAAAGCGCTCGGCGGCGGTTTCCCGGTGGGGGCGATGCTGACCACCGAAAAATTCGCCAGCGTGATGACCGTGGGCACTCATGGCACCACATACGGCGGCAACCCGCTGGCAACCGCTGTCGCCGGACAGGTGCTGGATATCATCAACACCCCTGAGGTGCTGAACGGCGTGAAGCAGCGTCACCAGTGGTTTGTTGAGCGACTCACGGCCATTAACAGCAAAACTGGCCTGTTCAAAGAGATCCGCGGTCTGGGGCTGTTAATAGGCTGTGAGCTTGCCCCTGAGTTTGCCGGCAAAGCGAAGCTGATTTCACAGGAAGCGGCAAAGCAGGGCGTAATGGTGCTGATTGCCGGTGCTAACGTGGTGCGCTTTGCCCCTGCGCTGATCGTCAGCGAGGAAGAGGTCAGAACTGGCTTAGATCGTTTTGCGCTGGCCTGCGAACAGGTGAAGTCCGGGGTGTCATCATGATGGTCATTCGTCCCGTTGCGCACGGCGATCTCGCCGGGCTTATGCAGCTTGCCGGTAAGACAGGGGGCGGGCTGACCTCGCTGCCTGCCGATGAAAAAACGCTGTCGGCGCGCATTGAGCGCGCCCTGCAAACCTGGCAGGGGACGTTGCCAAAAAGCGAACAGGGCTATGTGTTCGTGCTGGAAGATACCGACACGGGGACCGTGGCGGGGATTTGCGCTATCGAGGTGGCCGTCGGGCTTAATGATCCGTGGTACAACTACCGCGTCGGCACGATGGTCCACGCCTCGAAAGAGCTGAACGTTTACAACGCGCTGCCGACGCTCTTCCTCTGTAATGACCATACCGGCGCCAGCGAACTCTGCACACTGTTTCTCGATCCGGACTGGCGCAAAGAGGGCAACGGTTATCTGCTCTCCAAATCGCGCTTTATGTTTATGGCCGCCTTTCGCGACCGCTTCAACGAAAAAGTGGTCGCGGAGATGCGCGGCGTGATTGATGAGACGGGCTACTCGCCGTTCTGGGAGAGTCTGGGCGAACGCTTCTTCTCCATGGAATTTAGCCGGGCGGATTACCTGTGCGGCACCGGTCAGAAGGCGTTTATCGCCGAGTTGATGCCGAAGCATCCTATTTATACCCATTTCCTAACGCCAGAAGCGCAGGCGGTGATCGGCGAAGTTCACCCGCAAACCGCCCCGGCCCGCGCGGTGCTGGAGAAAGAGGGATTTCGCTACCGTAACTACGTCGACATCTTCGACGGCGGCCCGACGCTGGAATGCGACATTGACCGCGTTCGCGCCATCCGTAAAAGCCGCCTGGTTGAGGTTTCAGAAGGCCAGCCCGCGCCGGGCGAGTGGCCAGCCTGCCTGGTCTCGAACGAGAATTACACCAACTTCCGCGCCATGCTGGTGCGAACCAACCCATCATGCGAGCGTCTGGTACTGACGGCTGCGCAACTGGATGCCCTGAAATGTAACGCTGGCGACACGGTTCGCCTGGTGCGGCTCTGCCCTGAGGAGAAAACAGCATGACTCTATGGATTAACGGTGACTGGGTTACGGGCGAAGGTGACGCGCGGACAAAAACTAACCCGGTCGGCCAGGAGGTGCTCTGGTCTGGGAACGACGCAAGCGCCGGGCAGGTTGAGCAGGCCTGTCAGGCTGCACGCCGCGCGTTTCCGGCGTGGGCGAAACGGCCATTCTCCGAGCGCCAGGCGCTGGTTGAGAAATTTGCTGCGCTGCTGGAGGCCAATAAAGCCGAGCTGACCCGCATCATTGCCTGCGAAACCAGTAAGCCGCGCTGGGAGGCAACAACCGAAGTCACGGCGATGATCAACAAAATTGCGATATCGGTGAAGGCGTACCATACCCGCACCGGCGAGCAGCATACCGAGATGCCAGACGGCGCGGCCACGCTGCGCCACCGTCCGCACGGTGTACTGGCGGTGTTTGGCCCGTATAACTTCCCCGGGCATCTGCCGAACGGGCACATTGTGCCTGCGCTGCTGGCGGGGAATACTGTCATCTTCAAGCCGAGTGAGTTAACCCCCTTAACCGGAGAAGCAGTGGTAAAACTCTGGGAGCAGGCGGGGCTGCCGCCGGGGGTGCTGAATCTGGTGCAGGGCGGGCGTGAAACCGGTCAGGCGCTGAGTGCGCTGAGCGACATTGACGGTCTGCTGTTTACCGGCAGTGCCGGAACGGGCTATCAGCTGCATCGTCAGCTGGCGGGGCAACCGGAAAAAATTCTGGCGCTGGAGATGGGCGGCAACAACCCACTGATTGTGGAAGATCCGGAGGATATCGATGCCGCGGTCCACTTGACCATTCAGTCGGCGTTCATTACCGCCGGACAGCGCTGCACATGCGCCCGCCGCCTGCTGGTTAAGCGCGGCGCGCAGGGGGATGCGTTCCTGAAGCGTCTGGTGGAGGTGAGCGCGCGTCTGGTTCCCGCGAAATGGGATGCCGACCCGCAGCCGTTTATCGGCGGGCTGATCTCCGGGCAGGCGGCGCTGAACGTACTGAAAGCGTGGCAGGAGCACGTGGCGCGCGGGGCGAAAACCCTGCTGGAGCCGAAGCTGGTTCAGCCGGGCACGTCGCTGCTGACGCCGGGGATTATTGAGATGAGTGCGACGAGCAACGTGCCGGATGAAGAGGTCTTTGGCCCGCTGCTGTGCGTCTGGCGCTATGACGATTTTGAGTCGGCGATCGAGATGGCCAACAATACCCGCTACGGCCTGTCGAGCGGCCTGATATCGCCGCATCGCGAGAAATTCGACCAGCTGCTGCTGGAAGCGCGCGCCGGGATCGTGAACTGGAACAAACCGCTGACCGGTGCGGCGAGCACTGCGCCGTTTGGTGGCGTAGGGGCGTCGGGCAACCATCGCGCCAGCGCCTGGTATGCCGCCGATTACTGCGCGTGGCCGATGGCAAGCCTGGAAACCCCGGCGCTGACGCTGCCGGAGACGTTGAATCCGGGGCTGGATTTTACTGAGGGTGACGCCCATGAAAGCGCGTGAGGTTAACTTTGACGGCCTCGTGGGGCTGACGCACCACTATGCCGGGCTGTCGTTCGGTAATGAAGCCTCGACGAAGCACCGTTTCCAGGTCTCGAACCCGAAGCTGGCGGCGAAGCAGGGGCTATTGAAAATGAAGGCGCTGTCAGATGCCGGTTTCCCGCAGGCGGTGATCCCACCGCAGGAGCGCCCAAACGTGGCCGTGCTGCGCCAGCTGGGGTTCAGCGGTACGGATGAACAGGTGGTGGAAAAAGCAGGCACGCAGACGCCACACCTGCTTTCCGCAGCCAGTTCAGCCTCCTCGATGTGGGTGGCGAATGCCGCCACCGTTGCGCCGTCGGCGGATACGCTGGACGGCAAAGTGCATCTGACCGTTGCTAACCTGAACAACAAATTCCACCGCGCCAGCGAAGCGGAGACCACCGGGCGCGTGCTGCGCGCCATTTTTAATCATGATGCGCATTTCGAGGTACATTCGGCGCTGCCGCAGGTCGCGATGTTTGGCGATGAAGGGGCGGCAAACCACAACCGTCTGGGCGGCGACTATGGCGAGCCGGGTTTGCAGCTGTTTATCTATGGACGGGAAGAGGGCGGCCACGCCGCGCCGGTTCGTTATCCGGCGAGACAAACCTTAGCCGCAAGCCAGGCGGTTGCGCGGCTGAACCAGGTTAATCCTTCTCAGGTGATTTTTGCCCAGCAAAATCCGCAGGTGATCGACCAGGGCGTGTTTCATAACGACGTCATTGCCGTTTCCAACCGTCAGGTACTGTTCTGCCACGAGCAGGCGTTTGCCCATCAGGAAAAGTTGCTGGCCACGCTGCGCGAACGCGTGCCGGGATTTATGCCGATTCAGGTGCCCACGCAGGCGGTAAGCGTGCAGGACGCGGTCGAAACGTATCTGTTCAACAGCCAGCTGCTGAGCCGGGATGACGGCAGCATGATGCTGGTGCTGCCGCAGGAGTCCCACAACCATCAGGGCGTCTGGCGCTATCTCAGCGAACTGGTGCAGGCGGATAACCCGATTGATGAACTGCGCGTGTTTGATCTTCGGGAAAGTATGGCCAACGGCGGGGGACCGGCGTGCCTGCGACTACGCGTGGTGTTAACGCCGGAGGAATTGCAGGCCGTGAATCCGGCGGTGATGATGAACGACACGCTGTTCAATACTCTCAATGACTGGGTGGACCGCTATTATCGTGACCGTCTGGTTCAGGCCGATCTGGTTGATCCGCAGCTGCTGCGCGAAGGCCGCGAAGCGCTGGATGCATTATCAACCATCCTGCAACTGGGATCGGTTTATCCGTTCCAGCGCTAAGGAGACGATATGGAAAACTTACTGGCGCTGACGCTGGCCGAAGAGACACCGGAGCGGCAAGAGGGGGCAGGCCCTTCGTTCCACTGGCGATGGCTGGGGCCGGGCGTGCTTGAACTCACGCCGACGGGGAAATATAACCTGTCGCTGCTGCTTTCTACCGGCATTCACGGAAACGAAACCGCGCCCGTGGAGATTGTCGAACTATTGCTGCGCGCGCTGTATCGCGCAGAGATCACGCTGCACTGCCGTCTGCTGGTGGTACTGGGAAATCCGCCTGCGCTGGCGCAAAATAAACGGTATCTCGTGAGCGACATCAACCGCATGTTTGGTGGTCGCTGGGCGCAGTTTCCACAGAGTGATGAGACGACTCGCGCGCAATGGCTGGAGAAGGTGGTCACGGCGTTTTTTGCCGGGGCGGGGGAAACGCGCTGGCACCTTGATCTGCATACGGCCATTCGCGCCTCGTACCATGTGCGTTTTGGCGTGTTACCGCAGCGTCATCAGCCGTGGGATGAGGCGTTTCTGACCTGGCTTGGCGATGCGGGGCTGGAGGCACTGGTCTTCCACCAGACACCAGGCGGCACGTTTACCCACTTCACCTGCGAGAATGTTGGCGCGTTATCCTGCACCCTGGAGCTGGGAAAAGCGCTGCCGTTCGGGCAAAACGACCTGACGCGTTTTACCCCTACGCATCAGGCGCTCCGGGCGTTGCTAGCCGGGGTTGCGCCGGAACCCACCCGGGAACCCGTCGTGCGCTATCGGGTCGTGCAGCAGATCACGCGTCAAAGCGAGGCTTTCCAGCTTCATATGGCACCCCATACGCTGAACTTTACGCCGTTTCGCCAGGGCGTCCTGCTGGCGGAAGATGGTGAGACGCGCTATGCGGTACAGAAATCCACGGAATATGTTTTATTTCCTAATCCGTCGGTCGCGTTTGGTTTGCGAGCAGGTCTGATGCTGGAAAAAATGCCCTGAACGTCTCCCCTCGCGCAGACCGGAGGGGAAATGAAGAATAAATTTCTTAGCGTTAAAAGCGCTCTGGTATTGTTTGCGGAATATTCCTGGAGAATTGCTTTATTATTAAACGGCACTTCGCTATACTTCTCCATAATCTCTTTAAAATCATCCTGTTGAATATTTTTGTTTCATCTCTCCACGCTTTTTCCTTAATTTCTCCACAATTGGCGAAAAGTTGTTTTTTACACTTTCATTGTTTTACCGTTGCTCTGACTAATTGACGATAAACGCCGTAAAGTTAATCTCGTCAACACGGCATAGCGCCGAAGAATAACTGAAAGTAAGGAAAGACATTATGCGTAAATTAACTGCACTGTTTGTTGCCTCTACCCTGGCTCTGGGCGCTACCAGCATGGCGTTCGCCGCCGATACCGCGACCACTACCGCCGCGCCGACGGAAGGCAAAATGATGATGCATCATAAAGGCAAGCCGGGTATGCACCATGAGATGATGATGTTTAAAGATCTGAACCTCACCGATGCGCAGAAGCAGCTGATCCGCGACATCATGAAAAGCCAGCGTGACCAGATGAAACGTCCTCCGCTGGAAGAGCGCCGCGCAATGCATGACATCATTGCCAGCGACAGCTTCGATAAAGCAAAAGCGGAAGCGCAGATCGACAAAATGGCCGAGCAGCATAAAGCACGCATGCTGGCCCACATGGAAACCCAGAACAAGATTTACAACATTCTGACGCCGGAACAGAAAAAGCAATTTAATGCCAATTTTGAGAAGCGTCTGACAGAACGTGCAGCGCCGGAAGGTAAAATGCCTGCACCAACCGAATAATCGGTTCACTCTCTTAAGACCGCCGGGCTCCTGTCTACAAAAGCGAAAACGCTGTGGACAGGACCGGCGGTTTTTCTTTTATCCCATGCCTAAGGTCTGGCCTGACTGCTGCCGATAATACGTCTGTGAAAATGCCCTGGCGCACGGTGCGTCCTTCAGGAGTGGTCATGGAATTCTTTGATATCCGTAAAATGCCGGTCAGTCTCTGGCGTAATGGTGCGGGTGAGACGCGTGAGATTTGCTGTTTTCCTCCCGCGACGCGGGATTTTTTCTGGCGGGCCAGTATTGCCTCCATCGCCAGTAACGGCGAATTCTCGGCGTTCCCGGGCGTTGACCGGGTGATTACGCTGCTGGAAGGCGGCGAGGTGACCCTGGATGCAGGCAGGGCGTTTTGTCATACCCTGAAGCATCACCAGCCTTACCGATTTGCGGGCGATCTGGCGGTGAAAGCCGTGCTCACAGAGGGGCAGATGTCGATGGACTTCAACATCATGACCCGACGGGATTGCTGCCAGGCAAAGGTGCGCGTTGCTACCCGAACGTTCACTACCTTCGCGTCACGCGGTGGGGTGGTCTTTGTCTTAAGTGGCGCCTGGCAACTGGGCGACAAATTACTGACCGCCGATCAGGGTGCCAGCTGGGAAGCGGGCAGTCATACCCTCCGTTTACTGGAAACGAAGGGGTCGCTGCTGTTCAGTGAAATTACCTGGCTGCCGGGTCACTGAGGACGATGATCTCATATTTTCCGGTTAATAATGGCTTACAGAGAATTTTGTAACCATCCTGATCGAACCCGGCAGGGGTGCGCAGCAGGGCGGTAGCGTCATCCAGGCTTTCAACGGCGCCAAGCCAGAGCCAGTTGCGGATGATGTGATAATGCGTCATCGCATCGCGGGTTTCTTTCAGCGCCACCGCGCCTTCCCACGGCCAGCAGTTAACGCTGATAGAGGCCAGGCCCGCCATAAACCGGGCATGATGTTCTTCAACGCTCTCTTTTCCACAACACGCCCCGGCGCAGCGTTTCAGCGCGGAGCGGAAACAGGCGCGACCGCGGGTGGTGGCTTCCAGTCCTAACAGGCCGTAACAAAGCTGTAATTCATCAGCCAGGGATTGCAGGGTTTGCAGTGCGGCACGTTTGTTGGCAAACAGACCGTAAAGATTGGGTTCATGCGAAAAATCCACTTCCCGGGCATAAACAACCTGCGGTTTTCCTGCGTTAACCTGCAAGGAACACAGCTGGCGGTTGCGGCGCAGGCGTTTGTTAAACAGCGGCTGCTGTTCCTTGATGAGCCGGGCTTCGAGCAGAAGCGCGCCCAGTTCGCCTGCCGTCTCGATCCAGGTGATCCGCCGGGACTGCCTGAGCATCGATGCTTCATCCGGCGTACGCAGGTGCGACATCACCCGGCTGCGGATATTCACGCTTTTGCCGATATAGAGCGGCATGGTATCGCTGTCGCCGTGGAAGAAATAGACGCCAGGCTGTTTAGGCAGAGCCTCAAGCCAGGGGCGAAGATGCTCGGGATATTCGTAGATAGCCGCCGCTTCAAACTCAAGACGCGGGGCGGATTGACGCCTGCTCACATACTGCTCCATATACTGTTCAGGCATACAGTGTAGCAGGTGTTCGGTGGTTAAAAAAGAGCCGGGTGGCGGTTACGCCTTACCCGGCCTGTAAAACTGAGTTACCGTTTTGCTTTTACTTTTTCCAGAAATCATCAAACACCGTAATCGGCGGACGGCGCTTGTGCTCGGTTTTCAGATACCAGCCTTCGATAATTTTGGCGGTACCTTCGTCGAGCGTTTTGCCTTCCAGATAATCATCAATGTTGTCATATGTGACGCCCAGCGCGGCTTCATCCGGCAGGGAAGGGCGATCGTCCTCCAGGTCCGCCGTTGGCGCCTTCTTATACAGGTGCTCCGGGCAGCCCAGCGCCGCCAGCAGCTGCTTGCCCTGACGCTTGTTCAGGCGGAAGAGGGGGTTGATATCCGTGCCGCCATCGCCGTATTTGGTGAAGAAGCCGGTGATGGCTTCCGCGGCGTGGTCGGTGCCGACGACGACCCCTTTGGTCATCCCTGCGATACTGTACTGCGCTTTCATGCGCTCACGGGCTTTCTCGTTGCCGCGAACAAAATCGCTCAGTTCAATACCGGCTTCACGCAAGGCCTGCTCGCTTGCCAGTACCGAACCTTTGATGTTTACGGTAAGAACACGGTCCGGCTGAATAAACGCGATCGCATCCTGACAGTCCTGCTCGTCAGCCTGCACGCCATACGGCAGACGTACGGCAATAAATTGCAGCGCGGTGTCACCGGTCTCGTCACGCAGCTCGGAGATGGCCATCTGGCTCAGCTTGCCGGCCAGAGTGGAATCCTGACCGCCGCTGATACCCAGCACCAGCGTCTTCAGGAAAGGGTGTGCAGACAGGTAAGCTTTCAAAAAATCAACGCTACGACGGATCTCTTCATTGGCATCAATCGCAGGTTTCGCGCCCAGCGCCTGAATAATTTCTTGTTGCAGAGCCATTACGCCCTCCCTATGCAGAACCAAACAGAAAGTGTGATCTGTTAAAACTAACCCTTTGTCGGGGAAACGACAAGGATCACAGTTTTGAGTGTACTGTTTTACAGCGATTTAGCAGCTTACCGTTGTTTTATTAGAATTTTCCGAAATTCGTCTGGCGTAACTCGCAAAGTTGAACAATAGTAATTTTTATCCCATGCTTAGTTAACACGCTGATAAACAAGAGGACGGAATATGAACAAGAACGTAGCAGGAATTTTAAGCGCAGCGGCGGTACTGACTATGCTGGCAGGGTGTACAGCTTACGATCGCACCAAAGATCAGTTCACACAGCCAGTGGTAAAAGACGTCAAAAAAGGCATGACGCGTTCCCAGGTTGCAGCCATTGCCGGTAAACCTTCTTCAGAAGTTACTATGATCCACGCGCGTGGTACCTGCCAGACCTATATTCTGGGTCAACGTGATGGTAAGGCAGAGACCTACTTTGTCGCCCTGGATGATACGGGTCACGTGATCAATTCTGGTTACCAGACCTGTGCCGAATACGACACCGACCCACAGGCACCTAAGGCACAGTAAGCCTGCTTGCCTGAGAGCGTTAACTAACCGGCCGGAAGGCCGGTTTTTTTATGCATACGTGAATCTTATTTCTTGGCGCGAATTATTTGCCTGAAATGTGAAGGTAGTCAACAAGCCAGGTCAATGAGAGACAATTTCAGTCTATCCAGAATTATCCCCTCCCTGTACCATTGCGTATACTCACTTCAACGATAAACAATGTTCAGCACACTGCCCGTCAGCCAGGATAGCGAGTCGAGTGATAGCGAGACGGCGGGTAGCCAAACAAGAGGGAAGTTATCATGGAAAAGAAACATATCTATCTGTTTTGCTCTGCGGGCATGTCCACTTCGCTGCTGGTTTCTAAAATGCGCGCGCAGGCCGAAAAATATGAAGTCCCTGTGGTGATTGAGGCGTTTCCGGAAACGCTGGCGGGCGAGAAGGGCCAGACAGCAGACGTTATTTTACTCGGGCCGCAAATCGCTTATATGCTGCCAGAAATTCAACGTCTGCTACCCAATAAGCCGGTCGAAGTGATCGATTCCGTTTTATACGGCAAGATTGATGGTTTAGGTGTATTAAAAGCTGCCGTTGCGGCGATTAAAAAAGCTGCTAATTAATTTTTTATTTTTCCCGTCAAAGAGTTATTTCACACACAATCTGCCGTAACGATCGTTGCGGCCTTTAAGGGTATTTTCCTATGAGTAAAGTCATCGCTTCACTTGAAAAGGTACTCCTTCCTTTTGCTGTTAAAATAGGAAAGCAGCCTCACGTTAATGCCATCAAGAACGGCTTTATTAAATTAATGCCGTTGACATTAGCCGGGGCAATGTTCGTTTTAATTAACAACGTTTTTCTGAGCTTTGGAGAAGGTTCCTTTTTTTATTCATTAGGAATTAGGCTAGATGCTTCAACTATTGAAACCCTTAATGGTTTAAAAGCCATTGGCGGCAACGTATACAACGGTACGTTGGGTATTATGTCGCTAATGGCGCCTTTCTTTATTGGAATGGCGCTGGCGGAAGAGCGTAAAGTGGATCCGCTGGCGGCAGGCTTACTGTCCATTGCCGCGTTCATGACCGTCACACCGTACAGCGTGGGCGACGCTTATGCCGTTGGCGCCAACTGGCTGGGTGGGGCAAACATCATTTCCGGTATTATTATCGGGCTGGTGGTGGCCGAAATGTTCACCTTCATTATTCGCCGTAACTGGGTTATCCGCTTGCCGGATAGCGTTCCGGCCTCTGTTTCTCGTTCATTTTCCGCGTTGATTCCGGGCTTCATTATTCTCTCCATCATGGGGATTATTGCCTGGGCGCTCTCTCACTGGGGCACAAACTTCCACCAGATCATTATGGACTCTATCTCAACGCCGCTGGCGTCGATGGGTAGCGTGGTCGGTTGGGCGTATGTCATCTTTACCTCCCTGCTGTGGTTCTTCGGCGTGCATGGTTCACTGGCACTGGCGGCGCTGGACAGCGGTATTATGACCCCATGGGCACTGGAAAACGTCGCGCTTTACCAGCAGTACGGCTCCGTCGATGCGGCGCTGGCGGCCGGTAAAACCTTCCATGTGTGGGCGAAGCCGATGCTTGACTCCTATATCTTCCTGGGCGGTACCGGGGCGACGTTGGGTCTGATCATCGCGGTCTTTATTGTCTCTCGCCGCGCTGACCATCGTCAGGTTGCGAAGCTGGCCCTGCCGTCAGGCATCTTCCAGATTAACGAGCCGATCCTGTTTGGTCTGCCAATTATCATGAACCCGGTGATGTTCATTCCCTTCATCCTGGTTCAGCCGCTGCTGGCCGCGATTACGCTGACGGCGTACTACCTGGGCATTATCCCGCCGGTGACCAACATTGCGCCGTGGACGATGCCGGCTGGTCTGGGCGCGTTCTTCAACACCAATGGTAGCGTGGCCGCCTTCCTGCTGGCGATATTCAACCTCGGGATTGCAACCCTGCTCTACATGCCGTTCGTGGCGATTGCGAACAAGGCCGCAACGGTTATCGATGAAGAAGAGAGCGAAGAGGATATCGCCCTCGCACTGAAATTCTAAAATTGCACGGCGCGGGGCAACCCGCGCCAGCGGAAAGGAGCTTAAAAAATGTTAGATTTAGAGAGTATCGTTGCCGAAGAAACCGCAGAGAACGATCTGGAAGAGGTGGTGATGGGCCTCATCATCAACTCCGGGCAGGCACGCAGCCTGGCGTATGCGGCGCTTAAGCAGGCTAAGCAGGGCGACTTCGTTGCCGCGAAAACCATGATGGAGCAGTCCCGTACGGCGTTAAACGAAGCGCATCTGGTGCAGACGAAGCTTATCGAAAGCGACCAGGGCGAAGGGAAGATGAAAGTGAGTCTGGTGCTGGTACATGCGCAGGATCATCTGATGACCTCCATGCTGGCACGCGAGCTGGTAGCGGAGCTCATCGAGCTTCACGAGAAGATGCAATAAGTCAGGATGAAGTAGCAGGAGGTCAGCACGATGGAAATCAAAACCGCACATGAGCAGCAGCTGTTTAATGGCAAGAATTTTCACGTGGTGATTTACAACAAAACGGAGAGCGCCAGCGGTCTGCACCAGCATGACTACTACGAGTTCACGATTGTTCTGACCGGTCGCTACTATCAGGAGATCAACGGTAAGCGCGTCCTGCTTGAGCGTGGCGATTTCGTCTTCCTGCCGATGGGATCTTATCACCAGAGCTTTTATGAGTTTGGTGCGACGCGCATTCTGAACGTAGGCGTGAGCAGGCGTTTCTTCGAGAAGCATTATCTGCCGCTGGTGCCGTTCTGCTTTGTGGCGTCACAGGTGTATCGCGTTAAAAATGAGTTTATGACCTGGATTGAAACGGTTATCGCCTCGCTGAATTTCCGCGACAATGAATTTGATGAATTTATTGAAACCGTGACGTTCTACGTCATGAATCGCCTCCGCCATCACCGTGAAGAACAGCAGGTGGTGGATGATATTCCTCAGTGGCTGCGTAGTACCGTGGAGCTGATGCACGACAAAGGACAGTTCAGCGATAACGCCCTGGAGAATATGGTGGCGCTGTCGGGTAAATCGCAGGAATATTTGACGCGCGCCACGCAGCGTTATTACCGTAAAACGCCTGTGCAAATTATTAATGAAATCCGCATTAACTTTGCCAAAAAACAGCTGGAAATTACTAATTACTCTGTCACCGATATCGCTTACGAATCGGGTTACAGCAGTCCCAGTCTGTTTATTAAAACCTTTAAAAAATTGACTTCATTCACACCGAACAGTTACCGCAAAAATTTAACGGTAATTAATTAACTTTCGGCGGTTTATCCGCCAGGAACAGTGACGTAATGGCTTGCCCAAATAGCGGGAAGAGCACGCTATACCTTGCAGGCGATTAACCTGATACGCTAAGGGAGATATTATGCAACAGAAATTAAAAGTCGTAACCATTGGTGGCGGCAGCAGCTATACTCCGGAATTACTTGAAGGTTTCCTGAAACGGTATCATGAATTACCGGTCAGCGAATTATGGCTGGTGGATGTTGAAGAAGGTCAGGAGAAGCTGAATATTATTTTTGAACTGTGCAAACGCATGGTTGAAAAAGCGGGCGTGCCCTTAACCGTGCATAAAACGCTGGATCGTCGCCTGGCACTGAAAGATGCTGACTTCGTGACCACGCAGCTGCGCGTCGGCCAGCTGAAGGCGCGTGAGCTGGACGAGCGCATTCCGCTGAGCCATGGTTATCTGGGCCAGGAAACCAACGGGGCAGGTGGCCTGTTTAAAGGCCTGCGTACTATTCCGGTCATTTTTGACATCATTAAAGACGTGGAGGAGATCTGCCCGAACGCCTGGGTGATCAACTTTACCAACCCGGCCGGGATGGTCACCGAGGCAGTCTATCGCCATACCGGTTTCAAACGCTTTATCGGCGTCTGCAATATTCCGATTGGCATGAAGATGTTCATCCGCGATGTACTGGAACTGACCGAGCACGATGATCTGTCCATTGACCTGTTCGGCCTGAATCACATGGTCTTTATCAAAGATGTGATTGTGAACGGGCAATCGCGCTTTGCGGAACTGCTCGACGGCGTCGCCTCTGGTCGCCTGACTGCGGCCTCGGTGAAAAACATCTTCGATCTGCCGTTCAGCGAAGGGCTGATCCGCTCCCTGAATCTGCTGCCGTGCTCGTATCTGCTTTACTACTTCAAGCAGAAAGAGATGCTGGCCATTGAAATGGGCGAATACTACAAAGGTGGCGCACGCGCTCAGGTTGTGCAGAAAGTAGAGAAGCAGCTGTTTGATTTGTATAAAGATCCGAACCTGAACGTCAAACCGAAAGAGCTGGAGCAGCGCGGCGGGGCATACTATTCGGATGCGGCGTGTGAAGTGATTAACGCCATTTACAATGACAAGCAGGCCGAGCACTATGTGAACGTTCCCCATCACGGGCACATCGACAATATCCCGGCAGACTGGGCCGTTGAGATGACCTGCATCCTTGGACGCGAGGGTGCAAAACCGCATCCCCGCATTACCCACTTCGACGATAAGGTGATGGGGCTGATTCACACCATCAAAGGCTTTGAAGTGGCGGCGAGCAATGCTGCCCTGAGCGGCGAACTGAATGACGTGCTGCTGGCGCTGAATCTCAGCCCGCTGGTGCATTCTGACCGTGACGCTGAAAAACTCGCGAGTGAGATGATCCTGGCGCATGAAAAATGGCTGCCAAACTTTGCTGCAACGGTTGAGAAACTGAAACTCACACACCGTTAAGAGGAGGCGCGATGGAAAACCTGCTGATCGTCAATGCCGATGATTTTGGCCTGTCAAAAGGGCAGAACTACGGCATTATTGAAGCCTGTCGCCGGGGCGTCGTGACCTCTACAACAGCGCTCATCAACGGTGAGGCGGTGTAACATGCGGCGCAGTTAAGCCGTGAGCTGCCCGAGCTGGGCGTGGGCATGCATTTTGTGCTGACGCTTGGGTTGCCCCTTTCACCGATGCCGGGTCTGACGCGCGAGGGAAAACTGGGGAAATGGATTTGGGAAATGGCGGAGCAGGACGCTCTGCCGCTCGATGAGATTGCCCGCGAGCTGGAGTGCCAGTTTAACCGCTTTGTGGATGTGTTTGGCCGCGAACCTACCCATATTGACAGCCATCATCATGTGCATATGATCCCGGCGATTTTCCCGCTTGTGGCAGAGTTTGCGCAACGTAAAGGCGTGGCGATGCGCGTGGATCGTGAGGTGCGCGGGTTGCCGGACGTCGCGGTGACGTCAACGGAGGGGTTCAGCAGCGCATTTTATGGCGACGAGATCGACGAAGCGCTGTTCCTGAAGGTGCTGGATGACTCCGCCGCAAAAGGGGAGCGCTCGCTTGAGGTAATGGCGCACCCGGCGTTTGTCGATGAGATAGTACGTAAGAGCGCCTACTGCTGGCCGCGTCTGGCAGAACTGGATGTGCTGACATCGGCGTCGTTAAAGTATGCGATTGCCGAGCGTGGGTATCGTCTGGGGACGTTCAGGGATCTTTGAGGCAAAGCCCGGTGGCGAGGTAAAAGCAAAACGGTAACCTTTTGGTTACCGTTTTTATTGTTTACTCCCTCTCCCAGGGGAGAGGGCCGGGGTGAGGGCTTCAGGTTTTTTACGCCGGTATCTGGTCAATCTTACTGCTGCGCGACCACACGCGGTGCGCGGCGAGCAGGTCAAACAACCGGGTCATAAACGCATCATCGACGTTATCACCTTCGACAATGCCTTCTTCCCCTTGATCCGGTACCTTCAGCAGAGTTTTAAACTTCCGCGCATCGCCTGCCAGAGCGATTGGCTTCAGGTGCTTATAGGCTTCCAGCAGATAATAGGCGGCATCACCGTTACCGAGCAGGCTCTCAACGTCGCCGCACGGCATAATCACCGCATCAACCGTCAGCGACGGTGCTCCGGCGAAGGTCGCGGCAATCGGCAGGACGGAGCCATCATCGGCCGTCACTTCACCCATGCGAGAGTAAAGCAGTTTGGCATGTACGCCCTGGGTTTTGAGCGCCCGCATGATCCCCAGTACGTCGCTGGCGCGCGGTTTATCGTTCAGCAGAATAGCCACTACGCGGCCTTTAATTGACCCGCCAGGTACCGCGTACAGGCTCAGGGACGGATCCTTCTTCAGCCCGTTCACGTCTTTTGGCGGTGCGGCATGGCATTGCTCATCGGTGAGCGTGATGCCGAGATTATTCGCCACGCCCTGAGCAAGCTGGATATCAATATGCGCCAGATGGTCGACCACGCGCTCGCGAATGTAGGTACGCACCACTTTGCTCAGCTCAAAGCTGAAACCGCCGATAATGTGCTGCTGTTCAATCGGGGTCTGGCTGTTCCAGAACAGGCGAGGCTGAGCGTAATATTCGCCGAATGACGGGCTGCGCTCGCGAATTTTTGTTCCGTCCACGCGCTCCTGATACGACTCGAATCCGCCACGTTTTGGCCCCGGCGGGGTTTCACGCGGCCAGTTATCGTTAATGGAGTTTGGCTCGTAGTTCGCCGGGTTGGTATCGATATCCTGGCGATGCATCCCGTCACGCTGGAAGTTATGGTACGGGCAGGTCGGACGGTTGATAGGAATTTCGTGGAAGTTCGGTCCGCCGAGACGGCTGATCTGCGTATCGGTATAAGAGAACAGACGGCCCTGGAGCAGCGGATCGTTGGTGAAATCCAGCCCCGGCACAATATGGCCCGGGTGGAACGCAGCCTGCTCATTCTCCGCGAAGAAGTTATCCGGGTTGCGATTAAGCACCATTTTGCCCACCAGCTGAACCGGCACCAGCTCTTCGGGAATAAGCTTGGTCGGGTCGAGCAGGTCGAAGTCGAATTTGAACTCGTCCTCTTCCGGGATCAGCTGTAACCCCAGCTCGTATTCCGGGAAATCACCGGCTTCAATGGATTCCCACAGTTCGCGACGGTGGAAGTCCGGATCGCGCCCGGTCAGCTTCTGTGCTTCATCCCACACCAGGGACGCTTTCCCCGCGACCGGTTTCCAGTGGAAACGCACAAACGTCGCTTTACCTTCAGCGTTAATCAGACGGAAGGTATGAATACCAAAGCCTTCCATGGTGCGATAGCTGCGTGGGATCCCCCGGTCAGACATCGCCCACATCACGTTGTGAAGGGTTTCCGGTTGCAGGGAGACGTAGTCCCAGAAGGTGTCATGCGCACTTTGTCCCTGCGGTATGGCCCAGTGTGGCTCTGGTTTTACCGCATGGACAAAGTCAGGGAATTTATGCGCATCCTGAATGAAGAAAACCGGGGTGTTATTCCCGACGAGGTCGAAAATGCCCTCTTCGGTATAGAATTTGGTGGCGAAGCCGCGGATATCACGCACCGTGTCGGCCGAACCCGCGCCGCCCTGTACGGTAGAGAAGCGCACAAATACCGGTGTAATTTTGTTCGGATCGGAAAGGAAATCCGCCTTCGTGATCTCCTTCAGGCTCTTGTACGGCTGGAAATAGCCGTGCGCCGCAGAGCCGCGAGCGTGAACGATACGTTCAGGAATACGCTCATGGTCGAAATGGGTGATTTTTTCCCGCAGGATGAAATCTTCCAGCAGCGTCGGGCCGCGCGTTCCGGCGCGCAAGGAGTTCTGATCATCGGCGATGCGCACGCCCTGATTGGTGGTCAGCGCATAGCCTTCACCCCCTTTGCGGTGCGGGTCGAGAGATTTTAACTTTTCGTTGTCCGCATCGGGTGACTTCATGCTTCCCGGTGCAGTAGGTTGCTCGCCCGGCGCGGAGAGGCCCGGCGACGGTTTATGAGAGCCATCCGCAGGGGCGAGTGAGTCCATTCCCGGTTGAGATTCTTCGGTGCCATGAATAGGGGATTGATGGGGTTTATCATTGTTCGACATTGCACGATTCTCCTTTGTTCATTCCTGAAAACCCTATTAAGGATAGAACAATGTGATGAATTAGCAGGCGAACTAAGCGTTTTCAGAGGAAGTGATTAGCGAAAGGAGCCATCTGCCACATGTCAGGCGCGACGGGTGGGGGGAGAATCGGCTATGATAGAAATTTCCTGCTTTAAGAATTTGCTTTAGTGAACCCGTCGCTTATGAAACCTCTTCGTCAACAAAACCGCCAGGTTATTAGCTATGTGCCCCGCGTTGAACCCGCGCCGCCTGACCATGCCCTGAAAGTGGATGGTTTTCGCGATGTCTGGATGTTACGGGGTAAATACGTTGCCTTCGTGCTGATTGGCGAGCACTTCCGTCGCTCCCCTGCGTTTACGGTGCCAGAATCGGCGCAGCGATGGGCTATGCAGACCCGCCAGGATGAAGAGGTTGAAGAATAACAGCCATAAAAAAACCGCCCTCAGGCGGTTTTTTTATTTCGGCCGTGATTAACGATGGGCCAGTTCGGCATCATCTTCACTGTCGAGAATTGTTTTGTCGGTCTGCTTCAGCCACTGGCTGGTCAGGGTACCGGCGGTCATTGAGCCACTCACGTTCAGGGCGGTACGACCCATGTCGATCAGCGGTTCAACAGAGATCAGCAGGGCAACCAGCGTCACCGGCAGTCCAAGCGCAGGCAGAACGATCAGCGCAGCGAAGGTCGCGCCGCCGCCCACGCCCGCAACACCGGCGGAGCTAATGGTCACGATACCGACCAGCGTCGCAATCCAGACCGGATCCAGCGGATTAATCCCCACTGTTGGGGCAACCATTACGGCCAGCATCGCCGGGTAGAGACCCGCACAGCCGTTCTGCCCGATGGTGGCGCCAAAGGAGGCCGAGAAGCTGGCGATAGACTCCGGTACGCCCAGACGACGGGTCTGTGCTTCGACGTTCAGCGGGATAGATGCCGCGCTGGAACGGCTGGTAAAAGCGAAGGTCAGCACCGGCCAGACTTTACGGAAGTATTTCAGCGGGCCAACGCCGTTCACCGCCAGCAGAATGCCGTGCACAACAAACATGATGCCCAGACCGAGGTACGAGGCAATCACAAAGCTGCCAAGCTTAATGATGTCTTGCAGGTTAGAACCTGCAACGACTTTGGTCATCAGCGCCAGGACACCGTACGGCGTCAGCTGCATGACCAGACGCACCAGCTTCATCACCCAGCTTTGCAGGGTATCGATGGCCGTCAGAACGCGCTCGCCTTTCGGCGCATCGTCCTTCAGCAGCTTCAGCGCAGCCACGCCCAGGAATGCCGCGAAGATCACCACGCTGATAATGGAGGTTGGGCTTGCGCCGGTCAGGTCAGCAAACGGGTTCTTCGGAATGAAGGAGAGCACCATCTGCGGAACGGTCAGATCGGCCACTTTACCCACGTAGTTGGTCTCAATCGCCGTCAGACGCGCGGTTTCAGCGCTACCCTGCACCAGACCTTCAGCAGTCAGGCCAAACAGATTGGTTACCAGCACACCCACCAGCGCTGCAATCAGCGTGGTGAAGAGCAGGGTACCAATGGTCAGGAAGCTGATTTTACCCAGTTGAGAGGCATTGTGCAGGCGGGCTACGGCGCTCAGAATAGAGGCGAATACCAGCGGCATAACGATCATTTGCAGCAGCTGTACATAGCCGTTACCGACAATGTTGAACCACTGAATGGAGTCTTTCAGTACCGGGCTGTCGGAGCCGTAAATAGCGTGTAAGGCCAGGCCAAACACCACGCCCATGACCAGACCGACCAGTACCTTTTTCGCCAGGCTCCACTGTTTGTGGCGAGCCTGGGCGAGAAGCAATAGCAATACGACGAACACAACAATGTTCGCGATGAGTGGAAAATTCATCCCCGTTCTCCTGATTTATTATACGGTCGGTTTTTACCGAACCTGTTGGCGCAAGGTTATCAGAAGTGTGATGTCACGCTTATATCCATATGGAATGGTTTATGACAAAAGTGATTATATTGTCGGTTTAATGTTCAATCTGGTGATTAATAAAACGATTGAACTGAAATTGCAGCGAGTTGATCATCTGCGATGACCAGCGCACTGCACCATTTTCGGGCAATGTCTGCGGCATCCAGACGGCATACGCAAACAGCGCCATGCACAGAACGCGCTCCAGCTGGTTGCCTTTTTGCGGCACGAGGATTGGCAGGCGGAAACGCCAGCGGCAGGGCCAGAGCAGCGGTACGCCCGCTGGCGTCAGCATATCGGCGAGGATATGGCTTAAGTAGCCAAGCACCATGCCCTGAATGGCATCCGCCGGGACGATCCAGCTCTCCGGAACCTTTAAATAGAAGAGTGTAAGCAGGCCAAATACGGCCAGCAGGCTGTGGGTAAACCCGCGATGACCAAAGGCTCTGGCGATGGGCTTTGAAATCCACTTTAGCCGCTGGCCAAGGAATGACTTTGGATGATCTATGTCCGGCAGCAGGCAGGTAAGTACGGCGGAAGGGACAATATGCCACCAGTCCCCCTGTGCCAGCACAGGGGTCAGTTCAGCGTTTTTGGCAAACACTGCACAGGCAAGTGAAAAAAGCAGGTGGCCTTCCGCCGTCATGATAAAACCCGGTAAACTGTCGATTCATACAGTATAGGGTTTTTATACAGTGTGTGAAAGAGGTGACGGTGTAACTCTTTGTCACAAACGCGCGGTTAGCGCGCCAGCCAGCCACCGTCTACGGCGAGAGTATGACCGTTAACGTAATCAGATGCTCTTGAAGCCAGAAACACCACCGGACCCTGTAAATCCTCCGGGAGACCCCAGCGGCCCGCCGGAATCCGGTCGAGGATCGCCTGGCTGCGCTGCTCATCATCGCGAAGCTGCCTGGTGTTATTGGTCGCCATATAACCTGGCGCGATAGCGTTCACGTTAATACCTAGCGGCGCCCATTCGTTCGCCAGCAGGCGGGTGAGGCCCAGCACGCCGCTTTTGGACGCCGTATAGGAGGGCACCCGGATGCCGCCCTGGAAGGAGAGCATGGAAGCAATGTTAATGATCTTGCCGCCCTGACCCTGCGCGATAAACTGTTTCGCCACTGCCTGAGAGAGGAAAAAGACTGATTTCAGATTGAGATCGATGACCTCGTCCCAGTCCTTCTCACTAAATTCCAGCGCATCGGCACGGCGGATGGTGCCGGCATTGTTAACCAGAATATCGATGCGGCCCATCTCAGCGACTGCGGTATCCACCACGCTCTGAATACTCTCCTGCTTGCCAAGATCGGCGCGAATCGCGATAAAGCGTCGTCCCAGCGCCGTAACGCGCGCTGCCGTTTCGTCAGGAACCTTGCGGTTAACCCCCACGATATCGCATCCTGCTTCGGCGAGGGCAATGGCCATGCCTTGCCCCAGACCGGTATCGCACCCGGTCACCATCGCCACTTTTCCTGCCAGAGTAAAAGCATCCAGTATCATACGCGCCTCAGAAGTCAGGTTATTGTCATTCTGCACGTAAGAATAGGAGTCTGGAATGAGAAAAGCAAATAAAGTAAAACGTTGTTTTGATTTTTCGGGGCAGGCAGCCGAAGCTGCCTGAAAGAGCGTTACTCCCCACGCAGATGGCGGGCAGTCAATTCTTCAAGAGACGTCAGCCTGACATCCGCCAGGGCAAAACGGGGATCGTGTCGGCCTTCTTCAGCCGGCACAACGATGGAGCGCATACGTGCGGCTTTGGACGCCACCATGCCGTTAACCGAATCTTCCAGCGCCACACAGGTAAGCGGATCCAGCCCCAGTTTCGCGGCGCAGTCCATATACACCTGCGGATGTGGCTTGCTGTACGGAAGCTTTTCGGCCGAGGCCAGCGCGTCGAAGCTGTCGCGCAGCCCGAACATCGTCAGCACTTTTTCCAGCATATGCAGCGGTGAGGCGGAGGCCAGCCCCACTTTCAGCCCTTGCTCCTTGCACAGGGCGATAGCGTCGCGTACGCCCGGTAACAGAGGCTTATACTCTTCTACGAGGGAGATGGCGCGGTTGATAATGCGCGCCGTAACTTCGTCGCGATCCGGGCCAACCCATGGCTGGTGGGCATACCAAAGGTCAACCACCATATCGATGCGCAGCCCCAGGGTATCGGGAAGCTCGTTACGACGACTGATATCGACGCCGAGGCTGGCCATCACGTCCAGTTCAGCCCGATCCCACAGGGGTTCGGAATCAATCAGCAATCCATCCATGTCAAAAATAGCGGCAAGTATCTGGCGCGGTGTCGACATTACAACATCTCCTTATCTTGGGGTAAGACGAACGGTGCTAAGCACAAGCAATTTAGCATATTGCATGCAAAGAGCGGGCGAAATTGACCGACAGCAGGTAGACTTAGGCACAAATAACGCGTCTTTATGAAGAGGAACTAATGACGTATCAACAAGCTGGACGCATCGCGGTCTTAAAACGTGTTGCTGGTTGGGTTATTTTTATTCCCGCCCTGATTTCAACGCTGATCTCCGTACTCAAATTTATGTACGATCACAGCGAAAAACAGCCGGGCATCAATGCCGTTATGCTTGATTTTGCCCACGTCATGATTGAGATGATGCGGTTTAACACCCCGTTCCTAAACGTCTTCTGGTTCAACTCGCCCACGCCGGATTTTCACCACCAGCTGAATGTCGGTTTCTGGATAATCTATGCGTTGATATTTATCGCGATGGCGTTGCAGGCCTCCGGCGCGCGCATGAGTCGCCAGACCCGCTTTTTACGCGAAGGGGTGGAAGATCAGCTGATACTTGAGAAGGCGAAAGGCCCTGACGGGATGAGCCGCGAGCAGATCGAATCGCGCATTGTCGTTCCGCGTCATACCATTTTTGTGCAGTTTTTCCCGCTCTACATTCTGCCGGTCATCATCATTGTGGCCGGGTATTTCTTCTTTACGCTGCTTGGCTTCCTGTAAATCCTAAGGGAAGGGGCGTGATGCCGCCCCTTCCCGCTATGCCGCCAGAATACGGTCCAGCGCCCGCTGGGCATTTACCAGATGACTCCCGCCAAACAAAATAGCCCGGTTTAGCAAGGTGTACAGCTGATAAACCGGCTGACGATCAAGGAAACCCGCAGGTAACGGCGAGACAGACTGATAGCCATCATAAATTTGCGGCGGCTGTTCAGGGTGCAACGGCAGCATCGCGAGGTCACACTCTCTGTCGCCCCAGTAGCAGGCCGGGTCATATATATAGGGACCATCAGGCCCAAGCGCGCAGTTGTTTGACCATAAATCACCGTGCAGAAGGGAAGCCTGAGGCTGATGCGAAGCCAGACGCTGCTGAATATGTTCAACAATCGCGTCGATGTTGCCGAACGCTAATCCCTTTTCAGCGGCCAGCTCCAGCTGCCAGCCGATGCGCTGTTCGGCGAAAAAAGTCGACCAGCGGCGCTGCCATGCGTTTGGCTGTGGGGTGGTGGAGAGGTCGTTATCGAAATCGAGCCCAAACTGAGGTTGATCGCTCCACTGGTGCAAACGGGCGATCTGTTGCCCGAGAATAAAGGCGTTGTGCGCATCCAGAGGACGCGCGGGAAGATAGTTCATCACCAGAAAGCTATAGTCACGATCGCTGCCGACGGCTAAAACCTGCGGAACGGTGACTGTTTTACTGCGCGATAACAGCTCAAGCTGATCGGCTTCGGCAGTAAAAATGGGGAGCAATTCGCGCTCATCACATTTAACGAAAAGATCGCGCCCGGCGTAACGTAAATGCCATGCGGCATGGATCTCTCCGCCTGGCAGTTCGTTACGCAGTTCAATTTCACCTTCACCCAGCTGCTCACTTAAAAGATGACTGATAGCCTGCCACATGATGTCTCTCCCATGTTGTCTGCCAGATCATAAAGTTAGCGCAAAACGGCTATAAAAAAACAGGAACTAACGCACAACTGAGCGGTTTAATTTTATACAGGGCACTTATTGTTCTTTTTTATGCCAGTTTTCCCAGCTATCCACATCAATTTCCGTGGCTTTGTCAGTCACGCTTTCCACCAGGCTACTGGCCAGCGCCTTCACCTCTTCCTGACTCAGCGGGCTTATCAGGCCAAATGCCAGTGAGCCGAGATCGTGAATATTGCCCTCATCGTCCGTCAGCGTAAGCAGAAAATTGGCGCGCGTGAACGCGTTGTTGAGTTCATTCAGTTCGGTCAGCGACGCCTCATGAATATTCACGGTTACGACGTAGCGGGTGATATCACCACTGCTCATAATTCACCTCGTTGTTATCCTGAAAGTTTTCTTAGCATAGTCGATATGCCCTGTTTAGCGACTTCCCCCTCCATGGGAAGGGGAAGCAGGTTCAGCTTCTCTTGAGGTAATCGACAATTTTCTGGGTATCCGCAAGCGAACACAGACGCGTTCCCTGGTTTATGGTGGCTGCACTCCCTGCCGCGACGCCATAGCGTGCCATCTCCAGAAGCGAAGCGCCCTGCGCCAGCTTCAGCACCATCGCGCCAACCATACTGTCACCGGCACCCACGGTGCTCTGGCTTTTCATCGGCGGTGGCACAACCTGCACAAAGCCCGTCTTATCGACGGCCAGCGCCCCCTGAGGACCGAGAGAAACAACAACGCGATGCGCTTTGCCCGTACGTACCAGCTCTTCTGCGGCAGTACGAACGTCATCAGGCTGGCTGAGTTCTCGATTAACCAGGGCACTGAGCTCTTTCTGGTTAGGTTTAACGAGTTCAAGTTGTCCGGGTTCTAACGCCGCCTTCAGGGCTTCGCCCGAGCTATCGACAACGCAGCGGATGCCGCGCTGGAGCGCAGCCTGAACCAGCGCCGTCAGTTTCCCTGTTTTGACGCCCGGCGGCAGGCTACCGCTGATCACCAGTAATGAGCCGCTTTCAATGGTCAGCACTTTCTCTCCCAGTTGACGAAACTCATCATCGGTCAATTTCGCCCCCGGCATCACAAAGCGATATTGCTCGCCGCTGGATTCAACATGGACATGCAGGTTCTGCCGGGTCCAGTCTTTAGCGTCGACGGTGTCTACGGCCACCTGTTCATCTGCCAGCAACGCCACCAGATGTTCTCCCGTGGCGCCGCCAGCGGGGAAGATGGCGGTGGCTTTTCCGCCGAGATGGGTAATAGCGCGCGCCACGTTGATGCCGCCGCCGCCCGGCTCAAACACCGGCGCGCTACAGCGCAGCTTACCTTCCGGGTAGATTTGCGGCGTCATGGTCGCGGAGTCGAGGGAAGGGGAGAGTGTCAGCGTATAAATCGAAGCCATCATGACCTCCTTTTATCATGGGTTCTTTTAAGCCTGGCACCGTTTGGCAGGAAGGCAACGTAAATAACAGTATGATTTTAAATATGAATGCTGACAAATAAGCTGCGCCGGGCATATAAAATAAAACGCGTTTTGGGATCGTTCTTATTCAAAAAATGAAAGAAGAAAATATTGCTATGTTATTTGCGGCTTTTTATAATTTGTTACCTTTCTATGGTCGCCTTGTCATTGATCCGCAAGAAAGTTTCCGAGACCGTGACGGTCTCTTTTTATGTTGTACGGACTCCTTAAATAAAATGAAGCTTTTGAAGACAGTACCCGCAGCACTGATGCTGGCGGGTGGCGTATTTGCGTCACTGAATGCAACCGCCGATGATACCGTTTTTACTGTCATGGACGATCCCTCCACTGCCAAAAAACCCTTTGAAGGTAACGTGAATGCCGGGTATCTGGCGCAATCCGGTAATACGAAAAGCTCCTCCCTGACCGCAGACAGCACCCTGACCTGGTACGGCAACACCACGGCCTGGTCGCTGTGGGGAAATGCCAGCAACACCTCTGCTAACGATCAACGCTCATCGGAGAAATACGCGGTAGGCGGACGTAGCCGATACAACATGACCGATTATGACTACCTGTTCGGGCAGGCGAGTTGGCTGACTGACCGCTACAACGGCTATCGCCAGCGTGATGTCGTAACTGCGGGTTATGGTCGTCAGTTCCTCAATGGGCCGGTGCACAGCCTGCGTTTTGAATTCGGTCCGGGTGTCCGTTACGACGAGTACACCAACGGCGAAGATGAAACCCAGCCGCTGGGTTATGCATCGGGCACCTATGCATGGCAGATGACCGACAACGCAAAATTCACCCAGGGTGTGTCGGTGTTTGGTGCTGAAGATACAACGCTGAACTCAGAAAGTGCGTTGAACGTGGCGATCAATGAACACTTTGGACTCAAGGTGGCGTACAACGTAACCTGGAACTCATCCCCACCTGATTCTGCACCGGAACATACCGATCGCCGAACCACGATTTCATTAGGTTATAAAATGTAATATCGTCGGGCCGGGATTATTCTCGGCCCGTTTTTTATTTTCTGAAACTGTGCTTATTTATATTAAACGGCGTTTTAAAATAATGGGTCTGGTTTCATCTTCATAATTTCTCCATAATTAGCCGGTCAGGGCTTATTCAGTTTATTTGACACGAATTGATAAATAATTTGACTAGGCAAGAATGTGATCCAGATCTACACTTACGACACAGGCGAAAAACTCGCCTCAGGCATATCGCATTAAATAAGTATGAGAATAAAATTATGAAAAAAATCAAAACCGCTACAGCAGCGATGGTGCTTTCCGCACTTTCATTTGGCGTATTTGCTGCTGATAATATGACGCAACCTGCCAGTGACGTTAACAGCCCAATCGGGATCGCTAAAGCCTCGGATGTAGAAGCAGGCTCCAACATTGCCCCTGGCTCTCAGTCTACCGGCCAGTCAATGAATGATGCATTTGATGTACACAAGCTGGTGGCGGGTGAGTGGTCCTGATATTTCAACTGCCACGTGTGACGGAATATATACGCTGCCACAGCCTGTCGAAAACCGGATTATGACGTACCGGTTTTGGACCATAAATTATCGTAAAGATAGTT
Organism: Enterobacter sp. MGH119; assembly: GCF_001037675.1. Taxonomy (NCBI): domain Bacteria; kingdom Pseudomonadati; phylum Pseudomonadota; class Gammaproteobacteria; order Enterobacterales; family Enterobacteriaceae; genus Enterobacter; species Enterobacter sp. MGH119. Next base: position 1,355,077 of record NZ_KQ089929.1, on the reverse strand, counting down.
AAGATTTATTCAGTAAATTCACGGCACGTTTTCGCTGACAAAATATTAGCCCCAGATCATTGCGGCCCAGCGCAGCAGCAACATCGCGCCGCAAATAGCAATTAACACCACGACCATTTTCCAGTGCTTCACGGCAAATCTTTTTGTTGGCATAACCTAATCCTTGTCAGTTGATACCCTTAGTCTACCAAAGTCTGCGCCAGAAAGCGCTCAACAAGGGAGAACAGGTTATGCCGGAACACCGGTTCGGCTTAAAACCAATGGAATCTGTCAGCCAGAATCAATACCAGGCCAGCAGCGGAAAGTAGATTTAATATCACAACGGTTCTACTCGATACGTTCATGTGATACCCCTTCGATGTTTAAGGACCAGATCAAGAATAGCTCAGCACTTTCGGATTGCGAGCACCCGTCAACAAAAGTTCATTAATGCAGACAACAGGATGTGCGGTTCAAAACGGTCGCAGGAAGGTGCATTCGCCCTGTCAATAGTGTTACCATTACGTCGCCTGTCGTAAACCCGCATTATTCTGAAATCGGCCGGTGAATGATGACGAACCAATTTGACGATTGTTGGTCAGATGGTTTCGTAATCTACTGTTTAATCACGATTATTTTCTTTGTATATGCTCTTATGTGTGGGGCATCACTGCAAATAAGGATATAAAATGCCTGTAATTACTCTTCCTGATGGCAGCCAACGCCATTTCGACCACGCTGTTAGCCCAATGGATGTTGCCCTGGATATCGGTCCTGGACTTGCAAAAGCAACCATTGCAGGCCGCGTAAACGGCGAGCTGGTAGACGCGTCCGATCTGATTGAAAGCGATGCAACGCTTGCGATCATCACCGCGAAAGACGAAGAAGGTCTGGAGATCATTCGTCACTCCTGCGCGCACCTGTTAGGCCATGCTATCAAGCAGCTGTGGCCAAACACCAAAATGGCGATCGGCCCGGTTATCGACAACGGTTTCTACTACGACGTTGACCTTGACCACACCCTGACCCAGGAAGATATCGACGCGCTCGAAAAACGTATGCACGAGCTCGCCGAAACCAACTATGACGTCATTAAGAAGAAAGTCAGCTGGCACGAAGCGCGTGAAACCTTCGTGAAGCGCGGCGAGAGCTACAAAGTCTCGATTCTTGATGAAAACATCGCTCATGATGACAAGCCAGGCTTGTACCATCACCAGGAATACGTCGACATGTGCCGTGGTCCGCACGTGCCGAATATGCGCTTCTGTCATCACTTCAAACTGATGAAAATCGCAGGCGCTTACTGGCGTGGCGATAGCAACAACAAGATGTTGCAGCGTATCTATGGTACCGCGTGGGCCGATAAGAAAGCCCTGAACGCATACCTGCAACGCCTGGAAGAGGCGGCTAAGCGTGACCACCGTAAAATCGGTAAGCAGCTTGACCTGTATCATATGCAGGAAGAAGCGCCGGGGATGGTGTTCTGGCATAACGACGGCTGGACTATCTTCCGTGAACTGGAAACGTTCGTGCGCTCCAAGCTGAAAGAGTACCAGTATCAGGAAGTGAAGGGCCCGTTCATGATGGACCGTGTGCTGTGGGAAAAAACCGGCCACTGGGACAACTACAAAGATGCGATGTTCACCACTTCGTCTGAGAACCGTGAATACTGCATCAAGCCAATGAACTGCCCGGGCCACGTTCAGATCTTCAACCAGGGTCTGAAATCCTACCGCGATCTGCCGCTGCGTATGGCGGAGTTCGGTAGCTGCCACCGTAACGAGCCATCAGGTGCGCTGCACGGTCTGATGCGTGTTCGTGGCTTTACTCAGGATGATGCGCATATCTTCTGTACTGAAGATCAGGTCCGTGAAGAAGTTAACGCCTGTATTCGTATGGTCTACGATATGTACAGCACCTTTGGCTTCGAGAAGATCGTGGTCAAACTCTCAACGCGTCCGGAAAAACGTATCGGCAGCGATGAGACATGGGATCGCGCAGAGGCGGATCTCGCCGTAGCGCTGGAAGAGAACGGTATTCCGTTCGAATACCAGCTGGGCGAGGGCGCATTCTACGGTCCGAAAATTGAATTTACCCTGTATGACTGCCTCGATCGCGCATGGCAGTGCGGAACGGTACAGCTGGACTTCTCCCTGCCGCAGCGTTTAAGCGCCTCTTATGTTGGCGAAGACAACGAGCGTCAGGTGCCGGTTATGATTCACCGTGCGATTCTCGGTTCACTGGAGCGCTTCATCGGCATCCTGACCGAAGAGTTCGCAGGCTTCTTCCCAACCTGGCTTGCGCCAGTGCAGGTCGTGGTGATGAACATTACCGATTCTCAGGCGGATTACGTTAAAGAATTGACGCAGAAACTACAAAATGCGGGCATTCGCGTAAAAGCAGACTTGAGAAATGAGAAGATTGGCTTTAAAATCCGCGAGCACACTTTACGTCGTGTCCCGTATATGTTGGTCTGTGGTGATAAAGAGGTGGAAGCAGGCAAAGTTGCCGTTCGCACCCGCCGTGGTAAAGACCTGGGGAGCCTGGACGTAAGTGAAGTGATTGAGAAGCTGCAACAAGAGATTCGCAGCCGCAGTCTTCAACAACTGGAGGAATAAGGTATTAAAGGCGGAAAACGAGTTCAAACGGCACGTCCGAATCGTATCAATGGCGAGATTCGCGCCCAGGAAGTTCGCTTAACAGGTCTGGAAGGCGAGCAGCTGGGGATTGTGAGTCTGAGAGAAGCGATCGAAAAGGCTGAAGAAGCTGGAGTAGATTTAGTTGAAATCAGCCCTAACGCCGAACCGCCAGTTTGTCGTATCATGGACTACGGCAAGTTCCTTTATGAAAAGAGTAAGTCTTCTAAGGAACAGAAGAAGAAGCAAAAAGTTATCCAGGTTAAGGAAATCAAATTCCGTCCTGGTACCGACGATGGCGATTATCAGGTAAAACTCCGCAGCCTGATTCGCTTTCTGGAAGATGGCGATAAGGCCAAGATCACGCTGCGTTTCCGCGGTCGTGAGATGGCCCACCAACAGATTGGTATGGAAGTGCTTAACCGCGTCCGTGACGATCTGAGTGAACTGGCAGTAGTCGAATCCTTCCCTACGAAGATCGAAGGCCGCCAGATGATCATGGTGCTCGCTCCTAAGAAGAAACAGTAAGGCCTTCAAGCAGCAAAATCTGTGGAGCCTTCGGGTTTCATAGGTTTTGTTCGCCTATGTTTCGTTTATTTAACAATGCGAAGTGGAAGTTATTAAAATGCCAAAAATTAAGACCGTACGCGGTGCTGCTAAGCGCTTCAAAAAAACCGGTAAAGGTGGTTTTAAGCACAAGCACGCTAACCTGCGTCACATTCTGACTAAGAAAGCTACCAAGCGTAAACGTCACCTGCGTCCAAAAGCCATGGTTTCTAAAGGCGATCTGGGCCTGGTCATCGCGTGCCTGCCGTACGCATAAGTCGTTAACGTTTAACTTTTTTAACTTAGAATAGATACAGGAGAGCACACATGGCTCGCGTAAAACGTGGTGTAATTGCACGTGCACGTCACAAGAAAATTTTGAAACAAGCTAAAGGCTACTACGGTGCGCGTTCACGCGTATACCGCGTTGCCTTCCAGGCTGTTATCAAAGCAGGTCAGTACGCTTACCGTGACCGTCGTCAGCGTAAGCGTCAGTTCCGTCAACTGTGGATTGCGCGTATCAACGCAGCAGCACGTCAGAACGGTATTTCTTACAGCAAATTCATCAACGGCCTGAAAAAAGCCTCTGTTGAAATCGACCGTAAGATCCTGGCTGACATCGCAGTATTCGACAAAGTAGCGTTCACCGCTCTGGTCGAAAAAGCGAAAGCAGCACTGGCATAAGCCAGTTGAGAGAGGGGGCTTTGCCTCCTCTTTTCATTTAACACCATCAGAAGATTGACATTTATCCGTGCAGGCTTTTCAATAAGGTCTTAACGGTTTTTACCCTACAAGGTAACGCAAGCATGAATGCTGCTATTTTCCGCTTCTTCTTTTACTTTAGCACCTGACTTCAGGAGGCTAGCGCGTGAAAGATGAAACGAAAAACAGCGCCAGATAAGCCTCCCGATGGAGGCTTTTTTTGTGCCTGAAGTTAAGAGAATACGTCCAACAATTCGGTGTCTGCACCGACATAATGAGGAAAACCATGTCACATCTCGCAGAGCTGGTTGCCAGTGCAACGGCCGCCATTAACCAGGCCTCAGATGTTGCCGCGTTAGACAATGTCCGCGTCGAATATCTGGGCAAGAAAGGGCATTTGACCCTTCAGATGACTACCCTGCGTGAACTGCCAGCAGAGGAGCGCCCGGCAGCCGGTGCAGTGATTAACGAAGCCAAAGAGCAGGTACAGCAGGCGCTGAACGCGCGTAAAGCCGAGCTGGAAAGCGCAGTACTGAATGCGCGTCTGGCGGCAGAAACGATTGACGTTTCTCTGCCGGGTCGTCGTATCGAAAACGGCGGTCTGCATCCGGTTACCCGTACTATCGATCGTATTGAAAGTTTCTTCGGTGAGCTCGGCTTTACCGTGGCGACTGGCCCGGAAATTGAAGATGATTACCATAACTTCGATGCCCTCAACATTCCTGGCCATCATCCGGCACGTGCTGACCACGACACTTTCTGGTTTGACGCTACCCGTCTGCTGCGTACCCAGACTTCCGGCGTTCAGATCCGTACCATGAAGGATCGGGAACCGCCAATCCGTATTATCGCGCCTGGCCGCGTATACCGTAACGACTACGATCAGACCCACACCCCAATGTTCCACCAGATGGAAGGTCTGATTGTTGATAAAAACATCAGCTTCACCAACCTGAAAGGCACGCTGCACGATTTCCTGAACAACTTTTTTGAGGAAGATTTGCAGGTTCGCTTCCGTCCGTCCTACTTCCCGTTCACCGAACCGTCTGCGGAAGTTGACGTGATGGGTAAAAACGGTAAATGGCTGGAAGTGCTGGGCTGCGGCATGGTGCATCCAAACGTGCTGCGCAACGTGGGTATCGATTCAGAAGTGTATTCCGGCTTTGCGTTCGGTATGGGCATGGAGCGTCTGACCATGCTGCGCTACGGCGTAACCGATTTACGTGCGTTCTTCGAAAACGATCTGCGTTTCCTCAAACAGTTTAAATAAGGGCAGGACAGAACAATGAAATTCAGTGAACTGTGGTTACGCGAATGGGTGAACACCACGCTGGACAGCGACGCGCTTTCCAACCAGATCACCATGGCGGGTCTGGAAGTTGACGGTGTAGAGCCGGTTTCTGGCGCCTTCACCGGCGTGGTCGTGGGCGAAGTGGTTGAATGCGGTCAGCACCCTAACGCTGACAAACTGCGCGTAACAAAAGTCAATGTGGGCGGTGATCGTCTGCTGGATATCGTCTGCGGTGCGCCAAACTGCCGTCAGGGCCTGAAAGTGGCCGTGGCGACCGTCGGTGCGGTACTGCCGGGCGATTTCAAAATCAAAGCGGCTAAGCTGCGCGGTGAGCCGTCTGAAGGTATGCTGTGCTCCTTCTCCGAACTGGGTATTTCCGACGATCACTCCGGCATTATTGAACTGCCGCAGGATGCGCCAGTCGGTACCGATATCCGCGAATACCTGAAGCTTGATGACAACACCATCGAAATCAGCGTAACGCCAAACCGTGCCGACTGCTTAGGCATCATCGGTGTGGCCCGCGACGTGGCCGTGCTGAACCAGACCGAACTGAACGTGCCGGAGATCGCGCCGGTTGAGGCAACCATCAGTGACGTGCTGCCGATTCAGATAGACGCGCCTGAGGCCTGCCCACGCTACCTCGGTCGTGTGGTGAAAGGTATTAACGTTAAAGCGCCAACCCCGCTGTGGATGAAAGAGAAACTGCGTCGCTGCGGTATCCGTTCTATCGACGCCGTGGTGGACGTCACCAACTATGTTCTGCTGGAGCTGGGCCAGCCAATGCACGCCTTTGATAAAGATCGTATCGAAGGTGGGATCGTCGTGCGCATGGCGAAAGAGGGCGAAACCCTGGTTCTGCTGGACGGCAGCGAAGCGAAACTGAACGCCGACACCCTGGTGATTGCCGATCACAACAAAGCGCTGGCGATGGGCGGTATCTTCGGCGGCGAGCACTCTGGCGTTAACGACGAGACGCAAAACGTCCTGCTGGAATGCGCGTTCTTCAGCCCGCTCTCCATCACTGGCCGCGCACGCCGTCACGGTCTGCACACTGATGCTTCTCATCGCTACGAGCGTGGTGTGGATCCTGCGCTGCAATACAAAGCGATGGAGCGTGCAACTCGCCTGCTGATCGATATCTGCGGCGGTGAAGCGGGTCCGGTAATTGATGTGACCAACGAAGCGACACTGCCGAAGCGTGCGACCATTACCCTGCGCCGCAGCAAGCTGGATCGCCTGATTGGTCACCACGTTGCCGATGCGCAGGTGACCGACATTCTGACGCGTCTGGGCTGCGAAGTCACAGAAGGTCAGGACGAGTGGAAAGCCGTTGCGCCATCCTGGCGTTTCGACATGGAGATCGAAGAAGATCTGGTGGAAGAAGTGGCCCGCGTTTACGGCTACAACAACATCCCTGACGAGCCGGTGCAGGCGGGTCTGGTGATGGGCAGCCATCGCGAAGCCGATCTGTCTCTGAAGCGTGTGAAAACCATGCTGAACGACAAAGGCTACCAGGAAGTGATCACCTACAGCTTCGTTGATCCTAAGCTGCAACAGCTGATCCACCCGGGTCAGGAAGCGCTGATCCTGCCAAGCCCGATTTCCAGCGAGATGTCAGCGATGCGTCTGTCCCTGTGGACGGGACTGCTGGGCACTATCGTTTATAACCAGAACCGTCAGCAAAACCGTGTACGTATTTTCGAAAGCGGTTTGCGCTTTGTACCGGATACTCAGGCGAATTTAGGCATCCGTCAGGATCTCATGCTGGCCGGCGCCATCAGCGGTAACCGCTATGAAGAGCACTGGGACCTGGCAAAAGGGACGGTTGATTTCTACGATATGAAGGGTGATCTGGAAGCAATTCTCGATCTGACCGGTAAATTATCCGAAATTGAATTCCGCGCAGAAGCGATTCCAGCCCTGCATCCGGGTCAGAGTGCGGCGATCTATTTAGACGGCAAACGTGTTGGTTTCATTGGGGTTGTTCACCCGGAACTGGAACGTAAGCTGGATCTGAATGGCCGTACCATCGTATTCGAACTGGAGTGGAACCCGGTTGCAGACCGCGTCATTCCTCAGGCGCAGGACGTCTCACGCTTCCCGGCAAACCGCCGTGATATCGCGGTTGTGGTCGCTGAAAATGTGCCCGCAGCAGATATTTTGGCCGAATGTAAGAAAGTTGGCGTAAATCAGGTAGTTGGCGTAAACTTATTTGACGTGTACCGCGGCAAGGGCGTAGCAGAAGGTTTCAAGAGCCTCGCTATTAGCCTTATCCTTCAGGATACCAGCCGTACACTCGAAGAAGAGGAGATTGCCGCTACCGTCGCCAAATGTGTAGAGGCATTAAAAGAGCGATTCCAGGCATCATTGAGGGATTGAACCTATGGCGCTTACAAAAGCTGAAATGTCAGAATATCTGTTTGATAAGCTTGGGCTTAGCAAACGGGATGCCAAAGAGCTGGTAGAGCTGTTTTTCGAAGAGATCCGTCGTGCTCTGGAAAATGGTGAGCAGGTTAAACTCTCCGGCTTTGGCAATTTTGATTTGCGAGACAAAAACCAACGTCCGGGCCGTAACCCGAAGACGGGGGAAGATATTCCCATTACAGCCCGCCGCGTGGTGACCTTCAGACCCGGACAGAAGTTAAAAAGCCGTGTCGAAAACGCAACGCCCAAAGCAGAGTAATATGAACTAACTAAAAAGGCCGCTCACGCGGCCTTTTTTCTTTGCGCTATTTGCTAAACCCGCCGTAAAATCAATGATATCTCAACCGGATAACCTATCGTCTATGCTTGATCTTGCCCGTCTTCAGCACCGCTCCGATCTCCGCCGCCTGTGTCTGCTCGGGGTGCTGTTGATTGTCGCCACCACCGTCAGCCTGTGTGCGGGCGATCGGTGGCTGGGGCCGGAAAGCTGGTTTACGCCTGAAGGGCAGCTCTTTGTCTGGCAGATCCGCCTGCCGCGGACGCTGGCTGTCCTTTTGGTCGGCGCTGCGCTGGCGCTGTGCGGTACGATCATGCAGGCATTATTTGAAAACCCTCTGGCGGAACCCGGGCTTCTCGGGGTCTCGAATGGTGCAGGCGTCGGGCTTATCGCCGCCGTGATGCTGGGGGGAGGCGAGCTCTCCGCCTGGGGGATTAGCCTCAGCGCCATCCTTGGCGCGCTGTTGATAACCCTTATCCTTCTGCGCTTTGCTCGTCGCCATTTATCCACCAGCCGGCTGCTGCTTGCCGGGGTAGCGTTGGGGATCATCTGTAGTGCGCTGATGACCTGGGCCGTCTACTTCTCCACCTCCTTCGATCTGCGCCAGTTAATGTACTGGATGATGGGGGGATTTGGTGGCGTCGACTGGCGTCAGGGGTGGCTGATGGTGCTCCTGATCCCGGTTATCCTCTGGATGGTTTTCCAGGCGCAGCCGCTGAATATTCTCGCGCTGGGCGAAACGTCTGCTCGCCAGCTCGGGATGCCGATTGGATTCTGGCGCAACGTGCTGGTTATCGCCATCGGCTGGATGGTGGGCGTAAGCGTGGCGCTTGCGGGGGCGATTGGCTTTATTGGGCTGGTGATCCCGCATATGCTGCGTCTGTGCGGCATTACGGACCACCGAACCCTGCTCCCGGCCTCGGCGGTTGCCGGGGCGGCAACGCTGCTGGTTGCCGATATCATCGCCCGACTCGCCCTGACGGCCGCTGAGTTGCCCATAGGCGTGGTGACCGCAACGCTGGGCGCGCCGGTCTTTATCTGGCTACTATTAAAAGCTGGACGTTAAAACACAACCTGTAAGTCAACCTGAGGGAATGCTATGCAGTCTGATATTCTGAATACCGAAGTGACGACCATTGACGGCGAGAAAACCACGCTGGTAGGCTACAAGGGCAAGGTGCTGCTCATCGTGAACGTGGCGTCAAAATGTGGCCTTACGCCGCAGTATGAACAGCTGGAAAACATTCATAAAGCCTGGGAAAAAGACGGCTTTACCGTACTCGGCTTCCCGTGCAACCAGTTCCTGGGCCAGGAGCCGGGCAGCGAAGAGGAAATTAAGACCTTTTGCAGCACAACCTATGGCGTGACGTTCCCGATGTTCAGCAAAATTGACGTGAACGGGGAAAATCGTCATCCGCTGTATGCCAAACTGGTGGCCGCGGCGCCGACCGCCGTTGCGCCTGAAGAGAGTGGTTTCTATGAGCGTATGGCGAGTAAAGGCCGCGCGCCGCTCTATCCGGACGATATTCTGTGGAACTTCGAAAAATTCCTGATTGGACGTGACGGTCAGGTCGTGCAGCGTTTTTCGCCTGACATGACGCCGGAAGATCCTATCGTGATGGAATCAATCAAGCTGGCGCTGGCGAAATAATGACGCTGCTGATGCAGCTCACGGACGTTGCCGGGAAGGGACGTCTTGAGCCTGTGACTGCCGCAGTCAACGCAGGTGAAATCCTTCACCTGGTTGGGCCAAACGGCGCCGGAAAAAGCACGCTGCTGGCGCGTATGGCGGGGCTGACCACCGGGGAAGGAGAGATAACCTTTCTCGGGCAATCGCTCGTCGACTGGCTACCCGCTACACTTGCCTCCCGTCGAAGCTACCTGGTTCAGCAGCAGGTTCCGCCCTTTGCGATGCCCGTCTGGCACTACCTGACGCTGCATCTGTCTGATAAAAATCAGGTGGGCTTGCTCAACGAGGTTGCTGCGGCGCTCGGGTTAGACGATAAGCTCACCCGGCAGGCAAATCAGCTTTCCGGCGGCGAGTGGCAGCGCGTGCGTCTGGCCGCCGTTATCCTTCAGATCCATCCGGCGGGAAATCCTCACGGGCGGATGCTGCTGCTGGACGAGCCGATGAGCGGGCTGGACGTTGCCCAACAGGCAGCGCTGGATACCCTGCTCAGCGCGCTATGTCGCAAGGGGATCGCCATTGTGATGAGCAGCCATGATTTAAACCATACGTTGCGCCACGCGCATCGGGTGTGGTTGCTGGCGCGTGGCAAACTGATTGCCAGCGGAACGCGCGACAACGTGCTGACGGCCGCCAATCTTGCGAGCGCTTACCACATGTCGTTCCGGAGGCTGGATATTGAAGGCCACAAGATGCTCATTTCCACGGCGCAGGAATAACCTTTCTTGCACAGTCGCATAGATGCACGCTAAATTACCGAAAGAACAAAAAAAGCAGAGGATTCGTCTGAAATGCGATTCTGGTTTCTCCTTGTTGCGGCGCTATTTCTTGCAGGATGCAGCAGCCATCGTGCACCTCCGCCCAACCCACGGCTTTCCGATTCCATTACGGTCATTGCCAGCCTGAACGATCAGCTCAGCAACTGGCGCGGCACCCCTTATCGCTACGGCGGCATGAGCCGGGGCGGGGTGGATTGCTCAGGATTCGTGCTGATGACCTTCCGCGATAAATTTGACCTCCAGCTTCCGCGAGAAACGCGTATGCAGGCGAAAATCGGCACTGAAATTGATAAAGACGAACTCCTGCCCGGCGATCTGGTCTTTTTTAAAACGGGCTCCGGTGAAAGCGGCCTTCATGTCGGCATTTATGACACCGATAATCAGTTCATTCATGCCTCGACCAGCCGTGGCGTGATGCGCTCCTCTCTGGATAATGTTTACTGGCGTAAAAACTTCTGGCAGGCCAGACGTATTTAACCGCTGCATAAAAATGCAGTGCGGAGGGCCTGGCGGTGAAAATAGACGTCAGGCTTTTCTTACGGGTTGATTAAAGTTAAATTTTTTGCCCAATTATTTATGGCGGCATGTGCCTGTTTTATCTAAAACTGGCTATTATTCAATAACCAGGATAAAATTAATTAAGATTCAGGGAAAAATCTGAAAATTAATACGGAAAGAATGAAATTAATCTTATTAAAATCAAGACAGTGGAATTGTGCCTGCAATTGCTCCAGGATGTTCTCTCTCATCTTTAATGCAGGACAAGCGCGATGATTATTACGCTAGATAATGCTTACCAGTCTGAACTTTTACTCCTTCCGGCGCGTGATAGTGCAGGTTTGCTTAAAGGTTTAGAGATTTTGGTTAACTTTACTGGCGTGGGTGCGGACGTACGGATCCCGACTGAACTGGTTATCCCCCATCTTTCTCAGGAAGATGAATTAGCGCTGTTTCAGGAGAAACTACAATTACTCGATACCTGTAAGCTATTTTTTATTCAGCATCAGTTAATTGCATGGATCAATATTACACCTGCAATTGTTGAGTTTTTATTAACTAATGAGAACGCTGTTTCAATCCTTGAACGATATCCGTTTCTTGAGTTTACTGTTAATGAGAACTATCCAGGTTTAAATAACGGGAAAGACGATCCCTGTCTGGCAAGAATGGCGATCCATTTCCCCCTAGTGCTGGCTAACTTCGGTGCAGGGGCTGCGTCCCTTAAGCCGATTTATGATGGTCTGTTCAAACGGGTGGTTCTGGATAAAAACTTTATCCAGCAGCGTGTCTCGGCACTCTCGTTTGAGCCTTTTATGCGCGCTATTCTCTGGCAGATCGCGCCGCACTGTCAGTCGGTCATGGTCTCGGGAATTGACGATCACGGCATCTTACAACGCGTGCTGCCCTTCAATTTTGGTGCAATGCAGGGAAGCCTGTGGCCTGCCGTCCCGGCAGAGCGGGTCACGACTCTCGTACAGCAATAACCCCTTTCTTCGCCCGTGTTTACGTCCAGGGAAACCCTCTACACTTAAAGCAGGAGGACTTATGACCCTGTCTTTTACTGCTCACTGGCACGATGAATTACCCGGCTTTTACACCGCGCTTAAGCCAACGCCTTTACAAAACGCGCGTCTTATCTGGCATAACGATGCATTAGCGGATTCGCTTGGCATCCCTTCGACGCTTTTTCAGCCAGAAAAAGGCGCCGGCGTCTGGGGCGGCGAAACGCTGCTTCCGGGCATGAAGCCGCTGGCTCAGGTCTACAGCGGACATCAGTTTGGCGTCTGGGGGGGACAGCTCGGCGATGGCCGCGGTATCCTGCTGGGTGAACAAGTTCTGCCGAATGGCGAAACGCTCGACTGGCACCTGAAAGGGGCAGGGCTAACCCCATACTCACGCATGGGAGATGGCCGCGCGGTGCTGCGTTCAACCATACGTGAAGGTCTGGCTTCCGAGGCGATGCACGCTCTGGGGATCCCTACCTCACGTGCGCTGTCCATTGTCACCAGCGACACGCCGGTGGCCCGCGAAACGATGGAGCAGGGAGCGATGCTGGTCCGCGTGGCGGAAAGCCATCTGCGTTTCGGTCATTTTGAACACTTCTACTATCGCCGCGAGCCGGATAAAGTCCGCCAGCTTGCCGATTACGCTCTTCGTCGTCACTGGCCGCACCTGCAAAACGAGCCGGACCGCTATGTTCTCTGGTTCCGTGATATTGTTGCGCGCACCGCCGCAATGATTGCCCGCTGGCAGGCCGTCGGCTTTGCCCACGGGGTGATGAACACCGACAACATGTCCCTGTTAGGGCTGACGTTTGACTACGGTCCGTACGGCTTCCTTGATGACTATCAGCCGGGTTACATCTGTAACCATTCGGACTATCAGGGGCGTTACCGTTTCGACAACCAGCCTGCGGTGGGGCTGTGGAACCTTCAGCGGCTTGCACAAAGCCTGTCGCCGTTTATCGACGTTGATGCCCTGAACGATGCGCTGGACAGCTATCAGGAGGTCCTGCTGCGGGAATACGGTGTGTTAATGCGCACCAGGCTGGGGCTGATGACGCAGGAAAAAGGCGATAACGCGTTGCTGAATGGGCTGTTTGCCATCATGGCGCGTGAAGGCAGCGACTATACCCGAACCTTCCGTATGCTGAGTCAGACAGCGCAGCAGAGCGCCGCGTCACCGCTGCGCGACGAGTTCGTCGATCGACAGGCGTTTGATGACTGGTTTGCCGCTTACCGGGCGCGTTTACAGCAGGAACAAATTGATGACGATACCCGCCAGGCGCGGATGAAGGCGGTTAACCCGGCGATGGTATTGCGCAACTGGCTGGCGCAGCGGGCCATTGAGCAGGCAGAGCAGGGGGACTATACCGAGCTGCATCGGCTACATATCGCCCTGCGCACGCCGTTTGCCGACCGGGAGGATGACTATGTCAGCCGCCCGCCGGACTGGGGCAAGCGGCTGGAAGTGAGCTGCTCAAGCTAAGGGGCGAGAAAAACCTGCGGCGCGGCGTGCGCCGGATGTCTGCCGACGTGCACCTGCGCACCGTACCAGCGTGCCAGCGCGTCGGCCTGCAAAACCTTCTCCGGTATGCCCTGAGAAACAATCCTGCCGTTGTGTAACAGCAGGATCCGGCCCGACCATAATGCGGCAAGATTGAGATCGTGCAGCACCACGCAGGCGTGAAGATGGCCCTGACGGGTCAGCGATTTCAACAGGCGCAGCAGATGCTGCTGGTGGTAGAGATCCAGCGCGGAAGTGGGTTCGTCGAGAAACAGCCAGCCGCGTGGCGTTCCGTCACGCCACAGCTGCGCCAGCGCGCGGGCGAGCTGGACGCGCTGTTGCTCGCCCCCCGAGAGGGCATGATAGCGCCTGCCGGCCAGCGGCAGGCAACCGGTCAGCTGCAACACCTCACGCACAATTGACGGTTCCGGGTGACGCGTCCAGGGCGCACGCCCCATTCCAACGATCTCCTCCACCTGCCAGTCAAATTCAGGCTGAGATTGCTGGCGCATCACCGCCCGATAGCGCGACAGCACCTGCGGATGCCATTCATCCAGCGCTTTTCCCGCCAGCGAACAGCCTCCGCTGTCGGGTTTCAGATAGCCGGTCAGCAGCCGCAGCAGCGTGGATTTCCCCGCGCCGTTGGGGCCGATCAATGTAACCAGCTCTCCCTGCGACAGTGACAGCGAAACGTTATCTGTCAGCGTGCGGCCAGACCGGGTAAAAGTCAGATTTGCAGCCGTATAACGTTCAGCCATGCTGTTCTCCACGACGAAAAATGAGCCATAAGAACCAGGGAGCGCCAAGGATACTGGTGAGCAGGCCGACCGGCATTTCTGCCGGGGCGACCAGGGTGCGCGCGACCGTATCCGCCACCAGCAGCAGTAACGCGCCCGCGAGTACCGTGCCGGGGAGGGTTGCCCGGTGATCGGCGCCCAACCACATGCGCATCAGGTGCGGCACCACGAGTCCGACAAAGCCAATCACGCCGCTGACGGCGACAGCCGCAGCGACCAGCAGGGCGCTGCATAACAGTAATATTCGCTGTACAAGGGCAACGTCCACGCCAAGGTAATGCGCTTCCTCTTCACCCAGTTGCAGTAAATTTAACGCACTGGCACAGCGCCAGATCGCCAGAGCGGCAGGCACCATCAGCGAGGTCACGGCGAGCAGCGTGGACCACTGCGCCTGACCAAGACTTCCCATTCCCCAGAGTGAAAGCTGACGCAGCTGGGCGTCATTGCTGACCCACGAAAGCACACCCACTGCCGCACCGCACAGGGCATTGATGGCGATACCCACCAGCAACAGACGTGACAGAGAGGTGTCATGCTGCTTGCTGAGCAGGAAGATCACGCCTGTGGCTGCCAGCGCCCCAAGAAATGCCGCCAGCATAGGGGCGTAAAGCATCACCAGCGCGGGCAGCGCGAGCGGGAGCACCACCCACAGGGCGACGGCCAGCGCCGCACCGCTGCTGATCCCGAGCAGGCCCGGGTCGGCAAGCGGATTGCGGAACAGCCCCTGCATGACGCAGCCGGCGAGCGCCAGCGACCCGCCAATCACCAGCGCCAGCAGCACGCGGGGCAGACGGATGGTGAGCCAGATCTGGCGTAGCGTCTCATCGCTGCCGCTCCACAGCACGTTCACCGGCAGGCGTAACGCCCCAAAACCGGTAGCCATGATCGTCATGACGGTAAGCGACCCCGCCAGAAGCCATAACGATAATGTGATGCGCCGGGACATCAGGGCAGTTGCTCCGCTCTGGCACGCAGCTGTTGTATGGCTTTCGGCGTGCGGACGCTGAAGCCCAGCAGGGCCATGTCATCAATAGCCAGCACCTGCTTGCTTCGTCCCGCTGGCGTTTGCGCCAGACCGGGCAGTTTCCACAGATTTTCTTCGCCGCCCAGCGCGTTAAGGCCCTCCTGCGAAATCACCACCAGATCCGGCTGGCTGGCCATCACCCCCTCCTGGGAAAGCGGCTGATAGCGGGTAAAGCCCTGCATGGCGTTCTGCAACCCGGCGGCGCGTATTGCCGCATCCGCGCCGGTCTGTTGCCCGGCCGCCATTGCGGTCATTCCGCCGTGGCTGAGGATAAACAGCACCCGCTTGTTGAGCGGTATTGAGGGCAGTGCCGCCAGCGCCTGACGCAGCGAGCTGCGCAGGGTTTCCCCTTGCGCCTCATGATGCGTCGCCTGAGCTATCACCCTCACTTTTTCGTCAATCGCGCGCAGGTCAGGCGTGCCGGGAACGGTAACCACCCGGACGTGGCTCTGTTCAACCTGCTTCAGCGCCAGAGAGGGCTGCGCCTGGTCGCTTGCCAGCACCAGCGTCGGGCGTACGGACAAAATCCCCTCCGCATTCAGCTGGCGAAGATACCCCACGTCAGGCAGCACGTTTGTCGCCTGCGGCCACTGGCTGGTACTGTCGCGCGCAACCAGAGAAGACTCCGCGCCGAGGGCGTAGACGATCTCCGTCACGTCGCCGCCGAGGGCGACAATTCTCTCCGGCGCGGCGACGGCGACCAGCGGCAGGGCACAGAGCAGGGCAAACCAGTTTTTCATGCCGCCAGCCCTTCCGGCGTCAGGGCGTCAATCTGGCGACGCCACTGGCTCTGCTCAGGCTCGCCTTCGGTACGCTGCCCATAGAGCTGGGCGATCTGAGTGCCATCCGCAGCAAACAGCTCCAGGCTGGTAACGTGTCCGTCCGCCGTAGGTTTACGCGTTACCCACGTCTCGGCGATAGTCTCCTCCAGCAGATGCAGGGTAAAGGTTGGGTTGAAGATGTTCAGCCAGCCTTTCATGGGCGTCAGTTTTTCCACCACACCGGTGAAAATCTGCACGCAGCCGCGGTTGCCGACGAAGATCATGATTTCGTTTCTGTCCTGTCGCGCCGTCTCCAGCAGCTGTGCCAGCGCGCTGTTATCCACCTTACAGGCCAGATCGTCACTCACCAGACGAAACGCCTGCTGGCGGCTCAGGTTATGGCGCTTCAGTAAGCTAAAGAACTGATGCACGTCGGTCATGGCGCGCCACTCTTTCTCCACCGAGCCTGCATCAGCACCGTCGGAATGCGCAGGGGACTCGACAGCCTTTAGCGCCAGAGCGGGGTTATCGGCAATGATAAAACGGGTCAGCACGTCGCCCCAGGCGGCAACGTCGGTGTGATCCGTGGTGTAGACCTTAAGTAAAGCGTCGCCCTGATGATCGAAGAACTGAATGCTCTGACGTTCGCCGCGGGAGGTCGTTTCACTTATGTGAAACGCGCTCGCCCACTGGTTGAGGAACAAACGCAGATCCAGCGCACGCGGATTTAGCACCAGCCCGGCGTGGCCGCCGAGGTGCTGGTTAGTAAACGCTCCGATCTGTTCATGAACGGCGTATTCGTTACGGCAGATGCATTTGGTTTCCCCCACCGACTCCAGCGCCGCCAGAATCTCACGGATTTCACCGCGCAGCCGCCAGGCGTCGTGTCCAACACGCGCAAATGCCAGCTCTGCTTCGCTGATGTGCATTAATCCGGCGATATCACGGGCGTACTTACCCGGATGTTCTTCTTTAAGCTCAAGCCAGCGTGTGTAGTGACCCATAATCTTATCCTTCTGAATCGTTGCCCCGAAGGGAATTACCATTGATAACTGACGAAGATCTTGCCGTTGCGGCCATCCTGCGGGATGCCCTGAGGTGACCAGTAGGCTTTATCGAAGGCGTTCCCCAGCACGAGGGTGGTGGTGATGCCTTTGAACTGCTGCTGACCTTTATAACTGACGTAGAAATCATTCACTGCGTAGCCAGGCTGCTCGCTGTAGCTGCTGCTGATGTGCGTTGAACGTTCGACGAAGGTGCCGATCCAGCCCACGGAGAATCCGCTTTGCGCCACCGGGATATCCAGCTTGCTGGTGACGGTGTCCGGGTTGATGCTGGAGATGTATTCGCCCGTGTCGGTATCTTTCCCGCGCGTGCGGTTGTAGGCCACGTCCAGGTTGAACAGACTGGTCGCGTAGGTCGCCATCATGTCCCAGCCCCAGATTTTGGCATTTGGTACGTTATAGGACATGGTGGTGGCCGCCGCAAAATCGACGGTAGTGGAGATGTAATCTTTCGCTTTGGTGTCGAAGTAGCTGGCTTTGAACTCCAGCGCGTCGTTGGCGAGCAGCAGGTCGTCAAAACGTAGCCCAAAACCGAACTCCTGGGTTTCGTTAGTTTCCGGACGCAGGTTCGGGTTCGGCACCCAGTAGTTGGTGTAGAAGCTGCCGATAGAGAAGTGCTTCGAGTCGTTATACATCTCGCCCATCGTTGGCGCGCGGAAGGCCTGGGCGTAAGAGCCGAACAGCATCAGCCAGTCGGCTGGACTCACGGTTAACCCGGCGCGTGATGACCACTTATCCGCATCCACGTCATCGTAACCGCTGCTGCTGCCGCGGTAGTTGTCGTAACGCGTCCCGCCGAGAAGCGTTACCGGCAGGTCGCGCAGGGTAATCTCATCCTGCAACCAGCCGGAGCTGAAGTCGATTTTAGCGTCCGGGAAGCCGGTGGTCGCGCCGCCAGGGTGTTGCTCCTGACGATAGTATTCTCCGCCGTAGGTCAGCAGGTGCGAGGCGAAGGAGTCGCTGAACAGGCGGGTGCGGTTTTCGACTTTGCCGCCTTTGGTGGTCTGCTTACGGAACTCGCCGCTGGCGTCGATGTTCTGGGCGTTGATCCGCGCTTCGGACCAGTAAATTTTCGCATCGGCGTTCAGCCAGTTGTTTCCGGCTGGCGCAATGCGGTAGCCAAGCTGGGCATCGCGCTGAATGGTGGAACGATCGGTCATCGGGTTACTGCTGCTGGCATCTGTGGTCTGCGGATTTTTCGGCTCCTGCGCGTCGTTATTGTAGTAGCGCAGAGAGCCGCTCAGCGTCTGCGCCGGATCGATTTTCCAGCTGCCTTTCGCCAGCATATTGTTGATGGATTCGTCGTTTGGCGCCCTCGCGCCGTCACTCTGGCGGATGTCGCCGCGATCGCGGCTGGACCAGGAGACCACACCGTCCAGGGTATCGGTGCGGCCATAGGCGCTGGCGCCCATCCCGGTGCTGTGATCGCCCGTTGCACCGGTAGCAAATACGCGATAGCCGCTGTTTTTACCTGCATCCAGCAGATCGCTGGCGTCGACGGTGTCATACGAAATTACGCCGCCCAGCGCGCCGCTGCCGTACAGCAAGGCGGAAGGGCCGCGCACCACTTCGATACGTTTGATCAGCGCCGGATCGAGGAACGTGCTGTTCAGGTGTCCGGTATCGGTGCCCTGGCGCACGCCATCCACCAGCACCAGCACGCCACGGCGGTCATAGCCACGGAGGTTAACGTCCTGACCGTTGGTGCGCCCGGTGCCGTCCAGCGTCAGACCGGGCACCTTGCGCAGCAGGTCGGCAGCGGAGCTGGCGGTCTGGTTTTCCGGCGCGGTGGCGTCAATCACGCTCACCATCATGGGGGCTTCAAAGGCGCTGCGGGCATTGCCGGTGGCGGTGACGGTGATCTCGTCTGCAGCGGCAAACGTAACGCCCGGCAGGGTGCTGACAATCGCCAGCGCCAGAAGAGACGGGCGTAAAGACGCGGATTGCAGGTGTGGCATAGCAACTCTCCATAAGAATTGAAAAGCGCTGGCTGCCTGGGGATCACCTGGGTGGCTGGCGAATGTGTTGTCTGGTTTATTTAGTCAGGATCAGTTTTCCGGCATTGGTCTGGCGCAGCAGGTAGTGCTGGCCGTCATGCTCGATAATGACCCGTCCCTCCTCACCCAACAGGCTTTTACTGTCGATTCGGCGATCGGTGGGAGCAGGGGACGGCGCTGTGTGTGTTTTTGTTGGCGTTGCCGCGCTGTTATCGGTCGGTGACATAATGTTTATAAATAACAATCAATGTAACAATGATAATCATTATCAATAAACTGCAAATTCACAGCAAGCGTTTTTGTGAAAATTGTGTGACGGGATCAAATTTGGGGGAGAGATGCGGTCTGACGCCCTCACCCCGACCCTCTCCCACGGGGAGAGGGAGAAGGGCACGTACCGTAGGCCGGGTAAGCGCAGCGTCACCCGGCAGGATTTTAAAAGCGCGTGTCCACGGCTGAAGCCAGCATCTCCAGCAGCCGTTCGCTGTCTTCCCAGCTCAGGCACGGGTCGGTGATTGACTGGCCGTAGACCATTTGCTGTCCGGCGACGATCTTCTGCGTGCCTTCTTTGATAAAACTCTCCGCCATAATTCCTGCAATGGCGGTCGAGCCGCTGCGGATCTGCTGGCAAACTTCCTCGCAGACGTCCAGCTGGCGGCGGTGCTGTTTCTGACAATTGCCGTGGCTGAAATCCACCACCAGATGCTCCGGCAGGTCAAATTCCGCCAGCGTTTCGCAAGCGGCGGCAATATCATCTGCATGGTAATTCGGTTTTTTACCGCCACGCATAATGATATGTCCGAACGGGTTGCCGCTGGTCTGGTAGATGGTCATCTGGCCGTTTTTATCCGGGGAGAGGAACATATGGCTGGCGCGTGAGGCGCGGATGGCATCTACGGCAATTCGGGTATTGCCGTCCGTTCCGTTTTTGAAGCCCACCGGACAGGAGAGCGCCGACGCCATTTCACGGTGGATCTGGCTTTCGGTGGTACGCGCGCCTATCGCGCCCCAGCTTATGAGGTCGGCAATAAACTGTCCGGTCACCATATCCAGAAATTCGGTGGCAGTCGGCACGCCCAGCTCGTTAACCTGTAACAGCAGCTTGCGCGCCAGCGCAATACCGTGATTCACCCGGTAGCTACCGTTCAGATCGGGATCGGAAATCAATCCTTTCCAGCCCACGACGGTACGCGGCTTTTCAAAGTAGGTACGCATCACGATCTCCAGGCGATCCTGATACGTGCCGCGCAGCGTCTGAAGGCGTTGTGCATAATCCATTGCCGCGTCCAGGTCGTGGATGGAGCAGGGGCCAATCACCACCAGAAGACGTTTGTCTTCACCATTGAGAATTTTTTCGATGCGGCGACGGGAGGCCGTCACATGGTCCGCCACCTCGGCGGAAACGGGATGCAGCCTGGCCAGTTCAGCCGGTGTGACCAGGCTATCAATGCGCGCGGTGCGCAGTTCGTCGGTTTTGTTCATGGAATGTCTCAGAAATTTTTTGCTTCATCGGCAGACTACCGGGAAGTGATGGGCATCACCTTAAACCAATCCCTGCTGATTTCAAGTTCGGGGCACGTCGCCCCGAGGATGGCATGATAATAACTGAAACTGAATTAATGTACTAGCGTATTAGTACATGCGGCGATTTAGCCCCATGATATCGAGGATCTTGGTGGCAATTTCTTCTACTGAATAGTTGGTACTGTTCAGCCAGGGAATTTGATTTTTCCGGTACAGCGCTTCGACTTCAGAGACTTCCATTCGGCACTGGCGCATCGAGGCGTAGCGGCTGTTCTCGCGACGTTCTTCGCGGATCGCCGCCAGTCGTTCCGGGTTGATGGTCAGCCCAAACAGCTTATGCTGGAGCGGCTTGAGCGCGGCGGGCAGCACCAGGTTATCCATATCATCGGCAATAAAGGGGTAGTTGGCGGCGCGGATGCCAAACTGCATTGCCAGGTATAGGCTGGTGGGAGTTTTACCGCAGCGCGACACGCCGAGCAAAATCACCTGCGCCTGGTCGAGATTGCGCAGCGAGATCCCGTCGTCGTGCGCCAGGGTGTAGTCAATAGCGGCAATACGCGCATCGTATTTGGTCAGGTTACCGGGGTTCAGCCCGTGGGTACGGTGGGCGATCGGCGTCGGGTCGAGCTTCAGCTCGCTTTGCAAGGGGGCAACCAGCGCCTGCACGATGTCCTGACAGAAGCCCTCGCTTTGCAGAATGATATTGCGGATCTCAGGGATCACAATGGAATAGAACACCAGCGGACGAACGCCGGTCTGCTGGTAAATAGCGTCGATCTGGTCCTTGACCGCTTTGGCCCGGCTCTCATTTTCCACGAACGGCAGCGTGATGCTGTTTATCGATACCGGAAACTGCGACATCACCGCGTGTCCCAGCACCTCGGCGGTAATCGCCGTCCCATCAGAAATATAAAAAACGTGGCGATCGACAGCATTATCCATTTTATCCACCCTGAATAGCGTACGTAATTGCCTGAAAGCATAAATTAAAAAAGTTAATTTCACAGCAAAGAACTTATCTGAATTTAAAATGAAATGGTGTTTTTGATTTTCCTGAAAAGTAGATTTCATTTTTCGATTAGCGGCTTTATTTCTAAGGTTTTTGCCGGAATCTATAGGAATCATCGGGTTAGCGAATGCGGGGAAACTGTCCGAAAAGTTGAAAATTTAAATTGCTTACACGATTCACCGTTTTTTTAGCGGAAATAAATATGCCAGTATAAATACGTAGTCAGGTGTTTCTTACTCCGATCAAATATCACAAAAGGATTGTTTCGATGTCCAACAATGGCTCGTCACCGCTGGTGCTTTGGTATAACCAACTCGGCATGAATGATGTAGACAGAGTTGGGGGCAAAAATGCCTCCCTGGGTGAAATGATTACAAATCTGTCCGGTATGGGTGTCTCCGTACCTAACGGGTTTGCCACAACCGCCGATGCGTTTAACCTGTTTTTAGACCAGAGCGGTGTAAACCAGCGCATTTACGACCTGCTGGATAAAACGGATATTGATGATGTCACCGAGCTTGCCAAAGCCGGCGCGCAAATCCGCCAGTGGATTATCGACACACCTTTCCAGCCGGAACTGGAAAAAGCCATCCATGACGCCTACAACCAGCTCTCCGCTGACGACGCGCAGGCCTCCTTTGCCGTGCGCTCTTCCGCTACCGCAGAAGATATGCCGGATGCCTCTTTCGCCGGGCAGCAGGAAACCTTCCTCAACGTCCAGGGTTACGAGGCGGTACTGGTGGCGGTGAAGCATGTGTTTGCTTCCCTGTTCAACGACCGCGCCATCTCCTATCGCGTCCATCAGGGCTATGACCACCGCGGCGTCGCGCTCTCCGCAGGCGTACAGCGCATGGTGCGCTCCGACGTGGGCTCTTCCGGCGTGATGTTCTCTATCGACACTGAATCCGGCTTCGACCAGGTGGTGTTTATCACCTCCGCATGGGGTCTGGGCGAGATGGTGGTGCAGGGGGCGGTGAACCCTGACGAATTCTATGTGCACAAGCCTACGCTGGCGGCTAACCGTCCGGCAGTGGTACGCCGCACCATGGGCTCGAAAAAAATCCGCATGATCTATGCCCCGACGCAAGAACATGGCAAGCAGGTCACCATTGAAGATGTGCCGCAGGAGCAGCGGGATCGCTTCTCCCTGACCGACGCCGAAGTGGAAGAGCTGGCGAAGCAGGCGGTGCAGATTGAAAAACACTATGGCCGTCCGATGGACATCGAGTGGGCCAAAGACGGACACACCGGCAAGCTGTTTATCGTGCAGGCGCGTCCGGAAACCGTCCGTTCACGCGGTCAGGTCATGGAGCGCTACACCCTGCACGCGCAGGGCAAAATTGTCGCGGAAGGCCGCGCAATCGGCCACCGCATCGGTGCCGGTCCGGTGAAAGTGATCCACGACATTAGCGAGATGAACCGCATTCAGCCCGGCGACGTGCTGGTGACCGACATGACCGACCCGGACTGGGAACCGATCATGAAGAAAGCGGCTGCCATCGTCACGAACCGCGGCGGCCGTACCTGTCACGCGGCTATCATTGCCCGTGAGCTGGGGATCCCGGCGGTAGTCGGCTGCGGTGACGCGACCGAACGCATGAAGGACGACCAGAAGGTGACGGTCTCCTGTGCCGAAGGCGATACCGGTTACGTGTATGCCGATATCCTCGACTTCAGCGTGAAAAGCTCCAGCGTGGATACCATGCCGGATCTGCCGCTGAAGATCATGATGAACGTCGGCAACCCGGACCGCGCGTTTGACTTCGCCTGCCTGCCGAACGAAGGCGTGGGCCTGGCGCGTCTGGAATTTATCATTAACCGTATGATCGGGGTGCACCCGCGTGCGCTGCTGGAGTTCGACGACCAGGACGCAAAACTGCAAAACGAAATCCGCGAGATGATGAAGGGTTACGACTCGCCGAGAGAGTTCTATGTTGGTCGTCTGACGGAAGGGATCGCCACGCTCGGCGCGGCCTTCTACCCGAAACGCGTGATCGTGCGTCTGTCGGACTTTAAGTCCAACGAATACGCCAACCTGGTGGGCGGCGAACGCTACGAGCCGGAAGAAGAGAACCCGATGCTGGGCTTCCGCGGCGCCGGACGCTACGTGTCGGAAAGCTTCCGCGACTGCTTCGCGCTGGAGTGCGAGGCGGTAAAACGCGTGCGCAACGACATGGGGCTGACCAACGTGGAAATCATGATCCCGTTCGTCCGTACCGTGGATCAGGCGAAGGCAGTGGTAGATGAGCTGGCGCGTCAGGGGCTGAAGCGCGGCGAGAACGGGCTGAAGATCATCATGATGTGTGAAATTCCGTCCAACGCCCTGCTGGCAGAGCAGTTCCTGGAGCACTTCGACGGCTTCTCCATTGGCTCGAATGACATGACGCAGCTGGCGCTCGGCCTGGACCGCGACTCCGGCGTTGTCTCTGAGCTGTTCGATGAGCGTAACGAGGCGGTGAAAGCGCTGCTCTCCATGGCCATCCGCGCGGCGAAGAAACAGGGTAAATATGTCGGGATTTGCGGCCAGGGTCCTTCTGACCATGAAGACTTTGCGGCCTGGCTGATGGACGAGGGAATTGATAGCCTCTCCCTGAACCCGGACACCGTGGTGCAGACCTGGCTGAGCCTGGCAGAGCTGAACAAGTAAAATCTGCATAACCTGAAAAAGGCGAGGATATCTGTCCTCGCCTTTTTTATTTTCCTGCGAATATGCTCACCATCACAAATAAAGCAAAAAACCAAATATCATAATTTATCTGTTAATTTAGACAATTGTTAGCGGGCAGGGCGTTGCTAATACTTGAGCCTTACCGCGTACATCCGTCGGGATGATGCGCGACTGGTTGAAATACGTTTTAACCTGATAAAAAGGCAAATAACAATGACAATCTCCTCTGTATTACGTACCAAAGATAAAATAGGTTATGGCCTCGGCGATATGGCCAGCGCGCTGGTCTGGCAAACGGCAACGTTATTTCTCGCTTATTTCTATACGGACGTATTCGGTTTGCCTGCCGCCATTATGGGCACCATGTTTTTAGTGGTGCGCGTGGTCGATGCGTTTGTCGACCCGTGCATTGGCGCGCTGGTGGACCGCACTCAGACCCGCCACGGTCGTTTTCGTCCCTGGCTGCTCTGGTTTGCCATTCCGTTTGGCGTGAGCTGCCTGATTACCTTCTACGTACCGGATGCCGGGCAGACGGCGAAAATTGTCTATGCCTGCGTAACCTATGCCATCCTGAGTCTGATCTATTCCGCGATTAACGTCCCTTACTGCGCCATGCCCGGCGCGCTGACGCTCGATCCGCGTGAACGTCACTCGCTGCAATCCTGGCGCTTTGGCCTGTCGTTTATCGGCGGGTTGATTGTAACGGTCATCGCGCTGCCGCTGGTCTCATTATTAGGCCAGGGGAATGTGCAAAAAGGCTATTTCTATGCCATGAGCCTGATGGGGCTGCTGGGCATTGTTTTATTCTTCTGCTGCTTCTTTATGACCCGGGAGCGTTACTCGCCGCGCAATGACACCTCCGGTTCGATGCTGACGGATTTAAAACTGCTGGCCGCCAATAGCCAGTGGCGAATAGTTTTCCTGTTTAATATTTTACTGTTAACCGCCGTCGTGACGCGTGGCTCTGCGACCATGTATTACGTTAACTATGTTCTGTTACGTCCGGAACTGGTTTTTGCCTTTATTGTTTCCGGCATGATGGCCTCCTTAAGCGGCGCATTATTATCTGAACGCCTGCTGGGGAAATTTGACCGGGTGCGTGCCTATCAGTGGACCATTATTTCTTTCGTTATTTTTGGCGCGCTGATTTTCTTCATTCCGCCTTCGCAGGTGTGGCTGATATTCAGTCTGAATATTGTGTTTAGCTTTATTCAGAACCTGACCACGCCGCTGCAATGGACCATGTTCTCCGATGTGGTGGACTACGAAGAACACCGTAGCGGCCGCCGCCTGGACGGGCTGGTCTTTTCAACCGCCCTGTTTGCCATCAAGTTTGGGCTGGCGCTGGGTGGGGCGGTGGTCGGTTGGGTGCTTGGCATGGTGGATTACGCTCCGGGTCAGGCAAACCAGGCGCCTCATGTTCTTGCAACCATCAATGCCCTGTTCACCCTGATCCCCTGCGCGCTGTTCCTCTGCATGGTGGCGCTCCTAGCTATCTACAAACTTAACAGCCGGCTGGTGGACAGCATCGCCCGCGAGCTGGCCAGCAAACGCGATAGTCGAAACGATGCGGGGCAGCTCAGCCCGGCAACCCAATCCGCACTACAGGAGTAAACCATGACTGCGATCTACAAGGACGCGGGACGTCCCGTACACGAGCGTGTCGCTGATTTACTGGCGCGTATGACGCCGGAAGAGAAATTTGCCCAGATGCACGCGTACTGGCTGATCCTCGATGAACACGGCAACCACCGCGAGCGCAGCGATCTGAGCGATGAATTCGCTGGCGTGAGCGAACAGGCGTCCCTCAACGAAAGGCTGAAGCTCGGCGTCGGGCAGATCACCCGTCCGCTCGGCACGCACATTGTTAATGCAAAAACCGGCGTGCGTGCCGCCAACCGCCTGCAACGCATGATGATGGAGGAGACCCGGCTCGGCATTCCGGCGCTGTTTCATGAGGAGTGTCTGGTGGGGCTGCTGTGCAAAGATGCAACCCTGTTCCCGTCGTCGCTAAACTACGGTTCCACCTGGGACCCGGAGCTGGTACAGCGCGCAGCGGAGCAGATTGGCAAAGAGGCCCGATCCGTCGGGTGCCAGCAGGGGCTGGCCCCCGTGCTGGATGTCTCGCGCGATGTGCGCTGGGGACGGACGGAAGAGACATTTGGGGAAGATCCGTGGCTGGTAGGGGTGATGGCGACGGCGTACGTGAAGGGGTTGCAGGGCGATAAGCGCGATCTGCTGGCGACCCTGAAACATTACGTCGGCCACTCCTTCAGCGAAGGGGCGCGCAACCATGCGCCGGTCCATCTCGGTTTCAGCGAGCTAAACGATACCTTCCTGCTGCCGTTTGAGATGGCGGTGAAGCTGGCCAACGCCGGTTCGGTGATGCCAGCCTATCACGACATTGATAATCAGCCAGGGCACAGCGACCATTTCCTGCTCTCTACCGTGCTGCGTGAACAGTGGGGCTTCGACGGCATTATCGTGGCGGATTACGGCGGCGTCAGCCTGCTGCACCAGCACCACGGAATTTCTCACGATCCAGCGGAATCGGCGGCGCTGGCGTTTAACGCCGGGCTGGACGT
Organism: Enterobacter sp. MGH119; assembly: GCF_001037675.1. NCBI lineage: Bacteria > Pseudomonadati > Pseudomonadota > Gammaproteobacteria > Enterobacterales > Enterobacteriaceae > Enterobacter > Enterobacter sp. MGH119. The sequence goes on along the minus strand of NZ_KQ089929.1, from coordinate 1,328,318 downwards.
GGAATTGCCGAAGGATGACTGCGCGCGTCATCTGGCGGAAGCGGTAGAGCGTGGGCTTATCTCAATGGCGAAAGTGGATGAGATTGTGGCGCGCGTGCTAAGTGAAAAATTCCGTCTCGGGCTGTTTGAAAAACCGTACGCCGACGAAGACGGTATCGATTTGCAGAATGAGGCGACCCGGCAGGTGGCGCGCGAGGTGGCAACAAAATCGATCACGCTGCTGGAAAATAACGGCATATTACCTCTCGGCGGAAAACCCCGTGTATCGGTGGTGGGGCCGACGGCTGACGATCCGCTGGCGCTGCTGAGCGGCTACAGCTTCCCGGTTCACCTGATCATCAGCGATATGGTTGAAGAGACCTCGCAGGTGACCACCCCGCGCGCGGCGCTGGAGCAGTATCTTGGCGCATCGCTGATACGTTACGCCAAAGGGTGTCACATTATCGAAAAACGGATGGCGGGCGCGCCGGTGTTCCCGGGCGACAGCGGTGGTAAACCGATACAGCAATCGCCGGTTTCACAACGTATGGATCTGATCCCCGACGCCGTGAGCGCGGCAAAAGAGAGTGACGTGGTGATAGCCTGCGTCGGCGATCTCGCCGGGCTGTTCCAGAGCGGCACCGTGGGGGAAGGCTCGGATACGGATTCGCTAAACCTGCCGGGCGTGCAGCAACAGCTGCTGGAGGCGCTGGTGGCAACCGGTAAGCCGGTGATTGTCGTCATGACGGGCGGGCGTCCTTATAACCTTCAGGGGCTGGAAGAGAAGGTGGCCGCGCTGATGATGGCCTGGGCGCCGGGGCAGGAAGGGGGCTGGGCGATTGCCGATGTCTTAACCGGCCGCGCGGAGCCGCAGGGCAGGCTGGTAGTGAGCGTGCCGAAAAACGCCGGGGCGATGCCGTACTACTATAACCACAAGCTGAAAAGCGGCGGCACGCCGTTTGCGTTCCATTTCGGCGCACTTTACCCGTTCGGTTACGGTCTCGGCTGGACGCAGTTTCGCTGGGGCGCGGCCCGCCTGGCTGAAAGCCGCGTCCCGATCGACGGAGAGGTGGCGTTAAGCGTCGATATCACCAACACCGGCGAGCGCAGCGGCAGCGAAGTGGTACAGGTGTACGTACGCGATAAGGTCGCCACGCAGGTGCGTCCGCTTCAGGAGCTGAAAGCGTTCCAGCGCGTTACGCTTTCACCGGGAGAAACCACCACGCTGACCTTTACCCTGCCTGTGGAGATGTTTAATTTCACCCGCCGGGACAGGAAGCGGATTGTCGAGCCAGGGGAATTTGAGCTACAGGTTGGCGCGTCTTCGGCGGATATACGCGAGGTGGTGAACGTGCTGGTAACCGGAGAGACGCGGGAACTGGCGGGGGATTGGCGGATGCTTAGTCGCTGTGACATTACACTGGCGTAAAAAGGATAAAAAAAAGCCCATCGTGGGAGATGGGCAAAGACTACACACAGCAATTCGTTGTTTCACTCAGGGGATTTCCATGCTTATAAATCAAGATGTTGATTTATAACCGTGTCTTAATAGTAGGCATGCCAGGATTTTGAGTCGATCGGATTCGTCTCAATAGTTAAAGGCAGGTAAAGATTTCTTGAAGAGAATGACGGTTTTAGGCAGGAAAAGGCGGGTCTGACCAGTGTGCAGAGAATAAATAGTTTAGCAACGTTTAAGTATTGCTGTGGAGAGTGTAGGCCGGGTAAGCGTTAGCGCCACCCGGCATCCGTTCTTACTGCGCGTTCTTATCTTCCAGCTCTTCAAGTTCGCTTAAGATGACGTCCGGATCGGTTCCCGGCGGCGGTACTTCATGCACCCAGGCGGAGAAGAGTCGCCAGGTCACCGCAAGCAGCACCGGACCGATGAACAGGCCAATCATGCCGAAGGCAATTAACCCTCCGATTACCCCGGACAGGATCAGAATCAGCGGCAGGTCAGCGCCCATGCGGATGAGGAGAGGACGGATCACGTTATCCATGGTGCCCACCACGCAACTCCAGACCAGCAGCACCGTGCCCCAGGTCGTATCCCCCGTCCAGTAAAGCCAGATAATACAGGGAACCAGCACCAGCAGCGGACCGAGCTGCGCCAGACAGGTCATCAGCATGACGACGGTGAAAATGGTGGCATAAGGTACGCCGGAAATCGCCAGCCCTATTCCGCCAAGTACAGCCTGCACCAGCGCTGTGACCACCACACCGAGCGCTACCGCGCGGACGGCCTGGGCTGCCAGCAGCACGGCCGCATCGCCGCGTTTACCTGCCAGTCGGGTGGCGAAATGACGTACCCCCAGCGCAACCTGCTCGCCGCGCCAGTACAGCAGGGCGCTGAAGACCAGCATCAACGTACAGTGCATCATGAAGCGACCAATGTGCGCAGCCTGCCCCACAAACCAGGTGGTGGTTGTGCCGATGTACGGACGCACTTTGGCCATCAGGGCGCTACCACCCATCTCCAGCAGGCTGTGCCAGCCGCTGTACAGTTTTGCGCCCACAACAGGAATACTGTTCAGCCACGCGAGATCCGGCAGCGTCATATCACCGCTGGTGACCGCGCGAATAACCGGGCCGCTACTGTCAACCAGGCTGTTAACCAGTAGGGCAATGGGAATAATAAACAGCAGGAACAACAGCAACGTCATCACCAGCACGGCCAGGCCGCGGCGACCAAACAGCAGTTTCTGCAAACGCAAGAGTAAAGGCCAGGTGGCGACGACGACGGTCGCGGCCCAGGCAAATCCGAGCACGAAAGGACGAACGATCCACAGACACGCAATAATCATAATGGCTAAGAACAGCACCGACAGCAGTATCTGCGCGACATCCCTGGGCTGACGAAGATTGACCATAAACGAAACTTTCCTTAAATGAACACCAGCAAGGCTGATGGGAATATAAACCGCATCTCTCTAATCATTAGTGATTTCAGCGATTTTTGACAGGCGGATTTTGCCCGTAATTCTACAAAGCACATAAGAAAAAAATGTGATAAAACTTTCCAGACACAACGCAAACGATTTCACACTATTCTCATTAGGGTCGACAGCAATGATCCCACAGATTTCTCAGGCACCGGGCGTCGTTCAGCTGGTGCTTAATTTTTTGCAGGCACTGGAGCAACAGGGTTTTACAGGTGACACCGCTACCGATTATGCCGACAGGCTGACGATGGCGACCGATAACAGTATTTACCAGCTTCTTCCCGATGCCGTCGTTTTCCCGCGCTCTACCGCCGATGTGGCGCTCATCGCCCGTCTGGCATCGCAGGAGCGTTTCAGCTCCCTGGTCTTCACCCCGCGTGGCGGCGGGACGGGTACCAATGGGCAGGCGCTGAACCAGGGCATCATCATTGATATGTCCCGCTATATGAACCGCATCATTGAGATCAACCCGGAAGAGGGGTGGGTGCGTGTGGAAGCGGGGGTGATCAAAGATCAGTTGAATCAGTTTTTGAAACCTTACGGCTATTTTTTTGCGCCGGAGCTTTCCACCAGTAACCGCGCGACCATTGGCGGGATGATCAACACCGATGCCTCGGGGCAGGGCTCACTGGTGTACGGCAAAACCTCCGACCACGTTATGGGTGTGCGGGCGGTGCTGCTGGGGGGCGATATCCTCGATACCCAACCGATGCCGATCGAGCTGGCCGAAACGCTGGCAGCAGAGAGCACCACCAGCGGACGGATTTATCGCACCGTGCTGGAGCGCTGCCGCGAAAATCGCGAGCTGATCCTTGACAAATTCCCGAAGCTAAACCGCTTCCTGACGGGCTACGATCTGCGACATGTCTTCAATGACGATATGAGCCAGTTTGATCTTACCCGCGTACTGACCGGGTCAGAAGGGACGCTGGCCTTCATCACCGAAGCGCGTCTGGATATCACCCGGTTGCCAAAGGTGCGCCGTCTGGTGAACGTCAAATACAACTCCTTTGACTCGGCGCTGCGTAATGCACCGTTTATGGTGGAGGCGCGGGCGCTGTCGGTGGAAACCGTCGATTCAAAAGTCCTGAACCTGGCCCGGGAGGATATTGTCTGGCATTCGGTGAGCGAACTGATTACCGACGTGCCGGATAAAGAGATGCTCGGCCTGAACATCGTCGAGTTCGCCGGGGATGACGCAGAGCTGATTGAGAGCCAGGTAAGCACGCTCTGCCAGCGTCTGGACGAGCTGATTGCGCAGGGGGAAGGCGGCGTCATTGGCTGGCAGCTGTGTAACGATCTCTCCGGCATCGAGCGAATCTACGCGATGCGTAAAAAGGCGGTGGGGCTGCTCGGCAACGCGAAAGGGGCGGCGAAGCCGATTCCGTTTGCGGAAGATACCTGCGTGCCGCCGGAACATCTGGCGGATTATATCGTGGAGTTTCGCGCGCTGCTCGACAGCCATGGTCTGAGCTATGGCATGTTCGGGCACGTTGACGCGGGCGTGCTGCACGTGCGCCCGGCGCTGGACATGTGCGATCCGCAGCAGGAGATCCTGATGAAGGCGATCTCCGACGAGGTCGTGGCCCTCACGGCCAAATACGGCGGTTTGCTGTGGGGCGAGCACGGCAAGGGGTTCCGCGCCGAGTACAGCCCGGCCTTTTTTGGCGAACAGCTCTACGCCGAGCTGCGTAAGGTGAAGGCCGCGTTCGATCCTCATAACCGCCTCAATCCGGGAAAAATCTGCCCGCCGGAGGGCGTTGATGCGCCGATGTTGCAGGTGGATGCCGTTAAGCGCGGCACCTATGACCGCCAAATTCCGATTGCGGTACGCGCTTCCTGGCGCGGCGCGATGGAGTGTAACGGCAACGGGCTGTGCTTTAACTTCGATGTGAAAAGCCCGATGTGTCCGTCGATGAAAATCACCAGCAACCGCATCCACTCCCCAAAAGGGCGTGCCACGCTGGTGCGCGAATGGCTGCGCCTGCTGGCCGACCGCGGCGTTGACCCGCTCAAGCTGGAACAGGAGCTGCCGGAAAAACGCGCGAGCCTGCGCGGGCTTATCGAACGCACCCGCAACAGCTGGCATGCGAACAAAGGCGAATACGATTTCTCGCATGAGGTGAAAGAGGCGATGTCCGGCTGCCTGGCGTGTAAGGCGTGTTCAACCCAGTGCCCAATTAAAATTGACGTACCGGAATTCCGTTCCCGCTTCCTCCAGCTGTACCACACGCGTTATCTGCGCCCGATGCGCGATCATCTGGTAGCAACGGTGGAGAGTTACGCGCCGCTGATGGCCCGTGCGCCAAAAACCTTTAACTTCTTTATCAACCAGCCACTGGTGCGAAAACTGTCTGAAAAACATATCGGCATGGTGGATCTGCCGCTGCTGTCGGTGCCATCGCTCCAGCGTCGGCTGGTGGGGCACCGCTCGGCGAATATGACCCTGGAACAACTGGAAGCATTAAGCCCTGAGCAGAAAGCGAAGGTGGTGCTGGTGGTGCAGGATCCGTTTACCAGCTATTACGATGCGCAGGTGGTGGCCGATTTTGTCCGACTGGCCGAGAAAATCGGCTACCAGCCGGTGGTGCTGCCGTTCTCGCCGAACGGCAAGGCGCAGCACATTAAAGGCTTCCTCACCCGCTTTGCGAAAACCGCGCAGAAAACTTCAGATTTTCTGAATCGCGTGGCGCAGCTCGGCATGCCGATGGTGGGCGTCGATCCGGCGCTGGTGCTCTGTTACCGGGACGAATATAAGCAGACTCTCGGCGATAAGCGCGGTGATTTTCAGGTCTTACTGGTACACGAGTGGCTGCCTGCGGTGCTGACGCAAACGCCCCCTCAGGAGGTCAGCGGAGAATCCTGGTACCTGTTTGGGCACTGCACCGAAGTGACGGCGCTGCCGACGGCGCCTGCCCAGTGGGCTTCTATCTTCTCCCGGTTTGGCGCGAAGCTGGAAAGCGTCAACGTGGGCTGCTGCGGTATGGCCGGAACCTACGGCCATGAAGTCAAAAACCACGCTAATTCGCTCGGCATTTACGAGCTGTCATGGCATCAGGCGATGCAGCGCCTGCCACGCAACCGCTGTCTGGCGACGGGCTACTCCTGCCGCAGCCAGGTGAAACGGGTGGAAGGTAACGGCGTCCGCCATCCATTGCAGGCTTTACTGGAGATTATCGGATGATCTGGAAACGTGCGGTCACGCTGGAGGCCTTAAATGCCATGGGCGCGGAGAACATGGTCGGTTTGCTGGACATCCAGTTCACGCGCATTGGCGACAACGAACTGGAAGCGACGATGCCGGTAGACTGCCGTACTCATCAACCGTTTGGCCTGTTACACGGCGGCGCGTCCGTCGTGCTGGCCGAAACGCTGGGATCGGTGGCGGGCTACCTGTGTACGGAAGGAGAGCAGAAGGTGGTGGGTCTGGAGGTCAATGCCAACCACATCCGCTCCGTTCGCAGCGGGCGCGTGCGCGGCGTCTGCCGGGCGCTGCATGCTGGAAGCCGCCATCAGGTGTGGCAGATTGATATCCTGGACGAGCAGGATCGCCTGTGTTGTTCATCAAGGCTGACGACGGCCGTTGTGTAAAGTTTCCGGATGTCTTGCTTTTGGTCAAAAATTAGCCGCCTGATTGTGATATACTGGTCACGTTTTGAACATAAGCGAGGACATCATGGATACTGAAATAACCCCAACACAGCTGGCAATTGAATATTTACGTCGCGATAAAAGCAATCTGTCTCCAGCGCAGTACCTGAAAAAGCTGAAACAGCTTGAGCTGGAATTTACGGATTTGCTGGCGCTCTCTTCAAACGAACTGAAAGAAGAGATCTACTTTGCCTGGCGGTTGGGCGTTCACGTCCATTAAGCAGTGAAGAAAAGGCCGCAAGCGCGGCCTTTTTTGTGTCTGACAGTCAGTATCTGGCAGGCAGTTTATTAATTTTAATCAGCCGGCCTTCTTCCATTTCGATGAACCCGCCCGTTTTCAGGTCAGCCAGGATCCGCATTACGCCGCTGCGGGAAAGCTGGGTTTTATCCCTGATATACCTTTCCGCCGTCACGCTACGTCGGTAGCTGTCATCTTCCTGCATCAGCAGCACGAGCTGCTGGCGAATCATCTCGTACGCGGTTGGCGCGCCTTTCGGCATGACGTTGTGATAAAGCCGGTTATAGACAAACATCAGATGATTAGAAAGCAGCCCCCACAGCGCCTTCTCTTTGATAATTTCAGCCACCCGATCGGTCGTGAGCACACCAATCAGGCAAGGCGTTACCGTTCGAAGGTAGTCGGTAAAATAGATGTCCGTCAGGTTAGCGAGGCCAAACAGGGCGGGACTGCGCGCCGTCGAAAGCATCATGTCGTCGCTTCTTCTGTATATGGCGACCGTGCCGTCAAGAATTAAATAACACATGCTCTGCCCGTTTACCTGGAGATTAAGTTGCTCGCCGGGATCGGTTTTATGCGTGGTGCAGTGCGGCTGTAAATGAGAAATCAGTTCCTGAGCATAGGGAGATCCGCGATGCGATGGTTTGTCAGAAGACATAGCGTTAACCTGGAAAGAGACTGTACTCTCTATAGTGTCGCTCTTCTTTTCCACCTTCTCCAGAGATAAATACAGCCTCAGTATTTACGGGGTAAGTGATGGATCTCTACTAGAACGCCACGCTCCATGGTGATGTATTTCCCCGTCCGCAACTCCGCGAGGATCCGCATAATGCCGCTGCGTGAAAGATAGGTGCGGCTTTTGATATAGGCTGCGGCGGTAATGTTTTGTCTAATGGCTTCAGGCTCCTGCATCAACTCAACCAGCTGAAAGCGGATAATGTCATAAGCCGACATTTGCGATATCTGGGCGCAATGTTCGTAAACGCGCGATGCGGTATAGATCAGCAGGTTTGAGAAGTGCTCCCATAAATTCTGTTGTGCGACAACATGATTGAAACGCGCCAGCGAAACGCTGGCCACCTCTGAGGTTTCCAGCGCTCTGACGTACAGGTGCTCAGACGATAACTGGCTGCTCACGCCGAGTATAAATGGCGCAGATTCAGAATTTAAGACGATACCGTCCCCGCGACGGTGCAACGCCACGCTGCCATGCAACAGTAAAAAGCATTGACGGGTATCGCCGGAGCAATAATGGATAATTTCTCCTCTGGCAATAATGCCTCTCTCCGCATGCGGCAAAACATTATCGATTATTTTTTCAATGTGCTTAAAAGGCTTAGCGCCGAGCACTGTTGATTTATCAATTTCTGACTCAGGCGCGAATCGGGTATTCATTTGAGACCTCACTGACTGATGCGATCATTTTTTGATCGGCATAAAGAATTATCTTAAAAAACAGCAGGTCAGGGAATGTTAGCAGCGAGTCTAATTATAGACTTATCTTTTTTTAAGTGTTAATTAATTGAAATTGCAACTTTTTTTGTTCAGGTCTAAAAGTATACTGTGGACATTATTCTTAAGCTATTCCCGAGTGAATATGTTTTTTATTTGTTAAAAGAGGGTCTACAGCTAGACCTCAAAATTGATTGTATGCGGAAAAGGAGTTGTATAAATTTTGACTCGTCGGAAGGGGTTTAATTTCTGCAACTGAATGTCGGTAATAAATAGAGTAATACGGGATATAAAATTATGAATAAAAAATTGATGATGGCAATGTTAGCGGCAGGTTCTGTACTCACTATGACCAATGCATTGGCAGCGGCCGGTACCGTTAATTTTAACGGAAATATTCTGGATTCTGCCTGCGACGTTGATGTGGCATCCCAGAATCAGGTGGTGGTATTGGGCGATTATTATAAAACGGAATTCCCGACAACCGGGGCGAGAACGGCTGCGACGCAGTTTAATATTATTTTGAAAAACTGTCCGGTAACGGTCACCAATGCAAAAGTCCGTTTTGATGGCACGCCGGATTTAACCAACGCCAGCCTGCTGGCGATTGATACGTCCGTGGCGGGAGCGGCTACCGGGGTGGCGATTAACCTGATGACGGCAGATAAAGCCGATCTGCCGCTGCACGGCAGCAACAGCTATACCTACGCACTCAGCAGTACGGCTGATAATACGTTGAGCTTCTACGCGCAGTATATTTCCATCGCGGCATCCGTTACCGCGGGCCCGGCTAACTCGGTCGCGAACTTCTCTGTGGTGTACAACTAAGTCAATGGCAGTAATTAGCAGGGGGCCGCCTGGCCCCTTGTTTTATGAGGTAAAAAAATGCGTTTTATCACCACAACGGGCCTGGTTATGGCGCTGTTACCGCTGACGTTAACATCCGCCAGTGCAGGAGTAATTATTGGCGGCACCCGTGTTATTTTTGATGGGGCTAAAAAAGAAGCGTCAATAAATATTACGAATCCTGATAACGGTCCTTATTTAATTCAGTCGTGGATAGATGTTCAGGATGAACAATCGGGTAAAGCGCCTTTTATTATTACTCCTCCGCTGTATCGGCTGGACGGCGGGCAAAAAAACCTCGAGCGTATTGTCATGGCAGGCTCTCTGCCTCAAGGGCAGGAGAGTTTATTCTGGCTGAACATCAAAGCTATTCCGTCAGCCTCTAAGCAGATGAACTCGCTGCAAATTGCCGTCAAAACGCGCATCAAATTAATTTATCGACCAGAGACTCTTCGTGCGTCTACCCCCGAGGAGCAGGCCAATAAATTAACCTGGCGTCGTGCGGGAAATACCCTTCTGGTTAATAACCCAACGCCGTACGTTATCAATTTCAATGAAATTACGTTGGGTAATAAGAAACTTGACGATGTCACGTATGTGATGCCTTCGGGCACAGCCCGTTTCCCGTTACCGAATGGAACCAGTGGCAATACGCTGACGTTTAAAGTCATTAACGATTACGGCAGCCCTGGTGAATTACACCGGGCCAGTTTGTGATCCTTACGCGTTAATCAGGTGCTCGTCATGACAACGGCATTGAATACAATGCAGCCTGCGCGCCTGGCAATATTTATTGCCCTCGCGCTTGCTGGTGTCTCTCCCACACTGTATGCCAGTGAGACGTTTAATACGGAACTGGTAGAGCTGGATAATCCCGGAATGGGGAAAGCGGATTTATCTGCCTTTGAATCCGGCTCGCAGGCGCCCGGGACATACCATGTTGATATTATTCTTGACGATCGGCTGCTGGAAACGCGGGATATTCGTTTCATGGCAGTGAAGGATGCTAACGGCAGTGAAACGTTGCAGCCGTGCCTGAGTATCGGGCAGTTAAAAGCGTGGGGCGTGAAAACGGCGCTTTTCCCGCAGCTCGACGCCGGGGAAGGAGAATGCGCCGATCTCAGGGCGATTCCACAGGCCAGCGCGGATTTCCAGTTTGGCGCCCAGCGCCTGGCGATCAGCATCCCACAGGCGGCCATAGACCTGCCAGCGAGAGGTTACGTTCCGCCGGATATGTGGGATGAAGGCATTACCGCGGCCATGCTCAACTACAGCCTGAGCGGGGCAAACAGCCGGGCAAGAAGCGGGGCAGGCACCCGCAGCGACAGCCAGTATGCAAACCTGCGGCCGGGGATCAACGTCGGTCCCTGGCGGTTACGCAACTACACCACCTGGTCCCGCGATGCGTCCGGCCAGGATAAGTGGGACAACGTCTACACCTTGATGCAGCGCGCGATTATTCCCCTGCAAGCCCAGCTTACGCTCGGAGACAGTTCCGCGCCTGCCGATGTCTTTGACAGCATGCCGTTTCGCGGCGTCCAGCTGGCGTCCGACGACGATATGCTGCCGGATTCCCTGAAAGGCTATGCGCCGGTGGTGCGCGGTATTGCGCGAACTAACGCGCAGGTCGTGGTGCGTCAGAATGGCTATCAAATCTACCAAAGCTACGTGGCGCCGGGCGCGTTTGAGATCGCGGATATGTATCCCACCGGCGGCGCGGGCGATCTTGATGTCACGATCGTCGAAGCCGATGGCAGTGAGCAACATTTCACCCTGCCGTACGCTTCGCTGCCGGTCCTGCAACGGGAGGGGCGACTGAAATATGCCCTTACCGCCGGGCAATATCGCTCGTATAACCGTAGCGTGGAGAAAACCCCCTTCGGGCAACTGACCGGAATTTACGGCCTCCCTCACGGGATCACGCTCTATGGCGGCGTCCAGGGGGCAGATAAGTACCAGTCGGCGGCTCTGGGGATGGGCAAGAACATGGGCGATCTCGGGGCTGTATCCGCAGACGTCACTCAGGGCTGGTCAACGCCGGAGCATACCGCGAAAACAAGCGGTCAGTCGTGGCGGGCCAGATACAGCAAGAATTTTATCACTACCGGGACCAACTTTTCGATTGCCGGGTATCGCTACTCGACCCGCGGCTATTACGGGATGCAGGACGTCCTCGGTTCGTACGGAGACAGCAGCGCGCTTCAGGACAGGCGACGTAACCGTGCCGAGCTGACGATGAGCCAGACGCTGGGGGACAACCTGGGCGCGCTTACCCTCAGTGCGGCGCGGGAAGATTACTGGAATGACGGTAAGTCGATGGCTTCGTGGAGCGTCGGCTATAGCAACTACTGGCACAACATCAGCTATGGCCTGACATGGACCTACAGCAAAAATGTCCGCTCAGCGTCAGAAAACCGCAAAAGCCAAAAAAACGCTGACCACGACCAGCTTCTGTCGTTCAACGTCAGCATTCCGCTGGATAAATTTTTGCCGCAGACATGGGCTAACTATGGCATGAACGCCAGCAGCAATAACGGGACGACGCATAACGTCGGCCTGAACGGGGTGGCACTCGAGAACCGTGCCCTGAGCTGGAACGTTCAGCAGGGATATGGCACAGAGGGCGTGGGGAATATCGGCAACGTGAACGCGGACTATAAAGGCGCCTATGGCGAAGTCACGGCAGGTTATGGTTATGATAAAAACAGTGAACGCCTGAATTACGGGCTGCAAGGCGGCATTCTCGCCCATGCTGACGGCATCACGCTTTCCCAGCCGCTGGGGGAGACCAGCGTCTTAATCAAAGCCCCAGGCGCCCACGACGTGGATATCCGCAATCAGCCCGGTGTACGGACAGATTTTCGCGGATATACGGTCGTGAGCAACCTTTCGGTCTACCGGAAAAACGATCTCACCCTCGACCCGGAAACGATGCCGGACGATGTCGAGCTGGAGATCAACACCCGCACGGTGACGCCGACGCGGGGAGCGGTGGTGAGAGCCGATTATCTGCCGAAGTCAGGTCGCCGGGTGCTGATGACCTTGACCGACAACGACCGCGCCGTTCCGTTTGGGGCGGTGGTCACCCTTGTGGGTGATGACAGCGGCAGTTTTATTGTCGGCGATCGCGGTCAGGTCTATTTAACCGGGATGCGCGAGCAGGGAACGTTAGTCGCCACATGGGGAAGTCAATCCAGCCAGCAATGCCGCGCTGATTTCACGCTGCCGAATCACTCAATGTACGGTGGGATCGCTGATATGCGCGCCACCTGCCGTCAGGAACGCTAACATGAAATGTCTTAACTCGATGCTGCTGCTCTGTTTGCTCGCGGCGGGAAGTATCGCTCGTGCCGGTACCTGCACCACCATCATCCCGCAGCTTTCCACCCTGTCCGTGGGGACGATCAACGTGCAGCGCGATGCGCCTGTCGGCACGGTGGTATTTTCCGGCGCGGCGTCAGCCACAGGCTCCTATCTTACCGGGTGTACGAATCCGCTGATGCTGGGATTCAGCATGCGCTACAACAGCGCCACGTTGAGCAGCTACGGCAACCATGTTTACAACACGAACGTCAGCGGGATAGGGATACGCTTTTCCTCCAACGGCTATTTTGAAAACCCGAGCAATACGTTCTCGTACAATACGCAGACCTCCTATGTGGACTGGTACGGCGGGAGGATTGAGCTGGTGGTGACCGGCCCGGTCTCATCGGGGGCATTAACCCCGGGGGTGATTGGCGTCGTGACGCTTCAGGGAAGCGACGGCCTCTACCGTGACGGTCTGACCACGCAGCTCACCTCCGGCAACATCAATGCCCTGGCGTGCACGGTGAATACGGCCCAGCTGACGTTTCCGATAGGGGATATTCCCGCTTCGGCGTTCGGCACCGTGGTGGGCACCACGCCAGCGGGAGCACAGAACACGCAAAACCTGGGCTTAACCTGCGCCGCCGGAACCAATATTACGGTCTCGCTCAGTGGAATACAGAATCCGGACAGCGCCAATACCAGCGTGATGGCCTTAACCGGGCAGGGAAATGCCGGCACTGCAAAAGGGGTGGGGGTGCAGCTAATCTATAACGGTGCACCGCTGGCGATGAACAGCCGACTATTTTTGCGACAGTCTGCCGGGGGGCAAGAGACGTTGCCATTAACGGCCCGATATTACCAGACGTTAACCCGCGTGGAGTCAGGTTCAGCGAATGCCTCCGCCACCCTGAATTTGACCTACCAGTAGCAGGTAAGAAGATGAAAATAAGATGCAGGACACTGCTGTTACTTGCCTTACTCAGCGGGAAGGTATGCTCCGCTGATAGCGTCAACATCGGTGTGACGGGAAATATCGTGGCGTCGCCATGCATATTCAATGGCGGCAATAACAATCTCGATGTCAATCTGGGCAATATTCAGGCAACCAATATGGCGACGCCGGGCTCAACATCGGATCCGGTGCCTTTCAGTCTGCTGTTTACCCAGTGCCCAACGGGAACGCAGAGTGTGACCGTCGCTTTCACCGGCAGCCCCGATCCTGAGGCGGGCGCGGACTATTTTATGAACAGCGGTTCGGCCACACATGTGGCGATAGCCATGCGCGATGCCCAAACCGGTGCGCTTAAAGGAACAGGCTCCAGCATGACCCAGACCATTGCCGCGGACAGAACCGCGACATTAGCTATGCTGGCCTCGGTAAAATCCATGACGGGGGGCGCCACGCCGGGAAGCATCCGCGCGGTTGTGGTGATGACGATGCAGTACAACTGAATGCCGGTGATAAGCCTTTTTTAAAGACGTTGGTGTGAACTATGTTAAATATTCTGATTCAGGAAACGGATCTGTTTTTTCAGGCTGGGCTACAGAGCTTTTTCGAAGATTTTTTTAAGCATAACTTTCATCGCTCCATCACTTTTCACCTGGCGCTGACCAATGAAAACGTCAGCCAGGCCGATATTATTGTTCTTTCATTATGTCAGGGGGAAACGCTGACCTGTTTTCCGGAATTACTGGCCGGCAAAAAGGAATTGTGATAGGTCTCGTCGACGATGAGCTGCGCTTTTCGGCGCTGCCTTCCTGCTTTCAGGACATTATTTTTCTTCCTCGCCGGGCATCGCTTGATCGTATTAGCGGCGTTCTGTTTATTGCGTGGTTCACGACGCAATTACCGGGTTACACCTGGAATAAAAAGACCTGTTTCGACTGCCAGCATAAAGGGTTATCCCGGCAACAAATTCGTATTCTGGTCAATTTTTACCGAGGGCTGTCGGTAGTGCAGACCGCTCAGGCGCTGGAGATGAGCGAAAAAACGGTCTTTACCCATAAATATATGATGATGCAAAAATTTAATCTGCGAAGCGATTACGAGCTGATCGTACTGTTGAGAAGGCTGATGGAGAAAAAGAGCCGGCCGAACCTGCTTCGCGATTACCTGGAAAATAATTATGCACAACAAATAGCCTGAAACGGCAGCGGATAGCTGGCCGGGCAGCGATAGCCGCCACCCGGCAAGCATTTAAACGTTAACCGCAGCGATCAACCGCGACTTCATGGACTGATACGCCGATGCGGCATAGTCCTCTGCCCAGCGCTGGTCCTCGATTGCCTCAAGCTGCACGGCGCAATACTTCGTTTCCGGCGTTCTGGAGATCGGGTCGAGATTATCCTGCGTCAGCTCATTACAGGCGCCAATCCACCACTGGTAGGTCATATAGATTGCACCCGCATTGATGCGCTCGCTGATGCTGGCGCGGGTGATCACTTTACCCCGGCGTGAACGTACCCAGACCAGCTGGCCTTCGGCAATCCCCCGTTCATCCGCGTCGGCCGGGTTAATTTGCACCCGGCCCGGCTCGTCGGCCAGGCTTTGCAGCGCGGCGCAGTTCCCGGTCATGGAGCGGCAGGAGTAGTGGCCCACTTCGCGCACTGTGCACAGTACCAGCGGGTAATCCGCATCCGGTGTCTCCGCCGGGGCGCGCCAGGGGGCGGCAAATAGCTGGCCTTTGCCAGTGGGGGTGTCGAACTGATTATCCTTGTACAGGTAGGGAGTGCCGGGATGATCGAGGGTTGGACAGGGCCACTGCACATGACCCATCTCGCCCATTTTTTCGTAGGTCACGCCGTAGAAGAGGGGGCACAGCTCGCGCATTTCGTCCCAGATCTGCTGGTTATCCTCGTAATGCATGGGATAGCCCATTTCCGTGGCCAGCAGGCTGATGATCTCCCAGTCGCGCCTGACATTGCCGCTGGGCTCAATGGCTTTGCCGAAACGCTGAAAGCCGCGATCGGCACAGGTGAACACACCGGCGTGTTCTCCCCATGAGGTGGCAGGGAGCAGCACGTCAGCCAGCTCTGCCGTTTTGGTCATAAAGATGTCCTGAACCACCACAAAATCGAGCGCCTCAAAGCCGCGGCGGACCAGACCCAGATCGGCTTCTGTCTGAAGCGGATCTTCCCCCATGATGTAATACGCTTTGATCTTACCTTCCAGCGCGAGATGCGGCACTTCGGTGATACGCGTTCCGACGCGATCGTCCATCCGGTTGACATTGATTTTCCACGCATCGGCAAATTTCAGTCTGACCGCCGGATCAGTGACGTCCTGGTAGCCGGGGAACATATTGGGCAGAACACCCATATCGCAGGCGCCCTGAACGTTATTTTGCCCGCGAACCGGCCCCACGCCGACGGCAGGGCGGCCCAGATTGCCGGTCAGCAGTGCCAGGCTGGAGAGACCTTTCACCACATCGACCGCCTGACCAAACTGCGTGACGCCCATACCCCACATCACCGTTGCTGAAGGCGCCGCTGCGAACATGCGAATTGCCTGACGAACATCCCGCGCGGGGATCCCCGTCAGATGTTCAACCTGCTCGGGTGCGTAATCTTTTACCGTCAGTCGGTACGCCTCAAGCCCTTCTGTAAAGCGAGCAACGTAGTTTTTGTCGTACAATTCCTCTTCAAGCAGGACATAGCCAAAGGCATTGACCAGCGCCATGTTACTGCCATTTTTTAACTGAAGATGAAGATCGGCAATGCGTGCCGTTTCAATATGACGCGGATCGCAGACAATGATTTTCGCGCCATTTTCACGTGCTTTAAGCACGCGTCGGGCGACGATGGGGTGAGAGTCGGCGCAGTTATAGCCGAATACCAGCAGGCATTTTGAGTTTTCAATATCGTTAATGGAATTGCTCATGGCGCCGTTGCCGAGGGTCTCCTGTAAACCGGCAACGGACGGACCGTGACAGACGCGGGCGCAGCAGTCGACGTTGTTAGTATTCAGCACCGCACGGGCAAATTTTTGCATCACATAGTTGGTCTCATTGCCCGTTCCCCGCGAGGAACCCGTGGTCATAATGGACCGAGGGCCGTACTGATCTTTGATGCTTTTAAGCCTGTAAGCGGTATAGCGAATGGCCTCTTCCCAGGTAACAGGGGTAAAGGCCTCCCCTTTGCTGTAGCGGATCATGGGCTGCGTCAGGCGGGGGGTAAGCAGCCGTGTATCATTAAGAAAGTCCCAGCCGTAGAACCCTTTCAGGCAAAGCGTGCCCTGATTAGTTACGCCATTAGCGGCTTCGGCACGGATAATCCGGTTATTTTTAACGACGAGGTTAAGTTTGCAGCCTGCACCGCAGTAGGGGCAGACGCTGGCGATTTTTTTCATCAATAACAGACCTGTTAAGAAATGAAGCAATGTTTACTGGAAAGCCCAGTCCCTTAGCGGACTAAGCAGGATCCATGCCACATTCGGCGTGCTTGATTAACAGGGCATTAGGGGAGAGAGGGCGTGTCATCGTCAGTCCGTTCGTCAGAATTGACGATGACACGCTATCCGAAGAGATGGGAAGAGTGAGGCGTTAAAGATCGTCCATGGTGTAACCGACGACAATTTCCAGCGTCTTGCGGATCACATCCGCCTTAACGACATCGTCGGTGGATTCCAGCGTCTGTATCAGCCAGAGAATGATCGCTTTGTTGGTCAGATGACCTTCGGAAGCAAGAACACAACGAACCGCAGTCGAAAAAATGGCAGACTCTTCAGCAAAGCGATCGCCTGCGTGACGGAAATACTCCGACAACGCGCTATCTAAAAAGGCGGAGTGGTATTCGGGTTGAAGCTGAATATTTTGTCTCATTTGTTCTCACCGTAGCTGTAAAGTTGTAGTCAATGTATCTTTTTGGGATCGGACGGTTTTCCATTTCCAAATAACGGCACTACATTGTCTCGGTTATTTTTGAGAGGTCCCTCTCTCTGAATTCGTCCTTGTGCGGTTCTGCGACCTTTAAAAGCGACTGTGCCAGAGCTGATTTCAGCTATCACCCTCGCTAATGTCTCCCGCCGCTGGGGATCCGTCTCACAGGCTTGCATGTTACGCAGACGCAGAACCAATCCCTCGGTCGTTACAGGACCGCGCTCCTTCAAAAGTGAAAGAGCGGCTTCTCCAATAAGCTGGTCGATCAGTCTGTCCGCATCACTGCTGTTCATAACATTAACGTTCGAAGAGCAGGCCAAGAAGCATGTGATAATGATGCTCCTCTTCCGGGCCATTGGCCTTTTCAAGGCGACTTAACAGTTTTGTGCAGAGCGATTTGCGATTCAGATTCCGCCCGTCGCTAAGGATTTCAACAACAACCTGACCCAATGTTTCCTGTTGTGTTGGAAGCGCGGCTTTTTCGAAGTACTGCGCAATTGCTGTTGCTGTGTCTGCGAGGTGTCCGTTCTGCTGCATGTTTCGCTCCTGTAAATTTTCGTAATCAGTAACGTTACATTTAAGGTATACATAATTTTCAAATCTGTACATTAAAAATGTACAATTTTTTAAATATTTTATTATATATTTGATAAAGTATCTATTTATCATATGGTTAAATGTATACAGTTTACTGCGAAATTCACAAAATATATTGTACAATTCGAAGTGGCGTTGCAGAGTTGTACAAGCCCGGAAAAGGCGCAAAGAAGTCATGTAAATTGTTGAGATGTAAATTATTTATTGGGTAATTAATGTGCTATAACAGAGTTCTCCCCACGTGTTTTCGTGGTCACCCCCTCAATCTTCAGGATTAGCATGCTCACAACCATTATTTACCGCAGTCATATCTGCGAGGACGTTCCAGTGAAAGCGCTGGAAGACATGGTCGCTGCTGCAAATTGTAGAAATCGGCAGTTCGATGTGACGGGGATTTTGCTGTTTAACGGCACACACTTCTTTCAGTTACTTGAAGGGCCCGCTGATAACGTTAAGGAGATCTATCAGCTCATCTGCCGTGACCCACGGCATCACAACGTGGTCGAATTGTTAAGCGATCACGGGCCTTCAAGACGTTTTGGCAACGTAGGTATGGAGCTCTTTGACCTTCGTCAGTACGACACCGACGAAGTGCTACAACAGGTACTTGATAAAGGCACAACCCGCTATCAGCTGACCTATAACGATCGCGCCCTGCAATTTTTCCGCACCTTCGTTGAGGCCACTGAAAAAGCCAACTACTTTGAGCTGCCTCCGGCTGACGCCTGGGAGTTTGTCACCGAAAACACGCCATTATCCTCCCAGCCAACGGTAGTGGCAAAGGGCGCGGACTGTAGTTTCGCATTTCAACCTATCGTCGATCCGTTTATGCAGCAGGTGGTTTCCTGGGAAGCCCTGATCCGCACGCCGTCCGGTGAGTCCCCGGAAAGCTACTTTGCCAACCTGTCGCGTGAGGCGCTGTACGAATCGGATCTGAAGAGTAAGCAGGTGGCTTTGTCGATGGCCAGCGCGCTGGGCCTACAGACTCAAACGTTGTCCATTAATCTGTTGCCGATGACGCTGGTCAATGTTCCTGGCGCCGTCGAATTTTTACTGACGGCAATTGAGGCGAACGGTTTTGTGCCGGAGCAAATTGTGGTCGAGTTCACCGAGAGCGAGGCGATCTCGCGCTTCGAAGAGTTCACCAGCGCGGTCAGACAGCTTAAAAGCGCCGGGATCAGCGTGGCCATCGATCACTTTGGCGCGGGATTCGCCGGTCTGCAACTGCTGGCCCAGTTCCAGCCGGACAGAATCAAGATCAACCGTGATTTGATTGCTAACGTGCACAAGAGCGGCCCGCGTCAGGCAATCATTCAGTCAATCATTAAATGCTGCGCCTCCCTGGAAATTCTGTTCTGTGCGGTAGGCGTAGAGCTGGCTGAAGAGTGGATGTGGCTGGAATCTGCCGGGATTTCTCAGTTCCAGGGTCACCTTTTCGCCAGCCCGCGTCTGGGGGGCATTCCGGCGATTGCCTGGCCCGAGAAAAAGTACGATTTATAAAAAACCTGTACGTAACTGTTAAAAGTGACCTGTACGTACGGCTAAATTTATACAACAATATATTAACGAGTGAGTGGTTCTTTGAGCCATTCACTTGTCTCAGAACGAGGAGTTAGTTATACAAATGATTTGTACAATCTGATAAGGTTGGTTTGGTTAGGTATGGAAGTATTGTGCGTGAGGGAGTTAATGGCCTATTACAGTATCGGCGAAGTGGCCGAACGATGCGGTATCAACCCCGTTACGTTGCGTGCCTGGCAGCGCCGTTATGGATTGTTGAAGCCGCAGCGAAGCGAAGGGGGCCATCGTCAGTTTGACGATGAAGATATCCTGCGTATCGAAGAGATCAAACGCCTGATGAAAACGGGTGTTTCGGTCGGTAAAGTAAAAGCGCTTCTTGAAAATACAGAAGTGATGACTCAGGGGAACTGGGCATCGTTTCAGGAAGAGATGTTAACCGTTCTGCGCTATGCCAGCCCGGCAAAACTGCGCGCCAAAATCGGCGAGTTCCGCCGCGACCATGCGATGGATGTTCTGATAGATAACATCATCACCCCTGTGCGTCAGCGAATGAACCAGGACCAGAATACGGTGCGTCACATGGCGAGCCTGCTCGACGGTGTCCTGATTGAGTTTGCCGTTGCAAGCCTGGGTGAGTCGCGAAAAAAAGCAGGTAAGGATGCGCTGCTGATTGGGTGGGAGTGCGACGACCGTACGCATTTGTGGCTGGAAGCGGCCCGTCTTGCCTACAAAGGCTGGCATATCGACGTGCTGGCTGAGCCGATTGATTCTCCACGTCCTGAACTCTTCCCCGGGCAAAAAATCTTCGTCTGGACCGGTAAAGCGCCTACGCCTCGTCAACAGGAGCAGCTCGACCACTGGCGTGAACAGGGTTTCGCCGTTTCGATCCATCACTGATGTTAAGGGGGCCAACGGTAAACCGCCAGCGCGGGTTTTTAGCCTTCTGGCGATACGACAGGGGTATCCGCGAAGATGCATAGCATCAGTACCCCTGTCATATCGTCGGTTTATTCCATCATCAGGTTGTCTGAAATATTCATGCTGGCCACGGATTCAACTTTCCACGCGCCATCTTCCTTGACCATGCAGTCAATCACGGTGTGATCCCGCTTTTTCCCGAATGAGATATAAACCTGCATACAGGCGGCATCGTAATCCAGCGCCCGCGCACTGACGATGTCCCAGTCATCTTCATATCCCTGAGCCTTGATGAACATATCGACGTCAGGCACGTCATATTCTTCTGGATCCAGCTTATCTATGGCTTTGAGTTTGCTGATGGTTTCGCGGGTTACATATGGCCTCAGCGCTTCATAGTTTTTCAGGGGCTCTTTCCCGGTAATAATTTGCGAGATGTACCACTTATTAAACTGAAGGGCAGCGGATACCTCAGGGGGTAACTTCTGTGCAGCGGATGCGAGAGTGGGCAGAAGCAGGAGCGCCAGGATTATTTTTTTCATGTCAGTCATGCCTGTAAATTGCATATGCTGGCTTCATTTCCCGGTATTCTTTTCCCGGATACATTGTTCGCTGAACAAAATCAGAGTACCAGACGCCGTTCCCTCCATAGATGCAAGCGTGACCATAGGGGTGGTGCGCTGTGGGCTGGATCACCGCTACATCGCCCTCAACAGGCTCACCGTAAACCTGGTGGAAGCCCGCCAGAATTAAATTGCTTTTCATATCCTTAGCATAATGCGTGTTCTGTAGATTAGCACCACCGGCACGAATTGCTATTGAAACAAATTCTGCACATCTTTTCTGGCTATGCTGACCTGCATGCTGGCGAGCATGAACTGCGGCTTTATGGGCACTCCACATAATTTGATCCCTTACTGAATGAGTGGTTAAAAAGGGAAACATTACGCCGAAAAGGGACGAGTTTATGTAAATAATCATGAGCGGAATTTAACCACTATCAGACTAATTAATAATGGTTAACTCATCCATTAAACGTCTTTATGCGCACCCAGGTAAGGCAAAAAAGGATTAAAAAGAACCTGGCTTAAGGGGGAGGCATACGTAAATAATGTATTTGGTGCCTGGGCGTACTTTAGCTATTTTAAAAATAGGTATTTCCAATACAATTTTTATCATTGCCCGCTACCTCACCGCCTTTCTTATGAAAAGCATTATTTATCAATGCATTGAACAAATCTAACCATCCCATCCGCATCCCGTCACAGGGTCTATGCTTAATGAAAGTAGCCAAAAAGGGCGGTTTAGCCCAAAGCCCCTGCTCGCAGGGGGTTGAAGTGATAATCGTTATCACTAACATGGTGTTATGCCCTGGTGGCTTATCAGATGAGGTGGACCTATGGAACTGCATTCAGAAACCTTCAATCCGGCCGATTTTGCCTGGCGTGGCTTAACGCTGACGCCCGCGGCGGCGGCGCATATTCATGAGCTGGTGGCAAAAAATCCCGACATCCTCGGCGTACGCTTAGGCGTTAAGCAGACTGGCTGCGCGGGATTTGGCTACGTGCTGGATACCGTAACCGAACCTGAAAAGGACGATCTGGTCTTTGAAACCGACGGTGCAAAGTTATACGTCGCACTACAGGCGATGCCGTTTATCGATGGAACCGAAGTCGACTACGTTCGGGAAGGTTTAAACCAGTTATTCAAATTTCATAACCCGAAAGCCCAGAACGAATGCGGCTGCGGCGAAAGCTTTGGGGTATAGGCGGTACTATGTCTCGTAATACTGAAGCAACGAGTGATGTAAACACCTGGAGCGGCGGACACCTCAACTATAAAGAGGGTTTCTTCACGCAGCTGCAAACCGATGAACTGGCGAAAGGCATCAACGAAGAGGTCGTGCGCGCCATTTCGGCGAAACGTAACGAGCCGGAGTGGATGCTGGAGTTTCGCCTGAGCGCATTCCGCGCGTGGCTGGAGATGGAAGAACCCCACTGGCTGAAAGCGCATTACGATAAGCTGAACTATCAGGATTATAGCTATTACTCTGCGCCCTCCTGCGGCAGCTGTGATGATACCTGCGCCTCGCAACCCGGTGCGGTACAGCAAACCGGTGCCGAGAACAGCTTCCTGAGTAAAGAGGTGGAAGAGGCGTTCAATCAGCTCGGCGTGCCCGTGCGCGAAGGCAAAGAGGTGGCGGTAGATGCCATTTTTGACTCCGTCTCGGTGGCAACCACCTACCGTGAAAAACTGGCGGAGCAGGGGATTATTTTCTGCTCCTTCGGGGAAGCCATTCACGATCACCCGGAGCTGGTGAAAAAGTACATTGGCACCGTGGTACCCAGTAACGATAACTTCTTCGCGGCACTGAATGCGGCGGTGGCGTCAGACGGTACCTTTATCTACGTGCCGAAAGGCGTGCGCTGCCCGATGGAGCTCTCGACCTATTTCCGCATCAACGCGGAAAAAACCGGCCAGTTTGAACGCACCATCCTGGTGGCCGATGAAGGCAGCTACGTTAGCTACATCGAAGGGTGCTCCGCTCCTGTGCGCGACAGCTACCAGCTGCACGCGGCGGTGGTGGAGGTCATCATCCATAAAGATGCGGAAGTGAAGTACTCTACGGTACAGAACTGGTTCCCGGGCGACGGTAACACCGGCGGTATTCTGAACTTCGTCACCAAGCGTGCGCTGTGCGAAGGCGAAAACAGCAAAATGTCCTGGACGCAGTCAGAAACCGGCTCCGCCATTACCTGGAAATACCCGAGCTGTATTCTGCGCGGCGACAACTCCATCGGTGAGTTTTACTCCGTGGCGCTGACCAGCGGTCATCAGCAGGCCGATACCGGCACCAAGATGATCCACATCGGTAAAAACACCAAATCGACCATCATCTCCAAAGGGATCTCTGCCGGTCACAGCCAGAACAGCTATCGCGGTCTGGTGAAAATCATGCCGACGGCAACCAACGCGCGTAACTTCACCCAATGTGACTCCATGCTGATTGGCGCGGACTGCGGGGCGCATACCTTCCCGTATGTCGAATGCCGCAATAACAGCGCCCAGCTTGAGCATGAGGCAACTACGTCACGTATTGGTGAAGATCAGCTTTTCTACTGCCTGCAACGCGGGATCAGTGAAGAAGATGCGATTTCAATGATCGTTAACGGCTTCTGTAAGGACGTGTTCTCTGAACTGCCGCTGGAATTTGCCGTTGAAGCCCAGAAACTCCTCGCCATTAGTCTTGAACACAGCGTCGGTTAAGGAAAGCACATGTTAAGCATTAAAGATTTACAGGTTAGCGTGGAAGAGAAAGAGATCTTGCGTGGCCTCAATTTTGACGTCAAACCGGGGGAAGTTCACGCCATCATGGGGCCAAACGGCTCCGGGAAAAGTACGCTTTCAGCGACGCTGGCAGGACGCGAAGATTATGAAGTTACCAGCGGCTCCGTTGAGTTTAACGGCAAAGATCTGCTGGAGATGTCGCCGGAAGAGCGTGCCGGCGAGGGCATCTTTATGGCCTTCCAGTATCCGGTGGAAATTCCGGGCGTCAGCAACCAGTTCTTCCTGCAAACCGCGCTGAACGCGGTGCGCAAGTATCGCGGCCTTGAGGCGCTGGATCGCTTTGACTTCCAGGATCTGATGGAAGAGAAGATCAAGCTGTTGAAAATGCCGGAAGATCTGCTGACCCGCTCGGTAAACGTGGGTTTCTCCGGCGGTGAGAAGAAACGTAACGATATTCTGCAAATGGCGGTTCTGGAGCCAGCGCTGTGCATTCTCGATGAGACCGATTCAGGGCTGGATATCGATGCCCTGAAGATCGTTGCCGACGGGGTGAACTCCCTGCGTGACGGCAACCGCTCATTTATCATCGTGACACATTACCAGCGAATTCTGGACTACATCAAACCGGACTATGTCCACGTGCTTTACCAGGGACGCATTGTGAAATCCGGTGACTTTACGCTGGTTAAACAACTGGAGGAGCAGGGTTATGGCTGGCTTACCGAACAGCAGTAATGCACTTCAGCAGTGGCACCGGCTGTTTGAAGCGCAGGCTGGAGCGCGCTCTGAACAGGCTCAGCACCATCTCCAGCAGATGCTGCGTCTCGGTTTACCGACGCGTAAACATGAGAACTGGAAATATACCCCGCTGGATGGCCTGCTGAACGGCGAGTTTGTCACCCGTCTGGCGCAGGTCAGCCCCGATCAGCGCGACATGCTGGCGCTGAGCGTGGATGCCGTGCGTCTGGTGTTTGTCGACGGTCTGTTCCGTGCGGAGCTGAGCGACAGCGTGCAGGAGAGCGGGTTCGATATCGTCATTAACGATGAACGTCAGTCGCTGAACGCGCCCGTTCAGCCTGAAGTCTTCCTGCACCTGACAGAGAGCCTGTCGCAATCTGTCACCCATATTCGCGTTAAGCGTAACCAGCGTCCGGCGAAACCGCTGCTGCTGATGCATATCACCCAGGGCGTTGCGGGTGATGAGATTAACACCGCCCACTATCGCCACCATCTTGAGCTGGCAGAAGGGGCGGAGGCGACGGTGATCGAGCATTACGTCAGCCTTAACGACACCCGTCATTTTACCGGTTCGCGTCTGACGATGAACGTGGCGGCCAATGCCCAGCTGCACCACATCAAGCTGGCGTTTGAGAATCCGCTCAGTCACCACTTCGCCCACAACGATATTCTGCTGGGCCAGGATGCCGCGGCGTACAGCCACAGTTTTCTGCTTGGCGGCGCGGTGCTGCGCCACAATACCAGCACCCAGCTGAACGGTGAAAACACTACGTTGCGTATTAACAGCCTGGCGATGCCGGTGAAGTCAGAAGTGTGCGACACGCGCACCTGGCTTGAGCATAACAAAGGCTACTGCAACAGCCGTCAGCTGCACAAAACCATCGTCAGCGACAAAGGACGTGCGGTGTTCAACGGCCTGATCAACGTGGCGCAGCACGCCATCAAAACTGACGGGCAGATGACCAACAACAACCTCTTGCTGGGACGTCTGGCAGAGGTGGACACCAAACCACAGCTGGAAATCTATGCGGACGACGTGAAATGCAGTCACGGCGCGACGGTCGGGCGTATTGACGATGAGCAGATGTTCTACTTGCGCTCGCGCGGGATAGACCAGCAGGCCGCGCAAAAGATGATTATTTACGCCTTTGCGGCTGAGCTGACGGAAGCGCTGCCCGATGGCGGACTTAAACAGCAGGTGCTGGCCCGTATCGGTCAGCGACTGCCTGGAGGCGAAGCATGACATTTCCCGTAGAGAAAGTCCGGGCAGATTTTCCGGTACTGACCCGTGAAGTGAACGGTCTGCCGCTGGCCTATCTCGACAGTGCGGCCAGCGCGCAAAAACCGAATCAGGTGGTGGATGCGGAAGCCGAGTTTTACCGCCACGGTTATGCGGCGGTACATCGCGGGATCCACACCCTGAGCGCCGAGGCGACCCAGCGCATGGAAAACGTGCGCACGCAGGTTGCGGCCTTCCTCAACGCGCGTTCGCCGGAAGAGCTGGTGTTTGTGCGTGGCACCACCGAAGGGATCAACCTGGTGGCTAACAGCTGGGGTAATGCGCAGGTGCACGCGGGGGATAACATCATCATCACCCAGATGGAGCACCACGCCAACATCGTGCCCTGGCAGATGCTCTGCGAGCGTGTGGGGGCGCAACTGCGGGTGATCCCCCTGAATGAAGACGGCACGCTCCAGCTGGAAAAGCTGGACGCTCTGCTGGACGACAGAACGCGGCTTGTGGCGGTGACCCACGTTTCAAACGTGCTGGGCACGGAAAATCCGGTGGCGCTGATCGTCGACAAAGCCCATCAGGCCGGTGCGAAAGTGTTGATTGATGGTGCCCAGGCGGTGATGCACCATGCGGTTGACGTTCAGGCCCTGGACTGCGATTTCTACGTCTTCTCCGGGCACAAGCTGTATGGCCCGACGGGCATCGGCGTGTTGTATGTGAAAGAGGACATTCTCCAGGCCATGCCGCCGTGGGAAGGGGGCGGGTCAATGATCGCCACCGTCAGCCTGACGGACGGCACAACATACGCCCGTGCGCCCTGGCGCTTCGAGGCGGGTACGCCCAACACGGGCGGGATCATCGGGCTGGGCGCGGCCATTAGCTACGTCTCTGAAACGGGGCTGGCGGCGATTCAGGAGTACGAACAGCTGCTGATGCATTACGCCTTGCAGGAGCTGGTCAGCGTCCCGGACCTGACCTTATATGGTCCTGCTGACCGTCTGGGTGTGATAGCCTTCAACCTCGGCAAGCATCACGCCTATGATGTGGGCAGTTTCCTTGATAATTACGGCGTCGCTGTGCGTACCGGGCATCACTGCGCGATGCCGCTGATGGCGTATTATGAGGTACCGGCCATGTGCCGCGCATCGCTGGTGATGTACAACACAACGGAAGAGGTCGACAGACTGGTGGCGGGATTAAAACGTATTCATCAGCTGCTTGGCTAACGGAGAGGCGAGAGATGGCAGATTTGCCGGACAGAGATAAATTGCTGCGCAACTTTGGGCGTTGCGCGAACTGGGAAGAGAAATACCTTTATATCATCGAACTGGGTCAGCGCCTGCCGCCGCTCAGCGAAGAGGCGCATAACCCGGACAACATCATTCAGGGCTGCCAGAGCCAGGTCTGGATCCAGATGCAGCAGACGGATGATGGCGTAATCGATTTACAGGGTGACAGCGATGCCGCCATTGTGAAGGGGCTTATTGCCGTCGTATTTATTCTTTATCACCAGATGTCGGCGCAGGATATTGTCGCCTTTGACGTTCGCCCGTGGTTTGAAAAAATGGCCTTAACCCAACACCTCACCCCGTCCCGATCCCAGGGACTGGAAGCGATGATCCGCGCCATACGCGCCAAAGCCGCAATCCTTAGCTAAACTGACAGAACAGCATTCATTCTGTTTCGCGGGGTGGTTTCCACCTCGCTGGTTTTTCAGCTTTCTGACGTTTGGTCAGTGAATAAGGAATCTCAGCATGAAGCGCGCGTCTCTAATAACTCTATTACTCCTTGGTTCGCTCAGTGCTGTTAATTCAGCCAGGGCGGTTGATTATCCTTTACCGCCCGCAGGCAGCCGCCTGATTGGGCAAAACCAGACATACACCATTCAGGAAGGGGACAATAAACTTCAGTCTATCGCTCGTCGGTTTAATACCGCCGCACAGCTCATCCTTGAAACCAATAATACCATTGCACCGGTGAATCCTGCGCCAGGAACGGTCATTACGATCCCTTCCCAGATGCTACTGCCGGACACCGAGCGCGAGGGCATTGTGGTGAATCTGGCGGAGCTGCGTCTTTACTTCTATCCGCCTGGCGAAAATATCGTGCAGGTCTATCCGCTGGGTATTGGTCAGCTTGGGCTGGAAACACCGGTCAGCACCACCCGTGTGAGTCAGAAAATCCCTAACCCTACCTGGACCCCCACAGCGGGTATCAGAGCGCGCTCACTGGCCCAGGGAATTAAACTGCCGCCTGTGGTACCCGCAGGGCCAAATAACCCGCTGGGGCGCTTTGCG
Organism: Enterobacter sp. MGH119; assembly: GCF_001037675.1. Classification (NCBI taxonomy): domain Bacteria; kingdom Pseudomonadati; phylum Pseudomonadota; class Gammaproteobacteria; order Enterobacterales; family Enterobacteriaceae; genus Enterobacter; species Enterobacter sp. MGH119. The sequence continues at coordinate 1,300,434 of NZ_KQ089929.1, read as the reverse complement.
CTTCGTCTGGGTATCGGGAATGGGGAATATCTTATTCATGGCACCAGCGCGCCGGACAGCGTAGGGCTGCGGGTCAGCTCGGGCTGTATGCGGATGAACGCGCCGGATATCAAAGCGTTGTTTGAGCAAGTTCGCGTCGGCACGCGGGTGCAGATTATCAATGAGCCGGTGAAGTTCTCCGTCGAGCCGGACGGCAAACGTTATATCGAAGTGCACAGGCCGTTGGCGCAGGCTGAGGGCGAAAACCCACAGACGGTGCCGTTCACGCACTCGGCGGCGTTTACCGCTTTTGCAGCGGAGTCAGGTAGCGATAAAACGCTTATCGATAAAGCCCTGGCGCGCAGAGCCGGGATCCCGGTTGCCGTTTCAACAGGCAATGGTTCGTCAGCCAGCAATTCTGTCCTGTCGGTTCAGAATAGTCGTGTCTCAGCGGCGGTGGCGGAAGACGAGGGAGAGAAAGCGCTTCAGTAGAGGTTTGACGAAGGCAAAAAAAATGGCGCACAATGTGCGCCATTTTATTAACAGGTACTATTACTTACGGTATTTAGTAGCCTGGTTGTCCAGACGCTGGTTAGCGCGAGCTGCGTCGTCTTTAGCAGCCTGAACGTCGGAACGCATTGCGTTCACGTCGTTGCTCAGCTGGTCAACTTTAGCGTTCAGAGTCTGAACGTCAGAAGACAGCTGATCGATTTTAGCGTTGCTGGAGCAACCTGCCAGCAGAGTAGAACCCAGGATTACCGCGCCCAGTACCAGTTTAGTACGATTCATTATTAATACCCTCTAGATTGAGTTAATCTCCATGTAGCGTTACAAGTATTACACAAAGTTTTTTGGGTTGAGAATATTTTTTTGATGGGATTACGCCTATTTTTGATCGTTCGCTCAAAGAAGCAACGAAATCGGCAATTTTGACGAAAAAGCTATGTTAAAAAAGGCATTTTTCATCGGATTCATCTTAGATAAATCGCGATTAAATAGAAAAACCCGATTTGCTTTTTGAATAGTTCTGGTTAAAGGCGGGAATAAAAAAAGCGCCCCGAAGGACGCTTTTTAACAAAACAATAATTTGTTCGTGAAATATTACAGCACGTGGACAGATGCCGTGTTGGTGGTGCCGCTTGGAACCAGCGCGCCAGAAACCATAACCACCACGTCGCCTTTCTGAGCCAGGCCACAATCAACCAGTTCCAGAGCCACTTCTTTACCCAGACGATAGAAATCATCGGTAGAGGCAATCTCTTTCACCAGGTGTGGGATCACGCCTTTGCTCAGCACCAGCTGACGCGCGGTGGTTTCGTTGGTGGTCAGCGCCAGAATGGTCGCATCCGGGAAGTATTTACGCACGGCACGCGCAGATTTACCGCCCTGGGTCGCCACGACAATCAGCGGGGCTTCCAGTTTCTCGGCGGTTTCTACCGCACCACGGCACACGGCTTCGGTGATGCGCAGTTTACGGCTGTCGTTGTTGTAATCCAGACGGCTTTTCATCACGCGGTCGGTACGCTCACAGATGGTCGCCATGATGCTGACCGCTTCCAGAGGGTATTTCCCTTTTGCAGATTCGCCAGACAGCATAACGGCATCGGTACCGTCGAGGATGGCGTTCGCAACGTCGCCTGCTTCAGCGCGGGTAGGGCGTGGGTTTTTGATCATGGAGTCCAGCATCTGCGTTGCGGTGATAACCACTTTACGCGCGCGAACACATTTCTCGATCATCATCTTCTGCGCGAAGATCACTTCTTCAACCGGGATTTCAACGCCCAGGTCGCCACGCGCTACCATGATACCGTCAGACGCTTCGAGGATTTCGTCGAAGTTGTTCAGGCCTTCCTGGTTTTCGATCTTGGAGATGATCTGGATGTTCTCGCCGCCGTGCGCTTTCAGGTGCTCACGGATCTCAACCACGTCAGAACGTTTACGGATAAAGGAGGCAGCAACGAAGTCCACGCCTTGTTCGCAGCCGAAGATCAGGTCTTGTTTGTCTTTTTCAGCCAGCGCTGGCAGAGCAATGGACACACCCGGCAGGTTGACGCCTTTGTTTTCGCCCAGATCGCCGTTGTTCAGCACTTTACAGATAACTTTGTTACCTTCGATAGCGGTCACTTCCATGCCGATCAGGCCGTCATCTACCAGCACGGTGTTGCCAACAGACAGGTCGCTGGTGAAGCCTTCGTAGGTCACGGCAACGATTTCGTTATTACCCACAACGGATTTGTCGGTGGTGAAGGTGAAGGTCTGGCCCGCTTTCAGGGAAACGTCGTTACCGCCTTCCAGTTTGATGGTGCGGATTTCAGGACCTTTGGTGTCGAGCAGGATTGCCGCTTTTTTCCCGGTCTTGCTCATCACGTTGCGCAAGTTCTGGATACGCTGGCCGTGTTCAGCATAGTCGCCGTGGGAGAAGTTCAGACGCATCACGTTCATGCCGGCATCCAGCATTTTGCTCAGCATCTCTTCGGATTCGGTTTTCGGGCCGATAGTACAAACAATTTTCGTCTTTTTCATGACAGTCTTAGTCTTTAAGTTGGGAAGGATATGGAAATCTCGCTCCGGGGGCGCACCGCCGCGGAGTCAAACCTGTGTTGCGAAAGAGTATATGACACGCACTAAGAATAGGTGACATCAAATGAGCGTGCAGAAGAAAGTGTGCCTGAGTGCCAGCCCAACGAAGGAGAGGAGAAGTTATACGTTGTTTTTTGTATTCCAAGCGCTGAAACCATTCACCAGGGATTTGGCGCGCATTATACGCTGATTTACAGTAAAAAGGAAAATGGAAACAGCGTTTCAAAAATAATCTGTGCAGATTCACATAAGTTTGTTATCAAGGCGTTAAGGCCTAATGTCATCTTATGACGGCAGGCGCAACGCCCGCCGTTTTTTGCTCACTTTTTCAGCGCTTGTTTAAGGTCGGCGATCAGATCCTTCGCATCTTCAATCCCCACCGACAGGCGGATAAGCTGCGGCACAATGCCGTTTGCAAGACGCTGCGCCAGTGGAATGGAGGCGTGGGTCATGCTGTAGGGCTGGCTCACCAGACTCTCCACACCGCCAAGGCTTTCCGCCAGGGTAAAGAGCGTAAGATAACGGATCACCTCTGTCGCGCGCTGCGCATCGCCTTTAATCACAACGGAGATCATGCCGCCCGGCAGCGCCATTTGTCTGCGGGCCAGCGCATACTGGGGATGTGATGCCAGCCCGGGATAGAACACGCTGTCTACCTGCGGATGCTGCTCCAGCCATTGCGCAATCGCCAGCGCATTGGCGCTGTGCTTCTCAACGCGCAGTGAGAGGGTGCGAATGCCCCGCAGCGTCAGGAAGCTGCTGAACGGATCCAGAACGCCGCCAATCGCGTTTTGCAGATAGCCCAGACGCTCCGCCAGATCCTTATTCGACCCCACAACAGCCAGCCCGGCAACCACGTCTGAATGACCGTTGAGATATTTGGTGGCGGAGTGGACCACTATGTCGAACCCCGCCTCCAGCGGCCGGTGAATGACCGGGGAGGCGAAGGTATTATCCGCCACGCTGATCGCATTATTGCGCCGGGCAATGTCCGCGATGGCCTCCAGGTCGGCCAGTTTCAGCAGCGGGTTCGTTGGCGTTTCCACCCAGATCATGCGCGTGTCCGGGCGAATGGCGGCCTCAAGTCCGGCTACATCGTCCGGCTTAACCCAGCTCACCTGTAACCCGGTGCTGCGCTTGCGCACGTTTTCGATCAGGCGATACGTACCGCCATACACGTCGTCAATGGCGACGATATGGCTGTCTTTATCCAGCAGTTCGAGCACGGTGGAAATGGCCGCCAGCCCTGACGCGAAGGCGTACCCGCGCGTGCCGCCTTCCAGTTCGGCGATGGCGGTCTCCAGCGCGTGGCGGGTTGGGTTGCCGCTCCGGGAGTATTCGTAGCCGGTATGTTCACCCGGTGCCGGTTGCGCAAACGTCGACGTGGCGTAAATTGGCGGCATCACGGCGCCGTGCGGGTCGTGATACTCACCGCTGTGAACGCTGAGGGTGGCCAGGTTTTTCATCTTTTGCTCCTTTTATTTTGTCAGGCGGTTACGCCAGGCGGTGAGTACGTCACTGCGTGTGATCAAACCCAGAAAGCGGTTTTCGTCATAAATAATCGCCACCAGGCCACGGTCAAAGATGGCGTACAGGGCGCTCTCCGGGGCCTGCTTATCCAGATATTCAACCTGACGCGTCATGGCCGCCGTCACGGGGAGTGAGAAGCGATCGGCATCTCCCCCGATGTGTCGCAGCAGGTCCCACTCATCGATGATGCCGACGACCTTGTCGTTATCGAGCACCGGCAGCTGGGAGATGTCGTACAGGCGCATGCGGGCCAGTACGGTGGAAAGCGTGTCGTCCGGGGCGGCAGTCACCGTCGCGCCTTCATCGTGGCGCAGGGCAATATAGTCCGAGAGATCGCCTGCCTGCGGACGCGAAATCAGCCCCTGCTGACGCATCCAGTCGTCGTTGAACATCTTCGAGAGGTATTTATTGCCGCTGTCGCAGGCGAAGGTGACCACCCGTTTTGGCGTAGTCTGCGCCTGGCAATATTTCAGCGCCGCCGCCAGCAGCGTGCCGGTGGAGGAGCCTGCCAGGATCCCTTCCGTTTTTAGCAGATCGCGGGCGGTGGTGAACGCCTCGCGATCGGTAATGCGCCAGGCGCGGTTAACCCCTTCGATGTGCGCCAGCGGAGGGATAAAGTCTTCGCCAATCCCTTCAACCAGCCACGATCCGGCATCGTGATGGCGTCCGGTCTCAACCTGGTCCGCCAGCACCGACCCGGCCGGATCGGCAAGCACAAATTCCGTCTGCGGCGAATGTTCTGCAAACCACGCCTGTAAGCCCCCCAGCGTACCGCCGGACCCCACGCCGACGACGATGGCATCGATCTGGCCGTCAAGCTGTTCAAACAGTTCCGGTGCGGTAGTGGTACGGTGCGCCAGCGGATTGGCCGCGTTATTGAACTGGTCGATATAAAACGCGCCTGGCAGTTCGTTCGCCAGCCGCCGGGCATAATCCTGATAGTAGGCCGGATGCCCTTTATTCACGTCCGAGCGGGTCAGCACGACCTGCGCCCCTAACGCCCGCAGGTGGAAAATCTTCTCGCGGCTCATTTTGTCCGGCACCACCAGGATCAGCGAGTAGCCCTTCTGCGCCGCAATCAACGCCAGCCCCAGGCCGGTGTTCCCCGCCGTGGCTTCAATAATGGTGCCGCCGGGCCGTAGCTGGCCCGTACGCTCGGCTTCATTAATCATCGACAGCGCGACGCGGTCTTTAATCGAGCCGCCGGGATTCTGGTTTTCCAGCTTCAGAAATAACGAGCAGGGGCCGGCGTCCAGCTTGTGCAGCTGGATGAGCGGCGTGCGGCCAATCAGTTCGGTGACGGAGTGGTAAAGCGTCATGGTCATGTCCTGTGAAGAGGTGATGACCGGATGATAGAACCATGAAATTTTCTCAATAAAGAACGTTTCACTGCGTTTTAGAACGGAAAGGAATAATCCTTGTGTTTTCAGATGGAAAGACAGCAAGACGTAAAGTTGTCCGGATGTGAGGATGGCTATATCCGCATAAAGTGCTGCAAAATTAGCCAATTTCGTCGGGTGAATGAGACCTGATATGCAAATGGCAGATAATTATTGCCGATATTCATCTAAATGCTTTTCACCCGCCAGTTCGCTGCTTATTCCGCAGAATTATAAGAAATTCTTTTTTGGTCATTTAAAAGCTGATAACGGCTGTTTACTATCTTTTGGACATCCATACTGCTAAACCGCTATATGCGTAACGGATAACGAATAAGAATGATCGTACTCAGCAATATTTCGAAGGTCTTTGAAAACGGAAAGCTGGCGCTGACAGCCGTTGATAACGTCAACTTGACGATAGAGCAGGGACAGATTTACGGGATCATCGGTTACAGCGGGGCCGGGAAAAGTACGCTGATCCGTCTGCTGAACGGTCTGGAAAAGCCCAGCGCCGGCAGCGTCACCATTAACGGTCAGGATATCTCCGCCGCGAAGGGAGAAGCGCTGCGTCAGGCACGCCTGAAAATCAGCATGGTGTTCCAGCACTTTAATTTGCTCTGGTCGCGCACGGTGAAGGAAAACATCGCCTTTTCAATGCAAATTGCCGGTGTGCCAAAAGAGCAAATTCAGGCTCGCGTTGCCGAGCTGGTGGAGCTGGTCGGCCTGAAGGGACGCGAGAATGCTTACCCGTCGCAGCTGAGCGGCGGGCAAAAACAGCGTGTGGGCATTGCCCGCGCGCTGGCCAATCATCCGGACGTACTGCTGTGTGATGAAGCCACCTCGGCGCTGGATCCACAAACCACCGATCAGATCCTCGATCTGCTCCTGGACATTAACCGTCGCTTTAACCTGACCATCGTACTCATTACGCATGAGATGCACGTGGTGCGCAAAATCTGCGACCGCGTGGCGGTTATGGAGAACGGTAAGGTGGTGGAAGAGGGGGACGTACTGAGCGTGTTTACGCATCCGCAGCAGCCGATCACCCGGCAGTTTGTCCGCCAGGTGAGCCAGTACGCGGAGGAAGAGACCTTCAATACCGAACTGGCAAACGATCTGGAAGGCACGGTAATCAGGCTGACCTTCACCGGGCACAGCACGCACAGGCCGATCGTCGGTGAACTAACCCTGCGCTACGGCCTGCCGTTTAACATTCTGCACGGCAAAATGACGCAAACCGCCCACGGTGTTTTCGGGCAGCTCTGGGTGCACGTGGTGGCATCGGATGAACAACTGAACAATATCCTCGCCGACCTGAAGCAAAGCGATATTGAAGGCGAGGTAATCAAGCATGGCTGAACAACTCTTTCCGCACCTGAAGTGGGATCAACTTTGGGCTGCAACCCAGGAGACGCTCTACATGACTGCGCTTTCCGGCGTGGCGACGTTTGTCCTGGGGATCGCGCTCGGTCTGGCGCTGTTTTTAACTGCCCGCGGCGGGTTATTCCACAACCGCACGGTCTACAGCGTGATGTTGATTGTGGTGAACGTGTTCCGCTCGATTCCGTTCATCATTCTCATCGTTCTGCTGATCCCGTTCACCAAGACCGTTGTGGGGACCATTCTCGGCGCTAACGCTGCGCTGCCCGCCCTGATTGTGGGCGCGGCGCCGTTCTACGCCCGTCTGGTCGAGATTGCCCTGCGAGAAGTGGACAAAGGGGTCATTGAGGCCACGCGTTCGATGGGCGCGCGGCTGAGCACGTTAGTGTTTCGGGTTTTATTGCCGGAATCCTCACCCGCACTGGTTTCAGGTATGACGGTGACGCTGATTGCGCTGGTGAGCTACAGCGCAATGGCAGGGGTGATAGGTGCCGGCGGTTTGGGAAATCTGGCTTATCTGGAAGGATTCCAGCGCAACCATGGTGACGTCACGCTGGTGGCAACGGTGACCATTCTGATCATCGTGTTCATTATCCAGTTCTGCGGCGATGCCATTACTTCACTGTTAGATAAACGCTAATAAATACACACAGGAACCACATCATGAAAAAGACACTGACACTGATCGCCGCCGCAACCCTGAGCGCCCTGAGCTTTGCCTCCTGGGCGGACACGCTCACCGTGGGGGCGTCCAATACCCCCCACGCGGAAATTCTGGAGCAGGCTAAGCCGATTCTGGCGAAGCAGGGGATCGATCTGGAGATTAAACCCTTCCAGGACTACATACTGCCAAACACTGCGCTGGCGGGGCATGACATTGACGCCAACTATTTCCAGCACATCCCTTACCTGAACAGCGTGCTGAAAGATCACGCGGGCGATAAGGATTATGATTTTGTCAGTGCGGGCGCAATCCACATTGAGCCGATCGGTATCTACTCCAAAAAATACAAGTCGCTGAAGGATCTGCCGGAGGGCGGCAAAATCATCATGCGTGATGCGGTTTCCGAGGAAGGGCGTATTCTCTCCATCTTCGAAAAAGAGGGCGTGATCAAGCTGAAGCCGGGCATCGATAAAGTGACCGCGCGCATCAGCGATATCGTGGAGAACCCGAAAAAGCTGCAATTTACCCCTAACGTCGAAGCGTCTCTGCTGCCGCAGATGTACAACAACGACGAAGGTGCTGCGGTGGTGATCAACGCCAACTACGCGATTGATGCTGGCCTGGATCCGGTCCACGATCCAATTGCGGTTGAAAGCGGTGAGAATAACCCGTACGCCAACATCATTACCGTTCATCGCGGTGACGAGAAGAAGAAGGATATCGTCGCGCTGGTGAACGTGCTGCACTCCAAAGAAATTCAGGACTGGATCCGCACCAAATACAAAGGCGCAGTCATCCCGGTTAACAACTAATCGACTGATTTTCCAGACGAAGCCCGGCGAACAACACGCCGGGCTTCTTTTTTGTATCCAGCCGACGAATGATTTAAGCTGACGGTTTAGGGCAACGGAGTGATGGCAATGGGCAATGTGACCAAAGACGAAGCGCTGTACCAGGAGATGTGTCGGGTGGTAGGCAAGGTCGTTCTCGAAATGCGTGATTTAGGGCAGGAGCCGAAACATATTGTCATTGCGGGCGTACTGCGTACCGCGCTGGCGAACCAGCGCGTTAAGCGCAGTGAGTTGACCACCAAAGCGATGGAAACGGTGGTTAAAGCGCTGGCCGGCTAACGCGCCAGCGCTTCGCGAGCAGCTCAAGCGAGCAGCAGAGCAGGTAATAGATCACACCCGTAAAGATAAAAATGGCCGCCGGGTAAATTTGCACCCGGTTGTTGACCTGTCCCGCCACCGTGGTCAGTTCAGGAACGTTCACGATAAACGCCAACGACGTATCCTTCAGCAGGCTGATAAAAATCCCCACCAGCGACGGCAGAATATTTCTCAGCGCCTGCGGCAGCAGCACGCGCCACAGCGTTTGCTGCGTACTGAACCCTTGAGAAAGCGCGGCCTCATTCTGGCCCGACGGTAGGGCTCTCAGTCCGGCTAATACCGAATGCATCACCGCAGCCGCGGTAAACCAGGCCAGCGCCAGCGTGACGGTCGTCGCGCCAGGGAGATCCCTGCCGGTTATCAGCGGCAGCAGATACCACATCCAGAATATTACGAAGATCAGGGGGATCCCGCGAATCAACTCTGCCCACGCAAACAGCGCACTGCGCACCACGCCGGGATAGCGCCAGGCGACGCATGCCAGCACAATCCCGCCGGGCAGGGCAAGCGCGGCGGCGCCAGCGGCCATCAGCAGTGAGAGCAGTACGCCGCCGGGTTCTCCCGCAGTCGCACGTCCCCAAAGCAGATAATCCAGGTTTTCGACAATAACGTTAAATCCGGGGATCATGATTTTTCCTCCCTGAATGGGGGCCGAGGCGCACCAGCACGCTCCCCGTCACCATCCCGGTAAGTAAGTAGAGCACCGTACCGACGGTAAAGGCTTCCAGGGCATGGGCGTTATAACTTTCTATCTGGCGAACCTGGTAGGTCAGTTCGGCGAAGCCAATTCCGCTCGCGAGCGAGGAGAGCTTCATCAGGTTAAGGTACTGGCCAACGACGGGTTGCCAGGCGTTAGCGAGCCCCTGTGGCAGAAGAATGTAGCGAAACAGACGCCATGAGGAAAATCCCTGGGCGAGCGCCGCCTCCCGTTGCCCGGCAGGTACGGAACGGAGCCCCGATTCGACTTCTTCAATTAAAAACGCCGAGGTAAATACGCCTAACCCCCAGGCGGAGCATAAAAATTCGGGCGTAAACCACCAGACGTCACCGGGCAAAATGGACCAGCTGTGGTCTGCATTCACCGCGTCACGCAGCTCCTGCGGCAACCCGTTCCAGGCGGCGAAATACCAGAACAGCAGCTGCACCAGCAGCGGCGTATTGCGAAACAGCGATACCCAGCCGCTGACGAACGACGTCCCGAGACGTCCCCCGGAAAGCCGCAAAAGCATAAAGAACAAGGCGAGCAGGCTTGCCAGCATAATCCCCGCCAGCGTCACCCACAGAGTGGTGAGAAATCCGGAGAGGATCCAGTGCAGGGGCTGTCCGGCCAGCACCCCCTGCCAGTCCAGAGCGGGCATTACAGTTGCTCCTGACGCAGCGGATCCAGCACTTTTTGCAGGAACCGCCTCGCACGCGGATGCGACGGTTGGTTGAAAAATTGCGCCGGGGACGCGGTTTCCAGAATGTGTCCACCGTCGATAAAGACGATTCGATCGGCAATTTCCCGGGCGAACTGCATCTCATGGGTGACGACAATCATGGTGATCCCGCTGTGGGCAAGGGCTTTCATCACCAACAGCACTTCGCCAATCATCTCCGGGTCGAGTGCCGACGTTGGCTCGTCAAAGAGAATGATTTGCGGCGACGAGGCCAGAGCGCGGGCAATCGCCACGCGCTGCTGTTGTCCGCCGGAAAGTTCAGCAGGGTAGCGGTGCGCCTTCTCCAGCATGCCGACCTTCTCCAGCAGCGCCAGCGCGCGCTCCTGGGCGGGCAGGGGTTTCCAGCCGTGAACGTGCTCCAGTGCCAGGGTGATGTTCTGGCTGGCGGTAAGGTGGGCATAGAGATTGAACTGCTGGAATACAAACCCGACGCGGCTGCGTAACTGACGTAGCCTGCTGCCGGAAAGCTGTCCGGTCGGCTTGTGGTCGACCAGAATCTCCCCGCCGCTCAGGCTCTCAAGCTGGTTGATAAGCCGAATCAGGGTCGATTTTCCGGAACCCGAAGGGCCGAGAATGGCAACCACTTCACCCGGCATGATGGTGAGATTAATGTCGGTTAAAACCGGATGGTCGCCGTAGCGTTTGTCCACATGGCGAAACTCAACGCTGGCCTGTTCCAGACGTGAAAAATCCGCGGCATTGGCCGCGGAGTGCGAAAATAAACCTGAGAGCATATTACCGGGCTTCTATTTTAAAGTTACGAGGCTGTGGAGCAGGGGTGCCTGGACCGAACCAGACGTCATAGATTTTTGCCGCCTGGCCGTTTTTCTCCAGGTTAACCAGCTCATCGTTAACGGCTTTCAGCAGCGCCGTTTCACCCTTTTTCACCCCCACGCCAATCTCTTCTTTACTGAGCAGGTCGGGCAGGATTTTGAAGTCGGCTTTATCCGGCGCCTGCGCCAGCAGACCAGCCAGAATGGTGCTGTCCTGGGTAATGGCCTGCACGTTGCCATTGCGCAGTGCCGTCAGCGCCAGCGGGATGTCATCGTAAGAGAGGACGCGGGACTGCGGAAAACGCTGGTGCAGCGCCTGTTCACCCGTCGTACCTTTTACGGCGCCAATGCGTGCCCGGCTATAGTCATCAAGCTTGTCCGGTGATTTTACCGGGACCAGGAACTGCTGGCCGGTGACAAAGTAAGGCGTCGAGAAATCAATGACCTGTGCGCGTTCCGGGGTGATGGTGATATCCGCCACGATGAGATCCGCTTTTCCGGACTGTAGCAGCGGAATGCGGTTAGCCGGATTGGTGGTGACCAGTTCAAGCTTGACGCCGAGCGATTTCGCCAGCGCTTTGGCGAAGTCCACATCGTAACCCACGATCTCATGCGTTTTGGCATCAATCGAGCCAAAGGGTGGATTAGCATCAAATGTGGCCACTTTCACCACGCCTGCTGCCTTGATATCCGCCAGCCGATCGGCCTGCGCCTGCGCTGAAACCAGGCCCCAGGCTGCCACTAATCCCAGAACCTGCGCCCGTTTTTTAAACCCTTTCATTTTTGCAGCCATAGTCATACGCCATCCCGTTGTTTTTGTTTTACCCCGTTACGCTCCCATAAGGGAAAGCTATCGCCAAATAAGAAATCGTTCTTTGCTATGTGAAAAAAAGCATGAGTGAACAAGGTGTTAAAGAAGAGAGCAGACGGTGGGGCGCTATTTGCAGATCCTGCACATCGACAGTGGATTTTGATATTTCCCCCCGGCGCAATTTGGGTGTTTAACTGAGGACAGGTTAAGCGAGAAGGGTAATGACGATGAAAAAATGGATAAGCACGTTACGGCGGTTTTTTGCGCCCCGACCAGCGAATGCGGAGAACAGCGCGCAACGTGTTCTTGAGTCAATACTGCCTGTCGCCAGCCTGTATGGCGTGGACGTAGCCAACATCGACCCGGAGTGGTTCCATGATAAAACGTCACGCTGAACTGCGCCGGACGCGCGAAATGTACTGGAATGAGTTGTGCGTGGTGTCTGTAAAGCGAGGATGAAGGGAAAAATACCCAGGCTAATCCTCGGTAATTGATGGCCGTTTTGTTACCACTATCTCCTTTCACAGATGGAGATAATAATGAAACGGACAGTATTAACCCCCGCGCTTTCTGCCACCGCACTTCTGCTTACCATGCAGGCGGCACACGCTGGTCCACAGGCACATGTTGTATGCAGTTATTCCCACACCCTCGGCGATGATGCCATTATGATGTTCGGCATGCCCAACGAGGCTATGCTGCACGATTTTTTTGGTAACGTGCATACGGATGCTTACTCCAGCCGTGAATCGCTGCGTACCCAGGAAAAGACCACCTGCGATAACAAAGCAGACAGCTCGGCCTACTGGGCTCCGTCGCTAAAATTGCCGGACGGAACGGTGGTCAAACCCGCCTATCAAAAAACCTATTATCAAGCATCGAACGTTGACGCCTGGCCGCTGCACCCGTTCCCGGCGGGGCTGTCGCTGCTGGCGGGCGATCACCACGGCACCGCGCCAAATCCGCATATCACCTTTTTATGCGCCAATGGCAAGGGTTACACCACCAGAACGGGTGAAGTCTGCGGCTTACGCAAGGCGAAGGATGCCGTGCAGTTTAATATCGGCATTCAGTTCCCGAACTGCTGGGACGGGGTCAACCTGAAGCCCGCCCACGGCCTGGCTAACGCCACCTACGATACGAAAGGACAGTGTCCGTCCGCCTTCCCGGTGAAGATCCCGACGGTGAACATGAATATTGCGTACGTGCTCCCGACAATTAGCTCTCTGGATACCAGTAAAGTCCAGCTTTCCCTCGACCCCATCATGCATGGCAGTGAGCGTGAAGAGCGGTGGGGTAGTCTGTATACGGCACATGCTGACTTCATGAACGGCTGGACGGAAGATGCCGCGCGCTTTATGACCGACCTGTGCATGAACCGCGGAATGGATTGCGGCACCACCGTGCCGTATGGTTATTCAAAAGCGAAGGCCAACGTCTGGCTCAGCAGCATGGAACCCGCACTTTCACAGCCCGATCCCCAGGTCTTACTGGTGCAGGATAACTGGAAGAACGGTGGACGCACGAAAAACAGCGAAACATTGTCGCTGGTGAAGTTCCACATTCCACCGCTGCCTGCCGGACAGGATCCTGCCCTGTTCAAATACCGCGTAAGAATTTTTGGCGGGAAAGTGGAAACCAACGGCGCGGATCAAATTTTCTTCTATCCGGCGAGTAACGACTGGGATCCGGCCACCGTAAGCTGGCATTCACGACCGTCCTGCAACTACCGCTCGGATGCGGTGCTTTACCTGAACCACTCCCGCGAATACCGGATGGTGGACGTGGATAAAGTGGTGCGTAAGGCGCTGGCAGAAGGGAAAACCGAAATTTCGTGGTATATCGGCGGCGATCGTCAGGGAAATCACTATCAGTTTGAGACGGGCTCATCTCCCCAAAGCCTGATCCTGATGCTGACCGGGTTTAGCAAAACGCCGGAGATCTGATATCGGGTAGCAAAAGGCATCCATAAAAAAGCACCGGGGAGCCCGGTGCTTTTTCTTCAGATCTTGCAGGCATCGCCGCAGTCGTCATCGGCGACAATCGCCTGGGCTTTTTTATCCGCATCGTCGAGACGTTCCGCGTTGCGCTCTTCTGCTTCATCCAGCCCGTTAAAGACTAAGTTATCGAGATCAATTTCCATGTGCCACCTGCGTTATTCAGTTTTTGATACTGGCACAGTATAAGTCAAAAAAAGTGGGCCAGACACCCCTCAGCACATATGGATAATCCCTGCCATACTCAGTGCTTTATTGCTGAGGAAAGCCGATGATTACACTCTGTAAAACCTGCGGTACCGCTTACGATGAACAGCCCAAAAACTGCCCGATTTGCGACGATGAGCGCCAGTATGTCCCGGTGACGGGCCAGGCATGGACGGACTTCGACAGCCTTACGACCACGCACACCAACAAATGGCAACAGCTGGAGCCGCAGCTGTTCAGCATCAAAACCGTTCCCGCTTTTGCCATCAACCAGCGCGCGCTTCTGCTGCGTACGCCACAGGGCAATGTTCTGTGGGACTGCATCGCCAATCTTGACCCGGCGACCAGAGCGTTAGTTGACGCGCTCGGGGGCATCAGCGCGATCGCGATTTCGCACCCGCATTACTACACCACCATGCAGGAGTGGGCCGCCGCGTTTAACGCGCCGATCTACCTGCACGCCAGCGATCGGCAGTGGGTGATGCGTGACAGCCCGGCGATACGCTTCTGGGAGGAGGACGCCCTGGAGATTATGTCTTTGGTGACTCTGCTGCGGCTGGGCGGGCATTTTGCAGGCGGCACGGTGCTGCACTGGCAGTCAGGCGACGGCGTGCTGCTGGCCGGTGATATTTTGCAGGTTACACCCGGAAAAGACGCCGTGTCGTTTATGTGGAGTTATCCGAATATGCTGCCGCTGCCTGCCCGCACCGTTGAGTCGGTGATCGGCCGACTGACCGGGAAAACGTACCAGCGCCTGTACGGGGCCTTTGAAGGGCAGAACATCCCGGTGAACGCAGATGAGATCGTGCAGCGGTCGGGCCAGAAATATATTGCTTGTCTCCGCTAAGACGCGGTGGTTAAATTTTACGAGTGTGATCGCGATCATACCTAAACTAAAACAGATAAAAGAGAAATGGCTATGCAACATATCATTGAAGGTTTTCTCAGCTTTCAAAAAGAGATTTTCCCGCAACGTAAAGAGCTTTTTCGTAGTTTAGCGTCCAGTCAGAATCCCAAAGCGCTGTTTATCTCCTGCTCCGACAGCCGTCTGGTTCCGGAACTGGTTACGCAACAGGAGCCAGGACAGCTCTTTGTCATTCGAAACGCGGGCAACATTGTGCCTCCGTTCGGGCCGGAGCCTGGCGGTGTCTCTGCGACCATCGAATATGCGGTAGTGGCCCTGGGCGTGACCGATATCGTTATTTGCGGCCACTCCAACTGCGGCGCGATGAAGGCGATTGCTGACAACGCCGATCTGGAGCCGATGCCGGCCGTTTCCCACTGGCTGCGCTATTCTGATGCGGCAAAAGCGGTGGTGGAGAAGAAAACCTGGGATAAGCCAATCGATAAAGTGAATGCGATGGTGCAGGAAAACGTCTTTGCGCAGCTGAGCAACATCAAGACCCATCCGTCGGTGGCGGTAGGCCTGCGCAACAATGCCATTCGCCTGCACGGCTGGGTATATGACATCGAAAGCGGCAAAATCCTTGCCCTGGACAAGAACACAAAATCGTTCGTGTCGTTGTCGGAAAACCCGGAAGTCTTCTTCGAGTAATCCGACACCGCAGGGCAGGGAAGCCCTGTTAAAACTCCATGTAAGGTAACTTCCTTCGCACCCCCGACGCAGGTTTTCCAGCCGCTTTCGCCATCGCTTTACCAATTTCAGCGCACTCAGACAAACCCTGAACAAACGGATGATCGTGCATCAGCCAGGGGATCGCCCCAAAAGCGATACGCCCCCGCAGTGATGCCGGCGCCAGCAACGTATAGTCTTCCCCCACGTCCGGAACGTCATCGCCGGTTCCCGCAAGCTGTTTACGCAGGGTGGGGAAGCGAATGTCCTTGTTTCTGAGCGGCTTTTGTCCGCGCGCGTCGATAAACACGTCGAAGCGGTAACTTTTTTTGCCGTGGTGATGACGGTCTGATCGCTGCCGATATCCAGGTCGTAATCATCACCGAGTGCGACCACGCTAATGATCCCTGCCTCGCGCAGCGCCAGTAACCGGCGGATAGACTGCGGTGGAATGGCGGCATAATTATCGATGAACACACGCTCCAGCCCGGATTTAAACCGCTCTCTGTCATGCTCATTGAGTGAAGGGACGATGGCCTGTACCACTTCATGCAGACGAAGCACGGTATAGCGCCAGGCAACGGTGCGTTTTTCGCGCTTGTTGCGCTCCACTTCTTTCAGATTCGCTTCGGCCCAGGTGAAAGGACCATGCTTTTTACGATCCTCAAACCAGGCATCACGGAGCGTGTCGGCATTCAGCGTGCCGAGCGCTATCGCCTGACACCATCGCGGATCGGCCAGCTCAAGCTCTTTCACCATCAGCGCAAAGATGCGGTCAAGCAGCCCATCCGGGCCTTTGTCGATTTCGCTTGCCACCACACAATCCGTTAACACCGACAGTGGTTCATAAGGGATAGGGCAGTAAAAATCGGCCTCCGGCAGAACGCCCGTGCGGGACATCAGCATGATTTTTAGCCCTTCGCTGCCTTTATTGACAACGAACTGCTTCCCGCTAAACCGGCCATGCTGCATTACAACCGCCATTGCAGCGTCCAGCCCGCTGAGGGAGGTACCCATGATCCCCACCTCACAGGCTCGGACCTCCGCGTCCATCAGCCCTGACCATGGGCTTGGGAAATATGCGCGGGTGGTTTCATTTTCATCAGGCCAGACGTGGCCGGTGGCAACAACCGCAAGATCAAACCGCCTTGAGAAAGGGGCATCGTTCACTGAAAGGGCCACGCCGTCTGCATCAGCCTTAATATCAGTGACTTCTGCGTTGGGGTGAACCTCGATATGAAACCCAGCCTTTTTCGCCTCGGCAGCGACAGCGAGAAACCGGTCGTGGAAATATTCACCCAGCAGAATACGGGGCAGAAATTGCCGGTCGTGCAGCTTCTCACTGTCGACGTTATAGCGAGCAAGGCGGGCCGCATTCTGCTGTTTGAGCCAGTCCAGGTAAGTGATGAAAATGGGCGGTATTTCAATACTGGCGATGTTCGCCAGCATCAGCCGGGAATTATCCTCGTCGCTGTAGGGCATTCCGACACCGGGTTGGTCTGCCTTTTCGAAAACGGTGATCGAAAGCGGCGCTGCGTTGTTAAGAAGTGAGTAAAAGGTGTAAATCCCTGTTGGGCCTGAGCCGATAATGGCGATTTTTTTCATCGAAAGCGTTCCTGCGTTTCTGAACCATACAACAAGCGTAGCAGGAGAAAGGCTAAGTCATTCAATGAAGGGAGAAATTAAGACGTTTAGAAGAGGAGATGTTGCGCCCCTTCCTGAATTTATGGGAAAGTCAATTCAATTGACCCTGCTGATTAGATATAATTCTGCCTGATTTTATGAAAGGAATAACTGTTTGGTCCCAGGTTTATCGATTATCTGTATGTGATAGGGGTTAAAAAAAGAGATAGGATATTTAAATATATAGTGGGGCCAATATTATCCTTATTTTTTATAACTGTGAGTGATGGAATAGTCCGTGGCTGGACTATTCCATCACTTCGATAAAGTAACAAAATAATCTGGTAGCCAACCTTTGAGCAACTTTTTGTCAGGCTCACAAAAAGCGCGCAAGGGCATTTCGGTAGGCCGCTACGCGGCGTTCTTTTTTATTCTTATTGGTGGAATATTCTTAAGAAAAGTCCAATTGTAGATCTTTGATCTGAAAAGTTGATTTCAAATGGACATTTGCTCTAATATGGCTTTGTAAAGAAACGTCACTCACTTAACATTTATTTCTTTTAAAGAAAGGGATTGCTATGGCCGATTCATTCCAGAATGAGGTGCCCAAGGCACGCATAAACTTAAAGCTGGCTCTGCATACAGGTGGCGCGCAGAAGAAAATCGAACTGCCGCTTAAACTCCTCACCGTCGGTGATTTCAGTAATGGAAAAGAGAATCGCCCATTATCGGAAAGGGAGAAAATCAACGTCAATAAAAATAACTTCAACAGCGTACTTTCGGAATTTAACCCGGAAGTGAATCTGACGGTTCCTAACACAATGGCCGGGGATGGCTCGGAAGAAAGCATAAAACTGAATTTCTCCGATATTAAGGATTTCGAACCTGAACAGGTTGCCCGCCAGATCCCCCAGCTCCGCGCCATGCTGGCTATGCGTAATTTATTACGCGACCTCAAATCCAATCTTCTTGATAACGCCACTTTCAGAAAAGAACTCGAGAAAATTCTCAAAGACCCGGCGCTGTCTCAGGAATTACGCGACGAAATGAGTGCACTGGCCCCGAAATAAGCGGCATGTGTAATTTAATGGATTAACCGGGAATATGCTGATGTCTGTGAATACTGAAACCGCCTCCGCGCAGGGGCAGACCACCGTACTGGAAAAAGAGGGCGTTTACGCCTCCCTGTTTGAAAAAATCAACCTGACCCCGGCCTCCAGCCTGGGTGATATCAATGCGTTTCTGGATGACGCCGCGCTTTCTGACGCTCCGGCGGGTGAACGCCTGACGGCGGCGATGCAGGTGTTTATGGACTGCATCCGCAAATCCGGTCAGCCGGTGGAGAAGCTCGACAAAACGCTGATTGACCACCATATCGCTGAGCTGGATTTCCAGATCAGCCGTCAGCTGGATGCCGTAATGCATCACCAGGAGTTCCAGAAGGTGGAGTCCCTGTGGCGCGGCCTGAAGCAGCTGGTGGACAGCACCGACTACCGCCAGAATGTGAAAACCGAAATTCTGGATGTGTCGAAAGAAGATCTGCGTCAGGACTTTGAAGACGCGCCGGAACTTATTCAGAGCGGCCTCTACTGGCACACCTATACCGCCGAATACGACACCCCGGGCGGCGAGCCGATTGGTTCCGTGATTTCATCCTATGAATTTGACGCCAGCCCGCAGGATGTGGCGCTGCTGCGCAACATCTCTAAAGTATCAGCTGCCGCACATATGCCGTTTATTGGCTCTGTCGGTCCGAAATTCTTCCTGAAAGACTCGATGGAAGAGGTCGCTGCAATTAAGGATATCGGCAACTACTTCGACCGCGCCGAGTACATCAAGTGGAAATCTTTCCGCGACACCGACGACGCCCGCTACATCGGCCTCGTGATGCCGCGCGTGCTGGGGCGTCTGCCGTATGGCCCGGACACCGTACCGGTACGCAGCTTTAACTACGTTGAGCAGGTGAAAGGCCCGGATCACGAGAAATACCTGTGGACCAGCGCGTCGTTCTCCTTCGCGTCAAACATGGTGAAGAGCTTCATCAATAACGGCTGGTGCGTGCAGATCCGTGGCCCGCAGGCGGGCGGGGCGGTGAAAGATCTGCCTATTCATCTGTACGATCTGGGCACCGGCAACCAGGTGAAAATTCCGTCTGAGGTGATGATCCCGGAGACCCGCGAGTTTGAGTTTGCCAGCCTCGGCTTTATCCCGCTCTCGTATTACAAAAACCGCGACTATGCCTGCTTCTTCTCGGCGAACTCCGCGCAGAAACCGGCGTTGTACGACACCGCAGATGCCACGGCCAACAGCCGCATCAACGCCCGTCTGCCGTACATCTTCCTGCTGTCGCGTATTGCGCACTACCTGAAGCTCATCCAGCGCGAGAACATCGGCACCACCAAGGACCGCCGTCTGCTGGAACTGGAGCTGAATACCTGGGTGCGTAGTCTGGTGACGGAAATGACCGATCCGGGCGATGAGTTGCAGGCTTCTCATCCGCTGCGTGACGCGAAAGTGGTGGTGGAAGATATCGAAGACAACCCGGGTTTCTTCCGCGTGAAGCTGTTTGCGGTGCCGCACTTCCAGGTGGAAGGCATGGATGTGAACCTGTCTCTGGTGAGCCAGATGCCGAAAGCGAAAGCGTAAGGCGGTAGCAGGGATGAAAATTTATCGTCCGTTATGGGAAGACGGGGCCTTCCTGGCCCCGCAGCAGTTCCAGCAGCAGGCCCGCTGGGATGCACATGTGGCCGACACCGTGGCCCGGATGGCGCTGGCGCACCCGTGGGGTGTGCTGTGTGCGGAGTTCGACGAAGGCGCTCTGGCCCTTTCACGGCTGAATGCCACCCGGCTTTGCGTGCGCTTTGCGGATGGTACGCTGGTGGACACAGATCTGGCGGATAACCTGCCGCCGGTCTGTGATTTATCAGCGGCGGGGAGTGATGCAGTTGAAGTGCTGCTGTGTCTGCCACTCCTCAGCGCCAACGGCGGTAATCTGGATGACGGGCAGGACAGTGCCCGTCCGCGCCGCTGGCAGTCTGAACGGGTGACGGTGCAGGAACTGGCCGGGCATGAGCGCAGTGAACTGACGGTACTTCGTCATGCCCTGACGCTGCGGCTGTCGACTCAGGAAAACAGCGCCTGGCTTACCTGCCCGGTGGCGAGACTGATGCGAAACGCGCAGGGGCAGTGGGTACTGGAGCGGAGCTTTATTCCGCCGCTGCTCTCTTTATCTGCCAGCCCGTTACTGCTCAGCGAACTGAGTGATTTGCTGCACCGCCTTGCGGCCCGGCGTAAGCGCCTGATGGCAATGCGCCGTGAAAGCAACGAGCGGATGGCGGACTTCGCGGTGGCCGATGTATCGCTGTTCTGGTTGCTGAACGCCCTCAACAGCGTTGAGCCGGTACTGACGGAGCTGCACCAGGCGCCGTCCCGCCATCCGGAACTGCTGTACCGCGAGCTGGCCCGCCTTGCCGGCAGCCTGCTGACCTTTTCGCTTGAACATGATGTGGACGCCATTCCCCCCTATCGGCATGACGCGCCGGAAACGGTGTTCCCGCCGCTGTTTACCCTGCTTGATAGTCTCCTTGAAGCCAGTCTGCCGTCGCGCGTGATCGCTATTGAACTGAAACAGGGCGAAGACCGGGAAATCTGGCGCGGGAAGCTGCACGACGCGAGGCTGCGTGAAGGGGCCGATTTCTATCTCTCCGTGCGCTCCGCCATGCCAAACCACGAACTCCAGACGCGCTTCCCGCAACTGTGCAAGGCGGGCAGCCACGATGATGTCTCTGAGGTGGTGAATATCGCCCTGAGCGGGATGGTGATTAAACCGCTGAGTCACGTTCCGGCGGCCATCCCGCTGCGCCTGGAAAATCAGTATTTCGCGCTGGATCTGTCCACCGATGCTGCTCGTGCCATGCTGGAAGCCGGGAACTGTACCTTCTATACGCCGGGCACCCTCGGTGAGGTGAAACTTGAACTGTTTGCGGTGCTGCGCTCATGAACGATGCCGACATTGACCTGATAAACAAAACGTTTTATCCGGGCTGGCTGATGGTCAGCCAGTTGCGCAGCGGCCAGGAGGTAAAGGACGGCGAAGCGCTGTACCGACGGGCCTGCCGGTGGGTGAACGCCGCGCGTGAATCACTGAACAAAGCCGGGTTCAGCACCACGTCCTGCGAACATATGCTGTATGCGTACTGCGCCCTGATGGATGAGAGCGTGCTGAACCGGGATAAACAGGATGACGGTTACCGCCAGTGGCGAAAAGACCCACTTCAGGCGCGGTTTTTCCGTACCCTGAATGCAGGAGAAGAGCTATGGGAGCGTATCCGTACGGCCCTGCGCGAACCTGCGCCGGATGTGGCAGTGCTGACCTGTCTGTACCGCACTCTGCAACTGGGCTTCACCGGCCAGTACCGCACGCAGGATGATGAGCGGCGTGAGGATGTGGTGCGCGCGCTCAGTGAGCGCGTACCGCCGTTTGCGCTGACCCAGGAAACGCCTGTGGTGGTCAGGGCATCCCGCCTGCGCAGCGGACGCCGGATGTACTGGCTGGGCTGGGCGGCGGGCGTGGTGGTGCTGGCGGCGCTGTGGTTCACCTTCTCCTCTGTGCTGTCGCAGATGGTGGCGCAGATTGCGGGGCAGGGATAACGGATGCGTCAACTCACCCGAACGCTACTCACACTGTTTGCTGCTGTCCTTGCCCTGTGGCTGGTCGTGGGTTTCTGGCCGCTTTCCACCGTCAGCCGTTCTGTGCTTAGCATCTGTATTCTGCTGGTCTGCGGCGCGGCGCTATGGCATCGGTGGCGGCGTCGCCAGTTCGTCATACCGGTAACGGAGCATGTCCTGCCCCCGGAAGATTTTCAGGGTGCGGTGGTGCTGGCCTGCGGCGATACGACCAGCCTGTTCCCTCCCGATACCGTTTATCGTGAAACCCGTCAGGGCTGGTACATACACGCGCAAAACGCAGAACAGCTGCCGCTGCTGGCGCAGCATCTGGCGGCTGTCCGTCCGGCGCTGGTGTCGCAGGTCTCGGTATTGCTGGCGCTGATACCGGAACAGCAGACGTCGGAAGAGGCACTGGCGCAGACGCTCCGTGGCTGGCGACGCAGTATTACGCAGTGCCGGAACTGGCTGAACGGTGTTCCGCCGGTATGGAGCGTGGCCTGGGTGTCGCCACCTGACCTTCACTCTAAAGAAGAGGCGCAGTGGTTTACCGTCACACCGGAGTTACGGCCAGGGCGGCATTCTGACCGAAGCCGTCCGTAAGCGCCCGTACAGCGTGGTGCTGCTGGATGAAGTGGAAAAGGCGCACCGGGACGTGATGAACCTGTTCTACCCGGCCACCTTTAAGGCCGGCGGCGCTGACAACACGTCACAATACCTGCTGGGCCTGGCGGGGCTGGGGATACCCGGCTGCGCTCAGGCAGCCGGTACGCCGCTGTCGCGATTTCTGGCGCTGCTGCCGGTGATGATGCTGCCGGGACGGACGGCGGAGGGAATGGGGGCGCTGGTGCGGCTGCTGGCACCGGATACGCGCACGCAGGTTTATCACCATGACCGCTGCCGTATCCCGCTGAAGCAGCCGGTTGCGATGAGTACATGCCAGCCGGTCAGCCTGAAGCACCGGCCGGTGATGGGCACGCATGCCACGGATGTGAACGGCCAGGTGCTGTTGCGCCTGAGCACGGACAACCCGGAAGAGATCCGGGGCTGGCTGCCGGGCGGTGACCTGCACGCTGACCTGATGGCGCTGCTGCACGTGTGGCTGGGCGCGCACCTGGATGTACGTATGCAGTTATGCGTTGCCCGGCATTTGCTGCCGGATGCGCGGCTGTCCTGCAATGCGGAACAGATCGCGCAGGTCGGGCGCACGGCAGTGCTGCGTCCCCTTAATCCGCAACAGAACAGAAACGACATTATCACCATTCACCCTGGACGCTTTCAGCGCGTCCGGGAAAACATTCAGCGAAGGAAAAACGATGAAGATGGCGATTACCGCTGGTAAAGCGCTGGCAATCACTCTGGCGACCCTGTTAACCGGCTGCGGTCTGACGCAGAAAGTGACGGATGGCACCGTCGCCGTCACGAAGTCCATTTTTTACAGACAGGTGAAAACTCTTCACCTGGATATTCAGGCGCGCGAAGGGGTGAACAACAACGCGAAGGGGGCATCGCTGGCAACGGTGGTGCGAATTTACCAGCTTAAAGAGCGTAAGGCGTTTGACAGTACTGATTATCCGTCGCTGTTCGCCAGTGACACTCAGGCCATTAAAGCCGATCTTGTGGCGGAAAAGGATATCCGCCTGCGCCCTGGCGAATCGGTGACGCTGGATATGCCGATGGAAGAGAGCGCGCAGGTTGTGGCGGTGGCGGGGATGTTTATGGCACCGGACCAGGTAAATGATACCTGGCGTATTACCCTGACCCGTGACGACCTTGACCCGGATAAGGCGCGGGTTATCGAAGTCAGTAATAATCGTCTGACGCTGAAACCGCTGGAGGGGGAATGATGCCGCGTCCGTCTCTGTATGACATGCTGTACGGTAACTTCGCCGGCGGGCTTGACCTGCACAGTGTCAGTGAGGAGAACCAGCTGATTTTATCAGTACTCGATAACATGCAGCGCATCCTCAACTGCCGCGCCGGTACGCTGGCTCACCTGCCGGACTACGGTCTGCCGGATATGACAAAAATCCTCCAGGGAATGCCCGGGACCGCCCACCAGCTGATTACCACACTGTCGGCTGTGTTGCTGAAATACGAGCCGCGCCTGAGCCGGATTAATGTGGTGATGCAGGAACAGATTCAGCCCGGTGAACTCCGCTACGCCATTGATGCGGAGCTGAAGGGGGTGGGGCTGGTGCGCTACGGCACGGAGTTTATGCCCGAGGGCAGGGTATTAATCCGTCATCTGAAACAACAGCAGTATCTGGATAATACAGCCCGATTGTGAGCCAATTTTGAAATTCAGCACGCAAAACCACCCCACATCTTTTACCGACATCGCGAGGATGCATATTGCAGAGTTTCGCCTGCGAAAATAACCACTTCATGAAAATTGGGCGAGCAGGCAACATGAACGACCAGATATTTATTTTACCCTGGTCAGAAAAGATACATTAAAGAGTTACTTTTCAATGAGTTATTGTAGAGCTTGTGCTGTAGCGGGTACTGAAATATTAATAATTGATTTCTTCGCCATGAGTCATTGCATTTTATCTGGCGAAAAGGTCAATGGCTGAGGGGATACCCTGAGTATGATGACGTCAATCATGGATACAGATATGAAAATGAGAATTCTCCTTCTTACGGTCAGTGTACTTTTTAACATGCAGGCTGGTGCCGCCCGTGGAAGACAGCCCTGCTCTGGCTCAAAAGGTGGCATAGCACACTGTACATCGGATGGTCGTTTTGTCTGCAATGACGGAAGTCTGAGCCAGTCGAAGCGATTCTGTTCAGGTTATGGTGCCTCCGAACTGCCCCGGCAGGTAAAACCCTCCCCCTCCGCCAGGAAAGCGCAGACGAAAAAGAGAATAGCCGTGAAAGGCCAGGAGCAGCGTGTTGTAGAAAACAATGCGCAGTTCGATACACAACCGCGGCAACCTACATGCGCCCCTCTCTATATGGCCAACAAGCCCGGATTCACCCATTTACCCATTTGTTCAGGTAATCAGTATTAATCCGCCAGTGTAAACGTTCTTTGTCTGATATTCGAACTGATAAGACGCTTGCAGGT
This sequence comes from Enterobacter sp. MGH119, assembly GCF_001037675.1. NCBI lineage: Bacteria > Pseudomonadati > Pseudomonadota > Gammaproteobacteria > Enterobacterales > Enterobacteriaceae > Enterobacter > Enterobacter sp. MGH119. The sequence goes on along the minus strand of NZ_KQ089929.1, from coordinate 1,275,589 downwards.
GGAAACCCACCTGAACGCGCTGGGCGACCTGTTACAGCGTATGGCATTAAAGCACGCCGTTCGCACCTTCCGGATACGTGGCGAACTTACTGCATGGCTGGCGTTTATGTTTTCTGCATGAGTGATAAAAGGGAGGGAAAATCATGACCAGGGCTGAAGAGTTTTGTCGTTCCTGAAATGTGAACACTGGCAGATGGATGCGCACACATCGCTCAAAAATCGATCTTTTTCAGGCGGATACTGAGATCAGAAAAGCATATGACCTTGAACAGTAACCACAGCGACTGGAGGGATATGCTAATGAAGCGACAAGATATAAACGCATTAAAGAATTTTGATTTTCTGGCACGCAGTTTTGCCCGTATGTACGCCCTGGGCCAGCCAGTTGATATCGATGCCGTGACCGGCAATATGAGTAATAAACAGCAGGCATGGTTCCGGGAGCGATATGACCACTACCGAAAGCAGGCTGAGCGGGCGAGAGTAATAGAACTGCGATGATGTAACGAACAACGGGCTTAACGGCCCGTTGCTTTTTTAGGTTCCAGCTACATTTTTGCAGGCTCCTGAGGTTGAAATATTTTGCGGTAACCTCATATAGAAAGCGGGTAAGGAACACCTGCCCATAAGACATGAACTTTTTGAATATTCTTTTTTACTGTTCAGGAGGTACATGATGACTCTCAGAAACTTTCCCGTGTTGAACGATCTCTCCGACTCTCTGTTTGCGGACCGTTTTAACCGTATCGATCGCCTTTTTAGCCAGCTAACCGGCAGTACGCCGTTGCCCTCCACGCCTTCTTACAATATCCGGCGGCTGGGCGATAACCGCTATGAACTGACGCTCAGCGTGCCGGGCTGGAAAGAGAGCGAACTGGAAATTGAAACCGTTGGCGGTCAGCTGAATATCAGCGGTAAACGTGAAGAGGAGAAAACCGAAAACGGCGAAGAAGGGTGGATCCATCGGGGTATCAGCCGCAGCGACTTCCGGGCCAGCTATAGTCTGCCGGAGCATGTGAAAGTGACCGGCGCTTCGCTGGAAAACGGCTTACTGGCAATTGAATTACACCAGGATATCCCGGAAGAAGAGAAACCGCAGCGCATCGCCATCAACAACAACCCAGCGATTGAACATAAGCCGTAATCGTTGACTGACGTTGTTTTCACGCCCGGCAAACGCCGGGCGTTTTGCTAACCTGATGGGGCTTATGCCATTCCGCTTTTCCCGGTACGCGCGGGCTGGAGGTCACTTTCGATGTGCTTAAAAGGTTTGCTGCCTCTGCATGAGGCTGAACGGGAATGAAATGTGAGAGAAAACAGATTGGTGCGTCTGAATGGACTCGAACCATCGACCCCCACCATGTCAAGGTGGTGCTCTAACCAACTGAGCTACAGACGCAAGATGGTGCGTTCAATTGGACTCGAACCAACGACCCCCACCATGTCAAGGTGGTGCTCTAACCAACTGAGCTATGAACGCATTGTGTTGTCGGTGACAACGGGGACGAATATTAGCGGCACAGCACCAAGGTGGCAAGAGGGAAAATGCATTTTTCTCTCTGATTTCACGCGATTGCTTCATTACCGCGCAAAGTGAAGAGAAAGTAGCCGCCAGCCGGCGGCTACAGGGTCATTAACGTGCAGCGCGCTGCAAAATAACCGTAGAGGGCTGACGTTGCAGGAAACGCATGCGCAGCATCATCATAATGGCCGCAGACGTTAAGCCGATGATAAAGCCCATCCAGAATCCGGCTGGCCCCATGCGATCCACCACCAGATCCGTGAGCGCCAGAATGTACCCGCACGGCAGACCCAGCACCCAGTAAGCGATAAAGGTGATAAAGAAGATGGAACGCGTATCTTTATACCCACGCAGCACGCCGCTGCCAATGACCTGGATGGAGTCAGAGATCTGATAAATGGCCGCCAGCAGCATCAGGTGCGAGGCCAGAGTCACTACCTCCGGGTTGTCGTTATAGAGCAGGGCAATTTGCTCACGCAACAGCACGGTAAAGAGGGCGGTACAGACCGCCATGCAGACGCCGACGCCCAGCCCGGTGCGGGCAGCCGTTTGCGCATCCAGCGTAGAACCTTGCCCCAGACGGAAGCCCACGCGAATCGTCACCGCAGCCGCCAGCGACATCGGCAGAACAAACATCAAAGAGCTGAAGTTCAGCGCGATCTGGTGGCCTGCCACATCAATAATCCCTAACGGCGAGACCAGCAGGGCGACGACGGCAAACAGCGTCACTTCAAAGAACAGCGCCAGCGCAATGGGCAGACCCAGCTGTGTCAGGCGGGTCAACATCGACCAGTCAGGCGTGCTAAAGGTGGTGTCGTTGCGAATGTCGCGCATGGATCGCGCATGCTTAATGTAGGTGAGCATGCTTCCGAACATCACCCAGTACACCGCTGCCGTCGCCACGCCGCAGCCCACGCCGCCGAGTTCCGGCATGCCAAAATGACCGTAAATGAAGATATAGTTCACGGGAATGTTCACCAGCAAGCCGATAAAGCCCATCACCATGCCCGGCTTGGTTTTTGCCAGCCCTTCACACTGGTTACGTGCCACCTGGAAGAACAGATAGCCGGGCGCGCCCCAGAGCAGGGCGCGCAGATAACCGACCGCCTTATCCGCCAGCGCCGGGTCGATATTATGCATGGCGCGAATAATATACCCGGCGTTCCACAGGACGATCATAATCAGGACGGAGACGAACCCGGCCAGCCAGAAGCCCTGGCGCACCTGATGGGCCACGCGGTCACGTCGACCGGAGCCGTTAAGCTGTGCGATGACGGGCGTTAGCGCCAGCAGCAGGCCGTGACCAAACAGAATGGCCGGGAGCCAGATTGAGGTTCCGATCGCCACGGCGGCCATATCGGTGGCGCTGTAACCACCGGCCATTACCGTATCCACAAATCCCATTGCGGTTTGGGCTACCTGCGCGACGATCACCGGTATTGCCAGTGCCAATAACTGACGCGCTTCGATCATATACTTCTGCACGTGAACACCTTTGTATTGTAGTTATTTGAGAGACTAAAAAGGCCGCCGTTACTGGCAGCAAGAAGAAAAAACAGAGGGATGCCAGCTATTGTAGCGGGGTTTAACTAATTATCTAGTGAAAAAATCGCCAGAAATTGCGCATCACTGGCAACCTGTTTTTTCAACTGTTATTGTGGTGGGATTATACGGTGTCATCGCCGTTCGGAATGAACAGGAGCTGTAAGCATGTTTACTGGTATTGTGCAGGGCACTGCCAAAGTGGTGTCCATTGATGAAAAACCGAATTTCCGCACTCACGTGGTTGAGCTGCCTGAATATATGCTCGACGGCATTGAAACCGGGGCGTCGATAGCGCATAACGGCTGCTGCCTGACGGTGACCGAAATTAACGGTAATCAGATTAGCTTTGATTTAATGAAAGAGACGCTGCGCATCACTAACCTGGGTGAGCTGGTGGTAGGAGATATCATCAACGTTGAACGCGCGGCGAAATTCAGCGATGAGATTGGTGGGCATCTGATGTCGGGCCATATTATGACCACCGCAGAAGTGGCGAAAATCGTGACCTCGGAAAATAACCGTCAAATCTGGTTCAAGGTGCAGGATCCGTCATTAATGAAATACATCCTTTATAAAGGATTTATTGGCATCGATGGGATTAGTCTGACCGTCGGTGAAGTGACGCCAACGCGTTTTTGCGTGCATTTAATTCCTGAAACGCTGCAACGTACTACGCTTGGCGCAAAAAAATTGGGGCAGCGCGTAAATATCGAAATTGATCCGCAGACCCAGGCGGTCGTGGATACCGTTGAGCGCGTGCTGGCGGCGAAAGAGGCGGCGATAATAAAGACCGTGGAAGAAGAATAAAAATTAACCCCGGGAAACCGGGGTTATTTTTTCAGCGAGCCACCCGCAAGCCGTGCTCAATCCCACGACTAAACACCACCTGCCACAGCTGTATATCCCGCGCACGGAACGCGCCCGCACAGGCATTCAGATAATAGCTAAACATCCGTTTGAATCGTTCCGAATAGTTGTCGGCGATTTCAGGCCATGCAGCCTGGAAACGTTCATGCCAGGCCATCAGGGTCGTGTCGTAATCTGCGCCGAAGTTATGCCAGTCTTCCACAATAAAATGCGGTTCGCTGGCGTTCGCAATCTGGCGAACAGAGGGTAAACAGCCATTCGGGAAGATATATTTGTTGATCCAGGGGTCCACATTGTTATCGGTGCGCTTAGAGCCGATGGTGTGTAGCAGGAAAATTCCGTCAGGCTTCAGGTTACGATCGGCGACCTCAAAGTAGGTCTTGTAGTTCTTCGGCCCCACGTGCTCGAACATACCTACGGAAACAATACGATCGAACTGCTCATTCAGGTCGCGGTAGTCCTGAAGCCGAATATCAACATCCAGTCCTAGACAGCGTTCCTGCGCCATCTTCTGCTGTTCAGCCGAAATCGTGACGCCGACTACGCTGACGCCGTAATTTTTCGCCATAAACCAGGCAAGACCACCCCAGCCACAGCCGATGTCCAACACACGCATACCGGGCTGTAACTGCAATTTATCGCAGATCAGTTGCAGCTTATCCTGCTGCGCCTCTTCCAGGGTCGTCGCTTTTTTCCAGTATCCGCAGGAGTACTGCATTAAAGGATCGAGCATACGGCTGAACAAATCGTTGCCAAGGTCGTAATGCTCTTTACCGACGATCCATGCCCGTTTTTTACTTTGCAGATTGAACAGGCGGGCGGAGGCGATACGTAAGGTATCTTTGAAATGACGAGGGAGCTGTTTTTCAAGACCGGCGCGTAATACGCTGGAGAAGAACATATCCAGCCGCTCACACTCCCACCAGCCGTCCATATAGCTTTCACCCAGCCCTAACGATCCCTCCTGTAACACGCGTTTGAAAAAATCGGGATGCTTTATCTGGGGATCGGAGGGGGATGAGCCATTAATCGTAATGCCCGCACGTCCCAACAGTTCACTGACGATCCGGGACCAGTTATCGTCCGGAACGCTGACTTCTTCTATACACGATGAACTCATAGCTTCTCCATCACCTTGCTGTGATCAGAACCTTAAAACAGCGTAGACGCTTTTTTGGTTTGTGAGAAATCTCACGGTAAATGCCCGCGAGGCTAATATCCGACGTAGAACAGAGGAAGGGAGATAACCCTTGCCGAAATGCCTTCCATGGTAAAACGGGAGCGCTCCGGCTCCCGTTAACACTTAATATTTATCGTATTTAATCGAACCAAATTCAGTATAAGCCGCAAAATTTGGTGATTCAACAGAAAATTGTTAGCCACCTAATCACTGGTTTTTAACATAGTTTCCCGCGCAATCAGGCGTGCGACGTTTCGGTTTGTGCATTGTCATTCTGCTCGCGAAGCGCGGAGGACTGCATGCGATAGCCCAATCCCGCCAGCGCAACGGTGATCAGCATCACGCTGGTAGTGGTGAGCAGCGGGGTTGCAATCAACGCAGAGACCACGAGACTTGCCAGGAAGCACAGGCCAAGTTGCAGGGTATTTTGCAGCGCGGCAGCGCGGCCTGTCGCCTGCGGAAATGGACGCAACGCCTGGGCTACAACGATAGGGTAGATGGCCCCGTTAGCGATCGCCATGACGCAGAACGGAATCAAAATTTCTGCAAGCCCGGCGTCGGGAATAAAGCCGACAGCCCAGGTCGCAATCACGCTTAGCGCATACAGCACCAGCAGCCAGGGCAGCATCTGTTGGCCTTCCCATTTTTGCAGCGCGGCGCGACAGCCATAGCCACCCACCAGGAAGGCGATGGTCTGTGGTACATAGCTCAGGCCGATAGCCGCCGGGCTGTAGCCCATGTCATGCAGAATGAACGGCGAACCGGTCAGCCAGGCAAAGAAGCTGGCAGAGCAGGCGGCATAAATCAGCACGTTACCGCGATAGGCTTTCGACCGCAGTAAAGAGGTAAAGGTGATGGGCTTCGCGTCCGGATGCGTCTCTTTTTTATGCGCCGGTTTAAGCCCGAACGCGGGCAGCATCAGGACCAGCGTAATAGCAAAGAGCGTGGCGAAAATGGCCTGCCAGTCGAAATGCGCCAGGATCCAGCTGCCCAGTAACGGGGCAAGCGCCGGCGACAGGCCGACCAGGGGCATAATGGTGGCGAATATGCGGTTAGTGCGCGAGGCGGGGTAGTAATCGGTTACCAGCGCCTGCCAGGTCACCGCAGCGGCACAGACACCGACCGCTTGAATAAAGCGCAGCGCCAGCAGCCAGGCGGCATCGCGGACCCACAGCATGCCCAGACAGCCTGCGGCAAAAATCGCCAGCCCCAACAACAGGACGGGTTTACGGCCAAAACGATCCGAGAGCGGCCCCCACAGCAATTGCGCAAAAGCAAAACCGGCGAGGAACAAACTCAAACTGGCGCTGATGGCGGCGGCAGGGGTTTGCAAATCTTCCTGCATCGCGGCGAACGCGGGCAGATACATATCGGTCGCCAAAAAGCCCAGCACGCTTAAGCCGCCGAGCCAGACTAAAAATCCTTTCCTGGGTTGCACTTTTTTTCTCCTGAGGAGGCAGGTGTACGTTGGCGCAGAGTGTAGGGAGTGCAAAGCGGCTTGTGAAACGCTAATATTTGGCGGGTGCATTCAAAAAATTTGCAGGCTAAAGATGTGGTCAGATTATTCCCTTGAAGTGGTTGATGCCGTGGCGCGTAACGGCAGCTTTACCGGCGCCGCCCAGGAGCTGCATCGCGTTCCCTCGGCGATCAGTTACACGGTGCGTCAGCTGGAAGCGTGGCTGGCGGTGCCGCTGTTCGAGCGGCGTCATCGCGACGTGGAGCTCACGCCTGCCGGAGCGTGGTTTTTGAAGGAAGGGCGGTCTGTCATCAAAAAAATGCAGATCACCCGTGAGCAGTGCCAGCAGATCGCCAACGGCTGGCGCGGGCATCTCGCTATCGCGGTGGATAACATTGTTAAGCCGGAGCGGACCCGGCAGATGATCGTCGATTTCTATCGTCATTTTTCCGACGTCGAACTGCGTGTTTCGCAGGAAGTGTTCAACGGCGTCTGGGATGCGCTGGCGGACGGCAGGGCGGAGATGGCGATTGGTGCAACCCAGGCGATCCCGGTTGGTGGGCGCTACGCGTTTCGCGACATGGGCATGCTGAGCTGGACCTGCGTGGTCGCGCGCGATCACCCGCTGGCAGCGCTGGAAGGGCCGCTGAGCGATGACACATTACGCAACTGGCCCTCGCTGGTGCTGGAAGATACCTCCCGCTCGCTGCCCAAGCGCATTACCTGGTTGCTGGATAATCAGCGCCGCGTGGTCGCGCCGGACTGGGAGTCGTCAGCCACCTGTCTGAGCGCGGGGCTGTGCGTTGGCATGGTGCCGGTGCATTTTGCGCGCCCGCGCATCGACGCGGGAGAGTGGGTGGCTCTGACGCTGGAAAACCCCTTCCCGGATGCCGCATGCTGTCTGACGTGGCAGCAAAACGACGTCTCGCCCGCCATGGCCTGGCTGCTGGATTATCTGGGAGACAGCGAAACGCTGAACCGGGAGTGGTTGCGGGAACCAGCATAGCTGGCCCCGGAAAGTGATTAACGACGGTAGTCGCGGAACGGACCGTCCGCAACGGAACGGCGTTCTATCAGGCGCGGGTGAACTTCAATGGACTGGGACTGTTCACGCTTGTTGACGATCCTGTCCAGCAGCATGTTGAAGGCCGTTTCACCCAGCGAATCTTTCGGCTGGTGAATGGTGGTCAGCGCCGGGGTAAAGAAGCGGGCGTTGCGCACGTTGTCATAGCCGATCACCGAGATATCCTGGGGGACGCGCAGGCCGAGTTCATCTGCCGCGCATAGCGCGCCCATCGCCATGATGTCGCCGCCGCAGAACACCGCGGTAGGGCGATGCGGCTGGGAGACGATCTGCTGCATGGCGCGATAGCCTGACTCCGGCTCGAAGTCGCCCTGAACAATCCAGTTTTCCGGCACGGTGATCAGCGCCTCTTCCATCGCTTTCATGAAACCGGCCAGACGGCCAGCACCGGTGTTACGCTCCAGAGGACCCGGGATCACGCCAATTTCACGATGACCGCGTTCTACCAGATAACGCCCCGCCATGTAGCCGCCTTCAAAGGCGTTATCAATAACGGAGTCGGTGAAGTCTGCGCGCGCCTCGCCCCAGTCCATGACTACCATCGGAATGTGGCGATACTCTTCCAGCATGGAAAGGACCGACTCAGGGTATTCAGAACACATTACCAGCAGGCCGTCGACGCGCTTTTGCGCCATCATTGACAGGTAAGCGCGCTGTTTTTCAATGTTGTTCCACGCATTGCCCAGAATCAGGGTATAGCCTTTCTGGAAGCAGTTTTTTTCAACGGCTTCGATGATTTCAGCAAAATAGGCCGCTTCACTGCTGGTGGCCAGCAGGCCAATCGATTTGGTGTGATTAACCTTCAGGCTGCGGGCGACGGCACTTGGCGAGTAGTGCAGTTCTTTGATTGCCGCCCAGACGGCATTACGCGTCTCTTCAGCGACGAAACGCGTTTTGTTAATAACATGTGATACGGTTGTAGTGGAAACGTTTGCGCGTTTTGCTACGTCTTTAATTGTTGCCATTAAATGTCACTCCAGACCATACCCTAAGCACCTGAAAAAATTGAAGGTAAACGTTTGCCTTCTCTCACCCTTATTACGCAAACATGAGTTGCGACACGCCGGGAAAACGACACAGGACGTCAGGAGGGGGTCAGTGGCCGGTACGCTAATAAATTTAGCGTGGAATTTTGTCCTATCTTGATGAAAAGGGGAAGAGGTAAAGTGGATATCCGTTTAAATCCTGGAAGATTTTTGACCTGAACTGTGTAAAAATGAGCAAGCTCACTTTTCGTAGGGTGAATAAAAGGAGAAAAATTGATGAGTACCGATCTGAAGTTTTCGCTGTTTACCACCATTGTTGTTCTTGCTCTGATTGTTGCCGGTGGTTTAACCGCTGCACTGCACTGATTCAGGCGGAGGGAGAACCTTCTCCCTCTCTTGCCGCTATTGTTACCTCTCCGGCAAAAATCTTTTGCCAAAATGTTAACTTCTCATTTTTTGTGATTGATGTCATGCTTTTGACTTCTTAGTTCTGTGCCGGGTTATGGCACGGTATCCGGAGTCTCTTCATGAAAATCAATTTTCCCCTGCTGGCCCTGGCGATTGGCGCCTTTGGGATTGGCACCACTGAATTCTCCCCGATGGGGTTATTGCCTGTTATCGCCCGGGGGGTGGACGTCTCTATCCCTGCGGCCGGTATGTTAATTAGCGCCTACGCGATCGGCGTGATGGTGGGCGCGCCGCTGATGACGCTGCTGCTTTCGCACCGTGCGCGCCGTAACGCGCTGATTTTCCTGATGGCGATTTTCACTCTCGGCAATGTGTTTTCCGCGATTTCGCCCGATTACACCACTCTGATGCTTTCGCGCATTCTTACCAGCCTCAACCATGGCGCCTTCTTCGGACTGGGCTCGGTTGTTGCTGCCAGCGTGGTGCCAAAACATAAGCAGGCCAGCGCGGTAGCCACTATGTTTATGGGCCTCACCATCGCTAATATCGGCGGCGTTCCCGCCGCCACCTGGCTGGGAGAAGCCATCGGCTGGCGTATGTCTTTCCTCGCAACCGCCGGACTGGGCGTGGTCGCGATGGTTGCGCTGTTTTTCTCACTGCCGAAAGGAAGTGCTGGAGAACGTCCGGAAGTACGTAAAGAGCTGGCGGTGCTGATGCGTCCTCAGGTGTTGTCCGCGCTGCTCACCACGGTGCTGGGGGCCGGGGCGATGTTTACGCTCTACACCTATATCTCCCCGGTGCTGCACGACATAACCCACGCAACGCCACTCTTTGTTACCGCGATGCTGGTGCTGATTGGTGTCGGGTTCTCGATTGGCAACTATCTCGGCGGGAAATTTGCCGACCGCTCCGTGAGTGGGACGCTGAAAGGTTTTTTAACGCTGCTGATTGTCATCATGGTGGCGATTCCGTGGCTGGCGCGTAACGAAGTGGGTGCCGCGATTGCCATGGTGGTGTGGGGCGCCGCAACCTTTGCCGTGGTGCCACCGTTGCAGATGCGCGTAATGCGCGTTGCACACGAAGCGCCGGGGCTCTCTTCATCGGTGAATATCGGTGCGTTTAACCTGGGCAATGCGCTGGGGGCCGCAGCGGGCGGGGCGGTGATCTCCGGTGGTTTGGGTTACAGCTTTGTGCCGGTGATGGGGGCGATCATTGCCGCACTCGGCCTGCTGCTGGTGATAATGTCTGGTCGTAAACAGCCTCAAGCGGTGTGTACGGCGGAATAAACAAAAACGCAGAAGGGCTGCCCCTTCTGCGTGTCTCTTACGCGGCGAAGTTCTTCGCAACAAATTCCCAGTTAACCAGTGCCCAGAAGTGTTCCAGGTAGTTCGGGCGCGCATTACGGTAATCAATGTAATAGGCGTGTTCCCATACGTCCACGGTCATCAGCGGCGTGGCGCTGGTGGTCAGAGGGGTACCCGCATTAGAAGTGGAAACGATAGCCAGTTTGCCATCAGCCTCTTTTACCAGCCAGGTCCAGCCGGAGCCAAAGTTTTTAACGGCTGCGTCAGTAAACTTCGCTTTAAAATCCGCGAAACTGCCGAACGCGGCGTTAATCGCTGCCGCCAGCTCACCGTCAGGTTCTCCGCCTGCATTCGGGGCCAGGCAGTGCCAGTAGAAGGTGTGGTTCCACACCTGTGCGGCGTTGTTGAATACGCCGCCGTCTGAACTGCGCACGATCTCTTCCAGCGTTTTGCCTTCAAAATCGGTGCCCTTGATCAGGTTATTCAGGTTGGTGACATAGGTCTGGTGATGCTTGCCGTAATGGTACTCCAGGGTTTCCGCGGAAATATGCGGGGCCAGGGCGTCTTTTGCATACGGTAGTGCAGGTAATTCGAACGACATTGCTTCTCTCCTTATAGTTTTATACGTTGCCAATAACCCTACAGACAACAAGGACAGGATAGCAAATTGAAAGGGTATGCAAAAGAGGAACTTACCCTGCCACAGAGGCGGCAGGGCAGGGGCTAGCGGATGGTTTTTGGCGTCATCACGCGGCGCGCACCCACATAGTGGCGCACCCAGTAATCTTCGCTGAGAGAGGTGATCTGAATGTCCTGACCGCTGCGCGGTGACTGGATAAATTTACCGTTACCCACATACACCCCAACGTGATCGGCCGTACCGCGTCCCTGGGTGCGGAAGAACACCAGGTCGCCATTTTGCAGTTCGCCACGGTTTACAGGGGCGGCGTCGCGCAGATGGTACATCTCATTGGCGGTGCGTGGAATGCGAAACTTCACCAGATCTTTATAGGCATAATAAACCAGCCCACTACAGTCAAAACCGGTGCGCGGAGAGGTGCCACCCCAGCGATACGGCTTACCTATTTGCCCCATCAGTTTGTTCATCGCCGTTTTTTGCGCTTTCTGCATGCGCGCTTTATGCACGTCAGCCAGCTTCGTCACTTTTGCGCATTTCGTTTTATGGCCTTTGCGCACGGTGCATTTTTCATTCACCAGGCTGGCGGTTGTGCGGGTGGTTTTGTGCGTGCCGGAGCGGAGAGTTTTGGTTTTACTGGAGGCGGTCTTTTTGGTCTGAGCGGTGATTTTCTTCTTAACTGTTTTGCTGGTGGTTTTTTTCTTACGTTCTGTGGATTTTGCCAGATGCGTTTTTTGTACAGCAGAATGCCGCGCCTGTTCAGAGGCGTTCGCCGCTGGCGTAAATGAGAGTGTGGTAAACAGTAAAGCACAGAGCGTCATCGAGATTTTAGTTATCCGCGCCACTGGGCAGTCCCCTGATAAATGCAGGCCACAATGCATACCCGCGTGAGATTTACAAAACCTGTCGATTCTAATCCATAAAATCAGAAGAAGTTAATAGCATTTTTCATTCAAAAATTATGTTTCGTTAGCAAGTGCAAAAAAATTCACCATTCTGACGCACTCCTGTTCGCTCCTTAAGCAAAACCGCACCCCGTCTGGCGATAAACGACATTAGCAATGCAACTTTATGCGATAAGCGATAAAATAATTAGACGTGACAAAAATGTTATTTTCCGATGTCGGCCTGACCCGCTACAATGTCAGACTGATGCCGTAACAGAAGTTAAAGGAAGCAAGACATGAGCACCACTATTGAAAAAATTCAGCGCCAGATCGCTGAAAACCCGATTCTCCTGTACATGAAAGGTTCTCCGAAGCTGCCAAGCTGCGGCTTCTCCGCGCAAGCGGTTCAGGCGCTGTCCGCCTGTGGTGAGCGTTTTGCTTACGTTGATATCCTGCAAAACCCGGACATTCGCGCTGAATTGCCAAAATACGCAAACTGGCCGACCTTCCCACAGCTGTGGGTTGATGGTGAACTGGTTGGCGGATGCGACATCCTGATTGAAATGTATCAGCGCGGCGAACTGCAACAGCTGATCAAAGAGACTGCGGCGAAGTATAAAACCGAAGAGCCGGACGCAGAATAAGTTTTCTGCGGATATAAAAAAGCGACCACATTATGTTGGTCGCTTTTTTTTTGTCCTAGGGGGCTGTTGATAACCCAACCTACGATTGAAGATCGGCCTCGTCGCCCATCGGCAGCGGCCAGCCGCCCAGACGTTTCCAGCGGTTGACGATCTCACAGAACAGCTCCGCCGTACGCTCGGTGTCGTATAACGCGGAATGCGCCTGGGTACCGTCAAACGCAATACCCGCCGTGATGCAGGCTTTCGAGAGCACGGTTTGCCCCAGCGCCAGGCCGCTCAGCGCGGCGGTGTCGAAGGTCACAAACGGATGAAATGGATTGCGCTTTAGCGAGGCGCGCTCGGCGGCAGCCATGGTGAAGCTGTGATCGAACGTAGCGTTGTGGGCTACCATGATGGCGCGGCTACAGTCATTCTCTTTCATGCCTTTGCGCACCATTTTGAAAATGGCGTGCAGCGCCTCGTATTCGCTTACCGCCCCGCGCAGCGGGTTTGTCGGATCGATACCGTTAAAGGCCAGCGCCTCTGGCTGTAAGTTTGCCCCTTCAAAGGGTTCAACGTGGAAATGCAGCGTGGTGTCCGGTACAAGCCAGCCCTGTTCATCCATCTTCAGCGTGATGGCGGCAATCTCAAGCAGCGCATCGGTTTTAGCGTTAAATCCGGCTGTTTCAACATCAATGACAACGGGATAAAAACCACGAAAACGGTCGCACAGACCGGTAAATTGAGCGTTATCGGACATCAGGGTCTCTTACAAGGGGGAAAAAGCAGTGCGCATTATGCCAAATTTTGAGAGGGGATGCAGCAAAACAACGGGCGCATAGTGCGCCCTGCGGGATCAATTGCCCAGACCGCGACCAGCGTCTTTGGCTTCAATCAGTTCGATTTTATAACCGTCCGGATCTTCCACAAACGCAATGACGGTGGTACCGCCTTTAACCGGACCGGCTTCACGGGTGACGTTACCGCCATTGCTGCGGATACGTTCGCAGGCTTCGGCGGCGTTATCCACTTCCAGCGCGATGTGTCCGTAAGCCGTACCCAGCTCATAGCTGTCTACGCCCCAGTTGTAGGTCAGCTCGATGACCGCTTCATCAGATTCCGGGCCGTAACCGACAAACGCCAGAGAGTATTTATATTCCGGATTTTCGCTGGTGCGCAGCAGCTTCATGCCCAGAACGTTAGTGTAGAAATCGATGGAACGTTGCAGGTCGCCAACGCGCAGCATGGTGTGAAGTAGGCGCATAATTTCCTCATTAACCAGTGGAATGGATTATCTTTTTGAACAGAAACGATGTTTTAGTATAGCGGCGAAAGGTCGCCGCTATCAATGTACAAAGCGGGATTACAGTGAAGGGTAGTCGGTATAACCTTCCGCGCCGCCGCCATAGAAACTTTCAGGGCGCTGCGGGTTCAGTTCGGCTTTCTTCTGCAAACGGGCAACCAGATCCGGGTTAGCAATGTAGTCACGGCCAAAGGCCACGGCGTCGATCAGGCCTTTCCCGATCAGATCTTCAGCTTTCTCTGCCGTATACGCGCCCGCCCCGATAATCACGCCGTGGAAGCGCTCGCGCACTTTCTGGCGGAAGGCTTCACTATAAGGCTTGCCGCCTGCCCAGTCCGGCTCGGACATGTGCAGATAGGCGATACCGCGTTTCGCCAGCTCTTCAATCAGATACAGCGCGTCTGCTTCTTCGTTCGGACCGTTGTCGACGTTCTGGAAAGTACCGATCGGGGAGACACGAATACCAATGCGGTCTGCGCTCCACTCATTACAGACAGCATCCACCACTTCAAGCACCAGACGCGCGCGGTTTTCAACGCTGCCGCCGTACTGGTCGGTACGCTGGTTGGAAGAAGGGGACAGGAACTGATGCAGCAGGTAACCGTGCGCAGAGTGCAGCTCAACCAGGTCGAAGCCCGCTTCACGGGCGTTGGCGACGGCCTGACGGAAATCATTCACAATACCCGGGATCTCGTCCAGCTCCAGCGCGCGTGGCGTGGTGGTGTCAACGCGGATCGCATTACCGTTTTCATCGCGCAGGGAAGTGCGGGTATTGGCGTTCAGGGCAGAAGCAGAAACCGGCGCCTGACTGCCAGGCTGGATGCTGCTGTGTGAGATACGTCCGGTGTGCCACAGCTGAACCGCAATACGGCCATCTTCAGCATGAACACCTGCGGTGATTTTTTTCCACGCGGCGATCTGTTCCGGGCTGTGCAGACCCGGCGCACCGGCGTAGCCTTTTGCCTGGGCAGAAATCTGCGTGGCTTCGGAAATAATCAGGCCCGCGCTGGCGCGCTGACGATAATACTCACCCATCAATGGCGTTGGGATATCGCCCGGCTCGATGCTGCGCAGACGGGTGAGTGGGGCCATAAACACGCGGTTTGGGGCAGTAACGGCACCCACTTTCAGTGGGGTAAACAGCTTTTCAGCGGACATAATGGCTCCTGAGTAGACCAGTCGACTAGTAAAAGGGTAAATAAAAACGCCGGCTACACGCCAGGCGCGGTTATACAGTTTTTCACGTGCGCCAGCGCGCTTTCGAGCGGCACGGCGCTGCGAGACATTTTTGCTTGCAGGTTGGCGCCTAACCAGAGGGAATAGAGCACCTGTGCCTGCGTGAGCGGATCGCCGGAGAAGGAGAGCGTTTTTTCATTGCGCCCGCTCTCCAGCGCCTGAGCCAGCAGGGCAATCACGCCGCTGGCTCCTTTATCCATGGCGGTGCGCATATCTTCGGAGAGATCGCACACTTCGGCAGACAGTTTTACCGTCAGGCAGCCGCTGATGATGCCCTGCTGACAGAACTGCGTCAGCGTTTCCTGATAGTAGTTCAGAACACGATCCCGGTAGTCACCTTCACCGCTGGCGAAGTGGGCTGCCAGGCGCTGATGGTAGCTGGCGTAGTGCCGCTCCAGCATGGCAACGCCGAACGCCTCTTTGGAACGAAAATAGTGATAAAACGATCCCTTAGGTACTTCAGCGGTTTTTAACAACTCGCTAAGCCCCATCCCGGTAAACCCGCGATGCATGCAAAGGCGCTCGCCGGTAGCCAGCAAATGTTCTCGTGTATCGTGTTCAGTGTGTCTGCTCATGCCCTTACTCTAATAGACCGTTCGGTCTAATGCAAGCCCGCTTAGCGACGACACTGCGACAGAATATCCAGCTGCGGCTGATAAACCGCTGATTTCACGTCCATCATGCCCAGAACGGTGGCGAATAAATTGTCCTGTGAAACCGCCTCTTTTGCGGCATGGTCACGCAGGCAATCCGTGTTTACGCCGAAGTTTTTCGCATAATCCGGGGAGAGCCAGAACATAAAAGGAATATGCGTTTGCTGCTCCGGGGCCAGCATATACGGCGTACCGTGCAGGTAAATTCCGCTTTCGCCCAGCGATTCACCGTGATCGGAGAGGTAAATGAGCGCCGTGTTCATGTTGGCCTGCCGGGCTTTCAGTGCGTCGATGGTTCGGCTGACGACGCTGTCGGTATACAGAATCGTGTTGTCATAGGTATTGATCAGCGACTGATGATCGCAATCCTGAATTTCATTGGTATCGCAGGTTGGGGTGAACTTGCGGAAGCTGTCCGGGTAGCGTTTGTAATAGGCCGGACCGTGGCTGCCCATCAGGTGAATAACCAGAACCGTATCCTGCTTTATTCCATCCAGCACGTTGTCCAGGCGGTACAGGTTAACGTCGTCGATACAGGATTTGTCCTTACAGAACTGATCCAGTTTCCACTGGGTCATGTCCGTGTGCGGCACGCGGTCGCAGGCGCCTTTACACCCGCCGTCGTTATCGCGCCACAGCAGGTTGAACCCGGCGTGGTTAAGCACATCAAGCAGACCTTCCTGATGATGGGCGAGGTCCGCGTCATATTTTTTCCGCGTCATGCCGGAGAACATGCAGGGGACGGAAACAGCGGTTTCCGTGCCACAGGAGGAGGCCCGCGGGAAGTTGATGACATCCTGCTTTTTCAGCTCGGGGTTGGTTTCACGCGGGTAACCATTTAACGAGTAGTTTGCGGCGCGGGAGGCTTCGCCCACCACCACAACCAGCACGGTTTTCTTGCGTTGGCTGGCAATCAGCGCGCCTTTATGAGCATCTTCGCCAATGCGGACCAGCGTCTGGTCGCCGGCAAACCAGCGCATTTTGCTGTATTTCACCACGGCGCTCACGTAATTCGCCGGGGTGACCATTTTTACGATGCTTTTGTTATTGCGGAACAGCGAAGCATAGTCTTTATAGAACACTGACGCGACCAGGATGATCACCAGCAGCGCACCCAGCATAGCGGCGAAGCGCGTCAGGAGGGCATACCACCATTTTCCGGTGCGAATGCGCGTCAGGGCTAACACAACAGATGGAACCAGACCCGCTACGACCAGCCACAGGATCATCTGCGGCGTCACCAGGGCTGTCGCTTCCTGAGAATTAGTCTCGAACACGTTCACAATCATGTTCTGATCGATAACCGCGCCATAGGTATACATAAACCAGGTCGCGGCGGCACATCCCAGGGTCAGGACAATCAGGAGCGGCTTACGAATATAGGGGATATTTAACAGGCTGAAGACAATCACCCAGCCGCAGAACAGTACCAGCGGCACGCTGGCAGCAAACAGGACATCGTGCAGATGCGCAGGCGCAATAATTGACCAGCTGCGCTGGATAAACAGTGCATTCAGTACGGTAAAGAAAAATGCACAGCCCAGAGTAAATTTTATATCGTTACAGTGTAACTTTTTTGCGAACCACATGATAAGCAGACCATTCGTTATATCAATGCGGCGAGTATAAGAAGGGAAGATTAGCGAAACCTTAATGTCCTGTTTGTGGCAGACATCCTTGCATGCAAGCCATTTAGGGTCTTCACTGTAGGGAATAATGACGTTCTGGAGGTAGGTGTGGCAGAGCAACTGGAATTTTTCCCTGTCCAGAGCCCGTGCCGGGGTATTTGCCAGGTTGATGAACGAGGATACTGTCGTGGCTGCATGCGCACGCGCGATGAACGTTTTAACTGGCAAAATTTCAGCGACGCGCAAAAGCAGGAGGTCTTACGGCTTTGCCGACAGCGTCTGCTGCGTAAAATTCGTGCAAACAAAGCGGTTGAACCCGAAGAACCTCAGCAACCTTCACTGTTTTAGCAGGGTAATTGCGTATACTGGTGACATGACTTCCTTGAGGAAAATGTTATGGTTCAGCGTATTACCCTTGCCCCACAGGGCCCGGAATTCTCCCGATTCGTTATGGGCTACTGGCGCCTCATGGACTGGAATATGTCTCCGGTCCAGCTGGCGGACTTTATAGAAGAGCATCTCGATCTCGGGATCACCACCGTCGATCACGCTGATATTTATGGCGGCTATCAGTGCGAGGCCGCCTTTGGCGAAGCGCTGAAGCGTGCGCCGGGGCTGCGTGAACGAATGGAGATTGTGACCAAATGCGGTATTGCCACCACAGCAAAACCGGAGCATGCGCTTGGACATTACATCACTGACAGCGCGCATATCGTTAAAAGCGCCGAGCAGTCACTGGTCAACCTGGCCACAGATCGTATCGACCTGCTGCTGATCCACCGTCCCGATCCGTTGATGGATGCGGATGAGGTCGCGGAAGCCTTCCTGACGCTGCACCAGAGCGGCAAAGTGCGCCATTTTGGCGTGTCTAACTTCACCCCGGCACAGTTTGCGCTATTGCAGTCTCGCCTGCCGTTTACGCTGGCGACGAATCAGGTGGAGATCTCGCCTGTTCATCAGCCGCTGCTGCTGGATGGCACGCTCGACCAACTGCAACAGCTGCGCATCCGTCCAATGGCATGGTCCTGTCTGGGAGGCGGCCGTCTGTTTAACGATGAGGCATTCCAGCCGCTGCGTAACGAGCTTGAAACGGTGGCGCGCGAACTGAATGCGGAGAGTATCGAGCAGGTGGTTTACGCCTGGATCCTGCGCCTGCCGTCTAAACCGCTGCCAATTATTGGCTCCGGCAAAATTGAGCGTGTCCGCGCTGCGCTTGTTGCTGAGGAGCTGGATATGACGCGTCAGCAGTGGTTCCGCATTCGTAAGGCGGCGCTGGGCTACGACGTACCCTGAGCACGCCTGAACCTGACTTTCCGGTGAAATCTGCGCCTCTGGTATAGACTTAAGGTGCAAAAAATAACCCGTGGAGGTCATATGAAGCGTTTTGCTCTGGCAATGGTCACGCTGGTTGTTTGCGCAGGGGCGCAGGCAGCCAGCGAGGACGTTGAAATGAATCTCGTCACTTCTCAGGGGGTAGGTCAGTCCATCGGGACGGTGAAAATCACCGAAACCGATAAAGGGCTGGAATTTGCTCCCGATCTCAAGGCTTTTCCACCCGGCGAACATGGTTTTCACGTTCATGCTAAAGGCAGCTGTCAACCCGCGATGAAAGAGGGGAAACCAACAGCTGCGGAAGCCGCAGGGGGGCATCTCGACCCGCAGAACTCCGGTAAGCATGAAGGCCCGGAAGGGATGGGGCACCTCGGCGATCTGCCGGTGCTGGTGGTAAATAACGATGGTAAAGCCACCGATCCGGTTGTGGCGCCACGACTCAAAAAGCTTGACGAGGTCAAAGGCAAGGCGCTGATGGTCCACGTGGGCGGCGATAACATGTCCGATCAACCTGAACCGCTTGGCGGCGGCGGGGCGCGCTATGCCTGCGGGGTGATCTGATCGCCAATCGTTCCGGGTGGCGGCGCCTGTTCAAGCTGTGACAGGGAGCAGTGCAGCCGCCAGATAATGGATGCCAGATCGCGGGCCGCAGGCTGATGATGGTGCGCCAGCGTGTCGCAAATACGCTGAAGCTCGGCGAGCGTGACGCTCAGGGGGCGCTGCTGCACCCCGCGCTCGCTCATCACATCGCGGAGCATGGAAATACAGTTATCACGGACCTGCGACAGCGGATCGGAACGCGTCTCCCAGGCGCGCAGCTGCCACACCACGTGCGAACAGTTTAGCAGCACCACGCCCCAGCGCAGTAGCCAGCGACGGGAGAGTGAATCCTGGCTGTTATTCAGCTGGCTGACATGATGGTAAACCAGCGATTCATACTCGCTTTCGCGCAGATGCGGCCTGCGGCTCAGCTGATCGACAAAACCCCTGCGCAACTCCCGAATATGCCTGCGGCTTTTACGCGCGTCCGAGCCCGGGCGTAGCACGGCGAAAGCCAGCCACGCCAGCCCCACGCCGAGGATCTTCGCCAGGTTGTCGTTGAGAAAATCAGCGTAATCGTAAACCGGTGGATTCGTTACAGAGATAAATGAGCCCATAAAAACAATTAACTGACCCCACAGACCGGCCAGTTTAGGCATTTGCAGTTTGAGCAACTGCATGGTGGTTAATAGCGGGAAGAGAAACAGCAGAAATTGCCAGAGGTCGGTTATCTGCACCATCAAACCAAATTTCACCACGAAGCTGAACAGCGACAGCAGCACCAGCGTACGCAGCAGAAGCGTCAGGGAGTTAAAGGGGGAAGCGGCGACGGAATAGAGCACGCAGCTTATTGCCGCAAGCGTCAGGGCCGCACTGCCCGCATCCCATTGCGTGGTGATGGCCCATGCGCCCACGGCCGTCAACGCGCAAAACGTACGAAAACCGCTCCACAGCGCCTCCATTGCGTCGGTATGCCGCGCCAGAGCAGGACTACCGGGAACGGAAAATTCGGTGACGGGCGTGGCATTCTCGACGGCTTTTAACCAGCGGCTGCTGCGCAGATACAGGCGGCAGAAATAGTTCAGACGCTGCCAGAAGGCGCGATGCCGGTAGTCATATTCATCCGCTGGGGCGAGCGGCGCGATAATGCGGGCCACGGTATAAATATCGGCATCCGAACGCGCAAGGGTAGCGAGCAGCGCCTCGATAATCTCCCGGGTATGGGCTGGGGGTGCAGGCCAGTTCAGCAACATCCGACGAAGGCTCGAGATCGCGCTCGTCATCCGCAATTGCTGGTGCAGTAAATAGTTCAGAAGCGTGTTCTGGCGACGAAAACGGTAGTGGCTCCAGAAAGCCTGGATGCGCAACAGGTTCATGGTCAGGATCTGGCCGATGACCTTTTCGTGCGCGAGGCGGATGTCATCGCTGCTGTCAGGCTGCCAGAGCAGGCTGGCATGTTCCAGCAAACGTGCGTGCATCGTTTTAAGTGCGGTGATAAGCGTAGTGCCATCTGAGGTACTGGGCAGGATCATCATCATGACGCCCCCGCACAGAATGCCGACCATCACTTCACACACGCGTGCCTGGGCGATATCCCACAGCTCGGTGGTATCCAGCACGTTGACGACCGGAAAGGCGATAATGGCCGCGGTGTAACCCGCCAGTTGAAACGCATAGGCAACGTTATTGGTAAAATGAGCGCAGGCCCAGGTACACAGCCCCAGCCATGCCGACATGCTTAACAAAAAGAGCCAGGGATCGTTCAGAGTATGGCCGGCAAGAAGCAGTGCGGCGGTTGCCCCCAGCAGGCTACCCGCCACGCGCCCGAGGCTTTTACTGATAACGCCCCCGACGGTAGGGAAGCTGACGACCGCCGCAGAGGTCATCGCCCAGTAAGGCTCATCCAGATTCAGATAATAGGCAACCGTAAGCGCAAGGCACATGGCGATGCCGTTACGCAGCGCGTAACGCCACTGCGGCCGTGTCGCTTTTATCCACGGCGTATTGCGCCAGGAGAGAGCTCCCAGGTTCATCATCGCGATCCGATGGCGACAGTGCAGGTTGTGCCAGAGACCAGGGTAATGTCTTTCGGCAGTTGATCAAACTCGACGCGAACAGGCACCCGCTGAGCCAGACGCACCCACGGTACGTTGGGTTTGATGTCGGGGACCAGGCCAGAATCGGTTTCCACGCTCTGATCGTAAATTGCCCGACCTATGCTGCTAACGTGACCCTGTAACGTTTCTGCGCCGCTGTAAAGCGTGATTCGGGCAGGCGCTCCCTCGCGGATATGGCGCAGCTTGGTCTCTTCAAAATAACCTACAACATAGAAAGAGCGGCTGTCGACCAGGGCAAAGACCGGCTGGCCTGTGGTGGCGTAATCCCCCACACGGGTCGAGAGGCTCGTGATCCATCCATCCACCGGAGCTTTGACAACGGTCTGGGTCAGTTGCCACTCGGCCTGTTTCAGCGTTGCCTCTGCAACCTTCAGGCTGGCCTGCATGGCTTTTACATTGATATTGGCGGTATCGAGATCTTCCGCAGAGATGTAATTCCTCGACAGATGTCGGCGACGTTCGGCTTCGTTATTGGCTTTTGCCAGATCGGATTGAGCTTTTGCGAGCTGCGCCTGGGCATTGAGCACCGCAATGTGAAAAGGGGTCTCGTCGATGCGGAATAACACATCACCCGCATGAACGAACTGGTTGTCCTTCACCAGCAGCGCGCTGATACTGCCGGACACTTGTGGCGTGATGCTGACCTGTTCCGCGCGGATCTTGCCGTCACGCGTCCAGGGCGACTGCATGTAATAATTCCAGAGCCACCAGCCGGCGATAAGCGCCAGCGCTAAGACGAAAAGAGTGGAAAAATATTTTAACGTTTTCAATGCTATTCTCACCACACGGTTAACACGGCAAGGCCAAGACAGACGGAGAGGGTAAACAGGGAGAGATCCATTAACATCGGGTGCCAGATTTCACCGGAATACATCCAGTCGCGCAGCAGACGATGCGCAATGAGCCAGATCACAAAACCGACCATCACGGCTTTAAACAGTGGCGGAAAGTAGACCGATGCGCCAACAATCAGATCCTGGAGGGGCAACCCTGCGGAGAAGGAAAACAACGTCACAAGCAGCGATCCTTTGCGGTGGAATGAGGGCCACAATGGCAGATTTCAATGCGATGGCGCATTACCGTTCAGTGTAAATCATCCTTTAAGGAATGATTAATACCGTGATTGCATTTGTTTTGGCAATACAAATACTGCAAACTATTCTAAAATCACTATAATCACTTAGCAAGCTAATTATAAGGAGATGAAATTGGAATCGCCATTAGGTTCTGATCTGGCAAGGTTGGTACGCATCTGGCGTGCTCTGATTGACCATCGCCTGAAACCTCTGGAACTCACACAGACGCACTGGGTTACGCTGCACAACATCCATCAGCTTCCGCCCGATCAGTCACAGATCCAATTGGCAAAAGCGATTGGTATTGAACAGCCTTCCCTGGTGCGTACCCTTGACCAGCTGGAAGAGAAGGGACTCATCTCCCGACAAACCTGCGCCAGCGACCGTCGCGCCAAGCGGATCAAATTGACGGAAAAAGCGGCCCCGATTATTACTGAGATGGAAACCGTCATCAGTAAAACGCGAGGGGAGATCCTGGCCGGTATTTCACCCGCTGAGCTGGAGATGCTGATCGGACTCATCGCCCGTCTTGAGCAAAACATCCACGATTTACAGTCGCGCGACTGACGTTGTTCACTGGCCTTGCTCGTGCAAGGCCTTTGTCATGTTCTGAACACCACCACCCGGTTGCGGCCCGTCTCTTTTGCCTCGTACATGGCTTTATCCGCGCTTTCCACACAGGTTTCAGCGCTGGTTTCCGGCGAGGTAGCGGTGAATACTCCCATACTAATGGTAATCGGTTCCGGAAGC
This sequence comes from Enterobacter sp. MGH119, assembly GCF_001037675.1. Classification (NCBI taxonomy): domain Bacteria; kingdom Pseudomonadati; phylum Pseudomonadota; class Gammaproteobacteria; order Enterobacterales; family Enterobacteriaceae; genus Enterobacter; species Enterobacter sp. MGH119. Next base: position 1,252,455 of record NZ_KQ089929.1, on the reverse strand, counting down.
TGCCCACCGCTGCTGGCCTTGTCAAACCCGCTCAACTTGAGGCGAATACGTTCGGCAACCTGATGCGCGACATCGGACGGTGTATTTGTCAGCATGAGCACAAACTCTTCGCCGCCGATCCGCGCCGCGATATCCTGCGGTCGCACCGAATCGGTCAACAAGTTTGAGACAAACTGTAAAACCCTATCCCCCTGCAAATGACCGTAGCAGTCGTTAATGCGTTTAAAACGGTCAAGATCGCTCACGACCACCGACACCGGATGTGTCACCGTGGCCGTGTTTAGCGCGTGATTTAATGAATCATAGAAATAGCTGCGATTATAAAGACGGGTGAGGGGGTCGCGGATGGAATTTTGATAAGACTGCTGATATTTTACATGCGAGTCACGATACAAATTAAATACGTCGGAAAGTAAGATGAAAATAATCATTAACGTAGCGACAGTTTCGAATAACCGTGCCCGGTACCATGAAATATCTTCAGCGTGTCCGCCTAACAATAGCATGAGCAGAGTGACGATATAACAGACACATAAAAAATTGCCGCCGACCCAAAACAAATTCCTCACGCGGGTAATGGCCAACAGGGTGATTAACGTTACTACCCACAGGACGATCAAAATGATATTGATCGCCTGGCTCCAGAGAACCATAAACTGTCGGGTTTCATTATCCACCAGGTCCAGTGTGAGCAGGGTTGAATGGCTGGAATAGAACAATGCCAGCCCAAGCATACAGCCCGTAAAGAGCGAGGCGCCGACAACGATACCAACATGGGCGCTTCGTGAGAGCGCAGAATTGCGCAGGGTATACAGTAATGCTGCGACGATCATCAGCACCGCCATTAAAAAGTGGCGGAACATGTAGAAAATCATGGCGTCGTTATAGTTCGCTTCGTTGAACTGATAGAGATCAAGCCAGGCCGGGAAGCTGGCCAGTGTCCCCACCATCAGTAACGCCGAACCGGCAAAGGCCAGGGCAATGGGAACAAGATATAATCGCCTTTTGTCGCACCAGTATTTCATTGCCATAAAACAGGCAATAAACAGATGGAACACCAGAAGAAATATCGTCAGCGTAGGGAAAAACAAAGGTGAAAACGAAGGAACCCATTCAACAAGTTTTATAAAAAAACCTTGTAATACGGCAATGATAACAATGCACCCAAGCGCGAAGGCCACAAAGCGGTTCTTTACAAATCGACAGATCGCAAGCATAGAGAATTTAAAAATTAAAAAAGGAAAAAGAGATTGCGAAGAGTCTAAGCGAGGGAAATAAAAAATACTTTGCGCACGGACAAGAACGGGTGAAATGAATAATTCACCATGTGAATATATTGTGCCAATATATTATTGGAAATGATGATTTTGGTAAATGGATGCGGTCTGAAAGACCACATCCATCAGGATATTAACGCGGGGAGACGGTGACCTGGCTGCCGTTGCTTGCAAGAACAACACGCTGGCCAGCAGAGAAGCGGGTGTTACCCTGTTTCTGCACAACCATAATAGTGCTGCCATCGTCTTTGCGGATTTCCAGCTCAACGCCCTGAGTTTTGTTCATCGCACCCTGAACGCCCTGACCCGCTACGCCGCCTGCAACTGCGCCCGCTGCGGTCGCCAGAGAACGTCCGGTGCCGCCGCCAATGGTATTACCCAGGAAACCACCCAGCACAGCACCGCCGATTGCGCCCACCACGTTCGTGTCATCGCCACCCTGAATCTGAACAGGACGGGCATTAACGATAGTACCGTATGTCACGTTCTGTACCTGTTTAGCTTCAGAAGCACTATATACGTCGCCGGAGAGTGAACTGTCATTCACACAACCCGCCAGTGTTAAACCAATCAGCGAAACGCCCAGTACACGTAAAATCATTTGACTCTCCTGTTCACCAAAAAACGCCCGGTTGGGGCATCCGTTATGGCTAAATTATATGGCATTCCTGACCACAGTTCATATCTTTGCATGCCGAATAAATAAATTTTACCTGAACAGGGCTTAACGGGACATAAACAAACATCGCCTGTGCTACAGGTCTGAGATTGTTAAAAATTATTATCACCGCATAGCAAAGCCGCGTTATTTATGATGGAGTGTTTGCACTTAGCCCATGTAACGTAAGGAAAGCGCATGAAATCGGGTCGCTATATCGGTGTGATGTCTGGTACCAGTCTTGACGGTGTGGATGTCGTTCTGGCCGCCATTGATGAAAACATGGTGGCGCAGCAGGCAAGCCTGACCTGGCCAATTCCGGTCTCGTTAAAAGAAGAGATCCTGAACATCTGCCAGGGGCAACAGCTGACGCTTTCCCAACTGGGCCAACTGGATGTGCGTCTGGGGGCGCTGTTTGCTGATGCGGTACTGGCCCTGATGCAGCAGGAAAGACTCCACCCGCAGGACATCGTGGCAATAGGCTGCCATGGGCAGACCGTCTGGCATGAACCTGTCGGCGAGGCGCCGCACACGATGCAAATTGGCGATAACAACCAGATTGTGGCAAAAACCGGCGTAACGGTGGTGGGTGATTTCCGTCGTCGCGATATGGCCCTCGGCGGGCAGGGGGCGCCGCTGGTTCCGGCATTTCATCAGGCGCTGCTGGCGCACCCGGTAGAGCGCAGGATGGTCCTGAACATCGGCGGGATCGCCAACCTGTCGATGCTTATTCCCGGGCAGCCCGTGCGGGGGTACGATACCGGACCCGGTAATATGCTGATGGATGCCTGGATTTGGCGTCAGAGCGGTAAAGCCTATGACAAAGACGCGCAGTGGGCCAGCCAGGGGAAAGTGATCCTTCCCTTGCTGCAAACCCTGTTAAGCGATCCTTTCTTTGCTCTGCCTGCGCCAAAAAGCACGGGGCGGGAATATTTCAACTACGGCTGGCTTGAACGTCAGCTGGCGCGCTTCCCCGGCCTTGCGCCTCAGGATGTTCAGGCTACGCTGACGGAGCTCACCGCGGTGTCGATCTCTGAACAGGTGTTGCTGAGCGGCGGGTGTGAGCGCTTGCTGGTATGCGGAGGCGGAAGCCGAAACCCGCTGGTGATGGCACGCCTCGCCGCCTTGCTGCCGGGCACCGAAGTCACGACCACTGATGAAGCCGGGATCAGCGGAGACGATATGGAAGCGCTGGCCTTCGCCTGGCTTGCCTGGCGTACGGTTGCCGGTCTGCCGGGTAATTTACCCTCCGTAACCGGTGCGCGGGAGGCGAGTGTCCTCGGGGCCATTTTCCCCGCAAACCCGCGCCATAATCAGAGTTAACTGAAATTCAGCGGGAGGCGTAACCCGTAAAATAGGGAAAAACAGGAGGGCGGTTAGGCCCTCCAGGACCAGGATAGTCTTCGGAATCTGCCCATGAAAAAACTTCTTCTCATTGCTGTACCTTTTCTTATGACCGGATGCAGCGTCTATAACCAGTTCGTTGAGCGTATGCAAACCGATACGCTGGAATATCGTTGTGATGAAAAACCGCTGACGGTGAAGCTGAACAACCCGCGTCAGGAAGCCAGCTTTGTTTATGACAATAAGTTGTTGACGCTGAAGCAGGGAATGTCGGCCTCCGGAGCGCGCTACTCAGACGGGATCTACGTCTACTGGTCGAAAGGCGACAGCGCCACCGTCTACAAGCGTGACCGCATTGTGCTGAACAATTGTCAGCTTCAAAATCCGAAGCGTTGAGATTTTTGAAGGGGGCGCGCACAATAGCGCCACCCAATCTCACTTTCAGCTAACGCCATGTCAGATAACGACGAACTACAGCAAATTGCGCATCTGCGCCGTGAATACACCAAAGGCGGTCTGCGACGCCAGGATCTTCCCGCCGAACCGCTGGTGCTTTTTGAACGCTGGCTGAAGCAGGCCTGCGAAGCGAAACTGGCTGACCCGACGGCAATGGTCGTTGCCACGGTTGATGAAAATGGTCAGCCGTATCAACGCATCGTTCTTCTCAAGCATTATGACGAGAAAGGGCTGGTGTTCTACACCAACCTGGGCAGTCGTAAAGCGCATCACCTTGAAAATAATCCGCGTATTAGCCTGCTCTTCCCGTGGCATATGCTTGAGCGCCAGGTGATGGTTACCGGCACGGCGGAGCGCCTCTCTACGCTTGAAGTGGTGAAATATTTCCACAGCCGCCCGCGCGACAGTCAGATCGGTGCCTGGGTCTCTAAACAGTCCAGCCGAATCTCAGCCCGCGGCGTGCTGGAGAGTAAATTCCTCGAACTCAAACAGAAGTTTCAGCAGGGTGAAGTACCGCTGCCGAGTTTCTGGGGCGGGTTCCGCATCCCCATTGAGCAGATGGAATTCTGGCAGGGCGGTGAACACCGTCTCCACGACCGCTTTTTATACCAGCGCGACAACGGTGGCTGGAAAATCGACAGACTGGCACCGTAATCCCCAAAATTTGTTGATTTAAGCGCTAGCGCACACCGCGCTGGCGCTTTATTCTATGGTCCTTTCGCATCAGGCGAAAAGTCGTGTACCGGCAAAGGTGCAGTCGTTTATACATGGAGAATTTGATGGCAAGCAGTAACTTGATTAAACAATTGCAAGAGCGGGGCCTCGTGGCCCAGGTGACGGACGAGGAAGCGTTAGCAGAGCGACTGGCGCAAGGCCCGATCGCGCTCTATTGCGGCTTCGATCCCACCGCTGACAGCTTGCATTTGGGGCATCTTGTTCCATTGTTATGCCTGAAACGCTTCCAGATGGCCGGCCATAAGCCTGTCGCTCTGGTTGGCGGCGCGACCGGTCTGATTGGCGACCCAAGTTTCAAAGCCGCTGAGCGTAAGCTGAATACCGAAGACACCGTGCAGGAGTGGGTGGATAAGATCCGTAAACAGGTTGCACCGTTCCTGGATTTCGACTGCGGTGATAACTCTGCGATTGCGGCGAACAACTACGACTGGTTTGGTGGCATGAACGTGCTGACGTTCCTGCGTGACATCGGCAAACACTTCTCTGTTAACCAGATGATTAACAAAGAAGCAGTGAAGCAGCGTCTTAACCGTGACGACCAAGGTATCTCTTTCACCGAGTTCTCCTACAACCTGTTGCAGGGGTATGACTTCGCCTGCCTGAACAAGCTGCACGGCGTATCTCTGCAAATTGGCGGTTCCGACCAGTGGGGTAACATCACCTCCGGTATCGATCTGACCCGTCGCCTCCACCAGAATCAGGTGTTTGGTCTGACCGTGCCGTTGATCACCAAAGCAGACGGTACCAAGTTCGGTAAGACCGAAGGCGGCGCGGTATGGCTGGATCCGAAGAAAACCAGCCCGTATAAATTCTACCAGTTCTGGATCAACACGGCGGATGCCGACGTTTATCGCTTCCTGAAGTTCTTCACCTTTATGAATATCGAAGAAATCAATGCGCTGGAAGAAGAAGACAAGAACAGCGGTAAAGCACCACGCGCCCAGTACGTGCTGGCGGACGAAGTAACCAAACTGGTTCACGGCGAAGAAGGTCTGGCGGCGGCGAAACGCATTACGGCGAGCCTGTTCAACGGGACCCTGAGCGATTTAAGCGAAGCGGATTTCGAACAGCTGGCGCAGGATGGCGTACCGATGGTGGAGATGGAAAAAGGCGCCGATCTGATGCAGGCGCTGGTGGACTCCGAGCTCCAGCCGTCTCGCGGTCAGGCGCGTAAAACCATCGCCTCTAACGCGATCACCATTAATGGCGAAAAACAGGCCGATCCGGAATATACCTTTACCGAGAACGACCGTCTCTATGGTCGCTACACGCTGCTGCGTCGCGGTAAGAAAAATTACTGCCTGGTCTGCTGGAAGTAATTAAAAGTATGCAGGGGCGTGGGAAACCACGCCCCTTTTGTTTTGACAGGGTTTGGTAAGTACAACATGAAGAACATCCTCGCCATTCAGTCCCACGTTGTGTTTGGACATGCTGGCAACAGCGCTGCGGAATTCCCGATGCGCCGCCTCGGCGTTAACGTCTGGCCCCTTAATACCGTCCAGTTTTCGAATCACACCCAGTACGGTAAATGGACCGGCTGCGTAATGCCGCCGTCGCATCTGACGGAAATCGTTCAGGGGATTGCGGATATCGACCAGCTTAAACGCTGCGATGCCGTACTGAGCGGCTATCTGGGTTCGGCGGAGCAGGGGGAACATATCCTCGGCATTGTGCGCCAGGTGAAAGCGGCAAACCCCGCGGCGAAATATTTCTGCGATCCGGTGATGGGACATCCTGAAAAAGGCTGCATCGTAGCGCCGGGCGTTGCGGAGTTTCATGTCCGTCATGCATTGCCCGCCAGCGATATTATTGCCCCCAACCTGATTGAACTGGAGATCCTGTGCGAGCATCCGGTCAACAGCGTAGAAGAGGCTGTAAGCGCCTCTCGCGAGCTGATCGCCCAGGGGCCAGAGATTGTGCTGGTGAAACACCTGGCACGCGCAGGGTTGAGCCAGGACCGTTTTGAGATGCTGCTGGTGACGAAGGATGAAGCCTGGCATATCAGTCGACCGCTGGTGGATTTCGGTACACGTCAGCCTGTCGGGGTCGGGGATGTGACCAGCGGTTTGCTGCTGGTGAAGCTATTGCAGGGTGCGAGCCTGCGCGATGCGCTGGAGCACGTCACCGCAGCCGTTTATGAAATCATGATTGCGACGAAGACGATGCAGGAATATGAGCTCCAGGTCGTCGCGGCACAGGATCGCATCGCGAAGCCGGAGCACTATTTTAGCGCAACGCAGCTATAGACACTGCCCGGCGGCGCTGCGCTTGCGCGGGCCTACGGAATTTGTAGGCCGGGTAAGCGTCAGCGCCACCCGGCTCCTCAGGCCGCTCCGTTAATTCAACCCTTCCGCTTTCAGCGCCGCCGCCACCGCAGGACGCTCCGCCACGCGCGTCATATACGATGCGACATGGTCTAATCCTTCCATGTTCAACTTAACCGCGCGCGCCCAGCGCAGAACGGTAAACAGATAGGCATCGGCGATAGTGAAACGCGAGCCACAGATCCACTGGTCGTCTTTCAGCGCGTCGTTAACGTACTGCAACTTTTTCTCCAGCAGCGCGCGCACGGTAGGTTTGTACTCTTCTGGCGTGTCCGGGCGGAACAGGGGCGTAAAGCCTTTGTGCAGTTCGGTGGCAATATAGTTCAGCCACTCCAGCGTCTTATAACGCGCAATGCTGCCGGTGGGGGCAAGGAGCTGACGATCCGGTACGTTGTCCGCCAGGAATTGCATAATCGCCACCCCTTCGGTCAGCAGGGTGCCATCATCCAGCAGCAGGGCCGGAACCTGCCCTTTTGGGTTAATCGCAAAAAAGTCATCCCCGTTTTCCAGGCGCTTTTTCATCAGGTCAACGCCGTCCAGCGTGAAATCTTTACCGCTCTCGCGAAGCGTAATATGGGAAGCAAGAGAGCAGGCGCCCGGTTTATAGAACAGTTTCATCGGTAACTCCTTTTTGCTGAGGTTCCAGCTATGTTAGTGCGCGTTCGGATAAAAAAAAAGCCGCTAATCAATTAGCGGCTTCTGTTCAGTCGTTTCCCGATGACATTACGCGTTCGCGGTTTTAATCGCTTTAGCGGATTTGTCGTCGTCCTGCGTCATACGATTCAGTTTAGGTGCGGTCAGCAGCATCAGTACGGCAATCACGGCGGTCGCGATACCAATTTGCATGAACACGGTGCCGTAGACATTCAGGGAAACCAGCGGGTCGGTAACGTTGTCTGGTACCGCCATCAGGTTCGCAATCTTACCTGCGATGATGGCCGCGCCAGCGGTAGTCAGGAACCAACTACCCATGATGAAGCCCATCAGACGCTGAGGGACCAGCTGCGCAACCATCGCCAGACCCAGACCGGAGATCATCAGTTCACCGATGGATTGCAGCGCATAGCTCAGGATCAGCCAGTTAACAGAAACGATACCCGCGTCGGTCGCGAATTTCGTCCCCAGCGGCAGCACCAGGAATGCGCCAGAGCACAGCACCATACCGATAGCGAACTTGTGCGGCATTGGCAGACGGTCGCCCATCTTGTTATAGATAGCGGCCAGAATCGGGCTACCAATCATGATCCAGAACGGGTTCAGTGCCTGATACTGCTCCGGCTCGAACGCGATACCGAGGATGGAGTGCTCAACGTTGCGGATAGCGAAGAAGTTCAGAGACGTTGGCATCTGGCTGTACAGAACGAAGAAGATGATCGCTTCCAGCATCAGAATGAACGCCACAATCATCTTACGACGTGCCGCACCCTGCATCGCGAAGGCTTCTTTCGCGAAGATAATCACGATACCCAGCGCAACCACGCCCAGTACGGCACGTGCAACGCCCTGGTTATGCAGCAGCCAGGTGGCGACAGCGGCCAGGATCACGATGCCGACGATGGTTGCCAGCAGTTTGCCCATGTGCACGGGTTCGAAGTCTGGTTTTGAACCATAGTCTTTAACCCAGCTACGGCAGAACAGGAAGTTCACAACGGTGATCAGCATACCCACGAAGCTCAGCGCAAACGCTACGCTCCAGCCGAATTTTGCGGCCAGCCATGGGGTTGCCAGCATAGAGAAGAAGGAGCCGATGTTGATGGACATGTAGTACATGGTAAATGCACCGTCCAGACGTGGGTCATCTTTGCTGTAGCAGGTAGAGAGCAGGGAAGATGGGTTCGCCTTGAAGAGGCCGTTACCTACCGCGATGGTAGCCATGCCCATGTAAACCACACCTGCATCGTGCCCGGACCAGGCAACCAGCCCATAGCCAATCGCCAGAACAACGGCGCCCAGCATAATGACTCGTTTAGTACCGAGGACTTTATCGCCTAACCAGCCGCCGATAGCGACGAGGCCATACACCAGGGCGCTGAAGGAAGAGAATAGCGTGATGGAATCGGCTTCAGACATACCCAGCTGTTTAACCAGGTAAACCGCCATGATCCCTTGCAGGCCGTAGTAGCCAAAACGTTCCCATAATTCGATAGAGAAAATGAGATAGAACGCTTTAGGCTGTTTGAAAGCGTTAAGACTTACGCTCTCATCTGTTGGTTTATTGTTTGCAGTAGACACATATACCTCTTTTTTTACATCCCATATTAACGGGGGTGTTCATAGCGTGATGACCGTAGTACATCCGCTTTATAGTTATATTGGGAGGGGAAACGGCGGGTAATGTTCACTATCCAGCCCCATCTGGCAATACGTTTGTAATAATCTGTTACATATAACTCTGGCGGTATAATCATCGGTTCACGCAAATGTTATGCAGCTTTAAATTTCATTGGTTGAAAATTAGTGGTTTTTTTGACTGTGAGCGACCCTGTTTAATGGCTGTATGGCGATATGTTCTGCTATTTCGGGTGATTGGCAGTGATATAGCCCATGTTCTGAAAAATGACTGGTCTTATGTGCGGTGTTGAATAGACGAAATCTTGTCTGACAAAGGGGTTGGGCGGGTTTTAACAACAAAAATCCAACATCAGGTTATCAGAGTGATCGCGATCACAGATGTATAGAAATTTTTGGTGATGAAAAAACTATTAACCTGTTTGAGTGTTAAATGACCGAAGAATCGACAATGCGTAAAGGAGAAAGAGAGGGCAATTTATGGTCAATCGAGAAGATATCAGAGCCCTTGTTAATTCTAAGGGCTTGAACAGGTAAGAAGTAAGGTGGTTTACGCTCAGGGATAGACTTTTTCTTTGTATTCGCAGAGATCTTCGATAATGCAGGAACCGCAGCGTGGCTTACGGGCAATACAGGTATACCGTCCGTGCAGGATCAGCCAGTGGTGGCAGTCCACCTTAAATTCCGCAGGAACGACTTTTAACAGCTTCTCTTCAACCTCTTCCACGTTTTTACCCGGCGCGAAACGGGTGCGATTTGAGACGCGGAAGATATGGGTATCCACGGCGATGGTCGGCCAGCCAAACGCCGTGTTCAGCACCACATTTGCCGTTTTACGCCCGACGCCCGGCAACGCTTCCAGCGCGGCGCGATCTTCAGGGACTTCACCGCCGTGCTTCTCCAGCAGGATCCGGCAGGTCTTAATGACGTTTTCGGCCTTGCTGTTAAACAGGCCAATGGTCTTGATATAGGATTTCACACCTTCAACGCCCAGCTCCAGCATGGCCTGCGGCGTATTGGCGACAGGGTAGAGCAGGGCAGTGGCTTTATTGACGCTCACGTCCGTCGCCTGTGCAGAGAGCAGCACCGCGATCAACAGTTCAAACGGCGAGTTAAAGTTCAGCTCTGTCGTTGGATGAGGATTCTCATCGCGCAGGCGCGTCAGGATCGCAATGCGTTTCTCTTTATTCATACTGCTTTCTCGGGGATCCCTTCCTGTACGCTGCGTTCAGCGGCGCGGCGTTTACGTTTTTCATCAATCAGGTATTTTAACGCCAGCATCATCCCAAGGCCAATGAAGGCGCCAGGAGGTAGCATGGCCAGCAGGAACGGAGTGTCCGTATGGAACACCTCAATACGCAGCGACTTCGCCCAGCCGCCAAGCAGCGCGTCCGCACCGTCGAAGAGCGTACCGTTGCCCAAAATTTCACGCAGAGAGCCGAGGACGAACATGGCGGCAGTCGCGCCCATGCCGATGGAAAACCCATCCAGCGCGGATATGGCCGGATTGTTTTTCACCGCGAAGGCTTCAGCGCGGCCTACGACAATACAGTTAGTCACGATAAGCGGAATGAAGATCCCGAGCGACTGGTACAGGCCAAATGCGTAGGCGTTAATCAGCATTTGCACGACGCTGACCACCGACGCAATGATCATGACATAAATCGGAATACGGATTTCTGACGGCGTCCAGCGGCGCAAAACAGAAATGGAAAAGTTAGTCAGGGTCAGCACCAGCGTGGTCGCCAGCCCCAGCCCGAGCGCGTTGGTGGCGGTAGACGTCACCGCCAGCAGCGGACATAGCCCAAGCAGCTGCACCAGCGCGGAGTTGTTCTTCCAGAGACCCTGGACGATAACCTCTTTAACCTGGCTCATGGTCACTCCTCACAGGTGGAAAGATGATTGATCTGCGCGGGCAGCGTTTCGGCATACAGCCCGGCGCGCTTTACGGCGTTGACCACCGCGCGCGGGGTAATCGTGGCGCCCGTGAACTGGTCAAATTCGCCGCCATCTTTTTTCACCGCGAAAGCAGGATCGTCCTCGCCATGAATCATCTTTCCGGCGAAGTGTAAGATCCAGTCGCTTAAGCGTGTTTCAATTTTGTCGCCAAGGCCCGGCGTTTCGTGATGTTCCGTCACGCGCGTACCCAGTACGGTGCCGGAAAAATCGCTGCCCACCAGCAGCTGAATCGCACCGGAGTAACCGTCCGGCGCGGTGGCTTCCATGACGGCGCCCACGGGGTTATCGCCCTTGCGGGCAATATAAACGCGATGGGGTTCTTTACCAAGCTGCGGAGCCTGCACGACAAAGCAGCTTTTTTGCAGGTCATTATCGTAGAGATCGGATGGGATCACCTGATCGAACAGCGCTTTTTGCTGCTTCATTGCCTGCTCTGCAATGGTGGTTTTCGTCAGTTCATTTACCAGCGCGGTCAGCCCGGTGAGGGCGGCGGCGAAGATCGCCAGCGTGACGCCGTGTTTTTGCATTGTCTTGAGCATGGCGCGACCCTTAGCGATGACCGTACACGCGTGGACGCGTGTAGTAGTCGATGAGCGGAACGGTGATGTTAGCCAGCAGCACGGCAAATGCCACGCCGTCCGGATAGCCGCCAAAGCTGCGAATAAGCCAGACCAGCAAGCCTGCCAGCGCGCCGAAAATCAGACGACCACGGTTGGTGGTAGAGGCGGTGACCGGATCGGTCAGAATAAAGAATGCCCCGAGCATGGTCGCGCCGGAGAGCAGATGGAGCTGCGGGCTGGCCAGTGACTCAGGTGAGATAACCCAGCCGAGCGTCGAGCAGACGGCCAGCGTCACCAGGAAGCTCACCGGAATATGCCAGCGGATCGCCTTCTGTTGCAGCAGGAACGCGCCACCCAACAGGTAGGCCAGATTGACCCACTGCCAGCCAGCACCTGCCAGTACGCCGCTGTAAATAGACGATTTCATCACCTGCTCCACGCTTTGTCCGGCACGCAGGGAGGTTTTGAAGGTATCGAGCGGAGTGGCCTGACTGATGCCGTCCACGCCCATGCGAAGCGCGTTCATATCTGCGCCCAGCGCGGTGTGGCCGGTAAAGATAACGTGCAGGGCATCCATAAAGCCGGGCACCGTGGCGGCGATCTCATTCGGCGGCAGCCAGCTGGTCATCTGTACCGGGAAGGAGATCAGCAGTACTACGTAGCCAATCATCGCCGGGTTAAACGGGTTATGGCCCAGCCCGCCGTACAGCTGTTTGGCGATGATCACCGCAAACACCGTTCCCAATACCACCATCCACCACGGGGCGAACGGGGGAATGCTGATGGCCAGCAACAGGCCGGTCAACAGGGCGGAGTTATCGCTCAGGATGCGAGTCACCTCCATTTTGCGCAGCTTCAGGATCGCGGCTTCCGCTGCGACGGCACTGGCGCAACCCAGAACTAACTGGAAAAGCGTACCCCAGCCGAAAAACCAACACTGTACGGCAATACCTGGCAGCGCGGCCAGGCACACCAGCATCATAATACGCGATGTCTGGCGCTGGTTATGGGTATAAGGGGAACTTGCAATTCTGAAAACCATTTAATCCTCGTTAACGGCTTGCTGCGCGGCTTTCTTTGCCTGAACGCGCGCAATCGCGGCGGCGACTGCGGCTTTGCGTGGATCGTCATTAGCGGCCGCAGGCAGTTCGTCCTGCTGTGCCGCTTTTCGTGCTTTGGCACGGGCGATGGCCGCTTCAACGGCGGCTTTACGCGGATCGACAGGGGCTTCACTCTCTTCGGCAGGTTGTAGCTGTGCCGCTTTACGTGCTTTGGCGCGGGCGATAGCGGCTTCAACGGCCGCCTTGCGCGGATCCGTCGCTTCCTGTTCAACCACCACTGTCTGCTGACCGGCTTTGCGGGCTTTTGCCCTGGCAATAGCCGCTTCCACCGCCGCTTTACGCGGGTCGATGTCGGCTTCCGGTTTGGCGTTTTGCGCTTTCTCCGCCTGACGCGCGCGTGCTTCGGCTTTCCGCGCTTCGCGGGCTGCAATCGCTTCGCTGTTGTCCGGTTTTTCTCCCGGAGCGATCACAACCGTCTGGGCGGCGGTGGCTTTCTTCTCGCGTACGCGGGCCAGGGCTGCGTTAATGGCATCCTGATCTTTCGCCGCAGGCTGCACGGCAGCCTGCTTATGGCGTTCCTGACGGGCTTGTTTCTCGCGCTCCAGTCGCGCCTGGCGCGCTTCAAAGCGGGCCTTCGCTTCAGCGGCACGTTTTTCTTCCATGGAGATGGCGTAGATTTCAGCTTTCTCCTGACGGAAATACTGCACCAGCGGAATATTGCTTGGGCAGACCCAGGCGCAGGCACCGCATTCAATACAGTCAGCCAGGTTATGCGCCTGGGCTTTATCGTGCAGCTGGCCTTTGCTGTACCAGTACAACTGCTGCGGCAGTAAATCTGCCGGGCATGCGTCCGCACAGGCGCTACAGCGTATGCAACCTTTCTCTTCCTGCGTTTCGCCCATCTCCGTCAGGGAAGGGGCGAGCAGGCAGTTGGTAATCTTCACCACCGGCACATCAAGCCACGGCAGGGTAAAGCCCATCAGCGGGCCGCCCATAATGACCAGTTGATCGTTACCCGGGCAGAAGCCAGCCTGTTCCAGCAGATGACGCACCGGCGTACCCAGACGCGCCCAGATGTTGCCGGGACGGGAGACGGACTCGCCGGTCAGCGTGACGACGCGCTCGGTCAATGGCTCGCCGTCAATCACCGCACGTTTCACCGCGTAGGCGGTCCCCACGTTTTGCATCAGCACGCCGATGTCGGACGAACGGCCTCCGTGGGGGACCTGTTTGCCGGTCAGGATCTGCGTCAGCTGTTTTGCCCCGCCGGACGGATATTTGGTCGGGATCACGCGCAGGGCGATATCATGGCTGTCCGCCAGAACCGCACGCAGCATCGAAATGGCCTGCGGTTTATTGTCCTCAATACCGATCAGCACTTCGCGGGGTTGCAGGATATGCGCAAGAATGCGAATACCTTCCACCACCTGCGCGGCACAGTCCTGCATCAGACGGTCATCGGCGGTGATGTACGGTTCGCACTCGGCGGCATTGATGATCAGCGTTTCGATTTTATCGCCGCCGCCGTGAAGCTTAGCGCCGGTCGGGAAGCCTGCGCCCCCCAGACCCGCCACGCCGAACTGATGAATGCGTTCAATCAGCGCTTCACGGCTGTGGGAACGGTAGTCGCTCCAGCCGTCACGCTCGATCCAGCGGTCTTCACCATCGGCTTCAATGATCACGCTCAGCTCAGACAACGCCGACGGATGGGCAACGGTATGGGGGGCAACAGCCACCACCTTACCGGAAGTCGGGGCATGTATCGGCAACATCCGTCCGCGACCAAAGGTCAGCGGCTGGCCGCGAAGAACGCTATCGCCTTCTTTCACGCACAATTCGCCTTCCGCGCCGATATGCTGTTTCAGGGGCATAACGTAACGGGTCGCCAGCGGGATCTGGCGCAGCGGCGTGCCGTTAGACTGCGATTTCATCTCAGGCGGATGAATGCCGCCGTCGAAATCCCAGATCTTCTCTTTTCTGAAGGCAGAAAATAACTTAAGCATGTTGTTCCACAGGAATATTGCGAACCGGAATGGTCTGAAGGTCCCACTTCCAGTTTTCGGTAGTCGTTTCAACCGGGCGCAGTTCTATACACTGCGTCGGGCAGGGCGCCACGCAGAGATTACAGCCGGTGCACAGATCCGCCACAACGGTATGCATCGCGCGCGTTGCGCCCACAATGGCGTCAACAGGACACGCCTGAATACATTTTGTGCAGCCAATGCAGTTGGCTTCGTCGATAACAGCAAGGGCACGAACAGGCTCCTGGGCCTGTTCATCGCCGTCGACAGGCTGGGGATCGACGTTCAGCAGGGCAGCTATTTTAAGCATGACCGCTTCGCCACCCGGCGCGCAGCGGTTGATCTTTTCTCCCTGCACGCCCACCGCCTCAGCGTAAGGGCGGCAGCCAGGGTAGCCGCACTGCCCGCACTGGCTCTGGGGTAAAAGTTCATCAATTTTTTCAACCACCGGATCGTCCTCCACCGCAAACCGGCGGGAGGCGTAACCCAGAATGATGCCAAAGACGAGTCCCAGCACGCTGATGGACGCGATGGCAATCCAGATAGCACTCATTACAACTTCACCAGACCACTAAAGCCCATAAAGGCCAGAGACATTAAACCTGCGGTCACCAGAGCGATGGCGTTACCGCGAAACGGCGCGGGAATATCCGCCGCGGCCAGACGCTCGCGAATCGAGGCGAACAGAACCATAACAAAAGAAAAACCGACCGCGGCGGAAAAACCATACAGCGCCGATTGCAGGAAATTATGCCCAAGGTTGATATTCAGTAGCGCCACGCCCAGCACCGCACAGTTAGTGGTGATGAGGGGCAGAAAAATACCCAACAGGCGATACAGGGCAGGGCTGGTTTTCCGCACCACCATTTCGGTAAATTGCACCACGACCGCAATGACCAGAATAAAGGCCAAAGTGCGCAGGTAGAGCATGTCGAGCGGGATTAGGATCCAGGTATCAATCAGCCATGCGCAAATGGAGGCCATCGTCATCACGAAGGTGGTTGCCAGCCCCATGCCCATTGCCGTCTCCAGCTTTTTGGAGACGCCCATAAACGGGCACAGGCCAAGGAACTTCACCAGTACGAAGTTATTCACCAGCACAGTTCCGACAAAGAGCAGTAAGTAATCGGTCATTATTTAGCCTGAAATAAAATAGCCGCCTATTATCGGATAAACGACAACAGGCCACAACAGGTTAACTGTAAGGTTATTACGGGTTGACAAAGGTCTTCTTAACGCGCGTCGAACGCTTGAAATAAGGGACCAGAAGCGCCGTCGCCAGTAGCGGAAACAGTAACTGGCGAACCGCCAGCGCGTCAGACACAGGCGAGAAAGCGAACGCTTTGACAGCCAGCAGCACGGAGACCAGCAGCCAGATAATGTAATGTTTTGGCACGCTTTTGCGGCGTTTGAAGAAGGCGATAGTCAGCCACAGCGTGTAGTACCACATCGCGATCGCGAAAACGAACGACACAAACCACGTCGCAATATTGAGCGCACTCTGGGACATCAGTGTCTGGATAGCATGAGGCGTAACCAGTGCGGTGGTGTAAAGCAACAGCGCCAGTGAAGCGCTTAGTAATGCCACCAGCAGCCATGCCAGCGGGGCGATTAACCAGCCCCCAATTCTCTCTCCAGGCAATGCGGTCATACGCTCTCCCATAGTCTGCGCGAAATGTTATACAGAAATTTGCAGGGCGGAGAGTATATAACATTTCACGCCGAAGGCTACTTTCTTATACAACGTAACGCCATACGGATTTAGGCACTTCCCCCACATTGAACAGACGACCGCCAGAGACCAGTTCGGCGCGACGATGGTCAGCAGCGCGGTACATATTGATGATGTCCTGATTATCCGACAGCGTGTAGTTCAGATGGTCAAACAGTTTTTCCAGGCTTTCAAGGGAATTGATCTTGCGAAATTTTAATAAATAGTCCTGAACTGTCATATTAATAAGTTTCCATATAAAAGGGTAATACCCATAAAGGTAATGCGTTCGAATAATAAACGGATTAATAAAGACGTAAACTGTCCACTCGGGTAACGCGACGAAATTAGGAGTTTTCTTTGCGAAGAATCAGGCATCAGGAGATGCCTGAAAGAGAAGGGTAACCCCGTTCATTACGGCTGGCAATATGTTCCATGACGTAATGTGTCACGCTTTATGACGACACGGCTTACTTTTGTTGTGCGACAGTCACAGGCTCCGGCGGCTGGTAGTTATCGATATGGCTGGCAATGCCGAGCAACACGACTGAAACCCCAAGGACAATCCATCCCGCTAATTCAATGATTCGATTAATTATTGACGTCATAATTTGTGTTTGTAATTTATCCATAAATACAGATTACAAATGTTACAGCGCCCTTTTCTTCAGAGCAAGCGCTTTGGGAACGATTCCCCGGGCCCCTATGCACACTTTAATGCGAGGTAACAAAAAACGCTGTCGTGAGATGCTATTTTAACTCACAGGGCACATTATTAATGTGTGCGTTAAGCACAAGGCCAGTGATAAATAAGCGCACAGCGAGGGGGCAAACGATGAGTGAAAACATCCGCGTCGGTCTTATTGGCTACGGGTACGCAAGCAAAACCTTTCATGCACCGCTGGTTGCCGGCACGCCGGGAATGGAACTGGCGGCCATCACAAGCAGCGATGAGACTAAGGTCCGCGCCGACTGGCCAGCTGTGCCGGTGGTAACGGAGCCTAAGCATCTGTTTAACGATCCTAATATTGACCTTATTGTCATTCCTACCCCTAACGACACTCATTTCCCCCTGGCGAAAGCGGCGCTGGAGGCAGGCAAACATGTTGTTGTCGATAAGCCCTTCACCGTGACGTTGTCACAGGCGCGCGAGCTGGATGCGCTGGCGCGAAGTCTGGGTCGGTTATTATCGGTCTTTCACAACCGGCGCTGGGACAGCGATTTCCTGACGGTCAAAGCGCTGATCAACGAAGGCACGCTCGGCGAAATTGCCTTTTTTGAGTCGCACTTCGATCGTTATCGTCCGCAGGTGCGAGATCGCTGGCGCGAGCAGGCGGGACCGGGCAGCGGCATCTGGTATGACTTAGCGCCGCATCTTCTCGATCAGGCCGTTCATCTGTTTGGTCTGCCCGTAAGCATGGCGGTCGATTTAGCGCAGCTCAGGCCGGGGGCGCAGACCACCGACTATTTCCATGCCATTTTGAGTTATCCGCAGCGGCGCATTGTGCTGCACGGGACAATGCTTGCGGCGGCGGAATCGGCCCGCTATATCATTCATGGGGCGCGCGGCAGCTATGTGAAGTTCGGCCAGGATCCGCAGGAAGAGCGCCTCAAAAATGGCGAACGCTTACCGCAGGAGGACTGGGGCTACGACATGCGCGACGGGGTGGTGACGCGTGCGGAGGGTGAGGCGCTGGTTGAAGAGACGGTATTGACCCTGCCGGGGAACTATCCGGCGTATTACGCCGCCATTCGTAACGCGCTGAACGGTTCAGGTGAAAATCCGGTTCCCGCAAGCCAGGCAATCCAGATTATGGAGCTCATTGAGCTGGGGATCGAATCTGCCAAACATCGCGCAACGCTCTGTCTGGCATAAGTGCCAAACGCTTTCGTAGGCCGGGTAAGCGCAGCGCCACCCGGCAGTAAAGAGGACTACTGAGCAACTTTATCGCGCAGCGCCTGTTTCTCTTCAGGCGTCAGGAAGGCGATCTCCAGCCCGTTGATTTGCGCCTGACGGATCTGCTCGCGGCTCAGCCCGGCCTGCGGCGCGGCGATGTTGTATTCGTGAATAATATCCACGCCCTGAACCGCCGGATCGTCCGTGTTCAGTGAAGCCAGCACCCCGTGTTCAAGGAAGGTTTTCAGCGGGTGTTGCGCCAGCGATGCCACTGTACTGGTCTGAATATTGGAGGTCAGGCAGGATTCGATTCCAATACGTTGTTCGGCGAGGAAATCCATCAGCGCGCGATCTTCAATGGCTTTCACGCCGTGACCAATACGTTCCGCACCCAGTTCACGAATGGCCTGCCAGATGCTTTCCGGCCCCGCGGCTTCGCCTGCATGAACGGTAATATGCCATCCTGCATCACGTGCGCGGTTGAAATGAGACAGGAACAGGCTGCCCGGGAAGCCCAGCTCGTCACCGGCCAGGTCGATGGCGGTGATCTGGTCGCGATGCGCCAGTAATGCTTCCAGCTCCTGAAGACAGGCCGCCTCACCGAAGGTACGGCTCATAATGCCGATCAAACGCGCCTGAACGTCAAAGGTTTTGCAGCCTTCACGCACGCCTTCAATGACCGCTTCAACCACGCCCGCTACGGGGAGATTGTGGGTCATCGCCATATAGCCCGGGGAGAAACGCAGTTCGACATAGTGCAGGCCGTTGCGCGCGGCATCTTCGATGTTTTCAAAGGCGACACGGCGACAGGCATCGACCGAGGCCAGCATCTTCACGCCCCAGTCGAGCTTGCTCAGAAAGCTCACCAGATCCGGTTCGTTCGACGTGACCTGAACATGGGGGATCAGGGTTTCAAGCGTTTCGGCAGGGAGGGTTAAATTGAACTGGCGACCAAGATCGAGAATGGTTTGGGCACGAATGTTTCCGTCGAGGTGGCGGTGAATATCAGTTAAAGGCAGGCGTGTATCAATCATGGTCGCACTCTTTGCTGGTTAAAGTGCGCCATATTATAAAAACAAAACGGGGTAAAAAGCTATTTGCGCAAGGGAATATTCCGTTGCGCAAATGATTTACAGCAGAGTGTTGATGCCAGCGATAAGGCGCTGAACGCCCTGTTCAAGCTTACTACGCGGACAGCCAGCGTTCAGTCGCACATAGCCTTTACCTTCATCCCCATAGGTATATCCCGGCATGATGGCCACTTTTTGCTGTTCAATCAGCACGTTTTGCAGCGTCTTGTCATCAATGCCAAGCGGGCTGAGATCGACCCAGGCCAGATAGGTTGCCTCTGGCGGTTGCCAGTTGAGTGTCGGAAATGCACTGTTTAATTCGCGAGCAACATACCGCAGATTCTCTTCGAGATAGGTCCGCAGCGCGTCCAGCCAGGGTTCGCCCTGTCGGTAAGCAGCAATATGCGCGGTCAGCGCCAGCACGGAAGGGGAAGAGAGTCCGTCCCTACCTTTTAATGCATTCAGATAGGCGTTACGGCTGGCGTCATCGGCGATAAGCCCCCAGGCGCCCGTCAGCGCCGGAATGTTGAAGCTTTTGGAACCCGAGGTCAGCAGCGCCCATTTACCGCGCGCAACCTCATTCCACGGGGTATGACGATGCGTGCCCCATACCATGTCCATATGAATTTCGTCGCTGATCACCGCTACGTCATAACGTTCACACAGGGCCGCCATTGTGGTCAGCGCCTCCCGAGTCCAGACTTTTCCGGTCGGGTTTTGCGGGCTACACAGCAGCAACACCTTGTTTTCCGGTTTTGATAGCGCCGCTTCCAGCGAGGCCATATCCCCCTCCCAGCCATGCGCTGTTTTCTGCATCGGCACGGAAACAACGGTACGCTGGTTGCCTTCGATGGCTTTATAAAAGGCATCGTAAGCCGGAGTATGGACCACCACGCCGTCGCCAGGCGAGGACCAGAGGCGGATCAGTTCCGAGACCATATAAATGACCGACGGCCCATACACCACGGTTTCGGTATCAATCTGACTGTTAAAGCGTTGCCGGAACCAGTGCGCCACGGCGGCCAGAAATTCTTCATTTTTCCAGCGACTGTAACCAAACACCCCGTGGTTTATTCGCTGGTGCAGCGCATCGGTAATGCAGGGGGCGGTGGCGAAATCCATATCAGAGATGGTGAAGGGCAGCAGGTCGGCTGCGCCAAAACGGTCAGCGACATAATCCCACTGGGTACACCAGGTGCCGTGTCGATCCACGACGGTTGAAAAATCAAACATGACGGTGCTCCGTAAAGTAAAACCCCCTCATGACGAGGGGGGGCGAAGCATCAGGCTTCGACGGTTCGCATCAGGGTTGCCAGCTCATCCTTCACTGACTGTACCTGCGGGCCAATGACGACCTGCAAATTGTGCTGATTTAACTGTACTACGCCAATAGCCCGGTTAGCTTTAAGTGCGTTGGTATCCACTTTGGACATGTCCGCCACCGACAAACGCAGGCGGGTGATGCAGTTATCCAGAGAGGTAATATTATCCGCACCGCCCAGCGCCGCCAGAATAGCCGGCGTGTTATATCCGGATTTCCCAACGGTACCGGCCACCGCCTGTTCAACGCTGGTGGCCGTATCGGCATCGCGGCCAGGCGTTTTCAGGTTGAAGCGGGTGATGGCGAAGCGGAAGATCCCGTAGTAAACCGCGAACCAGATGGCGGCCACAACCGGCACCAGATACCACTTGGTGGACAGGCCGTGCAGGATACCGAATACCACGAAGTCAATCACGTTACCGTCGGTGTTACCGATGGTCACACCGAGCACAGCCATCACGGTAAAGCCCAGGCCCGTCAGTACGGCGTGGATGAGGTACAGTACCGGTGCCACGAACAGGAACAGGAACTCGATAGGTTCTGTCGTACCGCCCACCACGCAGGCAATAACGCCGGAGATCAGCAGGCCTTTAATTTTATGACGATTTTCCGGACGGGCACAGTGGTACATCGCCAGCGCAGCACCCGGCAGGCCGCCGAGGAAGGCAGGCATTTTACCCTGAGAAAGGAAACGCGTCGCACTTTCAGAGAAGCCGTGAGTGGTCGGGCAGCTCAGCTGGGCCTGGAAGATGGTCAGCGCGCCGCTAACGGAATGACCGCAAACGTCCATGGTGCCGCCTGCTTCCGTAAAGCGGATCAGGGCAACCAGGATGTGCTGTAAACCAAACGGTAGCAGCAGACGTTCACCCGTACCGAAAATCATCGGGCCGAAATCACCCGCGCCGTTGATAATGCGGCCAATCCCGGTGATCCCCATGGCAAAAATCGGCCAAATCAGAGGGATGATCAGACCAAACAGACCCATCACAACCAGCGTAATGATTGGCACAAAGCGGGTCCCGCCGAAGAAGGCCAGCGCATCGGGCAGGCGGATGTTGTGGAAGCGCTCGTGCAGCATCCAGATAATCACCCCCGCGATCACGGCTCCAAGGATCCCGGTATCGATGGACTGAATACCAATCACGCTCTGAATGTTATTGGCTTTCAGTACCGCCGCGTCGGTCGTCGGCAGGATCCCTTTGGCGGTCAGCCAGAAGTTAACCGCAAGGTTCATGACCGCATAGCCAACGAAGCCCGCAAACGCCGCCACGCCTTTGTTTTCGCGCGCCAGACCCAGAGGAATGGCGATACAGAACATTACCGGCAGGAAGCTAAAGGCAAACGATCCGACCTTGCTCATCCAGATGAAGATCGCCTGAAGTACCGGATTTCCCAGGAAAGGGATCAGAGTAATGACGTCATGACTGCTTAACGAGCTGCCGATCCCCAGCATAATCCCGCAAAAAGAGAGAAGCGCCACGGGCAGCATAAAGGTTTTACCCAGTTGCTGGAAAAACTCCCACAGCGATATTTTTTGTGCTGCTTTCGTCGTCATAAAACGACTCCTCAAATGGTAGAAAGAGATTTAACGACCTCGATGGGGCGAGAAGATAAAACGTTTTATCAAACTTTAGTGCGCGCTAAATCACATTCTCAGGCTTTTACTGGTAGTATAAAGATAACGTATTGATAAAACGTTTTAGCGATCTCATTATCAAGGAGTCACGCCACCACATGGCTGTAGCGAAAAAGATCACCATCAACGATGTCGCGCTGGCGGCGGGGGTTTCCGTCAGCACCGTTTCGCTGGTATTAAGCGGGAAGGGGCGCATCTCTCCTGCAACGGGTCAGCGCGTCAACGAGGCCGTTGAGCAGTTGGGCTTTGTGCGTAATCGCCAGGCGTCGGCGCTGCGCGGTGGGCAAAGCGGGGTGATAGGGCTGATCGTTCGCGATCTCGCGTCGCCGTTTTATGCAGAACTGACCGCCGGGCTGACCGAGGCGCTTGAAGCGCAGGGGCGAATGGTTTTCCTGCTCCACGGTGGGCGCGAACCGGAGCAACTGCTCTCCAGGCTGGATTTGCTGCTGACGCAAGGGGTGGATGGGGTGATCGTGGCCGGCGCGTCCGGCGTGGGCAGTGAATTGTGTGAGCGCGCGGCGCAGAAAGGCGTACCGCTGGTGTTTGCGTCGCGCGCCAGCTATCTCGACGAAGCCGATACCCTTCGACCGGATAACATGCAGGCCGCGCAAATGCTGACCGAGCATCTTATTCATCGCGGCCATCAGCGCATCGCCTGGCTCGGCGGTAAAAGCTCGTCCCTGACGCGTGCCGAGCGGGTGGGCGGTTACTGCTCCACGCTCATCAAATACCGCCTGCCGTTTCACAGCGAATGGGTGGTGGAGTGTGAATCCAGCCAGAAAAAAGCCGCGGAAGCCATCGGCACGCTGCTTCGCAACAGCCCGACGATCAGCGCGGTGATTTGCTATAACGACGTTATTGCGATGGGGGCGTGGTTCGGTTTGATCCGCGCCGGACGCCAGAGCGGTGAGGGCGGGGTAGAAACGTTCTTCGGCCATCAGGTGGCGCTGGGGGCGTTTGCAGATGTCGGTGAAAATGCGTTAGACGATCTCCCCATCGTCTGGGCGACGACGCCGGCTCGTGAAATGGGGTACACCCTGGCAGAACGAATTATGCAGCGCATTGAAAATACGGACGTGCAGGCCGGGCATCAGATTGTGGCTGCGCGCTTAGTGACGGTGAAGTAAACGCTTTGCTTTCACGGGCCTACAACGGCTCAGGATCGGAGGCCGGGCAAGCGTCAGCGCCACCCGGCAATAAAAAACCCCTCATGCGAGGGGTTTTTCGTTTACTGCTGCGGTACTGCCGGCGGCGCAGCCGGTTCGGCCGGTTCAGGCATGCCCAGCGTCGGCATACCAAACATACCGACAAACTCTTCCAGCGGCATTTTGTCGCCGTTGAGCGTCACCTGGCCATTAGCATATTGCAGGCTGGTGGAAATGGTGTTGTCTTCCACCTTCGTGATGCGGAACATCTGGCCCATCGCCGCCAGGCCTTTCACCTGTTGGTTTGCCAGTTTACCTGCATCTTCTTCACCATACCCTTCGAGTTTCGCAATCTGCGTCATGAACTCGGTTGCCATATCCATCGGGATGGTCAGCTTGCTGTCGAGCGATTTCACGCTGCGGTCAACTTCCTGCGCCAGGGTCTGCGGCTCGCCGGTCGTGGCTGCCGGATCCTTCAGGAACAGCGACAGGTTGAAGTTGGTTTCGCCTTTGCCGTTTTTCCAGCTCAGGGGCGCAACGGTAATCACCGGCTCGCCCTTCAGCAGGATCGGCAGGTTATTAAACAGCACCGTCATCGCCTGCTGCTGGTAAGCCTGTGGGTTCTGTTGCAGGGCGGCATCGGTCAGCAGAGCCTGGCTCTCTTTACTGTATTTCTGACTGAATTCGTGCCACGCCTGGCCGTCAATGTTGCCGATTTTCAGGGACAACTTACCGGTACCCAGATCCTGATTCTGTACTTTCAGGCTTTTCAAGCTGTAATCCAGCTGGGTGTTGATGCTTTTACCGTCTTTGGACACGTCAGACTTACCGTCCAGATCCATGCCTTCAAGCACCGCCATCTCTTTGCCTTCGATCGCAATGGCGATCTTATCGAGGCTCAGTTTTTGGTCGCCGATACGCTCATCAAAATCAGTCATACGGCTATTGCCGCTGGCTTTCAGGTTGTTGAAGGTAAGCTGCACCTTCTGGTTATATTCATTGACTGAATTCACCAGGCCGCTGGCGGCATCGCCGGTCAGGGAGACATTCTTGCCGTCGCGATCGGCATCAAGCTGGAAATTACCGCCGCTGAAGGCGACTTTATCAGTGCCTTGTTCGTAATTCAGGGCTTTCAGGTCGATGTCGGAATGCGTATCACCGGCATAGCTGATGCGGGTATTGATCTCAAACGGCGACTCATTTTTCGCCATATCGAAAATCGGCTTCGTCACCTCGTTATTCACCAGTACGGTTCTGGCGGATGCCATAGAGGGGATCAGGTTAAACTTTTTCAACTGCGCCAGCGGGAACGGACCGTGGCTGACCACTTCATCCAGCACCACGCTCTGGCCCGGTTTCAGCCAGGCGTTCTGATTACCCGCAACCGGCTTCACCACTACCTGCATATGGCTGGTAAACACGCCACGCTGGTAGTTCTGATAGCTCAGCTCCAGACCTGCTTCAGGCGCGCTGCGCTTAATCTCGCTGTTTGCCTGC
Organism: Enterobacter sp. MGH119; assembly: GCF_001037675.1. Lineage (NCBI taxonomy): Bacteria > Pseudomonadati > Pseudomonadota > Gammaproteobacteria > Enterobacterales > Enterobacteriaceae > Enterobacter > Enterobacter sp. MGH119. Next base: position 1,227,494 of record NZ_KQ089929.1, on the reverse strand, counting down.
GTCATCATCTCTGCCAGACGGCTTTCCAGCTGTTTCCCGGTATACCAGGAAGCACCCGTCCAGATCACGCCTAAAGCAACAATCACTCCTACCGCTACGACCGATTTTTTCATTGCGATTATCCCTAAAATGAAACCAGGCGGTTAAAACCGCCTGGTGTTACAACGCCTGTTACTAGCTTAGCAAGAGTTGTTAAAAAATTCAGTAAGTCCCTAAAGCTTATTAAAAACACGCGCCAGGCGACCGGTGCCGCTCACCCGGACAGGCGACTCGTTTGCTGCGACAAAGGCGGATTCACCCGGTTTGAGCACCAGACGCTCGCTATCTTTGTGCAACGTCGCTTCGCCTTCCACACAGAACAGGATCGCGGCGCTCTCCTGTGCAATGGCGGTTTCGTCTGCGCTGAGGTCGTGCAGGGAGAAGGCAAAATCGTCAACCGGAATCGGGAAGTCCAGCTCTGCGCCGTTTTTCACCGGCTGAGTAAGCAGCTCCGCAGCAGGTTTCGCCACAAACTTCACGTTGGCAACCAGCTCAGGGATGTCGATGTATTTTGGCGTCAGGCCCGCGCGCAGTACGTTATCGGAGTTAGCCATCACCTCCAGTGCCACGCCGTTGAGGTAGGCGTGCGGGGTTTCAGCGAACAGGAACATCGCTTCGCCCGGGTTGAGCTTCACCACGTTCAGCAGCAGCGGAGAGAAGAGGCCGCTGTCGTCCGGATAAAACGCGGAAATTACGCGAATGGTGTCCCATGGCTCACCCTGCTGGCTGTTCAGCGCGGCTTTCAGCACCGCCAGCGCGTGGGATTTTTCCTCGCCCTGCATATTCAGCAGGCTGGCAAACAGCTCGCTCAAGGCTTCTGCGTTCGGGTTTTCCAGGAAGTGGGCGATCGCGTTGTGAGCCCCGGCGACCGGTTGCAGCAGGGAGATGATCTCGGAAAACTCGCGGAAGGCATTCATCGCCAGGAAAGGGGTAAGGGCGAAAACCAGTTCCGGCTTGTGGTTAGGATCTTTGTAGTTACGCTCTGCGGCGTCTAACGGAATACCGGCGGCATTTTCTTTGGCAAAGCCCAGCTCAGAGGCTTTTTTGTTCGGGTGAACCTGAATGGAGAGCGGCTGGTCGGCGCACAATACCTTGAACAGAAACGGCAGCTCACCAAAACGATTCGCCACTTTATCGCCGAGCAGTGCGGCTTTGTCGGCGTCGATGACGTCACGCAGGCTGCGAACCTGACCGCTGGCATCTTCAATTTTTGAGCTGCTCTTCGGGTGCGCGCCCATCCACAGCTCTGCCATCGGCAGGTTGTCCGGGTTGGCGATACCGTAGAGATCCGTTAACGCAGTTTTACTTCCCCAGGCGTAGTTTTGCACTGAGTTGATGAGTTTTTGCATTATCAAGCCCTGATTCATATGTGGAATTAACTCCGCGTATTAAAGCAATAAACCGAATGGAAGTAACCTGCGGATGTAAAAAGTCGTACTAGTCTCAGTTTTTGTTAAAAAATTGTGTAGGATAAGCTGACTCGCTTTTAAGCCGGGCAGCGGAACATCTGCCCTGAATAAACAGACCGAAGCAGTAAGTGAGAGAACAATGTCGAATAAACCCTTCCATTATCAGGATCCTTTCCCCCTCAGTCAGGATCAGACCGAGTATTATCTGTTAACCCGCGATTACGTTACTGTCTCTGAGTTTGAAGGGCAGGAGATCCTCAAAGTTGACCCGCAGGGGCTGACGTTGCTGGCGCAGCAAGCCTTCCATGATGCTTCCTTTATGCTCCGTCCGGCGCATCAGCAGCAGGTTGCTGATATCCTGAGCGACCCGGAAGCCAGCGAGAACGATAAGTACGTTGCCCTGCAATTCCTGCGTAACTCTGATATCGCGGCGAAAGGCATTCTGCCGACCTGCCAGGACACCGGCACGGCGATTATCACCGGTAAAAAAGGCCAGCGCGTCTGGACCGGCGGCGGTGACGAAGCGGCGCTGGCGCGCGGCGTTTACAATACCTACACCGAAGACAACCTGCGCTATTCGCAAAACGCGGCGCTGGATATGTACAAAGAGGTGAACACCGGCACTAACCTGCCTGCGCAGATTGACCTCTACAGCGTCGACGGTGACGAGTACAAATTCCTCTGCATCGCCAAAGGCGGCGGTTCAGCCAACAAAACCTATCTTTACCAGGAAACCAAAGCGCTGCTTACCCCGGGCAAGCTGAAAAACTACCTGGTCGAGAAGATGCGTACCCTCGGCACCGCGGCCTGCCCGCCGTACCATATCGCATTTGTGATTGGCGGTACGTCTGCCGAAAGCACCCTGAAAACCGTTAAGCTGGCCTCAACCAAATACTACGATGGCCTGCCAACGGAAGGTAACGAACATGGTCAGGCGTTCCGCGACGTGCAGCTTGAGCAGGAACTGCTGGCCGAAGCGCAGAACCTGGGGCTGGGCGCGCAGTTTGGCGGCAAATACTTCGCGCATGACATTCGCGTGATCCGCCTGCCGCGCCACGGTGCTTCCTGTCCGGTGGGGATGGGCGTTTCCTGTTCAGCGGACCGTAACATCAAAGCGAAGATCAACCGCGACGGCATCTGGATCGAGAAGCTGGAGAACAACCCGGGCAAATACATCCCTGAAGAACTGCGTAAAGCGGGCGAGGGGGAAGCGGTTCGCGTGGACCTGAATCGTCCGATGAAAGAGATTCTGGCGCAGCTTTCGCAGTATCCGGTCTCGACGCGCCTTTCCCTGAACGGGACGATTATCGTGGGCCGCGACATCGCCCATGCGAAGCTGAAAGAGCGCCTGGACAACGGCGAAGGGCTGCCGCAGTACATTAAAGATCACCCGATCTACTACGCAGGTCCGGCAAAAACGCCTGATGGATATGCTTCCGGCTCGTTAGGCCCAACCACGGCGGGCCGTATGGACTCCTACGTCGACCAGTTGCAGGCCAACGGCGGCAGCATGATCATGCTGGCGAAAGGCAACCGCAGCCAGCAGGTGACGGACGCGTGCCACAAGCACGGCGGCTTCTACCTCGGTAGCATCGGTGGCCCGGCGGCGGTGCTGGCGCAGGGCAGTATCAAGAGCCTTGAGTGCGTGGAGTACCCGGAACTGGGTATGGAAGCGATCTGGAAAATTGAAGTGGAAGACTTCCCGGCGTTCATCCTCGTGGATGACAAAGGTAACGACTTCTTCAAACAGATCCAGTCTTCCCAGTGTTCGGCGTGTGTGAAGTAATTCTGTAAATTGCCGGGTGGCGCTGACGCTTAACCGGCCTACATACTCGTAGGTCGGGTAAGGCGCAGCCACCACCCGACATCAAAAAGAGCGCACAAAGCGCCATAACGTTTCTCAGAAGTCATCAATACTTATCTCTTAAGCATGTGAGCAATCCCATCTTTGTTATCAAGGAGTAAGTAATGACAATGCATCGCCGCGAGAAAGACTCCATGGGCGCCATCGACGTCCCGGCCGACAAGCTATGGGGCGCACAAACCCAGCGTTCGCTGGAGCATTTTCGCATTTCGACAGAGAAAATGCCCGTCTCGCTAATCCAGGCGCTGGCGTTGACCAAACGCGCTGCCGCCAAAGTCAATCAGGATCTGGGCCTGCTGGATGCCGATAAAGCCACCGCCATCATCAATGCCGCCGACGAAGTGCTGGCGGGCAAACATCCCGACGAATTCCCCCTTGCCATCTGGCAGACCGGCTCAGGCACCCAGAGCAACATGAACATGAACGAGGTGCTGGCGAACCGCGCAAGCGAGCTGCTTGGCGGCCTACGCGGCATGGAGCGCAAGATCCACCCGAACGATGACGTGAACAAAAGCCAGAGTTCCAACGACGTGTTCCCGACGGCCATGCACGTGGCAGCCGTCATCGCAATCCGCGAGCAGCTTATCCCGCAGCTCAACGTGCTTAAATCTACGCTTAACGAGAAAGCGCAGGCCTTCCGCGACATCGTTAAAATTGGTCGTACGCACCTTCAGGACGCCACGCCGCTGACGCTCGGCCAGGAGATCTCCGGCTGGGTGGCGATGCTGGAGCACAACCTTAAGCATATCGACAACAGCCTGCCGCATCTGGCGGAGCTGGCGCTCGGCGGAACGGCGGTGGGCACTGGGTTAAACACCCATCCCGAGTACGCGGTGCGCGTGGCCGAAGAGCTGGCGAAGATTACCGGGCAGCCGTTTGTTACCGCTCCGAATAAGTTTGAAGCGCTGGCGACCTGTGATGCCCTGGTGCATACCCATGGCGCGCTGAAAGGGCTGGCGGCCTCGCTGATGAAAATCGCCAACGACGTGCGCTGGCTGGCCTCCGGCCCGCGCTGCGGCATCGGCGAAATCAGCATTCCGGAAAACGAGCCGGGCAGCTCCATTATGCCGGGTAAAGTGAACCCGACCCAGTGCGAAGCCATGACCATGCTGTGCTGTCAGGTGATGGGTAATGACGTGGCGGTTAACATGGGCGGCGCGTCGGGTAACTTCGAGCTTAACGTCTATCGTCCGATGGTGATCCACAACGTACTGCAATCGATTCGTCTGCTGGCCGATGGCATGGAGAGCTTTAACGAGCACTGCGCGGTGGGCATTGAGCCTAATCGCGAGCGAATCAGCCAGCTGCTGAATGAGTCTCTGATGCTGGTAACGGCGCTGAACACCCATATTGGTTATGACAAAGCGGCCGAAATCGCTAAAAAAGCGCACAAAGAGGGGCTTACCCTGAAAGCCTCTGCGCTGGCGCTGGGCTACCTGACGGACGCCGAGTTTGATGCCTGGGTCCGACCGGAAGCGATGGTGGGCAGCCTCAGATAATCACTGCGCCACATACAGGTGCAGCCGCGGAATAATCAGCTGTAGCGGCTGCGCCTGGGGTTTATATCGATGCTGAACGTTTTCAGCATCGTAGTTCAGCAGTTCCCCGATATCCGGCACCACCGCACCCTGATCGGCATCATAGAGCGCAATCAGCGGCGTCGGGCAGGCGTATTGCACCTGCTTTTGTTGACCGGCATACCAGACACGGGCGATAGGCTGCACCTTCACCGGACGCTTTATTTTAAGACGGGTATCAGCTGGCAGGGAGGCAATGCTGTGGTACTCCTGCTCCAGCCGTTCAATCCACTGTTCCCGCGACCACGGGGCGACCGTTCGCGGCGATTTCAGGCTTTTTTCCAGCTGCGCCAGGATCTCGTCCCGCGCGAAATTTTTAATGATGTGCTTGTTGGCCCAGCCGAAGCGCAGCGTGGCGGGATGGCGCAGTACCGTCAGCGTGCGGTAGGCATTCAGGGTGATCAGCCCCGGAAGCTGGCGATGCACCCATTCAAAACGGGCAGCCGGTGCCAGCCCGGACTCAACGGTTACAATCTTCTCAAAGGCGGCTTTCAGCGTATTGATATGCGTAATCTGCGCCTCAATTCCTTCACGCGTTGCGGCATCCGTTTGCAGGCAGATGACGCCGGGCAGGCGAACGGCGGCCTTACTGCTGCGATTTTCGGACTGCTGCTGGATGAAAAGGCGACGATAGTGCTGCAACGTCATTTCCAGCGCCGCCTTGCCAACATGCTGCGTCACCTCAATGGTGTTCAGCGGGTCGTGCTCTGCGCCTTTTGCCACCTCGGGCAGGGAAAAGACGCGGGCGGCCAGCAGGCGGCAGTCCTGAAGTTGCCCCGTGAGGGTCAGTAACGCCTGCTCTATTTCCCGAAATGTGGTGTTAAGCCTTTCGATGAGATCGTAAGTTGTCATGGCAGCCCTTAATTAGTTACAACATACTATTGATATAGCACAACACGCCGGGTCAGGCCAGCGTGCGGTTTAGGTCAGGCAGGTACGGGAAGGGGAATGTTGTGATAGATCGGCCAGCTAAAGACGAACCGGGCCCCACCCAGCTCGCTCGCTTCGCAGCGAACCGAACCGCCCATCGCCTGGGCAATAGAACGGACAATAGCCAGCCCCAGACCACAGCCGCCGGTAGCCCGGTCGCGGCTGGGATCGAGGCGCACAAACGGCTCAAAAACTTTTTCACGCTCCGCCGGCTCAATGCCGGGGCCATCGTCTTCCACACACAGAATCGCCTGGCTTCCCTGCAAATCTAAACCTATGCGCAGCGTCGTTTCGCTGTAGCGCATGGCGTTGTTCATCAGATTATCCAGCACGCGTTCCATCAGGCGCATGTCCAGTGCGCCGTACGCGCCGGGGGTAATGGCTGTCAGCAGTTTTCGCTGAGGGTTAACGCTCTGCACATCGTTAATATGCGTCTGTAGCCAGACGGGGAGATCCGGTGTACTGAGGTGCAACTCCGTCTGAGGCCGATCGAGGCGGGCATAGGTCAGCAGCTCTTCAATTAGCGCTTCAAGCTGGCCAATATCCCGATTGAGCGCCTGCGATTCCGCCCCGGTGAGGTTCTCGCTCATCTCCAGGCGATAACGCAGGCGTACCAGCGGAGTGCGCAGTTCATGCGCAATGCCATCGATCAGCTGCTTCTTGCTGGCAATCAGGGCGTTGATGTTATCGGCCATCTGGTTAAAGGCAATACCGAGCCGGTCAAAACTGGAACCACTGTCGAAATGTATGCGTTCAGTTAAATGACCCTCCCCAAAACGCTGTGCGGCGGATTCCAGTTTCAGCATGTCCTGCCAGTGCGGTCGCATCCAGATGAATACAGGGAAAGCGAGCGAGATGGCAATAAAGCCCAGCAGGGCGAGATCCAGCAGGCGCATCTGGTGCAGGTAATAGAGATAGGGCACCGGCCCGACGGCCAGGACATAATGGCTGCGCGGAATACGCTGAATGAAGGTATATTTCTCGTCCAGCGCGACGATGTCTCCATCGCGCAGACGCTGCATCGCAGGCGGCGCTAAGTCAAAATCCTTCATGGGTTCGATACGCAGATCAAACGACAGATTCAGATCCAGCTCTTTTAACGTGCGCGCCCAGTCATGAGGTGGTATTTCTCGCAACTCGCTACGCATCAGGTAGAGCGAGCTTTTCATCAGATCGTCGAGGGATTGTCTGCCCGCGCGCTCTGCGGTGAATTTGTAGACCAGCCCGACCAGCATGGTCATCACCAGAAAGCAGACAAACAGCAGAAGGTAAAACTGCACAAACAGCTTTTTCATTAATCTCACCGAAACAGGGGCTTCACTACACGTCTTTTACCAGCAGGGTCGCCATGGGCGCAAGTCAGGCATGATGAGTTGAAAAGGGTAATTGTCGAGAGGTATTTCAGCGCGGCATCGCTTTATTCCATCAATGCCCGGAAAATCCGTTTACGTTTCAGTTAAACGAGTTTATTTACGATTGCGTATTATTGATCCGTAATAACAATGACAAAGGCCACCTGCGGGTGGCTTTATTTAATGGCGTTAACCAGCGAGAGGGATCCGGCACAAACGGTGCGACAGAAATAATTAGCGTTGTAACCTGAGCATTATCGATCTTCGTTAATGTCTGGATTTAGCTGTACTGACAATCAGTGGATTCGTGGTAAACCCATGCGGGCATTTCCGCGCGTTGCAATGCACCGCGTATGTGCATATCTCTTCTTGCTGGTTTCGGTTGTATGGGCATGCCATCTTGTTTTTAATTTCACTCCACAACATCTCGTTATAAGGTGATATGTTATATATCGATATAGGCTTGAACACACCATTAATGAAGACGCCATTTTTTGTCGGATATATTCTGTCACCGGGGTACAAATAGACATCGCTTTCATACCAAATAATGAGTTTCAAGAACTTGAGGCCCAAGATGCTTGAATAAACGATTCCCGTGTTAGGACAAATTACCGAGCTAATGACTCTCCATGACATTGCTATACCTCTTTCATTAAATAATTGAGAGAGTATAAGGTTTAGCATGAGAATTAGATATCTGCAAACACGTAAGCTATTGAAAAAGATCGATATTATTTATACGGTTGCCACTATCCCCTTTGTTTTCAAAAGGATAAGATAATGATTAAAGCAATTGTAAAGATTATTTTTAGACCAATGTGCTTTTAAGTGACGGATTTTTGATCGATGATGGCGCCTGCACTGCTGAATATATATTGTACTACAGCACTGAAAATACATTAGGAATACTTTTGTTTAGGCGAAAAATGCCCAGCGAAATAGCATACAAGGAAGGAATGAGAACAAGGGATATTTTATAACTGACGATGCATATAATCGATAACTTTCGACGGGTACTGATAATAATTCCGATGCATCGTGAGTTATTTTTCGAATATTCCTGTTTTGTTCCTTTTTTCAGGTTTCCCAGGCGTGCGGTGCAAACAGATAGCCCTTATTGCGTACGGTTTTAATGCGGTAAGGTTCCGTGGCGTTATCCAGCAGTTTTTTACGCAGACGCGAAATCGCCACATCAACGCTACGATCCATTCCGTCGTAACTTACGCCGCGCAGATTTTTCAGTAATGCATCCCGGTCCATAATTTGACCGGCATGGGTTGCCAGCTCCCACAGCAGGTCAAAATCTGCGGTTGAGAGCGCAATCAGCTCCCCGGAAAGCATAACCTGTCGGTTGACCGGGTCGATAGAAAGCGTGCCGAAGCGCATCGCTTTGTGCGGCGTTAAAGAGGGGGCAGACGCTTCACGCTCCGCGCCGCTGGCACGCTGACGCAGATGGAGGCGCAAACGGGCAAGCAGGACTGCCGGCGGCGTGGTTTTCAGGATGTAGTCATTCGCGCCCATCTCAAGCGACAGAATATGATTCATATCGCTGTCGAGAGAGGTCAGCAGCACGATCGGACCGTCCCACTTCGTGCGCAGATCCCGGCATAGCGTCATACCATCTTTTCCGGGCAGCATGATGTCCAGCAACACCAGGTCCGGATTTTCGCGGGTCACGACGTCTTCAGCGCGATCGCCACGAGGCTCGACAACCACTTCCATATCATGTTTACCCAGATAAGCGGCGATCAGTTGCCCCACCTCGGGTTCATCTTCAACATAAACAATCTTATTCATACAACGTCTGTCATCGCAAAAAACGTCAACATACACCGCGCAATCTTAACCTTCCATTAATCTTTCAAAATTAGCCGGACTTCCGTTATCCTGCACGGGAATGTTATTTGATTGTTAAGGGAAAAGAATGGGGCTGGTGATAAAAGCCACGCTGGGTGCGCTGGTCGTGCTGCTGATTGGGGTGCTGGCTAAAACGAAGAACTACTACATTGCCGGGCTGATCCCGCTGTTTCCCACCTTTGCGTTAATCGCGCACTATATTGTGGCCTCTGAGCGGGGTATTGAGGCGCTGCGCGCCACCATTGTGTTCGGGATGTGGTCGATCATCCCGTATTTTATCTATCTGCTGTCGCTGTGGTACTTCACCGGTTTTCTGCGTCTGCCCCTGGCGCTGGGCGGGGCGGTGGTCTGTTGGAGCCTCAGCGCCTGGGTGCTTATCTTCTTCTGGAGCCGCTTTCACTAGCGCAGCGGGCGGCCACCGTCCACGGCAAACGTTCGGCCCGTGACGTAACAGCTGGTCAGCAGATAATCGATCAGGTCGATCACCTCTTTCTCACCGGGCGCAATTTTCATTAACGACTTGTTGAGCGCCTGCTGACGATACTCGGCATCATCGCCTTCGTTAAATAAAATCATCGCCGGAGCAATCGCGTTGACCTTTACCTCGGGCGCCAGCTTGCGTGCGAAAGAGCGGGTCATATTATCCAGGGCGGCTTTGCTGGCCGCATAGGCGATGTGTTTGTCGCTTCCTCGCTCTACCACGTAATCGGTGAAATGGATAATGTCGCCTGCGGCATGACCGTGTCCGCGCAGCAGATCCTGTAGGGCATGGTTGAGCAGATAAGGCGCATTAACGTGGATCTGCATCATGCAGGCGAGCGTTTCGCTGAGCGAATGTCCTGCTTTTTCGGGAAGCCAGGTACTGGCGTTGTGAATAACCGCCCGCAGCCCGTGGGTGGTCGATTTCACTTTGTCCGCGAAGGCGAGTATACCTTCATCCGTGGAGAAATCCGCCTGAATGCAGACTGCTCCGGCATTTCGTAGACCTTCAATGGAGGGATATTCCGTGCGGTAACTGACGATAACCGGATGGCGAAGGTTGAGAAAGTGATGGGCGAGGGCGAGGCCGATGCGACGGCCTGCGCCAGTGATCAATATTGGGCGTTGCTGCGTGTGTCCCATCGTAATCTCCTTTTCAGTTCAACAATGGGACAGGCGACGCTATCCCATTAACATCCACGTTGCCGGTACGGCAGCGACTAACAGCAAACCTATCAACGCCATTTCGCGGCGCTTAAGGGCATTATCAAGCTGATGCGTACGGCGAGCGTAGATAAACACCAGCAGGCCCGGTGCGTAGAGCACCACGGTCAGCAGCAGATGCATCGGTCCGGAAGCATACAACAACCATAGACCGTAAATACAGGCGCCGACACCTACCGCATAGTGTGCCGGGCGGGTCGCAATTTTTAACAGATATGCGCCCACTAAGAAATAGGGTACCAGAATCATCTCGGAGGCGATGGTCAGCAGCGTGTTATAGTCCGATCCTGTGAGCCAGATCAGCACCAGACAGACCTGCACGCTGATGTTGGTGAGCCACAAAGAGGCCGATGGCGCACTGTTTTTGTTCTGACGGGCAAACAGGCGCGGGAACGCTTTATGCGTGGCGGCCAGGAACGGCACTTCCGCTGCCATAATGGTCCAGCTCAGATAGGCGCCGCAAACGGAGACAATCAGACCCGCCGCGATAATCACGTCTCCCCAGGGACCCAACATTTTCACCATCAGCCCGGCCATGGACGGGTTACGCATCTCCGCCAGTTCAGGGCGTGCCACCACGCCGAGCGACAACAGCGTCACCAGCAGATAAACGCCCAGCGCCGCCAGTACGGCCAGCAGCGTGGCGCGTCCCACATCGCGCTTGTTACGCGCGCGGGCAGAGACCACGACGGCACCTTCAACGCCGATGAACACCCACAGGGTGATCAGCATGGTATTTTTCACCTGTTCCCAGACGGGAACGCCCAGCGCAATGCCGCTGAAATCGAGCGTAAAGACATCGAGACGGAAGGCGAGGAAGGCCAGCACGACGAACAGGCCAAGCGGCACCAGCTTGGCCAGCGTTGCCACGAGGTTAATGCTGGCCGCGGTCTGGACGCCGCGCAAAATCAGCCAGTGAACAATCCACAGCAGGACCGAGGCGCCGACGATGGACTGCCAGGTATTACCGTCGCCAAACAGGCGCAGTTCGGGCGTATCGGTAAAGAAGCTGAGCGCTGAGAAGACGATAACCAGATAGGATACGTTGGCGATCACCGCGCACAGCCAGTAACCCCAGGCGGAGCAGAAGCCGATCAGCTCGCCGAAACCTTCCCGGGCGTAAGTGAATATTCCGCCGTCCAGATCCGGTCGGATACGGGTCAGCAGCAGCATGGCGAATGCCAGCAGCAAAATCCCGACACCGGTAATGCCCCAGCCAATCAGTAATGCGGCCGGGCTGGCGACGGCCGCCATGTTCTGCGGCAAACTGAATACGCCCGCGCCCAGCATTGAGCTTAATACAAGTGCAGTTAACGCACTCAGGCCAAGTTTCTTTTCCATTGGCTTCCTGTTATGAAAAGTCCAAATCCAGAATAATTATTTCGCTAAGGCGCATAAAAATGGTGGATCACGCTAAGGCGCGGGATTTTACGGAGTGTGAAGGATGCATGCAATGACGTGTGGCAGAAATCAGAAAAAAAGTAACAAAAAAGGCGGCACTGCGCCGCCTTTATGAAACCGTTTTGTTACTTGTACAGATCGGCGCTGATGGTCAGGTTGTTACCACGTTCCTGCCACTGACGGGTGATGTGGTAATACTTCGCGCCTTTCTTCGCAGCACGCTTCGCCACCTGATAGGAGATTTCCGTCATGTTGCCATAGTTGCCCGTAAACTTGATGCTGTCGAACGGCACCATCTGCGCGGCAGTGGCTTTGTTCAGCTCTTCAATTTTCGTGCCGTCTGGTAACGTAACGGTATAACGACCGCCTTTGGTGGATTGGGTTTCAAAGAAACGGCCCACTTCAGCGCTTGGTGCCGCAGACGTTGCTACGCCCGGAATTTCCACTTTCTTCGCTTCTTCACCGCCTTTCGCTAACGCGGCACGTCCCGCATCTGAATCCGCTGGAATGGCATCCGGGCTTTGCACTACGCGTTTTTTCGCATCTTGCTTATAGATGAAAGCGGTGATGCGCTGGTTTCCGCCCTGGTTGGCATCAACCTGACGCACGATATAGAACGCGTAAGCGCCTTTTTCTCTCGCGGCTTTGGTGATGGCATCGTTAACTTCAGGCTGGCTGCGGTAGAAGCCCTGAACGGTCACGGTGTCATACGGTTCCAGCTGAACAGCCTGATCTTTCGGCAATTCAACAATGCCGTTAATCACGCGGTTTTTCTGTTCATCTGCTTTTGGGGCATTCTCTTTGTACAGCGCAATCGTCACGCGCTGGTTGCCGCTGTTGCCTTGATCGGACTGGTCAACAACGTAAAACGAGGCAGCGCCGTTTTTATCGGCGGCTTTTGATGCGGCGGCGACGGCATCGCCAATAGAGTTATAGCGACCCACAATGACCGTATGGTCAAAAGGTTTTAACGCTGCCGCTTGCTCCGGCGTCAACTCTGTCGCGGCATTCGCAGACAGGGCGGTCGCGGAAAGAAGTGCGGACGCCAGGAGTGTGTTCTTAAGCTTCATAAAAATAATCCTTCGCCTTGCGCAAACCATGTACTGGTGTTGTTGTTAATTTGAGACGGTCCCGATTATGGCATTTAACACCCATCGCTGTCTGCGGCATTTTTCACAGCCTGTGCTCACCAAAGGACCTGATTCGATAACATTTTGTGATATGTGGAAAAAACAGGCGTTTCACAAGAAAAACTGATTAAGCATATGACTTTTACAAGTTAATTTAATGTTAATGAGTTGTTCTATTATGGCGCTATATCATGTTTTTACCGCTTCGCTTGCGCGATTTATCGGTCCTGAAGGCGAATTTAAGGTAAATATCTCTGTCAGTAACCCCGATCGCTTATTTTTCACAGATAAAGTAAGAAATAGTGTTTTCTGGCTGTAGATCACGGGCGCTATTTTCAGTAGGTTATAGAAAGTTTGTTACTGTTTTATTTTCCGGGGTTAATCATTCTCCGTCGTTATCTCGATGGTGAAAATTGATACAAACCGCGGGCAATTATCGACAAACCATCATCAAAAACCGATGGAAGGGAAAACTATGCGTATTGGGGTACCAAAAGAACGGTTAGCCAATGAAACCCGCGTAGCGGCAACACCAAAAACGGTGGAGCAACTGCTTAAACTGGGTTTTACCGTCGCGATTGAAAGCGGCGCGGGCACACTGGCGAGTTTCGATGACGAGGCCTTTACTCAGGCTGGCGCGGACGTCGTGGACGGTGCTGAGGTCTGGCAATCACCCATCATTCTGAAGGTAAACGCACCGGAAGAGAGTGAAATTGAACTGCTGAACGCGGGCACTACGCTGGTGAGCTTTGTCTGGCCAGCCCAAAACCCGGAGTTGATGGAGAAGCTGGCGGCACGCGGTGTCACCGTGATGGCGATGGACTCCGTGCCGCGTATTTCGCGCGCGCAGTCTCTGGATGCGCTGAGCTCCATGGCGAACATTGCCGGCTATCGCGCCATTGTCGAAGCTGCGCATGAGTTTGGTCGCTTCTTTACCGGTCAGATTACGGCGGCAGGTAAAGTTCCACCCGCGAAGGTGATGGTGATTGGTGCCGGTGTGGCAGGTCTTGCCGCTATCGGGGCCGCAAACAGCCTGGGCGCTATTGTTCGCGCGTTTGATACCCGGCCGGAAGTGAAGGAGCAGGTGCAGAGTATGGGCGCCGAATTCCTTGAGCTGGACTTCAAGGAAGAAGCGGGCAGCGGTGATGGTTACGCGAAGGTCATGTCTGAAGCCTTTATCAAGGCGGAAATGGCGCTCTTTGCGGCGCAGGCAAAAGAGGTAGACATCATTGTCACCACCGCGCTTATTCCGGGTAAACCGGCGCCGAAGCTGATCACCCGTGAGATGGTGGATTCCATGCAGCCGGGCAGCGTTATAGTCGATCTGGCGGCGCAAAACGGCGGTAACTGTGAGTATACCGTGCCAAATCAGGTCACGACGACCGCGAACGGCGTGAAGGTGATCGGTTATACCGACCTGCCAGGGCGTCTGCCAACCCAGTCCTCTCAGCTGTACGGTACGAACCTCGTTAACCTGCTGAAGCTGCTCTGCAAAGAGAAAGACGGCAACATTACCGTTGATTTTGATGATGTGGTGGTGCGTGGCGTTACCGTGGTGCGTGAAGGGGAAATCACCTGGCCTGCACCGCCGATTCAGGTTTCCGCTCAACCTCAGGCTGCGCCGAAAGCGGCACCAGAGCCCGCGGAGCCAGCAAAACCTGCGTCGCCGTGGCGCAAATACGCCATCATGGCGCTGGTCATAATCCTGTTTGGCTGGCTGGCGGACGTCGCGCCAAAAGAGTTCCTTGGCCACTTCACCGTCTTCGCGCTCTCCTGCGTGGTGGGTTACTACGTCGTGTGGAACGTTTCCCATGCGCTGCATACCCCGCTGATGTCGGTCACCAATGCCATCTCCGGGATTATCGTGGTCGGGGCATTGCTGCAAATTGGTCATGGCGGCTGGATCAGCTTCCTGAGCTTCATTGCGGTGCTGATCGCCAGTATCAATATTTTCGGTGGTTTCACCGTGACTCAGCGCATGCTGAAAATGTTTCGTAAAGGCTAAGGGGTAGCATATGTCTGGAGGATTAGTTACAGCCGCATACATTGTTGCTGCAATCCTGTTTATTTTCAGTCTGGCGGGGCTTTCCAAACACGAAACGTCTCAGCAGGGAAATAACTTTGGTATCGCCGGTATGGCGATTGCGCTGATTGCCACCATCTTTGGGCCGGACACCGGCAACGTGGCGTGGATCCTGGTGGCGATGATCATCGGCGGCGCGATTGGTATTCGTCTGGCGAAACGCGTTGAAATGACCGAGATGCCGGAGCTGGTTGCTATTCTGCACAGCTTCGTGGGTCTGGCGGCGGTGCTGGTGGGCTTCAACAGCTACCTGTACCACGAACCGGGCCTGGAGCCGATTCTGGTGAACATCCATCTGACCGAAGTGTTCCTCGGCATCTTCATCGGTGCGGTGACCTTCACCGGGTCGATTGTGGCGTTCGGCAAGCTGCGCGGGAAGATCTCTTCCAAACCGCTGATGCTGCCTAACCGCCACAAGCTGAATCTGGCGGCGCTGGTCGTTTCCTTTGTGCTGCTGGTGGTCTTCGTGCGTACCGAAAGCGTAGGCTTGCAGGTGCTGGCGTTATTGGTGATGACCATCATCGCGCTGGCGTTCGGCTGGCATCTGGTGGCGTCTATCGGCGGAGCAGATATGCCGGTAGTCGTTTCCATGCTGAACTCCTACTCCGGTTGGGCGGCGGCGGCGGCAGGCTTTATGCTGAGCAACGACCTGCTGATTGTCACCGGTGCGCTGGTCGGTTCTTCCGGTGCGATCCTGTCTTACATCATGTGTAAGGCGATGAACCGTTCGTTTATCAGCGTCATCGCGGGTGGCTTCGGTTCTGACGGCTCATCAACCGGTTCTGATGAGGAAGTGGGTGAACACCGTGAAATCAGCGCGGAAGACACCGCAGAGATGCTGAAAAACTCGCATTCCGTCATCATCACCCCAGGCTATGGCATGGCGGTGGCGCAGGCGCAGTATCCGGTGGCGGAAATCACCGAGAAACTCCGCGCGCGCGGTATCAAGGTTCGCTTTGGTATTCACCCGGTGGCGGGGCGTCTGCCAGGCCACATGAACGTGCTGCTGGCGGAAGCGAAGGTGCCTTACGACATCGTGCTGGAAATGGACGAGATCAACGATGATTTCGCCGACACCGACACCGTGCTGGTGATTGGCGCCAACGACACCGTTAACCCGGCGGCGCAGGACGATCCGCGTAGTCCGATTGCGGGTATGCCTGTTCTCGAAGTGTGGAAGGCGCAGAACGTTATTGTCTTCAAACGCTCTATGAACACCGGCTATGCTGGCGTGCAGAACCCGCTGTTCTTTAAAGATAACACCCACATGCTGTTTGGCGACGCCAAGGCCAGCGTGGATGCGATCCTGAAAGCGCTGTAATTTCGCTTCATCCTGACAAACCGCCCCCTGGGGCGGTTTTCTTATTTCTGCGGCCAGCTTTTCTCCTCTGTCTATACTTTACCCTTTGTGTAATACGAGGAGGTGTAATGCGATTTTTGTCCCGCTTCGACATCATCGAGCTGATGATGACGCCGTCTTTCTGGATCGGCGTCGCCACGGTGGTCTTTGTGACTCTGCTGGTGTACTGGCTGCTGACGCGCCTGATCGCCTTCGTTAAGAAAGGGATCACCACCTGGGGCGACAAGCACCCCAGCACCAACCGGATGCGCTTTATCCTGACGGATATGCTTAACCGCACCAGCCGCGTCCTGCTTTTTGTCGTGGCGCTGTTGTTCAGCCTGCGTTTCGTCGACTTACCGGATCATCTCTTTGGTACCGTGAGCCACGCCTGGTTCCTGGTCTTCGCTATCCAGGTGGCGCTGTGGATGGATCAGGGGGTGGTGTCGTGGCTTCGTCACGTCATGCTGGCGCCGGGAAGCCATAAAAACCCGGTGACGCTGGTGATCACGGGGCTTATCCTCCGTGCCATTGTCTGGTCAGTGATGCTGCTGTCTATTCTTGCTAACGCGGGCGTCAACATCACTGCTCTGGTTGCCAGCCTTGGGGTAGGGGGTATTGCTATCGCCCTCGCGGTGCAAACGATCCTGAGCGACGTGTTTGCATCGCTCTCCATCGGTTTTGATAAGCCGTTCGAAATCGGCGATTTTGTGGTGTTTAACGATGTCGCCGGGACGGTAGAGCACATTGGTCTGAAAACCACCCGTATCCGCAGCCTGAGCGGGGAGCAGATTGTCTGCGGGAACGCCATCCTGCTGCAACAGACGCTGCATAACTATAAGCGGATGCAAACGCGGCGGATTGTTTTTACCTTCGGAGTCGCCAGCGACACGGCGCCGGAAAAACTGCGTTCAGTGGGTGAGATGGTCAAACAGATCATTACCGACGTCGGGGAAACGAAGTTTGACCGCGCCCATTTCCTGGGCTTCGATCGCGATCGCCTGACCTTCGAGGTGGTTCATATTGTTAATACGGCGGATTACAACAAGTACATGGATATTCAGCAGGAGATCAATATTCGTATCCTGGAGGGGCTGAACCAGCAGGAGATCAAGCTGGCGCTACCGAGCATGGTTCTGCACGCGCCCTGGATGAATGCCAGCGACGAGGCATCTGCGCAACGGTTGAGCGAAGCGCAATAAAAAAAGCCCGCCGTTACCGGCGGGCTTTCATTTTGGGGTCAATCGTCTTCCTCATCGTCCAGCTCAACCGGCGTCTGATATTGATCCGGTTTGATGACCAGAAGGTCGCAGCGCAGATGGTCGATCACCTGCTCGGCGGTATTTCCCAGGAACGCGGCAGAAATACCGGTCCGGCCGATGGTGCCCAGCACCACAATCCCGGCCTGCAAATGCTCCGCCAGATCCGGAATAACCTCTTCCGGTAACCCTTTTTCTACGTGGGTCATGTTCTCATCGATACTGAATTTCTGGCGCAGCGCTTTCATGGCCAGCAGATGCTGACCGCGAATCGCGTCGTTATACACGCTCGGGTCAAATTCAGGCAGCTCGATGGCGATATTGATTGGCGTAACCGGATAGGCGCCCACCAGATGGACTTCAGTATGGTTAACCTGGTCGGCAAGCTGAAGCGTCTCCTTCACCAGTTTCTCGTTCAGCGAATTGTGATAATCCTCTTCGCTGGCCAGATTGACCGCCACGACGGCTTTCCCGCCCTCAGGCCACGGCTGATCTTTCACCATCCATACCGGACAAGGGCATTTGCGCAGCAGGTGCCAGTCTGTTGGAGTGAAAATCACGGATTCCAGTTTGTCATGCTGGTGCGCCATTTTCAGCAGCAGGTCATGCCCACCGGCCACCACTTCCTGAATAATGGCTTCGAAGGGGCGGTTGTGCCAGACTACTTTAATATCAATCGGTACGCCCGCTTCCAGGTAATACTTCGCCTGCTCGCGGATCCACGCGGTACGCTGGCTGATCACTCCCTGACGCATAGCGGTGCGCTCGTCAGGCGACAGAAGGGTGGTCATCTCGTATGAGAAGTCATAAATCGGCAAAAAGGCTTTAATTTTGCCACCAATCCGTTGATGTAAATACACAGCACGTCGTAATGCCGGCTGATCGTCCTGATTAGGATCGATAGCCACCAGCATGTTTTGATACTTTGCCATACAGGTCTCCTTACTACTGTCACCACAGTCTGTAAGTAAAAGAGTAACCTATATATCTTGAATGAAACAGGGGGGAAGTTTTTGCCAGATCAATAATCATGAAAATTTATCGACCTGGCATAAGATATCCGGGAGAGTTATGCCACGTTACGTGAGTGACCCGCCAGAATGGCCAGCGCTTCACCGTTTTCGATGGTGATATACTTACCTTTAACCGCCAGCATTCCGCTCTTCTGGAAGCGACCCAGCAGACGGCTGATGGTTTCCACGGTCAGGCCCAGATAGTTACCAATATCACCGCGCGTCATGGTCAGACGGAATTCACGCGGGGAGAAGCCACGTTCCGCGAAACGGCGGGAGAGGTTATAGATAAAGGCGGCCAGACGCTCTTCGGCATTCTTCTTAGAAAGCAGCAGGATCATATCCTGATCGCCTTTGATCTCACCGCTCATCAGACGCATCATCTGCTGACGCAGGTTCGGCATCTTACCGGACAGATCGTCCAGCGTCTCAAACGGAATTTCGCAGACCATAGAGGTTTCCAGCGCCTGAGCAAAGCTCGGGTGATGGCCACTGCCGATGGCGTCAAAGCCGACTAAATCGCCTGCCAGATGGAAGCCGGTGATCTGCTCGTCGCCCTGTTCGGTAATGGTGTAGCTTTTGATGGTGCCAGAACGGATAGCATAGAGCGATTTCAGTTCGTCTCCCGCCTTAAACAGCGTCTGCCCTTTCTGAATAGGCTTTTTGCGCTCGATGATATTGTCAAGCTGATCGAGTTCGTGCTCATTCAGAGTAAACGGGATACAGAGCTGGCTGATGCTGCAATCCTGGCAATGGATAGCACAACCGCCAGACTGAATGCGTCGTATAATTCGCTTTTCCGGGATCATAGGTTTGCTCAAGCCTTAATTGATATTGGTCAATTTTAACATCTTTTTGGTAAGGACGTAAGTCTGGCAAACCCCCAATAAAGACAAGAGACGGCAGCGTGTTGCCATCTCCTTGAAATTCCACAGAATGATTAAGGATTATGAACCTAACAGGAAGAAAATTAAGCACAAAAAGCCTGGGAATTACAGCAGAAAATACCCTTCGTGACGCAGCAGCCACTCTTTGCGCTGTACGCCCCCGGCATAGCCGGTGAGGGTGCCGTTGCGCCCAATCACGCGATGGCAAGGCACCACAATGCTGACGGGGTTAGAGCCATTTGCCGCACCGACCGCGCGCGCCGCGCCGGCACGACCAAGCTGTTCTGCCAGCTGACCGTAGTGCATCACCTGCCCGCAGGGAATATTACGCAGCGCCTGCCACACCTCGCGCTGGAAAGGGGTGCCCGCCGTGGCGGTTGGCAGGGTATTAATAATGCTGAGATCGCCCTCGAAGTAGGCCGTCAGTTTATCGCTCAGCCCGCCAGGATTACGGGCAGTAACACGCTCGTATCCCTCGGCGCGATAATGGATGTTGAGCAGCTCAACCATCCGGTCGCTGTGCTCTTCCCATTCAACCGCGCGCAGATTGAACGCTTCATCCGCGATAACCCACAGCGGCCCCAGCGGCGTCGCAATCTTATCTTCGAGTAATCTCAGCATCAGTACTCCTTAGTTCAGCCTCGGGTAAACACCCGGTCCAATCGGCAGGCCGACAAGATACCACGCCACCAGCATCACCAGCCATACCCCTAAGAAGATAAGCGGATAGGGCAGAACCAGCGAATAGTAGGTACCCAGCTTAGCCTCCGGTCTGTAGCGTTGCAGGAAGCCTAAAAACAGCGGAACGAAGGGTGACACGGGCGCCAGCGGGATCACCGAGGAATCGGCGACACGGAACAGGATCTGGGCGAACGCCGGATGGAAGCCGAGCATCATAAACATGGGGACAAAGATGGGCGCCAGAATCGACCAGATGGCCGACCCGCTGGCAATAAACATGCACAGCAGGGACGACAGCAGAGCCAGGCCGACAAACGCCGGAACACCGCTCAACCCCGCCGCCTCCAGCGCGTCCGTCAGGCTCACGGCCATAAACTTGCCCATGTTGCTCCAGTTAAACATGGCGACAAACTGCGCCAGCGGGAACACCATCACGATAAAACCCGCCATCTCCTTCATCGGCTCGATCATCAGGTGCGGCAGATCTCCCTGACGGCGGATTTTGCCGGTGGCGATGCCGTACGCGAGCGAAACGACGAAGAAGAAGAGAATTATCAGCGGCACAATGCCCTGAATAAACGGCGAGGGCAGTACGGTGTGTTTGATCGGATCGCGCAGCACGCCATTTTCCGGTACCACCATCAGCGCCACCACCGCAATGAACGCCAGCGAGACGATCCCGGCTACGCGCAGGCCGAACTGCTGCTCTTTGCTCAGCGTCTCCAGCTTTTCATCGCTCCGGCCTTCCCATTTACCCAGGCGCGGCTCAATGATTTTATCGGTAATCAGACCCCCGACAATCGTCAGGACAATCACTGAACTGGCCATAAAGTACCAGTTGTCGATCACGCTGACGTGCATGGTCGCATCGATGGTGCTGGCTGCCTCTGTGCTGATGCCGGAGAGCAGCACATCGGTGGTCACGATAAGCAGGTTAGCGGTAAACCCACAGCCGACGCCCGCAATCGCCGACAGCAGGCCCGCAACAGGATGACGACCAACGGCGAGGAAAATCAGCGCCCCCATCGGCGGCATGATCACCAGTGCCGCGTCGGACGAGATATGGCTGAAGAAGGCAATAAACAGCACCATATAGCTGGCATAACGCGCGCTGACGTGCGAGGCCATTTTGACCATCAGCGCGGGCAGGAGACCCACGCGCTCGGCCAGTCCCGCGCCTAACACCAGCGCCAGGATGGCGCCCAGCGGCGCAAAACCGCTGAAGTTTTTAATCACGTTCGGCAAAAACCAGTGCAACCCTTCAACGCTGAGCAGGTTTTTCACTGCCACCATGCTGCCGTCGGCCGGGCTGCGCACGCTCACCTCAAAGGCGGACAGCACGGCCGTCGCGACCATCAGGATGACAATTAAATAGATAAAAAGCAGGAAAGGGTGCGGCACTTTATTGCCGATCCTTTCAACCCAGCCATAGAGCTTACCGGATGGGGAATGCGAAGGTATGGAAGACATACTCATGGGCGTTCCTCGGGACTGTTGTTGTGTTGTTGTGTTGTGTTTTTTTATTTTAAAGGTGACGGTGTCACGCCCTGCGGGATCGGACACTCGTACGGTTTTTCTGTTATGTGTTGTTCGAACTCTTCCCGGCATTTTCGCAACAGGTCGGCATCCTGAAGCAGATGCAGCGCGGTCGCGCCCATCACTTTTCCGGCCAGCAACATGCCTTTATGGGCAATAGAGGTACGCCCCTGCGCCACTAATTGCCAGGTATGCAGCGGGGTGCCCACGGTAAAACAGGGGCTAAAGCACTGTGCGACAGGCATCTTCCAGCTGACATCCCCCACATCGGTGGAGCCTGCCAGCACGTTATCGGTGATGGCATAAGGGGCAACTTCATCCACCAGCAACGTCTCCTGATGGCGTCGGGCAAACGCTTTTCCCTCTTCGGCCCCCGTTGCGGCAATGTTTTTCAGGCTGTTTTGCAGATCGTTTGCCGTGAGCGTAGCGCGGATTTTACGGGCAAATTCGCGTTCCTCTTCCGTCCAGGCCGGCGTGCCGTAATGCTGCAATGCGCGGTACATCGCCGCTTCGAGCGTTCGGTTCGGCAGATAGCTGGAGCAGGCTTTATCAAAGCGGCACTCGACGGTGGTTTCGGTCATCATCGCCGCGCCCTGGGCGATTTTCTCGATGCGCGCGTAGATCTGCTGCGCATCGGCCATCTCCGGGGCGCGGATCAGGTACAGCACCTCGGCCTGGGCCTGCACCACGTTAGGCGAAATTCCGCCGGTATCGGTGATGGCGTAATGAACGCGCGCTTTTTCAATGATGTGTTCGTTGAGGAAGTTTGTGCCGGTGGTCATCAACGTCACGGCATCCAGCGCGCTGCGTCCCAGATGTGGGGAGTTAGCGGCATGGGCGGCGATCCCCTTAAACCGCCAGGCGGCCTGAATATTGGCCAGCGTGCTGACGTTAAACATCCCGGCAAAGGCTTCCGGGTGCCATGTCACGGCAGCGTCCACGTCGTCAAATAATCCTTCACGCACCATAAAGGTTTTACCGGAGCCGCCTTCCTCGCCGGGACAGCCGTAAAAACGCACCGTTCCGCTGCCGCCGTGCTGTTCCAGCCAGCTTTTCACCGCCACCGCCCCGGCAAAGGCAGCCGTGCCTAAGAGGTTATGCCCGCAGCCGTGGCCGTTCGCCCCCGGGGTGGCGGATTGCGCCGTCGCGCAGTGTGCCTGCTGGCTTAGCCCGGCCAGGGCATCGTATTCGCCCAGAAGGGCGATAACGGGCTTGCCGCTGCCGTAGCTGGCAATAAAGGCGTTGGGAATGCCTCCGGCTTCCCGCGTCAGGGTAAAGCCCTCGGCTTCCAGCGCGCTGGCGAGGCGTTCGGCGGACCAGAACTCTTCAAAGCGCGTTTCGGGATGATCCCAGATGTCGTCGGCAATATCGGTAAACGTCTGACATCGCGTGTCGATGGCATCAGCGATAAAAGCGTAGTTCTCCTGCATTACACACCTCGCGTCCACGGGAAATTAAGCGCAGTTCGCGCCAGCGTTTCGATGGCAACGTTCATCACCTGCTCATCAAAATCGAATTTTTCGTTGTGATGTCCGGCGCTCAGCTGGGTGCCGAAAACCATATACGAGGCCATGCCGCCGTTCTGCTGCACGCGGGCCATCATTAGCGTGGCGTCTTCGGAGCCCGCAGGCGCTTTGACCTTATTAATGGCATGAGTCACACCGGGCACCTGGCTTGCCTGCTCGCGCAGATAATCGACCCAGGCCGGGGAAGGGACGCTGGAGGTCGCCGCCCCCATCAGGTTTATCCCGGCTGTTACGCCATAGAGCGCCGCCGCGCCGGTAATTACCGCCTGCGCGCGCTCAAAGACATACTGATTAATGGCCTCGCTTTCGCCGCGGGTTTCAACCTTAAGTAACGCATCAGCCGGAACCACGTTGCGTCCGCTGCCCGCCTGCATGACCCCGACGTTAACCCGGGACGCGCCTTCGCTGTGTGGCGCGATGCCATGCAGCGCGATAGCGGCCTGGGCAGCAGCAAGCAGGGCGTTACGGCCCTCTTCCGGTTTACCGCCAGCGTGTGCGGCGACTCCGGTAAAGCGCACGTCAAATTTGGTGGTCGCCATGAAGTTATCGCTGCCGCAGATCACTGTCCCTTCCGGAACGCCGGTTCCGATATGAATGGCGGTAAAGTAGTCTACGCCGTCCAGCGCGCCTGCGGCGACCATAGCGCGCGCGCCGCGCGTACCCTCTTCGGCAGGCTGGAAGATCAGTTTGATGGTGCCGTTGAGCTGCGCTTCATGCTGCTTAAGCACCTGCGCGAGCCCCAGACCAATGGTGGTATGCCCGTCGTGGCCACAGGCGTGCATCATTCCCGGATTGCAGGAGGCAAACCCGTCGCGGAACGGGCGATGGCTGTCGTCGAGCGCTTCGCTTAAATCAAGGGCGTCCATGTCCACGCGAAACGCCAGGGTTGGGCCCGGGCGGCCGGTATTCAGGGTCGCGACAATGCCGGTGAACCCGCCCTCAAACGGCGCCAGCCATTTCTCCGGCGCGCCCTGCGCCCGGGCGCGGGCAAACTCTCGCGAAAGGGTGGCGTCATCGGGCAGTCCCATACGGCTTTCGGCGTCGACCACGTCGCGACCCATCGCCAGCTCGTAACCCAGTGAGGCGAGGATCTCCGCCACTTTTGCCGCAGTGCGAAACTCCACCCAACCGGATTCCGCGAAATGGTGGAAATCGCGACGCCATGCGCTCAGTTGTGGGGCTAATGTCTGGATGTACTGCGCCAGTGCGTTCATATCTTTTCCTGTCATCATTAAAATATGTGAACTGCTTCACGCTGTGATAGTTTTTACTTATCACTAATCGTTTTTTCACAGTTTTAACCGTTCAGGAATTACCCTCGCACATCCGTTTCCATTAAAGTAGATGACAGTTTCTTTACTCTGATAAACAACGGTTATCGGTTGCGTTATGTCATTTCAGATTAAATTTCATCAAATCAGGGCGTTTGTCGAGGTGGCGCGACAGGGCAGTATTCGCGGCGCCAGCCGGACGCTTAATCTTTCGCAGCCCGCGCTGACCAAATCCATTAAAGAGCTGGAGGAGGGTATGGCGGCCCAGCTGTTTGTGCGCAGGAGTAAAGGCGTCGCGCTGACCGAGTGCGGGGAAGGATTTTATCACCGCGCTAATTTGATTCTGGAAGAGCTACGCGCGGCGCAGGATGACATCCGCCAGCGGCAGGGCGAACTCGCCGGGCAGATCAATATTGGGATGGGAGCCAGCATTTCACGCAGCCTGATGCCAGCCGTCATTACGCGTTTTCATGCGCAGCATCCTCAGGTCAACGTTCGGATTATGGAAGGCCAGCTGGTGTCGATGATTAATGAATTACGTCAGGGTGAGCTGGACTTTACCATCAATACCTATTATCAGGGGCCGTACGATCACGAATTTACGTTTGAAAAGCTGTTCGAAAAGCCTTTTGCCGTATTTTGTCGGGCAGGACATCCGGCGACAGGGGCGACCTCAATTAATGAGCTTCTGCAATATAACTGGACGATGCCTACGCCCCGGGGAAGTTATTATAAGCAGTTGCAGGATACTTTTAACCATCGCTCTCAAATACCGCGAATTGGCGTTGTCTGTGAGACCTTTTCCTCCTGTATTAGCCTCGTCGCACAAAGCGATTTCATCAGCATTTTACCGCAGGAGCTGGGCTGCGATCCGCTTCTGGCGCACCGTCTGATAATGCTGCCGGTTGTCGAAACCCTGCCTAAAGCGGCATATTATTTAATTCAGCGTCGTGATTCTCGCCAGACACCGCTTGCCGAATCATTAATCACGCAGTTTCGAAGAGAGGCCAGGAAATTAATTTAATAAAAATAACAACAATAAAAAATAGAGTCTGCCCGACATCAGACAGACTCCACAGAACACACAGTCGTGCATCCTTTCGCGGATCCTACATGCATTATCCATTGGGCAGGTTTATTAAGTTATAACAGCTTTTTCTTAAAAGAGAAGGACGTTGAGTGATTGATTTCACGATTTTTTAACGTATTTATTTAATTAATTACGGCTGAAATTTAAGTTAAGGTTAGATTAAATTTATTGCGTCTGCGATTATCTGTTCCTTAAGCCATTATTTGTACCCGTGCCCGGGTGATTGAGACCCGCAACGGGCGCAGGTATAGTACATCACTCAGATGTAGCCGGAGGATTTCCATGAACCCTGACGACAAATCACTTTTTCTTGACGCCATGGAGGATGTCCAGCCGCTCAAACGCTGCGCGGATATTCACTGGCAGCAGAGCCGCAACACGCGGGCGCGTCAGGAAATAGATACTGAGCAGCTCGATAACTTTCTGACGCTGGGGTTTCTGGAACTGTTGCCCCTTGACGAGCCGCTGATGTTCCAGCGTGAAGGGGTACAGCAGGGGGTATTTGATAAGCTGCGTTCCGGCAAATATTCCCGTCAGGCCAGCTTAACGCTGTTACGCCAGCCTGCGGAGCAATGCCGCCAGCTGGTCTATTCCTTTATTCGCCAGGCCGGACGTGACGGGCTACGCAACCTGATCATCGTGCATGGTAAAGGGCGTGAACAGCAGTCGCACCCTAACGTAGTGCGCAGCTATCTTGCGCGCTGGTTGACCGAGTTCGACGAAGTACAGGCCTTTTGCGAAGCGCAGCCGCATCACGGCGGCAGCGGAGCATGCTATGTCTCGTTGCGTAAATCAGAGGATGCGAAGCGAGATAACTGGGAACGCCACGCCAAGCGCAGCCGCTAATCAGGCAGGCGGGCGATATGCCCGCCTGTCACTCAGAAGGTTTCCCAGTTCGCGTCAGCTGTATTCGCGCCTGCCGCTGACGGGCGCAGCAGTACGGGCGTTTTCACGTTTTTAGGGCGAGCCGCCGGCGATGCCTGAGCGTTCAGCCGGAATGCCGCCACGGCCTGACGCAGCTGTTCAGACTGATCTTCCAGCGCCGCCGCCGCCGTTGCCGACTCCTGTACCAGCGCGGCGTTTTGCTGCGTGACGCTGTCCATCTGCGAGACCGCCAGGCTGACCTGCTCTATACCGCGGCTCTGCTCGTCAGACGCCGAGGAAATCTCAGCCATAATATCGGTTACGCGCGTCACGGCCGCGACGATCTCTTTCATGGTCGCACCCGCCTCGCTCACCTGTTCCGAGCCGGTATTCACCCGGCTGACAGAGTTCTCGATAAGCCCTTTGATCTCTTTTGCCGCCTGCGCGCTGCGGCTGGCCAGCGTCCGTACTTCACCTGCCACGACCGCAAAGCCGCGACCTTGTTCCCCGGCACGGGCGGCTTCAACCGCCGCGTTGAGCGCGAGAATATTGGTCTGGAAGGCAATGCTATCGATAACGCCGGTGATATGCGCAATTTGCTGAGAACTGTCGGCAATGTCATTCATGGTACGCACCACGTTATCCACCACCTGACCGCCGCGTGCGGCGGTTTCAGACGCATTCTTCGCCAGCAGCGTCGCCTGGCGGGCGTTATCCGAGTTCTGTTTCACCGTGGCTGTCAGCTCTTCCATGCTGGCGGCGGTCTCTTCCAGCGAGGCTGCCTGCTGCTCGGTTCGGGCGGAAAGGTCGTTACTTCCGGCGGCAATTTCTCCTGCGCCCGTGTAGATAGAATCTGTGCTGCCGCGCACGGCGCTGACGGTGCTCACCAGCGACTGCTGCATCTCGTGCAGACCAGCAGCCAGCTGGCCCATCTCGTTGCGCCCGGCAATCGCGACATTTTGCGTCAGATCGCCGCTCGCGATGGTGCGAATATGGTTCATGATGGCGTTGAGCGGTTTCAGGAGCAGGTGCTGTAAACCCTGCCAGATCACCACCAGCACGGCGATCACGGTCAGGAAGATCGCCGCCAGCGTCCACTGCATCTGGGTAAAGCTGCTCTGGTTCTCTTCGGCGGCGGCTTTCAGCAGAACGTTGTTTTCAGCGCGCCAGCGGGTATAGACCGCCTCCATCTCATCCTGCGCCTGCTGGGCGTCCAGGTCGCCATAGGCCTGATAGTTATCGGCGCGCAGATACTCAATGGACAAGCGCATCACCTCGTGCATTTGCTTCCAGGCTTTCTGCATCTCTTCGGTGAGCGCGGCATGCTGGCCCTTCACCTGCGGAATAGCCTGCCAGTTTTTGTAATAGTCTTCGGCTTTGGCCAGCGAACCGTTGGCGGTGCCCAGCAGCGTGTTGATCGCCGCGAGAGAGGCCGGATCGCGCTGGTTTTTCAGGTAGCGGATCGCCACGCGGGTAACGGTAACGCGCGTTTTCACCAGCGTGTTAACGCTGTCGCTCAGGCTTTCCTGTTGGGCATTGAGTAACCCGGAGTTCTGAAAGTTGTGACGATCGTTGTTAACGGCAGAGTAGAACAACCCTCCCGTGACAACTTGCAGCAGACAGAATATGGTGAGGGCAAAGATAATACCGGTAATCACGTGCAGATTTTTCAGCATGGCGGTCATCCGTAAGAGAAGAGGCAGGGTTACATCAATACTATCGTCGTAGCGAATTTAAACTTTAATTTTACTATTGCTTAACTAATGGTTTCGTTGCGGAACCTGTTGTAAATCCGGATCATTTTTTATGAGGAAGGTCAGCATGAGCAGCATAGATAAAAGCGGAACGTTCACGCTCGGAACGCGTACGGTTAAACGATTTGGCTATGGCGCGATGCAGCTTGCCGGGCCTGGCGTTTTTGGTCCGCCAAAAGATAAAAATGCGGCGCTGGCGGTGCTGCGTGAAGCGGTGGCGTTGGGTGTGAATCACATTGATACCAGCGATTTTTACGGACCTCATGTGACCAACCAGCTTATCTGCGAGGCGCTTCATCCGTACCGGGACGACCTTACGATTGTGACCAAGATCGGAGCCCGACGCGGCGAGGATGCCTCCTGGCTGCCGGCGTTTTCCGCGCAGGAGCTGACGCAGGCGGTGCATGATAACCTGCGTAACCTGAAGCGGGATGTGCTGGACGTGGTTAACCTGCGGATCATGTTTAGCGCCCACGGACCGGCGGAAGGCTCGATTGCCGCGCCGCTGAGCACCCTTGCGGAGCTGCAACAGCAGGGGCTGGTTCGTCATATTGGGCTGAGCAACGTCACCGCTTCGCAGGTTGCTGAAGCGCAGAAGATGGTTTCCGTGGTGTGCGTACAGAACATGTACAACGTTGTGAATCGCGGTGACGATGCGCTGGTTGATTCGCTGGCGCAGCAGGGGATTGCCTGGGTGCCGTTCTTCCCGCTGGGTGGTTTCACGCCACTGCAATCTTCCGGACTACAGGCGGTGGCGGATTCACTGGGCGCGACGCCGATGCAGGTGGCGCTGGCATGGCTGCTGCAACGCTCGCCAAATATCCTCTTGATCCCGGGAACCTCATCGGTGGCGCATCTGCGTGAAAACCTGGCGGCAGTCGATCTGGTATTGCCGCCTGAGGCGCTGGAGACGTTAAATTCTCTGGTGGGGTAATCCCGATACCAGCAAAAGCCCGGAGGATTTTTCGGGCTTTTGCTGTTTATGATCCAATCTGACTTCTTTGGCGGTGAAGCGCTAACGCTTCCGCCACGATTTCCTGCTTACTTTTCCGTGTTTCATACGCAGTAATGCGGATGTACTCCATCAGCGCAGGATCGATGCGCGCACTTAACATCCTGAGTTCGGCCTCCTTTGCGACACCGCGAGCAACACGCTTATCGGGATAATCACGGGCGGGCATAGAAAACGTCCTCCAAAAATTGTCTTGTTAATTTGTGCTGTAAAATATGCGCCAGTCTAAATAGAAAGTCAACGGATAGTGATTATGCAGTGATGCTAAGTTGTCTTTTGTGTATTTAGAAGTAATTAGTAAGTGATTTGATAGTGATGTTTTATGACGCGTTAAGCTTGCCCATACGTAAAAATTTACAAAACAAATAATCTTCATTGCTATAGGGGGTTATAAGCGAAGCGGTTAAGGCGTAGCCAGCCGCTTACGCTGACATGGCTTGATCGATACCTCAGTTAAAACTACTGTATATAAAAACAGTATGGAGGTGTTTATCATGATCTTTTTCAGACCCGCAGAGTTGCGTGAAATCGTTGCTATTCCACTTTTCAGCGACTTAGTACAGTGCGGCTTCCCCAGCCCGGCAGCGGATTATGTAGAGCGGCGTATCGATTTAAACGAGTTATTAGTCGCCCATCCCAGCTCCACTTACTTTGTCAAAGCCGCCGGTGACTCGATGATAGAAGGGGGGATCAATAACGGTGATTTGCTGGTGGTGGACAGTTCCCGCAAGCCTGAGCATGGCGATATCGTGATTGCGGCGGTAGAGGGCGAATTTACCGTGAAGCGCCTCCAGCTGCGTCCCAATATTCAACTCAACCCCATGAACAGCGCCTATTCACCGATTATTGTCGGCAGCGACGATACGCTCGATATCTTTGGTGTAGTGACGTATATCGTGAAATCCGCGAGCTGATCGTGTTTGTGAAGCTTAATTAATAGGCAATAAGTTAATTCTCATCATGCAAAAATCTTACGTCACCTGAGCTGTCTTGTCGGCAAACCTGATATTCATCGCATAAGCCGGAACTTGCTGGTCAAATATTCTGGTATTGGCGAATTACAGAGTGATATCCCATTTTTTTTATTTTGTTATGTTCCTGCACTTTAGTGAGTTTTCTTTTCTTCCGACAGAATACATTTTGTCTACATTATAATTTTAATTTATGATTCGCACACGAACAATTGATGTTACGCAGGGTTTTAGCATCGTGGCAGTCAATAAAACCTTGCTGTTATAAAGTAATCAGGAGATTCATTTTTATGTCAGACAATAATCCCCGCTCATCCGGCTGGTTAGGCCCGTGGTGCCTGCTGGTGGGTGTGATACTTCTTGTAACGGGGCTCTTTTTTGCTATCGGCGGTTTTAAACTGGTTTCCCTGGGGGGGAGTTGGTATTTTCTCATCGCCGGGGTTATCACTCTGCTCTCTGCGATTCAGTTCTTCCGCCGCAAGTCCTCTGCCGTGGGGCTGTTTGCCCTGGTGTTTCTTGGCACCCTGATTTGGGCATTTTTCGATGCCGGGCTCGACTTCTGGCCGCTGGTTTCCCGTTTAATGGTACCCGCCGGGCTGATGGTGCTGGCAGCTGCCACCTGGCCTGCATTGCGTAAACGTGAAGGAAAACCGTCCTGCGCAAAAGGGGCCCTGGGGGTCTGCGCGGTCCTTATTATTGCCATGGGCGTCACCTTTGTTCAGATGTTTCAACCCCATCCGACCGTGCCGTTTAGCGGTGAAAAACGTCCGCTGGTACCGGTAAAAGATGATGCGAAACAGCAGAACTGGGATCACTACGGTAATACGGCCGGCGGTAGTCGCTTTGTGGCGCTGGACCAGATAACCCGTGACAACGTGAAAAACCTGAAACCGGTCTGGACCTACCATACCGGTGACGTACCGGAAAGTCCGGACGGCAATGGCGCAGAAGATCAGCAAACGCCGCTACAGGTTGGCGATCGTGTCTTCCTCTGTACGCCGCATAACAACGTGATCGCCGTGGATGCCGATAGTGGGAAAGAGATCTGGAAAGCGGAAATCAACGCCAAATCTGCAATCTGGATGCGCTGCCGTGGCCTGGCATACTTTGATGCCACCAAACCGCTGGCACAGCCAACGGTAGCGGGCTCCACGCCGGTTCTGCCAGCGCAGGTCGCACCGGGCGCTGCATGCCAGCGCCGTATCCTGATGAATACTATTGACGGTAAGCTGATCGCGTTAGACGCCGATAACGGCAAATTCTGCCCGGACTTCGGTACTAACGGCAGCGTTAACCTGCATGAAGGGATGGGCGACGCGTCAGATCCCACCTACGTGCTGACGTCGGCCCCGACGCTGGCGGGTACGACGGTTGTCGTTGGTGGCCGCGTTGCGGATAACGTCAGCACCGATATGCCGGGAGGCGTTATACGTGGTTATGACGTGATCACCGGCCAGCTGCGCTGGGCGTTCGACCCGCGTAATCCGGATCCGAACTATGTTCTGAAGCCGGGCGAACACTACAAACGTAGCTCTGCAAACTCCTGGGCCTCTATGTCCTGGGATGCGTCGATGAATACCGTGTTTATCCCGATGGGGAGTTCCTCCGTCGACCTGTGGGGCGCTGACCGTATTCCGGAAGATCATAAATACGCCACCTCAATCCTCGCGCTGGATGCGACTACCGGGAAAGAGAAGTGGGTATACCAGACCGTGCATAACGACCTCTGGGATTTCGATATCCCGATGCAGCCGAGCCTGGTTGATTTCCCGACAAAAGAGGGCAACAAGCCCGCGGTGGTGGTGGGCACCAAAGCGGGGCAAATTTATGTTCTTGATCGCCTGACGGGTAAACCGCTCACTGAAGTGAAAGAGGTTCCGGTAAAACCAGCGGATATTCCACGTGAACAGTACCCGACAACGCAGCCGCGCTCTGTGGGGATGCCGCAGATTGGCGCGGAAACCCTGAAAGAATCGGATATGTGGGGGGCGACGCCGTTTGACCAGCTGGCCTGTCGTATCAGCTTCAAATCAATGCGTTATGACGGTCTGTACACGATGCCGGGAACCGATATTTCCCTGAGCTTCCCGGGCTCGCTGGGGGGAATGAACTGGGGTAGTCTGTCCACGGATCCGAACAACCAGTACATCTTCGTCAACGACATGCGTCTGGGTCTGTGGGTCCAGCTGATTAAACAAGATCCGCAAAGCGCAGTGGCAAACACGGGCGGTGAAGCCGTGAACGCCGGTATGGGCGCTGTTCCGATGAAAGGAACGCCGTATTCGGTCAACAAAAACCGTTTCATGTCACCGCTGGGTATTCCGTGCCAGAAACCACCGTTTGGCTCTCTCTCTGCGATTGACCTGAAAACACAGAAAATCGTCTGGCAGGTGCCGGTCGGTACCGTTCAGGATACCGGTCCGTTTGGGGTAAAAATGCGTATGCAGATGCCTGTCGGTATGCCGACGCTGGGCGGTACGCTGGCCACGCAGGGCGGTCTGGTCTTCATTGCGGGAACCCAGGATTACTACCTGCGCGCCTTTGATTCCTCTACGGGGGAAGAAGTGTGGAAAGCGCGTCTCCCGGTGGGTAGCCAGGGCGGACCTATCAGCTATGTATCACCGAAAACCGGCAAACAGTACATTCTGATCTCTGCTGGCGGTGCGCGCCAGTCGCCGGATCGTGGTGACTACGTGATTGCCTACGCGCTGGATAAATAACAGCGAAATAAACAGCCTGGCCCCGTCGTAGTACGGGGCTTTTTTTTGACTGAAAACCACGCACAGGAAGAAAGCTGCGGTTCCGGTCAGCCCGTGAAAAGCACCCGCCAGCGTCGGCGACGGCGAGTCATCTCGCGCCATAGCGCGACTATCTCGTCAGGTTGCAGGGCATCAATAGCCTGCGGCGTTAACACCGGCAAACCATAGCGCTGGCGCAGGGCGGCCACTGCCGTGGCGCTGGCATCCATCGGTGAGCGGATCTGCGTCGCCAGCTGCTGTCGCAATAGGCTGAACTCGGATTCATCGCACAGCGTCAGCTCTCGCAAAAATCGTTTGCAGCAACCCAACAGGTTCACGGGAGAACGATCAGGCGACTGTAACGCCAGCAGCAGGCCATCGCGATCGGCAATACGCTGATAACGACAGCTGACCACGTAGCCAATCTGCTGTTCCACGCGCAGGCGCTGGAAAAATCGCGGTTCGCAGCATAACGCCAGCAGCCGCAGCGCGGCGAGCGACGCACCCGGCGGCAGGGGAATAAACACCAGCAGCGCCGAATCCTCGCTGGCGTGCGGAATGTGTTCGACCCCGCCGGGACAATCGCTTAACGGCAACGGCTTAGCGTTAACCGGCGCCCGGAGCAGGCCAAGCTGCCGGGCTAACCCGTGCGCGTGTCCGGCGCTGCCGCCAGCTAACGCCGCCAGCCAGCCATTCCGTGACGGTTCCGATGCCAGTCGTTCAGGCAATTGCTTAAGCAACTGACGGATCGCAATGCCATCTGGCGCAGGCGTAATAGCCGGTGTGGGGCGGGAGAGGCGATCGATTATCGCCCCGATGATGGGTTCCGCCATCACCACGGCGTCAGGAAGCCGCAGGGTTAGCTGCCAGCTACCGTCAACCGTTTGCCACTCGCCGCTGCCGCCGATATGGCGCATTTCAGCCAGAAGAGGGCGTAATTGTTTGCCGATCGCCACCCCCTGTGACTCGCTTACGCGCGAATAAAAAGGCCTGCGGAGGATCAGCGTCGGCGCTTGTGCCTGCGCCGGTAAATGCAGCAGCGGAACGGCTTCTGGCGTCAGGGCTGGGGCAGAATATTGGGCAGCCTGCGGGTAGAAGGAAAACGCGGTGGGGCTCTCATCCGCAACCGGCTGGCGACGCCAGTGGCTAAGCGGCAGGGCAAATCCCTGGCTGGAAATTGTCCCGGCGGCTTCCATTTTTTTGCAGGCCAGATATGAGGTGGGCGCCGCCAGTAAGTCGGCACAGAAGGCGGAAAAATCAACCGGCGCCGCGCCGGGCGCAAAACCAAACGCCCGCTGGCGAAGCTGGTCAAGGGCCGACAGGGCGTTAAAGCGCTGCTGTGCCAGCCGATAATAATGCCGCTGTTGCTCTTGCGTCGTTTGCTGTAGGGCCCGCAGCCAGCGCGTGATTTGCGCGTCTATGGCCTCGGGCCGTTCGCCGTCAAGCGTTAGCGCCAGCCAGCCGTAATCGTCATCCTGATAAAGCCAGTCCAGCGATACCTCTTCTGCCAGCCCGCGCGCCCGCAGCCCGTCAATCAGGCTTCCGGGGGCCTCGTCCAGCAAAAATTCCCGAAGAAAGGTGACGTTGTCACTTTTTTGGATCAACGGACAGCGCCACAGCGCGGGTCGCTCCGTCACTGCCAGCTGATAATATGCTTCAGCGCTAAGGCGTAACGGGGGGGCGGCTTCAGGCACGCCACCTGAAGCAAAACCTGTCGCAAACGTATGGGCAAGCTCGGCTAACGCATCCAGCGTTTGCGGTCCCTGTAGCCACAATTGCAGGTGTCCGGCCACATAATAGCGGCGATGAAAGTCGCGCAACGCGGCGTGCAGCGATCCCGTGTCTTGCCCCAGAGAATCATGGCTACCCACCTGAAAACGGCGAAAAACCTTCGGTTGTTCCATCGCGTGGCGCGCCGCGGCTTCGCGCCGGGCGGCATCATGCTGCTGGATAAGCCGGTTTTCCGCATCAATGACCGCCACTTCGCGCTGGATGTCCAGCCGGGAAAGCAGCGGCGCCTGCAACATATCCCGCAGTCGCGCGACGCCGTCGGACAGGTTTTCGGCGGCAACCTCGAAGAAAAAAGCGCTGTGGCGAGCCAGCGTGGTGGCATTGACGTTGCCGCCCTGGCGCTGGACCCAGGCCATGAGTCGATCATCGCCCCGATAGCGCTCGCTACCGCGGAACAGCAGGTGCTCAAGCAAATGCGCAAGACCGGCGAAGCGTGGTGGCTCGTGATGGCTTCCGGCACTCACGCGCGCCAGCGCCGCCGCGCGTGTCGCCTGCGGCTGATGCACCAGCGTTGCGCGTAAACCGCCTGCCAGTTCCACGATGCGGATGGTCATTATCGTTACAGTTCCCGGGTTTTATAGATAAGCTGAGAACGGGTTCGGTTGCGAAACTGAAGCTGACCGATCTTCATATCACTACAGGCTGCTTCGCGTCGCGCCTCGAGGATTTTATGATGATGCGGCGATTTGCTGCACACCGGATCGGCGTTATCCGCATTCCCGGTGAGCATAAAGGCCTGGCAGCGGCAGCCGCCGAAGTCTTTCTCTTTTTCATCGCAGGAGCGGCACGGCTCCGGCATCCAGTCAAACCCGCGATAGCGGTTGAAGCCGAAAGAGTCATACCAGATGGATTCCAGACTCTGCTCAAGCACCGACGGGAAATCCACCGGCAGCTGGCGCGCGCTGTGGCAGGGCAGCGCCGTGCCTTCCGGGGTCACGCTGAGGAAAATCGACCCCCAGCCGCCCATACAGCCTTTTGGCCGCTCTTCGTAATAATCGGGGGTGACGAACAGCAGGTTGGTCAGATTGCCGCTGGCGGCCATTTTTTGCCGATATTCGGCAACCACGCGTTCCGCGCGGGCAATCTGTTCCCGCGTCGGCAGAAGCCCCTGACGATTAAGGAACGCCCAACCGTAGAACTGGCAGGTGGCAAGTTCGACGTCGTCGGCGTCCAGCTCGATGCACAGTTCGATGATTTTATCGATCTGATCGATATTATGCCGGTGCAGGACGAAATTCAGCACCATCGGGTAATCGCGCGCTTTAACCGCTTTGGCCATCGCCAGCTTCTGCTGGAAGGCTTTTTTATTCCCCGCCAGCGCAGCGTTGAGCACTTCATCGCTGGCCTGGAAGCTAATCTGGATATGGTCCAGACCGGCCTCGCTGAATGCGTCGAGCTTGCTTTCCGTCAGGCCAATTCCCGAGGTGATCAGGTTGGTATAAAAACCGAGATCGCGGGCGGCGCGGATCAGCTCCGGCAGATCCTTACGCGTCAACGGTTCGCCGCCGGAAAAACCTATCTGCACGCTGCCCATCGCCCGCGCCTGGCGGAAAACCTCAATCCACTGTTCAGTGGTCAGCTCCTGATCCTGCCGGGCGAAGTCCAGCGGGTTAGAGCAGTAAGGACACTGTAGCGGACAGCGATAGGTCAGCTCCGCCAGCAGCCACAGCGGTGGATTGACGGCAGGTTTATTCTGGCTCACGGAAAATAATCCACTTCTGTTGATAAGCAATTTGCAGGAATTCTACGACGTCGTCATCCACGCCGCCGGCTTCCGGGAACCGTTCGTTGAGTATGGCAATGATGGCCGCCGCGTCGCGTTGGCCATCGACCAGTTCGAGGATCGCGGCGGCGGTCTCATTGAGTTTAGCCATGCCTTCCGGATAGAGGATGACATGGCTGTCCTGAGCGGCTTCCCATTGCAGGCGATAGCCGCGACGAAAGGCGACGATGGAGTTTTTTTGCATGCTTATACCAGTCGGGTTGTGTGCCAGGCCGCTTTGTCGGTGACCGTGTGATAAGGCGGACGCTGTAGCGCGTAGGCCATGGTCATCGCGTCGAGCATCGACCACAGGATATCGAGTTTGAACTGAAGGATCTCCAGCATCCGATTCTGCTTTTCCGCGCTATCGCAATAACGCTTCGCCAGCTCCAGACCATGTTCAACGTCGCGGCTGGCCTGGCTGAGGCGGCTGCGGAAATAAAAATAGCCTTCCTCTTTGATCCACGGGTAGTGCTGTGGCCAGCTGTCGAGACGCGACTGATGGATTTGCGGGGCGAACAGTTCGGTGAGCGAACTGCATGCAGCCTCCTGCCAGTTGGCGCGGCGGGCGAAGTTAACGTAAGCGTCGACGGCGAAACGGACGCCGGGCAGCACGTGGCGTTCGCTGATTAAGTCCTCGCGGCTGAGCCCCACGGCTTCGCCCAGCTGTAGCCAGGCTTCGATACCGCCGTCATGACCGTTGCTGCCGTCGTGATCGAGGATCCGCTGCACCCATTTGCGACGCGTGTGCGGATCCGGGCAGTTCGCCATAATTGCCGCGTCTTTCAGTGGGATCGTCGTCTGGTAGTAAAACCGGTTCGCCACCCAGCCCTGGATCTGCTCGCGGCTGGCCTCGCCGTTATGCATCGCGATATGGTACGGATGGTGAATATGATAGTAGGCGCCTTTCGCCCGAAGGGCGTGCTCAAACTCTTGCGGCGAGAGCGTTTCGCGAATGTGCATAGTTAGTCCTGAAGCGTGATGTTCATCCCGTCCCAGCTCACTTCTATTCCCTGCTGCGCAAGGGCGTGACGCTGCGGCGACTGCTCGTTAAGGATCGGGTTGGTGTTATTAATGTGGATCAGAATCTTGCGCTTTGCCGGCAGCGAGGCCAGCAGCGCCATCATGCCGTGTTCATCGCCGAGCGCCAGATGGCCCATGTCGCGGCCGGTATTGCGCCCGACGCCGGTGGCCTGGAGTTCATCGTCCTGCCAGACGGTGCCGTCAATCAGCAGACAGTCCGCCTTTTTGAGCCACGGCAGGATAGCGTCATCGGGTTCACCGAGACCCGGCGCGTAGAACAGCGTCTGACCGTTGCGGCGGTTTTCGATAAACAGCGCCACGTTATGCCCCGGCAGCGGGCGGTCGCGCCACGGCGAATAGGGCGGTGCGTTACTGGCGATGGGGACAGCGGTAAACTGCAAATCAGGGCAGGCTTCCACGCTAAAGGCGGTGAGCGGCGCAATCGGGTGATGAATAAGGCCGCCGTTCCAGTGCCGGAGCATGGTAAAAATCGGGAATCCGCTGGAAAGATCTTCATGCACCTCCGGCGTACACCATACCTGATGTGGGCACCCTTCGCGCAGGCTGAGCAGCCCGGTGGTGTGGTCAATCTGGCTATCGGTGAGAATAATGCCGCCAATATGCGTGCCGCGCAGAACCTCTTTCTTATTCAGTTCTGGCGTATGGGCAATCTGCTGGCTGATATCGGGGGAGGCGTTACACAGCACCCACTCTTTGCCGTTATCACTGACGATGATCGACGACTGGGTGCGAGGGGTCGCCTGAAGGGTACCGTCGCGCAAACCCTGACAGTTGGCGCAGTTACAGTTCCACTGGGGGAAACCACCGCCAGCGGCGGAACCGAGGACTTTAATAAACATGAAGATGGGCCAGGTAGTCAAACAAAAATGCCCGCACGGATGGCGGGCAGAGCGATTAGCGGTTGGAAATGTACAGGGTCACTTCCAGGCCAAGACGTAAATCAATAAAAGCAGGTTTCTTCCACATCGTTTTTTCCTCTTTAAAAATGCAGCACCAACGCCATTGTTTGTGCCAGTTTTGTGATGGTCATCAAATAATGCGTCACAGGAGGGCAAAGCTCAACCCGAAAGATGTAAGGAATTAACTTAATGTTTACAACGTAACCTATTGTTGCCAAACATTTTGCAATACCTTTTGCCAGTTACCCCACAGCAGCTTATTCAGCACAAATTGATCATAGCCGCTGTCACGCAACGCGCTGATTAGCCGTGGTAAACCACTCACATCGTGTAAGTCATCAGGCAACGTAATACCGTCAAAATCGGAGCCCAGCGCGACATGATCGTCACCCATGATGTTAATAAGATAGTCGATATGGCGAACAATCGTACTCAGCGGGGTATCGCTATCGCGTTTACCGTCGGCGCGCAGAAACGCGTTGCCGAAATTGACGCCAGCCACGCCGCCGCTGTCGCGGATAGCCAGCAGCTGCCGATCGGTCAGATTGCGCGGTTGCGGGCACAGCGTATGGGCGTTGGAGTGGGTGGCGACCAGCGGTGATGAGGAATGACGAGCGGTATCCCAGAACGCCTTTTCATTCATATGCGAAACGTCAATCAGCATGTTCAGGGCGTTAGCGTGCTTAATGAGGGCGATACCCTCTGCGGTAAGCCCTGGGCCGCTGTCCGGGCTGCCGGGAAACGCCCCGTTAATGCCGGTGCCAAAACGGTTAGCAATGTTCCAGAAAGGCCCAATGCTGCGCACCCCGGCGGTATAGAAAGCCTGTAGATCGTCTCCCTCGCCGTCAAAACCGCCCGCGCCCTCAATATGCGCCACCATCGCCAGCACTTTATCCTGACGGCAGCGTTCGATATCCGCCGCGCTCAGGCACAATCGCGCCCGGCCATCGGAGTGGGCGACAAGCTGCTTAAGGATCGTCAGCTGCTGCCAGAGAATGTCGACCGGCTGCCACGGCTCGCTGGCGTATTGTGGCGCCATGCGGGCGATATACTCCTGCGGCGGCACGAACAGCGCGAACAGCCCGCCGGAAAATCCGCCTTGCTGCATGCGCGGATAATCGAGGTGTCCGTTTTCAATGCCGGAGAAGAAGGCCGTTACCGGATCCTGGCGATGGTGAAGCCATAAATTAAGCAACAGGTCATTGTGACCATCAAAAACCGCCATAGCGCATCCCACTGTCTTTTATTGCTGTGAAAGTTGCCTGGCACGATAACCGATTTGTCCGGTCCGGCAAGGAGAAATTTACAACTTAGCAGCAATTGTTAATATCACTTAACAGTGAGGAGATCCGCAAAGCGGGTTGTGTAGCGGGGTGAAAGCATTTCCCGTTTCATCTGCCACGGTTGCTGAATACCCTGTCCCGCGAAGTAAAGCGTGCCACGGCCATTTTCAGCATTCAGATGGTCTAATACATCCATTAACTTTTGGCTGTTTTTCCTGGGGGCGTTGTCGTCAAACAGATTAAGTTGCGCGACGCCCTGGCTATAAAAATCTCCCAGCATCACTCCGGCTTTCTGGTACCGATGGCCGTTCTTCCAGACCGCATCCAGACAACGAACTGATGCGCCGATAATATCCCGGCTATCCTGGGTTGGGGTGAGCAGTTTTACCGACGCGCTATTGCCATAATATGGCTCGTTAAGTGCGAAGGGCGAGGTTTTAACAAATACGGAGATAAAGCGGCAATGCTGATGCTCATTGCGAAGTTTTTCTGCTGCCCGGGCAGCATAACTACAGATGGCCTGGCGTACATCGTCATATTCCGTGATGCGTTCGCCAAACGAGCGCGAACAGACGATTTCTTGCTTTACCGGGGCAAACTCTTCCAGTTCAAGACACGGTTCGCCCCGTAATTCACGCACCGTTCTCTCCAGCACGACATTGAAATGTTTTCTTATGAACCGGATATCGGTGTCTGCCAGTTGCAGGACGGTCTTAATCCCCATCATCTCAAGCTTCTTCGCTATGCGACGTCCTACCCCCCAAACGTCTTCGACGGGTAGCGCCGCCATCAGCTTTCTCTGACGATCCACATTGGATAAATCAACAACGCCTCCCGTCTGGCGCTGCCAGCGTTTTGCCGCGTGATTTGCCAGTTTCGCCAGCGTCTTTGTGGGTGCGATGCCCACCCCGACGGTCAGATGGGTGCGTTGCAGTACGGTCGCTCTCATTTCATGCCCAAAATCGGAAAGATCGCGACAATTACGCACCCCGGTAAGATCGCAAAAGATCTCATCAATGGAGTATATTTCGCTACGAGGCGACATCTCTTCAAGCGTGTTCATTACCCGGTTGGACATATCCGCGTAAAGTTCATAATTACTGCTGAAACAAACCACGCCATGATGCCTGAAGCGATCTTTCTGTTTGAAGTACGGTTCACCCATTTTCACAAAGGGTTTGGCTTCAGCGGAGCGAGAGATGACGCACCCATCGTTATTGGACAACACGACCACCGGTCGTCCCTTCAGGTCCGGGCGAAAAACCGTTTCACAGGAAGCATAGAAAGCGTTCACATCACACAGTGCAAACATGGTCAGCTCGCTCTGGTATCGCCAGGTGGGGTGAAAAACTGCATTATGATCACCGTTAATAAATACTGTATTTATATACAGTATTGTATATTGATAGCAAAGATCAAGGGGGAACGAGGAGTGACGTCGTACGGGTGCAGGAGGGCGAGGGTTATGTCCAGAATGGCGGCGAGGCAAATCTGGCGGAAAGGGTATTTAATGAAATGTTTAAGGAATATAAGTGCCCATACGGCAGGTATGGGCAGTGAAGCCGTCGATATTACTTCTTCTTGTCCATCATCGCCTTGAGATCGGCAAAGGGGTTAAACGTGGCGACACCCACGTCTTTTTGCGCATCCTCACCCGCGACAACGGTGGTGCCATACTGATCCGCTTCGGTGTACTTTGAGTGCTCGTGATCGTGACAAAACAGGCACAACAGCTCCCAGTTACTGCCATCTTCCGGGTTATTGGTGTGATCGTGGTCGATATGGTGAACCGTGAGTTCACGAAGATTTGAATAAACAAACTCACGCGAGCAGCGTCCACAAACCCAGGGGTAGATTTTTAGCGCTTTTTCACGGTAGCCGCTTTCCAGCCGTGCGTAGTTTTTGGGGATCAGAGCCATTGCTGATGTTACCTGTTAAAAAGAGAATAGTTCACACTATATCCCATTATGAGATGTCAGGAGAATGCCTCCTCTGCGGGAAGGCAGCCTGCGATTTGCGTCTTTCTGTCAGTTTATTTGAAGCATTCCGTTAAATAATCACCATTTATTCTCATCCGTTAATGCGTAGAGTAGGGATAACGCAATGCTTTATCAGGATACTCCACTATGAAAAAGATTGGATTTTTGTCGTTTGGTCACTGGACGCCGTCACCCCAGTCCGGCACGCGAACCGCGGCTGACACGCTGCTACAGTCCATCGATCTGGCGGTCGCAGCCGAAGAGCTGGGCGCGGACGGGGCTTATTTCCGTGTGCACCACTTTGCCCGCCAGCTCAGTTCGCCATTCCCCTTGCTGGCGGCAATAGGCGCGAAAACCAAACGCATCGAAATCGGGACGGGCGTGATCGACATGCGGTATGAAAATCCGCTGTATATGGCGGAAGATGCTGGCGCGGCAGATCTCATCTCCGGCGGGCGATTACAGCTTGGTATCAGCCGGGGTTCCCCGGAGCAGGTGATTGATGGCTGGCGTTATTTTGGTTACGTGCCGCAGGAAGGGGAAACCGAATCTGATATGGCGCGCCGCCACACTGAGGTACTGCTTGATGTATTACGCGGTGAAGGGTTTGCGAAGCCTAACCCACAGCCGATGTTCCCAAACCCGCCGGGATTGTTGCGTCTGGAGCCGCATTCAGAAGGCATACGCGATCGTATCTGGTGGGGGGCTGGCTCTAATGCAACGGCAGTATGGGCGGCAAAACTGGGGATGAACCTGCAAAGCTCAACGCTGAAAGATGATGAAACCGACGAGCCGTTCCATATTCAGCAGGCAAAACAGATCCGTGCCTACCGACAGGCCTGGGCTGAGGCAGGGCATTCCCGTCAGCCACGCGTTTCGGTCAGCCGCAGTATTTTTGCCCTGATGGACGAGCGCGACCGGATGTATTTCGGCTCAAGCCGCAATGAGAGCGACAGCGTGGGCTATCTGGATGAGAAAACGCGGGCTATTTTCGGACGCAGCTATGCCGCAGAGCCAGACAAGCTGATTGAACAGTTGAAAAAGGATGAAGCGATCGCGGAAGCGGATACGCTGTTGCTTACCGTGCCGAATCAGCTGGGCGTGGAATACAACGCACATGTGATCGAGTCCATCCTGAAACATGTCGCACCGGAAATGGGGTGGCGCGATCGCAATGCGTAATCTGGCCCTCTGGTATCGCCGGTTTGGTGAGCCTGAATCGGTACTGCAAGCAGAAACCACACCATTGTCCCCGCGACAGCCGGGAGAGATACGTGTGCGCATGCTTTTTTCTCCGGTGAACGCCTCCGATCTCATCCCCATCACCGGGGCATATCGCCATCGCACGCCGCTGCCTGCGATAGCCGGTTATGAAGGGGTCGGAATAGTGACCGAAACGCCCGCCGCTTATCCGGCGCTGCTGGGCAAGCGGGTCCTGCCGTTACGGGGGCAGGGAACCTGGCAGCGCTATGTCGACTGCCCGGCGGCGTATGCGGTTCCCGTCCCGGACGACGTCGACTCGCTTCTTGCCGCGCGGGCGTATATCAATCCGCTTGCCGCACAGATGATGCTGGACCGCTATCCTCCGGTCGGGAAAACGGTGCTGCTCACCGCTGCCGGTTCTGACTGCGCCGTTCTGCTCGGGCAATGGGCACGCCAGGCGGGTGCAGAGGCGGTTTACGGGATCCATCGCTCGCCCGTGCACGCTCAACGTCTGGCTGAAAAGGGGATCGTCCCGATTGCGCAACACGATATGGCCGCCGTCAACGCTGCCGCCGCGCGCGCAGACGTGGTGTACGACGCCACGGGCGGCAGCCTGGCGGAGACGATCCTGAGCGTGATGCCCGAAACCGGCACCTTTGTCTGCTACGGGCTGCTCTCCGGGCAGACCTTCCGGCAGCAGCGGCCGTTGCCGCGCGTGGCGTGGTTTCACATTCGTAACTATCTTGACGCGCTGAGCGCTGAGGCGTGGCAGGCGGAGTTTCGGCGCATCTGGCCTAAACTGCGCGCCAGTCAGTGCAGCGATGTCACCCTCTACCCGCTGTCGGAATGGCAGCGGGCAGTAGGCAACTATCGCGAAGCGGGAAGAACGGGCAAGCCCATGCTGTCGATGGACAATTAATCGGCCTTATGGCTCATGTCGCTCAGCAGTACAGCGATACTTTGTCCACCGGCGGTCTGCTCGAGGCCAATTTTGACAATAATTGTCAGCGGAACGGAGAGCAGCATGCCGACAGGCCCGAGCAGCCAGCCCCAGAAAATCAGGGACAGGAACACTACAAGGGTTGAAAGCCCCAGCCCGCGTCCCATTATCCGTGGTTCAAGAATGTTCCCGAAGACAAGGTTAATCACCAGATAGCCTGCCAGCAGAATCAGGGCATCATACAAACCGCTGAAAACCAGCACCTGAAGGATAGGGGGGATCGCCGCCAGCACGGAGCCGATGTTAGGAATATAGTTGAGCGCAAAGGCCAGCAGCCCCCAGACGAAGGCAAAACGCACATCCAGCGCGGCGAGCATCCCCCAGACCACTAATCCCGTCACCAGGCTGATGGCCGTTTTCAGCACCAGATAGCGTGAAACGCTGTCGAGCGCGCGCTGAATGGCGCCCATTCCCTCTACCGGACGCACCATGATGTGCTGGAGCTTTGCAGGCAGCTGTGGAACTTCCAGCAGCATAAACACAACCGTCAGGAACAGCAGGAAAATTGAGGTCATGGCGTTGGAGAGTTGTGCCAGCAGGCTGGTGACAATCGTCATGGCGGCATTCGGATCGATGTATTTAAGCAGTTCCTCAACCGAGACTTCGATACCCGCGCGTTGCAGCCAGGGTTCAATTTGCAGCAGCGGGGTCGCCAGGGAAGAGCGGTATGTCGGTAGCGTCCGCGCCAGCTCGTTCAGGGAGGTTCCCAGATAGGCGACTAACAGCACCATCGCAACGATAATAATACTGATAAGCAGGCTTATCGCCAGCACACGCGGGATGCGCAGCCGCACCATTCGCTGCACCAGTGGATTGA
Source organism: Enterobacter sp. MGH119 (assembly GCF_001037675.1). Taxonomy (NCBI): domain Bacteria; kingdom Pseudomonadati; phylum Pseudomonadota; class Gammaproteobacteria; order Enterobacterales; family Enterobacteriaceae; genus Enterobacter; species Enterobacter sp. MGH119. The sequence goes on along the minus strand of NZ_KQ089929.1, from coordinate 1,182,927 downwards.
GGATCACCGCGATAAAAAGCGCCAGGATAAAAGGCACGATGATATCGGCCGCAAAACGAACGCCGGTCAGAATGATCACCAGCATGCCCAGCATGATGACGATCTTAAGCCCGTTGAGGGTGATAATAGGTTTGGCCATGGACGTTCCTGAACAGTTTTTTATTTATAATAGAGGGGAAAGCGGATTAAAAAAACTAACCAAAATCAAACAGACTGGGTAAAGAAATGAAAAGGCTTTGAGTAAATTCCTGGCTTATGATACAAATCAGGCGTGTTCAACTACCGAGGACAATTTTCATCCGCAAAGACGAGAAGCAACACCGCGGATAATTGTAATTTTATGGACAATTTGTTCAGGACGTATTTTTCAAACAACTCTGCTCTGTTTTCAACCTCCCTCTGCCTGCTTTCTGGTGAGCAACACTGGCGTTCCGCGCTATAGTCACGTCTTCTGCCTGAGCTAGCGCTATGCGCTTAGCTAACTGATTTAATTCCCAATTTTTTGGTTTGCTGTCCGCAGTGAGCCTCGATGGATTATATTCTCAAGCAGGAGAAAAAACATGTTTTACTGGATTTTATTAGCTCTGGCGATCGTCGCTGAAATTACCGGCACCTTGTCGATGAAATGGGCGAGCGTGAGTGATGGCAGCACCGGTTTTATTTTGATGCTGGTCATGATTACGCTTTCCTATATTTTCCTCTCTTTCGCGGTTAAAAAAATCGCGCTGGGCGTGGCATACGCATTGTGGGAAGGTGTTGGTATTTTATTGATTACGCTGTTTAGCGTCATGTTATTTGATGAAACCCTGACGACAATGAAAATTGCCGGGCTGACGACCCTGGTCGCGGGTATCGTGCTGATTAAATCGGGTACACGCAAACCGGCAAAACAGCAGAAGGAGCAGACCCATGCAGCAGTTTGAATGGATCCACGCGGCCTGGCTGGCTTTCGCCATCGTTCTGGAAATTATTGCGAACGTCTTTCTGAAGTTTTCCGACGGTTTTCGTCGCAAAGCCTACGGCCTGTTATCGATTGCCGCGGTTCTGGGGGCGTTTAGCGCCCTGTCGCAGGCGGTGAAAGGCATCGATCTGTCCGTGGCCTATGCGCTGTGGGGTGGCTTCGGTATTGCCGCCACCCTGGCGGCAGGCTGGATTATGTTCGGGCAGCGTTTAAACAATAAAGGCTGGATAGGGCTGGTATTACTGCTCGCCGGCATGATCATGATTAAACTGGCCTGAGTGACCTACTGCTGCGCCAGGGCTTCCAGCCGGTCGCGAAAACCGGTCACCGACAACGCCCGGTTATCGGCGCGCCAGCGGTCTTTCGCCGCTGGCGCAGAACTTTGAACGCCAATCAGCTGCCAGCCGTTATCGGTTTTTAACATCAGCGGCGATCCGCTATCACCCGGTAGCGTATCGCACTGATGCGACAGCACGCTGTTTTGCGCCCAACCCGTCACCACGCAGTCCGTATGGGTGTACAGCGAATCGAGGTGATCAACAGGGTAGCCTGACTGCGTTACTTTTCGATCGGCGGCTTTCAGGGCGGCGGTGAGCGCGGCTTTATCGCCATCAAAGAGCGGCAGCGGGGTGATCCCGGACGGCGGATAACGTAAAACGATCAGCCCGAAATCCCAGGAGGCCGCCCCGGGCGGCACAATCCAGCCATCACCATCCGGTTTCAGGCGTTTGCCAAGCGACGGATCCACCCGCCCCTCAATACCGTGAATTTCGTAGCGCCATATTCCTTTTTGCGACACAAAGCGCAGGGCGATCGCTTTATCCGGTTTGCCTTCAGGCGGCATTAACAGGCAATGACCCGCGGTCAGCGCAAGGCGTGGCGTAATGAGGGTTGCAGTACATAAATTGCCGCTGGCGGTTTCCAGTTGCCCGATGGCATCCCAGGGCGATTCGGTAGGATCGGTGACACGCGTACGATCGTCATGACCAAAAAACAGCGTCTTTACCTCTTTGGCGCTAATGGCGTCATCGTCGCCATCATCCGCATGTGAAAAGCCAGCAAAAAGGCTAAACGTTCCCAGTAACAACACAACAGATTTACGCATATCACACTCTGGTGGGGGTAATTATGATTATTAAAAGTGATCCCTATAAAAATACTATAGACGCGACGGCGAGAAAGTGGGAGTAAAATCAGCGTGCTACATTCAGGAAAGATAAAAGTGGCTGGCGATGAGCGCGCATAAAATTAGCAGGATAAGAATGAACTCAAACCGATAGCGCCGCAGCATACGCCCTCCGGATAAAAAAACGGCGCTGACCGCAAACCCGTTCAGCGCCGGTTTACCAACGTGCCCCGAAGGGCACGGTTAAGCTTGTACTCTTACGCTGCTGGCTGTGCAGCAGGTTTAGCCGCTTCGTGTTTTGCTGCTTTTTTGTGATGCTTTTTAGCCGCCTGGGCTTTCTGCTCTACCGCTGGTTTTGCCGCTTTTTTGTGGTGCTTTTTAACGGCCTGCGCTTTCTGTTCTGCCGCTGGTTTAGCCGCTTTGTGATGTTTTTTATGGTGAACCGTTTTGGCCGGAGCAGCGGTGGAAGCCGCAGGCGCTGCGGTGGCGGTAGTTTCAGCCGCGAATGCAGCGGAAGACAGACCCATAGCAGCGGCAACAACCAGAGCTAATACTTTTTTCATTTTCATACCCTCGAATTTGGTTTCTCATTTAACCCCACTGCGGGGCCGTTGAAATAACTATATCCCTGTAAATTCGGGGTTTCCGTGAGTGATTGGTATCGGCGTGTAACCGTATGTACAACGCCGGGGCAGATCCCCGGCGCATTCGGTTATAGGTAGCGGGATGTCAGGTGTTCGCGGAAGTAGCGGATATTCAGATCTTCACCCGTGGCCTGGGTGATGAGCTGCGATGTGCTGAAACGGCTGCCGTGCTGCCAGATATTCTGACGCAGCCAGTCAAACAGCGCCGAGAAATCGCCCCCGGCGATGGATGCCTGCAACCCGGGCAGCGCAGTTTTGGCGGCATGGAACAGCTGTGCCGCATACATTGCCCCCAGCGTGTAAGACGGGAAGTAGCCAAAACCGCCGTCGGTCCAGTGGATATCCTGCATACAGCCGTTGCGATAGTTATCTTTGGTGGATAACCCAAGCCAGGCCTGCATTTTCTCATCCCATAACGCGGGAATATCATCGACTTCAATTTCGCCATTGATTAGCGCGCGCTCGATCTCATAGCGCAGCACCACATGCGCCGGATAGCTCACTTCATCCGCATCAACGCGGATGTAGCCCGGCTTCACGCGCTGGTTCCAGGCAATGAAATTCTCTTCGCTGAATGCCGCCTGGCTGCCGAAACGGGCATGAACCGCCGGAAGCAGATGCTTCAGGAAAGCGTCGCTGCGGCCTAGCTGCATTTCAAAGAACAAGCTCTGGGATTCATGGATCGCCGTAGAGCGCGCCAGCGCAACGGGCTGACCGGCCCATGCTCGCGGAAGGTTTTGCTCGTAGCGGGCATGTCCGGTTTCGTGGATCACGCCGAAAAGCGCGCTGAGCAGTTCATCTTCATCGTAACGCGTGGTGATACGCACATCTTCCGGCACGCCGCCGCAGAACGGGTGGGCGCTAACGTCCAGACGACCGCCGTTAAAATCGAAGCCAAGCATTTTCATCGCTTCCAGGCCCAGCTCGCGCTGCGTGGCGGTCGGGAAGGGACCCTGTGGCGGAACGAACGATCGTTGAGCCTGTTTTTCCACAACCTTTGCCAGCAACTCCGGTAGCCAGGACTTCAGATCGCCGAACAGCACATCCAGGCGAGCGCTGGTCATGTCGGGTTCAAAGATATCCAGCAGCGCGTCGTAAGGCGTGCAGCCTTTAGCTTCAGCGCGCAGGCGGGCTTCTTCACGACTGAGTTTCACCACCTCTTTCAGGTTGGCTGAAAAGCCCTGCCAGTCGTTGGCCGGACGCTGAGTGCGCCACGCGTGTTCACACCTGCTGCCCGCCAGCGATTTGGCCTCCACCAGCGATTCCGGCAGTATAGTTGCCTGCTGGTAGTGGCGCGTCATTTCACGCAGGTTGGCCAGCTCAACGTCGTTCAGATCTTCGTCTGCCGCCGCCGCCAGCCATTCACCCACTTTTTTATCGGTCAGGATCTGATGTTGCAGGACGCTCATCTCCGCCAGCGCTTCACCGCGCGCGGCGCTGCCGCCTGGCGGCATCATGGTGAACATGTCCCAGCTGGCGATGGAGGAGAGGTGAGAGAAGCGGGAGAGGCGCTGGAAGGTGCGGGTGAGTTGTTGATAGTTATTGTTTTTCATGAAGTCCTCGTGTCTGAATCAGCCGATGACAAAAATTAGCATCGGCTCGATTTAAACACGAAGAGGGCTGAATGTTAATGCAGTCGTTTATGCAGGCTCGCGCCCACCAGCAGTGCCGCGCACAGCATCAGCGCGATAAATCCGCCCACGCCGTTCCAGCCGTAGTTATGCCAGAACACCCCGCCGAGCGTACCGGCTATGCTGGAACCAAGATAGTAACTGAACAGATACAGTGACGAAGCCTGACCTTTAGCGCGGCGCGCGCGTGGGCCAATCCAGCTGCTGGCAACGGAATGCGCGGCAAAGAAGCCCGCAGAGAAGAGCAGCATTCCGGCAAAAATCAGCCACAGGGAAGAGAAAAGCGTCATCAGCAGTCCGAACAGCATCACGGCGGTGGATACCAGCATCACCGGACCACGGCCGAAGCGCGCGGTCATGGCGCCCGCTTTTGGCGAACTCCATGTCCCGGTGAGATATGCCACAGAGAGCAAACCCACTAATGCCTGGCTAAGATGCCACGGTGAAAGCATCAGACGATAGCCAATGTAGTTGAACAACGTCACGAACGAGCCCATCAGCAGGAAACCGGTCAGGAACAAACGGGGCAGCCCTTGATCGCGCCAGTGCAGGCGAAAGTTGATAAATAACGTTTTCGGACGCAGGGAGGTCGGGCGGAAATGGCGCGATTCCGGCAGGATTTTCCAGAACATCAGCGCCGAAGCGAGGGCGAAGCAGCCGATAACGGCCAGCGCAATGCGCCAGTTAAAGAAATCAGTAAACACACCGCTGAGCAGGCGTCCGCTCATCCCGCCGATAGAGTTCCCGCTAATGTACAGCCCCATGGAGAAGGCCACGAAACTCGGGTGGATCTCCTCGCTGAGATAGGTCATCCCGACCGCCGCCACGCCGCTCAGGGATAACCCAATCAGCGCGCGCATGATCAGAATGCCGTGCCAGCTGGTCATCATGGTGGACAACAAGGTACACACGGAGGCCAGCATTAACGCCGTTACCATGACCTGCTTACGCCCGATGGCATCCGAAAGTGGCCCGGTGAACAGCAGACCGATCGCCAGCATCCCGGTTGAAATGGAGAGCGAAATACTGCTGCTGGCTGGCGACACGCCAAATTCATGCGACAGAACCGGCAGGATCGGCTGAACGCAGTAGAGCAGGGCGAAAGTGGCGAGACCCGCTGAGAAGAGCGCCAGCGTGACGCGCATAAACTGGGGGGTACCACGTTTAATAAACTGAACCGGCTGCGGTGCTGCGGGTAAATCATCAATGTCGCTGGCCGGCGCGATATCAACGGTCGTTGTACGGCTCACACATAATCCTTGCTTAAACATCCCCGTGGTTTCTGGTGACGGGTATGACCACAAGATTAGGGTAGGAAAATGTAAATATTCTGTCTAATATATTAATAATCTCAAATGATACTTTAAAAATATGAATATCGAGCTGCGCCATCTACGCTATTTTGTCGCCGTCGCCGAAGAGCTGCATTTTGGTCGTGCGGCGGCAAGGCTGAATATCTCTCAGCCACCGCTAAGCCAGCAGATACAGATCCTGGAGCAGCAGGTCGGGGCGCGTCTGCTGGCGCGAACCAACCGCAGCGTGAGCCTGACGGCGGCGGGAAAACAGTTTCTTGCCGATAGCCGACAGATCCTGAGTATGGTGGAGGACGCCGCCGCCAGAGCGGAACGGCTTTATCTCGGGGAGACGGGAGAGCTGCGCATCGGGTTTACCTCATCGGCCCCCTTTATCAGCGCTGTTTCACAAACGCTATCCTCGTTTCGCCGTAACTTTCCGGATGTGCATATTCAGACGCGCGAAATAAATACTCGCGAGCAGATATCGCCGCTTAACGAAGGATCGCTCGATCTGGGGCTGATGCGTAACACGCAGTTGCCTGATACCCTGGCGTGGCAGGTGATCCTGCGCGAACCGCTGATGGCGATGATCCCCCGGGATCATCCGCTCGCCGCGCAGCACAGCGTCACGCTGGCTGAACTGGCGAAAGAGCCATTTGTCTTTTTTGACCCACAGGTGGGAACCGGGTTGTATGACGATATTCTTGGTTTGATGCGGCGATATGGCCTTGTCCCGACTATCGCGCAGGAGGTGGGGGAAGCCATGACGATCATTGGTCTCGTTGCCGCAGGGCTTGGCGTGTCGATTCTCCCGGCCTCGTTTAAACGGGTACAATTGCCGGAAATGCGCTGGGTGAAGATAGCCGAGCAGGATGCAGTCTCAGAGATGTGGCTGGTGTGGTCTAAACATCATGAACAGAGCCATGCGGCACAGCGTTTCAAAGAACAATTAATTACCGCTTCTCGCGGGCGTTATTTATAGGGAAAAGTGGGCGAAAATGTGCAGTAAATCACATGGCTAAGTAAAAATTTGACGTCAGCCATTGAAGTGCTTCACCATAGCCCTCAGTTTATTTCGAAGCTCGAAAATAAGGGAGTACGAGGTGGTTGCTGATAGTCAGCCAGGGCATATCGATCAGATCAAGCAGACCAACGCGGGCGCCGTTTATCGCCTGATTGATCAGCTTGGTCCGGTTTCGCGTATCGATCTTTCGCGCCTGGCACAACTGGCACCCGCCAGTATTACCAAGATTGTCCGCGAAATGCTGGAAGCCCATCTGGTTCAGGAGACAGAAATTCAGGAGCCGGGCAGTCGTGGCCGTCCGGCGGTAGGGCTGGTGGTGGAAACGGAAGCCTGGCACTACCTGTCGCTGCGGATTAGCCGCGGGGAAATCTTCCTCGCGCTGCGCGACCTCAGCAGCAAGCTGGTGGTGGAAGACCGGCTGGAACTCCCGCTCGATGCAGAGCAACCACTTCTCGATGCCATTCTGACCCACATCGACCAGTTCTTTATTCGTCACCAGCAGCGTCTTGAACGTTTAACGGCGATTGCGATCACCCTGCCGGGAATTATTGATACCGAAAATGGCATTGTGCACCGCATGCCGTTTTATGAAAACGTCAAAGAGATGCCGCTGGGCGACGTGCTGGAAAACCACACCGGTGTACCGGTCTATATTCAGCATGATATCAGCGCCTGGACGATGGCGGAGGCGTTGTTTGGCGCTTCCCGGGGCGCGCGCGACGTGATTCAGGTGGTGATTGATCATAACGTTGGCGCTGGTGTGATTACCGACGGGCGTCTGTTGCATGCTGGCAGCAGTAGCCTGGTGGAGATCGGCCATACGCAGGTCGATCCGTACGGAAAACGCTGCTACTGCGGTAACCATGGCTGTCTGGAGACGATTGCCAGCGTCGAAAGCGTGCTGGAGCTGGCGCAAGTGCGGCTCAGCCAGTCGATGAGCTCCACGCTGCACGGTCAACCGTTAAGCGTCGAGGCACTGTGCGCTGCGGCAAGGCAGGGCGATCTGCTGGCGAAGGACATTATTACCGGCGTGGGCAATAATGTCGGGCGCATTCTGGCCATTATGGTGAATCTGTTTAACCCGCAAAAAATACTGATCGGCTCCCCGCTCAGCCAGGCGGCGGATATCCTCTTTCCGGCGATTTCCGCCTGCATCAATCAGCAGGCGCTTCCCGCGTACAGTAAAAACATCGTGGTCGAAAGTACGCAATTTTCCAACCAGGGCACGATGGCCGGCGCCGCGCTGGTAAAAGATGCGATGTACAACGGCTCGTTACTGATTCGTTTGCTACAGGGCTAACTCTTTTCCAGAGATGTACGAAAAATTGCGCTATCTCAAGCCCGGTAGCGCACGCATCCCGTAGACTTTCCCCACTGAATTATTTACCTGGTTTATATTTTGAAGCATACCCAAGAGGTGGAATGAGTCATGCTTAAGCGTTTCTTTATTACTGGTACGGATACGTCTGTCGGGAAGACAGTCGTATCCCGCGCGTTACTCCAGGCCCTGGCGGCAAGCGGTAAACGCGTTGCAGGATACAAGCCGGTTGCAAAAGGCAGTAAAGAGACGCCAGAAGGGCTGCGCAATAAGGACGCCCTGGTTCTGCAAAGCGTCTCGTCTCTGGAACTGCCTTATGATGCCGTCAATCCTATCGCGTTAAGCGAAGAGGAAAGCAGCGTCGCTCACAGTGGGCTTATCAACTACAGCCTGCTTTCTGATGGCCTGGCAAATCTGAGTGAAAAGGTTGACCACGTTGTCGTTGAAGGGACCGGTGGCTGGCGCAGCCTGATGAACGATTTACGTCCCCTTTCCGAATGGGTGGTGCAGGAGCAATTGCCGGTGATTATGGTCGTGGGCATCCAGGAAGGGTGCATCAACCATGCCTTGCTGACGGCGCAGGCTATCGCTAATGACGGCCTGCCGCTGATTGGTTGGGTGGCGAATCGTATTAACCCGGGCCTTGCGCACTACGCTGAAATCATCGACGTGCTGAGCAAAAAGCTGCCTGGCCCGCTGGTAGGCGAACTGCCTTATCTGCCCCGCGCAGAGCAGCGCGAATTAGCGCACTATATCGATCTCTCGGCTTTCGGCGGTATGCTGGCCGTAGATCGAGTCGTGGCGTAGCGTTCTCGACAATACCGACGCCACAACACAGGCAACCAGCAAACCGGGAAGTAAAAAATACTGCCCGGTCATCTCACAGACCATCAAGGCCGACATGATTGGCGCATGCGTTGTGGCGGCGAGCAGCGTCGCCATTCCCGCCAGCCCAAGCAGGATCGCCGTCTCAGAGCCAGGAAACCACAGCGCAAAGATCTGCGCAAACAGCATTCCCGTTGCCATACCAACGAACAAGGTTGGCGTGAACACGCCTCCCGGCGCGCCGGACCCGCTGCTTGCCAGTACCGCCAGCAGCTTGCAAATAAAGACGCCAGCAATCACCGACAGCAGCGGCGGCGACTGCAAAAACGCCTGAACCACGCTATAGCCATTCCCCCATACTTTTGGCGTCAGCAGCGACAGCAGCCCGACGATCAGACCACCCAGCGCCAGCTGCCACGGCGGTGAGAGTTTGAGACGCAGAAACAGCCTGTGGCTGGCCGCCATCAGCCACATCAGCAGCGGGCCGCAAACGCCAGCCAGCAGGCCCACGCCAACGATCAGGAAATAATCCACCGCCGTAAGCATCTCGCTGAGATGGACATCATATAGCGTATTCGCGCCGGGACTTAACAGGCGGGTGGTCAGCAGGGCCACTACAGCGGCAATCACCACCGGGCCGAGGGAGGCCAGCATCAGCGTGCCAAACAGGATCTCTGCGATAAACAGGCTGCCCGCCAGCGGCGCATGATAGGCGCTGGCCATCCCGGCGGCGGCACCGCAGGCGATCCACAGTTTCCATTCGGATTTTGGCGTACAACGTTGTGCAAAAAAGGAGGCGGCGAGGGCGGCGAGCAGGATCATGGCACCTTCACGGCCGATGGCGCTGCCGCTGGCGACCACCAGCAACGACGCGAGGGATTTCACCAGGCTGGCGCCGTAATCAAACTGGCCGTCACCTGTTTCCAGCGCTTCCATATAATCGGTGGGGGCGTGGGGACGTTGTGCCGTCATGCGCTGCCATCCCCACAGTAGCACTCCCGCGGCCAGACCACCTAGCGCAGGCGTCAGCGCCCGCCGCCAGGGCGATAACGCGGCTGCGGCGTTCACCAGACTTCCGCTTTCGTTGCTGAGAAATAGCCACTCCAGCAGATACATGCTGTGGCGGAACACCGCAACGGCCAGCGCCGCCAGCACGCCGGTGACGGTAGCAATCAGGAGACGGCGAAACATCGCGCGGATGTCGGGGTAAGCGTGAAGACGTTGCATGAAGTCGTGATTTAACGGGGACGATACAATATTGTGGCGGGAAATCGGGAGGTTAGCAAAAGGTATGCGTGCGGAAAATGGCCGGGCAGTACCCGGCCTGAATGCTTAACTTTCGCTATGAATATTTAATGCCCGGCGCGTACGCCCTGAACTCAAATACTCCGCAATATAATCCTGGGATATCTCGCCGTTATAGCGTCCGTCCTCGTCCACAATCGGCATCCAGCTGGTGTTGCTCTCATACAGGCGAGAAAGCACCACGCGCAGGTTATCCTCGGCCTTACCGGTCATACGGAACGGATGCAGAATATCCCCGCAGCTGCCGCTGGCGTTACGCGCTTCGCGGCGCTTCACAAAGCCGAGCGGTTTGCCGTGCTCATCAACCACGGTAATGGCGCGAATATCGTTGTCATCCATGGTGGCGAAGGCCTCCGGCAGCGGCGTCGATTCGCGTACCGTAATGGTAGGCTGCTGGTCGGTGACGTCGCCCGCCGATACCAGCAGCAGGCGTTTCAACGTCCGGTCCTGACCAACAAACGAGCCAACAAACTCATTCGCGGGTTTCGCCAGCAGCTCGTCCGGGCTGGCGCACTGCACGATACGCCCCTGACGGAAGACGGCAATACGGTCGCCCAGCTTCAGCGCTTCGTCAATATCGTGGCTCACCAGCATCACGGTCTTTTTCAGCTTGCGCTGCATCTCAAGGAATTGGTTCTGGATCACCTCACGGTTGATCGGGTCGACTGCACCGAACGGTTCATCCATCAGCAGGACCGGAGGATCGGCTGCCAGCGCGCGGATGACGCCGATACGCTGCTGCTGCCCGCCGGACATTTCGCGCGGATAGCGGTGAAGGAATTTATGCGGATCCATTGCCACCATATCCATCAGCTCTTCGGCACGGGATTTACAGCGTGCCTTGTCCCAGCCCAGCATGCGCGGCACGACGGTAATGTTCTCTTCGATGGTCATGTTCGGGAACAGGCCAATCTGCTGGATCACGTAGCCAATGTTGCGGCGCAGGGTCACGGTGTCCATTCCGCTGGTGTCTTCGCCGTTAATCAGGATTGTCCCGCTACTTGGCGTAATGAGACGGTTGATCATCTTCAGGGTAGTGGTTTTCCCGCAGCCGGACGGGCCGAGCAGCACGCACATTTCCCCTTCAGGCACGTTCAGGTTGACGTTGTCGACGGCCTTAAACGTCTGGCCGTGTTTCTGTGAAAATTGTTTGGTGAGGTTTTCCAGTTTTATCATAACTGCCTACTTCCTTTTAAAGTCAGTAAGTTAGATAACCCTGTGATCTGTAATTGTGTTAGGCGTGTAGGAATAATGCAAGCGCTTCTATACACAGGGTTGTAAGGTTATGAAAGTATAGACAATAAAAAAGTCCCCTCCATTCGGAAAGGGCTTAAAACTGGTTTGTGTTCATTTTCTGGATTGTCTTAGTAACCTCACGATGGGATTACCGGATTCATCATAGTAGCGTGTAAACCAGCACGATCTAAACGCTGCATCACGGTAGTTAATACACGGCGTGATGTTTTTAGTTTTTTAGAGATGTTGTTTAGTGAAACAGTTACAGATTCATTTTCACCATTTGCAGCAGTTACCAGATAGCCGAAAACTACTAGATCCAAAGTGGTGATATATGAGGGCAGATTTAATAGTTCTGCACGAGGGATTAAAAAGCTTTCCATCTGGTAGCTCTCCTATGAAATTGTTTAGATATGGCATAGGTACTATCAGATAGAAAATCGTTCTAGGGGGTGAATGATAAATGTAGGGGTGATGTTCATTGTTCTACTACTCATGAAATTTTTGCAGGGGGGTAGTGAAATTATTTCAGGGGAGGGGGTGAAATTATTTCTTGTATACTAACCTTTCTTTCTAACCTATTAATCTATCCTTTAAATGAAAAGAAAAAGGCGACACAAGGCCGCCTTTACGCTGAGAGAAAAGAAAGAGAGAAATAAATAACTACTTAATCAAATTTAAAATTATATGGTGCATCCTTCACTACATTGTAAACATCATCGCTAGGCGGTGTAGGTAGTTTATGCACCGTGTTCATGATGTTCATAACGTGTGAACAGAGATCTGCATCACCTCCATCATTATCAATTGAATTAATATAGCCATTACGCTGTATATGAATCCCAATTTCACAGCGTTTACCTTTGTACTGATCTTTATCAGTGATTAGCCCAGCGACATAATTTGCCACTTTAGAAACATATGGGCTAATATCTGTTCCTGAACTACTTGCCACTTTGCTAGTGGGATGTTGTTTAGCTTTCGGATTACCTGCTGACAAATCACCTAAAACATCATCTATATTAGCTGCTTCATATTTTTTGTATTGTTCTTTTTGTTTAGGGGTTAAATCCTTTTCAGTGATATCACCCCCTTTTGGTGTAGGATTTTGATAACGGTATTCATCAGCGGCTTTCTGTGTAAGCTCTGTATCAAGCTTGCATTGCGCCTGATCTGTTTCCTTTGCCGTTTTCAGAGTAATGTTTACTTGCGACTTATCCCCTCTGTCAATCTGAACGGTAGCTAATTGCATTGGGTCATAAACGCCACCTTTCAGATCATTTAGAGTGTCATAAACAAATACATCACCCATACCTAAATCAGTTCCATAAACCAGACCTAAGAATATTACATTATTCCCGTTATCTAGTTTTCCCTGAACATAATAACCATCGTTCGGATTAACAAAACCATTAGGCGCTATCTCTGAACATTTGAAGAATGTCATAGGATGGTTTTGCATCTGCTGAATGGCTTCTATCTGTCCTACACCAGAGGAAATATCCGTAGCGTGTGCAGAGCATGAAAGAGCAGTTAGCACGATTGCCAGAGCAGAGCGTTTCATTTAGACACCTAACATATCTGAATTAAAATCAGGATCGAACCAGAGGCGCTCTGGATCTTGATTTCTGTATTTCGGTTTATTGAACACCTCAGCTACATGTTTATCATGCGCCTCTTGCCCTTTATCCACTCCGCTATTTACATCAGCGTATTCCTGATAGGCTTCATAAGTATTGTTCATTAATAGAATTCATGCTTCATATTATCAAATACAGCTGGGTCAAGTGTGATTACTGTACCGTTATTCCATATAGCTGCTATTGGTTCCCATCCAGTATAGCCTCCAAATGAATTTTTAGCGTTTACAGTGGTGCCTACAAAATAACCGCACCTTACATCAGCGTGAGACATATCAGCATTAATCCACACTTTACGAGGAGCATCAAAGTTGAACCTAGCTGAATCAGGATCTTTTAAATTGACTTTAATGGTGTTTACTATATCTCCCTGATAAGCCGTTCTCTCTGGTGGGAATCCTGCATTACACTGACTAATTTCAACTGGTGATGGATTATAAGCACATCCAGCTAACAAGCCCTCCATGATAACTACTAGCGTTAGTTTTTTCATGACTACGCTTTCCCATTGTTCAGGGTGTTATTGATGGTGATCGGCGCTGTAGTAGGGGCAGGGGTGATCATCTGGAATTGTGTTCCGTTGCTGTCATGTCCATTACTTACAGTGTCAACCGTTACCGATTCGTCTAAATCCCATGCAGCACCAGTAGCCAGATCTACGCCCCCACAAATAATCACGCCGCATAGCACATCACCCCATAACCAACCATTCATATTGTCCGTGATGGTTCCAGTGTTAGGCATAGATTCGTTAGAACGGCGTAGCGTCACTGTGTAGGGTGCATCACCACGTTTCAGGTTAACGGTAGTAGGCGCTGTACCTTGTGAAACCACTACACCGTCTGCATTCTTCACTTCATATAATGCAGGGGCATTAGTTTTAATGGCTACAGGCTGTGTTTTTCCATCCACTGTTAAACAGCAAGCAGATAAAGACATAGAACCGACAATAACAGACAGGCCGAAAGCCACGGCTTTAATTTTCATTTTAATGTTTTCCTGAGTGTGATTAAAAACTAAATGTTTATTTTGCAATCATCATTATTTTATTTATTTGTAGTAGGAACAATAGCCGCCCTTGTGGTGTGAATTATATCCTCCGTGGGGATGTTGCCCTTTAGGACAAGCCATTACACCAGCACTAAATAACATCAGCGTTATAACAATAAGTTTTTGCATTTATAAATTGCCTCCACTTTTCCAGTTGTTTGACCTAAGACTGACAGCACAGGATATTTATAATATCCTTCAATCAGTCTAAATAATTTATCTTGCCCTAATGCAAAAGATTCGAAAATCGTTCCCCCTTCTGGTGTATTTACCTGAGCCATACCGCCTGAATTATTACGCCACTGTGCAATAATATTTCCGTTCTGGCTTACCTGTGTAGCGTAAAACGTTTCGTAATTGTCAGAGGTGAATGTGTACACATAACCCTGTTCACACTTGTAAACGTCCTGGATAGGCGAATTGTCTGCCGTCTGTGCGTTAGCACACGGTTAGAGGGCAATAAAACACAGCCCTATTACCTGCTTCTTCATTGTTCCGGTTCCTCGTAGCCCGTAAAGCTCGTGTATCGCTCTGTGTCCAGCGTTCGTGCCTGTCTGATTTAACATAGGGATGATAGATTAAACGCTCTTTAGTCCGTCCTGTGGGCGTTATTTCATCCCTGCAAGTCAGGTAGATCTGCACAGGCTTTAGTTTCATTAGTCCCAGCCTTTTACATAGCCGATAATTACAGGAGTATCTTTAACATTGGATTGATAATCGGAATAAGTACCGTAATAGAATTTACCTACGGACTCACGCCACGCTATAACAGGTTGTTTATCTGTTTTCTGTTCAGTTATCCAACCTAAACCGGAAATAGGGTTATGAGTTTCATCACGCATAAGCTGAGCAACTAAAGAATGATATGAATAATCATCTGTTTTCAGTTCTACCTTAAACTCATACATTGCGTTATCTGTTCCAGCGCCGGAAACAGGATTATCATCAGGATGTAAGTGAACACCATTTACCGAAACATATTCAGGAAAGTGTTTAACGTTCACAATTACAGAAGAATTAACAGCTTTATCGTGATCCTGAATAACTATATAATCTTCTGACTTATCACACCCTGTCAGAGCTAAACCCACAAGGGCTAGGATTAATAAACGTTTAATTAATTCGCCTCACAGTTAACAATAACCTGATCTTTAAGAGGCTCATTAATAATTAAACGTGCCTGATTACCTTTGCTGAAATCTACTTTTTCAACTAAAACATAAGAAGTCATTTTTGAATAGCTTGATGGGTCTTGCGGGTTATTGCCCTTAAAATCTAATATTGTGATATTCATGAACAGATCACCGTTCAGGTCATTAGCGGCCTCTTGAAAATCATCAAAGAAATTATTAGAGGCTACTTTTGCTAACCGTTTACCGTTTTTAAATACTTCTGCGCTACCACTTTTATCGTTAAGGGTATTTGTTTTGAATGTATAACCCTGTTCACAGGTGGTAATAGTAACAGCGGCATTAGCACCGAAAGTAGACAGCAGAGATACAGCAAAAATTAAACGTTTCATTCTTCAACGCCTCCAGCTACTAATTATGCCAAATTGAACCATCACACTATGGACAGAGGATTTTAATTTAACCTGCAAAGCGCTATACGCTAAACGTTGTCCACAAAAGTTACACCACATAGAACTGTTAGGTTCGATCTCAATAAATCCGGTTACTCCGTTAACCTGAAAATGCACCAATTGCAAAGAAAGTTGTTTATTTGCCGCTACATACCCCTTTAAAATGATCCTGTGCGCTAGCCAGAGTGTTTTTTAATCTCATAGGCGATAGATTCCTTACTTCTTCTTAGAACCGCTTACAGGCGTTTCTGGTTCGTCTGCTGGCGTGAACGTTGGTTCATCCTCCTGCCCAGGATCAATCACAGGCGCTTCTTCCACTGGTATAGGCTGGAAAGCGGCTAACTTCTCTTGAATCTCTTGATCCATCATCGCCTGATATTTCAGCCTAATTTCTTCTTTAATGCGTTCAGATTCCTGTTTCTGAATACCTTCCAGCACAGAATTGTAATAAGCGGCGTTATTAGTCTTGATGGACTCAATAACTAAAGCGTCAGCTTCACTTACTAGCTTCTTACCAATACGCTCAGATAGAAGGGCATGATAGGCGCTCTGCGTTTGCTGCAATACTTTCAGATCGTCACGGGTAATGCTTACTTTGTTACCTGTGCTATCTGCTGGACGTCCACGGCCTTTAGAAGCTTCTGTAGAAGCTGCTGGTGCATCAGGGGCTTTACCGCCATTAGCATTCAGTTCATTTACCCACTTGTTCAATGTTGCACTACTGATAGTGCTGAACTCTGAACCCTCTTTAGCCTGTGCTGCAAATTTAAGAATCACGCTCTGGTTCACTGCACCAGATTCAAGAGCAGGAAGCAGTTTAGCTAGTTCATGCTTCTGAGCATTTTTCGCTTCTTTGTCTGCACCAGTGATAACAAGTTTATGCAGATCACAGTTCACTTCACGTGCTACATCAACCAGATCATCAATAGCAATTGCTTCAATAGCCATTTTGTTTCTCTCTCGAAAGTATTTAATCAAGGGCGTTTAGTCTCTCACTCTAAATACCCAAGAGTTTAGTTAATTATGCTTACTCAGCATCAATACGGTTAAATTCATCACGCACATCTTGCATAAACTGAGTGCTGTTAAGCCGTTCACTTGAAACATGCCATTCAGCCCCTACCAGATAAGCCACATAAAGCAGTTCATCCACATCATCGCCAGCCTCTTTAAGTAATGTAACTACATTAGATACGGTTGTAGCGTTAACTGGAGCACCACAAAGGGAAAGCAATTTAGCAGCCTTAGAGATTACTTTACGCATATTTAAATCCTCATTAGTTGGAATAACATTAATAGTCTGTGAACTAGCCTCTAAGGTGTTAGGCTCACATACCATTAACGTTTCACCACGTTCAAAATATTGTTACTCTATATCACCACCGAAAGTAATGATGAAATAGCAAGAGAAATCATCTACATCTTTTACTGTCTGACGTTGTGCAGGGCGAGTTGGGCGCATAGCTACATCACTCTTCTTAATGTCCTGTACCATCGTTTAATGCTTCACAGGTTCGTTCTCTAAAGCATCATGGCCTTCTTTGATTTTTTCGGTTGAACAGCTAAACGTTAAAATTCAGCATTCAATGTAGCCTTACGTATCCATTCTTCAATTGGGAAGTTAAAGGTAAGGAAGTCAGCACCGGATTGCTCAATACATGCATTTCAATCTTTCACTACTGCTTTCATAGTCGCTTGAGTGTTAGCAGCATTTCGATGTAGCCATTGATGTTATTCAGCAGAGCTTGAGCGTTTAACTTTTTGGCGCTCATGTCGTTTACATTGTCGTTTAGTTTCCTCGTTGCTATGATGAGAATTATCTTATATATGGCTAAATTGTGTCAATCACTAAACGATGTGGTGCAGCACAAATACACTAAATGAGCACAATTACCTAACGTAAATGTTAATTTCTGGTTAACGATGTAGCTCATTGATCATCGGTAGATCATTGGAATGTAAATATGGACAAGAAAAGGCTTGCATCTGTGGGAGGGCTTGAGCTGTGCAGGTTGTAAGTTATGCCCTTCTTATTAGCGTTACACAGGGGCTATGGAATACGGTGAAGATACGGTGAACAGAACGGTACTGAACAGGAGAGATATAGGCACATAGAACACGCTCAGAACACGTAAAAGAGTTTGCGGAGTTGTATATTACGTTTACTTCGTAAACATACACTGAAAGAAAGAAAAACATACTCTAAATTGGATATTTAACAGAAAAACACCCATACCACTAATTGTACCTCATCATTTAGCTATAGTGATTGGTCAAAGGTTGCAGGCATACCAACCGATGATGCTACTAACGGTAGTGAACAATGCTGCTCACAGTGAATGATAATCAATCGTAAATGGATTCATTGCACTGTTCTTACACAAACATAATAGAAAACTCTGTAAGCTATTGACTCCTCACTACCGTTCGGGTTTGCATAATTATCGAATCCCCTTCGGAGTCAGTACCACCTGCAAACGGTGCAGCAACCAGTCGAGCACAATCGCTAAAAGACAAATCATCAGCGCGCCCGCAATCAACATACGAATATCACTCCCGCCAATACCGTTAAGCAGCAGCAGGCCCAGACCGCCCGCGCCAATCACGGCGGCAATCGCCATGACGCCAATGTTCATCACCACGGCGGTGCGGATGCCGCCAAAAATCACCGGCAGCGCCATCGGGATCTCCACCCAGCGCAGACGCTGCCAGAAGGTCATGCCGATACCGCGTCCCGCTTCTCGCAGGCCCGGCGGCAGGCTGTCGAGCGCCGTGTGGGTGTTACGCACAATCGGCAGCAGCGAATAGAGGAACACCGCCGTAATCGCGGGCAGGGCGCCAATGCCCTGACCGATCAGCGAAAAGAGCGGGATCATCAGGCCGAAAAGCGCAATTGACGGGATGGTGAGCACAATGGTGGCGATCCCCAGCACCGGCGTTGCCAGCCATTTATGGCGGACAATTAAAATGCCCAGCGGCACGCCAATAATAATCGCCAGGCCGACGGCGAGTGCCACCAGCCACAGGTGTTGCAGCGTCAGGGTTAAGAGATAGTCCCAGTTGTCGAGAATATAGTGAATCGTCTCCATAGCGCCTCCTACAGCAACTGTTTGCTACGCAGGAAATCACGGGCGACCTGCTGCGGTGACTGATGGTCGATATCCACCTTCTTATTCAGGTCGGTGATAACGTCGTTATTGAGCTGGGCTGAGAGGGTGTTCAGCGCCTCCTCCAGCCCCGGGTTAGCCTCCAGCGTGTCTTTTCGAACAACTGGCGTCACGGCGTAACTCGGGAAGAAGCCTTTATCGTCTTCCAGCACTTTAAGATCGAAGCCCTTCACGCGCCCGTCGGTGGTGTAGATCAGCCCCGCATCGACAAACCCGTCGCGTACCGCGTTATAAACCAGTCCCGGATCCATCTGGCGGATCTGCGGGCGGTCCAGCGTCATGTTGTAGGCGGCCTGCAACGGTTTCATCCCGTCGCTACGCCCGGCAAACTCCAGGTCAAGTCCCAGCAGCCAGTTGTTATCCGGATCGGTTTTACGGATCTGTTCAATCTTCGCCACCATCTCAGACATGGTGTTGATATGTTCAGCCTCGGCACGCTTGCGCTGCATGGCAAAGGCATAGGTATTGTTCATGTCGGCAGGTTTGAGCCACACCAGACCGTGCTTCGCGTCAAGACGTTTCACCGTCTCGTAAGACTCCTGCGGCGACATGCGTTTGTTGATGTGGTTGAAGATGATCAACGACGTGCCGGTGTACTCCCAGGTCATATCAATCTGCCTGTTGATCATCGCGTTACGGGAAATCACCGTTGCAATATTGGTCTGCGGCTGCACCTGAAACCCTTTCTTTTGCAGATACTGCACGGTCATGGCTGAGAGAATGTGCTGCTCGGTAAAGCTCTTGGTTGCCAGGATCAGCGGCGCGGCGAGCGCCTGGCTGGTGAAGAGCGCGGCGGCGCATAGCGCCGTCAGGCCGGAAAACAGTCTCATAGAAGCTCCTTGTTATAATTATCGCGCGAGATGCGGGCTCAGTAGTCGACCCAGTGCCGCCAGCAGCGTATCCAGAATCAGGGCGAACAGGGCGGTGGCCGCCGCGCCCAGGATCAGCGTCGGAAAGTCATTCAGATAGATCCCAGGGAAAATCAGCTCGCCGTAGCTGCTGGCGCCAATCAGGAATGCCAGCGGTGCGGTACCGACGTTAATCGCAGTGGCAATGCGAATACCAGAAAGCATCACCGGCCACGCGTTAGGGATCTCAACCTGACGCAGGCGCTGCCATTTGGTCATGCCGATACCGTTTGCCGCTTCCAGCAACGACGCGGGAACAGAGCACAGCCCGGCATAGGTGTTACGCACAATCGGCAGCAGAGAGGCCAGAAAGAGGGCGATAATGGCCGGTTTATCACCGATGCCAATCACCACCATCGCCAGCGCCAGAACGGCCAGCGGCGGCAGGGTGTTACCCACGTTAAAGATTTGCATCACATATTCGGCGATACCACGCGCGGCTGGACGGCTCAGCAAAATACCGCTTGGAATGCCCACCAGCAGGGCAAAGAACATTGATGAAAAGACCAGAATCAGGTGCTGTTGCCCGAGGTAGATCAGGTCAACCTGGCGCGCCTTAATCGTCTCCAGTCCAATTCCCCAGGTGAGGAGAGCGAGAACCACGATAATCGCGCCGACAAAAAGCAGCGAACGTTTAAGTAATGGGTGCATTGCGGTGTGTCTCCCTGTGCGCATGCGTTATAGCAACCACCGGTTGCCTGTTGTTATGCCATGTTTCGGCAGGGGTACTTCACCTATAGCAAGCGAAACGGAAGGGTTCCAGCGAAGGGGGTAAAACAGTAAC
The DNA here is from genome assembly GCF_001037675.1 of Enterobacter sp. MGH119. Lineage (NCBI taxonomy): Bacteria > Pseudomonadati > Pseudomonadota > Gammaproteobacteria > Enterobacterales > Enterobacteriaceae > Enterobacter > Enterobacter sp. MGH119. Next base: position 1,162,431 of record NZ_KQ089929.1, on the reverse strand, counting down.
CCTATGAAATTAGTGACAACCTGGGTGAAGCCTTATGGCATAAGGGCTGTCAGTGGGCAGGCAGAATAGTCTTAAAGAAGCACGCCTTACGTGACAATGTCACGTAAGGCGTGCTGATTAAACCTGTCGACTAAGCGCGGCGCGCACTTTTCGTACCCGCCACGAGATGCGGACGATAGAGAAGGCGGCGACGACTACCAGCATCAGGCCCAGCGCCAGCATCGCGTGGAATCCAAACTCTCTGAACAGGATCAGCCCCGCGATACCTCCGCTGATAAAGGAGAAAAGGGTAGTTAAATGGGTTTTGAGCTGACTCTTTTGCGCGGCCGTATCTTTGGAATAATCCCGGCGCATCATGGCGACCATAACGGAGGCCAGCGAAATGCCCGCATCGGTCAGCGTGCCGGTGATGTGTGTGGATCTTACCCGTCCACCGGATAGCTGAGTGGAGGTGGAATTATGAATTCCCATCAACCCGCACAGGAAAATAATAATCTCCTGATTCGTGGCAAAGGAGTGAAAATACATTTCGTACAGGGATACCCCTGCCAGTAATAGCCCTTCAACAAACAGAACCTGGCTGAATACCAGCCTGATGTTATGGATAATCCCCCAGATAACAATAATCCGCGCAGCGATGGCACCTGAGACAAACGAAAGAATAATGGCGCCGAAGAAAAGAATATCGCTGAGATCGGTGGAGGAAACTTCGCTGGATAGCTGCGAGGTATTGCCCGTCATATGCGAGGGAAAAAAGCCGAATGCGCCCAGCGCAATGGCATTCAGCAGTCCCGCGGAGGTCGCCAGCCAGAGGGCAAGACGACGATCCTCCTGATGCGTTCGTTCTTTCTTTAATTTAATCAGCAAAGAATACCTCCGGTTTGAGCTTTGCCTGAACGCTCAAGCTAACAAAGCGATGTCGCTGGCTGACCAGGATATTGCTTAATTATTATTTCAACGGGAGGAGTGCGAGGTTTTGTAATTAAATAAAATAACCTTGTTAATATAATGCTTTATTGCTGATGACGCGAGCAGACTGGCGGGCATAAATACCGGCCCAGTATGCATGCTCGCTGGAGCGGGATGAGATTTGATTCAGTGTAGACATAGGTGTAATTCACAACGACGAGAAGAGAAGCCAGCATCTGGTCGCCGATGTTCCTGGGAATGTACAGATCGCCAGCCAGGGTGATCCCGTATCGGTTCTCGAACGTCACCTTGCGGTGGTCGACTTTATCGCTCTCGGCGAAGGTCTTATCCCAGGTTGTCACCATCGAAACGCGGGCGTCAGGATTTCGTGTTTCTTACTAATTCATTGTTTTAACTCAACTTAATGATGCGCATAGCAGCACAGCGGACAGTTTGGGTGAATGTTTTCATTCGACGCTGGCGTCCGGCTGGGGCCGGATGATTGCCGTGCGCATCACGCCCGATATGGAGATGGCTGTGGTTGCCGCTCCGGCGCATTTTCGGCGCTATGGTTTTCCGCAGACGCCCGCCGATCTGGATGCTCATCCCTGCATTGCCTACCAGTTCGCCGACGGTAACCACTATCAATGGGAGCTTGTGCAGGATGGGAAGCGAGTGACTCACCGCCCGGAGGGGCAATGGGCCTTTTCCGACAGCTACATGGAGGCCGAAACGGCCCGGCTCGGACTCGGGCTGGCCTATGTCCTGGTTGAGCTGGTGGCTGACGATCTGGAGCGTGGCACGCTTATACGCGTTTTACAGCGCTATAGCCTGCGGATGGACGGACTGTACCTCTATTATCCACACCGCAACGTGTCCCCGGCGCTGAGAGTGGTGATTGATACGCTGAAAATTTAGAGTGCCTCTGCGCTACGGTCTATACAGCCCCTGCGTTTGTGATACGCTACTATTTTATATAGCGCAGCTCAACTAAGGCTCTGAAATGACAAAAATAACGCCAGAATATACGGTAGTTGACTTATCACGTTGGGCAAGAAAGGAACACTTTGAAGTATTTCAGGGCTTTGCTCAATCTACATTTAACCAAACGGTTCAGCTGGACATTACCGTGCTGCTAAAGCATATCAAAGAGGTTGGCTGGAAATTTTATCCTGCGATTATTTCCCTTATTTCTCACGTCGTAAACCGGCATCCGGAATTCCGTATGGCCATGAAGGATGATGAGCTTGTAATATGGAATGAGGTTCATCCAAGCTATACCCTTTTCCATAAAGAAACGGAAACGTTTTCATCGTTGTGGAGTCATTACGATGGAAATATTCACCATTTTCAGCGCGTTTATGCAGAAGATGTTGCCCGCTATGGCAATATCCTTGCTTACTGGCCTAAGGAAGAGTCCCGGGAGAATATATTTTTCATATCTGATATTCCGTGGGTCAGTTTTAGCAGTTTTAACGTCAACGTCGCTAACATGCGGAATTTTTTTGCGCCCATGTTCACGTTTGGAAAATACTATAACCAGGATGAAAAAGTCTTGTTGCCTTTCGCCGTTCAGGTCCATCATTCTGTTTGTGATGGCTTCCATGTAGGCAGGATGATCAACGAGTTGCAAGAGTTATGTGATAATTTACCACACCATTCAGAGGCGCCGAACGTGTGATTCACGTGTTTTTAACATACGTCTGACGAGAGGAAATGCTGTAACCAAATTTTACGCCAGAACAGATTAAAATGTTCAATCGCATTGTTTTCGAGAAGATCGAAATAATGCATGATGAAGCCGCGAGCCGTTTCCGGCCCGCGGCGGCATGACAGGTGATGAGTCGTTCTGACGATCAGGCGGCTTTGACGGCCCGGATTTTTTTGCTGCTATCCGCATCTGATGCTGTTTTATCCGTTGCAGCATTGAGCTCGGGAAGCTTGCTGGTACGCAGGATATGCTGCACGGACTCTTTCTGCTCGGCGAGATACAGACCAAGGTTCTCCGCCTGCGTTTCATCCATCTGCATTCCGCTTTGCAACAGCCAGTCAGTGAACGCTTCTGCCATATCGAGCAGTTTGTCGTGAGCGTCAGCCTCTTTCTTACTGGCAAAAGTCATTTTCTCTTCACCTTTTCTTACGACAACAAATTTTGTTTCAACAGCCATTGTGCACCCCCATATACTGTAATTATATACAGTATAGCAGTTGTGACGTTGTGTTGCAGCAAAAATGTGCGAGCCTGGCCTGCACAACGGGTGGACAAGCCAGGTGCTGTCATCGGTACAGCGTTTTTTCGGCAATCGGGATCAGCAAAGTGGACTGCCATTCCGCCAGCGTCAGCTGGGCAAGTTTACCCAGCGCGGTGTAGAACGGATGGGCCGCGTTTTCAACGAATACGCTAAGGAAACGCGTGCTCCATGGCAGCAGATGCCAGGCCAGAAGCTGGTCGCGTTCTGTTTCGCGACCGTTCTCGGCAAGCCATGCCGCCAGCATCAGCAACGTTCCGAAATGATCTTCAGGCTCATTCTGCTGCATCTCAAAGGCGATATGGTTTTCACGCATCCACTGACGCAACGCGAGGGTCGAATCGCCAAACAGCACTGACTCGCGATCAAGCCAGACCGAGCCCCACGGAGGGGCGGGCAGGGCATACGGGCCAATAAACAGACGCTGCCAGGCGTCTTTCAACGCTTCATCCGATGGGGTCTTAAACATACTGGCGACAGGCAGCAGGTTTTCCTCCGCCAGCGGCCAATCCTGAACCCAGTCACCTGCGGTCAGGGCACTCACCAGCGGCGCGGTCTGCTCGCTGTCTGGGGCGAAATAAAACAGCGCGCCCAGTACCCGGGCGCTGAACGCGAACGATTCGCGGTGTGAGACATCATTCATTACAACTTTCCTTACTTGCGCGCGGGTAGCCCCGCGCACCTGTGTTAACCTGCAATTGCTAACCCTGCGGTCATATGCAGACCATAAAATAGCCCACGGCCAATCAGTTCACCCAGCGCCACCAGAACGACACCTGCAAACAGGCCGAGCGTTTTTGGCTCCTGACGACGAATAAGCGGGCAGATCCAGCAGCCTAAACCCGCCGCCAGCAACGCGATGCGCCATACCTGAAGCGAACCATAATCTGGCAGCAGGGCGCTGGCCTGCTGGATGGAACTCTGTATCGTCCCCAGCGTATTGCTTTGCAACACGACGACCGCCACGCAGACGATAATTGCCAGTACGCTGACAGACGCGGCAAGAGTACCTTTGAATGTCACGTTTGCGACGCGTAGCAGCAGCGCGGCCAGCAGAGGACCAGCAAGGACCATCGTCAGGAAGAAGCTCAGCGTGGTGTAACCCGTATACCAGGTCGGGACAGTCTCTATCTGATAGACCCGGGTCATCGCCCAGACAAAAACGATACCCAGAAGCTGGCTGACAACCAGCCAGATTTTGCCCAAAGCTGGAGGCATTTTACCGATAACCGACACCAGCCACCAGAAACCGCCCACGGCAAAGAAGATCGAACCCGCCGCGATCTCATTACTCAGCGCTGACGCGCCCACGCGGTTAAGCGAGTTGAAGGCACGCAGCGGGGAGCCAAGATGCAGCACCGAAGCCATAAACCCAATACCCATTACCAGCCAGAGAAAAAACAGGCTGCGCACGATGCGCATTCTGGCCTTGTCATCATTTTCCTTAAGCCAGACGAAGCCCATCACGATTAACGCGCCGGCCACGCACTGCCCGAAAACGGTGAAGATCACCAGCGGCCATTCATGCCATCCACTTCCCATCTCACACCTCCTTCGGGTTTGCCAGGTAGCCGGTGGTGTCACCCGTCGGACGGCTGTTGGCGTTAGGTTTAATCACAATACTCGGCTTTGTGAAGTGCGCAGACGGCAGCGGCGCGACGGCAGCAAGCTGGCCGTGTTTTTTGCGCAGCTCCTCAATCGGGCCAAAGTCCAGCGCGCGCAGCGGGCAGGATTCGACGCAGATGGGCTTTTTGCCGTCCGCCACCCGGCTGTGGCAGCCGTCGCACTTGGTCATGTGGCCTTTGGCGGCATTGTACTGCGGCGCGCCGTACGGGCAGGCCATGTGGCAGTAGCGACAGCCGATGCAGACATCCTCGTCCACCACCACAAAACCGTCGTCGCGCTTGTGCATTGCCCCGCTCGGGCAGACCTTGGTGCAGGCCGGATCTTCGCAGTGGTTGCAGGCAATCGACAGGTAATAGGCGAAGACATTCTGATGCCAGACGCCGTTATCCTCCTGCCAGTCGCCGCCCGCGTATTCATAAATACGCCGGAAGCTGACCTCCGGGGTCAGGTCTTTGTAATCCTTGCAGGCCAGCTCGCAGGTTTTGCACCCGGTGCAGCGGCTGGAATCAATAAAAAATCCATACTGGGTTGTCATCGGTTAATCCTTATGCCTTCTCGATCTGCACCAGGTTCGTGTGCTGCGGGTTGCCTTTCGCCAGCGGTGACGGGCGGTGCGTGGTCAGGGTATTGATGCAGGAGCCGTGATCGACACGATCGCCGTTCATGTTGGCGTCATGCCAGGCGCCCTGGCCCATCGCGCTTACGCCGGGCATGATGCGCGGGGTGACTTTCGCAGCAATGCGCACTTCGCCGCGGTCGTTGAAGACGCGCACCATATCCCCATTTTTGATACCTCGTTGCTCTGCATCCACAGGGTTAAGCCACACCTCCTGGCGACAGGCGGCCTGGAGCACATCTACGTTGCCGTAACTGGAGTGGGTACGGGCTTTAAAGTGGAAACCGAACAGTTGCAGCGGGAATTTGCTGCGCTCGGGCGCGTCCCAGCCTTCAAAGGTTGAGGTATAGACCGGCAGCGGGGTGATGGTTTCGTCTTTTTGCAGTTCCCAGGTTGCCGCAATATCCGCCAGCTTGCTGGAGTAGATCTCGATTTTGCCCGACGGGGTTTTCAGCGGATTGGCATCCGGATCGTCACGGAATTTTTTATAGGCCACAAAATGTCCATTTGGATCTTTGCGCTTATAAATACCCATTTTTTTCAGCGCGTCGTAGGACGGCAGCAGCGGATCTTTGGCGACCATTTTGGCGTACAGGTAGCGCAGCCACTGCTCCTGCGTACGGCCTTCGGTGAATTTCTGATGGATATCCGGTCCGAGGCGTTTCGCCACTTCGCTCATGATCCAGTAAATGGGCTTGCGCTCGAACTTCGGGGCGGTAACCGGCTGGAGGAAAATCAGGTATCCCATGTTGCCGGCGTAATCGTTGGGGATGATATCTTCCTGCTCGACGGTCATCAGATCCGGCAGAACAATATCGGCATACTTCGCAGACGAGGTCATGAAGTTATCAATGACGACGATCGTTTCGCACTTGCTCTCATCCTGCAAAATGTCGTGAGTTTTGTTGATATCGGAGTGCTGGTTGATGATGGTATTACCCGCGTAGTTCCAGATGAACTTGATCGGCACATCGAGCTTATCTTTGCCGCGTACGCCGTCGCGCAGGGCGGTCATCTCCGGTCCACGCACGATGGCATCCGTCCAGCTGAAGCAGGAGATTTGCGTTTTCACCGGATTTTCCGGCAGCGGCATGCGTTCGATGGTGATGGTGTAGGTCGATTCGCGTGCGCCGCTGTTACCGCCGTTAATGCCGACGTTGCCGGTCAGGATCGGCAGCATGGCGATGGCGCGGGACGTTTGCTCCCCGTTTGCCTGACGCTGCGGGCCCCAGCCCTGGCAAATGTAGGCCGGTTTCGCCGAACCGATTTCACGGGCCAGCTTAATGATGCGTTCGGCAGGGATGCCCGTTATGCGAGACGCCCAATCCGGAGTTTTCGCGGTTTTGTCATCACCCTGGCCGAGAATATAGGCTTTGTAATGACCATTAGCCGGTGCGCCTTCCGGCAGGGTTTTTTCGTCATAACCCACGCAGTATTTATCGAGGAAAGGTTGATCGACGAGGTTTTCATTAATCAGCACCCACGCAATACCTGCCACCAGTGCGGCATCGGTACCCGGACGAATCGGGATCCACTCGTCTTCACGCCCTGCGGCAGTGTCGGTATAACGCGGATCGATAACGATCATCCGCGCGTTTGACCGTTCGCGCGCCTGCTCAAGGTAGTATGTGATCCCGCCGCCGCTCATGCGCGTTTCCGCCGGATTATTGCCGAACATCACCACCAGTTTGGTGTTTTCGATATCCGATGTGCTGTTGCCGTCGTTGCTGCCGTAGGTGTAGGGCATTGCGCAGGCGATCTGCGCGGTGCTGTAGGTGCCGTAGTGGCTGAGGAAGCCGCCGTAGCAGTTCATCAGGCGCGCGACCAGCGAGGCGTAAGGGGAGGAACGGGTGATGTTGCCGCCTACAATTCCGGAGGAGTAGTTAATGTAGACCGCTTCGTTGCCGTATTTTTCGACCACGCTTTTCAGACTCGCGGCGATGGTGTCCAGCGCTTCTTCCCAGGTGATACGCTCAAACTTGCCTTCTCCGCGTTTGCCCACGCGTTTCATCGGATAGTTCAGACGGTCTGGGTGATTGATGCGACGGCGAATTGAACGGCCTCGCAGGCAGGCGCGAACCTGATGGTTGCCGTAAACATCCTCGCCGGTATTATCCGTTTCAACCCAATAGACTTCGTCATCGCGAACGTGCAGACGCAGGGCGCAGCGGCTACCGCAGTTTACCGAGCAGGCGCCCCAGACGACTTTATCTTCTGCGGGCTGAATAGCGGACTGCACAGCGGCGGCGGCGCTTTTCAGACCAAAAGGTAATGCGATCCCACCGGCGGCAAGCGCCAGAGATCCTATGGCAGTAGATTTAACCAGAGTTCGACGGCTTATCCCGCCGTGATGTTCAACTTCGGACATGACTCACCCCATCATTGTTAATAATTATTTTCACCCGTGACTACAACCGGGCTAATGATGGGGGGAGTGTTACTTATTTAGAGGTATTAAATATTAATCCTCGTCAAATCAGGGGAATTGAGTGGGAAAATCATTGCGGCTCAGCGGGCGCATTCTCCTGCGTACCTGCGCCGCTCACCGGGTAGTTGCCGCTACTGGTGCGGGTGTACAAAATTTTGAAAGTATCGTTGGCACAATGCCCAACGACCTGCGCATCCGGCTGATCGGCCTGATCGTTCGGGACGATGTTCAGGGTAAAGCCAGACTCCGGTACGCCGTTGTTGATAATCTTCTGCTGAATGTCGCTTTTCACGCGCTCGCAGGAATCCGGGGCCGCAAGAAGAGCGGGTGAAGCACTCATTAACAGCAGGGCGGTAATCCAGGGTAACCGTTTCATCTGTAGCTCCTTTTCACTGTGTAGACTGTAAGCATAGCAGGGCTAGGGTAAGCTTTTGTTTTTGGGTCTGTCTTTCTGAATTGTCCTGGAGCCCTGCCTGCGTCATAAAATAAATTGCGAATAATGGTGCTGATTGTCTACCAGATAAGAAGGCAGGGTGAGTTTTGATACCTCTTGCCTGACCAGTTTTCGGTCTCGTCCCCATATATCTTCGGCGTTGGTGATAACCTTCATAATATGTTCCGGGTTATTGAATTCCGGCAGATCGTATTCGGTATGAGAAATGGTAGACATTTTTTCGGAAATTCTTTCTGGGGTCATTACCCAGGAGAAATGCCAGCCGCCATCTTTCACAATCTTATTATTGATTTTTAGCCAGTTCCATTTAAACCATGACCAGTTTTTATCTTTGCGCGCACGCTTCCAGTTTCGGAAAGATTCAGGCTCACCGTGGAAGAAATGCTTAAGGTTGTAATAGGACGTCGCGCGGGCAAGGTACATTTTCTCGGCGTACCATCCGTGTTGTGAACCTGGAGATTAAACTGATAGTTGAATACGTTTTGATGAATAGTCGTGCAGAGCGCGCGCGGATTAATGGCCCTGACCGTGTCGGGAGAGAAGATTTCGTCAACGTCTGACACCAGAATCAGATCGTCGTCTGCCGCGTCTTTTAACCCGTTCATAATGGAGTTGCGAAGCGCTGCTTCATTTGCCCATGCATCAACCTGGTTATTATCCGCCCGGTTTAAAATAGGCTGCGCGTCAAAAGGCACGTAAATGATTTTGTCTTTGAATTTGGCAAACTTCGTAATATCGAAATGCAATTCTCGCGGTATGCCCGTAAAAGAGTGTGTTGCTTCTACAATGACAAAACGGTCAACAACATCAGCGAGAGTATGTAATCTGATGTCGAGCAACATATCTTCGTCATAGTATAAAAAACAGTCGTAAATCATGATGTTAACCCGAAAATTTAAGAATCTAATTTTATAATAGTGTGGAATCTTCCGCGCCCAAAGTAGCCACTTTGGCAGGTCTCGTCAATGCAAACGACGGATTTATACAGCGCGAAGAGTCAAATGAAGTGCTGTTATGTAAGTTGCTGTATTTGCTAATATGATTGTATCTCTCTCTGAACGGTAAATGATGTGAACAAATACGCAGCGATAACGCTACTGGCAACGGTACTGGTGGGATGCGACAACAACACCGCGCCGCTGTCATTTACGCCAGAGATGGCGAGCTTTTCGAACGAGTTTGACTTTGATCCTCTGCGCGGGCCGGTGAAGGATTTTACCCAGACGCTATTCAACGATAAGGGTGAAGTCTCTAAACGTGTGACCGGCACGATGTCAACGGAAGGGTGTTTCGATACGCTTGAACTGCACGATCTCGAAGCGAATACGGGCGTTGCGCTGGTGCTGGATGCTAACTACTACGTCGATGCGGAAACCCAGCAGCAGAAGGTAAAGTTGCAGGGGAAATGCCAGCTGGCGGAACTGCCGTCTGCCGGCCTGACGTGGGACACCGACGATAACGGGTTTGTGGTTGCAGCGCACAGTAAAGAGATGGAAGTGAAGTACCAGTATGACGCCGACGGCTACCCGCTGGGTAAAACTACGGTTTCCGGCGACCAGCGTTTATCGGTCAAGTCGGTGCCTTCGAAAGATCTGCGCAAGCGCATGGATTATACGGCGGTAAGCCTGTTGAACGATAAACCGATGGGCAATGTAAAGCAGAGCTGTGATTACGATCGCCACAACAACCCGGTGAACTGTGAGCTGCTGATAACAGATGACAGCGTCAAACCTGCCGTTGAGCGCAAGTACACCATCAAAAACAGCATTGAATATTATTGAGAATAAAACCGCGCAGGTTACTGCGCGGTGGGTTTAAGCAGGCTGGCGGAGGAGGACTTATGCCCGGCCAGATGCTGATGCTGGAAAATGCACATGCGTATGGTGTTACGGTATTCGCCGTTAATAAAGAACTCATGGATCAGTTCACCTTCCACCATAAAGCCCAGCTTACGGTAGATATGAATCGCTTTTTCGTTCTCTTTGTCGACGATAAGGTAAAGCTTGTAGAGATTCAGGACGTTAAACCCGTAATCCATCGCCAGCTTTGCCGCTCGCGACGCAAGACCTTTCCCCTGGTGCTCCGGTGAGATAATGATCTGAAATTCCGCCCGACGGTGAACGTGGTTGATCTCAACCAGTTCAACCAGCCCGGCTTTTTCACCTTCGCACTCCACCACAAACCGGCGTTCACTCTGATCGTGGATATGCTTATCGTAGAGATCGGACAGCTCGACAAACGCCTCATAAGGCTCTTCAAACCAGTAGCGCATCACGCTGGCATTGTTGTCGAGCTGGTGAACAAAGCGTAAATCTTCGCGCTCCAGCGGACGGAGCTTAACGTCACACGGCGTCGACATTACGGTGCTACCGTGCGGCCAGTGCGACGATCGAGACAGCGCAGGGTGTTAGGCTCCCAGTAAGCGTTGACGTTGGCACTTTGCTGGCATTTGTCGCGGGCATCAAACGCGACGTCTTCTTTATCCCACTCTTTCTCCACGCGCTTATTCACTTTCTGACGCAGGCTGCGGGTGTCATTCCATTGTTCTTTGTCCATGGCAGCATTCTGGCGGCTTTGCGCGCTGTCACCAGACTCAATGATGAGTTTGCTGGTTTCGGCTGATGCCGTTGCGGCGAAGGCGAACGAGGACAGTGCCAGTGCGGCTGTCAGACAAAGGCGTTTGCTTAATGTAGTCATAGCGTTTCCTTTAAACGGGTGCAGAGAATCGGATTACCCCGTTGGATTCTACACCAATCCGAAAGGGTGTCATACCCGCGCGGCAGGTATGGGAACGATGTGAACATTATCGCGTATGATGTCTAAATCAATCCTCACGAAACGAGAAAAATGTTCAAAACGACGCTGCTTTTTTTCGCGACCGCGCTGTGCGAAATCATCGGATGCTTTTTGCCGTGGCTCTGGCTAAAGCGGGGCGCTTCCGCGCTGCTGCTGATCCCGGCGGGTGTGTCCCTGGCCCTTTTTGTCTGGCTGCTCACCCTGCATCCGGCCGCCAGCGGGAGGGTATATGCGGCCTACGGCGGAGTGTACGTCTGTACCGCGCTGCTGTGGCTGCGCGTTGTCGATGGCGTCCGGCTAAGCCTGTATGACTGGGCAGGCGCGCTGATTGCCCTGTGCGGCATGTTGATCATCGTGGCCGGTTGGGGACGCGCATAAGCGTCCTTATAGTGTGATCACCCGCTGATTTTACGATCATTATACTTGTATGGTAGTAGTGTAGTTGCGTAAATTTCCTGCATCACAACGAGCGATGTAAGGAAATGGATTATGAAGATTGTCGGGGCTGAAGTATTTGTCACCTGCCCGGGGCGTAACTTTGTCACCCTTAAAATTACGACCGATGAAGGCATTGTCGGCCTGGGTGATGCCACGCTTAACGGACGTGAACTTTCCGTTGCCTCTTACCTGAAAGATCACCTGTGCCCTCAGCTGATTGGCCGCGATGCGCACCGCATCGAAGATATCTGGCAGTTCTTCTATAAAGGCGCTTACTGGCGTCGTGGTCCGGTCACCATGTCAGCGATTTCTGCCGTGGATATGGCGCTATGGGACATTAAGGCGAAAGCCGCGAACATGCCGCTCTATCAGCTTCTGGGCGGGGCTTCCCGGGAAGGGGTGATGGTTTATTGTCACACCACCGGGCACACCATTGACGACGTGCTGGAAGATTATGCCCGTCATAAAGAGATGGGCTTCAAGGCAATTCGCGTGCAGTGCGGCGTGCCGGGAATGAAAACCACCTACGGCATGGCCAAAGGCAAAGGGCTGGCGTATGAACCTGCGACCAAGGGCGCTTGGCCGGAAGAGCAGCTGTGGTCCACCGAGAAATACCTCGATTTCACGCCCAAACTGTTCGACGCAGTGCGCAGCCAGTTCGGTTTCAGTGAACATCTCCTTCACGACATGCACCACCGTCTGACGCCCATCGAAGCGGCGCGGTTCGGCAAAAGTATTGAAGATTACCGCCTGTTCTGGATGGAAGATCCGACTCCCGCTGAAAACCAGGAGTGTTTCCGCCTGATCCGCCAGCACACCGTCACGCCAATTGCGGTGGGGGAAGTGTTCAACAGCATCTGGGACTGCAAGCAGCTGATTGAAGAGCAGCTCATTGACTATATCCGCGCCACCATAACCCATGCGGGCGGCATCACCGGGATGCGTCGCATTGCGGACTTTGCCTCACTCTACCAGGTGCGTACCGGCTCACACGGCCCGTCGGATCTGTCGCCGATTTGCCACGCCGCGGCGCTGCATTTTGACCTGTGGGTACCGAACTTTGGTGTGCAGGAGTATATGGGTTATTCAGAGCAGATGCTGGAAGTGTTCCCGCACAGCTGGCGCTTCGATAACGGCTATATGCACCCGGGCGACAAGCCAGGGCTGGGCATTGAGTTTGATGAGAAGCTGGCAGCGAAATACCCGTACGATCCGGCTTATCTGCCGGTGGCCCGTCTGGAAGACGGCACTCTCTGGAACTGGTAAACGAGGAGCGAATGATGAAAAGCGTAGTGATCCAACAGCCGAATGCGCTGGAGATTGAGGAGCGTCCTCTCCCGTTGCCGGGGGCAGGCGACGTCCGCGTCAAAATTAAGCTCGCCGGTATCTGCGGTTCAGACAGCCATATCTATCGCGGGCATAACCCGTTTGCAAAATATCCGCGGGTAATCGGTCACGAATTCTTTGGCGAAATAGACGCGGTTGGCGAAGGCGTGGAGGGCACCCGACTCGGCCAGCGCGTTTCGGTGGATCCGGTGATCAGCTGCGGGCACTGTTACCCCTGTTCCGTCGGAAAACCGAACGTTTGCACCTCGCTGGTGGTGCTGGGCGTCCATCGCGACGGTGGTTTCAGCGAATACGCCGTCGTGCCGGCGAAAAATGCCTGGCACATTCCGGATGCGATCCCTGACAAACACGCGGTGATGGTTGAGCCATTCACCATTGCCGCCAACGTGACGGGGCAGGCGAAACCCACCGAACAGGACGTGGCGCTGATCTACGGCGCAGGCCCGATGGGGCTGGTCACCGTGCAGGCGCTGAAGGGCGTTTACAAGGTGAAGCAGGTCATCGTGGTAGACCGCATTGATGAGCGGCTGGAGATGGCGCAACGCAGCGGCGCAGACTGGGTCTTCAACAACGGCGAGCAGTCGTTACAGACTGCGCTGGATGAAAAAGGCATCAAGCCGACATTAATCATCGATGCTGCCTGTCATCCGTCCATTTTGCAGGAAGCGATTACGCTGGCGTCTCCGGCGGCGCGCATCGTGCTGATGGGATTTTCCAGCGACCCGAGCCAGATCGTGCAGCAGGGGATCACCGGCAAAGAGCTGTCGATCTTCTCTTCGCGCCTGAATGCCAACAAATTCCCGGTGGTCATTGACTGGCTGGAAAAAGGGCTGATCGACCCTGAAAAACTGGTCACCCATACATTTGACTATCACCACGTTACAGACGCCATCGAACTGTTTGAAAAAGACCAGCGGCAGTGCTGCAAAGTCTTGCTCACGTTCGACCAATAATAATTCACGCGGTTAAGAGCCTGCGAAGACAGGCTCTAAGTGGTACGCATCTTACCTTTCAGAGATAGCCATTATGACTCAAGCACAACCTCAAAGAAGTACGTCAGATTTGGTGAAAGCCGCCGTATCTGGCTGGCTGGGCACCGCCCTGGAATTTATGGATTTCCAGCTCTACTCCCTTGGCGCCGCGCTGGTGTTTCATGAAATTTTCTTCCCTGAGCAATCGGCGGCCATGGCGCTGATCCTGGCGATGGGCACCTACGGCGCAGGCTACATCGCGCGTATCGTCGGGGCATTTATTTTCGGCAGAATGGGCGACAGAATTGGCCGTAAAAAAGTGCTGTTTATCACCATCACCATGATGGGGATCTGCACCACCTTAATCGGCGTGCTGCCGACCTACGCGCAGATCGGGATTTTCGCACCGGTGCTGCTGGTGACGCTGCGTATTATTCAGGGGCTGGGCGCGGGGGCAGAAATCTCCGGTGCGGGCACCATGCTGGCGGAGTACGCGCCGAAGGGTAAACGCGGCATCATCTCCTCGCTGGTGGCCATGGGCACCAACTGCGGAACGCTGAGCGCCACGGCGATCTGGGCCGTGATGTTCTTTGCCCTCGATCGTGAAGAACTTATTGCCTGGGGCTGGCGCGTGCCATTCCTCGCCAGCGTGGTGGTGATGATCTTCGCCATCTGGCTGCGTATGAACCTTAAAGAGAGCCCGGTGTTTGAGAAGGTTAACGACGCCGAAACCGTTGCGCCAGCGGCGGCGCAGGATACCTCATTAGGCGCGATGTTTAAGAGCAAATCGTTCTGGCTGGCGACGGGGCTGCGCTTTGGCCAGGCCGGTAACTCTGGGCTTATCCAGACCTTCCTTGCCGGGTATCTGGTGCAGACGCTGTTATTTGATAAGGCGATCCCAACCGATGCGCTGATGATCAGTTCGATTCTCGGCTTCCTCACCATTCCGCTGCTGGGCTGGCTGTCCGATAAAGTGGGGCGCCGTCTGCCGTATATCATCCTTAACATTTCAGCCATTATTCTGGCTTACCCGATGCTGTCGATTATTGTTGATAAGAGTTACGCGCCGGGCGTGATTATGCTCTCTATCATCGTTATTCATAACTTTGCGGTCCTCGGGCTGTTTGCGCTGGAAAACATCACCATGGCAGAGATGTTTGGTTCGCGGAACCGCTTTACCCGCATGGCAATCTCGAAAGAGGCGGGAGGGCTGGTGGCCGTAGGCTTTGGTCCGGTGCTGGCGGGGATCTTCTGCAATATGACCGGGTCCTGGTGGCCAATTGTGGCGATGCTGGTGGCGTACTCGCTGATTGGGCTGGTCTCCGCTTTGCTGATGCCGGAAGTGCGCGACCGCGATCTGAGTGAAGCCGAAGATGCAGCCGAAGCGCCGCATAAAGAAGCGGTAGCCTACGGCGCGCTCTCTTCACGCCGCTAGTGGTTTACATCTTGTGTTACCTGTCACACAACTTTTTACTGATGTCACACCACATGGCGAAAAGTTAATGTAAATCAAGATCTGAAAACGACGTATCAGTATGGTTAATGGCAGCTTTTTTGACTCTGACTGCCATTCTAGTTGGTGTAGTCAGCAGGCGCTGCCGCTCTGAAAAGGAAGCGGCAGCGGATCACAGCGTTCATTAATTAACGAGTCTCAATCATGGAAAACCAGTTATTACAGGCGAAGGCAACGCGTCCTCAGTACGATCGCGACAGCCTCAAGGCACGCATTGTTCATTTAGGGTTTGGCGCGTTCCACCGCGCGCACCAGGCGGTGTACACCGATATACTCGCCGCTGAACAGGGCAGCGACTGGGGTTACTGCGAAGTTAACCTGATTGGCGGCGAACAGCAGATCGCCGATCTGAAGGCACAGGATAACCTTTATACCGTGGCAGAGATGTCTGCCGATGCGTGGACAGCGCGCGTGGTCGGCGTCGTCAAAAACGCGCTGCATGCGCAGGTCGACGGGCTGGAAACCGTGTTGGCGGCGCTGTGCGAGCCACAGGTCGCCATTGTTTCCCTGACCATCACCGAGAAAGGGTATTGCCATTCCCCGGCAACAGGACAACTGATGTTCGATCATCCGTTAATCGTTGCCGACCTGCAAAACCCCCATCAGCCGAAATCTGCGCCGGGCGTCGTGGTTGAAGCGTTGGCGCGGCGTAAGGCGGCGGGGCTGCCAGCATTCAGCGTGATGTCATGCGATAACATGCCGGAGAACGGCCACGTGATGCGCAATGTCACCTGCGCCTACGCGCGCGCTGTTGACGGCGAACTGGCCGACTGGATTGAAGCGAACGTCACCTTCCCGTCAACCATGGTGGACCGTATTGTGCCCGCCGTCACGGCTGACACGCTGGATAAAATCGAACAGCTGACCGGCGTACGCGATCCGGCAGGTGTCGCCTGCGAGCCGTTCCGCCAGTGGGTGGTGGAAGATAATTTCGTCGCCGGACGTCCAAAGTGGGAAAAGGCCGGTGCGGAACTGGTTTCTGATGTCATTCCGTTTGAAGAGATGAAGCTGCGAATGCTTAACGGCAGCCACTCGTTCCTGGCCTATCTCGGCTACCTTGCCGGTTATCAGCACATTAACGACTGCATGGAAGATGAACATTATCGCGCAGCCGCGCATGCGCTGATGCTGAAAGAGCAGGCGCCGACTCTGAAAGTGAAGGGGGTGGATTTAGCTCACTATGCTGACCTGTTGATCGCGCGCTACAGCAATCCGGCCCTGCGTCACCGCACCTGGCAAATCGCCATGGACGGTAGCCAGAAATTGCCGCAGCGGATGCTCGATTCCGTGCGCTGGCACCTGGTCCACCAGAAACCCTTCCCGCTGCTGGCCCTCGGTGTGGCGGGCTGGATGCGTTATGTCGGCGGTGTGGATGAGCAGGGTAACCCGATTGAGGTGAGTGACCCGCAGCTGGCGGTGATTCAGGCGGCGGTAAACGGTAGCGCTGAAGGCGAAAGCCGCGTTAATGCGCTGTTGGGCATTGAGGCTATTTTCGGTAACGAGCTGCCGAAGGACGCGGTGTTTGTGGCGTCGGTCATGCAGGCTTATCAGACGTTGCTGCAAAAAGGCGCGAAGGCCACGGTTGCTGAGTACGCCACCCGGCTTTAACGCTATGACATGCCGCCGTCCGCGGCGGCATGTCGGGGCGCAGCTTAGTGCATCCCCAGGCGAATCAGCTCAATCGGTTCGAACTTACCTTCGCATCCTTCCACTTCAACCGTTTTACCACGACGCACCTGCTCGGCATTAAGGCCGTCGCTGTGGATCGCTTTAATCACGCCGAACTGACCTGTGCCGCTAATCATGACGCGGCTGCCAGTGGTGATTGCATTTCGGTTACGGTCGTATGTCATCATGGTATTTTCTCCTCTCGTACTTATCCGCTACGGCGCTAATTCGACGGCTGCCGTTCACGGGGCACTATTAATACGCCTCTCTTTAACGAAATTATTTGCTTTTGATCAAGCTCACACTTTTTTCTTATTTCATGCAGGCGTTGACGGTTCAGGACACCACTTTACAAAGCGGACAGTTATTTTCCTTAATTGATAGTTTCCGGATGCAAGTGTTTAGGCTTTGTTTATATCCACAATGTCATTCTGGAGACAGAAAATAACCCTTCATCGGAAAAGGAGTCAGGCTTATGTATAAGAAAATTTTGATGCCTGTTGACGTGTTTGAAATGGATTTGAGCGATAAAGCGGTACGCCATGCGGTCAACCTCGCGAAGGCTGAAGGCGCGACGATCACCCTGGTAAACATTCTCCCTAACAGCAGCCGTTCATTACTGCGGGGGTTCAATGCCGATATTAAGAAGTTCGAAGAGTATATGACCGCCGAGTCTGATAAGAAGATGAAGGCGCTGAAACGGCTCTTTGATATGTCCCCGGAAAATATTGATTGTGAAGTTCGCTTCGGCAACGTACGCGATGAAATCTTCAAGCTCAGCAAAGAGGGGAAATATGACGTTATTGTTATTGGATCAAGAAATCCGAGCATGACAACCCATCTGCTGGGTTCAAATGCTGAAACTATCCTGCGCTACGCCACTATTCCGGTGTTAGTGGTCCGCTAATTACTTCGCCGCAACCGAAAGGGGGCGGCGAGGTTTTATTCTTCGCTGAACCACTCGCGGTTTTCCTGACGAATTAACTGAACTGACTCACTAATTTCCTGAAGGTGAAGCGTCATCGCTTTATCTACGGCTTCCACGTCGCGTTTTTCCAGCGCGCTGAAAATATCATGATGCTGGCGCAGCAACATCTCTGGCGGAGAAACATGGTCGAGGCTCATGTAGCGCACGCGGTCGATGGTCGCTTTGATGTTTTCAACGGTATCCCACGCGAGCTGGCACTCGGCGATCTGCGCCAGTTTCTGGTGAAACTCGTCGTCCAGCTGGAAAAAGTCGTTTAACTGTTTGCGGTCGATGGCGATTCGTTGCTGATGCAGGTTTTGCTCCAGCAGGTAGCACTGGTTATCGTTGATGAGCGACGCGGCGCGACGCACCACGGCGCACTCGATGGCCTGGCGAACAAAACAGCCATTCCGTACCTGCGAAAGCGAAATTTTATTTACATAGCTGCCGCGCTGTGGGCGGATCTGAATAAGGCCGTTTTCTGCGAGTTTAATAAACGCCTCGCGCACGGGCTGACGGGAAACGTCAAAACGTACCGAAACCTCTTTTTCTGAGAGTGGCGTTCCTGGTGGGATCAGGCAGCGAACAATATCACGGCGTAAGATGCGATATATTTGCTGATTAACGGGCTGGGTAGGATTAAGTTGCGATTCAGCGGCCATGGGTTGTGATTTCTCAGAGAGTTAACCTGAACATACTACCATTCTTTTCCCTGCCATCACATACCCGGCCCGCAGGCCGGGAAGGGTGAATTACCCGCGATGCACGCTGAGTCCGGCATAGGTCTGGCTGACGGGCATCATCTCAACCGTGTTGATGTTGACATGCTTCGGCAAATTCGCGACCCACCAGACGGTTTCGGTGATATCTTCCGGCGTCAGCGCATTCGCGTTTTCATAGGTTTTATCCGCTTTCGCGTCATCGCCTTTGAAACGCACGTTGGAGAATTCGGTTCCGCCTACCAGACCCGGCTCAACATCGGTCACGCGGATCGCGGTTCCGTGCAGGTCGGTGCGCAGGTTCAGACTGAACTGGCGGACAAAGGCTTTGGTCGCGCCATAGACGTTGCCGCCCGCGTAAGGCCAGCTTCCGGCGGTGGAACCGATGTTAATGATATGACCACGGTTACGTTCAACCATGCCCGGCAGCACGGCGCGGGTCATGTACACCAGGCCTTTGTTGTTGGTGTCGATCATGTTCTCCCAGTCTTCCACGCTGGCTTTGTGAGCAGGCTCCATACCCAGCGCCAGGCCAGCGTTATTGACCAGCACGTCAATTTCACGCCATTCGGCAGGCAGGTTGGCAATCATCTCTTCAATGACGGCGCGGTTGCGGACGTCCAGCTGTGCGGTCAGAATGCTGTCACCCAGCTCGTCTTTTAGCTCCTGCAAACGCTCCTGACGACGCCCCGTTGCAATCACTTTGTGTCCGTTGGCGACGAAGCGACGCGTGATGCTTTCACCAAAACCCGCTGTCGCCCCGGTAACTAAAATAATCATCTCACTGTTCCTCAACGCTTTTTGTGTTGTACTAACATAGCACGCTCTCCGGCACGTCGTTAAGGCAACATTTGTATGACGCCATTGCAGGCTGGCGCAGGCTGGCCTACTCTGGGGAGAAATACCGTGCTCAGGATTAAACGATGTCGGTCAACAATCCTTTTTTTGAAATTAGCCTGTTGCCTTATCAGGCGCCACGTTTTGATGCGATCAACGACAGCCATTATCGCCCGGCGTTTGATGAAGCAATGCGCCTGAAGCGTGCAGACATTGACGCGATTATCGCGCAGCGCGCCGCGCCGGACTTCGATAACACCGTGCTGGCGCTTGAAAAAAGCGGGGCCATGCTGTCGCGCGTGAGCAGCGTATTCTTCGCCATGACGTCCGCACACACTAACGATGATCTTCAGGCGCTGGACGAGCAGTTCTCCACCGAACTGGCCGGGCTGGCGAACGATATCTGGCTAAACGATACGCTTTTCGCCCGCGTGGAAGCCGTCTGGCAGGATCGCGAGGCGCTGGATGCCGAATCCCGCCGACTGACGGAGGAGACGTATCAGCACTTTGTTCTTGCGGGCGCGCGTCTGAACGCCGATGAAAAAGCCGAGCTGAAATCTCTGAATACCGAAGCCGCCACCCTGACCAGCCAGTTCAACCAGCGCCTGCTCGCGGCGAATAAGGCGGGAGGGCTGGTGGTGGACGATGTTCGCCAGCTTGACGGGCTCAGTGCGGAGGAGATGGCTGCCGCGGCTCACGCTGCCGCAGAAAAAGGGCTGAAGGAGCGCTGGCTGATCCCGCTTTTGAATACCACGCAACAGCCCGCGCTGGCGGCGCTGGCGTTGCGCGAGACCCGTAAAAAGTTGTTCAGCGCGGGCTGGGAACGCACTCAGAAAGGCGACGAAAACGATACGCGTGAGCTGATCCGTCGGCTTACCGCGTTACGGGCAAGACAGGCGCAGCTGCTCGGCTTTGACAACTATGCGAGCTGGAGCATTGCCGATCAAATGGCTAAAACGCCGGAAGCCGCGCTCGAATTCATGCGCGGAATAGTGCCTGCGGCGCGCGGCAGGGCTGCGCTGGAGCAGGCGGATATTCAGAAAGTCATCGACGACGAGCAGGGCGGTTTTACGGTGCAGGCCTGGGACTGGGCGTTTTATGCCGAACGCGTGCGCTCAGCGAAATACGCGCTGGATGAGTCGCAGTTCAAACCCTATTTCGCGCTCAATACCGTGCTTGAAGATGGCGTATTCTGGACCGCCACGCAGCTGTTCGGTATCCGTTTTGTCGAGCGTTTCGATATTCCGGTTTATCACCCGGATGTTCGCGTGTGGGAAATTTTCGACCACACGGGTGAAGGCATGGCGCTGTTCTATGGCGACTTTTTCGCGCGTGATTCCAAAGCGGGCGGTGCGTGGATGGGGAATTTTGTTGAGCAGTCTTACGAGTTTGCTGCGCGTCCGGTGATTTATAACGTCTGCAACTATCAAAAACCGGCGAACGGGCAGACCGCGCTGATCTCCTGGGATGATGTGATTACCCTGTTCCACGAGTTTGGCCATACCCTGCATGGTCTGTTTGCCAGCCAGCGCTATGCCACGCTTTCAGGCACCAACACGCCGCGTGATTTCGTTGAATTTCCGTCGCAGATCAATGAACACTGGGCCAGCCATCCGCAGGTGTTTGCGCACTTTGCTCGTCATTATCAAACCGGCGAACCGATGCCGGATGCGCTGCGGGAAAAAATGCTCAATGCGACCCAGTTTAACAAGGGTTATGACATGACGGAGCTATTGAGCGCCGCGCTGCTGGATATGAACTGGCACGGCATTCAGGAGCCCGTTGAAGACGTGGAAGCCTTTGAAGCCGCCGCGTTGAAAAAAGAGGGGTTGGATCTTCCAGCCGTACCGCCGCGCTATCGCAGCAGCTATTTCGCCCATATCTTCGGCGGCGGGTACGCGGCGGGGTATTACGCTTACCTGTGGACGCAAATGCTGGCGGACGATGGCTATCAGTGGTTTGTCGAGCAGGGTGGTTTGACCCGCGAAAACGGACAGGCATTCCGCGAGGCGATTTTGTCCCGCGGCAACAGCACTGATCTAGCTGAACTTTACCGGAACTGGCGCGGGCACGATCCGAAGATCGAACCGATGCTGGAGAATCGCGGATTGAGTGCGTAAGGCTTTTTTAGTGTGTAAACAGAACCGGGCGCGAGGCCCGGTTTTTTGTACGCTTTGGTCCGCTTTGTGTCTGAAAGGAACATTGAGACAAGTATAATTACGGGCCATTAGTCGCTTAAAAGAGGGTTACTGAAATAGCATCGCCAGTAACACCAGGAACAGCAGCATGACATAGATTCGTGCGTGCCAAATATCAGGTACAGCAGGTATAACCCGACGGCTAAAAACTATTCCTGCCCAGCCTGTTAGTACCAACATACCTAAAATTTTCAGGTTGATAAAACCGAGAAATCCATTCACAGGTATAGTTTGCCAGCCAATAACTGCATACGTCACGGCACCACATAGCGCGACGGGCAGGGAAAGCGGATTAGAAGCACTAATGCATTCACGCATCGCATAACCATGGCGCCGTAACAGGGGTACCGTCATTACGCTTCCGCCCACGCCAAGCAATGCGGCTATCATACCAATGGTCACTCCGCCGCCCGTTACTACAGGAAATGACAAGCGACGCAGAGAACTTCCTCCGAGAAAACCCTTACGCAACAAACAATCGCTGATTGTTGTCAGCATGTAGAAAATGAACAGCGCGCGAACAACACTCTCACTAAATATTCCTGCCAGACAGGAACCCACGATAGCCCCAATGGCTATAAACCATAGTAACGGGAATAACATTTGCGATGAAAGCTCGCAAGCTCGCCAGTTTCGATAGGTGACCCAGCCCGCGTTAAATATCATCACCGATGTAGAGGTAGCAACCGCGATATGCATGGCGTTTAGTGCCAGTTCGGTCTGCCGTAGCATTAGTTGATAAACGAATGGTACTACGACAAAGCCGCCGCCAAAGCCAAAAAGCACGGTGGTAATACCGGTAGTAAAGCCTGCCAGCGCAATGATTGCGATATCATTCAAAATCATACCCTCGACCTGAAAATGATTTCGCAGCTTATACCGGTAGCGTCCTGCTTCCCATTAGCGCCGCGCTCAATTACCTTTGTAAATCGGTCATAAGGAGACGGGTGTGCGCAACGTAAAGATTGAAGAGGTCGAGCAGCTAGATCGTGAAGTGGTAGCGATAGGCAATGACTATGTGCAGGGATTTATGCTGCCACAGCACAAACATCGCCGCGCGCAGCTGCTATATGGCGCGACCGGATTAATGCATGTCATAACCCAGGATGGAGAGTGGATTGTTCCTCCACAACATGCTGTTTGGATCCCACCCGAAACTATGCACGCCGTCAAATTTGTTGGCGTGACCACTCGCAGTCTGTATATAGAACCAGATTTCGTGAATGCCTTCTTAAAATATCCTCGTTGTGAAGTTATTAGCGTATCGCCATTATTACGTCAGCTATTGCTTGAGTCAGTGGATTTACCGCCACTGTATGAAAGCACGCGTGACCGTGCACTGATAAATCTGATGATATTGGAGCTGGCGGCTATGCCGGTTCGCGAATTCGATATTCCGCTGCCGCGACATCCGGCCCTACTGGCTCTTTGTCAGGCGTTTTTACTCAATCCCTCAATCCATGATCCAGCAGAGCGCTGGGCAAATGCGCTGTTCATGAGCGACAGCACCTTTCGTCGCCATTTCCTTAAGCAAATGGGCATGTCATTTTCTGTCTGGCGCCAACGAGCATGCGTGGTTAGCGCGCTGGCATTGTTGATAACGGGAAAACCCGTAAATGAAGTAGCCTTGACTCTTGGATACGATAATGCATCATCCTTCGCAACGATGTTCCGCCGTGTCACAGGACAGCCACCTTCGTATTATCACCCGGCATTATTCAAAAAGTTCCACGGGACAGGGCACCGATCATAGCGTCAGCTATGTACCAGCTAAAGACGCTGCCACGTCAAATTCTTTAATTCATGAGAAGGGTTAAGGTGTTAAAATCGTAGGCGTTTTGGATCTTAATACTATTAAATAATGATAAATAAAATACTGGTCAGTGCATGCCTGATGGGCCTTAAAGTCCGTTATAACGGGAAAGAGAAAGCGCAGATGACTCATCAACTTGCTCGCTGGCAACAGGAGCAGCGCCTGGTGATCCACTGCCCTGAGTTGGCTGCGGGGCTACCTGTTCCGAGACCACCCGCTGAGATTATGTCTGCTGAGGGTAAAGACGTAATGCGTGGACAAGCCAGAATAATTGAAAACACCGGAACAGATGTTACCGGGCATTATCAACTTGCAGCCTGGCTGGCTCTGCGAGCAGCACAAGAAGCAGGATGTACTGCTGCTTTGTTAACTGATGGTAGTCCAACGTGCGGAACTCAGTTTATCTACAACGGTTCTTTCAGTAATCAGCGTAAATCGGGTATGGGAGTGGCAGCGTCATTACTCTCCGAGCATGGTATTGCGGTATTTTCAGAAACTCAGTTTGCGGAGCTTGTGAACTGGATTGAAGAAAGGGAATGAACGATTCTCCAGGATTAACGCCGAGCGGCATTGCTTCCTGGTCATAATGGGTATGCAGCTCATTTTTCCATTTTATGAGCCACCTCGATTAACTCCGCCCCCTGATTCTTCACGTTCCCCACGGCGCGAGTTACAGCATGCCAAATAAACTCGTCGGCGGGTACTGTACCGTCGGCAATGATCTCTTCCGCTTTTTTCCCGCCAACATCCTGTCGCATCCATTCTCTTGCTGCTTCTGGCGACAGAACCAGCGGCCGTCGATCGTGTATATCAATGAGGCCTTTATCCGCAGCAGAGGTCACTATGAGAAATCCCTCGGCTTCATCGCCGCGCTCAAACGGCGTACTGCCGATCGCCGCCATGAATATCGGCTGCCCGTCGGCCCGATGAATAAAATACGGCTGTTTCTTGTCGCCTTCCTTTTTCCATTCGAACCACCCATCGGCAAAGCAGATCGCCCGGCCATGCTGCCAAAGAGGTTTAAACATTCTGCTGGTGGCTGCGGTTTCTACACGCGCGTTAATCAGTGGTGCTTTGTCCCACCATCCAGGCGCGTAGCCCCAGAATACCGGATCGAGGTGCAGTTGTTTGTCACGTTCGCTTAACAGCAGCACTTTGGTACCGGGCGCAACGTTGTAGCGGCCAATGGGTTCAGGGTCATATGCGATATCGCGTTCGCCTTCGTCGGCCAGGTAAGCCAGATATTCTTCACGGGTTTGGGCTTGTGCAAAACGTCCACACATAGAAACCTCCAGTCAGTCAGACTGAAAGTATAGGGCAGGGAGAAAAAGTCGCGCGGGCATGCTTCTGAGATTGAACCGATGCTGGAAAATCGCGGCCTGAATACACAGGGGTATTGTTAGTTGAAAACAGAGCCGGGCTTTGCGCCCGGTTACTCTTGTATCAACCACATATCCGACTCTTCGAACATCTCCTCGAGCATGCGGTTAAGCTTTTCACGGTCGCTTTTGCTGGCGTCGCTGTTCAGGCCGTTCGCTTGCATTGGCTTAACCGTCACGCTGGCATCAGGAAAAATCCGGTGCACGCGTTTTGTCAGCTCGGTCAGGATGATTTCCCTGGCTCCCTCCAGCCCCTGTACGTTTCGCTTGTCATAAACCAGTTCCACAAACATGATTGTTTACCTTATGGATATTACGCATGTGATTCAGCCTGAACGTAAAATACTACTGTATATGGGTACAGTCAAACGGCGTTCAGGCTAAAGCATTGTCCAGAGCAATGCAGACAGCGTTGCCAGTCCGCCCAGAACAACCAGAAACACCGTCACGCCGCGAAGCTCCGCCAGCGAGGGGCGGGTGTATATGAGGTACGCAGGGATAAGGAACAGGATCACCGCGATCAGTGGTCCGCAGAACATTTCAATCAGGCTGAGCACATCCGGATTGGCATAAACAATGCCATAGGTCAGCAGGAACAGCGCCAGAGAGGCCAGCCGCTTGCTGGCGCTGGCCTTTTTGCCGGATACGCTGGCAGCCAGCTGACCAAACGTTTGTGCGACCGACAGGCCTACGCCGAGAAAGGATTTCGTCATACCGATGATAGCGATGAGCGGGGCAATGTGGTAAATCAGGCTGAAATCACCGTTTCCTTTCATCACGGACAGCACATTCAGGTTTTCCGCCTTCGCCCGTACAAAGTTGTCATGCGGGATCCCCAGCACGCAGCTCAGCACGAAAAAGAGGATACTGGCGAAGATGGCTAAATAGGCGATGCGGATCACGAACAGTGCCTTTTTCTCGCCCTCCGCTTTCCTCTCCCGGTAGTAAGAGCTCAGCGGGGAGACCATAGGCGCACAGCAAAACGAGAAGGTAATAAGCGGCAGCGTCAGCCAGATATTTTTCAGCGTTACCGGCAGCGGCGTGGCGTTCATTTCAGCGGCCGTATCGGTCAGGTTAGACAGATGCCATCCCGGGATAAGTGATACGGCGATCAGCAGTACAGATGCCGCGAACGGCAGCGCCAGCGCGCTCATAATGGCCACGACTCTGTCCCGGCCCTTGCTAAGCACCACATAAAGTGCGGCAACCACGATAAACGACAATGGCCCACGGCTGAGGGCGGTAATATGCAGATGCTCCACCAGTATATTACTCAGCGCATTAATCAGCGCCACCCCGTAAACCAGGGTTACCGGGAAGAAGGTCACACAATAGAACAGGGTGATCAGCTTTTCACCCCGTCCGCTGAAGAAGGAGCCGAAGATCGGCAACGTGCCGTTTTCAGTCTTTTCCTCACGCATATACACGCGACAGAGGAGTAAATGGGGGATCAGGGATAACGGCAGCCCCAGCAGGAGCATGACCAGGAAAATAACCGGACCACGGGTGCCGATTTCCACGGGCAGGAACAGCGTTCCCGCCCCGACGGCTGTACCGTAGAGGCCCAGCGTCCAGATGTTATCCTGCCAGTGCCAGTTAGAGCGTGTTGTAATATTAGCTGAGAGAGTGGTGGCTTTATTCATCATATTTACCGCGTTGTTAGAGGAGCGACGACTTATTTAGTTTTTATCTGCCTGTAGTCGTTGCTGCGCCATTACACCACGGGTGGGAGGGGTTTGATTTCGCATACCGTAAACCTTATGTGTATGCCTGCAATAACTATCGTTATTCTTTGACGATGCTTTAACAGGCGGTTAATTAAGAAGGGGATTTGTTAAATTAACGAACAAATAACGACTGACTTTCCCTGCCTGCACGTCTGTTAATTAAAAAATAAAAACCCTGTTTTATTAAGTAACATAAGGCGCCATCATATTGAAGGGGGGCTTATTTAATTATTTTATTGGATGGAAAATTATCCCGTTATGCCTCAAATTAAAAAACAGGATATAGACAATCACGTAACCTGCTCGTAGCTTTCGAACTGTCTTGTAACATAACGCTATCTTTATGGTGGCGAAGGGGCACAAGGCGTCTTATGCCTGCTATTAAACGCCCCATAAAAAAATCCTCTTCTATACTCAGTTACGTTTAGTGAAATATGCCGCCGCTCCACACGTCGCGTTGCCTTAATAGCAGCGAGCAGCAGGGGCATATATCCACGAAAACGCCTTAATAATGGTCAATTTTGCATTTTTAGAGGGGGATTCCTGGTATGTTGCATTCTCAATCCTCGCGGGTCGGCAGCATGTTGCTGCTGCTGACCGCGATAATAGCCTTCGCGGTGGCGCTATACGCCTGGTGGACGCCGCTTACCGGCGTCACTGGCACCATTGGCGCACTGGGCGTGGTCATTGCCAGCGTAGTGCTGGCGATCCTGACCGTTATGCTACGCGCGGCATCGCGTCGCGGGGCGCGCGTTTTCCTGATTATTGTCACCCTGGTGGTGTTGGCGGGTATTGGTTTTGCCGCCGCGCTGCTGCACCAGTACATCATAACGGCAGCCATGGTGGTCGGCCTGATAGGTCTGATTATGCTGAGCAGCCATTCCGCCCGTTACAACCATCGCGTCAGAAGCTGAGGAGCCGCCCGTGCACAACGATAAGCATTATCCCTTCATAAAAGTCAGCATGACGGCGCTGGCGCTGCTGGTCGCTCCGCTCGCGCTACAGGCGCAGGATAAGGCCACTGAGGCCTCTCAGGGGACCCAGGAATCGCTTAACATTGATGCCGCCGATCAGCAGGCACCCGGAACCACAAAAACCACCGACGATGCCTCAACCGGCAGCGGTGACGGAAAGAAAGTCGCCTCGGCCAGCCAGCCCGCGACGCCGCTGGTGCCCGGCTCGCCCACCTGGGACAGCTTCCACGGCCAGCTTAACGCGCAGAAATACAGCCCCCTGACCCAAATTACGGCGGATAATGTCGGGAAATTAACGAAAGTCTGGGAATTCCATACCGGCGACGTCTCGGATGGTAAAGGCGATACGCCAGCTACCGTCTGGTCCGCAACGCCCATTTTCGCCAACGATACGCTCTACATTGGCACGCCATTCGATCGCCTGATTGCGCTGGATCCGGGGACGGGTAAAGAGAAGTGGCATTATGACACGAAATCGTCGCGCAAGGCGCTGACCCAGCCAGTGCTGAAAAACCGCGGCGTTTCCTACTGGCAGGCCAAAAATCCGGTGAGCGGAGAGGCATGCCAGAAGATGGTTTATATGGGCACCGTTGACGGCAAGCTCTTTGCGCTGGACGCCGATTCAGGCAAACCTTGCAGCGGCTTTGCGAATAACGGCGTGTTGGATCTGAACCAGTGGAATACCGTTAACGCGAAGTATCCGCTCTCTGTCCTGCAACCGCCAACCGTTGTCGGCAACCATCTGCTGGTGGGCTGGGCCGGGAAGGACTGGGCCTATGCCGAAGCCCCTCCGGGCACCGTATTTTCAGTCAACGCCCAGACCGGTAAGCTTGAATGGACCTTTGAGGCGATCCCGGCAGAGATTCGCAAGCGTACCGGTACCGCCAACGTCTGGACGCACATGTCCGCCGATGAGGCCAACGGGCTGGTCTATCTCCCGGTTTCATCGCCATCTCCCAACTATTGGGGCGGCAACCGCGTGGACGCTATTCCGCTTGGTACCTCGACCACCGCGCTGGACATCAACACCGGTAAAGTGGTCTGGTCCCGTCAATGGGTACACCACGACGTCTGGGATTACGATATTAACTCCGCCCCGACGCTGATGGACATCACCGTAGACGGCAAGCAGATCCCGGCGCTGATTCAGGCCACCAAGCAGGGTTTCCTGTTCGTGGTTAACCGCCTGACGGGGGAGGACGTATGGCCAATCGAAGAACGTCCGGTTCCGCAGGGTGATGGTTCGGTTCAGGGTGAAGTTCTCTCGCCCACGCAGCCGTTCCCGACCAAACCCGCACCGCTGCTCGACCAGTCGAAAAAACCGGAAATCTGGAAGCTGGCGGATATCGTCGGTGGCGGCCAGTGCTCTCGTCTGTGGGATAACCTGACCTATGAGGGAATGTATACTCCGCCGACCACAAAGGGCGAAGGCACGCTAACCTATCCTGATAGCGCGGGCGGCGTACAGTGGGGTGGGGTGGCGTTCGATCCGCAAAAACAGATCGCCATCGTCAACACCTCGCATATCGTCCAGTACGTGAAGCTCTACAGCCGCGAAGATTACGATAACGCAGACAAAGACTCCGGTAACGAAAGCGGCTTTGCCCCACAGGAAGGCGCCCCGTACGGTATGCGTCTGCTGGTGGCGAGCAACTGGCTGGGCATGCCGTGCTGGCAGCCGCCGTTTGGCGAAATCGTGGCGCTGGACATGCATACGGGCGATGTGAAATGGCGTCGTCCGGTTGGCGCCTCCCAGCAGTATGGCTTCTTCATGCCGGAGAGCTGGGGTTCACCTACCATTGGTGGCCCGGCAGTGACGGCGGGCGGCGTGATCTTCATCGGTGCTTCAATGGATGCCAAAGTGCGTGCCTACTCGGTCGAGAGCGGTGAAGAGCTGTGGTCCGATCAGGCAGAAGCGCCGGCAGTAGCGAACCCGTCAGTCTATGAATATAAAGGTCGCCAGTATGTGGCCTTCGTGGCAGGCGGGAATACGATCCTGAAGGATCAGGTGGGCGATCAGGTGGTGGTCTACGCCTTGCCGGAATAATTCATCAGGAAGGGGAAATAAGCGTGGGGCCTGCGGGCCCCACTTAGTTTTGCAATTGTCGTTTTACCGACGCGTTATTTATCGGCTGATGCGCCGGAGTGGGTTGACATCTGCTCGGCGGACTTCAGATGCTGCTCAACGACCGGCGTGTGCTCGTTGGCCAGAGCCTTCACATCCGGATCGTCGATTTTACTGGCGTCGCTCTTAAGCTTCGACAGCACCTTCTCGTGGTCCTTCACGCCAGCATATTCCATATACATCTTGTCAAAAGCGTCACCGCGCTGGTTTTCCAGCCTTGAGTTCAGGGCTTTATGCGCGGCGTCTGGCTCGGTCGGCAGCTCCACGCCCTTTTTCTGGGCAACGGTCTTAACTTTGGTCAGCGCGGCGCCGTGATCGTCGACCATTTTCTGAGCGAATGTTTTCACTTCACTGGTTTGGGCCTTGTCCAGGGCGAGCCTGGCGGCGGCGACTTCGTTGATATTGGCCTGCGCCATGTCCTTCAATGCTTTCTCGTCGCCGGAGCTGAGTCTGGCGTCCGGTTGAGCCTTGCCCGCAGTTTGAGTTTGTGCGGCGCTTGTCGTCTGGGCTTGTACGCCAACGGTGCTGAACATTGCTGCAACTGCTGATACGGCTAGCAGCCTTTTCAGGGTTTTACTCGTGTGCATATTGTTCTCCTGATGGTCATGGTACAGGTAAGTTTCGGTTGCTTCAGGCGCAACCGGACAGATAAATGCTCACTACAAGGGTCAGTATAGTAGATGAAACTGCTGCACCCGCCGTTCAGGTCAGTGATGGCTGGTCGTGATGCTCAATTCTTCTACAATATTGATACGGATCATTTACATATTTGGTGCTAATGTTAAATATATAGATTCATCAACAGGAGGAATGATATGAAAAAAGCACTATTAGGGAGTGTATTGGCTTTAACAGTAGCAAGCTTCGGCGCATCTGCGGCAGATATGATTTCCAAGGATGAAGCGCACCACTTCAAACTTGAATACCTTGGTAATGTATCTGTAGGGGCTTCAGGTGGACAAATTTCTTCACCTTCAGATCTTCATCAAAAACTCTCAAAACTGGCAGACGAGAAGGGCGGGAAATACTACGTCATTATCGCTGCCCGCGAGCATGGCCCTAACTTCCAGGCCGTCGCAGAAGTCTTTAAATAATTTTTTCGAATACCACAAAAACCCGCTTCTGGCGGGTTTTTTGTTTACAGACAGCCAAAAAAATGCCCCTGATGCGGGGCGAGTTTAAGTCAAAACTTTTCTTATGTTTATGTGCTCTAAGGCTTTGGGACAATAACAGCTTGTTCAAATAATGCAACATAAATGCATGTTTAAATGTGACGGCTCCATCATTCTGCTCATCTTAAGGTTAATGCAGCATACGTAACGCAGATAGTCTACGCTTTACAAAGGGTTATGGTTAAAACCATTTAGAGAATGGATACAGTTAACGGTCGTAAGAGGTAAAGATGAAAGTTGACGCACTGACACAAAAGGCAGAGGAAGAGATTTCAGCGCTTATAGCCAAAAAAATTGCAGAGTTACGAAAAAAAACAGGGCAGGAAGTTTCTGAAATAGAGTTTATCGCTCGTGAGGCCATGACGGGCCTCGAGGGGTATGAAGTAAAAATCAAACTCCTGTAAGCGTTTCTTCCTGAAATGGTCGCTCAATTCTTGCCGCAAAAGAGAACCGGGCGTGATGCCCGGTTGTATTATGGATAATCATCGTCTTTATGAGCGAATAAATGTCAGTATATCGGCGTTTATGGTATCTGCATGCGTGGTATGCATCCCATGCGGGAAGCCTGGATAAATTTTGAGTTCGCTGTTTGCGAGCAGCTTATCCTGTAGAAGGGCGGCATTTTTATAGGGGACAACCTGATCGTCATCACCCTGCAACACAAGGACGGGAACCGTAATGGCTTTAAGATCGTCCGTCTGGTCGGTCTCTGAAAACGCCTTAATGCCTTCATAGTGGGCTTTGGCGCTACCGATCATTCCCTGACGCCACCAGTTCTGGATTGTGCCCTGCGAAACCTCTGCTCCGTCTCGGTTAAATCCATAGAAAGGACCGCTGGCGACGTCGAGGTAAAACTGGGCGCGGTTAGCGGCCAGCGCCTGGCGGAAGCCGTCAAACACCTCAATGGGCGTTCCGCCGGGGTTAGCGTCTGATTTTACCATCAGCGGAGGAACGGCGCTGACCAGTACCGCTTTGGCCACTCGCCCCTGAGGTTGGCCGTACTTCGCAACGTACCTGGCGACCTGGCCCCCGCCGGTGGAGTGGCCGACGTGCACTGCATTACGCAAATCAAGGCTTTCGACCACGGCCGAGGCGTCGGAGGCATAATGATCCATATCATGACCTTCACTCACCTGATCGGAACGACCATGACCACGACGGTCGAGGGCGATGACGCGGAAGCCTTCTGCAAGGAAAAAGAGCATCTGGTTATCCCAGTCATCGGCGCTCAGCGGCCAGCCGTGATGGAAAACGATCGGCTGCGCATCCTT
The DNA here is from genome assembly GCF_001037675.1 of Enterobacter sp. MGH119. NCBI lineage: Bacteria > Pseudomonadati > Pseudomonadota > Gammaproteobacteria > Enterobacterales > Enterobacteriaceae > Enterobacter > Enterobacter sp. MGH119. The sequence goes on along the minus strand of NZ_KQ089929.1, from coordinate 1,130,234 downwards.
CGGACCCCAGTCTTTGTAATAAATACTGACACCATCTTTCGTTGTTACGAATGCCATATTTCAGACTCCTCTGCTAATGGCAAAAACGTGTGAAGGCTAAGTAAATAGCCCAGCATTTAGGGACGTAATAAAACTGACTTATATTAATCTTATTACTGATATATCCGCTTAAAGTGTAGAAGGGTTCCTGAAAACAGTTATAGATTAAATTTGTATGGTCATTATTTATTTTTAAACGAAATATCCCCTAAACCAGCCGGGGCACTGTGTTATTTTTCTCGCGTGGTGAATCCCCCTGTGCGGAGGGGCTAAACAGCACGTGTAGCTTAGGCAATCAGTAGCGGGTCAAGGTGGCTGGCCAACGACTCACCGGGAGGCACCCGGCACCACACATACGTTAAAGCTTGAATCTCGCTGAATTTATTAGGGATGGTGTATGAAGTTGGGCTTTTTGGCTGGAGCAGTGCTGGCAACCTGGTTGTCTTTAACCTACCCGACGCAAATGAGAGCTGTTTTTGAACAACTGGTTACGATAGTGCAGCAAATCACGCAGCCTTCATCAGAGTCTCATTCTGATATGGTCACACCGGAACAGTCATATCCTTGATTGTTATATTTACGGTGAACGTTACCCGTCTTAATAGTTAACCTGTGCTTATTTTTCTGATGGGCTTGTTATTGGCCGGGCAGAGGTTACCGCCACCCGGCCTGACGGTCTTAAACGATCGCGTTAGGGCACGCTTCGCCCTTATCAAGCTGCTGTAAATTCCCCAGCGTGGTTTCCGATATACTGATCAGCGCTTCGGCGGTCAGAAACGCCTGGTGGCCGGTGAACAACACGTTGTGGCAGGCCGACAGGCGACGGAACACGTCATCCTGAATCACGTCGTTAGATTTATCCTCAAAGAACAGGTCGCGTTCGTTCTCATACACATCCATACCCAACGCGCCAATTTTTTGCGTTTTCAGCGCTTCGATAGCGGCCTGAGAGTCGATCAGTCCACCGCGGCTGGTATTGATGATCATCACGCCGTCTTTCATCTGGTCGAACGCCGACTGGTTAAGCAGGTGATAGTTTTCCGGGGTCAACGGACAGTGCAGGGAGATAACATCAGACTGCGAGAAGAGCGTTTTCAGATCGACATACTCCACGCCCAGCTCCAGCGCAGCGGCGCTAGGGTACGGATCAAACGCCAGCAGGCGCATGCCAAATCCTTTCAGGATGCGTAGGGCGGCCACACCAATTTTGCCGGTACCGATCACGCCTGCGGTTTTACCGTACATGGTAAAGCCGGTCAGCCCTTCCAGAGAGAAGTTAGCATCACGGGTGCGCTGATAGGCACGGTGAATACGACGGTTGAGCGACATCATCATCCCGACGGCATGTTCAGCCACGGCTTCCGGAGAATAGGCTGGGACGCGAACGACCTTCAGACCCAGCTCTTTGGCGGCATCGAGATCGACGTTGTTAAAGCCCGCGCAGCGCAGGGCAATGTATTTCACGCCCTGTTTTTTCAACTCTTCCAGCACCGGTCGGCTACCGTCGTCGTTAACGAAGATACACACGCCTTCGCAGCCGTGAGCGGTTTTAGCCGTCTTTTCAGTCAGCAGAAAGTCGAAAAATTCAAGATCGAAACCGTACGTCTCGTTAACATGTTGCAGATACTTTTTGTCGTACTGCTTTGTGCTATATACCGCGAGTTTCATAAGACTTTCTCCAGTGATTTTGGAACCACGTTAGCATGTTTAAAATTATCTTACAATTTTTCAAAATTCATTGAAATCAATAAGTTCTATGAATTATTGTAGAGCATCTACTCTTAAAAATGGCATTACCTTCAACTGACTGGCTAAACATGCGACAATGAGCGGTAAGAACGGCTTATTTTTTTCGCAAAATCAGGATATTAACTGCCCATGAAGGGTAAATACAAAGCCGCAATCGCGCTATTACTGCTGCTATTACTCGTGCCGCTGACGCTGCTGATGACGCTCGCCCAGTGGGTACCCACGCTTGCCGGGATCTGGCTCCCTGTTGGAACGCGCATCGCGTTTGAAGAAAGCCCACGGCTCACGCGCCACGCCCTGATCATCCCCGATCTCCGCTATCTGGTAGAAGAGTGCGAAATTGCCCGTGTGGAAAACGTGACCCTGTCACACCCCAGCCGTTGGGATCTTGATATTGGCGCACTTGAACTTAACTCTGTCTGCCTGAGCAAATTACCGCAGTCAGCGTCCTCAACGGTGGCGCCGAAAACGCTGGCGCAGTGGCAGGCCATCCTGCCCAACACCTGGCTGACCATCCACCGCTTTACCCTTTCTCCCTGGCAGCAGTGGGAGGGTGAGCTGCATGCTTCACTCACGCCAGCCCGCCAGGACATCACTTATAACGGCGAGCAGGTGAGCATTAAGGGGCAGTTGCGCGGCCAGACGCTCTCCATCAGCCAGTTCGATGTGCAACTGCCGGATCAGCCGCAGCCCGTGAAGCTGATCGGTGAATTTACCCTGCCGTTGGTACCGGACGGCGTGCCGGTGAAAGGGCATACGGTCGCGACCTTTAACGTGCCACAGTTATCCTCGCTGGTCGATGCCGATCTGGACTGGGAGGACAATCAGGGCCAGCTGGTGGTCATGGCGCGGGACAACCCCGATCCACTGCTCGATTTACCGTGGCAGATCACCGCTCAGCAGTTAACCATCAGCGACGGACGCTGGAACTGGTCAGCCTCCGGTATGCCGATGAGCGGTCGCGTCGGGCTGAAAGTGGATAACTGGCAGCAGGGGCTGGAGAAAGCCACCTTCACGGGGCGGCTCAACGTGCTGACCCAGGGTGATGCGGGGAAGGGCAACGCGGTGCTGAATATTGGTCCCGGCTCGCTCAGTATGGAAAACAGCGCTATGCCGCTGCACCTGAGCGGGGAAGCCAAGCAAAACGATCTGATCCTGTATGCCAGCCTCCCGGCGAAGCTGACCGGCAGCCTTTACGATCCGCAGCTTACGTTTGAACCCGGCGCATTATTGCGCTCGCGCGGGCGCATCATCGACTCGCTGGATATCGATGAGATCCGCTGGCCGCTGGCAGGCGTGAAGCTCACGCAGAAGGGCGTGGACGGCCGCCTGCAAGCCATTCTGCGGGCGCATGAAAACGAGATGGGCGATTTTGAGCTGCATCTGGACGGCCAGGCTAACGACTTTTTACCGGACAACGGTTTGTGGCAGTGGCGCTACTGGGGTAAAGGGAATTTCACGCCGATGAATGCGCGCTGGGATGTCCGGGGAACCGGGGAGTGGCGCGACAACGTTATCGAACTGACCGATCTTTCCACGGGGTTCGACAAATTGCAGTACGGTACGATGCTGGTCAGCAAGCCGCGCCTGGTGCTGGATCACCCGGTGCGCTGGTCGCGGGACCCGGATAACCCCACCTTTAGCGGCGCGCTCGCGCTCAATGCCGGGCAAACAAGCTTCTCGGGCGGAAGCGTGCTGCCGCCGTCCGTTTTGACCTTCAGCGTTGACGGGACAGACCCGACGGTGTTCCAGTTTAAAGGGAACCTGCATGCGGACGACATCGGCCCGGTCCAGGTGAATGGACGCTGGGATGGCGAACGCCTTCGCGGTCAGGCCTGGTGGCCAAAACAGTCTCTTACGGTGTTCCAGCCGCTGATCCCGCCAGACTGGAAACTGACCCTGCGCGGCGGCGAAATGTACGCACAGGTGGCTTTCTCAGCGGCCTCCGATCAGGGGTTTGAGGCCGGGGGGCACGGGGTGCTGAAAGCGGGCAGCGCGTGGATGCCGGATAACGAAATCAACGGCGTTGATTTTGTTCTGCCGTTCCGCTTAAGCCAGGGTACCTGGTCGCTGGGCACGCGCGGGCCGGTAACGTTACGAATCGACGAGGTAAAAAACCTGGTCACAGCCCGAAATATCACCGCGGATCTCCAGGGCGATTATCCCTGGACCGAAGCGAACCCGCTCCTGCTCACCAACGTGAAGGTGGAAGCGCTCGGCGGGAAAATCACCATGCAGCAGTTGAGAATGCCGCAGCACGATCCGGCTTTACTACGCGTGGATAATATTTCCTCCAGCGAACTGATAAGCGCGGTGAATCCGAAGCAGTTTGCCATGTCCGGCCCGGTGAGCGGCGCGCTGCCGTTCTGGCTGGACAATGAAAAATGGATCATTAAAGATGGCTGGCTGACCAACCCGGGGCCGATGACGCTGCGCATCGACCAGGACACGGCGGATGCCATTGTGAAAGACAACGTGGTTGCCGGGGCGGCGATCAACTGGCTCCGCTATATGGAAATTTCGCAGTCGTGGACAAAACTCAATGTGGATAATCTGGGTGTGTTAACCATGCAGGCGGCCATTAAAGGCACCAGCCGCGTCGAGGGCAAAAGCAGTTTCGTAAACCTGAATTACACCCATGAAGAGAACATTTTTACCCTCTGGCGCAGCCTGCGCTTTGGGGACAATCTGCAAACATGGTTTGAGCAACATGCGGCGATACCCCTTCTCCGCGGTTCGACAGGCAAGGAAAGTGAGGAACAACAATGAAAAAGAGGGCTGGTGTACTCACCGTGGCCGTCGTCGCGCTGCTGTCAGGCTGCACGCCGCGCATTGAAGTGGCGGCGCCCAAAGAGCCGATCACTATCAACATGAACGTGAAAATTGAGCATGAAATCCATATCAAGGTGGATAAAGACGTTGAAGCCCTGCTGAAATCCCGCAGCGATCTGTTCTGAGGATGCCATGAAACGATTAGCTCTGATGTTACTGGCGCTGGGGATGAACGTTCACGCCGCCACGCTTACGCTCAACGATGCACGTGCCCAGGGGCGCGTAGGGGAAACCCTGAGCGGCTATCTTGCGCCCGTTCAGCACGACGCTGAAACCCTGGCGCTGGTGAGCCGTATCAACGCCGCACGCACGGAAAGTTACCAGCAGTTAGCTGACAGCAATAATTTGCCCGTCGACGAGGTGGCGAAAATGGCGGGACAAAAGCTGGTGGCGCGCGCCCAGCCGGGTGAATACGTGAAGGGGATTAACGGCAAGTGGCTAAAAAAGTAACTAGCGGTAACGCTTACGGTATTCGCCCGGCGAAACCCCGAAACGCTGCTTAAAGGCGGTGGAAAAATGGCTATGGTCGGTAAAGCCCCAGCTGTAGCCAATGCCCGCGAGCTTTTCGTCATCGCTGATGGAACGCAGCGCCTGAGCGCATAAATCGAGGCGACGGTTCTTAATATACTGCGCCACCACCAGCCCTTTCCCGGCAAACATGCGGTACAAGCTCCGCACGGACATGCCGCTCTCTGAGGCTATCCACTCCGGTCTTAACGCCTCCGACTGAATATGATCATCAATCAGGGACAGAACGTGGCGGAACTGACGCTCCTTGCGCGGCAGCACCTCGTGTTGCTGCTGGAAGGCCGGACGCAGCAGACACACCATCGCCTCCAGCGCCGCTTCGCTTTCGCTGGCGCTGAGATCGGCATTGCCCATGCTCTCCTGTAGCAGCCGGTAGCTCAGCTGTACGGTAGGCAGACTGCGGGAGAGGGGCAGCGCGCACCTCACTTCCTGAAAACGCGCGTGTTGCTCAATGATTTGTCGCGGGAGCAGCAGCGAAATCTGGCGGGAACGCTCCTGCCAGTAAATGGAGCACGGGCGGGAGGCGTCAATCAGCGTGATATCCCCGGCTTTCAGCATCGCGCGCTGGTTGTCCTGTTCGATTCCGGCGCTGCCTTCCAGCTGAAACACGGTGTAGAACCAGGCGTCGTTGCCGTTTTTGATCTCCTGACGGGTGCGAAAAAGGTTAACGCCTGCGGCGGTCACCGTGCTCAGCTTCAGACTTTGGGTATAGCTGGTTTCCAGTTCGCCGAGAAACGCCCCCTCTAACGGACGTGCCGCAAAGCGCCCACAAACCTGGTTAATTTGCGCCAGCCACTGCTGAAAATTGTCCTGTTCGCTTGCACACGCCATTGATGTTCTCGCTGCACCGTCACTGTTTTCGCATTGTTGCATTTATGTTGCATTTTGTCAGGGCTACGAGGCTGACTATAGGAAAGAACACTCAACGGTTACAGCGATATAAGTGGGAATTATCACGATTTGCGGAGCCTGTCACAGCTGACAAAGCGAATGTCACACAGACAAAAGCAGGAATGCGATTCCCCTCTTAGACTGCATACACACCCTGCGAAGCATAACGAAGGAGTATCCTATGTCCGAATCACACGTCGCCATCCTGCCAGGCGTGCAGCAGTTTTTAGATCGCCAGCACGGCCTGTGGATCGAAGGGCGTCAGGCGGCATCCGACAGCGAAAAGCGCCTGAACGTCTACAACCCGGCGACCGGAGAGGTTATTGCCTCCACCGCCGATGCCAGCGTCGATGATGTCGATCGTGCGGTGATGTCTGGCTGGCGCGCCTTTGTCGCCCGAAGCTGGGCAGGGCGTCTGCCGGCAGAGCGGGAACGCATCCTGCTGCGGTTTGCCGATTTGGTGGAACAGCATGGCGAAGAGCTGGCACAGCTCGAAACCCTGGAGCAGGGGAAATCCATTAACATCTCCCGCGCCTTCGAGGTGGGATGCACCCTGAACTGGATGCGCTACACGGCAGGGCTGACCACCAAAATTGCCGGTAAAACCCTCGATCTCTCGATTCCACTGCCGCAGGGCGCGCGTTATCAGGCGTGGACGCGTAAAGAGCCGGTGGGAGTCGTGGCGGGGATTGTGCCGTGGAACTTCCCGCTGATGATTGGCATGTGGAAAGTGATGCCCGCGCTGGCGGCAGGTTGCTCCATCGTGATCAAACCCTCGGAAACCACGCCGCTCACCCTGTTACGGGTGGCGGAACTGGCGAGCGAGGCGGGGATCCCGGATGGCGTGTTCAACGTGGTGACCGGTAGTGGCGCCGTCTGTGGCGCGGCGCTGACCTCGCACCCGCGCATTGCCAAAGTAAGCTTTACCGGTTCGACGGCGACGGGCAAGCAGATTGCCCGCGTGGCTGCGGATACGCTAACGGGCGTGACGCTGGAGCTGGGCGGCAAAAACCCGGCCATCGTGCTGAAAGACGCCGATCCGGCGTGGGTAATTGAAGGGCTGATGACCGGCAGCTTCCTGAATCAGGGGCAGGTCTGCGCGGCCAGCTCGCGTATTTATATTGAGGCTCCGCTGTTCGACACGCTGGTCAGCGGCTTTGAACAGGCCGTGAAATCTCTGAGCGTCGGGCCGGGCATGTCGCCGGATGCGTTTATCAACCCGCTGGTGTCGCGCGCCCATTGCGATGAGGTTCAGGCGTTCCTGGATGAGGCGAAGGCGCACAATGCGGAGCTGATCGCCGGGAACCGGGGGCCAGACGGCAAAGGCTATTACGTTTCGCCAACGCTGGTGGTCAACCCGGATAATCATCTGCGACTGACGCGTGAAGAGGTCTTCGGGCCGGTGGTAAACCTGGTTCGTGTGGACGACGGGGAAGAGGCGCTTCAGCTGGCGAACGACACTGAATATGGCTTAACGGCCAGCGTCTGGACGCAGAACATCAGTAAAGCGCTAGCGTATACCGACAGGTTACAGGCAGGAACCGTGTGGGTGAACAGCCACACGCTGATAGACGCCAACCTGCCGTTCGGCGGCATGAAGCAGTCTGGCACCGGGCGCGATTTCGGCCCCGACTGGCTGGATGGCTGGTGTGAAACCAAGTCGGTGTGTGTGCGGTATTAATAAAACGCCGGGTAAGGCGAAGCCGGCACCCGGCATTATTTAACGCGACCACCTATCCCGCCCGGCCTCCTTTGCCCTGTACAGCGCCGCATCGGCGCGGGCGATGATTTCCGGGCCGGCCAGTCCTGGGGTATAGCCGGCAATGCCCATACTCACCGTCACACATTCACTCACCTTCGACGCGCTGTGCGCAATGGCTGCGGTGCGCAGGCCAGCCTGGATCCGCGCGGCGACTTTCTCAGCAACGCTTTCTTCACAGTCAAAGAGGATCACGACGAACTCCTCACCACCGTAGCGCGAAACCACATCCTCTGGCGTGCGCACCGAGGTGTTCAGCACCTCTGCCACCCTCGCGAGACACGCGTCTCCTGCCTGGTGACCATAGGTGTCGTTATACAGTTTGAAGTAATCGACATCCAGCATCAGCACCGCGAAGCGTTTGCCTTGCTCCACGGCGTTTTCCAGCACCAGCTCCATCGCCCGCCGGTTGGCCGTTTTCGTCAGCGGATCCTGATGGGCCAGCGCATCCAGCCGCGAAATTAAACGCTGATTCTGCTGGTTGCGACGCCACGCCTCTTCAAACCAGCTCAACAGGATATAGCGCCCGCACACGAGAATGAAGGTGAACACCACCCACAGCCCGGCGAAGCGATAATTAATTTCCTGATTCAGCAGCATGCTGGCAACGGGCAGGCTTATCCATAGCGGAACGGTGAAGCAGAGCAGTGCCACCGGGTGAAAATAGAGCGCGGTCATACCGGCCATCAGCAGGGTAACGAATATAGGCCAGGGATGCGGAAGATGTAACACGTTGATAAACCAGTAACAACTTATCGACCACAGCAGACTGCACATAAACAAAACGGCGCTGACGCCGCGGATGTGGCGCCAGGCCATGATCACCAGCGCCACGGAAAGGATCACCACGCCCAGCATGGAGGCGTCTATCATCTGCCGCAGAGGCGGGCTGATGTGCAGGAGGGCATCGATATGGCCGAACAGCGAATTGCGCAGCAGGACCATAAGGGCAAAGCTGGCATTCACAAAGGCGAGCCACGGCAGGTTCACGGCCAGCCCGTGAACAACCATTGATTTACGGGTAGGCCATGTCGCAGGTTCTGGCGTTGCGTTGTGTCTTTTTTCCATTATGGTTTTCTTCCCGTCCGGTGGATAGCTCGCTAAAGCCAGGTAGTATTAACTATAAGCAGGCTCGATTATTCCTCAAATGTTTGCACAAAAAAACCGGGCATTGCGCCCGGCGTTTGCTTATTTTTGCTCGGCTTTTTTCTTGCCGAGCGTTGGCGTCTCGTCAAAGAAATTCCACGGCTTGAGCAACGTGTGCACCCATTCCGTCGGCATTATTGGCCACTCCTCGGCACGGGCGACATGGGTGGTGCCGGTGGTCATCCAGATGACGTTATCCTGGTCGTTCAGCGACTCGTTATCTTTGCTGTACTGGCCGAGGCCGGTATCGTGCGTGGAACGGTTCGGGTATTTTCCCTCCGGGTACATCTCGTCGGGATGGTAACGCGTTACCCACAGTTGTTTATCCATAAAGCTCAGGCGGTGATAAATCCACTCGTCCGGGGCAAACTTCGCGCCGGACGCTACCGGGTGTGTACCGCCCGCGTAAGGGATGATCTGATATGAGACCGGGTTGCCCATGCGGTTCTCTTTGCTGGTATTGCTCAGCAGGCGGATGGTGCCCGGGTCAAACTTCTGCGCCGCCTGCTGTTCGGTATCAATATCATACTGATTAACCTGCATGGTGCTGGTGCGCGGTCCGCCAGCGGTGTTCGGTTTGACGTCCGGATCCATGGCCACCAGCTTATTGTTGATGCCGTCCACGTCCATATCCAGACGGAAGTTGTAGATGTGCTGGTGGGTGGTACCGACAATATTATGGTGGATCAGCGTTCCGTATCGGGTGTCATCCTTCGCGGTGGCATCATGCATGGTTTTCGTCTGCACGCCTTTCACCGCTTCAATGCCCGTAGCCCCTGCATCAATGCCGATAGTGCCGTTTTCGTGGAATACCCAGTCGAAGATGTAATCGTAGTTACCCACGGTGCTGACCCAGCGCACCACCAGCTCGCGGCGTTCGGTGCTGACGTTGGGTTTTCCTAATTCCTGATGCTTATATTCCGGCCCGGCGTAACGCTCGAAAATGGCGATCGCCCGGGGGATCTCCATTGGCGCGCCGGTGTAATCCGGGATGGTTTCGTTGAGCATCACGGCGTTAGACGGAACATCCTTGCCGCGCACGAGCGGGGAGGTCAGGGTACCCATGCCGTAATCGCCGGAGTCCAGGTAGGCTTTAAAGTACCAGCCGATATCCGGGTCGCCGTACGGCACAATCATGCCGCCGAGCGACCCCTGATACATCACCTGTCGCTTTTTGCCGTTGTCGTTATAGGTCACGGTGGAGATTATCGGGCCGACGCGTGAGTCCAGGCTCAGATGAAAATCCCAGTTCTGCCAGTGCACCCTATCCCCGGTGATGGTGTAGTTCTTGCCTTCCGGCTCGATAATCTCCAGCGGTTTTTTCACCGTTTCAACGCGGTCACGGCCATCATAAGGGCGCGGCGTGAGCGGCACCGGCACGACCGGGCCTTCCTCAATCTTCTGGATTTTCTTCTGCTCGAGATCCACCACCGCAACCAGGTTTTCGATCGGGTGCGCCCAGTAGTTACCGTCGTCCACGTCGAGATAGCTGATCACTTTCAGCAGGCGGTCTTCCTGTTTCAGCCCATCCTTGCCGTCAAAAAAGCCGACGGTAAGCGGGGTGGTGATCACTTTCTTCGGGTCGGTAATGCCGCGCTTTTTCAGCACGACGGCAAACTCCGGGCTTTCATTGATGATCTGCTGCACGGTATTGAAGTCATCCAGCAGCACCATGCCGTGCGCGTCTTTGATCGGCTCCCAGCGGAGGATCTTTTTCTCCTTCAGATCCACCCGGCTTTCGATGATGTGTTTACCATCAAGCATGATGATATTGGCCTGGCGGGGCGCATCCACCGCCGTGCCGTTAAGCACAAAGTCCCAGACTTTGGCCTTTTCTGGCTCCGCCAGCGCAATCTGGGTAAAGCGGGTATTGGGTTTAAAATCCGCTGAGGCTTTCACGATTGCTACGGCCTGGTTGATTTCATCAGCCGTCAGCGCGTTTAACGGGTGGGGGCTTTTTTCAACCTGGAATGTCTGATCAAGACCGGACTGAAAGACATCGTTGATAAAGGTCTCCGGGATATACGCCTTATTGTTCTTCATCACCACGGGCACCTGGAGCGTCAGCGGTTTGCCGTTAACGATGGCGGTATTTGCGCCGGGTTTGACCTTCACAAAGGCACCGTCTTTGACGATGGTGAACATCTGGGCGTAATCATCCCACTGCACGTCCGCGCCAAACGCCTGAAGCGTTTTGTCCATCGGGACCATATGCGCCTCGCTGCCGTGAGCGTAAACAGGGGATTGCCAGGCGCAACAGAGCGCAACGGCCATGGCCAGTGCCGTTCTACGGGCAGAAAAAGAAGAATTGCTTCCCATCGCAGACCTCATCTTGTTGTGTTTATTGTGTAGTGTCAGCGTTATCCTGACAGGCGCGCACGTAAAGCGTTTGCCTGCATCTGCCAGGTTGTTTGTCAGTCTTGCCAGGTTAAAAAAGAGCGGGGGTGCATCACACCCCCATGGCAGATAAAGTGCGCTTCAGTAAGGCGAGCTATCGTGATGCGTGCGGACATCAAAACCTACCGTCGTGAACGAATAAACCGTACCGCGAACGCGAAGATAAATGTCTCCATTTTTAATTGCCACTGAAGCTTTATCATCATCGGTGATCATGACGGGATTGATATTCTTAATGTTAGACATGAATTCTTCCGGACTTTTTTTCGCATCAAAGAGATAAATATGATACCTGCTTTTAGACAGCGAGCCCGTCTCAACCTGGGTGATGTAAAGAGTTAAACGATCGTTAACCTTGATTTTTTCCTGCAAATTTTCATACACGGTAAAAAGATCGCGGAAAGGGTATGCAATGAATATGAGAAAAATAAAGATAATAATTCCAGCTCGCCAGTTAAAAACCCGAACGTCGCGCATAATCTATTCCTGCCCTTATCCATAACTGATCGACTGGATCATTACCGTAATTATTATTGTTCTGGAATTTTGCAAATTCGGCAGGATCAATTAGGAGGCGAAGATTGTGTGTAAAGCCGGTGACTTCAATGCTTCCCTCACGGTAACGAACATCCACCGAGCCTGTAATTTTTGACCCACCATCTTCAGTTAAGAAAAGGTAAACAGGAATTGCCATAGTTTGTTAATCATCCATGTAATTTAATGCGGAAATATTCCCTGCGCCAAATAATAACCATGCTAACTACATGGTCAATTTGCTTAGTGTTTCCGGTTGTAACTTATCCAAACCAGGCAGACTGGATGGTTCGATTAATCAAAGCCATCCAGTCCCTGTTTTACCTTCCGCTTATTTTGATGCGCTCAAACACTCGAGGCAGCAAGGTTAATGCCATTGCATTGATTAAAAGTCACCCTGCTGGCGCGCCACCAGCGTCAGGATGGAGTAGAGCGCCACGGCCTGCTGGTGCTGGTTGAAGATCTCCACAGCCCATTCCACCACGCCGGTGGGTTTTTCCTCGGCAGTGCGCTGTTTCTTCAGCGTTTTACGTTTACAGGTCAGGCGCACCTGAATGGTATCACCCGGCTTGACCGGCTCGATAAAGCGCAGGTTTTCCATGCCATAGTTGGCAATAACCGGCCCAACCCCGGCATCGACAAACAGCCCCGCCGCGGCGGAAATCAGGAAATAACCGTGTACCACGCGCTCACCAAAAATCGACTCCGCCGCGCCAATTTTGTCCATATGGGCGTAGAAATGATCCCCGCTCAGGCAGGCAAAATTCACGATATCCGCTTCCGTCAGGGTACGACGCGGGGTCAGCAGGCTGTCGCCCGGCTGTAACTCCTCGAAGTATTTACGGAACGGATGAACGCGATCTTCCTGCACCTCCGCGCCACGAACCCACTGTTTACCGATCGCGGCGAGCATGGACGGGCTGCCCTGAATAGCCGTGCGCTGAAGATAGTGCTTCACAGCGCGCAGGCCGCCCAGCTCTTCGCCGCCGCCCGCACGTCCCGGACCACCGTGCACCAGCTGTGGCAGCGGTGAACCGTGGCCGGTAGATTCTTTCGAGGATTCCTGGTTGAGGATCTGAATGCGTCCGTGGGCGCGCGCGGCACCGGCAATAAACTGCCGCGCCACGCGGGTATCTGCCGTAACCAGCGTTCCCGCCAGGCTGCCGCCGCCCGCCCGCGCCAGCTGCATGGCGTGCTCGGTGTTACGGCAGGGCATCAGGGTTGCGACGGGGCCAAAGGCTTCGGTGGCGTGAACGGCCGGGGTTTCGTCCGGCTGCGGGCAGAACAGCAGGGTGGGTGGGAAGAATGCGCCAGGCGCCTGCAAATCAGCTTTACCACCCAGACGGATCTGGCAGCCCGAGGCCAGCAGATGATCGACTTTTTCCTGCACGTCAGCACGTTGCTCACTGTTGACGAGAGCCCCCATCTTCACCCCTTCCTGGGCCGGATCGCCGACGACCACGTTCTCCAGCCGCGCAATCAGCGCCTGGCTGACGGCTTCAACCTGCGCTTCCGGCACGATGATGCGGCGGATGGCGGTACATTTTTGCCCGGCTTTGGCGGTCATCTCGCGCACCACTTCGCGGATAAACAGCGTAAACTCCGGCTGTTCCGGCGTCACGTCCTCACCCAGCACGCAGCAGTTAAGAGAATCTGCTTCCATGGTAAACGGAATGGAATGTGCGACGATATTCGGGTGGACGCGCAGGCTCTGCCCGGTGCTGGCCGACCCGGTAAACGTCACCACGTCCTGGCTGTCGAGGTGGTTCAGCAGATCGCCCGCGCCACCGCAGATCAGGCTGATGGCGCCGTCCGGCACCAGTCCGCTCTCCACGATCGCTTTCACCATCGCCTGAGTCACCTGCGCGGTGGCGGTGGCGGGCTTGATGATGGCGGGCATCCCGGCAAGCCAGGTGGGCGCGAGCTTTTCCAGCATCCCCCAGCACGGGAAGTTGAACGCGTTGATATGCACCGCCACGCCGGATTTCGACGTTAACACGTGACGTGCCGCAAAGCCGCCTTCCTTCGACAGTGGGATCAGCTCATCCTCCGGCCACAGGGTATCGTCCGGCAGCTCACGGCTGCCGAGGCTTGCGTAGGTGAAGAGGGTGCCGATACCGCCTTCAATATCCACCCAGCTGTCAGCCTTCGTCGCGCCGGTCTGGGCTGACAGGGCATAAAACCGATCCTTCTGGCTCAGCAGATGTTTGGCCACCGCCTTCAGCATGGCGGCGCGCTCGATAAAGCTCATTGCGCGGAGCGCTTCTCCGCCGTGTTCAATGGCGTAACGGCGCGCGGCCGCCATATCCAGCCCTTCGCTGGTGACTTGATATAGCGTTTCCCCGCTGATGGCGTGGGTGATGGTGCGCTCGCGGCCCCGGCCTGATTGCCAGATGCCGGACAAGAAGCTGGCTAACTGCTGCATTTCTTCTCTCCAGATGTTTCGTGATTTCACTATAAATAGTTTGATCTCGAATCATAAAAATCAAGCTGAGTTTTAATGAATTGTTAACGTTGTGATCTGTATTGCTTGGCCTGACCAACAGAAAGCCTTGCGCCATCGGCATTTCATGAAAAGGCTTGCGAGCGTCGTCACAAAATAAACAAACGCTTCTTGGGGTTATATTTAACCTTTGTGTAACTTTTAAGAAACCAAATGATTCACCATTTTGCTATTTGTGGTGATTTAACGAATCACAAAGGTGGTTATGTGACGCAAGAACAACGCTTTGAGCAACGCATCGCACAGGAGACGGCCATCGAGCCGCAGGACTGGATGCCGGATGCCTACCGCAAGACGCTGATCCGCCAGATTGGACAGCACGCCCACTCTGAGATTGTCGGCATGCTGCCGGAAGGGAACTGGATCACCCGCGCACCGACGCTGCGCCGGAAAGCCATTCTGCTGGCGAAGGTGCAGGATGAAGCCGGACATGGCCTGTACCTTTACAGCGCGGCGGAAACGCTGGGCTGCGCCCGGGAGGACATCTATCAAAAGATGCTCGACGGCAAGATGAAATACTCCTCCATCTTCAACTATCCAACCCTGAGCTGGGCCGATATCGGGGTCATTGGCTGGCTGGTGGACGGGGCGGCCATTGTGAACCAGGTGGCGCTGTGCCGTACGTCTTACGGCCCGTATGCCCGGGCGATGGTGAAGATTTGTAAAGAAGAGAGCTTTCACCAGCGTCAGGGTTTTGAGGCCTGCATGGCGCTGGCGCAGGGTAGCGAAGCCCAGCGGCAGATGTTGCAGGACGCCATCAACCGCTTCTGGTGGCCCGCGCTGATGATGTTCGGACCCAACGACGACAACTCCCCAAACAGCGCCCGCAGTCTGGCCTGGAAGATCAAACGCTTTGGCAACGATGAGCTTCGCCAGCGCTTCGTGGACAACACGGTGCCTCAGGTGGAGATGCTCGGCATGACCGTGCCGGATCCCGACCTGCGTTTCGATGAAGAGAGCGGTCACTACCGCTTCGGCGAAATCGACTGGCAGGAATTTGACGAGGTGATCAACGGGCGCGGGATCTGCAACCACGAACGTCTGGCCGCAAAACGTAAAGCCTGGGACGACGGCGCATGGGTGCGTGAAGCCGCTCTGGCCCACGCGGAAAAACAACGCGCCCGCCAGGCCGCATAAGAGGAATCAACCATGAGCAACGTTTACTGGCCGTTATACGAAGTTTTTGTCCGTTCGAAGCAGGGGCTGTCGCACCGGCATGTGGGCAGCCTTCACGCTGCCGACGACCGCATGGCGCTGGAAAACGCGCGCGATGCCTATACCCGCCGCAGCGAAGGCTGTTCCATCTGGGTGGTGAAGGCGAGTGAAATCGTCGCTTCCCAGCCGGAAGAGAGCGGGGAGTTTTTCGATCCGGCGGAAAGCAAGGTCTACCGCCATCCGACGTTTTACACCATCCCTGATGGTATCGAGCATATGTGAGGTTGGGGATGAACAACGTATCTGCTTATGCCCTGCGTCTGGGCGACAACGGTCTGGTGCTCTCACAGCGTCTGGGCGCCTGGTGCGGCCACGCGCCGGAGCTGGAAATTGACCTGGCGCTCGCCAATATCGGCCTTGATCTGCTCGGGCAGGCGCGCAATTTCCTGACCTACGCCGCTGAACGGGAAGGTAAGGGTGATGAAGATACCCTGGCCTATGGCCGCGATGAGCGTCAGTTCCGCAATTTGCTGCTGGTGGAACAGCCAAACGGCAGCTTCGCCGACACCATTGCCCGTCAGTATCTGATGGATGCGTGGAACGTGGCGCTCTACGAGCGGCTGATCCACAGCAGCGACAGTCAGCTTGCCGCCATCGCGGCAAAAGCCATTAAGGAGGCGCGCTATCACCTGCGCTTTAGCCGCGGCTGGCTGGTGCGGCTGGGGGACGGAACAGAAACCTCCGCACAAAAAATGCAGCAGGCGGTGGATAGCCTGTGGCGCTTTACGGCTGAACTGTTCGACGCTGACGAGGTCGAGCTGGCGCTAATTGATGACGGCGTGGCGGTTGATCCGCGCGACCTGCGGGACCCGTGGGAGCGCGAAGTGTTTGCTGGCCTGGCGGAAGCCACCCTCCGCGTGCCCGAAGAGGTGGCGTATCGCACGGGCGGTAAGAAGGGGCTACATACCGAACACCTCGGGCCGATGCTGGCAGAGATGCAGTATCTCCAGCGCGTTTACCCCGGCCAGCAGTGGTAAAGGAGGACGCCATGCAACGCCTCGTCGACATCGCGCCTGCACAAATCCCGCAGATTTGGGCGCTGTTAAGCCAGATCCCCGACCCGGAAGTGCCGGTGCTGACCATCACCGACCTGGGCATGGTGCGCAGCGTGAAGGCACAGGGGGAAGGCTGGGTCATCGGCTTCACGCCAACCTATTCGGGCTGTCCGGCAACGGAGCATCTGCTGGGGGCGATCCGCGAAACCCTGACCGGAAACGGCTTTAGCCCGGTACATATTGTGCTGCAACTGGAGCCCGCCTGGACCACCGACTGGATGACCGACGATGCCCGCAGGCGCCTCCGTGAATATGGCATCAGCCCGCCTGTCGGCCATAGCTGCCATGCCCACGTTCCCGCGGAGGTGAGCTGCCCGCGCTGTGCGAGCACCGATACCTCGCTTATCAGTGAATTTGGATCCACGGCCTGCAAAGCGCTCTACCGCTGCAATACCTGCCGTGAGCCCTTCGACTATTTCAAATGTATTTGAGGCTGCCATGACAACGTTTCATTCATTAACAGTGGCAAAAGTGGAGCCCGAAACCCGCGACGCGGTGACCATTACCTTCGCGGTGCCGCAGGCGTTACAGGAGGCGTACCGCTTCCGTCCCGGTCAGCATCTGACCCTGAAAGCCAGCCCTGGCGGGGATGAACTGCGCCGCTGCTACTCCATCTGCCGGAGCACCGCGTGCGGTGAGATCAGCGTGGCGGTCAAAGCCATCGAGGGCGGACGTTTTTCCCGCTATGCCCGGGACGAGATCAAACCGGGCATGGCGCTGGAGGTGATGGTGCCCCAGGGGCATTTTGGCTACCAGCCGCAGGCCGAACGCGAAGGCCATTATCTGGCGATTGCCGCCGGGTCCGGGATCACCCCGATGCTGGCGATTATGTCCGCTACGCTGGCCACTGAAGCCCACAGCCACTTCACCCTGATTTACGGCAACCGCAGCAGCCAGAGCATGATGTTCCGCCGGGCGCTGGCGGACCTGAAAGATAAATACCCGCAGCGTTTGCAGCTGATCGCCATCTTCAGCCAGGAGACGCTCGACAGCGATCTGCTCCATGGCCGCATTGACGGGGAAAAGCTCCAGGCGCTGGCAAAAACGCTGGTGAATTTCCGTCAGTACGATGAAGCCTTCATCTGCGGCCCGTCGGCGATGATGGATGAGGCCGAAGCGGCGCTGCAAGCGCTGGGTATGCCGGAAAAAGCGATCCATCTTGAGCGCTTTAACACGCCGGGTACCGCCGTTAAACGGACAGCCAGCGTGCAGGCCGATGGCCAGAAGGTCACCGTCCGTCAGGACGGGCGCGACAGGGAGATCACCCTGACGGCGGACGACGAGAGCATTCTTGACGCGGCCCTGCGTCAGGGGGCGGATCTGCCTTACGCCTGCAAGGGCGGCGTATGCGCCACCTGCAAATGCAAAGTGCTGCGTGGGAAAGTCGATATGGCGACCAACTACAGCCTGGAGCCGGACGAGCTGGCCGCAGGCTATGTGCTGAGCTGTCAGGCGCTGCCGTTAACCGCCGACGTTATCGTCGATTTTGATGCGAAGGGGATGGCATGAGCGAACTGATTGTTACCCGTCATGGCCGCGTGTTGCAGCTAACGCTTAACCGTCCGGCGGCGCGCAACGCGCTCAACAATGCGCTGCTCCTGCAAATCGCGGAGCAGCTTGAGGCCGCCGCCGCGGATGCTGAGATCGCCGTCTGCGTGATGTACGGCAACGAACGCTGCTTTGCCGCCGGGGCCGATCTCAACGAAATGGCGGAGAAAGACCTGCCCGCCACCCTGAACGATATCCGTCCGCAGCTGTGGGCGCGGATCAACGCCTTCACCAAACCGCTGATTGCCGCCGTAAACGGCTTCGCGCTGGGGGCAGGCTGTGAGCTGGCGCTGCTCTGCGATGTCGTGATTGCTGGCGATAACGCCCGTTTTGGCCTGCCGGAAATCACCCTCGGGATCATGCCGGGCGCAGGCGGCACCCAGCGGCTGATCCGCAGCGTAGGCAAATCGCTGGCCAGCAAAATGGTGCTGACGGGCGAAAGCATCACGGCGGTGCAGGCGCACAGCGCCGGGCTGGTCAGCGACGTCTATCCGGCCTCGCTGACGCTGGAGTACGCCCTGAAGCAGGCAGCGCTGATGGCGCGCCATTCGCCGCTGGCGCTACAGGCGGCGAAGCAGGCGCTTCGCCAGTCGCAGGAAGTCCCGCTTCAGGCCGGGCTGGCGCAGGAGCGTCAGCTGTTTGCGCTGCTCGCGGCCACCGACGATCGCCGGGAAGGGATCAACGCCTTTTTACAAAAACGCACCCCAGACTTTAAAGGACGCTAATTGTGGAATCTATTCTGAGCCATGTTGAGCAGGGCGTAATGACCATTACGCTGAACCGCCCGGAGCGCCTGAACAGCTTTAACGACGTCATGCACCAGCAGCTTTCCGAATGCCTGAAGCAGGCCGAGCGCGATGACGCCATCCGCTGCCTGCTTATCACCGGGGCAGGACGCGGTTTCTGCGCCGGGCAGGATCTCAACGACCGTAACGTCGACCCGAACGGCCCGGCGCCCGATCTGGGCATGTCCGTTGAGACTTTTTACAACCCGCTGGTGCGCCGCCTGGCAAAACTGCCGAAGCCGGTGATTTGCGCGGTTAACGGCGTGGCGGCGGGCGCGGGGGCGACGCTGGCCCTCGGCTGCGACATGGTGATTGCGGCGCGCTCCGCCAGTTTTGTGATGGCCTTCAGCAAGCTCGGCCTCGTCCCGGACTGCGGCGGCACCTGGCTGCTGCCGCGCGTGGCCGGACGCGCCCGCGCCATGGGGCTGGCATTGCTGGGCGATAAGCTCAGCGCTGAGCAGGCACAGGCCTGGGGAATGATCTGGCAGGTGGTGGACGACGATCAGCTCTCCGCCACCGCACAGCAGATGGCGCTGCATTTTGCCTCGCAGCCGACCTTTGGCCTGGGCTTGATCAAGCAGGCGATCAACGCCGCCGAAACCAACACCCTCGACGCCCAGCTTGATCTGGAGCGCGACTATCAACGCCTGGCCGGACGCAGCGACGACTACCGGGAAGGCGTCAGCGCGTTCCTGGCAAAACGCGCGCCGAACTTTACGGGGAAATAATATGGTGAATATCCATACGGTCGCCGTCATTGGCAGCGGCACCATGGGCGCCGGGATTGCCGAAGTGGCAGCCAGCCACGGTCATCCGGTTCTGGTGTACGACATTGACGCAGCGGCGATTTCCCGCGCCGTCGACGGCATTCGCCAGCGGCTGTCCTCACGCGTTGCGCGTGGAAAACTCTCTGCCGACGCCGGGGAGCAGATCCTCGCCCGCCTGACGCCGGTGACGAATATCAGTGCTCTGGCGAAAGCCGATCTGGTGATCGAGGCGGCCTCCGAGCGGCTTGAAGTGAAAAAGGCGCTGTTTACCCAGCTGGCAGAGGTTTGCCCGCCGCAGACGCTGCTCGCCAGCAATACCTCGTCCATTTCCGTTACCGCGATTGCGGCGGAGATAAACCACCCTGAACGCGTCGCCGGGCTGCACTTCTTCAATCCTGCCCCGGTGATGAAGCTGGTGGAGGTGGTCAGCGGGCTGGCGACCTCACCAGAAGTGGCCGATGCGCTGTGCGAGCTGGCGCTGAGCTGGGGAAAGCAGCCGGTACGCTGCCAGTCCACGCCGGGGTTTATCGTCAACCGCGTGGCGCGCCCGTTCTACTCGGAAGCCTGGCGCGCGCTGGAAGAGCAGGTGGCAACGCCCGAGGTGATTGACGCCGCCCTGCGAGACGGCGGAGGCTTCCCGATGGGGCCGCTTGAGCTGACGGACATGATTGGTCAGGATGTCAACTTTGCCGTGACCTGCTCCGTGTTTAATGCCTTCTGGCAGGAGCGTCGTTTTCTGCCGTCGCTGGTGCAGCAGGAGCTGGTGCTGGCGGGGCGTCTGGGTAAGAAAAGCGGGCAGGGCGTTTACCGCTGGCTGGAGGACAAACCCGCCGTCAGATGGCTCGCCCCGGTCAGCGACAGCTTCAACCCCATGCGCGTACAGCGAAGAAGTGACGGTGTCACGGAAATTGACGATCTGTTGCTGATCGAAACGCAGGGTGAGACCGCGCAGTCGCTGGCGCTGCGCCATGGCTGCCCGGTGGTGGTGGTCGACCGCATCGAGCGGGATGTGGCCGTGATAGCCGCCGCACCCGGCAACCCGCACGCCGCCACGCAGAAAGCCATTTACTGGTTGCAGCACCAGCAGAAACGGGTGGTCCAGATTGCGGATTACCCCGGTCTGCTGGTCTGGCGCACGGTAGCGATGATTGCCAACGAAGCGCTGGACGCCCTGCAAAAAGGGGTCGCCAGCGAGCAAGACATCGATACCGCCATGCGCTTAGGGGTCAACTATCCCTGCGGGCCCATCGCCTGGGGCGAGCGCCTTGGCTGGCAGCGTCTGTTAACGCTGCTGGAGAACCTGCAACGTCACTACGGCGAGGAACGCTATCGCCCCTGTTCACTGCTGCGCCAGCGTGCGCTTCTGGAGAGTAGCTATGAGTCATAACGCCTGGCATAACGCCCGTGCGATGTACGAACGGGACGCCTGCGCGCAGGCGATGGGGATGGACATTCTCGACATGGGCGAGGGCTACGCGGTGGTGACCATGACCATCACCCCGCAGATGCTCAACGGGCATAAAACCTGCCACGGCGGACAGCTGTTCTCGCTGGCCGATACCGCCTTTGCCTACGCCTGCAACAGTCAGGGGCTGGCGGCGGTGGCCTCAGGCTGCGCCATCGATTTTCTGCGTCCGGGCTTTGCCGGCGATAAGCTGACCGCTACCGCGTGGGTGAAGCATCAGGGCAAACTGACCGGCGTATACGACATTGAAATTCAGAACCAACAACAGAAAACCGTCGCTCTTTTTCGCGGGAAATCGCACCGCACCGGCGGCAGTGTGACAGGAGAAGCCTGATGCGTGACGCATTTATTTGTGAGGGTGTGCGTACCCCGGTCGGTCGCTACGGTGGAGGATTATCCAGCGTGCGTGCCGATGACTTAGGGGCCGTGCCGCTGCGTGCGCTGCTGGCGCGTTACCCGCAGCTCGATCTGGAGCGCATAGATGATGTGATCTTCGGCTGCGCAAATCAGGCCGGAGAGGATAACCGCAACGTAGCGCGCATGTCGTCGCTGCTGGCCGGGCTGCCTCAGACCGTTTCCGGTACCACCATTAACCGCCTGTGCGGCTCCGGTCTGGATGCCCTTGGCTTTGCGGCACGCGCCATTAAGGCCGGGGATGGCGATCTGCTGATCGCCGGTGGCGTCGAATCCATGTCCCGTGCGCCGTTCGTGATGGGCAAAGCCACCGCGGCGTTTCAGCGTCAGGCGGAAATCTTCGACACCACCATCGGCTGGCGATTTGTGAATCCGCTCATGCATCAGCAATACGGAACTGACAGCATGCCGGAAACGGCAGAGAATGTAGCGGAATTGTTAAATATAAGCCGTGCCGATCAGGATGCATTTGCCCTGCGCAGCCAGCAGCGCACCGCGCGGGCGCAGCAGAATGGCGTTCTGGCGCAGGAGATTATCCCGGTACAGTTGGCGGGGAAAAAAGGTGCCGTAACGGAAGTGAGCGTGGACGAGCATCCGCGCGCCGAAACCACCCTTGAACAGCTTGCCGCGCTGAAAGCTCCGTTCCGCAAGAACGGTGTGGTGACGGCGGGGAACGCCTCCGGCGTGAACGACGGGGCGGCGGCGCTGATTATCGCCAGCGAGCCGATGGCGCTTGCCCAGGGGTTAACCCCGCGCACACGCATTGTGGCCATGGCGACCGCGGGCGTCGAGCCGCGCCTGATGGGATTAGGCCCGATTCCCGCCACCCGTAAGGTGCTGGAACGTGCCGGACTCAGTATCACCGATATGGACGTCATTGAGCTTAACGAAGCCTTCGCCGCACAGGCGCTGGGCGTGCTGCGTCAGCTGGGTTTGCCGGATGACGCGGAGCATGTGAACCCGAATGGCGGGGCGATCGCGTTAGGTCATCCGCTGGGAATGAGCGGTGCCAGACTGGCGCTGGCCGCGAGCAATGAATTGCACCGACGCGGCGGGCGCTACGCGCTGTGTACGATGTGCATCGGTGTGGGTCAGGGCATTGCCATGATCCTTGAGCGTGTTTGAGCGAACAATAATGTGAGTACCCTGCGATGATAAATACAACAAAGCTTGATCCGATCGAAACCGCGTCCATTGATGAATTGCAGGCGTTGCAGACCGCGCGCCTGAAGTGGACGCTGAACCACGCCTACAACAACGTTCCGATGTACAAACGCAAGTTTGACGCCGCGGGCGTTCACCCTGACGATTTTAACGAGCTGGCGGACCTGCAAAAATTCCCGTGCACCACCAAGCAGGATCTGCGCGACAACTACCCGTTCGATACCTTTGCGGTGCCGATGGAGCAGGTGGTGCGCATCCACGCCTCGTCGGGCACCACCGGAAAGCCGACCGTGGTGGGATATACCCAGAATGATATCGACAACTGGGCCAATATCGTCGCCCGTTCCCTGCGCGCCGCCGGGGGCAGCGCGAAGGATAAAATTCACGTGGCCTACGGCTACGGGCTATTCACCGGCGGGCTGGGGGCGCACTACGGTGCCGAGCGTCTGGGTGCGACGGTGATCCCGATGTCCGGCGGCCAGACGGAGAAGCAGGCGCAGCTGATCCGCGATTTTCAGCCGGATATGATCATGGTGACGCCCTCATACTGCCTGAATTTAATTGAAGAGCTGGAGCGTCAGATGGGCGGTGACGCCAGCGCCTGTTCCCTGCGCGTCGGCGTGTTTGGCGCCGAGCCGTGGACGCAGGCGATGCGCCGCGAAATTGAAAAACGGCTGGGCATTACCGCGCTGGATATATATGGTCTCTCCGAAGTGATGGGGCCGGGCGTGGCGATGGAGTGTCTTGAAACCGCTGACGGCCCGACCATCTGGGAAGATCACTTCTACCCGGAGATCGTCAACCCGAATGACGGCACGCCGCTGGCCGACGGCGAGCAGGGCGAACTGCTGTTCACCACCCTGACCAAAGAGGCGCTGCCGGTGATCCGCTACCGCACCCGCGACCTGACGCGCCTGCTGCCGGGCACTGCACGCACCATGCGCCGGATGGATCGCATCAGCGGGCGCAGCGACGACATGCTCATCATTCGCGGCGTGAACGTCTTCCCGTCACAGCTGGAAGAGGAGATCGTTAAGTTCGAACATCTTTCGCCACACTATCAGCTGGAGGTGAACCGCCGCGGGCATCTTGATTCACTTTCGGTGAAGGTCGAGCTGAAACAGAGCAGCTTAACGCTGACCCATGAGCAGCGCTGTCAGGTCTGCCATCAGCTGCGTCATCGGATTAAATCGATGGTGGGGATCTCGACCGACGTGATGATCGTTAACTGTGGCAGCATACCGCGCTCCGAGGGTAAAGCTTGCCGGGTGTTTGATTTGCGTAAAGTGGCAGCCAACGGTTGAATTCCCTCACCCCAGCCCTCTCCCACATGGGAGAGGGTGTATTAATTTCCCTCTCCCTTTGGGAGAGGGTTAGGGTGAGGGTACACTCCAGATTCGTATGCTATGATTCATCCAGGAAAAAAATAACAACAGAATGAATCACATGAATAAACTTGATGCCTTTATCCAGCATGCAGTCAGCTCTGTTCCCGTCAGCGGAACGTCGCTTATCTCCTCACTGTATGGCGACGCGCTTTCGCACCGCGGCGGAGAGATCTGGCTCGGCAGCCTGGCGGCCCTGCTGGAAGGGATGGGATTTGGCGAGCGCTTTGTGCGCACCGCGCTGTTTCGCCTCAACAAAGAGGGCTGGCTGGATGTGTCCCGCATTGGCCGCCGCAGCTTTTACCGTCTCAGCGACAAGGGGCTGCGTTTGACACGCCGCGCGGAAAATAAAATCTACCGTGCGGAACTGCCGGCGTGGGATGGCAAATGGCTGCTGCTGCTCTCCGAGGGGCTGGATAAAACCACCCTCGCGGACGTGAAAAAACAGCTCATCTGGCAAGGGTTCGGCACGCTGGCGCCGAGCCTGATGGCCTCGCCGTCGCAGAACCTGGCGGACGTGCAGTCTCTGCTGCATGACGCGGGCGTGGCGGAAAACGTCATTTTCTTTGAGGCCCATTCACCGCTGGCCTTATCACGTGCGGCGTTACGAGCCCGCGTGGAAGAGTGCTGGCAGTTGACCGAACAAAACGCGATGTACGAAACGTTTATCAACTCGTTCCGTCCGCTGTTGCCGCTGCTGAAAGAAGCGCCGCCTGAGGATTTGACCCCGGAACGCTGCTTCCAGATCCAGCTGTTACTCATTCATTTTTATCGTCGCGTGGTGCTGAAAGATCCGCTGTTGCCGGAGGAGTTACTCCCTGCGCACTGGGCGGGACAGAGCGCGCGACAGCTGTGCATTAACATCTACCAGCGCGTGGCGGCGGGAGCCCTGGCGTTTGTCAGTGAGAAGGGGGAAACCTCTGTGGGCGAGCTGCCCGCTCCCGGCACGCTTTATCACCAGCGTTTTGGTGGTCTGAATATCACATAAGGAGAGGGTATGCCTGTTTATCAAATTGATGGTCTGACGCCGGTCGTGCCTGAAGAGAGCTATGTTCACCCGACCGCGGTGCTGATTGGCGACGTGATCCTCGGCAAAGGCGTTTACGTGGGGCCCAACGCCAGCCTGCGCGGCGATTTTGGCCGGATCGTGGTGAAAGACGGCGCGAACATCCAGGATAACTGCGTGATGCACGGTTTTCCGGAGCAGGACACGGTGGTGGAAGAGGACGGGCATATCGGCCACAGCGCGATCCTGCACGGCTGCATTATCCGCCGTAATGCGCTGGTGGGGATGAATGCGGTCGTGATGGACGGGGCGACGATCGGCGAAAACAGCATCGTTGGGGCGGCGGCGTTTGTGAAGGCCAAAGCGGAAATGCCTGCGAATCACTTAATTCTTGGCAGTCCGGCGAAAGCGATTCGTGAGCTAAGTGCGCAGGAAATAGAGTGGAAAAAGCAGGGCACGCGGGAGTATCAGGTGCTGGTGGACCGTTGTAAGCAGACGCTGCACCAGGTGGAGCCGCTGCGTGAAGAAGAGCCAGGACGCAAACGGCTGGTCTTCGATGAGAATTTACGGCCTAAGTCGGCTGGCCGGGATAAATAAGGCTGTTCGCTCCCGCACGTTGATCAAGGCGTGAAAATGAGCTCAATACGCATCCGGCAGGGGCCGGTCAATCGACACCAGCTTTCCGCGCTTCATGGTGATATATCCCCCGGCTTTAAGATCTGCCAGCACGCGAAAGACATGCGTTCGTGACAGGCTAGTGCGCTTGATGATAAACAGCGCCAGGCCCTCATTCTCTCCCGTGTGGGTCTCCTGCCGATAGAGATAGCGGTACAGCATTGGTTTGATGGTCTGGTAGCTGGTGACCTGCCTGCGTTCATTGTGCAGGTCGATGGTAAATATGGACATGTAGGTCAGT
Source organism: Enterobacter sp. MGH119 (assembly GCF_001037675.1). Lineage (NCBI taxonomy): Bacteria > Pseudomonadati > Pseudomonadota > Gammaproteobacteria > Enterobacterales > Enterobacteriaceae > Enterobacter > Enterobacter sp. MGH119. The sequence continues at coordinate 1,104,136 of NZ_KQ089929.1, read as the reverse complement.
ATGGTGGCCAGCGCCTGCATGCGCTCAGGCCCGCCCTGGAAAAATATCTGGTCGAAGTCGACCCAGGATATTCTCACCAGCTTCACCTTCGCACTGCTGCGATATTCATACTTCGCCAGTGGACAATACCTTTCCATTAACCCTATCGGCATATACTCGATAGTATTGCCAATATTAAGGCCATCATCAGGCATTAATATCGTCAGCGACCCTTCAGTGCAAAAATAGATATAGCCAGGCTCGACGGTGAGTTTTTTATTTGCGGCAACGGTTAAGGCCTCGCCTTTACAAAGCATGTGCGGAAAAAATTGCCCAATATTGAGTTGCTGATAATAGGTATGGATATCCTGAAAATTCACGCTAAGCCTCTCCCCGCAACGTTTGCCGTGGTAGCGAGTATAGCAGCAATAGGCCCCGAATTACGAACCCATAAATAACCAGTCCCATATGGGACTATGATGGAAAGGTATTCTGTTTAGAATGGTCGTCAATGAGTTCGCATTAAAATTATCCGCCAACAGTAAATATCCAGGCGGCGCAATTAATCTATGAGGCCATTCAATGAAATTAACCCTAATTGCTAAACATCTGGCGCTTGCCGGTGTGTTGACGTCGCTGTCGCTTTCCGCGTTTGCGGAAGTACAGCCGCAGGATGCCACTGCCACGACCCGGCAGGTAAATAACGCCCTGTATAACAAATTACCGTTTGCCGATAAAACCGACTTTGAGAACGCCCATAAAGGTTTTATCGCCCCGCTGCCGCAAAACATGATTAAAGGCGAGCAGGGGAACGTTATCTGGAACCCGGCGAAATATGATTTCGTGAAAGAGGGTGAGAAAGCCCCGGATACGGTAAACCCGAGCCTGTGGCGTCAGTCACAGTTGATCAACATTGGCGGGCTGTTTAAGGTCACCGACGGCGTGTATCAGATCCGTAATCTCGATCTCTCCAACATGACCATCATTGAGGGCGAGAAGGGCATTACCGTTATCGACCCGCTGTTAAGCGCTGAACCGGCGAAAGAAGCGCTGGATCTCTACTATGCAAACCGCGGCAAGAAACCGGTCGTCGCTGTGGTGATCACCCACAGCCACGTTGACCACTATGGCGGCCTGCGCGGCGTGGTTGACGAAGCTGACGTCAAGTCTGGCAAAGTGAAAATCTACGCGCCGGATGGCTTTATGAAAGAGGCGGTTTCCGAAAACATTATGGCCGGAAACGCGATGAGCCGCCGTGCGAGCTATATGTACGGCAACCTGCTGAAGCCGGATGCAAAAGGCCAGGTGGGTGCAGGCCTTGGCACCACCACCTCTGCGGGTACTGTCACCCTCATCCCGCCGACCGACTACATTACCCATACCGGTCAGGAAGAAGTGATCGACGGTTTGACCTACGACTTTATGATGGCGCCGGGTTCAGAAGCTCCGTCGGAGATGCTGTGGTACGTCAAAGAGAAGAAAATGATCGAGGCCGCAGAGGACGTGACCCATACTCTGCACAACACCTACTCCCTGCGCGGCGCGAAAATCCGCGATCCGCTGGCCTGGTCTAAGTACATCAACGCTGCCATTGAGCGCTGGGGGGCGGACGCGGAAGTGATTATTGCGCAGCACCACTGGCCGACCTGGGGCAACGAGAATATCGTCAAGCTGATGAAAGGCCAGCGCGATATGTATCGCTACATCAACGACCAGACCCTGCGTATGGCAAACAAGGGGCTCACCCGCGACGAGATCGCCGCCGAGTTTAAACTGCCGGAATCGCTGGAAAAACAGTGGGCGAGCCGCGGTTACTACGGCTCCGTTAGCCACGACGTCAAAGCCACCTACGTGTTTTATCTCGGATGGTTCGACGGCAACCCGGCAACCCTCGACGAGCTGCCGCCTGAACTGGCTGCGAAGAAGTTCGTGCAGTACATGGGCGGCGCTGATGCCATCATGCAGAAAGCCAAAGCGGATTATCAGCAGGGTAATTACCGTTGGGTTGCTCAGGTAGTCAGCAAAGTGGTCTTTGCCGATCCTAACAACCAGGCTGCCCGTAATCTGGAAGCCGACGCGCTGGAGCAGTTAGGTTACCAGGCGGAAGCGGGCACCTGGCGTAACTTCTACCTGACCGGCGCGCAAGAACTGCGTAATGGCGTGAAGAAGCTGCCGACGCCGAACACCGCCAGCCCGGATACCGTGCGGGCGATGACCCCGGAAATGTTCTTCGACTACCTGGGTGTGCACATCAACGGGGTACGGGCCGGTAACGCGAAGGCGGTCTTCAATGTCGATCTCGGTAAGGATGGCGGCAAATACAAGCTGGAGCTGGAAAACGGCGTGCTGAACCATACCGCCAACGCGCAGGCGAAGGATGCTGACGCAACCATCACGCTGGACCGTACCACGCTGAACAACATCATCCTTAAGAAAGAGACGTTGAAGCAGGCGATGGATAAGGGTGACGTGAAGGTGAGCGGAAACGGGGCGAAGCTGGAAGAGATGCTGAGCTACATGGACACATTTGACTTCTGGTTCAATATTGTGACGCCATAAGTTTAGCGTTCATCCTGGTTAATCCTGGCGCCTTGTTGCGATAAGGCGCCATTTTTTTATTCACGCATTGCCAGCGCGCTCGCGCTTGCCGGATCGAACAGCGAAATACTCTCGATCTGATCCAGCATGATCACTTTGCGAAAATCCATGGCGCTTTTGGGCTCTGAATCGAGCGTAATATCATGCTCGGCATACCATTTGCTGTAGTTATGTTCGATACAGAGCTGCATGTTTTTCCCGTCACGGTAGCCGCTCAACATCGGAATAAGCACGATATTGGCCGTTTTTTCATACTCCAGCGTGGCGGTATGGATCATCCCAATATAGATCCGCCGCGATTTCAGCGTGACGTGCGCCAGTTCACCTTCCTCCATGCACTGATAGAGCAGCTGTTCAATCCCGTTCGATTGCGCCAGCCGCTTGTAGAGCTTTTTTCGGCCTTCGCCGTCCAGCCGCGCGCTCCCGGCCCAGTTCGAGCGGTAGAGACAGAACAGGATCGCGAAGGTCAGCATTACCACCACCGGGGCCTGAATCCCCAGGAAGCTCCAGTTCATAAAATCAATTTGCCAGTCGGCATATTTTGCAGACGTGAAATGGAACGTGTTATCGGCGGCGGAGAGGGCGAACAACAGCAGCCACAACAGGCCGGTGGCGATCACTCCCTGAAGAACAAAAATACAGCCATACAGCGCCACAAGAAAATAGACGTCCCAGCCGAATGAACGCTTAATTTTGAACCGGGTTGAGAGATCGCGGCTGGTGTACCAATAGCCGCATACCATCAATACCATGAATATTGCCGTACCCATTTCAGGCCCTCTTCAGCGCGTTGACATGGCGCAGAAAGTCCTGCCGCACCTCGTGGCTTTTGTAGTTAACCGAGGCGTTTCCATCCTGATCGATGATGATGCGGTCGCCATCCTCTACGGCTTCGATAATTTCCTGGTGACTCATGACCTGCAACAAGGATTCCGGGCTGGAAAAGAGCGTCATCAGTAAATGTTTCATCGCGTGACATCCTTATGAATTAAAAGGATAAGTCTGGAAGATAAATGGCACCTTTGCCTTAAGGTTATCCCTAAAAAAACGGCAGCCTGGCGGCGAAATTAAACTTTATGCACAAAATGGTTGCGCGAGGTAACATTTCAGGTCTTTGAAAAATAATAAGAATAAAAAATATACCTGCGCAAACTTGGACAAATAACGTTAATTGTGTAAGTTTAAATTATGCGATTTCGCTACGTTGTTTACACCCAGGATGTGACCCATGAGCACGTTGCCGTCCGTCATCAGTCGGTTCGTTGATTACTACGCCACGCTGGATACCCAGCCACCTTCGGCGCTGGCGGGGATTTATCGCGCCGATGCCACGCTTATCGATCCCTTTGGCGAACATAGCGGGGTGTTCGCGATCCAGCGCTATTTCACCCATCTGCTGGCTAACGTCCAGCACTGTCGCTTTACCGTTGATGCGCCGTTGCAGCAGGGCGATCGCTTTGTGGTCACCTGGATGATGCACTGGTCGCACCCGCGTATTGCCCGGGGTGCAGTGCGACAGCTGCCGGGCTGCTCCGTGGTAGACATGCGCGACGATCGCATTGTTCGCCAGCGGGATTACTACGATGCCGGAGAGATGATTTACGAACATCTCCCGATACTCGGCTGGGCCGTACGCGGCGTGAAGCGGAGAGTGAAATCATGAAAACGGTTCTGATCACCGGCGCAAGCTCGGGCATCGGGGCGGGGCTGGCGAAATCTTTTGCCGACGATGGTTACCGGGTGATTGCCTGCGGGCGCGATGCGCAACGTCTGGCCGCTGTGCATCAGCACAGCCCCAACATCACGGTGCGCCTGTTCGATATGACAGACAGGGACGCCTGTCGCCAGGCGCTGGCGGACTGTGCTGCCGACACGGTGATTCTCTGCGCCGGAACCTGCGAGTATCTCGACCGCGGCGAGGTGGATGCCGAGCTGGTGGCGCGGGTCATGACCACCAATTTCATGGGGCCGGTAAACTGCCTTGCGGCGTTGCAGCCGCAACTGGTATCCGGCAACCGCGTGGTGCTGGTCAGTTCGATGGCGCACTGGCTTCACTTCCCGCGAGCCGAAGCCTATGGGGCCTCTAAAGCGGCGTTAACCTGGTTTGCCGACACGCTGCGCCTCGACTGGGAACCGAAAGGGATTGCCGTCACGGTCGTTTCACCCGGTTTTGTCGACACGCCGCTGACCCGCAAAAACGATTTCCCGATGCCGGGCCGGGTCAGCGTGGGGGACGCCGTCCACGCCATTCGTCGCGGTCTGGCAAAAGGGAAGGATCACATCGCGTTTCCCGCCGGGTTCAGCCTGGCGCTGCGCCTGCTTTCCGGCCTGCCCGATGTACTTCAGCGCGCACTGCTGCGCAGGATGGTGCGACCATGAAAATCGCAATTATCGGCAGCGGCATCGCCGGGTTAACCTGTGCCTGGCGGCTCGCCGGACATCATCAGATCACGGTGTTTGAGGCGCAGGCCACCCCGGGCGGCCATACTGCAACGGTAGATGTCGACACGCCCCAGGGTACCTTTGCCATCGATACCGGTTTTATCGTCTACAACGACCGCACCTATCCGCGCTTCATGGGGCTGCTCAGCGAACTGGGCATCAGCGGGCAAAAAACGCAGATGAGTTTTTCGGTACATAACCCGCAGAGCGGGCTGGAGTACAACGGCCACACGCTGACGTCGCTGTTCGCCCAGCGTCGTAATCTGCTGAACCCTGCCTTCTGGACGCTACTGAAGGAGATCGTGCGCTTTAACCGGCTGGCGAAACAGACGCTCCGGGGCGAAGTCGATGGATCCGCCACGCTGGAAACGTTCCTGCGCCAGCACCGCTTTACGCCCTTTTTTGCGCGCCACTACATCCTGCCAATGGGAGCGGCTATCTGGTCGTCGTCGCTACAGGAGATGAAACGCTTTCCGCTGCCGCTCTTTTTACGCTTTTTTGAAAACCACGGTCTGCTGGACATTACCCATCGTCCGCAGTGGTACGTCGTGCCAGGCGGCTCCCGGGAGTATATCCGCGCGATGATGGACAAGCTTGGCGATCGCCTGACGCTGCACCTCAACGCGCCGGTTCAGAAGGTTGTTCGCCACGATCGTGGCGTCGATATTGAGCGGGAAGGCGTCACTCATACCTTCGATCAGGTGATCTTCGCCTGTCACTCTGCTCAGGCGCTGGCGATGCTCGCCAGCCCAACGCAGGCTGAACGTGAGGTGCTGGGTGATATCGGCTGGCAGCGTAACGAGGTGGTGCTTCACAGCGATCCGCGCTGGCTGCCGGTGCGCAAGCGCGCGTGGGCGAGCTGGAACTACCGCCTCAGCGAACAGGATCGGGCCAGCGCCTGCGTCACCTACAACATGAATATCTTGCAGGGACTGCCGCCGGGTAGCCCGCTGTTTTGCGTCACCCTCAACCCGGAAACGCCGGTGGAAGAACGCTATGTGCTGCGCCGCTTTGTCTATGAGCATCCGCTTTTTAACCCGCAAAGCTGGCAAGCTCAGGCCCGGCGCGGCGAAATAAATGGTCGCCATCGGAGCTGGTTCTGCGGCGCGTACTGGTACAACGGCTTCCACGAAGATGGCGTGCGCAGTGCGCTGGACGTGGTCAACGCTATCGCGGCCGGGGAGGGCAACTGAGATGAAGAGCTGCCTTTACCACGGTACATTGCGCCATCGTCGGCTTGCGCCGAAAGCGCACCATTTTACCTATAGCGTGTTTATGGCGTGGCTCGATCTCGATGAGCTGGACGCGCTGCCCTCTGTCGGCGTGCGTCGTAACCGCGTTGCGCCCGCGGCATTTTATGATGCGGATTACCCGCTGGGCACGCCGCTCAAAGCGCGTGTCCTTGAGCGTCTGGAAAAGCTGACCGGCGAACGTCCGGCGGGGCGGGTCATGCTTCTGACTCAGCTGCGCTATTTCGGTTTTCATTTCAACCCGGTCAATTTTTACTACTGCTATGACGGCGAAGACACTCTGCGCTGGGTTCTCGCCGAAGTGCGTAACACGCCGTGGAATGAACGACATTACTACGCGGTAGCGGGGCGGGACGCCCCGCCGACGGAGAAAGCGTTTCACGTCTCGCCCTTTAATCCGATGGATATGGTTTACCACTGGCGCTTCAACAGCCCGGACAGCACGCTGCGCATGCATATCGAAAACCATCAGGAGACGAAGGTGTTTGATGCCACCCTGACGCTACGCCGGGCGACGCTGACGCGCGCAGCGCTGCGTTCGCTGCTGGCGCGGATCCCGTTGATGACCCTCAAAACCGTTTTCGCCATTTACTGGCAGGCGCTCAGGCTGTGGCTGAAGCGCGTGCCGCTGCATAACCATCCCCTCAGCAGGAGTGAACGCTCATGACCGATCCCGTCTTTGCGCTTGAACCCGATATCCCGCGCAACGTCCGCGTCGCGCGATGGTTGCTCTTCCGCCTGCTGAACGGTCTGCGCGGTGGCTCGCTGACGCTGCGTGAAGGCGCGCAGACGTTCCAGTTCGGCGACGCCTCCGCCGCGCTTCATGCTGAGGTGCAGGTACTTGCTCCGGGCGTCTACTGGCGCATTTTAACCGGGGGCAGCCTCGCCGCGGCACAAGCGTGGATGGATGGCGACTGGGAGACGCCCCACCTGACGCCGCTGCTGGAGCTGATTGCACGTAATAGCCAAATCCTCGGGCAGCTGGAAAAAGGGTTTCGCCTGCTCGGGAAACCGGTGGAGCGGCTACGGCACTGGATGCGGCGCAACTCCCGCGCTCAGGCGCGTGAAAATATTGCCGCCCATTACGATCTGGGCAACGCCTTCTACGCCCATTTCCTTGATGAAGACCTGCTGTACTCCAGCGCGCTGTTTAACGGGGACGAGCAGGATTTGAACGCGGCTCAGCAGGCGAAAATGGCCAGGCTGTGCGACCAGCTGGCGCTCACGGCAAACGATCATCTGCTGGAGATTGGCACCGGCTGGGGGGCGATGGCGGAATACGCCGCCCGTCACTACGGCTGTCGGGTGACCACCACCACGCTGTCGCAGGAGCAGTACCACTGGGCCACCGCGCGGATCGCCCGGGCAGGGTTGCAGGATCGCGTTGAGGTGCTGCTTTGCGACTACCGCGATCTGACCGGGGTTTACGACAAACTGGTCTCGGTTGAGATGATCGAAGCCGTCGGCCAACGCTACCTGCCAACGTTTTTCCGTACCTGTCAGGCGCGTCTGCGTCCAGGCGGGCGGATGGCGATTCAGGCCATCACCATTCAGGATCAACGCTATCGCGACTACAGCAAAAGCGTCGATTTTATTCAGCGCTACATCTTCCCCGGCGGCTTTTTGCCCAGCATCACCGCCATGAATGAACTGATGACCCGCCATACCGATTTTGTGGTGCGTAATCTCTTCGATATGGGGCCGGACTACGCCCGCACGTTGGCGCACTGGCGTCAGCGTTTCGTTCACGCCTGGCAGGAGATTGAAAAGCTCGGGTTTGATGACCGTTTCCGGCGGATGTGGCTGTACTACCTCGGCTACTGTGAAGCCGGGTTTAATGCCCGCACCATCAGCGTGGTGCAGCTGACTGCGGAACGCGTATGAAGCGTTACGGGCAGGTATTTCTGTTGGCCATCGGTTTTGATCTCTACTGGACGCTGGTGGTGCTGTTTCGCGAGCAGGGGCTGGTCATCTGGATCGCGCTGGCGGTGCTTGCCTGGCTGTTATTACCGCCATCACACCGGGTATACGCCCTTGTGCTGGCGGCGTCGGGTGCGCTGCTGGACGCCCTCTGGGCGCTGACGGGGCTGATTGCGTTCACAGGCGCGTCCCTGATGCCGCTATGGATGGTGGCGCTGTGGCTAATGTTTGCCACCGTCTGGACGCACCTGACCCGCACGACCACCTTGCCAGGATGGTTGCTGACGGTGCTGGCGACTCTGGGCGGACCGGTAGCCTACCTGATCGGCGAGCATCTTGGGGCCATTACGTTTCAGGAGCCGACCTTTATCGTCGTCAGCTGGATGTTCCCCGGCTGGCTGGTGCTGATGCTGTTTTTCCACCTGTTGATGGGGAGACAACAATGAGAAATCTGGTACTGATGCTCGCGTTATCCGTCTTCACCTGTACCGTGCAGGCGGCAGACTGGCTGAGCTGGCGCAAGGTGGGTGACGCCACCCTCACCTGGGGGCCGTTTACCGTCTATACCTCTCAGCTTCTGACGCCCGACGGCAGCTATACAGGATTAGACGGCGATAATGCGCTGATTATCACCTATGCCCGGGACATCGATGGTGACGACCTGGTCGAGGCGACCCGCGACCAATGGCAGGCGCAGGGCATTTTGCAACAGGAGCCGCAGAGTCAAGCCTGGCTGCGGATGCTAAAAGCGCTCTGGCCCGACGTCACGCCCGGCACGCAGCTCGCGTTTGTGGTTAATAACGGCCAGGGACAATTCTGGTATCGCCCCACGGCGTCGCAGAAAAAATTTACGCCACTCGGGCCACGCCAGACGGCAGCGTTTAGCTCACGCTTTCTGGCGATATGGCTCGATCCCCGCACCGAATATCCTGAACTGCGTCAGCAGTTAACTGGAGGAGCACAATGAAACGTTTCCTGCTAGTGGCGCTTGCCCTGACGATGCTGGTGGCCGGATGTAGCACCGAGGTGACAGAGTATCGTCAGCAGCAGCCACGGCTTGATATTTTTACTTACTTCCAGGGGAAAACCGAGGCGTGGGGGATGGTGCAGGATCGCAGCGGTAAGCAGATCCGCCGTTTTCACGTCGAGATCGCCGGTGATGTTATCGGCGATACGCTGACCCTGAACGAGCATTTTGTCTACGATGACGGCGAAAAGCAGCAGCGCGTCTGGCATATCCGCCGCGTTGGGCAGAATCGCTATGAAGGCACGGCGGATGACATAGAAGGTGTCGCGACAGGCCAGGCGGCGGGCAATGCCCTTAACTGGCGCTACAGCATGAACGTGAAGGCGGACGGCAAAACCTGGCTGCTGCACTTTGATGACTGGATGTATTTGCAGGACAGCACCCGTCTGTTCAATAAAACGGAGATGAAGAAATTTGGCGTCACCGTCGCCACGGTGACGCTGTTCTTTACCCGCAAAGAGGGCGGTTAATCCTCTTCGGGCTGAGGTTTACTGCTTGAGTAGATGAAGAAGAGCGCAATACTCAGGCAGACGACGGCCCCGAAACGGCTCACTGAAAACGGAATGGCTTCATTGTTCAGCCAGCCAAAGTTATCAATCAGCATGCTCATGGCCAGCTGGCCCAGGATAACCGCTACCGTGGCAACAGCGGTCCCGATGCGCTGCACCGCGAGCACCATAATCACGATATAGGGCACGCCGCACAGGGCGCCCAGAAGCTGCCATTTGGGTACATCCATCAGGCTGACCGCCTGTTTCGGCTCAAAAAAGAAGATCAGCAGGGCGGTCACCAGCGCGCCGACGGAAAACGTCAGAAACGCGCTTTTGAATACCCCCACGCTGCTGCCTAATTGCCCGTTAATGGCAGCCTGAATGCTCAGCGTTGCGCCGCCAATCACCGCCAGAATAATCATAATCACTGTCATAACGTTACCCCTGCGCCACGAGAATGAGCGCGGCGATGATAAATCCCAGCGCAATAATGCGTTTTGTATCGATCCTGCGGTGCGGCGTACCCAGCAGGCCATAGTGGTCGATAATCAGGCTTTTAAAAACCTGGCCTGCCAGAATGCCGATCATCGTCATGGCAATGCCGATCGCAGGCGTGGCAATGGTGAGAATGATGACGTAAACCGGGCCGAGCACGCCGCCCAACAGGTGCCATGAAGGCTGCGCAAAAAATGAGGGACTGTTGCGGGGGCTGAAAAACAGCATCAGCAGAAACGTTAGCCCCGTTCCCACACTAAATATGCTGAACGCCGCCCACAGGTCGCCCACCTCTGCGCCCAGCGGCCCCAGCAGCCCGGCTTCCACGGACAGCCCCATGCCACCGGCAATCACCAGTAAAATTAAAATAATGTGCATAACGCTTTTTCTCCTTTTTCCAGGCGGTGAAGATTACGTCTGAACATCATTGAGAAAAATGCCATAATGCAGGAAACACCTGTGCAGGAAATGCATTAATGATGGATGCCGGACATATCAGCATTCGCGCGCTGCTGATCTTCATCGACGTTTATGAAACGCAGAATTTCTCCGTGGTGGCGAGGCGGGAAGGGATTTCTGCGTCGCAGGTCTCACGCGTGATCCACCAGCTTGAGGACGCCCTCGGGCAACAGCTTTTCTACCGCAACACGCGGGCGATTATGCCCACAGAGAGCGGGCATCTTTTTGTGCGCTATGCCCGGGCAATGGCCGGGAATATGGAGGACGCGCGACGCGAGCTGGATGAACGCGCCCGCGAGCCGTCGGGCACGCTGCGTATCAATGGCCCGGTCTTTTTCGGACAGAGGCACATCGCGCCGGGCCTGCCGGGGCTTCTGGCGCGTTACCCTCGCCTCTCCATTGAACTGACCCTCACCGACGATTTTATCGATCCGCACCGTGACGCCGCGGACGTTATCTTCCGCATCGGCGCGCTGACGGACTCCTCGTTTCACGCCCGGGTGTTCGGGCAGCAGTTCTACCATCTGGCGGCCTCGCCGGACTATCTGCAAAAACATGGCGCGCCCGAGGGGCCGGACGATCTCAGCCGTCACCACTGTCTGGTTTACCGCGGCTCGTCCGGGCCTAACCGCTGGCTGATCCGACAGCCGGGCGAGGCGTGGGTTCACTATCCCATCGTACCGCTGATGACTTCCAATAACGCGGAAACGCTCCTGATTGCGGCGCTGGGCGGTATGGGCGTTGTGCTTTTCCCGGACTGGATGGTGAGCGAACGACTCAAAAGCGGTGAGCTGGTGGCACTGCTGCCGGAAATGGAGTGTTCAATTAATACGGAGCCATTGACGATTGCGGCGATTTACCCGAACGCGCGTCATCCGCCCCTGAACGTCAGGGCGGTGATTGATTACTATATTGAGCGATTCGGTACGCCGCTGTACTGGCAAACCTGAAGGTTAGCGGGCAAGCTCGCGACGGATAATGTCAGCCCCGGCGCTTAACGCCTTCAGCTTACCGTTGGCGACCTGGCGGGAAAGGGGAGCCATACCGCAGTTGGTGGACGGATAGAGCTTATCTGCATCAACAAACTGCAACGCCTTGCGCAGCGTATCGGCGACCTCTTCAGGCGTTTCGATGGTCTGGGTGGCGACGTCAATTGCCCCGACCATCACTTTTTTACCACGGATAAGCTCCAGCAGATCCATTGGTACGCGCGAGTTGTGGCACTCCAGCGAGATAATATCGATCTTTGAGGTCTGCAACTTAGGAAACGCCTCTTCATACTGGCGCCACTCGGAGCCGAGCGTCTTTTTCCAGTCCGTATTGGCTTTGATGCCGTACCCGTAACAGATATGTACCGCGGTTTCGCATTTCAGTCCTTCAATGGCGCGCTCCAGCGCGGCAATGCCCCAGTCATTCACCTCGTCGAAAAAGACGTTAAAGGCAGGTTCATCGAACTGAATAATGTCGACACCGGCCGCCTCCAGCTCGCGGGCTTCCTGATTAAGGATTTTTGCGAACTCCCAGGCCAGCTTTTCACGGCTTTTATAGTGAGCATCGTATAGCGTGTCGATCATGGTCATCGGGCCGGGCAGCGCCCACTTGATCGGCTTGTCCGTCAGCTGGCGCAGGTATTTCGCGTCGTCAACAAACACCGGTTTCTGACGCGCCACCGCGTCTACCACGGTCGGCACGCTCGCATCGTAACGGTTACGGATGCGTACCGTCTGACGGTTCTCAAAATCCACGCCGCTGAGATGTTCAATAAAGGTGGTGACGAAATGCTGGCGAGTTTGTTCCCCGTCGCTGACGATATCAATCCCGGCGCGAATCTGTTCATCCAGAGACAAACGTAGCGCATCCTGTTTCCCTGCAAGTAATTCCTCGTCCTGGAGTTTCCACGGCGACCAGAGCGTTTCCGGCTGCGCAAGCCAGGTGGGTTTCGGCAGGCTGCCAGCCGTCGATGTCGGGAGCAATGTTTTCATGAGAAGAACCTTTTATCCGTATTAAATGAAAGCGTGAAGTGATGAGACCACTGCTCAAGAAGGGTTTTGTAGGGTTTGATAAACCGCTCTTCGGTATATTTCCCCTGTTCAATGGCCAGCCGGCTGCGCTCTTCACGGTCATAGACGATTTTTGTTAATGAGTGATCCTGCTGATTCAGGTCGGGCTGATAGCACTGTCCCGCAGCGGAATTGGCATTGTAAATTTCCGGTCGATAGATCTTCTGGAACGTCTCCATGGTGCTGATGGTGCCGATCAGCTCCAGATTGGTGTAATCACGCAGTAAATCGCCGGTGAAGAAGAAGGCGAAAGGCGCGACGCTGTTTTCCGGCATGAAATAGCGAACCTTCAGGCCCATCTTCGCGAAGTACTGTTCCGTTAGCGACTCGCCGTCCGGCTGGTACTCATACCCCAGCACCGGGTGGTGGTTACCGGTACGACGATAGGTGTCTTTGCTGGAGACGCTCAGGCAGATCACCGGCGCTTTTTTGAAGTTCGCCTGATATTCCTCAGAATGAACGAAGCTTTTAAAGATATTGCCGTGCAGCTCGCCAAAATTCTCGGGGAGGGTAAAACGGGGTTGATCTTTATTATGCTCCAGCAGCAGGACGCTGAAATCATAGTCACGAACATACGATGAGAAGTTATTTCCGACGATGCCTTCGATGCGCTCGTGGGTTTTTTTATCCACGATTGTCGTTTGCAGAATTTCGATGGCCGGGAAAGTAAAATCGCCGCCGATATTCATATCGACTGAAATAATCTCCAGCTCGACGGCATAGCGGTCAGCTTTCGGGTTATCCCAGCTCGCCAGCGCGTTAAAGCGGTTGTTGATCATCACCAGCGTGTTGCGCAGGTTCTCCTGACGCTTCTCGCCACGCGCCAGGTTGGCGAAGTTGGTGGTGGTACGCGTGTTTTCTGACGGGTTATAATTTTCATCAAAGCAACTGCGCTTAAGGGTAAATGTGAAAGCCTGACTCATTTGGTTATGCATCCTAAGTTCATGTTGCCGGAACGTTATCAATGCATAATTTATGCCTGAGCCCCTGGCGCAGGGGAAGTGACTTAATTTCACTGCAACATGAGGGTTCTTCATGAACTGCGCGATTCAGGTATAATCCCCCGACATTTCCAACCGGTTTAAACGAACATGACAAAACTCACCCTACAAGAGCAGATGCTGAAAGCGGGCTTAGTCAGCAGTAAAAAGATGGCCAAGGTCCAGCGCACGGCGAAAAAATCCCGCGTCCAGGCTCGCGAGGCGAGAGAGGCTGTTGAAGAGAACAAGAAAGCCCAGCTGGAGCGTGATAAGCAGCTGAGCGAACAGCAAAAACAGGCGGTGCTGGCAAAAGAGTTCAGGGCGCAGGTGAAGCAGCTGATTGAGATGAACCGCATCACCGTGGCGAAGGGCAACATTACCTTTAACTTTACCGACGGCAACCTGATCAAAAAAATCGAGGTCGATAAGCAGACGCAAACCCAGCTGATCAACGGCCGTCTGGCGATTGCCCGACTGGTGATTAATGCGAAGGGCGACTGTGATTACGCGATTATCCCGGCGGTGGTGGCGGATAAAATTGCCCAGCGCGATGCGGACAGCATTGTGCTTAACAGCGCGCTGAGTCAGGAAGAGCAGGACGAAGACGATCCGTACGCAGACTTTAAAATCCCTGACGATTTAATGTGGTAATCCCCGCTCAGAATGGCGCGGCGTGACGGGCGTTTATCGTCTCGCCGCTCAGCGGATGAATAAAATTCAGAACGCTGGCATGCAGCATCAGCCGGGGCGTTTCTTCCGCGCCCGGCCATTCCAGACCACCATACAGATCGCACCCCAGAATAGGGTGGCCTAACTGCTGGCAGTGAATGCGCAGCTGGTGGGTGCGACCGGTCTCCGGGGTAAGCTCTACCCGCGTCAATGGCATTGTCGTATCCTGATAAATACGTTCCATCACCCGATAGCGAGAGCGAGCGGGCTTACCGGTGCGGGCACAGATCGTCATCAGCGGAAACAGTGCCGGATCTTTGGCAATCGGGGCATCCACGGTCCCTTCGTCCTGTTCCACATGTCCGCACAACAGGGCGGTGTAAACCTTGCTCACGGCGCGCTGGCTGAACTGGTGACAAAGCGCGGCGTTAATCGCCTTGTTACGCGCAATGACCATCAGGCCCGAGGTGCCAAAATCAAGGCGATGCACCAGCGTGCAGCCGGGAAAGGTTTGCACCAGACGATGGTGAACGGAATCACGGTTTTGCGGATTTTTTCCCGAGAGGCTAAGCAGGCCGGAAGGTTTGTTGATCAGCAGCAGATGCTCGTCCTGCCAGAGGATCTCAATGTCGTCGTGACAGGGTGGTGCAATAAACGTATCGATTATGACAGACATCAGGCCGCCCGGCTGGAGAGTGGGTGCGGATGATAACGAAATATGCAGGAAAAGAAAAACCCTCCCACCGGGCGGTGAGAGGGGGAGATCTTAGGCAGCGACCAGGCTGTCGATAGCGGCTTTCGCGTCGGACTGCGCTTTGGTAGCCACTTCCGGGCCGTAAGCGATACCTTCAGCGAACACAAAGTTCACGTCGGTAATGCCGATGAAGCCGAGGAACAGGGTCATGTACGGCGCCACCAGGTCGGTTGGGGTATCTTTGTGAATACCGCCGCGGCTGGTCAGGACGATAGCGCGTTTACCTTTTACCAGACCTTCCGGGCCGTTCTCGGTGTAACGGAAGGTTACGCCAGCGCGCGCCACCAGGTCGAAGTAGTTCTTCAGCTGGGTAGGAATGTTGAAGTTGTACATTGGGGCGTTGATCACGATAACGTCGTGCGCCTGCAATTCAGCAATCAGCTCGTCGGAAAGCGCCAGGGCTTCCTGCTGACGCGGGGTAAGAGGCGCATCGCTCGGACGCAGCGCGCCAACCAGCTCGCCGTCCAGCACAGGAATTGGGTTTGCCGCCAGGTCACGCACGGTGATTTCATCCGCGCTGTGCTGTTCACGCCACTGTTCAACGAAATAGTCAGACAGCTGACCAGACTGTGAATACCCTGCCAGAATACTGGATTTCAACACTAATACTTTGCTCATGGGAAATTCCTGTTTTGTATTTGATTGAGGGGTTGCCCCGTTGCTTGTTGACACTTTATTCACAATCCTGCCACAGGGATAGCGCAATATATCGAAGTCTATGTTCGAATTTTTTGAATAAGGCGCGCAAAGCGCTGATGTGGTACTCTATAGCAATCATTAAAAAGAGATTTTATCCGGCAGTGCACTGCCCGTTAACGCTATGACAGAACACCAAAAATTGACCTTCTCCATGCTGATGCAAATGCTTGATTCACTGATGCTGCGCGATAAACAGCGGTTTGCGCGCCGTCTGCACGGCGTTAAGAAGGTTAAAAATCCTGATGCACAACAGGCCATTTACCAGGAAATGGCCAAAGAGATTGAACAGGCGGCAGGGAAAGTTGTGCTGCGTGAAGCCGCACGTCCGGAGATTACCTATCCGGAAAACCTGCCCGTCAGCCAGAAGAAACAGGACATTCTTGAGGCCGTACGCGACCACCAGGTGGTGATCGTCGCGGGGGAAACCGGTTCAGGTAAAACCACCCAGTTGCCGAAAATCTGCATGGAGCTGGGCCGCGGGTTGAAAGGGCTGATCGGTCACACCCAGCCGCGTCGTCTGGCGGCGCGCACCGTGGCGAACCGTATTGCGGAAGAGCTGCAAACGGAGCCGGGCGGCTGCATCGGCTACAAGGTGCGATTCAGCGACCACGTCAGCGATAACACCATGGTTAAGCTGATGACAGACGGTATCCTGCTGGCGGAAATCCAGCAGGATCGTCTGCTGATGCAGTACGACACCATCATCATCGATGAAGCGCACGAGCGCAGCCTGAACATCGACTTCCTGCTCGGCTACCTGAAAGAGCTGCTGCCCCGGCGTCCGGATCTGAAAATCATCATCACCTCTGCGACCATTGACCCGGAGCGTTTCTCAAAACATTTCAACAATGCGCCGATCATTGAAGTCTCAGGCCGAACCTACCCGGTTGAAGTGCGCTATCGCCCGATTGTGGAAGAGGCGGACGATACCGAGCGCGACCAGCTTCAGGCCATCTTCGATGCCGTCGACGAGCTGGGCAACGAGAGTTCTGGCGACATTCTGATCTTCATGAGCGGCGAGCGCGAGATCCGCGATACCGCCGATGCGCTCAGCAAACGCGATCTGCGCCATACCGAGATCCTGCCGCTGTACGCGCGCCTGTCCAACAGTGAGCAGAACCGCGTGTTCCAGCCGCACAGCGGACGCCGCATCGTGCTGGCGACCAACGTGGCCGAAACCTCGCTCACCGTGCCGGGCATTAAATACGTGATCGACCCGGGTACGGCGCGCATCAGCCGCTACAGCTACCGAACCAAAGTTCAGCGCCTGCCGATTGAGCCGGTTTCCCAGGCGTCGGCTAATCAGCGTAAGGGCCGCTGCGGCCGCGTGTCGGAAGGGATCTGTATTCGTCTTTATTCGGAAGATGATTTCCTGTCGCGCCCGGAGTTTACCGATCCGGAAATTCTGCGGACCAACCTGGCATCCGTTATCCTGCAAATGACCGCGCTGGGGCTGGGCGATATCGCCGCCTTCCCGTTTGTGGAAGCGCCGGATAAACGCAATATTCAGGACGGGGTGCGCCTGCTGGAAGAGCTGGGGGCCATCACCACCGACGAGCAGGCGACGGCCTACAAGCTAACGCCATTGGGCCGCCAGCTTAGCCAGTTGCCGGTCGACCCGCGTCTGGCGCGCATGGTGCTGGAGGCGCAAAAACACGGCTGCGTGCGCGAGGCGATGATCATCACCTCGGCGCTCTCCATTCAGGATCCGCGCGAGCGCCCAATGGACAAGCAGCAGGCGTCGGATGAAAAACACCGTCGCTTCCACGATAAAGAGTCTGATTTCCTGGCCTTTGTGAATCTGTGGAACTACCTGGGCGAGCAGCAAAAAACGCTCTCTTCAAATCAGTTCCGCCGTCAGTGCCGGGTGGATTTCCTCAACTACCTGCGCGTGCGCGAGTGGCAGGATATCTACACCCAACTGCGCCAGGTGGTAAAAGAGCTGGGCATTCCGGTCAACAGTGAACCGGCGGAGTACCGCGAAATTCATATCGCCTTGCTGACCGGCCTGCTGTCCCATATCGGGATGAAGGATGCGGATAAACAGGAATTTACCGGCGCACGCAACGCGCGTTTCTCCATCTTCCCGGGCTCCGGGTTGTTTAAAAAGCCGCCGAAGTGGACCATGGTCGCCGAGCTGGTGGAAACCAGCCGTCTGTGGGGGCGTATCGCCGCGCGTATCGATCCGGAGTGGGTTGAGCCGGTGGCGCAGCACCTGCTGAAACGCTCATACAGCGAGCCGCACTGGGAGCGCGGGCAGGGCGCGGTGATGGCGACGGAAAAAGTCACCGTCTACGGCCTGCCGGTGGTGGCCGCGCGTAAGGTTAACTACAGCCAGATCGATCCGGCGCTGAGTCGCGAGCTGTTTATCCGCCATGCGCTGGTGGAGGGCGACTGGCAGACGCGTCATGCGTTCTTCCGCGAAAATCTCAAGCTGCGCGCCGAGGTGGAAGAGCTTGAGCACAAGTCCCGCCGCCGCGACATTCTGGTGGACGACGAGACGCTGTTTGAGTTTTACGACCAGCGCATCAGCCACGATGTGATCTCGGCGCGCCATTTCGACAGCTGGTGGAAGAAAGCCAGCAAAGAGACCCCGGACCTGCTCAACTTTGAAAAGAGCATGCTGATCAAAGAGGGCGCGGAGTCGGTCAGCAAGCTCGACTACCCGAACTTCTGGCATCAGGGCAACCTCAAGCTGCGTCTGACCTATCAGTTTGAGCCGGGGGCCGACGCGGACGGCGTGACCGTTCATATTCCGCTGCCGCTGTTAAACCAGGTCGACGAGAGCGGGTTTGAGTGGCAAATTCCCGGCCTGCGCCGCGAGCTTGTCATTGCATTAATCAAATCCCTGCCTAAACCGGTGCGGCGTAACTTTGTGCCGGCGCCGAACTACGCCGAAGCGTTTTTGGGCCGCGTCACGCCGCTGGAGCTGCCGCTGCTGGACGCGCTGGAGCGTGAGTTCCGACGCATGACCGGGACCACCATCGACCGCGACGACTGGAACTGGGATCAGGTGCCCGATCACCTGAAAATCACCTTCCGCGTGGTGGACGATAAAAACAAAAAGCTGCTGGAAGGCCGCTCGCTTTCGGAACTGAAGGACGCCCTGAAGGGCAAAGTGCAGGAAACCCTGTCTGCCGTGGCGGACGACGGTATCGAGCAGAGCGGGCTGCACATCTGGAGCTTTGGTCAGCTTCCGGAAAGCTATGAGCAGAAGCGCGGAAACTATAAGGTTAAAGCCTGGCCTGCGTTGGTGGACGAGCGCGATAGCGTGGCGATTAAGCTCTTTGACAATCCGCAGGAACAACAGCAGATGATGTGGCGCGGGCTGCGTCGACTGCTTCTGCTTAACATCCCGTCGCCGATTAAGTATCTGCACGAGAAGCTGCCGAACAAAGCCAAGCTGGGGCTCTACTTTAACCCGTACGGTAAGGTGCTGGATCTGATCGACGACTGCATCTCCTGCGGTGTGGATAAGCTGATCCACGAGGCGGGCGGTCCGGTCTGGACGGAAGAGGGCTTTGCTCAGCTTCATGAAAAGGTGCGCGCGGAGCTGAACGACACCGTGGTGGAGATTGCCAAACAGGTCGAGCAGATCCTTACCGCCGTGTTCAATATCAACAAGCGCCTGAAGGGTCGGGTGGATATGACCATGGCCCTGGGGCTGTCGGACGTGAAGGCGCAGATGGCGGGGCTGGTGTATCGCGGCTTTGTGACCGGCAACGGCTTTAAGCGTCTGGGCGATACGCTGCGTTATTTGCAGGCGATTGAGAAGCGTCTGGAGAAAATGGCGGTCGATCCGCATCGCGATCGCGCGCAGATGCTGAAAGTCGAAAACGTGCAGCAGGCGTGGCAGCAGTGGCTCAACAAACTGCCGCCAGCGCGTCGCGATGACGACGACGTGCGGGAGATCCGCTGGATGATCGAGGAGCTGCGCGTCAGCTTCTTCGCCCAGCAGCTCGGTACGCCGTATCCGATTTCGGATAAGCGTATCTTGCAGGCGATGGAGCAGATCTCCGGCTAAAACCGTTACCCGGTGGCGCTGCGCTTACCGGGCCTACGGGAGAGCATGTGGGCCGGGTAAGGCGCAGCGCCACCCGGCATGTTTTCACGCACTGCTCCAACCGCCGCCCAGCGCTTTATACAAATCAATTTGCGCCAGCAACAGGTTGTTTTTCACCTGTACCACGCTGGTCTGCACCGAGAACAGCGTGCGCTGCGCATCGAGCACATCCAGATAAGAAGAGTACCCGTTGCGGTAGCGGTTTTGCGCAATCCGCAGCGTCTCCTGCGCGACCGCCTGCTGTGCCAGCAGCTCGGTAAGCTGTTCCTGATAGCGGGTGATGGCATCAAGGCTGTCATTCACCTCAGCAAACGCGTTACGCACGGTTTTTTCGTAGCTATACAGAGCCTGATTCCGCTGGGACTGGGAGATATCCACCTGCGCATTCAGCGCCTGACGGTTCAGCAGCGGCGCAAGAATACTGCCGCCCACGCTCCAGAGCTGTAGGGGGTTATCCAGCAATCCCGACAGCGTGCGATCCTGCACCGATCCCGTGGCCGTGAGGTTGATCGACGGCAGCAGGCTGGCGCGCGATGCCGCCAGCGTCGCGTCTGCCGCAATCAGCTGACGTTCCGCCTGAACGATATCCGGGCGCCGGTTGAGTAGTGTCGACGGCAGCTGGGAGGGCAGTTTCAGCGGCGTCAGGGCATCAAAGCTTTCACCGCGCGCAACGTCACCCGGGTTGCTGCCCAGCAGCAGGCTAAGCGCATTTTCCTGCTGTGCAATCTGGTGCTGAAGCAGTGGAACCTGGGCGCGGGTGGCGCGCAGCTCAGAATCCGATTGCATCAGCTCAAGGCGAGAGCTGTATCCCGTCTCAAATTGTCGTTTGGCGAGATTGAACGCCTCTTCACGCGACTTCAGCGTGGATTGGGTAACGCGAAGCTGTTCATCCAGCGACAGCAGGGTGACATACCCGGAGGCCACCGATGATGCGACGGTAAGATCAGCCGCCGCTGCCGCCGCCTTTTGTGCCTCCAGCGATGCTTCAGCGGCACGGGAGGTGCTACGGTTTACGCCCCAGATATCCACGTCGTAGCTGGCGGTCAGGCTGCCTTTGTACAACGTACCGTATACCGGAAGCCCCGTGGCGGCGGACTGCGAGCGCGCACGCGTCCCGGTCACGCCCGCGTCAAGCGACGGGAACAGACTGCCGTCGGCGGCGAACACCCGGGCCTGGTACTCGTTAATCCGCTCGCGTGCAATCAGCACGTCGCTGTTGTTCTTCAGCGCCTGATCCACATAGCGGTTCAGATTGCTGTCGTGAAAATTTCGCCACCAGAGCTGCTCTGTCGGGCTGGCTGGCCCCGACGTCGCGCGCCACTGGGCCGGTATGTGCAGGGACGATTTGGCGGGCTCAACGTCAACCGACTGGCATCCCGCCAGGATAGCCATCATCAGCAGGCAGGCTATCGGGCGAAGCGTCATTGTTTCGCCTCCCGCGTGTCGATGGTCACCTGCACCGACATGCCAGGGCGCAGCAGCCGGTACGCCTCCGGCTCACCGAGTATTTCAATGCGTACCGGGATGCGCTGGGCGATTTTAACAAAGTTGCCCGTGGCGTTATCCGGGGTGATAGCGCTGAACTCGACGCCTGTGGCCGGGGATATGCTCTCCACGCGGCCCTGATAGGCTTTATCGTTTAAGGCATCGACGGTGAATTTCACCGGCTGTCCGACGCGTAAATTCGCCAGCTGCGTCTCTTTGATATTGGCGATCACCCAGTGCTGCGGCGGGACCAGCGTGGTAAGGTGCGTCCCGGCGGCGACGTAAGCCCCCAGACGCACTGCAATCTGCCCGAGCTGACCATCACGCGGCGCGACAATCCGGGTGTTTTGCAGATCGATCTGCGCCAGCTCCAGCGCGGCTTTCGCATTCTCAACGTCGGCCTCCAGCGAACCGCGATTGACGATAACCGTTTGTAAATCCTGACGCGACATCTCAAGCGTTGCTTTCGCCTGGTCGATATCGGCGCTCCCCTGGGCGGCACTGGCCAGCGCCGAATCGCGTTCGCGAATGGAAAGGGAGCCGTCCGCGGTCAACTCTTTCACGCGTTTCAAATCCGCCTGGGTTTTCAGACTTTGGGCACGGGCGTTTTTCAGCGCCGCCTCGTTTTTGGCAATCACCGCTTCCGCGCTTCTGCGCTGTTGCAGGTTGTTATTAAGAGCTGCAATTTTCATTGCCAGCTGCGCCTCGGCCTGATGGACGCGCTGGCGATAGATACGGTCATCTATCTGCAACAGCAGCTCGCCTTTTTTAACCTGCGCGAAATCCTGAACATGGACCTCGGTAATGTAGCCGTTTACCTGAGGACTGATGAACGTAGTCTGGCCGCGCACGTAGGCGTTATCGGTAAACTGGGCATGACGCGTGAACGGGGGCAGCTGCCAGGCATAAAGGATCACCAGTACCCCGACAATGCCGATAGCCGCGGCGGTGAAAATGGACACGACGCGCACGTTTTTACGGGTGTTGGCCTGCTCTTTGGCGGCATCCTGCTGACTCATAACCTCTCCTGAAAAATAGTCATTACTTGTTGCCAGTGGCGTTCTTAAGGGCCATACGGGCGGTGATGCGCAGGCGCAGCAAGCGCCATAAAATCCAGACCAGCGTGGCAGTGGCAATGCTCGCCGTCAGGAGATAAGTATCGTTGTAAGCCAGAATATTTGCCTCAAGCGCCGTCACCGTCTGGAGCTGGGTAATGGCCTGGGCTCCCAGCAGGGAACTGTCGCCAATCAGGCTTTTGTACATCTGGGTGTAAAGCTGAATACGTTCGTTCACCAGCGGGTTAAGGGTGGTGAGCTGGTCAGCCAGCAGGCTGGAATGGTACTTCTCGCGCCAGGTCTGGAAGGTGCCGAGGATCGCGGAACCCAGCAGGCCCCCAAGGTTCTGACTCATGCCA
The DNA here is from genome assembly GCF_001037675.1 of Enterobacter sp. MGH119. NCBI lineage: Bacteria > Pseudomonadati > Pseudomonadota > Gammaproteobacteria > Enterobacterales > Enterobacteriaceae > Enterobacter > Enterobacter sp. MGH119. Next base: position 1,081,351 of record NZ_KQ089929.1, on the reverse strand, counting down.
AACATCACGGAAAAGCTGACCAGGTTGCGCGGGTCGGCGATCACCCCGCCAATGGCTGCCAGCATCGCAGGCGCGAGGAAGAAAGCGCTGCCGAAGCCCAGCAGGAACTGGCTGAAAATAAGCTGATCCGGCCGGGTCAGGTTGTTGGACTGGCTGTCCAGCAGCGAGGCGACGATCATCAGCACCAGCGAGGTGATTATCGGCCAGGCCAGTTTAGTGGGCTTAATCGTCAGACAGCTGGTGACGATACCGCAGACGATCCCGGCGAAAATAGCCCACGCCAGATGGGTCATCTGTTCATTCTGTAGGCCCACATATTGCAGCCAGCCGATGACGCCCGTGTTCTGCTCCGCCAGTACGATGCGGATCAGCAGCATAATCAGCCCCAGGCGTACGATGCTGCCGCTGGACAGCCAACGGGTATTAAGCAGCGGGTTGCTGCGGTTATGTTCAAACACGATCGCAGAGACAATCAGCACCAGCGAGAGGGCCAGCGCCCAGCCGATCCACGGTGCTTCAAACCACCAGTCCAGACGCCCTAACGACAGAACCGCGCACAGCAGCGCCATGCCTGGCGCAAGCAAAAAAAAGGTAATGAAATCTTTCTTCTCGAAGACTTTGCGCCGATCGCCCGGCGGCAGCTTTAGCACCATCACGCAGGCCAGGGAGATCAGGGCCAGACCCAGCTCGAAGAAGTACAGCCCGCGCCACTCATCAAGCTGTAACAGCTCGGTGGAGAACAGCCGCGCCAGCGGGATCGCCAGGGACGACCCGGTAATGCCAATGGTCAGCGCCTTCAGTCGATGCTTCGCGGGCCAGGCCTGTATCTGGTAATAAATGCCGAGCGAGCTGAGCGCGGCGGCGACCATCCCGTGTGCCGCCCTTACCATCAGCGCCGAGCTAAGATCGTTCACAAACAGGTGGAAAAAGGTGACCAGCACATACAGCACCAGGAAGCCTTCCGTAAAGGCGCGCAAACCGTACTGCTGGCGAAACTTTACCAGCAGCAGGTTGATGGAAACGTTGGTCATGACATAAACGGCAGGCAACCAGGCGATTTCAGTCGACCAGGCGCCAAAAGTGCCTTGCAGATTTTGCAGATTAGCGGTGACGACCGCGTTACCCAGCGCCCCGGTCAGACATACCAGCAGGCCGACCACGCCATAGGCGATCCGTTTTGGGGTTGGATGTTCCGGGGTGGAAGGGGAACCCAGCAGGGCGGGTTTCTCGTGTGGCTGCCACTCGCGAGGAGCATAAGGGTCGCGTTGGGGCAGGCGCATAACGTGGTTTACCTTTCAAAATGTTGAATTGTGAGCGGGCTAATGATTCTAAGGCTGACGCAAATCATAATTCAAGTGAATACGATTTTCTCAAGTTAATCAAATGTGAGTGCTTTTTGAGAACGTTCCAGCCCGTTTTTTCAGCATTCATGCCATAGCATGACGCGCAGAAAGGGGGATAATCGATGGCTCTGTATGCTGTAAGGAGGTAACGATGACAATGGCACTTTTCCCCTGTCTGCCTGGCACAACCCTCGACGCCGTGAATACCGTTGGGGCGTGGCTTGCTCAGGACGACTATCAGGACAATCAGCCCGTTGATCTGGTGATTCTGGCGGGTAATGCGGTGATCCCCGCGATTGATGCTGCCTGTAAAAACGCGGCTGAACAGGGTGTTCCTCTGATCATCAGCGGCGGGATCGGTCACTCGACGACCTTCCTCTACGCCGCGATTGCGAAACACCCCCGCTATAACAGGATACCCACCACCGGGCGGGCTGAGGCAGCTATTCTGGCCGACATCGCCCGTGAATTCTGGAACATTCCGGCTGAGCATCTTCACGTTGAGGATCAGTCGACCAACTGTGGTGAAAACGCCCGCTTCAGCCGGGCGTTGATGAAACAATCCGGACTGAACGCCGCCCGGGTGCTGGTGGTGCAGGACCCGACGATGCAGCGGCGCACAATGGCTACGTTTGCCCGCGTATGCCGCGACGAGGCCGCAGCGCCCGCATGGGTGAGTCATCCCGGCCTGACGCCCATGCTGCAAAACAGCGACGACGGTCTGGTGTTTAGCGGCCCGGCCGAGGGGTTATGGCCGGTAGAACGTTACCTGTCGCTGGTGCTGGGTGAATTTCCGCGACTCAGGGACGACATCAACGGCTACGGTCCGGCGGGACGTGATTTCATTGCCCATGTCGATATCCCTGCCGACGTGGACGCCGCGTGGCAGATCCTGCGAAACGACGTCATTCTCACCGACGCGCTGGTGAGCCGTTCTCTGCTGTAAAGCTCTTGCCCGTTTGCGCCATCTTTTACGCAAACGGGCAGCCTTTGTTGCCGATTTGTGATTTTGGCAACGTGCTGACCCGTATCTTTTATGAGATATCTCACAAAAACAGACTCATAGAGTAGGCAATTGCCCCGGTAATTATAGTTTTTAACAATAAGTTTACTTGTTAAAAACAGTATGATTACAGGAGCAGGTTATGACAGTACCCGTACAACATCCTATGTATATTGATGGACAGTTTGTTGCCTGGCAGGGTGATGCATGGATTGACGTGATCAATCCGGCCACGGAAGAGGTCATTTCCCGTATTCCCGACGGCACCGCCGAGGACGCCCGCAAAGCCATTGACGCGGCAGAGCGCGCGCAGGCTGGCTGGGAGGCGCTGCCAGCCATTGAACGCGCCAGCTGGCTACGCAAAATTTCCGCCGGGATCCGCGAGCGCGTCAGTGAAATCAGCGCGTTGATTGTGGCCGAAGGCGGCAAGATCCAGCAGCTGGCGGAAGTGGAAGTGAACTTTACCGCTGACTACATCGACTATATGGCCGAGTGGGCGCGCCGGTATGAAGGGGAAATCATTCAGAGCGACCGTCCGGGCGAGAATATTCTGGTGTTTAAGCGTGCCCTTGGCGTCACCACCGGCATTCTGCCGTGGAACTTTCCCTTCTTCCTGATTGCCCGTAAGCTTGCTCCCGCGCTGATCACCGGCAACACCATCGTTATCAAACCGAGCGAATTTACCCCAAACAACGCCATTGCGTTTGCCAAAATCGTCGATGAGATTGGCCTGCCGAAAGGCGTCTTTAACCTGGTGCTGGGCCGGGGTGAAACCGTCGGACAGGAGCTGGCCGGGAATCCGAAAGTGGCGATGGTCAGCATGACCGGCAGCGTCGGGGCAGGTGAAAAGATCATGGCTGCGGCTGCGAAAAACATCACCAAAGTGGGGCTGGAGCTGGGCGGTAAAGCCCCGGCCATCGTGATGGACGATGCCGATCTTGAGCTGGCCGTGAAGGCCATTGTGGATTCACGCGTCATCAATACCGGGCAGGTGTGTAACTGCGCGGAACGTGTCTATGTCCAGAAGGGGATCTACGACCGCTTTGTGAATCGTCTGGGCGAGGCAATGAAAGCCGTCCAGTTTGGCAATCCGGCTGAGCGAACGGATATTGCCATGGGGCCGCTGATCAACGCCGCCGCGCTGGAGCGCGTGGAGCAGAAGGTGGCGCGCGCGGTGCAGGAGGGGGCCAAAGTGGTCCTTGGCGGTAAAGCGGCAGAAGGTAAAGGGTATTTTTATCCCCCAACGCTGCTGCTGGACGTGCGTCAGGATATGGCCATCATGCACGAAGAGACCTTTGGCCCGGTGCTGCCGGTGGTGGCTTTCGACACCCTGGAAGAGGCCCTGAACATGGCCAACGACAGCGACTACGGTTTAACCTCGTCTGTTTATACGCAGGACCTGAACGTCGCCATGAAAGCCATTAAGGGGCTTAAGTTCGGCGAGACCTACATTAACCGTGAAAACTTTGAAGCGATGCAGGGCTTCCATGCGGGCTGGCGGAAATCCGGAATCGGCGGGGCAGATGGTAAACACGGTCTGAATGAGTATTTGCAGACGCAGGTGGTCTATTTACAGTCGTAATCAGGAGCCCCCTCCATGCGAGGGGGTTCACATTTTCAGGAAAGGTGGTTATGTTGGCGCGATAATGGTTATTTATCGGGAAACAACATGCGCACAAAATATACGGGTCTGCAAATCAGCATTCACTGGCTGGTTTTTCTGTTAGTTATTATGGCCTATTGCGCCATGGAGTTCAGGGGATGGTTCCCGCGAAGCGATCGTCCGCTCATTAATATGATCCACGTTTCCTGCGGGATCAGCATCCTGGTGCTGATGGTGGCGCGCCTGCTTATCCGCCTCAAATTCCCGGCTCCGCCTATTCAACCGAAACCAAAAGCGATGATCACCGGGCTGTCCCATCTGGGGCATCTGGTTATCTACCTGCTGTTCATTGCGCTGCCGCTGATCGGCATGGTGATGATGTATAACCGGGGAAATGACTGGTTTGCGTTTGGCCTGACGATGCCGCATGCGGCGGAGGGGAATTTTGACCTGGTGGATACGCTAAAAGCGTGGCACGTGACGCTGGCGAATCTGGGATATTTCGTGATTGGTTTGCACGCCTTTGCCGCGCTGATGCATCACTATTTCTGGAAAGACAACACGCTGCTGCGGATGATGCCAAAAAAGCGTCAGTAACCGATAATGCCCTGCGAACCCGCAGGGCATTTTTTTGCGGCTTATTGCAGTTGCGCGCGCTCCTGCGCCGTTAAGTCCAGTTCCTGAGTTGTACCCGTTTCTGAAGATTTTACCGCCGCTTCCAGCACCGCCATCACCGCCAGGGCTTCCACCGGCGGGACCGGGTTGTCAATCTTGCCGTTCAGGGCATCGCGCACGTTTATATAGTACTGCCGCTGGTCGCCTTTTGGCGCAGGGATAGCGCTGGCTTCACCCTGGGCATTAAGCAGCACCATAGCGTCGCTGTCTTCACCCCAGCGTTCACTACCCGGAATGACGCCTGCCAGCAGCTGGGCTTCCTGCTGATCGATGCGCGCTTTCACCACGCTAGCCTTGTCACCGTGAATGGTAAAGCGGGATACGCCGCCCGCCACCAGCATGCTGCAATGGAGGACCACTTTGTGTTCCGGATAATTCAGCACCACGTGCGCCCAGTCGTTAATCTCCGCGCCGTCACGCAGGATGGCGATGTTGCCCTGTACCGACTGCGGCAGACCAAAAAGCTGTAGCGTCTGGTCAATCATGTGCGGGCCTAAGTCGAACCACAGGCCGCTGCCGGGAACGTTTTGCTCTCTCCAGCGCACGCGAACCTCCGGGCGGAAACGATCGATATGCGACTCAAAATGTTTCACCTTGCCGATGCTGCCTTGCGCAATCACCTGCTTAATGCCGAGAAAATCGCTGTCCCAGCGGCGGTTATGGAAGACAGAAAGCAGCCGCTGTTTTTCTTCAGCCAGCGCAATCAGATCCCGCGCTTCCTGCATATCCAGCGTGAACGGCTTATCTACTACCACATGCTTGCCGGCATTGAGCGCCAGGGTGGCCAGCGGCGCATGGGTCGCGTTAGGGGAGGCGATAACCACCAGATCGATATCCGGGTGCTGAATGGCCTCTTCCGGCGTGGCGACAACGAGCACGTCCGGCAGATCGCGTTTCACTTTCTCTTCATCCCGGGATGAGATCACCGCCAGCTTCAGGCCGTCAACGGACTGGATCAGCGGGGCATGGAACGTCTTACCCACAAAACCATACCCGATCAGCGCAATATTCATTGTCTTCACTTTATTCATGACCTTCTCCACGTTAATGTGCGCAAACGGTAACCTGCACGGCGCTATGGTCCCCGAGCTCTGCCCAGGGACGATCTAAAAACAGTTGATGAATCTCGGATAACCCTGACACCAGATACGGTTCGCACTGGTTGAGTTTTAGATGGTCGGCGACTACCCAGTGCGCCTGGCTTGCGGCCAGCATGGCACGCTTCACTTCGGCATCCGCCTCCTGACTGGCGCTCAATCCGAGTTCGGCATGGATGGCGCATGCGCCAAGGATGGCAATATCCGCCCGGTAGCGAGAGAGCAGTGAAAGGGTGGCGCTTCCGGCAAACAGGCGCTGTTTCTGATCCCACTTTCCACCGAGCAGGATCAGGTCGATACCTTCCCGATCGCTCACCTGTTGGGCGATATCAAGAGAAGGGGTGATGATGGTCAGCGGCCCATGAAGGAAAGAGGCAACGGCCAGCAGTGTGCTTCCGGCATCCAGAAACAGCGTCGAGCCCGCAGGCACGCATTGCGCAACCTGTTTACCCAGCCGCTGCTTGATTTCAGGCAGCAAGGTATTCCTGCTAACCCGGTTCATCGTCGAGAGATTCAGCGCGATGGCGCCACCATGGTTTTTTTGTGCCAGTCCCTGTTTTTCCAGGTCGGTCAGATCGCGACGGATAGTGTCCGCTGAAACCTGCAATCGATCTGCCAGCTCGGTAATGCTGGCCTGGCCTTGTTCAGTAATGATATCAAGCACATATTTCTGTCTGGCGGTTTTATGCATGGGCGCAGTATCCTGCAAAATGTCGCAATACTTCGCATTTTACAGCATTTTGCAGAAAAGGGAATCGGGACAGGCGCGGGATGTTATCCAAAAACAGTTTAATGGTGTGATTATTGATATCGCATTAATCAGTCATCAAAAACATGTATGTATCTTTTAGGTATGTTGTTATCGCTATGTTTTACTTATAAATTTGGCTTAAGCTGCCACATTCCAGCGCCTAATTGATATTTATAACTAATTTGTAATTATAAATTAGTGCATATATCTAACAATCTGTGTTTATAAAGTAAAATAATCCAGTTTTATTCGGTGGATTACTTAAGTTGACATTTCTTTGAAAATCTTTGTGTCTGATTCGGGGTGAAATTAACGCAAAAATGTACACCGGGGTATTTTAGAATTTTCTTTATATTACAGGGGGTTTATTTGTTTCATCTGAAAGGTCTTTTATAACGTTTTGTCCAGAAACCCCATCTTTTTTCTTATTTGTAACAACACATTAACATTGCGGGTGTGGTTGCTTATATCACATTTTGTTATGCTGCGAATCAATAAATATTTAAGTAAATTCTTAAAAGAAAAAAAGGATTGAACGGCTCTCGTCTCAATTGAAATGGGTTAGGGGAACTCTTGCCCGGAATTAATGGAGAAGGGGCAATGGATTTCTGGCGAATTATTTGTACCTCTTCCTGGGTATTTATTTGGCTATCACCTGGAGTCGGGGGATATTATGAAGATGAAATGCAATAACAGGTTACTCAGATTATCTGCCTCCCTGACCTTAATTTCGTTGGTGGTGACTGCGGCTAATGCAAATAACGGCCAGGCGGGGATATCTCCCGTTGCGGCAATGACGATGAAAGAAAGTATTCTTTTCGCTCTCGATCGCGACCCCTCGGTGAGTCAGCAGGCGGCACAGCTGGGGATCGGCCAGGCACAAATAGACGAAGCGCGCAGTGGCTGGATGCCACAAATAGCCCTGAACGGGAGTACAGGTCACAGCCAGACCACCGATTCAAGCGGCTCGTTGCGAAATTCCGCAGCCTGGGGCCTGAGTCTGACGCAGCTGGTGTACGATTTTGGCAAGACCAACAACAGCATCAGCCAGTCTTCAGCTCAGCGTGACAGCTATCGCTACCAGCTGATGAGCACGATGTCTGCCGTCGCGGAAAAAACAGCCCTCAGCTATGTGGAAGTGAAACGCTACAGCGATCTGTTGCAGGCGGCAAAAGAGAACGTGCAGGCGCTTAAAAACGTTGAGCAGCTGGCAAAACTCCGCGCCGACGCTGGCGTAAGCTCCACCTCTGATGAGCTTCAGACCCGCACCCGTATTGCCGGGATGCAGGCGACGGTAGAGCAGTACAATGCGTCCCTGAACAGCGCCCGCGCGCGGCTGGCGGTATTAACTGGCATACAGGCTGAACGCTATTCACCGGTTCCGGGAGGTCTGGCCGTGGAGCCGGATTCTCTCAATCGGATTGATTATTCACTGATCCCAACGGTGATGGCCGCGCAGAACATGGAGCGTTCAGCCCAGTACGGCGTAGAAACCGCGAAGTCTCAGCACTGGCCGACCTTAAGCCTGAAAGGGGGCCGCACCCGCTATGAGTCGGATAATCGCGCGTACTGGGATGATCAGATCCAGCTCAATATTGACGCACCGCTTTATCAGGGCGGCGCGGTCTCGGCGCGCGTCCGTCAGGCCGAGGGCGCAAGGGCAATGGCATCGTCTCAGGTCGATCAGGCCCGTTTTGATGTCCTGCAAAAAGCCTCCGTCGCACAGGCCGACTGGACCGGGGCGCGTGGACGAATGGAAGCCGGGAAACGTCAGCTGGAAAATGCGTTGCGCGCCCGCGATGTCTACAAAAATGAATATACCCTGAGCAAGCGCAGCATTAACGATCTGCTCAGCGTGGAGCAGGATGTCTGGTCTGCCACCTCCGCGAAAATAATGGCTGAATACGATGGCTGGAGTGCGGCGATTAATTACGCCTCTGCGGTGGATAATCTCATGCCGCTTATCGGAATAGAGAAAAACGCTGCCGCGAAATTACCTGATTTAAGTTAAAAAAGGCGCGCCTTTCTGCGCGAAATAAGTCAGACAATAATGGGTGATTTTTCCCAAGGATAGCTACATCCCTCTGGTGGACATATCCACAGGAATACGCGCACCTGCAAGGAGAAGAATATGAGTACCGCAAAAGTTGTTGATGTCATCATTCGCAAAACGGCAGAGAAGACGAAATTAACCGGTGAAGGGAATCTCTCGGTTTCTATTTCCTCACCGAGCGTGATTGAAATTCAGGGTTCTGCTCAGGACGTGGTGCGTTATGTCCGCCAGGGGAATGACCTCCTCATTTATATGAAAGATGGCAGCGTGATCCGCTGCAATAATTATTTTGTCGAAGACACGGAAACCCATAATCATTCCGAACTGGTATTTAACGATAACCAGGCGTTGACGCATATTTCATTTGCCGATGCCGGGGAAGCATCAGGCGTTGCCGCCACCGAATTAACCGCCCAGGCTGCACCCATTAGCAGCATTGAACCTTTCCTGGAGCAGGGAAGCGTATTAAGCGATGCGCCGTGGGGCTGGATTGCCGGTGCGGCGTTAGGGGGCGGTGCGATCGGCGCACTGCTGGCTCACGGCGGCGATGGCGAAACCAAAACGAAGGTTATTGATAATACAAAAGAAGTCGAAAGCGCCACGCCGACATTTTTGCTGACGGACAACGCGGGTGACAAGCAGGGCGTGCTGAGTGCAAAAGAGGTCACGGATGATAACACCCCCACCTTCAGCGGTACCGGGCAGCCGGGCGCGACCATTCAGGTTAAAGACGGCAGCGGCAGCACCATCGCCAGCACCATGGTCGCGAAGGACGGCACCTGGACGGTAACACTCCCGACCCAGGCGGACGGGGAACATACCTGGTCCGTCGTACAGATCGACGGCAGTAAAACGACCTCTGCGGGCAGTATTAACGTAACCGTTTCTACAGCGGATACCAGCGTGACGCTCGCCACCACGGCGGGTGATAACGTGATCAACGCCAGCGAACAGTCCGCGGGCTTTACGCTGTCCGGCACCAGCAAAAACCTGGCGCAGGGAACGGCGCTTACCGTCACGCTCAACGGTAGAACCTATACCGCAGAAGTGGGGGTAAACGGCGCATGGAGCGTGAAGGTCCCTGCTGCCGACGCACAGGCGCTGGGCGATGGTACCTGGACGGTCAACGTCAGCGGAAAAGACGCGGCGGGCAACACCGTGTCCGGCAGCCAGACGATTGGCGTGGATACCGCCTCGCCAGTGATCTCTGTCGACACGATCGCCCAGGACAACATCATCAACGCGGCTGAACATAATCAGCCGCTGACGCTGACGGGGAAAACCGATGCGGAAGCGGGCCAGATTGTGACGGTCACGCTGAACGGCAAAAATCACACGGCGACCGTGGGCAGCGACGGCAGCTGGTCCGTTACGCTTCCGGCCAGTGAAGTACAGACGCTGGCTAACGGCGAGCACACCCTGACGGTAAACGTCAGCGACAAAGCGGGTAATGGGTCCTCCATCACCGCCGATTTCACGGTCGATACCGCAGCGCCAGTGGTCACTATCAACACCGTCGCGGGCGACGACATTCTGAACACCAGCGAGCAGGGGCAGGCGCAGATTATTTCCGGCCAGGCGAACGGCGCGGCGGAGGGCGACGTTGTCACCGTGACCGTTGGCGGCAAGACCTTTACCGGTGTCGTCCAGGCGGACGGCAGCTGGAGCGTCGGCGTGCCTGCCTCCGTCATTGGCGCGCTGGGGGAAGGTAGCCACAGCATTTCGGTCGCCGTGACCGATGCGACGGGCAACACCGGCAGCGCGACGCACGGCATTACGCTGAGCGGCAACCCGCCGGAATTTACCCTTGATCCCATCAGCCAGGATAACGTCCTGAATGCGCAGGAGGCCATGCAGCCCCTGAGCCTGAGCGGGACCAGTAATCTGCCGAACGGCAGCGCTGTCACCGTGACGCTGAACAACGTTAACTATCAGGCCACCGTTGAGAACGGTCGCTGGTCCGTTCAGGTGCCGGTTTCCGACGTGCTGGATCTGGCGAATACCCTTTACACCGTCAGCGTCAGCGGCACCGACAGCGTGGGTAACAGCGGCTCCGCCGAGGCGAATCTGCTGGTAGACACCGTGCTGCCGCAGGTGATCGTCAACACCTTTGCCGGGGATAACCTGGTCAATAACGCCGAAGCGGCGGTTGACCAAACCCTCAGTGGACGCGTCACCGGCGCGGCGGCGGGCGATACCGTCTCAGTCACCGTGGGCGGCAAGAGCTACACCGCGACGGTTGGCAGCGACCTGAAATGGAGCGTGACGATCCCATCGGCCGACCTCCAGGCGTTTGGCGACGGCGATTTAACCTTCAGCGCCTCTGTCACCAATGCGCACGGCAATACCGGCACCGGCGAACGTGATATCAACATCAACGCCGAACTGCCGGGCCTGCGCGTGAACACGATCTCTGGCGATGACGTGATTAACGCCATCGAGCAGCAGCAGGATCTGGCCGTCACCGGCTCCAGCACTCATCTGGCCGAAGGCACACAGATCACCGTTACCATCAATAATGTCGAATACGTCACCACGGTTAACGCCAGCGGCAGCTGGCAGATTGGCGTGCCGGCGGCGGACCTTCAGGCATGGACGGCGGGAGGCATCACCGTCAGCGTCAGCGCGGAAGATGCCTGGGGCAACACCGTGGCGGCTGAACACCCGATCGAGCTTGACCTGAATGCGGTGGCTGTCACCATCGATACCGTAACCACTGACGATATGCTCAACGCGGCAGAAAAAGGCGCGGATGTCACGCTTTCTGGTCAGACGCAGGGCGTGGAGGCCGGGCAGACCGTGGTGGTGAAATTCGCGGATCAAACCTTTACTGCACAGGTGCAGCAGGACGGCTCCTGGCACCTGACCGTTCCGGCGAGCGCGATGGAAACGCTGATCGACGGGCGTGCGCAGGTGAGCGTCAGCGTGACTAACGTCAACGGCAACAGCGCGGACGCCTCACGCGTGGTGATCGTCGATACGCAGCCGCCAGCCATTACGCTTGATAACCTGACCGACGACAACATCATTAATGCGGCAGAAGCGCAGCAGGATCTGGTGCTCAGCGGCAGCACAACCGCTGAAACGGGCCAGACGGTCACCGTGACGCTGAACGGTAAATCTTACCAGACCACGGTACAGGCGGACGGTCGCTGGCAGCTGAACGTGCCTGCCGCCGACGTGGGCGCGCTGACCGATGGCAATGTCACCGTGACGGCCACCGTCAGTGACGTGGCGGGCAACAGCAGCAGCGCGGACCGCGTTGGGCTGGTGGATGCTACCGTACCGCAGGTGACCATCAACGATTTCGTCACCGACACCAACACCGTTAACCAGCTGGCCCATGCTCAGGCGCAGATCCTGAGCGGCTCCGTCACCGGCGCGGCGGCGGGCGATTTGGTCACCATCACCATCAATAACGTGGACTACACCACCGTGGTGGATGCGGCAGGAAACTGGAGTCTCGGCCTGCCTGCGTCCGTCATTCAGGGGCTGACGGACGGCACCTGGACTATTAACGTCTCCGTGACCGATCGGTCCGGCAACACCGGCAGCAGTTCAGTGGATGTGGTGGTCAATACTGTGACGCCCGTTATCGGTATTAACACGCTGGCAGCGGATGACGTGATCAATGCGGCAGAGAAGGGCGAAGATCTGCTGCTTTCCGGTACCAGCAACCAGCCGGAAGGAACCACCATCACTGTTAATCTGAACGGTATCAACTACTCCGCCACCACCGACGCCAGCGGCAACTGGAGCGTTACCGTACCCGCCTCTGCGGTGAGCGCGCTGGGTGAAGCCAATTACACCGTAACGGCGAGCGTCACCGATAATGTGGGCAATAGCGCCGCTGCCACGCACGATGTGCTGGTGGACAGCTCGCTGCCGGTTGTTACCCTCAACAACTTTGCGGGCGACAATATCGTCAACGCGGCGGAAGTGGCCGCAGGGCAAACCCTGACCGGAAAGGTTTCTAACGCGGCATCGGGCGATACCGTCACGATTATCCTCGGCGGGCAGACATACACGGCTACCGTACAGGACGATCTCACCTGGAGCCTGCCGTTAACCCAGAGTCAGTTAACCGCACTCGGCAACGGCGACCTGACCGTATCGGCCAGCGTGACGAACGCGCACGGCAATACCGGATCGTCTTCCCTGGATGTCACCATTGACGCCGAGCTGCCCGGCCTGCGCATTGATACCGTCGCCGGTGACGACGTCATTAACATAATTGAACACGCGCAGAACCTGGTTATCTCCGGCACCAGCACCGACCTGGCGGCGGGTAGCACCGTCACCGTGAGCATCAACGGCAAGAGTTATTCCGCATCGGTACTGGCGGACGGCACATGGCAGGCTGCGGTTCCGGCCGCAGACGTCTCCCGGTGGGCGGACGGGTCGCTCACCATCAGCGCCAGCGCGCAGGATACCTCCGGCAACCCGGTGAACATCGGCACCGTGGTGGATGTCGATCTCGCCCCGGTGGCGATAAGCATTAACAGCGTGACGGACGATAACGTGCTGAACGCGGCAGAAAAAGGCCAGGATCTGGTGCTGTCCGGCTCCTCCTCGAACGTTGAAGCGGGCCAGACCGTTACCATTATCTTTGCGGGTAAAACCTGGACCACGATGGTCGATGCCAACGGCGACTGGACCTGCACCGTACCGGCTGCCGATCTGAGCGGCCTGAAGGACGGCGACGCCAGCGTACAGGTCAGCGTAACCAACGTGAACGGCAATGCGGCCTCTTCCTCGCAGGCATTCAGCGTCGCTACCGCCGCGCCAGCGGTCACCATCAACACCATCAGCGGCGACAACATGCTGAATGCGGCAGAGGCGGCGCAGGATCTGACCCTGAGCGGGACGTCTACTGCCGAAGCAGGCCAGACGGTCACCGTGGCCTTCAACGGCAATCAGTACACCGCCCAGGTGCAGGCAAACGGCAGCTGGACGCTGGACGTACCGGCGGCGGATATGGCAGGCATCGCCGACGGCAGCGCGGCGGTCACGGTGACCGTGTCCGATAAAGCGGGCAACCCGGCCAGTGCAGGGGCGTCCGTGCTGGTCGACACTACCGTGCCGCAGATTACCTTCGACATTGTGGCGGGCGACGACATTGTTAATATTGCCGAGCACGGCCAGGCGCTGATTGTCACCGGCAAGGTGACGGGCGCGCAGGCGGGCGATGTGATTACCTTGACCCTGAACGGCAAAGACTACACAGCGATGCTGGACGGTGCCGGAAGCTGGAGCGTGGGCGTTCCGGCGGCAGACGTGGGCGCGCTGGCTAACGGCGATCAGACGATCTCCGCCACGGTCACCGATAAAGCGGGCAACAGCACCAGCGCGACGCACGCGTTTGACGTCTCCCTGACCGCGCCGGTGATTGCCATCAATACCCTGGCGGTTGACGACGTGATCAACGCGACCGAGAAAGGCCAGGACCTGTTGATCTCCGGTACCAGCAACCAGCCGGACGGGACCCGCATCACCGTAACCCTGAACGGTATCAGTTACGCCGCCACCACCGATGCCAGCGGTAACTGGAGCGTCACCGTTCCGGCGGCAAATGTCTCGGCATTGGGCGAAGCGAGCTATAGCGTGACGGCCAGCGTGACCGATACTGCGGGTAATAGTGCGAACACCAGCCATAGCGTGCTGGTCGACAGCGCGCTGCCGCAGGTCACCATTAATGCGGTTGCCACCGACGACGTGATTAACGCGGCGGAAGTGGCTTCCGGACAAACCCTGAGCGGGAAAGTGAGCGGTGCCGCGAGTGGTGACACTGTCACAATTTCGGTGGGTGGCAATACCTACACGACAACCGTGCAGGACGATTTAAGCTGGTCGGTTAACGTCGCGTCTGACGTGTTAACCGCCATCGGCAACGGCGACCTGACCGTATCCGCCAGCGTCACTAACGGCCACGGTAATACCGGCTCCGGCGAGCGCGACATCACGATTGATGCCAACCTGCCTGGCCTGCGGGTCAATAAGGTGGCGGGTGACGACGTGATCAACAGCATCGAACACGGACAAAACCTGATTATCACCGGCTCCAGCGACGGTCTGGCAGCGGGTTCAGCATTGACGGTGACCGTTAACGGTAAAACCTACGCGGCCACCGTACTGGCAGACGGTACCTGGACGGCCGCCGTTCCGGCAGCAGACGTCGGCGCGCTGAGCGAAGGCACCGTCACCGTGACCGTTGAAGGCCAGAGCGCAGCGGGCAACCCGGTTTCTATCAGCCACGACGTGAAGATCGACCTGGCGACGGTTGCTATCAGCATTGACGCTATCGCTACCGACGACGTAATCAATGCGGCAGAAAAAGGCGCAGATCTGGTGCTGTCGGGTGCCACCACCAACGTGGAAGAAAACCAGACCGTTACCATCACTTTCGGCGGTAAGACCTATATCGCGACGGTGGATGCCAGCGGCCACTGGACGGCGACCGTACCGTCTGCCGATTTAGGTAGCCTGAAAGACGGCGACGCCAGCGTGCAGGTGAGCGTGACCAACGTGAACGGCAACAGCGCCTCGGCGGGCCGCGAGTACAGCGTGGACGCCACCGCGCCGACGGTGTCCATCGAGATCGTCAGCGACAACAACATCATCAACGCGGCCGAAGCGCAGCAGGATCTGGTCGTTAACGGTGTCTCCAACGCCGAAGCGGGCCAGACCGTCACCGTGACGCTGAACGGCGTGGACTACACCACCACCGTACAGGCGAACGGCAGCTGGAGCGTCACCGTACCGTCTGCGGATATCGGCGCGATTACCGACGGCAGTTACACCATCACGGCAGCCGTCGCGGATAAGGCGGGTAACCCGGCCTTGGCGGACCGCGATGTGCTGGTGGATACCACGGTGCCACAGCTGACCATTAACACCGTTTCCGACGACGACGTGATCAACAGCGCCGAGCATGCGCAGGCGCTGATTGTCACCGGTTCCGTGACCGGTGCGGCGGCGGGCGACGTGGTGACCGTCACCATCAATAACAAAGATTACACGGCGACCCTGGACGCTTCCGGCAGGTGGAGCGTGGGCGTGCCTGCGGCGGACGTGAGTGCCCTGACCGCCGGGGATCACACCATCACCGCGGCGCTGACCGATAAAGCCGGAAACAGCAACAGCACAACGCACGAGGTTGAAGTCAACCTCACTGCGCCGGTGCTGACCATTGACACCGTGTCCGGCGACGATGTGATCAACAGCAGTGAGAAAACGCAGGATCTGACCATCACAGGTACGGCTTCCGGGCTGGCCGTGGGCGCGGTGGTCACCGTGATGCTCAACGGCAAAGCGTACAGCGCCACGGTGGATACCAATGGCCAATGGACCACAACCGTTCCGGCGAGCGAGGTGGGGCAACTGGGTGAAGCGCTTTACACCGTGTCGGCCTCCGCAACGGACAGCGTCGGCAACAGCACCAGCACCTCGCACACCGTGAACGTGGAATCCGTGCTGCCTGGCGTCATCATTAACACCGTGGCGGGCGACGACGTGATCAACGCGGCGGAGCTGGCAACCGGCCAGACCATTAGCGGCACAGTGGTGAATGCCGAAGCGGGCAACACCGTGACTGTGTCTGTTGGCGGCCATAACTACACCGCAACGGTGCAGAGCGATCTGACCTGGTCCGTCAGCGTACCGGAATCTGTGCTCACCGCGCTGGGCAATGGCGATCTGACCGTGACCGCCAGCGTCACGAACGGCGTGGGCAACAGCGGCAGCGGCGAGCGCGATATCACTATCGACGCGAATCTGCCGGGCCTGCGCGTGGACACCGTAGCGGGCGATGACGTGATTAACAGCATCGAACACAGGCAGAATCTGATTATCACGGGTTCAAGCGACGGCCTGACGGCGGGTACAGCGCTGACCGTCACCGTAAACGGTAAAACCTATGCAGCCACCGTGCTGGCAGACGGCACCTGGAGCGCGGCGATCCCTTCTGCGGACGTGAGTGCCCTTGCCGCAGGCACGGTCACCGTGAACGTTGAAGGCCAGAGCAGCGCGGGCAATCCGGTGACTATCAACCATGATGTGACCGTGGATCTGGCAAATGTCGCGATCAGCATTGACGCCATCGCTTCCGATGACGTGATCAACGCCGCCGAGAGGGGTGCGGATCTGGTGCTCTCCGGCACCACCGCGAATGTAGAGGAAAATCAAACCGTCACCATCACCTTCGGCGGCAAGAGCTACACTGCCACGGTGGACGCTGAGGGTAAATGGACCGCCACGGTGCCGTCTGCGGATCTGGCTGGCCTGAAGGACGGTGACGCCAGCGTGCAGGTGAGCGTCACCAACGTGAACGGCAACAGCGCGTCTGCGGGCCGCGAGTACAGCGTGGATGCTACCGCGCCGTCCGTGACCATCAACACGATTGCCACCGACGATATCCTCAACGCCTCAGAAGCACAGTCCGACCTGGCAATCTCCGGCACCAGCACCGCCGAAGCAGGCCAGACGGTGACCGTATCGCTGAACGGCAAAGATTACACCACAACCGTCAGCGCGAACGGCAGCTGGACGCTGAACGTTCCGGCGGCGGATCTGGCAGGATTAAGCGACGGCAGCGTCACCGTGACCGCGAGCGTCAGCGACAAAGCGGGTAACCCGGCGTCGGCGGACCACAACCTGACGGTGGACGTCACCGTTCCGGCAGTGACCATCCACACCGTGGCAGGCGACGACGTGATTAACGTGGCTGAACACAATCAGGCGCAGATTATCAGCGGCTCCGCCACCGGCGCGGCGGCGGGCGATAAGGTCACCGTCACGATCGGCGGGCAGACTTATACCACCGTGCTGGATGCGGCGGGTAACTGGAGCGTGGGCGTTCCGGCGAATGTGATTTCAGGCCTCAGCGACGGCACCGTGACCGTCTCTGTGTCAGTCACCGACGCGGCGGGCAATACCGGCAGCGGCACGCATAATGTGACCGTCGATACCGGTCTGCCATCGGTCAGCTTCAACGCCATCAGTGATGACAACGTCCTGAACGCCGTTGAAAAAGGCCAGGATCTGAGCGTCAGCGGCACCAGCGCCAACCTGGCGGAAGGCACCCTGGTCACCGTGACCCTGAACGGTAAAAACTACACGGCGACAACTGCGGCAGACGGCACCTGGAGCCTGACGGTTCCGGCTGCGGATCTGGCCGGTCTCGGTCAGGCCAGTTACACCCTGAACGCGACGGCCACCAACGGCGTGGGCAACAGCGTGAGCAATTCTGCGAACCTGCTTGTCGACACCGCGCTGCCAACCGTCACCATCAACACCGTGGCGGGCGACAACGTCATCAACGCGGCGGAAGTGGCCGCGGGTCAGACCCTGAGCGGCACCGTGGCGAATGCCGAAGCGGGCAACACCGTGACCGTCGCTATCGGCGGCCACAGCTACACCGCAACGGTGCAGAATAATCTGTCCTGGTCCGTCAACGTGCCGTCTGACGTGCTGACCGCACTCGGCAACGGCAGCCTGAGCGTAACCGCGACCGTCACCAACGGCCACGGCAACACCGGCACCGGCGAACGCGAGATCGCTATCGACGCTAACCTGCCGGGGCTGCGCGTCGATACCGTGGCGGGTGACGACGTGGTCAACACCATCGAGCACGCGCAGAACCTGATTGTTTCAGGCACCAGCGACGGGCTGGCGCCGGGCACGGCGCTGACGGTTACCGTCAACGGTAAAGATTACGCGGCAACGGTGCTGGCAGACGGCACCTGGCGCGCGGCGATCCCGTCCACCGACGTGAGCGCGTGGCCGGAAGGCACCGTGAAAATCAGCGTTACCGGTGACAGCGCGGCGGGTAATCCGATCACCATCAGCCACGACGTGACCGTGGATCTGGCTACCGTTGCCATCAGCATCAATGCGCTTGCCACCGACGACGTGATTAACGCGGCGGAGAAGGGCGCGGATCTGGTGCTGTCCGGTGTGACCACCAACGTGGAAGCCGGGCAGACCGTGACCATTAGTCTGAACGGCAGGATCTACACCACCACCGTGGACGACAGCGGCAACTGGACTTACACCGTGCCGTCAGCGGATCTGGCTGGCCTGAAGGATGGTGACGCCAGCGTACAGGTGAGCGTCACCAACGTGAACGGCAATAGCGCCTCGGCGGGCCGTGAGTACAGCGTGGATGCTACCGCGCCGTTCGTGACCATCAACACGATTGCCACCGAAGATATCCTGAACGCCACGGAAGCGCAGTCAGACCTGGCAATCTCCGGCACCAGCACAGCCGAAGCGGGCCAGACGGTGACCGTATCGCTGAACGGCAAAGATTTCACCACAACCGTCAGCGCGAACGGCAGCTGGACGCTGAACGTTCCGGCGGCGGATCTGGCAGGATTAACCGACGGCAGCGTCACCGTAACCGCGAGCGTGAGCGACAAGGCGGGTAACCCGGCGTCGGTTGACCACACCCTGACGGTGGACGTCACCGTACCTGCGGTGACCATCCATACCGTTGCAGGCGACGATGTGATTAACGTGGCTGAACACAATCAGGCGCAGATCGTCAGCGGCTCCGCCACCGGCGCGGCGGCGGGCGATAAGGTCACCGTCACGATCGGCGGCCAGACTTATACCACCGTGCTGGACGCGGCGGGTAACTGGAGCGTGGGCGTCCCGGCAAATGTGATTTCAGGCCTCAGCGACGGTACCGCGACCATCACTGCATCAGTCACCGACGCGGCGGGCAACACCGGCAGCGGCACGCATAATGTGACCGTCGATACCGGTCTGCCGTCGGTCAGCTTCAACGCCATCAGCGATGATAATGTGCTGAACGCGGTAGAGAAGGGTCAGGATCTGCGCGTCAGCGGCACCAGCGCCAACCTGGCAGAAGGCACCGTGGTGGCCGTGACCCTCAACGGCAAAAACTACACGGCCACGACGGCGGCAGACGGCACCTGGAGCCTGACCGTTCCGGCAGCGGATCTGACCGGTCTCGGTCAGGCCAGTTACACCCTGAACGCGACGGCCACCAACGGCGTGGGCAACAGCGTGAGCAACACCGCGAACCTGCTTGTAGATACCGCGCTGCCAACCGTCACCATCAACACCATTGCGGGCGATAACGTCATCAACGCGGCGGAAGTGGCCGCGGGTCAGACCCTCAGCGGCAAGGTAGCGAACGCGGAGGCGGGCAATACCGTCACCGTGACCATTGGCGGCAACACGTACACCGCGACAGTGCAGAGCGATCTGACCTGGTCCGTGAACGTGCCGGAATCCGTCCTGACGGCGCTGGGCAACGGCGACCTGACGGTGTCTGCGACTGTGACCAACGGCCACGGCAACACGGGAACAGGCGAGCGCGATATCACTATCGACGCCAGCCTGCCGGGGCTGCGCGTGAATACCGTGGCGGGCGATGACGTGATCAACAGCATTGAGCATGGTCAAAACCTGATCGTCTCCGGCACCAGTGACGGGCTGGCGGCAGGCACAACGCTCACCGTGACCGTGAATGGCAAGACCTATGCCGCGTCGGTACTGGCAGACGGCTCCTGGAACGCGGCGATCCCGGCGGCAGACGTCGCGGCCTTCGCAGCAGGTACCGTCAACGTGACCGTGGCAGGCCAGAGCGCGGCGGGCAACCCGGTGACCATCAGCCATGACGTGACCGTCGATCTGGCGGCGGTGGCTATCAGCATTGATGCGATTGCCACCGACGACGTGATTAACGCGGAGGAGAAAGGCGTGGATCTGGTGCTCTCCGGCAGCACCTCGAACGTGGAGGAAAACCAGACCGTTACCGTTACCTTCGGCGGCAAGACGTACACCGCGAAGGTGGATGCTGACGGTAACTGGACGGCCACCGTGCCTTCCGCCGATCTCGCGGGCCTGAAGGACGGTGACGCCAGCGTGCAGGTGAGCGTCACCAACGCGCACGGCAACAGCGCCTCGGCGGGCCGCGAATATAGCGTGGACGCGACTGCGCCAACCGTGAACATTGATACGGTAGCCGGCGACAACGTGATCAACGGCAGCGAAGCGGCTGCGGGCGTGGACATTTCCGGCACCACCACGGCTGAAGTCGGTCAGACGGTCACCGTGACGCTGGGCGGAAACAGCTATACCGCACAGGTTCAGCAGGGCGGCGTCTGGAGCGTGAACGTGCCGGGCACAGACCTGTCCGCACTGGCGGATAACGGTTACACCGTGCAGGCCAGCGTGAGTGACGCCGCGGGTAATCCGGGCAGCGCGGGGAAAGCGATTACGCTTGATACCACGCCGCCGACCGTCAGCTTTAACGTTGTGGCGGGCGATGACGTCATCAACAGCGTGGAGCACGGGCAGGCGCAGATCGTCAGCGGCACCGCAACCGGCGCCAGCGTCGGCGATAAGGTGGTCATCACCATCGGTTCGAACCAGTACACCACCACCGTTGACGCCAGCGGCAAATGGAGCGTGGGCGTTCCGGCCAGCGTGATTTCCGCGCTGACCGACGGCACCGTGACCCTTAGCGCGACTATCACCGACAGTGCGGGTAACAGCAGCACCCAGACCCACGACGTGGTGGTAAATACCGCATCGGTCGCGCTGACCGTCAACACCCTCAGCGGTGATGACGTGATCAATGCGGCAGAAGCGGGCGCGTCGCTGGTCATCAACGGCTCCAGCGCGCAGTTCGCCAGCGGTACGCAGGTCACTATCACCCTGAATGGTAAGAGCTATACGGCCACTATCCAGAGCGATGGCTCCTGGACAACCACTGTACCGGCCGCCGACGTGGGCACCCTGGCCGACGGCGCGAGCTACCAGGTTTCTGTTTCGGCGCAGGACAGCGCCGGGAACAGCGCCTCGGCGACGCACACCATCAGCGTGGACACCACCGCGCCGGTGATTAGCGTGAACACGTTGTCGGGCGACGATGTGCTGAATGCGGCGGAAGCGCAGCAGCCGCTGACCGTGCACGGATCTTCCAGCGCGGAGGCGGGTCAGACCGTTACCGTGACGCTGGGAGGAAAAACCTACACTGCGCTTGTCGGCAGCGACGGCACTTGGACGCTCGACGTGCCGGCAGCCGACCTGGCCGCCCTGAGCCAGGGCGCGCTGACGGTCACCGCTTCGGTCAACGATAAAGCCGGTAACAGCGGCCAGACGACGCATACCTTAACGGTCGATACCATCGCGCCAGCCGTCACCATTAGCACCGTGGCCGATGACGATATCGTCAACAACGCCGAGCAGCTGGCGGGGCAGACCATCAGCGGGACCACCACCGCGGAACAGGGCCAGACGGTGACCGTCTCCTTCAACGGCCACAGCTATCAGGCGACCGTGGCGGCGAACGGCTCCTGGTCGGTCTTCGTGCCGGGGCGTGATTTCCTTGGCCTGAGCGACGGGGATTACACCATTACGGCTACGGTGAGCGATAAGGCAGGTAACCCGGGCAGCGCAACGCACGACGTGACGCTTAACGGCGACGTGCCGACCATCGCCATTAACACCTTTGCGCAGGACGATATCGTAAATGCCGCCGAACATGGCACGCCACTGGTTATCAGCGGCACCACCGATGCGCCAGCGGGCCAGACGGTGACAATTACGCTTAACGGTAAAACCTACACGGCTACCGTTCAAAATGACGGCACCTGGAGCTATACGGTCGGCAGCGCAGACGTGACCGCGCTGGCGGACGGCGGTTCGTACGTGATTAACGCGCAGGTGAGCAACGCCATCGGCAACAGCGTCAGCGATAACCACACCGTAACCGTGGATCTCACCGCACCGTCGATGGGGATCAGCATTGATTCCCTGCAAAACGATACCGGCCTCAGCGCGAATGACTTCATCACCAACGACAGCCAGGTGGTGGTGAATGGTTCCCTGACCGCGCAGCTCGGCAATAACGAGAAGGCGCAGATCAGCCTTGACGGCGGCGTCACCTGGATCGACCTGACCGTCACCGGCACCACCTGGCGCTACACTGATGGTCGCACCCTGACGGACGGTACGTATCAG
Source organism: Enterobacter sp. MGH119 (assembly GCF_001037675.1). Classification (NCBI taxonomy): domain Bacteria; kingdom Pseudomonadati; phylum Pseudomonadota; class Gammaproteobacteria; order Enterobacterales; family Enterobacteriaceae; genus Enterobacter; species Enterobacter sp. MGH119. Next base: position 1,058,828 of record NZ_KQ089929.1, on the reverse strand, counting down.
TACCAGGTGCGCGTGATTGATAACGCGGGCAACGTTGGGGCAACGGACAGCCAGGACGTGGTAATCGATCTGACGAAGCCTGCGGCGGCGACCATTACCGTGGATTCCGTCTCGCAGGATACCGGCCTGTCCGACAGCGACTTCATTACCAGCGACAGCCAGATCAGCCTGAAAGGGACGCTCGGCGCGGCCCTGGGCAGCGGCGACCACGCCCAGATCAGCCTGGACGGTGGCGCGACCTGGACTGACGTGAGCGTTAGCGGCCTGAGCTGGACGTATATTGATGGCCGTACGCTGACCGACGGGGATTACAACTACCAGCTGCGCGTGATTGACGAGGCGGGGAATATCAGCGCCACCACCAGCCAGGTGGTGACCATTGATACCGTCGCGCCGGACGCCAGCAAAACGATCGCTATCGACAGCATCAGCGACGATACCGGCCTGAGCAGCAGCGACTTTATCACTCGCGACACGTCCCTGACCCTGCACGGCTCACTCGGCGCGACGCTGGCCGACGGCGAATATGCCCAGATCAGCATCGACGGCGGCGTCACCTGGCAGAACGTGATCGTCACCGGCAACAGCTGGTACTACGTGGACGGCCGCACGCTGGGTAACCAGACCTATGACTACTACGTTCGCGTAGTGGATGCGGCGGGCAACGTGGGTGCTAGCGCTCATCAGCAGGTGACGGTCGATACGGTCGCGCCGGATGCGGCGATTACGGTGACCGTGGATAACATCACCGTCGATACCGGTTTCGATAACAATGACTTCCTGACCAGTTCGACCTCGTACACGCTCAACGGGACGCTCGGGGCCGAACTCGGGGCGGGTGAGTATGTGCAGGTGAGCATGGATGGCGGCACCACCTGGGTTTACGCCACGGTAAGCGGTACCCAGTGGCGCTATACCGACGCGCGCATCCTGGCCGACGGCGACTACCGCTATCAGGTGCGGGTTGTCGATCAGGCGGGCAACGTCGGGGCCACCACCACGCAGGACGTGACGGTGGATACCCAGGCGCCGCAGTACGGCATCACCATTGACAGCATCAGCGAAGATACCGGGCAGTCCGGAAGTGATTTCATCACCATGGACACCTCGCTGACGATCAACGGTTCGTTGGGCAGCGCGCTGGCCAACGACGAGCGCGTACAGATTAGCCTCGACGGCGGCAATACCTGGATTGACGCTACCGTCACTAACCAGCGCTGGAGCTATACGGACATCCGCGATCTGACGGACGGGGATTACAACTACCAGGTGCGGATCATCGACCAGGCGGGCAACGTCGGCTCAACCTCTTCGCAGGTGGTAACGGTTGATACCACGCCGCCTGATACGGTGGGAACGGTGGTCAGCTATACCGACGGGGAAGGCGAACGTCAGGGCAGCTTCGGCGCTTCGGTGGCAACAGATGACAACTCTCCAGTGATTAACGGGACGCTTAACCGTGCGCCGGACAGTGGCGAGATCGTGCAACTGTATCGTGACGGTGTGCTGCTGGGACAGGTGACGATGAACGGCGCCGCCAGCTGGTATTTCCAGGACAGTGGTCTGAATGACGGTAATCACGTCTATATGCTGCGTGTGACCGATCTGGCAGGTAACTTCACCGACTCAGATGATTTCGTGCTGAAAGTAGATACGAGTATCCCGACAACCACCGTGACCATTAACCCTCAGACGACGACAGATAGCACCCCGATTCTGAGTGGACTGGTATCGGCGGGACTGACCAACGGCGAGTACGTGGTTATCACCGTGAACGATAAAACCTACACCTCAGAGACTGGCGGTGCGGTCGTGGTCGATCCGGATAACAACACATGGTATTTGCAGCTCCCTGACGGCGATGCGCTGAGCGTGAAGAATTATGATGTTACGGCACAGGTGAAAAGCAGCGCCGGCAACGGTAATACCGCTGGGTTGACCACCGGTAGCCTGATTGTAGGGAGTGAAGAATCATTGACGCCGGCCTGGTCATTTACCGCCGCGAACTACTCCTATTCTGCCAGCTATATGCTGGATTCGGATGGGCTGTGGACGATTATGGCCAACCAGCAATTCGCATCCGCCAATACCAGTAGCCGTAACGCTTACACCGTTTCAGGCAATTTCTCAATGACGGGAAATTACACAACCGGTACTTACGCGGATATCAACCGCGACGGGCTGGCTGACGTGCTGGCGGAAGGGACAAGTTACTCGTACATGGTGCAGCTGATTAACAATGGAGACGGTACATACACCTCCAGTACGCTGACCAATATGGGGGCTGCGGTGTGGTATGGCGCGGTGGTCGCCATTGACATCAAGGGCGATGGTTACACTGACTTTGTCATCGGCGATGCTGGCGGGCCTGATTCCAGCACCGTTATGCTCAATAACAACGGCACGCTGACGGGCAGTTCGAAGTCCGGTACGTACTCCAGTTTCGTATCGGGATCAACGGTAGGTAACTACAACAGTCTGATTGAAACGTCCGGTGTGGATTTGAACAACGACGGGAAAGTGGATATTGCCCAGCATACGACCAACGGGGGCAACAACTATGCCCTGTCGACCATGTTTAACCAGGGCAATGGCTCATTTACGTGGGGGCAAAACTTCACCAATACCATGTACAGCGGCTATGGTTCCGCCGCAGCGTCCAATGCCGTGAGTATGACCTGGGCCGACTTTAACGGTGATGGCTACATGGACCTGTATATGAGCATGTCCCGTACCTCCAGCGGAACCAGCCAGGGCGGGGTGTTAATGCTGAACGACGGTAGCGGCAACCTTCTGGCCGGAACCGCGGTTGGAACGGCGACCACGGATAAGTTTGTGGGTAACGTCAGCGTGGCGGTGGACTGGAACCTCGACGGTCACATGGACATCATCAAGCTGGCGAATAGCGGGCAGTCTTATCTTTACACCAATGATGGACTGGCAGGTACTGCAAGCTTTACTGCTTCGAAATTCAGTACCGCTACGTCAACTCAGGTATCCGGCGCGGCTCTGCTTGATTACGACTGGGATGGCGCACAGGATCTGCTCATTTTCCGTCAAAACGGTACGGTTTTACTGGAGCGGAATACCAATACGGTCGCACCAGGTACGGCCTTGCATCTGAAGATTGTCGACAGCGAAGGGATTAACGCCTTCTTTGGCAACACTGTCCAGCTGTACAACGCGGCAGGCCAGCTGGTCGCCAGTGAAATCATCAATGCCCAGTCCGGGATTGGCATTAACGATTCCTCGTCGCTCATCAGTTTTTACGGCCTGGATCCCAGCGAGACGTATCACGCGGTGCTGGTTCGTGCCGTTAACGGTGTTTCGAGTAACGTAACCTGGGACGGGCTGACGGCAGGAGACGGTAAAGAAAGTTACGCCCTGACGGCTGAAGCTGCTACGGGCGGTCACCAGGGCACCCTGACAGGTACCGGCTACAACGATACCTTTATCGCTGAAGCAGGGACGTATACCTACAACGGTTCCGGTGGCTGGACGACGACCTCTGAACACGACACGTGGAGCAGTACGGGCGGCATGGATGTCGTGGATTATCGCAACGCCACTTCCGGCGTCACCGTCGATTTAGGACGCTCTACGGCGCAGAGTACCGGATTCGATACCGCGACACTGGTGAATATTGAAGGCATCAACGGCTCCGACTATGACGACGTGATCACCGGCAACAGCGGTGATAACCAGTTCGAAGGCCGGGGCGGGAACGACACCTTCAACATCGGCAGCGGCGGTCACGATACGTTGCTCTATAAGCTGATCAACGCGTCTGACGCGACGGGCGGCAACGGCAGCGATGTGGTGAACGGCTTTACCGTCGGCACCTGGGAAGGGACGGCGGATACGGACCGTATCGACCTGCGCGACCTGCTTTCTGACAGCGGTTATACCGGCACCGGCTCGGCGAGCTACGTCAACGGCGTGGCGACGCTGGACAGCAGCGCGGGCAACATCGCCGACTACATCCGCGTGGTGCAGAACGGCAGCAACACCGAGATCCAGGTTGACCTGGACGGCACCGGCGGTCAGTTCTCGCCCACCACGCTGGTGACGCTGAACGGGGTGCAGACAGATCTGGCGACGCTGCTGGCGAACCACCAGCTGTTAATTGCGTAAAACACTGCCGCGGGGAGCGATTCTCGCGGCTTTTTGCGTTTCTTTAACGAATTGCATTAACCCGGAGATTATGAAGACACATCCACAGTACGAACCTTGGTTGCAGGGCATGCTCATCATCGCGAAATATTATCGGCTGGATTTTTCGGCGGAGCATGTTCGGGTCACGATTAACCATGAAAGCCAGTCGCCACGCCAGCTGGTGCTGGAGGAGATGGCGCGCCAGCTTGGGCTGGGGATGCGTTGGGTGGCGGCGGGAGCCGTAGCGCTCGATCCGTGGCGTTTACCGCTGCTGGCGGAGTTCACCGGCGGGCAAATTGCGGTCATCAACCGTATGGACAACGAAGGGAACGTCAGCGTGCAGTTTAGCGGCGACGGGGGGCTGGAGACAACGCTGACGCGGGACGAGCTCGGTTCGCGGTTAAAGGGGCTGATGGTGCTGCGTCCCCTGGAGTCCACGCCGGATGCCCGCGTGGATGACTACATCAAACCGTATGAAAAAAACTGGTTCTGGCAACTGGCGCTGAAGGACTGGCGACGCTACGGCGACATTATGCTGGTGGCGCTGGTCGCCAACGTGCTGGCGCTTTCCGGCATGGTCTTCTCCATGCAGGTCTACGACAGGGTGGTACCGTCGCAGTCAGAAGCCACGCTGTGGGTGCTGTTCGGCGGCGTGATGATTGCCATCGTGTTCGAATTCATCATGCGCATGCTGCGCGTGCACATTTCCGACGTGGTGGGGAAGCGTGCCGATCTGCGCATCTCTGAACGCGTCTTTGCCCACGCGCTGCGGATTAAAAACGGCGCACGCTCGAAATCAACCGGATCGTTTATCGCGCAGATCCGCGAGCTGGAGTCGGTGCGCGAGCTGATCACCTCGACGACCATTGCGGCCCTCTCCGATCTGCCGTTCTTCCTGCTGTTCGTCTTCATTCTGTGGATGATTGGCGGTCCGCTGGTGCTGGTGGTCCTGCTCGCCGTGCCGCTTTTGCTTATTCCGGGCCTGCTGGTGCAGCGCCCGCTGGGGAAACTCTCCAGCGAAGGGATGCGTGAATCCGCCATTCGTAACGCCACGCTGGTGGAAGCGGTGCAGGGCATTGAAGACATCAAGCTGATGCGCGCCGAGCAGCGTTTCCAGAACCAGTGGAATAACACCAACGACGTCGCCGCCAGCGTCGGCATGAAGCAGCGCTGGTTGACGGGTCTGCTGCTCACCTGGACGCAGGAGGTGCAGTCCATTGTTTACGCGGTGGTGCTGCTGGTGGGCTGCTATCTGGTCATCAGCGGCGACATGACCACCGGTGCGCTGGTGGGCACCTCGATTCTGGCGTCCCGGACCATTGCGCCGCTGTCGCAAATTTCTGGCGTGCTTTCCCGCTGGCAGTCAGCAAAGGTGGCCCGCAAGGGACTGGATGACCTGATGCAGCGCCCGATTGACGATCCCCAGCACGGAAAGAAGGTGCATAAAGCCCACCTGCGCGGTGATTATCTGCTGGACGACGTGGGGTTTTATTACGACGAAGAAGAGAAGCTCACCGTGCTGAATATCAGCAAACTACGCATTCGCGCCGGGGAGCGCGTGGCGGTGCTCGGGCGGAATGGTTCGGGGAAAAGCACCTTGCTGCACCTCCTCGCGGGAATGCAGGAGCCGCAGCAGGGCAGCATTTTGCTGGACGATATTGCTCTCAATCATCTTGACCCGGCCGACGTGCGCCGCGATATGCAGTTGCTCAGCCAGCAGGCGCGGCTGTTCTTCGGCTCCGTACGCGACAACATCCTGATGGGTAATCCGCTGGCGACAGACGAGGAAATCCATCAGGCGCTGGTCAACAGCGGCGCGCTGGAGTATGTGCGCAAGCAGAAAATGGGGCTAAACACCATCATCAACGAGGGCGGAACGGGGCTTTCCGGCGGGCAACGTCAGGCGCTGCTGCTGGCGCGCGCGCTGATCACCTCGCCGAATATTCTGCTGCTGGATGAACCCACCGCCTGGCTGGATGAGGTCAGCGAGAAGCAGTTTATCCAGCATCTGCACCAGTGGCTCGGTAAGCGCCGGACGCTGGTGGTGGCGACGCATCGCCTGCCGATTCTGGACCTGGTTGACCGCATCATCGTCCTGGAAAACGGCAAAGTGGTGATGGATGGCCCTCGTGATGCCATTTTACGCCAGCACGGAATGGCCCCGCATCAGGCGCCGCAGCGTACGGTTAAACTGAAAACGGAGGGCGTGGCATGAATGATTTCTCCCGCTTTAATAGCCGACTGAAGGAGCCCCGCCTGCCGCGTTCGTCGCTGGTGGCATGGTCGCTGTTTGCCCTGCTGGTGGTGTTTATTACCTGGGCCAGCCTGTTCCAGCTGGATGAGGTCACGACGGGCAGTGGCAAGGTGATCCCGTCCTCCCACGAGCAGGTGATCCAGTCCCTGGAAGGGGGGATTATTCACAGTCTGATGGTGCGCGAAGGCGACATCGTCGAGCGTGGTCAACAGCTTGCCCAACTGGACCGGACGAAAACCGAGTCCAGCGTGCTGGAGAGCGAGTCTCGATTAAACGCTGCAATGGCGACGGCCGCGCGTCTGAATGCTGAGGTGAACGACACCGGGCTGACATTCCCGGCAGAGCTGGATGACGACGTTGAGCTGGTCAAACAGGAAACGGCGCTTTATCAGTCACGTCGCGAAAGCCTTGAAAAAGGGCTGGCGGGTTTACGCCAGGGAGCGGATCTCGTGCAGCGTGAACTGGCATTAACGCGCCCGCTGGTGACGCAGGGGGCGGCCAGTAAGGTCGAAGTCTTACGCCTTGAACGCCAAAAAAATGAGCTGGAGAGCAAAATCACCGAGATGAAAAACCAGTACTACGTTCGCGCCCGCGAAGAACTGGCGAAAGCGAACGCAGAAATAGAGGCGCAGCGTTCGGTCATGAAAGGACGCGAAGATTCACTCACCCGCTTAACGTTTAATGCGCCGGTGCGTGGCATCGTGAAGGATATTGACGTGACGACGGTGGGCGGGGTGATCCCGCCGAACGGCAAACTGATGAGCCTGGTACCGCTTGATGACCAGATGGTGATAGAAGCGAAAATCTCGCCGCGCGATGTCGCGTTTATCCATCCCGGGCAAAAAGCGCTGGTGAAAATCACCGCCTATGATTACTCGATCTACGGCGGGCTGGAAGGGGAGGTGACGATGATTTCCCCGGATACCCTTCAGGACGAGGTGAAACGGGATGTTTATTATTATCGCGTTTATATTCGTACAGACAGTAACCATCTGACCAACAGGCAGGGCAAGGCGTTCCCGGTGTTCCCGGGCATGATAGCCACAGTTGATATCAAAACCGGCAGTAAATCCGTCATTGATTATCTGCTGAAACCGTTGAATAAGGCAAAAGAGGCGCTGCGCGAGCGGTAAGAAAGGCGTTCAGCAAACCGAACGCCCGTCAGATCAGAGTGTAGGCGTCATGTTGACAGCATGGCGTCGTTCTTTTGGTACCACATTGATGTAATGTGTGACATACGCAAAATATAATCCGGCATAATTTTCGACAAGCTCGATAAAGGCCGGATAAATTGACATCCGGCCATCGCCGCGATCTTTAAGATAACCTGCCTCCTGCGCCGATTTGATAATGCGGTTGACGTGAATACGCGAGACGAAAAATTCTTTTGCCAGCGTGCTGGCTGAATACGCTATTATGGCACCGTGTGCTGTTTTGTTTTTAATGGCCTGCAAATAGAGATAGAGCATAATCATTCGTCCACCATCCTTATCAATAAATAAACCCACCTCCGGAAGCACTTTCCTGAATGTTAATCCGCGGAAAAGGTACTCTGCGGCGCGCCGGAAAAAGTTGTGCCTCAGAATGTCATTGTCCAGAAGGTTAACATTAATGTTGAATGCCGGATAAAGAATGCTGACAGGCGTAAACGCCCCGGACATATAGCGTTTAAGCTCATCGAGTCCTTTTTCCGTCGGCGCAATTTTTGTTTTTCGGCGATCTTCACTACAGCGCCAGGTCTTAATTCGCCCGGTAGTTTTAAGTATGGTAATGATGGCGATAACACTGTTAGGGCTGGCGATATTATAACGGGTGCATAGCGCCTTAATCTCTGAAACTGACTCAGCCTGATTGCCAAAAACAAAACAACACATGGACAGTATTATGTTGAAGCGTGATTCCTGAAGCATCGTTTTGTAGAACAAGGGTTGTTTTTTATAAATGGCATCATTAATTCTGTAGTGTTCTGTTATAGCTTCACCAAATCGCGGGTTGTTTTTAATGACATCCCTTCGATGTAGCAAAGCCCTGGATGAGATGTGATTATCCATAGCATTTTCTCTTTTTGTCTGGGCCGATAAGATGAAGTGTCCGGTCTTCTTTTTCGGAATTTTCATTATACCTCGAGAAATGCATATTTACTGTCGTTATATGAAAAGAAAGTAATATTTATGCTGCATATGGATGAGTCGGTTGATTAACGCAAAAATGTTCCTGTGCATAACATTGATAACGGTTTATTAACCAAACAGGGTGCGGTAAAATTATTCAATGCGACAAAGAGTATTGGCTTTAATTACAGATGGGAATACTATTTGCATTCTCAGGAGCAGGTTATGTCTCAAAATTTACCTTTTATACAAGGTACGTGCTACAAGCAACGGTTTGTTATTTCAGCCTGCGGTTTCACCTTCGAGGGGTATAGCCTGCTTCTGAAGTCACGTGGCGTAAACGCCACGCGGCTCCATTTTGAAGAGGATGAAGTTTGCTCAGGTGATGTTCATAAAATGATGCAAAATCAACCACCTGAAGTTGCTGTTTTTCTTGGTCGCGACGTCGCTGCCTTTCTTGAAAGCCTGAAGCAGTTGGTATCGGTGCTGAATGCGCTGCCGGTTATTTGTAGCGTGACGCTGTATGGCGCAATACCAGAGAGATGGCTTTATGCCACGTTGTGTAGTCTCGTTAATAATACCAAATCGTTATCGATGATCAGGATAGCGAATATTTCAGACGTAATGGACTGTGCAGACAACATTTATGACGTGCATACCGATTCGTCACGCATATTGCGTGATGGACCCGAGAAAGAAGGTAAAGAAAGTCTGAATGGTTTAACAAAGCGCGAATTAACCGTATTGCTGAATTTTTATCGGGGTATTTCGATAAAAGAGCAGTCTGCGAGGTTAGGGTTGTCAGATAAAACCATTTATACCCATAGAAAAGTGGGGTTGGATAAATTATATCTTATCAGGGTGTGGTTTAGCGATGCACGTGTTTTCAGAGATGAAGTCTGTGCAGTAAAAAATAATCCGCAGGGGTTTTCGGATGCGGAAATTGATATTTTGCAGGCGTTACATAAGCGGGAAATCTTTGCGGCTTATCAAATTATTACCGATGGCGATAAAAAAGGAGTAGGCTTTGAAATTCTGCTGCGCTGGCATAAAAACGGTCAGGTTCTGAAGGCTGCCCAATTTCTGGGTGGGGTGAAAAATGGCGAAATATGGCTCAAGCTGACGGCGTTAGTCATCCACGCGGCCGTGTCAGGTATCAACAGATACAATGGGAAATATTATTTTTCGGTTAATATTCCGCCTCCACTGGCTACCGGGAACGCGCTGCCGGGAATGGCGAAAAAAGCCGTTGAGATGTTACTGAAGCCGCAGTGGGCCGGGAAACTTGTCTTTGAATTAGCTGAAGCGATTGATGTGACAAAGGATCCAAATATTCCTGTCACTCTTCAGCGTTTACGCGCCGAGGGGTGTCGGCTGTTTCTGGATGATTGCTTTTCCAGAGATTACGCTATGTTACCCATCCGACAGATTAATGTTGACGGATTGAAGCTTGACCGCGATATAGTTGAGCACTTTGTTGCTAACGACAATGACTATAGCATTATTAAAGCGATACAGATATACAGCGACATGACGGGAAGGGAATGCGTTGCGGAAGGCGTCGATAGCGAAGAAAAATTTGAAAAACTTGTCGCGTTAGGTGTTAAACGCTTTCAGGGATATTATCTTTCCCGGGCGGTTAAAGAAGAAGAGCTTGATCGAATGGTACGGCTATTTAGTTAATGGGTTCACTATGCTGGTGGTACGACAGAGAAACTTTTCTACCACAAGCAAAAACAGTCACTCACCAGCGCAATAATCTGTTATCAGATATCATCGCGCGTAAAACCGACAACAATTTCAAGCGTATTTCGAATGACATCGCAGGCTTCGGGCTCCTCGGTAATTTCGAGGGCGTGAATCAGTTGCAGGATAATCTCTTTATTAGAGAGATTGTCACCGGTCAGCATAATACAGCGTATTGCCGAGCCCAACACTTCAACCTCACCACTGAGATGTTTTCCTGCATTAAGAAAATGTTCCGCCAGTCCTTTATCGTGCAAGGCTTCAAAATTATACGTCTGCTGCATAATCGCTTTACTCATGGTGGTCACCGTTTCGGTTAAAATTAGTGTTTCTTGTCTGGGGTCAAAAGCGTGTTGTGAGTAAAGAGAGATCGCATGCGACCAATGTCATAATCGCCCATCACTCTTCCCCGGTCGTGCGAGACGCCGGTTACACGCTGGCGCACTTCATCTTCAGCGGCAATCAATGCATTTTTACGTTCATCATTTGATTCAACGTTAGCCATCGCCCGCAGGCGATTAGCAAGAGACACAAAGGTAATAGGTCCGTTCTCTTTCAGTATGGATAATACGGCCTCACCGATAAGGTCATCCTTAAGTCGTTCAAATTTAGTTCTATGCATACCTTCAATCTCACTCTGCTACACGCGGCAGGCTGTAGCATGGGGTTAGTCATCGCATTCAGAAGCTCTATTCTCACTCAGCATGACTAACTTAGTAAGTTAAAAAACAGTGTTCAGGTTAACGCTCGAAGAAGAGGGCTATCAAACCGTTGTAGTGCGCTTTCTCAACGTCAGACGTTGATTCTTCAATTCTGCGCAACAGCTTTGTACAAATTGTCATTCTGCTCAGTTGTACATTTTCTTTGATGATCTCACTGACGATGGCACCAAGGGTTTCCTGCTGTGTTGGGACGTTATCCTTGTTAAAATACAAGGTTATAGCGCTTTCTGCTGTAGAGGGAGCATGGTTGCGACGCATAATTTTCCACCGTTAACAAACAATTTTGTAACATCACTGGCATCGAATTTATACTATATGGTCAAATCTGTACATCAAAATTGTACAACTTTTTCGTATGGATTGAGCTTTTATCAGGAGAACTATCAAGATTAGGGGGGGGAAGAGAAGGAAAGAGGGGGAAAAGAAAAGGCCCCGGAGGGCCTGAAATTATTTACGTCCCAACAGAAGTCCCAGAACGATACCTACCGCACCCGCAGCGATTAAGCCCGTTAACGGGTTATTTCTGACGGCTTCAGTAACATCCGAGACGGCATCACTGGCCTGGGCAGCATATTTTTTCGCTGCACCTTTCACCTGGTGTTTAGGGGAGTCAACGAATTCACCAAACTGCTGCTGCGCAGAGCCGGATAATTCATCAAGTTTGTTTTTGGCTTTATCGCCAGCGTATTGTGCATTTTTATCAGTGTCGAAATCAGACATTCCAGCCTCCTTTTGTTGATAGTCTAAGGATAGACGCTGATTTCAGGCGTGAGCGAGAATTCGCTGAAATCGACGCCTGATTGCCCCTTTTTAGGATATGTCTTTCTTACATGACAACCCTAACGTCCTTAGGATGTTGTTGATCACTATTTCCCTCGCCGTCTCTCTACGCAGTGCGAAGAGATTATTTTTGTCGTGCGTGAGCGGGAAAGGTAACGTAATAACCAAGGGATGCGGCCAGGCACAGCATATAACCGAACGATTCCGAACCTTCCTCCACGGCGTTTTTCACGACACGCATATAGCCATGCTCCAGGATGGCGTGCCACAGCACCTGCATTCCAAAGAGGCGGGAGAAGACCAGTACAGCCAGCAGGCCGCTCAACAGAATACCGTACCAGGGGGATTGGGTATATTTTGCCAGCTGTTCCAGGGTAGCACGAAAATGCATAACGGGGCGAATTAACGCCAGCACAGCGGTAATCAGCGCGAACCACACCCAACTCCCATGAGAAATGAGATCAAAAAGCGCGTCCAGCTCACGAATTAGCATTGTCAGGAAAAATCCGCCCACCAGAATATTACAGTAACGCATGGATTCGTACATTTTCGCCAGACGAAAATGGAGAAAGACAATACTCGCTAATACCGTTTCCTGCATAATTTCGGTCAGTGATAATTCCGGAATATCATGGCCGACAAACCGCATATCAACCCAAAGACACAGTACAATAACTGCGCAAGCGGCCGCCGCGCCAACGAAGAATAAAAAGCTCTTTAGTACAATCATTAACACCACCATTTTGTTTGTAGCGGGTATGTTAGGTGACGAGAATGTTATTTCTGTTCACAATGTGCCATATAAGTGCGGATTTTTAACATTTTGAGCTAAATAGGGTTGGTCGAGGTGGGGGTAAACCCTAAATATGGTTGCACCATCTCTGAGAGAGACGTTAAGGGTAAACCCCAACCGCTCGTTAAACAGCTGTAGCTGCTCAACATAGAACTCGTTGAAGCAGGTCGAATATACCAGATACAGCATTTCCGCTTCTCCACACCCGAGCTGGCAGGCGAAGAAAGAGTGGCTAAGTCAGCAGCTGGTGACCAGCACGTGTATAAGTGCTAAATGCCGCAAGGCCAATAACACCGCGGCCGCAGTTGTACAGACAGGCTATAGTGATCTCCTTTGCCTGCTCAATACGGATCTTAACTTGAGTTTAAAACTGGCCGCAATTTTTAGGTATGGCCATCTGGTTTTGAATTCATTGATAGCTACTTCATACAATGTAGAAATACACTGCGGGTATTATAATTACTATTATTAGCAATAAAATATTTGTTGTTTTTTTACTGACGTTTGATGGCAGGCCATTTTTACTAACATACAATATCGCTTCAAAAAGAAACCAGTACATAGAAATACAAACAATGAAAAATAAAGGCATTATTGTTTTTGATATACCTTCAGAGAAGGATAATATTAAGGTTAACCCTGTCATCATGCCGACCATCGTAGAAGCATATGCTTTCCCTACTTTGATAACAGGGAAAATAATGAGTGTATATATGAGTTTATTATATTTTTTCTTGACATTTATGCTGCCGACAAATCGAAGTGTCAGAGACGTAATAGACGTTGCTATTACAAGCATTGCTGCAAGAGAATGAGGGGCCATATGTTCTTCAATGATAGTTTCTATCTCCTGAGTAGATTTATCACTAAGGAAATTGAAAGGTATCAATACAACCAGACTAAGAAGAAAGAAAAATAAACTATCTTTGCATAATGCATTTATACTTCGTCTTAAGAAAATGCTCATTAAAAGCCCTTAATAAAAGTTTTCATTCATAAAAAGCATTTGACATTTAAAAATGTTAACTATCGCCTATTAGTCTATTCCTCATTGTATTCTTAAGAAACCTACAGTCTTTGGTGGGGACGGGAATTTGCGTGAATGCAGAAACCTTCAAAAATGCGGATACGACGGTATTTATTACAACTATGTTTTTACAGAATGTGTCATAGCTTAGTTCAGATGTTCGAGTTAAGAAAAGAAACACACTATAAATTACATGATACCTGATACCCTCATAAAACTTAATGTTTACATTAACTTCCCATGAAGGATACAATACCCCCCTATAGTATCAGGAGGGCGTATGCCGCATTCACCCGAAGATAAAAAACGTATTCTGACCCGCGTCCGCCGCATTCGGGGCCAGGTTGATGCCCTTGAACGCGCCCTGGAATCGGGCGATCCCTGTCTCGCCATTTTGCAGCAAATCGCCGCCGTGCGCGGCGCTGCCAATGGCCTGATGGGGGAAATGGTTGAAATTCACCTCAAAGATGAGCTGGTGACGGGGGAGACCACCCCGGATCAGCGGGCTGTGCGGATGGCGGAAGTCGGCCATTTACTGCGCTCTTATCTAAAATAAATCCACACACCTCACAACAAGGGAAAGACATCATGAAATCTCGCGCAGCTGTCGCGTTCGGCCCAGGCCAGCCGCTGAAAATCGTTGAAATTGATGTTGCTCCGCCGAAGAAAGGCGAAGTGCTGATCAAAATTACCCACACCGGCGTTTGCCATACCGATGCGTTTACCCTGTCCGGTGACGATCCGGAAGGCGTATTCCCGGCGGTGCTCGGCCACGAAGGGGGCGGTGTGGTGGTGGAAGTGGGTGAAGGCGTCACCAGCCTGAAGCCCGGCGACCATGTGATCCCGCTCTACACCGCAGAGTGCGGCGAGTGTAAGTTCTGCAAATCCGGCAAAACTAACCTCTGCCAGGCCGTGCGCGCCACGCAGGGTAAAGGTCTTATGCCGGACGGCACCACCCGTTTCTCCTATAACGGCGAGCCCATTTATCACTACATGGGGACCAGCACCTTCAGCGAATACACGGTGTGCGCCGAGATCTCACTGGCGAAAGTGAATCCGCAGGCCCCGCTGGATAAAGTCTGTCTGCTCGGCTGCGGTGTCACCACCGGTATCGGCGCGGTGCATAACACGGCGAAAGTGAAAGAGGGTGACACCGTGGCGGTGTTCGGCCTCGGCGGGATCGGTCTGGCAGTCATCCAGGGCGCGGTACAGGCGAAAGCTGGCCGCATCATTGCTGTGGATACCAACCCGGAAAAATTTAAGCTCGCAGGTGAGATGGGCGCGACCGATTTCATCAACCCGAAAGACTACGACAAACCGGTTCAGGAGGTGATCGTTGAGCTGACCGACGGCGGCGTGGACTTCAGCTTCGAATGTATCGGCAACGTCGATGTGATGCGCTCAGCGCTTGAGTGCTGCCACAAAGGCTGGGGCGAGAGCATCATTATCGGTGTGGCCGGCGCGGGTCAGGAGATCAAAACCCGTCCCTTCCAGCTGGTGACAGGGCGCGTATGGCGCGGGTCGGCATTTGGCGGCGTGAAAGGCCGTACCCAGCTGCCGGGCATGGTTGAAGATGCGATGGTCGGTAAAATTCAGCTCGACCCGTTCATTACGCACCGCCTGCCGCTGGAGCAGATCAACGAAGCCTTCGATCTGATGCACGAAGGAAAATCTATTCGTACCGTTATCCATTTCGGCGACAACTGATTATTCTGCCAGCGGTTTTTTCCGCTGGCATTTCTTCCCTGATCTTTTCTAAAGTGTGACCTGTCTGGCGCTTTTAACCGTAATCTAATTCTACGCCGTGCCGATGACTCTTTTACAGGCGTGTTTTTACGCATCTTACCTATAAGAGAGTCGACGGTCATGGACAACACAACATCGATGCAGGCGCAGCATAAGCTGAGTTTCTTGCATCACATCCGGCTGGTTCCGCTGTTTTCCTCCATTCTCGGTGGCATTATTCTCCTGTTTGCATTGAGCTCGGGTCTGGCAGGCTATTTCCTGCTCCAGGCCGATAACGATCAGCAGGATGTTACGGCAGAAATCCAGGTGCGCACCGGGCTGTCAAACAGTTCCAACCATTTACGCACCGCCCGTATCAACATGATCCACGCGGGGGCGGCGAGCCGTATCGCGGAGATGGAGGCGATGAAACAAAACATCGCTGAGGCTGAGACCCGCATCAGGCAGTCGCAGGATGGATTTGCCGCCTATATGAAGCGCACTATTCGCACACCGGCTGATGAAGCGCTGGACGGCGATCTGAAAGCCCGCTATGACGCCTACATCGCCGGTATGCAGCCGATGCTGAAATATGCCAAAAACGGCATGTTTGAAGCCATTATCAACCACGAAAATGAGACCGCGCGTCCGCTGGACGATGCCTATAACGCGGTGCTGTTGAAGGCGATAAAAATCCGCACCGAACGCGCCAACGCGCTGACGGCGCAGGCTCACACCCGCACCCGGCTGGGGCTGATGTTTATGTTCGGCGCGTTTGGCCTGGCGCTGGCGCTGGCGGTGATCACTTTTGTGGTGCTGCGCCGTACGGTGATAAACCCGCTCCAGCGAGCCGCTACGCGTATCGAAAATATCGCGAAAGGCGATTTGACCATGCCGGACGAACCGACCGGGCGCAGTGAAATTGGCCGCCTTACGCGCGATCTGCAAACGATGCAGCACGCGCTGGTGACCACCGTAGGCACCGTGCGGCAAGGGGCGGAGGAGATCTACCGGGGAACGAGCGAGATCTCCGCGGGTAACACCGATCTCTCTTCCCGTACTGAGCAGCAGGCGGCGGCGATTGAACAGACGGCGGCCAGCATGGAGCAGCTCACCGCGACGGTGAAACAGAACGCCGATAACGCGCATCATGCAAGTAAACTGGCAGAAGATGCCTCCGGGAAGGCCAGCCGCGGGGGGCAGATGGTCTCCGGCGTGGTGAAAACAATGGGTAATATTTCCACCAGCTCGAAGAAGATCTCTGAAATTACCGCCGTGATTAACAGCATCGCGTTCCAGACCAATATTCTGGCGCTCAACGCGGCGGTCGAGGCGGCGCGTGCGGGTGAACAGGGACGCGGCTTTGCGGTCGTGGCGAGTGAAGTTCGCACCCTGGCAAGCCGCAGCGCAAACGCGGCGAAAGAGATTGAAAGCCTGATTAATGAATCGGTGTCGCTTATCGATCAGGGTTCCGGGGAGGTGGTTGCAGCGGGCAATACCATGAATGAAATCGTCGAGGCGGTTAAACGCGTCACCGATATCATGCTGGAGATTGCAGCGGCGTCCGATGAGCAGAGCCGCGGCATCGTTCAGGTGAGCCAGGCGATTTCCGAGATGGATAAGGTGACGCAGCAGAATGCCTCGCTGGTGGAAGAAGCTTCTGCGGCAGCGGCTTCGCTGGAGGAGCAGGGCGCACGTCTGACGGAAGCCGTTGGCGCGTTTCGTCTCAACGGGGCGCACGCAGGACGGACTACAGCCGCTGCAAACGCAGCGAAACCCGCGCCTTTAACCCCGGCGGCGGTCGTCTCAGGTGATAACTGGGAAACGTTCTGAGTAAGACAGACCCGCCCTCGCGGCGGGTTCTGCGTTTATGGTCAGAGAGGCATTGATTTACGAATGGCGCTTAACAGCGTTTGGGCACCTTCAGAGAGCGGGGCATCTACCCGCGTCAGGATCCCAATCGGTTCTCCCGCGCCGGGCGATGTTACCGGCAGCGCCGTAAGCACGCCGCGTCGCAGATCGTCCTTCACCGCGCCGGACGGCACAAACCATACGTAGTCATAATCCACCGTAAGCTGGCGCGACAGCGACGCCGAGAGCGTTTCAATACACCCGGAAGGCAGCGTGCAGCCCTGCATTTGCAGCAACGCTTCCGCATTCTGACGCGGAACGGTTCCTTTTGGTGAGACCACCACCGGCCACTCCATCACACGGCTCAGGGTCACGGTGTCCTGCAACAGAGGATGATTCGGACGCACGACCAGCTTCAGCGATTCCAGGAACAGCAGCTCGTAGTTCAGGCCGCTCATCAGTTCCGGATCGGACATCCGCCCAATGCCCAGATCCAGCTCGCCTGACTTCAGGCCCGCCAGCAGCATGGTGTTATTCATGGTCGCGACCTGAAGCGTGGCGTGCTTTTGCTGACGGTGGAACTGGCCGATCGCCGCAGGCAGTATGCCCAGCGCCGCCGTTGGCAGCGCGCCCACGCGCACGATGTCGCTGGCCGGCTCCTCTTTACGGTTTAACGCCTGACCGGCGGTATTGAGGGCATCGAGAACTTTAACGGCATGCGTCAGGAACTGTTCGCCCACGAGCGTAAGCTGAGCCCCCAGACGGCCGCGATCGAACAGGCGGGTTCCGGTAAGCTGTTCCAGTTCGTTCAGCGTTTTGGAGAGTGCAGGCTGACTGAGGTTAAGGGTTTCAGCCGCTCGCCCCAGCGTTCCCTGTTGAGCGACGGCCACAAAAGTATGCAAATGGCGCAAGCGTATGCGCTGACTGAACAGACCATTTTTTTCCATAGGCGATGTTAAAAACAGAGCGACGCGGGTGACAAGTTAAGATGTTTGAATTTGATAACCTGATAGCAAAATATTTTTAACATTTGATCTGTTTGAGTTACAACCGTTTTTCGAAAATGCCCACGCTTTGACCACTCGTCTGCCTGGATCACAATTCGTAAATTCTTCCCAACGAAAGGAACGGGCTTCTCTACACTCCAGGTAGTATTCACTGGAGGCATGACATCATGGCGAACACCATCACGGCTGATGATATTCGGGAACACTTTTCGCAGGCTATGTCGGCGATGTACCAGCAGGAAGTTCCGCAGTACGGCACCTTGCTGGAACTGGTGGCGGACGTTAACCTGGCGGTTCTGGAAAATAACCCACTTTTACATGAACAACTGGCGAACGCAGACGAACTGGCGCGCCTGAATGTTGAACGTCACGGTGCGATCCGCGTTGGCACCGCGCAGGAGCTTTCCACCCTGCGCCGGATCTTCGCCATTATGGGCATGTACCCGGTCAGCTACTACGATCTCTCCCAGGCGGGCGTGCCCGTCCACTCGACGGCGTTTCGTCCGACAGACGATGCGGCGCTCTGCCGTAATCCGTTTCGCATTTTTACCTCGCTGCTGCGCCTGGAGCTGATTGAAAACGTTGCGCTGCGCGAAAGGGCGGCGGAGATCCTCTCCCGGCGCAACATCTTTACGCCGCGCTGTCTGGAACTGATCGACCTGCATGATGCGCAGGGACACTTTACCGAGGCACAGGCGCGCGAATTTGTGCAGGAAGCCTTAGAAACCTTCCGCTGGCATCGCCATGCGACGGTCGATCAGGAAACCTATCTGGCGCTGAGCAACGAACATCGCCTGATTGCCGACGTGGTCTGTTTCCCGGGGTGCCACATCAACCATCTCACGCCGCGCACGCTGGATATCGACCGGGTGCAGGAGCTAATGCCGAAGTACGGCATCGAGCCGAAAATCCTGATTGAAGGCCCGCCGCGCCGCGAGGTGCCGATCCTCCTGCGTCAGACCAGCTTTAAGGCACTGGAGGAGCCGGTGCTGTTCGCGGGGGAACACAAGGGCACCCATACCGCGCGTTTCGGTGAGATTGAGCAGCGCGGCGTGGCGCTTACGCCGAAAGGGCGCGAGCTGTACGACAGCCTGTTAAACCAGGCCGGGACCGGCAAAGACAACCTGACCCACCAGCTTCACCTGCGCGAGATCTTCAGCGCCTTCCCGGACAGTGAAATGTTCCTGCGCCGTCAGGGGCTGGCTTATTTCCGCTACCGTCTGACCCCGACAGGTGAGGCGCATCGTCACGCGTTTCGTCCCGGCGACGATCCGCAGCCGCTGATCGAACGCGGCTGGGTTGTGGCACAGCCCATCACCTACGAGGATTTTCTGCCCGTCAGCGCGGCGGGGATCTTCCAGTCGAATCTTGGCAATGAAACGCAGGCGCGCAGCCACGGCAATGCCAGCCGCAATGCCTTCGAAGCCGCGCTCGGCTGTGCGGTGTACGACGAGTTTTCGCTTTACGAGGAGGCGGAAGCGCGCAGCAAACAGCGTTGCGGTTTGCTCTGAAACCGTTACTCTGCAAGGGTGTGATGGAAAAAGAAGGTTGGTATGGAAAATCCCTCTGCCCCTGTGGTTGAAACGCGCCAGGGCGCACTGATTGGTTTTACTGAAGGCGATACCCATGTGTGGTGTGGCATTCCCTATGCGGCACCCCCTGTTGGCCCGTGGCGCTGGCGCTCCCCGCGTCCCCCTGCACGCTGGGATGGCGTGCGTCCGGCGACGGCGTTCTCCGCCTCCAGCTGGCAGAGCAGCGAAAGCTGCCAGGAGCTGGGCGGCGGCGATCCCGGCCAGTTCTCTGAAGACTGCCTGTACCTTAACGTCTGGTCGCCAGTGGCACGCGCCGATCCGCTTCCGGTGATGGTCTGGCTGCACGGCGGAGGATTTACCCTCGGCGCTGGCGGGCTGCCTCCGTATAACGGCAGGGCGCTGGCGAAGCGTGGCACGGTGGTGGTGACGATCAATTACCGTCTCGGCCACCTCGGCTTTTTTGCTCATCCGGCGCTGGAGGGGGAGGAAGAGCGCGTGGTGCATAACTTCGCACTGCTCGATCAGATCCAGGCCCTGGAATGGGTGCGCGATAACATTGCCGCGTTCGGCGGCGATCCTGAGAACATCACCGTATTTGGCGAGTCGGCCGGTGCGCGCAGCGTGCTGTCGCTGATGGCTTCCCCGCTTGCGGGAGGACTGTTCCATAAAGCCATTGTGCAAAGCGGGTACACGCTGCCCGACACCCCGCGCGAGCAGGCCATGCATAAAGGCGAAGCGATTGCCGCCCATTTCGGCCTGCACAATGCTACCGCGGAACAGCTTCGCGCGATCCCGCCTGAGGCGTTCTGGCCACTGACCTCGCCGTTGAATATCGCCCCTGCGCCCATCGTGGGGGATTGCGTTTTGCCTGAGGCCATGCTCGACGTTTTCTTCGCGGCCCGCCAGCATCCTGTACCGGTGATGATTGGGTCGAACAGCGACGAAGCCAGCGTGATGTCGGTATTCGGGGTCGATCTGGCCGGGCAGATCCAGAAGCTCCGCCGTGAGCGGCGCTTTGGCCTGGGGCTGATAAAGCTGCTTTATCCTGGCGTGAAGGGCGATGAGGAACTCGGCAGGCAGGTATGCCGCGACATGGCCTTCACCACCATGGGATACGTGGTAATGCAGGCCCAGCAGCGGGCGGGCGGCCTGTGCTGGCGATACTGGTTTGATTATGTGGCCGAAGCGGAGCACGCGACGTACATCAACGGCGCCTGGCACGGCAACGAAGTGCCCTACGTCTTCGATACCCTTGGACAGGTGGAACCTTCGCGGCAGTATGTGAATGAACGCGATCTGGCCTTCGCCGCTCAGGTGGCGGACTACTGGGTGAGCTTCGCCCGGGATGCGGGGGCACGCGATAGCCTGGCAGGGCCCACGCGCTGGCCCGCCTGCCGGAAAGGGCGGGACGTGCTGTTACGTGTTGGTGTGAATAAACATGCAGGTTTTCGGCTTGAAAACCGCTTCATGCGTGCCCGTATGAGCCTCTTCAAACGGGTGATGAAACACCACGTCAGCCTCGACTGAGCAGACAGGCGCGAAGCGCATCCAGCCCGTTTTCAGGGCCGGGTGCGTCGCGTAATACCAGCCGGTAGCTCGCCCCCGTTTTTATGCTCGTGTCAAAAGGGCGCATCAGCCGTCCGGCGCGCACGTCCTCCTCCACCAGCGTTTCATCCGCGATGGCGATGCCCAGTCCCTGAATGGCGGCGGTAATGGCGAGATCCATGGTTTCGAAGTGTTGATTTTTGAGCATAGCTGGCGGCGGACCCGGCTGTTTCGCCAGCCACAGCGTCCAGTCCGTTTTGTCCCGCGTGGGGTGAAGGAAGGTGAGTGCTTCCAGCGCAGAGCCGGCCCGTAGCGGGCTCATCACCGGGGTTAAGGCCTCTTCGAACAGCAGATCGCCGGCGCTCATGTGCGTCCCAAACACAATCGCCGCGTCACAGGATTCGGTTTTGAAATTGACGTTGTGATCGGTGGTGGTGGTCAGCGCAATCTGGAGTTCCGGCTGTTCGCGCTCCACCTGTAGCAGACGCGGCACCAGCCAGCGCATCGCGCAGGTAGGCGCTTTCAGACGGATTACGGTCTGGTGCGTTCGCGCCTGTTCAGCAACGTTCAGCAGGTGCTCAAAGGCAGATTGCAGCTCCGGCAGCAGGGCGCTTCCCTGTGAGGAGAGACGCAGGCCGCGGGCATGGCGCTCGAACAGCGGGAAGCCGAACCAGCTTTCCAGCGAGGCGATTTTACGGCTTACCGCCCCCTGCGTCAGACAAAGCTCCTTCGCGGCATGGGTAAGATTCAGGTGACGCGCGGTCACGATAAACGTCTCTACGGCATTAAGCGGAAATGAACGACGCGACATATCTCACCTTAGCTATGCATTTTTGTCATGGCTATTATGACAACAATTCGATTGTCCCGACAATGAAGTTGTTGTTTGAATAGTTATGCATTCACCACGAGAAGGGACAGAGGATGACTTTGAAAACGCCGGTGCAGACACGATCCAAATTGCCCGATGTGGGAACCACCATTTTTACCGTTATCGGCCAGCTTTCAGCCCGGCATAACGCCATCAACCTTTCTCAGGGTGCGCCGAATTTTTCCTGCGACCCAAAACTTATCTCCGGCGTGACCCGCGCCATGGAGGCAGGGTATAACCAGTACGCCTCCATGACCGGTCTGCAACCGCTCAGAGAGCGCATCGCGGACAAAATTGCCACGCTCTATGGCACACACTATGACCCGGCGAGTGAGGTGCTGGTGACCGCCAGCGCCAGCGAAGGGCTTTACTCAGCCATCAGCGGGCTGGTTCATCCTGGAGACGAGGTGATCTATTTCGAGCCCTCCTTTGACAGCTATGCGCCGATTGTCCGTCTGCAAGGAGCGACGCCGATTGCCATTAAACTGACGGTACCGGATTTTGCCGTGAACTGGGATGAAGTACGGGCGGCTATAACCCCACGCACGCGGATGATCATCGTCAATACGCCGCACAACCCGAGCGGACAGGTGTTTTCAGCCGCCGATCTGCACCAGCTGGCAGCGCTGACGCGCCACACCGACATCATCATTTTGTCTGACGAAGTGTATGAGCACGTCGTTTTTGATGGCGAACCGCACCACGGAATGGCGACGCACCCGCAGCTGGCGGAGCGCAGCGTGATTATTTCTTCTTTCGGAAAAACCTATCACGTCACCGGCTGGCGCGTGGGTTATTGTGTGGCACCCGCGGAACTGATGGATGAGATATGTAAAGTCCATCAATTTTTAATGTTCTCGGCCGATACGCCGATGCAGTACGCGTTTGCCGAACACATGACCGATCCGCAAACCTGGCTGTCGCTGGCGGCGTTTTATCAGCGCAAGCGCGATCTGCTGCAAAGTTTGCTCGCCGACTCACCGTTCAGGCTGCTACCAAGTGCCGGTTCGTTCTTCCTGCTGGCGGATTACAGCGGCTTTAGCGACGAGCGCGACAGCGAGATGGTGAAAAGGCTGATTGTCGAGTACGGGGTTGCCACCATTCCGCTGTCGGCGTTTTATGCCGATGGCACGGACAATAAGTTAATCCGTCTCTCTTTTGCGAAAGATGAGGCGACGTTACGGGCAGGTGCCCAGGCCCTTTGTCGGGTTACACCACGTTAAGGAATTTGAGATGAAATTACACGCGTTAGTTGTCGGCATGGGACTGTTGTGTTCATTCTCGTCGTTTGCCGCCACCGAGTTGCGATACGGGCTGGAAGCGGAATATCCACCGTTTGAAAGCCGCAATGCGTCAGGGGAGCTGGAAGGGTTTGACGTAGAGCTGGGAAATGCCATCTGTAAAGCCGCCGCGCTGAAGTGCAGCTGGGTTGAAACCTCGTTTGATGCGCTGATCCCCGGTCTGGTGGCGAAAAAGTTCGACGCCATAAACTCGGCGATGAACATCACCGAGCAGCGTCGCAAAAGCATTGATTTCACCCAGCCCATCTATCGCATTCCCTCCCAGCTGGTGGGCAAAGCCGGTTCTGCGGTAGAGGCTACCCCCGAAGGGCTGAAGGGCAAAACCATCGGCGTTCTCCAGGGTTCAATTCAGGAAACTTACGCCAAAGAGCACTGGGAAAAGCACGGTGTCACCGTGGTGTCTTATAAAGATCAGAATATGGCCTGGGGAGATCTGCTGAATGGCCGCATCGATGCCTCGCTGGTCATGTCAGCGGCCGGGCAGGCAGGTTTCCTCAGTAAGCCGCAGGGTAAAGGGTTTGGCTTTATCGGCAAACCGGTGTCGGACGACACCATCCTCGGCAGTGGGATCGGCTTTGGGCTGCGTAAAGGGGATGAGGCCACCAAAAAGCAGCTTGATGCCGCAATTGATAAAGTACGTGCCGACGGCACGATCGCTAAACTGGCTGATAAGTACTTCCCGGGTATCGATGTCAGCGTAAAATAACCGCCTCGTTGGTCCCGGCTGTCGATGTCCAGCCGGGGCATTTTTATACATAACTTTACCCCTTTTTCAGGCCGTTCTGGTCGACAGAAAATATTTCTCGGTTTGTTCAGATAATCACCCGCCAACAATTGGATTCTTAACCGTTTTTGTTTAGGCTGTGCGTTCTTTCTTGCCGTCATTTCGCTGCGCGCGAAACTCATTCACACGACCATAAGGACGTTTTCTCAGGCATGAATCGCAGACGTTTTCTCAAAGGTTCCCTGGCAATGGCTGCCCTGAGCGGCACTTCTGGCCTTGCTTCTCTGTTTTCCCAGGCGGCGTATGCTGCTGACTCCGACATTGCCGACGGTCAGAGCCGTCGCTTTGACTTCTCTGTTCTGCAATCCATGGCGCACGATCTGGCGAAAACCGCGTGGGGCGGTGCGCCGCGTCCGCTGCCGGAAACGCTGGCCACCATGACGCCGCAGGCGTACAACGCCATCCGTTACGATGAGAAGCAGTCGCTGTGGAATAACATTGAAGGCCGTCAGCTGGACGCCCAGTTCTTCCATATGGGGATGGGATTCCGCCGCCGCGTGCGCATGTTCTCGCTGGATCAAACCACCTCTCAGGCGCGTGAGATCCACTTCCGGCCTGAGCTGTTCAGCTATGGCGATACGGGCGTGGATACCAAACAGCTTGAAGGGCAGAGTGACCTCGGCTTCGCCGGATTCCGCGTCTTTAAAGCGCCGGAACTGGCGCGACGCGATATCGTTTCGTTCCTGGGCGCGAGCTACTTCCGCGCAGTGGATGATACCTACCAGTACGGCCTTTCCGCGCGCGGGCTGGCGGTGGATACCTTTACCGACACCCCGGAAGAGTTCCCGGATTTCACCTCCTTCTGGTTTGAAACCGTTAAGCCGGGTGATACCACCTTTACCGTCTATGCGCTGCTGGACAGCCCGAGCATTACCGGTGCCTATAAGTTTGTGATCCACTGTGAGAAGAGTCAGGTGATCATGGACGTCGAAAACCATCTCTATGCGCGCAAAGACATCAAGCAGCTCGGCATCGCACCAATGACCAGCATGTTCAGCTGCGGCAACAACGAACGCCGCATGTGCGACACCATACATCCGCAGATCCATGATTCAGACCGCCTGGCGATGTGGCGCGGTAACGGGGAGTGGATCTGCCGACCGCTGAACAACCCGCAAAAGCTGCAATTCAACGCCTACCTGGATAAAAACCCGAAAGGCTTTGGTTTGTTACAGCTTGACCGTGACTTCTCCCATTACCAGGACGTCATGGGCTGGTATAACAAGCGACCAAGCCTGTGGGTCGAGCCGCGCAACAACTGGGGGAAAGGATCCATCGCCCTGATGGAGATCCCGACAACCGGCGAGACGCTCGATAACGTGGTCTGCTTCTGGCAGCCGGAGAAACCGGTGCAGGCGGGTGATGAGCTGGACTTCAAATACCGTCTCTACTGGAGCGCGCAGCCGCCGGTGCGTTCCCCGCTGGCAAACGTCTACGCCACCCGTACCGGTATGGGCGGCTTCCCGGAGGGCTGGGCGCCGGGTGAAAATTACCCGAAAGTGTGGGCCCGTCGCTTTGCCATTGACTTCGTCGGGGGCGATCTGAAGGCCGCCGCACCGAAGGGCATTGAGCCGGTGATCACCCTGTCCAGCGGTGAAGCGAAGCAGGTAGAGATCCTCTATGTCGAGCCATTCGACGGGTATCGCATTCTGTTTGACTGGTATCCAACCTCTGACTCCACCGAGCCGGTGGATATGCGCCTGTTCCTGCGCTGTCAGGGCGATGCCATCAGCGAGACCTGGCTGTACCAGTACTTCCCGCCCGCGCCGGACAAACGTAACTACGTTGACGACCGGATCATGCGCTAGTCCTTATGGGTTTGTGCCGGGTGGCGGCTTCGCCTTAGCCGGCCTGCTCTGGACGCATTTGTAGGCCGGGTAAGCGTTAGCGCCACCCGGCAATTAAGAGGCACTATGTCTTCAGAAATCATCCCCGTTAACCAGGAAATCGAGCTTCGCGCCGTCGAAGAGCGCTATACCACCGATCTGCACAACCTCGTAATCAAAAACAAAACCTGGCTGCAAACCGCCTTCGACTGGGCGCAGCATGTCGGCAGCGAAGAGGACACGCGCCGCAACGTGCAGAGCAATCAGATGTTGCACCAGCGCGGTTACGCCAAAATGTTCCTGATTTTCATGAAGGACGAGCTGGTGGGCGTGCTGTCCTTCAACGCGATCGAGCCTGCGAATAAGACCGGGTACATTGGCTACTGGCTTGACGAGGCGCATCAGGGGCAGGGTATTCTTTCTCAGGCGCTCCAGGCGTTTATGCGCTATTACGTTGAGCGCGGCGAGATCCGCCGCTTTGTGATCAAGTGTCGCGTGGATAACCAGAGCAGTAACCGGGTGGCGCAGCGCAACGGTTTCACGCTGGAAGGTTGTTTGCGGAAAGCGGAAATGCTCAACGGGCGTTACGATGACGTGAACCTGTACGCCAGAATCTTCCCGCTATAGCGCCCCCAGCAGCGGCGTCCGGGTGATCCGCGTGTCGCCGTTGATCACTTTGGCTCCCCGGACGTGAATGCTTTCACCCTCCAGCGCCTCGATAACCGCATCGTCCGTTATTTCCACCTGATGCTCGATCAGGACATCGCCGCTGATACGCGCCCGCCCCTGAATAACCACTTTGTCATCAATCAGGATCGGCCCGCCGCGTAACCACGCCTCGCCGCCTATTAATACGTGGTGTTTAATGACGCAGTTGCCTTCAACGAGGGCGTTTTCCGCGACCTGTGAACTGTACCGCACGGTCGGGATGGCATCATCCTCCAGACCGGCCAGCAGACGGGCGTTGCCGTACACTTTGGCGCAGTCGCACACCCAGACGTTATTCAGCGCGTTGCCCTCAAGAATGGCGCGATCGAACACCTCGGCACGGTGCTCAACAAAGGCCCAGGTCACCATGGCATCGCCGTAGATTTGCGCCTGATGCACAATACGCGACTGGCTGACCGTGGCTCGGTCATAAATTTGCAGGATCTGCTCACGGTCGGGTGTCAGCCCTTTGGCTGCAATCACCAGGCTGTTATGCAGCACCCGCGCGTCACCCGCGATACGACATTCCCCGCGTACGGTAGAGTGCTGAATGGTGACGTTGTCACATATTACCGCGCCGTGACTCACCTCTGCCGCGTCAAGCCAGCCGTTGCCGCCAACGTGTGCGCGGTGGCTTACGATGCAGGGTTGGGTGAGGCGGGCATTACCGGATATCCTGGCCCCGGCAAACACCACGCTGTTTTCATCGTAAACCCAGCAATCCCCGTCCTGGGCGAGCGCGTGTTCATCCTCAACCCAACCGCCTTTAGTCCCGCTGGTCACATCGTTAAAATCCTTCACGGCAATAATTTGTCTGAGAGGCGTTGTGCACGGTGTTGATCCGTCCTGCCAGCGCCAGAGACGCGTTTCATTGCTGAGCCGATATTTTGTCATCGTGTTATCCCTGAAAAGCCTTTCAATAAACGTAGCAAAGTTTTGGTTTTTCGAAGTGCTGGCGTCCGCTCAGGAAACCCCTTAAAATGGCATTTAAAATACATTTTAAACTTTAAAAAAAATGCATAGCCTAAACCAACGCGTTCTTAACTTGCCCGCCGGGTATTTCGGTATGGTCCTCGGGACCATAGGTATGGGGTTCGCCTGGCGTTATGCCAGCACCATCTGGCCGGTGACGCGCTGGCCGGGCGAGATCCTGGTGGCGCTGGCGGTGGCGATCTGGTTCCTTCTGAGCGTGGCGTTTCTTACCCGTGCGGTACGGTTTCCACATAGCGTGTTGGCCGAGATGCGGCATCCGGTAATGAGCAGTTTTGTCAGCCTGTTTCCTGCCACAACGCTGCTGGTGGCCATCGGCTTTGTGCCGTGGTATCGCCCGGTGGCGCTGGGGTTGTTTAGCGTGGGCGTGGTGATCCAGCTTGCGTATGCCGCCTGGCAAAGCGCCGGGCTGTGGCGCGGCAAGCATCCGGAAAAAGCCACGACGCCGGGACTCTATCTGCCGACGGTGGCGAACAATTTTATCAGCGCGATGGCCTGCGGTGCGCTGGGTTTCCACGACGCGGGGCTGGTGTTCCTTGGTGCCGGGGTCTTTTCCTGGCTGAGCCTGGAGCCGGTCATTTTACAACGCCTGCGCAGCGCGGGCGAGCTGCCCGCTGCCCTTCGTACCTCGCTCGGGATCCAGCTTGCGCCTGCCCTGGTGGCCTGTAGCGCCTGGTTTAGCGTCAACGGCGGCGAAGCGGACACCTTCGCCAAAATGCTTTTCGGCTATGGCCTGTTGCAACTCCTGTTTATGCTGCGTCTGATGCCGTGGTATCTGTCGCAGCCGTTCAACGCGTCGTTCTGGAGCTTCTCGTTCGGGGTGTCGGCGCTGGCGACCACCGGTTTACATCTTGGGCAGAGCAGTCCGTCAGGGTTCTTTCATGCCCTCGCTGTTCCCCTGTTTATTTTCACCAACGTCATCATCGCGATGCTGCTGGTCCGTACTTTTATCTTGCTGATGCAGGGCAAACTTCTGGTGCGCGCTGATAAGGCACTGCTTATGCAATCTGAGGAAAAATAATGACTGTCGATGAAAACTACTTTACTGAGAAATATGGGCTGACCCGCACGCACTCTGAGGTGCTGCTCAGCGCGGACATTGTTAAGCCGGGAAAAACGCTCGATCTGGGTTGCGGAAATGGCCGTAACAGCCTCTACCTCGCAGCCAATGGCTATGACGTGACGGCGTGGGATAAAAACCCGATGAGCATCGATAACATTGAGCGCATTAAGGCGGCGGAAGGGATCGCGAATCTGCAAACGGCGATTAAGGATCTGAACAACCTGACCTTTGACGGCGAATACGACTTTATTCTTTCCACCGTCGTGTTGATGTTCCTCGAAGCGAATACCATCCCTGGTCTTATCGCCAATATGCAGCGTTGCACTAAACCAGGCGGCTATAACCTGATCGTTGCCGCCATGGATACGGAGGATTATCCGTGCACCGTCGGCTTCCCGTTTGCCTTCAAACCCGGTGAACTGAGTAACTACTACGAAGGTTGGGAGCTGATCAAGTACAACGAAGAGGTGGGGGAACTCCACCGTACCGATGCCAACGGGAACCGTATCAAGCTGCGCTTCGCCACCATGCTCGCACGCAAGCCCGCTTAACGCGCGGCCAGCAGACAGAGTTGCAGTGCAGTGCGACAGGAGGCCTCGAACGACGACAGCGGTAAAAACTCAAACTTCGAGTGGAAGTTATGGGCGCCGGTGAAGAAGTTCGGGGTGAGCAGGCCTTTAGCTGACAGGGCCGCCCCATCCGTGCCACCGCGCATGGGGATCGGTTTTGGGGTGATGCCGAGCGACTCCATCGCCTCGAACATCAGGTCGATCGCGCGGCGGTCTTCGCCAATCGCATTGCTGATATTGCTGTAGGTATCTTCAATGCGATACTCCACGTTTGCCGTGGGATGCTGCGCGGCTATTTGCGCCGCCACATCGGCAATTTGCTGCTTGCGGGCGGCAAAACCGTCTTTGTCAAAATCACGAATGTTGGCTTTCAGCACCGCTTCGTTTTGCCCGGCCTGGATGCCGTTAAACCAGATATAACCTTCGCGCCCCTCGGTGCATTCCGGGGTTTGCCGGCGATCGAAATGGCTGATGAAATCCGTTGCCATCAGCAGCGGATTGACCAGCACCCCTTTGGCGGACATCGGGTGCGCCGTGACGCCGGTAAAGCGAATTTCAGCCGCCGCCGCGTTAAAGTTCTCGTAAACAATTTCGCCCAGCTCGCAGCAGTCGATAGTCCAGGCAAAATCGACGTCGAAGCGCTTTAAATCCAGCGCTTTCGCGCCGCACAGGCCAATCTCTTCATCGGGCACAAACGCCACCACAATATCGCCATGCTTGTGCTCAGCGGTGAGGTTTTCCAGCACCGTCATGACCACGGTGACGGCCGCTTTATTATCTGCGCCTAATACGCTGGTTCCGTCGCTGAAAATAATCTCCTCATCAGGATAAGCCAGAATTTCCGGGTGCTCTTTTACGCGCAGCCAAATATCTTTCTCTTTATTCAGACAGAGATCATCCCCCGTAAAGGTTAATATTTGTGGATGAATATCCGGGGATAAACCGACGTCGACGGTGTCGATATGGGTAATAAAACCAATACGCGGCGCGCCGGGAATATTGCCTTTTTTCACGGCGGTAACGGTGGCGAACTCATCAATCACAATATCGTCTAACCCCAGCGTTTCCAGCTCCTTCGCCAGCTCCCGCGCCATGTCGTGCTGGCCCGGAGTGGAGGGCAGGGTTTTGACTTTCGGGTCGCTCTGGCTGGTGATGGCGAGATAGCGGAAAAAGCGTTGGGTTAATTGTCTGGAGAGTTCCGAGCCCATAGTGTTTCCTTCTGTATTTATTTTTCATGTGTTTGCGCCATCACTTTAATGTTATTTATGAAATGGCAAAAGAAGTAATTAGCCGTCGAATTAAAAAGACAGGAATAAATGATGAAAAGCACATTCACAATGATAACGCTGGCGCTTGCTGCACTGACGGTCAGTTCCACCGTCGCGGCAAAAACGCTGGTGTATTGCTCCGAAGGATCGCCGGAAAATTTCAATCCTCAGCTCTATACGTCGGGGACCAGCGTGGACGCCAGCGCCGTACCGGTTTATAACCGTCTGGTCGATTTCAAACCGGGCACTACCGAACTGGTGCCGAGCCTGGCGGAAAGCTGGGAGGTAAGCGAGGATGGCAAGGTCTACACCTTCCACCTGCGCAAAGGGGTGAAATTCCACAGTAATAAGCTGTTCACGCCGACGCGCGATTTCAACGCGGACGACGTGATTTTCTCGTTTATGCGCCAGAAGGATGTGAATCATCCTTACCATAACGTCTCCAACGGCAGTTATTCCAACTTCGAAAGTCTGGAGTTCGGCAGCCTGATTACCGCCATTGATAAAGTTGACGATCGCACCGTGCGCTTCACCCTGGCGCATCCGGAAGCGCCGTTTGTCGCTGACCTGGCGTGGTACTTTGCCTCCATTCTGTCGGCGGAGTACGCCGATGCCATGCTGAAAGCGGGCACGCCAGAAAAGGTCGATATGCAGCCGATTGGCACCGGGCCGTTTAAGCTGTCGCAATATCAGAAGGATTCCCGCATCCTCTTTACCGCTTTCCCTGACTACTGGCAGGGAAAATCGAAGCTGGATCGTCTGGTGTTCACCATCACGCCGGACGCCTCGGTACGTTTTGCCAAAGTCGAGAAGAATGAGTGTCAGGTGATGCCGTTCCCGAACCCGGCGGACCTGCCGCGTATGAAGGCTAACAAAGACATCAACCTGATGAGCAAGGCCGGTCTGAATACCGGTTTCCTGGCGTTTAACACGCAAAAGCCGCCGCTGGATAACGTAAAAGTGCGCCAGGCGCTGGCGATGGCGATTAACAAACCGGCCATCATTGAGGCGGTCTTCCACGGCACCGGCACGGCGGCAAAAAACCTGCTGCCGCCTGGCGTCTGGAGTGCCGACAGCGAGCTGAAAGACTACGATTACGATCCAGAAAAAGCGAAAGCGCTGTTAAAGGAGGCGGGGTTTGCCAACGGCGTAAGCATCGATCTGTGGGCCATGCCCGTGCAACGGCCGTATAACCCGAACGCGAAGCGTATGGCGGAGATGATCCAGGCGGACTGGGCGAAAGTTGGCGTGCAGACCAAAATCGTGACCTACGAATGGGGCGAATACCTGAAGCGCGTGAAGGGCGGGGAGCATCAGGCTGCGCTGATGGGCTGGACAACGGCGACGGGGGATCCAGATAACTTCTTCGGCCCGCTGTTTACCTGTACGTCCGCCAACGGCGGGTCGAATTCGGCGAAATGGTGTTATAAGCCGTTTGATAACCTGATTGCCGAAGCAAAATCGATAACCGATCGCGAAAAACGCGTGGCGCTGTACAAGCAGGCGCAGCAGATGATGCACGATCAAATGCCGGCGGTAATGATTGCTCATTCAACGATTTTTGAGCCAGTCCGTAAAGAGGTCACGGGCTATGAAATTGATCCCTTCGGCAAACACCTGTTCTGGCAAGTGGACCTGAAAGAGTAATTTTCACTGCCCGGTTTCGGTCGGGCAGTTTTTTCGCTATTTGTGCTGTCTTCGTCATTTTTTGCCACAACACATCGCCCCATTTTTTGTTATAACTTCAAGTGCATACTTGCAGATAACATGGAATACCATCATGCGTACTCACACTTTTTTTAAAGTTGCAGTGCTTTCTGGTCTGTTGGCCCTCTCAGGCTGTGCGTCAAAAGTCGCAGCCCCCGATCAATATTCAGGCTTTTTAAAAGATTACTCAGGCTTGCAGGAGATGAAATCTGCAACCGGGAAGCCAACCCTGCGTTGGGTTGATCCTTCTTATAATGAGGCGAATTATGACAGCATTATCTGGACGCCGATAACCTATTATCCGACGCCAAAACCGACCACTCAGCTTGGGCAAAAAACGCTTGATGAGCTGTTGAATTATACCAATACCAAACTGAAAACCGCGATTGGCCAGCGTAAGCCGATTGTGACGACGCCGGGCAAACATAGCCTGATCTTCCGCGGCGCCATCACGGGTGTGAGCTCAGACAAAGAAGGTTTGCAGTTCTATGAAGTGGTGCCTGTCGCGCTGCTGGTTGCGGGTACGCAAATGGCCACGGGCCATCGTACCATGGATACGCACCTGTTCTTCGAAGGTGAGTTAATCGACGCGGCTACGAACAAACCGGTGATTAAGGTTGTTCGTAAGGGGGAAGGGAAAGAGCTGGCGAACGAGAATACGCCAATGGGCTTCGGCACCCTGAAGCAGGTTGTGGATGACATGGCAACGGATGCCACTATGTTTGATGTTCATCAGAAAGCAAATTAATAAAAAAAGGCCTGCATTTTCGCAGGCCGTTTTTTTATGCCGTCCGCAGGCGGCGGAACCAGGTTTCCGGC
Source organism: Enterobacter sp. MGH119 (assembly GCF_001037675.1). Taxonomy (NCBI): domain Bacteria; kingdom Pseudomonadati; phylum Pseudomonadota; class Gammaproteobacteria; order Enterobacterales; family Enterobacteriaceae; genus Enterobacter; species Enterobacter sp. MGH119. The sequence goes on along the minus strand of NZ_KQ089929.1, from coordinate 1,025,674 downwards.
TTCGTAAACATCACCATATTCCCCCCCAGTATCAACAACAGGCCGACGATCCCGTTGAGATGCCACACGTAACCCTCGTACACCGTTGAAATCGACAGCGCCACCAGCGGGAACAGCAGGGTGCTGTAAGCGGCTTTACCGGGACCAATGCGGCCTACCAGCGTAAAGTAGGCGCCGAAGGCAATCACCGAGCCAAACAGCGCAAGATAGAGCAGCGCCCCCATATAGCTCACCGTCCATTCCGGCATAAAGTTATCGCCTCTGAAGAGGGCGATAAGTCCCATCACGACGGTGCCATACAGCATCGCCCAGGCGTTGGTGGTCATGGTTTCCAGCCCGTTTCGCTGATGACGCATGCTGATCATATTCCCCAGCGAGAAGCCGTAGGTGCCGAGGGCGGAAAGCCCGATGCCCGTAAGCAACGACGCGCTCCAGCCGCTGGCGAGCAGATCGTTCCAGAACAGGGTAATGATCCCGATAAGCCCCAGCGCTGCCGCCGTCCAGAAGCGTGCGGGTGGACGCTGGCCGAAGAAGATAAAGCTGTTGATGGCGTTATACAGCACGGCCATCGAGAAAATCACCGACTCAAGGCCGGTATTGATATGGGCGGCGGCGGTGTAAAAGCACCAGAAGTTGAAACAGAAAACGCAGCAGCCCTGAAGCATGCAGTAGAGATGATCCCGCAGCGCCAGCCTGCGCAGACGGCGAAGGGCGACCAGGACGATCATCATCGTGGCGCTGGCCACGGCGAAGCGCCAGAAAATGGAGACCGGCGCTGCAACCGGCCCCTGTTGCAAAAAAATGGCGATCCAGGTCGTGCCCCAGATAACAACAACCAGCCCATAGAGTAATGCGTTCATGGCTTCTCTCTTCTCATACCGCGAAAAACAACAGTGTGGCGAAAGAAGAGGGGCCCGGCTTTCATCGCCTTGCGCCGGACTTGCAAATTCTTGCGCTTTTTTCTCGCACAATGGCTGGTAACGGGCTGCAACACTTCTTAGACTGACAGTCTGATTAATCACCTGTTTACGGCCATGTCTCCCGTTTACGACACCTTTGAAACGTTACGCCAACAAAATGCGGTGCTGCGGGAAACCGTTGCGCTCAATACTGGCATTCAACTGGCGGCGTGGTACAACAAGCACGACACGATCACCGTGAAAAGCAACCATCACACCCTTAGCCTGTACGTGGCAGATGGCTATGAAAGCTATCAAAAAACGCCGGGTGGCTGGAAAAATGGCGGTGGGCCGGATCGTTTTTGTCTGATGCCGGAAGAGAGCGAATCCACGTGGGATATTCGTGACGACCTGTCGTTCGTGCACCTCTACTGCACCGATGAACACCTGCGGGACGTGGGGGAGAAAATCTGGGATAAACGACCGCTATCGCTGACGCTGGAGGAAAAAATATTCGGCAGCGATCCGAAAATCACCGCCCTTTATCGCCAGTTTTTGCTCGGCTGCGACTGGCAGCAAAACGCCAATCAGCTCACCCTGAGCACCGCGTCGACCTTATTGCTGACGCATTTAGTCCAGCACTATTCCAGCGTACAGTGGAAGCTGCCGGTAGTGACCGGCGGGTTATCGCCGTTTGTGCTGCGCAACGTGCTGGCCTTTATCGAGGAAAACCTGGCGCAACCCTTAACGCTGGCGGAACTGGCGGGCCAGGCCGCACTCAGTGAGTATCACTTTGCGCGGATGTTCCGCCAGTCGATGGGCCTGGCGCCGCATCAGTACGTCATGCAGCGCCGCATGGAGAAGGCCAAAGCGATGGTGCAGCACACGACCACGCCGCTCACCGACATCGCGCTGGCCTGCGGATTTAACTCCGCCAGCCATTTCAGTAACCGTTTTCGCAGCATGACCGGCATTACGCCGTCACAGCTACGCGCGGCGAAGGCGTGAGAAGACGGCGTAACAGATCCCTCCCAACACCAGCCCCCAGAAGGCGGAGCCAATCCCCAGGAGCGTGACGCCGCTGGCGGTCATCAGGAAGGTGACGATCGCCGCGTCGCGCTCTGCTTCATGATTCAGTGCCTGATACAAACTCCCGCTGATAGTGCCGAGCAGGGCCAGCCCGGCCAGCGTCTGGATGCCGCTCAGCGGCAGGGCGGCCATCAGCCCCGAAATCGACCCGCCGAACACCCCCGCCAGCAGATAAAACCCACCTGCGGCCGCCGCAGCCAGCCAGCGTTTACTGGCATCCGGGTGGGCGTCCGGGCTCTGGCAGATGGCGGCGGTGATGGCGGCGATGCATATAGAATAGACGCCGAAGGGGGACAACAGCAGCGCCAGCCCGCCTGTGGCAACGATCAGCGGTGAGACCGCCAGCGGATAGCCCGATGCCTGCATGGTGGCGAAGCCGGGCGCATTCTGCGACGCCATGGTCACCAGGAAGAAGGGTAAGCCGATGCTGATCAGGCTGGTGAAGGTGAACGCAGGGGCAATGAATTCCGGCATGATGACCGATAACGTCATCCTGTTCGTGACAACGTCACCTCCAGCCCAGGCAACGAACACGCCCACCAGCAGCGTGGCGACAATGGCGTACCGGGGCGCTACAGCTTTGGCCACCAGCCAGGCGGCCACCATACTGCCGCAAAGAAAAATGTGTCCCTCAAGATTGCTGAATGCCTTCAGGCCAAACTGTAACAGCACGCCCGCCAGCATAGCGGCGGCAAGCGAGTGCGGGATCAGTTTCATCAACCGGGCAAACAGGCCGGTGACGCCGCACAGCAGAATCAGCGTATTCGCGAATATAAATACCCCGATGGTTTCCGCCAGCGTCACGCCATGCAGGCTGGTGGCGAGCAACGCCGCGCCCGGAGTCGACCAGGCGGTCAGCACGGGGGCTTTATACCACCACGACAATACCAGCGTGCTGATCCCCATCCCGAGCCCTAGCGCGGTCATCCATCCGGCGATTTGCTGTGTACTGGCGCCAGCCGCCGCAGCCGCCTGCCAGATAATGGCGGCAGAGCTGGCATAGCCCACCAGAACGGCAACAAAACCGGCCAGCACGGCAGGAAAGAGAGAGGCAGTCGATTGCATGGAAACTCCGTTGTGCGTTATAACGTCCGGGATAAGGTATCACTGTGCGCTATAGCGTACAAGTGGTATGCTTTGCCGCAACGGGAGGAACTATGGATATCACTCAACACCTGGCAACCGCACTGAAAGCGCTGCGTCTGGCGCGGGGCTGGAGCCTGTCAAAACTGGCGGAAGAGACGGGCGTGTCGAAAGCGATGCTTGGGCAAATCGAACGCAATGAGTCCAGCCCGACGGTCTCTACCTTGTGGAAAATCGCCACCGGGCTGAACGTACCTTTTTCGGCGTTTATCACTCCAGAAAGCGAACCGCAGGCGGTATTCGATCCGCAGCAGCAGGCGATGGTGGTGAAACCGCTTTTCCCCTGGGATGAACAGCTTAAGTTCGACCATTTCTCCATCACCCTGTCGCCCGGCGCGCTGAGCGAGTCCACGCCGCACGAAGCCGGGGTGATCGAACATGTGGTGGTGATAAGCGGTGAGCTGGATATGCAGATCGACGGTGTCTGGCGCACAATATACGCTGATTCCGGCGTGCGTTTTGCCGGCGATAAACCGCACGCGTACCGCAACAGCAGCGCCCGTACGGTGCATTTTCACTCCCTGATCCATTATCCCCGCTAAAGCGTCGCAAAACGGTTTCACTGACACAGACTTCTGACTACAATAGCCGCCATTTTGACCATAACGGATAACGACGAAGTATGCGCCTGCACTCCCATCATCTTGAACTGCTAAGCCCGGCCCGCGACGCCGCCATTGCCCGTGAAGCCATTCTTCACGGTGCGGATGCCGTCTACATTGGCGGCCCTGGCTTCGGTGCCCGGCATAACGCCAGCAACAGCCTGCGCGACATTGCCGAGCTGGTACCGTTCGCTCACCGTTTCGGGGCGAAGGTGTTTGTGACCCTGAACACCATTCTTCATGATGATGAGCTGGAGCCCGCGCAGCGTCTGATCACCGATCTCTACCAGACCGGTGTTGACGCCCTGATCGTTCAGGATATGGGTGTTCTGGAACTGGATATCCCGCCGATTGAGCTGCACGCCAGCACTCAGTGCGATATCCGCACCGTCGAGAAGGCGAAGTTTCTTTCGGACGTCGGGTTTACGCAGATTGTGCTGGCGCGCGAGCTGAACCTGAACCAGATCCGCGATATCCATCAGGCGACCGACGCGACCATTGAATTCTTTATCCACGGTGCGCTGTGTGTGGCCTATTCCGGGCAGTGTAATATCTCTCACGCCCAGACGGGGCGCAGCGCTAACCGGGGCGACTGCTCTCAGGCCTGCCGTCTGCCGTATACCCTGAAAGACGATCAGGGCCGCGTGGTGGCATTCGAAAAACACCTGCTGTCGATGAAAGATAACGATCAGACGGCGAACCTCGGTGCGCTGATCGATGCTGGCGTACGCTCCTTCAAAATTGAAGGGCGCTACAAGGACATGAGCTACGTGAAAAATATCACCGCCCATTATCGTCAGATGCTGGATGCCATCATCGACGATCGCGGTGATCTGGCGCGCGCCTCCGCCGGGCGTACAGAGCATTTTTTTATTCCGTCTACGGACAAAACCTTCCACCGCGGCAGCACGGACTATTTCGTGAATGCCCGTAAAGGGGATATTGGCGCGTTCGACTCACCGAAGTTTATCGGCCTGCCGGTGGGTGAAGTGCTGAAAGTGGCGAAAGATCATCTTGACGTTCAGGTGACAGAGCCGCTGGCGAATGGCGATGGTCTCAACGTGATGATCAAACGTGAAGTGGTGGGTTTCCGTGCCAATACGGTGGAGAAAACCGGCGAAAATCGCTATCGCGTCTGGCCGAACGAAATGCCTGCCGATCTCTACAAAGCCCGTCCTAATGCGGCGCTTAACCGTAACCTGGATCACAACTGGCAGCAGGCCTTGCTCAAGACCTCCAGCGAGCGCCGCATTGCGGTGGATATCGCGCTGGGGGGCTGGGAAGAGCAGCTGATCCTGACCATGACCTGCGAAGACGGCATCAGCGTCACGCATACGCTCGACGGCCTGTTCGAGGTGGCGAACAATGCGGAGAAAGCGCTTAGTAACCTCAAGGATGGCGTGGCGAAGCTGGGGCAGACCATTTATTACGCGCGCAATATTGAGGTGAATCTGCCGGACGCGCTGTTCGTGCCGAACAGCCTGCTGAACCAGTTCCGCCGTGAAACGGCCGAGATGCTGGATGAAGTACGCCTGGCAAACTATTCGCGCGGCAGCCGTAAGGCCGAAGCGGTGCCTGCGCCGGTCTACCCGGACACGCATCTTTCTTTCCTCGCGAACGTATACAACCACAAAGCGCGTGCGTTTTATCATCGTCACGGCGTGCAGCTGATTGACGTCGCGTATGAAGCGCATGAAGAGAAGGGCGATGTGCCGGTGATGATCACCAAACACTGCCTGCGGTTTGCTTTTAACCTTTGTCCGAAACAGGCGAAAGGCAATATTAAAAGCTGGAAAGCGACGCCGATGCAGCTGGTGAATGGCGATGAAGTGCTGACGCTGAAGTTTGACTGCCGTCCGTGTGAAATGCACGTTATCGGCAAGATGAAGAATCACATCTTCAAAATGCCGCCGCCGGGAAGCATTGTGGCCTCCGTCAGCCCTGACGATTTGATGAAGACCCTGCCGAATCGTAAAGGCAGCTAACCCGCAGAGTGGGTATCCGGTTTGCGCGATTTCTGCCAGGCATGGTGCTCGCGCAACCCCTCCGCAGACTCCTCAGCCGCGCTGCGTAACTCGTCGCTGTCAGCTTCATGACGTAGCTGATGGTCGGCGTTTTTCACATACACAAATTCATGCCCTTTGTGCTCCGCCATAATCTGCCCTGAGAACAGGGCGCTAATCACCAGCAGTAGCGAAAATTCTTTTCTGAACATCCTTTATCTCCTGAAAATACGCTACGGTCATCGTAGGGATAATTTCATAGAGTAATTATTCGACTCTTTAAATTTGAGAAAATAGACTGTCAAAAATTGTGGTCGCAATAAAACTCACTTAAGACTATTCTTAAAAGCAATATCGCCGTTGTAAACTCCCATTTCTGGTATGCAAAGAGAAGCTAGATTTATTGGGAAATCATTTACAATAAGATTTTTCTGGCTAAGGATTGGATCGAATAAATGAAAAAAATAATCGTGCTATCACTTCTGGGCGTAGTGGTTGCGGTGGGTGCTGCGGCCAGCATCTATTCAAATGAAGAACCAGAATATATTCAGTCAGCAAAAAGCCGTGTCGGATCGTATTTAACCAGCGATTACGGACGTGTCGAATGTAATAGCACCCAGGTAAGTGAAGATCGCTGGGAGCTGGGCTGTACCAATAAGGCGAGAGGCAAAACCTTCCAGTTCGCCGTTTACCCACCCGAGCAGGCACCGTATGGGGTCTCACGTGCGTTTTATCTCGAAGCGATTAATGATGATGCCCGCCAGAGTGCAGATCAGGGGCTGATGCGTTATCTGCAAATTAATACCAAAGCGGGTTAATCGATTCGTTTATGCTTCGTTGAGGCTCACAGTGGTAGATTGCTGGTGATCCACATCCCGGTAGGGAATACCGGAGCGTAGATACCAAAATACAAATCTATCCATGCAAGCATTTACCGCCAGATTATGGCGGTTTTTTTTTGCCCGTTTATCGTACCGGCTGTAAAAATTGTTTGCGATATTGCGCGGGCGAAAGCGCAAATTGCTGCCGGAAATGGTGGCGCAGCGTGGCGCTTTGTCCAAATCCGGTTTGTTCCGCAATATTATCAATGCTGAGCCGACTGTTTTCGAGATAATCTTTTGCCCGCTGCAATCGCGCAGTCAATAACCAGCGCGCGGGCGTTGTCCCGGTCGCGTCCTGGAAACGGCGCAGAAAGGTGCGTTGACTCATACCCACCCGCAGGGCCAGCGATTCGACGGTATGGGAAACGGCCAGATGCTGGTGAAGATAATCGAACAGCTGGCCCAGGCGCTGGCTCTCCCGCAACTGAGCCACCGGTCGGCTAAGTTGCTGGGTTTGCGAGCCGTCCCGATGGGGCGGGATCACCAGTCGACGCGCCACGCGGTTTGCTGCCTCCATACCGTAATTCCGGCGCACCACGTGCAGACACAGATCAATCCCCGCGGCGCTGCCGGCGGAAGTGAGAATATCGCCTTCGTCCTGGTAGAGCACATCTTCGACCACGGTGATGGCAGGAAAGCGTGTTTTCAGAGCTTGCGTGTAGCGCCAGTGGGTGGTTGCCTTCCGCCCGTCAAGCAGGCCTGAGGCTGCCAGAACGAAAACGCCAGAACAGATCGAGAGTAGCTGGCAGCCGCGGGCATGCGCCGCGCGGAGCGCCTGGCAGAGCGCTTCGGGTACGGGTTCATCCAGCCCTCGCCAGCCGGGTACAACAACCAGATCCGCCGTTTCAAGCAGACGCAGATCGCCGTCGGCCAGAATACGGATCCCGCCCGTTGCCCGGAGCTCGCCGCCATCCACGCTCGCCACGGCGAACTGATACCAGTCATCGCCCATCTCCGGGCGCGGCAAGCCAAAGATTTCTACCGCCACGCCAAACTCAAAGGTACATAAACCGTCATATGCCAGCACGACCGCGCGCGGCGAGGGATGTCTTAAGTTTGTCATCTTTTTGCTGTTTTCTGGCATAGGCGGACGCATTCATGTTCTGAATTAAGGGATAGAGTAGTGTTAACACAAACACCACAAATGAGGAAGATTCATGAGCTATGTTACTGAATTTCCGGCTGCTGAGCCGCAGGAAGCCGTGGGGCATTTTCTGCGTCGTCTGAGCGTCGAGACGGACTGCGCCGATGTCCATCACGCGGTATCCAGCGGTGAGCAGGACTTTGTTCTGCTGCACGTTGTCGGGAAGCCTGAACATTTTGCCCGGCGGCATCTGCCCGGCGCGCTGCATTTACCCTGGAGCCAGATCACCGCCGAGCGGATGACAGCGTGGCCAGAGGGCACGCTGTTTGTCGTCTATTGTGCAGGCCCGCACTGCAACGGGGCGGACAGGGCGGCGCTGAAGCTGGCGCGTCTGGGTCTGCCGGTTAAGATTATGCTCGGGGGCATGACCGGCTGGGAAGATGAGCGGTTCGCGTTTGCAGGATCTTCATCACCCGCCCTGTGAACATGAATTTATTTCAACACAGATGAAATTTTCTCGTTTGTCGGCGGCGAGCCGGTATGACATCTTTTTAGGACGTTTAGACATCCAGAAGTCTAAATATTCAAGAGATGAATTATCACTGTGGGCAATTAACGCCGACAGACAGAGGAGATTTCCATGCAGCGACACCACGCCCCGTACCGCGCCGATGTAGTCGGCAGTTTTTTACGCCCGGACTCTGTTAAACAGGCCCGTCTGCAATTTGCCAGCGGTGAGATCGATGCCGGGCAGCTTCGCGCGGTTGAGGACGAGGCCATTCGCCATGTTGTCGAGCAGCAGTGCGCCTGCGGTCTGCATGTGGTAACGGACGGTGAATTCCGCCGCGCCTGGTGGCACTTTGACTTCTTTGACGGGCTACAGGGCGTAGAGCGTTATGATTCGCAGCAGGGCATTCAGTTCAACGGGGTGCAGACCAAAGCCCACGGCGTGCGCGTAACGGGCAAACTGGGCTTCGGCGATCATCCTATGCTGGAAGATTTTCGCTACCTCAAAAGCATCAGCGGTAACGCACAGCCGAAGATGACCATTCCGAGCCCGAGCGTGCTGCACTTCCGCGGTGGCCGCAAGGATATTGATGCCACGGTCTACCCGGATCTGAAGGATTACTTTGACGATCTGGCGACAACCTGGCGCGATGCCATTCGGGCCTTTTACGATGCAGGCTGCCGCTATCTGCAACTGGATGATACCGTCTGGGCCTACCTTTGTTCAGAAGACCAGCGCCGCCAGATCCGCGAGCGCGGTGACGATGCAGACGAACTTGCCCGAACCTATGCCCGGGTGCTGAATAAGGCGCTGGAGGGCAAACCGGACGACCTGACCATCGGGCTGCACGTCTGCCGCGGCAACTTCCGCTCAACCTGGATTTCCGAAGGCGGCTATGAGCCGGTGGCGGAGGTGCTGTTCGGCACGGTGAACGTCGACGCGTTCTTCCTGGAGTACGACAACGACCGTAGCGGCGACTTTGCGCCACTGCGTTTTGTGCGCCCGGGTAAACAGCAGGTGGTGCTGGGGCTGATCACCACCAAGCACGGTGAACTGGAGAACCCGGAAGGGGTGAAAGCGCGTCTGGAAGAGGCTGCGCGCTACGTGGCGAAAGAGCAGATTTGCCTCAGCCCGCAGTGCGGATTTGCCTCCACGGAAGAGGGTAACAGCCTGAGCGAAGCCCAGCAGTGGGATAAAATTCGCCTGGTGACGCAAATCGCCAGCGACGTCTGGTAACGCCGTTCACAGCGCTGCATTATTACAGTGCAGCGCTGTACCATTCTGAGTCGTTTACCGTAAATCCTCTCTTCGAACCCGTTTAAATCCTGCCTCTGCAACCTGGCACCCTTTTTGCTCTCCTGAAACTGACGTTACTTTTTCTGCGTCCGGGCGGTAACGGACGTCTTCGCACAGCTTTCTTTTTCAGGAGTGAAAATATGCACCGTCGTACCTTTATAAAAGCGTTCGCCTTGTCCGCCTCCGTGGTCGCCATGGGGGTCAGTTTTGGCGTCCAGGCCGCAGAGACCATTAAAGTCGGGATCATGCACTCACTCTCCGGCACGATGGCCATTTCAGAAACGCCCCTGAAAGATGTCGCCCTGATGACCATCGATGAAATTAACGCCAAAGGCGGCGTGCTCGGGAAAAAGCTGGAGCCGGTGGTGGTTGACCCGGCCTCCAACTGGCCGCTGTTTGCCGAAAAGGCCCGCCAGCTTCTGAGCCAGGATAAGGTCGCCGTGGTGTTTGGCTGCTGGACCTCCGTATCGCGTAAATCGGTTCTGCCGGTTTTTGAGGAGCTGAACGGTTTGCTGTTCTATCCGGTGCAGTACGAAGGTGAAGAGATGTCACCTAACGTCTTCTATACCGGCGCGGCGCCTAACCAGCAGGCGATCCCGGCGGTGGAGTACCTGATGAGCGAGGACGGCGGCAGCGCGAAACGCTTCTTCCTGCTGGGAACGGACTACGTTTACCCGCGCACCACGAACAAGATCCTGCGCGCCTTCCTGCACTCGAAAGGCGTGGAAGATAAAGATATTGAAGAGGTCTACACCCCATTTGGTCATAGCGATTACCAGACCATCGTCGCCAGTATCAAGAAATTCTCTGCGGGCGGTAAAACGGCGGTGGTCTCCACCATCAACGGTGATTCCAACGTGCCTTTCTATAAAGAGCTGGCGAACCAGGGGCTGAAAGCCACGGACGTGCCGGTGGTGGCGTTCTCGGTGGGCGAGGAGGAACTGCGCGGCATTGATACCAAGCCGCTGGTGGGTAACCTGGCGGCGTGGAACTACTTTGAATCCGTCGATAACCCGACCAACCAGACCTTTGTCGCGGCCTACAAAGCCTACGCGAAAGCCCATAAGCTGCCGAATGCCGATACCGTCGTCACCAACGATCCGATGGAAGCGACCTACGTCGGCCTGCATATGTGGGCGCAGGCGGTTGAAAAAGCGGGGACAACCAACGTGGACAAAGTGCGCGCGGCAATGGCGGGCCAGTCGTTCAACGCGCCGTCCGGCTTTACGCTGACCATGGATGCCACCAACCACCACCTGCATAAGCCCGTCATGATTGGTGAAATCGAAGGCAACGGCCAGTTCAACGTCGTCTGGCAAACCGAACAGCCGGTACGCGCTCAGCCGTGGAGCCCGTTTATCGCCGGGAATGACAAAAAACCTGACCAGCCGATGAAAACCGCCAGCAACTAAGCCACCACCAGGGAGAGACGTCATGAACGCCATACGCATGATGATTGCGATTGTGTGGCTTACCGGACTGCTGCCAGGGATGGCGCAGGCATCGGATGCCGATGATTTTGTTGCCGCTAGCCGCAGCCAGCAAACCGCCATGCTGACCCGCTGGGCAGCGACGCCGGAACCTGCACGTTTGCCGCTGCTTAAGGCGCTGCAACAGGAGAACCTTTATACCGACAGCCAGAAGAAGGCATTTACCCGCATCGACGGCGAAATGGTTGCCCTGGGCGCGGCAAAGAGCGCCGAAGGAACGACCAAAGCCGTGCGGCTGACCAACCGGCTGCGCGTGTTAACCGTCACGGCGCTGGCGACGCATCAGCTTGTCAGTGACAGTGTCACCGAAAGACGTCATGCCGCGCGGCAACTTCAGCGTGACGCCCAGCCGGATATGCTCGGGTTTCTGCAACAGCGGGCTAATCGCGAAACGGACGACATCACCCGACAGTCGCTGAGGCTGGCGCTGGCAAATCTTCAGCTGGCGAGTCCGCAGGCGGAAACGCGCCTCAACGCGGTTGAACTGTTGGGACAGTCTGACGATCCGGACGTTCAGGCCACGCTGACGCCGTTCACCCGGGCGCAAACCGAGCCGGACGCACGGGTACGTGCCGCCGCCGCTGAGAGCCTGGACCGTATTCAGCACCGGCTGATGTGGGGTGAACTGCTGGGACAGGCCTTCATGGGCCTGTCGTTGGGGTCGGTACTCTTGCTGGCCGCGCTCGGGCTGGCTATCACCTATGGTCTGCTGGGGGTGATTAACATGGCCCACGGCGAAATGCTGATGCTCGGGGCGTATGCCACCTGGATGGTGCAGCAGGTGATGGCGCAGTGGATGCCTCAGTGGCTGGCGCTTTATCCGGTGGTGGCGCTGCCGGTGGCGTTTTGCCTGACGGCAGGTATCGGGATGGTGCTGGAGCGCACGGTGATCCGCCATCTGTATGGCCGCCCGCTGGAAACCCTGCTCGCCACCTGGGGGATCAGCCTGATGCTTATCCAGCTGGTCCGCATGACCTTTGGCGCCCAGAACCTTGAGGTCGCTAACCCGGCCTGGCTGTCCGGCGGGGTGCAGGTTTTCGCCAACCTGACGCTGCCGTGGAACCGTATTGTGGTGCTCGGGTTTGTGCTGCTGGTGCTGTTCTTCACCTGGCTCATTCTGAATAAAACGCGTCTGGGTCTGAACGTGCGGGCGGTGACGCAAAACCGCAGCATGGCGGCCTGCTGCGGCGTTCCCACCGGACGGGTAGATATGCTGGCGTTTGGCCTCGGGTCCGGCATTGCCGGGCTGGGCGGCGTGGCGTTATCCCAGTTGGGGAACGTGGGACCGGAGCTGGGCCAGGGATACATCATCGATTCATTCCTGGTGGTGGTGCTCGGCGGCGTCGGCCAGCTGGCCGGTAGCGTCGCGGCGGCCTTTGGTCTGGGGATCTTCAATAAAATTCTTGAACCGCAGATGGGCGCCGTGCTGGGCAAGATACTGATTCTGGTGGCGATCATTCTGTTTATCCAGAAACGTCCGCAGGGGTTATTCGCACTTAAAGGGAGGGTGACAGACTGATGAGCCAGCCATTGACCTTAACACTGGCGCGCAGGGCACCGCGCACCACGCAAATCTTCGGCAGTCTGCTGGTTGCGGCGCTGCTGGTGCTGCCTTTTCTCGCGCTGTTACCCGCAACGCATCCGCTGGCCGTTTCTACGTGGATGTTGACGCTCATCGGCAAGATCCTCTGCTACGCAGTTGTCGCCGTGGCCCTCGATCTGGTCTGGGGCTATGCCGGTATGCTCTCGCTGGGGCACGGCATATTCTTCGCCCTGGGCGGCTATGCGATGGGCATGTACCTGATGCGCCAGGCGGCCGGGGACGGGCTGCCCGCGTTTATGTCGTTTCTCTCGTGGAGCGAACTGCCCTGGTTCTGGTGGGGAACGCAGCATTTTGCCTGGGCTCTGGTGTTAATTGTGACGATCCCCGGCCTGCTGGCGCTGGTCTTCGGCTGGTTTGCTTTCCGCTCGAAGATCAAAGGGGTCTATTTCTCCATCATGACCCAGGCGCTGACCTATGCGGGCATGCTGCTGTTCTTTCGCAACGAAACCGGCTTTGGCGGCAATAACGGCTTTACCGGCTTTACCACGCTGCTCGGGTTTTCCGTCACGGCGACTACCACGCGGATCGCGCTGTTTCTCGCAACGGTCATGCTGCTGCTGCTGGCCCTGGGCACAGGCTACGCGCTGGCGAAGAGTAAATTTGGCCGCATTTTAACGGCGGTGCGCGATGCGGAAAACCGTCTGACGTTCTGCGGCTATGATCCGCGCGGTTTCAAGCTGCTGGTCTGGACGCTTTCCGCCGTGCTGTGTGGCCTGGCGGGGGCGCTGTACGTTCCGCAGGTGGGTATTATCAACCCGGGTGAAATGTCGCCGACCAACTCGATTGAAGCGGCCATCTGGGTGGCGCTGGGCGGCCGCGGCACGCTGGTGGGCCCGGTGATGGGCGCGGCGCTCGTCAACGGTGCGAAGAGCTTTTTCACCGTGGCGATGCCGGAGTACTGGCAGCTGTTTCTGGGGCTGATTTTCATCGCCGTGACGCTGTTTTTACCACGCGGCGTGTTCGGTCTGTTTCGTAAGGGAGAGAATTAATGCAGCCCTCTGAAGGACTCTTTACCCGCCAGCTACCGGGCGATCGTTACCGTGAGCAGACCGATCCGGTGTTGCAGCTCGAGGCCATTAACGTCAGTTTCGACGGTTTTCAGGCGTTGACCGATCTTTCGCTGAATATCGGCGTCGGAGAATTGCGCTGCATCATTGGCCCTAACGGCGCCGGTAAAACCACGCTGATGGACGTGATCACCGGCAAAACCCGGCCAAAAAGCGGGAAAGCTATTTACGATCAGTCCATCGATCTGACAGCCCTGGAACCGGCGGCCATCGCCCGTCAGGGCATTGGCCGTAAGTTCCAGAAGCCGACCGTGTTTGAAGCGCTGACCGTAGGGGAAAACCTCGAAATCGCCATGAAAGCCGACAGGTCCGTCTGGGCGAGCCTGCGGGCCACGCTCAGCGGCGAGCAGCGCGACCGCATTGACGAGATGCTGGTTTTGCTGCGGCTTGGCAGCGAGCGCGATCGCCGTGCCGGACTGCTTTCCCACGGACAGAAGCAGTTTCTGGAGATCGGCATGCTGCTGGTGCAGGACCCGCACCTGTTACTGCTGGACGAACCCGCCGCCGGTATGACCGACGCCGAGACGGAATACACTGCCGAGCTGTTCCGAACCCTGGCAGGCAAGCATTCGCTGATGGTGGTTGAGCACGATATGGGCTTCGTCGAGACCATCGCCGACCACGTCACGGTGCTGCATCAGGGGCGGGTACTGGCGGAAGGTTCGCTTCGCGAGGTACAGGCCAATGAACAGGTAATTGACGTCTATCTGGGACGTTAAGGAGAGGGGATGTTACAGGTTTGCGAACTGAATCAGTACTACGGCGGAAGTCATATTCTGCGCGGGGTGAGCTTTGAGGCGGTCGTCGGGGAAGTTACCTGCCTGCTGGGGCGCAACGGGGTGGGCAAAACCACGCTGCTGAGGTGCCTGATGGGGCTGATCCCGGTGAAAGCCGGGGAGGTCGTCTGGCAGGGAAAGACCATCACTCACAGTAAACCGCACCAGCGAGTGCAGTCCGGCGTGGCGTATGTTCCGCAGGGGCGGGAGATTTTTCCGCGTCTGACCGTAGAAGAAAACCTGCTGATGGGGCTGACGCGCTTCTCAGCGGGAAACGCAAGGAGCGTACCGGAGGAGATTTGGCAGCTTTTCCCGGTGCTGAAGGAGATGAAGCACCGACGCGGAGGCGATCTTTCCGGTGGTCAGCAACAGCAGCTGGCGATTGGTCGCGCGCTGGCGAGCCGTCCACAGTTACTGATTCTGGATGAACCCACGGAAGGTATTCAGCCGTCGGTGATTAAAGAGATTGGGCAGGTGATCCGCAGCCTGGCGAACCGGGGGGATATGGCGATCCTGCTGGTGGAGCAATTTTATGATTTTGCGGCAGAGCTGGCCGACAGCTATCTGGTGATGTCGCGCGGCAGCATCGTCCAGCAGGGGCGCGGGGAGAATATGGAGCAGGAGGGCGTTCGCGGGCTGGTTGCGATCTGAAATGTTATAATATAACATCCCTGTTCTTATAAAACGGAATGAGGATTTTGCTGTGGCTGCACAACCTGGAAAAATTGCGCTGACTTTGGGAACGCTGCTGGTAAGCGGCTCGCTTTTTGCCCATTCGCACGGTCATCAGATGACGGAGGCGGAACAGAAGGCGGCAAACGGCGTCTTTGAGGATAAAGACGTCAGGGACAGGAAGCTGTCTGACTGGGACGGAACCTGGCAGTCTGTTTACCCGTTCCTGCTTGATGGTTCGCTGGATCCGGTTTTCGAAAAGAAAGCGCAGAAGGGAGAAAAATCTGCTGCCGAGGTGAAGGCCTACTACCGCAAGGGTTACGCGACGCACGTGGACGCCATCGGCATTGAAAACAACGTGATGGAATTCCACCGAGGCAAAACGGTGAGCAGCTGCCGCTACGACTACAGCGGCTACAAAATTCTGACCTATGCGTCGGGGAAAAAAGGTGTGCGCTACCTGTTTGAATGCAAGGATAACGCGAGCGAGGCGCCTAAGTTTGTGCAGTTCAGCGACCATATCATCGGGCCGAAAGCCTCTTCACACTTCCATATCTTTATGGGCAACACCTCCCACGAGGCGCTGCTGAAAGAGATGGATAACTGGCCGACCTACTACCCGAATGAGATGTACAAAGAGCAGGTGGTGGAGGAGATGTTGCACCACTAAGGTGTTGGTTTTGCCGGGGGGCGGCTTCGCCTTACCCGGCCTGGGATTAGGGTTTTCCAGGTCGGGTAAGCGCAGCGCTACTCGACACGCTATCTTCACTTTTCACGCGCATCCCGCGCAATATCATCAGCCAGGCCGCAATGATGGCGGCCATCATAATGATAAATAATGACCAGTGCGGCAGATGGGTCAGGATGAGCCCGGTGATCATCGGGTTCGCCGCCGCGCCCAGCCAGCCCAGCGCTTGTGCGGAGAAGTAGCTCGCCTTCATGCCCGGCGGGGCGATATTGTCGATCAGCATGTATTCACCCGGTGCATAAATAACCTCACCCAGGGTGAAAATCGCTGCCGCGATCCCCCAGTAAATCAGGTTCTCGCCGGAAAGCATAACCCCCCCCAGCCCGAGGATGAAAAAAAGCGTCGCGGCGGTCATTAGCGGACGGATATTGCTGGCGGTGATCTTCCGTCCAAGCGCATATTGCAGGGTGACGACCACCGCCGCGTTGACGGGCAGCACAACGGCCACCACCTTTTCTGCGAAATCACTGTCCGCATGTGCAGCGAGGACATACTGGGAAATGCAGGTGGCAAACGATCCACCCACATACGACGCCAGCAGCCCGGAAAGCGTGTACCAGAACAGCGCCCGGTCTTTCAGCAGCACCGAGGGTTGCCATGGCATTTTCTCCTCAGGGCTGTCCGAGGCTATGCTTTTCTGCACAAAGAAATGGATAAACCCGAGCGGCAGTGCGGCGCAGAAGGCCGCCAGCAAGAACGGCAGTTGCAGGCTGTACATCACAAGCAGGGTGCCGATCGGCGGCCCAATCGTCCAGCCGATGTTCAGGAAACTGTAGTTGAGTGAGAAAACGTGCGCCTTTTCGCTGGAGGTCAGCACGTCGGCAAACCATGCTTTCAGCACCGTTGAGAAGACGGAATAGGCGCAGTTAATCAGGGCAAAGAACAGCACTACCAGCGTCACGTTATTCACCAGCGGAATGGCCACAAACCCGGCGATAAAGGCGACGATGGCGATCAGCATATAGCGTTTTTTGTCGAATTTATCCGCCAGGATGCCAAACCCCAGGCTAAACACCACGCCAATGGTCAACGCCACGGTAAGGGCATAGCCAATATTCTCCACGCTCATATCGTACACGCGTGTAAGATATATGGTCATAAAGGGCAGCGTTGCCCCGCGGCCAATTGTTAATAACAATGACGATGCCAGCAGCGCTGCGGTTGAGCGCCTGATTGATGGTTTCATTTTCCTGCCCGACAAATGCTTATGCTTTTTTGTTGTGTTATTACAGGATTATCATGGGATCGGCAGCTTGTATAGCACCCAATTTATCCGCAAGTGCTTCTCTTCAGTACCAGAATTAATGATCTTCTCGCGGGGCAATTTTTTCTGTTACCTTGAAGTGTTTACAAAATTTTAATATTTCAGGGGCGGAAAATGACGCGGAAAGACGGGCTGTTAGCGTTGCTGGTTGTCGTGGCGTGGGGACTCAATTTTGTGGTCATCAAAATGGGGTTGCACAACATGCCTCCATTGATGCTGGCGGGTCTGCGCTTCCTGCTGGTGGCGTTTCCGGCGCTGCTGTTCGTCGCCCGCCCGAAAATTCCCCTCAAGCTGCTGCTGGGCTACGGCCTCACCATCAGCTTTGGTCAGTTTGCGTTTCTTTTTTGCGCTATTAAATTCGGTATGCCTGCGGGCCTGGCTTCGCTGGTGCTTCAGGTGCAGGCGTTCTTTACCATCATTCTCGGCGCGTTTGTCTTTGGCGAACGCTTGCAGGGCAAGCAGCTGGCGGGCATTAGCCTTGCGGTCTTTGGCGTGCTGGTGCTGATTGAAGGCAGCCTCAACGGTCAGCATGTCGCGCTGCTGGGCTTTATGCTCACCCTGGCGGCGGGGCTGAGCTGGGCGTGCGGCAATATCTTTAACAAGCTGATAATGCAGCACGAGGCGCGTCCGGCGGTCTTATCGCTGGTGGTCTGGAGCGCGTTGATCCCCATCGTGCCGTTTATGGCCGCGTCATTTATTCTGGAGGGGCCGCAGGCGATGCTGAAAAGCCTGGTGGAGATCGACCTGACGACTATTTTGTCGCTGATCTACCTGGCGTTCGTTGCCTCAATCATTGGCTATGGTATCTGGGGATCGCTGCTCGGACGCTATGAAACCTGGCGCGTGGCGCCGTTATCGCTGCTGGTACCGGTGGTCGGGCTTGCCAGCGCCGCACTGTTGCTGGATGAAACGCTCAGCGCGCTGCAACTGTGTGGCGCAGGGCTGATTATGGCCGGGCTGTATATCAACGTCTTTGGCTTGCGGGTGCGTCGGGCGACGCGGGTGCAGAGTTAAGGCAGAAAAAAGCCCCGCATTAGCGGGGCAAAAACGAATTACAGGTCGTGGTTGTAATACGGCACGCCTAATTCGTCGGATTTGTCGCTGCCAGCGCCCATGTGATTGAAGTCCCAGGGCGACTGGTTTTGCGTGGACGGCATAATCATGGTGTCACGATTATTTTGCTGCCCCGCACTGGGGTTTTGCTCCGCGAAGCTCTGGCCGGAAACCAGCACCAGCAAGGTGAGGGCGGCGGAGGCGATAAATTTCATGATTTCCTCGGTTACGTCTTAACAGGCGATGATTAACTGCAATGTTTAAGCGGATACAGATAACGGGATTCACCCGGCATACTGGTAATACGGTACTTATGAGGCGGCACGTCAAAGTAGTTCTTGAACGTACGCGTCAGGGTTTGTTGCGATTCAAATCCGTAACGTTCCGCCAGATAGAGGATCGGCTCATTGCTTTCTTTCAGTTTTTGGGCAATCTCCGTCAGCTTGCGGCTGCGAATATATTGTCCTAATGAATGGCCGGTCTCTTTTTTAAACATCCGTTGCAGGTGCCATTTTGAGTAACCTGAACGCTCAGACACTTTCTCAAGGGAGAGCGGAGATTCCAGGTTATCTTCGATCCAGTCCAAAATGCTATGAATGGTGATAGCGTCAGTATTGCGTCTGGACATCGTCATACCTCTTTTTCTGTTTACGGCAGGATTTTCTTGAGTAAAAGCTCAAGCGTTGCCACTTCATCCGCCGTTAAGTTTTTTGTCAGTTCCTGGTGCAGTGTTTGTCCTACTAATTGATGACATTGCTCACACATGGCCGCGCCATCGCTGGTCAGTTTCACCAGTACGCCACGTTTGTCATTTGGGTTAGGGCTTCGTTCTACCCATCCTTTACAGACGAGACGATCCAGCATGCGGGTTAACGCACCCAGATCGACAGAGAGCACCTTTTTCAGCTCAACCGGCGTGATACACACTTCGCAGCGAATGGAACACAGCACTTTAAACTGTGTTGCGGTGATATCCAGCGGTGACAGATAGTCATTGAGCAGGCGATCTTTTTTCTGATTAACCATATGAATAAGACGACCCAGTGGGATTATGTCGTTAAAGAGGTCACTGGTGCTTTTCACAATGGTTGCCCTGGCAAGTAGTTTAGTCACGGCAGATATTATTGCTCAGGCAAGTATAAGTCAACTGAATGAATCGGCCGATGCCACGAAATGCTAAAACGCTTCAGGAACTCATTCTGTACGCTTTTAAATCATACAGATAATCTGGGGTTATGAATTACGAGAGACAATTATGGTTACGCTGCGCGGATGGCTACGGACGAGGATTTGCCCCTATAATTGCGATGTTGAATAAGGATAAGGACTGCGGTGCATTATGTTGGATTTGATTAAAGCAGTGGGGCTTGGGCTGGTGGTGTTGCTGCCGCTGGCGAACCCGTTAACGACGGTGGCGCTTTTTCTGGGGCTGGCGGGGAACATGAACAGCGCGGAGCGCAATCAGCAGTCGATGATGGCCTCTGTGTACGTCTTTGCCATAATGATGGTGGCTTATTACGCCGGGCAACTGGTGATGAATACCTTTGGTATTTCGATTCCCGGTCTGCGTATCGCTGGCGGGCTGATCGTGGCCTTTATTGGTTTCCGGATGCTGTTCCCGGCGCACAAAGCGCACGAATCCCCGGAAGCCAAAAGCAAATCGGAGGAGCTTGAAAGCGAACCGAGCGCCAACATCGCGTTTGTGCCGTTAGCCATGCCGAGCACGGCAGGGCCGGGAACGATTGCGATGATCATCAGTTCCGCCTCAACGGTGCGTGATGGGTCGACATTTCCGCACTGGGTTATCACCGTTGCGCCGCCGATCATTTTTGCGCTTATTGCCATTATTGTCTGGGGGTCATTGCGCAGTTCCGGGGCGATTATGCGCTGGGTGGGCAAGGGGGGGATTGAAGCTATCTCCCGTCTGATGGGCTTCCTGCTGGTCTGTATGGGCGTGCAGTTTATTATTAACGGCGTGCTGGAGATTGTTAAGACGTATCATTGAGAACGTTGCCGGGTAAGCGCAGAGCCACCCGGCACAACAAACGTCAACCGTGGCTGGTCTGTTCTTCCATCGCGACCGGCCATTTACGGAAGATAAGCACCGACCAGATCAGCGCGATCAGCGCCGGAATCGCCCCGAGATAGCCAATGGCCGACATCGATACATGCAGGCTGATCTGATTGCCCACCAGCGCACCGGCGCCAATCCCCAGATTAAAAATCCCGGAGAAGAGCGACATCGCTACGTCCGTGGCGTCCGGGGCCAGCGCCAGCACTTTGACCTGCATTCCCAGACCAATAATCATGATCGCCACGCCCCAGAACAGACTGAGGATCGCCAGATGACTCTCGCTGCCTGCCGCAGGCATCAGTAACAGCAGACATGCCAGCAGCAGGCCAATCGCACTGCTTACAAGCGCAGACGCATGCTGATTGCCCAGCTTCCCGAACAGGATGCTGCCGATAATCCCCGCGCCGCCCAGGATCAGCAGCAGAACGGTGGCAAAGTTAGCGCTAAAGCCCGCCACAACCTGAACAAACGGCTCAATATAGCTGTAGGCCGTGTAATGGGCGGTCACCACAATCACGGTCAGCAAATAGATGCTCATCAGCGCCGGTCGACGCATCAGCAGCGGAAGACTTTTCAGCGAGCCGGAGTGTTCGCTGGGCAGTTTTGGCAGCAGTTTGATCAGACACACCAGGGTGATCAGCGCCCCCATGCCGATGGCAAAGAAGGTGGTGCGCCAGCCGAAGTATTGGCCCACAATGCGCCCGATCGGCAGGCCTAACACCATCGCCAGCGCCGTTCCGGTGGCAATCAGGCTCAGCGCCTGGGCGCGTTTCCCCGCCGGGGCCAGACGAATGGCGAGCGATGCGGTGATCGACCAGAAAACGGCATGGGCAAACGCGATGCCGACGCGGCTGATGACCAGCACGGTGAAGTTCCATGCCATAAATGACAGCACATGGCTGGCAATGAACACCACAAACAGCCCAATCAGCAGCTTACGACGTTCCATCTGGCTGGTCAGCAGCATAAACGGCAGCGACATCAGCGCTACCACCCATGCATAGATGGTCAGCATAATGCCAACCTGTGCCGTTTCCATATGGAAGCTGGCCGCAATGTCGGACAGCAGCCCAACCGGAACAAATTCCGTGGTGTTGAAAATAAACGCTGCGATGGCGAGCGTGACCACGCGTAGCCACGCGACCCTGCGGGAAACCGTGTGTGTTGTCATAGGGATATCTGGGATTCGTTGCCTGAAAGATGAGGAGACGATCTTAAAGCCTTAAACGGCGAAAACTCAACCGTTATGTGATATGAATCACAAAATTTACCTTCATGCAGCGGTAGCGAACGCGGTTGTTTTCATTGAAGATAAAGAACAACACAACAAAAACAGGCGGTAACACAATGCAGGAGATTGATTTTTATCTGGTAGATGCGTTCAGCGCGTCCTCTTTTGGCGGCAACCCGGCGGCGGTGTGCCCCCTCGACGCGTGGCTACCGGATGAGACGTTACTGCGGATGGCACAACAGCATAACCAGTCGGAAACCGCCTTTTTTGTGTGTACCAAAGGGGGGATCGAGTTGCGCTGGTTCACCACGCTAACCGAGGTTAATCTGTGTGGTCACGCGACGCTTGCCGCGGCGTATGTTCTGTTTAACGAACTGGATTATCCGGACTCACGCCTTCATTTTGACACTGCCTCTGGTCGCCTGACCGTCAGCCGTGAAGGTGACTGGATGACGCTGGACTTCCCGGCCTGCCCGACGCAGGCGCAGACGCCGCCACCGGAGTTGCTCACCGCACTCGGTATCAGCCACTACGTCGAGGCGCGAAAAGGCCGCGCCTGGGTGCTGGTACTGGAGAGCCGCGAGCAGGTGGAAGCCATTAATCCGGATTTCTCCGCCATGACGCCGGGGGAGCATAAAGTGGCCGTCACCGCCCGGGACGAAGGAGAATACGACTTTATCAGTCGTTTCTTCTCGCCGGGCGTGGCCGTGCCGGAAGATCCTGTCACCGGCTCCGCGCACACCATGCTGATCCCTTACTGGAGTGAACGGCTTGGCAAAACACAGATGTTTGCCCGCCAGGTTTCCGCCCGTGGAGGAGACGTACGCTGCGAACTCAAGGGCGACCGCGTGCGGATGGGCGGGCAGGCGGCGCTGTATCTGAAGGGCACAGTATTTCTGCGCTGAATAAATCTAAGAGGAACAAATGATGCAGGAAATTGATTTTTATCTGGTAGATGCCTTCAGCGACAGGGCGTTCGGCGGCAATGCGGCGGCGGTGTGTCCGCTGGAAGCGTGGCTATCGGATGAGACGCTGCTGAAGATGGCGAAGCAGCATAATCAGTCAGAGACGGCGTTTTTTGTCCGAACGGATAACGGGTTTGAGCTGCGCTGGTTTACCACGCAGGATGAAATTAACCTCTGCGGCCACGCAACCCTCGCGGCTTCTCACGTTATTTTTGAATACCTGGATTATCCGCATACGGAAATCACCTTCACCACGCGCTTTGTCGGCGAACTGACGGTACAACGCAGCGGCGACTGGCTGACGCTTAATTTCCCGGCGTGGTCAACCGAGGTTGTCGATACTCCACCCCCAGTGCTGTTCAGCGCGCTGGGCATTAACGCGGCAAACGAGGTGCGTGTGGGGCGTGACTACATGGTGGTGCTCGACAGCCAGCGGCAGGTGGAGGCGCTGACGCCGGATATCACTGCCATGCTCCCGCTGGGGAAAATGGTCTGCGTTACAGCGCCGGGAGATGAGTATGATTTCGTCAGCCGCTTCTTCTGTCCGGGGGAAGGGGTGCCGGAGGATCCGGTGACGGGATCAGCGCACAGCATGCTGATCCCGTACTGGAGTGAAAAGCTCGGAAAAACGCAGATGTCGGCCCGCCAGGTCTCCTTGCGCGGCGGGGATCTGCGCTGCGAGCTGAAAGGCGACCGCGTGCTGATTGGAGGGCAGGCCACGCTGTATATGAAGGGAAAAATTTTCCTTCGACTCCAGGACTACGTTCAACTTTAACAACTGGGCGCAGGTGGCTGACGCTCGTTCAGCAGCGCGATAAATGCCTCCAGCTGGCGAGTCATCGCCCCGCGTCGCCACACCAGCCAGGTGGTGAGCCAGCGCCAGTTTTCCGCCAGCGGCCACGCTGCCACCTGATGATGCCCCGGCATGCTCTCCAGCATGGAGCGGGGCATCAGCGCAATGCCTGCCCCGGCAATCACACAGGCGAGCATCCCGTGGTAGGACTCCATCTCATGGATCCTTCCCGGCGTTACGCGGTCGGCATGGAACCAGCTCTCCAGATGACGCCGGTAAGAACAGTTGGCGCGAAAGGCATACACGTCGCTGCCGCTCACCTGCGTGGCTTTTGACACTTCCGCGTGGCCCGCAGGGGTGACCAGCATCATCTCTTCCCGGTAAACCGGCATTCCTTCCAGTTCCGGGTGCGAGAGCGGCCCGTCGACAAAGGCGGCGCTAAGCGTCCCTTCAAGCACGCCGTCAATCATCGTACCGGAAGGCCCGGTGGATAACGCAAACTGAATGCGCGGATAGCGCTGGTTAAACCGCGCCAGACTTTCCGGAATGCGTACGGCGGCGGTACTTTCCAGCGCGCCGAGCGAGAATAATCCCTGCGGTTCATCCCCGGCGACGACCATTCGCGCTTCGTCGACCAGCGCCAGGATCTGTTTGCTGTAGCGCAAAAAATTGTGCCCGGCGGGGGAAAGCCGCAGGCGCTGATTCTCGCGAATAAACAGCTCCACGCCGAGATCCGCTTCTAGCTGTCGGATGCGGGTGGTGAGGTTTGAGGGCACCCGGTGTACCTTCTGCGCCGCCTGGGTAATGCTGCCGGTCAGTGCGACGGCGTTAAACATCTCAAGCTGTGTTAAGTCCATGCTGTTCTCGATTCGTGAATAAGGTGGTGAGTATTATTCATTTTTAAGAAATAGCAGAGTAGGCCACAATCAATCAACTGTTATTACGTGGAGGACATCATGACGTATTCATCTGCTACCCATGCCCACTCTGTCAACCCGGCTACCAGCGAAACGCTGGCTGCTTACCCGTGGGCAACGTCCCGTGACGTTGAGCGTGCCATTGCACAGGCGGATACCGGTTTTCATCAATGGCGACGCGAAAGCGTGGCGCACCGGGCGCAAAAACTTCGCGATCTGGGTGCGGCACTGCGTAGCCGTGCGGAAGAGATGGCGCAGACTATCTCCCGGGAGATGGGCAAGCCCATTGTGCAGGCGCGTGCGGAGGTGGCTAAGTCCGCCAGCCTTTGCGACTGGTACGCTGAACACGGCCCGTCGATGCTGCACCCGGAATCAACCCAGGTCGAAAATGCGGTGATTGAGTACCGTCCGCTGGGACCTATTCTTGCGGTGATGCCGTGGAATTTCCCGCTCTGGCAGGTGCTGCGCGGTGCGGTGCCGATCCTGCTGGCAGGGAACAGCTATCTGCTTAAACATGCGCCAAATGTGCTCGGCTCGGCTGAGCTGATCGGGAAGGTATTCGCGGATGCCGGTTTCCCGGAGGGGGTCTTTGGCTGGGTGAACGCGACGAATGACGGCGTCAGCCAGGCGATTAACGATCGGCGTATCGCGGCGGTGACCGTAACCGGCAGCGTTCGGGCTGGTGCGGCAATTGGCGCGCAGGCGGGCGCGGCGCTGAAGAAATGCGTGCTGGAGCTGGGCGGTTCCGATCCGTTTATCGTTCTGAACGATGCGGATCTTGATCTGGCCGTCAACGCGGCGGTGGCCGGACGTTATCAGAATACCGGACAGGTTTGTGCGGCGGCAAAACGCTTTATTGTGGAAGCGGGCGTAGCGGACGCCTTTACCCAACGCTTTGTTGACGCGGTCAAGGCGCTGAAGATGGGCGCACCGGATGAGGAAGATAACTATATTGGCCCGATGGCGCGATTTGATCTTCGCGATGAACTACATCAGCAGGTGCAGGCTACGCTGGCGGAAGGGGCGACCCTGCTGCTCGGCGGAGAGAAGCTTGCCGGGAGCGGTAACTATTATGCGCCAACCGTACTCGGCGGCGTCACCCCACAGATGACGGCCTTCCGTCAGGAGCTGTTTGGCCCGGTGGCCGCGATTACCGTCGCCAATGATGCGGCGCACGCGTTGCAGCTGGCTAACGACAGCGATTTTGGCTTATCGGCGACGGTCTTTACCGCGAACGATGCGCTGGCTGAAACCTTCTCTCGCGAGCTGGAGTGCGGCGGAGTCTTTATCAACGGCTATAGCGCAAGCGATGCGCGCGTTGCCTTTGGCGGAGTGAAGAAGAGCGGCTTCGGGCGAGAGCTATCTCATTTCGGTCTGCATGAGTTCTGTAATGTGCAGACGGTGTGGAAGGACCGCATCTAATATTGTTGCCGGGTAAGGCCAGGCCGCTACCCGGCAATTCACGTTTCCTGTCATTTTTGCGTAATGGTTCTGTCATTTTCGTTTCGTAGACTCGCCGCGTCTAACGTATTGTTACAGAAGAAAATTATGAACCTAACGCAAATTTTTCGCCGTCTTGCGCCGCGCTTTATTCCTCGTCAGTTTGGCCTGCTGACCGGCATCTTTTGTATTATTGGCCTTTTCTCCGCCCTGCAACTCTCTTCCTCCTTCCTGCTGACCGCCTCCCTGAATCAAGCCCAGCGTAACGAACAGCGCAATCAGCTGGCCTGGCAGCAACAGAGCAGGCTGGATCAGGCCCGTATTTCGCTGCTTGCGGCGAGCGATCTGCTCAACCGCTCCGGAGTGTACTTTATGCAGGATAAAGAGACCGGTTCGGAAGGGAGCTGGCATAGCCTGATGGACGAGGCGCAAAAATCCCTGGCGGCGTCTAAACAGGCATGGCAAGCATGGCTCGCACTTAATCCTCCGCAGGACGAGGGGCTTGTTAACAGCTATCAGCTGTTCTTCGGTGCCATTAGCGAGCAGGCGGAAGGGCTGGTGAAAACCAACAGCATCGACCTCTTTTTTGCCGTACCCGCCCAGGCCTTTCAGACCGATTTTAATGACAACTTTGCACGCTATCAGCAACGGAGTGAGAAGCAGGCGATACAGGGGCGTCAGTCGCTCATGGAACAACTCTCAGGCCTGCAACGGCTGTTCCTGTTTGCGCCGCTGGTGCTGCTGGCCATTGCCATAGCCGTCTGGTTTGGAATGGCGAAGTGGGTGATATCCCCGCTACGCCGTCTGATTATCCATATTAACCAGCTTGCGGCAGGGGATTTGTCAGGCACGCCGCCTGACGTTGTGCGCTTTAACCGTGAAATCAGCCAGCTCTGCGGCAGTATTACCGCCATGCAGCTTGGGCTACAGCAGCTGGTGACTCAGGTCAGCGAGGCCACTACCGCCATGGTTGAAAATATTGGGTCACTTGCGCAGGGGAATCAGAAGCTTTATCAGCAGTCTACGCGACAAGCCAAAGAGCTGGAGGAGGTGACCGCGCATATCGCCGATCTCGAAACCCACGTTGAGGGGAACACAGGTTATGCAAAACTCGCCCGCTCGCGCGCGGATGAAGCCCGACAGGCTGCCGTAGGCGGGGAGCAAATGATGACGGCGGTGAATGGCTCGATGCAGACGATCGTCGACCGATCCTCAGAGATGCGCGGGATCGTCGCGATGATCGACAGCGTGGCGTTTCAGACCAACATTCTCGCCCTCAATGCTGCCATTGAAGCCGCCCATGCAGGAGAGCAGGGGCGCGGATTTGCGGTGGTCGCCCGGGAAGTGGGGTTGCTGGCCAGAAAAAGCAGTCACTCTACGCAAACCATCCAGGCGCTGATTAACCACTCGCTTCAGGGCATTGAGGAAGGATCTCAGGTGGTAAACCGTCTGGAAGAGAATTTGCAACAGGTCACCGGGCTGGTGGCGAATCTGAGCAGCTTGCTAAATGATATTTCCTTGGCCACCCTGAATCAGGGGGATAGCATTCATCAGATGACGCGCCAACTTCAGGCGCTGAATCAGGTATCGCGTCAGACTGATGTGCTGGTTAGCGAAGCGTCAAATGCCTCTGAGCGCCTGCATCAACAGTCCGATCTTTTGTTGCAGGCCGTCTCGCGTTTTCGTCTCCCTGCCTGACGTGACGTATAAGCCTCTGTTATACTCGCAGCCCGTTTTAGCCTGAGGGCAAGGAGCAAAGTGTGGCTGCGGTCATCCATAATGAGATGCTGGACGAGATTCTGGCGCAGGTTCGTCCGTTACTGGGGCAGGGTAAGGTTGCCGATTACATTCCCGCGCTGGCCTCGATCAGCGGTAATAAGCTCGGTATCGCCATTTGTACTATTGACGGGCAGCGTTTTCAGGCGGGAGACGCGCTGGAGCGCTTTTCGATTCAGTCGATCTCAAAAGTGCTTAGCCTCGTTGCCGCCATGCGCCAGTATGACGAGCAGGAGATCTGGCAGCGGGTGGGCAAAGATCCGTCCGGTCAGCCGTTTAACTCCCTTCTTCAGCTGGAAATCGAACAGGGTAAGCCGCGTAACCCATTTATTAACGCCGGGGCGCTGGTGGTGTGCGATATGCTGCAAAGCCGGCTGAGCGCGCCGCGCCAGCGGATGCTCCAGATTGTGCGGCAGCTTTCCGGCGTGCAGGACATCGCCTACGATCCGGTGGTAGCGCGCTCTGAGTTTGAACACTCTGCACGTAACGCCGCCATCGCCTGGTTGATGAAGTCCTTCGGCAACTTTCATAATGACGTTGCCACGGTGCTGCAAAACTATTTTCATTACTGCGCGCTGAAGATGAACTGCGTTGAACTGGCGCAGACTTTTCTGTTTCTGGCGCATCAGGGCCATGCCCCTCATCTGGTCGAGGACGTTGTCTCCCCAATGCAGGCCCGGCAGATCAACGCCTTAATGGCAACCAGCGGAATGTATCAGAATGCCGGGGAGTTTGCCTGGCGCGTGGGGCTGCCGGCTAAATCCGGCGTTGGCGGTGGGGTCGTGGCGATTGTCCCTCACGAGATGGCGATTGCCGTCTGGAGCCCGGAACTGGATGAGACCGGCAACTCACTGGCGGGCGTGGCGGCGCTGGAACAGCTGACTAAACGCCTTGGACGGTCCGTATACTGATGTCCACGTTAGATCCTCTATTCGCACGCCTGGCTCGCTCCACGTTTCGTTCACGATTTCATTTAGGGACGAAAGAGCGGCAATACTGCTGGGATAAGGGCGCGGAGACTATCGATAAGCATGCCGCCGATTTTGTCGCCGCGCGGCTGGCACCTGCACACCCGGTGAATGACGGTAAGCAGACGCCGATGCGCGGCCATCCGGTTTTTATCGCCCAGCATGCCACGGCAACCTGCTGTCGGGGCTGTCTGGCTAAGTGGCACGCTATTCCGCAGGGCGTGCCGCTGAGTGCGCAGCAACAACAGTATATCGTCAACGTAATCCATCATTGGCTGGTCATAGAGGTAAATCGTGCCTCCTGAACTGACAATGTCTCTGTTTAAGCTACGCTTTTACTAATGCTCAGCGTCAGGAGACGTTATGAAGGCACCTCAAATTCCCGTTAATGAAGCGGAGCGCATGAATGCGCTGCGCGAATCCGGTCTGCTTGAGATCGACAATTATCCCGCGTTTGATCGTCTTACGCGGCTGGCAACACGCTTTTTCAGGGTGCCGCTGGCGATGATTACGCTGGTGGATGACCACGCCGCGATCGTGAAATCTGCTGACGGCCGGTCACTCGCCAGCCAGCCTCGCGACCTCTCGTTTTGCGGTCATACGATCCTGGGTGACGCGCCGCTGGTGGTGAGTGACACGCTCCTGGACGAACGCTTCGCGGATAATCCGCAGGTGGCGGGAGATCCGGGCGTGCGCTTTTATGCCGGTTTCCCGCTGCGTTTACGCGACGGGGCGTGCGTAGGATCGTTGTGTCTCATTGATTACGCACCGCGTGAGTTTACCGCTGCGGATGCCGCCGTACTGGCCGATCTCAGCGCGCTGGCGGAGGATGAATTTGCAGCCGTTAGCGCCGCCACGACCGATGAACTCACGGGATTGTTTAACCGTAGCGGGTTTAACCAGTTTGCGCAGTTTGCACTGTCGGTTTCGCAGCGTCGGGCAGAACCGTTAACCCTTGGCTGGCTGGATCTGGACCATTTCAAAACCATTAACGATCGCTTCGGACATCAGGAGGGTGACAAAGCTCTGAAAGCGATGGCCGCCCTGATGCGTTCCTCGTTCCGCGAGGCCGATCTGCTGGTACGTTTCGGGGGAGATGAGTTCGCGGTGCTGTTTGCGGATACCGATGAGCCTGGCGCCTGGATCGCCATGCAGTATCTCGTCGAACAAACGGAAAAGTATAACGCGCGTCAGCTGCATCCCTGGTCGTTACAGTTCTCCTGGGGGCTGAGCGAGTTCGATCATCACCGCAACGATATTCAGGCATGGTTAAAACACGCGGATGCGCAAATGTACGCCATGAAGCGGCAACACCACGGCGAAA
The DNA here is from genome assembly GCF_001037675.1 of Enterobacter sp. MGH119. Classification (NCBI taxonomy): domain Bacteria; kingdom Pseudomonadati; phylum Pseudomonadota; class Gammaproteobacteria; order Enterobacterales; family Enterobacteriaceae; genus Enterobacter; species Enterobacter sp. MGH119. Next base: position 996,008 of record NZ_KQ089929.1, on the reverse strand, counting down.
AATGACATAACGAAATCCTATGTCATCGCTTATTGCGTTACAAAAATGTTAATAGCAAAGTGGAGAGATTCAACCTAAGGACGCGCAATGAACTCTCCCATGCTGATTAAACCTCTCTCCCGACAGGACATCCTCACCCACATTGATGCCCTGAACGATATTCTCGTCAACTGTGTCAACGGCGGCGCCTCCGTCAGCTTTATGCTGCCTTTTTCTGCCGGGAAAGCCCGAACCTTTTGGCTCGGCGTCGCAGACAGCATCGGGCGCGACGAGCGTACCGTCCTGGGCTGTTTTGATGCGGAGCAGGGGCTGGTTGGCACGGTCCAGCTGATCACCGATCAGCCTGAAAACCAGCCGCACCGTGCAGATGTCGCGAAACTGCTGGTTCATGGGAAGGCGCGCCGTAAAGGGGCGGCAATGGCGCTGATGGAATCCCTGGAGGCGGTTGCGCGTGAAAAAGCGCTTACGGTGCTGGTGCTTGATACCTCAACCGGCAGCGGCGCGGAGACGTTTTATCAGAGAGCGGGCTGGCAAAAGGCGGGGGAGATCCCACGCTACGCCCTGATGCCGAACGGGGACATGACGGCGACCTCGATGTTCTATAAATTTCTTTGATATTTTTCACCATCGCGTCCTGAGTTGATCCAGACAGGGGTTCTGGTCCTGAAGTTTTGATAAGTTATCACACCAATCTTATCAGGCTGTATGACTAATCATAAAGGATCTCCATTGTGAACACTCTCAACCGTCGTGATTTCCCCGGTGCGTGCTACCCTGAACGTATCATCCAGTTTGGCGAAGGTAACTTCCTGCGCGCGTTCGTTGACTGGCAAATCGACCTCTTAAACGAGCATACCGATCTCAATGCCGGTGTGGTGATTGTGCGGCCGATCCAGAGCGATTTTCCGCCGTCGCTGAGTACCCAGGATGGTCTGTATACCACAATTATTCGTGGTCTGAATGAGCAGGGAGAAGCGGTAAGCGATGCGCGTCTTATTCGTTCCGTAAATCGTGAAATCAGCGTCTACAGCCAGTACGATGAATTTCTGGCGCTCGCCCATAACCCGGACATACGGTTTGTCTTCTCCAATACCACGGAGGCGGGCATCAGCTATCACGCGGGGGATAAGTTTGACGATGCGCCAGCTGTCAGCTATCCGGCCAAACTGACGCGTCTGCTGTTCGAGCGCTTTACCCACTTTAACGGGGCAGCGGATAAAGGCTGGATTATCATTCCTTGCGAACTCATCGACTACAACGGCGATGCCCTGCGTGAACTGGTGCTGCGCTATGCACAGGAGTGGGCGCTGCCGGCGGCATTCATTGCGTGGCTGAATGATGCTAACACTTTCTGTTCGACGCTGGTTGACCGCATTGTTACCGGCTATCCGCGTGATGAGGTGGCAGAGCTGGAAGCCGGGCTGGACTATCACGACAGCTTCCTCGACACGGCGGAACATTTCTATCTGTTTGTTATTCAGGGGCCGAAATCACTTGCAGCTGAACTGCGCCTGGATAAATACTCGCTTAACGTCCTGATTGTTGACGATATTAAACCGTATAAAGAGCGTAAGGTGGCGATCCTCAACGGTGCGCACACGGCGCTGGTTCCGGTCGCTTTTCAGGCCGGCCTGGATACGGTAGGGGAAGCCATGAACGACGCGGAAATTTGCGCGTTCGTAGAGAAGGCTATTTATGAGGAAATTATTCCCGTCCTGGATCTGCCGCGCGACGAGCTGCACTCCTTCGCCAGTGCCGTAACGGGGCGTTTCCGTAATCCGTATATTAAGCATCAGTTGCTGTCGATTGCACTGAACGGGATGACCAAGTACCGCACCCGTATTCTGCCGCAACTGCTGGCAGGGCAGAAGGCGACCGGCAAATTGCCAGCACGTCTGACCTTTGCTCTGGCGGCGCTGATTGCATTTTACCGTGCCGAGCGCAACGGTGAGCGCTATCCGGTGCAGGACGATGCGCACTGGCTTGAACGTTACCAGCAGCTGTGGACGCAACATCACGACAAACAGGTCACTACCCGTGAACTGGTATCATCGGTGTTAAGCGTGAGCGAACACTGGGAACAGGATCTCACTCTGGTTAACGGACTGGTAGACCAGGTTGCGCTGGATCTGGATGCGATTTTAAGCAAAGGCATGCGCGATGCGGTGAAACCGCTCTGCTAATCATAATGCCCGGCGTTTGCCGGGTTTTTTAAAGACCCTATTTAGTTACAACATACTATCCATTCTTTTTTTAGAACGCACTTGCGGCACCGTGCGGTTCAAGCTTAACAGGTCAGAAAATGCAATGAACTATTAACATGCTTGCAACCGTGAGGGGGATCACGTTTAATAGCCGCGCTCTTTACTTTTCTGAAGCTGATTATGATTGTTCGTCCTCAACAGCACTGGCTGCAACTGATTTTTGTCTGGCATGGTTCGGTACTTCCCAAAATTTATACCCGACTGCTGCTTAACTTCCTGCTTTCCATCGCCGTGATTGTCATGCTGCCGTGGTACACCTCGCTGGGTATCCGGTTTACCGTCGCGCCGTTCAGCATTCTGGGTGTGGCTATCGCCATCTTCCTGGGGTTTCGCAATAACGCCTGTTATTCGCGCTACGTTGAGGCGCGTCTGCTTTGGGGGCAGTTGATGATAGCGGCGCGCTCGCTGTTTCGCGAGGTAAAAAACACCTTGCCGGATGATAAACATCTTGGAGAGTTTGTCCGCCTGCAAATCGCGTTTGCTAACTGTCTGCGAATGACTCTACGCAGAGAAACCAATGCCGATCAGCTGTCCCGCTATCTGGCTCCAGACGATTTACGCAAAGTGATGGACGCCAACTCGCCGGCGAACCGTATCCTGCTGATCATGGGGGAGTGGCTGGCCGTGCGGCGGCGTAGCGGGCACCTTTCAGACATTCTGTTTCACAGCCTCAACAACCGCCTGAATGATATGTCCATCGTGCTGGCTGGCTGTGAGCGTATCGCCAATACGCCAGTCCCGTTTGCCTATACGCTGATCCTGCACCGGACGGTGTATCTGTTCTGCATCATGCTGCCGTTTGCGCTGGTCGTTGACCTGCATTACATGACGCCCTTTGTCTCTGCACTGATTTCCTACACCTTTATCTCGCTGGACACGCTGGCGGAAGAGCTGGAAGATCCGTTTGGAACGGAAGATAACGATCTGCCGCTGGACGCCATCTGCAACATGATGGAGCGCGATCTGTTGCAGATGAACGATGAAGAGAACATACCTGAAAGACTGATGCCGGATAAGCATTATCAGCTGACCTGACGGGCATTCCACTCGTCGCGGGTGATTTCCCACAGCTCCGAATCCAGCAGGCCGCTGACATAGGCTTTCTTCTCCGTCCTGATGAGCCGCATGCCGCTGCTGTCTGAAATACATCGGGAGCGGCTGTTTGCAGCCGCTTTCGGCGCGCGCAACACCGGTTTATTGAGCGTATTGAACCAGTAATCCGTGGCCGCAATACTCGCCTCGCGCATATATCCCTGGCCCTGAAATTCCGGCGCGAGCCAGAAGCCCCGATTGTTGTCCTCCACGTCATACAGGCAAATCAACCCCATCAGTTCGTCAGGCGCTTCGCGACGGCGAATCGTCCAGAACCACGCAATCCCTTTGGCCATATCGGGCAGTGCAACGTTGTTGACATAATTTTCTGCACCGTTTTCCGGGTAGGGCCAGGGGACTGAAGCCACCATATAGCGGACAATCTCCCAGCGCGGATAGTGTTGCTGGATCTGGACGGCATCTTCTGCAATCAGGGGGCGTAATATCAGGCGCTCGGTGGTAAGCGTGGGTATGGTCATCCGCTGATCTCCATAATTAAGCGTTATGCTTTTGTTTGGGTTCTGGTATTTTCATCAATATCACATTCTATTTGGTCGTGCTTTTGTTATTCAGGTTTATCCATAAAAGGGGTTATATGATGCTGAGAAAAGCCAGGCCCGAAGAAGCCGAAACACTCTGGCACGTCCGTAACGAAGCGATTCGCCATGGCTGCAAAATCTAGTGGGTTTTGCCATGCTGGGTGAAAATACGCATTACTCGCGTATGGCCGACGCGCATTTACGCTGTATTGAAATGGCAATTGATTTGTAAGGTCAGAACAGATGACGCTAACCGTACGTCCTTTATGCACAGATGATTACCCACAATGGCGACCGCTGTGGGATGGCTATACCCATTTTTATGAGTGCTACCTTGACGAGTCCGTTACCGCGGCCACCTGGGACAGGGCGCTCGCAGATTCATCATCTCTGTTTTGCCGTGTCGTGGAGAAGGACGGCCGCGTCATCGGCTTCGCCATGTGCGTCCTGCATGAAGGGACCTGGTCAACCGCGCCCGTTTGCTATCTGGAAGATCTGTTTGTTGACGCTGCCGAACGTGGCGCAGGGGCGGGTAAAGCGCTTATCGACGCCCTGATCGATGAAGGCAAGCGGGAAGGGTGGTCAAAACTCTACTGGGTAACCCGCATGAATAATCCTGCGCGTAAGCTGTATGATCACTATGGTGAAGCCGACGATTACGTCCGGTACCGAATCTCGCTTTAGTCGTTTAATACCTGGGTTTGTATCACACTGTATCTGCCTCTGTGATACATACACAGGTATGCAATAAAACCGCATCCGCACACATCTCCTATACAAACGCATGGTGTTATATCTCCGTCAACTGAACTTACCCGGAGATAACATCATGTTTAATAAACTCGCATACTCAGCCGTCGCCCTGACCGTATCACTTGGCACCGTGATGTCCTGTCAGGCAGAAGCGACGGGTAAGGATTACGCGTCGGCCTTTAACCAGGTTAAACAGATTAACGCTGGCGATTTGAACGTCGGTTACATCGATATCGGGCCAAAAGAGGGGCAACCGGTGATCCTGCTACATGGCTGGCCGTACGACATTCACAGTTATGAAGAAGTGGCCCCCGCGCTGGCCGCGAAGGGGTATCGTGTCATTGTGCCGTCCCTGCGCGGGTACGGCACCACACGCTTTATTTCTGATAAAACGCCGCGAAACGGCCAGCCTTCGGCAATGGCAAAAGACATCGTCAACCTGATGGACGCCCTGAATATCAAACAGGCGGTGTTTGCCGGTTATGACTGGGGGGCGCGTACGGCAGATATCGTTGCAGCGCTCTGGCCGGAACGGGTGAAATCGCTGGTCTCGGTAAGTGGCTACCTGATCAGCAGCCAGGCGATTGGCAAACAGCCTTTACCGCCGAAGGCAGAGGTTCAGTGGTGGTATCAGTTCTATTTCGCCACGCCGCGCGGGGCGGAGGGCTATGCTAAAAATACGCACGATTTTGCCCGGTTGATTTGGTCCCAGGCTTCGCCTGACTGGAAATTCAGCGATGCCACCTTCAATGCCAGCGCCAAATCCCTCGATAACCCGGACCACGTTGCCGTCACGCTCAGTAATTACCGCTGGCGTCTGGGGCTGGAGAAGGGTGAGCAGAAATATGACGCCTACGAACAAAAGCTGGCTACGCTGCCGAATATTACGGTGCCGACCATCACCATCGAGGGCGGTAACAACGGAGCACCACATCCTGTACCCGCAGCCTATGCAGGGAAATTCACCGGAAAATATGAGCACCGTACTTTCGGCGCAACGGTTGGCCACAACCCGCCGCAGGAAGATCCGCAGGACTTTGTTAAAGCCGTTGTCGACGCGGATAAGCTCTGATATGTGCTATTTTCAATCCGTTACCTCTTAATCAGGAGCCTGCGGTGGAGCATATTGATCACATCCTTGTCGTCGATGACGACAGGGATATTCGTGAACTGATTGTCGATTACCTCGTGAAATCCGGTTACCACGCCTCTGGCGCGGCGAACGGGAAAGAGATGCGCGTAGTGCTCGACAAACAGCATATCGACCTGGTGGTGCTGGACGTGATGATGCCCGGCGATGATGGCCTGACGCTGTGTCGACAGCTGCGCAGCAGCAGGCATAAGGATCTGCCGATCCTGATGCTCACCGCGCGCAACGAGGACACGGACCGGATCCTGGGACTGGAGATGGGCGCCGACGATTATGTGGTGAAACCGTTTGTGGCCCGCGAACTGCTGGCGCGTATCAAAGCTATCCTGCGTCGTTTTCGTACTATGCCGCCTAATCTTCAGGTGACCGAGGCAGGGCGCCTGGTGGTGTTCGGTGAATGGCAACTGGATACCGTGGCGCGTCATCTGATTGATAACGAGGGGATGGTTGTGGCGCTCAGCGGGGCGGAATATCGCCTTTTGCGCGTATTCCTCGATCATCCTCAACGGGTGCTGACCCGCGATCAGCTGCTGAACCTGACGCAGGGACGTGATGCCGAGCTGTTTGAGCGTTCGATTGATCTCCTGGTGAGCCGCGTGCGACAGCGCCTGAATGAAGATGCCCGCACGCCGGCCTACATTAAAACCGTTCGCAGCGAAGGCTACGTTTTTACCATGCCGGTGACCATCGTCGAGGCCAATGAATGACACTATGGCCCCGCACCTTACTGGCCCGGCTGCTGATCATTGTGCTGCTTGGACTCTTACTGGCTAACGCGCTCAGCCTGACGCTGGTCATGGTTGAGCGAATGCACAGCGCGCGCACGGTTATGCTGGGCAATCTTGAGAATGACGTGGCGACCAGCGTGGCCATTCTCGACCGGCTTCCGGCCAAAGAGCGGCCAGAGTGGCTGGAACGGCTCAGTCGCGGTAATTATCGTTATATCCTTGGCCCCGGCGAGGCAGGCGCCGCACCAACGGACAAGCGCTCGCGGGATGCAATTCGCACCCTGAAAGAGACGCTTTCAGCCCAATATCCGCTCCAGTTTACGGCGGTGCCAGGGCCGATCTCCCATATTCAGGCCCATCTGACGCTCCGCGACGGCGCACCGCTCACTATCGATCTGATCCCGCGCATGCCGCCTGTCGCCAGCTGGTTACCCGTGGTGCTAGTTCTTCAGCTGTTACTTGTCGCGCTCTGCTCCTGGATTGCCGTACGCCAGGTTGTCCGGCCTTTCCTGCAATTCACGCGTGCGGTTGATTCCCTCGATCCTGCGGCCCATTCACCGATGACTGAAAAAGGACCGGTTGAAGTGCGCCAGGCTGCACACGCTTTTAATGAGATGCAGTCGCGGATACAAACGTATCTGCGTGAACGCGCGCAGATTCTGGCGTCCATTTCTCACGATCTCCAGACGCCCATCACGCGCATGAAGCTGCGGATCGAAATGGCAGATCAGCCCGAACTCCGCGATAAGCTGCTGAGCGACCTGGATAATATGTCGCGCCTGGTACGGGAGGGGATTGCCTATGCCCGGTCATCAGAATCACTGGAAGAGACCACGCTGAAGCTGGAGCTGAACGCGTGGGTTAACAGCATCGCCAGTGATTATCAGGACATTGGTAAAAACGTGCAGTTTCATGCACGCAATGCGCGTCTGCCGATCGTTACTCGTCCACAGGCATTGCGCAGGGTAATGACCAATCTGCTGGATAATGCGCTCAAGTTTGGCGATAGCGCGGTTATAGAGATTGATGAAGATGAAAGGCAGGTAGCGATCCGTATTATGGATAACGGCCCCGGCATCCCGGAGGCAGAACTGGAGGCGGTGTTACAGCCGTTCTACCGGGTTGAAACGTCGCGCAACCGCGAAACGGGCGGCACCGGGTTAGGCCTCGCCATTGCCGCGCAGCTCACCGCCCAGCTTGACGGGAAATTGCATATTGCAAACCGGGCAGAGGGCGGGTTGGCCGTAAGCGTGACTCTTCCGCGCGGTTAATTGTACGCCTGTGTATCTGCACCCCATGCCGATACGCAGGCAGACAAAATTCAGCTTTTCGCACACGGCCTGAACACATTCGTACGGTCAAATAACCTCACTGCACCTTCGCAGCAACCGTATCGTGAGGTCGTTATGTTTCTGATAATCGCTTTTTTGGGCGGCATGATTAGCCTGCTCAGTCCGTGCACGCTTCCCGTCATTCCTCTGCTGTTCGCTAGCTTTCAGGGGCAGCGCAAACACATTCTGGCGCTTCTGGCGGGAATGATTGTGATGTTCACGTTGGTGGCGATGGTAGTAACGGTTGCCAGCGAGTGGATCGCTGACGCCACCGTTATCGGTCGCTGGATTGCGCTGCTGATACTGAGCATTGCTGCCCTGGCTCTGATCTTCCCGCAGTTTGCTCAGCGCATTGCCCGTCCGGCGGTCAGTGCGGGAAACGTTCTCAACACCCACAGCGTTCAGCGACACGGCCTGGTTTCGGCTTTTCTGGCAGGGCTGGCCGTTGGACTTATGTGGTCCCCCTGTGCCGGACCGATTCTCGGGGCGATCTTCAGCATTAATATTGCGGGCCACTCGGCCATCGCAACCGGAGCGCTGTTAGCCGCTTACGGCAGTGGATGCGCGTTGATGCTGGGGCTGCTTGTCGCGGGGGGCCGTAAGCTGATAGCCCCTCTGAGAGCCAAATCCGCATTGATGGCGCGTTTGCGTCAGGGAGCGGGAGTGATGATGTTAGCTGCCGTTGCGTTCAACGCCAGCGGGATGACCTCTGCCCTGAAAGGTGCCAACGGTATTGCCGACCAGCTGGAAAACGCTCTGTTGAGCCTTGCGCAACCATCCTCCACGCAGGTGAAACTGCAACCAGTCGCTGACGCAACGCCGAGCAGCCAGCTACCATCATTAAGCGGCGGTACGGGCTGGATAAACGGTGACCCTGTCACGTCTGAGGCCTTGCGGGGGAAAGTTGTGCTTATCGATTTCTGGACCTGGGACTGTATCAACTGCCAGCATACCCTTCCGCATGTTCGAGACTGGGCGAAGAAATATGAGTCACAAGGTCTGGTGGTGATTGGCGTCCATACCCCGGAATACCCCTGGGAAAAGCCGTTATCATCGGTGAAAAACGCGGTCAATAAATGGCAGCTGCCGTACCGCGTAGTGACGGATAATAACTACAAAATCTGGAGCGCGTTCGGAAATCAGTACTGGCCAGCGCATTACTATTTCGATGCGAAAGGGCTACTGCGTTACACCGCGTTTGGCGAAGGTAACTACGACAAGCAGGAGGCCGTGATTCAGCAGTTGCTCAAGGAAGCGCGTTCCTGATCCGGCTTACGGAACCCGCTGAGCCACCATAAACAGGCGCGGAAAAGCCAGCAGTATCTGCCCGTTCTCCTGGAGTGGATACTGCTCTTCCAGCAGCTCAAGGTAGCGTTTCAGATAGTTTTTCTGCTCGCTTTCGTTGAGTTCCTGTAACCACGGCCGTAACCCCGTCGCGCTGACCCAGTCAATAATCGCCTGATGAGAGCTCATCTGATGGAAGTAGGTGGTGCGCCAGATATCCACGTCACATCCCGCTTCCGTCAGAATATCGTAGTAGGCATGGATACCCGGCAATGGCTCGCGGCCACGATCGGGGTAGCCCTGTTCCCAGGCAACTTCACGCATCAGGGCGTGCGTCGGCTCAAGCCAGTTGTCAGGCATTTGCACCGCCAGCACGCCGTTTAACTGGAGCAGTGAAACCAGGTGTGGCAGAAGGTGGTAATGGTCCGGGATCCATTGCAATGAGGCGTTGGCGTAGATCAGGCTGAGCGGCTGGTCAGGTTTGTAGTGCCGGATATCCGCCTCAACAAAGTGGCAGTCTGGCAGGGCCTGTCGGGCTTCCTCCAGCATGGCCGGGGAGTTATCCACGCCGGCGATCTGCGCAGAAGGCCAGCGCTGTTTCAGCAGCGCGGTGCTGTTGCCTGGCCCGCAGCCCAAATCCACGGCTGAGGTTATGTCAGCAAGCGGCACCCGGGCCAGTAACTCAGCGGCGGGACGTGTGCGTTCTGCGCTGTACTGTAGATAAAGAGAGGGATCCCAGTCGGCCATTTTCGCATCTCCATGTTGAGGTGTTCAGCAAGAATAGCACAGGCAAATACCTGCGCCGGGGCAGGTATCTGGCTAATGGTGAGATTATAAAATGCCTTTGAGGGCCAGGTGATAGAGCAGCATGATGGTTTTTCCGTCGACGATCTGCCCATTTTCAATGCCCCGAAGCGCGTCGTCCAGCGTCATTTCCAGCACGTCGATATCTTCCCCCTCAGCTTTAACGCCGCCGCCCGCGCTGGTCCGATCCTGCGGATGATATTCCGCCAGATAGAAGTAGAGTTTCTCGGTAACCGAGCCCGGGCTCATATAGGCCTCAAAAATTTTCTCTACGCGCGTCACCTTAAACCCGGTTTCTTCTTCCGCTTCGGCCTTAATCCGGCTTTCCGGGTCAAGGTTATCGAGCAACCCGGCGGCCGCCTCAATGAGATCCTCTTCGTGACCATTGATAAACACCGGGAAACGGAACTGACGCGTCAGAATGACGGTTTTGCTGTCGCGATTATAGAGCAGGATCGTCGCGCCATTCCCCCGGTCATACACTTCACGCTCTTGCCGCTGCCAGTCGCCATCGCTGCGCTGGAAGTCAAAAGTGTATTTTTTCAGGTTATACCAGTTGTCGGACAACGTTTCGCTGTTGATGATGCGTATATCTGCACGTTTTGATTGCACGTTTGGCTCTCCTCTCGTAGAGTAAGCATCATAAACAGCACTATCGCGCAAATACAAGATATATCGTGCAACATCAGGAATAAATCATGCTTACAAGCCAGCGTAAACAGTTGATTCTGGAAAAACTGGAGGCGGAAGGCCAGGTCCAGTCAACTGCGCTCAGCCTCTTTTTCTCGGTGTCTGAGGACACTATCCGCCGGGATTTACGTGAACTGGCGGCAGAAGGGCGTTTGCAGCGTGTTCACGGCGGTGCACTGCCAGCATCTTCAGCGATTGCGCCTTTTGCCGAGCGTCAGTCCGTCAAAATGGATGCAAAAAAACGCGTGGCACGGCGAGGCGCGCAGCTCATTTCACCGGGGCAGGTGGTGATCATTGATGGCGGGACGACCACCACCGAACTTATTACATTCTTGCCACCCGATTTACGGATAACCGTGGTGACGCACAGCCCGGGTATCGCATTGGGTCTGGTCGGCCATCCGAGCATAGAGGTGATCCTGATCGGTGGTCGTTTGTATAAACACTCCATCGTCACGGTCGGCGCGGCCGCAATTGAAGGCATCAATAATATTCATGCGGATCTGTTTTTTATGGGTGTCACCGGCGTGCATCCTGAGGCCGGGCTGACCACCGGAGATTATGAAGAAGCGTGCATCAAACGTGCATTTTCCGGCAGAGCGGCGGAAACGGTGGTACTGGCGTCACCGGAAAAGATCAACACGGCCTCGGCGTTCGTGATTGGCGACCTGTCGCTGGTGAATACGCTGGTTGTTGAAAACACAACGGATGAACGCTGGGTGAGCGCCATGAAAGAAAAGGGCGTTACGGTGATCGCAAGCCAGTAAATATCCGCTTTTTTGCCAGCCTGACCGCCATGCTGTCAAACAGACAAAGGTTATCCTTCACGCGGATTTCTAGACTAAGGCTTTCATCTGTTTAAGGACAAGCCATGAAAGCGATCTCCATTCTGGCGTGTGGCGCGGACCCAACCGCGCAACGCCTGTCAACGTCTGCCATTCAGCAGGCCATAAACAGTGCTCAAGAGAACGATGTCATTGTTATTCCGCAAGGCCGTTTTCTGACCGGCGCACTGTTTCTGAAAAGCGGTGTTTCGCTTCGCCTGGATGCTGGCGCACAGCTCGTTGGAAGCCAGGATCTGGCTGATTATCCCCTGATAAACACCCGGGTGGCCGGCATTGATATGCGCTGGCCGGCAGGGATTATTAATATCATCGATTGTGAAAACGTCAGCATTACCGGTACAGGTACGATAGACGGGCAGGGTGTCATCTGGTGGCAACGCTTCTGGGGCGATGACGAACGCGGCGGCATGGTTGGCGATTACAGCGCCAGAGGATTGCGCTGGGTGGTTGATTACGACTGTCAGCGCCCGCGCAATATCCTGGTCTTTGAAAGCCAGAACATTCTGCTGCGTGATTTTACCAGTCGGGAGTCCGGATTCTGGAACATACACCTCTGTTATTCGCGCCGTATCGCGGTTGAGGGTGTGCAAATCAGCAATTCTGCGGGGCCGAGCACCGACGGGATTGACGTCGACTCCTGCGAACAGGCGCGGATTGAACGCTGCATTGTGTCCTGCAATGACGACAATATTTGCATCAAATCTGGACGAGGACGCGAAGCGGCGCAAAAAGCACGTACCGCGCGGGATATAGTGATTCGAGGATGTACGCTGAATAAGGGATCCGGGATCACGCTGGGGAGTGAAACTTCAGGTGGCATTGAACGCGTCCTGATAGAAGATAACGCGTTTAACGGAACGGGCGTCGGGTTTCGCATTAAGTCGGCCCGCAACCGTGGCGGGTTTATCCGTGATATCACCGTCCAAAATTTACGTCTTACGGACGTACGTTTTCCGGTGCTGATCCAGCTGAACTGGTTTCCGCAGTACAGCTATGGCGACCAGAGCAATTTATCTGATAAACCAGAACACTGGCGCAAGCTGGCTGAAGGTGTTGAGGGCGAAGCCGGTCTAACTGAGGTCAGCGGACTGACGATTAAAAATATGACGGCGCGTCGCTCAGACAACAAATATTTCTCGCGGGCATTTTTCATTGCGGGGTATCCGGAGCGTCCTGTGGCCGGGTTAACGCTGGAGGGGATTTTTATTGACGCGACAGAGTTTGGGAAAATTTCCGGTGTGGATGGGTTGCGCTTTCAGGATGTGCAGGTGACTGCCGTAGAGAACACGCAAGACTGTAACGACAGTTATGAACGTTGATGGCATAGAATCTATGGGCATAATTCGCTGAATGAGCAGAACAAGGATGGGCCCAAAACGGCTGGATTTGTTCTTAATTAATATTAGTGCGCATAATGTATATTATGTTAAATGTGGTGGGTTTGTTCTTAGGTGTTAGCGGGCCGCCAATATGGGAGTTAGCGAGCACACAACCAGCCGCGAAGATCCCCGCGTCATAGCGACATAGAGGTGTCGTGCATCCATCTCTTCCGGGGATGTGATGACTGCCACCTCCCCTTCCAGTCCCTTTAGCAACAATGTGCTGCCGATTACACGCCGGGTCAACGGTCGACTCTCGTGGCGATTGCGTTCGCGCTCGTTTACCGTGGCGTCTGCAAAAGTGCAGCCTCCGGCAGCAGCCGACTGCAGGGCGCGCAAACAACAGCGCAAAATCTCTGGCCGATAGACTCGCGCATTGTCCTGACGAGTCAGAAGGCGCAGCGCCTCTGCGGCCAGCGTAAAACCTGGTCTCTCTGCAAATGCCACTAACGCTGCTTCTGCGACCGTCGGCGGATTGCGGGCTCTTCCTCTTCGTAGCGTTTCCAGCCGGGGCAGCAACGCTGCGGGGCCAACTTGGGTCATGACGCCTGCGGCAAACTGCACCAGGCGCGTCAACGCATCCGAAGCCTCCAGGTTAAACCCTGCACCAAAGTCGGTAAGGTCAACCAAATCGACAGCTTCGACGGTCGTCGCACCCGGGGTCTGGCTGGCCATCTGCTGGCGCCCGCGAGTGTCGTAGCTGTTTCCAATCACCAGTACCTGCCCGTTCGCGGTGACCGCTCGGGTCTGGGCGGCAGTAAGACGCTGCTGAACAGCAGTTTCTGCCTGTAACGGTACCCAGGCTACCTCAGCAGGCACCTGGCGAAGGTCAACGTTGAGCTAGATGAGGATATTGAGCTCAACTCCAGGCAGGAGCGCATATATGTTCAGGTTAAAACCCGCCTGAAACCCATCATTCCCAGCGATGTGTTTGGCGCTCTCGCGCGGTTTGCGGAGCTGCGTAACGAGCACACTGATGGGCGCCGCCAGGGAAGCCCTTCTTTCATTATCGTCGCCAACCAGGCGCCAGGTCCACATCTGCAGAAGATGATTAGCGCCATGCAGAACGTGGTGCCTTCGCACCTCGCCGACGTTGAACTGTTCGATTTCAAAGGGATTAACCACGGTTCAGAGGTGGTGAATGGCGGGGATCTGGCGTTTGATCGCGAAGAGATCCCGATGCAGCCTGCTGGCTGGCAGCCAGAGGAAGAGGATGCGCAATTCGATGAACTGCGCCTGAACGTGGTAGAAGTCAAGTAACCTGGCAGCGTCTCAGATATCGTTTCTGAGACGCGTTTTAAGCTTACTTCAGCAGTCGAACGCGGCAGGTCTTCCCTTTAATCTTCCCGCCCTGCAATTGTTTCCAGGCCTTATGCGCAACCGACTGGCGAACCGCTACGTAGACATGCGCAGGATGGACCGTGATCTTGCCAATATCTGCCCCATCGAGACCGATATCCCCTGTTAACGCCCCCAGAACGTCACCGGGACGCATTTTGGCCTTTTTACCGCCGTCGATGCACAGGGTGGTCATTTCCGCCGCCAGCGGAGCGATGCTGATATTACCTGGGGCATTCACCCAGTTGAGTTTCAGTTGCAGCATTTCCGCAAGAATATTAGCGCGCTGCGCCTCTTCAGGTGCGCAGAAGCTGATGGCGAGACCACTGTTACCCGCACGCGCAGTACGCCCGATGCGGTGGACATGCACTTCCGGATCCCATGCCAGTTCGAAATTCACCACCAGCTCAAGCGATTTAATATCCAGGCCACGGGCCGCCACATCCGTTGCAACCAGCACGCGAGCGCTGCCGTTAGCGAAACGCACCAGCGTCTGATCGCGATCGCGCTGTTCCAGATCGCCATGCAGCGATAATGCGCTCTGCCCGGCATCATTCAGGGCATCGCACACCGCCTGACAGTCTTTTTTGGTATTACAGAACACCACGCAGGACGCTGGCTGGTGTTGGCTCAGCAATTTTTGTAGCAGTGGAATTTTGCCCTGCTGCGATGTCTCGAAGAACTGCTGCTCAATCGCCGGCAACGCATCGACAGTATCGATTTCAATGGTCAGCGGGTTCTTCTGCACGCGCCCGCTGATCGCCGCAATCGCCTCAGGCCAGGTGGCAGAAAAGAGCAGCGTCTGACGCGTGGCTGGCGCAAAGCGGATCACTTCGTCAATCGCATCGCTGAAGCCCATATCCAGCATGCGGTCAGCTTCATCCATCACCAGCGTTTGCAGTGCATCGAGTGAAACGGTGCCTTTTTGCAGGTGATCGAGCAGACGGCCCGGCGTTGCCACAATGATATGCGGCGCGTGCTGAAGGGAATCGCGCTGCGCACCAAACGGTTGCCCGCCGCAGAGCGTTAAAATTTTAGTGTTAGGCAAAAAACGCGCCAGACGACGCAGCTCACCCGCGACCTGGTCGGCCAGCTCGCGCGTCGGGCAGAGTATCAGGGACTGAGTCTGAAACAGGGTTGCATCAATGTGTTGTAACAGGCCTAGCCCGAATGCAGCCGTTTTTCCACTGCCGGTTTTCGCCTGCACGCGCACGTCACGGCCTTCAAGGATAGCCGGCAGCGCGGCGGCCTGGACAGGGGTCATAGTGAGGTAGCCCAACTCATTCAGGTTAGCCAGTTGGGCTTCAGGCAGAACGTTCAGCGTGGAAAAAGCGGTCACAATATACTCTCGTGGTAATGATTGCAGTCAGATGGCGCGTATCCTCGCAGATCTGCGCTAACGATGCGACAATTTAATCGGTTCTTCATCGGGCGGCGGATCCGGCATCGGCTGCGGACGTGGGACAGGATCGGGTATCGGCGTCGGATCGGTGGGCACCGGATCGGACTGCCAGGTGTTCAGGCGTTGCAGGGCAAGTAGCATACTCATCTTTTCCTCCAGATTAGGGTGCTGACCCCTAAAGGGTAGACGCAGATAATCAGGAGGCAAAAAAAAGCCGACTATGAAGTCGGCGTCGTACGAATCAATTGTGCTATGCAGTAATTCAAAAAAAGGAAGTAAGACAATATGGAGCGCAACGCCCATCGCTTGACGTTGCATTCACCTGCGGGAGTAATATTGCACCTAACATGGTCGGAGTTTATTGACTTCGCTCAATTAAAATGTCGTTTTGAAGCCGACTCTGCCTCAGAAAAGCGTAAATTTACAGCCATTTACTACGATGCAACCACCATGCAACACCCCCAATCAAAACCACTAACATGACGCAAAACGTGGTGAAGCCATAGTGATATTCACCGCCGGGGATCCCTCCGAGGTTTACGCCAAACAACCCCGTCAGGAAGGTACTCGGTAAAAAGACCATCGCCATCAGCGACATGGTGTACGTTCTTCTGGCTAACGACTCCTGCATCACCTGGGCTATCTCATCCGCCATGACTGCCGTTCTGGCAATACATGAGTCAATCTCGTCCAGACCACGTCCGAGCCGGTCAGCGATATCCTGCATTCTGCGGCGCTGATCGTCGTTCATCCAGCTCATGCGTTCGCTGGCCAGCCGCGCATAAACGTCGCGCTGGGGAGTCATATAGCGGCGCATCACGATGAGCTGCTTACGCAGCAACGCCAGAAAACCACGTGGGGGAATTTGCTGATCGAGCAGGTTATCTTCCAGATCGATGATTTTATCGTGAAGTTCTTCTATAAACTCGCTGGCATGATCGGTCAACGCATCACACACATCCACCAGCCAGCTGCCGCAATCCGTTGGTCCCGTGCCCTCTTTCAGATCGTTAATGACGTCATCCAGCGCCAGCACTTTTCGCTGGCGGGTGGAAACAATCAGCCGTTCATCCATATAAACACGCATGGCCACCAGCTGATCCGGACGCTCATCCGTACTGCCGTTTATACAACGCAGCGTAATTAACGTCCCCTCACCCATCCGGCTGACGCGGGGTCTGAGACTTTCTCCCGCCAGCGCATCCCGAACGTTGTTGGGCAATAGCGGCGTGGACGCGAGCCACTCGGCGCTGTCCGGGTGCGTGTAGTTGAGGTGCAGCCAGCATGGATGTTCGTTGTCGATATGATCCTGATCTTCAAGCGGCCTTGCGCCGCCACGTCCATCAAACACCCATGCAAAAACTGCGTCAGGTACGTTAACCTCAGACCCTTTGATGCTCTCCACAGCGCCTCCACCGTTTTATCTCTTTCGGTGTCAGTCTAGCTTTCGCCGAGGGTTAAGCAATAATTATGTGAGGCATCGTCCTGAATACGCTCAGGAATTCACCGCCCATTCGCGGCTTCTTAACGCATTGTCAGCCTGGAGCTCATTTTCCAGACGGAAATTACGTGTTCGTGTCTGGAGCTCAATCACCTGATTGCGCAGCACATCTGACGATCCATTGAGTTCTTCAACCATCGACACGTTGCTCTGCGTTACGCGTTCAAGCTCAGACAATGCCTGCGTAATTTGTGAAATACCTTTTTCCTGTTCTGATGTTGAGGCGGATATTTCATCCATCAGTCTGCTCACATTGCCCGAACCGGTAACAATATCATGCATATTTTTTTCGGCTTCAGAGACCACGTTAACGCCCTGTGTCACGTTATGGCTGGTAACTTCAATCAATGACTTAATATTTTTTGCCGCTTCGGCGCTACGATGCGCAAGGCTTCTCACTTCGCCCGCGACCACAGAAAACCCTTTACCATGGTCGCCCGCTCTTGCCGCTTCAACGGCGGCGTTAAGCGCCAGAATATTGGTCTGAAAAGCGATACCGTCAATCAGCGAGATAATCTCTGTCATTTGCTGGGCGCAGTCGGTAATCGACTGCATATTGTTCGCGACCTGCCCCATTAACTCTCCGCCTTTACGCGCCTGCAACGTCGCGAGATTCGCCTGTTCGCTGGCTAAACGGGTATTGTCGGCATTATTTTTTGTACTTGCAGCCATCTCTTCCATGCTGGCTGCCGTTTGCACCAGCGAAGCTGACTGCTGTTCTGTTTTGACGGAAAGCTGCGCGCTGCGTGAAGAGAGTTGATCTGACAGGGTCATCGCGGTTTGCGAGGAGGCGCGGATCTCACGGACCAGCGTTGCAATGTTGCTGGAGAGACTATTAATCCCCGGGATCAGACGTCCCGCACAGTTGTTGCCAAATTCAGGTATCGACACGCCAAGTTTGCCTGACGTCACTTCTTCAATACTTTTTTTCACAGTATTGATCGGCGTCACAAGATATTTGGTCATGTACGCCCAGAGTAAAAATAAGGCGATGAATTGTACAATTATGACTGCAATAAAAAGCGAAGAATTTCGTGAAAATAGCGCTATAACTCCATCACTTACCAAAAATACACATAAAAGGAAATAGACAATGAACGTTCTGACACTAATATTTCTTAGCATACGTTTTCCTGGGGCATTATATTTTGGTTGGCATTAAGGGTTATAGCATTGCCATACGAATTTGTCCTCACGTACGTCGCTGGTTTGTTGTTTTGCAGTTTGATATGTGCAGTTTTACTTAAGGCGGATAAAAAGCATGTGTTACGGTAAATATCTGGCTTGTAGTTTGGTTACTGATACTCCTTCAATAACGGTTATTATATATTTAAGGAGAGATACTGTAGGGTGCCGATGTTTAGTGGTACTTAATAAGTTAACGTAGTTAATATATATTAACTACGTTATTGCACGCCCCTCCCGTTAGGGTGGCTGACGTTCAGGCCAGACAGTCGATAGACTGGAAAAAACAGTCCTCAGTCATGAGGATATTCTCTTTTGCACTTTGATGCCCGCGACGAATATACCAGCCTGCATCAGGCGCCATGCTTAAATGGAATATCCTCGCCCCCGACAGACTATCGGGGACAGTAATACTCATCGTCACACACCCCTTCTCCGCCCCCCTGATCACCTGTTCTGGCATAATGGTGACGCTGCGATCCCCATTTTGCAAAATGATCGTCGTAATAGCATAACGACATATACCGCTACTAAGGCTGTAGCCAACCGTACTTAAATCGGTGATATGTTTTTTAGATAAAAATATTTCAATACCAGAACCTTCAAACCATGTAATGATTTGTTGCGCAAGATCCTCCATCCGCTCACAAAACGCCCTGACTTCGGCCTCAGCCGTATTAACATAGATCGGTTTGTCCCCGATACTCTGTTGCACTTTCTTAAAAAAACGCTCTCTTGCTGACATGTCAACTCCGTGTTTTTCGCCAGTCTCATTATTCTTTTTGGTGCTTCAGCAGAGCATAGCTGGCAATCAACTGCTGAAGATGCTGTTCGGTCTGGTTTAGCTGCGCTGCTGACAGGGGTTGCCCGGCAGGTAAAATAGAAAGCAGACGAAGCTGCTCCTCAAGCGGAACGGTATGGCTGAAGGACTGCGACATGGCAAACACGGCTGATTTCAGTTCACTCACCGTCATGTACTTCCCCTTCTGTTCATCCAGCGCGTTCAGCCTGTTCGTCAACTGCTGTAACTGCGTCATCCCCTGATGCCAGCCATTCAGATCTGACTCTGCAAGCCCGGCAACGCTAATCTGCGTGTGCCACTGTTGCGCCAGGGATTTGGCCTCTTCAGGCCACAGCGTCACCGCCTGCTGCACCAGACGGTCGCCGTAGCTTACTGCCCAGTCTGGTTTCAGATGTAAAAGCTGCGCTAACATCTGCTGTGTCTTACTGATCCCCGGTTCAGGTGGCGGTGACGTTTGTTGCAGCGCCTGCAACTGTGCTGTAGAGAGTCCTTCAGGTATAGGAGCCAGGGACGCGGCCAGCTGCATTTGCGCCGAATCTGGCGCATGCATCATCTGCCATGCCACTGCGACAACACTGGCAGCCACCAGCATGGACAACATACCCGCAGCAAATGGCTTCCACTGCTTCACGGATACAGGAGGCTCTTTATTCAGCAACGGCTCGGGCTGAACCACATAAACCCTTTTACAACGCTCTGTCGGTTCTGTGAGGTGGAGTTCCGCGGCCCCCACCGCGTTCCCCGGCAGACTTACGCCCGTATTTTCGCTGTTTTCCAGACGCACTGCTGCGTTCTGCATCATCGAGCGCAGGGCATCAAGCTGAGCAGCATGCTTAAGTTCGAGGCGTTGCAACATGTCACTCAGAGCGTTCAGATTCTCCTCAGCCTGATAAAGCTGTCCTAAATCGGCATACGTCAACGTCAGCGTTCTCACCACCTGTTGCAGGCGTTTGCTCAGTGCGCTGAGGATTTCAACTCGCGCATGGACAGGCTGTGGCCAGAGGCTACCCCACTGACGGACGACCAGTGCAGCCAGTAGCGCCAGCCCTTCATTCATACCATAGAGGCCGGCAAGATGCGTGCGGGCGAGCGTATACCAGGCGGCCGTTTGTAGCTCCACACCGTTATGCTCGAACAGTGACAGACAGAGCGTTTCCGCGTGTTGCCAGTTAACATCCGGGCGTGCCGGATGGGTGAGCTTGTTCATTTCGTCGCGCAAGGCAGCGTAATCCGCAAGCGTGCGCGGATCCCCGCCGGTTTTAAGTTGGCGTTCAGAATTTATTGTCATAACTGTTTTAACCTGAGTAATAACTAGATGGCGGCTCGTGCATCGAGGTATTGCTGTTGTTTCAGATGACGGATTAATACCCTGCCCTCGGGCATAAATTCCGTGCCGTAGCGCACCAGCCCCACCCCCTTCAGCTCCGCATCAATGGCGTAGCGGAGTTCACCGGGCTGCATCTGTTCCTGCATCACCACGTTAACCCGGCTCAGGCGCGGCTCATATTTCAGCAACACGGCCGACAGTATGGTAATCAACTGGTGGGCGGTCCCGGGCATTCCCTGGAGGATTTTTGTCATATCCGGCAGGCCGTAGTCCGGCAAGTGAGCCAGCGTACCGGCGCGGCAGTTGAGGATGCGCTGCATGTTATCGAGTACTGATAAAATCACCTGATTTTGTTCGCTGACCTGGTTGAGGTTCAGGCCACCTGAGAAATTACCGCTCAGCATTTCATAAAGCGATGGCGTGTTGTGTCCCTTTGGCATCAGTCATCCTTCACCAGACTACGCACCCAGGTATTCAGCTCCAGTTCCAGCAGACGGCGGTCCTTGGTGGTGCCGATGTTCTCGCGCTGGATGAGCTTCAGGTAGTGCGCAATACGCGACAGCAGGAAGATGTACGGCAGACGGGCGTTGATGCGGCTGTTGGCCGTGGCATCTGCGGTGTCGTACAACGCCGGTTTCTGCGCGGAGTTCGCCGAGAAGAAGCAGGCATAGTCGCGGTTTTTGTAATACGAGAGCGGGATAAAGCCGAGGCTGGCAAACTCAAACTCGCGGGTCTCCGGGATCATCACCTCAGACGGAATTTTCACCTGGTTGCCGGTGCCCAGATCGTACAGATGAATAGGCAGATCTTTCACCGCCCCGCCCGCCTGCGGGCCACGGATCTGCACGCACCAGCCGTTATTGATGAAGCTCTTCACCATGTTTGACGCGAAGGAGAACGACGCGCTGGTCCACAGGTATTTCTCGTGATCCGGGCCTTTCACCTGCTCAACGTAGTTAAAGCTGCGTACCGGTACGGTGTCCGGGCCATACGGCAGACGCCCCAGCACGCGCGGCATCACGAGGCCGATGTAGCGGGCGTCGTCGGTGTCGCGGAAGGATTTCCACTTGATGTATTCCGCGCGGTCGAAGTAGTTGCCGATATCCTTAATTGCAGCGACCTCTTCCATCGAGTCTTTCAGGAAGAATTTCGGACCGACAGAGCCAATAAACGGCATATGTGCGGCAGCTGATACTTTAGAGATGTTGCGTAGCAGCGCCACATCCTGCGGGCTGGCGTCAAATTCATAGGATGAAATCACGGAACCAATCGGCTCGCCGCCCGGGGTGTCGTATTCGGCGGTATAGGTGTGCCAGTAGAGGCCGCTCTGAATAAGTTCCGGCGCGTCTTCAAAGTCCTGACGCAGATCTTCTTTCGACACATCCAGAATTTCGGTTTTCACATTCTGGCGGTAGTCGGTGCTGTCCACCAGCTGCTTCAGGCCGCGCCACAGGGACTCCACCTTCTGGAACTCCTGGTGATGCATTACGGCATCCAGCTGACGGCTGATCTGGAAATCCAGCTCAGCGATATGGTGGTCAATCAGCGTTTTGTCGAGCTTCTCCACCGGCTGACCGGATTTGCGGATGCAGTCCATAAACACCTGCATTGCCGCCGTCAGGCGTTCACCCGCCGGAGCGTCAGAAAGCGCGGCGTCATCCAGAAACGCATTGATATCCCCCAGGCTGGAGGCCGGGGTCAGGTTGATTTTTTCAAACAGGGAGGCGTAAACGCCCTCTTTTTCCAGTACGGTGGTCTGCCCCTGCGCGGAGGCGGTTTCAGTATTCACAGACATCAGCATATTCCCGGTTAATCCATTAAATTACACATGCCGCTTATTTCGGGGCCAGTGCACTCATTTCGTCGCGTAATTCCTGAGACAGCGCCGGGTCTTTGAGAATTTTCTCGAGTTCTTTTCTGAAAGTAGCGTTATCAAGGAGATTGGATTTGAGGTCGCGTAATAAATTACGCATGGCCAGCATGGCGCGGAGCTGGGGGATCTGGCGGGCAACCTGTTCAGGTTCGAAATCCTTAATATCGGAGAAATTCAGTTTTATGCTTTCTTCCGAGCCATCCCCGGCCATTGTGTTAGGAACCGTCAGATTCACTTCCGGGTTAAATTCCGAAAGTACGCTGTTGAAGTTATTTTTATTGACGTTGATTTTCTCCCTTTCCGATAATGGGCGATTCTCTTTTCCATTACTGAAATCACCGACGGTGAGGAGTTTAAGTGGCAGTTCGATTTTCTTTTGCGCGCCACCTGTATGCAGAGCCAGCTTTAAGTTTATGCGTGCCTTGGGCACCTCATTCTGGAATGAATCGGCCATAGCAGTCCCTTTCTTTAAAAGAAATAAATGTTAAGTGAGTGACGTTTGTTTACAAAGCCATATTAGAGCAAATGTCCATTTGAAATCAACTTTCCAGATCAAAGATCTACCATTAGACTTTTCTTAAGAATATTCCACTAAATTAGTGTACTCATAAATGCCATAGATACATGACACACAGTAAAAATTAACTATTTATTCACATTAATTTGGCAGAAATGACTGCTTTAATTGGAAATATTGAACTTATTGTTCCATGAGGTTGAATAATTGATTTACATCAATGCATTTATTAACACACCCCGTAACAGCGCAGAGAAATAAGGCTTTAATTCAATAAATGGCCTGAATATGAAAAAATCCTGTATCGGACAAATTCAACCTTTAAAACAGTAATGACTATACTGCTACAGGAATGGCGAATAAATGACTACGCGTTTTTCGATAAACGGTAGAAAGAATCTCTCTGAAGATATTCATCATGACAATAAGTGATGGGCTGATATGAAGGGGATATTTGGTAATAATCAGGCTGTAAAACTATCAACCCTGAGAGCGGGCGCTTATGCGGTTAATGGATATTTACCATAATCACGTAGCGCCCTGACCTCTTTTTAATGCTTTTCAATATACATTGTACGGCTGTACGCAACATCCTCTGGGTTATTTATCGGATAACCTTTAACCCATGGCTTGATGAGACGTCCATTGGTGTACTGATAAATAGGGGCAATCGGTGCTTTCTCGGTGAGGATCTTCTCGGCCATGTTGTAGTCGGCATTACGCGCTTTTTCAGTGGTTTCGAGCGTCGCCTGATGAATAATCTTATCGTAAGCAGGGTCGTTGAATCGTGAGATATTCCCGCTATGGGAGGAGGTCAGCAGCGACAGGAATGTCGACGGCTCGTTGTAGTCCCCTACCCACGATGCACGGATGACGTCAAAATTCCCGGTATTGCGGCTGTCGATGTAGGTTTTCCACTCCTGATTCTGCAACTTAACGTCAACACCCAGATTTTTCTTCCACATGGATGCAACGGCAATCGCGATTTTCTGGTGGTTTTCAGACGTGTTATACAGCAGCGTTAATTTTAGCGGACGCTGAGGGCCATAGCCTGCCGCCTGCAACAACGTTTTCGCCTGCGCATTCAGCTCTTGCTGCGACATCTGCTCAAATGGCGAGGTTTCCGGCGTAAAACCCGCAGTGACATCGGGAGTAAAATGCCAGGCCGGTTTCTCACCGGTCCCCAGGACTTTTTCCGCCATAATACGTCTGTCTATAGTCATGCTGAGCGCGAGACGTACGCGGGCATCCGCGGTTGGGCCTTTTTGCGTGTTAAACGCGTAGTAATAGGTCCCAAGCTGTGGCGGTGTATATACCTGTCCCGGAATATCTTTAAGCAGCTTCTGGTACATGTTTTTCGGAAACGATTCTGTAATATCGATATCGCCCGCAAGATAGCGTTTGGTCGCTGAGGACTCCTGGTTGATCGGCACAAAGGTGACTTTTTTAAGCACCGTCCTGCCGTTATCCCAGTAATGAGAATTTGGCTCAACCACCAGTTTTTCATTCACCACGCGATCTTTCAGCACATACGCACCGTTGCCAATGAGCGCGCCAGGGCGCGTCCATTCCTTACCGCTTTCCACATTGGCCTTTTGAACAGGATAAAACGCGAAGTTAGCCGTCAGATTGCTGAACCAGGGCAGCGGTTTGTCAAGCTGCACGCGCAGCGTTTTAGCATCCACCGCCGTCACGCCGAGCGTATCCGGAGCAGCTTTGCCGTCGATAATGGCCTGGGCATTGTTAATGCCCGCCAGCGCCGCAAACCAGGCGAAAGGTGACGTTGTTTTAGGATCAACCAGACGACGCCAGCTATAGACAAAATCGTGTGCCGTCACCGGGGTACCGTCAGACCACTTAGCGTTATCCCGCAACGTGAACGTCCAGATGCGATTGTCATTGCTCTGCCAGCGCGTCGCCACGCCGGGAACTAACTCCCCTTTTTCGTTCTGATTCACCAGCCCTTCATAGAGGTCGCGGATCACCTGTATCTCGGGCAACCCCACCGCTTTTGCCGGATCGAGCGAAGCGGGCTCATCTTTGATATGTCGAACCAGCTCCTGCTTTTGCGCCAGAACCGTTCCTTCGGGAACCTCCGCGGCATATGAAAGTGAAGAAAGCCCGCACAGCCACAGCGCAGTACAAAGAAGCGAAACAGGATGCTTCATACGATCCCCTTAATGATGTCAGGTAACAGGCAGATGCGTAATTATTTGTTTCGAAACGGAGAAATGCAAATGCTTCCTCCGGAAAGTTGATGTCAGGCAATTTTCCACACACACGGAAACTATTTGATTAAGCGCGGCTTTTGCACAACACTGCCAGAAGTGACTTTATCATCAGGGTTTACTATGGCAACTACCCGACCAAGAACGGAACGCGGTGCCTTCCCGCCAGGAACTGAACATTATGGACGCTCATTTTTAGGCGCGCCGCTGATCTGGTTTCCGGCCCCCAAGGCCGATCGCAATAGCGGCTTAATCATTGCAGGCACGCATGGCGATGAAAACTCGTCTGTCGTGACGCTCTCGTGCGCGCTACGTACGCTGGCCCCCGATTTACGACGTCATCATGTGATTTTGTCCGTCAACCCGGACGGTTGTCAGCTTGGATTACGGGCGAATGCACGCGGCGTTGACCTGAACAGGAACTTCCCGGCGGCAAACTGGCGCGCCGGTGAAACGGTGTATCGCTGGAACAGTTCGGCGCAGGAGCGAGATGTGGTCCTGCTCACGGGAGACAAACCCGGTTCCGAACCGGAGACTCAGGCGCTGTGCCAGCTTATTCATAAGATCCACCCGGCCTGGGTTGTCTCTTTCCACGATCCCCTCGCCTGTATTGAAGATCCTCGTCATACGGCGCTCGGGCAGTGGCTGGCGGATGCGTTTGCTCTACCTCTGGTGAGCAGCGTTGGCTATGAAACACCCGGGTCGTTTGGCAGCTGGTGCGCAGACCTCAGCCTTCACTGTATCACCGCAGAGTTTCCGCCCATCTCCTCGGATGAAGCGAGCGAAAAATACCTGCGGGCGATGACAGATCTCCTGCGCTGGCAGCCTCAAAGATGAAGTACGCCGGAGGTAAAATTCAGCGCGGGTGAGACGTCAACCGCCAGCCAGGTTGGGCCGTCCAGATCGGCAAAGCGCACGCTGTTCACCAGCGGGAGTGCAGCGCCGATCGCTCTGGACGTACACAACATACAGCCCAGCATCAGAGCAAAGCCTTGCGCCTGCGCATCTTGTGCCAGAGCCAGAGCCTCGGTTAATCCACCTGTTTTATCCAGCTTAATGTTCACCATTTCGTAACGTCCCTTGAGGGCTGACAGGCTCTCACGGGTATGACAGCTTTCGTCTGCACAGACGGGAAGCGGATGAATAAAATTCGCCAGCGCGGCATCGTCTTCTGCCGGGAGGGGTTGCTCCAGCATGGCAACGCCCAGATCGGCAAGCAGCTGACAACGGGCTGCCAGCCCTTCGCTGT
This sequence comes from Enterobacter sp. MGH119, assembly GCF_001037675.1. NCBI lineage: Bacteria > Pseudomonadati > Pseudomonadota > Gammaproteobacteria > Enterobacterales > Enterobacteriaceae > Enterobacter > Enterobacter sp. MGH119. The sequence goes on along the minus strand of NZ_KQ089929.1, from coordinate 969,727 downwards.
GCCATGATTCGTTCGCATCGACGATAAGAGTGGCATCAGGTACCGCCGCACGAATGGCGACCATGCGTTCGCTAATCAGACGATCGTCGAGCTTCACCTTTAATAATGTTGCACCGGTGGCATACAAGGCCTGAGCGCTGGCGGCCATTTGCTCTGGTTCACCGATGACCACCGTTTGCGCGGTGACGATCGATTGCGGCAGCGCAACGTCCAGCAGCGCAGGCAGCGGTTTTTGTTGTTTCGCCGCTTCCAGACTCCAGAGTGCGCAGTCAATCGCGTTGCGTGCCGCGCCGGCCGGCAACCGAAGCTGAAGAGCCTCACGCGTCAGACCCGCCTGCAACTCGGGCACTACCGTCATAATTTGCGCCATGACTGACGCCAGGCTTTCTCCGTAACGTGGATAAGGGGTGCATTCTCCGACGCCTTTTACGCCGTTCTCTTCACATTCAACCACGACCACGCAGGCCTCATTACGGCTGCCGCGCGAGATCACAAACGGGGTGTGCAATGGCCAGGCTTCTTCATAGACCTTAACGCTTCTCATCACTGACTCCTTGCAGGCCGGAAAGGCAGAAAATTGGTTTGCCGTGCTAACTGCGGATGACATACACTAGCCACGACGTTAACTATTTGTAAACAGGAAGATATCTATGTCACAACTCGTTCATTTCCAGGGCAACCCGGTTGCTGTTGCAGGTTCCATCCCACAGTCTGGCAGCAAAGCACAGCCTTTTACTCTGGTGGCTAAAGATCTGTCTGACGTCACGCTGAGCCAGTTTGCTGGCAAACGTAAAGTCCTGAACATTTTCCCAAGCATCGATACTGGCGTTTGCGCTGCATCAGTGCGTAAATTCAACCAGCTGGCGACCGAAATGGACAACACCGTAGTGCTGTGCATTTCTGCTGATCTGCCGTTTGCCCAGTCCCGCTTCTGCGGCGCTGAAGGCCTGAGCAACGTCATCACCCTATCCACTCTGCGCAGCCCGGATTTCCTGGAAAAATACGGTGTTGCCATTTCCGAAGGCGCGCTGAAAGGTCTGGCTGCTCGTGCGGTGCTGGTGATCGACGAAAACGACAACGTTGTTTTCAGTGAGCTGGTGAACGAAATCACTACCGAACCGGATTACACCGCTGCACTTGAGGCGCTTAAAGCCTAAACGTAAAAAAGCCTCTGCAAAGAGGCTTTTTTATTTATTCGTCACCCTTCTTCTGATTTAACCCATACTCGCGCAACTTATTCGCAATCGCGGTATGTGACACCCCAAGACGTTTAGCCAGCTTGCGCGTGCTCGGATAGCTGCGATATAGCTGCGTTAACACCGAACGCTCGAAACGGCTGGTGATGTCATCCAGCGAGCCTTCCATTGCCTCTTCGCCTACCGAGACCGTCCCGGCATCGTAATCCGGCAACAGAATATCCTGAGGGCGCAGTTCATACCCTTCAAGCTGAGTTAATGCGCGATAGACCGCATTTTTAAGCTGACGAATATTGCCCGGCCAGCCGTAACGCGTCAGCACGGTGCCCAGGTCGGCAGAGAGCTTCGGACGCGGCACGCCCTGCTCATCGGCAAAACGGGCCACGAACAGTTCTGTCAACGGCATGATGTCCTGTGGGCAATCGCGCAGCGGCGGAATATTGAGCGTCAGAACGTTGAGACGATAGTAGAGATCTTCGCGGAATACCCCTTTCTGCACCAGCTCCACCAGATTTTTCTGGGTGGCGCAGATGACGCGCACGTCCACGTGAACTTCATGATCTTCCCCCACGCGGCGGAACGTGCCGTCATTGAGGAAACGCAGCAGTTTCGCCTGCATGCGTGGCGACATTTCGCCAATCTCGTCCAGCAGCACCGAGCCGCCATTCGCCTGTTCAAAGAAGCCTTTTTTACCTTCCGGCGCATGCCCGAACAGCTCACTTTCAACGGCATCTTCAGGAATAGAGGCGCAGTTCAGCGCCAGATACGGTTTTGCCGCACGCGGGCTGGCCATGTGCACAGCATGCGCCAGCAGATCTTTCCCCGTACCGGTATCCCCGGTAATCAGCAGCGGCGCCGTAAGATTTGCCAGCTTGCGCGCCTGGTCGATCACATGACGCATCTTCGGGCTCACCGCAATAATCTGGCTGAATGCGCCGACGTCCTGGCTGGAAAGGTTCTGTAACTGACGCCCCATTCGCACTGTGGAGCGCAGCATGATCACTGCGCCGGTCAGCACCCGCGCGGCATTTTCCCCTTTCAGGTAGACCGGCGTGATCTCCATCAGGAAATTCTGTCCGTTGATGACGACATGCTCGCTATGGGTATTTTGCGGGTTGCTGTCCAGCCAGCGCTGGAAATTAAAACCGGTGATCAGTTGCGTGGCGTGGTGCCCGATAAGTTTTTCCTGAGTCTGCGCAAACAGCTGGCAGCTGGCCTGGTTAACGCGCTGGACTTTATTTTTCAGATCGAGAGAGAGAAACGGCTCCGGCATTGCTTCCAGCAGCGCGCTCAGCGCAAGATGTTCCCGCTCGGACGGCATCCAGGGGATGGTGCGTACATCCGTAACGCCAGCGATACGGCGGATTTCCGCCATCAGGCTACTGAAGGTATTAAATTCAATTTCGGCAAAATTGAGGTAAATTCGCCCGACAGGGTCGATCTCTATGCCACGTAAATCAATGCTACGTAAAACAAGAAGATCGAGTAACTCGCGGGTCAGACCGAGACGGTCCTCACAAAAGACTTCCAGACGCATGGGAAATTCACCGTTTAAGCCAATAACAGTAAAATGATATGTCAGATCACGGTGTTCGGGAAGGTGGCTGTCAACAAATATTGACAGCCCGCACGATTAGTAAACAAAACCTCACTGAGCAGGTTTTTTATTGAGCGTCTCTTTAAGCTGGCCAATCAATTCGCGACGGAAATCCCCCAGCCGCGGCTTATCGCCATCGATCCAGGGGAGTGGACGACAAACCTCCATCGCTTTGATACCCAGGCGTGCCGTCAGCAGACCGGCACCAATCCCCTGCGCCGCCCGGGCAGAGAGACGCGCCGCAAGATCCTGCGACATCCAGTCCATCCCGACCTCCCGTACCAGTTCGCTTGCCCCGGCGAAGGCGATATTCAGCAACACCAGTTTGAACAGGCGCAGTCGGCTGTAATAGCCAAGCTCAATGCCGTACAGCCTGGCGATGCGGTTGATCAGACGCAGGTTGCGCCAGGCGATAAAGGCCATGTCCACCATTGCCAGCGGACTGACGGCGATCATCAGGGTAGATTCCGCCGCCGAACGGCTGATCTCACGACGAGCCTGCGCATCCAGTACCGGCTGAACAATGTGCGCATAGAGCGTGACCACTTCCTGGTCATTCTGGGTTTCGTGGATCGCCGCATACCAGCGCTGAAGCGCCGGGTGAGAGTGATCTATCCCGGCCTGAGCCGCAAGCTTTTCACAAAAAGCACGCCCTTTTCCTGTGCCGTGACTGTGCAGCAGATCCCGCGCTTCATCGCGTTCGTGGGCACGCTGACGCAAACGCCAGAGGCGACGCCACTCGCTGACGACTGAGCCAACGCCCGCACCAACAATCAACGCCCCGGCGGCGCATCCCCCCAGCGCCACCCAGTCCTGCGTTTGCCAGGCATTGACGCCCCACTGCACGCCCTGGCCGATTACGCTCACACCAAAAAGGGCTAACCCGGCGGTCACCATCTTACGCCACAGGCTGCGTTTCGGGCGCAGTGCCGCATCAACCACCGCTTCCGCCTGCCCCTCTTCAACCATCGGCTCGTCTGCCAGCACGGGAGCAAAGTTGTCAGCCTGCGGGCCGCTGAAGGTTTGCGCCGTTTTGAACGCCTCATGGGGCGTCTGCTCAAGCTGGCCGGTAAAATCAATGCGAGGTTTTAACGGTTCCGTCATCGCAATTTATCTCCGATTAAAAACTCCAGCGCAGCATCCAGACGGATGTGCGGCAATGGCTGATCAACGTTCATGCTCTGCGGACGGAAGGCTTCGAACTGAAAACCCTGGCTTTGCCAGAAAGCCTGGCCCGGCAGACGCGCCGGAACTTCCCCCGGATAGACCGTGAGCGGCTCACCGTCGCTGAGACGGTTGCCCCGCAGGGCCGGAATTTTCTCGCCATTCAGGTCAATCAACCCACTCTGCGTTGCCTGTACGGACGCCAGCCCCAGACAGTCCATGCTGATCCCTTCGAAGGCCGCATTCTGCCAGGCATCCTGCACCAGCTGTTGCAGCAGGGATACCATGTTGGCGTGCTGATCGACCGTCACATGGTCAGCTTTTGTGGCGGCAAACAGCAGCTTGTCGATGACCGGCGAGAACAAACGGCGAAACAGCGTACGCTGGCCATAATGAAAGCTTTGCATCAGCTGCGTCAGCGCCAGCCGCATATCATTGAACGCTTGCGGCCCGCTGTTGAGCGGTTGCAGGCAGTCCACCAGCACGATCTGGCGGTCAAAGCGTAAAAAGTGATTTTTATAAAAGCCCTTAACCACCTTCTCACAGTAATAATTGTATCGCTCGCGGAGCATACCGGCGTTAGTGGTCTTGTCCGCCTGCGCCAGTTTCGATTCGCCGATGCTGTCAACGTCCGGCCACGGGAAAAACTGTAGCGCGGGAGCACCGGCTAAATCACCCGGCAGAACGAAGCGGCCCGGCTGAATGAAATGCAACCCCTCCTGCTTGCACTGATGCAGGTAATCCGTCCAGGCTTCGGCTATGACGGCCAGACGGTTTTCATCCGCCGGCGCCAGCGGGTCCAGCCCTTCGCAAAGCTGGCGCCATTTGGTCGACCACTCTGCCCGCTGCCCCTGCAACAAACCGGTCATCTGTCGGGACCAGTTCAGGTAATCCTGCGCCAGCATCGGTAAATCGAGCAGCCATTCTCCCGGATAATCCACAATTTCGAGATAGAGCGTGGACGTTTCTTTGAAGTGACGCATCAGGGATTCATTCGAGCGGAAACGCAGCGCAAGACGGATTTCGCTCACGCCACGCGTCGGGGTGGGCCAGGCGGGAGGTTCCCCGTATAACTGCGCCAGACCTTCATCATAGGTGAAACGGGGGATGCCAAAATCACGTTGCGGTACGCGTTTCACCCCCAGCAACCGCTCCTCGCGCACTGCGCTAAGCAGTGGCAGGCGCGCCCCTGCATGCAGGTTCAACAGCTGATTGACCATCGCCGTAATGAATGCTGTCTTACCGCTGCGGCTCAGCCCCGTCACGGCAAGACGCAAATGGCGATCAACGCCACGGTTCACCAGAGAATTGAATTCGTTTTTAAGTCGCTTCATCGCCGTCCTTCATTGCCTGGAACCCTGAAAAAAGTCACTTCAGAATACAGTAAATTGGGGCAGATCGTTGATTATCAATTCTTAATTATTGCTATTGCCGTTTTCTCTCCAGTAAGATGGGCGCAATTGCTGTCCGTCTGGAGTGAGTAAGGTGTATGTCACCCACCATCTATGATATTGCCCGCGTTGCTGGCGTTTCGAAATCAACCGTGTCGCGCGTTCTGAATAAACAAACGAATATTTCTCCTGAAGCGCGCGAAAAGGTGTTGAAGGCGATAGAAGAATTAAATTATCAACCGAATAAACTTGCCCGCGCACTCACCTCTTCTGGCTTCGACGCCATTATGGTTATTTCGACCCGTTCAACCAAAACCACCGCAGGGAATCCGTTTTTCTCTGATGTACTGCATGCCATAACGGCAAAAGCAGAAGAAGAAGGTTTTGATGTTATTTTACAAACGTCCAAAAGCAGCGAAGATGATCTGCAAAAATGCGTGGGTAAAATAAAGCAGAAGATGATCAAAGGGATCATCATGCTAAGCTCGCCGGCGAACGAGTCTTTTTTCGCGACGCTGGACGAATACGGTGTGCCCGTGGTCGTTATTGGTAAAGTGGAAGGCAATTACCAGAATATCTATTCTGTCGACACGGATAATTTCCACGACAGCGCCATATTAACCGACTCATTTATCAAACATGGTCGCACTAAAATTGCCTGCCTGCATGCCCCGCTCGATTATCACGTTTCTATCGATCGCCTGGCGGGCTATAAATCGAGCCTTGAGAAGCACGGTATTGCGATTAATCCGGACTGGGTTATTGATGGCGGATATACCCATGAAAGCGCGCTTCAGGCGGCCTGTCAGCTACTCTCATCAGACAACCCGCCTGATGCAGTTTTTGCGACGGACAGCATGAAATTGCTAAGTCTTTATCGTGCCGCGGATGAGCTAAATCTGACGATCCCGGAACAGGTCGCAATGGCAGGATACAGCGACCCGATACTATCTCTCATTTTAACCCCTGCACCAGGCGGTTTTGATATCCCCACGAGAAAGCTGGGCGAAGAGAGCTGCGATTTGTTGTTCAGGTGCATTGCGGGTAAACCTGCCCCGCATAAGGTATTGGTTGAAACGCATTTTTCAGATGCGGCTTCATTACGCTAAAAACCAGGGGCAAACGCCCCTGGTGAAGTGTTATCAAAACGCGTAATTCACGCCGATACCGGCATAGTGGAAGCGGTCACTTTCCCCTTCGTCATGGTTTTCCCATTCGTAGGCATATTCCAGCGTCATGGATAAACCATTGTTAAAATCATAGGCGTACAGCATACCCAAACGGTTGAAATCATGTCCTTCACGCTCAGGATCGTCTTGCCAGTCCCAGTTTGACCAGCGATCGAGTCCCAGACGGGTATAAGGCGTTAGCGTCGTCTGACCCAATGAAATCGGCAGATAGGCGCGAATTTCCTGAGTGGAGAATTCACCGTTATTACGTGAACTGTCCATATTGAAACCCCGCTCTAAATAGTAATTAACTTTTGCAGAGACGGTTTCGTTAATTGTCCAGGTAAAACCGGTTTCCGTTTCAACACGGCTGTCAGAATAACCGGTTTTTGCCAGGTCATTCGCAAACTGGTACATGGCAAACCATCCGCCAAAACGCCAGTCATCGGTTAATTTTACATCCCAGTCCGGTTGAATTTTATAGCGCTGCATATTTGCGCTGCCCGCTTTCGCGCCATCCTCATCTTTGAAATGATAGCTGTAATTACGGAAACCACCCGTCAGTCCCAGCGTGAAATCATCGGTACCAATAATACGATAGCGTAATTCTACTTCGGGGCGATCGAAATAGGTGCCGCGCGTCATGCTACTGTAATCAACCGGCCCTTCCTGATACATAGCCAGCGAAATGGTCCATGCATCCCAAGTGGCATTAAACCACACGGAGGGTTCATATAATCCATCTTTATCGTCGGCCTGACCTTCGACGTTTTCAATTTCATACATGGCACCAATATTAAATTCCCACTGTTTGGCTGATTCAGTTGCTTGCGCGCAGCTCACCCCTGCGCACAGGACGAGCGCAGCACTTCTTAGTAGAGTACTCATTAAAATATTCCTTTATAATTAACATACAAAAAACCGGAAACTTTCATTTCCGGCGAACACCTTTCTTATCTAATAGCTGTTTCAGTATCAGCATCGAAGAAATGGCACTTATTCATGTCGAACTGGATGCCGATATTATCTCCGGCAACGTAATCATCCGCCGCTCCCGCACGGACAACCAGTTCATGCCCACCCACGGTGGCATAAAGCATAAATTCAGCCCCGGTCAGCTCAGCAACGCTGATCTTCGCCGTGATGTTTTCGCCGCTTCGCTGTACGGTGAGAATATCTTCCGGACGGATCCCAAAGACAACCGCTTTACGCTGGTAACCTTGCGCATTCAGTACGGCCAGCTTGTCCTCCGGGATCTCCAGACGCAGCGTTTCCGTCACAAAATAGCGGTCGTCGATTGCGCCACGAATGAAGTTCATCGCCGGTGAGCCAATAAATCCTGCAACGAACATATTCGCCGGCTCGTTGTAGACCTGCTTCGGCGCGCCCACCTGCTGAATGATGCCGTCCTTTAAAATCACGATGCGGGTCGCCATCGTCATGGCTTCCGTCTGATCGTGCGTCACGTAAATCATGGTGGTATTAAGCTTCTGATGCAGCTTGCTAATTTCAGCGCGCATCTGCACACGAAGTTTGGCATCGAGGTTGGATAAGGGCTCATCCATCAGGAACACCCCCGCTTCGCGCACTATCGCCCTGCCTAACGCCACGCGCTGACGCTGACCGCCGGACAACGCGCCAGGTTTACGCTGGAGGTAATCGCGCAAGCCCAGGATCTGTGCCGCCCAGGTAACGCGTTCTTCAATGACGGAGAACGCAATTTTTTGCATTTTCAGGCCAAACGCCATGTTGTCGTAGACCGTCATATGCGGATAGAGCGCATAGTTCTGGAAGACCATCGCGATATCACGGGACTTTGCGGGAACATCATTCATGCAAACCCCGTCAATAATCAGTTCACCCGCGCTGATCTCCTCGAGGCCGGCAATCATTCGCAGCGTCGTGGATTTCCCACAGCCCGATGGACCGACGAAGACGATAAATTCTTTGTCTTCAATTTCGAGGTTGAAATCCTTCACCACGTGGACCTGGTTATCATAAATTTTCTGAATGTGTTTCAGAGACAGTTGAGCCATTATTAATTCCTTATCAATACGCCCGGGATGCCCAGAACGCCGTCAGGCGTTCCCAGGTCAGTTCCTGCGTTGAATGAAGTTGTAATCCCGCATGGTTCAGGCCAGGCCCAATCCCGACCGACAGCATTCCTGCGGCGTTGATCGCATCTACCCCTGCGGCGGCATCTTCGATACCAATGGCCTCTTCAGGACGCACGTTCAGTCCTTTACAGGCCGCAAGGAAGATTTCCGGGTCCGGCTTTGAGCGGCTAATACGCGAAGCATCGGCGCAAAAATCGAAAGCCTGATGAATACCCAACGCGTGCAAAATCCCAGGAGCATTAAGCGATACGGATGCCAGGCCAATTTTGACCTTCGCGGCGCGAATATCCGCCAGCACGTCGCGAATACCCGGCAGCAGCGAATCCTGCGTCAGTGATGCCAGCGACTGGACGTAAAGCGCGTTTTTTTTCGTCGCCAGCGCCAGGCGCTGCTCGTCACTGAACATCCCCTCTTTCCCGCCATGTTTCAGAATGCGCTGGAGGGAGTCCATACGGCTTATTCCCTTCAGCTGTTCGTTAAATACTTCGTCGAAGGTGATACCAATCTCCTCCGCCACGACGCGCCAGGCCAGAAAGTGAAGATGCGCGGTATCGGTGATCACCCCGTCCAGATCGAATACAACAGCGTTAAGCGTCATGGCGCCCCTTCGTGGTAGCGGTCCCATTAACAGGTACAAGAAAGTCCTTACGTTCACAGACCTTCCGCCCTGATACATGCAGCGTTTTACCCCACAGCGTCAACGTGACAGGTGCGGTGGTTTCAATGGTTAACAGGTCACCTTCACAGGTAATGTGCATTGTTGCGCCCCGCCACCGCAGCGGGAAGGCGAGTTTCTGCCAGTGAGCAGGCAGCTTCGGCGCAAGATGCAGCTCCCCTTCGCTAATGTGCAGGCCAGCAAATCCCTGAATGGCGCCCAACCAGATCGCACCGGTGGCGGCAGCATGAATACCGTCATCACTGCTGTGCGGGTCGTCCCCCAGGTCGATGGCAATCCCATCGCGCCAGAAGGCATACGCCCCCTCGGTGTCACCGCAACGTGCGAGCACAATGCCGTGAATGGCTTTACTCAGGGATGAATCATGGATCGTGCGTGGCTCGTAGAACGCCAGATTGGCGGCACATTGCTGCGGCGTAAACCGTTCCGGCAGCAGGTAGTTAAGCATCACCACGTCGGCCTGCTTCAGGATCTGCATCTCGTTCACTTCCGCGCGAGAGTAATCAAGCAGAATGGTTTGCTTACCCGCTTTGGCTTTATAGCGGCTCAGATCGATGGCAGGTTTTGCCATGAAGGTATCATCCTGCGGGATCACACCCTCTGCGTCGGCCTCTGGCAGCCACAGGCGCGCCAGGAACTTACCGGCATTCTCCGTTAAACGCGCATCTTCACGCCCAAATTTCGCCATAAACTGACGCGCGCAGGCCACGTTGTGCCAGGCCAGATAGTTGGTGTAAGCGTTGTTGTTGACATGCTCGGTGTATTCATCCGGTCCGATCACGTCATGGATCTCAAGACGACCATTAATTTCCGTCGCGCGTCCCATCCAGAACGAAGCGGTTTCCATCAGCAGCGTCAGACCCTCATTGCGCATAAAGGCATCGTCGTGTGTTGCCTGCCAGTAAGCGACAACGGCCCAGGCAATATCAGCCACGATGTGGTGTTCAGCGAGTGCGGAGGCGACCTTCTGGCGAACCCCGGTGCGGATGTTAATGGCTGCGAATTCTGGCGTCTCTTCCTCTCCGCTGGCGGCGCTTTCCCACGGGAACAACGCGCCCGGCCAACCGTTACGGCGTGCTTTTTCACGCGCGCCAGAAAGATTCAGCCAGCGATAGCGCAGCAGGCTGCGGGCAATCTGTGGACGGGTAAACAGATGGAACGGCAACAGGAAAATTTCGGTATCCCAGAAGACGTGCCCTTTGTACCCTTCCCCCGTCAGCCCTTTCGCGGCAATGCTGCTTCTTTCGCTATGGGCTGGCGTCATTGTCGTCAGGTGCCAGACGGCATAATCCAGTGCAAGCTGATCCTGCTGTTCTGCACAAGTCACTTCCACCCGAGCGTCACGCCAGACCGCTTCCCAGGCGTACGCTGAGCTTTCAAGCAACGCATCGTAGCCTCTTGCCGCGCAGACTTTGAGATCGGCCAGCGCGTTGCGGGCGAAAGACTCCTGTGAGAGCGCTTTATCGCTGCGATGGGTCAGCCAGACGATCTTCTCAAGCGTGACGGTGTCACCTTGCGAGATAGTCAGAGAATGATGAACGCTGAGGCGACGATTTTTGGCGGTGAAACAGCTGTCGCTCTGAGCGGAGAGCTGACAAAACGCCGAAACAACAACTTCAGACGCCCGGTCCTGCGTTTCATACACACCCTGCATGTAGTGCTGGTCAAAAACCCTGACCGAGATTTCATCCAGATGCTGCCTGCCGCTGTTCGTCTGTGTCGCATCTATGCCGGTTTTCAGCACGGCCTGAGCGGCGCCATCAAGCGGTGTAATCGAGAGCCGCATTGCCACTAAGGGCAACTGGTCCAGCGAAACAAAACGACGGCTCTCGAGGCGATAGCGTTTTCCGTCCGGCGAACGCCAGACAACGTTACGATGCAGTTCGCCGTTAGCAAAGGCCAGCTCGCGTTGCCACTCAAGAATTTCGCCTGACAGGAGCGTGAAATTGACGCCGTCCAGCTCAACTTCAACCCCGGTGACATCCGGCAGATTGATCAGCTCTGTGGTTTCGTTGCGTCCCGCGCGATGATACAGCCCCGCGAGATACATGCCTCTGGTCTGCTGGGTGTAATCTTCTTCATGCGTGGCGCGAATGCCCATGTAGCCATTGCCGCAGGCCATAATGGACGCGTACTTATTCAGGCTATGCGGGCAAAAGCTCGGATCGGTTAATACAGACTGGTTCAGCATAACGTCACGCTTTCCCCTGTTTCCGCGGCTTCATATAACGCCGCGACTAATTGCTGGATCACCAGCCCCTGCTCCGCATCGGCAATCATGACCGGCTCGCCCATTACGTGGCGAACAAACGCATCCATACTGCGCAGATGTCGGCGACCGTCAGCCTCTTCCCGCTGGGTCAGCGTCTGTAAAACTCCGGCTTCGTCGTTATAAATGTGTGCCGGGAACAGCGTTGCACCCGCCTTCTCACCGCAGAAAGAGACGTTCATGATCGACTGCTCGCGGATATTAAGCGCAAAAGAGGTGTCCAGACGCAGAATGCCACCGTTGCAAAACTCAATCGTGCCAAACAGGGCATCCTCTACGGTAAACTGCGCAGGATCCCATTCGCCAAACTGGCCGGTGTGTTTACGGTTCCCCAGTCTCTGGAAGCTGTGCGCGGTTACCCGCTTCACGGGCGGGAAACCCAGCACATACATCGCGGCATCCAGCATGTGAATGCCGATATCGATCAGCGGCCCGCCGCCCTGGAGCGATTTATTGGTGAAAACGCCCCACCCCGGCACACCGCAACGACGCAGCGCCTGCGCGGAGGTGAAGTAAATTTCACCGAGCGTTCCGTTCATTACCGCATCGCGCAGGAGCTGGGTATCCAGCGCAAAGCGATGGTGAAAATCGTACGCGAGGACTTTTCCGGCCTTGCGCGCCGCGAGACGCATCTCATCCGCTTGGTGCGGCGTCATCGCCGGCGGCTTTTCACACATCACATGACAACCTGCTTCGAGAGCCGCCATCACATGTTCAAAATGGAACCGGTTAGGCGAACAGACGCTCACCACATCCGGTTTTACTTCCTGCAACATCTCGTGAGCGTCCTGCCATGCCGATGGAATAGCATAACGTTCCGCGAACGCCTGTGCCTGCTCAAGGCGGCTGTCCATGACAGCCACCATTTGAACATCACTGCGCGTGGCGTAATACGAGGCATGCACTTTGTCTGCAACCTGCCCGGCGCCAATGATGGCGACGCGCAGAGGCAAAGGTGTAGAAGCACTCATCACGCTCGTCATCCTTAGCATTCACGCAAGTAAGTGAGAGAGTCCTTATAGGCCTGAGCCGGATCGTCGGCACGCACCCGGCACTCGTACACGACGTAACCCTGATAATTATCGGCACGCAGCTGATCGAACAGGCTGGCGAAATCGAGGCTGCCGCTGCCCGGCTGATAGCGGTGGTTATCAGCAATGTGCACATGACCCAGCAGGTCGCGGTTCTGATGCAGCGCTTCCGTCAGGGAGTCTTCTTCAATATTCATGTGGTAGAAATCACCGATGATCTGCACGTGCTTCAGGCCGTTCTCTTCGATATAACGACGCGCGTCGGCCAGAGTGTTGATCATATGATCCTGATAGCGGTTCAGCGGCTCCAGGTAGACGGTAGTACCGGTGCGCGCTGCCACCTCATCCAGCCAGCGCAGGGAAGCGCTGACCGCTTTGCGATCGCCGTCCAGACTACGTGGCGAAGTCATTGGCGGCAGACGGAAGGTAAACATCCCCCAGGCAGCCGGAACGATAATCCCCTTTCCGCCCACTTCTGCCAGCGCTTCCAGAATGCGTTCAATCTGCTGTAGACCGTTCAGGCGGCGTTCTTCAATGAAATCCCCGATCCAGCCATCGTATCCGCCACAGGCCGTCGTGACCGGCAGGCCGGTGGCTTTGATAGCCGCTTTTACTTCGTCGAGGTTTTCCACCAGCAGTCGGCCATCAATTTCGTAGCCATCAAATCCCATCGCTTTGATGTATTCGAATTTTTCCATGATAGCGGTCGGGAAAAAGGCCTGGTTTTGTGTTGCGATTTTCATGATTGCTGTCCTTAGCTTAAAAAATGACGCCCATTTTGATACTGAGTTCCGGGTGCTGATCGACATACTTCATATAGCTTTCCGGGCTGGTGGTGAAGGTGACGACCGGGTCGATCAGATCTTCGCAATTGAGATAACCGTTCATCAGCAATTCCCAGCAGGTCTCTTCAATACGCTTGCGGCTCCAGCGCGGATAATCCGGGTTGGGTTCACTGCATGCGCGGGAGAAGACAATTTTGGCGTTATTGAAGTGTGCTTCGCGACCAAGGTTGAAGCCTGCCGCAAACGGCTTGGCGAAAGCCACGTAGGAGATCGTTCCACCGTAGGCGAGACCGCGCAGCGCAGATTGCAGCGCATCTGCAAATCCGCTGGTTTCGATGATCACATCGGCGCCCTGCTTGCCGGTCAGTTTCTTAATTTCCAGACCGACATCGGTACCGATTGGGTTCAGGCAGTGGTCTGCACCGTGACGGCGGGCGATCTCACAGCGATGTTCGATAGGATCGACACCAATAACCACTGACGCGCCGGCTTTTTTCGCCAGCTGAATCGCAATCTGGCCAATCGCGCCCAGCCCCACAACCACGACGAAATCCCCTACGCGGACGTTAGCATCACGCACGCCGCTCATGGCGAACTGCGCCGGATCGTAGCAAACGGCGTTTTTCCAGGATGCGCCCTGCGGCATTTTGCGCAGCTTATAGTTGTTCACCGCGTTTACGATGACCGTTTCCTGCAACGGGCCGTAGCAGCAGACGCTGTCGCCGATCTGGTATTCCGTCACGTCCGCACCACATTCGATAATGTCGCCGACGATCATGTTCCCCAGCTGGAATTTACCAAATTCGATGCCGCGCGCTGCACCTTTTTCACGCGGGGTAAACATCTGCCACTCAGCGTTGAACTCTTCATCGATGAACGGGCTTGCCGCGCGGAAATCCACGACTTCGGTGCCGTGTTTCGGGGCACCATAACGGGCACGAATCTTCACCTCATGTGCTGCAACAGGACGATCTTCGTATTCCACCAGCGCCGCTACACGAGGCGCTGTCGCAACTAATTTTTTCATGACTGACTCCTTGTTAATATCGGCCGCCTCAGCCCTTCACGCCGCCGGCGGTCAAACCACTTTTAATGAAACGTTCAGACAGGGCATACATAATGACGACCGGAAGTGCCGTTACCAGCGATGCCGCCATCATGCGACCCCAGATGTAATCTGGCGTACTGAAGAGCGTGTTCAGCCCCACCGGCAACGTGAAGTTGCTGGCGCTGGACAGGAAAATGGAGGCGAACAGATAGTCATTCCACGCCACCATGAAGCAGTAGACAAAGACCGACACCAGACCCGAGATCGCCAGCGGCACGGTGATGCGGAAGATGATTTGCAGGCGGTTCAGGCCGTCCATCATCGCGGCTTCTTCGATTTCGTCCGGGATGGTGTCGAAATAGCTGCGCAGCATAAAGACCGCGGTAGGCAACGTCTGCGTCACCATGGTGATGATCAGCGCCAGTTCGGTGTCATAAATGCCGAGCGCGGTGATGATTTTGAACAGCGGCACCACCAGCAGGATCCCGGAGAACATATAGACGGTGTAGAAGCTCGCATTGATCGTCGTACGCCCTTTAAAGCGCAGTTTGGATAACGCATACGCGCCCAGCGTGCCGAGAAACACCGCAATGACCGAGGAGGTCAGCGACACCACCATGCTGTTACGGAAGTAATCCACAAACGGGAAAATCAGCGGGTTAAAGATGTCGATGTAGTGCTGTAGCGTCCACTCCTGCGGCAGAATGGTCGGGTGCAGCGAGATCGCCTCTTTCGCGCTTTTGAATGACGTCATCAACATCACAAAAAACGGAAACAGCGTGATAATCAGAAATATCGCCAGTCCCAGATAAAAACCGATACGGCCCAGAACGCGTTTATTTGTTGCCATTGAGGTTTACCCTTTTTCTGGTCAGCAGAATGACCGCGAAGATGATCACAAACAGCACAACAGAAATGGCGGCTGCTTTACCCAGGTCATTGAACGCAAAGGCGGTTTTGTAGAGATATACGCCCAGAATGTCGACCTTGGTGGTGAGCAGATACACATCCGCAAACATGTAGAACATCCAGATGGTTCGCAGCGTGACCACCGTGGCCAGCACCGGCATGATGGCGGGCAACGTCACGATACGAAAACGCTGCCAGGCATTCGCTCCGTCCATCTCTGCCGCTTCGTACAATGATTTATCAATGGTCTGCAAAATTGCGAGGAACGAGATAAAGGCGTACGGGAAGTAACGCCAGATGGCGAACAGCACAACCAGGACAAAACTGCTGCCAGGATTATCGAACCACAGCGGCGCCTGATCGTAGAGATGCAGCAGATCAACGCCCAGGTAGTTCACAATCCCGTAGCCGTTGTTGAACATGTATTTCCAGGCAAATACCAGTGAAATAGACGGCGTCACGTAGGACAGAATCACCAGTGAACGTGCCGTTTTCCGCATGCGGAATTCACGGTTAAAGAAGATCGCTACGGCCAGTCCCAACCCGGTGCTGCCGAGCACGACCAGGGCCGTATACCAGAACGTCATCCACAGGGAGTGCCAGAACGCAGCATCGCCCAGAATGCGAATGTAGTTATCCATGCCGACGAACACCGCATCAATACGCGGGTTCAGCGGTAAACGTAAAAAACTGATTTCAATGTTGGAAATCATTGGCCAGGCCACCAGGCCCCCCAGCAAAATCAGGCTGGGGGCCAACAGCAGCATGGCGAAAGGCATATCTGAACGACCAGAAAACAACGTCTTCATAATTCCCTTCGCAAAGCGCTCCTATCGTTGTGAGATCAGGTCAGTCAGTTTCTTCTGGCTGTTGCTTAACGTCGCATTGAGATCTTTTTGTCCCACCGTTACGTTATGCACCATGGAACTGATAATGCCGGACCCGGTAACATCTCCCATGCGGGTAAAGTTTTTGTCGCCTACGGCGCCAAATACCTGGACGTTCGGGAACTGCGCAATCAGCTCGTAAGGCAGTTGACCAAAGGCTTTGATCACGTCGTTGTTTTTCCAGCTCTCAGTGCCCACCACGAGTTTGTTCACCGGCAGCGCCGCACCAGGGGACATCATCACCCAGTCAGACGCGTTTTGAGCCTGCTCCATCCAGGTCACAAATTTTTCTGCCGCCTGCGTTTCCTCTTCGGTCTGGCCGGTCGTGATAGTCAACGAGGTGATCATGCCGTACACGGCTGATGATTTTTCCGTCGGGACCACGAACCCCAGGTTGGCCGGATTGCCATCTTTGTAGACCGCGGGCAGGATATAGGTGGAATAAACGGCCATCGGCGCAGAGCCGTTCATGAAGGCGTCTTTGATCTCCATAACATCATTCGAGCCCGGCATGGTGTTCGCGGCCAGTGCCCGATAAAACGCCAGCGCTTTCGACATTTCAGGGGTATCGATTTTCACGTTGCCGTTTGCATCAAAGACGTTGGCTCCGCCTGACAACGCAAACTGCGAGAAAGCCTGCTCGGTCATAACGCTTTCTGCGGTTGGCAGCGCGATACCGAAATGTTTTTTCGCCGGATCGTTGAGCGCCTGACTGGCCTTCAGCAGTTGCTCCCAGTTGTGCGGTTCTTCGATTCCTGCTGCCGCGAGCGCATCTTTGTGATACCAGACGCCGGACAGCCAGGCGCTAACCGGCACCCCCGTCCATGCCTTGCCGTCTTCAGTGCGAACAACGCGTAAAATGCCGTCATAAAAGGTATCTTCACCGACGGCTTTAATCGCGTTGCCGATCGCGTCACGGTCCAGCAGTTGCTCTTTATCCATGACTTTGGCGTAGTCATGGCTGACTTCAATCACTTCCGGCAGCGCGCCGGTACGGGCCAACGTAATGACCTTGGTGTTATAGGCATCTTCCTCAACGGGTACCTGTTTCACCGTAATAGTCGGGTTCTCTTTCTCGAATTTTTCGATCAGTTTCGTAATAACTGCCTGACGCTCCTGTTCTACCGACGAGTGCATAAACTCAATGGTGACCTGAGATGCTTTATCGTCCTTACAGCCTGATAACAGGGCGCACGAAACCAGTGCTGATAACAGCACAATTTTGGGCATTTTCATTTTAGGGTCCTTTTTAGTTTTCTTTAATCCACATTACCTGCCATGGATTGAGGTTCAGTTCCGTACCGCTAATATCGTGTCCTGATAGTAATTCCCTACCAAAGAGCGTTTGTCCATAAATGGTCTGCATTTTATTGCTAAAATTAAATAATGCTGTCATTCGCTCGCCATTTTCAGCAACACGAACAATTTTAAGAATATGTTCGCCGATTGCGTCAAAAATAGCCTGGCTATCCGGATGGAACGCACTCTCGCCGCGACGAATAGCAATAAGCTCACTCAAACGAGAATAAATTTGATAACGAATACTCTTCTTATTATTGAGTTCCAGATCAACCTGACCTGCGGTGTATTTCTTCCTGTTTATTGCGCGGTTATATCCAAGACGTTCGACACCTTCATAATCGTTACGCGAACCGAGAATGCTTTGAATATATACAGCCGGTACGCCAGGAAAACTTAACAACACAGCATGCGCCAGGATGAACCGTGCAATGCGCTCATCATCTGAGCTGTCTCGCAAACTCAACGCATCAAGATAGGTGACATTAATTTCATAGGGGCTTCGCGTACCGTCAGGATTATTTTTCCAGTTGACCAGCGCGCCTTCCTGCTGAAGCTTTTCAACCAGCGAGAGGATCTCTGATTCCGGAAGGATGCCGCGTAACGGGTTCAAACCGATACCATCATGCGAGGCCAGGAAATTAAACCAGGTGGTATGAGTTGAAGGCAGCGCCAGTGACCCCGCCCACTGGCATAGGGCTTTAACATCCTGACGATGAACAGCATGCAGCACCAGCGGAGGTAAGGAAAACTGATAGACCATCTGGGCTTCATTTTCACCATCACCGAAGTAAGAGACATTGTCTTTGTGGGGAACATTTGTCTCAGTGATGATCACCGTTCCAGGCGCCACAGCGTCCGTAATGGCGCGGAACAGCTGGATAAGGCAATGGGTTTGTTCCAGATGGATACAGGTGGTTCCCGGGATCTTCCACATAAACCCGACCGCATCCAGACGGATATAACGCGCCCCTTCCATGAGGTAATGGAGCAGAACGTCAACCATGGCAATCAGCACCTGCGGCGAGGCGAAATTGAGATCGATCTGGTCATCGCTGAATGTGGTCCACAGATGACGAACGCTGCCATCATGAAGCGTGAACGGCGTCAGCAGCGGTAATGCGCGTGGACGCGTCACCGCGGATAAATCGGTTTCGGGGTCGACAGAAATAAAGAAATCTTCGTAGCCCGGCTTCTGCGCAAGATAATTAGCAAACCATTCGCTTTTCGCTGACATATGATTGCAAACGAAGTCAAACATTAAGCTGGCTGAATGTTTTAATTCCGCGACATCTCGCCAGGTTCCTGTTTCAGGAGCAACCTCGTGATAATCAATAACGGAAAATCCATCATCCGAAGACCACGGATAAAAAGGTAACAGATGGACATGGGAAAACGTACGAGAAAGCCATTCATTATAGAACCGGGTAAATACCGGCAACGCTTGCTCCCCTTTTGTGGAGAACTGATCGGCATAGGTAATCAGCACAACGTCTTTTTCATCCCAGCCTGACTTACGCTTTTCCGTAATATTAGCCGCCGCTTTTTCAAGCTTAGTTAATAACACGTTAAGGTGTGCATCTGAAAATGATTCACCGTAGATATGATTGATGAGTTTTTTAATTTTTGCGTTCACATTATTTTCCATGGTAGCGGTCCCACGGAGTGGCAATCTACTCCCATGAAAAATATCTGTCAACGGACCCGGGGGCAGAAAGCAGCATTCTCAGCGCAGCGCAACGCATTATTGTGAGCTGCCGCAAAGAAAGCAGAAAAGCAGAAGAAACGCAGAAAGGAAAGTCATGCCCCTTCTCTGGGGGAGAAAGGGCTTATGCGGGAGGATCTAGCGTGACAAGTAGCGCCGGGAAACGCGTTTTGCCAGTTTCTGTAACAGCGGCTCCAGAGCGACCGCCAGCATCATTCTGACCGGCTTGCGGGCAACAGACTTGATCGCCCAACCCGCCACACCGGCCGGGCCATAACGTAACGCCGTCATCAGAACCAGTTTACCTGCGATTTTCAGGCCGGGTTTTACCTTCTGACCGGCCTGTTGCCAGTTTTGTTTCATGTAAGTTCTCTCTTAAAGCTGACGAAAACGACTTCTCAGCGTAAAGGTATCGGAGGTGACATAACGTTCCATCTCGCGCAATCGCTTCTCCCCTGCGCTCAGCTGTTCATCCACCGCGTTCAGGAGATCGCTGCTGGTTGGCGTGTTCTCAGCATTCAGCTCACCTTCCGGCATAGGATCGAGTACAAACGACAGAATGATGTATGCCACCAGTGTAATAAAGGCCAGACCGAAGAAAATCGACAATACGGTGACCACACGCACCAGTTTTACCGGGACATCCAGATAGTGCGCCAGCCCGGCGCAAACGCCCCGAACCATGCCCTGCTGTGGGATCCGCCACAGTTTTTTATTCAGATTCAGTCCAGCCATTACCGTTCCCTCCAGTTTGGGTGTTCCGCGTCCAGGATGGCTTCCAGCGCCTGAATACGTTCGCGCATTTTATTTGCCTCGGCAGAGAGCTGCGCCAGCCGCTGTTGTTCACTCTGCGACAGCTCACCGCGTGAAGAGCGGTTGCTGTAGTGCAGCCATAACCATATGGGCAGAACAAACAGCACGAAAATGGTCAGGGGTATAGCCAGAAAAAGCGCGCTCATGTGTACTCCTTGTCTAACGATGCGGCACGCTCAGGTGCCGCAGGAATTATTATTGGTTGTCTTGTTTCATTTTGGCTTTCAGCGCAGCCAGTTGCTCGCTAATTTCATCATCGGCCTTCAGGTCAGCAAACTGCTGATCCAGGGTTTTCTGCTTACCGATGCTGTGGCTTTCGGCTTCCGCTTCCATGTGGTCGATACGACGTTCAAACGATTCGAAACGCGCCATTGCTTCATCCAGTTTGCCGCTGTCCAGCTGGCGACGCACGTCGCGGGACGAGCTTGCAGCCTGGTGGCGCAGCGCCAGCGCCTGTTGACGTGCACGGGTTTCGCTGAGTTTGTTTTCAAGCTCACCAATCTCTTTCTTCATACGCGTCAGAGTATCATCCACCAGCGTCACTTCATGTTCCAGCGTGGCAACCATGTCGGTCAGCTTCTGCTTCTCAATCAGCGCAGCGCGGGCCAGATCTTCTTTATCTTTACGCAGCGCCAGTTCCGCTTTTTCCTGCCACTCGTTAAGCTGGGCAGTCGCCTGCTCGATACGACGTGTTAACTGCTTTTTCTCTGCCAGCGCGCGGGCGGAGGTGGAGCGTACTTCAACCAGCGTGTCTTCCATCTCCTGAATCATCAGGCGCACCAGCTTCTGCGGATCTTCCGCTTTCTCCAGCAGCGAGTTGATGTTGGCGTTCACGATGTCGGCAAAACGAGAAAAAATACCCATAATTCAATCCTCATAGTTCTGTTATCGGGCGATGCCCTGCTGAACAGATAATACAAATCCCATGCCAACTTTTTATCTTATTGATTTTACTCAATGTGATTGATATTTATCCATCCAGCGGCTATTCTCACCTGGTGAATATCACTAAGGAGTGGTTAATTTCATCATGGCTGACTATAAGGATAATTTGCTTGGCGAAGCCAACAGCTTCCTGGAAGTGCTTGAACAGGTTTCGCGCCTCGCGCCGCTGAATAAACCGGTGCTGATTATCGGTGAGCGCGGAACGGGTAAAGAACTTATCGCTAACCGCCTGCACTTTCTGTCTGGCCGCTGGGACGGCCCTTTTATTTCCCTTAACTGCGCGGCGTTGAATGAAAATCTGCTCGACACCGAGCTGTTTGGTCATGAAGCTGGCGCCTTTACCGGCGCACAAAAACGCCATCCCGGACGCTTTGAGCGCGCCGATGGCGGAACGCTCTTTCTCGACGAGCTGGCGACCGCGCCGATGCTGGTGCAGGAAAAGCTGCTGCGCGTCATTGAGTATGGCGAACTGGAACGCGTTGGCGGCAGTCAGCCGCTCCAGGTTAACGTTCGCCTGGTGTGCGCTACTAACGCCGACCTGCCCGCGATGGTGGCAGAAGACAAATTCCGCGCCGACCTGCTGGACAGGCTGGCTTTCGATGTCGTTCAGCTGCCGCCGCTGCGGGAGCGACGTAGCGATATCATGCTGCTGGCCGATCAGTTTGCCATTCAGATGTGTCGGGAACTGGGCCTGCCGCTCTTTCCGGGCTTTAGCGAACAGGCCACTGAGACCCTGCTCGGTTACCACTGGCCGGGCAATATTCGTGAACTGAAAAACGTGGTGGAACGGTCCGTTTACCGGCATGGCAGCAGCGAAACCGAACTGGACAACATTATTCTCGATCCGTTTCGTCGCGAGGATAAACAGCCCCCGGTTCCGGCGACGCGCCAGCAGGATCCGGCGTTGCCGCTCGATTTACGCCAGTTCCAGCATCAGCAGGAACAAAACTTGCTCGAGCAGAGCCTGAAAGAGGCGAAATATAATCAGAAACGGGCGGCTGAACTGCTGAGCCTGACCTACCATCAGTTAAGGGCATTGCT
The DNA here is from genome assembly GCF_001037675.1 of Enterobacter sp. MGH119. NCBI lineage: Bacteria > Pseudomonadati > Pseudomonadota > Gammaproteobacteria > Enterobacterales > Enterobacteriaceae > Enterobacter > Enterobacter sp. MGH119. The sequence goes on along the minus strand of NZ_KQ089929.1, from coordinate 947,685 downwards.
CAAAAAACATCAAATGCGCTGACATTATCAGCACTTACCCCCAGACATTTTTACGAAGCAGGCGTAAGTGCGATACACTTTGCAGATCGAATCTAAAAACCTTAAAAACTATGCGCCTGGTTTTATCGTCCCTGTTTGCACTCGGTCTGTTCAGCAATCTGGCCTTTGCTGCGCCCGATCGCGCTGTGCCCCCTGATATCCGAGAGAGTGGTTTCGTCTATTGCGTCAGCGGGCAAGTTGATACCTTTAACCCACAAAAAGCGGGGAGCGGCCTGATTGTTGATACGCTGGCCGCACAGCTCTACGATCGCCTGCTCGACGTCGATCCTTATACCTATCGGCTGGTTCCGGAGCTTGCTGAAAGTTGGGAAGTGCTTGATAACGGCGCCACATACCGCTTTCGTCTACGCGATGATGTCGCCTTTCAGCACACTCCGTGGTTTACGCCAACCCGTAAACTCAACGCGGATGACGTGGTTTTCACCTTCCAGCGCATATTCAACCGCAATCATCCGTGGCATAACGTTAATGGCGGGAACTTCCCCTATTTCGACAGTCTGCAATTCGCGGACTCGGTCAAAAGCGTTCGCAAACTGGATAACCGTACGGTTGAGTTTCGCCTGACGCGCCCGGACGCCTCCTTCCTCTGGCATCTGGCGACGCACTACGCCTCGGTCATGTCAGCCGAATACGCAGATCAGCTGACGAAAAAGGATCGTCAGGAACGTCTCGATCGTGAGCCTGTGGGCACAGGTCCGTTCCAGTTAGCAGAGTACCGCGCCGGACAATACATTCGCCTGCAACGCCACGATCGTTTCTGGCGCGGCAAACCGCTGATGCCGCAGGTCATTGTCGATCTGGGTTCAGGTGGAACAGGCCGACTCTCCAAACTGCTGACCGGCGAGTGCGACGTGCTTGCCTGGCCTGCGGCCAGCCAGTTGACCATTTTGCGCGACGACCCACGCCTGCGCCTGACACTGCGCCCGGGAATGAACATCGCTTATCTGGCGTTTAACACCGATAAGCCGCCGCTGAATAATCCGGCCGTGCGCCATGCGCTGGCGTTAGCAATCAACAATCAGCGTCTGATGCAGTCGATTTACTACGGGACCGCGGAAACCGCCGCCTCTATTCTTCCGCGCGCCTCCTGGGCCTATGACGGCGAGGCGAAGATTACCGAATATAATCCGGCGAAAGCGCGCGAACAGCTTAAAGCGCTGGGGGCAGAAAACCTGACGCTACAGCTGTGGGTGCCCACCAGCTCTCAGGCGTGGAACCCCAGTCCGCTTAAAACGGCTGAGCTGTTGCAGGCTGATATGGCGCAGGTGGGCGTTAAGGTGATCATCGTGCCTGTCGAAGGCCGTTTCCAGGAGGCGCGTCTGATGGACATGAATCACGACTTAACGCTGGCTGGCTGGTCCACCGACAGTAACGACCCGGACAGCTTCTTCCGTCCTCTGCTGAGCTGTGCGGCAATCAACTCCCAGACCAACTACGCCCACTGGTGTAACCGGGAATTTGATGCCGTGCTGCAAAAAGCGTTGGCGTCTCAACAGCTTGCCTCACGCATTGAGGCCTATGATGAAGCGCAAAATATTCTGGCCAGAGAACTTCCCGTGTTGCCGCTTGCCTCTTCCCTGCGCCTCCAGGCCTACCGTTACGATATTAAAGGGCTGGTACTCAGCCCGTTTGGTAACGCCTCCTTCGCGGGCGTCACCCGTGAGAAAGAACAAGAGGTGAAGAAACCATGATTATATTTACCTTGCGTCGGCTGCTGTTACTGCTGGTCACCCTGTTCTTCCTGACCTTTGTCGGCTTTAGCCTGAGCTACTTTACGCCGCACGCCCCGCTTCAGGGCTCATCCCTCTGGGACGCCTGGCTGTTCTGGTTTAATGGCCTGCTACACTGGGATTTTGGCGTGTCCAGCATTAACGGACAGCTCATCTCCGAGCAGCTGAAAGTGGTTTTCCCGGCCACCATGGAGCTGTGTGTACTCGCCTTTGGCTTTGCCCTCATGGTGGGGATCCCGGTGGGGATGCTGGCGGGCATTTATCGTAATAAGTGGCAGGATAAATTCATCAGCGCGCTTGCCTTAATTGGCTTTTCCATCCCTGTTTTCTGGCTGGCGCTACTGCTTACCCTCTTCTTCTCACTGACGTTAGGCTGGCTGCCGGTATCTGGCCGTTTTGATCTGCTGTATAACGTGCAAACGGTGAGCGGCTTCGCCATCGTTGACGCCTGGCTTTCTGATTCAGTCTGGCGCGACGAAATGATCGTGAGCGCGCTGCGCCACATGGTGCTGCCGGTGCTCACGCTGGCCGTCGCGCCGACGACCGAAGTAATTCGCCTGATGCGTATCAGCACTATCGACGTCTTCGATCAAAACTATGTGAAGGCCGCCGCCACGCGCGGACTGTCTCGCCTGACGATTCTCCGTCGCCATGTGCTGCACAATGCGTTGCCACCCGTAATCCCACGTCTTGGGCTGCAATTTTCAACCATGCTGACGCTGGCGATGATCACCGAGATGGTTTTCAGCTGGCCGGGCCTTGGACGCTGGATGATCAACGCCATTCGCCAGCAGGATTACGCGGCGATCTCTGCCGGCGTGATGGTGATTGGCTCCCTGGTCATTATTGTTAACGTTGTTTCCGATATTTTGGGTGCCATGGCCAACCCATTGAAGCATAAGGAATGGTATGCCTTACGATAACGTCTACAGCGAAAAGCGCACGCCCGGTGCGCTACGTACCGTGTGGCGTAATTTTTACGGCGACACCACGGCGATGATCGGCTTTTACGGCTGCATTGGCCTCGTGTTGCTGTGCGTTTTGGGTTCGTGGTTTGCACCGTATGGCATCGATCAGCAGTTCCTTGGTTATCAGCTTTTACCGCCGTCGTGGTCGCGTTACGGGGAGGTTTCGTTCTTCCTGGGGACTGACGATCTCGGACGTGACGTGCTAAGTCGTTTACTGAGCGGCGCCGCACCTACGGTAGGCGGCGCGTTCGTGGTCACCCTGGCTGCCGCGATCTGCGGCCTGGCGCTGGGCATTTTTGCCGGCTCAACCCACGGGCTGCGGTCGGCCGTGCTTAACCATATTCTTGATACCCTGCTCTCTATTCCTTCACTGCTGCTGGCGATTATCGTCGTGGCCTTCGCGGGGCCGCACCTCACCCATGCGATGTTCGCCGTCTGGCTGGCCATTCTGCCGCGCATGGTGCGTTCGGTTTACAGCCTGGTTCACGACGAGCTGGAAAAAGAGTATGTCGTCGCCGCCCGTCTGGATGGCGCCACCACGTTTAATATTTTGTGGTTTGCCGTGCTGCCTAACATTGCCGCCGGGCTGGTGACGGAGATCACCCGCGCCCTGTCGATGGCGATTCTGGATATCGCAGCGCTGGGCTTCCTGGACCTTGGCGCGCAGCTTCCCTCCCCGGAATGGGGCGCCATGCTCGGCGATGCGCTGGAGCTGATTTACGTTGCGCCGTGGACGGTCATGCTGCCGGGCGCGGCCATCATGGTGAGCGTGCTGCTCGTTAACCTGCTGGGCGACGGGATCCGCCGCGCAATCAATGCGGGGGTGCAATAATGCCGTTACTCGATATCCGCAACCTCACAATAGAAATTAAAACGGGCGAAGGCTGGGTCAAGGCCGTGGATCGCATCAGTATTACGCTCGCAGAGGGCGAAATCCGCGGGCTGGTGGGCGAATCGGGTTCGGGGAAAAGTCTGATCGCCAAGGCCATTTGCGGCGTGGCGAAAGACAACTGGCGGGTGACCGCCGATCGTATGCGCTTCGACGACATCGATCTGTTGCGTCTCTCCCCGCGCGAACGCCGCAAACTGGTGGGCCATAACGTCTCGATGATTTTCCAGGAGCCGCAATCCTGTCTCGATCCGTCCGAGCGCGTCGGGAAACAGCTGATGCAGAACATCCCCGGCTGGACCTATAAAGGCCGCTGGTGGCAGCGTTTCGGCTGGCGTAAACGTCGTGCCATTGAGCTGTTGCACCGTGTCGGGATCAAAGACCATAAAGACGCGATGCGCAGTTTCCCCTACGAACTGACCGACGGTGAATGCCAGAAAGTGATGATTGCCATCGCCCTGGCGAATCAGCCGCGTCTGCTGATTGCGGACGAACCAACGAACGCGATGGAGCCAACCACCCAGGCCCAGATTTTCCGCCTGCTCACGCGTCTGAACCAGAATAACAACACCACCATTTTGCTGATCAGCCACGACCTGCAAATGCTGAGCAAGTGGGCGGATAAAATTGATGTAATGTATTGCGGCCAGACGGTAGAAACCGCGCCAAGTGAAGACCTGGTGACGACGCCACATCATCCCTACACGCAGGCGCTGATCAGGGCGATCCCGGACTTTGGCAGCGCGATGCCGCACAAAAGCCGTCTGAATACGCTGCCTGGCGCGATACCGCTGCTGGAATCGCTGCCCATTGGCTGCCGTCTGGGACCACGTTGCCCGTATGCTCAGCGTAAATGCATTGAAACACCGCGCCTGACAGGGCCGAAAAACCATCTGTTTGCCTGTCATTTCCCGCTGAACATGGAGAGAGAGTGAAATGGTCGAAACCTTACTGGAAGTACGTAACCTGAGTAAGACCTTTCGCTATCGCACCGGCCTGTTTCACCGTCAGACCGTCGAGGCGGTTAAACCGCTGAGCTTTACGCTGCGCGAAAAGCAGACGCTGGCGATTATCGGTGAAAACGGCTCGGGCAAATCGACCCTGGCAAAAATGCTCGCGGGCATGGTCGAGCCAAGCGGCGGTGAAATACTGATTGACGATCATCCTCTGGAATTTGGGGACTATTCTTTTCGCAGTCAGCGCATCCGGATGATTTTTCAGGATCCGTCGACGTCCCTGAACCCGCGCCAGCGTATTTCCCAGATCCTGGATTTCCCGCTGCGGTTGAATACCGACCTGGAGCCTGAAGCGCGTCGCAAACGGATTGTCGAAACCCTGCGTCTGGTAGGCCTCCTGCCCGACCATGTCAGCTATTACCCGCACATGCTGGCCCCGGGCCAAAAACAGCGTCTCGGTCTGGCCCGCGCGCTGATCCTGCGCCCGAAAGTTATTATCGCCGACGAAGCGCTGGCGTCGCTGGATATGTCGATGCGTTCGCAGCTCATTAACCTGATGCTGGAGTTACAGGAAAAGCAGGGGATCTCGTATATTTACGTGACTCAGCACCTGGGCATGATGAAACACATCAGCGACCAGGTGCTGGTGATGCACCAGGGAGAAGTGGTCGAGCGCGGCAGTACCGCTGACGTACTGGCCTCCCCGCTCCATGACCTGACAAAACGCCTGATTGCCGGACACTTTGGTGAAGCATTGACGGCGGACGCGTGGCGTAAAGATCGTTAGCCGTTGCGTAACCCGCTTGCCAGCAGAGTAAACACCTCTATGGCATGCGGAAGGGTCTTCTGCGGTTCATCACTCGCAGCAATCAGCAGAGCCGCATTCAGCGCAGCGCCGTTCAGCAGATGGGCTGCGACTCTGGCATCCATCTTTTTGATTACGTTGCACTCCATCATTTTTTCGATGGTCTGACGGGTCGACTCAAGGCAGTTGTTCTGGCTGGGCCATTGCGCCGGGTCACCCAGAACAGCCGGGCCGTCAAGAAGGACGATACGCTGAACTTCCGGAACGAGCGCCATTTTGATATAGGCGATGCCCTCCGCCAGCAGTCGCTCCCAGTCATCATCGGCGGCGGCGGCAATCGCTTTCGCGTTTGCTGCCATTTCGCTGTCTATCTGCGCGACCACCGCCGCCAGTAATCCCTTCTTGTCGTTGAAATTATGATATAGCGCGCCGCGTGTTAACCCCACGCTTGCCGTGAGTTCATCCATTGACGCTGCGGCATAGCCTTTTTCAGCAAATGCCTTCCGCGCCGCCTGAATCATTTTCTCGCGATTTTCCTGGGCCGTTTCAGCACGACGTTTTGTAGCCATGGGACTTCCTTCATTAAGCGGTAATTATAATTTGACATACGCGGCGTATGTGGATTACATTTTTGACATACATCGCGTATGTTACTTCTACTGCGTAAGCACAACAATACCTCTGACAGAAAAGGAAAAGCCATGCATCCACGTGACCCCGTCTTACCGGCTAATCGACATGCCCTCTATGAAGAGCATGGCTATTCAGCAGCAATCCGCTCTGGCGATCTGTTATTTGTTTCCGGTCAGGTTGGCAGCCGCAGCGATGGCACACCTGAACCCGACTTCCCCGCTCAGGTGCAGCTGGCGTTCGATAATTTACGGGCGACTCTGGCAGCCGCAGGGTGTACTTTTGACGATCTGATTGATGTCACGACATTTCATACCGATCCTGAAAACCAGTTCCCCGCCATCATGGAGGCGAAAAAACTGGCGTTTCCGCACCCCCCTTACCCAAACTGGACAGCAATAGGCGTTAACTGGCTTGCGGGTTTTGATTTCGAAATTAAGGTTATCGCCAGGATCCCTACGCCCGCGAATTAACATCTGGCAGCAAACTGATTTACCGTTAAGCTATCACTGACGCACAAATGAAAGACAGCATCAGCAAGTATATTCTCTCCTGGGTAGAAGAAAATAACTTTACTATTTTACACATTGGTGATTTGGTTGCAGATATTGGATACAGCAGAAGAACCATCGAAACATGGTTTAAAGAGAAGTATCGGCTCTCTTTAGGTGAATATATTCTCCGACGGAGGTTAAGCCGTGCCGCCATTATGCTGAGAATGACATCGATTCCGGTGACGGATATTGCGTATTTATTCCATTACCAGAGCAGTCAGGGATTTTCCAGAGCCTTTAAAAAAATGATGGGGCTGACACCCTCTGAGTACAGATGTGCCAGAGGGTGGAATTTTGACATCTTACAGCCCTCTTTTTTATTAAGCGAACATGAAACGCCTGAGCTCGAGGTCTGCTATCTGGATGAAACGTTTATCTTTACGCATGAAATTATCGAACACGATCATCTTTTTGATACCTCAGTGCATGATATTACTAAAAAAATCAAAAAGCTCCTGACAGAAAACCGCCATGATATCGATAAAATTATTCTGATGCCCCGCCGCCCCGAGTTAGGCAAAAGCCGATCGTATCTGGTCGAGGTATTAATATCGTACGCGTTACAAAGCGACACGGTGACAAATAAAAAATCCTGCATTGTGCGTGGGAGATACGCAAGAATGCCCTTTAGCGGTAGCTGGGAAATCTACAGCGCGTTTAACAAGATTGCCTTCGTTAAGGCGATGGTAAATCAACGCCTGACGTTGCGTGACGGTATTTACCTGATGAAAATTAATGCGTACAGCGATGAGTGTGTCGATTTTGATGTTTTCATCCCCATCCTGTAACCTCAGCTTCATTCAGCCTGTCTGGTAACAATTCTGTTTTTACCGTTGTGCTTAGCCTCATACAACGCCTCGTCCACGTCACGCATAATATCATTGCCGTTGACGTTATTCTGAATGGCTGAGCACACGCCGATACTTAATGTGACCTTTACAGGGAGAGCATAATGATAGCCCGGCCCGGTGCGCTGTTGAACGTTCTGGCGAATACGCTCCGCGACGGCCATAGCCTGCTTACCGTCGGTATCCGGCAGCAGCAGACCAAATTCCTCGCCTCCCAGTCGGGCAAAGATGTCGTTATCGCGAATGCTGTCTTTGATAATATCCACGACCGCCAGAATCACGCGATCCCCCACAAGATGCCCCCAGTTATCGTTAATCGACTTAAAGTTGTCGATGTCCAGCATCATAATGCTGGTCCCCTTTTCTGTCCTGAGCGAGCGGACCCGCGGAAGTGCCTCATAAAAATATTTACGGTTGTAGATCTGAGTAAGCGGATCGCGATCAACCCGATCGCCGAAAATTTTCAACAGGTTAAAGACATGGAATATTAAGGTACAAATCACAAATAATTTGCTGAGGACCTCTACTGCCCGGCTGATATACCAGAGCGACAGATTGTAGGTATCAAGCAGTAAGAGGAAAAAATTGTAAACGATGGCGGAAAGGCAAACCACAATAATACTGTTCCAGATCCCGGACGCCAGGCGTGTCACAGAGATCATATAACAAAGTAAAGCCGACCAGAGCAGGATCAGAACGTTTACGTACCTGATATCCCAGACAGGATAATGATGTTCATCTTCGTATGCTGCAATCGTTAATGTCCAGGCCGGATGGTAGCTGCTTAGATAATGGGCCAGCATCGGAAACATAACCAGTGTCATCATTAATGCTAACGTCATGCTGATCTTATTTCGGAATCTGAGCGTGGATCGTATCGTGATTTTTTCCACACGGACCGCCAGCGCCAGTAATACGATAAAGCTCAGCTGCCGAAAAAAATAGAATACCGCCGTATCGTTGGTTTTTGCCGCCTGGGTAAAACCAGCATGCTCCGGAAGCTGAATGACAATGATCGTCTCAATGAAATAAACCAGCCCACTAAGAAATGCCAGGCTCAGAATGAATAAGGAAAAACGCGATCGGTCGGAGGCATACAGCATCTGGATAAAAATAAAGATAATGGTATCCAGAAAGAACAGCGCAATCATGACGATCAAATAGGTGGTCATAGGCACCCTGAAACCAGGATTATCATTCACGCAAAAGGAGTTCACCGCGATCATAAGCGCAAAAAGCGCCGCACCTGACAGCATGATCAGTTTTTCGGCCAACGTTATATTTTTCATCTTCCTTCTTACCGCACACAGATAAAGACTCAAAATGGCATAGCCGTTATCGACCCTCGCGCAATTTTAAAGCGTTTAAAGGGCTAAACGGATCATTTTGCGCAAAAGGCGCTGGACACATCAGCATGAGGGCGGCGTCACGGTGCCCGCTGGTTGGATGAGGCGAACCCCGCGTGCGGTGATATACTGCTGGGATACACACGAAACGGCCTGATGAAGAGTCAGTTCAACCTCTTCCGTGAGCCCATTCACGGCGCAGGAGCGAGAAATATCGTGACACATGGGGCTGTGAGTGGGCTATAATTTCGAGCTAATTTCGAATGATTTTGAAATACTGCCTGTAACGCTATGAATTACAAGGCAAAATAAGCAATGAATATAAGGATTAAAGCTATGGGTTTTCTTTCCGGTAAGCGCATTCTGGTGACTGGCGTTGCCAGCAAACTGTCCATCGCATACGGCATCGCACAGGCAATGCATCGCGAAGGCGCTGAGCTGGCGTTCACCTACCAGAACGACAAGCTGAAAGGCCGTGTTGAAGAATTTGCCGCGCAGCTGGGTTCCAGCATTGTTCTGGAATGTGACGTTGCACAAGACGAAAGCATTGATGGCATGTTTGCTGAACTGGCAAAAGCATGGCCGAAATTCGACGGTTTTGTTCACTCCATCGGCTTCGCTCCTGGCGACCAGCTGGACGGCGACTATGTGAACGCGGTTACCCGTGATGGCTTCAAAATCGCCCACGACATCAGCTCCTACAGCTTCGTTGCAATGGCAAAATCCTGCCGCGCGATGCTGAACCCGGGCGCAGCCCTGCTGACCCTGTCCTACCTCGGCGCAGAACGTGCTATCCCTAACTACAACGTTATGGGTCTGGCGAAAGCGTCTCTGGAAGCCAACGTGCGCTACATGGCGAACGCAATGGGTCCTGAAGGCGTGCGTGTTAACGCTATTTCTGCGGGTCCAATCCGTACCCTGGCCGCTTCCGGTATCAAAGATTTCCGTAAAATGCTGGCACACTGCGAAGCGGTTACCCCGATTCGTCGTACCGTTACCATCGAAGATGTGGGTAACTCTGCGGCATTCCTGTGCTCTGACCTTTCCGCAGGTATCTCCGGCGAAGTGGTTCACGTTGACGGCGGCTTCAACATCGCTGCAATGAACGAGCTGGAAATCAAATAAGCTTGTCACTCTCTTCCCGCCAGGGAAGAGAGTTTCTCACCGCCCCGCTCCTCGTTATTCCGTTCTGCTATTTGTTATCACCTAACAATATTTTTCCCCTCATCCGCCTTACGCCAGGATATTGATCGCCATTTTGAGATCAAGGAACGCCCATGGAACAACGCCGTTTTTCCGGCAAAGGCCACTGGTATCATGAAACCCAGTCGAATCATTCGCAGACGGACGTTCTGCCGCTGGTGCCCGAAGCCGCTAACGTCGACGACCGTTTTTTGCTCGATTTAGCCCTGCCCGATGACATTCTCGCAAGCTGTGCTGGTTGGCTTGCGCCTGCCCGAACCCTGTGTCATCTTTTGTTCCCGCTTGATACTCCCGTGAGCCGTCTGCATACGCTCAGCGCCTACGACAGGCTGAGCACGGCATTAACGGTTGCCCAGGCGTGTGGTGTTCAGCGGCTCTGTAACCACTACGCTGCCCTGCTCGCCCCTCTTCCGGGGCCGGACTCCTCCCGGGAAAGCAATCGACGCCTTGCAGAAATTACCCAGTATGCCCGCCAGTTAGCAAGCTCACCCGATGTGATCGATGACAAAGCCCAAAACCAGCTTGATGAGGTTGGACTCACAACGTATGACATTGTGCTTATCAACCAGATCATCGGCTTTGTCGGTTTTCAGGCGCGAGTGGTCGCGGTATTTCAGGCATTGCTTGGCCATCCGGTACGCTGGTTGCCCGGGCACCACATTCAGCCCCATACGCTGCCGGTTAGCTTCAGCAGATGGACCGCCACGCTACCTGCGGTAGAGCTAAAATATGCCAGTGCGCTTCAGCTTGAGGCGCTCTCACGCTGGCAGGCGGAACCGGCGCTTGAAGCGCTCACCCCTGTGCTGTGTCATGAGCCGATGCTGCTTAATCTGACGGGCGAAATTCTGCTTAACCATCCGCTAAGTGAAGGCCCCGCGTCTTCGATGATCTCAGCCGCTCGTGCGCTGCTCGTCGCCTCTCCGGATCGCTTTAGCGCCGCCCAGTTAACGCCCCTGACCGGGTCAGGTCTCTCGCCAGAGAAGGCCATCAACCTGCTAACCCGAGATGCATTTTTTGGCTGGCTGGACCGTCTGCGCGTGGCGCTCGGCAAAGAGGAATAACCATACTCTTTACCTAAAGAGCGCTTGCTGTAGCAGTGAGATTCGCGTAAAACTGTCAGCCGCTCAATGGCTACGAAAATAGAACATTATGTTTCAGGACAACCCGCTGCTAGCGCAGCTTAAACAGCAACTGCATTCCCAGACGCCGCGTGCAGAAGGGGTCGTAAAAGCCACGGAAAAGGGCTTTGGCTTTCTTGAAGTTGACGGGCAGAAGAGCTACTTCATTCCGCCTCCTCAGATGAAGAAAGTGATGCATGGCGACCGCATTTCGGCCGTTATTCATACCGAAAAGGAACGAGAGTCTGCCGAGCCGGAAGCACTGATCGAACCTTTCCTGACCCGCTTTGTCGGGAAAGTGCATAAAAAAGACGATCGTCTTTCTGTCGTGCCGGACCATCCTCTCCTGAAAGATGCTATTCCGTGCCGCGCCGCGCGTGGCGTTGAGCATGATTTTGTTGAGGGTGACTGGGCGGTTGCTGAGATGCGCCGTCATCCTTTAAAAGGCGATCGCGGTTTCTACGCCGAGCTTACCCAATACATTACCTTCGGCGACGACCATTTCGTCCCATGGTGGGTAACGCTGGCGCGCCACAATCTCGAAAAAGAAGCGCCTGATGGCGTGGCGACTGAAATGCAGGACGAAGGTCTGGAACGTCGCGATCTGACGGCGCTGGACTTTGTCACCATTGACAGCGCCAGCACCGAGGATATGGACGATGCGCTGTATGCCGAAGAGACAGCCGATGGCAAACTGCATCTGACCGTCGCCATTGCCGACCCTACCGCATGGATTGTCGAAGGCAGCAAGCTGGACGAGATGGCCAAAGTGCGTTCGTTCACCAACTACCTGCCGGGCTTTAACATTCCGATGCTGCCGCGTGAACTCTCCGACGATCTTTGCTCGCTGCGTGCGCATGAAGTGCGTCCGGTGCTGGCCTGTCGGATGACCATTGCGGCTGACGGTACCATTGAAGAAGATATTGAATTCTTCGCCGCCACCATCGAATCCAAAGCCAAGCTGGCCTATGACGACGTGTCCGACTGGCTGGAGAACACGGGCAACTGGAAACCCGAGTCGGACAACATTGCCGCACAAATTCGTCTGTTGCACCGCGTCTGCCTGAGCCGCAGCGAATGGCGTCAAACTCACGCGCTGGTCTTCAAAGATCGTCCGGACTACCGTTTTGTGCTGGGTGAAAAAGGTGAAGTGCTGAATATCGTCGCTGAGCCGCGCCGTATTGCCAACCGCATCGTTGAAGAAGCGATGATTTCCGCCAACATTTGTGCTGCACGCGTGCTGCGCGACAAATTAGGCTTTGGCATTTACAACGTGCACACCGGGTTTGATCCGGCGAACACCGAAGCGCTGGCTGCCCTGCTGAAAACCCATGACGTACACGTCGATCCTGAGGAAGTGCTGACCCTGCAAGGTTTCTGCAAACTGCGCCGCGAGCTGGACGCACAGCCGTCAGGGTTCCTCGACAGCCGTATTCGCCGCTTCCAGTCCTTTGCGGAAATCAGCACCGAGCCTGGCCCACACTTCGGCCTTGGCCTTGAGGCTTACGCGACCTGGACCTCCCCGATCCGTAAGTACGGCGACATGGTTAACCATCGTCTGCTGAAAGCGATCATCAAAGGGGAATCTGTTGCCCGCCCACAGGATGATACGACATTGCAGATGGCAGAACGTCGCCGTCTTAACCGTATGGCGGAGCGTGATGTCGGCGACTGGTTGTACGCGCGCTTCCTGAATGATAAGGCAGGGACTGATACCCGTTTCCCGGCTGAAATCATTGACATCAGCCGCGGCGGTATGCGCGTTCGCCTGGTGGATAATGGCGCCGTTGCCTTTATTCCTGCCCCGTTCCTGCATGCCGTCCGCGACGAACTGGTTTGTAGCCAGGAAAACGGGACCGTGCAAATTAAAGGCGAAACGGTTTACAAGGTCACTGACGTGATTGATGTCACCATCGCTGAAGTGCGCATGGAAACCCGCAGTATTATCGCGCGCCCTGTCGCCTGATAACCGCGTAAACTTCCGGCCGTTCCGTTAAGGGGTGGCCGGGAGTTCTCTCCTGAATTATCTCCCGCAAAATCATCGTTTTTTCTCACACTTTTCTGTTTCCCAACGCCACATTTCTCCAGAATTATCTACAGTAAAAGAGAGCCGTCATTGTCGACTGCAAATGAATAATTTGTGCGCTACTCAGCAGCCGCGGGAGAAAACGTGATGGACGATCTGGAGCAGAATTTGCTGTTTCGTTACATGGGTACGCATAGCCCCTGGTGGCGACTGACAGCAGACAGCAATGCTCTGCATCTTGCTGCCAGTGAAAGCGCTGACATCATTCAGGTGGTTGCGCTGGATGATGAACAGGCCGCGCTGATCCGCCAGCTCACCGTAATCACCTCCAGCATTGCCATGACCCTGCCTTTGTACGGTGTGGACGTTCCCGTTCATCTTGTCGGCCGTAAAATTAACAAAAATGAGTGGGCAGGAACGGCATCAGCCTGGAACGATACCCCTTCCGTTGCGCGCGACCTGGCGCAGGGGCTCTCCTTCGCCGAACAGGTAGTTTCCGAGGCTAACTCCGTGATTGTGATCCTCGACCAGAACGGGAATATTCAGCGCTTCAACCGTTTAAGTGAAGAATATACGGGCCTGAAGGAACAGGAAGTTATCGGGCAAAACGTGTTCAAACTGTTTATGAGCCGCAGCGAAGCCGCGGCCTCCAAACGCAACATCACCGGTTTTTTTCGTAACGGCAGCTCCTACGAAGTTGAACGCTGGATCAAGACCCGCAAGGGGCAGCGCCTGTTTCTCTTCAGAAATAAATTTGTTCACAGCGGCAGCGGAAAAAATGAAATTTTCCTCATCTGTTCAGGTACCGACATAACCGAGGAGCGTCGGGCCCAGGAGCGCCTGCGCGTTCTCGCCAATACGGATACGATTACCGGTTTGCCTAACCGAAATGCCATCCATGAGCTGATCTCTGATGCCATCACCGCTCGGGGTGACACGCAGGTTGGCGTAGTTTATCTCGATCTGGATAATTTTAAAAAAGTGAACGATGCCTATGGGCATATGTTTGGCGACCAGCTGCTACAGGCCGTTGCGCTGGCGATCCTGAGCTGCCTGGACGAAGGACAAACCCTGGCGCGCCTGGGTGGGGATGAGTTTATCGTGATGGCCACCGATACCTCGCAGGGCGCGCTGGAAGCGATGGCGTCGCGAATACTGACCCGACTGCGTCAACCTTTCCGCATCGGACTGATTGAGGTTTACACCGGCTGCTCGCTGGGCATTGCGCTTGCGCCCCAGCACGGTAACGATCGCGAAAGCGTCATTCGCAATGCCGACACCGCCATGTACACCGCCAAAGAAAATGGCCGGGGCAAATTCTGCGTCTTCTCGCCAGAGATGAACCAGCGCGTATTTGAATACCTGTGGCTGGATACTAACCTGCGTAAAGCGCTGGATAACGATCAGCTGTTAATCCACTACCAGCCCAAAATGACCTGGCGCGGCGAAGTCAGAAGTCTGGAGGCGCTGGTGCGCTGGCAGTCGCCAGAGCGTGGCCTGATCCCGCCGATGGAGTTTATCTCCTATGCAGAGGAATCAGGGCTGATTGTGCCTCTGGGCCGCTGGGTTATGCTTGATGTGGTGCGCCAGGTAGCAAAATGGCGCGACAAGGGGATCAACATGCGCGTCGCGGTCAACGTCTCCGCCCGTCAGCTGGCGGACCAGACCATCTTCAGTGACCTGAAGCAGGCGCTGAAAGACCTGAATTTTGAATACTGCCCGATTGACGTGGAATTAACCGAAAGCTGTCTCATTGAAAATGAAGAACTGGCCCTGTCAGTGATCCAGCAATTTAGCCGCCTGGGAGCGCAAATTCATCTGGATGACTTTGGTACGGGGTACTCTTCCCTGTCGCAACTGGCGCGCTTCCCTATCGATGCCATTAAGCTTGACCAGTCTTTCGTGCGGGATATCCATAAGCAGTCCATTTCACAGTCGCTGGTGCGTGCGATAGTCGCCGTGGCGCAAGCGTTAAATTTGCAGGTCATTGCTGAAGGGGTGGAAAGTGCAAAAGAAGACGCCTTTCTGACGAAGAATGGCGTCAACGAACGGCAGGGTTATCTTTTTGCTAAGCCCATGCCCGCTGCCGCATTCGAGCGATGGCTAAAACGTTATCAGGCCAGGAATGTCCGTTAGCTGGCTTTGCGTAAGCCCGTCGCCTGATGGCGATTTTGCAGCATAACCAGCCGCTCCATGTAGGCGATATCCTTCGGTTCAAGGCAGAAGGCGGCATCAACCCAATCCTCAGTAATGTCCATCAACTCGCTTCGCGGAAGTGGCAGCACGCGCGTACGTGCACGCAGCATGGCCCTTACGCCGTTCAGCTTCGGCTGTAGCGTGTCGATAAACGTCCGCACCGAAACATAGCTCTGTAACGGCTCAAATAAGAGATCCACAAGACCATGCTGCTCATACCATTCCGCCGTATGCGTCTCACCTTTGTAGATCAGCGCCTCCGCCATTTTCATGCCGGCACGACGCGCCACCAGTGAATAGCCGCCCATGCCCGGGAACAGATTGAACGCGATTTCCGGAAAGCCTAATCGGGCATCGCGCTGGGCCAGAATGAAATGATGCGCCAGCGCGGCTTCAAACCCGCCCCCTAAAGCGCTTCCTTCCACCATAGCCAGCGTGACAGCGCCGGTATCAAACCCTCGCGAGGCGGCATGAACGCAGTCCACACAGGCCCGGGCATAGGCGCGTAACGCTTCGCGTCGGTTGTTTTTGATGCACTCAACGAAGAACTGTAAATCACCGCCGGTATTGTAGATGTCGGGGACCAGCGATCCGGTGACCCAAAAATCAACGACAAATCCGGACTGTCGAACCAGCCAGGAGAGATTCATGATCTCCTCGATCAGCGCATGGTTGAAGCAAGGCCGTGGCGTGGCGCGTAACATCATCCACACCGTACGCCGTTCGGCCTCATAATAAGCCGCCAGTTGAGTGAATCGTTCAGCATCAGTAAACAATGTGCAGGTTGTCTGGTTGATAACTGTCATAGTCGAATTCCTCTTATAAAAAAGCGCGTTGCGCGCAGTTTTAGACTAATCCACCCCTACAACCCGCAGCAGACGGGGGTTAAATTTATCACTTTCATTTATGGACTTTGGTTATTGCATTTTTTACCTTCTCTTTTGAATCAATTTTCTGCATCATTGATAATATTAACTTTTCGCTTCAGGGTGAGCTTATGTCTAACATTGATGCAACAGCCGTGGCGCAGCGTATTGATACTGTGCTGGATATTCTTGTCGCAGGCGATTATCACTCTGCTATCCGTAATCTTGAGATCCTCAAGTCTGAACTGCTGGCTGAGAACGGCGCTGATAACGCTCCAGAATCCACTCAACCTAAAGCCCCGTGGGAAGTGTAACCACGTCGTTTCCGACCTTGCCTTTTAAATGGATGCTATGAACTCCCGACAACAAATCATTTTGCAGATGGTGATCGATCAGGGGCGCGTAAGCGTGGTCGATCTCGCTAAAGCCACCGGCGTTTCTGAAGTCACCATTCGTCAGGATCTGAATCTTCTGGAAAAACAGAGCTACCTGCGGCGTGCGCACGGATATGCCGTTCCACTGGACAGCGACGACGTTGAAACCCGCATGATGAACAATTATGCGCTCAAGCGGGAGCTGGCGGAGTTTGCTGCATCCCTGGTGAATAACGGTGAGACCGTCTTTATTGAAAATGGTAGCAGTAACGCCCTTCTGGCGCGCACGCTTGCCGATCAAAAAGACGTTACCATCATCACCGTAAGCAGCTATATTGCCCATCTGTTGAAGGAAACTCGCTGCGAGGTGATTCTGCTGGGCGGCATTTACCAGAAGAAAAGCGAAAGCATGGTGGGGCCATTAACGCGCCAATATGTTCAGCAGGTTCACTTCAGTAAGGCATTCATAGGTATTGATGGCTGGCAGCCCGACACCGGCTTTACCGGCCGCGACATGATGCGTTTAGACGTGGTTAACGCCGTACTCGCCAAAGAGTGTGAAGCGATTGTGCTGACCGACAGCTCTAAGTTTGGCGCCGTACACCCTTATACGATGGGGCCGGCCTCGCGCATCAGCCGTGTGATCACGGATGAGCGTTTGAGTGATGAATATCGCCAGCAATTAGAACAAGACGGTCTGACTGTCGATATTGTAAAAAAAACGGCCTGATTATCCTGCTGCGCCCGAATAATGGGCGCACTTAAACCTTTCTCTGAGAGTATTCCGACCCTTCCTTTAAGAGTTTTTACCTGTTGAAACCGTTCTAAACACGTAAAATTAGTATTAGCGATATAACAGGAAGTGACTATCACCTGCGTGATGATGAAACGCCTGCGCGACCAGCTTTCACGGGAACAGAATTTAAGTATGGATATTGTCTATACTTAAAGTGCATTCCTTTCCGTGAATCGATAATTCAGGAGAAAGTATTATGACCTTTACCAGCAAAAAATTAGCCGCCGCTGTTCTGGCAATCACTGTAGCAATGTCCCTGAGCGCTTGCTCTAACTGGTCTAAACGTGACCGTAACACCGCGATTGGTGCCGGTGCTGGTGCGCTTGGTGGTGCAGTATTAACGGATGGTAGTACGCTGGGTACATTAGGTGGTGCTGCCGTAGGTGGTATTATCGGTCACCAGGTGGGCAAATAATCACCATAACGGCTCTCACCGGCATAATAATATATTAAGTATTTTCAGGTCTGACTTACGCACGTAAAAAAAAGAGCCACGGCAATGTCCGTGGCTCATTTATTTTAGCCGCCCGCCAGTTTGACTTTCATTCCTTTGGCTTCCAGCAGCGTTTTAATTAAATCTCGTTTATCGCCCTGAATCTCAATAATGCCGTCTTTTACTGCCCCACCGCATCCGCACTTCTTTTTAAGCTCAGCGGCGAGCTTTACCAGGTCTGCATCATCCAGGTCAATGCCGGTGACAAGGCAAACGCCTTTCCCTTTTCTGCCGCTGGTCTGGCGCTGAATTCGCACGATACCATCGCCTTTTGGACGTTCAGCTTTCTCTTTTGGCTCTTCAATGCGCCCGGTATCCGTTGAATAGACCAGACGACTGTTGGCGTCACGCATTATGCCCCCTTTTTCAGTGATGCATTAATCGCTTTCAGGGTCTCTGCCGGATGAGCGGATTGCGTCACCGGGCGACCAATCACCATATAGTCTACACCCGCGCTCAGCGCCTGCTCTGGCGTCATGATACGTCGCTGATCCCCTGACTCGCTGCCTGCTGGACGAATACCTGGCGTCACCAGTTTAAAATCGCGGCCTAACTCAGATTTGAAGCGAACCGCCTCCTGAGCCGAACAGACCACGCCATCGAGACCACACTGTTGCGTGAGGCGCGCCAGACGCTCTGCATGTTCGGCAGGTGACAACGTCACACCCAGGTCGCGCAGGTCGGATTCATCCATACTGGTCAGCACGGTGACGGCGATCAGAAGCGGAGCGTCATTACCAAACGGCACCAGCGCTTCGCGCGCAGCCGTCATCATGCGTGCCCCGCCCGATGCATGTACGTTAACCATCCACACGCCGAGTTCAGCTGCCGCAGCAACGGCGTGCGCAGTGGTATTTGGAATGTCGTGGAATTTCAGGTCGAGGAAAACGTCGAAACCACGTTGATGCAGATCGCGGACGATTTGTGGGCCGAACAGCGTAAACATCTCTTTGCCTACTTTCAGACGGCAATCGCGGGGATCAATGCCATCAACAAAGGCCAGTGCGGCGTCACGGTTATTGTAATCCAGAGCAACAACTACGGGAGAATCGGTAACTACGCGGGAAGTGGAGGATGTAACAGACGTCATGACCAGCCCTTTTCGTCTATGGGCGCGCAGCGGCGCGGAACAGATAAACGGCGTGCATTCTACCTGCCCTCGGGGTAAATGAACAGAATCGAATGCTTTTCCTGCTGAACCCCAGACCGCACGGTGCTGATGGAATTACTGTAACCATTAGTATGTTGTAACTAAAGTGCAGCGTTTTAAAAAATTACTGTCCGTCTAGACCTCGGATTGGCTTAATGGTGGACCACGCCCGGCAGGAAGGGCAATGCCAGTAGAGCGAATAGGCGGTGAAGCCGCATTTCTGGCAGCGATAGCGCGGTTTGCTGCGCACCTGTTCACCCACCATGTCTCGCAGCACCATCAGGCTCTCTTTAGCGCGCCCTTCTTCTGCGTCATTAAGGTGGTAATCCATCAGCTTATGGAAGACACGCATGGTAGGATGACGCTGCAACTGACGGGTAATGTATACCTGGGCGGTATCGCTTCCTTCATGCTCTTCGACGACATCTGACAGCATCAGCTCGGCTGTGGCACCTGTATTCTCTTCAACACAGCGACGCAGAAACGCAACCCACTCGTCCTGCTTACCGAGCTGCTGATAGCAGGTTTGCAGCATTTCCAACGTTTCGCTGACCAGCTCTTTGTCCTGATCGATAACGCGAAGCAGGCTCTCCACGGCTTTGGCGTAATCACCGTTAGCCATAAAGACCCGCCCCATCATGATCGAGATGCGCGCGCTGTTGCGATCGGCCGCTGCGCCTTTCTTTAACAGTGCCATGGCTTTATCCATGTCATCGCTACCCATCTGCTGGAGAGCCAGCTCGCAATAGAAGTGGGCAATTTCGACGCGCTGTTTGTCTTTGCCGAGTTTGACCAGCCGTTCAGCGGTATCAATCGCTTTTTGCCAGTCGCTGGTGGCCTGATAGATTTGCAGAAGCTGCTGAAGCGCACCGATACGGAAGTCCGTCTCATCCACCAGCTGAGAGAACATATCCTCGGCGCGATCGTAAAGCCCCGCGGCCATGTAATCCCGCCCAAGCTGCTGCACGGCCAGCAACCGTTGCTCATAGGTCAACGAAGCGCTTTCCATCAAGGTCTGGTGGATACGAATGGCACGGTCAACCTCTCCGCGCGAGCGGAACAGGTTTCCCAGGGTGAGATGCGCCTCAACGGTGCCGGTATCCTCTTTAAGCATATCGAGGAACAGATCCACCGCTTTATCCTGCTGATTGCTCAGCAGGAAGTTCACCCCCGCTACGTAGTCACGGGAGAGTCGGTTTGCTTCATCCTGTTTTGTTTGTTGCGCGCTTCTGCGGCCCATATACCAGCCATAGGCTGCGGCGACAGGCAAAAGCAGAAACAACAACTCCAGCATATTCGATTATTCCTTGACTACCGGCACACCAGAGCTCGCCGGAATGTCAGACGCAGGCGTAAGTTGATGTTCAAGTCGTTTAATTTTACGTTCAGCGCGAACAAGAGAAACACGAACCTTAAGCCAGAACAGGCCGCATACAAGCCAGCCGATGACAAACCCCGCCGCGAATAACACAGCCAGCAGGCTCGACACCCGGTACTCGCCCTGCGCCAGCAGATAGTTGAAACTTACCTGTTGATCGTTTTGCGCGCCCAATGTGACTGAAATGACAAAAATCGCCAACACCAGTAAGAAAATGAGTAAATATTTCACATGACTTCCCGTTATGTGGTTCGAGCGTATAAAGCGTGTTCAACTCACTGCAATCAGCCTTATAAGCTACCATTTTAGTGGCGGGCGCGAAATGGAAAAAGTAATGCGCCCTACATGGATTTATGGTCAAAATGCGGAATATCAACCTTCAGGTTCCGCCAGACTCCCTTTCGGCTATTTCTTCCTTCTCTTCCGGCGGCGGCGTCAGGGGTCCACAAAAACGTTGTGCAAGCCAGGTCGCCAGCGTCACCAGTACCCACGAGATCAGCGTTGCCACCACCAAATCACGCGGCCAGTGCATCCCCAGCAGCATCCGGCTGCCCATTACGCCTGTCGCCCAGACCAGCAAAATCGCAATCGTGAGGGTACGCCGACGCGGCCACAGCAGTCCTACGCCAAGTAGCGCCCAGCTGGCAGCAAACATCGTATGCCCGGAAGGAAACGCAAAGCCGGTCTCTTTTTGCCAGTGTTTGCGTAAAAAGGTCGGGATATCCTGCTGTTCCGCAAGTTGCTCCTTTACCAGCGCACCGCGATCTTTACGCTTTAAATTGTAGAACTCATCCACCGGAACATGGTGCGTTTTTTCCAGCCAGACGACGAAAGGACGGGGTTCCTGCACGCGATCTTTCACCCACGACTTCACCCCCTGCCCGATGAGTATGGCCCCGCCGAGAATGGCAAACAGTACCAGCGCCGCACGAAGGCGAAAGCGCAGGCACCACAGGAACCAGCCACAGAGCAGCACGTGTGTAATAATCCCCCACGGCTGGGTGACCGTCTCGGTTATCCAGTATAGGGCTTTCAGCCACGTCTCGTTTTGTCCGGGCTGCCACATCCAGCCGGAGAACCAAACGACCAGGGGTATAACGAGCAATACGGCGGCACCTGCGGCCGTTCGTCTGGCAATCGAAAGCATGTCCTCTCCTTTTTCACTAAGCACCACAATCATAACTGAATTTCTTCATTCTGGTGGATATGTCGGATTGTGCGTTTAACGTTTGTAAAGCGTGGTGGTGATTAGGTGAAGTTGCCGGGCTTGTGGCAAAATAGTCCAATACAGAAAGCATAATGGGGCAAAGGCACGAAACGTGTCAGCCTGGTCTGGAGAATCACATGCAGCTTAAACGTGTGGCAGAAGCCAAACTGCCAACCCCATGGGGCGATTTCCTGATGGTGGGTTTTGAAGAACTGGCAACCGGGCAAGATCACGTCGCCCTGGTATTCGGCGACATTTCGGGGCAAACGCCGGTGCTGTCCCGCGTTCATTCAGAGTGTCTGACCGGTGACGCGCTGTTCAGCCTGCGGTGCGACTGCGGTTTCCAGCTTGAAGCCGCCCTTTCTCATATCGCAGAGGAAGGACGTGGCGTTCTGCTGTATCACCGTCAGGAAGGACGCAATATTGGCCTGCTGAATAAAATCCGCGCCTACGCGTTGCAGGATCAGGGCTACGATACCGTCGAAGCGAACCATCAGCTCGGCTTTGCTGCTGACGAGCGCGATTTCACCCTGTGCGCAGATATGTTCAAGCTGCTGGGTGTGGACGAAGTGCGTCTGTTGACCAATAACCCGAAAAAAGTGGAAATACTCACTGAAGCGGGCATCAATATCGTGGAACGCGTGCCGCTGATTGTCGGCCGCAACCCGAAAAACGCGCACTACCTCGATACTAAAGCCGCCAAAATGGGGCATCTGCTGAGCGAGTAAACGCAAAACGCCCGGCACATGTGCCGGGCGTTTTTATCAGTCCAGCATCTTACGAATTACATAATGTAAAATGCCGTCGTTCTGGTAATAGGTCAGCTCTGTTGCCGTATCAATACGACACCGGCAATCCAGCACTTCTGTCGTACCATCTGCGCGCGTTAATTTCACCGGAACGGTTTTACCCGGTTGCAGATTTTGCAGACCGCTGATATCAATCTGCTCTTCCCCGGTCAGACCCAGCGTTTTACGCGTCACGCCCTGCGGGAACTCCAGCGGCAAGATCCCCATGCCGATCAGGTTTGAGCGGTGGATACGTTCAAAGGATTCGGCAATCACCACGCGAACCCCGAGCAGACGCGGACCTTTTGCCGCCCAGTCGCGACTGGAACCGGAGCCGTACTCTTTACCGGCAATAACGGCCAGCGGCGTCCCCTCCTGCTGATACTTCATGGCTGCGTCATAAATTGAAATGACCTCTGTATCCGGCAGGTGGCGCGTCATGCCCCCTTCCACGCCCGGAACCATTTCATTGCGAATGCGGATGTTGGCAAAGGTCCCGCGCATCATCACTTCGTGGTTACCACGGCGCGAACCGTAGGAGTTGAAATCGCGACGTTCCACGCCACGGCTTTGCAGATACCGACCTGCCGGACTGTCCGCCTTGATGCTCCCCGCCGGAGAGATATGGTCGGTGGTGACGGAATCGCCCAGCATCGCCAGGATCCGCGCGCCGTGAATATCTTTCAGCGGTGCAGGCTCCGCCAGCATTTCGTCGAAGAATGGCGACAGGCGAATATAGGTGGAATCATCCTGCCAGTCATAGGTATCGGAACCCACCACGTCGATCGCTTTCCATTCCGCTGTGCCTTCGAACACTTCCGCATACTCTTTGCGGAACATCTCGGTGGAAACTTTCTCTACCGCGCGCGCAATTTCACGCGATGATGGCCAGATGTCTTTCAGATAGACCGGTTCATTTTTGCGATCGTGACCAATCGGATCGGTCGCCAGGTTAATGTTCATGTTTCCGGCCAGCGCATAGGCTACAACCAGCGGCGGCGAGGCCAGCCAGTTGGTTTTCACCAGCGGATGAATACGCCCTTCAAAGTTTCGGTTACCAGAAAGTACCGCGCCAACGGTCAAATCACCCTGCCTGATCGCCACTTCAATAGGCTCAGGCAGTGGACCAGAGTTACCGATACAGGTCGTACAGCCGTAGCCCACCAGGTTGAAGCCCAGCTCGTCGAGGTAAGGCGTGAGTCTGGCCTGCGCCAGATAATCGGAAACCACTTTCGAACCAGGCGCCAGAGAGGCTTTAACCCATGGCTGTGGCTTGAGCCCCAGTTCTACCGCTTTTTTTGCCAGCAGCCCGGCAGCCATTAACACACTCGGGTTGGACGTGTTGGTACAGGAAGTGATAGCGGCGATCACCACGGCGCCGTCAGGAAGCTGATACTGATGCCCGTTCAGAACATAGTCCACCGGACGGTGATCTTTTTGCGCGGCGTTAACCTCCAGCTCATTGCTGGCGGCAAAGGCTTTGGGAACGTTGCTCAGGGCGACGCGGTCCTGCGGACGTTTTGGCCCTGCGAGGCTTGCCTCAACGGTGCCCATATCCAGTTCCAGCGTACTGGTAAATACCGGCTCGTCACCCGGGTTACGCCACATGCCCTGCGCTTTGGTGTAGGCCTCAACGAGAGCCACCTGCTCCTCGCTGCGACCACTGAGGCGCATATACTCCAGCGTAACGCTATCAATCGGGAAAAAGCCGCAGGTCGCGCCATATTCCGGCGCCATGTTGGCGATGGTGGCCCGGTCCGCCAGCGGCAAGGAATCCAGACCATCGCCATAAAATTCAACGAATTTACCCACCACACCATGCTTACGCAGCATCTGGGTGACCGTCAGAACCAGATCCGTGGCGGTGATGCCTTCGGACAATTTACCGGTCAGCTTAAAGCCCACCACATCGGGAATGAGCATTGATACCGGCTGGCCGAGCATGGCCGCTTCCGCTTCAATACCACCGACGCCCCAACCCAGAACGCCAAGGCCGTTAATCATGGTTGTGTGTGAATCGGTGCCCACCAGCGTATCCGGGTAAGCCACCCACTCTTTATCCTGCAATTCACTCCAGACGGCTTTGCCGAGATATTCCAGGTTGACCTGGTGACAAATGCCGGTGCCCGGTGGAACAACGCTGAAGCGGCTGAACGCCTGCTGACCCCATTTCAGAAATACGTAGCGTTCATGGTTACGTTCCATCTCCAGACGGACGTTTTCGCCGAAAGCATCGTCGTCACCAAAGTGATCGACGGTGACGGAGTGGTCAATGACGAGGTCTACCGGGGACAGGGGGTTAACCTTAGCAGTATCGCCCCCGAGACGCTTAACGGCTTCACGCATGGCAGCCAAATCCACAACCGCTGGTACGCCGGTGAAATCCTGCATAAGCACCCTGGCCGGGCGATAGGCAATTTCTCTGTCTGCATGTGCATTCTTCAGCCACCCTGCCAGAGCCTGGATATCCTCCTCGGTAACCGAGTCGCCATCCTGCCAGCGCAAGAGGTTTTCCAGTAAGACTTTCAACGACTTGGGTAACCGCGAAATGTCCCCAAGCGTTCTGGCAGCCAGCGATAAGCTATAGTAGCGCCAGGTTTTATTTTCCGCCTGTAATGTGTCCTTACTGGCTTCGCGTAGGGTTAACGACATAAGCTCCTCCTTAAAAACAGGGATGTCCTGACAATCATCAGGGCTGTAATTAAAGATAACACAAAGATGTCGTAACGTTTTGATAACAACCCAAATTGATAAATTTAGGAATGGTCCAACACGAGGGATAAAACAAAAAACCCCGCCGTGGCGAGGTTTTACGATTTAGTGCAAGGCCAGCCAGAGGAGCTGACACCAGAAGAGGATCGACGCTGAGAATACGCCGAGCCATGACCAGTATTTTACGGTTGTCATGTTATTCATCATAGGGACACCAGACTTTAATTATTTAAGGTTGCGAGGTCTGCCCTCGTTCTATATTGCTGATGTGTATTTATTAAGGAGTACAAAAGCGCACAGTCTTTATTCAGACTATTTGCATCATTACGCAAAATTCAAAATTATTGTTTTTTGGGTTCGTCTTCCGCGAACACATCAATAAAGGCCTGCTGCTGTGGCGTCAGTTTCCAGGAAGCTGGCACGCTGGTTGCTGGCGCCTTACGGGCTTTGTGAGCATTGTCACGAAGCTGACACATCTCTTTTCTCGCTTCTGTACGCACCGTCATGACCATAATCAACCCCAGTAATTCCAGACAAGAAGAGCAACCACCACCCAGAACAGGGCAGAGCCAAGAAATACCGCCAGCCAGGCTTTACGCTTAAGCGCGGGATCCCTTTGCGGTTCTTCACTTCCTGACGGCATTGCTAACCTCATACAATCGACATCGCTTATCATTTAGAGACCAAACAATTGGCACAAGTAATCATCTGATGAGATAAATCCTAAAGAAACTTTAGCCGAAAAGCCAGTGAATTTACGTATCTGGGCCTGGGAAAATTCAATCTTTTGACCCGAAATAAATAATTGAAAAGAATAATTTGCACACCTGTAAATTAGTTTCTACTTTTGTCGCAAATTTGCGACAGTAAAACCATAGTCATTTAATGGGTTATGACGATATATGACAGTGGACGTAGATGATGATAATTCTAATTCAGGTTTAAAGGGGAATGACGGTATCTTTCCGTACCAGAAAGATACCGGGTGTGATTATTTGGCGGGAAGTTTTATGTCTTTAAACATCTCTTCGATGTCTTCATTGGAGCGTAACGCTACAGCTGTATCCACCACGTCGCGCGTTAAATGTGGCGCGAAGCGTTGAATAAAATCATACATATAGCTGCGCAGGAACGTGCTGCGACGAAAACCTATCTTGGTGGTGCTGTGGCTGAAAATATCATGCGCATCCAGACGCACCAGATCCGGGTCTGAGACAGGATCTACCGCCATGCTGGCAATAACCCCAACGCCCAGGCCCAGACGCACATATGTTTTTATGACGTCCGCATCCGTCGCCGTAAAGACAATCCGTGGCGTTAATCCGGCGCGGTTAAACGCGGTGTCCAGTTCAGAACGGCCCGTAAAGCCGAACGTATAGGTCACCAGCGGGTATTGCGCCAGTTCTTCGATTGTCACTTCGCCCTTCCCCGCCAGCGGGTGATCCGGGGTCACGACAATAGAGCGGTTCCAGTGGTAGCACGGGAGCATGACCAGATCATCGTACAGATGGAGGGCTTCCGTCGCGATAGCGAAGTCTGCATTGCCTTTAGACACGGCCTCTGCGATTTGCGTCGGTGAGCCCTGATGCATATGCAGGGAAACGCGGGGATAGCGTTCGATAAAACCTTTGATCACCCCGGGAAGCGCATAACGCGCCTGTGTATGCGTGGTGGCAATATACAGAGAACCTTTATCGGGCCAGGTATGTTCCCCGGCGACGGATTTAATGGCGTCGACTTTGGAGAGCACTTCCCGTGCGATGCGTATGATTTCCTGTCCAGCCGGCGTGACCTGCGTCAGGTGCTTACCGCTGCGGGCAAAGATCTGAATACCTAACTCATCCTCCAGCATACGCACCTGCTTGCTGATGCCGGGCTGCGAGGTATAAAGACCCTCTGCGGTGGAAGAGACATTGAGGTTATGATTGACGACCTCAACGATATAGCGAAGCTGCTGTAATTTCATGCCAGACCATCCGATTTAGCGCATGAGTCAATCGCTTAAGACGATTTAATAATAAGAAACGGGTTAACTATAACCACTATATCATTTATAGCCAGGCTGTATAGTACGGAACAAAAAATAATAACTACGTAATAAAAAAGGGCCGGAAGTCCGGCCCTTTCACAGGTAAATTACGGTAAGGGAAGATTATTTCTTGCCTTCAACCCATTTCCCGTCGACGAAGAAGGCTGACCATCCGGTCGCTTTGCCCTCTTTCTCTGCCGCCACGTACTGCTGCTTCGTTTTACGGCTGAAGCGCACCACGGTTTTGTTGCCTTCCGGATCCTGCTGTGGCGCATCGGCCAGGTAACGCAGTTTTTCCGGCAGACGGTCACGGAAGCGGTACAACTCTTCTACCAGCGGCGCACGGGTTTCGCGCGATTTCGGGAAGGTGTTGGCCGCCAGGAATACCCCGGCAGCGCCGTCACGTAGCACGAAATACGCGTCTGACTTCTCACACGGCAGCTCAGGAAGCGGAACCGGATCTTCCTTCGGCGGCGCAACTTCACCGTTACGCAGGATCTTACGCGTGTTTTTACAGTCGTCGTTGGTGCATGCCATGTACTTACCGAAGCGTCCCATTTTCAGGTGCATTTCGGAACCACATTTCTCACACTCAACGATCGGACCGTCATAGCCCTTAATGCGGAACTCACCTTCTTCGATCTCATAACCATCGCAGGTCGGGTTATTGCCACAAACGTGCAGTTTGCGTTTTGGATCGATCAGGTAGCTGTCCATCGCCGTGCCGCATTTCTTACAGCGGCGTTTGGCGCGCAGTGCGTTAGTCTCCGCATCGTCCCCTTCCAGCACGTTGAGAACTTCGTTCTCCGGCACGAGGTTGATGGTGGTTTTGCAACGCTCTTTCGGTGACAGCGCATAACCAGAGCAACCGAGGAACACGCCCGTGGTCGCGGTACGGATCCCCATTTTACGGCCACAGGTTGGGCAGTCGATGCTCGTCAGTACCATCTGGTTCGGCAGCATGCCGCCCTCTTCAGGATCTTTCTCGGCTTTCTCAAGCTGATTGGTAAAATCGCTGAAGAAGCTGTCGAGAACTTTCTTCCACTCTGCCTTATGGCTGGCAACCTCATCAAGGCTGTCTTCCATCTGCGCGGTGAAGTCATAGTTCATCAACTCGCGGAAGTTCGCTTCCAGACGGTCGGTGACAATCTCCCCCATTTTTTCAGCATAGAAACGACGGTTCTCAACGCGAACGTATCCACGATCCTGAATGGTCGAAATGATTGACGCATAGGTGGACGGGCGACCGATGCCGCGTTTTTCCAGCTCTTTCACCAGCGATGCTTCGCTAAAGCGCGCAGGTGGCTTGGTGAAGTGCTGAGCCGGGACCAGATCAACCAGCGACAGCTCGTCACCTTTGTTGACTGAAGGCAGCGTTCTGTCTTCATCACCTTTACGCAGCGCAGGCATCACTTTTGTCCAGCCGTCGAAGCGCAGAATACGGCCGCGCGCTTTCAGGCGGAAATCACCCGCGCCGACGGTCAGCGTGGTGGAGTCGTATTTCGCTGGCGTCATCTGGCAGGCTACGAACTGGCGCCAGATCAGCTGATACAGCTTCTGGGCGTCCGCTTCCATATCTTTCAGCGATTCTGCCAGAACCGAAACGTCAGAAGGTCGAATCGCTTCGTGCGCTTCCTGAGAATTCTCTTTGCTGGCGTACTGATTAGGACTGTCCGGCAGATATTTCTTACCGAAGTTGTCCTCGATATAGCCGCGCACCATGTTGACAGCGTCCTGGCTCAGGTTGGTGGAGTCAGTACGCATGTAGGTGATGTAACCCGCTTCATACAAACGCTGGGCCATCATCATGGTTTTCTTCACGCCGTAACCCAGACGCGTACTCGCCGCCTGCTGAAGCGTTGACGTGATAAACGGTGCGCCAGGCTTGCTGCTGGTCGGTTTGTCTTCACGATCCAGAACCTGATAACGCGCTTTTTCCAGCAGCGCCACGGCGGCCATGGTCTGATCGCGATTTTCAGGTCGGAACGGTTTGTCGTTGTGGTGGCTCACCTGCAACGGCAGCGCATCGCCGCCCGGCGTGGTGACATTCGCATCCACTTCCCAGAACTCTTCCGGGACGAACGCTTTGATCTCGCGTTCACGCTCAACAACAAGACGAACAGCAACAGACTGCACACGCCCCGCAGACAGGCCGCGAGCGACCTTTTTCCACAGCAACGGCGAGACCATGTAGCCAACAACGCGGTCCATAAAGCGACGCGCCTGCTGAGCGTTAACACGGTCGATATTCAGTTCACCCGGCTTTTCAAACGCCTGACGAATCGCATTCTTTGTAATTTCGTTGAACACTACACGGCTGTAGCGTTTGTCATCACCCCCGATCACTTCCCGCAGGTGCCATGCGATGGCCTCCCCTTCGCGGTCAAGGTCGGTTGCGAGATAAATGTGGTCTGCTTTTTCAGCAAGCTGTTTCAGCTCGTTAACGACTTTTTCTTTGCCTGGCAGCACTTCGTAATGTGCATCCCAGTTGTGCCATGGGTTAACACCCATGCGGTTGACAAGCGCGCTACGTTCATCCTTTTTAGGCTTTTTAGCCCCTTTGGTGGAGGTAGAGTCTGCGCTCTTTTTGCTGGCTGAGCCACTGGTCGGCAAGTCGCGAATGTGACCAACGCTGGACTTAACCACGTAGTCATTGCCCAGATATTTATTGATCGTTTTGGCTTTTGCCGGGGACTCAACGATGACGAGAGCTTTACCCATATTCACCTTTACCTAATTTAATTCTTCCAGGAATACGCCGCACGTTGATTTCCCTTCCGCTGACGACGAGCCATTGATATTGCGACGTCGTCAGGGGATATCAACCCCTATGTGTTACCGAACGTCAGAATGGCGACATCCAGGTCATTGAGTTTTCGGGTATTTTTCTCACATCAAAGTTCATTCGTGACGAATTCCCGGTCGAATGTCAAGCAATTCTGTTGCCAGAATGACGAAAGCGCACACTGTACCTGATAAAATTCGTTACGCAACTTTATTAGCATGCAAAAGCAAATCCCGCCAGCCAGCCCCTGTTCCTTATCCCCTCGGATAACAGGGAAAATTTGCCCCCGAAGCGACCCAGGCGTAGACTATTGTCACTGTTTAAGGAGTGGAATATGCAGAATACGACCCAACCCATTGACCGAGCTTCACTGCTTATCGAAGCAAACAAACTCATTCGCGACCATGAAGACACCCTGGCGGGGATTGAAGCGACTGGCGTGGAACAACGTAATGGCGTGCTGGTGTTCAGCGGTGAATACTTCCTTGATGAACAAGGATTACCCACCCCAAAAAGCACCGCCGTATTTAACATGTTTAAATACCTGGCGCATACCCTCTCAGAGAAGTACCACCTGGTCGATTAAAACTAAAAACGCGAGGCATCTGCCTCGCGTTTTTCTTTACAGCAGCGGCTTTTGTCCGCGCTGCAACCAGCGTAGCAGCAGGCGATCCGCGCTTTCTGCCGCGCTATTGGTAAAACGGTCGAGCAGGCGCTTACGTCGGGTGAAGCGCACCCCCACCAGCTCACGGCCGTCCATCAGGTTGAGCAGGAGGTCGTCGCTGGTACCCACTTCATCCACCAGCCCTTTCTCCTGCGCCTGCGTGCCGTACCAGTGTTCGCCCGTAGCCACCTGCTCAATGTCCAGCGTTGGGCGCATGCGGTGCACGAAATCTTTGAACAGATGGTGGGTTTCGTTCAGATCTTCCCGGAACTTCTGCCGTCCCTCTTCGGTATTTTCGCCGAGCAGCGTCAGCGTACGTTTGTACTGGCCCGCCGTATGCAGTTCAATGTCGATCTCTTTATTTTTCAGGAAACGATTGAAGTTAGGGATCTGCGCGACTACCCCAATCGAGCCGATAATAGAGAACGGTGCCGCGACGATTTTATCCGCCACGCACGCCATCATATAGCCGCCACTCGCCGCGACCTTATCTACCGCCACGGTGAGCGGTATCTGTTTATCC
This sequence comes from Enterobacter sp. MGH119, assembly GCF_001037675.1. NCBI lineage: Bacteria > Pseudomonadati > Pseudomonadota > Gammaproteobacteria > Enterobacterales > Enterobacteriaceae > Enterobacter > Enterobacter sp. MGH119. The sequence continues at coordinate 916,591 of NZ_KQ089929.1, read as the reverse complement.
CGCAGACGTTGTAACTGCGAAGCCGCCAGTCCATACCCATGCACTACGCCACCCGGGCTTTCAAGGCGTACCACCACCTGATCCTGGGCTGTCGCCACGGCCAGCACCGCCGTCACTTCTTCACGCAGTGAGGAGACTTCATGCGCATCCATGCTACCTTTAAAATCGAGCACATAGACGCGCGGTTTTGCGTCAGCCTGTGGCGTGGCGAGTTTAGCTTTCGCCTTCGCAGCTTTGGCGTCCTGCTTATGTTTTTTCTTCTGGGCTTTTAGCCACAGCTTCTGTTGATGATCGTCAAGCAGCGCCAGAGACATCTCCTCCTGCATCTCTTTATACTGTTCGCTCAGGCGGGTAATGCGTAACTCACCACGCTGACGCTTACGCTGCGTCAGGTTGACTATCAGGACGGCAATCACCGCGACAGCTATAACCACCGTCGCGATTTTGGCCAAAAACAACCCATACTGAGAAAGTAATTCCACGCGTTCCACCTTGATTTAACCACGAATCTTTCACGCCAGTGTACAACAGCCCTGCGCAGGCGTCTCGCTCTGGACATTACCTCTGCGAGGCGGCTTCAGGAATCCCCCGTTTCTGGTTTAAATCTTTGCAAATTGTTAATTTCCCAGCGATCTGTCCTGTAGACTGATTGAATTCTGACGCTGTTTCGGGCATAAAGCCGAAAAGTCATAAATAAAGGTGCAAGTCACGCCCAATGCGCCTGAGGAGCCACCGTGCATTATCAGCCACAAAAAAACCTTCTACAGAACCGCATCATTCTGGTTACCGGTGCCAGCGACGGGATTGGTCGCGAAGCGGCGCTGACCTATTCTGAATACGGTGCGAGCCTTATTCTGCTGGGACGTAATGAAGAAAAGCTCAAGGCCGTCGCCCGTGAAATCGAAAACGCCGGCGGTACCCCCACGCCCTGGTATACGCTCGATCTGCTGACCTGTACGCCAGCGTCATGTCAGGCCCTTGCCCAGCGTATCAGCACGCATTATCCGCGTCTGGATGGCGTACTGCACAACGCGGGGTTACTGGGCGAAGTGCGCCCGATGGATGAACAGGATCCGGAGATTTGGCAGCAGGTGATGCAGGTTAACGTCAACGGGACGTTCTTCCTGACCCAGGCCTTGCTTCCTTTATTACTCAACTCCGATTCCGGCTCGCTGGTCTTTACCTCCTCCAGCGTGGGGCGTCAGGGGCGTGCGAACTGGGGGGCTTACGCCGTCTCAAAATTTGCCACCGAAGGAATGATGCAGGTGCTGGCCGAAGAGTACCAAAGCCGCCACCTGCGGGTTAACTGTATTAACCCGGGCGGTACACGCACCAAAATGCGTGCCAGCGCCTTCCCGACAGAAGATCCGCAAAAGCTTAAAACCCCGGCCGATATTATGCCTCTTTACCTGTGGCTGATGGGTGACGACAGCCGTCGTAAAACCGGAATGACCTTCGATGCCCAGCCAGGCCGCAAACCGGGGATATCGCAATGAGTGAAGATCGTCATCAGCAGCGCCAGCAGCGTCTGAAAGAACAGGTTGATGCACGCGTGGCAGCCGCTCAGGACGAGCGCGGGATCCTCATCGTGTTCACCGGCAACGGTAAAGGAAAAACCACCGCCGCATTTGGTACCGCCACCCGCGCAGTCGGACATGGGCAGAAAGTGGGCGTGATCCAGTTTATCAAGGGTGAATGGCCCAACGGCGAGCGTAATCTGCTCGAGCCGCATGGCGTTGAGTTTCAGGTGATGGCGACCGGTTTTACCTGGGATACCCAGAACCGGGAAACCGATACCGCAGCCTGCCTCGCCGTCTGGGAGCATGCCAAAAGAATGCTTTCAGACCCGTCGCTGAACATGGTGTTGCTGGATGAGATCACCTATATGGTGGCTTATGACTACCTGCCTCTGGAGGCCGTGCTGGCTGCCCTGAAAAACCGCCCAGCGCATCAGACGGTTATCGTCACGGGGCGCGGGTGTCATCGGGATATTCTGGAGCTGGCCGATACCGTCAGCGAGCTGCGTCCGGTTAAGCATGCGTTCGATGCGGGTATCAAAGCGCAAATGGGGATAGATTACTGAAGAAAAAAAGCCCGGTATATTCACCGGGCTTTTCGATTAACCGTTGTTATTACGGCTGCCAGAGCGGCGATTGCTGCTAACCTGGCTGTGACGCTTCACCGCACGGCGGATCTGATTCGCCTTCATGCGACGACGATCTTTCTCTACCGCTACTTTCGACGTGGTTTCTGGCGTCAGGCCAACCAGATCGCGCAGGTAGTTGGTTTGCGTCAGATCCAGTTCGGTATAGCCGCCACGTGGCAGGCCTTTCGGCAGCAGAATGTCGCCATAGCGGACGCGAATCAAACGGCTCACCTGGACACCGACCGCTTCCCACAGACGACGCACCTCGCGGTTACGTCCCTCTGTCAGGGTAACGTTGTACCACTGGTTAATGCCTTCACCACCGGTAAACTTGATGGTTTTGAACGCCGCTGGGCCGTCCTCCAGTTGAACGCCACGCGACAGGTCGCGCAGTTTGTTTTCATCAACCTGGCCGAAAACACGAACGGCGTATTCACGTTCCACTTCACGACTCGGGTGCATCAGACGGTTTGCCAGTTCACCATCGGTGGTGAACAGCAGCAGGCCGCAGGTGTTCACGTCCAGACGTCCTACGGCAATCCAGCGGGCGCCACGCAGTTTTGGCAGACGGTCAAACACCGTCGGGCGGCCTTCCGGATCGTTGCGGGTACACAGTTCGCCTTCCGGCTTGTAGTAAGCCAGCACGCGGCAGATCTGTTCAGCAGACTCTTTCACGGAGATAAGATGGCCGTCAATGCGGATCTTCAGCCCCGGTACGATTTCAACGCGGTCACCGAGCGTGGCGATTTTACCGTCCACACTCACGCGGCCTGCTTCAATAATGGCTTCGATTTCACGGCGCGAACCGTGGCCGGCACGCGCCAGCACTTTCTGTAACTTCTCGCTCATTGAGCTTCCTCAGGTGTCGCCTTCACAGGCGTCGAATCAGGTCAAAAACAGGGCGGCGCCCTGCTTTGATGGCCGCGTAGTATATCTGCTTACACCCTTACAAGAAAGGCTTAACATCGCCCACGCCTTCACGAATGACTTCTGGCGCGTCTTCGGTGAGATCCACCACGGTGGTCGGCTGCTGGCCAAGATAGCCGCCATGGATAATCAGCTCCACCACCTTCTCCAGACGATCTTTGATCTCTTCCGGGTCGGACTCGGTAAACTCACTGCCCGGCAGCATCAGCGATGTGGAGAGCATCGGCTCGCCGAGGGTTTCCAGCAGCGCCTGGGCAATCGGGTTCGACGGCACGCGCATGCCGATGGTTTTACGTTTTTCCTGCAACAGACGACGCGGCACCTCTTTTGTCCCTTTCAGAATGAAGGTGTAGTTACCGGGCGTGTTGTTCTTAATCAGGCGAAAGGCCACGTTATCAACATAAGCGTAGGTCGACAGTTCAGAGAGATCGCGACACATCAGGGTGAAGTTGTGGCCGTCCGGCAGCTGGCGGATGCGACAGATGCGCTCCATCGCCCCTTTGTCCTCAATTTTACAGCCCAGCGCGTAGCCAGAATCGGTTGGGTAGACAATAACGCCGCCTTTGCGGACGATCTCCACGGCCTGATTAATCAGACGTGGCTGGGGGTTATCCGGATGGATATAGAAAAACTGACTCATACTTCCCTCTCTTCAATTTGCTGTGGCTGTTCCCAGAGCTGCCAGACAGGCTCAACGCCCGCGGGTAACCAGAGCTTGCGCCCCAGTTCAATCCACGCGCAGGGCTGATGGAAATCTGAACCCTGTGAGCCAAGCAGGCCAAACTGACGGGCGTAGGTCGCGAGCTGCGAACGTTCATTGGGTGCCTGCTGACACTGGGCAACTTCCATCGCCTCACCGCCGCATTCGGCAAAGTGTGCCAGCAGTCTTTTCAGCCATTTAGCAGAAAGATTATACCGCCCCGGATGGGCCAGCACGGCCTTACCGCCAGAATGATGAATCACATCAATAGCTTGTTTTATTGTACACCACTGTGGGGGAACGTATCCGGTTTTCCCGCGCGCCAGATACTTTTTAAAGACATTCGCCATGGTCGTCGCCTTACCAGCGTCCACCAGAAAACGGGCGAAATGGCCGCGCGTCACCGCCCCACCGTTCGCCAGCTTTCGCGCGCCTTCCAGCGCACCGGGAATATGCGCTTTTTCCAGACGTTCGCCAATCATCTCCGCGCGTTGATTGCGGCGTGTTTTTTGTTCTTGCAAAAAAGCACGCATGGCCGGATGTTCTGTATCGATGTTCAGGCCAACGATATGAATTTCGTGGTTTTCCCAGACCGTCGAGATCTCAACCCCGGCCACCAGATCCAGCGCCAGTCCGCTGCGGACAATCTCGGCGCGCGCGGCGGGAATGCCGTCAGTGGTATCGTGATCGGTTATTGCCAGCGTGCCGACACGCATTTCAACGGCGCGATGGACCAGAGCTTCGGGTGTCAGCAGGCCATCTGAAGCCTGTGTATGGCTGTGTAAATCATAAATTACGGCGTAGGTGGTATCGCTCAAAGCACTTCCCATAACAGGTTGGAGACATCCGAAGCCCCTATGATACCGACTAACCGTGAAATACTGAAATCAGGGGTTGACAACACGCCATCGAACTAGTTAACTAGTACGCAAGTTCACACGAGAAAGGTATCTGAAAATGACAGCACATTTCGCTCTGCACGGTTGGTGGCGTACTTCCTGATCTTCGGGCAGTGTCACGCGTCTGCGATAAGCAAACAGATACCCGGCCCGCTACCCAGCGGGCTTTTTTTTGAACAGAATATGAGAACAACAACATGCAAACAGCCAAACCCCACCTCGAACTGCTGACCTGCGAGGCGGCCTATCGCCATAACCCTACCGCGCTGTTTCATCAGGTGTGCGGTGCACGTCCTGCGACGCTGCTGCTGGAATCTGCTGATATCGACAGCAAGGACGATCTCAAAAGCCTGCTGCTGGTTGACAGCGCGCTGCGCATTACCGCAGCGGGTGATACTGTCACTATTAAGGCGTTATCTGAGAATGGCGCGTCGCTGCTGCCGCTGCTGGATGCGGCTCTGCCTTCAGGTATTGAAAATGAGCGTCATCCGGACCTGAGAATTCTGCATTTCCCACCGGTAAGCCAGCTGCTGGATGAGGATGCCCGCCTCTGCTCGCTCTCCGTTTTTGACGCCTTCCGTCTGCTGCAAAATTTGGTGGCCGTACCGGAAGATGAGCGCGAAGCAATGTTCTTTGGCGGGCTGTTTGCTTACGACCTGGTTGCTGGCTTTGAAGATTTACCCCAAACCGAGCAGGGTAACCGCTGCCCGGACTACTGCTTCTACCTGGCCGAAACCCTGCTGGTGATCGACCATCAGAAAAAATACACCCGCATCCAGGCCAGCCTGTACACGCCGTCTGCGTCTGAGAAAAATCGCCTCGCGCAGCGCATCGCCCAACTGCAACAGCAGATGTCGGAAGCACCGCCCGCACTCCCGGTGCAGCGTGTTGAAAAGATGACCTGCGAGGTGAGTCAGACCGACGATCAGTACGGCGCGGTGGTGCGTCAGATGCAAAAAGCGATTCGTGCCGGGGAGATATTCCAGGTGGTGCCGTCCCGTCGCTTCTCACTGCCCTGCCCGTCGCCGCTGGCGGCTTACGATGTGCTTAAAAAGAGCAACCCAAGCCCTTACATGTTCTTTATGCAGGACAATGATTTCACCCTGTTTGGCGCGTCGCCGGAAAGCTCCCTCAAGTACGACGCCACCAGCCGCCAGATTGAGATCTACCCGATAGCGGGAACCCGCCCACGCGGCCGTCGTGCCGATGGCTCCCTGGACCGCGATCTCGACAGCCGCATTGAACTGGAAATGCGTACCGACCATAAGGAGCTCTCCGAACACCTGATGCTGGTTGACCTGGCGCGTAACGATCTGGCACGCATTTGCACGCCTGGCAGCCGCTACGTGGCGGACCTGACCAAAGTCGACCGCTACTCCTTCGTCATGCACCTGGTCTCCCGCGTGGTGGGTGAGCTGCGCCACGACCTCGACGTCCTGCACGCCTACCGCGCCTGCATGAACATGGGCACGTTGAGCGGCGCGCCGAAAGTCCGCGCTATGCAGCTGATCGCCGAAGCGGAAGGACGCCGTCGCGGCAGCTACGGTGGTGCCGTGGGCTATTTCACCGCTCACGGTGACCTCGATACCTGCATCGTGATCCGCTCCGCCTACGTTGAGGACGGCATTGCCACCGTCCAGGCCGGGGCCGGAATTGTGCTGGATTCTGTTCCGCAGTCGGAAGCCGACGAAACCCGCAGTAAAGCGCGCGCGGTACTGCGCGCCATTGCTACCGCACACCATGCACAGGAGATTTTCTGATGGCTGACATTCTGCTGCTCGATAATATCGACTCCTTTACCTACAACCTGGCAGATCAGCTGCGTGCGAATGGTCACAATGTCGTTATCTATCGCAACCACGTTCCGGCCCAGACGCTGATTGACCGTCTGGCGACCATGCAAAACCCGGTGCTGATGCTCTCCCCGGGCCCAGGCGCACCGAGCGAAGCAGGCTGTATGCCTGAGCTGTTGACCCGTATGCGCGGCAAGCTGCCGATTATCGGCATCTGCCTTGGCCATCAGGCGATTGTCGAAGCCTACGGCGGTTACGTGGGTCAGGCGGGGGAGATCCTGCATGGCAAAGCGTCAAGTATTGAACATGACGGTCAGGCGATGTTTGCCGGGCTGCCGAACCCGCTTCCGGTAGCGCGTTACCACTCGCTGGTTGGCAGCAACATTCCGGCCGGGCTGACCATTAACGCCTCGTTTGAAGGGATGGTGATGGCGGTGCGTCATGATGCGGATCGCGTCTGCGGGATGCAGTTCCACCCGGAATCTATCCTGACGTCCAACGGCGCGCGCCTGCTGGAGCAAACGCTCGACTGGGCGCTGCAAAAGCTGGAGCAGACCAACACCCTGCAACCGATTCTGGAAAAACTGTATCAGGCTCAGACCCTGAGCCAGCAGGAGAGCCACCAGCTGTTCTCCGCCGTCGTGCGCGGCGAGCTGAAGCCTGAGCAGCTGGCCGCTGCGCTGGTGAGCATGAAAGTGCGCGGCGAAAGCCCGCAGGAGATCGCCGGTGCCGCAACCGCGCTGCTGGAAAATGCCGCCCCGTTCCCGCGCCCGGACTACCCGTTTGCCGATATTGTCGGGACCGGTGGCGACGGCAGTAACAGTATCAATATTTCCACCGCCAGCGCCTTTGTGGCCGCGGCATGCGGTCTGAAAGTGGCGAAACACGGCAACCGCAGCGTGTCCAGCCGTTCAGGATCGTCCGACCTGCTGGCAGCTTTCGGTATCAACCTGGACATGAACGCCGAGCGTTCCCGTGAAGCGCTGGATGACCTGGGCGTCTGTTTCCTGTTTGCGCCGAAGTATCACACCGGTTTCCGCCACGCGATGCCGGTTCGCCAGCAGCTTAAAACCCGCACGCTGTTTAACGTGCTCGGTCCACTCATTAACCCGGCGCACCCGCCGCTGGCGCTGATTGGCGTTTACAGCCCGGAGCTGGTCCTGCCGATTGCGGAGACGCTGCGCGTCCTCGGTTACCAACGCGCCGCCGTGGTACACAGCGGCGGGATGGATGAAGTTTCCCTGCATGCGCCCACGCTGGTGGCGGAACTGAATCACGGCGAAGTGCTGAACTATCAGCTTGAGGCCGCTGACTTCGGGTTGACCCCGTACCATCAGGACGCCCTGGCGGGCGGCACGCCGGAAGAAAACCGTGACATTCTCACGCGCTTATTACAAGGTAAAGGTGAGGCCGCCCATGAGGCCGCCGTGGCGGCCAACGTAGCCATGCTGATGCGTTTACATGGCGAGGAAGATCTGAAAGCCAACGCCCAAAAAGTTCTGGCCGTACTGCGCTCCGGTGCAGCTTACGATCGCGTTACCGCACTTGCGGCAAGAGGGTAAATAATGCAGACCGTTTTAGCGAAAATCGTCGCCGATAAGGCCATCTGGGTGGAAGCCCGCAAGCAACAGCAGCCGCTCGCCAGTTTTCAGAATGACGTCGTTCCGAGCAGCCGTCGTTTTTATGATGCGCTTCAGGGCGCGCGTACCGCGTTTATTCTGGAGTGTAAAAAAGCGTCTCCGTCCAAAGGCGTGATCCGTGACGATTTCGACCCGGCGCGTATTGCCGGTATCTACAAGCATCATGCGTCTGCCATTTCTGTGCTGACGGATGAGAAATATTTTCAGGGCAGCTTCGATTTTCTGCCCGTAGTCAGCGGCATCGCGCCGCAGCCGATTCTGTGCAAAGACTTTATTATCGACCCGTATCAGATCTGGCTGGCGCGCTTTTACCAGGCCGATGCCTGCCTGCTGATGCTCTCCGTGCTGGATGACGAGCAGTATCGCCAGCTCTCCGCCGTCGCGCACAGCCTGAATATGGGCGTACTGACCGAAGTGAGCAACGAAGAGGAGCTGGAGCGCGCCATCGCGCTGGAAGCCAAAGTGGTCGGCATTAACAACCGCGACCTGCGCGACCTGTCGATTGACCTCAACCGTACGCGCCAGCTTGCGCCGCGTCTGGGCGCGGGCGTCACGGTGATCAGCGAATCCGGGATAAACAGCTACGCTCAGGTGCGCGAACTCAGCCACTTTGCCAACGGTTTCCTGATCGGCTCCGCGATGATGGAACACGACGATCTTAATGCGGCCGTGCGCCGCGTGCTGTTGGGTGAGAACAAAGTCTGCGGCCTGACCCGTGAACAGGATGCGCAGGCCGCATATGAAGCGGGCGCAATCTATGGTGGTCTGATCTTTGTTGAGTCCTCTCCTCGCGCCGTTAATGAGGAACAGGCGCGCAAGGTGATGGCGGCTGCGCCACTGAACTACGTGGGCGTGTTCCGCGATGCGGATATTAACGACGTTGCGGCTAAAGCGGACGCGTTATCCCTGAGCGCGGTTCAGCTGCATGGCGATGAAGATCAGGCGTACATTGATGCTCTGCGACATGCTCTGGCGCCTCAGGTTCAGATCTGGAAAGCGCAAAGCGTTGGCGCCACCCTGCCCGCGCGTAACCTGAAGCATGTTGATAAATACGTGCTCGACAACGGCCAGGGCGGCACGGGGCAGCGTTTCGACTGGTCACTGCTGCGTGGCGAAGTGCTGGACAATGTCCTGCTGGCGGGGGGATTAAGCCCCGATAACTGTGTGGAAGCGGCCAAAACCGGCTGCGCCGGCCTCGATTTCAATTCAGGCGTAGAGTCCCAACCGGGCATTAAAGACGCCAGCAAGCTGGCATCGGTATTTAAAACTCTGCGTGCATATTAAGGAAGAGAAGATGACGACATTACTTAACCCGTATTTTGGTGAGTTCGGTGGGATGTATGTCCCACAAATCCTGATGCCCGCGCTGCGCCAGCTGGAAGAAGCGTTCGTGAGCGCACAGAAAGATCCGGCGTTTCAGGCGGAGTTTACTGACCTGCTGAAAAACTACGCCGGTCGTCCGACGGCGCTGACAAAGTGCCGCAACCTGACCGAAGGCACTAAAACTACGCTGTATCTTAAGCGTGAAGATTTGCTGCACGGTGGCGCGCATAAAACTAACCAGGTGCTGGGCCAGGCGCTGCTCGCGAAGCGGATGGGTAAAACCGAAATCATCGCCGAAACCGGCGCGGGGCAGCACGGTGTGGCCTCAGCGCTCGCCAGCGCCCTGCTCGGCCTGAAATGCCGCATTTACATGGGGGCGAAGGACGTTGAGCGCCAGTCGCCAAACGTGTTCCGTATGCGTCTGATGGGGGCGGAAGTGATCCCGGTGCACAGCGGTTCTGCCACGCTGAAAGATGCCTGTAATGAAGCGCTGCGCGACTGGTCTGGCAGCTACGAAACCGCCCACTACATGCTCGGTACCGCCGCGGGCCCGCACCCGTTCCCGACCATCGTGCGTGAATTCCAGCGCATGATCGGCGAAGAGACTAAAGCGCAGATCCTCGAAAAAGAGGGTCGCCTGCCGGATGCGGTGATCGCCTGCGTTGGCGGCGGATCTAACGCCATCGGCATGTTTGCCGATTTTATCGACGAAACCAGCGTTGGGCTGATTGGCGTTGAGCCTGCCGGCCACGGCATTGAAACGGGCGAGCATGGTGCGCCGCTGAAGCATGGCCGCGTGGGGATCTACTTCGGCATGAAGGCCCCGATGATGCAGACCGATGAAGGGCAGATTGAGGAGTCTTACTCGATCTCTGCCGGGCTGGATTTCCCGTCCGTAGGGCCGCAGCACGCGTTCCTGAACAGCACCGGCCGCGCGGATTATGTCTCCATCACCGATGACGAAGCGCTGGAGGCCTTCAAAACGCTGTGCCGCAATGAAGGGATCATCCCGGCGCTGGAGTCTTCCCACGCGCTGGCGCACGCGCTGAAAATGATGAAGGAAAACCCGGAAAAAGAGCAGCTGCTGGTGGTAAACCTTTCCGGTCGCGGTGACAAAGATATCTTCACCGTTCACGATATTCTGAAAGCACGAGGGGAAATCTGATGGAACGCTACGACAACGCATTTGCACAACTGAAAGCCCGCCAGGAAGGCGCGTTCGTTCCCTTCGTGACGCTGGGCGACCCCGGCCCGGAGCAGTCGCTGAAGATTATCGACACCCTGATTGATGCCGGTGCCGACGCGCTGGAGCTCGGTATTCCGTTCTCCGATCCGCTGGCGGATGGCCCGACCATTCAGAACGCAACGCTACGCGCGTTTGCCGCGGGCGTGACGCCGAGCCAGTGCTTTGAAATGCTGGCGGCGATCCGTCAGAAGCACCCGACCATTCCGATCGGCCTGCTGATGTACGCCAACCTGGTGTTCAGCCGCGGCATTGATGCGTTTTACGCAGAGTGCGCCCGCGTGGGCGTTGACTCCGTGCTGGTGGCTGACGTGCCCGTTGAAGAGTCTGCGCCATTCCGTCAGGCGGCAATGCGCCACAACGTCGCGCCGATTTTCATCTGTCCACCGAATGCCGATGACGATCTGTTGCGCCAGATTGCCTCTTACGGACGAGGTTACACCTACCTGCTCTCCCGTGCGGGCGTCACCGGTGCGGAAAACAAAGCCGCGCTGCCGCTGCATCATCTGGTGGAGAAGCTTGCAGAATACCATGCTGCACCGCCGCTTCAGGGCTTTGGCATTTCCTCACCGGATCAGGTTACTGCGGCGATTGACGCGAAAGCCGCCGGGGCCATTTCGGGTTCGGCTATCGTGAAAATTATCGAGAAGAACGTGGATAAGCCACAGCAGATGCTGGCTGAATTACACGCATTCGTCACATCCATGAAAGCGGCCACGCGCAAGGCGTAACCGTTAACACCGTCTGGCCCCGGCGTCAGGCGGTTTTCCCTCCTCTCTTCCTGAAAGAAGCAGGTCAAAATTGATCCTGTCGATATTTTCGGTGTGAATGACTTTCCAAACTTTCGCGTAAGCGTATGATCTGGGCTCTTTTTAGCGTTACCCTTCTGAGTTCAGAGGTTATTCATGTCATGGTATTCCTTCAAACAGACTTACCTGGTTAAGTTCTGGTCACCTGTTCCGGCCGTTATCGCGGCAGGCATTCTCTCTACCTATTATTTCGGTATTACCGGCACCTTCTGGGCTGTTACGGGCGAGTTTACCCGCTGGGGTGGGCAGCTATTACAGCTGGCAGGCGTCCATGCCGAAGAGTGGGGCTACTTCAAACTGATCCATCTTGAGGGCACACCGCTGACCCGCATCGACGGAATGATGATCATTGGCATGTTCGGCGGCTGTTTTGCGGCCGCGCTGTGGGCCAACAACGTTAAGTTGCGCATGCCGAAAAGCCGCATCCGCATTATGCAGGCCGTGGTCGGCGGCATCATTGCCGGGTTTGGCGCTCGTCTGGCGATGGGCTGTAATCTGGCCGCGTTCTTTACCGGCATTCCGCAGTTCTCGCTGCATGCCTGGTTCTTTGCCGTCGCCACCGCCATCGGCTCCTACTTCGGTGCTAAATTCACCCTGCTGCCGCTGTTCCGCATTCCGGTGAAAATGACGAAAGTTAGCGCTGCCTCTCCGTTAACGCAAAAACCCGATCAGGCGCGTCGTCGTTTCCGCCTCGGTATGCTGGTCTTTTTTGCTATGGTTGCCTGGGCGATTTGCACGGCAATGAATCAGCCCAAACTCGGTCTGGCCATGCTGTTCGGCGTCGGCTTTGGTCTGCTGATTGAACGCGCGCAGATCTGCTTTACCTCCGCGTTTCGCGATATGTGGATCACCGGACGCACCATGATGGCGAAGGCGATCATTGCCGGCATGGCCGTGAGCGCAATTGGCATCTTCAGCTATGTTCAGCTCGGCGTGGAGCCAAAAATTATGTGGGCGGGCCCAAATGCCGTGATTGGCGGGCTGCTGTTTGGCTTTGGCATCGTGCTGGCGGGCGGGTGTGAAACCGGCTGGATGTATCGCGCTGTGGAAGGCCAGGTGCATTACTGGTGGGTGGGTCTGGGTAACGTGATTGGCTCTACCCTTCTGGCCTGCTACTGGGATGACGTCTCTCCGGTGCTGGTAACAAACTGGGACAAGGTCAACCTGCTGAAAACCTTTGGTCCACTCGGGGGGCTCCTGGTGACCTATGCCCTGCTGCTCATCGCCTTCTTACTGGTTGTTGCACAAGAGAAGCGCTTCTTCCGACGCGCCACCGCCAAAACTGAAACTCAGGAGAATGCCGCATGAAAGAGATCGTGCCTGATTATCGTCTCGATATGGTGGGTGAACCTTGCCCTTACCCGGCCGTCGCCACGCTTGAAGCGCTACCGCAGCTAAAGAAAGGTGAAATTCTGGAAGTGGTGAGCGATTGCCCCCAGTCGATCAATAACATTCCGCTTGATGCCAAAAATCACGGCTATACCGTGCTGGATATCCAGCAGGACGGACCAACCATTCGTTATTTAATTCAGAAGTGATTTCACGATCGAAAAAGGCCTCTCAGAGGCCTTTTCTAGTTTACTGGCTTTGGCCACCGTCGTCGTCTGAGCTTCGGCAGGCATGAATGAATGGTGAGACGTGTTCCGCAAACGGAACAGATAGCACCGTGAGGTAGGCTATGTGCTGGGCTGAACGTCGTGAACTGAAACTGTTTACCTGCACAAACCGGACACTCAAATTTGATGTTGGGGATATCCCCTCCAGACAGGTGTGTGGAACAACCACCATACAGCAATCACCGGCTGACAGGGGATATATCTTCTGTCAGAAACGATAGCCTGCTGAGAACATAAATACCCACGGATCCAGACGGGTATTGATACTTTGCTGCTGCCCGCCAGCTTTAAAGCGCACGTCCGTATCAATGTCCATATACCAGACAGAGGCGTTGATCAGCCAGTCACGATTAATCAGATAATCCAGACCAACCTGTCCCGCCATGCCCCACGAGTCTTTCAGGCTGAGATCGGAGAGCCCGGCCTCTTTACCGGTATCGTTAAATTTCTCATCAAAGAAGGTGGTGTAGTTAACGCCTGCACCAATATAAGGGCGCACCTTGCTGCTGGAATCTCCGAAGTACCACTGCGCCATCAGCGTTGGTGGCAAATGGTGCACCGTGGCAATGTCCCCGGTCGGTCCTAAACCGACGCGGTGACGGAATGGCGTGGCGGCTAAAAGCTCGACGCCAATGTTATCCGTTGCCATATACGTAAACGTCAGGCCTAACTGGGTGTTATTGCTGACGTTAAACCCGCCCATACCCAGCACATTGTCGGACCCTTCCGTTGGACGTACCGTTGCCGAACCGGCACGAATAAAGAATTCACCTGCTTCATGCGCGTAAGCGCCGCCAGAGAGACTGCTTAAGATAAGGGCTGCCACCGCTAATTTTTTCATATCCGCTCCATCGTTGTGGTTTTAATTGCGGAGGAGAATATACTCACAAATGAGTAATAAGTGATCTAACACAGATCACATTAAAACCAGTAAGTTAACATTCATTGATCTAGGTTAATTTTTGGTGACACCTCATAAAGCAATAAGTTGTTACCGCGTCAATTTTTGGCATTTCATGGTTACAAAATTTTCTGTTTTCCCTCTCTTGCGCTTCCTGTAGCGGCTGGATAATTTATCGCTCTCACAATGTGATTTGATGCGTTCTACTTTTGCAGGTGTGCCATGAGTGATCATAACCCGTGCATGACGTGCGGAGCCTGTTGTGCGTATTTTCGAGTCTCTTTCTATTGGGCTGAAGCCAGCGATGGCGGCGGCACCGTTCCGGTCGATCTCACTGAACCCTTAACCCCTTTTCTGCGCTGTATGCGCGGCACCAATCAAAAACAGAGCCGCTGTGTGGCACTGGAAGGTGAACCTGGGGTATCCACCCGCTGCTCCATTTACGCGGATCGCCCCAGCCCGTGTCGCACTTTCGCGATGTCGGGAGAGGATGGGCAGGTCAATGAGGCATGCAATCGCGCCCGCGCCCGCTATGGATTACCGCCGCTTTACAAAGATATGCTTTTCCATACAAGCCTTGATGCTGCCACCAGCGTGTTATCCGGTGTACAATTGCCGGCTAATTAACACCTGCAATACTCAAGGAGAGTGCATGTCTATCACGGCGAAGTCTGTCTACCGTGACACGGGAAATTTTTTCCGCAATCAGTTCATTACCTTTTTACTGATCGCGTTGTTGTGCGCCTTTATTACGGTGGTGCTGGGTCATGCGTTCTCACCCAGTGATGAACAGATTGCCACGCTGAGCCAGGGGGATCATCTTGCAGGCAGCGCAGGGTTGTTTGACCTTGTGCAGAATATGACGCCTGAGCAACAGCAAATCTTGCTGCGCGCATCTGCGGCATCTACCTTCTCGGGTCTGATTGGCAACGCCATTCTGGCGGGTGGCGTGTTGCTGATGATCCAACTGGTATCTGCCGGCCAACGCGTCAGCGCGTTACGTGCAATCGGGGCCAGTGCTCCGGTGCTGCCAAAGCTGTTTATCCTCATCTTCCTGACCACGCTGCTGGTCCAGATGGGGATCATGTTGGTGGTCGTTCCGGGCGTGCTGCTGGCTATCGTGCTTTCATTCGCGCCAGTAATGGTTGTGCAGGACAAACTGGGCATTTTCACCGCCATGCGCAGCAGCATCAGGCTCGCATGGGCCAATATGCGACTGGTCGCCCCGGCCGTTATCAGCTGGCTGCTGGCCAAGACTCTGCTGTTGCTGTTTGCGCCGAATTTTGCGGTGTTAACGCCAAACGTCGGAGCGGTTGTCGCCAATACGCTGAGCAATCTGATTTCAGCCGTGCTGCTGGTCTATTTGTTCCGCCTGTACATGTTAATTCGTCAGTAACTGGGATCG
This sequence comes from Enterobacter sp. MGH119, assembly GCF_001037675.1. Lineage (NCBI taxonomy): Bacteria > Pseudomonadati > Pseudomonadota > Gammaproteobacteria > Enterobacterales > Enterobacteriaceae > Enterobacter > Enterobacter sp. MGH119. Next base: position 901,189 of record NZ_KQ089929.1, on the reverse strand, counting down.
CAGAATGAAGCAGTTTCTTGATTTTTTACCGCTGATCGTATTTTTCGCTTTTTATAAGCTGTACGACATTTATGCCGGCACGCTGGCGCTGATTGTGGCAACGGCTGTGGTGCTGATTTACAGCTGGGTTCGCTATCGCAAAGTTGAAAAGATGGCGCTCATCACCTTCCTGATGGTGGCGGTGTTTGGTGGTCTGACATTGTTCTTCCACAATGATGAATTTATCAAATGGAAGGTCACGGTGATTTACGGCCTGTTTGCGGGCGCACTCCTCATCAGCCAGTGGGTGATGAAGAAGCCACTGATCCAGCGCATGCTGGGGAAAGAACTGACCCTGCCGCAGGCTGTGTGGGGGCGTCTGAATATCGCCTGGGCGCTATTTTTTATTCTGTGTGGTCTGGCGAATATCTATATCGCATTCTGGCTCCCGCAGAATATCTGGGTCAACTTCAAGGTGTTTGGCCTGACGGCGCTGACTCTTATCTTCACCCTGCTCAGCGGCGTTTATATTTATCGCCACATGCCGCAGGATGACAAGCACTGATCCTTCTGGCCAGATCGCCACGCGGTCTGGCCTCTTTTCCCGCCTTCTCTTTTCTCTACATCCTTCCTGCGAAAATGTCTGAATCATGAAGATTTTATGGAGATTGCTGTCACTTTATTGTAATGAGAATGACTATCATTAATATTCGTCATCGCATTTTTAACAAATGGAAATGAGTTGATGAATAACATAATAAGATTTGCCCCGGCTACACTTACGCTCGCCATTTTTTCAACGCTATACCAGAGCGCACACGCAGCGGAAGAGACTCTCGCCGATGGTGAAACAATGGTTGTTCAGGCCACCGCTGAAGAGGCGCTGAAGCAACAGCCGGGGGTTTCCATCATCACGGCAAAGGACATAGAAAAGGATCCACCGGTTAACGATCTTTCAGAAATTATTCGCAAAATGCCCGGGGTTAACCTCACCGGAAACAGCGCGACAGGCAGCCGCGGTAACAACCGCCAGATCGACATCCGCGGTATGGGGCCGGAGAACACGCTGATTCTGATTGACGGTGTGCCGGTGACGTCACGTAACTCGGTGCGCTACAGCTGGCGCGGGGAGCGCGATACCCGCGGGGATACTAACTGGGTTCCGCCAGAGATGGTTGAGCGCATTGAAGTGCTCCGGGGACCTGCTGCCGCCCGCTATGGTTCGGGGGCGGCCGGCGGCGTCGTCAACATCATTACCAAACGCCCGACCAACGACTGGCACGGCTCACTCTCCCTGTACACTAACCAGCCTGAAAATGATAAAGAGGGGGCGACAAAACGCGCTAATTTTGATCTGAGCGGCCCTCTTGCGGGCGATGCGTTAACGATGCGCCTGTACGGGAATATCAACAAAACCGACGCAGATGCTCAGGACATCAACACCGCGCAAAACGGCTCTTACGCCGCCGGACGTGAAGGCGTGCGCAACAAGGACATCAATGCCCTGCTCTCCTGGAAACTCACGCCACAGCAGATTATCGATTTCGACTACAGCTACAGCCGCCAGGGCAATATCTACGCGGGTGATACTCAATACAGCAACAGCAACGTCAGCCCTGACGGTCTGGTGTCGTCCCTGTATGGACACGAAACCAACCGAATGTACCGCCAGTCTTATGGCATTACGCACAACGGCATCTGGGACTGGGGTCAGTCAAAGTTCGGTGTCTATTATGAAAAGACCAACAACACCCGCCTGGAAGAAGGCTCTACGGGCAAAGTTGAGGGGATGATCAATAGCGATAAATACGATACCAGCCGGCTGGAGTCATACCGTTCAACGGGTGAACTGAACATTCCTTTCTTCTGGCTGGTCGAACAGACGCTAACCGTGGGTGCAGAATGGAACCGTGATGAACTGAACGATCCGGCCTCAATGCAGGCGACAAATGTGTCGGGAGAAGTGATTAACGGCGTTCCCGGCACGGCTTCTGAGCGCAACAGCAAAAACAGCGCTGACCTCACCGGCATCTATCTTGAGGACAATATTGAAGCGCGTCAGGGCACCAACCTGATCCCGGGGCTCCGCTTTGATTATCACAATCAGTTTGGCAGCAACTGGAGCCCGAGCCTGAACGTCTCTCAGGATTTGGGTGACATGTTCAAGGTTAAAGCGGGTATCGCTCGGGTATTTAAAGCGCCAAACCTGTATCAATCCAGCGAAGGCTATCTGCTTTCCACCCGCGGCAATGGCTGCCCGAACAACGTTTCCGAAGGAAGCTGTTACCTGTTAGGTAACCCGGATCTGGATCCTGAAATCAGCGTGAACAAAGAGATTGGCCTGGCCTTTGCGCTGGAAGGCTACGAGGCGGGCATAACCTGGTTCCGCAACGATTACAAAAACAAGATCGTTTCAGGAACGGATGTGCTGGGCCAGACAAGCAGCGGCGCAAATATCCTTCAGTGGCAGAACGGAGGAAAGGCCGTCGTTGAGGGGCTGGAAGGCAACCTCACCGTCCCGGTTATCCGCGACACGCTAACCTGGCGTACCAATGCGACGTATATGATTCAGTCTGAAAGTAAGGACACCGGCAACCCTCTGTCGATTATTCCAAAATATACCGTCAACACGATGCTCGACTGGCAGGTTAGCAGCAAACTTTCAGCGAACCTTAGCTGGACGATGTATGGCCGCCAGAAGCCAAGAGAAAATGCTGAAATCCGCAAAGAGCAGAATGCGATGTCAGATAAACAGATTGGCGCCTATTCCATCGTTGGGATCGGCAGCAATTATCAGCTGACAAAAGATCTCCGCCTGAATGCCGGGATCAGCAACCTCTTTGATAAGCAGATTTACCGAGAAAATGACGGTGCATCGACCTATAACGAACCAGGCCGTGCGTATTACGCAGGCGTGACCCTGTCCTTCTGACCCTAAGGCGCCTGCTCTGCGGGCGCTAACCCTATTCTCTCCAGCCAGAAATCATAGTAGCATCCCGCCTGAAGTCTTCAGTTACGAGTTTAAAAACAATGACAACAAATGACGCCCCACAGGGCGAACTGGTTTTACGCACACTGGCAATGCCTGCGGATACGAATGCCAATGGCGATATTTTTGGCGGCTGGTTGATGTCGCAGATGGATATGGGCGGTGCAATCCTGGCAAAAGAGATTGCACACGGGCGCGTGGTGACAGTCCGGGTCGATGGCATGACCTTCCTGCGCCCTGTCGCGGTGGGGGACGTGGTGTGCTGTTATGCACGCTGCGTAAAACGCGGCAATACGTCTGTCTCCATCAACATTGAAGTATGGGTAAAAAAAGTCTCTTCTGAACCGATTGGTCAGCGCTATAAGGCGACGGAAGCATTATTCATCTATGTGGCGGTGGATAGCGACGGTAAGCCCCGCCAGCTCCCACGGAGCTGATCCTCAGGTAAAAAAAAGCCTCCTTGCGGAGGCTTCTTTTATTCCATCTGTGCCCCGCCGTTCAGGCGGAAGACAATGTTCACAATCAACCCATTGCCGGGTTTACCGGCTTCATAGCGCCACCTGCGCATGGCCGATTTAACTTCACGTTCAAACATATTCGCCGGCTGTGCGGACAGGATTTCCACGTTATCGACACGTCCATCGGCCGTAACGTCGAATTTCACCCGTACACGCCCTTCAATACGTAACGCCTGAGCACGTGCCGGGTACTGCGGCTGGTTACGGCTCAGCGCGCGCGGGCCTGCTGGCGCCGTTACCGTCGGTTTTGTCGCGGTCGTGGTGTTATTCATCAGCGGACGTGACGGGGCGACATTTTCAACCGGCTGCGTGGCGCGTGGCTCAACCGGACGCACTTCGCGTTTCGGCCGCTCTTCCACCTTTTTGACCGGCTTGGGTTTTGGCTTCGGCTTAGGTTTCGGCTCCGGCTTATGGATCACCACCGGCGCTTCTTCCGGCGGTTCAGGAACCGGCTCTGGCTCTGGCTCCGGCTCGGGTTCAACAACGGGCTGTGGCGGCGGCGGCGCAACCTGCGGCGGCTCAAGATCCGCAGGCGATACCATGGTCACAGAAATTGGCTGTGCTGGCGCCGGCATTTCAATAACCTGATGAACCGAGGTATAGAGCAGTCCCGCCACGACAGCACCGTGAATAACGACAGAAAGCAGCGTCGGCCATGGAAAGCGGCGAGGTAAATCAAGGGTCATCGAAGTCATAATCATCAACGTTAAAAAACCGAACCTCGATTTTAAATGCAAATAGCAATCATATTCAATAAGACACTTTGTCCTGGCGCAATTTAAGCGTACATGAGGGCAAAAAAGGGGCATCCAGATCAGGGTTTTAACATTGTTATTATCTTTACATTGCAGTCATTTGTGCTTTCACATAACGTAATTGTCACTTTTACCGGTTAAGGAGCTTTGCCGTGCTTTACGTGATTTACGCTGAAGATGTACCTGATTCTCTGGAAAAACGTCTTTCCGTTCGCCCTGCCCATCTGGCGCGTTTACAGTTGCTACAGGATGAAGGTCGGTTGCTGACCGCAGGCCCGATGCCTGCCGTTGACAGCAACGATCCGGGCGCGGCGGGTTTTACCGGCTCCACGGTGATTGCCGAGTTTGAATCTCTTGAAGCCGCGCAGGCCTGGGCAGAAGCAGACCCGTACGTCGCAGCCGGCGTGTACGAGAAAGTCACGGTTCGTCCGTATAAAAAAGTATTCTGAAACGAAAGGCTCCCTCAGGAGCCTTTTCTTCATTCAGTGCAGCGACGCCAGCCTCGCCGCAAATCCGACAAACAGCAGACCTATCAGCCCGTTCCCCAGCTTCGCCAGTTTCTTTTTGGTTTTGAGGTAACGCGTGACAAACGCGCCTGAGAAAATCAGGAAGCTCATGTACATGAAGCTGATCAGCTCAAGCGTTGTGGCGAGGATCAGGAACGACGTGCCGGTATTCTTCGCATTGACATCAATGAACTGTACGAAGAACGACACGTAAAAGAGAATCGCTTTCGGGTTCGTCAGGCTCAGCACCAGCGAACGCTTAAGGATTGCGCTTGCCGGTTCGGCGCTACTTTCGTGCGCATTTTTTTGACGCGTCATAACGGACCAGAGCATTTTCCCGCCCAGCCACAGCAGATAAAACGCGCCCAGATAGCGGACAATATTAAATAATACCGGAGTGGTCTGGATCAACGCGGCGACGCCCGCCCAGGCCAGAAACATCAGCACGGCATCACCAATAAACACACCGGTGGCTGCCAGATAGCCTTTCTTAACGCCGTGGCCAATCCCTGTTTTCAGCACAAACAAGGTGTTCGGTCCTGGAACCAGCACGATAAAAAATGCGCCGACAACATAGGTCCAGAAATTCAGTACACCAAACTCCGCAAACACGTCTCACTCCTTTCGCTCAAAAACAGCGGGGATACCGGTAATTACGGTATCCCCTTAATCAGTTGCGCTATTGTACGCCGTTATAGCCATCAAGATAAGTCGCGGCCAGTTCGTTGCCAAATAATATGGCGTCTTTACTGTCCATGTCCGATGACCATTTATCCTTCGTGTTGCCTGCGAACAATTCCTGAGACGTCGCATTTTCTTTTAGCTGATCGCGAATGCTTTGTGCGTATTCACTGGCTTCAGCCTGAGTCCGCCCTTCCGCGCGGTCAGCTTTGCCCCGGGCATAAAGCTCGCGGAACTGCGCCACGTTCAGCTGATAATTTTTCTGCACGCTGGAGGTGTAATTGCCGCCAGTAAAGCTGGACTGATGCGACACGAAATAAAACGCGTGCCGTTCGGGTGAGGTTTTGCTGCTGGCACAACCGCTTAATATCGCAATCCCAAAGAGTGCTGCCATTACTTTTCCGTTCATCCTTTGTTCCTTTAATAAAGCCAATGTATTCCGCATGCGAAAACATAATCTGCCAATGAGGAAAATGACGAAAGTCCTAAATCTTCCCTGAGCGCATCCAGCGCCAAAAGTACAATAAAAATCCAGAGATAAGGATTCATCTTTTAATATCATGACGTTAAGGGGACTCAGTATATCGCGGAAAGCAGATGGGAAGAGACTGCAAAAATTGATAGCCTGGATGTTTAATGGGCACCTTTACGGTGCCCTTCATGCTTTTCAGATGTCCTGGACCGCGAACAACAGCGCGTTACGGTGTCTGTTCAGGCCACATTTTCTGATGGCGTGGATACGCATATTGCGGCGGGATTGTGCTTCCAGCCAACGAGCCTTACGACGACTCACCTGTCGCAACATGCGCCAGCGCCCAACTTCAGTTCTACTGCGCTTCATGTCTACAACTCTTTCTCTAACAGAGATGCCATTATATGCCTAAGCAGGCGGCAAACCAGCGCTTTTATCTGGTGTTTTTATTTGCCAGATGAATCCTGATGCGTAAACTCATAACAATACGCTTTCAAAAGGATTTTTTATTTATGACAACCTTCTACACCGTGGTGAGTTGGCTGGTCATTTTAGGATACTGGCTGTTAATTGCCGGGGTGACGTTGCGCATTCTGATGAAACGCAGAGCGGTACCTTCCGCCATGGCCTGGCTTCTGATTATCTATATTCTGCCGCTGGTGGGCATCATCGCCTATCTCTCTTTCGGTGAACTTCATCTGGGTAAACGCCGCGCCGAACGCGCCCGCGCCATGTGGCCCTCCACGGCGAAATGGCTTGCCGACCTTAAAGCCTGCAAGCATATCTTCGCTGAAGAGAACAGCAGCGTGGCCGCATCTCTGTTCAAGCTGTGCGAACGCCGCCAGGGGATTGCTGGGGTAAAAGGTAATCAACTGCAACTGATGACCTCTTCCGATGATGTGATGCAGGCGCTGATCCGTGATATCCAGCTCGCACGGCATAATATCGAGATGGTGTTTTATATCTGGCAGCCGGGCGGCATGGCGGACCAGGTCGCCGAATCACTAATGGCCGCTGCACGTCGCGGTATCCACTGCCGCCTGATGCTGGACTCCGCCGGCAGCGTGGCCTTTTTCCGTAGCCCGTGGGCAGGCATGATGCGCAACGCCGGTATCGAGGTGGTCGAGGCGCTGAAAGTGAATCTTTTCCGCGTCTTTCTGCGCCGCATGGATCTCCGCCAGCACCGGAAAATGGTTCTGATCGATAACTATATCGCCTACACCGGCAGCATGAACATGGTTGACCCCCGCTTCTTCAAGCAGGATTCCGGCGTGGGGCAATGGATCGATCTGATGGCGCGGATGGAGGGACCGATCGCGACCTCAATGGGTATCGTCTACTCCTGCGACTGGGAAATTGAAACCGGTAAACGCATTCTTCCCCCGCCCCCGGATGGCAATATCATGCCGTTTGAGGAAGCCAGCGGGCACACTATCCACACTATCGCATCCGGTCCTGGCTTCCCGGAAGATCTGATCCATCAGGCACTGCTGACCGCCGCCTACTCCGCGCGGGAATATCTGATCATGACCACGCCCTATTTCGTTCCCAGCGACGACCTTCTGCATGCCATCTGTACAGCGGCACAGCGCGGAGTGGATGTGAGCATTATTATGCCGCGCAAGAACGATTCGCTGCTGGTGGGATGGGCAAGCCGCGCGTTCTTTAGTGAGCTGCTGGCCGCAGGCGTTAAAATTTATCAGTTCGAAGGCGGGCTGTTACATACCAAGAGCGTGCTGGTGGACGGAGAGCTGAGCCTGGTGGGCACCGTTAACCTCGATATGCGCAGTCTATGGCTGAATTTTGAAATTACGCTGGTCATTGATGACGCCGGGTTCGGTGGCGATCTGGCAGCGGTTCAGGACGATTATATCTCCCGCTCACGCCTGCTGGACGCCAGACTGTGGGCGAAACGTCCGCTGTGGCAGCGAATTGCCGAACGACTGTTTTACTTCTTTAGCCCATTGCTGTAAAACGTGCCCAACGATGTTTAACAGGTAGTCATCATGGAAATGGATCTGAACAATCGCCTGACCGAAGACGAAACGCTCGAACAGGCCTACGATATTTTTCTCGAGCTGGCGGTCGATAATCTCGACCCTGCTGACGTCATTCTTTTCAACCTGCAATTTGAAGAGCGTGGCGGTGCTGAGCTGTTCGATCCGGCTGAAGACTGGGCCGAACACGTCGATTTTGACCTCAACCCGGACTTCTTCGCAGAGGTGGTGATTGGCCTGGCAGATGAAGACGGCGGAGAAATTAACGACATCTTTGCCCGCGTCCTGCTGTGCCGCGAGAAAGATCACAAACTGTGCCATATTCTCTGGCGCGAATAATAAAAAAGGCTGCCCGCGCAGCCTTTTTTATTTAATCCGGTAAGGCATTTCCACAGCGGTGACAAAACCGCGCGCCGGGTTCATGATTCCCCTGCTGACAATTCGGACATTTGCGTTGCTGCTTGCTGTTCTGGAAGGCGCTGCTCATATGGGTGGTAATTAGCCCCGTTGGTATCGCTATAACTGAATAGCCGATCAGGATAAGAACCGATGCCACAATACGTCCGAGCGGCGTATGCGGGGTAATATCGCCATAGCCCACGGTGGTCACCGTGACGATAGCCCAGTAAACAGACGCATTAAGCGTGGTAAACCCGTATTTTGGCCCTTCGATTAAATACATCAGGGAGCCAAAAACGATCATCACGATAGCAATAAACGAATAGAAGAGAATCAGCTGGTGGCGGGCGCTAACAATGGCGACCCAAAAAACCCGCAGCGACGGCATAAAGCGCAGCAGTTTGAGAATTCGTAACACGCGAATCGCCCGCATTGCGCGCCAGGCAAACACATAATTCAGACTGATCTCAGGCCACAGCCACATGACATACAGCGGCAGGATGGTGGCTAAATCAATAAATCCCCAGAAGCTGAAAACGTATTTCGCCGGATTTGGCCAGCTAATGACCCTCAGCACATATTCCGCGGTAAACACCAGCGTGACAATCAATTCCAGCCAGACGAAAACGTGCCACTCCTCATACGTCATATGGTACTGCGTTCCGGCGCCGGATTCGATAAAGATAATAATGACGCTAATCAGGGCAAATAAACCACACAGGCCTTCGAAACGGCGACCGGAAACCGTCTCAGGATCAAATAAAAGGTGATACAGCCGCTGACGGGCCGACGTGAATAATCGCGACACATTAACCTCGAAAAATAAGGGCTGACATCATGTCAGCCCTTGCGATTATAACGGGTCTACTTTCAGGCAGGAAACCGCATGTCGGAAACTGCCCTCCAGAACCGGTCGTGTTTTTGCACATTCCGGCCCGGCTATTGGGCATCGCGTACGGAATACGCAGCCTGAAGGTGGGTTGATTGGCGAAGGCAGTTCACCTTCCAGAAGCTGAATGGTTTTATTTTTTTCCAGATCGGGATCCGGAACGGGAACCGCAGACATCAGCGCTTTGGTATAAGGGTGCAGCGGATTGTGGTACACCTCATCATACGTACCCAGCTCCACGGCGTGGCCCAGATACATGACCAGCACACGGTCCGAAATGTGTTTTACCACCGCCAGATCGTGGGCGATGAAGATCAGCGACAGCCCCATTTCCCGTTGCAGTTTCTGTAGCAGGTTAACCACCTGGGCCTGGATGGAGACGTCCAGCGCCGAAACCGGCTCGTCACAGATAATCAGTTTTGGTTCAAGGATCAACGCGCGTGCGATACCGATACGCTGGCACTGACCGCCGGAAAACTCATGTGGGTAGCGGTTGATGAGGTTAGGCAACAGACCCACCTTGAGCATCATCGCTTTCACCCGATCGCGAACTTCCTGGCGCGGCATCTTCGGATGATAGGTGCGCAGCGGCTCGGCAATGATTTCGCCAATGGTCATACGCGGGTTCAGGGATGCCAGCGGATCCTGGAAAATCATCTGGATGTCGCTGCGCACGTCGCGCCATTCATCCGGCTTCATCCCCAGCAGATCTTTGCCAAGCCAGGCCACTTTCCCGTCGGTGGCTTTCACCAGGCCGATGATCGCACGCGCAAATGTCGATTTGCCGCAGCCAGATTCACCCACCACGCCCAGGGTCTCCCCTTCGTACAGGCGTAGCGTGACGCCATCCACCGCTTTCAGGGTTTTGGCAGGCTGCCAGAACCACTGTTTACCGTCTTTGATATCGAAATGGACCTTCAGGTCAGCGATTTCGAGCAGCACATTTCTTTTTTCGTCAATTGCGTTCATACCAGCTCCTCCAGCGGCTTAAAGCAGGCGCGCAGACGGCCTGGGACAAACGCTTCCAGCGGCGGTGCGCTGTTACAGATTTCCATCGCATGCGGACAACGCGGCTGGAACGGACAGCCTTTTGGCAGACGCAGCAGGTTTGGCGGGTTACCCGGGATAGTCAGCAGCGACTCCCCTTCCGCATCAAGGCGCGGTACGGCATTCAGCAACCCGATAGAGTACGGATGGGCTGGCTGGTAGAACACATCGCGGGCATTACCGTATTCCATCGTGCGGCCTGCATACATGACTAACACTTTGTCGCAGATCCCGGCAACGACGCCTAAATCGTGGGTGATCATGATGATGGCGGTGTTGAACTCGCGCTTCAGCTCGTTCAGCAACGTCATGATCTGCGCCTGGACGGTTACGTCCAGAGCGGTGGTCGGTTCATCAGCGATCAGCAGTTTTGGCCGACAAAGCAATGCCATCGCGATCATGACGCGCTGGCGCATACCGCCGGAGAATTCGTGCGGATACATGCGCATGCGCTTACGTGCCTCAGGCATTTTCACCGCATCCAGCATTTTGACGGACTCTTCAAACGCTTCGGCTTTACCCAGCCCTTTGTGGAGCATCAGCACTTCCATCAGCTGTTCGCCCACACGCATATAGGGGTTCAGGGACGTCATCGGGTCCTGGAAAATCATTGAAATCTGCTCGGCGCGCAGCTTATTCAGCTCATGTTCCGGCAAATTCAGGATCTCTTTTCCGTTAAACGTCGCCGAACCACCGATCACGCCGTTTGATGCCAGCAGGCCCATCAGCGCGAATGCGGTCTGGGATTTACCGGAACCGGATTCGCCCACAATGCCCAGCGTTTCACCGGCACGCAGGTCGAAGTTGAGATCGTTAACGGCAGTAACATCACCGTCGGGGGTTTTAAACGTCACGCGGAGGTCTTTAACGTCCAGCAGTGCGCTGGTCCGCTGTTGCGCCTGTGGCGCGGTTGCCGTTTCAATAATAGTCATGACGGCGCTCCTTAACGGTCTTTCGGGTCGAGGGCATCACGCAGGCCATCGCCGATAAAGTTGAAACAGAACAGGGTGACGACCAGGAAGCCCGCCGGATACAGGAGTAACCACGGTGACACTTCCATGGAGTTTGCGCCATCACTTAACAGAGCGCCCCAGCTACTCAGCGGCTCTTGCGTACCTAATCCCAGGAAGCTCAGGAAAGATTCAAACAGGATCATACTTGGCACCAACAGGGAGGCGTATACCACCACCACGCCCAGCACGTTAGGAACGATATGACGCACCACAATATTGGCGGTAGAAACACCACCAACCTGTGCGGCTTCGATAAACTCCTTACGTTTGAGGCTCAGCGTCTGGCCGCGCACAATACGCGCCATATCCAGCCAGGACACCATCCCGATCGCCACGAAGATCAGCAGGATATTTTGACCAAAGAAGGTCACCAGCAGAATGACGAAGAACATGAACGGGAAGGAGTTCAGGATTTCTAGCAGACGCATCATCACGGAGTCCACTTTCCCGCCGAGGTATCCGGAAAGCGAACCGTAAAGCGTGCCGACGATCACCGCCACCAGCGCCGCCGCGATGCCAACCATCAGGGAGATACGGCCGCCAATCGCCACACGCACCAGCAAATCACGCCCGGAAGAGTCGGTACCGAAATAGTGCCCGGATTCCATATCCGGCGCGCTGGACATCATGCCCCAGTCCGTATCGAAATAGGTGAACTGAGAGAGCATTGGCGCCAGGGTGACAAACAGCGCAATAAGCACCAGCACGACCAGGCTGGCAACGGCGGCGCGGTTATGCATAAAACGACGGCGGGCGTCCTGCCAAAGGCTACGACCTTCAACCTCCAGCTTTTCACTGAAGTTTTCCAGCGCCTCGCTGTTTTTCTTACTCAACATCATGGCGTGCTCCAGTTAGTAACGGATTTTAGGGTCGATAACGGCATACAGCACATCGACAACGGCATTAAACAGAATGGTCAGCGCGCCCACGAGGATCGTCAGGCTCAGCACCAGCGAATAGTCACGGTTAAGCGCCCCGTTAACAAACAGCTGCCCGATGCCCGGCAGGCCATAAATGGTTTCAATCACCATTGAACCGGTGATAATGCCGACGAAAGCAGGCCCCATATAGGAGAGTACCGGTAACAGTGCAGGCTTGAGGGCATGACGGAAAATAATCCGGCGCATCGGCAGCCCTTTCGCACGGGCGGTACGGATGAAGTTCGAATGCAGGACTTCAATCATTGAACCGCGGGTAATACGGGCGATACTGGCGATGTAGGCCAGAGATAATGCCACCATCGGCAATATCATGAACTTCAGCGCCCCGCCGTTCCAGCCGCCTCCGGGAAGCCATTTCAGGGTTATGGCGAATATCATGACCAGCAACGGCGCAACAACGAAGCTGGGGATAACCACCCCGGTCATTGCGACCCCCATTACGGCGTAATCCCATCGGGTATTTTGTTTAAGCGCGGCGATAACGCCCGCAGTGACACCGAGAACAACGGCCAGGATAAATGCAGCAGCTCCTAATTTAGCCGATACCGGGAAGCTGGACGCCACCAGGTCGTTAACGGAATAGTCTTTATATTTAAATGACGGACCAAAATCACCGTGTGCAAGCTGCTTCAGATAGTTGAAGTACTGCGTGGTGATAGGATCGTTTAAATGGTATTTCGCTTCGATGTTGGCCATAACTTCTGGCGGAAGCGTGCGTTCACCGGTAAAAGGACTGCCCGGTGCAAGACGCATCATGAAGAAGGAAATTGTAATTAGAATAAATAACGTTGGAATCGCTTCAAGACAGCGACGCAGGATAAATTTCAACATTGCCCGTACCTTCTGGCGTGTGCCTGATGAATGTTACAAAATAGACACAGTGGGGCAAGCTCGCTCGCCCCACGTATTGCCATTAATGCTTGATAATATAAAGATTCTTAACGGAAATATTATCCAACGGGTCTTTACCGGTATAACCCCCTACCCATGGTTTCACCAGGCGGGCGTTAACGTAGTAGTAAACCGGAACGATCGCAGAGTCTTTATCGAGCTGTTGTTCTGATTTCGCGTACAGATCGGCGCGCTGGGCGTCATCTGCCACCTTCAGGGTTTCGCCAATCAGCTTATCAAACGCCGGGCTCTTATAGTGTGCGGTGTTGTTCGAACTGTCGCTCAGCATGGTGTTCAGGAATGAGGTCGGTTCGTTATAGTCCGCACACCATCCTGCACGTGCCACGTCAAAGGTTCCCTGGTGGCGCGTATCGAGGAAGGTCTTCCATTCCTGGTTTTCCAGCTTCACGTTCACGCCGAGGTTTTTCTTCCAGATAGACGCGACGGCAATAGCCAGTTTTTTATGCAGATCAGAGGTGTTGTACAGCAGGCTAAAGGTCAGCGGCTTGTCGGCGGTATAGCCAGCTTCAGCCAGCAGTTTTTTCGCTTCTTCGTTACGTTTTTCCTGGGACCATTTGAACCATTCAGGTTCAACCAGCTTCATACCGTCGGTGTAAGGCGGGGTGTAGCTGTAAGCTGGCAGGTCGCCCTGATTCTTCACTTTATTCACGATAATGTCGCGATCCAGAGCCAGCTTCAGTGCGGTACGAACACGTACGTCGGTGAACGGTGCTTTCTGGTTGTTAATTTCGTAATAGTAGGTGCACAGATACGGATCGACGTGAACTTCTTTCGGGATCTCTTTTTTCAGCTTCTGGAACAGTTCAATCGGCATGTTGTTATAGGTCATGTCGATTTCACCACTGCGGTAGCGGTTTACGTCCGTCACTTCAGAAGAGATTGGCAGGTAGGTGACCTGATTGATAACGGTCTTCGCATTATCCCAATACTGCGGGTTGCGCTCCAGCACCATACGTTCGTTAACGACCCAGTCCTTCAGCTTATATGCACCGTTGGTCACGATATTCGCAGGCTGCGTCCATTTTTCACCAAATTTTTCCACCGCGGATTTTGGTACCGGGGAGACGGACGGGTGAACCAGCAGCTTATAGAAGTACGGAACAGGTTCGCTCAACGTCACTTCAAAGGTATTGGCATCGATGGCTTTTACGCCCAGGTCGGTTACTGGCTTTTTACCCGTGATGATGTCATCGATATTGGCAATATGGCCATACTGGAGGTAACTCGCATACGGGGAGGCGGTATTTGGATCCGCCAGACGCTGCCAGCTATAGACGAAATCTTCGGCGGTAACCGGCGTACCGTCGGACCATTTGGCATCTTTACGCAGATGGAAGGTCCAGACTTTAAAATCTTTGTTGTCCCATTTTTCCGCCACGCCCGGAGCCGGGTGGCCGTCTACGTCAGTCACCAGCAGACCTTCAAACAGATCGCGGTTAACGTTAGACTCTGGAACACCTTCAATTTTGTGCGGATCAAGAGACTGCACTTCCGCACCGTTATTACGTACCAGCGTTTGCTTCTCAGCCAGCTGAACACCAGCAGGAACGTCCGCAGCCATTGCAGCGTTGCCCGCGATTAGCGCAGTTAAAATCCCCGCCGCTACCAGACTTTTTTTTGTGATGATGGACATTGTGTTGATACTCCACTCATTATAATGACTGGCCTTCGCCAGTTGTGTAATCCCCTGTTGGGGCCTGTACAGCGCAGGAGTTTTTTTTTGCTACTGTCAGGTTCTTTTTTACTTCTTGCTATCACCGACTTCATTATTACTGACCGCTCGTACGGCGGTCTTGCGTCGATTCTTTACACCTTTCCCCTGTCAGAGAGATGCGTTGGATATCTTACGTGAGGGCTATATGAAAATAGTTCTCATTAACTTGTTTAATGCTGCAAAATATAAGGCCGGAAAGTACCAAATGGTGCCAACTCTCGCCAATACATTTTGCAAATTTGTTAAGCATTTCTCTTTTACGATGGCTGGCATAACTAAGGCGCTAACCCTGGCTTACGCCGAAATCAACAAAAAGAGATGTAATTCATACAGATAAGAAATTTTGTTGCTCCAAACGCGACGACATGGCTTAGTTGAACGAATTTTCACGATAATTTAACAATTGATTATTATTTAGCACATTCGTCTGAGTCAGCATCGAAATTACTAATATCATTTCGGTTATCTGTCAGCAAGCCCCAGAGTATCATGTGAGTAAAATAACAGAGGGTTTGAGGGATTTATGCGCGGCAAGGGGAAATGAAAATAAACAACCTCTTGAAAAACAACAAAAGAGGGTTATTAGTAGAACTTATTATGACTGGCGCCTATTTCAACTTTATTTATATGATTTGCAGATAATCACGTAAAAAAAACGGAGCCGCTGGCTCCGCTCTTTCAAATGAAAGTCAGTGTACTAACCCGGGGAAAATACTTTTTATACCGGTAACGATAAATTCGATGCCCAACGCCATTAACAACAGACCCATGATACGGGTAATCACGTTGATGCCCGTTTGTCCCAGCAAGCGAACCAGCCATGGCGCCATACGAAATACGCCCCAGCAGCACAGCGCGAACAGCGCAATGGCGACGGAAAAGCCAATCAGGTGCATCAGGCTGTGGTAGCGCGTTCCCCAGACAATGGTGGAACTGATCGCCCCCGGGCCCGCCATCAGCGGCAGTGCCAGTGGCACAACCCCAATGCTCTCGCGGATAGCTGTCTCTGATTTTTCCTGTTTGTTCTGTTTATCCTCCCCCAGCTTGCCGCTGATCATCGACATGGCAATCGTCACCACCAGGATCCCGCCTGCTATACGGAACGAATCAATCGAGATGCCGAAGACCTGAAGAATGGCGTCCCCGAGATAAAGAGACGTAAGTAGGATGATCGCCACCGACAGGTTTGCCGTCAGGTTGGTTTTATTTCGTGCCGCAGCCGTCTGATAGCTGGTCATACTGATGAAGACAGGGATGATCCCTACCGGGTTAACCAGAGCAAACAAGCCGATAAAAAACTTGAAATATGTAGGGAAATCAAAGAGCGTTTGAATCACATTAAGCTCCGCAATTGAGCATGTCCAGGGAGAAACTGCATGTCATGATAAATCCGCGCTGAAGATACGCTTTTTAGCCGCACACTTCACCAGAAATCTGTTCTTAAACGTTATCAATTCATGATGTTAAACATTTGTGTAATCAATGATATCGCCGCTTCCAATAGTTACTTAATTATTTAACAGTAGAATAATTAGCACAAAATAACCCTGCTGAAAGGTATCAGCTTAGGACAAAATTGATCTCGATCATAATTTTCGTACTCAGAAGTGAGTAATCTTGGTTACGCCGCCAGGGAGATCACCTATCAAAAAGGTATGATGCTAAGGTAAGGCTCTTTTAGTAAATTAGTGAGCTGGAGCAGTGAGTAATCCTTTGTTTTACTGTGTGTTACGCAAGTGGGATCGGCTCTGACTATACTGTCAGACGTATCGAGCGCTGGTTTACTAAAAGAGTTTAAACATTATCAGGAGAGCATTATGGCTGTTACCAATATCGCTGAACTGAACGCCCTCGTCGAGCGCGTAAAAAAAGCCCAGCGTGAATATGCCAATTTCACCCAAGAACAGGTTGATAAAATCTTCCGCGCGGCCGCTCTGGCTGCTGCTGATGCTCGAATCCCTCTCGCTAAAATGGCCGTTGCCGAATCCGGCATGGGTATCGTTGAAGATAAAGTGATCAAAAACCACTTTGCTTCAGAGTATATCTACAACGCCTATAAAGATGAGAAAACCTGCGGTGTGCTGTCAGAAGACGATACTTTCGGCACCATCACCATCGCAGAACCGATCGGCATCATTTGCGGTATCGTTCCAACCACTAACCCAACCTCTACCGCCATCTTCAAATCTCTCATCAGTCTGAAGACTCGTAACGCAATCATTTTCTCTCCGCATCCACGTGCGAAGGACGCCACCAACAAAGCAGCAGATATCGTGCTTCAGGCAGCCATTGCTGCGGGTGCGCCAAAAGATCTGATCGGCTGGATCGACCAACCTTCTGTTGAACTGTCCAACGCTCTGATGCATCACCCGGACATTAACCTGATTCTGGCGACCGGTGGTCCTGGTATGGTTAAAGCAGCATACAGCTCCGGTAAACCCGCCATCGGCGTAGGCGCAGGTAATACCCCTGTTGTGATCGACGAAACGGCAGATATCAAGCGTGCAGTTGCTTCTGTGCTGATGTCTAAAACCTTCGATAACGGCGTTATCTGCGCATCTGAACAGTCTGTTGTCGTGGTTGATTCGGTATACGACGCCGTTCGTGAACGTTTCGCCAGCCACGGCGGCTACCTGTTGCAAGGTAAAGAACTGAAAGCCGTTCAGGACGTGATCCTGAAAAATGGCGCGCTGAACGCAGCTATCGTAGGTCAGCCAGCGTATAAAATTGCTGAACTCGCTGGCTTTAGCGTCCCTGCTACCACCAAAATTCTGATTGGTGAAGTGAAAGTCGTTGATGAAAGTGAGCCGTTTGCTCACGAGAAACTCTCCCCAACGCTGGCAATGTACCGTGCGAAAGATTTTGATGACGCGGTAGAAAAAGCAGAGAAACTGGTGGCAATGGGCGGTATCGGCCACACCTCTTGCCTGTACACCGATCAGGATAACCAGCCTGAGCGTGTTGCTTACTTCGGTCAGAAGATGAAGACGGCACGTATCCTGATCAACACCCCTGCTTCTCAGGGTGGTATCGGTGATCTGTACAACTTCAAACTCGCACCTTCCCTGACTCTGGGTTGTGGTTCCTGGGGTGGTAACTCCATCTCTGAAAACGTTGGTCCAAAACACCTGATCAACAAGAAAACCGTTGCTAAGCGAGCTGAAAACATGTTGTGGCACAAACTTCCGAAATCTATCTACTTCCGCCGCGGCTCTCTGCCAATCGCGCTGGATGAAGTGATTACTGATGGCCACAAACGTGCGCTCATCGTGACTGACCGTTTCCTGTTCAACAATGGCTATGCAGACCAGATCACCTCTGTTCTGAAAGCGGCTGGCGTCGAAACTGAAGTCTTCTTTGAAGTTGAAGCTGACCCAACCCTGAGCGTTGTCCGTAAAGGTGCTGAACTGGCGAACTCCTTCAAACCTGATGTGATCATCGCACTGGGTGGCGGTTCCCCAATGGACGCCGCGAAAATTATGTGGGTGATGTACGAGCATCCGGAAACTCACTTCGAAGAACTGGCGCTGCGCTTTATGGATATCCGTAAACGTATCTACAAGTTCCCGAAAATGGGCGTGAAAGCGAAAATGATCGCCGTCACCACTACTTCCGGTACTGGTTCAGAAGTGACTCCATTTGCCGTTGTGACTGATGACGCAACCGGTCAGAAATACCCGCTGGCTGACTACGCACTGACGCCAGATATGGCTATCGTTGACGCCAACCTGGTCATGGAAATGCCGAAATCACTGTGTGCGTTCGGTGGTCTGGATGCGGTAACTCACGCTCTGGAAGCTTACGTTTCCGTACTGGCTTCTGAGTTCTCTGACGGTCAGGCTTTGCAGGCGCTGAAACTTCTGAAAGAAAACCTGCCAGCTTCTTACAACGAAGGTTCGAAAAACCCTGTTGCGCGTGAACGTGTACACAGTGCGGCAACAATCGCGGGCATCGCGTTTGCTAACGCCTTCCTGGGTGTCTGTCACTCTATGGCGCACAAGCTGGGTTCACAGTTCCACATTCCTCACGGTCTGGCGAACGCCCTGTTGATCAGCAACGTTATCCGCTATAACGCCAACGATAACCCTACCAAGCAAACTGCATTCAGCCAGTATGACCGTCCACAGGCGCGCCGTCGTTATGCTGAAATCGCAGATCACCTGGGTCTGAGCGCACCGGGCGACCGTACTGCCGCGAAGATCGAAAAACTGCTGGCATGGCTGGAAAGTCTGAAGGCGGAACTGGGTATTCCTAAATCTATCCGCGAAGCAGGCGTTCAGGAAGCTGACTTCCTCGCTCACGTAGATAAGCTGTCTGAAGATGCATTCGATGACCAGTGTACTGGTGCTAACCCGCGCTACCCACTGATTTCCGAACTGAAACAGATCCTGCTGGATACTTATTACGGTCGTAACTTCACTGAAAGCGATGTCGCAGCCGTAAAAGTTGAAATCCCCGCAGTTGTAAAGGCTGAAAAGAAAGCGAAGAAAAACGCTTAGTTGACAGTGTGATAAAAAACCCGCCAGCGGCGGGTTTTTTTATATCTGAGGATCGGTAAAACATTCATGTTATTTTCGATTGTCGCCCTGTAACGCCGTCAGCGAGCCTACAGCCAGCGCCTCTTTATAATGCTTGCGGCAGACCGAGACATAACGTTCATTGCCTCCTATCACCACCTGCTCGCCATCAGCATAGGGTTTACCCGACTGGTCCAGGCGAAGAACCATACTTGCCTTGCGGCCACAAAAGCAGATTGTTTTCAGCTCAACCAGCTTATCCGACCAGGCGAGCAGATACTGGCTGCCGGCAAATAACTCCCCACGAAAATCGGTACGTAATCCATAGCAAAGAACGGGAATATCCAGCTCATCAACGACCTCTGAAAGCGCATGGACCTGCTCACGGGTCAGGAACTGGCTTTCATCTACCAGCACGCAATGGACAGGCTTAGAGGCATGCTCGACACGAATGTCCTCCAGCAGGTCCGTTTCAGGGTTAAACAGCCTTGCAGGCGATGAAAGCCCTATTCTTGAGCTTACCTTCCCTGCCCCAAAGCGATCGTCGATTTCGGCGGTATAAACAACGGTACGCATCCCCCGCTCCTGATAATTGTATGAGGATTGCAGTAACGCCGTCGATTTCCCTGCATTCATTGCCGAATAGTAGAAATAAAGTTGTGCCATTGGCCGAAGAACCCTAATCAATGTGAAATATTCCCGATGGATCATTGTACCATATTTTGTACCGTCATCAGCGGCGAGCAGCACACTCCAGCCTGCCATGCACCCGTAAATCCTTCGCGAGTAGCGCAAAATAATGCGTTAAAACAGGCAGTAAAGGCATTAAACACTGACAATAAGGTGAGACCGCAACCAGAGATAACACTTCTTTTTATAGTGTCTTCTTCGTTCATTAAAATTCACTATTTATTAACTATTCCTGGCTTCGCTGCGTTTACACGTGGTAATACAAAAGGCTGATATTTATCAACCGCAACTATAATTCCTGAGGTAAAAGTCACAAAACAAACATGCAAATGACGCGCTTTTGCCGTTTGAAACGATATCTCGCAGCCCCAACAAACAATGAAATTTAAGTTAGCGTAATTAATAATAGCGTCGTTTATTTTGTATTTTTTGAATTCCTTACATTCCCACCTATTGCACAAGTGAAATTAAGGCTCTATTATTAGGACAACAAACCCACCCCCATTATAAGTTTGAGATTACTACAATGAGCGAAGCACTTAAAATTCTGAACAACATCCGTACTCTTCGTGCGCAGGCAAGAGAATGTACCCTTGAGACGCTTGAAGAAATGCTCGAAAAATTAGAAGTTGTAGTTAACGAACGTCGTGAAGAAGAAAGCGCAGCTGCGGCTGAAATCGAAGAACGTACACGTAAACTGCAACAGTATCGCGAAATGCTGATTGCCGATGGTATCGATCCAAACGAATTGCTGAACAGCATGGCTGCGGCTAAAACCGGTACCAAAGCAAAACGCGCGGCACGTCCTGCTAAATATAGCTACATCGATGAGAACGGCGAAGAGAAAACCTGGACCGGCCAGGGCCGTACTCCTGCTGTAATCAAGAAAGCAATGGACGAACAAGGTAAACAACTGGATGACTTCCTGATCAAGGATTAATCTGGAAAGATTCTGAAAAATCCCGCTTAATGCGGGATTTTTTATGCCTGTAATATTCGCCCGAACATCTCCTTACATTCTGTCATATTGTGAGGCTCCGTATTTAACGTCCTTGACAATCCCCCGCCAATTACAGAGTGACAGGCATAAAAAAACCGGTGGGCGACGCCACACCGGTCTTGTTCACAGGCTGGTGAGTTTATTACTTTATACCCACGCTACCTTTGAGCCAGGCTTTAAATTCTTCACCCAGGCTGTTATGGCGAATACCATATTCGACGAATGCCTGCATATAACCGAGCTTATTCCCGCAGTCATGGCTCTTACCTTTCATATGGTAGGCTTCCACGGTCTCTTTCTCGATCAGCATATCGATAGCATCCGTCAGCTGGATTTCATCGCCCGCACCAGGAGGCGTTTTCGCCAGCAGCGCCCAAATTTCAGCGCTCAGTACGTAACGACCAACAACAGCAAGGTTAGACGGCGCGACGTCCGCTTTAGGTTTTTCAACAACGCCAACCATCGGTACGCTTTCGCCAGGTTGCAGGTCAACGCCTTTGCAGTCAACCACGCCGTAAGCGGTCACGTCGTCGACTGGCTCAACCATAATCTGGCTGCTGCCGGTTTCGTCGAAGCGTTTAATCATTTCCGCCAGGTTTTCCTGGGAAAGATCGGACTCGTACTCATCAAGGATCACATCAGGCAGAATAACCGCGACCGGCTCATCACCCACTACAGGATGTGCGCACAATACTGCATGCCCCAGGCCCTTCGCCAGGCCCTGACGAACCTGCATAATGGTAACGTGTGGAGGACAAATAGACTGCACTTCCTCCAGCAGCTGGCGCTTAACGCGTTTTTCCAGCATTGCTTCGAGTTCGAAACTGGTATCGAAATGGTTTTCGATAGAGTTTTTAGATGAATGCGTCACCAGCACAATTTCGGTGATACCTGCTGCAATACATTCATTCACGACATACTGGATTAATGGCTTATCAACCAGAGGCAGCATCTCTTTTGGGATTGCCTTCGTCGCTGGCAACATCCTGGTACCCAATCCCGCCACCGGGATAACGGCCTTTCTGACTTTCGAATTAAGGGCAGCCATTGAAATTCTCCTGAACTGTTCAAGTTTTGAACTTTTATGCATTGAATAACGCGTTGAGTATACAGTCTCAGCCACTAATACGGGTCTGAAAAGAACGCGTTGCCGATCAATTAAGACAAATACGCATGAAACTTGCAGCGATAGTAGCACTGCCAGCAAAAACACAGGTAAAGCAATCTGAAAAATAAAATCTGACTGCTTACTCCGTGGACAACATTAAGCGTAACCGCCCTCCGGCACCCCAAATTTGGCACTGCCAGGAGGTGCAGCGATGGCTAATTTGATTAAGGTAAGTATTTCCCAGCGTACCCAACGGCACGCCGTTACTCACCTGAATATGGTGTTCGCCAGTATTCAGTGTGGCATTTAATCCCGCAGACACCAGAATAAGGTTATTCAACCCGCTGTGATAATAGCCAACCAGAAGCGGGAACTGCCCCGGTAAATTGGCCTGGCGAAAAAGTTGGTTGACCTGTTTTAGTAAACTGCCTAGCTCAGGAAGTCGTTGCCCCTGATGGGATAATTGTTCCTGTAGCAATCCATTAAACAGCGCCCGGAGTAATAAGGCCGCCAGAACGCCGTTATCTCCCGCTCGGGTAACATCCAGGCAATAAAAAGCGAGGTCGGAATCCGAGAGCGGCGCAATATCCAGCACCAGTCCAGGCTGGTCAGCCGCTACCAGCTGGCGATAATTTACTCTGCAATGAGAGATATTTTGCTGCACCGGCGGCTGAAGTTCCTGAAGCAACTTCGCGGCCGCGAGAGGATTACTGACTAAAGCATCCCAGTCCTGGAAAAGACGTTCTTCTTCTTCCACCCGGGAATTAAACATATTGGGATACAGGCAGGCCAACACCGTTTCGCGCAGACGGTTTAAATCTTTAACCGGTTTGAGCAGGATATCCTGCACTCCTAAACGCAACGCCTTAGCAATATCCGCCATATTTTCGGTGGCCGAGATCACCAGTATCGGTGTCTGATAACCTTCATTACGCAGGTTTTCTACCAGCATTAATCCGTCCATGCGCGGCATCTCGAGATCGCAGATCATCAGATCCGGCGCCATGCTGGCCATTTTTTCCAGTGCCTCGACGCCATCTTCGGCAAGGGACGTGGTTGCACCCAGTGAGGATAACCACGAATCCAGTAGCGATCGGAAAACGGGCTCGTCTTCTACTATCAAAATATGTTTTCCGGCCAATGGCTGTGTCATGGTTCCTCCCCTGGCTGACAGTTACTCAATAGTGGCATGCTATTGGTACTATCGCCTGTCAGATTTTGCTGAAGTAATCAAAAAAGTGCTCAACGTGCTGTACGCACAAAAGGCAACAGTTCATCTATTTTCTTTTCGACGGCTAACGAGCCCGCTGCTATGGCGGCCTCAGCCCGGTGGAAATCAAGGGTAGAGATTTGTGGACAATAGGGTTGAATAAGAATATCCGGAGGATCGCCAGCCATACGGTTTCGCTTCAGGCGATTCTCAAGAATTTGAATAGAGGTCGTCATGATTTCAATGGCGTTCGGTGCGGTCACCGCGCGACGGGCAGCCAGGCGCCCTATTCTGCCGCGTAATCGAGCATGCCAGGCAAGTTTCTCCTCTTCCGTGTCATCGCTCTGAAGATTAACCGGCATCAAATCCTGCTGCATAAGGTGAGCGTCGTGCTGTAAATCCACGGCAATGACGATATCCGCCCCCATGGCGCGCGTCAGAGAGACAGGGACAGGATTCACTACGCCACCGTCAACGAGCCAGTAGCCATTGTGAGGCACAGGCGCCATTAATCCAGGCATACTACAGGATGCACGAACGGCGAGATGAATATCCCCTTCGGTGAGCCATAACTCCCTGCCCGTACTGAGGTTGGTTGCAACGGCCCCGAAAGGCATTTGGCAGTGGCTGAAGTCAGCGAGGGGCATTATCTTGCGAAACTGATTGAAAACGCGTTCGCCGCGCAACAGGCCGCCACGCTGCCAGGAGAGATCCATCAGGCGCAGCACATCCCAGTAACTGAAGGAGCGCACCCAGCTTTCAAGCTCCGGGAGCTTACCGCAGGCGTACGCGGATCCGACCAGCGACCCGATAGAACATCCTGCGACAATATCAACGTCAATCCCCATCTGGTTTAAGGTATTGATAACGCCAATATGTGACCAACCCCGGGCTGCACCTGAGCCCAACGCCAGTCCAATTTTTACCTTTCTCATTAGCCCTGTTTTACTTCCCCTGGATTCCCGACATAGCGTCAACGCACCTGCTCAGTTAACATATTGCTACCTTAAGCGTTTAACGCCTTATTTTTTGTTCCAGGAAGAGAATCGTGTCTCAACTCTGCCCCTGTGGTAGCGCTCTGGAGTATAGCCTATGTTGCCAGCGATATCTTTCTGGCAAGCAGGTTGCACCAGACCCGTCACACCTTATGCGCTCGCGGTATACTGCTTTTGTGATCAAAAACGCAGACTACCTGATTAAAACCTGGCATCCGTCCTGCCATGCTGCCGATTTTCGCCAAGAGATTGAAGCCGGATTTGCCAACACCGTCTGGCAGGGCCTCACCGTCTTTGAAGCCGCTCCCGGCCGCGATGCCAACGAGGGCTATGTCAGTTTTGTCGCCCGCTTTAGCGAACAAAACAAACCCGGCGCCATCATTGAACGCTCACGGTTCTTAAAGGACAGCGGGCAATGGTATTATATTGACGGCACACGTCCGCAATTCGGTCGTAACGATCCCTGCCCCTGTGGTTCAGGAAAAAAATTTAAAAAGTGTTGCGGCAGTAATGCCTGACAACTCAGACTTCGCAAATACATAAACAGGATTTCCCGGCGATGCAATCATTACAACGTAAAGTTCTGCGCACTATCTGTCCCGATCAAAAAGGGCTGATCGCACGAATTACCAACATTTGCTACAAGCATGAACTGAATATCGTGCAGAACAACGAGTTCGTTGACCACCGTACCGGTCGCTTCTTTATGCGTACCGAACTGGAAGGCATTTTCAACGACACAACCCTGCTTGCCGATCTGGACAGCGCCCTGCCGGAAGGCTCGGTGCGCGAGCTGAACCCGGCGGGCCGTCGCCGTATTGTCATTCTGGTCACCAAAGAGGCGCACTGCCTGGGCGATCTGCTGATGAAAGCCAACTACGGTGGCCTGGACGTCGAAATTGCCGCCGTCATTGGCAACCACGAGACGCTGCGTACGCTGGTAGAACGTTTCGACATTCCGTTTGAGCTGGTCAGTCACGAAGGCCATACCCGTGAAGAGCACGACAACCTGATGGCTGCTGCGATTGAAGCGCATAACCCGGACTACGTGGTGCTGGCGAAATATATGCGCGTGCTGACGCCATCCTTCGTGGCGCGCTTCCCGAACAAGATTATCAACATCCACCACTCCTTCCTGCCAGCCTTTATTGGCGCGCGTCCGTATCACCAGGCATACGAGCGTGGGGTGAAAATCATTGGCGCAACCGCGCACTACGTGAATGATAATCTGGATGAAGGCCCAATCATCATGCAGGACGTGATTCACGTGGATCACACCTACACGGCAGAAGATATGATGCGTGCCGGCCGTGACGTTGAGAAGAACGTACTAAGCCGTGCGCTGTATCAGGTACTTGCCCAGCGCGTCTTTGTGTACGGCAACAGAACGATTATTCTTTAATCCCTCGGAAAATGAATTGATTAGCTTTACGCCTTTGCGGATAAAAAGCAGGCAAACAGCTTCATTTTCCTAAAGGAATGCTTTACAGGGGCGTCTCATTTGATATGATGCGCCCCGCTTCCAACACGAAGCAGGCCAGTTAAAAGCATTACCCCGTGGTGGGGTTCCCGAGCGGCCAAAGGGAGCAGACTGTAAATCTGCCGTCATCGACTTCGAAGGTTCGAATCCTTCCCCCACCACCATCTCCAGCTTTACCTCAAAATATGAATTACCCCTGGTGGGGTTCCCGAGCGGCCAAAGGGAGC
Organism: Enterobacter sp. MGH119; assembly: GCF_001037675.1. Taxonomy (NCBI): domain Bacteria; kingdom Pseudomonadati; phylum Pseudomonadota; class Gammaproteobacteria; order Enterobacterales; family Enterobacteriaceae; genus Enterobacter; species Enterobacter sp. MGH119. Next base: position 875,150 of record NZ_KQ089929.1, on the reverse strand, counting down.
AGACTGTAAATCTGCCGTCATCGACTTCGAAGGTTCGAATCCTTCCCCCACCACCATCACTTCCAGATGCTACAGCACTCTCTCAAAGCACAATGCCCCATGGTTCTTCAGTGCGGGGAAGGATGAGAAGCTTCGACCAAGGTTCGATTCGAGCGTAGCGAGAAAGCGTTGCCGCAGGCAACGACCCGAAGGGCGAAGCGCGAAGCGCTGAGTAATCCTTCCCCCACCACCATCACTTCCAGATGCTACAGCACTCTCTCAAAGCACAATGCCCCATGGTTCTTCAGTGCGGGGAAGGATGAGAAGCTTCGACCAAGGTTCGATTCGAGCGTAGCGAGAAAGCGTTGCCGCAGGCAACGACCCGAAGGGCGAAGCGCGAAGCGCTGAGTAATCCTTCCCCCACCACCATCACTTCCAGATTCTTTAGCACTATCCAAAAGCACAATGCCCCATGGTTCTCCCATGCGGGGAAGGATAAGAAGCTTCGACCAAGGTTCGATTCGAGCATAGTGAATTCTGTAGGCCGGGTAAGGCGCAACCGCCACCCGGCATCCGCACGAAACCCTGGATCGGGGACAAAAAAAACCCCGCATATGCGGGGTTGTATTAATACAGCGAATCAGCGACGAGCACGCACAACCTGATATTTGCGCGTCAGGTACTCCACCGGCGCACTCCAGATGTGCACCAGGCGAGAGAACGGGAACAGCACAAACAGGGTCATACCCAGCACCAGGTGAACGCGGAAGATGAACGCCACGCCGTCCAGATGCTCAGAGGCGCCCCCGCGGAAGGTCACGACAGACTGCGCCCATCCCACCAGCTTCATCATCTCGCTGCCGTCCATATGCTGCGCAGAGAATGGAATGGTCAGCAGACCAAGCGCACACTGCACCATCAGCAGGGAGAGGATCAGGATGTCCGCTCCGGTCGTGGTAGCCCGCACGCGTGGGCTGAACAGACGGCGTTTCAGCAGCAACAGACCACCCACCAGGGTCATCACGCCGCAGGCGCCACCGGCGAGCATCGCCATCTTCTGCTTCACGTCAATCGGCAGCCACGCTTCGTACATCCAGTGCGGGGTCAGCATCCCCAGGAAGTGACCGGCGAAAATCCCCAAAATCCCGATGTGGAACAGGTTTGACGCCAGGTTCATCCCTTTACGATCCAGCATCTGGCTGGAGGCAGCACGCCAGGTGTACTGGCCATAGTCATAACGCAGCCAGCTTCCCACCAGGAACACGGTGCCCGCGATATACGGGTAAATGTCAAAGAAGAACATATTCAGGAAGTGCATTAGTGCTGTCCTCCGTTAGAGATATTCAAATATTGCGGAGCCACCGCTCCGGCAAAACGACGCTGATGCGCGGAGATTTCAGATTCGCCACAGCTCTGGTCAGCAAAGAATTTCACCTGCTCTTCTTCCCAGACGGCATCCAGTGCTTGTGGGGTATCGTCCCGGGCTTCATCCGCGATTTTTTCCGCCACTTTTTGACTGTCAACCGAGGCGTTAGCCAGTTTCACCAGCAGATCAAACAGGACTGCATAGCTGCTCTCACGTTGCTGGAGACGCGCGCCGAGCAACGCCAGAATGGGAGCAATGTCCTGCAACCCGCCCAGCGCTTCCTCTTTCGGCAACTGCGCCAGATATTCCAGATACAGCGGCAGGTGATCCGGCAGCTCGCGGCTGTCGAGTTGCAAACCGTGCTGCTCGTACTGGGCCATCAGATCCACCATCGCCTGACCACGGTCGCGGGATTCACCGTGAACGTGTTCGAACAACAGCAGAGACGTGGCACGACCCCGGTCAAACAGCTGGCTGTAGTCCGCCTGCGCATCAAGAAGATCGCGCGCCAGCAGATCGCGGAGGAAAACGCCCAGCTTCTGGGCATCCTCTTTATCCAGGTTTTCAGATGACGCGAGTGCATCAAAGAGTTCCTGTTGATGCTGCACAAGCGCAGCATCAGGGTACTCGAGCAGACGCGAAACAATGACGAGTTCAATCATTGGTGCGGCTCCGTTTTGCTGGTCACATCCATCGCGTCGATGCGGCGGCTGTTGAACAGGTTGAATTTGCTGTCTGACCCGTGGCAACCGTCGCCAAAGGTAAAGCCACACCCACTTTTCTCCGGGAAGGCCTCGCGAGCCAGTTCACGGTGGCTGCTCGGCACCACGAAACGATCTTCGTAGTTAGCGATTGCCAGATAGCGGTACATCTCCTGCGCCTGCGCTTCGGTCAGACCAACCTCTTCCAGCGCGCGGGTATCGTTCACGCCGTCAACAGTTTCCGCACGTTTGAAGTGACGCATCGCCAGCATACGTTTCAGCGCCAGCAGTACCGGCTGGGTATCCCCGGCGGTGAGCAGGTTGGCCAGATACTGAACCGGGATACGCAGGCTTTCCACGTCCGGCAGAATGCCGTTGCTGCCCAGTTCACCCGCATCCGCCGCAGACTGAATCGGAGACAGCGGCGGCACGTACCAGACCATCGGCAGCGTGCGGTATTCCGGGTGCAGCGGCAGGGCCAGCTTCCAGTCCATCGCCATTTTGTACACCGGAGACTGCTGTGCGGCGTCAATCACGCTCTGCGGAATACCGTCTTTCAGCGCCTGCTCAATAACCTTCGGATCGTTTGGATCGAGGAAGACGTCCAGTTGACGCTGATACAGATCTTTCTCGTTCTCGGTGCTTGCGGCATTTTCAATCGCGTCCGCGTCGTACAGCAGCACGCCGAGGTAGCGGATACGACCTACGCAGCTCTCTGAGCAGACGGTCGGCATACCGGCTTCGATACGCGGGTAGCAGAAGATGCACTTCTCAGACTTACCGCTCTTCCAGTTGAAGTAGATTTTTTTGTACGGGCAGCCGGTGATGCACATACGCCAGCCGCGGCACTTGTCCTGGTCGATCAGCACAATGCCATCTTCTTCACGCTTGTAGATGGCGCCGCTTGGGCAGGTCGCCACGCACGCCGGGTTAAGGCAGTGTTCGCACAGGCGCGGCAGGTACATCATGAAGGTGTTTTCGAACTGGCCGTACATCGCCTTCTGCATGTTCTCGAAGTTCTGGTCTTTGGCGCGTTTTTCGAACTCGCCGCCCAGAATCTCTTCCCAGTTTGGACCGCTGGTAATTTTGTCCATGCGCTGGCCGGTGATCAGCGAGCGAGGACGGGCGATCGGCTGGTGTTTGCTTTCCGGCGCGTTGTGCAGGTTCTGGTAGTCGTAATCAAACGGCTCGTAGTAATCATCGATGCCCGGCAGATGCGGGTTAGCGAAGATTTTACCCAGCAGCATGGCACGGTTACCCATGCGCGGTTGCAGTTTGCCGTTGATTTTACGGATCCAGCCGCCCTTCCACTTCTCCTGGTTTTCCCAGTCGGTCGGGAAGCCGGTGCCCGGCTTACTTTCCACGTTGTTGAACCAGGCGTACTCCATACCTTCACGGCTGGTCCAGACGTTTTTACAGGTGACTGAGCAGGTATGACAGCCGATGCATTTATCCAGATTCAGCACCATGCCGACTTGTGAACGAATTTTCATTTTACGCTCTCCTGTACCTGGTCATTACCTTCGCCATCTAACCAGTTAATATTCTTCATCTTACGTACCACCACGAACTCATCGCGGTTCGATCCTACGGTGCCGTAGTAGTTAAAGCCGTAGGCCAGCTGGGCATAGCCACCGATCATGTGGGTCGGCTTCGGCGTAATACGGGTCACGGAGTTGTGAATACCGCCGCGCTGTTCGGTGATCTCAGACCCCGGCAGGTTAACGATACGTTCCTGCGCGTGGTACATCATGGTCATCCCGGCCGGTACGCGCTGGCTCACCACCGCACGTGCCGTCAGGGCACCGTTGCTGTTGAACACTTCAATCCAGTCGTTATCTTCGATACCCAGATCTTTGGCGTCCGCTTCGCTCATCCAGACGATTGGCCCCCCGCGCGACAGGGTCAGCATCAGCAGGTTGTCGCTATAGGTGGAGTGGATACCCCACTTCTGGTGCGGCGTCAGGAAGTTCAGCGCCTTCTCAGGGTTACCGTTCGATTTCGCACCCATCACCGCTTTCACGGAGCGGGTGTCGATTGGCGGACGGTAAACCAGCAGGCTTTCACCGAAGTCACGCATCCACTGGTGATCCTGATACAGAGACTGACGGCCAGACAGCGTGCGCCATGGGATCAACTCGTGAACGTTGGTGTATCCGGCGTTATAGGACACATGTTCATCTTCGAGGCCAGACCAGGTCGGGCTGGAGATAATCTTGCGCGGCTGGGCCTGAATATCGCGGAAGCGGATTTTCTCTTCCTCTTTATTCTTCGCCAGGTGCGTATGGTCACGACCGGTAAACTCGCTCAGGGCCGCCCAGGCTTTCACCGCCACGTGGCCGTTGGTTTCCGGGGCCAGGGTCAGGATCATTTCCGCCGCATCAATCGCCGTGTTCAGCATCGGCTGGCCTTTCGCCGGGCCGTCCGCTTTGGTGTAATTGAGCTTGCGCAGCAGGTCCATTTCACTCTGGGTGTTCCAGGCGATCCCTTTCCCGCCGTTACCGATTTTTTCCATCAGCGGGCCGATAGAGGTAAAGCGCTCGTACGTTGCCGGGTAATCACGTTCAACCGGAATAATGTGCGGCGCGGTTACGCCTGGGATCAGGTCGCACTCGCCTTTTTTCCAGTCCTTCACGTCCAGCGGTTGCGCCAGTTCGGCAGCGGAGTCGTGCTGGATTGGCAGCGTCACCACGTCGGTCTCTTTGCCCAGGTGCCCTACACAGACTTCGGAGAATTTCTTCGCGATGTCTTTGTAGATTTCCCAGTCGCTTTTTGATTCCCATGCCGGGTCAACGGCCGCAGACAGCGGATGAATAAACGGATGCATATCCGACGTATTCATGTCGTCTTTTTCGTACCAGGTGGCGGTAGGCAGCACGATATCGGAGTACAGGCAGGTACTGGACAGACGGAAGTCCAGCGTTACCACCAGATCCAGCTTGCCGTCCAGACCGTTGTCTTTCCATTCAACTTCTTCTGGCTTCACGCCGCCCTGCTTGCCGAGATCTTTACCCTGAATACCGTTTTCGGTACCGAGCAGGTATTTCAGCATGTATTCATGGCCTTTACCGGACGAACCCAGCAGGTTAGAGCGCCAGATGAACAGGTTACGCGGATGGTTTTTACCGTTCTCCGGCTGTTCTGCCGCGAATCGGATTGAGCCGTCTTTGAGGGATTTAACGGTGTAGTCAACCGGTGACATGCCCGCTTTCTTCGCCGCTTCCGCAATGCGCAGCGGGTTCGTGCCCAGCTGCGGCGCAGACGGCAGCCAGCCCATACGCTCAGCGCGCACGTTGAAGTCAATCAGGTGGCCGCTGTAGCGGGATTTATCCGCCATCGGCGACAGCAGTTCCTGGGCGGTAACCGTCTCGTAGCGCCACTGGCTGGAGTGGTTATAGAAGTAGGAGGTGCTGTTCATGTGACGGGCCGGACGCTGCCAGTCAAGGGCAAACGCCAGCGGCTGCCAGCCGGTCTGCGGACGCAGTTTTTCCTGGCCCACGTAGTGCGCCCAGCCGCCGCCGCTCTGCCCGACGCAGCCGCAGAAGATCAGCATGTTGATCAGGCCGCGATAGTTCATATCGAGGTGATACCAGTGGTTCAGACCGGCACCGACGATGATCATGGAGCGACCGTGGGTTTTGTCGGCGTTTTCCGCAAATTCACGCGCGATACGGGTGATCTGCGCGCGTGGCACGCCGGTGATCTGCTCCGCCCAGGCCGGGGTATAAGCCTTCACGTCATCATAGCTGGTCGCGCAGTTTTCATCGTTCAGGCCGCGCTCCAGGCCGTAGTTCGCCATGGTCAGATCGTAGACGGTAGTGACCAGAGCAGTAGAACCGTCCGCCAGTTGCAGGCGCTTAACCGGCAGTTTGTGCATCAGAACGTTTTGCAGCTCAACCTTGTTGAAGTGCTCGGAACCTTCACCACCAAAGTACGGGAAGCCGACATCGGCGATCTCATCCTGGCTGCCCAGCATGCTGAGACGAAGTTCCGTCTCTTCACCCGTGGTGCCGTTACGCTGCTCCAGGTTCCATTTGCCTTTTTCGCCCCAGCGGAAGCCGATAGAGCCGTTTGGCGCCACCAGCTCGCCGTTGCTGTTGCAGGCGACCGTTTTCCACTCCGGGTTGTTTTCCTGACCCAGCGCGTCCACCAGATCCGCGGCACGCAGCATACGGCCTGCGGCGTAATAGCCGTCACGCTCTTCGAGCATCACCAGCATTGGCATGTCGGTGTAGCGACGCACGTAATCGGTGAAATACTGGCTTGGCTTGTCGAGGTGGAATTCACGCAACATTACGTGGCCCATCGCCAGCGCCATGGCGGCATCGGTACCCTGTTTCGGCGCCAGCCACAGGTCGCACAGCTTGGCGATTTCGGCGTAGTCCGGGGTCACGGCAACGGTTTTGGTCCCTTTGTAACGTACTTCGGTAAAGAAGTGCGCATCCGGGGTACGGGTCTGCGGAACGTTAGAGCCCCAGGCGATGATGTAGCTGGAGTTGTACCAGTCAGCGGACTCCGGCACGTCGGTCTGCTCGCCCCAGGTCTGTGGCGACGCTGGCGGCAGGTCGCAGTACCAGTCGTAGAAGCTCAGGCAGGTTCCGCCGATGAGTGACAGGTAGCGCGCGCCGGAGGCGTAAGAGACCATCGACATCGCCGGGATTGGCGAGAAGCCTGCCACACGGTCAGGACCGAAAGTTTTCACGGTGTAGACGTTGGAAGCCGCAATCAGCTCGTTCACCTCTTTCCAGGAAGAGCGAACGAAACCACCGCGACCACGCGCCTGCTTGAAGCTTTTCGCTTTGTCGGCATCTTCAATGATGGAGGCCCAGGCATCAACCGGATCGCTGTGCTGCACTTTCGCTTCACGCCACATTTTCATCAGGCGTTTACGCATCAGCGGGTATTTCAGTCGGTTTGCGCTGTAGAGATACCAGGAGTAGCTGGCCCCACGCGGGCAGCCACGCGGCTCGTGGTTCGGCATATCCGGACGGGTACGCGGATAATCGGTCTGCTGCATTTCCCAGGTCACCAGACCGTTTTTAACGAAAATCTTCCAGCTACATGAGCCAGTGCAGTTTACGCCGTGGGTAGAACGGACAACTTTGTCATGCTGCCAGCGTTGACGGTAACCGTCTTCCCAGTCCCGGTTGGTATCCAGAACCTGGCCGTGCCCATCGGCAAAAGTTTCACCCTTCTGTTTGAAGTAGCGAAACCGGTCCAAAAATTTGCTCATCGGGTATCTCCTGTGTGGAGCCTGTGGCTCTCTAAATCGACATTGCTGATTTGCAGCGAAGGTAACGCTATGAAAGATGGTGAGAATTGATAACGATCAAGACGAAGGGGGACTCTGAGGGGGGGTATTAGATCAAATACCACCAAAGCGGTAGCTGTTAATCTTTTTTAACCTTATGATTTATATAGATATATTTTATTTATCGTACAATATGTGAGGCAAAATTTAACATCTTAGGTATTAAGGGGTAGAGACACCTGTAAAGCGATGGCGATCACAGCGTGACCTGCGGGTGAGCACGGGTAACGCCATTAGTATGTTGTAACTATTCAGCGATTAAAAAAAGCGCGGCACTCAGGCCGCGCAAACGGATAATCAAGCTTACTTGTTTTTCTTGGTATTACGGCCATATACCAGCCAGGTGATGACCACGCAGGCGATATAGAAGACGAGGAATACTTTCATCGCACCCGCCGGAGAGCCGGTCAGATCCAGTGAGATACCGAACGCTTTTGGAATAAAGAAGCCGCCAATCGCGCCTATCGCAGAGATAAACCCAAGCGCCGCAGCGGTATCGGTGGCGGCTTCACGCATTGCCTGCTCGTCGCTCCCACCCTGCGCTTTCACGCGGTCCATGGTCAGCTTGCGGAAGATGACAGAGATCATCTGGAAAGTAGACGCACTGCCCAGCCCGGCGGTCAGGAACAGCACCATGAAGACGCCGAAGAAGGCAAAGAAGTTACCCCCCTCACCACCCGCAGGCAGCGTCAGGAACAGCAGCGCACAGAAGATGGCCATTACAACAAAGTTCACCAGCGTAACGCGCGTCCCGCCCAGACGGTCGGAGATCATCCCGCCCAGCGAACGTGCCAGCGCGCCGATAAACGGACCGAAGAAGGCAAACTGAAGGATCTGCACGTCCGGGAACTGGGTTTTAGACAGCATGGCAAAGCCTGCGGAGAAACCGATGAACGAGCCGAAGGTCGCCAGATACAGCAGCGCCATCACCCACAGGTGGCCACGCTTCAGAACCGGCAGCTGCTCGCTCAGTGACGCTTTGGACGCGGACAGATCGTTCATGAAGAACCACGCCGCCAGGGTAAAGACCACCAGGAACGGTACCCAAATCCAGGAGGCGTTTTGCAGGAACAGCACGGAACCGTCGGGCTGCGTCACACCGCCGCCGCCAAAGGCCGCAAAGATGGAGACAGAGATCGCCAGCGGGGCAATCAGCTGCATCACGCTCACGCCCATGTTACCCAGGCCGCCGTTAATGCCCAGCGCGCCACCCTGCTTCGCTTTCGGGAAGAAGAAGCTGATGTTTGCCATACTGGACGCAAAGTTCGCCCCCGCAAAACCGCACAGCAGAGAGATAATCACGAACACGCTAAACGGTGTGGAGGTATCCTGCACCGCAAAACCGAGCCACACGCACGGTATGATCATGATCCCGGTACTGAAAGCCGTCCAGCGACGACCACCAAAGACCGGCACCATAAACGCATAAGGAACGCGCAGCAGTGCGCCTGAAAGCGACGGCAACGCGGTCAACATAAACAGCTGATCGGTGGTAAAGGTAAAGCCCACTTTTGGCAGGTTAACCGCAACCGCACTGAACAACATCCAGACGCAAAACGCCAGTAACAGACATGGAACGGAAATCCACAGATTACGACTTGCTACACGGTGGCCGCGCTGTTGCCAGAACGCCGGATCCTCTGGACGCCAGTCTGTAATAACGGCACCAGTTTCCCTTTCGGGAGCGGAAGAGTGACTCATAGACACCTCTGATTCTCGAATGATGCTGCAAACATTAGGGCTTTAGGACGGCGGTAAGTTGATATAAATCAAAGGAAAAGTGGGAGGTTTTGCGGCAAAAAAAAAGCCATCACTCTTAATGAGTAGATGCAAAACGTAAAAAAGGTGTGGTTTTTCACGGTGCTGAGGCATCCCTGCTTCGTCCACCCACTAACCGTTACCCCTCTGGCAATTTAGAGGTAATCCTTTATTGGTATGGGTATACTCCAGGGTATGCACCAGAATAGCGCCATTCCTGCAATCAGGTCACGTCAGGAGCCCGGCAACTCTATGTTAAAAAGATGTTTATCTCCGCTGACGCTGGTTAACCAGCTGGCGCTTATTGTTCTGCTGTCCACCGCTATCGGTGTGACTGGCATGGCTATTTCTGGCTGGCTGGTACAGGGTGTACAGGGTAACGCGCATGCCATCAACGAGGCAGGCTCGCTACGTATGCAGAGTTACCGGCTACTGGCGTCGGTGCCGCTGACGCAGGCTGACCAACCGCTTATCGACGAAATGGAGCGTACCGCATTCAGCCCTGAACTGGAAAGAGCCGCCATCCGTGACGGTCAGCAATCTCAGCTTAAGGCGCTTCAGGGCTACTGGCATACCCAGCTGGAGCCCGGCTTGAAGCGGGCGGAAGACCGGGAAACGGTCGCCCAGGATGTCGCCGGGTTTGTGTCACGCATCGATCATCTTGTCTCCTCATTCGATCGCACCACAGAGTTACGCATTGACCGTGTGGTGATGGTTCACCGCGCAATGGCGCTGTTTATGGGTTTGCTGCTGATTTTCACGGTTATCTGGCTGCGCGCGCGGTTGCTTAACCCCTGGAAACAGCTCCTGGCGATGGCCCGCGCCGTCACACAGCGCGATTTTACCCAGCGCACGCACATCAGCGGGCGCAACGAAATGGCGATGCTTGGCGAGGCGCTCAATACCATGTCGGCAGAGCTATCAGAGAGCTACGCGGTACTGGAACAACGCGTCCAGGAGAAAACCGCCGGGCTTGAGCAAAAAAACGAGATCCTCTCTTTCCTCTGGCAGGCGAACCGTCGCCTGCATATGCAGGTACCGCTTTGCGAACGTCTCTCGCCAGTACTGAACGGCCTGCAAAACCTGACTCTGCTCCGCGATCTTGAGCTTCGGGTTTACGACGTTGAAGATGAGGAAAACCATCAGGAATTTACCTGTCAGTCGGACATCTCCTGCGACGATAAAGGGTGTCATCTGTGCCCGCGCGGCTTGCCGCCGCTTACCACCAGCGGCACGACCCTCAAGTGGCGGCTGATGGACAGCCATACCCAGTACGGTATTTTGCTGGCCACCCTGCCCGCCGGACGTCACCTGAGCCACGACCAGCAGCAGCTGGTCGATACGCTTGTTGAGCAGCTCACGACCACGCTGGCGCTCGACCGCCACCAGGAGAAACAGCAGCAGCTGATCGTGATGGAGGAGCGTGCCACCATCGCCCGCGAGCTGCACGACTCCATCGCCCAGTCCCTCTCCTGCATGAAGATGCAGGTGAGCTGCCTGCAAATGCAGGACGAAGGCATGCCCGAGAGCAGCAAACAGCTGCTCAGCCAGATCCGCAACGAGCTTAACACCTCGTGGGTTCAGCTTCGCGAGCTGCTGACCACCTTCCGTTTGCAGCTCACCGAGCCGGGGCTGCGCCCTGCGCTGGAGTCCAGCTGTCAGGAGTTTAGTGCCCGGCTGGGCTTCCCGGTGAAGCTGGATTACCAGCTGCCACCGCGTTTTGTCCCCTCTCACCAGGCGATCCATTTGCTGCAAATTGCCCGTGAAGCCCTGAGCAACGTGCTCAAGCATGCCGAGGCGACGGCCGTTACGGTCACCGTCAGCTGCCAGGATAATCAGGTGAAGCTCAGGGTTCAGGATAACGGCCGCGGCGTGCCGGAAAATGCCGAACGAACGAACCATTATGGTTTAATTATCATGCGAGACCGCGCGCAAAGCCTGCGCGGTGATTGCCAGGTTCGCCGGGGAGAGTCAGGTGGCACCGAAGTAGTGGTCACCTTTATACCCGAAAAGCCCCTCATAACTGCTCAAGGAGAAAACCATGACTAATCAGGAACCGGCATCTATCCTGTTGATTGACGATCATCCGATGCTGCGCACTGGCGTTAAACAGCTTGTCAGCATGGCGCCAGATATCACCGTCGTCGGGGAAGCCAGCAACGGCGAACAGGGTATTGAACTTGCCGAATCGCTCGATCCTGATTTGATCTTGCTCGATCTCAACATGCCGGGCATGAATGGCCTGGAAACCCTCGACAAGCTGCGGGAGAAATCCCTCTCTGGCCGGGTGGTAGTCTTCAGCGTCTCAAACCATGAAGAAGACGTGGTCACCGCCCTCAAGCGAGGGGCAGACGGCTATCTGCTGAAAGATATGGAGCCGGAAGATCTGCTCAAGGCGCTGCAACAGGCTGCCGCAGGCGAGATGGTGCTGAGTGAAGCGTTAACGCCGGTACTGGCCGCCAGCCTGCGTGCGAACCGCGCCACGTCTGACCGCGACGTCAGCCAGTTGACCCCGCGCGAGCGTGACATTCTGAAGCTGATTGCCCAGGGGCTGCCGAATAAAATGATCGCCCGCCGTCTGGACATCACCGAGAGCACGGTCAAAGTGCATGTCAAACACATGCTGAAAAAAATGAAGTTAAAATCCCGCGTCGAAGCCGCCGTCTGGGTGCATCAGGAGCGCATTTTTTAACTTACTCATCCGGCAGCAACTTCCACCGTGGATCGTCGGCAGGCATTGCGACGAGCGGTTGCACCACGGAAAGCGTGATCTCATTGGAGGAGACACGCTGCCCATCCTTATCTTCCACCACGGCCGTTAGCCGCCATGCGTTTTTCGCCCCTTCTGAATCATCCCATGCAGGCATGATCACACTCCAGCCATCGCTGCTGTTGCCGTTTGCCGGTGAGGTCAGGCTGAGCGCCTGGGTATCACCCAGCCAGTGGATCTGCCGGATACCGTGCTTGCTGCGAATTTGCAGCTTCAGCATCACGGTTTCGCCTGGCTTAAGATCCCACGGCGGCGTGGCCAGATATACCGAGAGGGTTTTGCGCTGACGGAATTCCATCACGGGCAGATTATCGCGATCGGGTGAATCATAGCGGCTGCCCCGCAGCGAGCGCGTCGCCGCCACTTCCCCGGCGGAAAGCTGTTTCGCCAGCGGCACGCCAAAACGATAGTTGAGCTTCAGCCCGAGGTTATTCTGGCTAACGCCGCTCTCCCCCTGCTTATGGGCAGCCGTCAGGGTGACCAGCGGTACGGGGGTATAGTTCAGCCCCAGGTTGACCGCAACCGGGTTGTGATACCCCGTACCGCTGTTAAACAGATCGACGTTATCGCCAAAATACTGTTCAAAGCTGACGCTGGTGTTCAGTTGATGAAACCAGGGAAGCCAGGCTTTGGCCGTTACGTCGTACCCGCGCGCCATGCGCTGCTCGCGGATGTCGGAACGCGGCTGCCAGCCAGCGAACGGCTGGTAGTAATTGGCCGACAGGCGCAGGTTTTCACCCCACGCCTCTGCGCCCAGCCCGGCACGTTGCAGGTTGTCTTCCAGCAGGTTGTCGTAAAAGGTGTTGTAGCCCAGCAGCCAGTTTCCGGCAACCCAGCGCTGCCCGATCCCGACATTGCTCACCAGCCCATCTGTCTGCTGCGTCAGGCCAAGCTGGCTCCAGCTCAGATAACGGGTGTTGTCGTTCCAGGGGATAAACCAGCTACCGCTGCTGCCGTTAAAGTTGCCGTCGTCATCCACCAGTACATTGACGTTGGCGTTTCCCCAGGGTGAAAGCCAGGATTCAATCTGCTCGTTGACTTCACCGCTGACGGCATCCCGCACTTTGCCAAACGCGAACTGTCGCGCCTGCTGCCCGGCCGTCAGGCCGTTATCGGTCATACTGGCTTCACCGAAGGCCTTTGCCATTTCAGCCAGATGCTTTTCGCCTTCGGTGGTCGGTTGCGCCATACCGAGATCCGGCAGGCTATCGCCGTTATTATCAAACGGATTCTGCGCCTGCTGCACGAAGGATTTCGGCGCACCGTGAAGGGCTCCAGCCGTAAAAAGGGGGAGTAACAGCAAAAAACGGATGCGGGACGATACAGCCTTCAACGTCGTCAATCAGAACCTGTGTTTATGAACAAACACTTATTATGTTAACGCCATAAGCCCTGAAAACCAGTCTTAACAGAAATTTCAGGAATATCCTGAAAAGATTTGTCGGGTGGCGGCTTCGCCTTACCCGACCTACAAATTCGTACCGGTGCGAAGCCGCCAACCGACGCCCTTGCACTATTATCCCAACAGCGCTTTCAGCTCCGGCACGCAGGAGCCGCAGTTCGTGCCGCAGCGCAGCTTCACGCCCAGCGCTGCGGCAGAATCACAGCCTCCGGCTATCGCCTTACGTATCGTATTTTCACCCACGCTGAAGCAGCTACAGATAATTCGCCCGGGATCGGCATCTTCGCCCGGCCGTTGTCCGTGCAGCAGCGCATGGCGTTCAGCGAGTTGTACGGGTGCAGCAGCAAAGGCTTCTTCAATAAACGCATGCGCCAGCGCCGGCAGCGTATGGCCCTCCCAGTAGCCCAGCATCAGCTCGCCGTGATGCCAGGCGAGCACGCTGCTGCGTTCTCCCGTCTGTGCCACCTGTAACTGCCAGCCCCGACCGCTGGCGTACGCCCTGACCCACGACAGCAACGGCTGCTCCCCCGCCACCGTCAGACGTGAGGCTTTACGCCACCAGCAGACCGACGGCGGCAGCGCTGGCAGCTCGCGGGCATACAGTTCACCCTGCCAGGCCGGTAGCCAGGGCATGATCCTCACCGCGGTTTGTTTACTCTCCGGCTGGCCGGAACCGGCATCAATCCGCCCTTCCACCAGCGCATTGACCTTCCCCTGCCGTGCAAATTGCGCGTTCCAGTGCATCGGCGCAAACAGCTCGCCCGCACGCTGCGCGGTGGAGATACGTACTCTGGCAACCATCACCCCGCGCGGGGAGCTTATCCGCGCCAGCTGGCCGTCAGTCAGCCCAGCGCGCGCCGCATCGGTTGCGTTCATCTCAACAAAAGGCTCATCAATATGCTGCATCAGGCGCGGAACATACCCCGTGCGCGTCATGGTGTGCCACTGATCGCGGATCCGCCCGGTATTCAGTATCAAGGGGTACAATTCGTCGACGCCTGCCCCATGCGAGGAAGGATCAACCGGTACAAGATTTCTTTGCGGGAAATCACCGGCATGCCACTGATAAGGCGCCAGCGCGTCCCACGCCTCTCGCGACAGCGACGCCAGTTCGCGCAGGTTTAGCGCCCGTTCGCCGTTATTTTCAAACGCCGTCAGCGCCGCATGTTCACAAAATATCTCCTGAGGGTGTTCCCAGGCGAAGGCATCGCCATAACCGAGCTGCTCTGCGATCCGGGCGATGATCCACCAGTCCGGTCTGGCCTCGCCCGGCGCAGGCAGAAACGCGCGCTGGCGGGAGATACGGCGTTCAGAATTGGTCACCGTGCCATTTTTCTCGCCCCAGCCCAGGGCGGGAAAACGGATATGGGCAAACCGGCTGGTGTCCGTCTCCTGCATCACCTCAGATACCATGACCAGCGGGCAGGCCGCCAGCGCCTGGCACACCGCGTGGCTGTCGGGAAGCGACACGGCAGGGTTGGTGCCCATGATCCACACCGCCTTCACCTCGCCGCGGGCAATAGCGTCAAACAGTTCCACCGCCATCAGGCCCGGGGTGTGCGCCAGCCGTTCCGTTCCCCAGAAACGCGCCACGCGCGAGAGATCGTCCGGCTCGAAGTTCATGTGCGCCGCCAGCTGGTTCGCCAGCCCGCCCACTTCCCGCCCGCCCATGGCATTTGGCTGTCCGGTCAGCGAAAACGGGCCGCAGCCAGGACGGTTGAACTTCCCGCTGGCAAGATGCACGTTAATGATGGCGTTACACTTGTCGCTGCCGGTGGAGGACTGGTTGATCCCCATGGTGTAGAGCGTGATCGCGCGTGGCGCGGTGATAAACCAGTCGTAGAAGGTGCCAATCTCGTCTGAAGGCAGATCGCAAAACGCCGCCACGCGAGGGATCGGCCACTCGCCCCGCCCCTGAATCAGATTGAGCAACCCCACAAACAGCCCGGCGTCGCTGCCGGGTCTGAGCGCGAGGTGGAGATCGGCTATATCGCAGGTGGCGGTTTTACGCGGATCGATCACGACCACTTTCATCTGCGGATTGTTGTGCTTTGCCTGCACCAGCCGCTGATACAGCACCGGATGCGTCCAGGCCGCGTTTGAGCCAACGAGTACCACCAGATCGCTGTTTTCCACGTCCTCGTAGCTGCACGGCACCACGTCTTCACCGAAGGCGCGTTTGTAGCCCACCACCGCCGATGACATGCACAGCCGCGAGTTGGTATCCATGTTCGCCGCCCCGATAAAGCCTTTCATCAGCTTGTTGGCGGCATAGTAATCCTCGGTCAACAGCTGGCCGGAGGCATAAAACGCCACCGCCTGCGGCCCCCATTCGTTGATGATGTTCCGTAACCGCTCGCCCGCTTCGCCCAGCGCCTGCGGCCATTCCACCTCCCGGCCATCGACCACCGGGCGCAGCAGGCGTCCCTGCAACCCCGTGGTTTCCCCGAGGGCAGATCCTTTTACACACAGACGACCGAAATTCGCCGGATGAGTTTCATCCCCCCGAATGCTCACCTTTTCACCGTCTGCGCTGGCGACCACGCCGCAGCCCACCCCGCAGTAAGGGCACGTTGTCCGGGTTTCGGTCATGAGGCCTCCGCACGCATCACCAGCTCTTCATTTCCAACCCATACCTTGCCGTTTTCAATTTTTACCGGCCAGGCGCGCACCACGGGTTCGCCATTCTCCACCTGACAGCCGTCGCGCAGACGAATACGTTGCTTGTAGAGCGGCGAGATCACCACCGGTTCCCCCGCCGCATCGCCGAGGATGCCGCGTGAAAGCACGTTCGCGCGGCTACCCGGCTCCCGATCGTCGAGGGCATAAACGTTTTTGCCAAAGCGGAACAGCGCAATCGGTTTGCGCCCAAGATGCGCACCGATGCCCGCCTGCTCCGGGATCTCATCGATATTACAAATTTCCTGCCAGCGCTTGTTCTGCTCCGCGGCGGGGACGTTCACCGCGGTGCGGAACAGCGCCAGGCGGTCAGGATCGTTAAGGGTGGTTTGCCATTCGCACTGGTAGGTCTCCACCACCCGGGCCATCTCCTGCTCCAGCTCAAGGGCGATCCCCAGGCTGTCGTTGAGGATCACCTCGCGCAGATAGTCGAGGCCGCCTTCCAGGTTATCCATCCAGGTACTGGTGCGTTGCAGACGATCTGCCGTGCGAATGTAGAACATCAGGAAACGGTCAACGGTGCGGATCAGCGTTTCGTCGTCCAGATCGCTGGCGAAGAGATCCGCGTGGCGCGGCTTCATCCCGCCGTTGCCGCACAGATAGAGGTTCCAGCCTTTGTCCGTGGCAATCACCCCTACGTCTTTGCTCTGCGCCTCTGCGCACTCACGGGTACAGCCGGAGACCGCCATTTTGATTTTGTGCGGCGCGCGCAGCCCCTTGTAGCGGTGCTCCAGCCTGACCGCGAGGCCGGTGGAATCCTGCACGCCGTAGCGGCACCAGGTCGACCCGACGCAGGATTTCACCGTGCGCAGGGATTTCCCGTAAGCATGTCCGGTCTCAAACCCGGCCTCTACCAGCGCCTGCCAGATTTCCGGCAACTGTTCGAGCGTGGCGCCAAACAGGTCAATACGCTGCCCGCCGGTAATTTTGCTGTAAAGGCTATAGCGTTTCGCGATCTGGCCGATGGCGATCAGCCCGTCGGCGGTCACTTCACCCGCAGGCATCCGCGGGACGATGGAGTAGGTTCCGTCCTTCTGAATATTGGCGAAATAGCGATCGTTAGTGTCCTGCAACGGCAGATGCGCCGGTTTCAGCAGATACTCGTTCCAGCAGGAAGCCAATACCGATCCCACCAGCGGCTTACAGATCTCGCACCCGTGCCCCTGACCGTAGCGGCTGATAAGCTGGTCGAAGGTGCGGATATGGTTGACGCGCACCAGGTGGTAAATCTCCTGACGCGAGTACGGGAAGTGTTCGCAGATATCCTTTTTCACCTCCACGCCCTGCTCTGCAAGCTGGAACTCCATCACCTGCTTCACCAGCGCGCTACAGCCTCCGCAGCCGGTCGCCGCTTTGGTGCACTGCTTAATGGCGCCGATATCCGTCGCACCCGCGCTTACCGCCTGGCAGATATCCCCTTTGCTGACGTTATGACACGAACAGATCTGCGCGCTTTCCGGCAGCGCCGCCACGCCCAGCGCTTTCGGCGCGCTGCCTGACGATACGGGTAAGATCAGCGTTTCCGGTTCTTTTGGCAGGCTGATGCCGTTGAGCATCATCTGCACCAGCGTGGCGTATTCGCTGGCATCGCCCACCAGCACGCCACCCAGCAGGGTTTTGCTGTCGTGGCTGACCACAATCTTTTTGTAGATTTGCTGCGGCCCGTGCGTCCACTGGTAGCTCAGCGCGCCCGGCGTGCGCCCGTGAGCATCGCCAAACGACGCCACATCCACGCCCAGCAACTTGAGTTTGGTACTCATATCCGCGCCGGTGAAGCGCTTCGCCTCACCCGCCAGCACAGCGGCGGCCACGCGCGCCATCTGGTAGCCCGGTGCCACCAGGCCAAAGATTTTCCCCTCCCACAGCGCGCATTCCCCGATGGCAAGCACATCCGGATCGGAGGTCCGGCAGCCGTCGTCAATGCAGATCCCGCCGCGCTCGCCGACAGCCAGCCCGCTGCTGCGCGCCAGCGCGTCCTGCGGCCGAATACCAGCAGAGAAGACCACCATGTCCGTTTCCAGCTGTTCACCATCGGCAAAGCGCAGCACCAGCCCGTCGTCTGCGGTGGCAATCTCCGTCGTCGATTTACTGGTGTGTACCCCTACGCCCAGCGCCTCAATTTTCTTACGCAGCATTGCCGCGCCGTCGCTGTCGAGCTGCACCGCCATCAGGTTAGGCGCAAACTCCACCACGTGGGTTTCCAGCCCGAGCTGCTTAAGCGCATTCGCCGCCTCCAGCCCCAGCAGGCCGCCGCCAATCACCACACCGCGGCGAGAGCCTGCCGCATGGGCCGCAATGTTGTCCAGATCGTCGAGGGTGCGGTAGACAAAACAACCCGGCAGATCGTTGCCCGGAACGGGTGGTACGAACGGGTACGAGCCGGTCGCCAGCACCAGCTTGTCCCAGTGAGTCTCATGGCCACTGGCGGTACGCACTACGTGTGCATCACGATCGATAGCAACGATCTGCTGGGAGAGGCGCAGCTCAATGCCGTTATCGGCAAAGAACTCCCCCGCCACCAGCGAGAGCGAGTCCGCGCTGCGTCCGCCAAAATATTCCGACAGATGCACGCGGTCATAGGCGGCATAGCGCTCTTCGCCAAAAACAATAATCTGATACTGCTGATGCAAATTGCGGTTAACGCAGTCTTCGAGGAAATGATGGCCGACCATACCGTGCCCAACCACCACCAGAGTAGGTTTTGTCATAGCGTTCTGTCCTGCAACCTGCGGTTGCGTTGTGAAACGATCGAACAGCCAGTCCGCGTGGGCGGGCGCAGCCGTTGCCAGTAAATCGGTAAAGGTTGCCGCGCTGCGGCAGTCACCCAGCAGCAGCACGCCAGCCAACGCCCCCTGATGGATCAGTAAACGTCGATAGTGACGGGTCAGCGGATCCCATGAACTCCAGACCACATCGTCCGCCTGCGCCGTCGCGCGCCCGAGGCTGAACAGATCCACGCCGGTCACCTTAAGGCGCACGCCGTTGTCGGTCAGGGTAAACGGCGCGGTGACCTCCCCGGCCAGCCGCGCGGCAAGAATATCCGCCTGCGCCAGACAGGGGGCCACCAGGCCAAACGTCTGGCCGTCAATTTCGCAGCACTCGCCGATGGCGTAGATACCCGGCACGGAGGTTTGCATCTCCTGATCCACCACGATGCCGCGCGCGCAGCGAATGCCGCTGGCATTCGCCAGCGCAACGTTGGGCTGCACGCCGGTTGCCAGCACCACGCGCGTGGCGGCAATGCGGCGTCCGTCGAGCGACGTCACGGCATCGTCAGCGATGGCGGTGATGCCGGAGGCGAGTTCACAGCTAACGCCCCGCGCCGCCAGCGCCTCTTCCAGCAACAGTCCCGCCTGCTGATCCAGCTGCTGTTCCATCAGCCACGGACCGCGATGCACGAGCGTGACGTTGTCACCCTTGCGCGCCAGCGCTGCCGCTGCCTCCACGCCGAGTACGCCGCCGCCCAGCACTACCGCCGGCCCGGAGATATTCTGGATGGCGCGGGTTTCTGCCAGGGTGCGAAAGGTGAACACATGCGGCGCATCGCCGCCGGGGATCGGCGGCACAACAGGGGTAGAACCGGTGGCAAACACCAGCGCATCCCAGCCCAGCGTGCGAGCAGAGGTATGCACTTCACGCGCGTTGACGTCTACTGCGAGCGCCGTTTCTCCTCGCAGCACCGTCACGCCTCGTGCCGTGTACCAGTCTTCATCGTGCAGACAGATGTGCTCCGCCTGCTTTTCGCCACCCAGCACTGGCGAAAGCTGGATGCGGTTGTATGCCTGCTCCGGCTCGTCACCGATGACGGTGACAGCGAAACGACCGGGAACACGCCCGGTGAGCGACGCAATCAGCCGGGTTGCCGCCATACCATTACCGATAATGACCAGTCGCATCGTGCCCCCTCATTACGCCGCTTTCGGCTGTTTTTCGTAGAGGAAATGGAGGATCTGCTGGCGCATGTGGTGATAGCGGCTGTCGTCCGCCAGCTGCACCCGGTTGCGCGGGCGCGGCAGATCGACGCGCAGGATCTCACCCACGGTGGCCGCCGGGCCGTTGGTCATCATCAGTACGCGGTCAGAGAGCAGTACCGCCTCGTCCACGTCGTGGGTGATGAGCACGATGGTGGTATTCAGCGCCTGCTGGATCTGCATCACCGAATCCTGAAGATGGGCACGCGTCAGCGCATCGAGCGCGCCAAACGGCTCATCCATCAGCAGCACTTTCGGCTTCATCGCCAGCGCGCGGGCAATCCCGACGCGCTGCTTCATGCCGCCGGAGATCTCCCCGGGATGCTTGTGCAGCGCGTGGCCCATCTGCACCCGGTCGAGATTGTGCTCAATCCACGCTTTGCGCTCGGCCTTACTCATGGTGTGACGGAAGACCTGATCCACCGCCAGCGCCACGTTGTCGAAGCAGGTCAGCCACGGCAGCAGCGAATGATTCTGAAACACCACCGCGCGCTCTGGCCCCGGCCCGGCGATTTCGCGGTTGTCGCAAATCAGCCCGCCTTCCGTCGGCAGCGTGATCCCGGCGATCAGGTTTAACAGCGTCGACTTGCCGCAGCCGGAGTGACCAATCAGACTGACGGTTTCGCCCTCGTGGATATCAAAAGAGACGTTTTGCAGCGCCAGAAACTCGCCGCTGGCGGTGGAAAAACGCTGGCTCACGGCCTGGACCTGAATTAACGGTTTCATCTTCACTCCTTATTTTTCCTGCCAGCTAAAGCGACGGGCGATCAGCATCAGCCCCTGCTCCAGCAGCAACCCGACCACGCCAATGATGACGATGGCGATGAGAATGTTTTCGACGTTGAGGTTGTTCCACTCATTCCAGATCCAGAAGCCAATGCCTAAACCTCCGGTGAGCATCTCGGCGGCGACAATCACCAGCCAGGCAATGCCAATGGAAAGACGTACCCCGGTCAGCACCGCAGGCAGCACGGCCGGGAAAAGAATGCGGCGCATGATGGTCCACTCTGAGAGTTGCAGCACCCGGGCCACGTTGAGGTAGTCCTGCGGAATACAGCGCACCCCTTCGGCGGTGTTAATGACCATCGGCCAGATGGAGCAGATAAAAATAGTCCAGCTCGATGCAGGCTCCGCTTTCTGGAACAGCAGCAGGCCGATAGGCAGCCAGGCCAGCGGGCTGACCGGACGCAGTAGCGCGATCAGCGGGTTGAACATGCGGGAGAAAAAGGTGAAGCGGCCAATCAAAAAGCCCAGCGGAATGCCCGCCAGCGCCGCCAGACCGAAGCCGATGGCGACGCGCTGCAACGACGCCAGCACGTTCCAGCCAATGCCCATATCGTTTGGCCCGTCGCGATAAAACGGATCGGCAAACAGGGTCATGGCCGAATCGAGCGTGCTGAGCGGCGTCGGAAAGCCTTTACTGTTTATCGCCGTCAGCTGCCAGAGCACCACCAGCAGGCCGAGACCGAGCAGCGCCGGGATGACGCGCTGTAAAAAATCATTCATCCGACGCGTAAACGCGGGCGCACGACGGCGAACCTGTAACGGAGGCAGGACTATCACTTCCCCGCTCTCTGACGTCTCTTGTGGTTTTGTATTTTGCAGATGCTGCATACTCAGGCCCCTTTACGGTGAATGGCGAAGCGGTTGGCGTACCCTTCCGGATCGGTGCCGTTCCAGACGGTGCCGTCCATCAGGGTGCTGCTGCGATACGGTGATGACGGTGTGGACATGCCGCCCACGGCGGTCGCGGCATCCTGCCAGACCGCGGTCTGGTTAATGCGCTGTGCAATGCCCGCGTAATCCGGCGCGGCGTTGAGCGAGCCCCAGCGGCGGAACTGGGTTAAGAACCACATGCCATCGGAGAGATACGGGTAGCTCACGGCACCCTCGTTGAAGAAACGGATCGGGTGCGCATCCTGCCAGCGCTGACCGACCCCGTTGTCGTACTCGCCGAGCATGCGTCCGGTGAGATACTGTTCCTTGCAGTTGAGCCAGGCGCGGCGCGAGAGGATCTGCGCGGTTTCGCGTTTGTTTTCCGCTGACGCCTCGATCCAGCGCGCGGCTTCCATCACGGCGCTCACCAGCGCCCGTGCGGTGTGCGGATTTTTCGCCACCCAGTCGCGTCGGGTGCCGAGGATCTTTTCCGGGTGATCGGCCCAGATGGACTGCGACGTAGCGGCGGTAAATCCGATGCGGTCGTTAATCGCCCGCGCGTTCCACGGCTCGCCAACGCAAAACCCGACCATGTTGCCAATGCGCATGTTCATCACCATCTGCGGCGGCGGCACCACCACGGTGCGCACGTCGTCAAACGGGTTAATCCCCGCGCTGGCCAGCCAGTAGTAGAGCCACATGGCGTGCGTTCCCGTCGGGAAGGTATGCGCGAAGGTGTAAGTTCCCGGCGCCTGCTGCGCAATCAGCTTTTTCAGCCCGTCGAGGTCACGAACGCCCTTCTCCGCCAGATCGCTGGAGAGCGTAATGGCCTGACCGTTCTGGTTGAGGGTCATCAGGTTCGCCATCTGCTGCGGCTTGCCCGCGATACCCAGCTCCAGACCGTACAGCAGGCCGTAAAGAATGTGCGCGGCGTCCAGTTCGCCCGCCACCAGCTTGTCGCGCACCGCCGCCCAGCTCGCCTCTTTGGTCGGCACAATAGTAATGCCGTGTTTTTTATCGAACCCCTTCAGGGCCGCGATAACCACGGGCGCGCAGTCGGTCAGAGGTATAAACCCGATACGCACGGTATCCTGCTCCGGCTTATCTGACCCCGCCGCCCATGCGGCCTGCATGACACCCGGCAACAGCATCGCACCACTCGCCAGCATGCTGGCCTGCAATAACCGCCGTCTCGACAAATCCGCCATAATTGCTCCTGAAAAAAGGCAAAAAAAAGCGCCCGACGGTGCTGAAGCACCGCTGGACGCCTTTATCCTGAAGACGCATGCACCGCCGTTGGCGCATCGTCGAAAATGGTTAATCTGTTAATGCAAAGGTAATGCCAGCTTTTCATCCCCGGCGTTACGGGGTTTCTGCAAGAAGAGCGCTGTATTACGCACCTCAATCAGGCATAAATTGCCCACTGACTGTGCAACTACTCCCCAGGGGGTATCTTCCACAGATTTTTCACCGTAAGCAGCGCACGGGCGATATCTACCATGCGTTGGTTTTTATCCATCGCCATTTTGCGCAGGGCGGTCCACGCCTGCTCCTCGCTCATGTTCTGGTGCGTCATCAGCACGCTTTTGGCTTTGTCGATGGTCTTACGCTCCTCCAGCGTGTCGCGCAGGGAAGCAAGCTGACGGGAGAGTTGCTCAATTTCACGCGCCTGCTGGCGCACCAGCGGCAGCAGCGGTTTATCCGGAAATCGCGCCAGGATATCGTCGTGTTCATCGTCTGCGTGCAGGTTTTCGCTATAGCGGCGCTCCTCAACTGCCGTCATCAGATCGGCAATTGCCACCTCCTCCAGCGTGCGCAGGTGCTCAAGGCGCGCGGTTTGCAGGGCAAACCATTTGAGGGCGGTATCACCGTTATCTGCCGGAGGCTGGCGGGTGCACGCTTCACGCCTGAGTTTTTCAGTCTCCAGACCCGGCAGGCAGTTGAGGGTAAATGACTCCTGCACGTCTGGAGTGCAATGGGAGATAAAAACCTCAAAGCAGGCCTGCTGGCCATCAATGCGATCCACCAGCCGCTGGCGGGTTTCATCGTCAAAGAATCCCTGGGTGAAACCAATAGCCCCCAGCGCCCGCTCTTGTCCCACAAGTTCTTTGCCCTGCATCAGGCTGTAAAGGGCCACAAATCGGCCCGCGATGTGCGGATCGTCAATGCTGTCGCTGAGTTGGGGTACGATACTGAGCAAATGACGCAGTATGCGGCTGTAATGTTCCATCGCCTGCGGCGCGGTGACGCATTGACCTGTAACGCCATCACGCAGCGCCGTTAGCGTCTCAAGGCCGTGCAGTGCGCTGGCAATACGTTCGCACAGGGCGCTGCCCGGCAGCGGTTCGTTAAACTGAAGGTGCAATGCGGCGAGGTTTTCATCCACCAGGGCCCTGCTGGCCTTGCATTCAGGCGCGTACAATTTGCCCTGCGAGCAGAGCCAGACATTTGACGCACCGCGCTCGCACTGTAGCATATGCACCAGTCGACTGATGCCGTTCACCAGTGCGCCCAGCTGCGCCAGTCTGCCGAGCTGTTCCTCGCGCAACATTCTCGCACGCTGGAACCATTCGGTTGCGCCAGGGGAACTGCCAGCCACTATCGTCATCGTTTCTCTCCCCGATACGTATTCTTCGGTACGAGAAGCAATATTCGTGCCTTTTCAAAGAACAGGAGTCAACATGCAGAAGATTGTGATCGTCGCCAACGGTGCGGCCTACGGCAGTGAATCCCTTTTTAACAGCCTGCGCCTGGCAATCGCGCTGCGCGATAAGGAGAGTGAGCTGGAGCTGCGCCTCTTTTTGATGTCCGACGCCGTCACGGCCGGGCTGAAGGGGCAAAAACCCGCAGAGGGCTACAACATTCAACAAATGCTGGAGATCCTGACCGCGCAAAACGTTCCGGTCAAACTGTGCAAAACCTGTACCGACGGGCGCGGCATTACCGGGCTGCCGCTGATTGATGGCGTGGAAATTGGTACGCTGGTGGAGCTGGCTGAATGGACGCTTTCCGCCGATAAAGTATTAACTTTTTAATAATAACCCGCTAAAAATATTATTTTCTTATGGACGCGGTTTCAGCATCAAGTTTACCTGCACCGTTGCCGATAGGCATGGAAACAACACAGCAGGTATTACACTTATGTTCAGATCCATTCGCGCCCGCATCATTGCCGCGACGACAGGCTGTCTGGTCGTCGCCCTTCTTCTTAATACCATTATTAACTTTCAGGTCACGCGCCAGGATAATCAGCAGTCGCAGCGCGATATTCTGACCAGCACCAGCGCCAGCCACAACATGGCGATTGCCGACTGGGTGAACAGCAAAATAACCGTCATCACTTCGGCGCAGTCGGTCGCGCTCAGCGACGATCCGGTTCCGGTGTTTAAACAGCTTGCACTGGCGGGTGGATTTACCAACGTCTACGTGGGTTATGCCAGCAAAACGGCTAAATTTTCTGACCCAACCGGGGTGCCCGCTGATTACGATCCCACCCTTCGCCCGTGGTATCAGCAGGTCGTCAGCGCTGATGGCCCGGTAGTGACTGCACCCTATGTGGATGCGGGCACCGGGAAACTGGTGGTGACGTTCGCGGTACCCGTTAAAGAGCAAGGCGCCCTGAAAGCGGTGGTGGCGGGCGATGTGGCAATGGACAGCGTGGTGGCTAACGTGCGCGGTATTCACCCGACTCCGGCCAGCAGTGGACTGCTTTTGGACAGCAACGGCACCGTAATTGCCGGCAGCGATCCTGCGCTGACGCTTAAGCCGTTTACTGAAACGATCAAAGGGACCGATTTTGCCACTCTGAAAAGCGGCAACCTGGTTGACGGAACGTCAAACGGACGCGAAAAAACGTTCCTGGCCACCGCCGTGCCGGGGACGCACTGGCTGCTGGTTGTGGCGCTTGATAACGGCGATGCCACCGCCGGGATGCGCTCATTGCTTAAAGCATCCGCACTGTCGCTGGCAATCCTCGCCCTGCTGAGCGGAGCCCTCATGCACCTCCTGATTGCCCGCCTGCTTAAGCGGCTGTTTGGTATCCGTGACGCGATGAACAACATTGCCAACGGTACTAACGATCTGTCGCAGCGTCTGCCGGATAAGGGGGGCGATGAAGTGGCGCAAATCGCGCAGGCGTTTAACGCCTTCAGCGATAAGCTTTCTGTGGTGATGGTCCAGCTGCGTGATGCGAGCGCCTCAGTGAAAAACGCCGCGCATGAGATTGCGGCGGGTAATCAGGATCTTTCCGGGCGTACCGAGCAGGCGGCATCAAGCCTTCGCGAAACCGCCAGCGCCGTGGAAGAGATCACGGCCTCCGTTACGCAGTCAAACGAGTCGGCAGCAGAAGCGAACGAACAGGCGAGCAAGGCCTCTGCCGCCGCATCCCGCGGCGGCGACGTCGTCGCTCAGGCCATCAGCACCATGCAGTCCATCGAACTGGCTTCCGCGAAAATCGGCGATATCACCAGCGTCATTGACGGCATTGCCTTCCAGACCAATATTCTGGCGCTTAACGCCTCGGTGGAAGCGGCGCGTGCCGGGGAACAAGGCCGTGGGTTCGCGGTCGTTGCGGGGGAAGTACGTAACCTGGCCAGCCGCAGCGCTCAGGCGGCGAAAGAGATCAAATCCCTTATTGATTCCACCACCGAAAGCGTTGCAACCGGCTCCCGGTTTGTGCACCTTGCGGGCGACAGCATGGATGAGATCCGCGCCAGCGTCGGGAGCGTGTCAGGCATAATGCGTGAAATATCTATTGCCACCCGCGAGCAGATGAAAGGGATCCATGAGATTAACCACGCGGTGACTCACCTGGATCGCATGGTGCAGCAGAACGCCGAGCTTGTTGTACAGTCTGCTGCGGCGGCCAGCGCGCTGCAAAGCCAGGCGGGCGACCTTGCTGAGACCGCTGGCCATTTCCGCATATAATTTTTCCCGGGCGCGCGTTAAGTAGGGTAAACGCGCGTCCGCTGAAAGGTTTCAGGGATTTTGTCATTTTTGTTTAATCGTTGCGCCATTTTTTGATCGAAATCAGCATCCCCCCCCTGCCCCTTTGGTGTTATGCAATGAGTAAATTGTAAACAACATCACGCTCGGGATGGGCAAAAACGACGGGGTATAAAATGGCACGAGTTAAAACGAGTCTGAAACTGTTTGGCGGGGATACGGTAGTGGTACGTTGCTCAGAGCGTTGCCGCATCCATCTGATAAGTTCGAAAGGACAGAAACAATCGCAGGCAGATATCCTTACCGTCCAGGACGATAAGGCCTGGCTGACGGTGCCTTACACCGGCACCTGGGATGTGCTGATCGACAGCCACAGCCAGTCGCTCGAACATTCCGTAAGTTACGTGGCGGCATAACCATAAACGCCCGGCCAGCCGGGCGTATTATCAGGCAAAACCTGGCCGCAGCGTATTGCTGAGCGGGTTCCCTTCCAGCAGCGCTTTCACCTTCACCACCAGCTCACTCAGACAGTCGTCCTGCATACCGAGACGCGTCAGCTCCTGATCGAGCGAGAAAAGGTACTGGGCGTTAGTACCCAGCGGTCCACTGGCGGCGGCAATCAGCGGGGCAATCACCTGGGTTCGGGTGTCGGCTTCATACAGCGGGTGGCGCGGATCCATAATGAACACCAGCGCGTTGACGGTGCGGCCGTCATCCAGTTCCAGCTTGCACCAGCTGGGCATATAGCAGCCGGTGATCATCTCGCGCTTCCACAGCAGCGTCAGCTCATCTTCCAGCGTGGTATCCGGCAGCCGGTATGCCACGCCCGTGGTGCGCCCGCCCTCTTTTAGTGCAAGCATGCGTCCTGGCTGACACGCGCTGCCGCGTCCGGCGGTCAGGCGCAAACAGAAGGCGCGGTGCCAGCCAGGCAGCGTTCCGGTTGCCGATTCAACAAATTCGAGCGCCGGGTTCCACATCAGCGAGCCGTAACCAAAGATCCAGACCGGGCCATCATCCGGGCGGCAGGCCAGCGTTGCCGCAAGCGACGCCGCACGTTGTTCAGCCGACCACAGAAGCGATTCCTCAATAGCACCAAATGCCGTCTTACAATCTGCCTTCATCAAGAAATCACGCGTTAACACATTCCACCTCCGCCACTGCATGCTTCCTTGCGACATCTGTAATTCGCCTTCCCGGCATTCTGTGCTGTTCATTTTAACAGCAGTTGAGCAACGATAAGCAATTCGCGGGCCAGATGCAATACAGCGGCAGGTCAACCGCCTGAAATGTCAAAAGGGAGGCAGCGTATTATTCGCGGCTATTTCTTTTTGTGCCATTTATCATCGTCCCCTTTCTCATAGTCATTTTTTACGGCGGCCCAGGCCACCTTATGGGCCGTCTCTTCGCGGCTGGCATCGTCCCGGCGATCTTCTTTATCTTTGTACTGATCCCAGGCGCTGTTAAAGGCTTCTTTGTAGATATCCTGGGCGTGGGCAGGCAATACGTTTTGCACGTTATCTGGTAATTCGCTTTTCGATTTGTATGGCATCGTTAACCTCTCTTTTGGCTAAAAGATAAGTGTGGACGACGATACGCGAGGGTGCCAGCCGACAGAAAGAAACGAACAACTTAAAAATACAACTTATTGTTATTAAACCATTATTTAATGTAGATAGGACATTATAAGCCTCAGGCATAAAAATTATAATAAAGGGTAAAAATAAGTAAAAAATACAGGGTATTTAACAGATTTCTGTTAATTTAATACTTTTAAAATCTATCTATAATTACAAGCACCTGCATTGTTGGAGAAACACATGACAGCAACACACGAGGCGGTGAAAACCCGCCACAAGGAGACCTCTCTCATTTTCCCGGTTCTGGCACTGGCTGTGCTGCTCTTCTGGGGAAGCAGTCAGTCATTGCCAGTGGTTGTGGGGATCAATATTCTGGCTCTGGTGGGTATTTTAACCAGCGCATTTAGCGTGGTACGCCATGCGGATGTTTTAGCCCACCGTCTTGGAGAGCCGTATGGGTCATTAATTTTAAGCCTTTCGGTTGTGATTCTTGAGGTCAGTCTCATTTCCGCATTAATGGCCACCGGCGACGCCGCGCCAACGCTAATGCGCGATACACTCTATTCCATCATTATGATTGTTACCGGCGGCCTGGTCGGTTTTTCACTTTTATTAGGTGGTCGCAAATTTGCCACCCAGTACATGAACCTTTTTGGCATTAAACAGTACCTGATTGCCCTGTTCCCGCTGGCGATTATTGTGCTGGTATTCCCGATGGCGCTGCCGGGTGCAAATTTCACCACCGGCCAGGCGCTGCTGGTGGCGCTGATTTCCGCGGCGATGTACGGCGTGTTCCTGCTGATCCAGACCAAAACGCACCAGAGCCTGTTTGTTTACGAGCATGAAGACGACGGTGACGACGATGACCCGCATCACGGTAAGCCGTCGGCTCACAGCAGCGCGTGGCACACGGTTTGGCTGATCGTGCATCTGATTGCCGTTATTGCGGTCACCAAGATGAATGCGAACCCGCTGGAGGCGCTGTTAACTGAACTGAACGCGCCGGTCGCCTTTACCGGTTTCCTGGTGGCCCTGTTGATCCTGTCGCCAGAAGGCCTGGGAGCGCTGAAAGCGGTGCTCAATAATCAGGTGCAGCGGGCGATGAATCTGTTCTTTGGCTCTGTTCTGGCGACCATCTCCCTTACCGTTCCGGTGGTGACGTTGATTGCCTTTATGACGGGAAATGAATTGCAGTTTGCGCTGGGTGCGCCAGAGATGATTGTGATGGTGGCATCCTTGCTGCTGTGCCAGATTTCCTTCTCCACCGGCCGCACCAATGTGCTGAACGGCGCGGCGCATATGGCGCTGTTTATTGCGTATCTGATGACGATATTTGCGTAATTTTTTTGCGGGGTGGTGCTGCGCTTACCCGGCCTACAAAACCCGTAGGCCCGCGCAAGCGTAGCGCCGCCGGGCAAAGAAAAACCCGCCGAAGCGGGTTTTTTTATTAGTTGCTGGTATCCAGCTCGTCGAAGCTCTTCACCAGATCGTCAATCGCTTTGATCTGTTTCAGGAACGGCTCCAGCTTATCCAGCGGCAGCGCGGATGGACCGTCGCATTTCGCGTTAGCCGGATCCGGGTGCGCTTCAATGAACAGACCCGCCAGGCCGGTTGCCATACCGGCGCGCGCCAGTTCGGTCACCTGCGCACGACGCCCGCCAGACGCGGCGCCAAACGGGTCGCGGCATTGCAGGGAGTGGGTCACGTCGAAAATCACCGGAGACTGGTTAGAGACGTTCTTCATCACGCTGAAGCCCAGCATATCCACAACCAGGTTGTCATAACCGAAGTTTGAACCACGGTCGCACAGGATAACCTGGTCGTTACCGCCTTCGATAAACTTGTCGACGATGTTACCCATCTGGCCTGGGCTCACGAACTGCGGTTTTTTCACGTTAATCACGGCACCGGTTTTCGCCATCGCTTCTACCAGGTCAGTCTGGCGAGCGAGGAACGCCGGAAGCTGAATCACGTCTACCACATCAGCCACCGGCTGTGCCTGAGACGCCTCGTGCACGTCGGTGATCACTTTCACGCCAAACGTCTGTTTCAGCTCCTGGAAA
Organism: Enterobacter sp. MGH119; assembly: GCF_001037675.1. Lineage (NCBI taxonomy): Bacteria > Pseudomonadati > Pseudomonadota > Gammaproteobacteria > Enterobacterales > Enterobacteriaceae > Enterobacter > Enterobacter sp. MGH119. The sequence continues at coordinate 844,973 of NZ_KQ089929.1, read as the reverse complement.
ATCTTCATCCCCTCTTCCAGGCCCGGGCCACGGTATGAGTGAATGGAGGAGCGGTTGGCTTTGTCAAAAGAGGCTTTAAACACGTACGGGATGCCCAGTTTTTGGGTCACGGTCACGTAGTGTTCGCAGATGCGCATAGCGAGATCGCGGGATTCCAGCACGTTCATACCGCCAAACAGCACGAACGGCAGGTCGTTTGCCACGTTGATATCACCAATGCTAACCACTTTTTGTTTCATAGGATCGCCTTATTCAGGTGTGAATCGGAATTAAGATTAATGCAGTGTAATGTGTTTATGCGCGATCGCGTTGATCTGCGCGCGGATCATCTCGCTGATCGGGTCTTCCGGACATTGTTCGACGAAATAATTTAAATCATTCAGCGCCACGTGCTCGCAGTCGAGCTGCGCATAAATCAGGCCGCGGTCGCGGATTTCGTACGGATCTTCCGGATTGAACTGCAACAGCACTTCGCTTGCGCGCAGGGCCAGCTCCATCTGACGCTCTTCCATCAGCGCAGACTTCAGCGTATCCAGGAGCTTGCGGATCACTTCGGCGTTATCGGCTTCATCGAGATCTTCATTGAACAGCTCAGCTATCGGGCTGATGTTGCCTTTCAGCCAGACATCCAGCGTATGCTCATCCAGCGTGTCGCCGTTAAACGGATTGATTAACCACATCTCACCGTCCAGCCACTCCGCCCGCAAAATCATCTGCGTCGGGAAAATGACCGGCACCAGTGGAATCTCCAGCTCGTGCGCAACCCACAGTAAAATGGCGCCCAACGCGACGGCGCTGCCCTGACGATTTTTCAACACCTGGTCCAGCCACAGTGCGTCAGACAGGCGGTACACGCCTCGCGTGTCGCAGAAACCCCATTCGCCGTAGAAAAGCTCAATCAGCTTCTCTAATTGCCAGTCCTGCGGACGTGCCTGATTGATCTCTTCGCGCGCCAGGCTGACCAGATTCTCCAGTTCAGCGTAAACGTACTGTGACGTAAAATCGTCGCGGATCATCTCTGAAATCAGGATCATACCATCGCAGAGCGGCACTTTGTTAAATTCGAAATCGGCTAAGGACCTCATGACTTACCCCAGTAACGGTATTCTTGTGGTGGCGAGTTTAATGATGATGTACAGCACCACCAGACCCAGCAAAAAGGCGATAAACCCTGTCTGCTGGCTGCGCGGACGATGACGCCCAAGCGCGATAAAACCCAAAACGATGTAGATGATAACGCCAAACAGCTTTTCAGTCAGCCATGCGCCTTTATCAGTAAATGGCAGATAGCCGGTCTTCCACATTAACCCGGCTCCGGAAAGGAACAGCACCGTGTCGATACAGTGCGGGGCGATGCGTACCCAGCGGGCGTTAATCAGCGGATTGTTGTTGTAGCGCCACCAGTAGCGGGCAATAAAAAAGCCAATGGTCAGGGCAACGGAAACCAGGTGAACGGAGATCAGCAGCGTAAACAGGCTCATGACCGCTGCCCCAGCGTCAGACGTTCATTGCCGCCGTAATCCCGGCAGGTTTCCACGGCAGCGTATCCGGCATGCGTAAACAGCGCTCGCACCGCCTCTCCCTGCGTCCAGCCATGTTCCACCAGCAGCCAGCCACCGGGAAGCAAATGTTGCCGTGACGTTGTCACAATGTGATCGAGATCCGCAAGTCCCTGATTCGCAGCGACCAGCGCGGTCAACGGTTCAAAACGCACGTCGCCCTGCGCGAGATGCGGATCGTCTTCGTCGATGTAGGGCGGATTGCTGACAACCATTTCAAACATGCGGCTTTCAAGCGCGGCAAACCAGCTGCTTTGCAGAACGGAAACATTGTTCAGCCCCAGCCGTTCAACGTTGCGCCGCGCGAGGGCGACCGCATCAGGCATCACGTCTACCGCCGTCACGGTGCAGTCTGGCCGCTCGCTGGCAAGCGCCAGCGCAATCGCCCCGGTGCCGGTGCCGAGATCGAGGATCTGACACGGCTGCGCTGGTAACCGCGCCAGCGCCTGCTCCACCAGACACTCGGTGTCCGGGCGCGGGATCAGCGTGGCCGCTGAGACGTACAGTGGAAGGGACCAGAACTCGCGCTCGCCAACCAGATGCGCCACCGGCTCGCCGGTTTTACGGCGGGCAAGCAGCGTCTCCAGCTGCGATTGCTGTTCAGCGGTCAGCGCGGTTTCGCCGAAAGCCAGCAGATACGTGCGGGCTTTACCCGTCACATGCTCAAGCAGAATTTCGGCGTCGCGCTTCGGGCTTTCACTTGTGGAAAGCTCACTGGCGGCATGGCGTAACCAGCGCTGAAAATCCATTAATCCTGCTCGGACAGTGCCGCCAGCTGGTCAGCCTGGTATTCCTGCACGATAGGCTCAATCAGCATATCGAGCTTGCCTTCCATTGCCTCATCCAGACGGTAGAGCGTCAGGTTGATGCGATGGTCGGTTACGCGCCCCTGCGGGAAGTTATAGGTGCGGTTACGATCGCTACGATCGCCGCTGCCCAGCAGGTTACGGCGGGTAGAGGCTTCCGCCTGCTGGCGTTTCGCCATTTCCGCCGCGTGGATACGGGCGCCCAGCACGGATAACGCTTTAGCTTTGTTCTTGTGCTGGGAACGTTCATCCTGACACTCAACCACAATCCCGGTGGGCAGGTGAGTAATACGGATAGCGGAGTCGGTGGTGTTAACGTGCTGACCACCTGCCCCTGAAGAGCGGAAGGTGTCGATGCGCAGATCCGCCGGGTTGATATCCGGCAGTTCCGCTTCCGGCAGCTCCGGCATCACCGCCACCGTACAGGCCGAGGTATGAATGCGCCCCTGCGATTCCGTCGCAGGCACGCGCTGCACGCGGTGGCCGCCGGATTCAAATTTCAGTCGACCGTACACGCCGTCACCGCTGATCTTGGCGATAACCTCTTTGTAGCCGCCATGCTCGCCTTCGTTGGCGCTCATGATCTCCACGCGCCAGCGACGGGATTCGGCATAACGGCTGTACATACGGAACAGATCCCCGGCAAACAGCGCCGCTTCGTCCCCGCCGGTCCCGGCGCGGACTTCCACGAACGCGTTGCGTTCGTCGTCCGGATCTTTTGGCAGCAACAGCACCTGAAGCTGCTGCTCCATCTCCTCAGAACGCGCTTTCGCATCCTGCAACTCGTCCTGCGCCATCTCGCGCATTTCAGGATCGTCGAGCATCATCTGCGCGGTTTCGATATCGTCCTGAACCTGTCGCCAGTCGGTAAAGCATTTAGAAACATCACTTAACTGCGCGTATTCACGTGAAAGTGCGCGAAAACGTTCCTGGTCCGCAATGGTCCCGGCATCGCCGAGCAGCGCCTGGACTTCTTCATGGCGCTCGTGCAGAGCTTCCAGTTTAGCGACGATAGAAGGCTTCATAGGCGTAAGTGCACCTTGTCTTAGAAAATGGGTATAGGGCGCTATTCCAGCCCGAGGCTGTTGCGCAGAATAGTCAGGCGTTCATCATCCCCGTCACGGGCAGCCTGCTGAAGAGATTTGGTTGGGGCATGAATCAGGCGGTTAGTCAGTTTCCACGCCAGATCCTGCATAATCGCCTGCGCATCGCCGCCCTGCTCCAGGGCCGCTAACGCTTTGGCAGTCAGGTCATCACGCACCTGCTCCGCCTGCCCGCGGTACTCGCGGATGGTCTCGCTGACGCTTTGCGCGCGCAGCCAGGCCATAAACTCACTGGTTTCCTGCTCGACAATGGTTTCCGCCTGCACCGCCGCCGCTTTACGCTGCGCGAGGTTGTGCGAAATGATGCTTTGCAGGTCATCTACGCTGTAAAGATAGGCGTTAGCCAGCTTGCCGACTTCTGGCTCCACATCGCGCGGGACGGCGATATCCACCAGCAGCATCGGCTGATTACGGCGGGACTTCAGCGCGCGCTCCACCATCCCTTTGCCGATAATCGGCAGCGGGCTGGCGGTCGAACTGATAATAATGTCCGCCTCTTTCAGGCGTTCATCGATGTCGCTCAGGGCAACCACTTCTGCCCCCACTTCATCCGCCAGCACCTGCGCGCGTTCGCGGGTGCGGTTAGCGATAATCATCTTTTTCACTTTATGCTCGCGCAGATGGCGCGCCACAAGTTCGATGGTTTCGCCCGCGCCCACCAGCATCACGGTGACGGTGGAGAGGGATTCAAAGATTTGGCGTGCAAGGGTGCAGGCCGCGAAAGCAACAGAAACCGCACTGGCACCAATGTCGGTTTCGGTTCGCACACGCTTCGCCACGGAGAATGACTTCTGGAACATTCGTTCCAGTTCGCTGGCTTTCAGATGCCCTTTCTGGGAATCCGCGAAGGCTTTTTTCACCTGGCCGAGGATCTGCGGCTCGCCCAGCACCAGCGAATCCAGCCCGCTGGCCACGCGCATCAGATGGCTGACCGCATCGTTATCCTGATGCCAGTACAGGCTGTTGCGCAGCTCTTCTTCGTTAAGGTTGTGGTAGTCACATAGCCAGCGGATCAGCGCCTCGTGAAGGTTGTCCTGCTCCTCCACGCTTAAATAGAGCTCGGTACGGTTGCACGTCGACAGCACCACGCCACCCTGCACCATCGGCTGTGCAAGCAGGCTGTCCAGCGCCAGGTCGAGCGTATCCGGCGAAAACGTAACGCGTTCTCGCAGTGAAACCGGGGCCGTTTTGTGGTTAATACCGAGTGCTAATAGGGTCATGTTGAGCGGGAGTAGTACCAGCGTTAATAAGGTTAGCAGGACGCATCATACAGGATGCGCGAGATCAATAAAAGAGACTGCCCCCTTTCGGAGTAATAGCTTACGCCACGCTTTGAGATAATTTGAACGTAGACGGTGGCACCCTTCAACGCTAGCATTAACAGTTATAACTGCAACGTATCTCAAGGATTTGTCATCATTATGACCCGAATGATTCGCCTGCTGCCTCTGGCGGCCCTGGTTCTGACCGCCTGTTCCGTTCATCAGCCGAAAGGCCCGGGCAAAAGCCCTGACTCACCGCAGTGGCGCCAGCACCAGCAGGACGTGCTGAAATTAAGCCAGTATCAGACCCGCGGTGCATTTGCTTATCTCTCTGACGAGCAAAAAGTTTACGCTCGCTTCTTCTGGCAGCAAACGGGTCAGGACAACTATCGCCTGCTGCTGCTGAACCCGCTGGGCAGCACCGAACTGGAGCTGAACGCGAAGCCTGGCGAAGCGCAGATTACCGATAACAAAGGCCAGCACTACACGGCAACCGACGCCGAAGAGATGATTGGCAAGCTGACCGGGATGCCGATTCCGCTCAATAGTCTGCGCCAGTGGATCCTTGGCCTGCCGGGTGACGCAACCGACTACACGCTCGACGATCAATACCGTCTGAGCCAGGTAAACTACACCCAGGGCGGTAAAACCTGGAAAGTGGTGTACAGCGCGTATGACAGCAAGACTCAACCGTCGCTGCCGTCCAATATGGAGCTGACGCAGGGTAGCCAGCGTATCAAGCTGAAAATGGACAACTGGATCGTTAAATGATGACCCACTGGCCCTCTCCCGCAAAACTGAACCTGTTTCTCTACATTACCGGGCAGCGCGCTGACGGCTATCACACCCTGCAAACGCTGTTTCAGTTTGTCGATTACGGCGACACGATCTCCATCGAACCGCGTCAGGACGGGCAGATTCACCTGCTGACGCCGGTCGACGGCGTGGCGCATGAGGATAACCTGATCGTGCGCGCTGCTCGCCTTCTGATGAAAACGGCGTCGACGTCGGGTCGTCTGCCGGCGGGAAGCGGTGCGGATATCCGTATCGACAAACGCCTGCCAATGGGCGGCGGTCTTGGTGGCGGTTCATCGAACGCCGCGACCGTACTGGTGGCGCTTAACCACCTCTGGGACTGCGGTCTGACGACGGACGAACTGGCAGCGTTAGGATTGACGCTGGGCGCCGATGTACCGGTGTTTGTGCGCGGCCACGCGGCGTTCGCTGAAGGTGTCGGTGAAATCCTCACGCCGGTCGATCCGCCGGAAAAATGGTATCTGATCGTTCACCCTGGCGTGAGCATTCCTACCCCGGTCATCTTTAAAGATCCTGACCTGAAAAGAAATACCCCGGTACGGTCAATAAAAACGTTATTAAATTGTGAATTCAGCAACGATTGCGAGGATATCGCAAGAAAACGTTTTCGCGAGGTTGATGCGGTGCTTTCCTGGCTGTTAGAATACGCGCCGTCGCGCCTGACCGGTACAGGGGCCTGTGTCTTTGCTGAATTTGACACCGAAACCGCCGCCCGTCAGGTGCTTGAGCAAGCGCCGGTTTGGCTGCATGGTTTTGTAGCACGCGGGATGAACATCTCCCCCCTACAGCAGGCCATTCTGGCGCAGACTGAGTTTCGGTGACAACGTCACCCTGTTCCAGACGTTGCATCGCGCTCTTTAATACACCGCCTGGATAGCGTTTGCTTAGGCCCCGCAGTTTGCGGCGAACGCTATCCACCACTGGACGCATGCCTGAGGTTCTTCTCGTGCCTGATATGAAGCTTTTTGCTGGTAACGCCACCCCGGAACTAGCACAACGTATTGCCAACCGCCTGTACACTTCCCTCGGCGACGCCGCTGTAGGTCGCTTTAGCGACGGCGAAGTCAGCGTACAAATTAATGAAAATGTACGCGGTGGTGATATTTTCATCATCCAGTCCACCTGTGCTCCAACGAATGACAACCTGATGGAATTGGTTGTTATGGTCGACGCGCTGCGTCGTGCTTCTGCTGGCCGTATCACTGCTGTTATTCCTTACTTTGGCTATGCACGTCAGGACCGTCGCGTCCGTTCCGCGCGTGTGCCAATCACCGCTAAAGTAGTCGCTGACTTCCTGTCCAGCGTCGGCGTTGACCGCGTACTGACGGTCGACCTGCACGCAGAGCAGATTCAGGGCTTCTTCGACGTGCCGGTTGATAACGTATTCGGCAGCCCAATCCTGCTGGAAGACATGCTGCAACTGAATCTGGACAACCCGATTGTGGTTTCTCCGGACATCGGCGGCGTGGTACGTGCGCGTGCTATCGCGAAGCTGCTGAACGATACCGACATGGCGATCATCGACAAACGCCGTCCGCGCGCTAACGTTTCTCAGGTGATGCACATCATCGGTGACGTGGCTGGCCGTGACTGCGTGTTGGTGGACGACATGATCGATACCGGTGGTACGCTGTGTAAAGCCGCTGAAGCGCTGAAAGAGCGTGGTGCGAAACGCGTATTCGCTTACGCCACTCACCCGATCTTCTCCGGCAATGCGGTAAACAACCTCCGTAACTCCGTCATTGACGAAGTTGTGGTGTGCGATACCATTCCACTGAGCGACGAGATCAAAGCGCTGCCAAACGTGCGTACGTTGACTCTGTCCGGGATGCTGGCCGAAGCGATTCGTCGTATCAGCAACGAAGAATCGATCTCTGCAATGTTCGAACACTGATCGAACACGGCCAAAAAACCCGCTACGGCGGGTTTTTTTGTTTATAGTATTTATTTGTATGACTTATGCCTCCTTCACCTGCCATTCATATGACAGATGATGCGCACACGGATGATAGATAATTGTGAAAAAAGTAACCTCCTCACATGTTCTGCCCTTTCGCGCCCTCATCGACGCCTGCTGGAAAGAGAAATACACGTCGTCACGCTTTGTTCGTGACCTGATAGCCGGGATCACCGTCGGGATTATTGCCATCCCGCTGGCGATGGCGCTGGCGATTGGTAGCGGCGTCGCGCCGCAGTACGGGCTGTACACCTCGGCCGTTGCGGGGATTGTGATTGCGCTGACGGGCGGGTCCCGCTTCAGCGTCTCCGGCCCGACGGCCGCCTTTGTGGTGATCCTCTACCCGGTTTCCCAACAGTTTGGTCTGGCAGGCCTGCTGGTTGCCACCCTGATGTCCGGCATCTTTTTAATTCTGTTTGGTCTGGCCCGCTTTGGTCGCCTGATTGAATATATTCCCCTTTCCGTAACGCTGGGGTTCACCTCGGGGATTGGGATTACCATCGGGACCATGCAGATTAAGGATTTCCTCGGCCTGCAAATGGCCCATGTTCCGGAGCACTATTTACAGAAAGTGGGCGCGCTGTTTATGGCGTTGCCGACGGCCAACCTGGGCGATGCGGCCATTGGCATCGTTACCCTCGGCACACTCATCGTCTGGCCTCGCTTAGGCATTCGTCTCCCGGGCCATCTGCCCGCTCTGCTGCTGGGCTGCGCGGTGATGGGCGCCGTCAACCTGCTCGGTGGACAGGTCGCCACCATTGGCTCCCAGTTCCACTATGTTCTGGCGGACGGCTCACAGGGCAGCGGCATTCCGCAGCTGCTGCCGCAGCTGGTTCTGCCGTGGGACATGCCGGGCTCCAGCTTCACCCTGAGCTGGGATTCCCTTCGCGCTCTGCTGCCCGCTGCATTCTCCATGGCAATGCTGGGCGCGATTGAATCTCTACTGTGCGCCGTTGTGCTCGACGGCATGACCGGCACTAAGCATAAAGCCAATAGCGAGCTGGTCGGCCAGGGCTTAGGGAACATCGTTGCACCGTTCTTCGGCGGTATTACGGCTACGGCTGCGATTGCCCGTTCCGCCGCGAACGTACGTGCGGGCGCGACATCACCGGTTTCGGCGGTCATTCACTCCCTGCTGGTGATCATGGCGCTGCTGATCCTTGCCCCGCTGCTTTCATGGCTTCCGCTCTCTGCCATGGCTGCGTTGCTGCTGATGGTGGCCTGGAACATGAGTGAGGCGCATAAGGTGGTTAACCTGCTGCGCCGCGCGCCGAAAGACGACATTATCGTGATGCTGATCTGCATGTCGCTGACCGTGCTGTTCGATATGGTTATCGCTATCAGCGTCGGCATAGTGCTGGCCTCGCTGCTGTTTATGCGCCGCATCGCGCAGATGACGCGTCTCTCCCCGGTTAACGTTGAGGTGCCTGACGATGTGCTGGTGCTGCGCGTGATTGGTCCGCTGTTCTTCGCCGCAGCGGAAGGTTTGTTCAGCGATCTGGAATCCCGCATCGCGGGCAAACGGATTGTGGTGCTGAAGTGGGATGCCGTCCCGGTGCTGGATGCCGGCGGTCTGGATGCCTTCCAGCGCTTTGTTGCCCGCCTGCCGGAAGGCTGCGAGCTGCGGATAAGTAACCTCGAATTCCAGCCCCTGCGCACCATGGCGCGCGCAGGCGTGCAGCCGATCCCTGGCCGATTGTCCTTCTACCCTAACCGTGAAGCTGCATTAGCGGATCTGTGAGTCATCTGATGCAGAGACGCGTCTTTGCATCATCACCCCGATCGCCTGCTGGAGCCATTCAAGCACGGCAGGCGTCATCCACGTGCCTTTCATCAGATGCGGCTCCTGCTGCATGGCGAGGCGAAATTTTTGCTGGGTCTGCGGGTTTGTTCCCGCATAGGACTGGAATAAAACCAGCCACTTTTCTGCCAGCTTTTGCGCATCGTCAGAAGCGGGACTGAGATTATCTCGCTGCGCCTGATGCAGCTTCGCCACCAGCGGCGGCCACTCCATCATCCGGTCAAAGTAGTGCGCCCGGGTAAAGGCCATCTCTTCGGCAGTGAGATATTTCTCCCAGATGCTGAGCTTTGATTCGGCAAACGCCCGCGTGATGTAATCAGTTATCTCCGGCGTAATGCCGGTTTGCTCCTGCATCTGCGGCTCCACGCTGTGCATCTCGTTCAGGCGGGTCAAAAATTCCGGTTTGCCTGCGGTATCCTGCTCCAGGCGTTCCATCCACCGTGAAGCCAAATCGGTCGCCCGCGCGTCCGTGACGCTGACGTTCTGTTCCAGCAAGTGTTTAACCTCCCTCACCAGCCCCGACCAGATATCCGCCAGCGCCTCTTTCTCTACCGCAAACGGCAGTTGCTGCAACTCTTCTTTGCTAAACCAGCGATCGTACATATTCATTAACTCCAGAGTCTGTAGCCAGGATTCCAGATCCGGCGTCGCATCGTCGGTCAGCCCGGTACGCAATTCCACCAGCCGGTTGCGCAGCGTATGGATACTACGCAGTTGCTTGTCCAGCAGAGTGATTTGCCCGTCGAGTAATTCGGCTAATGACAGCGAACGCTGTTTCAGAAAATCCCTGATTTCGGCAAGCTCCAGCCCGGCTTTTGCCAGCGTCTGGATCATATGCAGACGCTGCACATCCGCCAGGTTATAAAGCCGGTAGCCTGCCGCGCTTCTGGCAGAAGGTAACAACAGCCCTGTTTGCTCGTAGTGATGCAAAGTCCGCACGGTGATCCCGGCACGTTTCGCCAGTTCTCCCACCTGTATCAACATAACGGCTCCTTTTGTTCTGCCAGTGTCGTTACTCTGAAGCCTTACGTTACGTGAGGGTCAATGCGTCATGCAAAAAAAAACGACTTCAGATGAAGTCGTTTCGGTGTTCTTTATGGGGCACTAGCTATGCTTGCGCTGGTCGCGGCGGCATCGTTTATCGTAATGACGCACCCACCAGTATTTATCGCAGACTTCCTCATGTCCGCTCACGCGCGCCCCGGCGAGCCACAGTACCGCACCGAGGAAGATACTCAGCACCGCGCCATGCGCAAAGTATTGTGGGAGGTCAAGCTGCGGTAATTGGTTTAAGATTGAATAACCGACACCGGCGACCATCACGAACAGTCCCAACCCCATTAGCACGTTACCGAGCATTGAAGCGTTTTTGCGTTTCATATGTCACCTCCGGAACTTTGGGTTGTCAGGGGAAAAGCCCCTTCTCCTTGTGTGTAAAGTATAGACAACGCCTCTTATATGAGTTGCGTGAATGATCACATTTACTGATAACTGCCGGACAAAAATTTACAAATAAGACATTGAACAGCTTGAAATTCTAATTATTCAAAGAGGAAATTATTCGCATTTCGGTGTACAGCAGGCAGAACTTTGTCAAGCGGCGCGCCAGACAGTAAACTACGCGCCAGATCTGGAACCCATTAGGAAGTAAATCGTGACGATTAAACTGATTGTCGGCCTCGCCAATCCGGGCGCAGAGTATGCTGCTACCCGCCATAACGCCGGAGCCTGGTATGTTGATCTGCTGGCGGAGCGTTTGCGCGCTCCCCTGCGTGAAGAACCCAAGTTTTACGGGTATACCTCACGCATCAATCTTGCGGGTGCTGACGTGCGGTTGCTGGTGCCAACCACCTTTATGAACCTGAGCGGCAAAGCCGTGGCGGCCATGGCAACGTTTTATCGCATCAATCCGGATGAGATCCTGGTGGCCCACGACGAACTGGACCTGCCGCCAGGCGTGGCGAAGTTCAAACTGGGCGGCGGTCATGGCGGCCACAATGGTCTGAAAGACATCATCAGCAAACTGGGTAATAACCCTAATTTCCACCGTTTGCGCGTGGGAATAGGCCATCCGGGCGATAAAAACAAAGTTGTTGGTTTCGTACTGGGTAAGCCCCCGGTTTCTGAGCAGAAGTTGATTGACGAAGCGGTGGACGAAGCGGCCCGCTGCACCGAGATTTGGCTTCAGGACGGCCTGACGAAAGCCACCAATCGACTGCACGCTTTCAAAGCGCAATAATCGGCGTCCTGGGGCTTTTTTACCGCGCGTCGCGCGGGTTACGTGTATAATAGGCGTAGTTATTTACTTTTCTTCAATCGGTTATCGTTAACGGATTGATTATCAAGATATTAAGGTGATTTAGAAATGGGATTCAAATGCGGTATCGTCGGTCTGCCAAACGTGGGCAAATCCACCCTGTTCAACGCGCTCACCAAAGCAGGTATTGAAGCGGCGAACTTCCCGTTCTGTACCATCGAGCCGAACACCGGTGTTGTTCCTATGCCCGATCCGCGTCTGGACCAGCTCGCGGAAATCGTGAAGCCGCAGCGCATTCTGCCAACCACCATGGAGTTCGTGGACATCGCGGGCCTGGTAAAAGGCGCATCCAAAGGTGAAGGCCTGGGCAACCAGTTCCTTACCAACATCCGTGAAACCGAAGCGATCGGCCACGTTGTGCGCTGCTTCGAGAACGACAACATTATCCACGTTAACAACAAAGTGGATCCGGCTGACGACATCGACGTCATCAACACCGAGCTGGCGCTCTCTGACCTCGACACCTGCGAGCGCGCAATTCACCGCGTGCAGAAGAAAGCCAAAGGCGGCGACAAAGACGCGAAAGCGGAACTGGCTGCGCTGGAAAAATGTCTGCCACAGCTGGAAAACGCGGGCATGCTGCGCGCGCTGAAAAACCTGACTGACGAAGACAAAGCGGCGATCAAATACCTGAGCTTCCTGACCCTGAAGCCAACCATGTACATCGCCAACGTTAACGAAGACGGTTTCGAGAACAACCCGTATCTGGACAAAGTGCGTGAAATCGCTGCGGCTGAAGGTTCTGTAGTGGTTGCGGTTTGCGCTGCCGTTGAATCTGATATTGCAGAGCTGGACGACGCCGATCGTGAAGAGTTCATGGCCGAGCTGGGTCTGGAAGAGCCGGGCCTGAACCGCGTGATCCGCGCGGGCTATGAGCTGCTGAACCTGCAAACCTACTTCACCGCTGGCGTAAAAGAAGTGCGTGCGTGGACCATCCCTGTGGGTGCGACCGCGCCTCAGGCGGCTGGTAAGATCCACACCGACTTCGAGAAAGGCTTCATTCGTGCGCAGACTATCGCGTTTGAAGACTTCATCACCTACAAGGGTGAGCAAGGCGCGAAAGAAGCAGGCAAGATGCGTGCGGAAGGGAAAGATTACATCGTTAAAGATGGCGACGTGATGAACTTCTTGTTTAACGTTTGATTTGAATGAAAAAAATCCACGCTTTGGCGTGGATTTTTTTATTGTGAGGTTAAAACACATTGTCTAAGAGATCAGTTTTCATGCTGGAATCTAAGGGAATGATTTCGGCAGACACAAGCCTAACGCCTGAAAAGAGCCCTCGCGCTAGCGCTCTTTAAGAGATGCAGGACTCTCAGATTTAGCGAGAATGACCCCACCAGTTCTTGGGATCCGTCTTCCGGAAGTCAGAAATATCCCCTCTGAATACCCTTTTTTAGTCACTCAACATGAGAAGGTATCGTTGGGTCAACCTCCTCAAGGGGTTTATATACGTCAATATGACAATGTAAACCGTAGTCATCTTTTTCCTCGTAGCCTTTTTTAAACTGCTTGATATAACTGCTGATACAGTTCCTTTTTTGCCACCGGTTATAGTTATCATTTTTTTGGCGCTTTTGAACTTAATACGCAGGGCCCGATTGAGACAACACGTTACGCTTCATATCCCAGGAATAAAACCAATCATGCCAGCCATTTTTTTTTGCTGGATAGCTACAGACAACGATCACTTCCTTTGACAGGTTGAATGTTAAGTAATAGAAAGTCGCACCTTCAGGAGGGGCAGACCAAAATAGTTTTTCGCCCTGCACATTGAAGATGGTCAAAACGGTTGGTAATGGCTTAGGCTCGCTTAACACAAAGACTAACTGGCGTGTTAAGTCGACCAATGCATAGCTTAAAAATGGCACACTAACCAGTATGTTACTTTCACCACATGCCCATTGAAGCAGGTCTTTTTCTTTAATACAAATGAGATTTTCAATCATTGGTAAACCTCAACGTTTAAAGTTTGATCTGCTTCAAATCACCTTCAAAAAGCCCCACAAGATATACCCGGTATCGGGCTGGCTGCACTTCTTTATACGTTAATATAGCGGAAAACTCTTTTAAACACTTTGAACATGTGTTTTTCGAAACATCTAATTGGCTTTCATCATAGCTATATTTCTTATGTTCACTATCAAGCTTCACACCTCTCATTTTCTTAACCAAAAAGCATTTTACCTCTTCTGTGAGCGTGTCAAACTCATATGAGTTTACGATAGAGTAGACTATTACCCCCTCGCATTCAGGGCATGTTATTTCCTTTCCATACTCTATGAAATCATTGTCAATGCCATCAAGGACTAATAACTTCTTTTTCAGTCGATTAGTAAGTTTCATTATTTAAATTTTAAGTTTATCAATAAAAAAGTAAGGCTATAAGAAATGGAGGATTTTATTAATCATTAACATCATTTAGTCAAACATTCCATTCTATATAAACACCACAATCGAAGCTTTTTTCATTAGACTGTACAACAATATTTCCCCATTCATGCCTCCATTGAAATCCATATGGGGGATTGTTAATTTTAAGATTAGGCTTTGATGTTATTTCATTCTCAACCCATACTGTCAAACGCTGCTGCTCATCCGATAAATTACTCAGACTAGCCCTTTTATCCCAATCCTCTAACGTTTTATAAAAACTTCCATCCTTACTAGTAAGGAATAATGATGGAGAAAAAGAAAATGCTGAAGGCCTCAGTTCCAAAATGAAAACTTGATCTTTCCATTTAACATTATCGATAGCGAAATAAAAAGGACCTACTGTAGTCAATGGCGAGAAAAAACTTGTAAAATGCGGAATTTTTAAAAGTATCAACATCTTTTAATTCGATGGGGTAGTTGTTAATTTCTACAAATCCAGTATGAACATCAAGTTTCATTTCTAACATATCTAAACCACCTTTTTTGGAAGTGACTACTTTATATTCCAAACTATATATACCCCATGATTAAATGACTTTGTCTCATATGAGACTGAAACCCGCCCCCACTCAAAGTTCCACCTAATGATGTCTGTTTCCGTGGTATCAGGCGTGTCCAGGTTCAGTGATTCTTTCAGCCAATCAGACAGGCTTTTCACTGATTCATTTAGCATGTGAACATTAGTTCGTGCATTCCAATCATTTAATGATTTATAGTATTGACTATTTTTATCAACAAGATGAAGCATAAAATGAAAACCATAGCACACCGGGCGTATAGTAACTTGAAATTCTTTATCGAAAAACATTACTGAGTCAACAAGGTAGTGATTCGACATATTTTTATTTACAGCTTTGCGTTTTACTAATTCGTGGTATAAATCACACTTACAAAAGCCTTCTTCAGTATCTATTTTTAAAGGAAGACCATCAAGGTTTAGCTCACCGGTAATCGGGTTGAATTTAAATTCAATCATGCGACCTGAAGCTTATTTTTATTTGTAATAAAAAATGGCACTACAATGCAGCGTTGAGCAGTTTCATCTAATATAAAAGAATTATCTATTTTGATATTGACGTTGGCTCCAAATGCGTCCTCTGGTAATGGGTCGAATATAACATAATCTTTGTGAAGAACAGCACCTTGAGAAACATTGCCTTTTCCCCAGTAATTCAGCTTTTCGTCATAGTCTCTGGATCGTAACAACATTTGACTATGTGAAATCAGTAGCTCAACTATTTGTATTTTTTTATCATTCATTACATTACCTCGATTTTTATTATCGTTCTACCGATAATGTGGGGTCAGTCCATTAAAAATAAAATGCTTGTGAAATTCTTTAAGGGGTTAATGATTAGCTGTAATATGAAAACTGATAGGGGAAGCACCCTTCCCCTGCTGCTCAAACTTTGAGCAGCATGTTAGTAACAAGCGCAAACCCTGAAACCCCCATTATAGTTTAATTAGGATATTCGGCAACAACTAACCGCCTGATTTAGTCCTCTCCATTATACAAATCACCAGCATAATTAAATATTTTCAATTATTTTTTTCTGTGAGATCAGCGTAACTAATAATTTCCTAAACGCCATTGCTGATATTTTGATTGCCGGTAAAGATAATTTTCATCTCTTTACCGAGCCATTCCCAACCAAAAAAATATAAAAAACGAACGGAAAAATAAATCCCCCACGTAATTATCTGTCAACAAAAATAAAAGTAAATATCCCGTATTAAATCTCCATCAACTTCATCAACAGTTCTGGTTTTGATTTTATTAAAGTCAGCTAAAATACCTTTCACTGGCACAGTAGACTTTGATATATCATCATAAAATGCTTTTTGTTGACTTTCCGGAACATATTTTTTTATTAAAAAAACAAGATTCTTTCGTAACTCTTCATCTGTCATCGCTTTTACTCCGGAATTATAGTAACACGTTCAAAAATAACAGGGTAATTACGTTCGATTGGTAGCAACTGTAATGCCCCACCTTTACCATACTCAGGATATGCACTGGTGAAAAGCTCATATCCAGGCCCTCGACCACCATTGGCAAGAGGTACTTGCACCTGAGGCACTCCATTTTTATACAGTTGTAATGTATCAAACTCACCTAATAAACGTGCATCACTCCATGAATCAGGATTACCTTTCTCATAAAAAATTTGATAGGCGTCCCTGGCTTCATGTGCAGGTTTATATTTCGTATACCCAAAATAACTTAACGGGGCTGATTTATTTTCTATTGTCTGTGGAGCATATTTGCTATCCACATAACGATATGCTGTAGAAGGCATAGTCGAACTAGGGCCATTTGGACCAACATAGAAATCAGGTTTTGTTTTACCGCTACACTCGCGGCTCAACCCCCACGGATCCACCCACCCCAGCGCATTCGGCGCATACTGGTAAAGGTTTATCCCCCCCGCCAGCCCTATCGGGTCCTGCTGCGTAAACCTTCCGCAGTCCGGGTCATAATACCGGAACAGATTGTAGTGCAGCCCTGTCTCACGATCCAGGTATTGCCCCTGCATCCGCAGGTTCTGAGAATATCCTGATACCTGCGTCTCGCTTTCCCGCAACAGCTTGCCCCAGGCGCTGTTTACCCCTTCCCAGCGCACCTGTCCTTCGCTATCCGTCATCCGTTCCGGCGTGCCGTTCGGCTGACAGTGGAACCAGAAGATTTCCGGGGCATCAACGCCGTCGATACGCGCCAGCGGATCGTAGCTGTCCTGATCGCTGTAGACGTAGGTCAGTGGCACATCCCCGTGCACTTCCTGCAACAGCCGGAACCCTTCCCATACAAACCAGGTGGTGACTGGGTTACCGGTTGGCTGTCCGCCCACCATCTGGCGACGCGTTTTGCTGATGCGTCGCCCGAGCGGGTCATAGCGTAAGCTGGCCTGCGTCTGCGGCCTGTTGCGATTCCGCGGCTGGCTGATGACCTCCGTCAGGCGATGCTCGCTGTCGTAGCGGTAGTGCCAGCGGGTCTGGCCGTTATCCTTCTCCACGGTGCGGCCGTGGATGTCATAGCGCCAGCGAATGCCGTTCAGCTGCGTCAGGCGGTTGTGCGTGACCTTCTCAGCAGACTCTTCAAGCGATAAAGGTTCTGTAGTGGTAGCGTTTTGGAACGCGGTTGAATCCGATATCGCTGAAATGAACGACGCCGATCGTGAAGATTTCATGGCCGAGCAGGGTCTGAACCGCGTGATCCGCGCGGGCCATGAGATGCTCAGCCTGCAAACCTACTTCACCGCGGGCGTAAAAGAAGTGCGTGGACCATCCCTGAGGGTGCGACTGCGCCTCAGGCGGCCGATAAAATCCACACCGATTTCGTGAAAGGCTTTATTCGTACACAGACTATCGTGTTTGAAGACTTTATCACCTACAAGGGAGAGCAAGGCGCGAAAGAAACAGGCAAGATGCGTGCGGAAGGCAAAGATTACATCATTAAAGATGGCGATGTGATGAACTTCTTGTTTAACCTTTGAGTTGTTTTTAATGGGAAAAATCCCCGCTTGGGCGTGGATTTTTTTTTACATGGTAAAGAGAATGATGTCGGCAGTCGCAAATTTTAACGTCTGAAAAGGGTGCTGGTGTAAACGCTCTGCTGGTCAGGCAAGTCTCTCACCTTTAGCAGGTATACCCCCTTTGCGTACGCCAGTTTCAGGCACTCTTGTCGCTGTAATTTTAATGTTAAATGTGAATTTAGTACGAAGGTCCTGATCTAGACAACGCGTTACGCTTCATATCCCAAGAATAAAACCAATTATGCCAGCCATTTTGTATTACTGTAAAATTACATACAACAACCACTTCCTTTGACTGGTTTAATGTTAAGTAATAGAAAATAGCACTTTCAGGAGATGCAGACCAAAATAGTTTTTCACCCTGAGCGTTGAAGATGGTCAAAACGATTGGTAACGGCTTTGTCTCGCTTAACACAAACACAAATTGGCGTGTTGAATCGACCATTGCAATGTCTAAAAATGGTTTGCCGAAAATATATTTTATCCTTTAGCGATCAAAACGCTTCTATGATCAGTTTCATTTTTTATCCAGAACATTTCATCTTGAGGTAACGATCCATTACTGCAAAAATCAACAAGTTCACCTTGCCAACCATCAGGAACATATTCTTGATAATGCATACTCTCAACATATTCCGAATATAATCTTTTATTATCAAAGTCTATAAATAAATCCGGCATAAGTTCATATATATCCCACCAAATTGTTTTTTGCGAAAGCCTTTTATAAAACTCCTCAGCAATGTCATCCTTATCGTATGAATAACCATCGTTAATTAAACCATCAATGAATATCTGCGCGTTTTCTTCATTTACAACTGGTATGTCATATCTTTCCTTATGGGTATTCTGTAGGTTTATTTCCACCCCACTTTTCACAAAATCCTCTACCCATTTTACTCTGTCTAAGACCCACATTTCCTTGAACGCAACGAACCAATAAAATCTTCCTTCATACTTAACTATCACAAGGAGTTCGTCATCTTTATTGATATTCATATAGTAACCTATCTTACATTCCCGGAGCCTGGAATCGCTACTTCTTCAAGCCATTCTGCCCATATCGATGGTAATTCACACGACCTACCTGGCGTTGTCGGATCCACGCGTAATGTTTGATTTTTTTATAGAGTAACGAACTTATCCCTTTTGCGCAGATAGAACTCTAGATATTTTTTAGGTCTATCCTGAAACGCACGCTCTTTGCTGTAGTTATAAGCATCGTTAAAATATTTATACGCTTCCTCGAATTGATTTCACTCATAACAGACCATGCCGAGATCGATTAAGGGTGCAGTGTCTATATCCGATCCACGTGTCCGTAATGTCGTTTTTCCCCATTTGTTTTCCTCAGCATAATCCGCAAGATCAAAACATGCGCTGTACATGCAGGCAGCGATCCAGTTGGCGAGTTCCCATTCGAGCTATGGCTCAGGAAGCGCTTGCCAGGCTTTTTGGTTTTGCTCTAAAGCCTCGGCGTATTTTTGGTTGTCGTGAAACTCGTTCCCTTGATCAATAGTATATTGTTATAGATATTATAATACTTAAGATCTTGTCCTTTTAAATAAAAAACTTTGCCTAAGAAACCGCCAAAAACACCATAATCTATGGTTAAATTTTATTTAAAATTATAAAGTTATTACATTGCAATCAATCATTTTATAGCAAATATTTTTTAGTATTAAGGACTCTATAACATTCCAATCACCACCACCGAGGCCAGCTCCTATCCTTGGCATTTGTATAGAAAGGCGATTAACTAAAGCAAAGTCAGATAATTTTTCAAGACAAACTTTCAGAGAGTCATAACATACGTATTGTTTTTTGTCGTTGATATTTTTCTTTATACCATCCTGCGCATACATATTCGCAATAAATATCTTCTCCTGAGCATCAACCATAACAAAATCAACCACCCCTAATTCTGGGAAGTTATTTTCTTTGAAGCAACTAAGATAGCTTTTTTTTGCCGCAGGATATTTATTTGAAAGGGACAGAACAAAACCTTTACCCCACTTCCCTTTATTATTCACAATATGAGCAATAACTGTGGATTTTTTCAAAGGTTCCACAGCATCTCCAGACAAGTATTTTATTCGCTTTTTTTCTTGCAATGAACCCGTTGATGTTTGCCAGAAAACTTCAAATTCCTCATTTGAAATTTCTTCGGCGTCACTTAAGTTCAGGTCGCTTTTCTTACCATCATACAGCAGGAAGCCAACTTTTTCTTTTTTATCTAGCAAAGAGGAAGAAGCATAATAATTTCCATCTATAATATTTATTTGTCGCGTGGCTACTTCTCCTATGAACTCATTGAGAATAGTCCCTTCACCTGCAATAAAATCAACACTTCCTTTATAATATATTTTCACCTCAACCACAACTCCTCCCACTTTTAACAATTCTTTTAGAGACAACGAGATCTTTTGTGTTTAAGATCAAAAATGTATTTTTCCGGGGTTCAATTACATCTAAGCCAGTTACATCTAATTTTACCTGTAACGCTTGATGATAACCCAAAGGATCACCTCTATATTGATTGACTGTTGGGAATGTCACAATGTATGAGGGTAACGGAAGCTGACCTGCGTCCGCGGCCTGTTACGGTCCCGCAGCTGGCTGATGACCTCCGTCAGGTGATGTTCACCGTCATAACAGTAGTGCCAGCGAATGACGTTCAGCTGCGTCAGACGGTTGTGCGTGACCTTCTCAGCAGAGTCTTCAAGCGGTAAAGGTTCTGTAGAGGTAGCGGTTTACGCCGCGGTTGAATCCGATATCGCTGAAATCATCGACGGCGACCATAAAGAGTTCATGGCCGAGCGGGGGCTGAACCGCGTGATCCGCGCGGGCTATGAGCTGCTCAGCCTGCAAACCTACTTCACCGCGGGCGTGAAAGAAGTGAACGCGTGAATCATCCCTGTCGGTGCGACTGCGCCTCACGCGGCCGGTAAGATCCACACCGACTTTGAGAAGGGCTTCATTCGTGCGCAGACTATCGCGTTTTAAGACTTTATCACCTGCAAGGGTGAGCAAGGCGCGAAAGAAGCAGGCAAGATGCGTACGGAAGGGAAAGATTACTTCGTTAACGAGGTTCATGTGGTGAACTTCTTGTTTAACGTATGATTTTTTTTCATTCGATTTAGTTATTATTAACTTTAAAAAAAACCCTCTTTTAGAGGATTGTATTTTTTCCCTCCCCAAGGGTCGTCTAATAAAAACTTAGTAGGGATTGCTTCTTTTTCAGGCACAAGAGTAAAATTATAATAAATCTCGTCCCCCTCACAAACCTCATAAAAGAGCGAATAAATCTTGCCGGTTACGTTAATGCTTACATCAAATTTCTCTGTCGCAGATGCGATCTGGATCTTATTTTTATCCGTAATAAAAAATGGAACAACAATGCAGCGTTGTGCATTTTGATCTAATTTAAAAGCATTATCTATTTTGATATTGACGTTTGCTCCAAATGCGTCCTCTGGTAATGGATCGAATACAACATAATCCTTGTGTAAAACAGCGCCTTGAGAAGCATTACCTTTTCCCCACTGACTCAGCTTTTCGTCATAGTCTCTGGATCGTAACAATATTTGACTATGTGAAATTAGCAGATCTACTGTTTGCATGATCTTATCACTCATTATATTCCCTAGACTTTTATTCTTGTTCCATATGATTGTTATGGAAAAACATTACCAATACTCGA
This sequence comes from Enterobacter sp. MGH119, assembly GCF_001037675.1. Taxonomy (NCBI): domain Bacteria; kingdom Pseudomonadati; phylum Pseudomonadota; class Gammaproteobacteria; order Enterobacterales; family Enterobacteriaceae; genus Enterobacter; species Enterobacter sp. MGH119. The sequence goes on along the minus strand of NZ_KQ089929.1, from coordinate 823,680 downwards.
ACCTGCACCAAAATTACTGCTTTTAGATATCAGTTATAAGTTGTGCCGTGCCGTTGGATTGGCAATGGACCCAGAAGATATATGAAGCATCAACACTATCTACACGCGCCAGCAAATCGTAGTTGTCCTGACCACTTTCGTCGACGTAGGTGAACAGCACATCCCCGTGCGCTTCCCCCAGTAGGCAGTCATTCCCAGACACACCGGGTGGTGATGGCTTGCCGGTTGGCTGTCCGCCCAGCTTCTGGCGTCGCGTTTTACTGATGCGGCGACCGAGCGGATCGTAGCGGAAGCTGACCTGCGTCTGCGGTTTTTTGCGGTTCCTCGGGTTTGGCCGTTATCCTTCTCTACAGTGCAAGCATGGGTATTATAACGCCAGCGAATATCATTCAGCTGCGCCAGGCGGTTGTGCGTAATGTTCTCAACAGAACCTTCGAGCGGGTTAGCGGCTGCATCCCAGACCCCCTGCTCCTCTCCGGCCAGCGTGCCGTCCTGAACCAGGAGACGCTCGGCACTGTCTGTCGTACTGCCAGCGGTACCATTTGAACGGGTTATCGTCCCGCTCTTCGCGCACCAAGTTATTGCGGTAGTAGTAATCCCAGCGGCGCTGCGACGGGCGCTGGGTATTTTACTTACGACAGTGGATGTCATGACTCCAGAAAATGCTTACCTAGGGTTTTAGGTAAAGTAAATAATCCGAGGGATCAACCCTAACCCACACTTCAGCGTTTTATTTTTTGTGGGTTCCAATCAGAGTAATCAGCAACACGGATTTCATTAAGAACAAGATCTAGTGGAACATGTGCAATGCTATCTGCAATTTCATCATATGGCGCTGGCAACTCGAATGAAAAACCAAAGTCGTCATTTATAATAATACAGCCATTAAATATACGCTGTTTGTAAGTCAACCCTATTATTTCCCCCATCGTTTGACCTGTTTGTAATATTTTATTATACCTCCCCTTATAGTTTACGTTACAACCAATAGAAATGATCGTTCCATCTTCAAGGGTAGCGATTGTCATTGTGTCATCTACAATATATGCAAGCCTTTTATTATCATCAGGCAAGAAATAATCAAAGTAAGTTACCTTATAGCCAGCATATAACTCGCTTATGTACTTACTGATATTATCCCCCAAAAAAACGTTACCTAGTGCTCTTCCTGATAAAATATCAGCATTAAAATCAATCATTTTATACCCCCCCATTAAGTAAAACTCCGTCAACATAAACAGGTGAATCGGTTATTAAATCATAATTTTTAAACTCTCCATGACCAATTCTCCCATATACTACATCAGCACCATCAACTTCGCGATAAACTTTCCAGTAATCATTACCATGAATATTAGGTTGAGTTGGAGTCCCTCCGGGATGATAATCTAATTTGTACGTAGTACCTGATTTTGTTGTTTTGACATATTGAATATGTTGGATAGCTCCTGGTTTATTGGCTTGTGGATATGTTCTCGTCCAACCTTTGGATGTCAAAATATTATGAACATCAGCGGGTTTTTTCCCTGTTAATCTATCCACCCATCTTTGTGTTATACGATCTTTTTGAGAAAAACCACATTTTAACCCCCACGGATCCACCCACCCCAGCGCATTCGGCGCATACTGGTAAAGGTTAATCCCTCCCGCCAGCCCTATCGGGTCCTGCTGCGTAAATAGTCCGCAGTCCGGGTCATAATACCGGAACAGATTGTAGTGCAGCCCTGTCTCGCGGTCCAGGTATTGCCCCTGCATGCGCAGGTTCTGGGAATATCCTGATACCTGCGTCTCGCTTTCCCGCAGCAGCTTGCCCCAGGCGCTGTTTACCCCTTCCCAGCGCACCTGTCCTTCGCTATCCGTCATCCGTTCCGGCGTGCCGTTCGGCTGACAGTGGAACCAGAAGATTTCCGGGGCATCAACGCCGTCGATACGCGCCAGCGGATCGTAGCTGTCCTGATCGCTGTAGACGTAGGTCAGAGGCACTTCCCCGTGCACTTCCTGCAACAGCCGGAACCCTTCCCAGACAAACCGCGTGGTGACCGGCTTGCCGGCTGGCTGTCCGCCCAGCATCTGGCGGCGCGTTTTGCTGATGCGTCGCCCGAGCGGATCGTAGCGGAAGCTGACCTGCGTCTGCGGCCTGTTGCGGTCCCGCGGCTGGCTGATGACCTCCGTCAGGCGGTGCTCGCCGTCGTAGCGGTAGTGCCAGCGGGTCTGTCCGTTATCTTTCTCCACGGTGCGGCCGTGGACGTCATAGCGCCAGCGAATGCCGTTCAGCTGCGTCAGCCGGTTGTGCGTGACCTTCTCAACAGATCCTTCGAGCGGGTTACCGGCTGCATCCCAGCGCCACTGCTCCTGACCGGGCAGCGTGCCGTCCTGAACCATCAGCCGGCCTGCGCTGTCGTACTGCCAGCGGTACCAGCTGAACGGATTATCGTCCCGCTCTTCGCGGACCAGGTTATTGCGATAGTCGTAATCCCAGCGGCGGGACCAGCGGCGCGGCGACGGGCGCTGGGCGTTGCCGGTAAAGACGTCCCGCCGATGCAGGCGACCAAGGCGGTCGTATTCGCTGCGGATGGTCAGCAGCCCCTGGGTGCGGCTGGTCTCCCGGTGGAGTTCGTCGCGGGTAAAGTCGGAGACCGACAGCTTATCGAGCGCAATGCTGAGCAGATGCCCGCTGCCGTAGTAGAACTGCTTCAGCTCGCGGCCATCGGGCAGCGTGACGGAGGTGCGGTTGCCCAGCGCGTCATACTCCCACGCCAGCTCACCGTGCTCGCCAGCTTCGCGCGTGACGCGCCCGAGCGCGTCATACTCAAACACAAGCTCCTGCTCTGCCTCGGTGGTCCACACGTCGGCTGAAAGCGCAGGATGAAGCCCAATCCGGCTCAGAAGGCCGGACGGCGTGTAATGGTAGCGGGTCTGCCCTTCCGGCGTGGTGCGGGCGACCAGCTGGCCGCTCGCGCTCCAGGCAAAGGCATGGGTGATGGCCTCCGGATGACCGGCGGCAAAGGTGCGCGCAATCGTGCGCCCGCAGGCGTCATAGCGATACTGCGAGGCCACGCCATCAAGCCCCACCTCTTCCAGCAGCAGCGAGTCTGGCCCCCAGCGGAACTGATACGCTTCGCCGTTCTCGTTTTCCAGGGCAATCAGACGCCCGCGGCTGTCCCAGCGGCGGCGCACCTCTTCACCCTGCGTATTTCGGGTGGCGGTTAAGCGCCCCGCTTCGTCGTATCTGAACTCGCTCTCTTTCCCGTCGGCGCCCGCATGCTTCACCGGCAGGCCACGTTCGTTCCATTTGAGCGATTCCGTCCAGCCTTCCGGGCGATCGAGCTGCACCGGACGCCCTGCGGCGTCGTAGCGGTAGCGAGTCTCTTCACCGTCGGCGGCTGTCTCAGCCACCAGCCAGCCCAGCGGATGATAACGGTATTGTGTCACACGGCCCGAACAGTCCGTCGCACGCACCATCTGCCCGGCCTCGTTGTACTCCTGGTAGCGGCTGTTCCCGGCGGCATCGACTTCTTCCACAACCTGACCAAACTCGTCCCGACGCAGCAGCGTGGTCTGCCCCATCGGGTCCACCACGCGCTTCAGCCCGTGATGTTCGTCGTACCAGAACCGGGTGGCGCTGCCGTCAGCTTCGATAATGGCCGCGGGAAGCGCGCGGTGCTCCAGCCAGGTGGTGGTGCGGGTGTTGCCGTCGGCGTCGATCTCCTGCACCCGGTTGCCCATGTCGTCATAGACGAAGGTAACGGCATTACCCAGCGGATCGATGCGACGCGTTAGGAGTTCGTTGTCATCCCACTCGTAGCGCCAGTTCTCACCGCTCTCGTCAACGTAGCGAACAATGAGGTTTTGCGCGTTCCAGTAATGCTTTCGCGTCTGACCGTCGTAGTGTTCGACGGTCGTCAGCCCGGCGGCTAGATCATAGGTAAAGCGACAGCCGTCGCCGGTGCTGGTGCGGTTTTCCACCACGCGCCAGTGGTCGAATTTTTGCCAGCGGTATTCGCTCTCCAGCCCCCCCGGCAAGCGGTGCCAGGCCATCAGGCCGTGGTCGTTGTAACGGTATTCACGCGTCACCACGCCGGAGGCATCCGTCGCGCTCGCCAGCTGGCCGCGCGCATCGTACCCCCACTGCATCAGCGGCCAGGTTTTGTTGCCGTCGAGATGGCTGGCTGCGGTAACACGCTGCGGGAAACGTTCATCGTCATAGCGCAGGGTGACGTCGATCGCCCGCGGCTCATCATGGATACCAACCAGCCTGCCGTGCTCGTCCCACGCCGTCAGCAGCGCATTGCCGTACTCGTCGCTGAGGGAGGCCAGGCGCAGGATGGAGGGGTTAGCGCGGGTCGGTTTATACAGACGCCACACCGCGCCGTCATCGTCGGCAATCGCCACGTCGCCGCTCTCATTGCGGCGGATGATAATGCCTTCGCTGATGCTGTAAAACGCGCGGTCGACCGGCGGCAGTTCAAAGCTCAGCTCGCGCCCGGTTTCATCGAACCAGGTGGCATTGTTTTCTTCCAGCGTCAGATAGCTGTCAAAGGTGGTAGCCCAGCCCAGACCAAACAGCCCTTCGCGGATGGTCAGGCTGTTGTAGCTGCGCTGCCAGCGCAGCGGAAAGCGCCCCGGCAGCGAGAAATCGAGTTCATCGTCGTCGTTCAGCACCTTCACGCCGGTAGCGGCGTGAACCGGGTGCGAGGAGCCGAACACGGCGTTGACGGCCATATCAGCCAGCATCCCGCCACCGGCAGCAGCCAGCGCGCAGGGCATGTTTTTCAGGATCTTGCCCGGACGCCCGCGCAGCAGGGAGAGCGCAATCATCCCCAACGCCAGACCCGGCGTTTTACCACTTTTGATATCGCGGACCGTGAGGGTGTCGCCGCCGATGATCACGTTCGGGGAGACGTCGTCGGAAACGGTGCCTTCGCAGGTGGTGCGATCTTTTGCGCGCACCGCAGGCTGTCCGTTGATGAAGACGCTTTTGGAGCCTTCCGCCAGATACTGTGGCCCGGAGTGCTTTTCACACGCCACCTTATCTTCTTCCAGCGGCGAGGTTCCCGCGGCGGCTGAGGCAACGCTCGGCTGCCACATTTCGCTGCCAAACTGTCCGGCGGCGGAAAGCAGCATGCCCGCGTAATCGGCAAAGCTGCCCGGCGACTGCGGCTCAGGAGACGGGGTATCGGCAGGCGTTAACGTCCCGGCTGCGCGTGCAGCGGGAAGTTTATTTGTCAGAACATTGCTCGAACCGGTGGTGATCTTACCCGCAGGCGACGGCGGAAAAAGCGCGTTGCCCAGCCCTTCAGCAGCATTGCTGATATCGTCGGTGATCCCCGCGACGTTCGCCAGAACCCCACCAATAATGCCGCTCAACAGACAGCTGGATCCAATTGCCGCCACGCCTGCCGCTGCGGCCCCGGCTCCCAGCAGTGGGGCCGCGACGGTCGCTGCCGCGCCCACCGCCGCGCCAATCACCGCATAGGCAGCGCCTTCCGCCACAATGCTGGTAATATCAGCAAAAATGCTGGAGTGAATAATCTCGTCGCCCTTACGGGCCGCGTTGTTATCGCTCATGCCTTACACATTCCGGTTGTCGTTTAGCGTCAGACTCTGCTTCAGTGCGCTCCAGCGCGCCTCGTCCTCTTCCGTAAAGGCTTTTAAGGCCGAGAGGGTAAAAATCATCAGTACCGGTTTGCCCGGCGTCTGCACGGCCAGCTGTTTTTGCCACAGGCGCTGGCCGTTACGGTCAAAGGTGGTCTCAACTTCCAGTCCGCTAATGTTTCCGTCTGGCCCGGCTTTTACGTGCTGAAATTCGCTCTGGGCGATCTCCCCCATCTGAGGGCGCAGGACTTCCCACTGACGGTGGAACTCTTGTTCGTAATCGCTACCATCCGGGATGACGCCGCGGCTGACTACCACGGACAGCCCGCTTTCGTCATCGCGAATGATGTTCATGCTGTTGTCCTGCCAGGCGGCAGGAAAAAGGGTAAAGGAACCTTCCTGGAGGGTGTATTTCATAAGTGAACTCGGGATGATTTATTAGAAAAATAAAATTAAAAGCGCTAAAATTTATACCGCCAATATTAATTACTGCTTAGCGACTCAGAGAAATATGATCATTAGAACGTTAGCACTTTCTTTTTTTCCGCAAAAACTTTAGGGGCAGCGATATTATTAGCCGTTTGATAATTATCTTCTTTCACAGCCCGTAAAATTGCCTCGCAACTTATTGTTCGTAGCGTGACATAACTACCCTGCCCAGGCATTCCTGATTCAGAACTGGAAAGCTAAATGCCCATGCCAGCCCGCGTTCATCGGTAGGGGTGCGATATCCAACTGATTGTCCCGGCGTGTTTCCGCGAGGGATATTAGACAATTTCAGATCCGGAAAATGAGATTTGACTTGATCAAGAGTAATACATGGTTGATTAACTACGAAAGAAACCAAAGATACGCTGTTATCACCATTTCCCCATAAACGAACATCCACATTACTGATCCGTGTGCCATCAGTTAACGTAAAGGGAGCTGAAGTATAACGGTCTTCTTTCTCCTGTGTATTATTAATCAGCGGTTGGTTAAACAGTTTACTGACATCCTCAACTTGTTTACCCCACACTGATTTCATTTCTTTAATCATTTGCCACAACGAATCTTGATTCATTTTATTATGCCCTGCATAGGTAAATATTGAAAATAGTGGAAGAACAATGAGGAATGTAGCTTTAATCATCCTACTTTCCATAGAATCCTCCATAGTAATCATTATAATTTAGATTAGTCCCTGAGGCTATTTCGCCTTTACCATACACTTTTCCTATTGCTTTGGCTGCATCAATGCGAGATAACTCACCACTTACCATTTTATCATAGGCAGAATTATATGCTTTTAGGTTTTCGGCACTTCCCGCTATATCAATATCAATACCGCCGTTTGCAAGGATCTCGCGTTGTATTTTAATGTTATTCAGCGTTGCTCCACCTTCATCCATAAGCTGGCTGTTGATGAAGCTTTCCTTACTCGAAGAATCTACCGCAACAGGATAAGTTGCATGCCCTGCCTCATGTGCCAGAGTTTGCACCGTTGTGGCTGTATCTTCCATGTGTTCAGGGTCCATGACAATCAATTTGTTATTCGTATCAGCGTAACTCCCCCCTCCTGCTGCTCCCGGCTGAATAGCCCACCCTTTATCTTTTAGATCTTTTAATTGTGTCTGAAGCGTTGGTGACTTATTGATTTCCTTAACTACATCTTCACTGAAGGGCATCACATCAGAGTTGTAGGAATTATTTTGATAGACGTAACTCCCTTTTAATGGTGGCGCTGATGCAAATTTTGTTGTTGGTTTTGGTCTGGTTGCTGCTGGCGCTGAAGCTGCGGGAGCCGGATTCTTAGCACTTTTATTCGGAGAAAACTTCTCCTGCACCGCCGCATCAATATCCCCTTTATGCCCCGATCCCGGCGCCGTTGTGCCCGGCTTGGTGCCCGACGTATTCAGATGCAGCTTACCGCCTGTGGTGATATACCCATCCCCTTCCACAAAGAAGTTAAACTCTTTGCCGATCAGGTTAATTTTGCCGTTAGCGTTAAGCTCAATAGCACTCTCGCCCGAGACCAGCCGCAGCTTCGTCCCGGAAGCAATGACGTACTGCTCCACCGCTGCATCCAGCTTGCCTTTACCCGTCAGGATCTCGGTTCCGCCTTTCACGGCCTGGATCTGATTAGCCTCCACGCGATGCAGCTCATTTTTCTTCACGTAATGGCTGCGCGCGCCGCCAACGGTGTGCGTTTCATCATTTTTAACGCTGGTGTCCATGTTGCGCTCGGCCTGGATCCACACCTGCTCTGCGCCCGCCTTGTCCTCAAAGCGCAGGGCGTTGGCGTTGTCCACGGAACCGTCTTTTGTCCGGCTCATAAAGCCCATCTGCGTCGCCGCAGCCGGCAGCGCCCACGGCGGCATGCTCGCGTCGTTGTACACGCGACCAGTAATGATCGGACGGTCCGGGTCGCCGTTGATAAAGTCCACCACCACCTCATCGCCGACGCGCGGGATTTGCACCCCGCCGTAGCCCTGGCCCGCCCACGCGCTCGACACACGCACCCAGCAGGAGCTGGTGTCATCGCCCTTCGCCAGACGGTCCCAGTGGAACTTCACCTTCACGCGACCGTATTTGTCCGTCCAGATACTCTCCCCCTGCGGCCCCACCACTTTCGCCGTCTGCGGGCCGTAGGTCCGCGGCCACGCCGTGCTCTGCGCCGGACGGTAGGACACCGACGCCGGGATAACGGTGAAATCGGTGCGGTGAATGGTCTCCCCCTCACCGCTCGCGTAGCGGTTCTCCTCGAAATGGTAGCCCGCCGCCGTGACCAGATACTCCCCGTTATCGCTGAAGAACGGCGCGTTGGTGAGGGTAAAGATGTGGCCCGGCGCAATGCCCGCCGCCGTGGCCGTCGCCTGAATCTGCTGATGCTCCACCTGCCAGCGCTCCTGACGGATGCGGGCGTAGAATTCCGCATGGCCCGTCTCCACAAAGCGCCCCGGCCAGTCGTACACGTCGATGCTGCCCGGTTTCGGTGACGCCGGGTTCTGCTGGGCCTGGAACAGCCACGCATTCGGCTTGCGGAAGTCGTAGTCGTCGAGGCTGTAAATCCCCGGCGTCACGCTGTCCTCCAGCGCCCACTGACTGATGCCCTCTTCATCCGTACTGCCGCCGGACGGCGTCTGGTGGTAAGGAATGACCTCATAGCCGCTGAAAGGCTGGTGCTGGGTAGCGGCGTCGGTGAGCACCAGGGTGTGTTTGTCGGCCTCGTGGCTGAAGTAGTACGCAATCCCCTCCAGCTCCATCAGGCGGCTGATGAAGTCCAGGCTCGACTCCTGATACTGCACGCAGTAGTCCCACACCCGGTAGCTGCCGGTGAGTTTGTCTTCGAGGTTAACCTGATGCTCACCCAGCAGGGTTTTGACAATCTGCGGCACCGTCTGGCCCTGGAAGATACGCAGGTTGCGGTCGCGCTTCATCGGCCACAGGTCCGGCTCCACCGTCAGCTGGTACACCGCATAGCGGGTGCCCGTCAGCTCAACGGCGCTCACCGCTACCCGGGTAATCTTGCCGTTTATATAGCGGGAGGTCAGCAGATTCTGCGTCGGGATGGTCACCGTGACCGGCTGGCCCAGCAGCCTGCTGCGGTCAATGCGCGCATCCGTGCCGAGCAGAGTCAGCGTCAGCGCGAACGACTCGGACATCGCCTCGCGGCCGGAGAGTTTCCAGAAGAGCAGCCCCTCAACCGGGAGCTGGACGGTAATTCGGTTGAGCATAATCTTTATTCCACTATGGACTAATCTCAGTGCCAGAAGTTAACTCATCTCAGTATGCAAAGCGGAAACGCCGTTGATGTGATAATGAGTAGCTGTAAGATTGACTTCGCTTGCCACAAAATAAAACTACTTTTCCTGTAGTTTCATTGAGATAAACAGTTATAAGAAAGTGTCTTCGGGGGCTCTATCGAACAATTCACCAGCCATTTTGGCGATACGTTCATGTTGTACAAGATTGTTTTTCCACTCCTGCGGAATACCGGAATAACCATATAATGCTCCAGCTATTTGTCCCGCCGTCGCCGCAACGCTGTCAGCATCATCGGCAAGGTTGGCTGCCAGCAGAATGGCATCACGGAAATTATCCGTATTCCATACGGACCACATCGCGGCTTCAAGCGTATCGATAACATAACCACTTGAACGAATCTGATCGCGAGTTTTTTGCTTATATTCACCCGCGTTGATAATCATTACGCGTGGCTGAAGCGGCATAACGTGCGGAGAAAAAACAAAATCTTTATTGCTACCGTTAATCATATGCACAAGCAAATAACTTAAATACTGCGTGCTATTGATTGCTTCCGCGGCACCGTGTGTTGCGATACATTGTTTTTTAGCTTCATAAAACGCTTTGCTTAATGACTTTCTAAAAAAAATAGAGACAGGGGCTTGTCTGATAATGGAAGCATTACCCGCAGTTTCTGGAGCAGTATTGCCGCTCCATCCTGGGCCAATTGTTAAATATTGCTCTAAAGCAAATCGCGTTGTATTACCTATATCAAAACAGACGCCATTTGAACTGTTATAACCATGCTGATACCATTCCAGAAGCTTATTCCTGAAACATATAGTATCAGCATCGCCTTTCTCAAGAAGCGTTTCCGCAAGACATAATGCCATGGATGTATCATCCGTCCATTCGCCTGCACGAAGTTGAAATGGCCCACCTCCTGTCATATCTTTGACGTATGCTCTGTCACGAGGCAAAAATTCGAGCGTCGTACCTACAGCATCTCCAACAGCAAGACCAATAAGCGTACCTACCGCACGATCCCGTGATTGCGCTAGTGAGATATTACATGGTGGTGGTAAATCCCATTGTTTTTGTACATCACTATTTGAGGATGACTCTAATGGCTTATTATCATACGTATACTGCATCCTTCGCTGGACTGAAGGTCTGCTAATGGGTAAGTATTTACGATATCTATCAACATATTTTAACAAGGCATTTAAATCAGCATGTAAGTCAATCACCTTTCACCCATAATAAAAAATATTATTCATATGAAATACTAAAATTCATCAGGGAATTTCTTCATGAGGTTTTGTTTCTTTTTATTATAGTTGGTATCGACCTCATGCGGCAGCCTAACCTTTAACCCTCGGCGGATTTGATCCACAATAAACCAGGCATCTGACAACCTTTCAAAAAACAACTCATCAGAATGATCAAACTCCTTCCCTGCATACATACCGAACGTCATATCCCATAATTTCGCTCTATCCTTTTCCTTGCCTTCGATTAAATCCCGTAGAAATAATAATTGTTGTACAATAGAGTCGTACATTTGCAAAAGCGGGGATTGGGGATCACGATTCTTGACGTCTGCATATCTTTTCTGTGCTAAAGTTAATGCTCTATCAACGTAACCAAACATTGTCATTTCATTCATTGCAGTAGATTCAGTTAACTAAAAATTCCATACCTGATCGCAAGTCATCATATGCCCTCGCTTACCCTTGGTAATCCTAACTATAAAAAATTATCCTCAGGTGCTCTATCGAATAGTTTACCCGCCATTGTGGCAATACGTTCGTGTTGTACGAGTTTATCTTTCCAGTCCTGCGGGATAGCGGAATAACCATACAACGCCCCCGCTATTTGTCCCGCCGTCGCCGCAACGCTGTCAGCATCATCGGCAAGGTTGGCTGCCAGCAGAATGGCATCACGGAAATTATCCGTACTCCATACGGACCACATCGCAGCCTCAAGCGTATCGATAACATAACCACTTGAACGAATCTGGTCGCGAGTTTTTTGCTTATACTCACCCGCGTTTATGATCATTACACGCGCGCACAGTGGGAAAACATGAGGCGAAAAAGCTTCTTCTTTTTGATAACCGTTGATTAAATAGTGCAATACCAATCCGAGAAATTGGCATGCGTTAATTGATTCTACCGCGCCATGCGTTGCTCGACTCTGAGCCTGTGATTCGAAGTAAATCGCACGCAGTGATTTTCGACGAAAGATAGATACCGGTGCTTGACGAATAACCCCAGCATTACCAGCAGTGTGTTTCTCTGTATTACCATACCAGGAAGGTCCGACACGCATATACTGTTCAAGCGCGAACCGCGTCGTATTGCCGATATCGAAGCACCGACCATTACTGCTATTCTCTCCGTCAAGATACCATTTCAGGAGATATTTTCTAAGCACATCGGTGTGCATTCTGTTTTCTGAAAGATAAGTCTCTGCCAGACATAATGCCATGGACGTATCATCTGTCCATTCACCAGGTTTTAATTGAAAAGGTCCCCCACCAATCATATCTGCTACATGTTCACTGTCTCTTTTCTTAAACTCAAGAGTGGTGCCGACGGCGTCCCCAACAGCCAATCCCACAAACGCCCCAAGCGCTTTATCACGTGAAACATCTTCAGTCGTGACTAAAGGTAATGTTACATCCCATGGGAGAGATGAATTCGACGCATCTATACTATTGCTTCTTAATCCATTACGGACATCAATTGGCATATAACATTGATAACGATCAGCATAATGATTGATTACTGAGTCTTTACTGTGAAGATCTTGCATCACACACCCTTTAAATAGAGCAACAGGGGGGGTCATATGACAGACCATTATTCATCTTTTCTCTTACCAAAAAATCTTTGATTAATTTGAAGAAGGGAGATTGTAATCAAAGACTGCGCATCACTTGCGATATCTTTTTTGCCTTTTTAAGTATTCTACGCCTTGCTCATGAGGAAGAATAATCTTAAATCCTTGTCCCATTTGCGAAGCTATATACCTAGCATTGGACAATGCTGAGAAATTTCGTCATCAGTAGTATCAAACTCTTTGGACGCAAGCACTCCGAGATTCAATGTGTGTAATTTACTTTTATATTTTTCAACACCAATAAGAATAGATTTAATATAATCTTACTGATTCTTCTCCATAACATATAAAGAAATGTAGGATATTGCTCTAATCGACTATTAATTGCATCAATAGCATCATTGATATAATCCAGCGCGGTATAATTTTCTTTATTCATGATCCAACTTAAATATATCCTTTTCACTTGAAAGAATCTTTGAAAGCGTGCTCTGGCGTAACCACTGCCGCCGTGGTGGTGTGAATTTTCTGATGCCCGACTTACTTGCCTGCGCTCCTGACGGATATCGGCATAGCAATGCCTCCAGCGCCATCAGACGGCTGATGAAGTCCAGGCTCGATTCCTGATAGTGACGGTTTATGGTGGAGATGATATTGACAGGGCAGGGAAACCGACAAAGTCACCGATCATCTAAAAAAAGAAAAGCTACGCGTACGCATGAATTTGTCCTGAATATCGAGTCAAAGATTAGACATTTTCTATATGGAATGTTGACAGGATGATTTCGAGGCAGCGTTTATTCGCCTCGAAGTGGTAATCATGATAGTTACGGTGTCTGCCAATCAGTTCTGCATAGCACCAGACTTTGCCCACGCTAAAAATATAGCACTGGTAAACAGCGCGCATTTCTTCCTCTGCGCTGAACATTTCCCCCCGGCATGTCCACAGTGTTTTTCCGAGGGATGGATTAAACTCATTTGGAATAGTAGCAAGTGCTTCAGTCTTAAGCGTAACGGCAGGTTCTCGATCGTGAAACCGTTTAATCGAAACGCTAAAAACATCCTGCGCGGTAAACAACATCTCCTGCGAAAAAAAGCAAAGATTAATGACACCGTAGTTAATGCCATCAAACGAGTGCTCGACCACCAGGCGCGTTTCTGTAAGGGGATTCACCTGCCAGGATTCCGGTACTTTAAATCCACTGCTGTTTTTAGCACTGAGGTTCACGGTCTTAAGCAGTTCAGCCAGAACCAAGTTACTACGATGCAGTAAATCCCAGTTCACTACAGTAAAGTAAATATCATTCGCCAGCGCAGGGTAGTCGCGAGCGGCACAGGCCGCTTTAATCAGGAAATAATTTCCGCCTCCTTCTTGCGGATTGTAATCTTTCTGTACGGTATAACGTGAAATGACCTCGTCGCCGGACGAGTGCGTTTTGAGAGTTAGCACATCTGCAAAAAGGCCACTACCGGAAGGATGCGCAATCAAGCGCTGATTCAACACTTTTTCGCCCATCAGTTCCAGTTTATTAAACAGCCAATCAGAGGGATTCATCTCCCACTGACAGCGTTCATAAGCGGCCCAAACTTCCATATAGGGTTGCGCATCATCGGTGGCATAGCGACCCAAGTTAGTCAAGCCGACCTCAGGAAGGTGCTGCGGGGTCAGTTCAGCTGGCTTAACACGATTTGGCAAAATCACCCAGTACTGAAGCATTTTTTTATCAGCAGAGGTATACAGGCATTTCCAGTAGTTCGCCTTAATCTCTTCATTGCTTGCGGTTGAGACGATGGGAAAAGCATAATTATTACCAGTGTTCATAAAACCTCTTCAACTCAGACAGTGCTGCCAAACCAGATACCATAGAACATTAAGATACAGCCTAACGAGGCTAGACACTTTACTACCAGGCGTAATTTTGCCCCATACTTACCAGATAGTGATAATAATTTTGTATAGTTTGCTGCAGTGTTATAGCGCTTGTGGAATCGCATAATAATATCGAAAATATTATTCAACATCACGACAAAAAACTTCGACAGAAGCACTGCCATAAAGGAAGCTGGTATTATTACTGATAATGACCGTGCAGTTTCTCTGGTAAGCAACGGGATGAACTTAGAAAAGCCAACCAAAACAATGACCAATACAAATGCACCAATCAGTACTGAAATGAATTTTATTCCAAAGCCACGCCATTCTTCTTTTGTATACAGATCTTTTCCATTCCAGATATAGATCAAAGTGATTAAAATAAAAATCGTTAAGCCAGCCCATTTCATTATTTCATTGTCCTCTCACATCCCTTAATCGCCTATCAAAACAGTAACACACCCGGTAATAATTGTCCCATCCCCGCTTTCTGTCGGAACAGAGGTGACGGCTGGCTCATCCTCTTCGCCATACAAATAGTCAAAGAAATCCAGTATAGGCTTAAATGCCACTTTCAGACTTGCATCACCCTTAAGCCCTACAAGCCCTGCAGCCCCACCAGTCACCCTGACGTTAACGGAATAATCTTTAGTGTCCCAGAAAGCGCTTCCACCTCCCGCGAGACCAGCAGACCCAAAGCTACCGTCGATTTTTGCTTCTCCGGAAACGATGCCCAGAATATCAAGGTTACCCGAAACTTCGCCTTTCACTCCTTTCGCTTCCGCACCGGCGTCAGCAGTCAAACCATACTTCCCATCATTGCCGGTATAAACTTCTAATACGGCTTTAGCTTCTGCTGTACCAATAGTTACATCCCCTGATACTCCACCATACAACGTTCCTTCTTTACCCGCAGCAACCGAACCACCGTATTGCTCACCTGTCGCAGCGGCATTCGCATTCAAGCCATAAATATCGTTGCCGCCACCATACAGAGACCCCGTCGCATTGGCGACGGCGAGTTTATTACGCATTTCTGCCCGTAGCAGATCCTTACTTTTCATATTCCCAATTGTAATATCCGCCAACGCAAAACCAGCTGAAGCGGTATCAAAATCACCGTTGAGGTTTTTATCTTCGAGGCTGGCGTACGCACCCAGAACACGAGCATCAAAATGTTCGCCGTGCATCATCCCATCTTCGCCGGCATTTTTCGCCAGCGTGCCCCCCCAATATTGAGGTGCTGCTGCTTTCGGTATGGCAGGTGCCGGTGAGCCGCTAACATCACACTTCGTCTTGTCTCCTTGACGTGCAAGTGGCATACCGTTAACGAAGACAGTACCGGAGCCCCCCACAATAATACCGCTGCCGTGCGTCGAGCAGGATAACGTATCACCCTTTCGAGCGGCGGGAAAACCACCGATGATGACGTCCGGGCTTCCCGACTGAATTGGCCCCGAATGTGCGCTGACATCTATGGTCGCTCTGGCGGCAGGCTGTCCCATGTTCAAAAATCCTTCTACATATTAGCTGTTAATTTTAACAACAGCGCCTTTAATATCTGTCAGGTTTGTACCATTGAGATGAAGAGTATCATTAGCTTTCATCTCGGCATTTATTCCGCCGCCTAACTTCGTCAACTCCGTCCCTTTGAAGGATGCCACAGTAATACTCTCAGCCTTGAGTGTCCCTTCGGAAACGATAATTTCAATTGTCGATGGCGTGATAAGAATGTAGTTATCATTCACCTTTAACTTAATCGAGGTTGTCGCTTCCAGCAGAGCATTTCCCTCTTTATCCATAGTCAATACGGTTTGGTTTTTACCTACATTGAATTTGTGCTGATTACCCGTGTTGCTGGTTGAATTCGCCCCCACGTTCACGTCCCGGTTACGCTTAACCGTTACGTGCTCATCCCGGCCGATAATTTTTTTACGGTCTACCCCTACGTCATGTGTCTCGCAGTTCTCGATCTCGGTGTCCATGTTTTTTTCAGCATGAATCCAGATCTGCTCTTGCCCAGCCTTATCCTCGAATCGTAGGGCATTGGCATTATCTTTGTGGCCATCCTTACTGCGGCTCATAAAACCCATCTGCGTCGCAGCAGCCGGCAGCGCCCACGGCGGCATGCTCGCGTCGTTGTACACGCGACCAGTAATGATCGGACGGTCCGGGTCGCCGTTGATAAAGTCCACCACCACCTCATCGCCCACGCGCGGGATCTGCACCCCGCCGTAGCCCTGGCCCGCCCAGGCGCTCGACACGCGCACCCAGCAGGAGCTGGTGTCATCGCCCTTCGCCAGGCGGTCCCAGTGGAACTTCACCTTCACGCGGCCATATTTGTCCGTCCAGATACTCTCCCCCTGCGGCCCCACCACTTTCGCCGTCTGCGGGCCGTAGGTGCGCGGCCACGCCGTGCTCTGCGCCGGACGGTAGGACACCGACGCCGGAATGACGCTGAAATCGGTGCGGTGAATGGTCTCCCCCTCACCGCTCGCGTAGCGGTTCTCCTCGAAATGGTAGCCCGCCGCCGTGACCAGATACTCCCCGTTATCGCTGAAGAACGGCGCGTTGGTGAGGGTAAAGATGTGGCCCGGCGCAATGCCCGCCGCCGTGGCCGTCGCCTGAATCTGCTGATGCTCCACCTGCCAGCGTTCCTGACGGATGCGGGCGTAGAATTCCGCATGGCCCGTCTCCACAAAGCGCCCCGGCCAGTCGTACACGTCGATACTGCCCGGTTTCGGTGACGCCGGGTTCTGCTGGGCCTGGAACAGCCACGCGTTCGGCTTGCGGAAGTCATAGTCGTCGAGGCTGTAAATCCCCGGCGTCACGCTGTCCTCCAGCGCCCACTGGCTGATGCCCTCTTCGTCCGTACTGCCGCCGGACGGCGTCTGGTGGTAAGGAATGACCTCATAGCCGCTGAAAGGCTGGTGCTGGGTGGCGGCGTCGGTGAGCACCAGGGTGTGTTTGTCGGCCTCGTGGCTGAAGTAGTACGCAATTCCCTCCAGCTCCATCAGGCGGCTGATGAAGTCCAGGCTCGATTCCTGATACTGCACGCAGTAGTCCCACACCCGGTAGCTGCCGGTGAGTTTGTCCTCAACGTTGACCTGATGCTCACCCAGCAGGGTTTTGACAATCTGCGGTACCGTCTGGCCCTGGAAGATACGCAGGTTGCGGTCGCGCTTCATCGGCCACAGGTCCGGCTCCACCGTCAGCTGGTACACCGCATAGCGGGTGCCCGTCAGCTCAACGGCGCTGACCGCCACCCGGGTAATCTTGCCGTTTATATAGCGGGGCGTCAGCAGGCTTTGCGTCGGGATGGTCACCGTGACCGGCTGGCCCAGCAGCTTAGTGCGGTCAATGCGCGCATCCGTGCCGAGCAGGGTCAGCGTCAGCGCGAACGACTCGGACATCGCCTCGCGGCCGGAGAGTTTCCAGAAAAGCAGCCCCTCAACCGGGAGCTGAACGGTAATTCGGTTGAGCATAATCTTTATTCCGTAATGGTTTATGCTGAGAATATTTTTAACGCAAGGCTTTTTAAACGTGAATGTTCTGGTTATTGGCCGTCTTACTCTTTAACCGGGGGCCTTTCCCCTTCATATTTATAAATCCACAGGGAATAGATTTTCAGAAACTCTGACAAAATGAATAAAAATCCATTTAGCCATACATTCATCACGCCCGTGAAACTTAACACCAGGGGAAAAAGGGAAACTGAGTAGCGAAACCCAACCAGACGCAGTATTTCCTGGTAGAGTGCCAGTCTGCTCGCGTATAAATTCCGGGCGAAGAAGCACCATGCTGAGGCAATAAAAGAGAGCAACAACAAAAAATCGAGAATAAAGAAAAGAATAACCAGAGCGCTATACCCACCAGCAGACAGCGCGTTCACAACCGTACTGAAGGCGTGTATATCGGAAATAAAAGGGATCTTGTCATGCCGCATGGACTGGGCACAATATAAGACAACGGCCAGGGCATCCATGCATCCCCAGAAAACGAAAACCTTATCTCTGGCGCTCATGACAGTTGAGCAATCACTTAACCGGCGCGGGTGGCCATTCGCCCACCTTCTGGATGAGCTTCTCTTTTATTTCGTTTAATTTCTCGTATTGCTCACTGCCTCGCTCAAGTCCATTAAGCGCGTCCGCGAGCGCATTGCTCATCGACCAGCCATTTTTGGCCTTAATTGACGGATCCGCTCCTCGATCGAGCAGCAACAAGACATGATCGTAAGCCTGGTTATCCAGCGCATCAAACACCAGCGTTTTACCCAGTGAGTTGGTTGAGTTGACGTCAGCACCGCGATTGAGCATGGCTTCCAGCGTCTCTGTATTTTTCGCTTTAAGCGACTGGAAGACGATCGGTTCGTGGAAAACCTTATCTTTCACGTTGGGTGAGAGGCCACCGTCCAGCATCGCGTCGATCCAGTCCGCACTGTCTCCCTTTAGGGCAAATTCGGCAGGACTGCTTTTTCCCTGCGGTCGAGGCTGGAGCGGATCTGCGCCAGCCTTAACAAGCAACGTAATCACCTTTAAATGGGGCGATGTCTTTTTATCATTAATCGCGTTGCCGATGGCCCAAAAAAGCAGGGTCATATCCTGCTTTCCCGGTTTATTAAGATCGCTGTCTGGTGCAAGCGTCTTCACCGCGTCGACATCGCCTTCTTCAATCGCTTTCGCCAGTTCAAGCTGCTGACCGCTGAAGTAGTCCTGTGGATTAAGGTCCATATCCTGCTTACACCCCTGAATCATGAATAAAAAACATAACGCGACAAAAGCCATCAACCCTTTTTTCACAATCGACTCCCGATTATCGAAATATCCTCATCCTTCTGTTGCTCTATGCAATCAATCGCCTGATTAATCCCGTGGCGGTCCAGCGCACTTCCGGTTCCACCGGGAAGGTCATGGGGTATTCCGGCAGCATTAGGGCTCAGCGCAGAGATTTCCTCTTTGAGGATCCACGAAGGGACATGCCCTTTCATCGTTTTCAGATCTTCCCAGGGGTTAACTTCCTGAATCTTCGTCAGCAGTTCACCTTCAACCCGATACGCCTGGATATTATCCGTACTGCCTAATATCTTACCGCCGTATTTTTCTACGGTTCCGGCATTGAGGCCGGCGGCGTTAAACGTCCACCCCGCTTTCCCGCTGCCCATAGAGGTTGCAGAGGCGAGACCACCGCCAAGGGAATGACCGGCAATATCAATATTCTGGCCTGACCTTGCCAGCTCCTTACCGATACTCACGGCCTTTTTATAATAATCTGAAGCCATACCCATGCCCTGTGAGAAGTTATTCGACCAGTCAGCCCCGTTTACCACCGGCGCCAGTTCCCCTTTGGTCAGTAGAGAGGAGACATTCTCAGACAGAGAGGCGAAGCCAGGCTCGCGCGATCCCCTGAATACCAGCGTGGGGTTCATATCTGCACCAAACACTTCCGGCTTCGGTTGATAGACGCGCGCCAGAAAATTGGGGGACGTATCATCGTCAAAGAGCATGGATTTGTTCAGCCCGAACTTTCCTAACAGCGCATCGTCATTACTGATATCCGTCCATCCCTCCGGCACGCCCGGTGTGGTTTCCAGCGGGTTCACGGTCTTATAAATATTTTCCGCAAGCTTCGCTTTTTCCACCGCGATATTATTCGCCGCCAGACGTTTCGCGGCGATCTGGGCATCCGGATAAAGGCTATTGCTCCCCTTCGCGATCAGATCTTTACGCGCCTGCCAGCGTTCTGCTTTGGTCATCTTCTGAAGCTGCCCGGCATAGGTTTTACCGTCCTTGCCCGGAGTAGGTTCATCCGGCACCTGTGCCGTTTTAGATTTCACCACCTGTTTTGGCAGTACCGTTGGCGCAGGGCGAGATCCGTACGTTCTCACCATAGTTTCGTAGCGGTCAACAATTGTACTCACCGGATACCAGCCCAGGCCGACCAGCGAGGCAGCCTGGAGTTGCCCTTTGGCGTTGATATAAAAAATTTCCGTTACTGATGACCAGTCACGAAAACTTTCGTCAATGGCAACCACTCTGCCCATCTCTAAATCCTGCGCGATCAGCGTACGGGTATCGCGCCCGGACTGATAAGGATTCGCACCGGTGATCGTGCGCAGCAGATCGTAGCGCGTGAAGAGTGAGCGCAGCGAATGGTCGGGAACCGACATAATCCACTGTCCGGCAACGGACGGGCGGATTATTTTCGCAAACAGCGCTGGCGAGACGTTCTCGTGGAACAGATAGACAAACTTGATGTTATACATTCGCTCCGTCCTGTTACCCGCAGGCTTACGGATTCACCAGCCAGGTGCCTGGCTTCGCAATATCCAGCGTCTGGGTACGCGTTCTTCCATTGCCTTCCAGTTCAATGCGGGTCTCGCCCGCAGGCAATTTCAGCGATGCGTAACCGTTATTCCCCGGACGCAGCGCTTTAGACTCGCCGTTCACCTTCAGCGTCTCGCCATCAAGCATGCGGATGTAGACCAGCGCGACCGGGCTGGCGTCGACAGGCGGCGCACTCTGCTGCGCCGTAGCAGGTGGCGCTACCGGCTCGCTCACGTCTGCCGTTGCCGGTCTGGTTTCCGATTGGGATGAGGTCTCAGCCGGAGGGCTCACGGCAGGGGTTTGCGCCGTCTGCTCTGGCGTTTCCTGACTGCCGCCGCCGAACAGCATCGCACCGGCAACCACCCCAACCAGCACGCCCGCGGCCACCAGCCCCGGAAGCTTGTAACGTCGCCAGTCCAGCGCGGAAGCAGATGCCTCCTCTTCCACCGGCACCAGCATCGTGCCGGTCTTCTTCGCAGTCAGCACCTCGTCGATACCGGCGACGGGCATCTCGATCAGCGCCGCAAACTCCTCAATGGATTGCGGACGGTCTTCCATATGCAGCGCCAGCGCCTTGTCGATGGCCTGAAGCAGCGGAATGGAATAACCCTGCGGCATCAGCTCCACCAGTGGTTTGCAGGTGTCCTGAATCGAACGCACCACGCTGACCGGCGGCGGAGAGCCGACGATGAGGGTGCGCAATACGGCGCCGAGCGCGTAGATATCCGTCCACGGCCCCTGCTCGCTTTCATTGTCGTCGGTATACTGCTCGATAGGCGCGAAGCCCGGACGCAGCATGGTTTCCGTCTCATCCGAGAGATTACCGATGGTGCGGCGTGCCGATCCGAAATCGAGCAGCACCGGCAGGCCGTTATCCTGAATCTGAATGTTATCCAGCGAGATGTCGCGGTGTAGATAACCCTCGTCGTGGATCGTTTTGATGGCGCCGAAGAGCATTGGCAGCATGCGGCGGATCCACGCCTCGTTAATCAGCTCCGGTTTCTCTTCGCGCAGACGCGACAGCGTGGTACCGCTGTAAAACAGCGTCCCCATATAGGCCGTGTCGTTTTGCACCCAGAAACGCAGTACGTGCAGCAGGTTCGGGTGGTTAAAGCGCGCCAGCAGGCGGGCTTCCTGGATGAAGCTGTTCAGACCGGCAGAAAACGCTTTGCCGAAGCGCTCGCTGCGCAGCACCAGCGTCATATCCTCGCCGCGCACGGCGAGGGAGGAAGGCATAAATTCTTTGATAGCGATAGTGCGTTCGAGCTGGTGATCCCAGGCGCGATAGACGATGCCGAATCCGCCGCCGCCAATCACCTCTTTTATCTCAAACTCATTGAAACGGTACCCGACCGGGAGCGCGTTTGGGACAGTCCGATTGTTATCATTATCCGTCATCTTTTACAGTTCTCTTGATGATTATTACGCGGCAAACTGACAGTGGAACTCGCCCTGCTCGCAGGTGACATGCAGACGTCGGTACTGCTGGTCGCTGCGGCTGGCGGTAAGTAAAATCTGGCTCATCTGAGGCAGCAACGTATTGGTCAGAATCGCATCCACCATACGCCCGCCCGACTCAACCTCGGTACAGCGCTGAACAATCTGTTCGACCACGCTGTCGTCAAATTCAGAAATAATGTTGTGATTCTCTTCCAGACGACGCTGAATGCGCCTGAGCTGAAGACGCACAATCTGCCCCAGCATCTCGTCGCTGAGCGGGTAGTACGGCACCACCAGCAGACGGCCCAGCAGCGCCGGTGGGAACACCTCCAGCAGCGGCTGGCGCAGCGCGCCGCTTAAGGCCTCAGGCTCCGGCATGAGGTCCGGATCGGCGCACATGGCGCTAATCAGCTCGGTGCCGACGTTGGAGGTCAGAATAATAATGGTGTTGCGGAAATCAATATGGCGCCCCTCGCCGTCTTCCATCCAGCCTTTGTCGAAGACCTGGAAGAAGATCTCGTGGACGTCCGGGTGCGCTTTCTCAATTTCGTCCAGCAGCACGACGCTGTATGGACGGCGGCGGACGGCCTCGGTTAATACCCCGCCTTCACCATACCCTACGTACCCCGGAGGCGCACCTTTTAAGGTGGAGACGGTGTGCGCTTCCTGGAACTCGCTCATGTTGATGGTGATGACGTTCTGCTCGCCGCCGTACAGGGATTCGGCGAGCGCCAGCGCGGTTTCGGTTTTACCGACGCCGGACGGACCGCACAGCATAAAGACGCCCACCGGCTTGTTCGGATCATCAAGCTTCGCCCGCGAGGTTTTCACGCGGCGGGCAATCAGATCCAGACCGTGACGCTGGCCAATAACACGCTGGTTCAGCGTGTCGGCAAGGTTCAGAACCGCGTCGATCTCGTTTTTCACCATCCGGCCCAGCGGGATCCCGGTCCAGTCAGAGACCACCGCGGCAACCACGTTTTCATCCACCGCGGCAAACAGCAGCGGTTCGTCACCCTGTAAGATCTTAAGCGCCTGCTGCTGTTCTGCCAGCTGGCCGCGCAGTTCAGCCGTATCCTCATCTCCCGCCGCAAACAGCGCGGCACGCAGACGGATAATCTCCTGCACCCGCGTGCGCTCTTCTTCCCAGCGACGGGCCAGAGCTTCGCGTTGGGTTTCGAATGCGTCACGTTCGGCGGTTAAGGTCGCCACACGCGCCGGATCGCCCGCCCCCACGCGCGCTTCGCGTTCAGCAATCTCCAGCTCCACGTCCAGGGCCGCCAGGTGACGCAGACAGTCTTCCAGCTGAGCAGGCGGCGCGCTCTGGCTGACGGCCACGCGCGCGCAGGCGGTATCCAGCAGCGCCACCGCTTTATCCGGTAGCTGACGCGCAGGGATATAGCGATGCGACAGTTTCACCGCCGCGCTGACCGCTTCGTCGAGGAGTAAAACCTGATGATGGGTTTCCAGCGGCGACACGGTGCTACGCAGCATCAGTACGGCTTTCGCTTCATCCGGCTCGTGAACCTGCACCGTCTGGAAGCGGCGGGTCAGCGCAGGATCTTTCTCAATGTATTTTTTGTATTCCGCCCAGGTGGTCGCGCCGATGGTGCGCAGTTGCCCGCGCGCCAGGGCTGGCTTGAGCAGGTTAGCGGCATCGCCGGTGCCCTGCTGTCCGCCTGCGCCAATCAGGGTGTGGATCTCATCGATAAACAGAATAATTGGCGTGGCGCTGGACTGCACCTCGTTAATCAGCGCCTGGAGGCGCGCCTCAAATTCCCCTTTCATGCCCGCTCCGGCCTGAAGCATGCCGATATCCAGCAGCCACAGCTGAACGTTTTGCAGCGGCTCCGGCACGTCGCCGTCGGCGATACGCAGCGCCAGCCCTTCCACCACTGCGGTTTTCCCGACGCCGGCTTCCCCGGTCAGCAAGGGGTTGTTCTGGCGACGACGCATCAGGATATCGACCATCTGGCGGATCTCTTCATCGCGCCCCACCACCGGGTCAATCTTGCCTTCCCGGGCGCGCGCCGTCAGATCCTGACCATACTGCGCCAGCGTGCCCTGCGCAGCCGGTACTGCCCCGGCAGGCGCGTCCGCAGCGGCGGCGGCCTGCTGGCTCTCTTTGCTGCTGGCGCAAATGGCGTCGAACTGCTCGACCAGCACCTCAACGTTAAGACGGGTGAACTGCGCCGAAATACTTTTCAGCACGTTAGCCAGATTCCACGTTTTCAATATGCCGATCAGCAAATGGCCGCCGCGGATGCGGCTGACGCCAAATTTCAGCGAGCCGTAGACCCAGGCGCGCTCGACGGCGCTGTCGATATGCTCGGAAAGATCAGACACGGAACTCGCGCCACGCGGCAGGGCATCCAGCGCCGCCACGATATCGCGCGTCAGCTGCTGTTCATCAAGGGCGAAGTGACGGATGACCTGTTGCAGATCGCCATCCTGCTGCTGCATCAGCTGATGCAGCCAGTGCACCAGCTCAACGTACGGGTTGCCGCGCAGCTTACAGAAGGCAGTCGCGCTTTCCAGAGAGGTAAATAACAGCGTATCCAGTTTGCCGAAAAGCACGGCACGGCTAATTTCTGACATGTTAGTTTCCATTAACAATGATTCGGTATACGGAAGGATTATCGCTCTGCGCGATACACCAGATCGCCACGCGGAACAGGCTGAGGCTGAAGGCCGAGCCAGGTGTTGTACCCTAATCGCCCGGCGCTGCCGAGCGTGGCGCCCTGCACCGCATCGGCGCGCAGGATCACCCGTGTTTCCCATTCAAATTCCACCCCGGCGTACTGTCGCACCCAGTCGCGCAGCTCGGTGACCCATCCTTCGCCCGGCAGAAAACGGTTGTAGTCGTCTGCGCTCAACGGGCCAATCTCGAGCCGGAATTTATGCTGCACGTCGCGTACCGCAATGCCGAGAAAAGCGGACTCTCCCATGCGCGGCAGGCGACGCCCCTCACCCAGCTGTGCCTGCTCCCGCGTTGAGAGCGGCATCCACTGCGGGACGTTGGCCACCAGCCTGACCGGCACGTTGAAATAGTTGCGCAGGATTTTCTCCAGCCCTTCCGGGTCCCGCCCGTGACGGGTCAGGTGCCCGGCGTGAGTAAAGCGGGCATGCGCGCTCAGGCTGCCTTTCGACATCTGGGCAGGCTGCCCCATGCCAATCAGCGATGCCAGATACCCTTCGAAGCGCCTGTTGTCGTCGCGATCCAGTGAAACGGCAGGCTGCGCGTCCGCCCAGGCGCGGTAGAACAGCAGCGTCAGGCGGTGGTGAAAGAGGTCGGCAAACGCGCTGAGGCTGTGATCCTGATGATGATGAATACGCTCGCGGGCATACTCAGTCATGTGCACCGGCAGTGGGCCGTTAGGACCAAACATGCCGAAGCTCAGAATGGAAACCTCATGCAGTCCGTTCTCTTCCCGCTGCCGGACCTCAGCAACCGTTGACGGCGCAAAGCCCATTGAAGGCTGCTGACCAATACGCAGCGGCTCAAATTTAGGCAGCGGTGCGCGCCCCAGCGGGTAACGCTCGCCGCCCTGGGCATCAATGCGTCTTAACAGCTGGAACAGATCGTAGCGCCACGGCGTCTCGCGCACCCCGCGCCAGAACGCATCGGGCAGCGGCGTCAGGCGATGCACGCGCAGCGTTGCAGGGGCAACTTCACTCATACCAGCGCCCTTTTACCCATACGAGGCGCCCAGTAGCCGATTTCGCCGCGCTGCTGGCTCTTGAGCGTGAACTCCGTAAAGCTGTTGATGGAGACCAGGCGGGCAAAAAGGCGCTCCAGCACGCTGCCGAAAAGCCACGGGCTGGCGCCGGAAAAGGCGCGTTCGTCCACCGTCAGGGTGATGCCGATCCCGCGGGCGAACACCACCGGGCCGGGTTCCGGCACGCGGCGGTGCACCGGCTCCAGCACGCAGTGACGAACGCCATCCACCTGACGGGCAACCGGCGTCTCGGCGAGGTTGGCGTACAGCCCTAACAGCTGACGCAGCGCGGCAGCGCCCTCTTCGTTTTCGCTGTCCATCAGGCTAAGGTAGTTCATTTGCAGCTGGCTGATGAGCCGCCAGGTGCTGAACCCTTCGGCCAGTGCCGGACGCGGCGGCGTCGGGCCTTTACGCAGGGTTAACGCCTTCACCGGCATGGAGTCGGCCATAATAAACTGCCCAAGCTCCTGCTGGAGCATCAGCGGCAGGTCACGGCTGGTGCACAGCACCTCGGCGGAGATATAGCGCAGGTTTTCCTGCCACGGTGCGTGCTGCGCATCCACCAGCGAGACGAAGACCTCCGAGCCGATATAGCCCGTGCGGGTGCCATAGCGCAGCGCGTGTTCGGAGAGAACGCGCTGCTCACGGCGCAGGGAAAAATAGGCGCCGTAGTTGCCCGCGTCTCCGCTCCAGGTACTCCAGAACGGACGAAACGTCTGGTCGTCCCGCTGACCATCCGCGCTGGCATAGATTTTTTTCACGGCATAAATTTCATAATCCAGCGGGCGGATGTTATCCACCACCAGGTGGTATTCATGCTGGCTTTCGCTCAGCTTCTGCCGGGCCGCCACTTTCGGGAACAGGTTGATCACCGGCGTGCAGTGCAGCGCCAGGTGGCTGGCATCCACCACGCGCTCCAGCTGATCGTCGCTCTTGTCGAGCAGAATGAAGATATCAAACGCTTTTTCGTCTTCGCAGCGCTGGATCAACTTGCCCAGCCCGCTCAGGCTGATGAAACGAAAACGCGCCGGGAACGCGAAGTACTCCTGCAACAGGCGATAGCCGTCAAAGTTACGCAGATCGTCCGGGAGCAGGGCCTGGTCCGCATCAAAGCCTTCCTGACGCAGGGCGTCAGACGACAGCAGCTGGCGCTGGGGCTGCTTGCTGACCGTCTGGCAGACGATGCCCGCGTGGTGCTCCATCACCAGCTCCAGCAGCTTCAGCGCCTCGATGTCCGGGCCGCTTAAGAAGAACTCCAGGCGGTCAAAATCCAGGTGCCCGAGATGCTGCGGGCCATCGCAGGCAATGCGGATCCGTAAGGCGCTGCTGATCCCCCGCTGACTCAGGCCGAGCTGGGCCAGCGGCAGATCGGCGGGAACGCCGCCCAGCTCGATCCGCTCAATTTTTAACGGCAGCAGGTTCACCTCGTGCGCCGTGGTATAGCTGCACGTAACGCCGGTTTTTTTCAGCGCCAGGCTGTCCATCATGGTGCCGCGCGGCACAATAAAGCCTTTGCTCAGGTCGCCCCGGCTGCTGTCGGGCTGAATTTCAGCGATCGCCATCGACGGCGTAGGCGCCAGATAATTTGGCGCAATCATCTCCAGCATACGCTGTGAAAAGCGCGGGAATTCGGCGTCCATTTTCATCTGCACGCGGGAGGTCAGGAAGGCGAAACCTTCCATCAGGCGCTCAATGTACGGGTCCGCCACTTCGATGCCGCGCATGCCGAGCCGCCCCGCCACTTTCGGGTAGCGTTCGGCAAACTCCGCGCCCATCTCGCGCAGATAGGCCAGTTCACGGTTGTAATATTCGAGCAGTTTGCTTTCCATCATTACCCCGCATCTTTCAGTTCAAAATGGCCGTTTTCCAGATCGACGTCGGTGCGAAAGAGAAACTCCAGCGGATACGGCACGCACCACAGGCGGCCTTTGATTTCGATAGACAGAACGTTGTGCAGATCTAACGAGGAGGTATCGGACACGCAGCGAACCTGAAGCCCCTGGGGCAGGATCCGCGGTTCAAAGTTAATAATCGCTTCGGTGAGCTTGCGCTGAATGTCGTGCCATTCGATATCAGACATTCTTTTCCCCGCCAGCGGCGCGACGCCGAAGTTAACGACGGAACGGCTCACCTGCGTCAGCCCGCTCAGATCGCTGGAGGCATCGTGGTTGATGGTATTAAACAACCACTGTAAATCCCGCAGGACGTTACGACGCAGCGCGGCGTGGGTAATCAGATTGCTGTTGGCGGACTCGCGTTTTTTTTCCGGATCGTTATCCGTCAGGCGATCCAGCAGTGAGGGCTGCATTTTGTCCCGCGCCCCCACTTTCTCCTGCCTGCTGCGGGCCTGCCAGCCGCTGCGCAGCAGATCGCCTTCGCCAGCGGTATTACTCATTCGCACCATCCGAGGTAAATGTCACCAGGCTCAGGGTGAGCAGCGGGCTTTCGCTTTGCTCGCTCAGCCAGGCTTTCTGCCCCATGCCTTCATACAGGACACCGTCGTCGTCGAGCGGGAGCCACTCGGTGGTGCGCCCCAGTCTAACGCTATCGGAAGCGCCGTCAGCAAACGGATAACGCGCCGGGATCTGACATACCTGCTCGGTGCCGTCCGTGAGGCGGACCAGCGCATGACGCCACACCAGATCGGTCACGCTGGCCGGAGCCTGAAAACGGATCGCATCGATGGCGCAGAACGGCACCCAGAAATAGCGGCCATTGACCAGGGTCTCACACACCGGCCCCAGACGGGCATCGCCGTCCATCAGCCATTCAAAGGTGTGGCTCTCTTCATTCTCCAGCGTGACCTGCCCGCGGCTTGCCGGGGCCTGTTCGAGTGCCGCCAGGCGCAACGTTTGCGCTTGCCCGGCGCGTTCGGTCAGCGCCTGGGCTAACGTCGACAGCCACGGCCACTGCGCCTCGGGCATTGCCGGTCGCGCCTCTCCCGCGAACACGCGCGCCCGCTGCTGTTCACCCTGAATGGCCTGCTCCAGCAGCGTTACGGTTGGTTTTGCCTGCGGCTTCAGCGCCAGCCAGCTCTTCAGCTGGGTCAGGGCGCGCGCCCAGTTGCCGCTGAGGCTCAGAAACTGCACAAACGCGGCGCGCAGATCGGCATCCGCCGGACGAGCTTTGATTTCGGCTTCCAGGCGAAGCAGCGCGTCGCTAATCGACTCACCCGCCAGACGTTGATAAAGCGTATTCATAGCCTCTCCTTAATTCGCCGCGCGCCAGGCGCCCACTGCCGGATCGCGAAGCTGCGGACGCAGCGTGTCAATCAGAACAACGTTCAGCTCCGCGCCCGGTGCAACCCATGCGCTCCAGATCTTCTTCACCTCTGCGATACGCGCCTGGAGTCTGGCGTCGTCGCTGGCGATCTCACGGGTGATTTCCACCGCCACCGTGCCGTTGCTCTTCCAGCCGTTCAGAGTGCTGTCGTACGGCAGGATCATCCAGCTCTGGTCGCTGTTCGGGGTGCTGAAGACCATGCGCTCTTTGTTGACGGAGGTGATCAGCGCCTTTTCAGGATCGACCGCGTTGTTCAGTCCCATCACCGGGAAGCCGTGAATGTAGGTGACCGGAATCGCTTTCTGCGCCCCATTACGATTTTGCGTCACCACGGTGTGGCCGCTGAGCCAGCTACCGTTGCCGCAGCGGGTGGTGTCGGAATCCGGAATAAACAGCGCCGGCGCGGAGGAACCGCCCTCCCAGAAGGTGCGCAGGTGGCAACCGTCCTGAAGGGTGAACTCCTGCCATGGCGTACGATCTGCCGCCACGGTGTGCGTCTCCGGATTCTGGTCAGGCGGCAGCAGCGCGCCTGAGGTGGTGGTCGTTGCCGCCGTCGTTTCCTGCTGTTTCACCACCAGCGCCCAGTCCTGTGCTTTAGCCGCTGTGCCCCGGGCAAGCGTCGTGCCTTCCGGATCGTTAAGCGTCCAGTTCAGGGTATTCAGCTTGCTGCACTGGTGCTCCAGCAGCGAGCCAAGGCGCGGCACGAAGTTTTCCAGCACCGAAACCTCTTTCTTGCCGTTCGCCACGATACGCAGCGCCACGTCCGCCTTACACCAGCTTTGCGGCGTATTGTCTTTAATGTTGTCGATCCAGATATCCAGCTTCTGCGCAGGAGACTGCACGATGCGGAAGTTTTCAGCCTGTGCGATGGTCGCCACCGTCAGAAGAGCCAAACCCGATAGCCAAAGTTTCATATCAATCCTTGTGTGTCTAATCAGTTCCGCAGGGAAGAAATTGTGCTGCGTCAGAGAGCGTATGCAGCAAAGTGGTGTCCTGAGGGTTGCCCATCCACACCGCCACGGCGGAATAGTTATCCTGAGCATTGCCCTCCTGTTCGGCATTCTTTTGAATGATTTGGTTCATTAAGGTCAGCCACTCCTGTGGCGTATTGACCATGTGCAGCGACTGCTTCATCTGCTCTTCGCTAACGCCGTGCCAGAAACCGTCGGTGCAGAGCAGGAAGGCATCACCGTCCTCGACCTGCACGACATCGCTGTAGCTCGCTTCCGGTCCGCCATTCTCAATACCCAGCGCCAGATACAGCAGGTTGCTGTTGAGATCGTCGGTCTGATGCCCGGCATCTTTCATCTGCTGGACGAGGCTGTGATCGGTGGTGACATGCCACAGCCAGCCGCGGCGAAACAGGTACAGGCGGCTGTCTCCGGCGTGCGCCCAGTAAGCCAGACGGTAATCCCTGTCGATAAACAGGCTGACCAGCGTGGTGCCCATCCGGCGATAGTCCTGCACGGCCTGTTGTTCGCTGAGGATGGTGCGGTTCGCCGTTTGGACGTAGTCACGAATATGCTGCGCATTAAGGTGCTTGTCGCCGTCAAAGCGGGAAATAATGCTGTTGCGGGCCAGCTCAGCGGCCACCTCGCCGCCCGGCAGGCCCGCGATGCCGTCACAGACGACAAAGCAGGCTGAACGTTCCCCGATGGTTTCTCCCGTCTGATCCTGGTTGCTGGCGCGCGTCCCCTGGCGGGAGAGAGAAGCCGTTGCGATATTCATTTTTCTTCCGATCCGCTTTGTGAGTCTTTGTACTGATTGACCTCCATGTCATAGGCATGGAGGAAGGCTTCGCCAAACAGGGTATGGAAGTCGTCCTCGATCTCGCCCGCCGTCTCGCCATAGCTGCGAACGAAATAATCCCACAGCGCGGCTTTACGGCTGCCCGGCAGCGCCAGGCGTGACGTCATCCCGTTCTGCTTCGCCTGCTCTTCCAGCTGTTCCGGATTAAAGGATTGCAGCATGGCGGCGATAATGGCGCGGATACCGGAGATCATCCCCAGCTGGTGCGCCTGGAGATCGATTAGCGCATCACGCACCGATTTGGTCGGCGGCATAAAGCCCGGCATCGGCGTGCCGAACATCTGGATCAGCACCGTTTTCCCGGTCGGCAACAGTTTGAACGGGTTGTTCGCATCGTCGAGCACCATGGTCATATCGGCTTTCACCCCACGCTTGAGGATGGAGCGCGAGGAGAGCAGCGCCACGGTCCCCTGCGAGAACATGCCCAGGATCTGCCCCAGCTGACGCATATTTTCCCGGTCAAACTGCGGTACCGGCTGCATTTCGCTCAGGCCCATGCCCTCCAGCAGCGCCTCCAGCAGTTCGCCCTGAAGCACCTCGCCCCGCTCGCCGGTCTGCGCGGAGGCAGCAGGCGAAGCAGCGTTTTTAACCGGGTCGATACGCAGGCGGCCTTTAGGCGCCTGCGTGTTACTGCGCGCCACGGCCTGCGGCGTTGGCATGGTGAAGCCAGCGTAATCGGGACGCGCGGGCTCTTCTTCCGCGCGCGGCGCATCCTGTGGTTCAGTCGGTTCCGGATCGAACAGCGGTGAGCTGGCCAGCGCATCCTCTTCCTGTGCGGCTTGCGGTTCAGGCTTTGGCTCCGGCTTATCGGCCACGATTTCATCCGGATGGGTTAACGGCGCGCCACCCATCAGGCCGAGGGGGTCATCGTGACGCGCGGCAGGTGCGCTCGCCGACCCGCCAAACAGGGCTAACGGATCAAGTTCGTCCGACGCCTCTTCCTTTGGCTGGGCAGGTTTGCTTTCGTCCGGCTGTACCAGCGTTGAAGGGGTGACATCGTCAAAGATGCTCTCTTTTTTAAACAACGCTTCATCGCTGAACAGCGTGTCCGGGTCAACGTTTTTACGTTCAAGCGACGGTTCGGCATCGTTAAACATTGACAGCGGATCTTCGGCATTCCGCTCCGGGGCTGCAGGCTGAGAGAACGGATCGTGGGATGCCGCGGGCTGTGGTTTTGCCCGGTTGCTGGAGATGCTGTCGGAGATGGAAAACTCCTGCATCAGGCTGTCCCAGATTTCCGACGGCACGGCCGTAGGTTCAGCTTTTCCGCGAGGCGCGGCGCTGGCCGGTTTCGGTTGTGGCGCCGGAGCAGGTGTCGCCGCTGGGCGCGCCTGCTGCATGCTGGCCGCCATGCGGCTTACGGGCTGGGTGTCATGAATGAGTTCGCTGACTTCAATGCGATAATCATCAATACCGAGAATATCCCCGTCCTGAAGCTCAACCTGACGCCCACGCTCCAGCGGGATATCATTCAGTACCACGCGGGTAACGCTGCCGCGGTTCGTGACGCGGCATTCGCCACTGGCGTCGACGTGAACGATGGCCTGCAAACGCGAGATAGTGCGGTCATTGTCCGGCAGCACCAGATTGTTATCCGTACCGCGCCCAATGGTGCCGCCCGGGGCATAAAAATCACAGCTGCTTTGCGGCGGCTGATGACCGGGTTTCGTAGAAATAATCGTGAATCGCATGGCGTATTCCTGCTGGTATGATTAGCGCTCAAACGCTGCCGCTCTCGGGGGTGAAAACGGCGGGGTTTGGGGGTTAATTCAGAAAGGCATCGTTAAAATTTTCAACATAAAATTAGACACTATTAATGCTCGAAAGAATTAACAGCAGTAAAAATATAACAGTGGCAATAAATATTTTTCTTCTATACGACTTAACCCATGACAAATCAAAATCAGAAAAAATTTTATTGCACGACTGTGGCTCAAGCCAACGACACTCAGTTAATCTCACACGCTTACCCTGTAAGACCCGTGATAAAATTGTGGTGAGGAAACCAAATCCCCAGAACCCAAGATTTTGCCAGGTTTGATAATCTTCTTTTTTGAGCAACTGTTGATTTGTTAATATCGCATATATTTGATTAACCTGGCGATAATTTTTCCGATAGTCTATATAAAATGAAATAACTATGCCTATAAAAGCAATAAAGAGACAGATAATAACAGCAGAGTAAATATTATTAAAAATCACTTTATTCTCCGCTAAAAATTAAATTGTTTAGCTGTTCTCCTGCAAACCCACCGATTTGTGTTCCGCCCGCTGCCCCGACTGCACCAACCACTAAACCACAGATGAGTGTACCTGTCCCCGCTGTGGGCACACCTAATGCAAGACAAACAGGAGCCGCAAGGGAGGAGCCTAATGCAGCACCAGCGACACCGCCTCCAAATTTGCTATATTCTGTCACTGCAACTCTGCTGCACTCATGTTCTCTTCCAGTAGTGCAGGCATGATAAACTTCGTTAGACGTATTCATAAAAGAAAAACCTAAAGCAACCCATCCACCTGCTTTCAGGTAAGAGGATATTCTGGCTGCTCTGTCAATATATGTTGAGTAGCCAGGGATTGCACCAATACCAACTGTACTCCATTCATGGACTATTGATTTCGTGGACAGTCCTAATGCTCTCTTAAGATCCGCATAATCTTTAAACTTAAGCTGTTTTTTAGTTATTTTATTTAACAAGGGTTTCAATTGCGCGAAAAGCGCATTGCGCTCAGCATAAAATTGTTGGCCAAAAAGCGCACCTTGTGTCCTGTACTGATTTTGATAGGTGGCTTCAATTTTAATTAAAATATTTTCAATTTGCTTAAAATATGACTCACCTGTACCGCTCACGCCCCCGACGATTGTATCGCCCCAGCCTGTTATGGCTTTTATATTATCATAATTATTTTTCAAAAACTCAGCGGTGGCTCCATCCAAAGTCGCAAGCGCGTTGGTCACCTTCTTTTTTGCAATGGCTAAGCTATTGATCTGTTGAGTTTGATTATCGCCAAGCGGGTCAGCAACAATTAATATTTGTCCGGGTTTGAGCCACGCAGTGTCTTTATTCAATTGCATAAAATACTCGGATTTTTCATTGCGCGCAGTGCCAAATAGCTGTCTTGCCTGAAAATCCAGAGTGCCGGGTTGCTGAACGACACAGTAACCTGGAGCAACGTTTGACGGACTTGCCATGTAAACTCCTTGTATTTTTAATGTGTAGCTTTTGCAGAAAGTTTATTTTTGGACATTGAGTTGGCGAATCGCATCGCTATGGGATATTAAGCTGCACTTTAATACCTCATAGTTTGCCGGTGCCGTACCACCTAGCTTTTGTTTCAGTAAGGAGTTAATAACCTCGTCGGCTTTTTCGAAATTCTCGGCAGGCAGGTTACTGACTTCCAGCCATGCTGCGGCGCTTGCCTTTGCATCATTTTTCAGCGTCGCACTGTCCGCAATCTTGCCGATACAGCGATTCTGCACCCAGTTTTCAAAAATCTGTTGTTGAGAAAAGGTGTTAACGTCCGGGAGAGTATGGGCGATGGTATATGAGGTATTTAACGCGAGTACGAAAGCGAGTAAACGTCTCATTTCAGGCTCCAGAGCGTAGCGCTGCCAGGAATAAACGAACCATTACCGGGAGAACCCAAGAAATGGCAATCATCGGAGCAAATATTCCCATTCCAGAGCGTGACATGTCCAGTGGCATCGCTCCAGCCGTGACCGCTAAAGATAATAATACCTTGTTTACCTGCAAATTGGCTTGGTGTTGGAGACGTCACCGTCATATCTGCATTACCCAGTACAGTTGGCAGAAAAGCAATCATATCCTTTACGCGATACATGTAACGTTTTTTATCACTCCCCGTAACCGTCGCATATCTGCTGTTGGAGGGAATTGGAACGCCACAATAATTTAAAACGTAGCTCATACGAATGGGGCATGCATTTTGGAAAATTCCGGCTTCAATATTGTGCTGGACTTTTCCACCCAATAATTTGCCTACCGTTTCGACATTGACATTAACTTCTCTAAATCTGTTCCAGGCGGCACCAAAAGCAGGACGCATAAATATTTTCCCTTTTAGAAAGTACAGGATAAAGTGAGCCCTTTCGGGCCCACTCCTGTTACGCTTCTTTGTTTTCTTTGATGTTCCAGCCAGCGCTGCTTTCAGCACCTTTACCACCGGCAGTGGTCTGCTCCCAGTACTGCTGTTTCACTTTCGCAGCCTGGAATGCATAGGTCACGCCAACGGTATCGCCGTTGTCTGCACCCGTGTACTGAACGGAAGTCACGAGAACGTCTTCCAGGGTGATGCGGGTGTATTCAACCTGCTGACCACCCGCTTTGCAGACGGACAGTTCAACTTTGGTCAGGTGTTTACCGCTTGCGCAGTGTTTCAGGATTGCTGTAGTGGATTTGTCGATCAGAGCGTTAACGTGCAGGTCGTTAAAGTTAACTTTACCGGCACCGCCGCCACCGCCAACGCTCATATTACCTGGCTGGGACGCGCCCCAGGAGAAGGAGGTAATATCAGTCCAGCCGGTGTGGTTAGAATCTTTAGATTCGCCCGTAACACCCTCGACCTTCAGAAACATATCAATAGCCATAATATCTACTCTTCGTGGATGAACAATATTGCTTTCGAAAAAGCCCTTATATGGCAAACAGGAAAGCATGGGGCTGAATAAAACCGTCCATATTTTACCTCTGCCTCATATCAAACGACCCGTGTCATTTGACAGTCTTACATTCCCCCGAAATAACGGAATGAATGTGAAGTCTTTATTACTGTGCTTTATTGTGGAACCAGTTAAGGACAGCATTAGCAATTTAGCCGTCTTTCTTGCCGGGTGGCGCTGTGCTTACCCGGCCTACATTGAGCAACGATATCAATTGATTGCACGTTTGATTGTAGGCCCGTGCAAGCGTAGCGCCGCCGGGCGAAACTCACAAAACGCACGTAGTCAGCAGTCTGACGCTCTTACGCGTCCTTCGTCTTCAGCGACGGCAGTTTAGATACCAGACGCAGGGAAACGGTCAGACCTTCCAGCTGGTAGTGTGGACGCAGGAAGAACTTCGCGGCGTAGTAGCCAGGGTTGTCTTCAATTTCCTGCACCTGCACTTCCGCCGCCGCCAGCGGTTTACGGGACTTGGTTTCCTGGGAGGAGTTCGCCGGGTCACCGTCGACGTAGTTCATCACCCAGTCGTTCAGCCAGCGTTCCATCTCTTCGCGCTCGCGGAAGGAGCCGATTTTGTCGCGCACGATGCACTTCAGGTAGTGAGCAAAACGACAGCAGGCGAACAGGTAAGGCAGACGGGAGGCCAGGCGCGCGTTAGCGGTGGCATCCGGGTCGTGGTACTCGGCCGGTTTTTGCAGGGACTGCGCGCCGATGAAGGCGGCGAAGTCGGAGTTTTTGCGGTGAACCAGCGGCATAAAGCCGTTTTTCGCCAGTTCCGCTTCACGGCGATCGCTGATGGCGATCTCGGTCGGGCACTTCATGTCCACGCCGCCGTCATCGCTCGGGAAGGTGTGGCACGGCAGGTTTTCCACCGCCCCGCCGGATTCGACGCCGCGAATCGAGGTGCACCAGCCGTACTCTTTAAAGGAGCGGTTGATGTTGGCCGCCATCGCATAGGCCGCGTTCGCCCAGGAGTAGCTGTTGTGGTTCGCGCCGTCGGTCTGCTCTTCAAAATCAAAGCTGTCGACCGGGTTGGTGCGAATGCCGTACGGCAGGCGCGACAGGAAGCGCGGCATCACCAGGCCCAGATAGCGGGCATCTTCCGATTCACGCAGTGAACGCCAGGCGGCGTATTCGGTGTTCTGGAAGATTTTGGTCAGATCGCGCGGGTTAGCCAGTTCCTGCCAGGACTCCATCTGCATCACGCCCGGTGCGGTACCGGTGATGAACGGACAGTGGGCCGCGGAGCCAATGCGCGCCATCTCGCCCAGCAGCTCAACGTCCTGCGGGCTGTGGTCGAAGTAGTAGTCGCCTACGATGCAGCCAAACGGCTCGCCACCGAACTGGCCGTACTCCTGCTCGTAGATTTTTTTGAAGATCGGGCTCTGGTCCCAGCCCACGCCCTTGTAGCGCTTCAGGGTGCGGCCCAGCTCCTGCTTGGAGATGCTCATAAAGCGGATCTTCAGCATCTCGTCGGTTTCGGTATTGTTCACCAGGTAGCTCAGGCCGCGCCAGGCGCTTTCCAGCTTCTGGAACTCCTCGTGGTGAATGATCTGGTTCACCTGCTGCGAAAGCTGCTCGTCAATACCGGCAATCAGGTTCTGAATGGTGCGGTAGGTATCGTTTGAGAAGGTCACGGTGTTTTCCAGCGCCTGCTGCGCCAGGGTTTTAACCGCGCTTTCTACGGCAGAGCGCGCCTGATCGGTTTTCGGGCGGAACTCTTTATTCAGCAGCGCGCTGAACTCGTCCTGGCTGAATGCCTGGCCCGCCTGCTGATCGTGTTGTTGAGTCTGGTTGCTCATCGATTATTCCTCGCTACCTTTCGCACTTTCGTCATTTTTCGGCAACTGGCTCAGGGATTTGAGCAGCGTCGGATCCTGAAGGATTTTTGCAATAAGCTCTTCCGCGCCGTTTTTGCCGTCCATGTAGGTCAGCAGGTTAGAGAGCTGGGTGCGGGCTTCCAGCAGCTTGTTCAGCGGCTCTACTTTACGGGCCACCGCGTCCGGCAGGAAGTCGTCCATGCTGTCAAAGGTCAGATCGACGTTGAGCTTACCTTCGCCGGTCAGGGTGTTATCCACCTGGAACGCCACGCGCGGCTTCAGCGCCTTCATGCGTTCGTCGAAGTTGTCGATGTCGATTTCCAGGAACTTACGCTCATCGACGGCTGGCAGGTTTTCCACCGGCTTGCCAACCAGATCGGCCATAACGCCCATCACAAACGGCAGCTGAATTTTGCGTTCTGCACCGTAGATCTCTACGTCGTATTCGATCTGCACGCGGGGAGCACGGTTGCGTGCGATGAATTTCTGTCCACTGTTACTCATTGCCATGATGTTCTCCATCAAAGATGCGCGGTGAAGGTAAAACGGCAGACTCCATGCCTGTCGTCATAATGCCAGGACGCGTCATTCGCGGCGTCCAAAGATGTTTTCCAGTTGGTTAACGCCGTCTGGCGCCAGGTCGCGAATAATGTCCATAAAGTTGAGTTCAGACAGCCGCTGCACCCGTTCAATCATCAGCGGTGCGGGATGGCTGGGTTCGTACTGCGCAAAATACTGTTTCGCTTTTTCCAGCATCAGCTGGGCGTCGGCGCGGCTGGTCACCTGCACGCTGCGCCAGTCCGTCACCTGCTGAACGGGCGACGCGGCCACCGGCTGCGGCTCGGCGTGCTGTTCAGCCTGCGCGTCACGGTTCGGCAGCAGCTTACTGATGTCGGTCACCTGACAGGCGCTGGAAACCAGTCCGACGGTTTTCAGCAGCTGTTCCATCTCCGGGACGCCACTTTCCCCGAGATAGCCGGTAAGCAGTTCGCGGATGGCCAGCAGGCGTTCGTTGATCACGATTACCGCTTCGGTGCCGGGCTGATCGCCCCGGGCCAGCTCATCGATCAGTCGTGGACGCCCGCCCGGATAATCCGGACACTCGGTTTTACTGCCGTCAAGCAGCGCCTGGGCGTCACGGAGCGAAATCTCATCGCCGTTTGAGCGGAGCAGTGAGGCGTTGCGTACCGCGACCGTCAGGTCAGACTTATCACTCAGCCCGGCGAGGGCGTTGATGCGGTAGAACGGATCGGTTTCGCCATACTCTTCCAGCAGCGGGTAAAGCTGCTCCCAGTAACGGGACAGGGCTTCCTGCACCAGCAGTAGCCCGTCGGCGTAACCTGCCAGCCCGCGACGACGTGTCCAGGCATGGGTTAACGCCAGCATGACGCGAAGATCTTTGGTGCGTCCCAGTAGGCTAGTGGCGAGTTTTTCCACCGTGTTCCAGTCGGCAGGCTCTGCCGGAATGATGGTGTCGCCAAACTGCTGCTCGGCTTTGCCCTGACTGGCCTGCCCCATGGCCTGGAAATCAGCGTCGTACTCCAGGTTTTCACCGCAGGGGTTGTCGGGGCTTATCGGCGCGAGAAATTCATCGATATTCATAAGATCCCTGCTTATTCAAACATAGGCGGGTAAAGACCGTGGCGGCCCGGACGGGCGCCGCCTGCCGGATCGAACAGCAGCGTAAAGAGCTGCCCGGTGAAGTTTCCGCTGTGGACGTGGGTGTACAGCGGATAGCCGTCGCAGCGGTTTGTCCACCAGTAGCTGGTCTGGCGCAGCGGATCAAAACACTCCGCCGCCTGCGGCCAGCCCAGCGTGCTCTGACCCTCGTCGTCATAGCCAATCACGTCGAGAATGTCGGAGCGCTTTTGCGGCTCAACCGGCTGGGGCGCCGGGATGGTCATCAGCATTTCATCCAGCTGGGAGGCAGAATAGCTGTTACGCACCGCGTGCAGCCCCAGACGACCAAGCTGCTGGTACCAGCTCTCAGCCTGCCCGAGCAGGCGGGATGACCACTCGGCGGGAGTGAAACTCAGTTGCAGGCATACCGGATAGTGGCGGCCTACGCTGTCACGGCCCGGCAGCAGGCAGCCCATCTGAATCATCTGGCTACCGAGCATCGGCGGGACGACAAAGTTCCACACCGGGGCTTTAGAAAACGGGCGCTCGCCGCTGCGCTGCTCTTCCTGTTGCCAGGCCAGCAGGCCGACCTGGAACCAGTGCGACCACTGGCGTTGCAGGGTATCCGGAAAGCGACGCTGCAAAAAATCTCCGGCGCTGGGTAATTTGCCATACCAGCTATATCGGTTCATCGCAGGGGTATTCGTCATACGGCTGTCCTTGCGGTTATGGGCATGAGAAACGGGGAAGCTGGAACGGATTGCGGATGCTGTTCGGGGCAAACTCCAGCGTGACCTGATGTCCGTCGACGTTGAACGTGGCCTGACGGCTCAGGCTACCCGCGCCAGGGCTGGTGCGCGCCTTGTCGAAAAAGCGGTTGAGCGCCCAGGAACCGTTGGTCACCAGCGTTGCGGTGCTGCCATTGGCCAGACCGAGCTGCATACGCACCTGGTTCGTCCCGCCCGGCCCCGGCCAGGTCATGATCTGCACCGCCTGCGGACCGTGGCTGTAGCGCAGCAGCTGGCCGTCCACGTCCAGCGTCAGGTTCAGAATGGTGTTGTCCATCCGCACGGTGCGCACCGTCACCTTAAAGGATGGCGTGGTCGCGCCATTGGCGAAAAAGGCATCGCGGACAGACTGCGCCTGCTGGAACGGACGCAGCAGCCCTTCACTGCCCGGCAGCGTTTTACCGTCGATGCCCGGCATAAAGCGCCAGTTCGCCTGGGTGGTGTCCACCTTGTTGGTCAGGTTGTCGCGGAAAAAGGTGTCCATCAGTCCGGTGCCCGGCGCGAACATGCGGGCGAGATCGTCCGGCGTCACCTCGGTGCTGGCGCTACGCACCAGCGGGTAACGCCCGGCAATCGCCTGACGGCAGAACCCTCCCACTTCCACGTTGATGCGCTTACGCACGTTCTCCAGATCGCGACGCTGGGTATCGCTGCTGGCGCCCACGGCCATATTACTGAACATGGTTTGCAGCCCGCCCGGCAGACGGCCCGCGCTGGCTTGCAGGCGGCTGATGGCATCGCCGCCCGGCGCGGGCATACCGCTGTTTGCTGCATCCTGAACGGCTGTCAGGTAGCGATAAAGCTCGTCAACCTGCTTGAGAAAATCATCAAAGACGATGGTCTTACCGCCCTTCTCCAGCGGCTGCGCCAGCTCAATCATCGGCGCATAGTGGTCGGTCACCAGTTGCTCAGGCGCCTGCGTCACAACCGCGCCCTGCGTCGGGGCATTGTCACCGTTGCTGAACAGCGCTTCCAGCGTACGGGTGGCGCGGTTGCTTTGGTCTTCCGCTTTCTGCGCATCTTCCGGGGCAGACGCAGTGCGCGACAGGGTCAGCACCTTGCTCAGGTTAAGTACCAGACGGCGCAGCGGCGAGTTGGTGCCTGAAAGCAGGCGCGCGGTGTTGATGCGCTGGGAAAGATCGGCGCTGTTGTTGAGCTGTATGTCCGCGAGAAAGCGATCCCAGTTGACGATAAAGTCGCGCATGTAGAGCTGGCGCACGGCGTTATCGATCTGCTGTTTATCTTCCTGGGCGGTGGCTGCTCCCAGCACCCAGGCATCATCTTCGTGCAGGGCGGTGGACACGCTGTCGATCTGGTCGTTAAAACTCTTCCAGTAGCCGTCAGGCGTATAGAGCCCCGGCACGCCCTCACTCACCGGCTTGCCGCTCTTACGGGAAAACACCAGCTCGCTCTGCGGGCCGCCGAGATCTGAAAGCGAAACCGGCTTCAGGTTCTCATCATGCTCCAGCAAACGTTTCAAGCGTCCGTACACGCGGGTGGAGAGCGGCTGCTGGTTGATGAGCGCCCTTTCACGGGCCACCAGATCCTCATCCTGCGCATACGGTGAAGCCTGAATTTTTGGCTCCAGCAGCTGGGTCAGGTGCCATTCCAGCTCCTGAAGCTGCGCCTGCGTCACGTTCTGCGGCAGGTTGCGTTGCAGGTTGAGCATTACCCACGAGTGCAGGAATTTACCGTCATAGTGCTTCGGCTGGTAGAGCATCTGATAGGCTTTCAGCGCCTCATAGCTGTATTCCACGTCGCTGCCGTTGTCGTTGCGCAGCCAGGTGGTAATGTGCATCGCCACGGCAGGCAGCAGCATCTGATCCAGCGCCTTCTGATACAGAGACTGCGAGGCATCGCTGACGTCATCCCCGCGATAAAGCCCCATGCGGCGGGAAACCGGCGGGTCGTTAACGTCGAAGGCATCGCTTTTCGGCAGATCCACCAGGCTGTTAAGCAGCGGCAGAAGCGCAAACAGATCGCGCTGGGGCTGGTTTTGCAGCGCCTTGCTCTGCTGCTCCAGCATCGGCACTTTTGCGTCCACTTCTTCCAGATAGGCTTTATTTTTAGCGTAGCTGGTCAGCCACAGGCCACCCAGGATCACCAGCAGAGCCAGCAGCGCCGCGTAGCCGGACCACATCACGGCGCTGTTGCGAAGCTCCCACCAGCGGTTTTCCCCGGCGATGCCCGCTTCCTGGAAAATCACGTTTTGCAGCAGGTTCTTAATGAAGAAGCTTTGACCCTTCGCGCCCGGTATCGGCGCCTCTTTGCTCACCGAATCCCAGCGCGTGCTTTCCTCCCCTTCAGGCAAGGAGAGCGCGCGGTTCAGCTCGCCCATCACGCGGTCAAACGGCATCCCTTCCTGGGTGCCGCTGGCGAAGTAGATGCCGCGCGGCGAAAATTCGGTTTCGAAGTTTGAGCG
The DNA here is from genome assembly GCF_001037675.1 of Enterobacter sp. MGH119. NCBI lineage: Bacteria > Pseudomonadati > Pseudomonadota > Gammaproteobacteria > Enterobacterales > Enterobacteriaceae > Enterobacter > Enterobacter sp. MGH119. The sequence continues at coordinate 781,735 of NZ_KQ089929.1, read as the reverse complement.
GGCAAAGACCGTGCTCAGGTAGTCTGCCAGCAGCGGACGCAGCGCGGCGAACTCCTGCGGGAAGAGATAGGCTTCCGCACGGGTTTTGGCGTCATGCTCTTTGAGCATGGTTTCCGGAAGGCCCGCATCCAGACGCTGTTGCAGCAGGGAAAATTCCTGCTGGAAGTTGCCCATAAGATCGTAATCGGCGTGTTTGGTCTGCTCCCACGGCAGCGTAAAGCCCCAGATCTGGTCGCGCTGGGCTTTGTCGTAATCCGCAAACCAGGCGCGGAAGCCTTTAAGCAGGTCCGCTTTGGTCACCATCACATAAACCGGGAAGCGAATACCCAGCTGTTCATGCAGCTCGGAGAGACGCTGGCGCAGGTTGACCGCCTGCTGCCGGGAGGCCTCAGCGGACTGCGACAGCAGGTCGGAAATACTGATGGTGATAATCACGCCGTTGATGGGCTGGCGACGACGGTATTTACGCAGCAGGTTGATAAATTCCAGCCACTCCCCGGCGTCCTGAACCTGCTCGCTCTCCTGAGTGGTGTAGCGCCCAGCGGTATCCAGCAGAACCGCCTCGTTGGTAAACCACCAGTCACAGTTGCGCGTGCCGCCAATGCCGCGCAGCGCGGTTTTACCGAAGCGATCCGCCAGCGGGAATTGCAGCCCGGAGTTGGCCAGCGCGGTGGTTTTACCGGAACCCGGCGCGCCAATAATGACGTACCACGGCAGCTGATAGAGGTATTGCGTGCTGAAGCGCTGCGTCCACTGTGCGCCATGTCCCGCTTTGCTGAAGTGGGCTTTTTTCAGCATCTGGGCGGCTTCATCGAAACGCCCGGCAAGGATCTGCTCCTCGCTGTTCAGACGTTTCTGCGGATCGGCCGCCTCCGGGCTGGTGGTATTTTCGTTGAGCTTGTCCATCAGCTTACGGTTCAGCCAGGCGTTATACAGCCGCGGCAGAATGTGGCTCTGGGCCCAAATCAGGTAGACCACCGCAATGCTGATGACGCGGTTCTGCTCTGATTCAAGCGGGCGGGTATCTACGATGGACAACAGCGGGCCAATCATCCAGATGACCGCCGCGAGCGCCGTTACGCCCAGGAAGCTCCACAGAATGCGATTGGTCAGTATAGAAAGTAGAGTAGTCAGCATCCTTAGTTTCCTTGCGGCAATCCGTTCAGCTCGGCCTGGGTATTGTCAGGCGATACCAGCAGCGTAATTTCCACGCGGCGGTTACGGGCGCGATTTTCAGGCGTGGTGTTAGGCGCTACCGGGTTAATCTCGCCCCGCCCTTCGGCTTTGACGCGCTCAGGCTGCGAGAGGCTACCCTGGAGCTGTTTTTGCACCGAACGGGCGCGCTCAAGCGAGAGTTCATAGTTGGAGGCGAAGCGTGCGCTGCGGATCGGCACGTTGTCGCTGTACCCCACCACCAGAATTTTGCCGCTGACGTTATTCATCGCCTGGGCGATGCGGTCGATGACCGGCTCATAGCGATCGCGCACCACCGTTGAGGCCGAGGCAAAGAGTCCGTCCCCTTTCAGGATCACCACGCTGCGATCCGCCTCATCCTTAACGGCCACCAGACCGGCATCAATTTCCGGTTTCAGGAAGCCGCGCAGGTTCAGCACCGCCGGCAGCTGACGCGCAGGCTGCTGGATCGTGGTTTCCGGCAGTTGGGACTGGTAAATTTTCGCCAGCACCGGGCTGGTGTTATCACCCAGACGCCAGTTCAGCACGATATAGAACAGGCAGGCGATAAAGCCGACCAGCGCCACGCACGCCCAGAGTGGGATCATCGGCCGCCAGAGCTTGCGCAGAACGGGGCGATCTTCCGGGTGCGGCGAGAGCGGCGGCGGGTAGCTGCCGCGCACGCCACGGATCATCTGCCACAGGCGCTGTTTGATGGTTTCAAGCTGGGTCCGGCCATTGTCCAGCACGCGGTAGCGGCCTTCAAAGCCGAGCAGCAGACAGTAGTTGATCATCTCCAGCAGCAGAATGTGTTCGCGCGGATTCTGCGACAGACGCGCCAGCAGCTGGAAAAACTTCTCGCCGCCCCAGGTTTCGTTATGAAACGTCACCAGCAGACCATTGCTTGACCAGACGCCGCTGCTTCCCCAGGGAGTCAGCGCGGCGGCTTCGTCCAGCGCCGTGCAGAGGCAGTAGCGCGCGCCGACAATCACTTCATACGGTAAGCCCGCCTGCTGGCATCGCACCTCGAAACGGCGAATTTCGTCAATCAGGCGCTGGCGCAGCCCGACCTGATCGTCGTGGGAAACCGAATGACGGATTTGCGGAATCGCATTGAGCAGCGGATTGGCGGCCGCCACCAGCTGATTGTTCCCACTGGCTCCGGTAAACACGGCATCACTGCCGGTATCCTGTCGTTCCTGCATATTAAGCGCTCGCTTTATTATTCTGTCGGGCTACGGATGGCCCAGAACTCCATATCGAGACCCGGGAATTCCCCTGCGAGATGCAGCGCGAATGCCCCGGACTTGTCCATCTCGTGCCACAGTTCGCTGCCCCTTTCGAGTTCGAAATAGCTGTAGCCTGCATGCCACGGGATCTGCGGCGGCGCGACGGGCATTGCCCGAAGCATGATGCCCGGCAGCTGAAGCTGAACCAGATCGCGGATTTTCGAGACTGGCGCAACCTTCATCTGGGCAGGAAAATGGGTTTGCAGGTGTTCGCCGGGGACATTGGCTTTTACCGCCAGCACGAAGCCAAATTCGCGGACCATGCTGGTCTCCGGCACGGTGGCGATGTTCAGACCGTGGGAGCGTTCGTGCAGCGGCAGCTGGATGGCATGATCTTCCATCACCAGCGACAGTCCCTGACGCAGCATCAGCATCAGTTTGCTGAAGCAAACGGCGAGATCGTCATGGTCGTATACCGGCAGTATGCTCTCTGCGGTACGCTGCGGCGTCCAGGTGGCGAGCTCCGTGGCAAACGGCAGCCAGCTGCGCCAGAGCGCTTCCGGATGAAGCAGCGGCAGCGTTTTTAAATGTGAGACATCGCCAAGGTGGCGGTTGATCAGCGAGAGAAGCGTGAACTCAACCATCTCAGACGTATTGAAACGCCCCGGCTGACGCAGGCGGCCGCCGATCTGCTGGCTACGCTGCACCAGCAAGCCGTGCAGGTCATTGATCATGCCGTACAGCTGCGGGCTGTTATTGGCGTTCAGCATTGGCGGGATGTAGCTGTTATCCAGCCGCACGTGGTTGTCGTTGCGCTTTTCAGCGACGTACGCCACGCCGATGGCGGTCCATTCTGCCGTCAGATCTTTCTCCAGCATCAGGGTCAGACGCAGGCGGCCAAACTGAACCGTCGCCTCCCCGACCGACATCGCGTTGTCGTCTTCCACCTCTTGTTCAAAGGTAATAAAACGCGCCAGAGAAGACTGCTCCTCGCTGAAAATCACCTCTTCACGGCCACCGCGACGAACCGGCAGCGCAAGCACCACCTTTTCATTGGTGAGATTATCGGGGATTTTTAGCGGAGCCGGACCGTTGCGGTCGCTGCGCACCTGGAAAAAGGTGCCGTCAGGCAGCAAACCGCTACAGTAGCTGAGGGCAATACAGCCCTGGCGAAGCATCGCTTCATCCAGCTCAAGGTCGAGAAAGCCCCAGAGATACGAACGCTGCAAGGCCCCCCACTCACGAACGTGGTTGAGGAGGTAACTTTCTGTCCGCTGAAAATGGTGGGGACGCAGGAACATGCCCTCGGTCCAGACGACCTTTTCTGCTTTCGTCATGATGATCTCTTTCCTGTTATGAAGGGCGTTACTGGCTGATGACCCGGATACCATTTACGTCAAGGAAGACGCTGGCCTGGAGTTCATCTGCGGACCATTTCCAGAACTGGTAAATCGCGTTTTCGCCGGGAACAGGCAAAGGAAGTGAGACGCGCCATTTTTTGCCGTCCAGCGCCTGGTATTCCGCCATCACGCCGATATAACGCGCTTCCGGTGAGCTTTGCCCGCTCAGGGTTTTCGAAAGCTGGCCCGGCATCAGGAAGAACACATCGCTGTTCAGCAGATTCGCGCCAAGCGTGGCTGACGCGTTGTTCTGTAAGGAGTAGAAGTCACTGGACATGAAATCCGCATCGGATTTCAGCAGCAACACTCTGACCTTAAGCGGCGCAGAATCATTGATTTGAGGATGAGCCTGAAACTGAAGATTGTAGCGGGAGGGGTCGCTGTGTGAAGACGACGTACAACCACCGATCAGCGCGAAAATCAACGCAAAAAAAGGGAACCACATCCGATGAAAATTTTTATTATTCATAAAAATATGCTCGTGAAACCCGTTTAGTTCAGGATCCAGGTACCGTTCGCGCTGTCTTTGCAGGCTTTGCTGTTGCCATCGACATCAACACAGGTGGTTTTCTTACGCGCTTTCGGGCGCAGTGCCTGTTTACGCACGGTGGCTTCGTACTGGTCAGCCTTGATCACGGCACGCATCGGCACATAACCAATCAGCTGTTCACTCCCTTCATCGGCCAGCGCCATCCAGAAATGTTCAACCTGCCCCAGCACGACGTAAGTTTTGCCGGTCTCAAGCGTACGGATCACTTTTCCACCGTAGTCAGGACGGCTCATCAGGGATGCCGGGTACATGGCACGATACGGTTCATTCACTTGAGTGAACTCCGCCGGAGGGGTAACAGCGTGACGGTGCGTCAGCGTGATGCCATTCACCTGGCTGGTCACAATCGTATCATCGGTGATCGCTGGTTTTTGCGGCGCCTTACAGCCCGCCACCGCCATAACAAACAGAAGTGATAACAATACACGCAGTTTCATATGCTTTTCCGTAGCGATATTTAGAGGATGAAGAGAGGGGATAAAATTTGACTTAGGTGCTATTGTTAAAATAGTCGGGATATTTTCAGCAGGTAACTATTTTATGGCATAGCTACCGCACGAACCCAACAGAAATGGGCCCAGCATGCTCCTGACATATTTTGACAAACGGTAGACAAGTTTACATGAGCTTGTCATCAATTCAATATTTCTTGCCTGCTTAATGGCGTTTAATGATACGCCCAATGCATTATAGGATTAATCTCATAAAAAATGCGCACTTAGCTGAAATCGTCTTTTTCTTAGACGAATTTCTAGCGTAACTGTATGAAAATTAATGGCTAAAAAGGCAAAAGAGAACCACTATCATTAACGTAACCCCTTATTATCGCCACTACCATAATTAGTAGAATTTCATTTTTTCTGTGCGCTGTGGGATATATCTGGGATATTTTCATTGTTGCATCTGGAAGATAACTTTTATTGGGTGCGTGCGTCCCGCATTAACAAATGACGGTGAAGAAAATGGCAGGGATTTAATTTTGCGATCCGAAATAACCTACTCGAAATTATCCTCCGAGGTTATTTTTTGAGCCTTAATAATTAAGCATGGCTACATCTTTTTGTTCTCTTATTGTTCAGAACACTTCATTGCAGCCCATAAACTGGGGGTTTCAGCGGCAGTAACAGTAAACCTAACGCAAAAAGTTTTACCGTTACTACATATTTCTTTTACTTCTTTCCAACATCTGCCGTTCCACGCTTTCACCCGGCACGCCTCATTTGTCTCTGCGACGGTGTTTGTCTGCCGCTTGACTTATTTTGTGATAAAGGTACTTTTCAGGACATGAAGAAGATCCTGATTATCGTACCTGACGGTGGCATGTTGTTTGAGGCTGCCGGTATCGCCGACATTCTGATGCAGGCCAACCGGCTGCACCCGGACGGCCTGGCGCAGCCCCGCTACTGCATCATTATCGCCACCACCCAGCCTCACCTGGTGATCCACGGCCAGTCCGGCTTAAACCTGCTGGCGGACTATCGCCTGCCGGAGCTGGATCCGCGCGAGCCGCTGGATACGATCATCATTACCGGTCGTGGCATGAATGAACAGGAAAGCACCGCGGTGGTGGACTGGCTGCACCTGGCCGCGCCGCATGCGCGCCGCGTCGCCTCTGTCTGCGGCGGGGCCCTGCTGCTGGCACAGGCCGGACTGCTCGATGGGCGCCGGGCGACGACCCACTGGCGGCTGCTGGAAACCCTGAAAACCCGCTATCCTGCGGTCAACGTTGAGGGCGGCCCGCTCTATATTCAGGATGGCCCCGTCTGGACGTCCGGCGGCGTCAGTTCCGGGTTTGATCTGACGCTGGCGCTGGTGGAGGATGATTACGGCTTCACCCTCGCCCGCAACGTGGCGCAGGATATGGTGATGTACCTGCGTCGGCCTGGCGGCCAGCTACAGTTCAGCCGCTATAAACTGGAGCAGTCCGGCGCGACCGGACCGGTTAGCGAACTGCAAAGCTGGATCCTGCAAAACCTCACCGCAGATTTGTGCGTCGAAAGGCTGGCCGAACGGGTCGCCATGAGTCCGCGCAATTTCACCCGCGTGTTCACGCGTGACGTCGGTGTACCTCCGGCCCGTTATGTCACCGAAGCGCGCCTGGCCGCCGCACGACAGCTTCTGGAGCAGACCCCGTATCCGCTTGAGGTCATTGCCGAAAAAAGCGGGTTTGGGACCAGCATCAACCTGCGCCGCGTTTTTGAAAAGCAGCTTCATCTCACGCCGGGCGAATATCGCCAGCGCTTCCACTGCCGCAGAATGGCGTAATCTGATCCTTTTTTGTCATTTACGCCATCCGACCTGACGCCTAAAGTCACTCCAGACAACACAGATAAGGAGTGCATCATGGTTAAGGTCGGTATTAACGGTTTCGGCCGTATCGGACGTAATGTTCTTCGCGCGGCGCTGGGCAACCCGGATCTCCAGATTGTGGCCATTAACGATCTGACGGACAGTAGAACCCTCGCCCATCTGCTGAAATATGACTCTCTGCTCGGCACGCTGCCGGTGCCCGTTGAAGCGGCGGACGGCGCGCTACAGGTTGACGGGCAACGCATCATCGTATTCAGTGAACGCGACCCGGCAAACATTGCGTGGAAAGACGCTGGCGTTGAGGTGGTAATCGAAGCCACCGGCTTCTTCACCGAACGTGAAAAAGCAGCGGTGCATATCACGAGCGGCGGCGCAAAACGCGTCATTATTTCCGCCCCGGCTAAAAATGATGATCTGACGGTGGTAATGGGCGTGAACCACACGCTGTACGATCCGGCCCAGCATTTTGTGGTCAGCAACGGGAGTTGCACCACTAATGGTCTGGCGCCAGCGGCGCAGGTGCTGCACCAGCAGTTTGGCATTGAACACGGGCTGATGAACACCACGCATGCCTACACCAACAGCCAGGCGCTGCATGACCAGCCGGAAAAAGATCTGCGCGGCGCGCGCGCGGCAGCATTATCGATTGTGCCTTATTCCAGCGGCGCGGCAAAAGCGCTCGGGAAAGTGATCCCCGAACTTGACGGTAAACTCACCGGATATTCCCTGCGCGTACCGGTTCCGGTGGTGTCGATTGTCGATCTGACGGTGACGCTGAGCCGCAACGTGACCGCCGAAGAGGTGAATGACGCGTTCCGTCAGGCCGCCGTCAGCGGGCCGCTGAAAGGCATCCTGGGCTACAGCGATGAACCGCTGGTCTCCCGTGATTATCAGGGCGACCCGCGCTCATCCATCATCGACGGGCTTTCAACGCTGGTGATTGGCGGGAATATGGTGAAGATCCTGTCGTGGTATGACAACGAATGGGGCTTCTCGAACCGTCTGGTGGATCTGGCGGTGCTTATGGATAAAAAAGGGTTGTAGGGCTTAAGCCGGGTGGCTTGAAGCTTACCCGGCCTTTCTGTGATGTGGTTAAAAATTAAGTAAACCACCCCCGGTGTTGTGAAAGCGCACCCGAATTATCTGGTTATGTGAAAAATGGGATATTCAACACGCGAAGTTAACGATATTCGTCTAAGGTTTTCAGGTAATTGACAACAGCGGTCACGCTGCTCAGTGAAGACAGGAGACGAACCGATGATAAGACCTCGCGCACGACGCCCCGCTTTTTTACCCCTTGCGTTGGCAGGCGCACTACTCGGTGTTACCGCATTTGGTTATGCTGAAGACCAGCCAACGAGCCAGCAAAGCTCACCTGATATTCTTCTTGGCCCCCTCTTTAATGACGTACAGAGCGCCAAACTGTTCCCGGATCAGAAAACCTTCGCGGATGCCGTTCCCAAAAGCGACCCGCTAATGATCCTGGCGGATTACCGGATGCAGCATACCCAGTCCGGTTTTGACCTGCGCCACTTCGTGGAGATGAACTTTATCCTGCCGAAGGAGGGTGAGAAATATGTTCCCCCTGAGGGCCAGAGCCTGCGCGAACACATAGACGATCTGTGGCCTGTTCTGACCCGCACCACCGACAAAGCGAACAAATGGGACTCCCTCCTGCCTCTGCCAAAACCCTATGTCGTGCCGGGAGGACGCTTCCGCGAAGTCTATTACTGGGACAGCTATTTCACCATGCTGGGGCTGGCCGAGAGCGGCCACTGGGATAAGATCGGCGACATGGTGGACAACTTCGCTTACGAGCTTGATACCTGGGGCCATATCCCTAACGGTAACCGCACCTACTACCTGAGCCGCTCTCAGCCGCCGTTCTTCTCGCTGATGGTGGAATTGCTAGCCACGCATGACAGCGACGCGTTAAAGAAATACCGTCCGCAGATGGAAAAAGAGTATGCCTACTGGATGGAGGGGGCTGATGGGCTCCAGCCTGGTCAGGCGAACAAACGCGTGGTGAAGCTGGATGATGGCGCGATCCTCAACCGCTACTGGGACGATCGGGACACGCCGCGCCCTGAGTCGTGGCTGGATGACGTCACCACCGCCAAAAATAACCCTAACCGTCCGGCCACCGAGATCTATCGCGATCTGCGCTCTGCCGCGGCCTCGGGCTGGGATTTCAGCTCCCGCTGGATGGACGATCCTCAGAAGCTGGATACCATCCGCACCACCAGCATCGTGCCGGTGGATCTGAATGCGCTGATGTTTAAGATGGAAAAACTGCTGGCCCGTGCCAGCCAGGAAGACGGGGATACCGCCAGCGCAAGTAAATATGACGCGCTGGCCTCCGCACGTCAGAAAGCCATGGAGAGCCACCTGTGGAACGATAAAGAGGGCTGGTATGCGGATTACGATCTGAAAACCAGGAAGGTGCGTAATCAGCTGACTGCCGCGGCCCTCTTCCCGCTGTATGTGAAGGCCGCATCACAGGATCGCGCCGATAAAGTGGCCGCAGCCGCATCGTCGCGCCTGCTGAAACCGGGCGGTATTTCTACCACCACCATCAACAGCGGGCAGCAGTGGGATGCGCCGAACGGCTGGGCGCCGTTGCAGTGGGTAGCGGTGGAAGGGTTGCAGAACTATGGTCAGCAGAAAGTGGCGATGGACGTGACCTGGCGTTTCCTGAAAAACGTTCAGCATACCTACGATCGCGAGAAGAAACTGGTTGAGAAGTACGATGTCTCTTCGACCGGTACCGGCGGTGGCGGCGGTGAGTATCCGTTGCAGGACGGTTTTGGCTGGAGTAACGGCGTGACGCTCAGGATGCTGGACATGGTCTGCCCGAAAGAGAAGCCATGCGACACCGTACCGGAGAATCAGCCTGCGGCAAACGATGATGTTGCACCTGCGAAACAGGCGGCGCAGTAGCGCCCCTCACCCTGACCCTCTCCCCAAAGGGGCGAGGGTCAGGTTCCGTGCAATAAAGTGACCCGGTAGCGCCACCGGGCTTTTTTCAGAAGCTGTAACTCGCCCCGACCTGGAAGGTGCGGTCGCGGCCTATCCAGCAGTTGGTCGCGTCATAGCAGGTGAGCGTCTCTTTGTTGGTGACGTTCTGCGCGCTCGCTTTCAGCGTCAGCCCCTCCAGCGATGGCGCCAGTTCACCCATGCGGTAAGATGCCGCCAGATCGTACTGCGTCGTACCGCCCAGCTTGCCTGCGTCGTTGGCTGGCGAGATCTCCATCGGCCCGGTGTAGCGTGCGCCTCCCCCCAGCGTTACCCCTCTCAGCGGCGTGCTGTCGAAGGTGTAATCCCCCCACAGATTAAAGGCGTTCTCAGGGACCTGCGTCGGTCGTTTGCCCTGGTACTTGTCATCTTCGGTATTGATGGCGTGGGTGTAGGCATAGTTGGCAATCAGCGTCAGGTTATCCGTTGGACGACTCATAGCGGAAAGCTCCGCGCCTTTCGATTCCACTTCCCCGGTCTGGCGATAGTTGAAGTAGCCCGGATCGCTGGTCACCACATTTTTCTGACGAATGTTAAACACCGAGGCGGTGAAGGTGGTTGCGTATTCCGCCAGCAGGTATTTCACCCCACCCTCCACCTGCTTGCTGGTGGTGGGCTTAACGTCTTTCGCGGTCAGCGTGCCCTGCGGCGATACTGGGGCGAACCCTTCTGAATAGCTGATAAACGGCGAGAGTCCATTGTCGAAGGCATAAAGCGCGCCCAGTCGTTTGGTGAGGCGATCCTGCGATACCCAGGCTTTGTCACCGTTTTGCAGATAGTTAGTGGTGACGGAACGGTAGTCGTCATAGCGCAGGCTGGCCAGCACGTTCAGCCCGCCAAACGCAATCTGATCCTGGAGGTAATAGCCATTCTGCTGATAGCTGAGTCGGTTTTTCTGCGCGGTTTCAAGCCCCAGCGCATCGTTATCGATCTGCGAGTGATCCGGATGACGCATATCGATACCCGGGGTGGATGAGGCGTAACGATAATGGAAATGAGAGTTCAGCTTCTGGTAGTCAAAGCCCGCCAGCAGATGATGTTTCCAGTCCCCCAGCGCGACGGTTCGGGTGACCTGGTTATCAATATTGAAGCTCTGCAAATCTTCATCCGTGGTATAGGCGAAGCGGTTAAGCTGGTAGACCTCGCTGCCCGTCCCGGTGGAATAGGCGCTGCGCTGGTGGGTGTCCACGTCAAAGTAGCGCGCTTTCTGGTTAAAGCCCCAGCCACTGTCAAACTCATGCTCAAAGCTGTATCCCAGCATCCACTGGCGCTGCTTAAAGCCGCTCCACTCATCCCCGGCATAGTCACGACGATCGGCGTATTTAGACCGCAGATAGCTTAGCGGCATCGGATCAGACGGCGTCAGGCTCGGCGTATTTTGCGCCAGCGCGTCAATGGTCAGGCGCGTTTTGTCATCAGGCTGCCAGGTCACGGAGGGGGCCACCAGATAGTTTTCATAGCGCGTGGTGTGCTCCTGTTCGTCACTTTCCGTCGCTTTGCCCAGCAGGCGATAGTTCCAGTCGCTGTTCGCGATCTGCCCCGTAGAGTCCAGGTATCCCTCTTTCAGATTGCGGTTTCCGGTATTAAAGCCCAGTTCCGTTTTCGCCTCTTTCTGCGGCTTTTTACTCTGAATATTGACCAGCCCGCCCGGTGAGCCGCCGCCATACAGCACGGATGACGGCCCCTTCAGGATATCGACGCTCTCAATCAGCAGCGGATCGATTCGCGCTTTGGTGTTCCCGGTGACGTTATAGGGAAGTTGCAGGCCGTTGTAGAACTCCTGATCGACGTTGAACCCGCGGATTTTGTACTCGCTCATGTAAGAGGTGCTCCCGCGCACCTCCGTGGAAACGCCCGGCGCATAGCGCAGGATCTCGTTTACCGAACTGGCGTGCCGCTGCTCAATCTCTTTAGCGGCAATGGTGTTGATCACCTGCGGCGTTTTACTTTCCGCGACGGCTGATTTCGTGGCGCTGTTGGTCCAGGCAGGAAGCGCGCTGCCCTGCTCTGTGCCTGTCACCACGATGGTGGATTCTTCTGCGAAAGCCTGTGTTTGCAATGCCAGCGTGACGGCGCCTGCCAACGCGCATAACGCAAAACGTGAAGTGCTCATAGTGTCGTCTTGTTATTAGATGGTATTGGGAACGGCAATTATTATCATTTCCATTAGCAAATCAATATCGGCGGAGAAAAACAGATCGTTTGTATTAAGTTTCATGCCCGCGTGCCGATAACCCAGAGACAGTCTGTCATCTATCGAGGAGCCATCTGGCGTGAGTAGCTACAGTGAGCAGTTCCTGAAACAAAATCCGCTGGCTGTATTAGGGGTGTTACGCGACCTGAAAAAAGGCGAGGTGCCGCTGCGCATCAACTGGTCAACCAGCCAGTTTATCAGCAAGATCCTGGACGTGACGGCAGAGCACCTGATCGTCGATCTGGGTAGCCAGAGCGATGAAAACCGTGCCGCGCTACAGGCAGAGAATCTCTCGGTGATGGCCGAAACGCAGGGGGCGAAAGTCGAGTTTGTGCTGCCTCGTCTGACCACGATCGCGTACCAGGGTTTGCCTGCGTTTATCGCTCCCCTGCCCGCTAACCTCTGGTTCGTGCAACGCCGGGAGTTTTTTCGCATCAGCGCTCCGCTTCACCCGGCCTATTTCTGTAAGGCAAAAATGCCGGACAAAAAAGAGATCCGCTTTCGTCTCTTCGACCTGTCACTGGGCGGGATGGGCGCGTTAATGGATACGCCGAAGCCGGAAGGGCTGGTGGAAGGTATGCGTTTTAGTCAGATTGAGCTGGATATGGGCGGATGGGGACGCTTCTGGTTTGACGCCCAGCTGATTGCCATCAGCGAGCGCAAGGTGGTGGACAGCAAAAACGAAACCATTACCACGCCGCGACTGAGCTTTCGCTTTCTGAATGTCGGGCCAGGCGCCGAACGCGAACTACAGCGCATCATCTTCTCACTGGAGCGTGAAGCGCGGGAACGCGCGAATAAAGTGCGCTGATAGGCGTCGGGCAGCGTGCTGCCGCCCGACAAAGGCGTTACATGGCGTCCATCGCTTTCTGGACTTTCCAGATATAACGTGGAGCCTGTGCTGACGGATGATTCTTCACAACGTGCTCGAAGAATTCATCTTTATCCATATCGTTAATCTCTTCTATCGCCTCTTTGCGATCGGATGAGAAGGTTCGGAGCAGCGCGCCGGCTCCGTTAACGTACGACACCACCAGTGCATATTGCATCACTTCCGGATCGTCAATCCCCTTCAGAATGCCATGCTCGAGAATGCTCAGGTAAGCGGTTCCCATAGAGATATTACGCTCCGGGTTTTTCAGCTCGCTGGTGGATGGCTGTCCCTTCCAGCCCATGTAGCGATAGACCTCTCTTCCCGCCGTCGAGGCTTTTAACTGCATCAGCCCCACCGCATTCGATTTACTCACCAGCGTCGGGTTGCCGCCGGACTCCACGGCAATGATCGCCGTGATCAGACGCGGGCTCACGCCCCAGGCCTTTCCGGCTTGTTCGCTGATCGGCATCCACTGCATGGCCCGCTTTACCGGCACTTCAGGGTTCCAGGGGGGATTTTGATAATCATGTTTTGAACTACAGCCAGCGAGCAGCACAATCAAAAAAGCAAACCATCTCAATTTCACGTCATCTATCCTTATAGCCGGTCATCGCGGTACGTCGCCCCTTGAAGCAGGCGGCGTATAAGCGGCATGATATAGACAATTAGATTCTCATTCAGCAAGGAATTGCCATGCCTCAGTTTCATCTCATCGCACCGTCAGGCTACTGCATCAATCAGGAGGCGGCACAGCGGGGCGTTCAACGCCTGCTGGAAATGGGCCATCAGGTAGAAAATCAGACAATTATCCCCCGCCGCATGCAGCGTTTTGCCGGTACGGAGGCGCAGAGACTGAGCGATATCAACAGCCTGGCGACGCTGGAAGGTGAAAACACCATTGTGCTGGCCGTGCGCGGCGGCTATGGCGCAAGCCGGCTGCTGGAGAGCATCGACTGGGCCGGGCTGGCCGCGCGCCAGCAGCAGGATCCGCTGTTAATCTGCGGACACAGCGATTTCACGGCGATCCAGCTCGGCCTGCTGGCGTTGCATAACGTCATTACCTTTAGCGGCCCGATGCTGGCCGGTAACTTTGGCGCGCCGGAGCTGGATGCGTTTACGCAGGACCATTTCTGGCGCGCCCTGCAAAACCCGACGTTCACCATCGAGTGGCAAGGCAATGGACCGCACTGGGAATGTGAAGGACAGCTGTGGGGCGGCAACCTCGCGATGCTGGTGTCGCTAATTGGTACGCCGTGGCTGCCGCAGATCACGGATGGCATACTGGTGCTGGAAGATATCAATGAACACCCGTTCCGTGTCGAACGCATGCTGTTGCAGCTGTATCACGCCGGGATCCTGGATCGGCAGTCGGCCATTGTGCTGGGCAGTTTTAGCGGTTCAGCCCCCAACGATTACGATGCAGGCTATTCCCTGGAAACGATGATTGATTTCATTCGTTCCCGCCTGGATATCCCGGTGATCGCCGGCCTGGATTTCGGCCATGAGCAGCAAACCGTTACGCTGCCGCTGGGTGCCCGGGCGCACCTTGTACACGATAATTCAGGCAGTCGGTTAACAATCAGCGGTCATCCGGTCTTAAAGGCATAAAAAAGCCGTTATTCCCCCTCAATAAAACGCTGTTACCGTTGTTAATATGTTAGGGTTTTAATAACAGCGTTCACATTGAGGTGGGAGTAAGACGACATTGGGTGCCACAGCGATAATCAGTCTTTTCATTCTGGGTTCCATCCTGGTAACCTTCAGCATTTTATTAAGTTCATTTTCATCGCGCCTTGGCATACCTATTCTTGTCATTTTCCTGGCTATCGGCATGCTGGCGGGAGTCGACGGAATCGGCGGTATCCCCTTCGATAATTACCCTTTCGCCTATATGGTGAGTAACCTCGCGCTGGCGGTCATCCTGCTGGACGGCGGTATGCGCACCCAGGCAAGTTCGTTCCGCGTGGCCTTAGGCCCGGCGCTGTCTCTGGCGACCGTCGGGGTGCTGATCACCTCTGGCCTGACCGGTATGATGGCGGCCTGGCTGTTTAACCTCGATATTATGGAAGGCCTGCTGATTGGCGCGATTGTCGGCTCGACCGATGCGGCAGCGGTTTTCTCGCTGCTCGGCGGCAAGGGGCTGAACGAACGCGTTGGCTCCACGCTGGAGATTGAATCCGGCAGTAACGATCCGATGGCGGTGTTCCTGACCATCACTCTGATTGAGATGATCCAGCAGCATGAAACCGGCCTGAGCTGGATGTTCGCCTGGCACATCCTCCAGCAGTTTGGCCTGGGGATTATCATTGGTCTCGGCGGCGGTTACCTGTTACAGCAGACGATCAACCGTATTACGCTGCCTTCCGGCCTTTACCCGCTGCTGGCCCTGAGCGGCGGGATCCTGATCTTTGCCGTCACCACCGCGCTGGACGGCAGCGGTATTCTGGCGGTTTACCTTTGCGGTTTCCTGTTGGGCAACCGACCGATTCGCAACCGTCACGCCATTTTGCAGAACTTCGACGGTCTGGCCTGGCTGGCGCAGATTGCCATGTTCCTGGTGCTGGGCCTGCTGGTGACGCCGTCGGACCTGCTGCCTATCGCCGTACCGGCGCTGCTTTTGTCGGCCTGGATGATCTTCTTCGCCCGTCCGCTGTCGGTGTTTGCCGGGCTGCTACCGTTCCGCGGATTTAACCTGCGTGAGCGGATATTTATCAGTTGGGTGGGTCTGCGCGGCGCGGTGCCGATTATTCTGGCAGTGTTCCCGATGATGGCCGGGCTGGACAACGCCCGCCTGTTCTTTAACGTCGCCTTCTTCGTGGTGCTGGTGTCGCTGCTGTTCCAGGGGACGTCGCTGGGCTGGGCGGCGAAAAAAGCCAAAGTGGTGGTACCGCCCATTGGCTGGCCGGTCTCCCGCGTGGGGCTGGATATTCACCCTGAGAATCCCTGGGAACAGTTTGTCTACCAGCTAAGCTCCGATAAGTGGTGCGTGGGCGCGTCCCTGCGCGATCTGCATATGCCCGCTGAAACGCGCATTGCCGCCCTGTTCCGGGATAACGCCCTGCTTCACCCGACCGGCAGCACGCGGCTGCGTGAGAACGATATTCTCTGCGTGATTGGCCGCGAGCGCGACCTGCCTGCCCTCGGCAAGCTGTTCAGCCAGTCGCCCCCGGTGGCGCTGGATCAGCGTTTCTTCGGCGATTTTATCCTCGAAGCCAGCGCCCGCTTTGCGGATGTGGCGCTGATTTATGGCCTGGAAGGTGGACTGGAGAATCGCGATAACCAGCAAACACTGGGTGAAATTATTCAGCAATTATTAGGGGCTGCGCCGGTCGTCGGTGACCAGGTGGAGTTTGCCGGGATGATCTGGACGGTAGCCGAGAAAGAAGATAATGCGGTGCGCAAAGTCGGCGTAAGGCCGATGGAGGAAGAGGCGGAGTAGCTGCTTTTTTGCCGGGTGGCGATAACGCTTACCCGACCTTCTTTCGGGCTTTTGTAGGCCGGGTAAGGCGAAGCCGCCACCCGGCACATACACAAGTTACACCGTCACAACAGGCACTCTGGGTGCCAGCGCGCACATCAGCTCATACCCAACGGTGCCCGCCGCAGCGGCCACATCATCAATTTTAACTTCGTTGCCCCACAGCTCAACCGGTGACCCGATCCCCGCCTGGGGACACGGCGTTAAATCAATGGCCAGCATGTCCATTGAGACGGTGCCTACCGTGCCGGTGCGCACGCCATCGACCCACACCGGCGTGCCGCTCGGGGCGATGCGCGGATAACCATCTGCATAGCCCCCCGCCACGATACCGATACGCTGTTCGCCCGCTGCCCGATAACGGCTGCCATAGCCCACCGTATCGCCCGCTTTTAACGTCTGCACGCCGATAATCTCGCTTCGTAACGTCATCACCGGCTTCAGGCCGCTGTTGGCGATATCCTGCCACTGACCTGAGGGTGACGCGCCGTACAGAACGATCCCCGGACGCACCCAGTTGTAGTGCGCTTCAGGATGCCAGAGCGTTGCCGCTGAGTTCGACAGCGAACGTGGACAGTCCAGCCCTTCTGCCGCCTGCTCAATGCGGACCATGGCATCGGCAATTCCGTCCGGCTTTTCCGCATCGGCGAAATGCGCCATCAGCGTCATCTCACCGACGTTTTTCAGCGCACGAAGCTGCTGCCAGACCGTGTGCACCCGTTCAGGCTGAAAGCCCAGACGGTTCATCCCGCTGTTCACTTTGAGATAGATATCCAGCGGGGCATGCAGCTTCGCGTCCTGAATCGCCTTGATCTGCCAGTTACTATGAACGCTGGTCGTCAGGCGGTACTTATCCAGCAGAGGCAGATCCTGCGCATGGAAGAATCCTTCCAGCAGCAGGATCGGTCCTTTCCAGCCGCGCTCGCGCAGCAGGATGGCCTCTTCCAGATTCAGCAGGGCAAAACCATCGGTGGCGCCGAGCGCACTCCAGATACGGTCGATACCATGACCGTAGGCGTTGGCTTTCACCACCGACCAGACACGAGAACCCGGCGCAGCACGGCGAACAATTTGCAGGTTATCCTTCAGCGCCTGCAAATCCAGCTGGGCCAGAATAGGACGGGACATTGCGACTCCTTAATTATGCGCGCCGTGCAGGTGTTGTGGACGCGATGGGGTAAACCCTGATTGATAGCGTGCGGCGCTCAAATCGTCAAACGGAATTGCCGGCGTCCGCCCGGAGATCAGGTCGCTCAGCAGCTGGCCCGAACCGCAGGCCATGGTCCAGCCAAGCGTACCGTGGCCGGTGTTGGTCCACAGATTTTTGTATGGCGTACGGCCCACAATCGGCGTGCCGTCCGGGGTCATCGGGCGCAGGCCGGTCCAGAACGTCGCCTGCTCAATGAAGCCGCCGCGCGGGAAGAGATCGCCCACGACCATCTCCAGCGTTTCACGACGCGGTTTAAGCAGCTCAGTATTAAAGCCCACGATTTCCGCCATGCCGCCGACGCGGATCCGGTTATCGAAGCGGGTGATGGCGATTTTGTAGGTTTCATCAAGAATGGTCGAGACCGGCGCACCGCTGTCCTCTTTCACAGGAATGGTCAGGGAGTAGCCTTTCAGCGGATAGACCGGGATATCCAGGATCCCTTTCAGCATCGCGGTTGAGTAGGAGCCAAACGCCATCACGTAGGCATCGGCTTTGATTACCTCTTCCCCACACTTCACGCCGTAAATCTTCTCCCCTTCCGACAGCAGTTTGTCGACAGAAGTATTGAAGCGGAATTTCACCCCGGCCTGCTCACACATGCGCGCCAGACGCTGGGTGAAAAGCTGGCAGTCGCCGGTTTCATCGTTCGGTAAACGCAGACCGCCCGTCAGCTTGTGCGCGACCTCGGCAAGCGCTGGCTCCACCTGCGCCAGCTGGCTGGCTTCCAGCAGCTGAT
This sequence comes from Enterobacter sp. MGH119, assembly GCF_001037675.1. Lineage (NCBI taxonomy): Bacteria > Pseudomonadati > Pseudomonadota > Gammaproteobacteria > Enterobacterales > Enterobacteriaceae > Enterobacter > Enterobacter sp. MGH119. Next base: position 763,566 of record NZ_KQ089929.1, on the reverse strand, counting down.
ACGGTACGCCCGCATCTTCAAGCACGGCGATATCGCGGGTCGCGTTTTCGTACTGTTGCGCGGTACGGAACAGCTGAAGCGTGCCGCCCTGGCGTCCTTCATATTCAATGCCCGTTGAGGCACGCAGCGCCTTCAGGCAGTCGCGGCTGTATTCCGCCAGACGCACCATGCGCCCTTTGTTTTCCATATAGTGGCGGGTGTCGCAGTTGCGCAGCATCTGCCACATCCACTTAAGCTGGAACTGCGTGCCGTCGAGGCTGATCGCCAGCGGCGCATGTCGCTGAAACATCCATTTGATCGCCTTCAGCGGAACGCCCGGGGCCGCCCACGGCGCAGCGTAGCCCGGGGAGATTTGCCCCGCATTCGCCGCACTGGTTTCCAGCGCCGGACCGGATTCGCGATCGACAACGGTAACCTCATGTCCCGCCTGACTTAAATACCAGGCGCTGGTTACGCCAACGACACCACTTCCCAGTATGACAACACGCATAGCCACTCCATTATGAGCAAAAGAACAATCATCTAATTACAGATTGATAACCTAGTTGAAAATATTATTCAACATATGACTTTTTTATGGTGACTCAACTCACATATCCCGCTGTATCAGGGGATAGCGCTTATTTGGGATCTCCTGCTGCGCGTTATTTTTAACCAGTAGAAAATTCTGTGAGAACCGCTTTTTTTGCCGTATCGAAAACGTGAAATCGCAAAGAAAAAATTTCTGCGCCCCGCGTATTTGAATGGGGTGATCTATGCTTGAAAGGAGGCTCTCCAGTCAGAGAGAGCGACCAACAACGAGGGCGCGCTAATGGCTACACTAGATTCCATGTCCAGGGACAGCACCCGTCTGAGCGATGGACCCGACTGGACCTTCGAGTTGCTGGATGTCTACCTGGCGGAGATCGACCGGGTGGCCAAACTCTATCGTCTGGATACCTACCCCCATCAGATTGAAGTCATCACCTCGGAACAGATGATGGACGCTTACTCCAGCGTCGGGATGCCGATTAACTATCCGCACTGGTCGTTTGGTAAAAAATTCATTGAGACAGAGCGGCTGTATAAGCACGGGCAGCAGGGATTGGCGTATGAAATCGTCATTAACTCTAACCCATGTATTGCCTATCTGATGGAGGAGAACACCATTACCATGCAGGCGCTGGTGATGGCGCACGCCTGCTATGGACATAACTCGTTCTTCAAAAATAACTATCTGTTCCGCAGCTGGACGGACGCCAGCTCAATCGTTGATTACCTCATCTTCGCCCGTAACTACATTACCGACTGCGAAGAGCGCTACGGCGTGGACGAGGTTGAGAAACTGCTGGACTCCTGCCACGCGCTGATGAACTACGGCGTTGACCGCTATAAGCGTCCGCAGAAGATCTCCTTGCAGGAGGAGAAAGCCCGGCAGAAAAGCCGCGAGGAGTATCTGCAAAGCCAGGTGAATATGCTGTGGCGCACCCTGCCAAAACGTGAAGAGGAGAAAACCGTCGCCGAGGCGCGTCGCTACCCTTCCGAGCCGCAGGAAAACCTGCTCTACTTTATGGAGAAAAACGCCCCACTGCTGGAGCCCTGGCAGCGTGAGATCCTGCGCATCGTGCGCAAGGTGAGCCAGTATTTCTATCCGCAGAAGCAGACCCAGGTCATGAACGAAGGCTGGGCGACCTTCTGGCACTACACCATTCTGAACCACCTGTATGACGAGGGAAAAGTCTCCGAACGGTTTATGATGGAGTTCCTGCACAGCCACACCAACGTGGTGTTCCAGCCGGCATATAACAGCCCGTGGTACAGCGGTATTAACCCGTACGCGCTCGGCTTTGCCATGTTCCAGGATATCAAGCGTATTTGTCAGTCGCCCACCGAAGAGGACAAATACTGGTTCCCGGATATTGCCGGTTCCGACTGGCTGGAAACGCTGCACTTCGCGATGCGTGATTTTAAGGATGAGAGCTTTATCAGCCAGTTCATGTCGCCGAAGATCATGCGTGATTTCCGCTTCTTCACCGTACTGGATGATGACCGCAACAACTTCCTGGAGATCTCCGCGATCCACAACGAAGAGGGCTATCGCGAGATCCGCTCGCGCCTGTCGTCCCAGTACAACCTGAGTAATCTTGAACCGAACATTCAGGTGTGGAACGTGGATCTGCGCGGCGATCGCTCTCTGACGTTGCGCTATATTCCGCACAACCGCGCACCGCTGGATAAGGGGCGTAAGGAAGTGCTGAAGCATGTGCATCGCCTGTGGGGATTTGACGTCTTGCTGGAGCAGCAGAACGAAGATGGCAGCGTGGAGCTGCTGGAGCGGTGTCCGGCGCGGTTGAATACGCTGTAGTGGGATTTTTTGCCCGGTGGCGCTACGCTTACCGGGCCTACGGGACCTGTAGGCCGGGTCAGGCGAAGCCGCCACCCGGCGAAAAAAAACCTCTCAATCGAGAGGTTTTTTCTTTTACCGGCCCTGAATCGCTAAATCACCCGGCAGCGTTTTCTGCATCCGGTGCCAGATTTCACCGGAGTCGTGGCCGTAACGACGCACGGTTTCATAGACCTGATCGTGCAGCCCTTCGGTGCAGAGTTTGCTCAGTTTATGATAGAAGCCGAGCGCCAGACTGCGGGCTTCAGGGTTAGCAAAGTAGTGACGACCAATGCGCGTATATAACCCTTTCATTCCATTCAGGATCAAACCGTAAACCGGATTGCCGGAAGCAAACGCCAGACCACGGAACACGTTGTAATCCAGGGTCGCAAAGGCATCCGCGTGGTCTTCCACCTCATTGGCGGTAGCAAGTACCTTCAGCGCATCTTCAGGGTGCTGGCGAAACGCGGTGCGGATGAAAATGGTGGCGATGTTGGTGCGCACGGAAAGCAGATTATCAATCAGCTGCGGTACGCTTTCGTGATCGAGACGCGCCAGCGTTTCCAGAATGTTCAGCCCGGACGTTTCCCAGAAGTTATTCACTTTAGTGGGTTTGCCATGCTGTATCGTCAACCAGCCATCGCGCGCCAGACGCTGGAGCACTTCTCGCAGCGTGGTACGGGTGACGCCAATCAGTTCAGAGAGTTCGCGTTCAGCAGGTAGAATTGATCCCGCAGGGAAACGATTATTCCAGATGCTTTCAATGATGTACTCTTCCGCGAAACCCGCCGGGCTCTGCGCCTTAATGACCATAGTGAGATTTCCATTACACAGCTTTAGCAAATTACACTCATCATACCAGAGGCGTGCAGAGGCAGATAGCGCAGCAGAGACAGAAAAGAGGGATCGCCGTTTCATTTTTATGAAATTTACAAATGGCTTAATCCCCCGCTCTGCCGCCATTTTTGCGTATACTGATGTCTTGTCTTATTTGACGGGGAAAGGACGTCTGTCGTGGAAATTTCATTTGGGCGCGCGCTGTGGCGCAACTTTTTAGGTCAGTCACCTGACTGGTACAAACTCACTTTACTGGTATTCCTGGTCGTTAATCCCGTTATCTTTTTGCTGGATCCCTTCGTTGCCGGGTGGATGTTGGTCGCCGAGTTTATCTTTACCCTGGCGATGGCGCTGAAGTGCTATCCGCTGTTGCCCGGCGGGCTGCTGGCGCTGGAAGCCGTGGTCATTGGAATGACCAGCGCGGAGCATGTTAAAAACGAGATAGCGTCGAATCTTGAAGTCCTGCTGCTGCTGATCTTCATGGTGGCGGGGATCTACTTTATGAAGCAGCTTCTGCTGTTTATCTTCACCCGTTTGCTGCTGAGCATTCCGTCGAAAACGCTGCTCTCGCTGGCGTTTTGCCTCGCCGCAGCCTTCCTCTCTGCCTTCCTGGATGCGCTGACGGTCGTGGCGGTAGTGATCAGCGTCGCCGTCGGCTTTTACGGGATTTACCACCGGGTGGCCTCGTCTCGTCCTGGCGATAACTTGCAGGACGACAGCCACGTTGAGGCGCACAACCGCGATGTGCTGGAACAGTTCCGCGCATTTCTGCGCAGCCTGATGATGCATGCAGGCGTGGGGACGGCGCTGGGCGGCGTGATGACCATGGTCGGGGAGCCGCAAAACCTGATTATCGCCAAAGCAGCTGAGTGGCATTTTGGCGAATTTTTCCTGCGCATGGCGCCGGTCAGCGTACCCGTGCTGGTCTGCGGGTTAGCCACCTGTGTGCTGGTCGAAAAATTCAACCTCTTTGGGTATGGCGCGACGTTGCCCGATCAGGTCCGCCAGGAGCTGCATAAGTTTGACGAGCAGAGCCGCAAACAACGCACGCGCCAGGAGACGCTGCGCCTGATTGCACAGGGCTTCATCGGCGTGTGGCTTATCGCTGCGCTGGCCTTCCACCTTGCCGAGGTGGGGCTGATTGGCCTGTCGGTAATTATCCTTGCAACCAGCCTGGGCGGCGTTACGGACGAACATGCTATCGGAAAAGCCTTTACCGAAGCGCTGCCGTTTACCGCCCTGCTGGCGGTGTTTTTTGCCGTCGTGGCGGTGATTATTGACCAACATCTGTTCGCGCCGATCATCGCGTTTGTGCTTCAAGCCACGCCAGATTCGCAGCTAACGCTGTTCTATTTGTTTAACGGTCTGTTGTCCTCTATATCCGATAACGTCTTTGTCGGGACGGTATACATCAATGAGGCCAAAGCCGCGATGGAGCAAGGGATTGTCAGCAGTGAACAGTTCGAGCTGCTGGCGGTGGCGATCAACACCGGAACCAACCTCCCCTCCGTGGCAACCCCGAACGGTCAGGCGGCATTCCTCTTCCTGCTGACCTCGGCGCTGGCGCCACTCATACGACTTTCTTATGGAAGAATGGTCTGGATGGCGCTGCCGTATACGCTGGTGCTTACCCTGGTTGGTTTACTGTGCATCAAAATTACTCTCGTTCCCTGTACGCAATGGTTATTGCAAGCAGGTATACTTGCGGCGCATTAAAATTCGTTTACACTGCGCTGTCTAAGCATGTTCCAGGGAAATGATTATGTTGCGATTTTTGAACCAGTGCTCACGCGGTCGCGGAGCGTGGTTGTTGATGGCCCTGACCGCCTTTGCGCTGGAAATGGTCGCGCTGTGGTTTCAGCATGTGATGGGGCTGAAACCTTGCGTACTGTGTATTTATGAGCGTTGTGCGCTGTTCGGCATTATGGGCGCGGGTCTGGTAGGTGCGATTGCACCCAAATCACCGTTACGCTATGCGGCAATTGCCATCTGGCTGTACAGCGCCGGGAAAGGCATTGCGCTTGCCTGGGAGCACACCCAAATGCAGCTTCACCCGTCGCCGTTTATGACCTGCGATTTTGCCGCCCGCTTCCCGAGCTGGCTGCCGCTGGATAAATGGCTGCCGCAGGTGTTTGTGGCCTCCGGTGACTGCTCTGTACGCCAGTGGGAATTCCTGACGCTGGAGATGCCGCAGTGGCTGGTGGGCATTTTTGTCGCCTACTTTGTGGTGGCGCTGCTGGTGCTGATTGCCCAGCCGTTCAAACCAAAGAAACGCGATCTTTTTGGAAGGTAAAAGCAGAACGGCAACGTCAGTTTTGCAGGTCGGGTAAGCGCAGCGCCACTCGACACAATTGTGAACAATAAAAAACCCGCCTCGGCGGGTTTTTTATTATCACCGATTAGGGTGATTCATAATGTGGTCTTCCCAGTCCCGCACCTCGGACTCTTTCACCGCAATGTGGCGCACGGAAATACGTTCGCCGTGCATCGCCGCTTTCGACCCCGTCAACAGCGGATGCCATGTGGGCAGATCTTTCCCTTCCGCCAGCAGGCGATACGCGCAGGTATGCGGCAGCCACTCAAAGGTCGGTAGATTTTCACGGGTTAACTTGATGCAGTCCGGCTCATATTCGAAACGGCGCTCATAGTTGCGGCACTGGCAGGTTTTGATGTTTAACTGCTTGCAGGCTACGTTGGTGAAATAGATCTCGTCCGAATCTTCATCCATCAGCTTATGCAGGCAGCACTGCCCGCAGCCGTCACACAACGATTCCCACTCCGCGTCGGTCATGTCGTCGAGAGTTTTGCTTTGCCAGAAAGGAATGTCGTTCATCGGGATGTCCACACGTCAAAATAGAGCGCACCTTATAACGAGTCTGGCACGTTGATGCAAGTTTTGCCGCCCTTTTCAGGCGGCAAGGTGCTTTTACAGCACGCGGGTTTTCAGCGACAGGCCGTTAAAACTGACATCCAGTTCGTCGCCGCTAAGCAGCGGCCCCACACCTTCCGGAGTGCCGGTGAGGATCACGTCGCCAGGTTTCAGGGTGAAGAAGCGGCTCATGTAGGCAATCAGCGGAACGATCTTATGGATCATGTCAGCGGTCGTTCCCTGCTGGCGGATCTCGCCGTTGACCTTCAGGCTGAGCGGCGTGTTCTGCGGATCGTCGGTAAATTCACTCACCGGAATGAAACCGGAAATCGGGCATGAATTATCAAAACCCTTCGCTTTTTCCCACGGCTGCCCCGCTTTCTTCATTTTGCCCTGAACATCACGCAGCGTCAGGTCAAGCGCGACACCGTAACCCGCAATCGCTTTCTCTACATGCTCTTCGGTCGCCTGGCGCAGCGTCGCGCCGATCAGCACCGCCAGCTCCACTTCATGATGCACCGAGCCCAGTCCCTGCGGCAGAACCAGCGGCTGGCGAATATCGCACAGTGCGGTTTCTGGCTTAATAAACAGAACCGGCTCTTCCGGCACGGCGCTGCCCATCTCCTGAATATGTTTTGCATAGTTGCTGCCCACGCAGACCACTTTGCTGACGGGATAATCCAGTAATGCACCTTGCCAGTTATGATGTTGATACATGGTCGACCCCTAATCGGTTGATGAGTTGTTCCCGGAAGGACCCGGGCTTATTTCTTTCCGCTCACCTCAAGATGCTGTTTTAATAAATTCTCCGGTGGCGGCGGAAGCTGTAAATAATAGCCCTGCTCGGTTAACGCCTTTTTGACTTTCTCCAGATCGGCGTTCACCAGCTTCTTACGGCCGTCCAGCGGCAGCAGCATCGCCAGCTGCGGTCGGCCAAAGCTTTTCATTAATTCTTCAGGCACGCGGGAAAAATCGTCTTTCTTTTCGACATAAAGGTAGGTCTGGTCGCGGCTGGTACTTCTGTAGATCACACAAAACATGTTTTTACTCTGAATTAACGGGTGGTTGCTTGCCTCAATATACTCCTGACTATAACATGCCTGATACTCTTCGGAATATCGCGGCGATGTGTTGCGGTTAATAGCAAATTGAGTAAGGCCAGGATGTCAAATACGCCCATCGAGCTTAAAGGCAGTAGCTTCACCTTATCAGTGGTTCATTTGCATGATGCAAAACCCGAGGTTATTCGTCAGGCGTTAGAAGACAAAATCGCGCAGGCTCCCGCTTTTCTTAAGCATGCTCCTGTCGTCGTCAATGTAAGCGACCTTGAGGGGCCGGTTAACTGGAAGCGGCTCCAGCAGGCCGTCGCCTCCACGGGGTTGCGCATCGTGGGCATTAGCGGCTGCAAAGACGCAGAGTTAAAAGCCGAAATTGAACGCGCGGGTTTGCCCTTGTTAAACGAGGGCAAAGAAAAAGCCCCACGTGCAACGCCTGCAACCGTTCCCGCTCCCCCGCCTCCGGCGCAAAATGTAGCCCCAGTCACAAAAACGCGATTGATTGATCTGCCGGTTCGTTCCGGTCAGCGCATTTATGCGCCAAACTGTGATCTGATTGTTACAAGCCACGTCAGTGCGGGCGCTGAACTGATTGCAGATGGCAATATTCACGTTTACGGTATGATGCGTGGACGTGCGCTTGCGGGCGCCAGCGGCGATCGAGAAGCACAAATTTTTTGTACTCACCTGACGGCAGAACTGGTGTCTATCGCAGGTGAATATTGGCTGAGCGATAAAATCCCAGCCGAATTTTATGGCAAAGCGGCCCGTCTGCAACTGGCAGATAACGCTTTGACCGTTCAACCGTTAAATTGATCCCTTTTAACAAGGAATTTCTATGGCACGCATTATTGTTGTGACTTCGGGTAAAGGAGGCGTTGGCAAGACCACCTCCAGCGCGGCCATCGCTACTGGTTTGGCCCAGAAGGGAAAGAAAACCGTCGTAATCGACTTCGATATCGGTCTGCGTAACCTGGACCTGATCATGGGTTGCGAGCGTCGCGTGGTGTATGACTTCGTGAACGTCATTCAGGGCGATGCCACCCTTAACCAGGCGCTGATTAAAGATAAGCGTACCGAGAACCTCTACATTCTTCCGGCGTCCCAGACCCGTGATAAAGACGCCCTGACCCGCGAAGGCGTGGAAAAGGTGCTCGACGATCTGAAAAAGATGGAGTTCGACTTTGTGGTCTGCGACTCCCCGGCCGGTATCGAAACCGGCGCGCTGATGGCGCTCTACTTCGCGGATGAAGCCATCATCACCACCAACCCGGAGGTCTCGTCAGTACGTGATTCCGACCGTATTCTCGGCATTCTGGCCTCGAAATCCCGTCGCGCGGAAAATGGCCAGGAGCCAATCAAAGAGCACCTGCTGCTGACCCGCTACAACCCGGGCCGGGTGAACAAAGGTGACATGCTGAGCATGGAAGACGTGCTGGAGATCCTGCGCATCAAACTGGTTGGCGTGATCCCGGAAGATCAGTCCGTGTTGCGCGCCTCTAACCAGGGCGAGCCCGTGATCCTGGATACACAGGCAGACGCGGGTAAAGCGTATGCGGATACCGTTGACCGTCTGCTGGGAGAAGAACGTCCTTTCCGCTTCATTGAAGAAGAGAAGAAAGGTTTCCTCAAACGCCTGTTCGGAGGATAAGTTATGGCATTACTGGACTTTTTTCTCTCGCGGAAAAAAAGCACCGCCAACATCGCAAAAGAACGTCTGCAAATCATTGTTGCGGAACGTCGTCGTAGCGACGCCGAACCGCACTACCTGCCGCAGCTGCGCAAAGACATTCTGGAAGTGATCTGCAAATACGTGCAGATTGACCCAGAAATGGTCACCGTTCAGCTGGAGCAAAAAGACGGGGATATTTCGATTCTGGAGCTGAACGTGACGCTTCCGGAAGCGGAAGAGTCGCGTTAATCCGGTTGTGGTTTTGTAGGCCGGGCAAGCATCGCGCCACCCGGCAATTTCCCCGGTGGCGCTGCGCTTACCGGGGCTACAATTCTTTAGCGCGGATACCCTTCCAGCAGGGTATTCAGGCGTTCGGCCATCAGTTCCCCCCGCCATCCGGCGACCAGCTCCGGTAAACCATTTTGCGGTTTCAACTTCCAGTGCCAGTTCAGCAGCTGGTTAATCTGACGACGTGAAGCCAGCAGTTCGGCACTCAGTTTGCTTTCCCCCGCCACCGTCTGCACCAGCGCTTTGATATCTTTGAATGCCTTGCGGTAGCCCGGCATATCCATCAGGTTAAGCAGTGGTTCTGGCAGTGCGTCCTCCGGCAGCTGCTGAGCTTTCTCTACCAGCGCGAGCAGCGTTTTACCGTGGAAACGGATCTCACTCCCGGAAAGGCCAATGCTGTCCAGTTCGCCAAGGCTACCCGGCATATAGCGCGCCACCGCCCACAGGTGTTCTTCACGCACCACGAAGTTAACCGCCAGATCGCGCTCACGTGCTTTACGCAGACGCCAGTCAGCCAGCAGTTGCAGACAGGCCAGCTGGCGGGTGCGCAGCTGCCAGGCGTTGGTGATGTCACGCCAGGCCTCTTTCGGATCAACCACTTCCTGACGACGCTGCTGCGTCATGCGGCACTCGTCCAGTGCGGCAGACAGCCAACCGGACGCCTCAGCCTCTTTCATAAGCTGGCCGGCAATTGGAAGAAGGTAAAAGACGTCTGCCGCGGCGTATTCAAGCTGACGCGCCGTTAGGGGACGCGCGAGCCAGTCGGTACGCGATTCGCTCTTATCCAGCGTCAGACCGGTGTACTCTTCCACCATCGCGGCGAAGCCCCAGGAGAGCGGACGACCGCTGAACGCCGCGAGGATCTGGGTATCAATCAGCGGCTGCGGCATGATGCCAAAAGTGTTGAGAAAGACTTCCAGATCTTCACTGCCCGCGTGCAGATATTTGGTCACGGCGGTATCCAGCAACAGCTCGCGCATTGGCGCCCAGTCGGTAATGCCGAGGGGGTCAATCAATGACACGTGTTTGCCGTCATACATCTGAATCAGACCCAGCTGCGGATAGTACGTTCGGGTGCGGACAAATTCCGTATCCAGGGCGATAGCAGGAAATTCACGCGTCACCTCGCACAGCGAAGCCAGCTCGTCGTTGGTAGTGATCATCTGGTAATTCAAATCGGACTCTCTTTTGTTTGCGCCCATAAAAAACGCCGGCTTAACCGGCGTCTGGGCGATTAACGTGAAGCTCAGGCCTTATTGTCCACTTTGGCACGGGCTTCGTCACGTAATTCTCGTCGTAATATCTTCCCGACGTTGGATTTCGGCAGCTCATCCCGGAATTCCACCAGCTTCGGCACTTTATAGCCCGTCAGCTGACGGCGACAGAACGTTATCAGCGCATCCTCGGTCAGAGAAGGATCTTTCTTGACCACAAATATCTTCACCGCTTCACCGCTGCTGCCGGAAGGAACGCCCACCGCCGCCACTTCCAGCACGCCGCTGTGCTGCATCACCACGTCTTCGATTTCGTTCGGATAGACGTTAAACCCTGACACAAGGATCATGTCTTTCTTGCGATCGACGATGCGCAGGAAGCCTTCGTCATCCATCACCGCGATGTCGCCCGTGTGCAGCCAGCCGTCTTTGATGATCTCATCCGTGGCATCCGGACGTTGCCAGTAGCCCAGCATCACCTGCGGCCCTCTGACACACAGCTCCCCTGGCTCACCGTGAGGCACTTCGTTATCCTCATCATCCACCAGTTTTGCTTCCGTCGACGGGACCGGCAGACCGATACTGCCGCTGTGGTAGTCGATGTCATGCGGGTTAACGCTGACCAGCGGGGCGCACTCCGTCAGGCCATAGCCTTCCAGCAGATACTGCCCGGTGAGTTTCACCCAGCGCTCGGCAACAGCCTGCTGAACCGGCATCCCGCCACCCGCGGAGAGGTGCAGCGTGGAGAAATCGAGCTGCTGGAACTCTTTATTGTTAAGCAGCGCGTTAAACAGGGTGTTCACGCCGGTCATGGCGGTGAACGGGTATTTCGCCAGCTCTTTGACCAGCCCCGGGATATCGCGCGGGTTGGTGATCAATACGTTTTGACCGCCAAGCTCGATAAACAGCAGGCAGTTCATGGTCAGCGCAAAAATGTGATACAGCGGAAGCGCGGTGATCACCAGCTCCTTGCCCGGGTGCAGCAGCGGCCCGTAGGTGGCGTTAACCTGCTCAAGGTTCGCCAGCATGTTACGGTGGGTCAGCATCGCCCCTTTTGCCACGCCGGTGGTGCCGCCCGTGTATTGCAGGAAGGCCAGATCCTCGGACACGATCTCCGGCTTTACGTATTGCATCCGGTAGCCCGCATGCAGGGCGCGGCGGAAGGAGATGGCATCCGGCAGGTGGTATTTCGGCACCAGCCGCTTAACGTATTTAACGACAAAGTTGACCAGCGTACCTTTCGCGGTAGAGAGCTGGTCACCCATGCGCGTCAGGATGACGTGCTTAACCTGAGTTTTTTCAACGACTTTTTCCAGCGTGTGGGCAAAGTTGGAGACAATCACAATCGCCGCCGCGCCGCTGTCATTCAACTGATGTTCCAGCTCGCGCGGGGTATAGAGCGGGTTAACGTTAACCACGATCATCCCTGCCCTGAGGATGCCGAACAGCGCCACCGGGTATTGCAGCAGGTTTGGCATCATCAGCGCGACGCGATCCCCTTTCTGCAAGCCCAACCCTTCCTGTAAATAGGCCGCAAACGCCCGGCTGCGCTCTTCCAGCTTACGGAAGGTCATCACTTCGCCCATATTCACGAACGCGGGCTGGTCAGCGTAGCGCCGTACCGAGTGTTCAAATAATTCAATCAGGGATTGATAACGGTCAGGATTGATCTCCGCAGGGACATCCGCGGGATAACGGTTAAGCCAAACCTTTTTCAATGCATCACCTCTGAAATGAGTGTTCGTCGTCATCACAGCCCCGATAATAAACAGTTTGTTAACATTATATTAACTCAGCGTACCAGTTTATTAATTGTTCAGATTGCAGGTTGCGAAGCGCGTCACTCTTTTTTTTCGTTTTATCCGTAAAAAAACAGAGACAGCGGCTGAGCCGCTGTCTCTTTCCTAGCAATAACAGTAACTTACTCAGTTACTATTGTTTGAACCTGTGCAGGGCCTGGATTGTACCACCCCCAGCCACCGTAGCCGTAACGATACGGATGCGGTCCCCACATCCACGGATCGATTGGCTGTGGCGGCATCACCACCTGCTGGGCGATACGCCAGCGTTTGTAGCCGTTCACCTGCATGGTCATAAATTTGTATGGCGTATTGCCGATTTTCCCCGCCACCGAACCGGTAATCGGCCCAACGACGGTCACCAGCTGCCCGCGGAAATCTACCGGATCGAGGAAGCCGCTGACGTCAGCGTAGATCCGCCCGCGCGAGGCTTCACCCAGAACAGGCCGCGCGCCGTCGTCCAGTGGAACGGTGGCAATCTCCAGCCGGGTTTTCCCCTGCTGGTTTAGCACTTCAACCACCTTGCCGCCAAACCGCGCTTCCTGCCCGACATACAGCTCCGGGGCATTCATCACGCGTACCAGATCCTGCTGTGGCGTCGGGCTGGTGCCCTTGATCGCATCAGGAACGGTGACGCACCCGCTCAGTGCTATGGCAACCGCGCCTGCCATAAAAAAGCGTACAACTTTAGTCTGAACCGCCATGATGCGACTCCTTTTTCTCAGTTCCTGTTACTGAGATTCACTCGCGGCCAGGAAGTTTCTTCCACGCGACGGTGTTTCGTAAATAAACCGGTTCAGCGTGTTCAACCGCCACGGTTTTTCCTGCGGCAAGCAGCTGACAGGCAATCGGCAGCATATCTTCGGCGGCGGGCAGGAGCATGTTACCGTCCACCAGCGTAAGGCCGGTGTCCTTCGCCATCTCCGGCCACGCCGCCCAGCCGGTTCCGACCGTCGCCCACTCACCGGAGAGCTGTTTCAGGCGCCCGGTGACGGCTTCAGGTTTAAGCACCGCTTCCGTCTCTTCGCCGTGCCAGACGCCGTTTTCGTCACGGGTGTACTCCGCCCAGTAGACTTCCCCCATGCGGGCATCAATCGCAGCCAGCACGCGGGTGGCGCCGGTCATGCGCCATGCTCCCTGGGCCATGGTCGCAAGCGTGGAGACGCCGATCATCGGCAGGTCAGCGCCCAGCGCCAGACCCTGCGCAATGCCAATCCCGATACGTACGCCCGTAAAGCTGCCCGGACCACGGCCGTAGGCCAGCGCGTCGAGGTCAGTCAGGGCGGTGTTGCCCTCGGTTAAAATGGTTTTTACCAGGGGCAGAATACGTTGGGTATGTTCCCGTGGGCACTCTTCGAAATGAGCAAAAATCGTACCGTCGTTCCACAGGGCAACGGAACAGGCCTCTGTCGCGGTATCAATAGCCAGAATTCGCATCAGTCGTCGCGCTCTCGCAATGGTCAGTCACAAAATGGCGCGCATCTTAACACACTCCGGGAAGAATTACTCCGCCGTCGGGTTCGCCAGGAAGCGGACCGCGCGTTTAATATCCCGCGTGCGCGGCGCGGGCGGCAGGCTGGCGAGGAAGGTCGCGCCGTAGGGACGCATCACCAGGCGGTTGTCGCAGATCACCAGCACCCCGCGATCGGTGACGTCGCGGATCAGTCGCCCTACCCCCTGTTTAAGCGTGATGACCGCGTCCGGCAGCTGGACGTCGTCGAACGGATCGCCCCCGCGCAGACGGCAGTCCTCCATGCGCGCTTTCAGAAGCGGATCGTCCGGCGATGTGAACGGCAGCTTATCGATAATCACCAGCGAGAGCGTGTCGCCGCGCACGTCCACCCCTTCCCAGAAGCTGCTGGTCGCCACCAGCAGGGCATTACCGGCGCTGACAAACTGCTGGAGCAGCTGGCCTTTACTGGTTTCTCCCTGCAACAGCACCGGTAGCGTCATGGTGGCGCGGAACTGCTCGGCCAGATCGCGCATCATGGCGTGTGAGGTGCAGAGCATAAAGCAGCGCCCGTTGTTGGCCTCGATCATCGGCTTCAGCATGGCCGCCAGATGGCGCGCCGCGCCCGGCTGGTTAGGCAGCGGCAGATTGCGCGGCACGCACAGCAGCGCCTGTCTCTCATAGTCGAACGGGCTCGGCAGAAGCAAGGATTCCGCCTGCTCAATGCCGAGGCGCTCGGTAAAGTGGTGCAGATCGTCATTGACCGACAGCGTGGCCGAGGTAAAGACCCAGGTGCCGGGCTTTTGCGCCATCACCTCTTTGAATTTGTCGGCAACGGTCAGCGGCGTGAGCGCCAGGGTGAAGTGGCGCGAGGTACATTCGTACCAGTAGCTGTAGCCCGGCTGGTTGATCTCTTTCAGCCGCTTCAGCCGCCCACGGTAAAGCGTGGCGCGCTCGAAGGCGGCGTCCAGCAGCGCTGAACGTCCGAGGGACAGCTTCGCCACGTCGTAACAGAGTTCAAGGGCATCATCGAGCAGCAGCAGCGCGCGCTGGATATTTTTGTCTGCGAGCAGTTCGCGCAGGTTGCCGCGATAGCCCGGCTCGCCAAGCTGTAAGCGGAAATCCTGTGCGCATTGCGCCAGGCGGTCCGCGCACTTCTGCAACTGCTGGGTATCTTTGAGTTCGGTGCGATAGGCAATGGTAATATCTTTCGCCAGATCCTGAAGCTGACGGCTGGAGAGCGACTGACCAAAATACTGGCTGGCGATGTCCGGTAGCTGATGGGCTTCATCGAAGATCATCACCTCCGCCTCCGGGATCAGCTCGCCGAAACCACTGTCCTTGACCACCATATCCGCAAGAAACAGGTGATGGTTCACCACCACCACGTCGGCGTCCATCGCGGTTTTACGCGCTTTCACCACAAAACAGTCTTTATACAGCGGGCAGTCGCTGCCGAGGCAGTTGTCATTGGTGCTGGTCACCAGCGGCCAGGCCGGGGAGTCTTCCGGCACGCTCGCGCAGGTGCTGATGTCCCCCTCCTCCGTCTGGTTGGCCCAGGCGCGCAGGACGATCACATCGCTCAGGGTTTGTACCGGCAGGTCGCCGCCCGCCAGCGCCTGCTGTTCAAGACGCTCCAGACACAGGTAGTTAGAACGCCCTTTCAGCAAGGCCAGACGCCCTTTGTATTTCAGCGCTTTCGCCACCGTGGGTAAATCGCGGCTGTAGAGCTGATCCTGGAGCGCTTTTGATCCCGTAGAGATGATCACCTTCTTTTTCGCCCGCAGCGCAGGAGCGAGGTAAGCATACGTTTTCCCCGTACCGGTACCGGCCTCCACGACCAGCGGCTGCGCCTTGTCGATAGCGTGCGCAACGGCATGCGCCATCTGACGTTGGGGTTCGCGCGGTTTAAAGCCGGGAATAGCCTGTGCTAACTGACCTTCTGGGGAAAAATCGTCTGCCACGGTGTTCTCTCACTGTATTTTTGCACAGGGATTATGTCAGCCCCTTCTCTCCGGTGCCACCCCAAATAGTGACGACGGCGGAACATTATGGCAGTCTTGCCGCCTGACGACGAAAGATAACGAGGATACGTTTATGACAATTACGCGCATTGATGCCGAAGCCCGCTGGTCTGATGTGGTGATCCACAACCAGACGCTGTACTACACCGGCGTCCCTGCCAATCTGGACGCCGACGCCTTCGAGCAGACCGCCAACACCCTGGCGCAGATCGACGCCGTACTGGAAAAACAGGGCAGCGACAAATCCCGCATTCTGGATGCGACGATTTTTCTGGCGAATAAAGACGATTTCGCGGCGATGAATAAAGCATGGGATGCGTGGGTGGTGGCGGGTCACGCGCCTGTACGCTGCACCGTACAGGCCACGCTGATGAAACCGGAATATAAGGTTGAGATCAAGATTATCGCGGCAGTGTAAGCCGGTTATTCTTCATCTTCATCCTCAAAGCGCGCCACGATCCGCTCGCCGGTATGGGTGGCGCGAAGTTCTTCCGCGACCTGGGAAATTGCCTGTCCGCTGCTCATCCCCTGGGACATCAGCTCCTGAATACGTTCAACGGCTTTCTGCTGTTGGTCATGGCTGAGAGAAGGTAAACCTGCAAACATCGTTAACTCCTGCTAAATTATTCGCGCTAATTATTTCACGCTGCCCGGTAGTATGCCATACATGAACATGCGCTTCCCCACTGTTATGACCTTGCCCTGGCGTGCTGACGCCGCGGAGTTCTGGTTTGCCCGTCTGAGCCACCTTCCTTTTGCCATGCTGCTGCACTCCGGCCATGCGGATCACCCCTACAGCCGCTTTGATATTCTGGTGGCCGACCCGGTTAAAACGCTGACGACCGATGCGCTGTCGCCAACGGACGATCCGCTGATGCGGCTTCAGAACGAGATCGATGCTCTGGGCTTAACTGCCAGACCTGATCCGGATCTGCCTTTCCAGGGGGGCGCGCTGGGCCTGTTTGGTTACGATCTGGGTCGCCGTTTCGAAACGCTGCCTGAGCATGCGCAGGCGGATATTTCCCTGCCGGATATGGCGGTGGGGCTGTATGACTGGGCGCTGATCGTGGATCACCGTAAGCAGACGGTTTCTCTGCTGAGCCACCGGGACGTACAGGCGCGTCTGGCCTGGCTTGAGGCGCAACGGCCCGCCGCCCCGGAACACTTTATGCTGACCTCCGGCTGGCGCTCGAACATGAGCGCGGAGGAATACGCGGAAAAATTCTCCCGTGTGCAGGCGTATCTTCACAGTGGCGACTGTTATCAGGTCAACCTTGCCCAGCGTTTCCAGGCGGCGTACAAGGGAGACGAATGGCAGGCGTTTACCCGCCTCAATGCCAGCAATAAGGCCCCGTTCAGTGCATTTTTACGCTTTGAACACGGCGCCATACTCAGCCTTTCGCCTGAGCGTTTTATCCACCTGGCTGACGGTATGATTCAGACCCGCCCAATAAAGGGCACACTGCCGCGCCTTGCCAACGCCGACGCCGACCGCCAGCAGGCGGAGACGCTGGCGGCCTCTCCCAAAGATCGTGCCGAAAACCTGATGATTGTCGATCTGATGCGCAATGATATTGGTCGCGTCGCCGAGCCGGGCAGCGTGCGCGTGCCGGAGCTGTTCGTCGTGGAGCCTTTCCCGGCGGTGCATCATCTGGTCAGCACCATCACCGCACGCCTGCCGGCCTCGCGAACCGCCTGCGATCTGCTCCGCGCCGCGTTTCCGGGCGGCTCCATCACCGGCGCGCCGAAGGTCCGGGCGATGGAGATCATCGACGAACTGGAACCACATCGCCGCAACGCCTGGTGCGGCAGCATCGGCTATGTGAGTCTGTGCGGCACCATGGATACCAGCATCACTATTCGCACCCTGACGGCGTGCGACGGTAACCTGTACTGTTCCGCAGGCGGTGGCATTGTGGCCGATAGCCAGGTCGAGGCGGAATATCAGGAAACCTTTGATAAAGTGAATCGTATCCTGAAACAACTGGAGAACTCACGGTGAAGAAAGACAACCTGACGCTGGATGATTTTCTGTCACGCTTTCAGCTTCTGCGGCCCCAGGTTAGCCGCGCCACGCTGAATCAACGTCAGGCGGCGGTGCTGATCCCGGTCGTGCGCCGTGAGCAGCCGGGTCTGTTGCTTACCCAGCGCTCACCGCATATGCGAAAACACGCCGGTCAGGTTGCGTTCCCGGGCGGCGCGGTGGACAGCACCGATGCATCCCTGATTGCCGCCGCACTGCGTGAAGCGCATGAGGAAGTGGCAATCCCCCCGGAGACAGTCGAGGTGATCGGCGTGCTGCCGCCAGTGGACAGCGTAACCGGTTTTCAGGTCACGCCGGTCGTTGGCATTATTCCGCCCGATCTTCAGTATCACGCCAGCGTCGATGAAGTTTCAGCGGTGTTCGAAATGCCGCTGGAAGAGGCCCTTCGTCTGGGCCGCTATCACCCACTGGATATTCACCGCCGCGGACACGATCATCGGGTCTGGCTGTCGTGGTATCAGCATTATTTTGTCTGGGGCATGACGGCAGGCATCATTCGTGAGCTGGCCCTGCAAATCGGCCTGAAGCCTTGACTATACTTTACATTCCACCCTTTTCTGGCAGGTTTGCGATCGGCGTCGCGCTATTAGCAAAACCATCGTTAACCATTAGTTTAATTCATGTGAATAGTTAAGCCGAGGTTGGTGTTCCCTCTTACACTATGCGCAGTTATAACATCGTTACTGGAACCCCAGTAACCCTGTCAGGAGTGTGAAAGTGATTAGTATATTCGACATGTTCAAAGTGGGGATTGGTCCTTCCTCTTCCCACACTGTAGGGCCGATGAAGGCCGGTAAACAGTTCGTCGATGATCTGGTCGAAAAAGGATTACTGGAAAGCGTTACCCGTGTCGCCGTAGACGTTTACGGTTCACTGTCATTAACGGGTAAAGGCCACCACACCGATATCGCCATTATTATGGGTCTGGCAGGCAATATGCCGGACACTGTTGATATTGATGCCATTCCGGCATTTATCCGCGACGTGGAAACGCGCGGACGCTTACTGCTGGCTAACGGTCAGCACGAAGTGGACTTCCCGCAGGATGACGGGATGCGTTTTCGTAGCGACAACCTGCCGCTGCATGAAAACGGCATGACCATCCACGCCTGGAGCGGCGAAAAAGAGATCTACAGTAAAACCTACTACTCCATCGGCGGCGGCTTTATCGTTGACGAAGAACACTTTGGTAAAGAGAGCGCGGGCGACGTCAATGTGCCCTATCCGTTTAAATCGGCCACCGAGATGCTGGGCTACTGCAAAGAGACCGGTCTGTCCCTGTCCGGCATGGTGATGCAGAATGAACTGGCGCTGCACAGCAAGAAAGAGATCGAAGACTATTTTGCTAACGTGTGGCAAACCATGCGCGCCTGTATTGACCGCGGGATGAACACCGAGGGTGTTCTGCCTGGGCCTCTGCGCGTACCGCGTCGTGCCTCTGCGCTGCGCCGCATGCTGGTCACCACCGACAAGTTCTCCAATGACCCAATGAACGTGGTCGACTGGGTGAACATGTTTGCCCTCGCGGTTAACGAAGAGAACGCAGCGGGTGGTCGCGTGGTGACGGCGCCGACCAACGGCGCGTGCGGTATCGTTCCGGCGGTGCTGGCCTATTACGATCACTTTATTGAGCCCGTGACACCGGATATCTATATCCGTTATTTCCTCGCGGCAGGCGCTATCGGCGCGCTGTACAAAATGAATGCGTCCATCTCTGGTGCCGAAGTAGGCTGTCAGGGTGAAGTGGGCGTGGCCTGCTCTATGGCGGCAGCGGGTCTGGCGGAACTGTTGGGCGCCAGCCCTGAGCAGGTGTGCGTGGCGGCGGAAATCGGTATGGAGCACAACCTCGGTCTGACCTGTGACCCGGTTGCCGGTCAGGTGCAGGTGCCGTGCATTGAGCGTAACGCCATCGCCTCCGTCAAAGCGATCAACGCCTCGCGTATGGCGATGCGCCGTACCAGCGAGCCACGCGTGTCGCTGGATAAGGTTATTGAAACCATGTACGAAACCGGCAAGGACATGAACGCGAAGTACCGTGAGACCTCGCGCGGCGGTCTGGCCATTAAGGTGCAGTGCGACTAAGCCTTCCTTTCGCCCATCTGCAACAGATGGGCGAATTTTCCCCTCTCGTCTCGTCGCTTCACGTATTCCCCACTACACTGTCACTGTTGCGTCTGGCTTTTCTGGCCGGTGCTTAACAGGCGACCGTTCATGCAAACTGCACAAACGATCATAAAAGACTATCGCCGAAAACGCGTTATCGTCTGTGTCACGGTTGCGCTCGTTACGCTCGTCCTGACGCTGGGCATTCGCTTTATTTCACAGCGCAACATAAATCAGGATCGGATCCACGACTTTACCCACCACACCGTGCGTGCGCTTGATAAGGTGCTTCTCTCGTTAGAGGTCCAGCGTGAAACGCTACTTTCACTGGTTGGCATACCCTGTTCCGAAGCAAATCTGATCCTGCGAAAACAGGCGGCGATCCTCCAGACCGTACGCTCCATCGCCCTCATTCAAGACGGAATACTGTATTGCTCAAGCGTCTTTGGCAGCCGTAATGTGCCCGTCAGTGAGTTTGTGCCGGAGCTTCCAGTCAGTGAATCCAGGCTGCTGCTGTCGACTGACCGGTGGCTGGTAAAAGGCAGCCCGGTACTGATTCAGTGGTCTCCCGTTGCGGGCGACGGCAACGACGGGGTGATGGAGGTGGTGAATATCGATCTCATCACTAAAATGATTCTCGAGCCGCAGCGGCCGCAGATCACCGACGTTGTCCTGAGAGTAGGAGATAACTTCCTCCGCGACGGGCAACAGGTGACGACTACGCCGACCTTCGATGAAAACGCCTCCCTGCTGGAACAGTCGTCACAACATTACCCTTTCAGCGTCACGGTGAGCGGCCCCGGGCCTGGCGAAATGGCGTTAAAAAATCTGCCCACCCAGCTGCCGCTGGCGTTGATGCTCAGCTTACTGATGGGCTATATCGCCTGGCTCGCCACGGCGCGGCGAATCAGTTTCACCTGGGAAATCAACATGGGAATTGCGGCCAGGGAGTTTGAGCTCTTCTGCCAGCCGCTGGTGAATGCCCGCACCCGGGAATGCGTCGGCGTCGAGATCCTCCTGCGCTGGAACAACCCGCGTCAGGGATGGATTTCGCCCGATGTCTTTATCCCTCTGGCCGAAGAACATAACCTGATTGTTCCGCTTACCCGCTACGTCATCAGCGAAACGGTGCGGCAGATAGGCTATTTCCCTGCCTCGCGCGATTTCCATATCGGCATTAACGTGGCCGCCAGCCATTTTCGCCGCGCTGCGCTTATCCAGGATCTCAACCGCATCTGGTTTAACGCCAGCCCTGTTCAACAGTTGATCGTGGAGTTAACCGAACGCGATGCGTTGCTGGATGTGGATTACCGCATCGTGCGGGAGCTGCACCGCAAAGGGGTGAAACTTGCGATTGATGATTTTGGTACCGGCAACAGCTCACTTTCATGGCTAGAAAAACTGCATCCGGATGTGCTGAAAATTGATAAATCCTTCACCACCGCGATCGGCACCGACGCCGTGAACTCAACGGTAACAGATATTATTATTGCGCTTGGCCAGCGGCTGAATATTGAACTGGTTGCGGAAGGGGTGGAAACCGAGGAGCAGTCACGCTACCTGCGCCGTCACAGCGTACATATTTTGCAGGGGTACTTGTATGCGCGGCCAATGCCGCTGCGCGAGTTTCCGAAATGGCTGGCGGAAAGTCACTCTCCGCCAGCCCGTCACAACGGACACATCGTGCCCTTACTGCCGTTACGCTAGATAACGTTACTCTTCTTCATCGTGCGCAGAGTGCTCTTTAACAATACGCACCATATCAACGCGATAGTCGTTGGCTTCGACGATGGTAATTTGCAGCGGCGGCAGCTCCAGCACATCACCGATACGCGGGATCTGCCCGTTAACGGAGATCACCAGCCCCGCCACGGTGGCAATATCTTCATCATCATTGACCACGTTTTCGACGCCCAGCGTGTGCGAGAGTGCGTGCAGGTCGGTGGTGCCTTTCACCAGCCAGCCGTCACCGTCGGCAACGATTTCCGGGGTTTCATCCGCATCAGGGAATTCACCGGCAATGGCTTCCAGCACGTCCAGCGGCGTCACCAGGCCCTGTACCACACCAAATTCGTTGGTGACGATAACAAAGCTCCCGCGAGCACGGCGCAATACGCCCAGCAGGTTGATCGGATCCAGCGTTTCAGGCACCACGATAGCGGGCGACGCGGCCGCTACGGCCTCGACGTTAACGCCCTCTTCCAGCGCCACCAGCATCTCTTTCGCGCGTACCACACCGATGATCTCATCCAGCTCACCCCGGCAGACCGGGAACAGGCTGTGCGGCGAGGAGAGCAGCTGCTGACGAATTTCGTCGACGCTCAGGTTGGCGTCCACCCAGCTGATTTCGCCGCGCGGCGTCATAATACCGCGCAGGGAGCGGGAAGCCAGCGAAAGCACGCCATTGATCATGTAGCGTTCTTCTTCCACAAACGCGCCTTCCGGCACCGGAACCGGGTTGCGGTTCTCGTTATCAGCCTGCACGTTCACCTGACGACGCCCGCCCATCAGTCGCAGAATCGCATCTGCGGTACGGGCTCGCAGCGGCTGATTCGACTGCTGCTTAATAAAGTTACGGCGCGCAATCTGGTTAAACAGCTCGATCAGAATCGAGAAGCCAATCGCAGCGTACAGGTAGCCTTTCGGAATATGGAAGCCAAACCCTTCTGCCACCAGGCTCAGACCAATCATCAGCAGGAAGCTCAGACACAGCACAACGACCGTCGGATGCTGGTTGACGAAACGCGTCAGCGGTTTCGACGCCAGCAGCATTACCGCCATCGCAATCACCACCGCCGCCATCATCACCGGCAGATGGTTCACCATGCCGACCGCCGTAATCACCGCATCCAGTGAGAAGACCGCATCAAGCACCACAATCTGTAGAACAACCACCCAGAAGCTGGCATAACCCTTACCGTGGCCATCATCGTGCTGCCGGTTCTCCAGCCGTTCATGCAGCTCTGTTGTGGCTTTGAACAGCAGGAACAGTCCCCCTACCAGCATAATTAAATCGCGGCCGGAGAAGGTGAAATCCATGACGGTGAACAGGGGCTTCGTCAGGGTGACCATCCACGAGATAACAGACAGTAAGCCCAGACGCATGATCAGCGCCAGCGAGAGGCCGATCAGACGGGCTTTATCACGCTGTTTCGGCGGCAGTTTATCTGCGAGGATGGCGATAAACACCAGGTTATCAATACCGAGAACGATCTCCAGCACGACCAGCGTAAGCAAGCCTACCCAGATTGACGGGTCCATTAAGAATTCCATGACACGCTCCTGCTAAAGGAATGACAAAACGGTGCCCCGCTAATGTCGGGCATTTCAAAGGGAATGAGAGTCGATGCGTGGCGAAGATCGCCGGTGATTAAGGCGCGGAATGGCCTGGAAGATGACTGACGTCGGTGACGGTCCATATAGTGGGCTGTAGCCCTATACTCCTGAATAATTAAACGGACGCTAAACATATCAGAGACAATTGGTTTTTAGCAAAGATTTACGTTCCTTTGCAAACTTCTGTAACACACGCGGATTATCTTAGAGAAAAATCTGTAAGGCGTAGCTAAATTACGGATCTTCATCACATAAATTATTTTTTCACTATCTAAAATAATTCGCGGAAGTCTTAGTTTTTTTGAACTCTAACCCTTATCTGAATCGATTCGGTTCGCCAATACGATTCTCAGTACGCCTGCCTGGCAGACGTATAAATGATAATAAAAGGAGGTAGCAAGTGACCATTGCTATTGTCATAGGCACACATGGTTGGGCTGCGGAGCAGTTACTCAAAACGGTAGAAATGCTGTTGGGCGAGCAGGATAACGTCGGCTGGATCGATTTCGTTCCCGGTGAAAATGCCGAGACGCTGATTGAAAAATACACTGCTCAGCTTGAGAAGCTGGATACCAGCAAAGGCGTGCTGTTTCTCGTGGATACATGGGGCGGCAGCCCGTTCAACGCTGCCAGCCGCATTGTCGTCGATAAAGAGCATTATGAAGTCGTCGCCGGGGTGAATATCCCGATGTTGGTGGAAACCTTCATGGCGCGTGACGACAACCCAGGCTTTGACGAGCTGGTGGCGCTGGCGGTGGAAACCGGTCGCGAAGGCGTGAAGGCGCTGAAAGCGCAGCCGGTTGAAAAACCTGCCCCTGCCCCTGCTGCACCAAAAGCCGCTGCACCGGCGAAGCCAATGGGTCCGAACGATTACATGGTTATCGGCCTTGCGCGTATTGATGACCGTCTGATCCACGGCCAGGTGGCGACGCGCTGGACCAAAGAGACCAACGTACAACGCATCATCGTGGTCAGTGACGAAGTGGCCGCCGACACTGTCCGTAAAACCCTTCTTACCCAGGTTGCACCGCCGGGCGTCACCGCGCACGTCGTGGATGTCGCCAAAATGATCCGCGTTTACAACAACCCGAAATACGCGGGCGAACGCGTGATGCTTCTGTTCACCAACCCGACAGACGTTGAACGCATTGTTGAAGGCGGCGTGAAAATCACCTCCGTTAACATTGGCGGTATGGCTTTCCGTCAGGGCAAAACGCAGGTCAACAACGCGATTTCAGTGGATGCGAAAGATATCGAGGCCTTCAACAAGCTGAATGCACGCGGTATCGAGCTGGAAGCCCGTAAGGTTTCCACGGATCAGAAACTGAAAATGATGGATTTGATCGGCAAAGTGGGGAAATAAGCCCGGGCCGGTTTTTCATATAGAGCTTATGTAATAGGAGAAGTGCAATGGAGATTACTACTCTTCAGATTGTGCTGGTGTTCATCGTCGCGTGTATTGCGGGTATGGAGTCCGTACTTGATGAATTTCAGTTCCACCGCCCTCTGGTGGCCTGTACGTTGATTGGCGCCGTTCTCGGTGACATGAAAACCGGTATCATCATCGGTGGTACCCTGGAAATGATCGCCCTCGGCTGGATGAACATCGGTGCGGCAGTTGCGCCAGATGCCGCGCTGGCGTCCATTATTTCGACCGTTCTGGTTATCGCCGGTCATCAGAGTATTGGTGCCGGTATCGCGCTGGCCATCCCGCTGGCCGCAGCGGGTCAGGTGCTGACCATTATTGTCCGTACTATTACCGTGGCCTTCCAGCACGCGGCGGATAAGGCGGCCGAAAACGGCAACCTCACCGCGCTCTCCTGGATCCACGTTTCTTCCCTGTTCCTGCAAGCGATGCGTATCGCGATCCCTGCAGTTATCGTGGCGATTTCTGTCGGTACCAGCGAAGTTCAGGGCATGCTGAATGCGATCCCTGAAGTGGTCACCAGCGGTCTGAATATCGCCGGGGGTATGATCGTGGTGGTCGGTTATGCGATGGTCATCAACATGATGCGCGCGGGCTACCTGATGCCATTCTTCTACCTCGGCTTCGTTACCGCTGCGTTCACCAACTTCAACCTGGTTGCGCTGGGTGTGATTGGTGCGGTGATGGCGATTCTTTATATCCAGCTCAACCCGAAATACAACCGTGTCGCGGGTGCCCCTGCGCAGGCTGCTGGTAACAACGATCTCGATAACGAACTGGACTAACAGGTGAGCGAAATGGTTGATATGACAAAAACTACCACTGAGAAAAAACTCACTCCGGGTGATATTCGTGGCGTGTTCATCCGTTCTAACCTGTTTCAGGGTTCATGGAACTTCGAACGTATGCAGGCGCTCGGCTTCTGCTTCTCCATGGTGCCGGCCATCAAACGCCTGTATCCGGAAAACAACGAAGCACGCCGTCAGGCAATTAAGCGTCATCTGGAATTCTTCAACACCCATCCTTATGTTGCGGCGCCGGTTCTGGGCGTGACGCTGGCGATGGAAGAGCAGCGTGCGAACGGGGCTGAAATCGACGATGGTGCCATCAACGGTATCAAAGTTGGTCTGATGGGGCCGCTGGCAGGCGTGGGCGACCCGATTTTCTGGGGTACCGTGCGTCCGGTCTTTGCGGCGCTGGGCGCCGGGATCGCCATGAGCGGCAGCCTGCTCGGTCCTCTGCTGTTCTTCATCCTGTTCAACGCGGTGCGTCTGCTGACCCGTTACTACGGCGTGGCGTACGGCTATCGTAAAGGTGTGGATATCGTTAAGGATATGGGCGGCGGCTTCCTGCAAAAACTGACTGAGGGGGCGTCAATTCTCGGCCTGTTTGTAATGGGGGCGCTGGTTAACAAGTGGACGCACGTAAACATCCCGCTGGTGGTATCAACGATCACCGGTCAGGATGGTCAGACGCGCGTTACCACCGTGCAGACCATTCTGGACCAGCTGATGCCGGGCCTGGTACCGCTGCTGTTAACCTTCGCCTGTATGTGGCTGCTGCGTAAGAAAGTGAACCCGCTTTGGATCATCGTTGGCTTCTTCGTCATCGGTATCGCGGGCTACGCTGTCGGCCTGCTGGGTCTGTAATAAAATGCGTTACTGATCGGGGGCTTGCCCCCGGTCTTTTTATCTGGAGGATGAATGACTGTCACGGACACCGTACTGGTTTTATTTATTGTTGCCCTTCTGGCTTACGCGATCTATGACGAGTTTATTATGCCTCGCCGCCACGGCGAGACGCTGCTGACCCTTCCCCTCTTACGCCGTGGACGCATTGATGCGTTTATCTTCGCCGGTCTGGTAGTCATCCTCATTTACAATAATGTGACCAGCCACGGCGCAATATTAACCACATGGTTATTATGTGCGCTGGCATTAATGGCGATTTACCTGTTCTGGATCCGCTCGCCAAAACTCATTTTTAAAAAACACGGATTCTTCTTCGCCAATGTCTGGATAGAATATAACCGTATTAAAGAGATGAATTTATCCGAAGACGGGGTTCTGGTGATGCAATTAGAACAACGCCGCCTGCTCATCCGGGTCAGAAATATTGATGACCTGGAAAAGATATACAAATTACTTGTTAAAACTCAATGATTTATAATTATAGCATCTGCTATATATTGCATTATTCTTGAACCAGCAATATAGCCGGTGCTATATCTCCTCTGTTAATTGACTTATATTTATTAACGATATTTTCACGCATAAATCTAAATGAAAATCGTTATCAACATAGTGGCTATATAAAGCCATCTTCGTTGTTGTTTTATATTCTCAAAATATGTTAAGGTTGCGCCCGTCGTTGGGGAGTAGCCGATTTCCTGCCTGCGGGAAATGTACGTGTCAACATACTCGTTGAAAAACGTGGCGCGTACGGATCGTTTTTAAGCACAATTACTGTGCCAGAAGCGATCAGGCGAGACCATAGATACATCAACTGCTGTTTACTGGGGGCAGTGATGTGTCATATGGATATCCCCGGTCTGGACGCTCTTATGAATATCTCCGCTACGATCCTTCTGGCTTTTGGCATGTCCATGGACGCATTTGCCGCCTCTATCGGCAAAGGTGCCACTCTCCATAAACCTAAATTTTCCGAAGCCCTGCGTACCGGTCTCATCTTTGGCGCTATCGAAACGCTGACGCCGCTTATCGGC
Source organism: Enterobacter sp. MGH119 (assembly GCF_001037675.1). Taxonomy (NCBI): domain Bacteria; kingdom Pseudomonadati; phylum Pseudomonadota; class Gammaproteobacteria; order Enterobacterales; family Enterobacteriaceae; genus Enterobacter; species Enterobacter sp. MGH119. The sequence continues at coordinate 736,359 of NZ_KQ089929.1, read as the reverse complement.
TGGGGACTGGGGATGCTCGCCAGCCAGTTTGTGCTGGAGTGGAATCACTGGATTGCTTTCGTGCTGCTGGTGTTCCTCGGCGGACGTATGGTGATTGAAGGTTTTCGTGGCAACGGCGATGAAGATGATGCGCCGCTGCAACGCCACGGCTTCTGGCTTCTGGTGACAACCGCCATCGCAACCAGCCTGGATGCAATGGCCGTGGGTGTCGGTCTGGCGTTTTTGCAGGTCAATATTATCGCCACCGCGCTGGCGATTGGCTGCGCCACGCTGATCATGTCAACGCTGGGGATGATGGTGGGTCGGTTCATTGGCCCGCTGTTAGGCAAACGCGCCGAAATTCTGGGCGGTATCGTGTTGATCGGGATTGGTGCCCAAATCCTTTGGGCACACTTCGCGGGTTAACCTTCGCGCTGCCAGCAATGGATGCTGAAATCCGTCTGGCAGCGAAATTCTGTCTGCGCTGCCAGCGTTTCCCACACCTCTGGTTTTGCCCGCCACGCAAACGGCGTCATTTGCAGTAACGCCACCGCTTCACTTCCCTGCAACATCATTTCATACGCTACCGACTGCGCCTGCTTTAACGCAAAGCCTGCCAGCTGTTCAGAGTGAGGCGCATGCAGGTGAACTTCATCATAGATCAGCCCTTTTAGCTCCAGCAGATGACGCGGCCCTGGCGTGACGGTGATAACCCAGCCACCGGGCTTAACGACGCGCGCCAGCTCCTCAGCCTTGCACGGCGCATAGATACGCACCACGGCGTCCATACTCGCTTCCTCAAACGGCAGGCGGTGGCTGGAGGCCACGCAGAACGTTACCGCTGAGTAGCGTTTGGCTGCCGCACGGATAGCCACTTTAGATACGTCCAGCCCGTACGTTTCGGCGCCCTTCTCAGCCGCCACGTCAGCAAACGTGGCGGTGTAGTAACCTTCGCCGCAGCCGATATCCAGCATGGCGGATGCGCCTTCTGTCAGATATTCACGGAGTAAGGCGACAACGGCATCCCTGAGCGGTTGATAATGCCCGGCATCGAGAAACGCCCGGCGCGCCTGCATCATCTCCGCGCTGTCACCCGGGTCCCGGGAGCGCTTGTGCTGTACCGGCAGAAGATTTACATAGCCCTCTTTCGCCCGGTCAAACTGATGTCCCTGTGGACAGATAAACGTTTTCTCCGCGCGCGTCAGCGGCGCGTGGCAAAGGGGACAACTGAAAGACATGACAGCTCCAGGGCGTAAACCAAAAGGCGAAGTGTACCGCTATTCGCCAGGGTTATAAACGGCTGGGTGATGCATCACGATCAGATGGTCAGAATCTGCCGGCAGCCCGTCAGGCTTTACGTTTTCCAGACGCAGAACGTTCCCCATGATTTCGCTGAAAACGGGCGCGGAAACGGCCCCGCCGTAATAGGCACCGTTTTGCGGATCGTTAATCACCACCACCAGCGCAAAACGGGGATCGCTGGCAGGCGCAACGCCTGCGGTATAGGCGACGTATTTATCCACATACTTACCGTGTTCATCGATTTTTTTGGCCGTCCCGGTTTTTATCGCCACGCGATAGTTACGCACCGCCGCTTTGATTCCACCACCGCCGGGTAACGCGACGCTCTCCATCATGTGCTCCACCTCGTGAACAATTTCCTCGGGCATCACCCGCTTGCCAATCACCGGCGGATCGATTCGGGTGATGGACAGAGGCCGTTCAATGCCATAGCTGCCGATGGTGGCATACACATGCGCCAGCTGGAGGGGGGTTACCATCAGGCCATATCCAAAGGCAAAGGTCGCCCGGTCTAACTGGCTCCAGAATTTCCGCTGCGGCAGTAAACCTGCGCTTTCTCCCGTTAAGCCAAGCCCGGTACTCTCGCCAAAGCCAAAGTGTTTATAGGTATCCAGTAACCGTTGCACAGGCATCGCCAGCGAAAGACGGGACACGCCCGTGTCACTGGATTTTTGCAGGATGCCGGTCATCGTCAGCTCGGGGTAGTAGCCCACGTCGCGGATACGATGGCCATCAATGGTGTAGGGATGCGTGTCTATGACGCTGTCAGGCTGTACCAGCCCCTGCTGTAGCGCCGTCATCAGCACCAGAGGCTTAACGGTCGAGCCAACTCCATGACAACAAAGAAAAAAGAGGCAACGATGCGTTTACTTATTCGTACAGTAATTGTACTGGCCATTGTGTGGATCGGCCTGTTATTAAGTGGGTACGGCGTATTAATGGGAAGCAAAGAAAATGCCGCGGGTCTGGGTATCCAGTGTAAATATCTTACCGCCCGGGGGGTAAGCACGGCGCAGTACATCCATTCCGACAGCGGGATCATCGGGTTAACCAACTGTCCTGTGCTGCGTAAATCATCTGATGTGATTGATAACGGTTAATCAGCGTTGAATTTCGCTTACAAGAACGCCGCACTGTTGCGGCGTTTTTATTGAAAGCGTCGATCAGAACGGATAATCGTTATAGCCCATCTGCTCTGAAATTTTGCGCGCTGCGGTATGCAGGATCGCCACATATTCATGAAGACGCTCTTCAGAGAAACGCAGCGTTGGGAACGAAATGCTCAGGCCCGCAATGACAACGCCGAAACGGTCAAATACCGGCACACCGATACAACGCAGCCCCTCTTCCTGCTCTTCGTTATCTTCCCCGTAACCCTGCTCACGCACATTATCCAGCACGCTCAGCAGTTCATCCGTACTGGTAATGGTGCGGTCGGTGCTGCGTTTGTACTCCACCCCGTCAAGGATCTGCTTCACCTCTTCGCGATCGCGCCAGGCCAGCAGTACTTTACCAATTGCGGTGCTGTAGAGCGGGTTACGACGACCGATGCGTGAATACATGCGCAGGTTGTACATGGAGTCAATTTTGTGGATGTAAACAATGCTGTCTTCATCCAGCGCACCGAGGTGAATTGTCTCTTTCGTCAATCGTGAAAGTTCACGCATCTGAATGTCAGCGCTGCGGATCAGATCCACGTTTTGCAAAGCGCGGGCGCCCAGTTCAAACAGTTTCAGCGTCAGAGAATATTTTTCTGATTCTCCTTCCTGCGCGACATAACCCAATGATTTCATCGTCTGCAAAAAGCGATAAACGGTGCTTTTCGACATCATCACACGCTGCGACAACTCTGTAATACCAATTTCACGCTCTTCTCCGAGCGCCTGCAAGATGCCAAACACCTTCAGCACGGAAGAAACAGAATCTGGCTGCTTATCCAAATCTGCGATTGCCATTTATCACCTCATGGAGAGTGTTTTATAAAAATCAGAACCGGTTTTTATTATAAATTCGTGTGATGCGTGCTGCAATCTATCTGGGTTTACTTCGTTACAAATCTGCGACATAAAACCGAAATAACGATGCTAAAATAGTTACTCTGAAAATAATTTCACGCTGAGTCATTCTTTTCCCATGCAAAAAAACGTTTCTGATGGCCTGCCCTTACCGCAGAGGTACGGGGCAATTGCCACTATTGTCATCGGTATTTCGATGGCTGTCCTTGACGGTGCGATTGCCAACGTTGCTCTTCCTACCATTGCAAAAGACCTTAATGCTTCTCCCGCAAGCTCCATCTGGATTGTGAACGCGTACCAGATAGCAATTGTGATTTCCCTCCTGTCACTCTCTTTCCTGGGCGATATGTTTGGCTATCGCCGGGTTTACCAGTGCGGGCTGGTGGTCTTTACCCTCACCTCGCTCTTCTGTGCCCTTTCCGATTCACTGCACACCCTCACCCTGGCGCGTATCGCGCAGGGCTTTGGCGGCGCGGCGCTAATGAGCGTGAACACGGCCCTCATACGGCTTATCTATCCTCACCGCCACCTGGGGCGCGGCATGGGCATTAATTCCTTTATTGTGGCCGTGTCGTCCGCTGCCGGGCCGACGATTGCCGCCGCCATTCTGTCCGTTGCCTCGTGGCAGTGGCTGTTTGCCATTAATGTGCCGCTGGGTATTGTGGCGATCTTCTTCGCCCTGCGCTATCTTCCGGAAAATGGTCCGAAAAACACCATGCCGCGTTTTGACCTGCCCAGCGCCGTGATGAACGCGCTGACCTTTGGCCTGCTGATTACCGCGCTGAGCGGATTTGCGCAGGGGCAGTCTCTGTCGCTCATTGCCGCAGAAATCGTTGCCATGCTTATCATCGGATTTTTCTTCGTACGACGTCAGCTGGCGCTGCCCGTGCCGTTACTGCCGGTGGATTTGCTGCGTATTCCGCTGTTTTCGCTATCCATTTGTACCTCCATTTGCTCGTTCTGCGCCCAGATGCTGGCGCTGGTTGCGCTGCCGTTCTTTTTGCAGAGCGTGATTGGCCGTTCGGAAGTGGAAACAGGCTTGCTGCTCACGCCCTGGCCTCTGGCAACCATGGTGATGGCCCCGCTGGCCGGTTACCTTATTGAGCGCGTTCATGCCGGGCTTCTGGGGGCGATTGGGCTGGTTGTCATGGCGGTGGGACTGTTTGCACTGGCGCTCCTGCCCGCCTCGCCAGGGGATCTGGATATTATCTGGCGCATGATCCTGTGCGGGGCCGGTTTTGGTCTGTTCCAGTCCCCTAATAACCACACGATTATCACCTCTGCCCCACGTCATCGCAGCGGTGGCGCCAGCGGGATGCTGGGCACGGCAAGACTGTTAGGGCAAAGCACCGGGGCCGCACTGGTAGCCTTGATGTTTAACCTGGCCGGGCAGAATGCGACACACGTTGCGCTGATTACCGCAGGGACACTGGCGACCCTCGCGGCTGTCATTAGCGGTCTTCGTGTCACCCAGCCAAAGGCGCAGGCATAAAAAAACCGGGCGGAGAAGGACTCCTGCCCGGTTGTTTTCAACCCGATTACGTTACTTCAGATATTCGCCGCTACGCAGCGCTTCAATACGTTTATCCAGCGGCGGGTGAGACATAAACAGCTCGCTCAGCGACTTTGACTTGCCGTTGATGCAGAAGGCCATCATGCTGTTTGCTTCCTGCGGCTCGTAGCTGGTTTTAAGACGTTGCAGCGCAGCAATCATCTTTTCACGACCCACCAGTTTCGCGGAACCGGCATCCGCATGGAACTCACGATGACGGGAGAACCACATGGTAATAATGCTTGCCAGGATACCGAACACCAGCTCCAGCACCATTGAAACAGCAAAATAGATCAGCGGGTTGCCGTTGCTCTCTTCACCCTCATCACGGTTGCCACCCATAAACCCGGCAGCAATCTGCGCCAGAATACGGGAAATAAAGATAACGAAGGTGTTCACCACGCCCTGGATCAGGGTCATGGTGACCATATCGCCATTAGCGATGTGGCTGATCTCGTGAGCAATAACCGCTTCCGCTTCGTCACGGCTCATGTTTTGCAGCAGACCGGTGCTGACGGCCACCAGGGACGCGTCACGACGCGCACCGGTAGCAAACGCGTTGATATCCGGCGCGTGGTAGATGGCTACCTGCGGCATGGCAATGCCTGCCTGCTTTGACTGCTGAGCAACCGTGCTCATCAGCCACTGCTCCATATCGTTACGCGGTTGCTCAATAACTTCACCGCCCACGGATTTCAGTGCCATCCACTTCGACATTAGCAGTGAAATGAAAGAGCCACCGAAACCAAACAGCAGCGCCATAATCAACAGACCCTGAACGCTGCTCGACTGAATTCCCGTCAGGCTTAGCACCAGCCCGAATACCACCATCACCGCCAGGTTGGTGAGCAGGAAGAGCGCGATTCGCATCATAATATTCTTTTAACCTCAGTTTAACAAAACGCACTATGCGATTACCCACATCGTATGGGTATTACGGCTATTTTCAAGCATCCAGACGGCGTAAGTCACCAGAAAGACACAACTTTACACAATTGGAAATCTGCCTGACGGAAGGATGAGGAACAAAAAGAAACAGGCACAATTTCTTGTGCCTGTTGGGGGATTATTTTGTCGGAGCAGGTTGCACAGCAGGTTTCTCTTTTTCCAGCTTCGCGAGATCAAGCGCGATATGCACCGTCTCGTCCAGATACGGATCGGGCTCCTGGTAATCCTTAGGCAGATCGTCCAGTTTTTTGAGCAGAGGCTTGCCTTCACGTTTGAAGCGATCGTTGATACGCGCCAGACGTGTCGCGTCATCTTCATTGTTCTCTTTCTCACGCTGAGCGTAGTTCAGAGACACAATGTTCCGTTTTGCTTTAAGGGCGTTGAAACGCGCGATGTCCTTCATGATGTACTGGAATTCCGGATCATTCCCGATGCGATCGTTGTGATTTTTCAGCAGTTCCGGTCCGAACTGTTTCATATCACCCGATTTCACGAATGTCGCGGCATCAATGCTATCCCACGGCAGCGCGTTATCTTCAAACTTCTCGCCCGTTTCCGTCTCTTCGGTACCTGTCGGCATCATAATATCCGGCGTCACGCCTTTGCGCTGCGTGCTGCCGCCGTTGACGCGGTAAAACTTCTGAATGGTGTACTGTACTGAGCCCAGCGCCGGCCATTCAGGGCGCAGCATCTGGTCGTAAATACGGTTCAGAGAGCGGTACTGCTGAACGGTGCCCTTGCCAAACGTCGGTTCGCCGACGATTAACGCCCGGCCGTAATCCTGCATGGCAGCAGCGAAGATTTCCGATGCAGAGGCGCTGAAGCGATCGACAAGCACCACCAGCGGCCCCTTATAGTAAACCACACCATCGGTATCCGCATCTTCACGCACTTTACCGTTGTTATCGCGCACCTGTACCACCGGGCCAGACGGGATAAACAGCCCGGAAAGCGAGACGGCCTCGGTCAATGCCCCGCCGCCGTTGCTGCGCAGGTCAATGATCACGCTGCTGACATTCTGCTTTTCAAGCTTCTGAAGCTGCACTTTCACATCATCGGTCAGGCCGACGTAGAAACCAGGGATATCCAGAACGCCAACCTTCTCTTTACCCACGGTTTTCACCGACATTTTCACCGCGCGATCTTCCAGACGGATACGCTCACGGGTCAGAGTAACGATACGGGTTTTGGTGCCCTTACCGGCTGGCAGGATCTCCAGGCGAACTTTGCTGCCCTTCGGCCCTTTGATCAGCGCAACTACGTCATCAAGACGCCAGCCAATCACGTCCACCATGCTCTTTCCGGTTTGGCCCACACCGACAATACGGTCGCCTACGCTGATCGCTTTGCTTTTCGATGCAGGGCCACCGGCCACCATGGAGTTGATTACGGTGTAGTCATCGTCCATCTGAAGCACAGCACCGATACCTTCCAGAGACAGGCTCATTTCGGTATTGAACTGTTCGGTGTTACGTGGAGAGAGATAATTAGTGTGCGGATCAATTTCGTGCGCAAACGCGGTCATCGCCAGCGAGAAAACATCTTCACTGTTGGTCTGCGCCAGACGGCGAATAGCGAACTTGTAGCGTCGGTTTAACGTCTCACGGATCTCTTTCTCGTCTTTGCCTGTGAGCTTGAGGCTCAGTTCGTCATATTTGACTTTTCCATCCCACAGCGCATTCAGTTCAGCCTCGTCTTTCGGCCATGGCGCTTTGCTGCGGTCCAGATTAAAGGTGTCGTTGCCGGTGAAGTCCATAGGACGTTCCAGCACTTTCAGCGCGTATTGATAACGCTCAAAACGGCGCTTTTGCGATAAGTTGTACAGATCGTAGAACAGATCGAGTTTTCCGGAGCGCAGCTCATCACCCACTTCGGATTTGCGTTTAGCGAACTGTTCGACATCGCTGGCCAGCAGTACGTTATGGCTGTAATCCAGCAAGTTCAGATAACGGTCAAAGATTTTGGCCGAGAAGGCCTGATCGAGATCGAACTGACGATAGTGCGAACGAGTAAAGCGCGACGTCACGCGCTCACTCACCGTCGCGTGCTGAGTCTCTTCCTTGAGAACCGGAATTTGATCAACACGCGTAATATCGTCCACAGCGAAAGCGTGGCCTGTTATAGCAAACAGGCCAGCCAGCGCGGTGAGCTTAAAAAAAGTGTTCATGCCAGGCTCGGCCTCCGTTTCAGAACAACAAGTGTTCTGCGCGTACAATCATTGACATACCAGAAGTCAGCTGTACACGAACGCCATCTTTGGTGATTTCCAGTACGGTGGCGTCCATCGCGTTGTTACCCGCTTTCACCTTCAGAGACTGACCTACGCTCAGCGCATTGATGTCAGAAACCGGGGTGTGGCGCGGCTCTTCGCGCGGCGCACGTGGGGCTTTAGCTGCTGGTTTGTCAGCACGCGGTTTGCGATCGTTATTTTCAGTACGACGCGGTGCCGGGCGCGGTTTACGCTCGCGACGAGGGGCGTCTTCCTGACCGTTTGCCGCTGCGGCTTCGCGTTTTTTCGCCTGCTGTTCCGCACGCTGTGCCTGCACGCGAGCTTTGGCTTCTTCAAGCTGCTTACGCGCATGTTCTACGTGCTGCTCGTCCAGCTCACCGCACGGGTTGCCGTCAAGGTCGACACGGGTCGCACCCGGCTTGATACCGTACAGGTAACGCCAGCTCGAGGTATAAAGGCGCAAGGCAGAACGAAGCTGCGTTTTGCTGAGGTTCATCTCCCCCTCAACGCGCGCGACCAAATCCTGAAAGATACCGACTTTCAGAGGACGCGCTTCACCTTCAGCGCTGAAGCACTGCGGGAAACGCTCGGCCAGAAATGCGATAACTTCTTTACTGCTATTCAACTTAGGTTGATTTTCCATGAAATTTCCTGATTACAACGGACGTTGCCAACAAGCGCAGGCATGAACAGGCGACATTATAATGACGCTATCAGTAAATGCTACGTTATCCGTTGATTATCCTGCGACGCTCGCAAAGAATTTATGATAATCGGTCTCTGCCAGAACATTTTCCAGGTTTGCGGCCAGCGCGCGCAGCCCCTGCTCATCCTCGGCAGTAAAGCGACTGAAGACCGTGCTGTCGATATCCAGAACGCCAATAATCTGATTTTTAACCACCAGCGGCAGTACGATTTCAGAATTGCTGCTGGCATCGCAGGCGATGTGGCCGTCAAACGCATGAACATCTTCGACACGCTGAACCTGACGGGTCGCCACTGCGGTACCGCACACGCCGCGACCTACCGGGATACGCACGCAGGCGAGTTTCCCCTGGAAAGGCCCCAGTACCAGCGTGTCGCCTTCCAGCAGATAAAAGCCCGCCCAGTTCACATCAGAAAGGCGTTCGAACAGTAACGCACTGGTATTTGCCAGAGTGGCTAAGAAACTGGTTTCCCCTGCCATTAATGCCTTAAAATCGCGATTCAGATCCGCGTAGAATTCTGTTTTGTTCATTATTCAATCACTTAGTTATCTTACATAGTTACCGCATAGCCTATTAAAATAAGCATTAAATGCGCTCATGCTCAAGATGAATCCGTTCATGAGTTATTATAACTTTCAACAATACTAATCTGTGTGCGACTGATGGCCCTAAAAACACCCCAAATTACGCCGACACGAAAGATCGTTGTCCGTACGGTAAGCCAGGCTCTGCCCCGTGCACATTATCAGCGTTGTCCCCAGTGCGATACGCTTTTTATGTTGCCGAAGATGAAATCGCACCAAAGTGCTTTTTGTCCATGCTGCGATGCCAAAATTCGCGATGGCCGGGACTGGTCATTGACGCGTCTGGCGGCAATGGCGGTAACCATGCTGCTGCTGATGCCCTTCGCCTGGACCGAGCCGCTGTTAAAGCTCTACCTGCTTGGCGTGCGTATTGACGCTAACGTGTTGCAGGGGATCTGGCAGATGACGCGCCAGGGCGATCCGCTTACGGCCGCCATGGTGCTGTTCTGCGTCGTCGGCGCGCCGTTGGTGCTGGTCGCGGCAATTGCCTACCTGTGGTTTGGCAACATACTGGGGATGAACCTGCGCCCCGTCCTGCTCATGCTGGAAAAGCTCAAGGAGTGGGTGATGCTGGACATCTATCTGGTGGGCGTCGGCGTGGCGTCTATCAAGGTGCAGGATTATGCATTTTTACAACCTGGCATTGGCCTTTTTGCGTTTATTTCACTGGTCCTGCTGAGTATTCTGACCCTGATTCATCTCAATGTTGAACAGCTTTGGGAGCGATTTTACCCGCAGCGTCCCGCGACCCGGCCTGATGACAACCTGCGCGTCTGCCTGGGGTGCCATTACACCGGTTTTCCGGATAAACGCGGGAGATGTCCGCGCTGCCACATTCCGTTAAGATTGCGACGCAACAACAGCCTGCAAAAATGCTGGGCGGCGCTTATCGCCTCCCTGGTATTTTTGTTCCCGGCCAACATGCTGCCGATCTCCGTAATTTATGTGAACGGCGCCCGTCAGGAAGATACTATCCTTTCAGGAATTATCTCTCTGGCGCACAGTAACGTGGGGGTCGCCGCCATTGTTTTCATCGCCAGTATTCTGGTGCCCTTTACCAAAGTTGTGGTGATGTTTACGCTGCTTATCAGCATTCACTTTAAATGCGAACAAGGACTACGCACCCGCATCCTGCTTCTGCGATTCGTGACCTGGATTGGTCGCTGGTCGATGTTGGATCTGTTCGTGATTTCGCTGATGATGTCGCTCATCAATCGCGATCAGTTACTTGCTTTTACCATGGGACCCGCAGCTTTTTATTTCGGCTCTGCGGTGATATTGACTATTCTTGCAGTGGAATGGCTGGACAGCCGCTTACTTTGGGACGCACATGAGTCAGGAAACGCCCGCTTCGCCGACTGAAGCGAGAATTAAAACAAAACGCCGCATTTCGCCATTCTGGTTGCTACCTGTCATCGCGCTGATGATCGCAGGCTGGCTTATCTGGACGAGCTATGAAGATCGCGGAAGTACCATCACGATTGATTTCCAGTCTGCGGACGGCATTGTCGCCGGACGTACCCCCGTTCGCTTCCAGGGGGTGGAAGTGGGTACCGTGCAGGATATTTCCCTCGGCAAAGGGCTGAACAAAATTCAGGTCCGGGCGAGCATTAAGTCTGATATGCAGGATGCCCTGCGCGCCGAAACGCAGTTCTGGCTGGTCACGCCTAAAGCCTCCCTGGCCGGCGTTTCCGGGCTGGATGCGCTTGTGGGCGGTAACTATATCGGCATGATGCCCGGCAAAGGCGAGCCACAGGATCACTTTGTTGCGCTGGATACCCAGCCGAAATATCGGCTGAATAACGGCGATCTGATGATCCACCTCCGCGCGCCGGATTTGGGCTCGCTGAACAGTGGTTCTCTGGTCTATTTCCGCAAAATTCCGGTTGGTCGCGTTTACGACTACGCCATTAACCCGAACAAAGATGGCGTGACCATTGATGTACTCATCGAGCGCCGTTTTACCAACCTGGTGAAAAAAGGCAGCCGCTTCTGGAACGTCTCCGGCGTCGATGCCGACCTGAGCTTAAGCGGTGCGAAAGTGAAGCTTGAGAGCCTGGCGGCGCTGGTGAATGGCGCTATCGCCTTCGACTCACCTGCTGACTCCAGCCCTGCCGCCGCAGAAGATACCTTTGGCCTGTACGCCGACCTGGCGCACAGCCAGCGCGGTGTCATCGTCAAGCTGACCCTGCCGGATGCCAAAGGCCTGAAAGCCGGTTCGACCCCGTTGATGTACCAGGGTTTAGAGGTCGGGCAACTGACAAAATTAACCCTCAATGCGGGCGGCTCCGTTACCGGCGAAATGACGGTGGATCCGAGCGTGGTGGATCTCCTGCGGGAAAAAACGCGCATTGAACTGCGTAATCCGAAGCTCTCCCTCAGCGACGCCAGCATCAGTTCCCTGCTGACGGGAAGCACCTTTGAGCTGATCCCCGGTGAAGGCGCGCCGAACAAAAACTTTGTTATCGCCCCGGCGGATAAAGCCCTGCTGCAAAAACCGGGCGTGTTGACGGTTACGCTGAATGCGCCGGAAAGCTACGGTATCGAAGCCGGGCAACCGCTGATCCTGCACGGTGTGCAGGTGGGCCAGGTCCTCGAACGTAAGCTGACAGAAAAAGGGGTCTCCTTCTCCGCCGCCATCGATCCGCAGTACAGCAATCTGGTTCACGGCGACAGTAAATTTGTGGTTAACAGCCGGGTCGACGTGAAGGTGGGTCTGGACGGCGTTGAGTTCCTCGGCGCCAGCGCCAGCGAGTGGGTTAACGGCGGGATCCGCATTCTGCCGGGCAGCAAAGGTGCGCTGCGCGAGAGTTATCCGCTGTTCGCCAATCTGGACAAAGCCATTGAAAACAGCCTTGGCGACCTGCCGACCACCACGCTGACCTTAAGCGCTGAAACGCTGCCGGACGTCCAGGCAGGCTCCGTCGTGCTTTATCGTAAGTTTGAAGTCGGGGAAGTGATCACCGTTCGTCCTCGTGCGGACGCGTTTGATATCGAACTGCATATCAAGCCGGAGTACCGCAAGCTGCTCACGCCAAACAGCGTGTTCTGGGCTGAAGGCGGCGCGAAAGTGCAGCTCAACGGCAGCGGGCTGACCGTACAGGCGTCTCCCCTCTCCCGTGCCCTGCGCGGTGCGATCAGCTTCGATAACCTGAGCGGCGCGGGCGGCAACATGCGTAAAGGTGACAAGCGGATCCTCTTCCCGTCCGAAACCGCGGCGCGTGCGGTCGGGGGGCAGATTACCCTGCACACCTTTGATGCCGGTAAACTGGCTGAAGGCATGCCCATCCGCTATCTCGGCATTGATATCGGGCAGGTCCAGAAGCTGACGCTGATCACCGCGCGCAACGAAGTTCAGGCGACCGCCGTGCTTTATCCGGAATATGTGCAGACGTTCGCCCGGGCAGGCTCGCGCTTCTCGGTGGTTACGCCGCAAATTTCTGCCGCAGGGGTTGAGCATCTCGACACCATACTTCAACCGTACATAAACGTTGAACCGGGTCGCGGCAACGCGCGTCGTGAATTTGAGTTGCAGGAGGCAACCATCACCGACTCCCGTTATCTGGACGGTCTGAGCATTGTGGTTGAAGTGCCGGAAGCCGGTTCGCTGGGCATCGGTACGCCGGTCCTGTTCCGCGGCATTGAAGTGGGGACAGTAACAAGCCTGACGCTGGGTAATCTGTCCGATCGCGTGATGGTCGGCCTGCGCATCAGCCAGCGTTATCAGCATCTGGTTCGCAACAACTCGGTGTTCTGGCTCGCTTCAGGCTACTCGCTGGACTTCGGCCTGACCGGTGGCGTGGTCAAAACGGGGACCTTTAACCAGTTCATTCGCGGCGGCATTGCCTTCGCGACGCCGCCTGGCACGCCTCTGGCGCCTAAGGCGCAGGCAGGTAAACACTTCCTGCTGCTGGAAAGTGAACCGAAAGAGTGGCGCGAATGGGGAACGGCGCTGCCGCGTTAATCTCGCAGGCTCCGGTGTCAACGCGCCGGAGCCTTTATGTTACACTGCGCACCTGAATGTTTCCCTGTGGTGTGCCCGTGGCTCAAAACTCCGTATTTCTTCCCGAACAATTCCTCGCACAGATGCGCGAGGCGCTTCCAGCTCATCTCTCTTTCGACGATTTCGTCGCCGCATGCCAGCGCCCTTTGCGCCGGAGTATTCGCGTCAATACGCTGAAAATCAGCGTCGGGGCGTTTCTGGATCTCGTCTCCCCCTACGGCTGGCAATTAACGCCAGTGCCGTGGTGTGAAGAGGGTTTCTGGATCGAACGGGATGACGAGGAGAGCCTGCCGCTCGGCAGCACCGCCGAGCACCTGAGCGGGCTGTTTTATATTCAGGAAGCCAGCTCCATGCTGCCGGTTGCTGCGCTGTTTGCCGACGGGAACCAGCCTGAGCGGGTTATGGATGTCGCGGCGGCGCCGGGCTCTAAAACCACGCAGATTGCCGCCCGGATGAACAACCGCGGCGCGATCCTCGCCAACGAATTTTCCGCCAGCCGCGTCAAAGTCCTGCACGCCAATATCAGCCGCTGCGGGATCCACAACGTCGCGTTAACGCACTTCGACGGTCGCGTGTTTGGCGCTGCCCTGCCGGAAGCCTTTGATGCCATCCTGCTCGACGCGCCCTGCTCCGGCGAAGGCGTGGTGCGTAAAGATCCTGATGCGTTAAAAAACTGGTCCGTTGAAAGCAACCTGCAGATCGCCGCCACGCAGCGCGAACTGATCGACAGCGCGTTTCATGCCCTGCGCCCAGGCGGGACGCTGGTTTACTCTACCTGCACGCTGAATCGCGATGAAAACGAGGACGTCTGCCTGTGGCTCAAGCAACGCTATGTGGATGCCGTCGAGTTTCTGCCGCTGGACACCCTCTTCGACTCGGCCAGCCATGCGGCCACGCCTGAAGGCTTCCTGCATGTCTTCCCGCAGATTTACGATTGCGAAGGCTTCTTTGTTGCCCGTCTGCGTAAAACCCGCGCCGTCGATCCCTTGCCTGCCCCTAAGTTTAAGGTCGGCAACTTCCCGTTCGCGCCGGTCAAAGGCCGTGAGGCGGCACAGGCGCAAGCGGCTGCGAGCAAAGTCGGCCTGCACTGGGATGAGAGCCTGCGCCTCTGGATGCGTGACAAAGAGCTGTGGCTGTTCCCGGTCAACATCGAACCGCTGATTGGTAAGGTGCGTTTCTCCCGCCTCGGTATTCGCCTGGCGGAGATCCACAACAAAGGCTATCGCTGGCAGCACGAAGCGGTCATTGCGCTGGCCGGCAGTGAGAACACCTTTGCCCTGACGCATCAGGAAGCGGAAGAGTGGTATCGCGGTCGTGACGTTTACCCGGAAGACGGCCCGTTACAGGATGAAGTCATCGTGACGTATCAGGGCTATCCGCTGGGGCTGGCGAAAAAAGTCGGCTCGCGGCTGAAAAACAGCTATCCGCGCGAACTGGTACGCGATGGCCGCCTGTTTACCGGTAACAACCGCAGCGCCTGAAAAAAAGCGCATTTTTTTACTGGCGATTTCGCTCTCCTTGTCTAGGATCAAAAATGGGTGACTGCACTGGTCATACCAGATTTTGGGCAACAAACCGGAGAGCATTATGACGAAAACCAGCGTACGCATTGGCGCTTTTGAAATCGACGACGCTGAATTGCGCGGCGAATCACAAGGCGAACGAACGTTAAGTATTCCCTGCAAATCCGATCCGGATTTGTGCATGCAGCTGGACGCCTGGGATGCAGATACCAGCGTCCCGGCAATCCTTGATGGGGAACATTCCGTTCTGTACCGTGAGCATTACGACAGTAAAACCGATGCCTGGGTCTTGCGTCTTGCCTGACCCAAAGAGAACCCGCCCGAAGGCGGGTTATTTATTACTGAAGCTGCGCCAGCGTCAGAAAGCCCCCGAATACTGCCCCCGTATCAATGTAGTGCAGATTGTTAAAATCGTAGCGTTTGTCCACAGGCGTATGTCCAAACCAGAAGTGATCCGCGCCGCTAATGCCCTGCCCTTTGCCCACCATAAAGCCCATTAACCGGTCGCGATCCCACAGCACGCGCTGGGCATCCACCGGCTTATGCCAGCCATATTCGGCGGAGGGATAATCCGCATGAGCAATCACGTTGAGACCGTTTTTGCAGGTTATTTCAATAATGTGCGGTAAGTCCCGACACGCGTTGAGTAAACCCTTCACCTGTTTTTGTTGAGCGTCCTTAAGCCCGGTAAACCAGTTACCACCATTTATCGACCAGAGACTAAAATCATTATTTTTAAGCGCATCTAACGCCATTTGCTCGTGATTACCGCGTACCGCATAAAACCAGTTTTCCTGCATCAGCTGTAAACATTTTACGCTGTCAGGCCCGCGGTCGATAATATCCCCCACCGAGATCAGCAGATCCGTATCAGGATTAAAATGTCGTCGTTTCAGCTCATCCATAAGCCACTGATAGCAACCATGAATATCGCTGACAACCCAGACATGACGCCAGTGTTCTCCCTCTATTTTCTGATACATAACGCCTCCTGTAAGAAGTATAGCTGCCACAGAAAATGTCATGAACTGGCGTCGGATTTCGCGAATCCAAACAAACCATAAACCAGCCGGAAATAAAGATCGCTGCGCTATTAATCCCTTATTCCCTGGCCTTTAAAATAGAGCGGAATAAAAAGAGGGATTTTCACGTGTCAAACATACACCTGCAAAACGATGTTTTTTATCCGCATCGCACAAATATTATTTCTGAACTGGTGAGAGGAAAACGCGTTCCCGGCCCAATCTGGCACAAACGTGATTACCGGTTAAAGTTCCTTCTGCGCTCGCTTTTATTCTGGTCCTCCACCCATCGCATGCTGGAGGCCCTGTCCGGGCGCGATGATTTCGACAGGCTGCTCACCTCTCAAATTACCTTGCCGAGCAAAACTCACCGCCAGTATCTGATGCGCGGCCTGAACTCAAACGACCGGGCCGATGCTATCGTCAGCCACTATCAGTGGATTGATAGTCTGAAAAACATCGCCCTCGCCCACGCGCTGACCAGCCCGCAAGAGGTGCCGGTTGTCCGGTTCGAGGCAAAAAACGGCGAAATCTATACCGTCCACGCCTCGTCCGCAGGTAAGGCCGAACGCGAAGGCGAAAGCACGCTTTGGCTGCACGACAATGACAATACGCTGCTTGCCAGCCTGACGTTCTGTGTCGCACGCAGTAACGGCCGTACGGTGCTGGTGATCGGCGGCCTTCAGGGTCCACGTCGTCATGTTTCACGGGAGGTGATTAAGCAGGCTACCCGTGCCTGCCATGGTCTTTTCCCGAAACGCGTGCTGATGGAGGTGATCTTCCAGCTTGCCTCACGCTCGAACATCAGCGCGATTTTTGCCGTCAGCGATGAAGGCCATGTTTTCCGCGCGCTGCGCTACCGTCTGAGCAAAGGCCGTCATTTTCACGCCAGCTACGACGAGTTCTGGGAAGGCCTGAACGGAAAGAAACTCTCCCCCTTCTGCTGGCAGTTGCCGCTCCAGATGGAGCGTAAAGCACTGGAGGAGATTGCCAGCAAAAAACGCGCCGAATACCGTCGCCGCTTTGCGTTACTTGATGATATTGCGGCTTCCGTACAGGCGCGCATTGATCCCGTAGTCGTCTCAGGCAAAATACAAACAAAAATTTAACAAAACAGCCAAAAAGGACTGGACTTACGCCTGCCGGGTTGTGGTATGTTTGAGGCAGGCGCACAGGAAGTGAACCTTCTGCTGAGACGAAAACCGGATTTTATCGTTTATTTTCATGCGGATAAAAAGAGACCGAATACGATTCCTGTATTCGGTCCAGGGAAATGGCTCTTGGGAGAGAGCCGTGCGCTAAAAGTTGGCATTAATGCAGGCTCAATCGCCTTGCCCTTTAAGAATAGATGACGACGTCAGGTTTTCCAGTCCACAGTAAAAGTGGTCTGAAAAAAAGCGTCAGAACATCACTAAATGTGAAAAACCGCAGAGCTTTTACAAGCACCTGCGGTTTTTTTTTACTGGAAACCTGACGGCTAGCAGAGCTTTTCAGCGCGCTCAATAAACGGTGCCAGACTTTTCTTCTGCCCGGGGGTTGCCGGGTCATCCACCTGGATCACGCTGACAGGCTGTCCGTTACTTTTCCCGCTGGCCACCTGCTGCTCCGCTACGTCATTTAACGGATACTGCACGAGCGTACTGGGATTGATGACATACAGCGCGTTACCGGGACGGCAGGTGAGCATGACCTCTTCACGATTAAATGCCCAGTTGTCCTTGCCCACTTCAAACCGGCTGACGGTGATGACCTGCGGCGCGGCCAGCGCACTGCTGGCACAGGTGAGAAGTAAAAGAGAAAGCAGTGTCTTTTTCATATGTTATTTAACCTTGTCAGAAGGGTTCCCAGGTCGCGAACAGGCTGACGGCCGCCAGTACCAGCGCGCCCAGCACCACCTCTGCCTGTGTCATCCTGATAAAAATCTGTTGTTCCCGCCCGGCCTCCGGGCGAAAGCGTGGCACAAGAAAATACCGATTCGCCAGCGCAATTGCCACCATCATCATGACCAGCGCACATTTGAACACCAACAGCTGGACATAAGGCGCCTGCCACGGCACGTTTATGCCAACAATAAAGAGCGTATTGATTACCCCGGTCAGCAGCACGCCTGCCACGGCGTAATGCCCCACGCGGGAGAAGCGCATCATGGTAAAGATAGCGGCTGGCTGCCAGCGGCCTTTCGCCAGACGCATACAAAACAGCAGCGGCAGTAAACCACCCACCCAGGTCGCGGCGCAGAGCAGGTGAAGCGCATGGTTGAGACGATGCAATGCTCCCGGCGCGCCACCGTTCATCGCGGCATGTCCCACGCCCGCCAACAGCACCAGCTGCCCCATCACGAGCAGTAACAGCCGTGAGCCTTTTTGCGGGGTAAGCCATGCAGCGCCCGCCGTCACAGCGGCCAGCACCATTTGCCACAACCAGACGCCGCCAAATTGCGTTCCCAGCACGCTGCGCCAGACCGCCGGACGAATGACATCGCCCCAGCCGTTGCCCATCAACCCACTTTGCAGGCCAAACATCAGCAGAGCCGCCATCAGGCTGATTAAGGCCGCGAGTTTCTGCTGCCGCTGGAAACGCCGGGTCATGAGGCGCTGCAACGAAGACGGTGCAAACCAGACGCTGTAAAGCGCGTTGCCGAAAAGCAGCATCAGCGCAGCAAAATGGATAAAGCGTAACGCGACGTAGCTCAGGGCCAGCATACTATTTCACGCTAAAGTGATAGCTGCCCTTGGTTTTGTGGCCGTCCACGGAGACCACGTGCCAGTCCACCGTGTAGGTGCCGGTCGGCAACGGTTTCTCAAGAGGAACAATCAGCTTTGCGTTATCCTTCTCGTCACGCTTCACCGCGCCGGTCTGGATCTTGTGCTGCTGCGCGTCCGTCACCACCACGCCGCTGAAGGCAGGCTCAATGCCTTCCGAGAAGTTCAGGGTAATGACCTCTGGTGCCACCGCAACGGTATTTTCCTGCGGGGATTGCTGCTTAAGATGCGCATGGGCCAGAGCTGAGGTCGCGGTTGCTGAAGAGAGCAGAAATGCCAGCGCGCACGCGACGCGGGAAGGGGTAAAGTGCATCACAATCATTCCTTTTCGTTATGCCTGAATGCTAAAGAATAACTCTGTATAATTAACGAGTCGAGGAACATCCTTTGCTCCCTTGTCATCGTTGAACAATCGCGGTAACGTTGCCGCCGCAGAAAAAGGAGAAGGAAATGAACGTTAACCTGGCCGCCCTTCCTCAGGACGAGATGGACAAAGTGAATGTCGATCTCGCCGCCGCGGGTGTCGCATTCAAAGAGCGTTACAACATGCCCGTCGTAGCTGAAGTGGTAGAGCGTGAACAACCCGCACATCTGCGCGACTGGTTTCGCGAACGTCTCATTGCGCATCGCCTCGCCTCCGTCAATCTCTCGCGCCTGCCGTACGAACCTAAAGTTAAATAAGCTTAACGTCTCGTTACACTTCCTTACGCGTTATGTGGCAGGATAAGAAAACCCTGATAAATTTAGGTGTAATCTTAAAATCCCAGCGACTTAGTGTATAAGGAAGTCACGATGTCACGATGGAATATTGCCGCGGCTCAGTATGCTCCGCGGCACAACTGTGTTGATGAGCACGTAAAACATCACCTGCACTTTATTGCCGAAGCTGCCTGGCATGGGTGCGATTTGATCGTCTTTCCGGAGCTTTCGCTTACCGGCCCAGGCGGAACATCCTTACCCCCACCTCCTGACGATTTGCAGCTTGCCCCCCTCCTTCACGCCGCCCAGTCACGTTTCATCACGGTGATTGCTGGTATTACGCTCCAGCAACACGGCCAGCGCCAGAAAGGACTCGCGCTTTTCACCCCTAACCTGTCGACCATCCGGCGTTATCCGCAGGGCAACGGTGCGGGTGTTATTCCTGGCGATAAAAGGTTAACCATCGTGGATAACCAGGCTGACGCCCCGGAACTGGACCCGGAGGCAACGCTGTTCACCAGCAGCCTGGCCGTGGGCGAGCACCGCTGGCGACAATCGATCGGTTCGTTACAACGCTTCGCGCACAAGTACGCCATCGCGGTATTAATGGCGAACGCGCGCGGCGGTAGCGCGTTATGGGATGAAAAAGGTCAGCTGATTGTACGTGCCGATAAGGGAGAACTGCTGCTAACCGGTTCTTTAGGCCAACAGGGTTGGCAAGGCGATATCATTCCATTAGGCTAGGCATTTTAGGATCAGGAGCGATCAATGCTGCGCGTTATCGATACCGAAACCTGTGATTTACAGGGTGGAATTGTGGAAGTCGCTTCTGTCGACGTGATTGACGGAAAGATAGTCAACCCAATGAGCCATCTGGTGCGCCCGGATCGTCCCATCAGTGCGCAGGCGATGGCTATACATCGCATTACGGAATCGATGGTGGCGGATAAGCCGTGGATTGAAGAGATCATCCCTCTTTACCACGGTAGCCAGTGGTATGTCGCCCATAACGCCAGCTTTGACCGCCGCGTGCTGCCGGAGATGCCCGGCGAATGGATTTGCACCATGAAGCTGGCGCGCCGTCTGTGGCCAGGGATCAAATACAGCAATATGGCGCTGTATAAGTCGCGCAAACTCAGCGTGCGGACGCCGGAAGGGCTGCATCATCACCGTGCCCTCTATGACTGCTACATCACCGCAGCGCTCCTGATTGATATCATGAATACTTCCGGCTGGACGCCAGACGATATGGCGACCATTACCGGGCGCCCCGCGCTACTGACTACCTTTACGTTCGGTAAATATCGCGGGAAGCCAGTATCGGAAGTGGCGGACAAAGATCCGGGCTATCTGCGCTGGCTGTACAACAACCTCGACAGAATGAGCCCGGAACTGCGCCTGACGCTGAAGCATTATTTAGGCGAAGCCTGAGTCCCCGCCCGGCCTGGCAGCGTATCCTGCGCCAGGCCAATCAAAAAGGCGTACTCCAGCGCCACCCCTTCATAGGATTTAAATCGCCCTGATTTCCCTCCGTGCCCTGAGTCCATATCGGTACACAGCAGCAGCAGATTATCGTCAGTTTTCAGCTCACGCAGCTTCGCCACCCATTTCGCGGGCTCCCAGTACTGCACCTGGGAATCGTGCAGGCCGGTGGTCACCAGCATATGCGGATAGGCTTTCGCCTCGACGTTATCGTACGGGCTGTACTCTTTCATGTAGCGATAATAGGTTTCATCCTGCGGATTCCCCCACTCCTCAAACTCCCCGGTGGTCAGTGGAATGGACTCATCCAGCATGGTCGTCACCACGTCCACAAACGGCACCTGGGCGATAACGCCTTTAAACAGTTCAGGCCGCTGGTTGATCACGGCACCCATTAGCATGCCCCCGGCGCTGCCCCCCATGCCAAAGCAGAGCTGCGGATCGCCATAACCCTGCGCGATCAGCGCATCGCAGACATCAAGGTAGTCGTTAAAGGTATTTTTCTTTTTGAGAAATTTTCCGTCTTCATACCAGTGTTGACCCAGTTCGCCGCCCCCGCGAATATGGGCAATCGCATAAACAAAACCGCGGTCGAGCAGGCTCAGCCTGCTGCTGCTGAAATCGGCGTCCATGCTTGATCCATAGGAGCCATAGCCATAGACGAGGATGGGGTTTTTACCTTTGTTGAAGTGCGCCTTGTGATAGACGAGCGATACAGGGACTTCAACGCCGTCGCGTGCGGTCACCCACAGGTGCTCACTGCGATAATTTTCCGACTCAAAACCCCGGACCTCAGCCTGTTTAATCACCTGACGCTGCCCGGTGTCCATATCCAGTTCAAACAACGTATCCGGGGTGGTCATCGACGAATAGCCGTACCGCAGGCGGGACGATTCCGGTTCCGGGTTAAAGCCGATCCACGTTACGTAAGCCGGGTCATCGAACGCAATGCCCACCACTTCGCGGGTTTTGCGGTTGATTTGGCGGATACTGGTCAGTCCGCGCTGACGCTCTTCCACCACCAGCCAGTCGGTAAACAGGGTGAACCCCTCCAGCATCACCTGATCGCGCGCGGGAATTAACACTTCCCATTTGCGTTCATCGCGCACTTTGGTTTTATAAAGGCCAAAGTTTTTGCCCTCGCGGTTCGAACGCAGGTAAAAGCTGTGCTGGAAGTGATCCAGGCTGTACTCATGATCTTTACGGCGCGGCAGGAAGCACAGCGGCTGCGCATCCGGCAGCTCTGCATCCAGCAGCAGCACTTCTGAGGTGGTGGCGCTGGAGAGGAAAATGATCACGTAGTGGCGAGATGACGTTTTATGCAGGCTGACATAGAACGTCTCGTCTTTTTCCTCGTAGACTAATTCATCGTCGGCGGAATCGGTCCCCACCGTATGACGCCAGACCTGATAAGGCAGCAGCGTTGAGGCATGCTTTTTAACGTAGTAGACCGTTTCTGAATCGTTACCCCAGACGAAATCGGGGGAGACATTATCCAGCATTTCGGGATACCAGTTTCCCGTTTCAAGATTGCGGAAACGCAAACCGTACTGGCGGCGGGAGAGGTAATCCTCAGCCAGCGCCATAATGGCGTTATCGGGGGAAATGGACATGCCGCCCAGCGTATAAAACTCACTGTGGGCAGCACGTTTGTTGGCATCCAGCAGGATCTCCCATTCGTCCCACTCGGCGCTCAGCACAGACTGGCGCTGGTAGATGGGATATTCGTTTCCCGGCTCATAAATATGGCGATAGCGATAACCGTTTTTGCACCACGGGGCAGAGACATCACGCTGGGGGATACGCTGCACCATTTCGTTCAGGAGCTGATCCTGAAGCGCCTGCTGGCTGGCCATGACCTGGCGGCCATAGTCGTTTTCCTCGTGCAGATAGTCGAGCACCTCTGGCCGGGAACGAGAATCGTCCCGCAGCCAGTAGTAGTTATCGATACGCGTATCGCCATGCGTGGTGATCGCATAAGGAGTACGTCGGGCTTTTGGAGGCATGGCATTCTTACTTTTTCGTTTTACATCCTATAAGGTTGGCAAAACACGCGTATGATGCAAGCGAAACATGGCCTTCTAGCCCGCGAGAGTCTGCTTCTGCTGCTGAATATCCTGCTCAATTCCCTCGCGAACGTCCTGGGGGATCTTCAGCGCATCGCCCAGGGCGTTCAGGTAGCTGCGCTCCATAAAGTGATCGATATCGATGGCGGCACAGCTCAGAAAATAGAGTTCCAGCGCCTCTTCTTCGTTTTTCACGCCTTGCGCCAGACGCTGCGGATCGAGCGGCTGTTCAATGGCCTGCGCCACCAGCGCCCTGCCCTGCTCCTCAACGCCCGCTTCCCGCATCTGCTGTTCAATTGCGGCACGTTCACTGGCATCAATATGCCCGTCGCTCTTGGCTGCAAAGACCAGGGCGAGGATCAGGCGCTCGGTGCGTAAATCTAACGGTGATACCTGCTTCCCGTACTGCGGTTCATCCTGATGCGCGCTGCGCACCTTGTCTTTGTATTTGTTCCATAAGACGGAGCCTGCAATAGCCCCTCCGCCCGCCAGCAGCGCGCCGGTACCGTATTTGGTAAGCAGTTTCCGCGATGATTTATTGGCAACCAGCAAACCGGCCAGCCCGCCAAGCGCACCCGGCACCAGCAGCTTGCTTAGACCCTGCTCGCCCGACGACGAGCCTTTTTGTCCCAACAGGGATTGCAGTTGATTCATCCAGCCTGACATATTTTTCCTCACGTAACAGTGCGTAACCTTCACAGCCTAAGCGAGCGGGTGTCAGGAAATGTCTGTCAGTGCTAAAGAAGCGCAAATTTCCCCCCTGTCCGGTTATCCCCATACAAGACAGACGCAAACGTTTTCGTTTATACTACCCGCATCTTTTTCAGGGGGATTTTTATGACTCTTTTAGGAACCGCGCTGCGCCCTGCCGCGACGCGCGTCATGCTGTTGGGATCGGGTGAACTGGGTAAAGAAGTGGCCATTGAATGCCAGCGTTTGGGCGTGGAGGTGATTGCGGTGGACCGTTACGCGAACGCCCCTGCCATGCACGTTGCGCATCGCTCGCACGTCATCGATATGCTTGACGGCAATGCCCTGCGGGCGTTAATTGCCGAGGAAAAACCGGATTTCGTGGTGCCTGAAATTGAGGCCATTGCCACTGAGATGCTGGTTGCCCTTGAGCAGGAAGGCCAGCGCGTAGTGCCTTGCGCCACTGCGGCAAAACTGACCATGAACCGGGAAGGCATTCGTCGCCTGGCGGCAGAAGAATTACAGCTCCCGACCTCCAGCTACCGTTTTGCCGGGGATAAAGCTGCGTTTCTCCAGGCCGTCGAAGAGATTGGCTACCCGTGCATCATTAAGCCGGTAATGAGCTCCTCCGGCAAAGGGCAGAGCTTTATCCGCGACAGCAGCACGCTGGACCAGGCCTGGGACTATGCCCAGCAGGGTGGTCGTGCCGGTGCCGGGCGCGTCATCGTGGAAGGCGTGGTGAAGTTTGATTTCGAAATTACCCTGCTTACCGTCAGTGCCGTGGACGGCGTTTATTTCTGCGACCCGATTGGTCATCGTCAGGAAGACGGCGATTATCGAGAATCCTGGCAGCCGCAGCAGATGAGCGCGCTGGCGCTGGCACGCGCGCAGGAGATCGCCCGCAAGACGGTGCTGGCGCTGGGCGGCTACGGCCTGTTCGGCGTGGAATTGTTTGTTTGCGGCGACGAGGTGATCTTCAGCGAAGTCTCCCCTCGCCCGCACGATACCGGGATGGTTACGCTGATTTCACAGGATCTCTCCGAGTTCGCGCTGCACGTGCGCGCTTTCCTCGGCCTGCCGGTTGGCGGCATCCGTCAATACGGCCCGGCAGCCTCCGCGGTGATCCTGCCGCAGCTGACCAGCCAGAATGTCACCTTTGATAACGTCGAAGGTGCGGTTGGTGCAGGCTTACAGGTCAGACTGTTCGGCAAACCGGAGATCGACGGAAGCCGTCGTCTGGGCGTGGCATTAGCAACCGGGGAAAACGTGGACGAAGCCGTCGCGAGAGCGAAAATAGCGGCCACTGCGGTAAAAGTGACAGGGTAAATAACTAAAGGCTGGTCAACTAAGCGACCAGCCACATTACATAATTAACATTGTTCCGTTTCTATCGCTTCCATTCGTATTCCATATCCTCGTAGGCTTCATTCGTTTTCGAGATGAAAACAAAAATACCGAGGCCAATAAAAATAACGAAGGGAATGATGATGCTCGCAATCAGTTCCCAGATTGCTGGCGGATCGTTTTGCGCCAGGAAACTGATACGATAGGCAATGAGGGATAACACGCAGAATAAAGCCGCCATCCCCGCAGGATAAAGGGGATTACTCCAGTTACACCAGGTAAGTTTTTTTGGGATAGCTGTCTTCATGGAGGAAAGCGAAGTAATACAAAATTTGTTTTTGTCTGAATAAGCTGCCAGTTGCTCCCCCTGGGCATATTTGACCGCATCCGCCGCAAATGCCAGAGCCAGCCACCGATACCCGGCACTCTTTGCGCCCAGAGAGGCATCGATATCCAGCCGTTCCACCGTGAGCGCTTTTTTATCCAGTGCCTGCATTAATGGATATTTTTCAATACGGGACAGCCCGGTATACCAGAGATTTTTCGGCGTAAGTACCGAACCCGTCTCAAGGAAGACCGCCATTTTGTCCTCTACATCGGTCACGTCAGACATAGGCTGATATAAATATACCGGTTTTTCGCCCTCCTCCCGGACATAATGACTGGTCAGCAGGAATGCACATGCATTTTCCATGCTCTTTGATTCGCCGCTTTCTTCATGTAAATCAACGATAACAATCAACCGGTTTTCAACTCTGTAATCAGATAAGTTCATCCATTGGCTAACGATCGCGTAGTCAGGACATTCTGTGCTGTACTCAATTTTACACGTGCTTGCCGTTTCAATACCCAACCGCTCCAGAGTGCGCCTCAGTTCATCAATGCAGGATCCTCTCCCTCCGTGAACCCAGACAACGGTTTCAAAAATACGGTAGTTATAGTCCTTCAATTTTTCTGCCATCGGGTCCAGTAAGCGGTAAAACATCTGTTCATTCCTGGTCTGGTCGAAGCGATCTTCCAGCTGAATATTAACCGGCGTTTTCGGTGCCAGCGGAAATTCGCCTTCCAGTTTCAACATATTCAGCGCGGGTTCCTCCAGGGGGGTGATTGCAGACCATGCTGCGATAGCGATATTTTTTCGCGCATACGCCTTTAAATTAATCTCCTGCTCTTTTGCTATGAATTTTCGGGTTTCAGCATAATGAATGTTGGCGTCATGAAATATGAAACTTGTAAAAACTAGCAACGATACAACACAGATGGGCAGAATAACTGAAGGCACAAAAAAGAGAGCCGTAACGTGTTCCTGTTCAGGCCAGGTGAGAGCCCGGATCGCGAGGCCCATTGCGACGGCTATCACATAGAGGAAAACAATCATGACGACTGGCACAGTGGAATCCGGGTCTGGCTGTTGTTTGTATAACCACCACGCGCGCATTACGAAGCTCCCGCCACAGGTAAGGTACTTTTGATTTCACATCCACACGCCGCGCGACAGCCATCTACCACAACCCCACGGCCATGCATGGTCCAGGTTGGGTGACATTCAGTGATTGCGAACGTCCCTTTATGGAGCGGACACTGCGCAAGATCATCTTTTAAGGCCACGGGCTGCCCCATAAAGTCTGCCCCAGAGGCCTTAGTGACTTTTCCTCCGCTTATCAGCGGATCGTTTAACCTAATGACGCCTTTCATCGCTTTATCTCCCTATTTTCCCGCATCCATGTTGCATTGCATGTGCTCCCAGCCGGTATAGCCTTTCACGTCGGGTACGCTGTCGGGTAAATCTTGCCAGTTAGCCTTAAGTTGCTGCGTGCTGCCCTCGAGCCCCTGCTTAGTCATGTAGACCATTCCCCACGCCCAGCCAGGGGAACGGGGGTCCAGCTTCCCGCTGACTTTATTTCCCATTCCGTCATCCACGGTATAGGCAATCCCCGGCCCGCCGGGCAGAATGCGCGGGTCTTCAAATGGCTTTGATGACATATACAGCCGGTGTTTGGTCTGTAAAAAACCTTGGTCGTTGACGACGGTGAAAGAAATAATATCCTCATAGGATGGTTGGTTAGTACCATCGGGCTCATTAGGCCCTACCGAAAAAAACTGGGGAGACCATGTTTTACCATAATCTTTAGAAATCATTGTTCCTGGGTCATCCCAGGTGGGTATGGCAATATATCGTTCAGAAGGATGAACAAATTTTTTGGTGAAAATCCGATAAAATTGACTGACGGGCCTGGTATGAATACCCCGAAAAGTATCCGTATACCAGAGTTCACCTTCGCAGCCCCAGCCTTTCAATTCGAGAAAACGGTGATCATCGAACCGGTAAACAACCTGTGTGGGCGGTTCTTTAGCCTGGCATCCGGTCGCCAGCACAACGGACGTCGCTGCGAGAACGGTACATAATCCTTTCATCAGTTATCGCCCCGCATCCATATCACAGCGCATATGATCCCAGCCGGTGTACCCCTTCACTTCGGGTACGCTGTCGGGTAAATCTTGCCAGTTAGCTTTAAATTGCTGCGTGCTGTGCTTAAGCCCCTGCTTAGTCATATAGACCATTCCCCAGGCCCAGCCAGGGAAACGGGGGTCCAGCGTATCGCTTACTTTATTTCCCATTCCGTCATCCACGGTATAGGCAATCCCCGGCCCGCCGGGCAGAATGCGCGGGTCTTCAAACGGTTTTGACGACATATACAGCCGGTGTTTGGTCTGTAAAAAACCCTGATCGTTGACGACGGTGAAAGAAATAATATCCTCATAGGATGGTTGGTTAGTACCATCGGGCTCGTTAGGCCCTACCGAAAAAAACTGGGGAGACCATGTTTTACCATAATCTTTTGAAATTATTGTTCCTGGGTCATCCCAGGTGGGTATGGCAATATATCGTTCAGAAGGATGAACAAATTTTTTGGTGAAGATCCTGTAAAATTGGCTAACAGGTTGGGTATGAATACCCCGCCGAGTATCCGTATACCAGAGTTCACCTTCGCAATCCCACCCTTTCAGTTCGAGATAACGATGATCATCGAACCGGTAAACAACCTGTGTCGGTGGTTCTTTCGCCTGGCACCCGGTTGCCAGCACAACGGACGTAGCTGCGAGAACGGTACATAATCCTTTCATCAGTTATCGCCCCGCATCCATATCACAGCGCATATGATCCCAGCCGGTGTAGCCTTTCACGTCGGGTACGCTGTCGGGTAAATCCTGCCAGTTTGCCTTAAGTTGCTGCGTGCTGCCCTCGAGCCCCTGCTTAGTCATGTAGACCATTCCCCACGCCCAGCCAGGGGAACGGGGTTCCAGCTTCCCGCTGACTTTATTTCCCATTCCGTCATCCACGGTATAGGCAATCCCCGGCCCACCGGGCAGAATGCGCGGGTCTTCAAATGGGTTCGACGACATATACAGCCGATGTTTGGTCAGTAAAAAACCCTGATCGTTGACGACGGTGAAAGAAAGAATATCCTCATAAGGCGCGTAGTCATCGCCATTGGGTTCATTATGATTTGGTGAAAACGCTACGGAGTGCCACGTTTTCCCATAGTCCTTAGATACTATGAATCCACTCGCGCCCCATCCCGTCAGTGCAATATATCGCTCTGATGGATGAATAAATTTACGGGTAAAGAGTCGATAAAACTGACTTACGGGTTCGGTGTGAATGCCTCGCTTAGTATCCGTGTACCAGAGTTCGCCTTCACAATCCCAGCCTTTCAGTTCGAGATAACGATGATCATCAAATCGGTACACCACCTGCGTTGGTGGTTCTTTCGCCTGGCATCCGGTCGCCAGCACAACGGACGTAGCTGCGAGAACGGTACATAATCCTTTCATCAGTTATCGCCCCGCATCCATATCACAGCGCATATGATCCCAGCCGGTATAGCCCTTCACCTCGGGTACGCTGTCGGGCAAATCTTGCCAGTTAGCCTTAAGTTGCTGCGTGCTGCCCTCGAGTCCCTGCTTAGTCATGTAGACCATTCCCCACGCCCAGCCAGGGGAACGGGGGTCCAGCTTCCCGCTTACTTTATTTCCCATTCCGTCATCCACGGTATAGGCAATCCCCGGCCCGCCGGGCAGAATGCGCGGGTCTTCAAACGGTTTTGACGACATATACAGCCGGTGTTTGGTCAGCATAAATCCCTGGTCCTTAACAACAGTAAAGGAAATAATGTCATCGTAGGGCGGTGAAGAATCTCCATTTGGTTCGTTAGAACCCGCTGAATAAAACTGAGGGGACCAGGTTTTACCATAATCTTTTGAAATTATTGTTCCTGGAGAGCCCCAGGTAGGGATAGCTATATAACGCTCCGATGGATGTATGAATTTTTTGGTGAAGATCTTGTAAAATTGGCTAACAGGTTGGGTATGTATACCCAGCTCAGTATCCGTGTACCAGAGTTCGCCTTCGCAGCCCCAGCCTTTCAGTTCGAGATAACGATGATCATCGAACCGGTACACCACCTGCGTTGGCGGTTCTTTCGCCTGGCATCCGATCGCCAGTAAAACAGCAGTGGCCATCAGACCCATAAATGATATTTTCATGCTCTATCCTTAAGCCAGTTGACTGTCACTTATGGGCTTTGGCATGTCCCATTGCAGATTTGCGACGTCCTGATTCCCTGCGACAAGATCACTGGACGGCTTGACAGTCGTTGCATTATTGAACTTATTTACCACCCCATACTCACCTTTCGGCAGCACGTCATATGGCTTATTCATGAAAAATTTGGTTGTAGGTTCATCTAGCTTACCCGTCCGGTAATATGCCCTTGCATAGGGATTTTCATTCTGAGGATCGCGCCAGTCTGCACGATGTAACAACCCTTCCCAAAATTTCCCCGCCTGATAATCGAATGATTTGCACTGCCCAATAGCCAAATCAAACGCCATAGCGTGCGATGGCGCAAATTCGCTCATCACAATAGAGGAGTGCTGGCTGTAGCCCACCGGGTCGATTTTCTGCCATTCCGCTTGCAGTTCTTCCGGTGTTTTCTTCCAGGTAAGGGTAACTAACTGAAAATCACGCGAACCTGACACCTCACCATAAATAACCTCATGCTTGCGTTCAAAACTCTCTTCTTTAAGCTCTGAAGCAGATAAAACGTGACCCGGCTGCCAGCCAATATTTTGATAGCGGTTCACTGCAAAGGTTGTCGTTACCGTGCGCTTAATGGCGCTGGCTTTGGCGGAATAGGAAATGTAGGCGTCCGGGCTGTCCGGATCGACATAATAGGTATACGGTTTATCACTGGTTTTAGGATCGTTATCCGGGTGATTATCCTCCCCCTGAAGTTTGAAAATAAAAGGTTCCGGTAACTCCTCACCGTTTATCACCACATCGCGAGCGCTGTAACTGGCGTTCGTGAGAAAGGCATATTTTGCATCCCCCTCATTTCGCGGTGGTAGCTCAAAGGGGTTAGCGTCAGGGATGTTTCCTACTTCACCATGCTGGTAAAACACGCGCTGAAACAGATTAGGTATATCACTGGCAATATTCTGAGGAATGCCTCGCCAGCCAAACCCCTGCACATTCTCCAGCGACACGACGCCATCGTTCGGGCAAAAGTAGTTATACACTTTACCGTCGTTGCTTCGGCAATATCTGCCATCCGTTCGCAGCGGATTATCGGAAGGTTTACGCAGGGTACAGGAGGCCTCCAGAGCAAGTAATTCGCTCTCGGCCATTTTCCCGCCACCTTTCCATTGCGTATGCATCAGGCGACAGAAATTTTTAAATGTCTGCTGTCTGGCGTCGTCGGTCTGTTGATAACCCGGCTGAATATTTTCAGCCACGCGCGACTCAAGAGAATATGGTGAGTGATTAAGAATCACACAATTTACCGGATCGTATCCGGCCTGTTTCACCAGCATATTTGCCAGCATAGTAATAATCGTGCCCTGACTGTGAGCGACGATATTGATAACATCGTTTTGAGTTACTAACGGCTGACGAATCTGAATAATCAAATCCGCCAGCCGTTGAGCGGCAAAAAACTGGTAAATGCGGTGCGGGTTTTCATAAATGGGATGGGTAAAATCGCCATCATTGAAGTGCAGCGAGGCAAATCCCGCAGCGGCAACGCCGAAGCCACCGGCGCCGGGCCCCAGCATATCCGGGATCGTCGTCGTCGCGTTGGCAAAGGTCCCGCCCCCCTTGGCAAAACTCTTATCAAGTGCGTTCTTAAAGTTATCGTTCTGGTACTGAAACGGCCCTTTTCCGTCATTACCCAGCGACTTTTTATTCGTCTCGTTATCTTCCTGGTACGCATCATAGGGAAGATGCGCTTTGTCACTCAGCTTCCCGACCTCCTCCCGGTAGCGCTTCTGGTCCGCCCGGTAATCAGCATGCGTAACCGGTTTATATCCCCAGTAAAACGGGATGATGGGGGAACGCCCTGGAGTGATAATTCTGTAGTCTTTCCATTCGTGGGCGTAAAAATCCTGCCGGTTAAGTCGCTTACCCAGCCCGGCAAGTATACCTTTCTCCTGGTTCTGGTAGGCTTCACCCACGTCGTTCACGCCATGGACGAGGATCACAATGCCGGGCATCGGACGCGGTATCCCGACGTTGCGCGTCTGGGCGACTTCGCCCAGGGTTTTGTGTACCGGAATATCGCCTTCTGATACCACCCGTGGAGCGTAGGGTTTTGTCTTCGCCTCCGTCATTCCATTATCTCCATTTTATAGCTGTCGAGGTCGTCAGCATCGAGCAGGGGTGAACGACCGCAGCTGTCCGTCACGCCTTCCACCACCTGTCCGGATGCACTGGTCAGCCTGAATTTTTTGTTTGCCAGAATTTGCTCCGGATCATCGCCGGCGTGCAGTTTGTAGCGAAGTTTAAAGGCGCCTTTCTCAAAGGATGGCGTCGGTACCGACACACTTTCCGGACCGTCGTATTTCAGGCTCGGCGCTTTGAGTTCAATGCCCGTCGGCGAGAAAATGGTGACCAGTCCGGTCGGGCTGATACGGATCCCGCCGCCCCCGCAGACAAACTGCATTCCCTTTCTGGCACTGCCGTTCATTTTCCCGGCGGTGCTCGTCAGCGTGAAATCCTGCTGCGACAGCATGTGCATTTCGCCCCGCTGCGCCTGCGTCGTAATATCCCCCGCACCGGCAATCATCTGGATGCCGAGTTTGCGGGCAAACAGCGACAGTTTTTCCCCTACGGCCAGCGAGAATTTTTTCACCACATTCACGCTGGCATTCCCGCCCGCTGTGGCAATCAGGTCTTTCCCGGCGGAAAGTTGTAGGCTGTCCGGCGTAACCAGCGCAATTCCACTTTTTCCATATGCCAAAATACCGGGCTCCGCGAGATGACTCAGCGTCTGGCTGAGCGCATTTTGCCGATCGGTTTCCACATTACTCGCACCTGCCGTAAGCGCACTTTGTTGTAGGGTCATCGCCAGCGATAACGCCTTTTCAAGTTGTGTAATAGCCGCTGTCATATCCAGTTGCTTACCCCCCGCGCGGGGCTGGGCTTCCGTGGTGATCATCACGCCTTTCGCAGCACGCAGCGCCATCCAGTCGTCGGTGCGAGCCTCCACACCTTCCCCGCGCTTTTTGCCTTCAGCATCAACCAGGTGACCCACACTCACTTGCCCTTTGCCGTACTCCGTAGCGATTTTGATGTGCTCCTGCCCGCGACGATCTTCAAGACGGATCTTGTTCAACGCGGCCGTGCGGATCACGTTTCGGGTATCGTTACGGTTTGTGACTAAATCCGGGTGGCTGCCGTCGTGCATGACATGCGCGATAAAAGGTCTGTCCGGATCGCCGCCTTCGAAACCAACGGCAACTTCAGTCCCCTCCAGTAGCGGAAAGTGAATACCAAAGGTGTCACCGGCGTACGGCCTGCCGAGGCGTACCAGGGCGCTTTCGAATCCGACCCGTTTTTCATCAAGGTCAAAATCGAACTTAACCCTGTAGCGCCCAACCGCATCAAGTCCGGCATAGGTTTTATCTCCCCCGATAGCCTTCACTCTGGCGGGCACCGTTCCGGCTATCACCGGCCGGGATAAGTATTCAGGACGGAAGCTATAGCCCTGGATATAGGGGATCCCAGAAAGTACGGCGCGATAGTGTTCAGCACGGCTGCCGCGGATAGTCATCGCAGTTATCACAAACCCGGACTTAAACCCGTCAGGTACAGGCCCTGAGGGATAAAACATAATGCCTGGCTGAAGCTCGGGATCGCTGGTTGTCGCCCCCAGAAGACTCTGTCCGTTCAACAGGCGTTCATAACGCAGACGAGCGTAAAATGCGGCGGTTTCCGCCTCTTCACCGTGAAAATCCCCCGCAGTCAGATAGTGATCGGCATAGTGATAGTGTTGGCCTGTCGTTACACCTTCGGGAATATTGCTCGTTTTAACGGTCTTATCCGTCTGCGGCGATTGCGGGTCACGGTAGTTATAGGTGCGAACCAACACATTTTTGGGGATCAGGCCGTGCTGCTCCTCCAGATCGGTAATGTATTCGCTATAACTGGTCATGCCTGAATGTCGGACATAAGGCATCTGTTTGTCGCTGAAGTTGTAACGACGCGCAGAATCCCCAAAAATAACGACGGTTTCCGTTTTCACTTTGTTGTGATTCTCAAATCGGAACCAGATTCCTATCTCTGCCAGCAGCCGACGGATGAACCGCAAATCGGTTTCTTTCCACTGAACGATCATTTCCCGTCGTGGATAACTGTGGCTCAGTTGGTCAAAATCAATGTTGTAGCCGTCAAAGTGACCACTGTCCTTCATCAGCTTTGTAACGAGCTCCGGGACTGTCATGTTCATGTAAACCGCAGAACGGTAATTTTGATCCAGCAGCGCCAGCTCATGCTCCAGCACGCATTCATACAGTGCTTCGTCACCTGAAGACATCAGCCGCGAAAATTGGGTGATCGTGCCATTAATCTGGCGAACCGGCAGCCAGGAGGTTTGCCCATGCCATGAGGCTTCCAGATTGGGTGCACGCAGAATAAACTCAGCCCTTTGATTAAGAACAGCATTAATGGCAATGTTTAGATCCGGACTGGTAAAGCGAATGGTATAGCGATAAGGCTCGCTTAATATCTCTTTTCCTGTAAAAGAATGAACATCTGAAATAACATTTTTGCTACGCGGGAAATACAATAAATATCTGTTTAACGTGTCCTGCCTTTGAGCTACCTCAGATTCCCCTGACATTATTAGCTATCCTTTTAACAAACATTCCGTTCATTAAAAACAATACACCCATCGCTCCCCCATTAAAATACCCAACTTCAGGTTGAATTAATTCACGGGAAGTGAATCTATTCACAGAATAAATAAAAAAGGACCAGACAATTTTATCACACATAAATTCAGAATGATTTATTCATCAAATATATAAGTGAAGGATTATTTAATAATGAAAAATAATACGCCTGGGGTTAGGGATATTAGAAATGTTGTGTAGAGAAGAAGAACTTATACATGCTGGTCACATAAAGTGACCAGCATCAGGCCAGAGGGCCTGCTTTATGCATTGGGCATTTGTTACTGTTTCGCGCCTTCTACCGCTTCGCGAGCCAGTTTAGTGATGCGATCCCAGTCGCCTGCTTCCAGCGCATCCGCCGGAACCAGCCAGGAGCCACCGATGCACAGCACGCTTTTCAGCGCCAGGTAGTCACGGTAGTTGGCCGGAGAGATGCCGCCCGTTGGGCAGAAACGCACCTGGGAGAATGGGCCCGCAATCGCCTGCAACGCTTTGGTGCCGCCGTTCGCTTCAGCCGGGAAGAATTTGAACTCTTTCAGGCCGTAGTCCATGCCCAGCATCAGTTCAGAAACGGTGCTGATACCCGGGATCAGCGGAATAGAACCTTCGGTTGCGGCTTTCAGCAGGGGCTCGGTCAGCCCCGGGCTGATGGCAAACTGTGCGCCCGCTTCGGTCACTTCCGCCAGCTGCTGCGCATTCAGAACCGTACCTGCACCGATGATCGCTTCCGGCACTTCTTTGGCGATAGCGCGAATCGCATCCATCGCACAGGCCGTACGCAGGGTCACTTCCAGAACACGAACGCCACCCGCAACCAGCGCCTTCGCCATTGGGACAGCGTGCTCCAGTTTGTTTACCACAATAACCGGCACGACAGGGCCAGTAGTCAGGATTGCTTCTGCACTTGTTTTCCAGTTTTTCATCAGAGTTTTCTCTCGCCAGATCGTTAAAATCAAGTCGTCTTAAAACGTAATACAGGTTGCGCCCTGCTCCGCACCGGAGAGTTTCTCACGCAACGCACCAAACATTTCGCGTCCGGTACCCACGCGGGATGCGCTCAGGTCAGGAATATGTGGCTGACGCGCCGCCAGCTCTGCTTCGTCCACCAGCAGGGTTAACTCGCCTGTCTGACCGTTAACGCGGATCATGTCACCATCACGCACTTTCGCCAGCAGGCCGCCGTCGTAGGCTTCCGGGGTGACATGAATCGCTGAAGGCACTTTACCGGATGCCCCCGAGAGGCGTCCATCGGTCACCAGTGCAATTTTGAAACGGCGGTCCAATAATACACCAAGCGGCGGCATAAGTTTATGTAATTCTGGCATCCCGTTCGCTTTTGGTCCCTGATGACGCACCACGACCACACAGTCTTTATCAAGCAGACCCGCGTCAAAAGCAGGTAAAACGTCGTGCTGGCTTTCAAACACCACCGCCGGGGCTTCAATCACCTGATTCTCTTCCGGCACGGCAGAGGTTTTCATCACGGCACGTCCAAGGTTACCGCTCAGCACTTTGGTGCCGCCGTGAGGAGAGAACGGCTGTTCGAAGGTTGCGATAACCTGAGGATCGAGCGAGTCGCTCGCTCCTTCGCGCCAGTCCAGCTCACCGTTGTTCAGCCAGGGTTCAAGGGTATAGCGATGCAGGCCAAAGCCCGCCACCGTGTTGACATCCTCATGCAGCAGGCCGCCTTTCAGCAGCTCGCGCATCAGCACCGGCACGCCGCCCGCGGCCTGGAAGTGGTTGATGTCCGCCGGACCGTTCGGGTACAGACGCGCCATCAGCGGTACCACAGAGGAGATATCGGAGAAGTCATCCCAGTTAATCAGAATGCCCGCCGCGCGCGCCATCGCGACAAGGTGCATGGTATGGTTGGTTGAACCGCCGGTCGCCAGCAGGGCGACAATCCCGTTGACGATGACTTTTTCATCCACCATTTTGCCCATTGGCATCCACTCGTTGCCGTTACCGGTCAGGCGCGTCACCTGACGGGCTGCGGCTTCGGTCAGCGCTTTACGCAGTGGCGCATCCGGCTGGATGAACGACGAGCCCGGTAGCTGCATCCCCATAAACTCCACCACCATCTGGTTGGTGTTGGCCGTACCGTAGAACGTACAGGTGCCCGGCGCGTGATAAGACGCGGCTTCCGCTTCCAGCAGTGCCTGACGGTCCGCTTTTCCTTCGGCATACAGCTGGCGGATACGGACTTTTTCCTTGTTTGGCAGACCGCTTGCCATCGGGCCTGACGGCACAAAAATCGCTGGCAGATGGCCAAACGACAGCGCGGCCATCACCAGCCCCGGGACGATTTTGTCGCACACGCCCAGATAGAGCGCGCCATCAAACATATTGTGAGACAGGCCCACTGCCGCCGACATGGCGATCACTTCGCGGCTCAGCAGGGACAGTTCCATACCGTCCTGGCCCTGGGTTACGCCATCACACATGGCCGGCACGCCGCCTGCAACCTGGCCCACCGCGTTCACGCTGTGCAGCGCATTGCGGATGATAGACGGGTAGACCTCATACGGCTGGTGGGCTGAAAGCATGTCGTTATAGGAGGTAATGATGGCGATATTGTTACGCAACATGCTTTTCAGCGCGTCTTTATCACCAGGCTGGCAGGCCGCAAAGCCGTGGGCCAGATTCCCGCAGGCCAGCTGTGAGCGATGGACCGTTTCACTCTTCGCCTGTTCGATGCGGGCAAGGTAGGCAGCACGGGTCTCTTGCGAGCGTTCAACAATGCGTTGTGTTACGCGTAACAATGTCGGATTCATAAAAGCTCCTCTAATTTATCTTTCCAGGCTCGGGAGTTTACACAGTTTCTGACGGTTGTTAACAACGCTGAAACGCCTGATATCCGGAGCACAGGGGCAAAATGTCTGAAGGGAGTGTAATAAAAAAAGCTCCGCGGGTGAATCCACGCGGAGCTTAAAAGATAAAAATTATGCCACTTGCTGTGTTAGATCATGTTACCGGTAAAATAACACCTTTGTGCTAGAGAAGGTGGTTATTCAAACTCGTTCCAGGAGCGGCCATCACGGGTGATCATCGCAACGGAGGCGACAGGTCCCCATGTTCCCGCCTGATACGGTTTTGGCGCGTCCTGATCGGCTGCCCACGCTTCGGTGATGGAGTCGACCCACTTCCACGCCTCTTCCACTTCATCGCGGCGGACGAACAGCGCCTGGATACCACGCATGGTTTCCAGCAGCAGACGCTCGTAAGCGTCGGCCAGATGCGTCTGGTTGAAGGTTTCAGAGTAGCTCAGGTCGAGCTTGGTGGTTTGCAGGTTGTGTTTGTGATCAAGACCCGGCACTTTGTTCAGGATCTGAATATCCACACCCTCGTCCGGTTGAAGACGGATGGTCAGTTTATTCTGCGGCAGTTCCTGCCAGGATTCTTTGAACAGGTTCAGTTCCGGATTTTTGAAGTAGACCACCACTTCGGAGCATTTTGCCGGCAGACGTTTCCCGGTACGCAGGTAGAACGGCACACCGGCCCAGCGCCAGTCGTCGATATCCACGCGGATCGCCACAAACGTCTCGGTGTTGCTGGACTTGTTCGCGCCCTCTTCTTCCAGATAGCCAGGAACTTTTTTCCCCTGGGCAAAACCTGCGGTGTACTGGCCGCGCACGGTTTTCTCACGCACGTTGGAGCGGTCAATACGGCGCAGTGATTTCAGCACTTTCACTTTAGCGTCACGAATGCTGTCGGCCGTCAGATCTGACGGTGGAGACATGGCAATCATGCACAGAATTTGCAGCAGGTGGTTCTGGATCATGTCACGCATCTGGCCGGCCTGGTCGAAGTAGCCCCAACGGCCTTCGATGCCCACCTCTTCCGCCACGGTAATTTCCACGTGGTCGATAGTGCGGTTGTCCCAGTTGTTCACAAACAGGGAGTTGGCAAAACGCAGCGCCAGCAGGTTCAGTACCGTCTCTTTGCCCAGATAGTGGTCAATACGGTAAACCTGACACTCCTCAAAGAACTCGCCTACCTGGTCGTTGATTTCACGCGAGGTCGCCAGCGACGTACCCAGCGGTTTCTCCATCACTACGCGCGCCGGTTTAGCGTTCAGCTTCGCCTCGCCCAGACCTTTGCAGATGGCGCCGAAGGTGCTTGGCGGCATGGCGAAATAGTTAATAGTGACACGATTTTCCTGGTCAAGCATTTCACCCAGACGGGTAAAGGCGCCTACATCGTTGACGTCCAGGTTGCAGAAATCGAGACGCCCGCTCAGCTTATCCCAAAGGCTTTCATCGATTTTCTCTTTCATGAACGTTTCGAGCGCCTCACGCACGACTTTGGTATAAGCCTCCTTATCCCAGTCTGCGCGCCCTACCCCAAGGATCCGGGTGTCGGGATGGATCTGGCCCGCTTTTTCGAGCTGATACAGGGAAGGCAGCAATTTTCGGCGTGCAAGATCGCCTTTCGCGCCGAAAATGACCAGGTCACATGCCTGGGCTGTTTGCGTTACCGCCATGTCATTCTCCTCAGTTAGATCGCCTGGTACTCTGCCAGGTATCGTTGTAATTTTATTACAATGCACTGTACTGCTTTTACGCGTTTCCTGAAACCATTAGCGCTTAACGTCGCGTGCGATACGGTGATTTTTCGTCGCCTGGGCCATTACGCCCGTCTGATGACGCAACAAACGTCGATTCTTTGCGCAACGGGGTCAGAGCAAAACCCGACGTCGATCAAGTAATGAAAAAAAACAACAACATTTCTTGTCGACGATTACCCTTTCGGGAGTCCTGGGGGTAATATCGGCTAAATCGAATCAAGGTTTCATCTCTTTATGAAATCGTTTATGCCCTCATGAGCGTCTTGTTAACAATGAACATGCTGGAAAAAATCCAGTTTCAACTGGAACACCTTAGCAAATCCGAGCGCAAAGTGGCTGAAGTTATTCTCGCCGCGCCCGCTCAGGCGATTCATTCAAGCATCGCCGCTCTGGCACAGGAATCGGGCGTCAGCGAACCGACGGTCAATCGATTCTGTCGTAGTCTGGACACGCGCGGCTTTCCTGATTTTAAACTGCATCTGGCCCAAAGTCTGGCAAACGGCACCCCGTATGTTAATCGCAATGTCGATGAAGACGACAGCGTTGATGCATACACCGCAAAAATATTTGAATCGGCAATGGCCACGCTCGACCACGTTCGCCAGTCTCTGGACATGAGTTCAGTGAATCGCGCGGTCGATCTTCTCACGCAGGCCAAACGGATTGCCTTCTTTGGCCTTGGCTCGTCCGCCGCCGTGGCGCATGACGCCATGAATAAGTTCTTTCGCTTTAACGTGCCGGTGATTTACTCCGATGACATTGTGCTGCAACGCATGAGCTGTATGAATTGTAGCGAAGATGATGTCGTGGTACTCATCTCTCATACGGGCCGCACCAAGAGCCAGGTGGAGCTGGCGCAGCTCGCGCGTGACAACGATGCGATGGTCATCGCCCTGACGACGGCAGGTACGCCGCTCGCCCGGGAAGCGACGCTCGCCATTACCCTGGACGTACCGGAGGATACCGACATGTACATGCCGATGGTCTCCCGCCTGGCGCAGTTGACGGTCATCGACGTGCTGGCGACCGGTTTTACCTTACGCCGGGGCGCAAAATTCCGGGATAACTTGAAGCGGGTCAAGGAAGCCCTGAAAGAATCGCGTTTTGATAAAGAATTGCTTATAAAGAGCGATGTTCCCTAATAACGACGAAGTACGATTTACGGCATTCGGTCCCCTCGCTACTGCATTGCGATAGATGAAGGCCGATTCTATGTTCACGCAACACCAAAGTTGTTTCAGTCAACGGAGTATTACATGTCCAGAAGGCTTCGCAGAACCAAGATCGTCACCACCTTAGGCCCGGCCACCGACCGCGATAATAACCTCGAAAAGATTATCGCCGCGGGTGCTAACGTGGTGCGTATGAACTTCTCTCACGGTACGCCAGAAGACCATAAATTACGTGCCGACAAAGTGCGTGAAATCGCAGCTAAACTGGGCCGCCATGTTGCTATCCTCGGTGACCTGCAAGGTCCAAAAATCCGCGTATCGACCTTTAAAGAAGGCAAAGTCTTCCTCAACATCGGCGATAAATTCCTGCTGGACGCCAACCTGAGCAAAGGTGAAGGCGATAAGGAAAAAGTGGGTATCGACTACAAAGGTCTGCCTGCTGACGTTGTGCCTGGCGACATCCTGCTGCTGGACGACGGACGCGTACAGCTGAAAGTGCTGGAAGTTCAGGGTATGAAGGTGTTCACCGAAGTGACCGTCGGCGGCCCGCTCTCCAACAACAAAGGCATCAACAAACTCGGCGGTGGCCTGTCTGCCGAAGCGCTGACCGATAAAGACAAAGCGGATATCGTGACCGCAGCGCAGATCGGCGTGGATTATCTGGCCGTCTCCTTCCCGCGCTGCGGTGAAGATCTGAACTATGCTCGCCGCCTGGCGCGCGATGCAGGCTGCGATGCGAAAATCGTTGCAAAAGTGGAACGCGCTGAAGCGGTCTGCGATCAGGACGCGATGGACGACGTGATCCTGGCGTCTGACGTGGTGATGGTTGCCCGTGGTGACCTGGGCGTGGAAATTGGCGACCCTGAACTGGTCGGTATCCAGAAAGCGCTGATCCGTCGCGCGCGTCAGCTGAACCGCGCGGTGATCACCGCCACCCAGATGATGGAATCCATGATCACCAACCCAATGCCGACCCGTGCAGAAGTCATGGACGTGGCGAACGCCGTGCTGGATGGTACTGACGCGGTGATGCTGTCAGCGGAAACCGCGGCGGGCCAGTATCCGGCGGAAACCGTGGCCGCCATGGCGCGCGTCTGCCTGGGTGCAGAGAAGATCCCAAGCATTAACGTCTCCAAGCACCGCCTGGATATCCAGTTCGACAATGTGGAAGAAGCGATCGCGATGTCCGCGATGTACGCAGCCAACCACCTGAAAGGGGTCACGGCGATCATCACCATGACCGAATCTGGCCGTACCGCGCTAATGACGTCCCGTATCAGCTCCGGTCTGCCGATCTTCGCCATGTCCCGTCACGAGCGTACGCTGAACCTGACGGCGCTGTATCGCGGCGTGACGCCAGTATACTTCGACAGCACCAACGACGGCGTGGCCGCCGCGCACGATGCCGTGAACCTGCTGCGCGACAAAGGTTATCTGGTATCCGGTGATATCGTTATCGTGACGCAGGGTGACGTGATGAGCACCATCGGCTCAACCAATACCACCCGCGTACTGACCGTAGAGTAAGCTCTGATCCCCTCTCCCCTAAGGGGAGAGGGGTGAAGGTTTCCTATTTCTTCGGGAAAAGTTCTTTACGCTTGTACGGCTCTGTTTCGCCAGGTTTACGCGTTTTGAGCAGCTTCAGGATCCACGTATATTGCTCCTTATGCGGCCCCACCAGCACTTCCACCTCTTCATTCATGCGGCGTGCGATGGTGTGATCGTCTGCGGTCAGCAGATCGTCCATCGGCGGACGTACCTCAATGCTCAGGCGATGCGTTTTACCGTCATAAGCCGGGAACAGTGGGATCACGCGGGCGCGGCAGACTTTCATCAGGCGACCAATCGCTGGTAGCGTGGCTTTATAGGTTGCGAAGAAATCGACAAACTCGCTGTGCTCAGGACCATGGTCCTGATCGGGCAGATAGTAGCCCCAGTAACCCTGACGTACCGACTGAATGAAAGGCTTAATGCCATCGTTTCGGGCGTGCAAGCGTCCGCCAAAGCGACGGCGCACGGTATTCCAGACGAAATCGTAGATTTTGTTTCCCTGATTATGGAACATCGCCGCCATTTTCTGGCCCTGCGACGCCATTAACATCGCCGGAATGTCGACCCCCCAGCCGTGCGGCACCAGGAAAATCACCTTTTCATCATTGCGACGCATCTCGTCGATGATCTCCAGCCCTTTCCAGTCAACGCGTTCGACGATCTTCTCCGGCCCTTTCAGCGCCAGTTCCGCCATCATCGCCATCGCCTGCGGCGCAGTGGTATACATGTCATCAATGATTGCTTCGCGTTCGGCGTCGCTTTTATCCGGGAAACAGTACAACAGGTTTATTTGCGCGCGTCGGCGCGCGCTTTTACCCAAGCGCCCTGCCAGGCGCCCCACTTTACCGAGCACCGGATCGCGGAGGGAAGCAGGTAGCAACGCCATGCCAGCAAACGCGTATACGCCAATCCAGGCGCCCCAGTTACGCGGGTGGCGAAAAGATTTTTCAAACTCAGGAATGTACTCAATATTGTTTTTTTTGGTTTCCATGCGGGTTCCAGGGTCTGGTGACGCAAAAAT
This sequence comes from Enterobacter sp. MGH119, assembly GCF_001037675.1. Classification (NCBI taxonomy): domain Bacteria; kingdom Pseudomonadati; phylum Pseudomonadota; class Gammaproteobacteria; order Enterobacterales; family Enterobacteriaceae; genus Enterobacter; species Enterobacter sp. MGH119. The sequence goes on along the minus strand of NZ_KQ089929.1, from coordinate 693,906 downwards.
ATATGCGGATAGTGTAGCGAGGCTGCCGCCCGCGCACAAAAGAAAAAGCCGGCGCATACTGACGCCGGCTTTTTAAATCAGGAGAGCTTAGTCGAAGCGCAGCTGCGGCATCACCTCTTTCACCTGCGCCAGGTAATCTTTGCGATCTTTCCCGGTCAGCCCTTCGGTGCGCGGCAGTTTCGCCGTCAGCGGGTTAACCGCCTGCTGGTTGATCCACACTTCATAGTGCAGGTGCGGCCCCGTCGACCGGCCGGTGTTACCGGACAGCGCGATGCGATCGCCACGTTTCACCTTCTGGCCCGGTTTGACCAGCAGTTTACGCAGGTGCATGTAGCGGGTGGTGTACGTACGACCGTGACGAATAGCAACGTAATAGCCAGCAGCACCGCTGCGTTTCGCCATGACCACTTCACCATCTCCTACCGCCAGCACTGGCGTGCCCTGCGGCATAGCGAAGTCAACGCCACGGTGCGGCGCTACGCGGCCCGTTACCGGGTTCAGACGACGCGGGTTAAAGTTGGAGGAGACGCGGAACTGTTTCGCCGTTGGGAAACGCAGGAAGCCTTTTGCCAGACCCGTACCGCTGCGGTCATAGAACTTACCGTCTTCCGCGCGAATAGCGTAGTAGTCTTTGCCGTCTGAACGCAGACGAACGCCCACCAGCTGGCTCTGCTCGCGCTTACCGTCCAGCATTTCGCGGGACATCAGGACAGAGAACTGATCGCCTTTTTTCAGTTTGCGGAAATCCATCTGCCACTGCATGGCTTTGATCACCGAGCTGATTTCAGCGCTGGTCAGGCCGGCATCGCGTGCGCTGGAAACAAAGCTGCCGCCGACGGTCCCTTTCATGACGCTGTTAACCCAGTCGCCCTGCTGCAATTCACTGGTCATTTTGAAACCGTTTGCAGTGCGATCGTAGGTGCGGGTTTCGCGACGGGACATCTCCCAGGTCAAACGTTGCAGATCGCCGTCGGGCGTTAAGGTCCAGGAAAGTTGCTGACCAATTTTCAGGTTACGCAGCTCTTTATCGGATGCGGCGAGCTGGCTGATGTTGCCCATGTCGATACCGTACTGGTTCAGGACGCTGCTCAGCGTATCGCCAGTGGATACAACATATTCATGAATGCCAGCTTCATTCTGGATCTTGTCATCCAGCTCATCCTGGGGAATCGCTTCATCTTCCTGAGCGGCCTGATCGATAGGCTCGCTGGCCTCGGGCAGCAGAGAGCGGATCTCGCTCTTCTCCAGTTCGATGGTTTTGATGATTGGGGCGGAACTCGGGTGGTAAACATAGGGCCGCCAGACGGCGACCGCTAATGTGAGAACTGTAAGCGACCCCAGCATAACGCGGTGGGGTCGAGGCAGATTGTTAAATGCCAGGGCGACAGAGCGGGCTATCTGTTGCACGTATTCACTTCCTCGTTAATCTCCTTTCAGGCAGCTCGCATACTGATTCGCCAGTTGGCTGAGGAACTGCGAATAGCTCGCTTTGCTCAACTGGATGTTCGTACCTAGCGGGTCAAGGGTTCCCATGCGCACGGATGTTCCCCTGGCCACGGCTTCTACGACCGCTGGCCTGAACTGTGGCTCAGCAAAAACGCATGTCGCTTTTTGCTCAACCAACTGTGTTCTGATTTCATGTAAACGCTGCGCACCAGGCTGAATTTCAGGGTTGACGGTAAAATGCCCCAGCGGGGTCAGACCGTAATGTTTCTCGTAATACCCGTAGGCATCATGAAAAACGAAGTACCCTTTTCCTTTAAGCGGTGCGAGCTCGTTACCCACCTGTTTGTCGGTTGCGGCTAATTGAGCCTCAAAATCCTTCAGGTTGGCGTCGAGTTTGATTCGACTTTGCGGCATAAGTTCCACTAATTTGTCGTGGATTGCAACCGCTGTAAGCCGCGCTATCTCTGGGGAGAGCCAGAGATGCATGTTGTATTCACCGTGATGGTGATGGTCGTCACCTTTTTCACCATGAGCATGGTCGTGGTCATGCTCATCACCCTCGTCCTCAGCTCCTTTCATGAGTAACGGTTTCACGCCGGACAGCCCGGCAATCGTCACCTGTTTCTCAGCGGGAAGCTGTCTGGCTGACTTCTGCATGAACGCTTCCATCTCAGGACCAATCCAGACGACTAAGTCCGCGTTCTGTAAGCGTTTTACATCAGATGGACGCAGAGAATAATCATGCTCGGAAGCCCCGTCAGGCAGCAGAACCTGTGTCTCAGTGATCCCGTCCGCGATGGCAGAGGCGATAAATCCAAGCGGTTTAAGCGAAGCGACAACAGCGGCGTTAACATCTTGTGCTGTTGTACCCCAAAGAGCAGCGGATAAAGCTGCGAAAAGAAGCGTATTTTTCTGTAACATAATGCGACTAATCATCGTAATGAATGCGTGGAATGTGATATTATAACATTCGATGACTTCTGCAAGCTTAAATTGACATGACGACTTTAGTTTCTCTTGAAAATGTTTCGGTCTCATTCGGCCAGCGCCGCGTCCTTTCTGACGTGTCGCTGAATCTGAAGCCCGGCAAAATACTCACGCTGCTCGGCCCTAACGGTGCAGGCAAATCGACGCTGGTGCGCGTCGTATTAGGCCTGGTAGCCCCTGACGCAGGTGTTATCGTCCGCGAAGACAAATTGCGTATCGGCTATGTGCCGCAAAAATTACATCTTGATGCCACCCTGCCCCTGACGGTGAGCCTCTTCCTGCGCCTCCGTCCCGGTACGCGTAAAGCGGATATCCTCCCGGCGCTGAAACGCGTTCAGGCGGGACATCTTGTTGAGGCGCCCTTGCAAAAGCTGTCGGGCGGTGAAACCCAGCGCGTATTGCTTGCCCGTGCCCTGCTCAGCAGCCCTCAGCTGCTGGTCCTGGACGAGCCGACGCAGGGTGTTGACGTCAACGGTCAGGTTGCGCTGTACGATCTGATTGACCAGCTCCGTCGGGAGCTTAACTGCGCGGTGCTGATGGTCTCCCATGATCTGCATCTGGTGATGGCCAAAACCGACGAAGTACTGTGCCTGAACCATCACATTTGTTGTTCCGGCACGCCGGAAGTGGTGTCAATGCATCCCGAATTTATCTCCATGTTTGGCCATCGTGGCGCCGAACAGCTGGGCATCTATCGCCATAATCACAATCACCGCCATGATTTACAGGGACGAATTGTCCTGCGTCGGGGAAATGGACACTCATGATTGAACTGTTACTGCCCGGCTGGCTGGCCGGGATTATGCTTGCCTGCGCCGCGGGTCCACTCGGCTCGTTTGTCGTCTGGCGCAGAATGTCCTATTTCGGCGATACGCTGGCCCATGCTTCATTGCTGGGTGTCGCGTTTGGTTTATTACTGGACGTGAACCCGTTTTATGCGGTGATTGTCGTCACGCTGCTGCTGGCTGCCGGTCTGGTCTGGCTGGAAAAACGCCCTCACCTGGCAATTGATACCCTGCTCGGCATTATGGCGCACAGCGCCCTGTCGCTGGGCCTGGTGGTAGTGAGCCTGATGTCAAACATCCGCGTAGATCTGATGGCCTACCTGTTTGGCGATCTGCTGGCCGTCACGCCCGAAGATCTCATTTCCATTGCCATTGGCGTGGCGGTGGTGCTCGGGATCCTGCTGTGGCAGTGGCGGAGTTTACTGGCGATGACCGTCAGCCCGGATCTGGCCTTTGTCGACGGCGTGAAGCTTCAGCGCGTGAAGCTGCTGTTGATGCTGGTGACGGCGTTAACCATCGGCGTGGCGATGAAGTTTGTCGGCGCGCTGATCATCACGTCGCTGTTGATAATCCCTGCCGCCACGGCGCGCCGTTTTGCGCGTACGCCGGAGCAAATGGCCGGTATCGCGGTGATTATCGGAATGATTGCGGTGACGGGCGGGTTAACCTTCTCGGCGTTTTATGACACGCCAGCGGGGCCGTCGGTGGTATTGTGCGCGGCGGTGTTGTTTATTTTCAGTATGATGAAAAAGACCGCGCAGTAGTCAGCATGTCCCCGGTGGCGCTTCGCTTACCGGGGCTAGAATTTATCGCTACTTACGGCATCGCGGGCGGCGTAATGCCGAAATGATTCCACGCCCGCACCGTCGCCATACGACCGCGCGGGGTACGCTGCAAGAAGCCTTGCTGGATCAGATACGGCTCCAGCACATCTTCGATAGTCTCACGCTCTTCGCCAATTGCCGCCGCCAGGTTATCCAGCCCTACTGGCCCGCCAAAGAACTTATCCAGCACCGCCAGCAGCAGCTTACGGTCCATATAGTCAAAACCTTCAGCATCGACGTTCAGCATATCCAGCGCCTGGGCGGCGATCTCGGCCGATATAGTGCCGTCGTGCTTCACCTCGGCAAAGTCACGCACCCGGCGCAGCAGGCGGTTGGCGATACGCGGCGTACCGCGGGAGCGCTTCGCCACTTCAAACGCCCCCTCTTCGCTCATATCCAGCCCCATGTAGCGCGCGCTGCGCCCCACAATATGCTGAAGGTCGGGCACCTGATAAAACTCCAGACGCTGCACGATACCAAAACGGTCACGCAGTGGAGAGGTCAGCGAGCCGGCGCGGGTCGTGGCGCCAATCAGGGTAAACGGTGGCAGATCGATTTTGATCGAGCGCGCGGCCGGACCTTCACCGATCATGATATCCAGCTGGTAATCCTCCATTGCCGGATAGAGCACTTCCTCCACCACCGGCGACAGGCGATGGATCTCGTCGATAAACAGCACGTCATGCGGTTCGAGGTTGGTCAGCATCGCCGCCAGGTCCCCTGCTTTCTCCAGTACCGGGCCGGAAGTGGTACGCAGGTTAACGCCCATTTCGTTGGCGACGATATTCGCCAGGGTGGTTTTACCTAACCCCGGCGGACCAAAAATCAGCAGGTGATCGAGCGCATCGCCGCGCAGCTTTGCCGCCTGGATGAAAATCTCCATCTGAGAACGAACCTGCGGCTGGCCGATATACTCATCCAGCAGTTTGGGACGGATCGCGCGATCCACCACGTCATCTGGCTGAATGGTGCCTGCCGATACCAGGCGGTCTGCTTCAATCATCCTTTACCTCACAATGCAGCGCGCAGCGCTTCACGAATCAGGGTTTCACTGCTGGCATCCGGTTTAGCAATTTTGCTCACCATCCGGCTGGCCTCCTGAGGTTTATAGCCCAGCGCCACCAGCGCGGCAACCGCTTCCTGCTCGGCATCATCATCCGATGCAGGCGCGCCCGGGGAAGTCAGCACCAGATCGGCTGCCGGCGTGAACAGATCACCATGCAGACCTTTAAAGCGGTCCTTCATCTCGACAATTAAACGCTCGGCAGTTTTCTTCCCGATGCCCGGAAGTTTAATTAACGCAGCCGGATCTTCACGCTCAACGGCGTTCACAAACTGTGGCGCTGACATACCGGACAGAATCGCAAGCGCCAGCTTCGGCCCGACGCCGTTGGTTTTGATCAATTCGCGGAACAGGGTGCGTTCCTGTTTGTTATTGAATCCGTACAGCAGCTGAGCGTCTTCACGCACCACAAACTGGGTAAAGACAACCGCCTCTTTGCCCGCCTCCGGCAGCTCGTAGAAGCAGGTCATCGGCATATGGACTTCATAGCCCACGCCACCCACTTCCAGCAGCACTAACGGGGGTTGTTTTTCAATGATGATGCCTCTGAGTCTGCCTATCACGTGACGCTCCTGCGTTCTGGAAGAAATTATCTGCCGACATAATAAAAAAAGGCTGGATAAACATCCAGCCTGATTTGTCATTATCGTAACCTGCCTCGCGCCAGATTGAGCCGCGACTCGCTCATTTGCATCGCATTCTGGCTGACGTGACAGTGGGTAATCGCAATGGCCAGCGCATCCGCGGCGTCGGCCTGCGGGTTCGCAGGGAGCTTCAGCAGGGTACGCACCATGTGCTGCACCTGGCTTTTCTCCGCGCTACCAATGCCCACCACCGTCTGCTTAACCTGACGGGCCGCATACTCGAACACCGGCAGATCCTGGTTCACGGCGGCAACAATCGCCACGCCGCGCGCCTGACCGAGCTTTAACGCCGAGTCAGCATTTTTCGCCATAAAGACCTGCTCGATGGCGAAATAGTCCGGCTGAAACTGGGTGATGATCTCCGACACGCCCGCATAGATGAGCTTCAGGCGCGACGGCAGATCGTCCACTTTGGTGCGAATACACCCACTGCCGAGGTAGGTTAACTGGCGTCCCACCTGACGGATAACGCCATACCCGGTGACGCGTGAGCCTGGGTCAATCCCGAGAATAATCGACATCACGCGTCTCCTGTAACGGATCTACACGCTCTCATCAGAGAGTCGCTGCAACCTCATCAGAGATTTCACCGTTGTGGTACACTTCCTGTACGTCGTCGCAGTCTTCGAGCATGTCGATCAGACGCAGCAGTTTCGGTGCGGTTTCCGCATCCATGTCCGCTTTGGTAGACGGGATCATGGAGACTTCAGCGTTATCCGCCTTCAGGCCAGCCGCTTCCAGCGCATCACGCACGGCCCCCATCTCTTCCCATGCGGTGTAAACATCAATAGCGCCGTCGTCGTAGGTCACCACGTCTTCCGCACCGGCTTCCAGCGCCGCTTCCATGATCGCATCTTCGTCGCCTTTCTCGAAGGAGATGACGCCTTTTTTGCTGAACAGGTACGCTACAGAACCGTCAGTGCCCAGGTTGCCGCCGGTTTTGGTGAACGCGTGGCGCACTTCCGCAACGGTACGGTTACGGTTGTCGGACAGGCACTCAACCATCACCGCCGTACCGCCAGGACCGTAACCTTCATAAATGATGGTTTCCATGTTCGCGTCTTCATCACCGCCCACGCCACGTGCGATTGCACGGTTCAGGGTGTCACGCGTCATGTTGTTGGACAGGGCTTTATCCACCGCTGCGCGCAGACGTGGGTTAGAGGCCGGATCGCCGCCGCCCAGACGCGCCGCTGTCACCAGCTCACGAATGATTTTGGTAAAGATTTTACCGCGTTTGGCATCCTGTGCCGCTTTGCGGTGTTTGGTGTTGGCCCACTTACTATGACCTGCCATAAAAAGTTCTCCAAAAATCGCGCCTTCTCAGGCAGCGTTAATTACAAATTCTTCAATCGCCTGCCGGTTGCTCCACGACTTGGTCAGTGCGGCGGCATCCGCCGCATCCACCCAGCGGTAGGTCAGGTGTTCCGTGAACACGATCTCCCGCTCATGGGGAAGCGCAAGGCAGAACCATGATTCCGTATTGCGCTCAATTCCCGGTGCATAGCGATGACGTAAATGGCTAAAAATTTCAAACTCCACCGTGCGCTGACAGTCCTTCAGGGTCAGTTGCTCGTAAGCAACATCAATGGCGACCTCTTCCTTTACTTCACGCGCGGCGGCCTGCGGTGCGGTCTCCCCCTCTTCCAGGCTGCCGGTAACCGACTGCCAGAAATCCGGATCGTCGCGCCGCTGCAACATCAGCACCCGCTTCGTGTCTTCTGCATAAATGACCACCAGAACCGAAACGGGACGCTTATATGCCATATCAGTTTTTCTCTTCCTTCTTCACCACCTCAATGCCCAGCTCAGCCAGTGCGGCCGGGTTGGCAAAGCTTGGCGCTTCGGTCATCAGACACGCGGCGGCAGTGGTTTTCGGGAAGGCGATCACATCACGGATGTTATCGGTGCCGGTCAGCAGCATGGTCAGACGGTCAAGACCGAAAGCCAGACCCGCGTGCGGAGGCGTACCGTATTTCAGCGCGTCCAGCAGGAAGCCGAACTTCTCGCGCTGCTCCTGTTCGTTGATGCCCAGGATGCCGAACACGGTCTGCTGCATTTCACCGCTGTGAATACGCACGGAACCACCGCCCACTTCGTAGCCGTTGATGACCATATCGTAGGCGTTTGCCACTGCGTCTTCCGGTGCTGCCTTCAGCTCTGCCGGCGTCATGTCTTTTGGCGAGGTGAACGGGTGGTGCATCGCGGTCAGGCCGCCTTCACCGTCGTCTTCAAACATCGGGAAGTCGATCACCCACAGCGGCGCCCATTTACTTTCGTCGGTCAGGTTCAGGTCTTTGCCGAGCTTCAGACGCAGCGCGCCCATCGCATCCGCAACCACTTTCTTGTTATCTGCACCGAAGAAGATCATGTCGCCGTCCTGCGCGCCGGTGCGCTCCAGGATCGCTTCCACGATGTCCGCGTTCAGGAATTTCGCCACCGGGCTGGTGATACCTTCCAGACCTTTCGCACGCTCGGTCACTTTAATATAGGCCAGACCTTTCGCGCCGTAGATCTTGATGAAGTTGCCGTAGTCGTCGATCTGCTTACGGCTCAGAGCCGCTCCGCCCGGCACGCGCAGTGCCGCCACGCGGCCTTTCGGATCGTTAGCCGGGCCAGCAAAGACCGCGAACTCAACGGCTTTCACCAGGTCTGCCACGTCCACCAGCTCCATCGGGTTACGCAGGTCTGGTTTGTCGGAGCCGTAGCGACGCTCGGCTTCCGCGAAGGTCATGATTGGGAAATCGCCCAGTTCGACGCCTTTCACGTCGTTCCACAGGCTACGTACCAGGGCTTCCATCACTTCACGCACCTGCTCAGCGGTCATGAAGGAGGTTTCCACATCGATCTGGGTAAATTCTGGCTGACGGTCAGCGCGCAGGTCTTCGTCGCGGAAGCATTTCACGATCTGATAGTAGCGATCGAAGCCAGACATCATCAGCAGCTGTTTGAACAGCTGTGGAGACTGCGGCAGCGCATAGAATTTGCCTTTATGGACGCGGGATGGCACCAGGTAATCGCGCGCGCCTTCCGGCGTGGCTTTGGTCAGCATCGGGGTTTCGATATCAAGGAAACCGTGGTCATCCATAAAACGGCGCACCAGGCTGGTGATTTTCGCACGGGTTTTCAGGCGCTGAGCCATTTCCGGACGACGCAGATCCAGGTAGCGGTATTTCAGACGCGCTTCTTCGGTGTTGACGTGGTTGGAGTCCAGCGGCAACGCTTCCGCGCGGTTGATGATCGTCAGATCGGACGCCAGCACTTCGATAGCGCCGGTCGCCATGTCGGCGTTGACGTTTTTCTCGTCACGCGCACGCACGGTGCCCGTCACCTGAATGCAGAACTCATTGCGCAGCTCAGAAGCCAGCTTCAACGCATCAGCGCGATCCGGATCGAAGAACACCTGAACGATACCTTCGCGGTCACGCATATCAATAAAGATAAGGCTACCAAGATCGCGACGACGATTGACCCAACCACACAGGGTGACCTGCTGCCCGACGTGGGACTGACGCAGCTGCCCGCAATATTCTGTACGCATGAGATATCCCTTAATTAGCCGCAGGCTGATTGTCGCCTGTCTCGCAGGCTACGATGTCGCAGCTTTCTGTATGTCACAACTGGATGAAAAAAGGCGGCTATTATACTGGAAATTCTGCCGCACGATAAGAGCGAAGCACGGCCTGACGCGCGTTTGCTGAACTCTTATTGCCTATTCTCACAAAAATTAACAAAATTATCCGACCGATAACAGGCCATCACGTCGTAAGGTGTAGAAAAGCAATCATTTGACGGGAGCGACGATGTTTACACTTGATGCCACCAAAACCGCCCTTGTGGTCATTGATTTACAGGAAGGCATTCTGCCTTTTGCCGGTGGTCCGCACACCGCTGACGATGTGGTCAGCCGCGCTGCGCGCCTGGCAGAAAAATGTCGCGCCAGCGGCTCGCCTGTTGTTATGGTGCGCGTCGGCTGGTCCGCTGATTTCGCCGAAGCGTTAAAACAGCCGGTTGATGCTCAGGCCCCGGCGCAGGCGCTGCCGGACAACTGGTGGACATATCCTGTCTCGCTCGGTAAACGCGACGGCGATATAGAAGTCACCAAACGCCAGTGGGGCGCATTCTACGGCACCGACCTGGAGCTCCAGCTGCGCCGTCGCGGGATCGACACGATTATTCTGTGCGGGATCTCCACCAACATTGGTGTGGAATCCACCGCCCGTAACGCCTGGGAGCTGGGCTTTAACCTGGTGATCGCGGAAGATGCGTGCAGCGCAGCCTCTGCGGATCAGCACCAGGGCAGCATGACCCATATCTTCCCGCGTATCGGTCGCGTGCGCAGCACGGATGAGATCCTCAGCGCGCTATGATGTACGTGGGCCTGCCCCAGTGGTCGCACCCGAAATGGGTGCGCCTGGGTATTACCAGCCTTGAAGAGTATGCCCGACACTTTAACTGCGTGGAGGGCAATACCACGCTGTACGCTCTACCCCGCGCGGAGATCGTCGAACGCTGGCGCGAGCAAACCACCGACGACTTCCGCTTTTGCTTTAAATTCCCGGCGACCATCTCCCACAACGCCGCGCTGCGCAACTGCGATGATTTAACCCACGAGTTTTTCACCCGGATGTCGCCTCTGGCCAACCGTATTGGCCAGTACTGGCTCCAGCTTCCCGCCACGTTTGGCCCACGCGACCTGCCCGCCCTCTGGCAGTTTCTCGAGGCCCTGCCACTTGATTTCACCTACGGCGTAGAAGTGAGGCATCCGGAATTCTTTGCCAAAGGCGACGCGGAGAAAGCGCTCAATCGCGGCCTGCATCAACGATCGGTCAACCGCGTGATCCTCGACAGCCGCCCCGTGCACAGCGCAATCCCGCACAGCGAAGCCGTTGTTGATGCCCAGCGCAAAAAACCGAAAGTGCCCGTCCATGCGATCGTAACGGCGCAGAACCCGATGGTCCGGTTTATCGGCAGCGATAACATGCAGCAAAATGAGGAGATGTTCGCCGTCTGGCTGCAAACGCTGGCGAAATGGGAGCACACCACCACGCCGTACCTTTTTTTACATACGCCGGATATCGCACAGGCGCCTGAACTGGTCGATGCTCTCTGGCAGGCCTTGCAGCAGGCGGTTCCGTCGGTTGGCCCCGCGCCGTCCATCCCACAACAATCTTCTCTTTTCTGAAATCACCCCCTATCATAGAGACGTGCCATCTGCCAAAAACAGGGAGTTAGTATGGTCAGCGCGCTGTATGCGGTGTTAGGTGCATTACTGCTGATTAAGTTTTCATTTGATGTTGTGCGCCTGAGAATGCAGTACCGCGTCTCGTACGGTGACGGGGGCTTTTCTGAGCTGCAAAGCGCAATCCGGATCCACGGCAACGCGGTCGAGTACATTCCCGTCGCGTTAATTTTACTGCTGTTAATGGAGATGGATGGCGCTGAAACCTGGATGGTGCACGTCTGCGGGCTGCTGCTGATAGCAGGGCGTTTGATGCATTATTATGGTTTTCACCATCGCCTGATCCGCTGGCGTCGTTCCGGCATGAGCGCGACCTGGTGCTCGCTTTTGCTGATGGTGCTGGCTAACCTTTGGTATATGCCGTGGGAGTTGGTTTTCTCCTTCCATTAGCGCACAATATGCCCCTTTATTTTTCCCGGATTTTTACGTTATGTCAGATCGCGACACGCTTTTTTCCGCGCCTATCGCCAGCCTGGGCGACTGGACCTTTGATGAACGGGTAGCCGAAGTCTTCCCGGATATGATCCAGCGCTCTGTTCCCGGTTATTCCAATATTATCTCCATGATCGGCATGCTGGCGGAGCGTTTTGTTCAACCCGGCACGCAGGTCTATGACCTGGGCTGTTCGCTGGGAGCGGCAACGCTGTCCATTCGTCGTAACGTTCATCACGAAGGCTGCAAGATTGTGGCTGTCGATAACTCACCGGCCATGGTCGAACGCTGCCGTCGCCACATTGACGCGTATAAAGCCCCTACGCCTGTGGAGGTGGTAGAAGGCCATATCCGCGATATCGACATCCAGAACGCCTCGATGGTGGTCCTGAACTTTACCCTTCAGTTCCTGGTGCCGGACGATCGTCAGCGGTTGCTGGATAAAATTTATCAAGGCCTGAACCCGGGCGGCGCGCTGGTGTTATCTGAGAAATTCAGCTTTGAAGATGCCAGCGTGGGCGAACTGCTGTTCAACATGCACCATGATTTCAAGCGTGCAAATGGCTACAGCGAGCTGGAGATCAGCCAGAAGCGCAGCATGCTTGAAAACGTCATGCTGACGGATTCCGTAGAAACCCACAAAGCGCGCCTGCGCAAAGCCGGATTTGAACACAGCGAACTGTGGTTCCAGTGCTTTAACTTTGGTTCTCTGGTGGCGCTGAAAGCCGGAGACGCAGCATGATCGAGTTCGGTAATTTCTATCAGCTGATTGCCAAAAACCATCTTTCCCACTGGCTGGAAACCCTGCCTGCGCAAATTGCCACCTGGCAGCGCGATCAGCAGCATGGTCTGTTGAAGCAGTGGTCCAACGCCGTGGAGTTTCTGCCTGAACTGACGCCTCATCGTCTGGATTTACTGCACAGCGTGACGGCGGAGAGCGAAGAGCCGCTCCCGGCCGGGCAGATCAACCGCATCGAAACGCTGATGCGCAACCTGATGCCGTGGCGCAAAGGGCCGTTTTCACTTTACGGCGTAAACATCAACACCGAGTGGCGCTCCGACTGGAAGTGGGATCGCGTTCTGCCGCATTTATCCGACCTGACCGGGCGCACCATTCTGGACGTGGGCTGCGGTAGCGGCTATCACATGTGGCGCATGATCGGCGCAGGCGCGCATCTGGTCATCGGTATCGATCCGATGCAGCTGTTCCTGTGCCAGTTTGAAGCGGTGCGTAAGCTGTTGGGTAACGACCAGCGTGCGCACCTGTTGCCGCTGGGTATCGAGCAACTCCCGGCCCTGAAAGCCTTTGATACCGTTTTCTCGATGGGCGTGCTGTACCACCGTCGTTCCCCGCTGGAGCATCTCTGGCAATTGAAAGATCAGCTGGTCAGCGGCGGCGAACTGGTGCTCGAAACGTTGGTTATCGAAGGCGATGAACATGCCGTTCTGGTGCCGGGCGATCGCTATGCGCAGATGCGCAACGTTTACTTCATCCCTTCCGCGCTGGCGCTGAAGAACTGGCTGGAGAAATGTGGGTTTGTCGATGTACGCATCGCCGATGTGTGCGTGACGTCGATTGAAGAACAGCGTCGCACCGACTGGATGATCACCGAATCGCTGGAGCAATTCCTCGACCCGGACGATCACAGTAAAACCATCGAAGGCTATCCGGCCCCGATGCGTGCGGTATTGATTGCGACGAAGCCGTAGTTTGTGCCGGGTGGCGGCTGCGCCTTACCCGGCCTACGCGTCGCACGTTTTCTCCAAAATAGTTCAAGTTGCAGCAAGGCGGCAACGCAGCGAATCCCCGGGAGCTTACATCAGTAAGTGACCGGGGTGAGCGAGGCGGCCAACGCGGCTGCGGCTTGAAATATGAAGGAGAAAAAAAGGCCCCTGTGTAATTTGCAGGGGCCTGGTACAAGCAAGCATCATATTGGGCGACATGATGCGCGGTAAAAATCGGTACGTTGCTACACGTGATGACGTTCAATCAACGATTTCATTACCGCAACCGACTCTCCATCCACACCGTAGCGCGAGTACTCATCCGCTTCAGCATCCGTCGACATTGACAACCCTGTATTGCGATAACGCATGGGTGAAGGTATCCATTTACCCGCTGAGCTGTGCAGCTCTTCCACCTCTGCGTTTAAAAACAGTTCCAGATTGCTGGCGCGTACTCCTGCGCCCGCCATGATTATTGGAACACCGGAATGTGCTTTTAGTTCCGTAATTAATTTCAGTCCTTTTTCAGCCGAGGACTGCTGGCCCGACGTCAGAACGCGCGCCACGCCCAGTTCTGCCAGCGTATCAAAGGCTTGTATCGGATCCTGACACATATCGAACGCACGATGAAAAGTGACCGCCATCCCCCGGGCGGCGCGCATGACCTGACGCATACGCGGAAGATCGATGTTGCCGTCTTCGTCCAGTACACCGATCACCAGCCCCGGAAAACCTAAATCACGGACGAGGGCGATATCCTCAAGCATGGCACTGAACTCACCCGCCGTATAACAAAAATCACCGCCGCGCGGGCGAATAATCGGGTGCACCGGAATAGTGATGGCCTGACGGGCTGATTTCAGCACGCCAGAGGACGGGGTTAATCCTCCTTCTTTCGGTGCCGCGCAAAGCTCGATGCGATCGGCCCCGTGCCGTTGCGCAGTGACGGCACACTCCACGCTGTAACAACAAATTTCCAGCAGCGCCATGTCATCCTCCTTAAATTTCACTCAACGTACCATCGTGGCACGTTGCCCGATTGGTGTCTGGATCGACGCTCACAATGCTTACGCTTCGCTGGCGATGATCTGCTCGATAGTCCAGGGATGGAATTTCACCGTCACGTTGCCGTCCGTTACGGCAAGCGTAGGGTTCGGTAAGCGTTCGCGCTCCCCTTTTGGCGAGCTGGTTTTGACGAAAATACCCGGCTGGCTTAACCCCTCGTCGGAAAGCAGCGTCAGCGCACGGGCGTTCAGCGTCTCGGGCTCCCCAGGCAGAACAATTTCGATATGCTCCCAGCCTTCGTGCGGATAACGCTTCTCTCCTGGCCAGGGCAGTTCCACAACGGTGAATTGCCAGTGCGCCACCGTTACCGGCGCATGAAGTTTGAACAGGCAGATCGGGCGACCGTTAATGATATTCTCCGACAGCAGTTCTCCGCACTGTTCAAAGCCACGCCGCCAGCGTTCGGCGGTGGCATTCTGGTGGCAGCGCAAAGAGATGTGATCGGCCTCAAGCGGCGCGATATCCAGCCCGAGACGGGTGGCAAGTTCTGTGAACGCCTGGGTGAAGCGCGGTAAATCTGCGGAAATATCATGCAGTTCGTCAATGGTGTGCCAGTTCGCCATAGGTCAGTCTCGTTTCGTGTAGCAAAGCCGCTAATTTACTCTGTTGCCCCCTGTCGACCAACCGCAGAATCACGGTTTTTTCGACTGCATGATTATGCATACCGTCTTCGCCTGGATTCTGAGCGATCTTCGCCCCCCGCAGGGCTGACGCCCGAAGGCATTTGCAGTATACTCCCGCCCTAAATTCTTAAACTGGCGTGGGTGTTTTTTACCCGCATCAAAAACGTAAGGTATCCAGGTGAATATTCAGGCTCTTCTCTCAGAAAAAGTCAGTCAGGCACTGATTGCCGCAGGTGCGCCTGCGGATTGCGAACCACAGGTTCGTCAGTCAGCGAAAGTACAGTTTGGCGACTATCAGGCTAATGGCGTGATGGCAGTGGCTAAAAAACTGGGCATGCCGCCGCGACAGCTCGCTGAGCAGGTACTGACGCATCTGGATCTCACCGGCATCGCCAGCAAAACCGAAATCGCCGGTCCAGGCTTTATCAACATTTTCCTTGAGCCTGCATTCCTGGCAAGCCACGTTGACGCGGCGCTGAAATCTGACCGTCTGGGCGTGGCTCAGCCAGAAGCGCAGACTGTGGTGGTTGACTACTCCGCGCCAAACGTGGCGAAAGAGATGCACGTCGGTCACCTGCGCTCCACCATCATCGGTGACGCGGCAGTGCGTACCCTGGAGTTCCTTGGTCACAAGGTGATCCGCGCTAACCACGTAGGCGACTGGGGCACGCAGTTCGGCATGCTGATCGCGTATCTGGAAAAACAGCAGCAGGAAAACGCAGGCGAAATGGCGCTGGCAGACCTGGAAGGTTTCTACCGTGAAGCCAAAAAGCACTATGACGAAGACGAAGCCTTCGCCGAGCGCGCGCGCAGCTACGTGGTGAAACTTCAAGGTGGCGACCCGTACTTCCTCGAGATGTGGCGCAAGCTGGTGGACATTACCATGTCCCAGAACCAGCTTACCTATAATCGTCTGAACGTGACCCTGACCCGTGACGACGTGATGGGTGAAAGCCTGTATAACCCGATGCTGCCAGGCATTGTGGCGGACCTGAAAGCTAAAAATCTGGCGGTGGAAAGCGAAGGCGCAACGGTGGTGTTCCTTGATGAGTATAAAAACAAGGAAGGCGAACCGATGGGCGTGATCGTCCAGAAAAAGGATGGCGGCTATCTTTACACCACCACCGACATCGCCTGTGCGAAATACCGTTACGAAACCCTGCATGCGGACCGCGTGCTGTATTACATCGACTCCCGTCAGCATCAGCATCTGATGCAGGCGTGGACTATCGTGCGTAAAGCGGGTTATGTGCCGGATTCCGTGCCGCTGGAACATCACATGTTCGGCATGATGCTGGGTAAAGACGGTAAGCCGTTCAAAACCCGTGCGGGCGGCACCGTGAAGCTTTCCGATCTGCTGGATGAAGCGCTGGAACGCGCGCGTCGCCTGGTGGCCGAGAAGAACCCGGACATGCCTGCTGACGAGCTGGAGAAACTTGCTAACGCGGTGGGAATTGGCGCGGTGAAATACGCGGATCTCTCCAAGAACCGTACCACCGACTATATCTTCGACTGGGACAACATGCTGGCGTTTGAAGGCAACACGGCGCCATACATGCAGTACGCTTATACCCGCGTACTCTCCGTCTTCCGTAAAGCCAATATCGACGAAAGCGTGCTGGCGAATGCTACGGTGTCTATTACCGAAGACCGTGAAGCACAGCTGGCTGCCCGCCTGCTTCAGTTCGAAGAGACGCTCTCCGTGGTCGCGCGTGACGGTACGCCGCACGTTATGTGTGCTTACCTGTACGATCTGGCCGGTCTGTTCTCTGGCTTCTACGAACACTGCCCTATCCTCTCTGCCGAGAGCGAAGCGGTGCGCCACAGCCGCCTGAAGCTCGCGCAGCTGACGGCGAAGACCCTGAAGCTCGGTCTGGATACTCTGGGTATCGAAACCGTAGAGCGTATGTAAAAAATAAACCCGGCAAGCGCCGGGTTTTTTATTATCAGAAATACTTCCGCAAATACTCCGTCAGGCACAGTATCGCCATCGCCTGCCCGTACGGCATCGAGGTCAGCGGTATCTGGCGGTAAAACGCCAGATCGCTGCCCATCCCGGTCCCGAACGAGGTTTGCAGCAGCTCCCCTTCCGGCGAGATGTTTTTCACGATACCGCGAATCGCTTTCTCCGCCACCTCTGCGTACTCTGCGCCGACATAACGCTTGCGCACGGCTTTCAGAATGCCGTAGGCAAACCCTGCCGTGGCCGACGCCTCCAGATAAGATTCAGGATCGTCCAGCAGCGTATGCCACAAGCCACTCTCGTCCTGACATTTTGCCAGTGCGGCGATCTGCGCGTTCAGTACCTGCACCAGATAGCGACGAACGGCGTTGTTTTCCGGCAGATCCACCAGCTCGAGGAAATCCGGGATCACGATGGTCAGCCAGCTGTTGCCACGCGCCCAGCGGGCCCGGGCAAAGTTGTGATTGCCGTCGTAATTCCAGCCGTGGAACCACAGCCCCGTCTCCCGATCCATCAGGTTCTGTACGTGGAGCAGGAACTGATAGATCGCCTCCTCGACGTACTCCGGCTTGTTCAGCAGCTTGCCGATTTTCGCCAGCGGCAGCACCGTCATCATCAGCGTGTCATCCCACATTTGCTGATGGTTCTCTTCCGCCAGGGTGATGTGCTGCATGCCACCATGTTCGGTGCGCGGCATCTCATTCATCGCCCATTCCGCCCAGCTTTCCAGCCACGGCAGCCAGGCCGGGTTTTTGGTCTCTTCGTAGCGATACGCCAGCGTCAGGAACGGCGACATGGTATTCACGTTTTTGGTGGTTGCGCCTTCAGCGAAACGGTCAGTAAACCAGCTGTCGATAATCTCGCGCATGCCTTCGTCACCGGTCTGGCAGTAATACTGCCAGATACCGTATAAACCGACGCCGTGGGTCCATTCCCATCCGGCCCAGCCTTTGGTGTCGATCACGCGCCCGTCGTCCAGCCGAAGCAAAAACTCACCCGTTTTGTCGTGGATATTGACCAGGTTATGCGTCACCTTTTGAATCAGCGATTTCAGCTCATCCCTGGCGATAAAGCGCTCAGGCTGACGCAGTAATGGGCTATGTTTGACAGGCCAAACTTTCATCATCTTAACCTCTGTTGTATGTCGAATTCAGTACCGCGCGATCCTTCAGCGAAGGGGCCGCCGGCTTATTGCGATTCAGATAACCGATATTGTTGTTGCCCCACAGGGATTCATACGGCATACCGGCCAGCATCTCCACGGTGGCGCGGGCCTGCGGGGTCACCGCCTCTGGCATCGCATGGCCGAACTCGCGCATTTTCGCGGTCTCTTCACGCAGGGTGCTGTGGGTCTGCAAATTGAGTTTGAAGCGCAGGGAGACCAGGAAGCCGCAGAACAGTACCAGAATGGTGCCGACGCTCAGGATCATCAGAATGGTGTGGCTCACTTCCGCAGGCTGCACTTTTTGACCGCTGACAAAGCCAGACATCTGCATCACGATCCCCACCAGCATTACCGCACCGGCCTGGGACGCTTTACGGGTCAGCGTCATGATGCCCGCGAAGATCCCTTCGCGACGCTGACCGGTGATCACTTCGTCCACGTCAGCAATGTAGGTGTAGGTATTCCACGGTACGTAGTTGATCCCCCCGCGACCAAGACCGGCAACCGCAGAGATCAGCAGCAGCAGAGCGTAAACGTCGCTCAGGCCCGCGTAATAAAGTACCGCGTAAGAGAGCGAAGCCAGGCCAAACAGCACGACCACCATGCGGTAAGACGGCGCAGGTCCGAAGCGAATGCACAGCGGGATCATGCCGATCACGGCGAGGAACTGGAAGATGGCCATCGTGCCCAGCAGGTTGGACGCCATTGACGCCTCCTGCATCAGCACAAATACCACGTAATAGGTAAACACGGCATTAAAGACGTCCTGTGCGATGTAGCCGCCAAGGTACATCCCCAGATGCTGGCGGAAAATCTTGATACGCAGCGTCGAACTTAATTCAACAAAAAGGCGATTCAGGCTCTGCCCCAGGGTCAGCTTTTTCTTCTCTTCTTCGGCACGCAGGGCCGCTTCAGACCACTCTTCCCGCGAGCGCTCCCAGGTAAAGAACCAGACGAACGTAAGCATCAATGCGCAGAGTACGGAGAAGACCAGGCTTGCATAGAAGAAGGAGATCGCGTTGTCTTTGCCGAAATGCGTGAGCAGGATCCCCGGGAGGAAGGAAGCCAGAATAGCGGACATCTGCGCCATAGAGATACGCGCCCCGGAGAATTTGGTTTTCTGTTTGAAATCGTCCGTCATCTCCGGCACCAGCGTTTCGTATGGCACCAGGATCATGGTGTAGACGATATCAAAGATCAGATAGGTCAGCAGGTAGTACCAGAAACTCATGTCCCCTACCCACATCAGCGAGTAGCTGAAAACGCAGGGAATACCGAGCAGGATGAAGAACTTACGACGGCCAAAACGCTTGCCCAGCCAGGTGGTGCCAAAGTTATCGGTTAAAAAGCCCATTAACGGGCTGACAATCGCATCCAGCACCCTTGCGGCGGCGAAGATAAAGGTTGCTTCAATCGGTGTGAGTCCACAGAAGGTGGTATAAAAATACAAAAGCCAGGCGGCCGTCAGGGCGGTGGTTCCCGCCCCGAGGAAGTCCCCTGACCCGTAAGCAAGATAATTCGCGAGTCCAATTTTACGTGTTTTCATTGCCGTCAACCCTAATCAGTTTTGGGAGACTCCCTGTAAGCAAACCTCGTCCGGGAGTTTTTACACGGCTACAGTAAAAGTATCGACCTGTTGATACCTTTCTGTTTCTGCCATCACAAAGGGGTGAATGGCAAAAATGCAAAGAGTGTCAATACGCGTGTCACTGATTTATAAAACAGCGTTTCTTTTGTATCAAAAGGGAAGGTCAATTTTGCGAGCCAGCCTTCAGAAATGCCTGAAGACTGGTGAAAAGGCAGGCAGTTAGCGGTAGTTGACGAGCACCTCGTTGCGCTGAACTTTCAGCGCCGGGATCAGACGTCCACCGCCTGGCACTTCCCAGATAAAGCGTAAAGGCTCCTGAGCAGACACCCCGTTGAAGGCCTGGGTGGTGCCACTTTGTCCCTCGATTTCCGCGCAGCGGGTCAGCGAGCACAGACGCACCCGCAACCCGGCTGGTGTGGGTCCCGTCAGGGTGTAATTCCAGGCCACCAGCGTCATCTGCCCGGACACGGGCTCAGAGGCGGACAACGGACGGGAGGAGATCGACTCCCCGCGATGGTTGAGCGTTAAGCCTATACTGCTGGCCTGCCATGCCCCCTCGCCTGCGGCCTGCGCCGCCAGCGGGAAAAGTAAGATCCACAGCCACTTCCGCATTATTTCCCTCCTATGGTCGCCGTCATGCGAATATTGCGGTTATCGGACAGCTCCATATTCGACAGCACCACCAGCTGGTTCAGGCTCCGGCGCAGGAAGCGCGACAGCAGCGGACGCAGCGCATGATTCACCAGCAGCACCGGCGGCGCGCCCAACATCTCCTGACGCGCCAGTGCCTCCTGGGTTTGCGCCAGTAATCTGTCCGCCAGACCCGGCTCCAGCCCGCCACCGCCCTGCAACGCCTGAAGCAGCAGCCGTTCCAGCGGCGTATCCAGGCCAATGACCTGCACTTCGCCGGTTCCCGGGAACCATTGCTGGGTAATGGCGCGTCCGAGCGCCACGCGTACCACCGCCGTCAGTTCGTGCGGATCGCTTTGCAGCGGCGCATGTTCGGCCAGCGTCTCAAGGATGGTACGCATATCGCGAATGGGCACCTTCTCGTCGAGCAGGTTTTGCAGCACTTTATGCAGGGTGGTTAAGGTCAGCACGCCCGGCACTAAATCTTCGGTCAGTTTCGGCATCTCCTGCGTTACGCGGTCGAGCAGCTGCTGCGCCTCCTGACGACCAAACAGTTCCGCAGAGAACTGGCCAATCAGATGGTTGAGGTGCGTCGCCACCACGGTACTGGCCTCAACAACCGTGTAACCCTGGATCTGCGCCTGCTCTTTCAGAGCGCTCTCAATCCAGATTGCCGCCAGACCAAAGGCCGGGTCGGTCGTCTGCTCACCCGGCAACGTGCCTGCGGCCGTGCCCGGGTTAATTGCCAGCCAGCGGCCGGGGTACGCATCACCGCTGCCGATTTCTACCCCTTTCATCAGGATGCGATAGCGCGCGGGCGGGAGATCCATGTTGTCCCGGATGTGGACCACCGGCGGCAGGAAGCCCATATCCTGGGCGAATTTTTTACGAATGCTGCGGATACGGCCAAGCAGTTCACCATCCTGCTGGAAATCCACCATCGGGATCAGGCGGTACCCCACTTCCATCCCCAGCGAATCTTCGAGCTGAACGTCGTTCCAGGTGGCCTCCACCGCCTGGGTGTTCTCAGGCATTTTGACCGGCGCTGGCTCTGCCTTAGGCTGCGTTTCACGGCCACGCATCCACCAGGCAAGGCCCAGCAGCGCGGCAGTAAACAGCAGGAATACCAGGTTTGGCATGCCAGGCACCATACCGAGCAGGCCCAGTACCGCCGCGGAGAGCAGCATAACGCGCGGGTTGCTGAACAACTGCCCCACCATCTGCTCGCCTACATCCTGATCGGTGCTGACGCGGGTCACAATCACACCCGCCGCGGTGGAGATCACCAGCGCCGGGATCTGCGCCACCAGACCATCACCAATGGTCAGCAGCGTATAGCTTTCCGCTGCGTGGCCCATGTCCATGCCGTGTTGCAGCACGCCGACGAGCAGGCCGCCGACGACGTTAATCACCATGATCAGAATGCCCGCGATGGCGTCACCGCGCACAAACTTACTCGCACCGTCCATGGAGCCGTAGAAATCTGCCTCCTGGGTCACTTCGGCACGGCGTTTTTTTGCTTCATCTTCCGCGATCAGCCCGGCATTCAGGTCGGCGTCGATGGCCATCTGCTTACCCGGCATACCGTCGAGCACGAAGCGCGCGCCCACTTCTGCGATACGCCCCGCCCCTTTAGTGATAACCATGAAGTTGATAATCACCAGAATGACGAACACCACGATACCGATGGCGAAGTTGCCGCCCACCAGGAAGTGACCGAAGGCTTCGACCACCTTGCCCGCCGCCGCCGCGCCGGTGTGCCCTTCCATCAGGATGATACGCGTGGAGGCAACGTTCAGCGCCAGACGCAGCAGCGTGGTGAACAGCAGGATCGTTGGAAACGCGGCGAACTCCAGCGTGCGCTGGGTGAACATCGCCACCAGCAACACCATGATGGACAACGCAATGTTGAAGGTGAAAAGCAGGTCGAGAATAAATGCCGGTAACGGCAGCACCATCATCGACAGAATTAGCAGGATCAGAATCGGTCCGGCAAGGATCTGCCATTGCGTCGATTTCAGGTTGCCGGGCAGGCGCAACATTGCCACCAGATTAGCCATCAGTGTCCTTCTCGTTCAAAAAATCCAGTGCTTCAGGCACCGGAAGGTTCTCAGGTTTTACAGGTCGTTGACCGCCCGCTAAACGCCAGCGTTTCAGTTGCCACACCCAGGCCAGCACCTCTGCGACAGCGGCGTAGAGCTGGCCCGGGATCTGTTGTCCAATTTCCGCGTGGCGATACAGCGCACGGGCCAGCGGCGGTGCTTCCAGGATCGGTACGCGGTTTTCCGTCGCGATTTCACGAATGCGCAGCGCAATCAGCCCGGCCCCTTTCGCCACCACTTTCGGCGCGCTCATTTTGTTTTCGTCGTACTGAAGCGCCACGGAGTAGTGGGTCGGGTTGGTGACGATGACGTCGGCTTTCGGCACATCTTCCATCATGCGCCGACGCGCGGCGGCACGCTGCATCTGCCGGATACGGCCCTTCACGTGGGGGTCGCCTTCCATCTGTTTATATTCATCGCGGATGTCCTGACGCGACATTCGCAGCTTTTTGATATGGGAATAGATCTGGAAGATAACGTCGAACGCCACCATCGGAATAATGCTGAGTACCACCAGCAGCGAGCATAACCCGACCAGGTTCAGGGCATTTTTCATCGCCGTCATCGGGGACTCGCTGATCAGGCGCATCATCTCCGGCCAGTGGTGCCACAGAAAAAACCCGGCTGTACTGCCCATAAGAAGCGATTTCAGGATCGCTTTAAGAAGCTCAGCCCCGGTTTGCGCGGAGAACATTTTCGCAATACCGGGTAGCGGGTTGAGCTTGGAGAATTTCGGTTGCAGCGATTTACCGCTGAACACCAGGCCACCGAGCATGACCGGCGAAACAAGGGCCACGATGACCACGCCCGCGATCAGCGGCAGCAAGGCGATCATCGCGCTTTTCACAAGGTTGATGATTTGAATGAGGATCAGATTGGGGTCATTGACCATGCTGTGATCAAAACGTAAGCCAGCAGAGAGCATTCCCGCCAGTCTGCGGGCGAGCATCTCCCCGCCCCACCAGATTATGCAGACGCCCACCACCAGGATCAGCAGGGATGTCAGCTCCCGGGATCGGGGGATCTGCCCATCCTCACGGGCTTTTTCAAGTCGGTGGGGTGTGGGGGCTTCTGTTTTGTCGTCGTTCTCTTCTGCCACTGTGCCTGCTCGCAGCCCATTAATTCACGGGTATCATGCCAGCGCAGAGAAAATCCAATGGCGGGAAAAGCCCGTTTATTCGGGCTCTTTTCGCTGTTTTTGTTCTGAGCTGCCTCAGGCCGCGTTAACGACCTGAGGCAGAACGGGCAATCAGAAACCAAGGCTATCCAGCAGATCGTCCACCTGATCCTGGCTTGCCACCACGCCCGCTTTGCTGGTGTCAAGCTGTGGACCATTGAGCAGGCTTTCGTTCTCGCGTTTCGGACGGGCAGCCGGTTCCGGAATGTTCTCCAGCAGCACCATCAGCAGCTGACGTTCAATCTCCTGAATCACATCCATCATGCGCTTGATCACCTGGCCGGTAAGGTCCTGGAAATCCTGCGCCATCATGATGTCCAGCAGCTGGGCGTTAGTGAAGCTGGTGTGGCCCGGCACGTCACCCAGGTACTGACGGGTATCCGTTACCAGTTCGCGGGCATCCGCCAGCTCAATAGGGTTCTCAAACCACTCATCCCAGCGTTTGCTCAGCGCTTTCGCACCCTTCTCCATGGCATCCTGGTGCGGCTGCGAGGCTTCAACGCTGTTCAGCGCACGCTCGGCCGCCTGCGCGGTCATCTGCACGACGTAGTCCAGACGGTCGCGCGCGTCAGGGATGGCTTCCGCCGCTTCGGCGATCGCCTGGTCCAGCCCCAGCTCACGCAGGCTGTCGCGCAGCATGCGGGTCAGGCTACCAATGCGGGCAATAATGTCGCTCGGCGAATGTTCTTCAACGGGTTTCATAGCAGGTTGCAACATATCCATCACCTCACATGCCGAGTTTCTCGAAGATCTTCCCGAGCTTCTCTTCCAGAGTCGCCGCGGTGAATGGCTTCACCACGTAGCCGCTTGCGCCCGCCTGTGCAGCGGCAATAATGTTCTCTTTCTTCGCTTCTGCGGTTACCATCAGTACCGGCAGAGAGGCCATACCTGCATCCGCGCGGATGGTTTTCAGCAGTTCGAGACCGTCCATGTTCGGCATGTTCCAGTCGGAAATCACAAAACCAAACCCGCCAGCCTGGAGCTTGTTCAGCGCATCCACCCCGTCTTCTGCTTCTTCAACATTGTTGAAGCCCAGCTCTTTCAGCAGGTTGCGCACAATGCGACGCATGGTGGAAAAGTCATCCACAACCAAAAACTTAAGCTCTTTATCCGCCATAAAATAATACTCCTGAGTCAAATACGTATTGCCTGTCCGGCACTGATTTTCGCCAGCATCTGCTGGCTTACCTGGCTAAGATCGACCACTTCGCTTACGCCACCCATATTGATGGCCTCGCGCGGCATGCCGAACACCACACAACTTGCTTCATTCTGCGCAATCGTCCAGGCGCCAGCCTGGTGCATCGCAAGCATTCCGGCGGCGCCGTCGTTACCCATCCCCGTCAGGATCACCCCAACGGCGTTGCGCCCCGCATGTTTCGCCACCGAATGAAACAGCACATCCACCGACGGACGGTGCCGGTTAACCGGCGGCCCGTCATGAATTTTGATTTGATAGTTCGCCCCGCTGCGCGCCAGCTCCATGTGCTTGTCACCCGGGGCGATATAGGCGTGACCCGGCAGCACGCGCTCGCCCTCTTCCGCCTCTTTCACGCTGATCTGGCACAGCTTATTCAGGCGCTCCGCGAACGAGCGGGTAAAGCCCGGCGGCATATGTTGCGTAATCAGAATACCCGGGCTTGAGAGCGGCAATGGCTGGAGTACATGGCGAATTGCCTCTGTTCCTCCGGTTGACGCGCCAATCACCAGCAACTTTTCCGAGCTGAGTAACGGCCCCGCCTTCAGGGTTGCCGGGGCTGCCGTCGGTTTATGCGCGGCAAGCTTCGCCCGGGACGCGGTGCGGATCTTCTCGGCGATCATCTCGCTGTACGCCAGCATCCCCTCGCGAATGCCGAGCTGCGGCTTGGTGACAAAATCCACCGCCCCCAGCTCCAGCGCGCGCAGGGTGATTTCTGAACCCTTACCGGTCAGAGATGACACCATCACCACCGGCATCGGGCGCAGGCGCATTAATTTTTCCAGGAAATCGATGCCATCCATGCGCGGCATTTCAACATCCAGCGTCAGCACGTCGGGGTTATATTTTTTGATTAAATCCCGCGCGACCAGCGGATCGGGCGCTGTCGCCACCATCTCCATATCGCTGTGGCTATTGATGATTTCGGTCATGATCTGACGCATCAGCGCCGAATCATCGACAGACAATACCCTGATTTTACTCATGCTTTTTCCTTACTCAGCGCATATACCGTTTGCCCACGCAGGCTAAACTCACGCACGAGGTTGCTGAAGTTTTCCGAGTGCCCGGCAAACAGTAAACCGTCAGGCTTGAGCAACGGAACAAAGCGACGCAAAATGTCCTGTTGCGTCGTTTTATCAAAATAGATCATCACGTTACGGCAAAAAATGGCGTCGAATGGCCCCGGCACGTTGTACTGCTTATCCAGTAAATTAACGGGGGCAAATTCCACGCAGTTCGCCAGCTCCTGGCGTACGCGCACCAGTCCTTCATGCGGGCCGGTACCGCGCATGAAGTAACTCTGTAGCTGCTGGGGAGACAGCGTTTTCAGCTCATCCTGGCGATAAACGCCGTTACGGGCTTTTTCCAGCACTTCCGTGTCGATGTCGCTGGCGTACACTTTCCAGCGACCCGGCGCCATGCCCAGGGTGTCCGCCAGGGTGATGGCCAGCGAGTACGGCTCTTCCCCGGTAGAGGCCGCCGCGCTCCAGACGCGATACTCTCCGCTACGGCGACGGGCGTGTTCCGCCAGCACCGGGAAGTGATGCGCCTCGCGGAAAAACGCGGTCAGGTTGGTGGTTAATGAGTTGATAAATGCCTGCCATTCGGCGCTGTTCTGGTTCGCTTCGAGCATGCTCAGATAGCGGCCAAAATCGTCCAGCCCCAGCGTGCGCAAGCGCCGCACCAGCCGGTTGTAGACCATGTCTCGCTTATGGTCCGCAAGCACGATCCCCGCACGCTGGTAGATTAACTGACATATCCGACGAAAATGCGCGTCGGACAGCGCGAGGCGCTGTGTCATCTGCAACAATAATGACGTTTGCCCTGAGGGCATGGGTGATGTCATAGCGCCTTCTCAATCACATTCAGGATACAACGGGCACGGCCTGTGACCGTCCGACTTCTGTTACTGCTTCAACGTGCTCTTTCACATTAAATACGGCGACTAACCCGGTAAGGTGATCCGCCTGGTTTGCCAGCTGATCGGTCGCAGCCGCCGCCTCTTCCACCAGTGAGGCGTTCTGCTGTGTAACCTGATCCATCTGTGTAACGGCCTGCGCCACCTGCTCAATACCACGGCGTTGTTCATCAGACGCCGAGGCAATCTCGCCCATAATGTCGTTAACCCGCGTCACGGAGGTGACTATCTCGTGCATGGTCTGCGCGGCGGTATCCACCAGCGCGGAGCCCTGCTGAACGCGGGAGACCGACTCTTCTATCAGCCCTTTGATCTCTTTCGCCGCATTGGCGCTGCGGCTGGCGAGGTTTCGGACTTCACCGGCAACCACCGCGAACCCGCGCCCCTGCTCGCCGGCACGCGCCGCTTCCACCGCCGCGTTCAGCGCCAGAATATTGGTCTGGAACGCGATACCGTCGATAACGCTGATAATGTCGCCAATTTTCTGCGAGCTGGCGGCAATCTCCTGCATCGTGCTGGCAACGTGAGAAGCCTGATCGCCCCCACGTTTCGCCGTCATCGCTGCCTGTTTTGACAAGTCGGACGCCTGACGCGCGTTATCGGCGTTCTGGCTTACCGTCGCGGTCAGCTGCTCCATGCTGGCCGCCGTCTGCGCCAGCGATGCCGCCTGCTGTTCAGTGCGGGAAGAGAGGTCGTTATTGCCTGCCGCAATCTCGGAGATCCCGGTATGCATGGCGTAACTGCCCTGGCGAACGTTGCTTACCGTTTCCCGCAGCGAACTTTGCATCGCCTTCAGGCTGGCGAAAATCGCTGATATTTCATTCCTGCCATACACGGCCACCGGACGCGCCAGGTCGCCCTTCGCAATACTGTCGAAGTGACTGCTGACGATGGCCAGCGGCTGGACGATCATTTTGCGCGACCACCACAGCGAGCCGCCGGTCAGCAGGGCCGCCAGGATTACCATAGTCAGGAATATCACCCCTGACATGCGGTAACTGGTACGGCTGTCCGCACCGGCACGCGCCACAAACTGGTTAATATCCTGCTGCCATGCGTTAAAGCTGTCGTCAAACGCCGCCTGAGACGCCTGCACCGGCGCGGTCAGGAAGTCAGAAAGCTGGTTGTTCTCCAGCCACGTCGCCTGATGGTCGAGATCGCCGTACCACACATCAAAGGTCTTTTTCATGGCGACTTTGAGCGCTTTCTCTTTCTCACTGACCGCCTCCTGCGCCGTAAAAGCCTTAAACTGCGCGTCGGCCTGCTTCAGGCTGCTGCGGGCCACAACCATCAGCGCCTTAATATCCTCCGGCGGATAGCTCAGCGCGGTTAACGTCCCTGCTTTGTTCAGCGCAGTGCTTGCCTGCAACAGCACGGCACGCGTTTGTGCCAGTGCGGAGCGCTGCTGATTACTCGTCTCAACTTCCTGCAAATTCTGATAGCCATCGCGAAACGCCCAGAAAGACAACCCGTTACTGCCAACCTGCAAAACCCCACACAGGATCAGAATCAAAAACAGTGTGGTCGAGATACGAATACGATTTAACATCCACGCTCCCATCAAGCGGCAAGCAGCCGCGGTTTAATTGTCAGTCAAAATGTTTCCCAGTTTTCATCTTGTCCGGTCACCGCTGCGCGCGTACGTGCTGTCACGGGCGCCGGGGCTGCTTCGCCGTACACCGACCGCGAGCTGACCGTATTTGTTGTTTTTGAAGTAAGACGGAACGCCGAGACGGCCATTTTCAGGCGGCTCGCCTGGTCCTCCAGCGCAGCGGCCGCGGCAGCGGACTCCTGCACCAGGGCGGCGTTTTGCTGCGTCACACGATCCATTTCCGATACCGCCAGGGCGACCTGGTCAATACCACGACTCTGCTCATCCGATGCAGAGGCGATTTCACCCATGATGTCCGTCACGCGCGTCACGGCATTCACGATGTCATTCATGGTTTCACCCGCACTTTCCACCAGCACCGAGCCGGTATCCACGCGTGAAACAGAGTCTTCAATCAGAGCTTTGATCTCTTTCGCCGCATTGGCGCTGCGGCTGGCGAGGTTACGCACTTCGCCGGCGACTACGGCAAACCCGCGGCCCTGCTCGCCCGCACGCGCCGCTTCAACGGCCGCGTTCAGCGCCAGGATGTTGGTCTGGAAGGCGATGCCGTCGATAACGCTGATGATGTCGGCGATTTTCTTCGAGCTGTCGGCAATGTCATGCATGGTTTTCACCACGCCGTCGACCACCCGACCCCCGCGCTGGGCGGTATCGGACGCGCTTTCTGCAAGCTGCGACGCCTGACGGGCGTTGTCGGCATTCTGCTTCACGGTCGCGGTGAGCTGCTCCATGCTGGCCGCCGTCTCTTCCAGAGCGGACGCCTGCTGTTCGGTACGGGACGAAAGATCGTTGTTGCCCATCGCGATTTCACTCGTGCCGGTATAGATGGCATCCGCCCCCTCGCGCACGTTGGCGACGGTATCAATCAGCGAACGCTGCATATGGTCGACGCTGGTTGCCAGCTCGGTGATCTCATTGCGCCCAGAAACAGTCAGCGTTTTCGTGAGATCGCCCCGGCCAATATCACGGATATGGGCAATGACGCGGCCAAGCGGGTTAAGAAGGATATGACGAATGCCGTACCACACGGCCACCAGTACGATGACCAGCGCGAGGGCGAGAACCGCCATCTGCCATTTAGCGAAACGGTAGTCGTTCTGGCTTTGCGTGAACGCGGAGTGATAAAGCTCGCCGCTGGCTTTAGCGTACTCGCCGAGCGCCGCGCCGAGGGCGTTCTGCATTCCCTGGGTCGGCTGCGCGAAATAGGCGTCCATATTGCCCTTCTCCAGGAACTGCACCAGCTCCGTGAGGCCGGCGAAGTAGGCCTGATATTTTTCATCTATGTTCGCGCTCGCCTGCGCCATTGCCGGCTGAGGGGCGATTTTTTTGAAGGCGTCGTAATGTTTCGCCGCGTCTGCCAGCGTGGCGCGCGCATTCTTCAGCAGTTCCGTTTTTGCGCTGCTCTGCTGGTTATTTGGGTCCATCATCATGCGGGCAGACGAGCGGCTCAGGTTGATACGCGTCTGCAACATCAGATCCCAGGTCGTGGTCAGTTCGCTTTGCTGCATTCGCAAATCGTTCGAGGCCGCGAAGCTGTCCTGGTTCTGTTTTAACGACGAGAAAAAGAGGCCGCCAGAAGTAAGCTGAAGAAGTGCGAAAATGACCAGCACCATCATAAGCATTGTGACAACGCGGATACGGTTCAACATACAACACCTTCTCATAGATTTATTAACGGTGTTATCGGCACAGGCCACAGGAACTTTACATTTGCGAAAGGGAAAAGCGCGGGAGTCAGAATGCGACGTCGACAATCAGCGTGTCGGTGTAGGTTCCGGCAGGCGGCGTGGCCTGGCTGGTCAGAACTTTGGCGGTGTAGTTGTAGGTACGTAAAAGCCCGTCCGTACTGACCTGCGATGAGCTGGCGCTGGCCCAGCGCTCGCTGCCGCTGCTACCCCAGCGGTTGCTGGTCGCCTCTTTGTAGATGTCGTAACTCATGAAGTTGCTGCCGCTGACCATACGACGCACGTTGTTCAGGGCATTTGCCCCATTATTAATGCCTATGGTGTAGGTGCTGCCTTTGGTACAGGTGACGGCAACCGACTGTGAAACGGTGGGAAAATTTTGCACCAGCGGCGCGCTGTTAAAATTCACGTCCGGCGTGGTCATGGTGCTGCAATCGTTGGTGACGGTCATGTTGAGGAGGATCGAGGTGGTTGCCGTGCCGGTTTGCGGGGTCAGGCACGCTCCGACCGCGCCAACGGCGCACACGTTGTAGTTAATGCTGAACGTTAACAACACCTGATACGGCCCGGCGGTGACGTTCTGCCCCATTACGGTCCGGAAATAAAGGGGAATGTTGTAGCGCCTTGAACCCAGCAGCCCGAGCAGCGTGTTTCCGCTCCAGGTATAGGCTTTGCTGATTTGTATTTCACTGTTTCCGCCGCAGCCGGACGCCCCGCACAGGCGCGTAGGAATGACATCGGTAATAGCCGCGTTGTCCGTACGCTTCATGGTCGCCCGGCTATTCGCAAAGACGGATGCCGAAGTGTAATTCAGCGTCACCGAGTCGTTGGTTAACAGGTTGAGAACGGTATCGCAGGTCACCACCAGCGTGCCCGTCGTTTCCACTTCCCCGGTGCCGCTGAGTGCGAACGAGGTGACGCTGCCAAACGAGGCATTCACCGTACTGACGGTACAGGCCGCCCAGCTGCCGCCGGAGCACAGCAGCAGAAGCGCGATTAACAGGCGTCTCACGGCGCCTCCCGACAGGTCAGCGGACCGTAGGTTTGCAGCTTATGCTCAGGGTTTGCGCCAACGGTCAGCGTTGCCGTACAGCGTTTACCCTCCGGGGTGATGACCTCAAGCGGATTCACATCGTTGAGGTTTTCCAGCCAGGCGAGGCCGTCATAGCCGACAACCGCGCTGCTGCGGGATGCGCGTCTGACCTGGCTTCCCACCGGGATCGCATTGCCCTGCGCATCGTGCAGAATGACGCTGGCAACCCGCTCCTGCTCCATCGGGAAATCCACCAGATAACCGTTATGCCGACGAATCGCCACCCGACGCTCGGTCTCTTTCAGCCGGGTATCCGCAGGTAAGTTCAGGGTATCAATGCGGTAGCTTGCCGGGTAATAGGCGGAAACGCCACTCACCAGCAGATAACCTTTGTTATTGGTTTTACCAACCGGCTGGTTTTCGTAGCTGACGGGTACGTCCGGATGTCCGTCGGTGCTGATCACCACAAACGCATCGTTGATTTTGTTCGCCGCAAATAGCTCACCGTCCATCAACACGACAGAACCCATCGCCTCGCCCCACCAGGTCATCATGCCCTTCTCACCGTAGCCGCCGCCCTGTAGCTCCACGTTGTTATTCCGCCAGCCGAGCGTGGCCTGCTGATAGTTACTCGACCGCGACTGGTTGGCCCAGGCCATGTTCCAGCTAAAGCCGCCGTCTGAAGGCATCGAGTGGTTGTAGTTAATGCGTTGAGTACTGCCTGCGTCAGGAGTGTTTTCAAAGGTGACGGCGGCGCTGTCACGTTCGCCGAGGGGAACCTGCAACGACAGCGCAACCGTCCAGTCGCCCCGCTGCTGGTCACGGCTGGCAGCCAGATAAATACTGCTTGAGCCCCACAAATTACGGCTCCAGGAGAGGTTGAGCAGCTCAGTTTTTTTGCTGTCAAAACTTTCAACCCCGATCCACGCCGCGCCGATATTGCCGTAACCGCCGAGGTTAAAGGTTAAGGAATACTGGTCGGTATTGCGGCTCAGGCTGGCAACGGGGTTATCATTTTCATCATAAACGGTGGGCTGATCGTACAGGGCGAGGTTGCCGAAGCCACGGTCGCGCCGGGTATGCTGGGTCGCTACGCTAAACTCGCTGGTGTTGTACTGATAGCCCCAGTTTATCTGGCCGCCGCTATCGCCGCGCATGCGGCTTTGGGTCCACGAGGTATTTACCACGCCAAAACGCCCGAGCTTCAGCACCGTGCCCGCTCCGCCGAGCGCCAGCGACTCCGCCCCTTCCGCATGCCCCTCCAGCGTCAGCCAGTCGGTCACCCCGTAGCGATACGATCCGCTGCCCGCCGCCGGGCCATAGTCAAAATTCTCAATACCGTAGTTACGCCGCAGGCTGCCCAGCGTCACGGCGCCGTCGCTTAACCCCTGCTTAAGCAGATCGCTGCTGACATAAAACGGCAGCGTGGTACTCACCTGACGACCCAGCGCATCAGTGGTAACCAGCACCGCATCCCCGGCACCGTTGATATACGGCAGATTGGTGAGGGTAAACGGCCCCGGCTGAAGGCGGGTGGAGCCGGAACGGTAGCCATTAATAAAGAGATCGACCGAGGTCGGGACAGCCGCCTCGCCGGAAAACGCCGGCAGCGGCCAGGTCACCAGATCAGGACGCAGGGAGAAGTCGCGCCCGTAGCTGATCCCGCCCATGCGCACGCTGGTGCTCCAGCTCAGCGCATCGCTGATGACGTCCCCGACGGTCCAGGTGGTGGCATCTTCCTCGTTGGTGATCAGAAACGTTGAGTCGTAGCGCACGTACCCTTCCTGCTGCCCGCTGTTACCGGTGAAATTCTGCCGGGCGTAACCCGTCGATGAAAACGAATAATCCTCATTGAAATAGCGGAACTCGTGCCAGACCGACGCCTGGCCGCCCGTGTGCTCGGAATGGTTGGTATAAACGTCGTAATTGAGCAACGCGCCGCGGCCATAGTGCGGCTTGCTATGCGTGTTCTGTTCGCTGAACGGCGTGATCCGCGCGGCGACCCAGTCCCGGGGGACCGTCAGCAACAGACGCTGGGCCGTGCTGTCGTACTCTGCGCGTACCGACGTAAGCGTCGAGAGATTCACCTCTCCGGCAGGCACATGCGCGGGCGGCAGCCCGGCGCGGAGCAAATCCGCGCCCGAAATAAACCAGGCACCCTCGCGCTGCGTCACCGGCACCACCAGACCCGTGTCATAGTGGTTCAGCACCAGGGCGAGCTGGAATACTGCTTCGCCGTTCATCGTCCGTGCATCCGGCGGCGGCGGTAAACTGTCGTCGCCGGTTTCGGCAAAGGCGCTGGTACT
The DNA here is from genome assembly GCF_001037675.1 of Enterobacter sp. MGH119. NCBI lineage: Bacteria > Pseudomonadati > Pseudomonadota > Gammaproteobacteria > Enterobacterales > Enterobacteriaceae > Enterobacter > Enterobacter sp. MGH119. The sequence continues at coordinate 660,690 of NZ_KQ089929.1, read as the reverse complement.
GACGCAAAGCAGGATCATCATCGCCGGTTTCAGTTGACGGGCGTCGATTGCCATTGCGTATCCCTGGCATTAATTTGCGCGCTCATCCGGTTCGGCTGATAAATCCCTGCCGGAAGCGGCCAGCTTCGGGTGCTGCCTGGCAGCACATAACCCAGCAGCCCCTCGGCAACCGTGCGTTTTTGCCCGCCCTGCTCAACCGCAACCTGGCTGAGCCGGACGTGAACATCCCCCTGATTACGGACCTGAAGCGCGGGTTTCCCCCCCTCCTGAACGACCCGCCAGCTCAGCTGTTGGGTATTCGCCAGCGCGTGGTGTGCCCCTTCGTTGAGGGTGGGGATCCCCTGCCCATAAACAAATAAAGGAATCGAATAGCGCATTTGCAGTTTGAGGCCCATGGACGGTTCCGCTTTGGCATCCGGCTGGGGAATTTCATCCACAATAATGCGGTAGGCCTGCTCAACCCCCGACGGGATCGTCCCCTGCTTGATCAGGCGAATAAGCTGTTTACTGCCTTTAGCGATAGTCACGATCGGCGGGCTGGCGACCACATCCTGCTGGGCGGTGTAACGCTCATATCCGCCCTCCTGTTTCCAGCGCACAATGCGTATCTGCATTGTCGTGGCGCTGTTGCCCTGATTCTGGATCCACAATTCAGTTGCTCTGGCCTCTGCCGAAAGCCACGGATCGATGGGCCACAAAAGAATGGTTGCCGCTGCCTGCGCCTGGCCCGCTGCCAGAGCCGTTGCCCCCAACAGACCCACCAGGCCTGATCGCCTGAAAAATGGCTTCATCGATGTTCTCCCTTTCCTACCATGACAAGGTCACGGTGAGTTGATCTGAATATGTTCCCGGCAGGCTAAACCCCGTCAGGAGCGCGACGCCAAAAAGAGGCAACGCGATGTTATTGCTGTTGGTATAGGTAATCGGTATGGCCTGGTTAACGCCAATTTCACTGTTCGCGGCCAGTGAGCTGCTGCTGTAGAGCCGGTAACCGACCACCTCTGTCCCGCCTGAACGCGTCATCCGCCTCACAGAGCTATAATTCTGACCGCCGTTAATGCTCATACTTAGCGCCACACCCGGTGTGCAGGCGATGGACAACGCGCCGTCGGCGACAAAGCTGGTGCTGACCGGCGTGTTGTCCACGCCATTGCGGGTTCCAAAATCCAGCGTCCCAAAGCGCCCGCCCGTGCCGGTACTCACCGAGCATCCTGGTACTACCGTCGCGCTCACCCTGAAGGACTGGGATGTCACCGCCCTGGCGTCGCAGATCATCATCAGCCCGACGATCAGGGCCAAAAAAGGGTGCACGACGCCCTCTGCGCTTTCGCGCAGACATAAACACAATGCCTTCATGGCTGAATCAGTAGGTGACGCTGACGTTAATCGTGTCGGTATAGGTTCCCGGTACAACCGTTACGCTATTGCCGCCGCCCGTTATGCGCCCGTAGAGGGTATAGCTGTTCACCCCGCCCGCTGTGGAAGCTACGGGCAACGCGGCGTTTTTAGCAATCACGTTGTTGTACCCGCTGTCGCTATAGAGGCTGTATGCCACGCCCTGTGCCGCATTGGCGGTGTTCACCAGATATCGGGCGGGTGTGCCGGGGGTGCCGACAACGGTTCCGGGTGCGGTCGCGTTGGTGTTGCCGGTGATCGCCACCGTGTAACTGGCAGTGGTACATTGAATGGTAAAGGTATTTCCGCCGCTGGCCCCGGTTAACTGGGTTGTCAGGGTGGAGAATGTCGCAGGATGGGTCCCGAAATCGAGTGTCCCGAAGTTAATGCCGTTTTGCGTTGGCGAGCCGTTGATCAAACAACCGTTCGTCAACGTCAGCGTCGCCCCGATAGTACCGCTACTGGTGACTGCCAGCGCCTGACCGACAGTCGCCGCCGTCAGCAGTGTACCCGCGCAGATAAAAAGAAGTTTTCTTTTCATTTACCACCCTCCAGAAGAAATAATGGTCCGCTTGCCATATTTTATTCATACTGTTCAGTATGTTAGCCCCGCTTAAACATTCCCCGGCGCGGTTACTGAGAATTTAGTTTATGGTTCACGCTTCAACCACTTTCAACGAAGGTGAGACACCCGCCCCCAATTAACAGACTATTAACAAACATTACAAAGAGTTAGCAAAATAAAACGGGCATTATTCTTGCTTAATCTGAGGATATATCGCGTGTAATGTGATCTGCATCACAATATATCGTTATGATAAAAACAACGAATTTCATAAAAATTAAAAACAAGTTGTAACTCACGCAGCTTTACTTCAATTTATGCCTCGAATATTTTCCTGCGCTTAAATAAAAATTTTGTATGCATCGACGCAGGAAACTCTTTTAGCGCATAGAGGATTTTTTGTGGCAAGTGCAAACAAACTCACGCTCTTCATCGTGATTTTCATGCTGGCGGGTATTCTTTCAGGTGCGGCGATCCATGAGTATGCTTCGTCCGACGCGATACAGGCCTGGTCGGAGAACATTACGCTACTGACCGATATTTTCCTGCGGCTGATTAAGATGGTGATTGCCCCGCTGGTGTTCAGCACCCTGACGGTGGGCATTATGAAGCTGGGTGAAACGTCGACGATTGGGCGCGTCGGGGGTAAAGCGATGGTGTGGTTTATCAGCTCATCCGTGCTTTCCATTCTGGTGGGGCTGTTTATTGTTACCCTTGAACAACCCGGCAGCGGTCTGAACCTGAGCATACCCACAGAGACAGTTGATACCGGCCTGGCCGTTAGTGGGATGTCGCTGAAAGCCTTCCTGTCACACACCATTCCAACCAGCATTGCCGGCGCGATGGCGAACAATGAGATCCTGCAAATTGTGGTCTTCTCGATGTTCTTCGGCATTGGCGGCGCGTCACTGGGCCAAAAATTCAACGCCCCGCTGGTCGCGGCGCTGGATGTGGTCTCCCACATTATGCTGAAGGTGACGGGCTACGTGATGTACGTTGCGCCGCTGGCCATTTTTGCCGCAATTTCGTCCGTCATTGCCACCCAGGGGCTGGGCATTTTGCTGAACTATGCCTCGTTTATTGGCGGTTACTATGTGGCGATCCTTCTGACCTGTCTGGTATTGCTGGCGGTAGGTTACATGGTGCTGAAAAAAGAGATTTTTCGTCTGGTGGCGATGCTGAAAGATCCGGTGCTGGTCGCGTTTACCACCAGCAGCTCTGAAGCGGCATACCCGAAAACGCTGGAGCAGTTAGCGCGCTTCGGCTGTTCACGGAATATCGCCTCTTTCGTCCTGCCGATCGGCTACTCGTTTAACCTGGTCGGCTCCATGGTTTACTGCTCGTTCGCCTCAATGTTTATCGCCCAGGCGTACAACATTCACCTGAGTTTCACCGAGGTGACGGTGCTGATGTTAACGCTGATGCTGGCCTCGAAAGGCATTGCGGGTGTACCGCGCTCGTCGCTGGTGGTGCTGGCGGCAACCATTCCGAGCTTTAACATTCCGGTGGCCGGGATCCTGCTGCTGATGGGGATTGATCATTTCCTGGATATGGGACGGTCCGCCATTAACGTGCTGGGGAACGGGATTGCGACGGCGATGCTGTCGCAGAATGAAGGGGCGCGGGAAGCGGAGGCAGAGCTGGTGGAGCAGGAGGCGTAAGGATACAAAAGAGCCGGGTGGCGCTGACGCTTACCCGGCTTCATTTTATGCTACATGATTCGCCGCAATATCCAGCAGCGCCATCTCTTCACTGTTCAGCAGCTTCTCAATATTCACCAGAATTAGCATACGCTCGCCGAGCGCACCCAACCCCGTCAGGTATTCCGTCGACAGCGTGACCGCAAACTCCGGCGCAGGACGGATTTGATCTGCGGTCAGCGACAGTACATCAGACACGCCATCCACCACGATCCCCACCACGCGCTGCCCCAGATTCAGGACGATCACCACCGTGTTATCGTTGTACTCCACATCGCCCTGGCTGAACTTCACGCGCAGGTCCACGATAGGCACAATCACACCGCGCAGGTTGGTCACACCCTTGATAAACGCTGGCGTGTTCGCAATGCGCGTTACCTGGTCGTAACCACGAATTTCCTGCACTTTCAGGATGTCGATACCGTACTCTTCATCACCTAAAGTGAAAACCAGGAATTCCTGCCCCGATGGCTCGCCCGCCAGTTTCGTTACGTTACTCATACCGGTCATGTTATTACCTTTTACTTAATCAGGCGGCTGTGTTCGCCACACGTTGTTCACGATTTAATCCCTGAAGTGCCGATACATCGACGATCAGCGCGACGCTACCATCACCCAGGATGGTGGCAGCAGAGATCCCCGGCACTTTGCGGTAGTTACTTTCCAGGTTCTTAACCACCACCTGATGCTGACCAATCAGCTGATCAACCAGCAGCGCGTAGCGGCGTCCGGCGCTTTGCAGGATCACAACGATACCCTGCGTGGCCTCGGTTTTTGCCCCGTCCACTTCGAACACTTTCCACAGTTCCACCAGCGGCAGATACTCGCCGCGTACTTCGAGCACGCGCTCCCCGCCCGCCAGCGGATGCAGATCTTCTTCACGCGGCTGGAGGGACTCCATCACCGCGTTCAGCGGCAGAATAAAGACTTCGTCCGCCACTTTAACGGACATGCCGTCAAGAATGGCCAGCGTCAGCGGCAGCAGGATACGAATCGTGGTGCCTGCACCCTGCTTAGACTGGATCTCAACGTGACCGCCCATCTCCTGAATGTTACGTTTCACCACGTCCATGCCCACGCCACGGCCGGAAACGTCGGTGACCTGCTCTGCGGTTGAGAAGCCCGGGGCAAAAATCAGCATGCCCACTTCTTCGTCCGTCATGTTTTCGTTGACCGCCATTCCCTGCGAGATCGCCTTCGCCAGAATGCGCTCGCGGTTCAGGCCCGCGCCGTCATCGGTCACTTCGATGCAGATGTTGCCGCCCTGATGTTCCGCTGACAGGATCAGGTTGCCCACGGGCGATTTTCCGGCTGCCACGCGATTTTCCGGCAGCTCGATGCCGTGGTCGAGGCTGTTACGCACCAGGTGCGTTAACGGGTCGATAATGCGTTCGATCAGGCTCTTGTCCAGCTCGGTGGAGCTGCCCATCAGCGTGAGTTCGATCTGTTTGTTGAGCTTGCCGGCCAGGTCGCGCACCAGGCGCGGGAAGCGGCTGAAGACATATTCCATCGGCATCATGCGGATGGACATCACCGATTCCTGCAAATCGCGGGCGTTACGTTGTAACTGGCCCATGCTGGTGATGAGATCGCCGTGAGTCACCGGGTCCAGCTCGTTGGAACGCTGGGCCAGCATCGACTGGGTGATCACCAGTTCACCCACCAGGTTGATTAGCTGATCCACTTTCTCCACCGCCACGCGAATGCTCGTGGACTCGCTGGAACGCGCCGCCGGTTTTTCACCGCGGGCCGGGGCAGCCGTCTCTTTTGGCACGGCTTTCAGTGCCGGGGCAGCGGCAACTACCGCAGGGGTATTCTCTGCCGGAGCTGGCGCTTCAACGGCCCCCGCCTCGGTTTCAAACGCAATCTGATCCGCTTCAATGACGAAGCAGAGCACTGCCACGATGTCATCCTGACCGATCCCGCCGTCAAGCGTCGCGGCCAGGCTGTCTTTGCCCTTCACCACGTTGCTGAGCGTCGCCAGGTTCCCCAGCTCCTCTTCCAGCAGGTTGACCTCGTTCTCCTTCAGACGTGACAGCACCACGCGCAGTTTTCCTGCGGGCGCGTCAGGCGCCGTAGCGGGTTCGGCCACGGCGTCAACAACGCTCAGTTTTGCCGCAGGGACAGCGGGCGCAGACGCCTCACCTTTGGCTTCCAGCGCTAACTGACGCAGCGCGTTGCAGATGTATTCAAAGCTGGCGGCATCAGGCTCTGCCGAACTTTTATAGGCGTCGAGCTGTTCCTGCATAATATCTTTCGTTTCCAAAAACAGGTTGATAATGTCGGTATTGAGCTGCATCTCACCGCGTCGTGCTTCATCCAGCAGGTTTTCCATTAAATGGGTGGTTTCCTGCAAAATGGTAAATCCAAACGTTCCGGCTCCGCCTTTAATGGAATGCGCCGCACGGAAGATGGCATTGAGCTGTTCTGAGTCCGGCGCCTCGGGCACCAGATCCAGCAAATGTTGCTCCATATCGGCCAACAATTCGTCGGCTTCATCAAAAAATGTCTGGTAAAAATCGGTAATATCCATGCTCACGCTATCACCTCGAATTGGCTGGTGGCGATGTTGGAACGGCAGCCGAAGGGACGGCCCCAGGCTGTTTTAAATCGTCCAGTGACTCATTCTGACTTTCGGCGTTTTCATGCAGGATGGCCTGCTCCGCCTGCTGGTTCAGCACTAAAAGACTGATACGACGGTTGATGGCGTCATCCGGTCCGCGGTCGGTAAGGCGCATGGTTGCAGCCATGCCGACCACGCGCAGGACCTTGCCATCATCAAGCCCACCCGCCACCAGCTCGCGACGCGAGGCGTTGGCGCGATCGGCAGAAAGCTCCCAGTTGCTGTATCCTTTCTCTCCCGTGGCGTACGGGAAATCATCCGTGTGTCCGGACAGGCTAATGCGGTTAGGAATACCGTTCAGCACCGGTGCAATCGCACGCAGAATATCGCGCATGTAGGGCTCGACTTCGGCGCTGCCGGTTTTAAACATCGGCCGGTTCTGGCTGTCGATGATCTGAATACGCAGCCCTTCCTGTACCAGGTCAATTTTCAGATGCGGACGCAGCGCGCGCAGCTTGGGGTCCGCTTCAATCAGCTGATCCAGGTCACCGCGCAGTTTTTTCAGGCGCGCCTGCTCCATCCGTTTTTTCAGCTCGTCGATGTTAGGCTGTTTTTTCACTTCGCCCTGCTGCTGGGTGTAATCGTCACCGCCGCCGGGGATCGGGCTGTCGCTATTCGAAATGCGCGGCCCGCCGGTGACCGCCGTCGCCAGCGGCGTCCTGAAATATTCCGCAATCTGGATAAGCTCTTTCGGGCTGGAGATGGAGATCAGCCACATCACCAGGAAGAACGCCATCATGGCGGTCATAAAGTCGGCGTACGCGATCTTCCAGGAGCCGTGAGAACCGTGCCCGTGCCCCTTATGCTTGCGCTTTTTTACGATGACGATCGGATGGGACTGGTTTTTCATGCGTCCTCAGTTGTCGTCTGTTGGTTGGGGTTTTTCACCGCGCGCACGTGCTCTTCCAGTTCGATAAACGACGGACGTTCGCTGGAGTAGAGCGTCTTACGACCAAATTCGACGGCGATCGGCGGGGCATAACCGTTGAGGTTTGAGAGCAGCGTAATTTTCACGCACTGCATCATTTTGGTGGTTTCGGCGCTCTTCTGGCGCAGCACGCTCGCCAGCGGGGAGATAAAGCCGTAGGCCAGTAAAATACCGAGGAACGTCCCCACCATCGCGTGGGCAATCAGCGCGCCCAGCTCAGCCGCCGGGCGATCCGCCGAGGCCAGAGCATGTACCACGCCCATTACCGCCGCCACGATGCCGAACGCCGGAAGCGAGTCGCCCACCAGCGCCAGGCTGTTGGCCGGCACTTCGGATTCGCTCTCATGGGTTTCAATCTCTTCGTCCATCAGGGCTTCAATTTCGAAGGTGTTCATGTTGCCGCTGATGATCAGGCGCAGGTAATCGACGATAAAATCGAGCATCATCGCGTCGGCCAGAATACGCGGGTAGCTGGCGAAAATTTCGCTCTCTTTCGGATTTTCGATGTCCCGCTCCAGCGAGAACATCCCCTGCTGACGTGACTTCGCCATCAGGCGATAGAGCAGCGCCAGCAGATCCATATACATGCTTTTGGTGTATTTCGAGCGACGAAACAGCAGCGGAATCGCCTTCAGCGTGCCCTTGATCGATTTACCGTTGTTACCAACGATAAAAGCCCCTACCCCTGCACCGCCGATGATGACAAGTTCAGCCGGTTGATAGAGTGCTCCAAGGTGCCCGCCGGTCATCATGTAACCGCCGAAAACTGTACCGAGAACTACCAGGTAACCTAATAAGATAAGCACGACATCATCCTTCCGCTAGTGACTATGGCAGGACGTTCATTTCGAGCGCGAGACCTGAACGCAGGGTAAAAAAAAGCAGCGGTAATCGCTTACCGCTGCTGGAATCTTGCCCACAGGTTCGGGTTAAACAGCGTGTTCGATCTGTTCATCCAGCAGTTGTGGAATAATATCGGCAGCATCCCGGGAAAGTTTACGTCTTTTTACGGCTCGGGATGGAGGCTGGCACAAACTACAGGCGAAGCTGCCCGCAGGCTGATGCGCGTGGGTAATAAAATTGCCGTCACAGCAGTTGCAGCGCGACAATTCAAGCATGCCGCTTTCAACAAAACGCACCAGCGTCCAGGCGCGGGTCAGCGCCAGCAGAGGTCCCTCTTCCTGCTGCGGGCATTGCTCAAGGTAAAGTTTGTAGGCTTTGATCACGGCATCAACGCCGCTGCATAACCCCGTTTTAAGCAGGTACTGCCAGGCATTACAGAACATGGAAGCATGAATGTTCTGCTCCCAGGTCATGAACCAGTCAGTGGAAAACGGCAGCATGCCTTTTGGCGGCGGGCTACCACGCAGTTCTTTGTACAGCTTGATCAGACGACCACGGCTCAACTGCGTCTCGCTTTCCAGCATTTGTAAACGCGCGCCCAGCGTGATGAGTTCCATTGCCAGCTGGATATCACGGGCTTCCTGAACAATGCTTTTTTCGCTCATTGTTAAGCCCTTTTCTTCCGGGCTACGTCATCAGGCTGGCTGATTTCGTTGAGCAGACGGGTGGAGAGAAGAATACCGGTGTGGATTTGTTGCAGATCGTCCACGCGAGATTCCTGAGTCAGACGCGTAATGGTCTGCGGGTTATCAAAACGGAACTGGCAGACAAGTTGATTGGTTTCAGCCAGCTTGACCATTTGCGGGAGGGTTAATCCACCCAGCATGGTTGCCATCTCTTCGTTAACACCCAGACGAAACATCGCTGACGGTTTGTCCTGACTAATCAAACGCTGCGCGAGCAATAAATACGACAAATTGATGTCATAAATATGTTTTAGCAACTCGGATGTATGCATTTTTCCCATCCCGAATAACCAACTATTATTTTTATGCGGAAAGACCGCACCCCGTGATGTCGCCGGGAAATCACCCGGTATAAAAAGAAAAGGCCAAATGCATAGTTGAATTTAGGTTTGTACGTCGTAAAGCGCGTGACCGGTTAACATGGCCAAAATGTCGGTTACACATTTTATCTTTTCTTACAAATAACTAAGATTTTTCCTAATTCGACGCAAACTCTACTCGTCAGTTTTGACACATACAATGCAGCCCCCCCTGGAATTTAAAAAAAATGTGATCTTCGTCACATAATTTACGCGAATGTAACCCATAAATCCATCAGCGCGACTTGTAATTTGACTGTTTATTGAGCAACCGAAGCTTGGTTATATTCTTATGGAACGAATACTCATGCAGAGGGATGAGTGGATCGGGTATGAAAATTGCTATGTCGGAGAAGCGCTGCCCTTCCGCGTCTGAACGGGCGCGAACGTCAGGGAACAGCCAGATTTAATTAAGTAAAAACAGCAGGTTAAGCTTTCAATTCGAGACAGGAGCTTCCATGGGTCAGCATCACGCTTGCGTTGACGATCGGTTAACGCGATTTAACAGCACGGAAGGCTAAATGTGTGATTTACGTTAAGTTGTTAATTACTTTCATTTTGCGCTCCCATTTCGTTATTCTTCTTATAAGAATAATTAATGAATAATTATGATAAGGTTCACACTATTGTCGCATGTAGCTCTTGCAGAAGCGGCAGATTCGCGGTAAAGCTTGAGAAACGTGTCATTCTGACATAAAAGGAGTGTGTGATGAGTTACTCCCATCTTCTTGTTTCTGTTGCGGTTTCCCCAGAAAGTCATCAACTCGTCGCCCGTGCCGTTTCCATTGCCCGCCCGAACAACGCCCGCATAAGTCTGATCACCCTGGCAGCTGAACCCGAAATGTATAACCAACTGGCAGCGCCTATGCTGGAAGATATTCGTGAGGTTCTTCAGGAAGAAACGCAGCAATTTCTGCGCGAGCTGGTTGAGCGGGCAAACTATCCTGTCCATCAGACGGTGATTGCCACCGGGGAATTAAGTGAACATATTCTCGACATTTGTCGCAAACAGAATATTGATTTGATCATTTGCGGAAATCATAACCAGAGCTTTTTTTCCCGGGCGGCATGCTCGGCAAAATCCATCGTTTCGTCAAGCCAGGTGGATGTCCTGCTGGTGCCTCTCGGGGGCAATTAATGCCCCCGAAGGAAATCAGGCGAGTTTAGGGAAGGTCGCGATCTTTTTTTGCAGATCACCTTCCTGACTTTGCGGCTGGATCGCGCGTAAATCGTCAATAAAACGCGCCTGCCAGCGGTTGATATCATTCTTGACGATGGTCTCCATCATTTCCGAATGACGTGAAATGCGTTCCGCAAGCGGCATGGTTAACGCGCGATTCAGGGCATTTGCCACGTCATCGCGATCGTAAGGGTTCACAATCAGCGCTGAGGTTAACTCGTTTGCCGCACCGGCAAATTGGGACAGCACCAGCACGCCCGGGTCAGCAGGATCTTGTGCTGCTACATACTCTTTTGCCACCAGATTCATCCCGTCGCGCAGCGGCGTGACCAGCCCGACGTCCGCATAGCGGAACACTTTCATCAGGATTTTACGCTCAAAATGCTGATTCAGATAGAAAAGTGGAGTCCAGCCGAGCTGGCCATAGCGCCCGTTGATGCGCCCTGCTTCGGTCTCAAGCTGGTGACGAATATCCTGGTAGGCCTGAACCTCACCGCGCGAGGTCGGCGCTATCTGGGTGTAGCGGATCTTGCCATGATGCTGCGGGAATTTATCCAGCAGGGTTTCATAGGCGAGGAATCGCTCCGGCAACCCTTTGGAATAATCCAGTCGTTCAACCGAAAAGATATTCTTAACGTGCTTGAGTTCGTCCTTGAGCTGGGCAAGCTTCGGCGGCAGCGGACCGTAGGCCTGCTCGGCAATTTCGTCTGGCTCAATACCGATTGGGTAGACTTCGGTATGGAAATTTCGTCCCCACGCAGTATGAGATTTACCGCCGTGAGTGACCAGCCGGGTTTTGCCCGACACGCTGTCGAGGAAGGCCAGCCTGTCATTTTCCGTCTGGAAACCGAGCAGGTCGTAATCTGACAGCGCCTCCAGGATCTCCTCGTGCTGCGGCAGCGCCGTAAAGATCTCCGGGGTCGGGAACGGAATATGCAGGAAGAAACCGATTCGGTTATTCACACCCCGTTTCCGCAACTCCCTGGCGAAGGGCAGCAGATGATAATCGTGGATCCATAAGATATCGTCTTCTTCGATCAGCGGCAGTAGTTTATCTGCCAGCAGCGCGTTGACGCGCATGTAGCCTTCATAGGATTCACGCTGGAATTTCACCAGATCCAGACGATAGTGAAACGCTGGCCACAGCACGGCGTTTGAGAACTCGGAATAATATTCATCATAGTCCTTCTCGCTAAGGGCGAAGGAGGCCCACGTGATATTGCCCCGTGACACCTTTTTTAGCGGTTTCTCTTCATTACTGATTTCCCCGCTCCAGCCAAACCAGAGACCACCCGCGGCTTTGAGGGCACCTAATACCCCGACCGCCAGGCCACCGGCACTGGCTTTTTTATCATCCGGCGGTGCGATGCGATTAGAGACGACGACTAAGCGACCCATAATGATTTCTCCCGTTGTTTTGCGCTATTTGTTGTTGTTGCTGGTTAGCGACGTCAGATATCCACTGCCAGACGCTGGCGACATTTTCCAGCCGCCATCCGGCAATGGTTTCACCAGATCCAACCTTGACAGACATGCCCTGGGCCTGGTTTACCACCCTGAACCCGGCCTCGTCGGTCAGGTCATCCCCAAAAAAGACTGGCGTACGCCCTTTGAACGGCGCTTCCGCCATAAACGCTGCAATGGCAGCGCCTTTGTTAATTCCTGCCGGTTTAATCTCGACCACACATTTACCCGGCTGTAACGCCAGCTCCGGATGGGCTTCGGCCACGCTTCTTGCTATCGAAAATATCGCCGCCTCATGATGGGGCGCCTGACGGTAGTGCAGCGCAAAAGCCATGCCTTTGGCTTCCAGTTCCGTACCGGGAAGCATTTCCAGAGCCGAAGAGAGTTGCGCATGCAGCGCCTGAATCAGCGTGTCGGGGAGTGAAACTATATGCAGTTGATCATGGATATCGCGGCGCTCCGCTCCGTGCACACCGGCCAGCGGAAAGTGATAAGGACTGGCGAGCACGTCCAGCTCGGCCATTGAGCGCCCTGAAATCAATGCCAGTGCCCCCTCGTTCTGTCGGGAGAGCTGCTGCAAATTCTCTAACACCGTGTCCGGTACAACAACGTCATCCGGATGCGGTTCAATCCCGGCGAGCGTCCCGTCGAGGTCAAAAAAGAAAGCAAATTTTCCGGGCAGTACAGGCGGTGCGGTTAACAAGTCAGCCACCCTAATCCTCCTTACAGTGAACAAAACAGCCATGTAAGTATAGACAGTGTGACGGTGCTCGCCATTTAGCAACCGGCCCGTCAACAAAACTGGCGGGCCGGTCAGGGGGTCAACTATGGTTAATAGTTGAGCAGGTTAGTGGCTAAAAATAAATCAGACGGTACGCTTCGCTTTTTGCTTGTAACGGTCGAAGATCACCGCTGCCAGCAGGATCAGGCCGCGTACGACGTACTGAGAGAACGGAGAAATATTGAGCAGGTTCATGGCGTTCTCTACGGTCCCCAGAATCAGGATCCCCGCCACCACATATGAGATTTTTCCGATGCCGCCCTTGAGGGAAACGCCCCCCAAAACGCAGGCTGAGATGACGATCAGCTCATAACCAATGGAGGTCATAGGCTGGCCGCTGGTCATGCGCGACGCCAGAATAATCCCCGCCGCCGCCGATACCAGCCCGGAAAGCACGAAGATAATGATCTTGGTCCGTACGACCGGGACACCCGCCAGACGCGCCGCCTCTTCATTGCCGCCAATCGCCAGGGTGTTTCGGCCAAAGGTGGTGCGGTTGAGCAGGAAACCGAACAGGATCAAACAGCCTACCGTCAGCCAGATTGGCGCAGGCAGCCCCAGCCAGTTGGCATAGCCCAGCGTGAAGAAACGCTCGTCTTCGATCCCGACCGCTTTGCCGTCGGAGATGATATAGGCCAGACCGCGCACGATTTGCATGGTCGCCAGCGTCGTAATCAGGGCGTTAATCTTCAGGCGCGCAATGACAAACCCGTTCACCAGGCCGCTCAACACGCCGAGCAGCAGCCCGGCCAGCACGCCGATCCACAGGCTTTCGGTCATGTTGATCACCACGGCAGTGGTGACGCCTGCACAGGCAATCACCGAGGCGACCGACAGGTCAAAATCACCGGAGGCCAGGCAGAACAGCATTCCGCAGGCCACCATGCCGGACATGGAGATAGCCAGCCCCAGCCCCTTCATATTGATGAACGTGGCGAAGTTCGGCACAAAAATCGCGCAGGCGACGAAGAGGGCAGCAAAGACCACCAGCATGCCGTACTGGTCCCAGATGCGGCCAAAACTGAAAGCCGACTTCGGCGCTCCGGATGTAGTAACAGAGGACATCATTGACTCCTTACTCAGGCGACAGCCTGGCTAACTTTAGGCATGGCGAGACTCAACGCCTGTTGTTCATTCGCCTGTTCATGCAGCAATTCACCGGCAATTTCGCCTTCACGCATCACTACAATGCGGTCGGCGACGCCCAGCACCTCGGGCAGATCGCTGGAGGCGAACAGGACCGCCACACCACGTTTTGCCAGTTCATAGATGACGTTATAGATTTCGTGTTTCGCCCCCACGTCAATACCGCGCGTTGGTTCATCCAGCAAAATGACCTTCATATCTTCCGATAGCCAGCGCCCCAGAATGGCTTTTTGCTGGTTACCGCCGGACAGGTTCATGATCAGCTGTTCAGCGCCGGGGGTTTTAATGTTCAGCGAACGGATATGGTGATCCGCGTTGCTCGCCTCCCAGCCGTCGTTAATCAGACATCCCGCGCGGATAAACTTGCGCCGGGCAGAGATGTTGATGTTGTCGCGCACCGAGTGCACCGGAATAATGCCCTCTGCCTTTCGATCCTCCGGGCAGAGCATAATCCCCGCGTTAATCGCCTGCGCAGGCTTCTGAATATCGACCTTTTTCCCGTCGACGAAAACCTGGCCCTGGGTTATGCGCGTCCCGCCAAACAGCCCTTTCATCAGCTCGCTGCGCCCTGCCCCCACAAGGCCAAACAGCCCGACGATTTCGCCGCTGCGCACCGAGAGTGAAATGGGCGTGCGCACGCCTGGGGCTTTGACGTTATCCAGACGCAGACGCTCCGGGCCATACTCGCGCGGTTTCCAGTGGTAAATGTCCCCCAGATCGCGTCCGACCATCGCCTGCACCAGCTGATCGTGATTAACCTGCTGCATATCGGTGAAGGTGCGCACGTAGCGTCCATCTTTAAACACGGTGATGGCATCGCTTAAGGCAAAAATCTCTTCCATACGGTGAGAAACGTACAGAATGATGCGGCCTTCTTTGCGCAGCTCGCGGATCACGCGAAAGAGATTTTCTATTTCACGCGCCGAGAGCGAGCTGGTTGGCTCATCGAAGGCGATAATTTTGGCGTTACGCGCCAGCGCTTTGGCAATTTCCACCATCTGCCACTGGCCGATGGAGAGATACTTAAGGGGCGTTTGCGGATCGACATCCAGCCCAAGGTGCTTGAGCTGCAAGCCCGCTTCATAATTGAGCAGCGAGCGGTTGACCACGCCGCTTTTATGCGGAAGCTGGCCCAGATAGATGTTCTCCGCCACGGTCATTTCAGGAATGAGATGCAGCTCCTGATAGATGATGGCGACGCCCGCAATTAACGCTGCCGTGGTGTCGGCAAAGGCCACCTCTTCGCCGCGAATAGCCAGCGTGCCGGTGGTGGGCGTGTAGTTGCCGCTGAGAATTTTTAGCAGCGTGGATTTTCCCGCGCCATTCTCCCCCATCAGGGCGTGAACCTGGCCGGCATAGCAGTCGAAGCTGATATCGGTCAGCGCGTTTACACCGGGGAACGTTTTACCGATGCCGCGGAAGGAGAGATACGGATCAGACTGTTGCATAACGACTCCGTGATTCCTGTAGTGTGTACGTCTGGCCCCTCACGGTGAGGGAGGGGCGCAATCACAGCGTATTACTTACCGCCCAGTCCTTTTTTCGCCAGCTCCTCTTTGAAGTTATCGCGGGTGATCAGCACCACATCGGTCACTTCAGTGAATTTCGGCGGTTCAACCCCTTTGGTCACCCAGTTGTAGAGCATTTCGCTGGATTTATAGCCGTGGACATCCGGGCTTGGCAGCAGTGAGCCATAGAAGCCGGTCGCCTGCGCTTTAGACAGTTCGCTCACGGCGTCAACGCCGTTAATGCCGATCCCGATCACGTCCGGTGCTTTAAAGCCCTGGCCTTCCGTTGCACGCACGCCGCCCAGTACGGTGTTGTCGTTCATCCCCACCACCAGCCAGTGCTTCACTTCCGGATGCTGGACGAGCATGGAGTTCGCCGCATCAAAGGCGCCCGGAATATCGTTGGATTTGGTCGGGACTTTGTAGATCTGTTTTTCCGGGAAGCCAGCCGCTTTCAGGGCGTCCATGGACCCGGTGGTACGACGACGGGCGGTGTCCAGCTCGTCAGCGGTAATGGCCATCACGGCGGTCTCTTTGACATCCCAGCCGCGTTTTTGCATCTCTTTATAGAGCTCCTGGCCCTGACGCTCACCGATTTTAGTGGCCGCCATCATTACCAGCGGAACGGTATCCATCGGTTTACCTTTGGCGTTCACGAACTGATCGTCCACCGCAATCACTTTCATGTCGTAACCGCGCGCTTTCGCGGCAATCGCTGACCCCAGTTTTGGATCCGGCGTACAGATAACGAAACCTTTCGCACCGCTGGCCGCCAGGCTATCAATGGCGTTCAGCGTTTTCTCACCGTCAGGTACGGCGATTTTAATTACCTCAAATCCCAAATCTTTTCCGGCTTTATCAGCAAATTTCCATTCGGTCTGGAACCACGGTTCTTCAGGCTGTTTAACCAGAAAACCGAGCTTTAAATTTTCAGCGATAGCGGATTGTGACATAACGGCAGCCAGGCCGATGGCCGCCAGCGCTTTAGTAAATTTGTGCATGGTAAACTCCAGCTTAAGCATTCTTATCTGTAGGGAATAATGGCGAACAACTTATTTAATCGGACTTAAAACAAGGCATTAGCGCTTACCTTGTTATAAGCGTTATTGCTGGAGATAGTTTTAGCGGGAAATTAATCATCCATAAGAGAGCGACATCACACCGCAGAATTACAGTAATTGCGTACATAAATTCAGCGGAAAATGACATAAAAAAGGACGTAATTGTCCTACAAATGGAAAGGAGTTAAGCAGGATTATCCATAAGGTCAGCTAAGAAATCCCTGTAACCCGGACGCCTTAGCGTCCGGCAGAAAATTTACCAGCGGTAATAGATGTGTTCAGCATGATCGCGCACGGGGGTGTCGTCACCCAACAAACGAGCAGAGAGCGTCAGCGCAAAGTCAAAAGCGTGCCCCAGCCCCTTGCCGCTGATGAGGTTATTATCCTCCACGACCGGCGCATCTACATATACTCCATCATCAACGCTCTGCCACAGATCGCCGGAACAGACGTAGCGGCGCCCCTTCAGTAGCCCGTTACCGCCCAGCACCCGCGCGGCCGCAGAGCAGATCGGGCAGATAAGTTTGCCGTGCTCGTCATGGGCGGAAACAAAGCGGATCACCTCCTGGTTAGCAGCAAGATTGACGCTCCCCTGCGGCCCACCGGGCAACACGACCGCGTCATACAGCCTATTAATGCGCTCCGTTAACGTACTGTCAGCCACCATGGGGATATTATGGTAACTCACTACCGCACGGGACTCCGCGCAGGCCAGCGTCTCCACCTCAATCTGTAAACGCCGCAGAATATCAATAGTGATAATCGCTTCTGCTTCTTCAAAACCAGGTGCCAGCAGCACCGCAACGTTAGCCATCATAAACCTCAAATAATGAAACAATGTAAAACATCGTTTCATTTTCTCGCGTTATCAGATCACAATCTTGCGCCGCGATCACAGAACCGTATATTGAGTGAAAATTGATTTAGCTCAAATTTGATACGACAGGATATATTTGCAAATATTATTTCTGATTTATCACTTTTACAGAATTTCCCGCCAAAGAACGTTTACTGAAACGATAAAAATGAGCAAAATTAATTTTACACCCTTTTAAATCAACATGTTATATAATTACCAATCTCGTAACCTTCTTTCTATTCTGGGCTATATTTAAATTTGTAATCTATGGTAAACACAGCCCAATTAAGAGTTTTCTTAAGTCGAAGAGAAGCGTATGCTTATTTAAATCGAACACAGGAAGTGAATTTTCGAGTTTTTACCTTGCAGAAATCTATTTCTGCCATTCAATCGTCAATACCTGCCGGGTCAGGTTAAGTAGCGGACATCAAGTCCCACAGTCAATAAGGATATGAGAATGACTACCCAAACGATGATGCAAAAACTGAATGCCCAGATGAACCTGGAGTTTTATGCTTCAAATCTGCATCTGCATTTGAGCGCGTGGTGTTCCAGAAAAAGCCTCAACGGCACTGCCACCTTCTTTCGTACTCAGGCGCAAAGTAACGTCACGCACATGATGCGTGTCTTTAACTTTTTGAAAGCTGTCGGGGCAAACCCTACCGTCAAAGAGCTTGAAACGATTGAAGATAATTACACTTCTCTGGAAGAACTGTTCCAGAAAACGCTCGAAGAGTATGAGCAACGCTGTGCGAAGCTGAGCAAACTGGCTGATGAAGCCAAAGCGCAACGGGACATCATTACCCTCACGTTTTTACGCGATATGGACAGAGAGCAGCAGCAGGATGGCATGCTGCTAAAGACGCTCGCAGATGAAATCCGCAACGCGAAACGTGCGGGGATTTGTCTGGAGCAGACGGACCGCCATCTTCTCGACATAGCTACCGTGCAACACCACTAAGTCCCTTCACCCGCTCCCGTCAGGGGGTGGGTACCAACTCCCTGCTTTTGCTGACATTTAACAAATCAGATCTTGCTCCCAATGAATAACCACACATCGTGTAATGATTTGTTTAATTACATTCATTGACGAGGGAGCATCATGATCACCATTGAGTTTATTGTCATTATCCTCTGCCTGCTGATAGGCACCCGCTTCGGCGGGATGGGCCTGGGGCTGATAAGCGGTATCGGCCTGTTTATTTTAAGTTTTGTCTTTGGTCTGCAACCCGGTAAACCACCGGTTGACGTGATGCTCACAATCCTCGCCGTCATCGGCTGTGCGGCCACGCTACAGACCGCCGGTGGCCTGAATGTAATGATGCAGTTTGCAGAGCGCCTGCTGCGTAAACACCCCCAGCACATCACCCTTCTCGCACCGTTTACCACCTGGATGTTGACCTTCCTCTGCGGGACCGGTCACGTCGTCTATACCATGTTTCCCATTATCGCGGATATCGCCCTGAAAAAAGGCATTCGCCCGGAACGGCCGATGGCGGTGGCCTCGGTGGCCTCTCAGATGGCGATCACCGCCTCCCCCGTTTCCGTGGCCGTCGTTTCGCTGGTCTCGATTCTGGGTGCGCAGCACGGCATCGGTCACGCGTGGGGGATCCTCGAAATCCTCGCCGTTTCCGTACCGGCCTCACTGTCTGGCGTCGCCATTGCGGCACTGTGGAGCCTGCGCCGGGGGAAAAACCTCGCAGACGATACTGAATTTCAGGAAAAGCTGAAAGATCCGAAACAGCGGGAGTTTATCTATGGAGGAACGGAGACGTTGATGGATCAGCGTTTCCCGAAACAGGCCTACTGGTCAACGTGGATCTTCTTCGCCGGGATTGCCGTTGTGGTCCTGCTGGGTGCGCTGCCCGAGCTGCGTCCGGCGTTTGAGATCAAAGGGAAAATGACAGCCCTGTCGATGAACCTTGTCATTCAAATGATGATGCTGATCGCCGGGGCCATCATGCTGATGACCTGCAAGGTGAATGCGTCGGCCATTTCAAACGGGGCGGTATTTAAGGCGGGGATGGTCGCGATTTTCTCGGTGTTTGGTGTGGCGTGGATGAGCGATACCTTTTTTCAGGCGCATCTCGACGAGTTGAAAATGGCGCTGGAGGGGGTGGTGAAGAGTCATCCCTGGACGTATGCCATCGTGCTGTTCCTGGTATCAAAACTGGTCAACAGCCAGGCTGCGGCCTTGACCGCGGTCGCCCCGATGGGGTTGATGCTGGGCATCGATCCGAAAATGCTGGTGGCCTTCTTCCCGGCATCCTACGGCTACTTTGTGCTGCCGACCTATCCGAGCGATCTGGCCTGTATCGGATTCGATCGCTCCGGTACCACCCGCATCGGTAAATTCATCATCAACCACAGCTTTATTCTGCCGGGGCTGATTGGCGTCAGCTGTGCCTGCGTGGTGAGCTATCTGCTGGTGCAGACGTTCTTCTGATCCTTCTGCGGGCGACAGGCTTTGTCGCCCTTCGACGTAAAAGCAGAAAAGGGTTTCTAATTTTAAAACATCGGTTTATTTTAGTGTGACTCACCCTGCGGTGTGAAGCGGAGTTCAATCAGCGCAATCGCTTTCTGGATCGCGCGGAGCGTAACCGGGTCCGCCGCAGCAGGATGGTTGGTGAAATCGATGTTTTTCAGTTGGGTCGACATCTTTTCGCGTACCTCAACCGGCGCGATAACGTCAATCACATCAAGGATTTGTTTGATAACCAGCTGGCAGGCGACGACGTCAGATACCAGTTCCTGATCGGCGCTCAGGTTTTGTGACATGGGGTTCTCCTTATTCAAAGGCCGCCATAGTAGCAAAACAGACGCCCTTCCATCTCCCTCTCGTCGTCCGCAGACATAAAAAAACCTGCCGAAGCAGGTTTTTTTATCAGAACATCGCACCCGGTGGGACGTCTTTAAACGTTGTGCAGTAGTTTGCCCACATGCTTTTCAGGATTTTGCGCAGTTTCATTATGTTGCTCCAGTAACGTGTTATGCAGGTGTTATTGTCAATACGCTTATAATATGACCACCATCACAAAAATCAACCATTTTGTGACCTGCATCACGGTTATTAAACCCTCAGTGCTGCTGGTTTGTTAAAAAAAGCCATGATAAATCTGCACGTTACAGTCTTATAAATTCCAGTAAATGTTTATAAAATTTTTTGAGCGGGCAGGAAGAGAATGAGTGAAAACGTATCCGGCAAAGAGAGCCGTGGATTATCGCCTGCGGCGCTGCTGGTGGCCGGTGCTTTCTTTATGGAGTTTCTGGACGGGACGGTGATTGCCACCGCGCTGCCGGACATGGCAAAAAGCTTCGGTGTACAGGCCGTGGATCTGAATATCGGCATCAGCGCCTACCTGATCACCCTGGCCGTGCTGATCCCCGCCAGCGGCTGGATCGCCGACCGCTTCGGCGCGCGAAAAGTGTTTGCCCTCGCGCTGGCAATCTTCACGCTGGCCTCGGTATTTTGCGGCCTGTCCACCACGCTCGATCAGTTCGTCGCGATGCGCGTCCTTCAGGGCATGGGTGGCGCGCTGATGGTGCCCGTGGGTCGCCTGGCCGTGCTACGCACCACGCCAAAACATCAGCTCATCACGGCAATCGCCACCCTGACGTGGCCTGCGCTGGTCGCGCCGATCATCGGCCCGCCGCTGGGTGGGTTCATTACCAGCTATGCCGACTGGCGCTGGATCTTCTTTATTAACGTGCCGCTGGGGATAATCGCCATTTTGCTGGCACTGCGCATCATTCCAGACCTGCATGAAGATACGCGCCGACCGTTTGATTTACCGGGTTTTGTTGTCACCACCCTTGCCATGGTGAGCCTGGTTTATGCGATGGAGTTGATGGGCGCAGAGCCACTGCGGACAGGATTAACCGCCACGCTGTTTATCGTCGGTATCGTCGCGTTAAGTCTGGCACTGCGTCACTTTAAGCGGGCAACCTGGCCGATGATCAGACTCGATGCGATGCAGGTGCCGACGTTTCGCGTCACCCTGTACGGCGGATCGCTGTTTCGCGCCTCCATCAGCGCGGTTCCGTTCCTGTTACCGCTGATGTTCCAGGTCGGCTTTGGCATGGACGCGTTCCATTCGGGCCTGCTGGTGCTGGCGGTTTTCGTTGGCAATCTCACCATTAAACCGGCGACGACGCCGCTTATCCGCAGCCTGGGGTTTAAGCGGCTGTTGCTGATTAACGGTGCGTTGAATGTCCTGGCGTTGCTGGCCTGCGCGTTTCTGACGCCGCAGACGCCCGCGTGGCTCGTCATGCTGATCCTCTATCTGGGCGGCGTTTTCCGTTCGATTCAGTTTACAGCCATCAGTACGCTGGCTTTTGCGGATGTGCCATCGGTGCAGATGAGCTATGCCAATACTCTGTTTTCAACCGCAACGCAGCTTGCCGTGGGGCTTGGGATCACGCTCGGGGCGATTGGTATTCGTATCGGGGAAAAAGTCAGTGAGGCGATGGGGATTGCCGGCATGCCGGGAATGAGCTTCCGGCTGGCATTTGTGGCGATCGCACTAATCTGCCTGGTGGGAATGGTTGACACGCTGCGTCTGACCAAAGATGCAGGCAGCGCGGTCTCATCGAAAAAGTAACGCTATCTGCCGGGCAGGCAACGCACCGCCCGGCAAAACGGAATCAGCCAACAATACCGCGCACGAAGGCTTCGATCTCTTTGTCCTGGCAGTTCTCGAAGAAGCACTGCTGGAAGCGCTGGCCTGAGACGGCGGTTTTAACCAGCTCAGGATCGATTGCTCGCAGGGTATCCAGATAGTTTTCTTTCACCACCGCCGCTTTCACCTGGTTCAGGATCCCGGCGTTACGCACCTGCGGCTCTTTACGCTCTGGTGGATAACCTTCGCCATTGCGTCCGGTAAACGCTTTCTCAAAGATAAAGCGTACGTTCAGTTCTGCCCCCCAGCCGAAGCCCTTCGCAAAAGGCAGAGAAAGCGCGTTACCGTTGTTGATTTGCGCAAACAGGAAGGCATCCGCAGGATCGATGCAGTAACCGCAAATCACACCCGGATGGATGTTCAGGGACATCAACGCGCCCTGCCCGGTACCGCAGCCGGTGACAACAAAATCGACAGCTTTAGCGTTAAGCAGAATGCTCGCCATGATGCCCAGGTGAATATAGGTGAGATGATGATCGTTCTCATCACTCATACCGACGTTATAGACCGGGAAACCTTTCTCATCAGCAACGGCTTTCAGCTCATTAAGGATGATGGGATTTTTAGCGGCCTGGCTGTTTTCCATCATCAGTGCAATTTTCATCTTGTCTCTCCTGAATGCATGGCGGGCGATCCCGCTGTGGATACTTTTTCCACTTAACCTTACTATCAAACAAACACACTTTCAAATTAAGTGAAAACTTGTTTTAAAAAACAAAGATGCGCTCACAATTTCGCGCGGTGGCCCGGCTCGTTGCACAGTGAGAGGGCAGATCCTCCGGCTATTCCGGCCATTGCGTCACATCGCGTTGGTTACAATGGCGTATTTCCCGTCACGCAGAGTGAACCATGAAACGTATAATCATAGCCGGAACGATCCTGTTGCTCGCTGGGTGCAGTATCAACCGTCAGGCAGAAATCAGCAGTACGGATGCCCCAAACGGAATTGTGCGCCTCGACTATGGCCAGGCCATGCTGCAAAACGCCTGGTCTGATGAGTATGTTAATAACGGTACGGCAACCAAAGCCTGTCAACATATGGGGTACGCCACTGCGTCAGCCTACGGGCAGCCAATTAAAACCTGCACCCTGATCAGCGGTTCACTCTGTCTGAACGAAAGTGTGACCATTCAGTATAAATGTCAGGGATATGCTGTTACCTCTTCCAGCCAGAATCCGTGGTATTAACCGCTACTGCCAGTCATGCTGGCAGTTTATTTAATAAGAACTAAAACAATTCTCATTAATAAATATAAATATCGGCAATGCGTTTTATTCCCATTCGTATTTTTAATAAAGAAATATTTATTTTACTTTTTGCAAATAATTAAATAACAAATTATAGTGTCGCTCATCGTGAACCAGAATTAATAAACCGGAGCTGCACCATGTTAAAAACTGAAATGATCGACAAGCTCAATGCGCAAATGAATCTTGAGCTTTTTTCTTCCCTGCTTTATCAGCAGATGAGCGCCTGGTGCAGCTATCACAGCTTTGAAGGAGCGGCCGCCTTCCTGCGTCGTCATGCCCAGGAAGAGATGACGCACATGCAGCGTCTGTTTGATTACCTGACGGACACCGGCAGCCTGCCGCGTATTGATAACGTGGCATCCCCTTTTGCCGAATACGGCTCTCTTGATGAACTGTTCCGCGCCACCTATGAGCACGAACAGCTGATCACCCAGAAAATTAATGAACTGGCTCATGCCGCCATGACCAGCCAGGATTATCCAACCTTTAATTTCCTTCAGTGGTATGTGGCTGAACAGCACGAAGAAGAGAAGCTGTTTAAATCCGTGCTGGATAAATTATCTCTGGCAGGTAAATCCGGGGAAGGTCTGTACTTCATTGATAAAGAGCTGTCGACGCTCGACACGCAGAATTAACAGAAAAGCGGTGCTGAGTTTTCAGCACCGTTTTATTTAATGACGGCAAATTTTACTTTCGTGAGTGGAAAATCCGTCTGCTGCCGGAATGAATTTTCCGCGCGCCGCCAGAAACGCCACCAGCTCCGCGGCCGTCATCTCCGAAGCTGAACAGGTATGGAAACGCGCCGCTTCGCCAAAGCGGGCATGTATCGCCTCAACCAGACTCTCCTCCGTATACCGCTCACCTGACTCAATCATCATATTCAGCACGTCGTGTCCGTGAATTGACATGGTTACCTCTCGTAAATAAAAAGCAGACTAAACGCTCCCTCCACGGCACGCTTTGCGCTGGCTCAGGTTACCCTTTTCTTTTTGTAAATTAATTTTTACACCCTATGTAACGGTGATTTGACGAGACCGGGCTTTTCCCTTACTCTGCGCCGCAGAATGAGTCGCGGTATGGAAGCGTTGTAGAGGAAAGCGTGAAGAACAGAACTCTGGGAAGTATTTTTATCGTCGCCGGAACGACAATTGGCGCAGGAATGTTGGCCATGCCGTTGGCTGCCGCTGGCGTCGGGTTTGGGATTACCGTAGTGCTGCTGGGCGGTCTGTGGGCCCTGATGTGTTACACCGCGCTATTATTGCTGGAGGTTTATCAGCATGTCCCTGCCGATACTGGCTTAGGCTCCCTGGCTGCACGCTATCTTGGACGCTACGGGCAGTGGATCACCGGTTTCAGCATGATGTTCCTGATGTACGCCCTGACTGCCGCTTACATCAGCGGCGCCGGGGAGCTGATTGCGTCAAGTATCAATGACGGCTTCGGTGCGTCGCTTTCACCGGAAACAGGCGCCATTGTCTTTACGCTGATCGGTGGCGGCGTGGTTTGCGCGGGCACATCGCTGGTCGATCTGTTTAACCGTTTTTTGTTCAGCGCCAAAATTCTTTTCCTTGTTGTGATGCTGGTGCTGCTGGCACCGCATGTTCACAAGATTAACCTGCTCTCCCTCCCGCTGGAGAAAGGTCTGGCGCTTTCGGCCATCCCGGTTATTTTCACCTCCTTCGGTTTTCACGGCAGCGTACCGAGCATCGTGAGCTATATGAACGGTGATATTCGCAAGCTACGCCGCGTCTTTGTTATCGGCAGCGCCATTCCGTTGATTGCTTACCTGTTCTGGCAGCTGGTAACGCTGGGCAGTATTGATTCCAATACTTTTATCGGCCTGATGGCAGAGCATTCTGGTCTGAATGGATTCCTGGTTGCCCTGCGTAACGTGGTGGCCTCTTCACACGTGGAGCTGGCGGTACATCTGTTTGCAGACCTGGCGCTGGCAACCTCCTTCCTCGGCGTGGCGCTTGGCCTGTTTGACTATATGGCGGATCTGTTCCAGCGGCGCAATACCGTTGCGGGACGCTTACAGACGGGGGCGATGACCTTCCTGCCGCCGCTGGCCTTCTCGCTCTTTTACCCGCGCGGGTTTGTGATGGCGCTGGGGTATGCCGGCGTGGCGTTATCGGTACTGGCCCTGCTGCTGCCTTCCCTGCTGGCGTGGAAGAGCCGCCAGCAACATCCGCAGCAGGGGTATCGCGTGGCGGGCGGTACGCCAATGCTGTGCGTGGTGTTTGGGTGCGGCGTGGCGATTATTCTGGTGCAGATTTTGATTGCAGCGGGGATGCTGCCGGAAGTGGGATAACTTATTTATACAGGTCCTGAGGTACTGTTCCGTTCACCTTAAGATCAACAGAATATAATTTTTTCACAGCATGTGAACGGGATAAGGGGGCCGCCGCGGCCCCCTTATCAATCCCCGCGGCCCCGCGGAAAATTGGTGCTTCGCACTGCGCTCACCTCCCGACCATCTGCCTGCGGTCGGCTCAACTCGACATCCTGTCTCGATTCGCCTCTGGCCGCCATCCATGGCGTCCAGCCCTTGTCATCTGGTCTCCGGTTCGCCGATTTTAGCGGGGACTCAACACCCGTGCCCCATTCAGGCCACAGTAATTAATGATTTAATGCAGGCAGCAGCTTTTAAACTTCTTCCCACTCCCGCACGGGCACGGGTCGTTACGCCCCACCTTCGACCCGTTCACGATCGGCTTTTTCGCTTCCGGCTGCTGCGGGTTAGCCACCCAGTAGTTATACAAGCGCAGCGCCGCAGGCTGAATGCTCTCGATGCTGGCCATATACTCCTCTTCGGTCAGCGCATCCAGCTTCTCGCTGTTCTCTTCCGTCCCGTGCAGGGCAATCACCGCCAGGTCCGCTTCCAGCGCTTCCGGCAGGGATGACCAGTCCGTCAGCGCCACGCCGCGCATGTAGCCATAGCACCACTCTTCCACCACGGTATAGCTCTGACCGTCAACGTCGTTATAGCCAAACAGCGGTTCAAACTGATCCGGGTATTCGCTCAAACGCTCGGCAATATCGTTCATGTGCTTAAAGCAGAGATCGATAAAACGGTTCATCTCACGATCGTTTTTCCAGCGAGGAATATATTTCTCACCACCCCAGACCGCCACCAGCCAGGTGTCGGGCTCCACCACAACGGGACCGGAAAGTACTGCGGTAAGCATGCCGTCCAGTTCGGACACGTCAATCACGGATGCATCGTCGTGACCGTAAGAGATTAATGTCTCTTCCAGCCACGCCATCTCGCTTTCATTTAATGGGCCTTCAGCCATTGCTGATACTCCTGATAAAAAAAACGATCCTGACATATATCGCCGCGCGTGCCTATCTGAAGTTTAGGTCTTTATTGCTGCAAAAACGTGCAAATCGTGACCGTTGCACAACTTATGGGCTTTGTTGTTAAGGAGATGTGATCTCCGCTGTAAATTCATATTATCCCGCAAAGGCGCATAAAACGGCGCTCTATACTCAACGTGTTGTGACCCGGTCAAGGGATTAACCATTCTGGCAACCTTTTTGCTTAATGTTCTGCGCGCTTCGCGGTGCGTGGGATCCTCGCCGTATTAAGCATGAGATTGCTTCTAAAGTGCATTTTGTTCTCGCTCTTGTTTTTGGATTTACGATGCCATCAGGCGTTCGGGTTTATACCTGGTGCAAAAACCTCTTTGCTAAGGAACATAATAATGTCGCTGAAATTTACCAAAACTCCCCTCTCCCTGGTGCTGGCCGGTTGTCTGGTGACGGCCTTTTCCGCGCAAGCCGATATCGTCATCGGCGTGGCCGGGCCGTTCACAGGCCCGAACGCAACCTACGGCGATCAATACTGGCATGGCGCTACGCAGGCGGCGGAAGACATTAACGCCGCCGGCGGGATCAACGGTGAGAAAATCAAACTGGTTCAGGGCGACGACGCCTGCGAGCCCAAACAGGCCGTCGCCGTTGCCAACCGCTTAGTCGATCAGGATAAGGTGAAAGCGGTCGTCGGCCACTTCTGCTCTTCGTCGACCATGCCCGCCTCCGAGGTCTATAGCGATGCCGGGATCCTCTCCATCACTCCCGGCTCAACGAACCCACTGATTACCGAACGTGGCATGAGCGACATATTTCGCATGTGCGGACGTGACGACCAGCAGGGCCAGGTCGCCAGCGATTTTATTCTTGATAAGCTGAAAGCCAAACGGGTGGTCATCATCCACGATAAAGACACCTACGGTCAGGGGCTGGCGGATGCCACTAAAGCGGCGCTGGCGAAACGCGGCGTTAAGGAGGTGATGTACGAAGGGTTGTCCCGCGGGGAGAAAGACTTTAACGCGCTGGTGACCAAAATCGGCGCACAAAAACCGGACGTGGTGTTCTTCGGGGGCTGTCACCCGGAAGCGGGCCCGCTGGTTCGCCAGATGCGTGAACAGGGCGTGCAGGCGAAGTTCTTCTCGGGAGACTGTATCGTCAATGAAGAGATGGTCACCGCCGCCGGTGGGGCACAGTACACCAACGGTATTTACATGACCTTCGGTAAAGATCCGCGCCTGATCCCGGACGGAAAAGCCGTCATCGAGAAATTCCGCACCGGTAAATTTGAACCTGAAGGGTACACCCTCTACGCCTACGCGTCTGTGCAGGCTATCGCGGCGGCATTCAAGGCCACGAAAGGGACGGATTCCGCAAAAGCCAGCGAGTGGCTGAAGGCCAACCCTGTCGACACGGTGATGGGTAAAAAAGCCTGGGACAGCAAAGGTGACCTCAAAGTCTCTGACTACGTGGTCTACCAGTGGGATGACAAAGGCAAATATAAAGAAGTGCCATAACGGGACGGAATCTGCTCAGCGCCGGCAGGTCTGACTGTCGGCGTAACCCTTTATTCAGGTGCGCGACCATGAGTACATTCTTTCTGCAACAATTAATTAATGGCTTAACGCTGGGGTCGGTCTACGGTCTTATCGCCATCGGCTACACCATGGTGTACGGCATCATCGGTATGATCAATTTCGCTCACGGCGAAGTGTATATGATCTCCGCCTATCTCTCGGCCATTGGCCTGGCCCTGCTGGCGTTTTTTGGACTCCACTCCTTTCCGCTGCTGATCCTGGGAACGCTGGTTTTCACCATCGTGGTCACTGGCGTTTATGGCTGGACGATTGAGCGCATCGCCTATAAGCCGCTACGCAACTCGACGCGTCTGGCGCCGCTGATTTCGGCCATCGGGATGTCGTTGATACTGCAAAACTACGTCCAGCTCAGCCAGGGCCCGCGCCAGCAGGGCGTGCCCACCATGCTTGATGGCGTGCTGCGTTTTCACCTTGGCGAAGGGTTTGTCCAGATAACCTATACCAAAGTCTTTATCCTCATCGCCTCGTTCGCGGGCATGCTGGTGCTGACCTGGATTATCAACCGTACCCGCTTAGGACGCATGTGCCGTGCGGTACAGCAGGATCGTAAGATGGCCTCCATCCTGGGTATCAACACTGACAGAATAATTTCGCTGGTGTTTGTTATCGGCGCAGCCATGGCCGGGCTGGCGGGCGTGCTGATCACCATGAATTACGGCACCTTTGATTTTTACGTCGGGTTTGTTATCGGCATCAAGGCCTTTACGGCGGCGGTGCTGGGCGGCATCGGCTCTTTGCCCGGTGCGATGCTTGGCGGGCTGATTCTGGGCGTCGCAGAAGCGCAATTCTCCGGGATGGTGAACTCGGATTATAAAGACGTGTTCTCGTTTGGATTGCTGGTCTTAATTCTGATCTTCCGTCCTCAGGGGCTGCTGGGCCGCCCTGTCGTGGCTAAAGTGTAAGGAACAACGCGATGACCTCTGACGGTTTTTCCCTGAAGCGCTGCATTCTGGACGCAATTTTTTCTGGAATGATCGCCCTGATTATTTTCGGCCCGATTGCGGGTGTGATACTGGATGGTTACAGCTTTACCTTTGACGGCCAGCGGCTGGCGTGGATTGTTGGCACGGTGATGGTGGGACGTTTTTTGCTGAGCGCCTTTTCAGCTACGGCGGCCGGAAGACGTTTACAGACGCGGTTTGAATCCGACAATGCGGGCGTGTATGTCCGGCCGCCGGCGTATAAAAGCCGCATGCGCTGGATCATTCCGCTGATTGTCACGCTGGCGATCTGCTTCCCGTTTGTAGCAACGAAATACCTTCTGACGGTTGCCATTCTCGGACTGATCTACGTCCTGCTCGGTCTTGGGCTGAACATTGTTGTTGGCCTGGCAGGGCTGCTGGATCTGGGTTATGTCGCCTTCTATGCCATCGGCGCTTACGGGCTGGCGCTCGGGTATCAGTATCTGGGGCTTGGGTTCTGGAGCATGCTGCCGCTGGCGGCGCTAATGGCCGCGGGCGCAGGCGCCCTGCTTGGCTTTCCGGTGTTGCGCATGCACGGGGATTATCTCGCCATCGTCACGCTCGGGTTTGGCGAGATCATCCGCCTGGTGCTGAACAACTGGCTCACCTTCACCGGCGGGCCAAACGGCGTTTCAGCCCCTGCCCCAACCTTTTTTGGCCTTGAGTTTGGCCGACGCGCCAAAGAAGGCGGCGTCCCCTTCCACGAGTTCTTCGGCCTGACCTATAACCCCAACATGAAGTTTATTTTCATCTATGCGGTACTTTTCCTGGTAGTCATGCTGGTGCTCTACATTAAACACCGGCTGACCCGAATGCCCATTGGACGGGCGTGGGAAGCGCTCCGTGAGGATGAGATTGCCTGCCGTTCCATGGGGCTGAATCACGTTCTGGTCAAACTCTCGGCCTTCACCCTGGGCGCATCGACGGCAGGTATCGCCGGGGTGTTTTTTGCCACCTACCAGGGGTTTGTTAACCCGACCTCTTTCACCTTTTTTGAATCGGCCCTGATCCTCGCCATTGTGGTCCTGGGCGGGATGGGCTCCACCGTCGGCGTCGTACTGGCCGCCTTTGTGCTGACCGTCACGCCGGAACTGCTGCGCAGCTTTGCGGAATACCGGGTGCTGCTGTTTGGCATGCTGATGGTGGTGATGATGATCTGGCGTCCTCGCGGTCTGATCCGCATCAACCGCAGCGGATTTACCGTGCGTAAAGGAGTGGCGCCATGAACGCAACGATTTTACGTGTAGAACATCTG
The DNA here is from genome assembly GCF_001037675.1 of Enterobacter sp. MGH119. NCBI lineage: Bacteria > Pseudomonadati > Pseudomonadota > Gammaproteobacteria > Enterobacterales > Enterobacteriaceae > Enterobacter > Enterobacter sp. MGH119. The sequence continues at coordinate 630,475 of NZ_KQ089929.1, read as the reverse complement.
ATGATGCACTTCGGCGGGATCAAGGCCTTAAACGACGTCAATCTTGAGGTGCAGCGCGGCTCCATTACCGCACTCATTGGGCCTAACGGCGCAGGAAAAACGACCGTCTTTAACTGCCTGACCGGTTTCTACCGGGCCTCCGGCGGCAACATTCTGTTCAATGCACGAAATAAAACCACCAATGTCATTCAGGTGCTCGGCCAGAAATTCCAGCCGGGCGACTGGCTCAACCCGGCGCAGCTTGGTCAACGCCTGTTCTATAAAATGTTTGGCGGCACGCATCTGGTGAACCGCGCGGGTCTTGCGCGCACGTTTCAGAACATCCGCCTGTTCCGCGAGATGTCTGTTGTGGAAAACCTGCTGGTGGCACAGCACATGCGCGTCAACCGCAATCTGCTGGCGGGTGTGCTGAATACCCCTGCGTATCGTCGGGCAGAAAACGATGCGCTGGACCGGGCGTTTTACTGGCTGGAGGTGGTGGATCTGGTGGATTGCGCGAACCGTCTGGCCGGGGAAATGTCCTATGGTCAGCAACGACGCCTCGAAATCGCCCGCGCCATGTGTACCGGCCCGGAGATGATTTGTCTCGATGAACCTGCTGCCGGCCTGAACCCGGTGGAGACGCACAAGCTGAGTGAGATCATCCGGTTCCTGCGCGACCACCATGACATCACGGTTTTGCTGATCGAGCATGATATGGGGATGGTGATGGGCATTTCAGATGACATCATTGTGCTCGATCACGGCGATGTAATTGCCAGAGGTAAACCGGCTGAGATTCAGCACAATGAAAAAGTGATTGCCGCGTATCTGGGCACCGACGAAAGCGAGGTAAATCTGTGAGCGAACCGATGCTTCAGTTTCAGGATGTGGATGTTTTCTACGGGGTGATCCAGGCGTTGAAGCAGGTTTCGCTTGAGGTTAACAAAGGGGAAACCGTGGCCCTAATTGGCGCTAACGGCGCGGGGAAGTCAACATTACTGATGTCTGTCTTTGGTCAGCCCCGGATCCGCAACGGGCAGATCCTCTTCTGCGGCGAGGATATCAGCCACAAATCTACCCACTATGTTGCCACCGGCGGCATCGCGCAGGCACCTGAGGGACGACGCATTTTCCCGGATATGTCTGTAGAAGAGAACCTGCTGATGGGGACAATCCCCGTCGGCAATCAGCATGCAGCGGAAGATATGCAAAGCATGTTCGACCTCTTCCCTCGCCTCAAAGAGCGACGTAACCAGCGGGCGATGACGCTTTCAGGCGGTGAACAGCAAATGCTGGCTATCGCCCGCGCGCTGATGAGCCGTCCTAAACTTCTGCTGCTGGATGAACCCAGCCTCGGCCTCGCGCCAATCGTGGTTAAACAGATCTTCCAGACGCTGCGCGAACTGGCCCGTAACGGAATGACGATTTTTCTGGTCGAGCAGAATGCGCACCACGCGCTGAAGTTGTCCGACCGCGGCTATGTGATGGTTAACGGCCAGATTCGGTTAAGCGGCAGCGGCGAGGCGTTGCTGAAGGATCCGGAGGTGAGGAAGGCGTACCTGGGTGGAGTGTGAAACGAAAAGGCTATAGTGAGAAAAACTCACAGTGATTGCCATTATTAATCGTTTTTCTGATGCGACCGCATTCAAATATCATCTTCACGACCCGCCTTTGCGCGGGTCGATAAAACGTTCAGCCGCAAACTGAATAATAATGATAAGAGGATCCGGGGCAAATATGACACTTGATGCGTTATATCAGTTATTGAAAACTGTATTACCACCTGACACCGATTCAGCCGATGATTTACAGGATTTTATGGCCATGCTTATGGCGACGAAACATCACTCTGAGGCTCTGTCACCGTTTGCGCAGCGCGTATACATGCTATCCGTTGCCCATCGCGACCCTAAGCAAGCGGCTGCGCTGATTTCAGCCTGTCATCCTGAAGCAGGAAAGCCCCTTCCGCTGCTCGACTTCTCCGGCTGGCCGGACGTGCGTTACGCCACGTCGGGTGAATTACAGACGCCCGAGACTGAAGAATATTTTCACAGAATTTCGTCTGCCGCCACGCTATTACGCGCGGCAATCATTGACGCTGAGCAACAGAAAAACACGCCAGCATTTTATATTCTGGATAAGGTACTCAGCCTGAACAGCGCTTTGCCAGAACGTTATAAAAAGATGGCAAACATATCTTATTCATAACGGTATTAATAAACCCGACTGTCATCGTATTCCAGATAATCGATATCCAGCGCCGGAACGACCGGGGTATGGTTTTGCAGCCAGGCCAGAAGATGCTGAATGCTCTCTCTTTTGAGTGAATTTTTTGGCCAGACGAGGTAGTAGCCATCCCCTGTCGCAATAGCTTCCCTGAACGGCAGGCCCAGCAGGCCGCTTTTCAGGGCATCAAGCGTGAGATGCAGGTCGGCGATAGCGATGCCGTGCCCGTTCATCGCGGCAATACTTCCCTGTTCAAGGGTATCGAACACCATACCGCTGCTCATATCGAGCCCCGGGAACAATCCTGTTCTTCGCAGCCAGCGCCGCCAGTCACGTCTGTCGGGTGAAGGATGGATCAAATCACATTGCGGAAGCCGTTGCCGGGCCGGTTCGATAAGTGATGGAGTACAAACCGGGATAAGCCATTCATGAAAAAGCAGCTGACTTTCCGTTGTGTCACCAAAACGGCCATTACCAAGAAGGATGGCGCAGTCGTAGGGCTCAAGATTGAAATCAACGGTATCAATGTCCATCCAGACGCTGGCAATCTCAACCTGTGGTTTTGCATGGTTGTTGCGAAAAGATCGCAGCACGTCGAGAAGCCATCTCATGGTCAGGGTGCTGGGTGCTTTTAACCGCAGCAGGTGGTTTTCACTGCGAAATGCCCGGCAGGCCCATTCAATGCTCGTGAAGCTCTCGTTCAGCTGTCCGGCAAGCACTCGCCCGGCTTCAGTGACCTCCACGCGAGGACCTTGCCTTTTGAAAAGCTCGCAGTCGAACCACAGTTCAAGGGTACGAACATGTCTGCTGACCGCACCCGGCGTAATATTGAGCGTTTCAGCGGCTTTACTGAAGGAGTTCAACCGCGCAGCAACTTCAAACGCACGCAGTGCATACAATGGCGGTAAAGACATAACGTCCCTTAAATGAAAATTTCATTATGCTAAAACTTGTTCCGGGGCAACGCCAGCAAGTAAATTATGGAGAAAAACAATGATCCCCAATATACCGAGTCATATCGATAGGGGTCAAAATCGATATGCAAAAAGCTGCGGACAAACTCGTAGCCATTAGCAAAGATGTTTATCTGAACGGCTGCAACAGCGATTACAAACACCATATATGCGATAAATAGCGGGTATTTATGCAGCCTGTTAACTTTTAGTTTCCCGAGATAAAGCAAGAAAAAAATTGCAACAGATACAACAAAATAGACGATGGCAGGCCAAACGGGTGGATGAAGCGAAAATTCTAATTCTTGTGACATAATCAATTCTCTTTAGCTATCTGGTACATCTGCCATCCCGTAATGCTCCCAGTGGTCAAATCCAGCGCCATTGCGGTTTTAGATGCCTCTTGTCAACCGTAGTTCATATCCTGTACGTTCGAGAGCTTGTCGCCGGAGAACAATGTTTTGATCATTTGTTGATACCCTTGCCCAGCCCATTTGCAAGCTCTTCCACTTTTTCTAAGGAAAATCCAAATGAAGTTATCTGCGAAGCTGCCGCAGGGCAATCGATGAAACGGAGATATAAGAATTTACGCGATAAGGAAACGCCCTCGACGCATAATGATCGAAAAATTATGGTTGTGCATGGGTCAGGCACGAAAAATAAGATTTGTTGTCAGGAAGGGGGAATTGCAGGCACAAAAAAACCACCTTTCGGTGGTTTCACGACACTGCTTATTGCTTTGATTATTCTGCTTTTCCCATGGTAGCCGGAGTGGGACTTGAACCCACACAGCGCGAACGCCGAGGGATTTTAAATCACGCGTGTTATCTATAGTAATCAGATACATACGTTTAATTTTCACCATTAATTCATAATTTTATGATCAAATGAATCAACTGCTTACGGGTAACAAAAAATCATAATGGCGAAACTTTTTTGGTCCGCTCACCGACAATGGAGTGTTGAAGGCGGAGGTTAAAAATTCTTTCGTTCCGACCAAAACCACACAAAAAAACCAGCCGCTTATGATTGGTTATTCTTCAGTGACGCATGATAAAACTCTACCTATATTGCAGGGCAATCTGAACGTTTATGAATCCGCAGAGTCTAATAAACATGCTCACCAATTAAAGGGTCATCATGACAGCATTCATAATCACTTCTACCGTGGCAGTAGTTCTTGGGTTGATGATATTGAGTCTCATCAAAGTCGGCATTAGTACATCGAATAATCCTGATAACTTTTAATCTTTTTATCTATCAAAACTGTCTTTTAGGACAGAGAAATTCTTATCAAGGATGCAGACAGCAAGATCGCCAGTGCATTCTACGCACCACATATCTAAGTAAAATCTCTTCATCCTCAATTGCTGCTTACACTTCTCTTCTGCCGTTTGCATTTAATAACCCCAATAACCCCAAAATCATTGACACTCGATTAGCGAGGGGTTATTATAACCCCATCAAGACAACACAGAGAGCCGGAGGATGGATAGCAGGAATGCAATAGCAATGATAGAAGCCGATGGGTGGTATCTGGTGAGAGTTAAAGGCAGTCATCACCAGTTCAAACACCCAACGAAAAAGGGGCTGGTAACGGTAAAGCATCCACAGAAAGACATACCGTTACCAACACTGAAAAGCATCAAAAAACAGGCGGGGCTCTAAGCCCCCCTACTGGAGGTTTACATGTTGTACCCTGTTGCTATTGATAAAGGCGATTCATCCTTCGGCGTTCGCGTACCTGATATTCCTGGCTGCTTCTCTGGTGGTGATGATTATCAGGACGCGATCGAAAGCGTACGTGAAGCGATCGAGGCACACATCGAATTACTGGTTGAAGATGGCGAGAACGTTCCGGAAGCAACGACCGTCGAAAACTGGCTATCTGATCCGGAATACACCGGTGCGGTATGGGCCCTGGTTGACGTGGATATAACTCGCCTGATGGGAAAAGCGGAAAAAATCAATGTGACGCTTCCCTCATTACTGATCCGTCGTATCGATCAGTTTGTGGCCGCGCATCCAGAATACGGCAGTCGGTCTGGCTTCTTATCGCGCGTCGCGGCAGATAAAGTAATTGGACGAGAAAAACGATAAGCCTCGAAAGAGGCTTTTAGCGAAAGTGCCCTCTATGTATTCGCGGATCCAGTCAGAAAAAGTGAAAATGAGAATTTCAAAATGAGTAATCAACTATCAAAACGCCATTTACGTGAGTGCTTACAAGCTGAAGTAATGAAAAGCGACAAGAAATTCTCATGGACGCGCGTTTTTCATAAAGCATTAAAGTGCCCTGAGAGACGCTTTAATTTTTGGTGGCGAGTTGCTTCTTATCTTTATAGTTCCGATGCCAAATGGAAAAAACAATTGGCCAGAAGAATTAATAGAAAACTTGTCCAAAAGTACAACACTGAGATACAGCTGCCAGCTACAATTGCACCTGGTCTTCATATAACTCACTTCACATCAGTTGTTATAAACGGATGTGTAATTATCGGACGAAATTTCAAAATAAGACATAACTGTACCATTGGCATTGGTGGGGGGGTAAAGAATGAAAACTCCAGCCCAAGGATAACAATAGGTGATAACGTTGATCTGGGAGTTGGGACCTCGATTATCGGTAACAATCTCACTATAGGCAGCAATGTCACGATAGGCGCTATGACTTTTGTTAATAAAGACATTCCGGACAACACTGTTGCCTACAATGAGAAGAAGTTAATATTAAAATTTAAGCATTCCTGATTATCATGCTGGCAATACAGGCCACTCGATATCTGGTGCATGCGATGTATCAACCCGCATCAACAGCACCCTATATTGCTGCCATGCCAACAGTAAATCTTCCTCTTCATCTGTTGACATGCCCAACTCAACGGCATCTTTCAATGGCTCAATTACGGCAGTGGCTGAGTTCATGAGCGCTTCTTTCTGAGCATCAGCCTCGGCAAGGAGCTGCTCTTTAGTGGCGGTTGGCGGGTCTACAAGGACAGGCTGATCGTAATCATTTACAGTGATTACCTTACCTTTCTGTTGACCTTCCAATAGATACAGGAACCACTTCTCCGAAATTTCAAGTAAATCATTCGGCCACGTACCTGCTAGTAAATAAGCTTGTTTATCTGATTCATGATAAAAACCAATTTCGCTAGGGCTAAAATAAATCCTCATTTCAATATCCTTTAGCAATTAGCATAAATTTACCATCGGCGTTATGAGCATATAATGTGCATCCTGTACGTGAATAAGACGGAACATAAATTACCGAATCATCGCCAGACCCATGCCCTGCCCCATTATATGTAATTACAACTCCTACACATGCATTTGGAAAAGCCGCTGGAAATGTCACGTTAACATTTGTTTTGCTTGGAACGTTTATATTACTCATAACTACTTCCATAACACCTGTTGAAGCATCTTTATGCGTCATGGCATTGGCTGATTTGGTTGCGGTATTTTTGAGGTTGTACCGTGCATCGCTTTCCGCCTTCGTGTAAGCCTGCCCCGCAGGGGTGTAGCTGCCTTTAGGCTGAAAACGCCCGTCACTTTCAGCTTTGGTGTACGCGCCTGTTTTTGGCATGTACCCCGCATCTGATTGTGTTTTGGTGTAATAACGGTTATCAAAATTGGCATAACTTCCCGGATTCACCTGGCCCGGCGCGTTAAAGTTGCCGTTAGTGTCCCATTTGAAATTAATATCCTGCGAGCCACTTCCCTTCATATGCAGGTGCCACGAAAGAACATCTCCGCTAACTAACGTCCCCATTGAAAATGCCCAGGAGTTCTTACCAGTAACGGTTGACTGCTGTTTAATAACCGGATGATACTCACTCGGGTTGGTAGTCGAATACGAGTTAAAAAATGGCGCTTTCGATTTGTACTGTTCAGCCCAGGCGTAGGGACCGGAATAACCTGCCACCATTTCTTTGCCTGCGGTAATTTGTTCGCTTGCAGTGATTGTGTTGTAAACCGATAGCGGCGTTCCTGACTGAAGGGCGCCCGTGGTTAGATTCACATACAGCGGGCGAAGTGAGTTGTAATTACCCAGCGAATCGCCAGAGTTTGTTAACATCAAATAAAGCGTTGTGCCATCATTTCGCCAGAATGCGCCAAAATTACCGTAGGCGATACGCAGGCCATTCGCAGCTCTTGAAACAATTTCACCATGAGCAGAAATTGCCCCCCGGACTTCTGCGGCACCATTAAAATTAAATGATATGGAACCATTTACATTACGTTGCGAATAAAAGTGGTATCCCGTCGCATCTTTAAATTCTAATACTGTCGGTCGGTCAGCATTACCCCAAAGATTAATTATCCCATCAAGAGTGGATGTATTTGAAGAACTGACTTCAAGCTTGCGAGTATTACCTGAACGCAAATACCCATTCGCAATCACATTACCCGTGACGGTCCCACCAGTAATAGGCAGAGCTCCAACCTCCGTCGCGGTTGGTTTTTTGGCTGTTGTATAGAACTCACACCATTCTGTCCACGTGTTATCTGCCGGGTTATAAGATCGAAGGAAAACACGACGAGAACTGAAAGTACGATATTCCTGTACGCAGGCCTCCGCTCCATTTGCACTGGTCTGGTGAACATCCAGTTCGCCGGCTTCAGTAATGGGGTAATTCCTCGCAGTAGTAGCATTGGCAGTTAAAGCCTGATTAAACCGCCCGTACTGCGTACCTCTGACTGTATTCAAATCGACATTACCAAGCGTCCCTCGATATGGAACAGCACCGACTTCAATTGCGGTGGGCTTCTGAAACTCTGTGTAAATTTTTCCCCAGTCACCAAAAACGCCTTGTGGCGTAGAGCCTGCCAGCCCGATTAACGGCGCCTGGCCGCCTTGTTTTGCAATAAGGTGCACCTGAGAGCCTGAGTCATAGGCAAAACTAATCAGGGCAGCATTTCCATATGTCGGCTCCGACTGCACGCCGTAGAAGCCATTCCGCAGAGGTTTTCTGGCATCAGCAGCAGAAAGCAGAATGTCCGAACCATATCCACCTAATCCCATCCAGCCTACAACCGGCACGCGGCCAGCAGTTGCATCTGTTTTTGATGTGACGACGTCTTTAGATGCGGACGTTCCCAGCGCGTCCTTGATCTCCTTAGCGGCTTCTCTGACAGCTTTCGGTGTCGCAGCCAGCGTCTCTGACGAGCTGTCGGTTTCGCTACTGAGCTGCACAAGTCCTTTACGTGAGGTTGTCGCATCATAAACGCCTATGGCTTCGCGAGCCCCTTTTTGTGCAGCCTCCCCTCTCGCCGCTATTTCAGAAAGGTTTTTATCAATGCGCAGGAACAGACCATCTCCGGTCGCTACTTTGAGCTCTACGTTTGCCGCATCAGATACCGCAAGACGGAATTGCAGATTAACGCTGACACCGTTTTCAGGCTTTTCAATGGCAGCACAGTTCGCAACAGAATACAGTTCGCCTGCATCTGTCAGCAGGCCAACTTCCCTGACTACAAATCCACCAACGGCAACCGGAAGTACCAGCTGAGCAAAAAACTGGTTCGCCTGATCCGGAGAAACCTGTAGTGCAGAAATTGCGCTGCGATATACCTCACGCACCAGCTTCGTCTGCGCAGGATCCGGTTTAACGGCCTGCCCGTTCCCGTCCCCCACAACAAAATCTTTGATGATGACGGGCTTCCCGGTTGCAGAGGATTGCGTCTCCAGCTCCTTGCCCCGGTTTGTCAGAATGCTGTAATACTTCTCAGCCATGGTTATTCTCCGGCCTCAATAACAACGTCAATCCAGGCGGTAACAGCACCGCCGGCATAATAAGTTCCCTTCGCACCCAGATCGGCGATCACATCGATAGTGGTCAACAGGCTGCGGAGGTTTTTGGCTTTATCGACCTGGCGCCGTATGCGCTGGTAAAGTGCTTCGTCAACAGCCTGTAAGCTGTAAACCTCCACGCGGAAGGTGTAGGGATCCTTGCGCGGTGTATCCTCCCACCACTCAATCACGGTGGTCGGGAGGCTGACGGCGCTCAGCGACCGCCTGACCGCCCCGGCGGTGCCCCGGTGCTGATGGACATAAGCGGCATCCCTGATCACCTGCCTTTTTTCTTGCTCGGTCCAAGCCTCCTCCCATGAATCCACCGCGAATTCCCAGGCCAGCCATGGCAGCAAATGTGCGGGACAGGTATCAGGATTTTTCACCTTACGTACCATGTCAGTATCCAGCGCCGTGATCAGCTCAGTGCTTGCCTGTTCCTGCGCCCGTTCCGGGTGAATAGCTGAAGGTGGAAGCAGAGATCGAAATTTATCCACTCACTCCTCCTTTACGGGTGACGTTTATCGCGCTGCACCACGGGGCCTGTCCTGCTGCCGCTTCCAGATCAGCCGTCGGGCTGAGCAACTTAACTCTGGATACGCCGGGCTGCTGAAGTGCTGAGTAAATCGCGGAAAGCGGAACGATGGCATTAATACGATGGGAAAGCTGTGTGTAGCTCGTCAGCGTACTTATCGCGTTTTCCAGTACCGTCTGTGCATCCGGACCGTCTGGTATTTCGAGTTCAGCCTTAACGGTATAGCTGGCGATACTGGCACTCTTCACACTGACAAAATCGGTGAGCGGCCTGACTTCATCCGCGCTCAGTGTGTTCATGACAGTTTCAATAAGAATGAGTCCTGCCTGACCGTTCCCTGTGCGCGAGAGCACGTACACATCTACCTCGCCGGGCCGGTTATGGGTTTCAGGCCCGTAGGCGTCCGCATCCAGCACATCGTTATCCGCAGATTTGGCATGAAAGCGATAAGCGTTACGCGCGCCGGCCGTATTCAGCTGCGCCCACGAAAGCTGTATACGTTCCCGGAAAGCGTCGTCGTCTTCATAAACAGGGTCGACAGGGGGAACCGCATCCGGATCGCCGGGATTAATCACCAGACGGGAAACGTTAAAGGCCGCGCCCAGCTGGTCGAGATCGGCCCCTCTGGCACTGGCAAGGAAAACTGCGCGTACTGCGTCGTTAACCCGCTGGAACGCCAGGGTGAGCTGGTAGGCGTTGATTTCACCCTGTTTATACGCCGGGTCAGATTCCACCAGCGCATCAAATTCCGGATCCAGTTCGCGCAGGCGCGCCAGCCAGCGGGTAAAAATGTCAGCGGCATCCGGTACCACGATAGCATCCGGCACCGCCAGGGCGGACAGGTTAATTACGTCATAGCTGCTTGCCATAAATCGGTATGCCTCCGGTGCTGACAGGAAGATTGTTCTGTTTGTTAATCCCTTCGATATCCACCACACACCCCGTTTCGTCAGCAGGGAAAGAAACGACAACGCGCGTGACCTTAAGCCGGGGTTCCCAGCGTGCCAGCGCCGAGGCGGTCGCGGCGATAATGCGAAGCCTGGTCAGGTCATCACGAGGGTTATCAACCAGCGAAAACAGGTCACTGCCATAATCACGGATCAGTACACGGCTGCCGACGGGCGTGGAGAGAATATCGCTGACGGACTGGCGCAGATGATCGCTACCGGACAGGCGTTTCCCGGTCCGGCTGTTTACACCGTTCATAGTATTTTCCGTATCTGTTTGTCGGATGGCTGAGAGTTATCCGAAGTAATCCGTGCCGGTCTTATCCTTGCTGCCGGATTTTTTTAGGGATTTCGCAGGCTTGCGAATATCAACCACCAGGTTGTATGTGAAACTGAAACCCGCAGGTGTCAGGGAAAACACCAGCGACTCAACCACCCAGGCGCGATCTTCCCGTTCGCCAAAGCCGGACGTGGATACGCCAGACTCTGCCGTAAGAGGAACGTGTCTGGGTCGGCAGGGCCCCGTTACTGTCATTTTTTGTTCATTGCGGCGGGCCTGCGTTTTTTTCGCTTTGGCCTGCTGATCGGCAGTAGCTTTTACAGGCTGGGTATACGGGTTAGCCATTGAGGGACCATCATGATCAACCGTGGTGGTTTTGGTCTTCCCGTCAGCCTCATCGTAATAACGTACGCCGATTTTGCCTGAAGACTTACCACTGCTGGCGGTGGCCTTCCCTGTCGAACTGCCCCGCTCTCCTTCGCTGTAAGACCAGTTTGACACCTCTTCTGGTGTGATAATCAGAGCTGCGGTCTGTTCGCCGGACGCATTTGCCGTGGCTCCCTGACGCAGAAAGAGCCAGTATCCGCCCGACGGTTTACTGACAGCATTCCATGTTCGGGCCAGGCGCGTCAGCAGATTGGCGTCCGATTCTGCCACCTGGTCAACGTGGTCGATATGAATGTCGGCCAGCTCTGCGGCCACTTTTGGTACCAGTCCGTTTTCTTTCGCTACCGTTTTAACCAAATCCGCCAGTCGCAGGTTATCCCAGCTGCGTGTTTTCTGGCTGATCACATCACCCGGTTGTTTTTGCGCGTTCATTGGCGCAGCGGTGGCATAAATTTCGATACGACGTGGCGGGCCGCTGCTGGCCACGCCGGAAACCACGAACCAGCCCTTATCCACCAGATGATCATTAAAACCCAGCGCCACGCGAAGACGAGCGCCTTTTGTCGGAAGGGGGAGCGTTTCCGAGAGCAGGGTGATTTTCAGCTCATCTGCTTTTGCCGTGGCACCTCCGTAATCAGTCAGCGTCAGCTCTGCCAGGCATTGTTGCAGCGCACGGGTAATATCTTTTCCTTCAGCGCTGACGCTGAAAGCGGGAGCATATTCCGGTTTAACAATCTGATCTGCCATTTTTAATCCCACAGGCTGTAAGCAGAAGCCTGAACCGGCGGAGCCAGATCCGGTAAAGTGATAAACAGACCTGAAGGATAAACGGCCCCACGGTCAGCCAGTCCAGGATTCGCTTCAAGAACCTGCGTCACAATATAAGAAAGGTTCTCTGTGCCGTAATGCGTCGAGCAGATCGCATCCAGCACATCACCGTCACGGGTTTGATATGTCATCGGCATAATGTTTCAGCGTCATCGTCCAGTTTTTGTTTCGGTGGCCGCCGCCCGGCAGGAATCGGCTGGTCGTATCTGAGAAGTCGATCACCACCCACCAGCCCAGGACATCTCCTTCACCGCTGACCAGCTGCTGAGGCTGATTCTGGTCTGCCAGGTCGAAGAGATCGTTAACAGCATCCACCCCCTTGCGAAAGAAAGCATGCGATTCCCCTTCAAGCCGGACGGTTCGCCCGGGCTTGCCGGTATACTGCAATAAATCCTGCTTCCCGATCCGCTCCTGTTCGCTCCATCGCCAGCTGGCCTCGCGGGTCAGCTGGTTGTATGCCGTGGTGTCGATCGAAAAGGCAAAATCGCCCAGCATCATCATCACCCGGGCGGCCTGAGCCCCCCGAACAGCGCTGGACTGAAACTGCCCGTAGTCTTCAAAGACAGGAATAATTTCACTCACCAGATTTGTCCTCCGTCCAGCATGCTGCTGTCACCGTTAAATACCGGACTGGTTTTAGTCACCGCGACAACTTCATCCCCGATCGCCTTTTCATCCTGACCAGGTGTGCCATGTATCTCATAATGAAATTCGAAACGACGGTTGTCGGTCAGTTGTCGGGGAGGTGGCGCTTTGTCCGCAAAATCCAGCTTCTGAAGTAAAGTTTCCCAGTAACTACTTTCCACTTCACCTGACAGTTCTGCCGGTCTGTCTGAAACAGGATCAGGAGGCTGTCGGGAGTTAATCTCAGGCGGTAAGTGCAGGACGTCTGCGCTTTTATCCCTGTAACGTTCGTTACCCCTGAATAAATCCTGCGCTTTGTCAGTCCCCGGTAACGAATCGACATCAACATTCACATCCGGGATACGCTGTGCCGGGTATTTTGAATTCCCATCAGATCTTTCCTCTGCTGCTGTCCAGTTAAGGGAAGGATAAACGTCGACATTGACCACCGGCTTATCCGCGGAGATGTTGTCTGCGGATCCCTTCGGTTTTTCCGCTGCGGGCCAGACGCTACTTTTTTCAAACGAGGGAAAGGAAGGCAGTCTGTAATTATTCCAGGCGCCGGCAGTGCTGTCGGATGTTTCATGTCCCGGTTGCACAGCCGTCTCCTGGTTCTGGTTCAGTGCTGAATCCCAGGAGAACGGCGCGCCGTTGCTTTCCGGCGCCACGTATTTATCGAGCGTACTGTTAAAGGTGTCATCGTCGTCGCGGAAAAATCCCCGGGTGTCCCGGTACGATTTTTTCACATCATCAGGCAGGTCCGGCTTTTCCTTCAGTTGCTGCTCAAACCATTCGCCCTGACCGTTGCGCTGCGCCGTCATGCGCGCAATATCAACCGAGCCGGTCATCGCCAGCGATTTGAGTACGTCCCGCTGATCGCTTCTCTCATCCGGTAAAAGCCAGGACAATTTTTTCGCCAGCGCGTAGGCCACTTTTCCGACGAACACAATGCCCTGGCCGAACGTCAGCACGCCGGGGTAAAGATCATTACGCAGGAAACTGACAATGCGTTTGATCCCGCCCCCCTTAAACCACTCCGCCATATCATCCGTCAGCCGGCGGATATCCGGTGCCAGCTCGTTTCCCAGCTGCCCTGAGATTTCCGCTACAGCAGAGGAGAAGACCGTGCGCAGGCTGGTGATGGCGCGGTTGCCCTCCATCGCCCCTTCAGCCCCCTCTTTCGTGACGAGGTTATAGCGCCGCTGCTCGTCCATCAGGTCACGGTAGCTTTTGCCGGACTGCTTCAGCAGCATCAGCAGTTTGCTGGCCTCGCCGCCAAACAGCGAATCCAGTGCAAACGACGCTTTCGACTCGTCCTGCATGCTGAGCGCACGCTCGACGATTTTTTCGAACTGCGCCATATCGCTGAGGCCGGCAAAATCCCTCGCCTTAAATCCCAGCGTTTCAAACGCATCCTGAAGGGAACCCTGCTTGCCGTTCTGCTTGTACTCTCCTGCCTTGTGAAGATACTCCTCGAACAGGTCGCCGATGTTCTCCCCGTTCATGTCGTACTGCTTCGCGAGCGTGTCCCAGGCATCAAACGTCGGGATATCGACGCCATAGCTTTTCGCCACGCCGGCCCGTCGGGCCGTTTCTGCATTGGTGGCCGCCGGTGCAATCAGGGTACCCAGGGCGGAAGCCACCACGCCACCGCCGCCAATCGCCAGCCCGGGAGCCACCATCCCGCCCAGCTGTCCGGCCATACCGAGCCCACGGCGAAACAGCCCTTTCCCTGCCCCCTTGAAGGCGGCCAGCCGTTGCGTCTTCTGCATCTGCTGATTCAGCTTCTGCTGTTCGGCCTCCGTCTTGCGGATTTCACGGGAGACGTCGCTGTAACGCCGTTTAAGATCGCCAAGATTTTGCCCGGCCAGCTTCGCGCGCTTAATCTCAGCCGCCAGCCTGGCCTGGTCTTTCGTCAGTTTTTCTGACTGCTTTCCGACGTCCTTCAGGCTTTTTTGCAGGCTGTTCGCTGAACGGCTCCAGGAGCTGTCGATACTGCCGCCAAAGGTAATGACGGCCTTAAGGTTCTGGCTTAATCCGGCCACGATTTACCGCCTCCACTTCGTCGGTGAGAAAATCCGAAAACACACTGAACGGCATATCCAGGTATTCCGTCATGGGAAAATGCAGGCGCCGTCCCAGAAAACGTATCGCCCGCATCAGCCCTCTTTCGGTCGCTTCTCGGGCGGGAGCATAAAAACATTAAACGCGTCCAGCAGCTGGGCATAATCTGCCGCAGTCAGTTGCCAGATATCCTGTTCGCTGAGGTTGCACAGCAGCGCAATCATGCGCGCCTCTTTTTCTTCTTCACTGCCGCGGTCTTTGGAAAAGGCAATGCGGTCACGGACCAGCGGCTCGCGCAGCGTCACCTGTTCGAGCAGGCCACCGTTCTCAAAGGAAACAGGGGAATACAGTTTGATAACGCGTGTTTCACCAGGAAAAGACATGTTGATCTCCATAAAAAAACGGCCCGCAGGCCGTTGTAAGATTGTTTGAAGTTAAAGCCGTACTTTTGCCGCCAGACCCGACAGAACATCCACGCCATTCACCCGGCGCGAGAAGCGCTCAGTATCTATCTCAAAGAGCTCGCGACCGTCTTTGGTCTGACGGTAATAGCTCACGGCGATTTCCACCGTGACGGCATTTTCGGACAGGCTGTCCTTGCCACGCGCGTCGGGAGTGACTGTCTGCACAAAGCCTTCGATCTCCTCGATGGTACCCAGCGCGGTACCGTTAGCCAGATAGCCCTGATAGGCCGTAAAGCGCGGACGGCTGCCGCTGACAAAACCGAAGGCGGTCAGCATATCCACGTCCACACCGTAAAACTTCAGCTGACAGGTGAGTGCTTCCATACCGTCATCAACGGGGGACGGCGCATCCTGTGCGCCGGTACGCAAATCCGTTTTGACAATGGACAATGCCGGCGGAGTAAATTCATGCGCCCCCTGTATGCGGATCCCCTGCCGGAAGAAGGTCCAGACGCGTAATGTGTTTTTTTCGCTCATGCTGCCAGCATCTCCTCAAGCGCATAGTTGTTATTCACCCGGACGCGCAGGCTGATAAGCTCAGTCGGCGATTTCGGACCAAAGTCATAGTTGATGTACAGCACGCCCGCCGCCATGCTCTCAGCGGTGTTAAGTTCTTCATCCAGCCAGGCGCGACCACCGAAAATGGCTCCGAGGCCGACCAGCTGGCGCATATAGGCGTTGATGGTGCCGATAATGTCGTCGGCATTCTCCCGGTCCAGCGGACGGTCAACGTATTCCAGCATCGTTTCCTGAATACTGTCCTCGATGACGTCTGCGGTTCGGCGAACCGATTCGAAGCGCCACTGTGGATCGGTACCGCACAGACGGTTGCCCCAGTGCTTAAACCCTGCCCGGCGGATGATGGTAGAGACGTTCTGCATGTTGAGCAGGTTTGCGTCGCAGTTTTCATCGCCGAGTATAAACTCGTCGATCTGTTCCACTCCGAGGATGTTATTGATGTCCTGGTTGGATTTACTCCACCACCAGCCCTTCTCAAAGTCGATTCGGGCACGCAACCCCGCCGCAAACGCAGAGTAAGGACGATAGACCAGCTGGCCGTCGGCATTGCTGACCTGTACGCGCGGGCGCAGCAGTTCGGTGCGGGTACCATAGGACTGTCTGCGCTGGACCACTTCCTGTAGTGACGCACCGGATTCGCAGTCAACATACGCCACCGCCCGCAGCTTGCCGGCAACGGTTTCCAGAGCCTTACCCACGGCATCATCCTCACTGAACCCCGGCGCGATGACGATACGGGGCTGGTAAGTTGTCACGGAGCGAGCAGATGACAGCGCGCCGATCCCGGTCAGCACCGCCGCACGCTGTTTAGCTGTATCGTTAACTTCAGCCACGCGCACCAGCACCGTCAGGGCATTTCGCTGATCATTGATTTCCATCAGGGCCTGCTTCAGCGTGCCTTTTTCACCGAGCCGGGAAAGCATCGAGGTACCGACAATCGCCACAGGGGTATTCAGCGGGAAAGGTTCATCTTCGCCGCCTGCCAGCTGCAACCGGAACGGTGTGACCACGCCACTCCCGCTTCCCGTTGCGGTGACAGCCACATCATCCACCGCGCCCACGGCAGTGGCCACTGCTGAAGGGGTTGCCGTCAGCTTGCCCGTTTCATCGCAGCCAAGCGTGATAGTCAGCGTTAATGCCTCCGCATTCCAGGCAGCAGAAGTCTCAATCGCTGCGGGATTTTCTTCATTCGGGATGCCGGCTACAGCCTCAACCACCACCACATTTCCTGACCTGCCAGCAACTGTCGCGGAAAAATCCACAACATTATCCAGAATCGGGGTTCCTGTGCTGGCACTCGCCGGCGTTCCGGCAGAGGCATCAGGCGCAGTACCCACCAGGCCGATAATGGCCGTCTGGATCGTCGTGACCGCGACCGTACCGGATGTCAGTTCGATCGTTTCCACACCATGTAAATTCGCCATTTATTTTCTCCAGGCATAAAAAAACCTGCCGCGGCAGGTCACATTTTTTGATTGGGGGGATTCGTGGTTCCGCCGCCATCACCATTTTCTTTATGGTCATGGCCGTTGTAGGTTTCGCGGATCCCGCTCATTTTCCCGGTACCGTCCGAAATTTCCTGTGTTGCACCGATGTTTCCCTTCACATTCGTGTCGGAATTGATTTGCGTAACGCCCTGAACTGTGAGGGTGTCGGTGATTTCCACCGGACCATCAAGCGTTCCCTTTCCGATAATTTTGTAGGTCCCGCCCTCCGCCAGCGTGATGGTCAGGGCATGCGCGGCGCGGTCATACCGGATCTCGGTACCGTCACCGTAGCGGGTGATATGTTCGCTGTCGCTGCCCTCCGGTACCGGCAGACCGCCGGTATTCCAGCCGGGAAACACCCGGCCATTATTCAGCTCACCCGCCTCCGACAGCACCGTGACCGCATCCCCGACCGCATACGGATTGGAGTCAGCCCGGTTTGCCCCGGAAAAGCCCTGGCAGAGCGGCAGCCAGGTAGTGGTGATGTCGCCCAGATCCACCCGGCACTTCGGTATACCATCATGCTTAACGGAATGAATAACCCCGCGCCGCACAATATTCGCCAGGCGGCGCTGTAAATCGCCCTCGATATCACTCATCGGGTTTCGCCTCGTAAATCAGCTGATAATCGTCCACATGTGCCTGGCCGATATCCGGTGCCTTGCCCAGCCAGGCCGCTTTCAGCGGGGCATTCAGCTGTGCAAACGGATCCGCACCAAAGGCGGCTGACTGTGTGAAGGAGATCCGCCAGACCAGGTAATCATCCATGCGCGGATCAAACTCATCGCGTGACGCATCGATAAAGACGGCTGGCTCAAGACTGGTCAGGCCGAACTGCTGGCCGTCAATCCACTGCGTGATATCCGCCGCCGCCGTGCGCAGGAAAATTTCGGGTCGGCTGACGCCAGCGCCTGCCGCGTCCACCACAACGAACAAATCGCAGGACAGATTCACTTTAAGCTGCCCCTCGTTGCCGCCGCCCTGCTCCCAGCCGTTTATGGAGAAATAGACCGCCGGGGTGGTCAGCCCTGTAAAACGGGGGACATTTTTTTCAGGGTAGGCATCGGCGTCACGCACCCACGCAATTTTTCTCAGCGCGCCGGTGACAGCATCGTGATACTGCCCCAGCAGTAATGGCTCGGCCATAGTCAACCTCAGACAGAAATACGGGCTTTCACACGCCCGCGCAGATCGGTTTCAAAGTGATGCATAAAAATCTCCATCGCCTCCGCAAAGGCGTTATCTTCGATGTAGTTCAGCATCGGCTCATAAATATCGACTTCCGCTTCGCGGGTACGACGGGTATCCGGATCGCGAATAACCACCGTCCGGCGGTTTTCACGGCGGGAGCGCGCCACTTCCCCGTTTTCAAATGTGCGCGGGGATAGCAGGCTGCCCTTTGGGGTGAATCCGGCGTTTACTGCCTGGCGCCGTGCCTTTATATACCGCCCGGTGGATTTATCCCGTCGGGTATGGTGAGGCCTGACCCGCCCGTTAATCCTGCCTTTCAGGTCTTTTACCTTGATGGCATTGAGACCAAACCAGAGACGAAAATTATCCAGCTGTGACTGAGAAGCGCGATCAAGACGAAAGGAAAGCAGACGCCGGCGCACCAGATCCAGGCTGCGCGGCGCCAGCCCGTCTTTCAGGTCAGCCATCGCTTTTTTACGCAAGGTGGCGGCGGTACGTTTCAGCGCACGGGAATACGCTGCCCGAAACTGTTTATGGGTGGCACCGATGTGCTCCGCTATCCGCCAGATGGCATCCACATCGATATCGACGGGCAAATCCCGCCGCAGTCTGGACTCACGCGCCATATCAGCTCCACTTATTGATGTCCGGCTGCACCTTACCCGGTGCGCCATACGCCAGCGTGACGCGGGTGCGGCCTTCTTCATCAGCGCCAATGTGCGTCACACGATAAGCCGTGCCGTTGATCTCCACGCCGTGGTGCTTCTCAAGCCCCACGATATCAGCGGTCATCGCGCTGAAGGCCGGAGAGCGATCCTGAATTTGCCCCCCGCCGGGCACGTCAACCGGGACATCAGGCGTCTCGAAAATCACAGTAACAGGACGCAACTCAGCGCCGACAGACAGGACAGCAGGCACCTCTTCGGCAAATGCCCGGGATATCCGGGCATCCGCGTTTAACAGGCGTTGCCGAAAGCGGTTCATCAGTAACCAAGCCGGACCGGAACAGAATCCGCATCCGCCGCCGCCTCAGCCCAGGCCGTGCCCGCCAGAGGATTCGGAGCCGCTGCCTCACCCGCTTCCGCAGTCAGTTTACCGTCTGCCAGATAGAGCTTCTGGCCGACAGTAACCGCTTCCGCTGCCTTTGGCAGGACGAACACCCCCGTGGTATGCAGCACCCCCCACAACCCTGCCGGAATGTCGTCGTGAGCAACGCCCACCAGCGCACCTGAAAGCACGGCGTCACCCGAATGAATATCGGTCGCACCGGTATTCTGAAAATCAAGGGTTTTGCCATCCTGCTGATAATTTTTCGCCATTTTTCTCTCCAGACAAAAAAGGAGCAGCACGCGCCGCCCCGTAATAAAAAACCGTCAGATGACGGTCGTTATTTTTTGGTGACTTTAACCATGCCGCGCCAGTCAAGCGGTGCCACCCCGGCATCGATGCGTACCTTGAACGCGGCACCGTCAACGGTGAAGCCCTGCTGCTGCTCAAGGTATGGCGTATCAATACCGTCCAGATACGCCACCTCAATGGTGTCGCGCCCCTGTGCGGCGGTCAGGTAGTAATCCGTCGGGCTGCTGTCATCGAGGCGAGCTTCAGAGGACACCGTCACAAAGTTCTGGATCGGGTTAACGATACCGCTGTTCGCGTCCGCGCCCGGTACGCTTGCAGATTTGATCAGCTGGTTAGCGCGGGACTCGATGGCCACTGGCGTCAGCATGTAGGCCGGGCGAATATTCAGACGGCGGTCGCCTGATTTTTGCAGCAGCATCGCCTTACGCGCCGTATCCAGGCCTTCGATACTCAGATCGGCGGAGACCAGGTTGCCATGATCGGCGTGGAACAGCGGCTTGCCGTCGGACATTTTTGGGTTGCTGGTCAGAACTGCCCACACCAGATCGCCCACGGTGGCACGCGCGGCAAGGCCCATTGCCTGCGGGATACGGGTCAGCATGTCCAGGTCATCATTGATGATGGTCTGGCGGTCAATGCTGAAAAGTTCGCCGTAGGTCGCAAGCGCAATCGGCTCGCCGCGATCTTTGATGGTGACATATTTATATTCCGCCCCGGCACGGACCTTGCGAAGCGATGCAAGTGATTCCAGACCGACGCGGTGCGCGGTTTTGAAATCAGTCAGGGTGCCTTTACGGGTCCACTGTTCGAATGATTCAGTGGCCTCGTCCCAGCCCATCAGTGCCGCCTTGTGCGCCACATCCATCAGGATATTGCCGAAATCGCTGCTGCTGTGGGTAAACGCAAGGCCGACCATCGCCTGTGCTGTCCCTGCACCTGAAATACCGATCCCGCGATCCACAAGGGAAGCTCGCGCCAGTTCACGCAGGGTATAACCGTTGTAGGCGTTATCTTTTTCAGCCTGCGCATAGCCCGCGCGGCTCATTACCGCAGCACGGATGGAGTCACCGACCAGATTGCCGTTTCCGGCATAAAGATGAATAGCACCCGGACCGGCACTCGGCGTAGTTCCTGCCGCCAGCGCCTGGAGGAGTCTGTCTCGGGCTTTTTCCGCCGTGCAGGAGAAGTCGGCCAGACATTCCGCCTTCAGTGTTGCGAAGGTCGGGAACGCCTCAAAAACAGCGGAAACCGTGTTCACGCGTTCAGCGTTTGCCGTCTGCATCTGCTGTTGCAGCTGCTGGGCCAGCGCAGTGATATCGATATTAGTCATCTGCTGCGCGGGCTGTTGTGGCGCTGGCGGGTTCAGGTTCGTCTGTACCGGCGCGGGCTGCTGTGGCTGATTCACCGGAGCTTCGGCGCGCGGCGCAAAAAGAGATTTAATCTGTTCTGGCATGTTCTGGTAATCCTTCAGTTTATTTTCATTCACACAGGCCGCAGCCTGTAGTTCAGGTTCAAGCGTGTCAGCGAAACCTTTCTCCACTGCCTCGGCCCCGTTAAGCCAGGTCTCCGCTTTCAGCATCGCTTCCAGTTCCTCCTGCCCCAGTCCGGTTTTATTCATATAGGCGCTGAGCATCAGGGCTTCGTTACGATCAAGCCACGCGGCATAATCGCGCATGTCATCAGAATCCCCGGCGATCCCGCCCCACGGTTTGTGGACCATGATCCAGGCGTTTTCCGGCATGTGCACCGTGGCGCCGGGCAGGCAGACAATCATCGAGGCCATGCTGGCCGCCACCCCGTCCACCCAGATATCCACTTTCGCTTTCAGCCGCGACAGGGTGTTGTAGATGGCAAATCCCTGCATGACATCGCCGCCGGGGCTGTGGATATGTAAATCCACCGCGCTGGCGTCAAACACCCCGGCTTCTTTACAGTCCGCGACGAACTGCTGGGCTGTGATGCCCCAGCCGCCGATCACGTCATAGAGGAAAATTTCGACGCGCCCGGCAGACAGCGCGCGGATTTCGTACCAGCACTGACCGTTTGCCGCATCGACACCCGCCAGGCTGGCGCGGGGGTTAATCATCATCGTCCGGCTCGCGCCGATCGTCTTTTGGTTTTGCCGTTGCATCTGGCATCGCTCCTTTGTCGTTGGCGGCGTCGGAATCAAACACCAGCCCGTGTTGACGGTTAAACTCGGTTTCACGCAGTCGCTGGCGTTTAACCTCCTGCGGGTTTTTACCCCGCGCCCGTGCCCATTCCGCTTCGGTACCAGCACCGCCACGAACAATGGCTTTCCAGGCATTAGCCTCTTTACCCGGATCAATCCAAGGCATCACCGGGCCAAGATAAAGCGCGTTATAGAGAGAATTCGGATCCACATCCGGCGGCACTTCAACGCCGCTCAGCAACGCCATCGCCAGCCATGCGCGGTAAACGGGCCGGCTGTGCTGGCCGACAAACCACTGTTGCAGGACGTTGTACCCTTCGAAGCTCTCCACCAGCTCCTGACGCTGGGAGCTGTAGGTGCCGTTATAGTCCCGGGCAATGCTGGAATAGCTGCCGCGCGTGCCTGCGGCCACGGCCCGCATCTGTCCGTTTCGGAATTCATAGAGGTGAACATTCGGGCGATTTGATTCCACCATGCCCAGGTCTTCACCCGGGCGCAGGTCGTCGTAAATCATGCCCGGGGCGATATCGTAATGACGCTGGCCGCCGGGAGGTGAAAACTCCCCGTCTTCACCAAGAGACTGCGCATCTCCGCGCTTGATATAGAACCCCAGCGCAGCGGCAATACGGGCGGCAACGCGTTCACTCTCTTCATAATCCTTGATGTCAGAAAGACGGGTAATGACTCCGTGGATCAGGCTGATACCGCGCAGCTGGTGCAGACGCTTGCGCTGCGCAAGGTGAAGCATGTTTTCAGCTGAGACGGTTTTAAGTTCAGCGCTGAACCGCGTCATATTTGCCGGGTGGTACTTGTAAACGCGGTAGCCGACGGGACGTCCCCAGTTGTTAACGATGATGCCCTGGCGAACCTGCTGGCCGGCGATGCTGTTAAGGTTGAACGGAACAAAATCCGCCTCCAGCATTTCCAGCGAGAACGGTACGGAGGTGGAATGTTGCAGACCCGGCACATTCCCCCTGACCAGTTGAGTGAACACTTCCCCGTCACGCAGTGCTGAACGCAGCAGCAGGCGTTCGGCTTCCGGGCGGGTGAACATGCCAGTCACCTCAGGACGCACGGACCATTCAGCCCAGAGCGCCGAAAGTTTCCCGGCGAAATCGGAATGAAGATTCCCCTCCAGATCGAGGGGCTGAGGCTCAACATGGATCCCGTGGGCACCAATCACCCGGTCTTCCATTTTGTCGAACAGGCCGATCACCAGATCATGGTTTTCATCAAGCCACCGGGCCTGTTCCCGCAGGGACTGACCTGCTGCAAACACAGAGGTGTCCGCCGACTGGCTTTGCTTTTTCGCCTTGTGCAACCGTGACGGATTTGCCGCTTCATACGCATTAAGCCGGAGTCGATCCCGCTCGCGTGCCGCGGCCCACCCGGGGGAAATTGCCCTCAGTGTTCTTTCAAGAATGCCCATAGAACGCCTTACAGAAAGTTAGCTAGTTTGTACGAACCACCACGGCTGTAGACCGCGCGCCAGCGACGCTCCCAGTATTCAAGCTCATCGCGGAGCGCTTTCGGATCGTGGTTAGTGATGGCGCGACCGTTAACGCCGGTGAAAGAAATACTCTTGCCGTCCAGCGAGTCCTGGTAGGCCTGGCGCACCATCACCAGCGTTCTCCAGATGTCGTCTTTCTTCACAGCCAGCCTCCTCCCCTACCGGAAGAACCCAGCCAGCTGCCGGAAAGCGTGTTTTCTTTCTCAGGTTCAGCCTTGACTTGTGGCTGAACGGTTTTGTTTTTTTTCACGGTTATCTCCCTGGGGCGCTCCCCTTCATGAATATTTGGGTTGAGATCCTGCGGCTCAGCCCATGCAGGAGGTTTTTCCCAGTCGCGAATTTTTTCGTAGCCGCGCAGAACCGCGACGGCGTGAGCATAGCAGAACAGGTCAAAGGCTTCGTTGGCGCCCTTGCCTGGCTTACGCCATTTGCCATCCACGCCGCGCTCTTCGTAGGTCAGTTCCTCGTAGAACCACTCCCCCAGCCAGTCGGGAAAATGGATATAGCCTGCTCCGGGAGTCTCACGATCAAGGTTATTGCTGAGCTGATCCTTGAGCAGGTCGGTTTGCAGCAGATACACCGGCACCTCGCCACGCGCATCAGCGCGACGGTCACTGCGTTCGGTATTATTCGGGTGAGTTTTGGTAATAATTTTCTGGCGTTTTGTGCTGTCGCCCTTGATCAGATAGACACGTTTACCCAGACCATCCCGGCGACACTGGCGCCAGAATTTATAGGCATTATCTGTCACCCCTTCCTCACCGCCGCTGTCGACGGCCATAGCCAGCACCGGCATACGCCGCGTCGGATCGGACTGAAGTACGTAAGTTTTTTCCAGCACATCGGAGACTAGCAGCTGCCAGTCCTCCGGATACGCGCCGGGGTGGACTGGCTCCGCCTCGCCATGTTCATTGCAGCGCAGGGACTGGCGGATGTTGTAGCGATCCACCAGCCAGCGTTCACCGTTTTCGCCATAACCAATTATCTGCACGACGAAACGGCGCTTTTTCCCGCCCTGAACGTCGACGGCTGCCAGCAGGAAACGCACCTTCGGCGGAACCAGGCGTTTACCGTAATCCTCCGCACGCTGCATCAGCACATCGGCGCGTCGCTGTTCGCTGGCCGAGCGCGGCAGGTATGGCAGCCCCCAGTCGGTGTTGATAACAGCCTTGAGGGTTTCTTCGCTGCCGGTAGCCTCATACTCCTGCTCAGCCGTAAGCAGTTTGTACACCAGCTGCGCCCAGGTCTGGTACGCGGCTGCGGGCCCCTCCATCCAGAACGACGCTATGCGCGAGCGTCGCGGCTCACCGGAAATCTTGCCGTCCCGGTCAATACTCTGACCTTCACGCAACCAGACACCCACCCCGTTAAGCTCGCGCTTTTTATCTGCGGTGATAATGGTGCTGCAATGCGGACAAAGCAGATGAGCCGACTCACTGGCTTTTACCGGATCAGGTTCATCACGGTATCCGGTCATCGCCTCCATCGCAGGCTGAAAATATTCACCACAATGCGGGCACGGCCAGTACCAGCGACGGCGATCTCCACGGTTGTACAACGAAAGCGCGCCTGTAGTTGGTGGTGCTTCATGGGGAGATTTTCGGCGCCATTTGCTGTCGCGAATGTCCCGGCCTGGCGAACACTCCACCAGAGTCATCCCGGCGGACATAAAGGTGGTGGTACGCTTGGAAGCCAGGGTAAAACCGTCACCCTCGCCATCGATGTCCTCAGGGAAGCGGTCATAATCGGTGAGCGCTACACATTTGAAATCTGACGAGGACATGATGTTGATGGAAGGCCAGCCAATCTTGAGATAGTTGCCCGCCAGAAAAGTACGATCATGCACGTTGTTGTCGTTTCGCAACGGGCTCAGGCGTTTCGCCACTTCAGGACTGACACGAAACGTTCTCGCCAGACGTTTTTTAGAGTGCTCACGCGCTTTCTCTTCGGTCATCTGAACGACGAGCATATCGGACGGGTCACAGACAATGTTGTATACAACCCAGCCATCCACCAGGCCGATCGTTTTCCCCGTACGTGCCGGTCCAACAAACACCACTGCATCGTATTCACGCATCGCGAGGCAGTTCATCGGCTCTATCACATAGGGAGCGACAGCAGGATCCCACGGTACCGAGTTACCGGCCCCCATAGGTACGCGCATAAATTTTTGAACCGCCTCAGCCACAGGCATACGGCGCGGGGCTTTGAGAATGGCGGAAGCGTTACGCCTGACTTCCGCTGCCGTGGCCTGTCGCATGATTTACTCCTCTTCTGGCATTTCCTCCTGTTCTGGTGAGTCGGCCTGCTCAACTTTGAGGGCTATCTGGTCACGCAGATCGTCAATAACCTGCTGCACCCTGACAACTGCGGAAGGGGTCATGGCGCAGTCTCGTTCAAGGATGTCGGGTAACGTCTCCAGCACCTGAACCATTGCTTTTGCCATGGAGGAAAATTCTCTGGTGACTTCTGACGCCGGGATCAGCTCCCCTGTTTCCTGCTGAAACTTGAGCCTTTCACGCTCCGACTGAAACCAGGCTTTACGATCGGGGGGAAGCATTTTGTCGACGTCCACCAGCTCCGACGGTGTGGTACTCGTCAGCAACTCCCTGAGGATATCGGTGATGGCATAAAGCTTAAGTTTTGGATTGCTGCCCGGTGCCGGCTGAACATTTGCAAGCTTGCTCGCGACCGTCTGGCGGTGCAGATCGGTAATGGCTGCCAGCTGCGTGATATTCAGCCGGAAATTTTTGAGTTCGTTATCCATGATGGTGAACAAAAAATAGTCATTTCGACATCCTGCTAATGATCAGGACTGAAATATCAAGAGGTTAAACAGATGATGATGAAACCCATAAAATGCAAAAAACTAGCCGTTTCCCGCGTGTCCTCGCCCCCTCGGTGCTCCAAACCGCCAGGAGTACCTTTCACAGATGAGATTCATTTTCACCTGTTCTTTGATGCCAGAATTGCCGCCCCTGTGCTGATCGCGGCGGTTAGCGATTCAGCCAATACCTCCGCAGGTATCATTGGTAATCGTGCAGCCCAAAAAGCTCTTGTTCTCACCCAGTCCATTTCTCCGGTAAGTTGTGATGTAATAGCAACTTGCAGTTCTTTTATCAGAGCTGCTTTCTCTTCTTCTCTTTCGTACAGGGAGTTATTCATAATCATGTCCAACATTGACAGGTTTGACGAGATTGCAGGTCAGGTATTTGCTGATTTGTACAATACGTTTCCTCTTACAAAAACCTTGGGTTTAGCAAACTACATTGAAGGTGACTCCGCACTTGATCCTGATGGATTTACAGGAGCTGAGCTAACGGCAGAGGCAGAGTTTGTTAAAGCGACAATCACATGGCTCATCAATGCAGGCTTTCTTTCTTCTGGTGGTTTTCATGGTGAATATTTTATGGACGTCATTCTGACCCCTAAGGGCCTTGAATGCCTGAAACTCATGCCGGACAGCCTCACATCGCCAGCCGGAAACGAATTAATAAAAGCGGTTAAATCCGGAAGTAAAGAGACTCTGAAAATGATTACCAACCACGTTCTGGCGCTGGGCGTAAAAATCATGGCCAGCAAATATGGACTTACTAATTAAAGAAAATTGAATTGTTAACTGAGGAGCGTTGATCATGAGCCGTAGTCCACGAGTAAACCAGTTCAATGTCATTTTTCCCGTAATCTGTACCTTACTTGGTGTAAGCATTACTGCGCTTTTAGGATTGTACGGAAACTATTTACAAACTCACAATGCCTCTAAAACAGCGTGCGTTATTCGGGTAGATAAACAAGAGTCGCTCCTGAGAGAAAAATATAACCAGTTTATGGTTTCAGTAACTTCGTTTGGATTTTCACCTGCATTAACCAACCCGATGACGAGAAGCGACCTGAGAAAGGATATGTTGCCTGTAGTTCAAAGCGCAACAGAAGTAATGACTTACGCACCTCCTGAGCTGGGTATGGTTGCGGCTAACGTTCTTAAGGCCTTTTATCTGGCAGACAGCGCTGGTGATAATCAAGAATTACAAGAGTCGGCAATTAAGCAAGCTGGGCAATCCTTTAAGGGAGCTTATGGCGCTTACATGAAGGCGCTCAATACACTTGACCGGCAACGGCAAGGCTGTGATTAAATTTCGTTCTGAAGCCCTCCCTTTATGTGAGGGACGATTGACTTATCCGTCTGTAATGGTAACGACTCAATGTGAGGAAGATTTTTGTCGTTACATTTAAATATGCATTTTGTTTGCATTTTTTGAGCAAGATGTTAAGGTCCAACAGCCTTAGAGCAAGAAGCACAAAAACATAACAAAAGATTCAACTCATAATTGCCCCGTAACAGGGGCTTTTTTTAATGCTCGAACTCAACTCAAGCCCACCAGCTGGTAAGCTTTGGTTCTGACAGGTTGTGGTGCCGGGTGCCTCCCGGTGAGCCTTTAGGTTAACCAACCATGACCCGCTTGCTTCAGAAATTCACGATGCCCTCATGAAGAAGAGTCGTCAGGTTAATTAGCCCCGCCGCTGAGGGGGATTCACCACGGTCAAACTGTAACACATGAATGCCGATCGAGTGCGGCGTTGTGAGACTTTATTACGGTTAAAATCCAGAGAAGATACTGTGTCAGAGCCTCATGGATGAGGTTCTATGTTGTATGGTAGTTCGCCTGCCACGCTTTATTATACGTCAAGATGTTTTTCTTCGTCTGCCGATCCAGAACGTCGATGTCGTGATCAGTCAGGTAGATTGGTTTTACCCAGTCACAGGCGGTTTTAACCACCACCGGGACGCTTCCACGTTTCACGCTGCTCACGATGAACGATGCGTATGTAACCATTAAGAAGCGCGTTGCATTGAAGTAGGTTGGTAATCAGCCAGGCTGTAGATACAATGGTTTGACATAAGTTAACGTCAGGACGACCTGCTCATGATTTTTCTTTATTCTTTTATTGCACTATCCTCCCTGTCAGCATTCGTCTTACTATGCTTTTTTGCAATTTATCAGTTTTCTGTTAAGGGTGACGTCAGTTTCTACGTAATGCTCTTTGCTTTGATATTCCTTTGCGTATCATTTTACGGAGCGGTGGGTTTTACTTACACAAAATTAAAAGATGCCGGAACTGTAATAAGAATTATCTGAGCCCACCAAGGAAATATCTAAGATATATGGAGAAAGACCCTATCAAGCCCACCAGCAGCCAGGCTTTGTAGTGGTTTTCAGTCAGCATCAGGTCTAAGGCAATAATTGAGACCGTTCTATAAGTTAAAATCCAAATCTCACAAAGCTGAATATTAATTTTAATATTTGACTCTGTTTGTTGAGCAATGAACTACATTCAAAGTCTCCTTGTAATGATGGCTACTTTAGCCACCCTTCCGAACTGTTGGATTTCAGTTCGGAAGGGTGTTTTTTCCTTGGCAGTTCGCCTGCCACGCTTTGTTGTGCGCCAGGATGTCGCGCTTTGTCTGCTTATCCAGAACATCCCAATCGTGCGCTGTACCGTAAATCGGTTTAACCCAATCGCACGCAGTATCGACTAAATCAACCCTTACGGGTCCAGTAGTCCCGCAGCTCGCGATCAACATCGTCGCCATGCATATGGTTAACAGTCTGCTGTACATTGCTGGCCTCTTTCGTTGTTTCTACCCTGCGTTCGGCTGCTGCGACCATTGCCGCTGCGTTATCTTCGTTGCGCTGCTGGTCAGCTTTTGCTTCCGCTTTGCTGGTGCCGCGAATATGGCCCAGGCCAAAAGCTCCAGCTATCGCTGAAATCACCAACGCGAACAGCCCGATTATTGTCTCGATACCCACATTCACCTCACACCAGAACTGATTTCGCCAGGTTAAACAGCGCGCGGCGTTTATCCAGCCCGTTACGGCCGCCATTGATTAACAGTGTCACGCGCTCCACGTCGCCGGAATGAAGCAGGCAGCCGCGGGTCGCATAGAACCATGCAGCAGAACGCGCAGCATATTCATCTTTTTCAAGCAGTTCTGGATGGGTGACAAGGTCAAGTTTTAGAGCATGGCCACAACTGCGGTAGTTGCTCAGGCCGGTAACCTGTTTCAGCCCACGACCGCGATATTTCCAGCCATCACCGGCAACCTGATTGCCAAGGTGTTCTTTTCCCCACTCACCACCGTATACCAGATTAGCGATCGCTTTCTGGTTAGCCGGGTGAGCTGCCGTTCTGCCAAGGGCGGCGGACTGCTGTGGAGTGATGCGGTGGCTGCCGAACGTCGGCACTAAGTTTTCAGCAGCATAATTAAGATTTTCCACCACACGGGTAAATCTGGTGCTTTCATGCCCCATCTGGGCAATAAACATGGCCTGATCAAGCGGTGCGGTGATGCCGTATTCCTTCATAGCGGCGTCGATATGCGGAAACCAACGCGCTGCTAACCCGGCGCTGATACCAGCCGCCTTCTGAAATTGTGTTTGGTTCATTAGTGCCTCAGACGATCAACCAGCCGCGCCATATTTCCACGAACCTTCAGGACGGCGGCGAAGATAAGAATGTTTGCTACCACCACCAGCCAGCTGGAATCACGATAAAGGCCGAAGATGAACTGCAAGGGGATCGCGGCGTAAACCAGCACGGTTATATACGCCAAAATAGAAATGATGGGCCGATGCCGGGCGCCATGTCGCTGGTAAAACATCAGCACGATGACGATGGCCGCACAAATAAACGCATTAAAGACTGCTGACGGGTCAATTGCCATTTCCCCCTCCCCCGCGTAGCCGCGAGAAAAACTTGAACACGTTGTTCAAATCCTGGTTGTTAAGATAAGTGAGGATTTTTATACACAGGGCAGACAGAATCACTGCGCCCAGTGCATCCAGCGGTTTTTCATAGTGCGAAGCTGCATTTAGCAGTGAGCCAATAAGTCCTGCCCCGAGCACCCCAACGATAAACGACGTCAGGAAATATGCTGCCAGTCGGGCGCGGGACAGGTTTGTGGCTGTCGCGACGTAGAACACCGCACCACCAAACGCCCCGAACACCACACCAAAATCTGTATGAGTAAAGACGCCGTACAGGACTGAACCCAGCAGGCCGCCGCCGAGAACAGCGCCGGTGCCGGTTAATGGATCGGACATTAAGCCCCCTCTTATTGCTGTGATCCCTCTCAGGAAATTTGAGGGGAATAAAAAAAGCCCGCTCGCGAGAGCAGGCTAAAGTGATGATTATCACAAGAAGGTAGAAAGGAGATCATCCGAAAGACAGGTAGTGACGTCCGGGTATCGAGGCCGATTCACTGATTGTTCAGGAGAACCATCTGCCAGCGGATATATCCCCTTCTTCTTTAGCGTAGCCGTAACTTCGGGAAACGAGCAAAAAAAACCTGCTGTTTAAAGCAGGCTCTCAAGGAATTATCAATTCGATATTATTGTTATCGTGGTGCCGGGTGCCTCCCGGTGAGAATTACTCCAGCAAACATTCCCGCGTCTGAGAGGTTTCCTTTTCAGGTAACTGCTGGAACGCCCCTCCGCATAGGGGGATTCACCACAATAAAAAAATAGCGCATAAATCAGAGTTGAGAAACTTCCTCGCTTAACGAATTGGACACTGGTCCGCCATCGAGGATTCGAACCCCGAACCACAGAGGTAGAAGCTCCGTGCTCTTTCCAGTTGAGCTAATGGCGGAAAAAAAAGACCAGCAATGAGCAGCTGGTCATGGGTCATGCAGTTTTCTCTGCGATGTAGGTGTATCCCCACCCAGTGTTTTATGTATCGAGAGCATTATCGAATGCCAGATTAACTACAGTACCGATGAAAAAATTCACTCTGTCAAAGGCCATCAGGAATGATCAGCCCACAGAGACAGTCACACTGACCGTTCCCTATGGCTCACCCCTGAAAGGCTCTGTGGTTGAATTGCGCCGAGCGTGGCGCGGGTTGAAACAAAAAAGGCCGCCTTCAGGCAGCCTTGGGTGAATTATAATTATCTAACAGAACACTTTTTTACTTCTCGGGCCTAATTATTAGCCCAGTAAGATATGTCCTCATTCAAATCTTCAAGTGATTCGGGGCGGCGTAGCCTGTAATAATCTGAGTAGTCATCATCCTGAGTGAAGATGACAGCGAAGGGATTCAACTTATCCGCATATACGACATAAGTATCATAAAATTCGGGCTCTACACCAGGAGGCAGATCTTTGATGTGTCGGGATTCGTCCCAATCAACATGTATCACCTTCAGCTCTGTTCCTAACCTTTCTGCGAGTTCACTTTGCTCCAAATGGTGTGCAAAATCCGTATCGAAGTCATCTATTTCTTGAACTGTGAAGGTCTGAGTTCGCCTTCTCTCATAGGCATCCGTCATGCTTGTGTCCTTATGCTGTGCTGGCAAACCTACAACATAAGGATATTAGGCCAAGGTATCAAGTGACAGGTATCATTGCTTCACTTGTACAACCAGAGCGTTAGCTTCTACCAACCACAAGCCGCTGCCGTAGTACCAGAAACAGGATCGGACATTTAGCCCCCTCTTATTGCCGTGAGTCCTCTCAGAACGAGGGGATATAAAAAAGGCCACCCGAAGGTGGCCTTGAAGAATTTTGGAAGCGTGGTTAACAGATGTTCCACATCATCGTACTACCATTATGGTTTTCGATGATTTTTGCTGCTGGGCTAGTGCCAAAAGAATGCATATAGCAGTGATGAATAGTGAGAACCAAATCCTGCAATGTCTGATCACCCTCAAGCTCAACGATATTCAAACCGATACTCTTGGCTTTATCAAGATGAATATGTCTCGCATGCGCATAAGTGGTGTGATGGTTATTCAACTCATCACAAATTCGTTTAGCTTTTTCTTCAGCATCATCCTGACCAGCAAACATCCCAGTGCAGAGCCATTTCTGAACGATTTCGTTTGCCCAAACGATGGCTTTTTCACACTCGCCAATTAGCGTGGGGTGAACTTTTTGCAAGGTAAACTGCCACCATTGAAGCGCTGCCGGGTTAGCAAGTATCTCTGCTTTAGCCCTTTCATATTCTTCAATAATTGCATGTGATGACAGACCATTAAACTGAGGATCAATAGGTCCTAAATTCGATTGCTTACCCAATACGATTTGCTCTGCACAACAGGCCAACATCGTTCCGCAGCTCATCGAAATCATAGGTACAATAGCCCTAATATTCGTTCCAAATTTTGAACGAAGATAATGACCAATCGATTCAAGGGCTGCAATATCTCCACCAGGGGTGTGGAGCAAGATATCCAGCCCTAGCTTTGTATCCAGCCCATTGATAGCTGACATAAGGCCATTCTTATCATCATCCGACATTTGAATCAGGTGTTGATACCCAGGCCCACCTTTCTGAAGGAAGCCTGAGTAATAAGATATTACATTTCGGCCTGTATGCTGTGATAACTCACGTAAGTACTTATGGCGAACCTCATCCGCTGGTGTACGCTGAGCGATAGTACCCATCTCACCCAACACGTCTATCCAATTTGGCATGTTATCAAGCTATCAGTAAGTATACAGTTGGTGAGATTGCGGATTAGTCTGCTCCAAAGCGCTCACCGTACTATATGAATACAGGACTCCAGTCCTCACAGATTGATCGTTTTGTTGAGCAAATACACGCATAGCATAATGCTCTACAGATTCGCCCTTGTGTAACTCTTCGGGTGTTATGCCCATTGTTTTGTAAAATTCAGTCGCGCCCATGATGTATCCCTCGTTATGTCTACATCTAGCCCCTATCAGCGTTTAGAGATACAAGATGTAGTAGCTACCAGTCTTCTAATACACGAAAAGCCTCAATGTGAGGCTTTAAAAGGAAACTTTTTGGTAAAGATTTAAACAGACTATAGCGAGTTAGATGCAGATTTGACAAGCATAAAAGGCACTAAAACCTCACAAATGAGGTCCTTTTGAGATATCTCACAACTTTTATGAGGAACCTCAAAACCTGATTCACACAACATGAAGAAGTTAAATCTATACGAAAAATTCAATCAAAAAACCCGCTCAAGGGCGGGTTTCTAATTTTTTGATGCTCAGTACGCTTTACTGTCCCGAGCCTAACACAATTTAAGCACTTTCTTGCTCACTCTGCAACTTAAATCTGTCGCCATTTGTGCCGAACGCATCACAAAGTGGTGCGTAAAGGATCGATTCTGCAAGACTAACCCATGTATCAATGCGACGGCGGCATGTGATAAGGGTCCAGTCGGGGTGTTTTGCATTAAGCTCGTTAGCCATCTGAAGTTTGCTCTTACGAAGACGATGACGATCAACAATCACACTATACAGCCCACGGTATTCTTCGTTCATCAGCACTGCCGCAATAACGCCGTCAATCTTAAGCCCCTCTTCGTCCGAGCAGAACGCCAGGCCAGTTTTGTTTTTACTGTCGACAATTTCTCGCAGGTACGCTTCCAGCTCGGGTTTGGTGATGCCGGATTTCTTCATGCGGCGCAGCGCATCGTTGATGGCGGATTTGGTTATTTTCCCGGATGCCAGAAGCTGGTTAAACATGTTTCCGCCCGAGCCACCACCGATATAAGACCAGCGGCCCCACATGCGGAGCTTTCCCTGTACCCAGATACTTTCGAGAGTGCGAAGGCGAACCAACTCGCCGGATTTGCCTACTTCTGAAGGATTGATCATTTGCGTCTCCACTTACGCCAGTACGCCGATTGCCAGCGCACGATCTAAAAACCGAAACAGCAGCGTTAACTGGTCACCGTATTTCGCTTCAAATGCCACGGGATCAGCGTGTAAGTCGTCGTGATGCGCTCTGCACAGCGGTATCACAAACAGGTCATGCGCTTTGGTACCCATTCCACCCTGCCCGTGGCCTATCAGGTGGTGGGGGTCGTCTGCTGGGTTATTACAGCAACAGCACTGCTGCGACTTCACCCAGCGGGTGTACTTCTCATTTTCCCAGCGTCGGCGCTTTGGCCTCAGCATGAAAGATTCCGGCGTTTCAGGATCGACCTTCACCGCCACTATCTTTTTTGCCTTCTCCTGAAAGATTTGCGTAGCCGGTAATGACGGGACAATGTCGCTTTCCCTCATCACTGAACTGTGCTGTTCTGGCTTGATTCTGAGTGCTTTACTCGCCACCGATTCAGGAACAAGGTCAGCCAGATCATTACGTACCATCCACCAGCAGAACTCAGGAAGCGAAAGAGTGTGGTCAGGGCTGAAACCTAAATCAATATTTACCCTTTCCAGCAGCCATTTTACCAGGTTCTGCATGGCAATTCCTGCCAGTCTTTCAGTGGTTTGCTCACGTAAATGGTTATCACACGACCAGCAAAGACGAATGCTCCCCGGAGCGTGGCGCATTACCGTAAAGTCACTGGCATGCCAGTCAGTGTGAGGCCACTGGCATTCAAACTTTCTCTCCAGCCAGGCATCAAGGCTACTCAATCCACCAGCTCGCTGAATGACCCTCTCGTTAACGAAAATAGCCTGCATGTTGGCATCGTCAGTCAGGGGCTGGTGGGCTTCAGGGATTAATCCAGATGGCAGATGCTGGATGGCTTCGGATGGTGGCTCAATAACTACCCTTCCCTGACGGAATAGCCAGAGCAGTTCGGTACCAGGGCGGAACAGAACCACCCCGGACATCGGCGCAATTTCAGGCGTCAGTATGGCTCTCACCCAATTCCCCCCATTGTTGGTTGATGCCTGGTTATCGATATTTCTACCCTTCCGCCATGCACTTTAGGTCCCCACTCCACCAGCATTTTCTGCACCTGGCTGTCATCCTCCCAAATGCCTGCATGCGTGAGCGCGTCAAACAACGCCTTGTTGTAGTTGTCGATGTCGCGGCGGCGGGCATCTGGCGGAAAGAGAAGGATCTCCACCGCAGCTGGTGATGATGATGGTTTTGGTAAGCAACGCAGTTGCTCAATGATCGCTGCACATGCCGCGCTCTGGTATGCCCTGCCCTTCTCGCTGATAAGATGGCGGCCTTTTAACGGCCCCTTGTTTGGGGCTCGCCAGTATGTGTTTACGCTCGGTGGGAACGGGAGCACCAGTTTCATAAACTCACTCCCTGTTTTTTCAGCCAATCAACAGCGTTATCTCTGGCCTTATCTCCACCGGATAGCAGGTCTTTGATGATCGTCACTGGATCTGCATCCCATTCCGTTTTGACGACGGTAATGCCCCTGGCTGCGCCAGGAGCAACAGTGATGTAACCCTTTTTCTTAAGTGACTTCACGTGCGCAACAGCAGCGTTCGGTGATGCGCAGCCAATTAATCCGGCAAGCTCCAGCATCGTAGGTGGGAAGCCAGCCTTTTCGATATGAACCTTGATAGCTTCGAACACTTCATTCTGACGCGGCGTTAATTCGATCATGACTCGACTCCATAACGCCCGTTCAGGCGTCCGATTACGCTGTTGAACATCACCAGGCTTACGCCCATCGGTTTAACCTTCTCGTGGTACTCCTTCAGGATCGGAGGCACTACGACATTCCAGCTTGGCTTTGGCTTCTGCTTTAGGGCTTTTTTGATGGCATCGTTGCATTGACGGGCAACGTCACGAACCGCATTTTCCTGCTCTGTGGATAGTTTTTTCATGCAGCACGCTCCTGAGGTTTGCCCATTGGAACGGCTACGGCCGGGATAAGCTCAACAGCTGGTGATACTGACTGATTCCCCCAGTGGTCCCATCCAGGCGCACCGCAGCGGCTAAAGAGTTCGATGCGCGGAACGTCACCGTAAAGTTTTTCCAGGCGGAAACGGGCCTCTGCTGGCTTTTGGCTGTGCTCACCAAGTGGGCTGTAGATAACCTGCTTGATGCTGGCGCACTTGCGTTCAAGTCCATTCCCCCTGGTGGCGATCAGCAGGTCTTCAGTATTGGCTCGGGTGTAGTTCCCGCCGTTCATGCGTGTCTGTGCGTTCAGCAGGTCAAGGAAGTCGTAAAAATCCTCCACTCGGCCAGCCTGAAGTGCTTTGTTGATGTGCTGCTCTGCCAGTGGGTTGAACTGCACCCAGGTAAAGCCCTTCATCGTGCGGACCTTAAAGCCCCACGCTTCAGCCAGCTCGATAGCCTCTCGGGTGTGCGTACCGGTGAACCACATAGCCAGAACTGCATCATCGGCAGCCAGGTCCCAAACCGGCAAGCGCTTCATGTCGATCAGTTTCATCGTGTCGTAGTGATCTTCTGCTGCACCGTTACTGGCTTTGTTGTCATAGAGCCAAGCTGGGTCAGCGTAAATCAGTGAGTATTTCATCAGACATTCCTCGCTCGGCCAGCAAGACACCATGCATCAGAGGGTGCTTTAACTTTCGGCGCCATGCTCAGGCAACGCTGACGCTCAATCAGTATCTTCAACCGCTGCTCTTCGTTCTTAGAGCGATTGAAGGCATCCATCAGAACTGTGGCCGCACGCTGGTAGAGCCCTTTTTCAAACAGGCCTTGAGCCTTATCCATCATCCTGGTTACAGCTGGATTCGGCGCTTCTTCCTGTTCCGATACAACTGGTGTATCTGCCCGGTTAATTTTCAGTGCAGAACGCCCCTCGCTAACGTCACCAGCCGGCGCTTTGGCAAAATACTGGTAGCACTTACCGTTATGCTGCCGTGTTGCGCGATTCAATTTGACCAGATGGCATACACCGCGCTGAACAGCATGAAGGCGGTATTGAGGCATTGAAGCTGCAATCTGTTTGTTAGTTAACCCAGGGTTTTCAGCGATGAAAATTTGAATATCTTTCAGAAGGCTCATGAGTTCGCTCCTCTGAAACCTGCCGGGATGACTTTGTCTGGCTGACCGAATTTCAATGGATCTTGTTTGCGGACAGCGTCCCAGTCCTCACGCTTAGGTCGGCCTTTGCTATTCCAGCGCAACGCGTTCTGCAAATATCCTTCGAACTTCGTCGGCCTGAACAAAGTTGTTGGCTGCATGTGTTCGTAGTATTTCGTCTCTTTCCACTGCTCGTGCTTGTAATCAATAACCAACAGCAACTCATCGTGTGTGAAGTTCTCTCGAAGTCTGGCGCGAATATTATCCAGGGAGCTTTTCCCCTTGCGGAATGTCTTACCAGTAACGTCATTGAGATGGTTGAGGATTAAGACTGCCTGACCAGTTATCAAATCAACCTGATTGACACATGCAGTGTCGGGTTGCGACGCAACCTGACAATTAGGTTTTTTATCTGATGGATCAGTAGTTGATTTTACTGACGGATCCCCACCAGATTCTGACGGGTGAAAACTGCCATTATTACTGTTTTTCGACGCATCAAATTTTGACGGGTCGGATTTTGATGCATCAGATTTTGACGCGTCAGATTCTGACAGGTGAGAAAAGGCAGCTGCCTGTAATTTCGAAACATTGAGCTGGTAAACATTCGATGCATTGCGGTTGCCTTTACGACGCTGCTGGCGAGTCAGCCAACCGTCTTTTTCCAGCTGAGAAATAGCTGTGCGTACCGTGCTCTCACCAGCACCAATCTGGCGCGCGATGGTAGCAATGGAAGGCCAGCTAACCCCTTCATCACTGCTGAAGTCTGCCAGACGCGCCATGATGGCAACGCTGGACAGCTTCATGCCAGAAGCGGCGCAAGCGTCCCAAACGTAACCTGTTAATTTAGTGCTCATGGTCGTCCTTTAACTCTGTAAATTTACGCTGGAATTGCTCAAGAGGGCTGAAGCACTCATGATCGTACCCTTCGCGGAGGTATATAACGCGTCGAGTCTCGGGCTCCCATCTGATGACGTGGACGGTGATGCCTCTGTGGTCTCTGAATCGCCGGTCAACTTCAGCCATTCCTCACGCCCCTTCTCGTTCATCAGTGCAAATGCCTCTACCATCGCGTTCACAGGCTGGTAGTTGTTCTCATCCGCCTGGTTGTTTAATCTCTCCACATAGCCGAACGGGGAATCTTTCCCTACCAGTGGAAGGCATCTGAATTGCTTCGCTGGTCTCAATCGGTTTAAACTGTTCATGCGTTAGTTTCTCCACTGAATACGACACGCCACGACGCCCGGAGCTGCACACTCGCGGGCGTCACTTTTTTTGGCTTTTCTTACGGCTAAACAGCGCGACAATCGCGCGGATCTCTTCTTCACGCGCTGCCAGATGACGGCGGTGGTATTCATTGATTTCTTCAGCTTCATGACGTTCGATTACTCCATCTTCGAGAGCTCTCTGGATCACGGTATCAACACGTCCACGCGCTGCTGACGTTCTCATGGCACGATCAAACAGGTCGACACGATCAAGGTCTTCAAGTTGAGGAACGTCCACCAGCAGCGCACCACGGCGACGGGCAAAGTAATCCGCCAGGAGGGACGTATTCGAGATGTCTTCCATCGCCTCCAGCTCGTTCACTTCGAAGAAACGGCAGCCGTTCTTCTCATACAGGTTGTTGTTGAACTGCGTTACTGACATGCCAAGAGCACCGGCCATAGCCTCACGGCCTCCTGGATACGCTTTGCACATCGCTTTAACTACTTCTTTCAGGCTTGGCTCTACCATGTTGTTTTTCCTTTGGTAGTTAAAATTAAGCAGCGTTTTGATTAGGCTTAGCGTAAAGGGTTGGATCAACTTTCAGCTTTTCAGCAGTCAGTGCCTGAATCTCGAATGCCCTGCCCTTTGGGATTACTTCACCCCACCCAGATACTGATGCATGGGAAATCCCTAAAGCCTTGGCTACGTTCCCCACGCTGCCGAAGTAAGAAACCACATCATCTTTTTTCATTTTTGCCTCAAATGTAAGGGAAACACACACCATGATAGTAGGATATCTTACATTTAAAGGTCAAGGATTCCTACATCATAAAATGGTAGGATTGCCTACATGAAAATGAATGAACGCATCCGCGCAAGACGCAAAGAGCTAAAGCTCACCCAGGCTGTTCTCGCCAAGTTGGTTGGTGTAAACCGAGTAACAGTCACAGGATGGGAGTCTGGTGATTATGAACCTGGAGGATCTAACCTACAGGGGCTGGCGGCTGCCTTAAAAACTAACCCTCAGTGGATTATTACCGGACAAGGTGATCCAGACTGTGACGAAATTCTTTACAAGCCGACTGAGAAATTTGGAGTAAAGAAAATTCCTATCCTATCTTGGGTTCAAGCTGGGGAATGGACAGAAAGTGGTGCTCCCATTACTGAGGACGATATTTCCGAATGGATATTCACCACTGCCAACTTATCTGATGAAGGTTTTGCATTACGTGTTCGTGGCGACTCTATGACAAACCCGAATGGAGCACCAAGTATTCCTGAAGGCTCCTTTGTTGTGGTGGACCCCGATTACGGCAGCCCACAAGAAGTTAATGGCAAAATTGTTGTCGCTCAGATTGTTGGTTCTGCTGAGGCCACTCTCAAAAAGTTTGTTATTGATGGGCCATTAAAATACCTGGTACCGTTAAACCCTAACTACCGCGTAATGGAAGTCAATGGTAACTGCAAAATTGTCGGTGTGGTAAAACAAGTAGTAACTGACCTCTAATATCTTTCCCCTCTTAAGACCGACATTCGTGTCGGTTTTTTTTCATCCTTAATGTAAGTTTTCCTACTTTTAGTGTTGACACACCAAAGTAAGATATCCTACATTTGAATCACACCACTGGTACTGACAGTTACCTGTGTTGGTGTGGTAGTAAGTAGTACGGCATATGGCACATGTGCCGCAGCGGTCCGGGGATTCCTTGCAAGACAATATCCAGATCCAGCGGGTAGCCGGAATGTGCAAGCCAGGCAAGTACGACGGCCAGAGACGTTTCACCAGCGTGGCGATCAGGTGTGACACCTCGGAAGAGACGAGGATGCAACTGAAAGAGCGCGGGCATGAAAAACTGTACCCTTCGACTACTGTAGTAACCAATCCCAATGGTGGCAGGCAAAGCATGGTGAAGGTGGACCGCTCTTTTTCAGTTGTGGTGAATGACGGGGCTGACCGTCAAACGGTTGAGAAAAGATAAGCAGGCGAAACGTTCTAAGCGAGCATACGGACTGATCAAACGCGGATGGAACGGGCGGTTACGATATTGAAACACCGCGCCACTGAGCTGAAGTTCAGCACCAGCCACCACAAACGAATCACGTTAGGAAGGTGGTAAACCGTAGTAACGGTACCAGATGCTGTGTGTAGTCTTGGCGGTCGGCAGTTTTGAATGTCCTTAATGTCGACCGCCCCTTTTTCACAACTGAAAGCGCGTTCAGCGTTCAACTTGAGAGGCCGTAGTCGTTAAATCAACTCAGGAGAACGCGCTCTCAATTGTGGAGAAGCTGACTGGCGGTGGCAGCCGCCCGTTTCACTAAGTGCTCTGGTTGGGTGCTTATTAAAACGAAACCCCATTATTTTTTGTCGCCAGTCGGCGAGGGATTCGTGCAACCAAAATTCAGCGCTGTGCAGAGCGCGTATAACACGGAGAAACTATCCATGACGAACACACAGAACGTCACCGAGTTACAACCACGCATGACCCGGGAGCAGCTGATCGACGCAGCGGGTAAGGCCGCCCCTCTCCTTCCGCCAGCTTATCGCGGAATTATGACCGAACTGGCTAACCGCCTGGACTATACAAGCGTAGCGCTTTGCGAAGCGATGGCGCAGCGTAAAGAACTGGCTCTTCAGAACGCTACTCTGCGTGAAGATGTCGCAAGCTGGGCCAAAGAGTGTGACCGCATTGTTGAACGCTACACGAAGACCAGAACCAATATGCATTTACTGGAAGCCCAGCGAGAATTGCGTGAGCTGTCACCCATCGTCATTTCCCAAAATAACGAGGTGGCTCTCTGATGGCTAACTCATTCAAGCAAATGACACGTGACGGGACCATCAAGCGCACCGACACCGGGATGTTTATCAGCCTTGATCAAATCCATGTGCGGGAAGGTTTCAACAAACGCGAAGATGATGAACGTACCCGCCAGGCAGATGATGACCTCTTCAAC
Organism: Enterobacter sp. MGH119; assembly: GCF_001037675.1. Classification (NCBI taxonomy): domain Bacteria; kingdom Pseudomonadati; phylum Pseudomonadota; class Gammaproteobacteria; order Enterobacterales; family Enterobacteriaceae; genus Enterobacter; species Enterobacter sp. MGH119. The sequence goes on along the minus strand of NZ_KQ089929.1, from coordinate 589,259 downwards.
TACCTGATGAACGGTGGCTCCGTTCCCCCGCTGGAGGTTATCGCCCGTGATGAAGGTGGAGTGTGGGTTGTTGAAGGCCACCGTCGTCGTCGCTGCTATGCGCGTTGTGCAGAAGCTGGTAAGCCAGTAGACCGCATCCACATCATGCCGTTCAACGGTAACGATGTTCAGCGCCTGGCCCGCATCATGACCAGTAATAACCAGCTTCCGCTATCCGATATGGAACAGGCAGCTGTTATTCAGGAGCTACATAACGCCTTTAACCAGACCACCAGCGAGATAGCAAAGCTGGTGAATAAGTCTGTGGCCACCGTCGAAAAGCTGCTGCTCCTCAGCACGGCGAACCATGACGTTCAGCAGGAGGTTAAATCCGGTGCTGTTTCAGTCGATGTCGCGGTTGATCGCGTTATGGAGTATGGCGAACAGGCCGGGAAAGTACTCCAACACGATAAAGCTGTAGCGGCTGCACAGGGGAAAACGAAAGTTACCCGTAGCTCTATCGCGCCAGTGCTGAGCGTAAAGAACGCGCGCCGTTTCGTTGAGCTGATGGCTCAGGCCACGATCAGTGATGAAGGTGTCTTCACTCTTGAAGGCACTGCCCTAGCCGAGGCGCTGTCGATTATTGACGAACATAAAGCCATTGCTGAAGCACGTGAACTCTATCGCTTGTCACAACCAGTACCGACAACAGAAATTCGCGGACGATCTCTGTATGTGATGCTCGATGGTAAGGAAATTGGTCGGGCCTCACTGTATCGCGGTAAAACCGTTTGGCTGGACATGGATGACAAAACCATTGTCGCCAGCCAGTCAAAGGCTGTGGCCCACTTCGTTAAGCAACACAAATTGCAGCAGGAGCAAAATCATGACAGTCAATAAACCAATGACCGGTGAACAGCTGGATGAACTGATGACTATTGCTGTCAACATGCAACGAGATAGTGAAAAAGTGAGTGACCGCCCTGCTGCTATGTTCGCTTATGCAGTGCAGGTAGCTGTTTTGGAACTGCGTAATCTCCGTACTAACGTGGCGGCGCAGGTTGCGGATACTACGTCGCTTAAACACGCACAAGCCTAAATCAAGAACATTAATGGTTTATGAATAAATCAATCGGTTACTTACAACGTAATCCAATCGAAAAAAAATAGTAGATAAACTTCGTGAGGTAGATCGTTTATAGTGTTGCCCCCTAGCAAACACAATTTTGGGAGTGAAAAGATATGAACCAGAACCCCTTTTCAATATATGATTTTCTTGGCTACCTGATACCAGGAGGATTGTTTTTATATCTTCTATATTTTTGCGGGATCACTCTGGATTGGGATGTAATCATCCAACTAAAGAAAACTGCAATCGCACAGGAATCTTCTCTCAGTTTGTTGGGATATTCTTCAATTGTTATACTTGCATATATCATTGGCCATGCAATAGCAATATGCTCTGCTTTTCTAGTTGAAAAGTATATGAATGATACATTACAGTACCCTTCTATCTATCTTTTTTGGGAGTTAAATAATGATTTCAAAGACGAAGTCAAAAAAGATTACGGCAGAAAAACTAAGTATCTAATAATTAAGACGATATTACTACCAGTATTTATTCTTGATAGAATTACTTTTTATAAACTGTACTCCCGAGAGCTTACAAAGGAGTTAGCTTCGCCGCTATGGAGCATGCTGGAAAAGTCTTATAAGAAGATTTTTTCAGTAGATTTATCTCAACTTAAAAATGGTTATGCCTTACAAGGTGATCTTTTTAGATTAGCCTACCATTACTCATATGAACACTCCTCCAACCATCAGCCTAAAATACAGAATTATGTAGCATTATATGGATTTTGCAGGAACGTGTGCTTGGTATTTTTATTGTTCTTTTGGGTAGCTTTCGTCAGACTTGTAATTAATACCCTAACAGACGAAATGTTTGGATTTAACATATTATCAACTTTATCTATGCTACTGATGACATATGTTTTCTATTGTGGGTTCGTAAAATTCTACAGAAGATTCACCTTAGAAGTATTCATGGCATTCAGCGTTTTAAAAACTGATTGATATTTTGCCGGGTGCAGCCGGTTAAGTGGAGAGCTATACGATGAGCGGACAAAGCCAACGTTTTCTTACCCCTGATGACCTCTATCAACTTACTGGTTATCGCCGCCCTTCCCTTCAGTGCAGAGCGCTGAAAGAAAGCGGTGTATTTTTTGTACCACGTAAAGATGGCAGGCCGGGAACTACATGGGATCATGTAACTAATCCAGCTGGCCTGAAGCAGGTAGACAACAATCCAGAGGAAGAAGAACCAAACTTTAAGGACATGTAATGCCTAGAATCCGCAAAAACCCGGAAGATAACTGGATGCCGCCCCGCGTTCGCCGGGGCAAATCAGCCTATGAGTTCAGAACGCCAGACGGCAGAACTGTGAGATTGTGCAATCGCGATCTTACTAAGTCTCAGGTCTGGGCTGCCTATGAAAACTTCATCAACGATATCAGGGCAGGTTCCAACTTTCACGCACTTTGTGAAGAGTTCTTTAACTCGGGCGACTTTCATGAACTGGCCACCGAAACCAGAAAGGACTACAGAAAATATGGTTCAAAAGTAAATGTTGTTTTCGGGAAGATGAAGCCAGACAACATTAAGCCTGAGCATATCAGGAAGTATATGGATAAGAGAGGTGTTAAAAGCAGGGTTCAGGCGAACCGAGAGAAAGCGTTTATGTCGAGGGTGTTCAGGTGGGCATATGAGCGTGGCAAGGTGAAGATGAATCCATGCCATGGTGTGAAGCAATTTAAGGAGCAGGCGCGCACACGGTACGTCACGGACAAAGAATATGATGCTCTATTCAGCGTTTCGTCATTACCAGTGAAGATTGCCATGGAGTTGGCGTATTTATGCTGCGCACGTCAAGGTGACATTCTTGATCTTAAAAAGAGTCAGATACTTGATGAAGGCATTTTAATTCAGCAAAGCAAGACGGCAGTGAGTCAGATTAAGGCCTGGACAGCACGCCTATCGAAAGCGATTACCTTGGCCGATTCCCTTCCGTTAAATAGTGGCATGGTAAGTCTGTACGTTATCCACCAGCAGTCAGGGTCTCGTTACACACGAGATGCATTTAATGCGCAGTGGATGAAAGCTAAAAAGTTAGCTGCTGAAAAATTTTCTGAGCTTGAGTTTAACTTCACGTTCCATGATCTGAAAGCTAAAGGGATATCCGATCTGAAAGGAACACTTCACGAGAAGCAGGAAATTTCAGGGCATAAAAATGCATCACAAACGGCGAGATATAACCGAAAAATTTCTGTAGTACCGGTGGTCGGGGGGCAGTAATGCCCTCCTCAAATACACATAAGAACCAAGACTCTTCAGATAATCATTCTCATTCTAATAATCAGATCCAGTTATCATCTTCAAAATCGAGGAAGGGTGCTCTTACTTGTATTTTTCAAACTTGAAGACGCGAAACATCTTATAAACCAGGATCAGCTACATCGTCGATGAACTGTCGAGCTTTGTCATTAAAGCCTACCGCAGAAAAAACAATTGTTAAGCTACCGTCACGGATGGTGACTGTTTGACGGCGCATGAATTCACCAATTAGGTGATTTATTCCTGCTTGTGTATAAGCGTACCAATACATTCCCATAGATGGGTCGCAGTTCTGCCACCAACGCAATTTAGTTCCATTAACATACATGCTTGACGAACTGCCAGAAGCTTTACATTCGATACCGTTACGAGGCAACAGGTAGGCATTCACATCACCTTTCATAGACTTTGAAAGAAGCATATACCAATAGCCATCATCTGACATGACTGTTGGTTCACCACGTTTATTGATGTACCAGCCTTCAGCATGGACTGGATTGAGAATACAACAAAGGAACAAAACTACTGAAGTAAAGGCACGCATTTAAAATTCTCCTTAAATTTTATGCTTAGAGAGATATTTTACTTGTATGAATATCGAGTTCGGCTTCTCGTTAAATTACACGTATACCATCATAGAGCAAGAACGAATAACCTGAAGTAAAATTTAACTTGTACTTAGGTACTTCACCGTAAAAAAATTCTCGAATGGCGAAACGTAATGGCGAAAGAATGGTGAATGGCGAAAATTAGGCAATAAAAAACCACCTTTCGGTGGTTTATACGACACTGCTTATCATTGATTTTATTCTAGTTTTCCCATGGTAGCCGGAGTGGGACTTGAACCCACACAGCGCGAACGCCGAGGGATTTTAAATCCCTTGTGTCTACCGATTCCACCATCCGGCCAGGGAAGAAAGTGGAGGCGCGTTCCGGAGTCGAACCGGACTAGACGGATTTGCAATCCGCTACATAACCGCTTTGCTAACGCGCCTTAAATCTGTTGTCTTTCGACCTGCACCCGCAAACTGCCGATGCTTTAATCTGGAGCGGGAAACGAGACTCGAACTCGCGACCCCGACCTTGGCAAGGTCGTGCTCTACCAACTGAGCTATTCCCGCATGTCATCAAGTAACTATTTAACGACTTCCTAACCACTTGATTTCATTATCGTCCGGCTAACTGTGCCGCCGTTCGATGCGTTGCATTCTACTGATATGACGTTATGAGTCAACGTTATTTTTTGCATCTCAGGATCGTTTGCTGAAAATTAAGCCGAAACGATCACTGTTCAAGCAAATCACCGCGCGCAGCGTTCAAATATTGCAGCATTGACCACAATGTCAGCACCGCCGCAACCCACAGCAGACCAATGCCGGCCCACTCTACCCAGGCATTCGGACGCCACAGCATCCACACCAGCGCCGCCATCTGCGCAGTGGTTTTAACTTTCCCAATCCAGGACACCGCCACGCTGCTGCGTTTACCCAGCTCCGCCATCCACTCGCGCAGGGCAGAGATAATAATCTCACGTCCAATCATGGTCGCGGCAGGCAGCGTCACCCACCAGGTATGATAATGTTCCGCCACCAGCACCATCGCGATTGCTACCATCACCTTATCCGCAACCGGATCGAGGAACGCGCCAAAGCGGGTGCTCTGGTTCCAGCGACGCGCCAGATAACCGTCAAACCAGTCCGTCACGGCAGCGATCAGGAAAATAAGCGCACAGGCAAAAGGCGCCCAGACGACCGGCAGGTAAAATGCCAGGACGAAGAACGGAATGAGCACAACGCGAAAGAGAGTGAGCAACGTAGGGATATTAAATCGCATGATGACGGTAACTGTCTGTTGTCAGTAAAATTTAGCTCTATGTTGCTACAGAGCCCTCAATGTTTCAACGAGTAGTAGATCTTTTCTGCCAGCCCTTGCGAAATACCCGGCACTTTTGCAATTTCTTCCATACTGGCGTTGAGTAATCCTTGCAATCCGCCCATATACTTCAACAGCATCTGGCGACGTTTTGGCCCGACGCCTTCAATCGTCTCAAGGGTACTGGTATTTTTCACTTTCGCCCGTTTTTTACGGTGCCCGCTGATGGCATGATCGTGCGACTCATCGCGAATATGCTGGATCACGTGCAGCGCAGGGGAATCCGGCGGCAGGCTAAAGCCCTCGCCTTCCGGCTCAAAGAACAGCGTTTCCAGGCCAGCCTTACGATCTGCCCCCTTTGCTACCCCTAGCAGCAGCGGATGGTTGTTGTCCCACTCTACGTCGAGCGATTCGAATACCGCCTTCGCCTGCCCCAACTGCCCTTTCCCGCCGTCGATAAGGATAACGTCCGGGATTTTGCTCTCTTCAATCGCTTTACCATAGCGACGGCGCAGCACCTGGTTCATGGCGGCATAATCGTCACCGGGCGTAATGCCGGTGATGTTATAGCGACGATACTCTGCCCGCAGGGGGCCATTCGCATCAAAGACCACACACGACGCCACGGTCTGCTCACCCATCGTATGGCTGATGTCGAAGCATTCCATGCGTTTCACTTCCGGCAGCTTGAGCAGCGTAGCAAGGGCGGTTAAACGCTGACTGACGGTCGACTGCTGGGACAGTTTGGTGGTCAGCGCCGTGGCGGCATTGGTTCGCGCCAGCTTCAGATAACGCGCGCGATCGCCCCGCGGTTTCGTCTGGACATTCACCCGGCGGCCTGCCAGCTCTGAAAGCGAATCTGCCAGCAGGGTTTTATCGTCGAGCGTGAAGTCTAGAAGGATCTCCGAGGGCAGCGTACGCATCTGGCTGCCCTGCAAATAAAACTGGCCGACAAAAGTCTCCACCACTTCACCCAGCTCAGTGCCGCCCGGCACCTTCGGGAAGTAGCTGCGGCTGCCGAGCACTTTGCCCTGACGAATAAACAGCACGTGAACACAGGCCAGACCGGCGTCAAAGGCAACGCCGATAACATCGAGGTCGTCGCCCGTATTAGAAACAAACTGCTTCTCGGTCACCCTGCGCACCGCCTGGATCTGGTCGCGGATGCGTGCGGCCTCTTCAAATTCCAGCGCCGCGCTGGCTTTTTCCATACGAGTAATCAGTTGCGTCAGCACCTGATCGTCTTTCCCGGCTAAAAACAGGCGGACATATTCCACCTGCTGCGCGTACTCTTCTTCGCTTACCAGCCCTTCAACGCACGGCCCCAGGCAGCGGCCAATCTGATATTGCAGGCACGGCCGGGAACGGTTGCGGTAGACGCTGTTTTCACACTGGCGAACGGGGAAGATTTTTTGCAACAGCGCCAGCGTTTCGCGTACGGCATAACCGTTCGGGAAAGGGCCAAAGTATTCACCCTTCGCATGCTTAGCGCCACGATGCATCGCCAGGCGAGGATGGGTATCACCGCTCAGGAAGATAAACGGGTAGGACTTATCATCGCGCAACAGGACGTTGTAGCGCGGCTGATACAGCTTGATATAGTTGTGCTCAAGCAGCAGCGCTTCCGTTTCCGTATGCGTTACGGTGACATCAATGTTGTGTATAAGTGCGACCAGCGCTTCGGTTTTACGGGAGGCAAGGTTGCTGCGGAAATAGCTGGAAAGGCGTTTTTTCAGATCTTTTGCCTTACCGACATAGATAACCGTACCGCCAGCGTCGTACATTCGGTAGACGCCCGGCTGGCTGGTGACGGTTTTCAGAAATGCTTTTGAATCGAACGCTTCACTCACTGACTTATTAACGACTCCGCATTGCACAAACCATGGCGAATGGCCAGGTGAGTCAGTTCGACATCACCGTGAATGTTCAATTTACTGAACATCCGATAGCGATAGCTGTTGACCGTTTTCGGGCTGAGATTCAACTGCTCTGAGATCTCATTCACCTTCTGACCTTTAGTGATCATCAGCATAATCTGCAATTCGCGCTCAGACAAACTGGCAAACGGAGATTCCGTTTTTTCCGGTTCAATCTGACTCAGAGCCATCTGTTGAGCAATATCAGAAGCGATGTAACGCTGCCCGGCGTATACGGTGCGGATCGCATTGACAACTTCCTGCGGCGCGGCGCCTTTACTGAGATACCCGGCAGCACCCGCCTGCATAACCCTGGCAGGCAGCGGATTTTCGGTATGGACGGTCAGCATGATAACTTTGGTATCAACGAACATGCGCGCGATTTTGCGCGTGGCTTCAAGCCCGCCAATACCGGGCATGTTCATATCCATCAGCACCACGTCTGCGGAGTTAGCGCGACACCATTTGACGGCATCTTCGCCACAGCACGCCTCGCCGGCAACTTTAATACCCTTTATATCTTCAAGAATGCGTCGTATCCCTGCGCGCACCAGTTCGTGGTCATCAACAAGAAGGACGTTGATCAAAGGAAATGTCTCCAGAATAGGGATAACGCTACTGACTGCTAATTGGGTTTATATTAACGGTTTTCCATGCAAGATTAAAACGCTAAAAAATCGGCTATACGATTCTGGTCTCGTTTTTGGAAATTAGGCTGTACAGCAAGTGGAAAGAAAACCCTTGTCCGCTGGGCTTTTACCGCTATTTTCTAGCATCGATATTCAAAAAGTTACTAAAACAGTTGTTAACTCAAACGAAAAAGAGCGCGCGATTTTTTGTAACAACAATTAACGAATGACGAACCGGGGATAAACATTTAATTGCCGCTAACATATTGGACAGAGTACCTTCATAATCCGCGTCGACCAATAATCGCGGCGCGACAAGTATAAAAAACAACCACTGCATTTTTTGCCATAGCTTGTGGTATACTCCGCCGCCTTAACTTTCATCGTCGCGCTCATGCGCTGTTTTATAATGAGGAAAATAAATGAGCACACCTGAATTTGCCACTGCCGAGAATAACCAGGAACTGGCACAGGAAGTAAACTGCCTGAAGTCGCTGCTGACGCTTATGCTACAGGCGATGGGCCAGGCTGATGCTGGTCGTGTGATCATTAAAATGGAAAAACAGATCGCGCAGATGGAAGACCAGGCGGAATCCGCTGTTTTTGCCAATACGGTTAAGCAAATTAAACAAGCCTACCGCCAGTAACAAAAACGGCTGGATGCAAAGCATTCAGCCGTTTTCTCGTCTGACACGCAGAACATGATATCAGTCAGATAAGTCCCGTCGCCGCGGCATAACACGCTATCTGGATCTTATTCGGTGCGTTGAATTTCTTCTGCATATTCTTCTGGTGGAAATTGACGGTATTTTCCGAGATGGAAAGAATGATGGCGATTTCTGCCGACGTCTTCCCTTCTGCGGTCCACTTCAGAATTTCCCGTTCACGCTTGCTGAATTTCATTTCAGGCGGCATCACCGTCTCATGTTCAAAGCGCAACAGCGTAGTGAGCGCCATCTGGACCAGCATTTGTAAACGCAGCTCAACTTCTTCACTGGATATCGAGTGTGCCTGTAAGCTGGTACATGACACGGAAAGGAAACCGAGCGCATGATTTGGCATCATCAGACACTGCGTTATTCCCTTGCGTAAACCGTGGTCCCGCGCGCCGTCCCATAATTGCTGGGCATCCGTGAATAATTCATCCGTCCAGGGCAAATGTCCCTGAATGAAATTCTCCGGCTTCAGTACCGGGTCAATGGCGAAATAATTCTCGGATTGATATTGCGCCATCCATTGTTGCGGATAACTGGAATGGACGGAGGTTCGCGGGCGGGTAAATGGCACAGGGTGTCGAACACAAAGCGCATAATAATCGAATTCAAGCGCCTGCGTTTGTCGCTGAAGTTCCTGATATACCTCGTCAGCACAGGTCATTTGCTGAAACCGGAGGACGCATTCCCGTCGCCAGGTGAAAAAGTCTATATCCCTCATACTTGCCGAATGAAGCCTCTGATAAAGATAATCATTATTATGGTGAATATAACCTAACACATTTAGCATGATTATTTATATAAAATATCGGTCACAGGCAGATTATCTTTAATTTGGCGATGGCTTATCCACTTCAGGCGGAATAAAAAAGCAACAGAACGGAGTTTAAGGGAGGATTATTTGCTCCAGAAGCGGCATCTGGAGCAAATTGAACGCTAAAATGCTACTGCATTAAGAATTTTTCAAGGAACTGACGGGTACGGGGCTGCTGCGGATTGGCAAACAGCGCTTTAGCTGGCCCCTGCTCAACTATTCTCCCCTGATCCATGAAAATAGCCCGATCGGCAACGTCGCGGGCGAAGCTCATTTCATGCGTCACAATCACCATCGTGCGTTTCTCCTGCGCCAGCTGTCGGATGGTGTTCAGCACTTCCCCGACCAGCTCAGGATCGAGCGCGGATGTGGGTTCGTCAAACAGGATCACATCCGGGCGCATCGCCAGCGCGCGTGCAATAGCGACACGCTGCTGCTGCCCGCCAGATAAGCGACGCGGATAGCTCGTCTCCTTCCCTGCCAGGCCAACCTTCGCCAGCAGCTCGCGGGCGCGGACCGTGGCGTCTTCCTTAGGTTCCCCCTTGACGATGACCGGCCCTTCAATAATGTTTTCCAGCACCGTGCGGTGCGGGAAGAGATTAAAGCTCTGGAACACGAAGCCGACATGCTGGCGCAGGCGGCGAATCAGCCCTTTTTGCTGGCTGATGGGTTTCCCGGTATCAATGGTGATATCACCCACGCGGATCGTCCCGCCTTCGGGCTGCTCCAGTAAATTGATGCTGCGCAGCAGCGTGGTTTTGCCTGACCCGCTCGGGCCGATAATTGCCACCACTTCGCCCTGCTCAACCTCAAGATCAATGCCATGCAGCACCGTTTGCCCGTGGAATTTTTTCACCAGGTTTTTGACGTCAATTGCACTCATTTTGGATCACGCTCCTGGCGGTTAAGCTGGTTTTCAAAATAGTTTTGCAGAGCGGACAGCACCGTCGCCATCACCCAGTAAATCAGCGAGGCCGCCAGATACATAGTAAACACTTCCAGCGTACGCGAGGTGATCAGCTGCGCCTGACGGAACAGCTCCGGCACCTGAATGGTCGCCGCAAGGGAGGTGTCTTTCACCAGGCTGATAAAGCTGTTGCTCAGCGGCGGCAGCGCCACGCGCGCCGCCTGGGGCAGGATCGCCCGGCGCAGCGTCTGCCACGGGGTCATCCCGATACTGGCCGCCGCTTCCCACTGCCCTTTATCGATGGAGGAGATCGCCGCACGCAGCGTTTCAGAGGTGTACGCCGCTGTATTCAGCGACAGGCCAATCATCGCCGCCGGGATCGGATCCAGCTCGATACCGAACTGTGGCAGCCCGTAGTAAATCATAAACAGCTGGGCGATAAGCGGCGTTCCGCGGAACACGGAGATGTAAAACCGCGCCAGCCATCGCACCGGCCAGATGTTGGACATGCGCATCAGTGCCAGCACAAACCCGAGCACCAGCCCGAAGAACATCCCGCCGATACTTAGCTGTAAAGTAAACACCGCGCCTTTAAGCAAGAACGGCAGCGAATCAATAACCAGTTGAATACTTTCTTGCATTATTATTTTTCTACCTGATTTTTAGACATGAGGATGATAGGCAAACAGCGCAGGCGCTCCGCCAGTATGAACAAACAAAATAGGTCCTTCATCCTTAAAGCGCTTCCGGGCGATGCCGTCGATCAGGCCCGCCATTGCCTTACCGGTATAGACCGGGTCAAGCAGAATACCTTCGAGACGGGCCAGCAGCTTAACGGCCTCCATCCCTTCATCATTGGGGGTGCCATAGCCCGGCGCGAAATAGTCATCCCACAGCAATATTTCCGCCTTCGCCTGAAGCGCAAGCTGTTCAGCCACCGCCTGTTGCAGGGTGACGACTTTCGGCTTTTGGTCCGCAACGCTTCTGGAAACCGTCACGCCAATCAGCTCGACCTCCGGCATCAGCTGCTCAAGCCCGACCGCTAAACCGGCATGGGTCCCCGCACTGCCGGACGCCACCACCACCGAGGATAAACTTACCGCGCCTTCGCACTGCTGAGCGATTTCCAGCGCGCTCTCAACATAGCCGAGGGCACCCAACGCATTCGAGCCGCCAACCGGGATCACGTACGGACGAAAACCCTGCGCTTCCAGACGCGTCGCCAGCTCGTCGAGCTGTGCTGTCGGGTCGGTCAACGCGTCGACCATTTCAACCTGCACGTTGAACAGATCCAGCAGCAGACGGTTACCGTTAGTCAGGTAATTCTCTGCCTGCGTCCCGATCGGGTTCTCCAGCAGGGCTACGCAGTGGAGTCCCAGCTTCGCCGCCACTGCCGCCGTCTGGCGAACGTGGTTAGACTGAATTGCCCCGGCGGTGATCAGCGTATCCGCCCCCTCGCGCAGGGCATCGGCGGCGAGAAATTCCAGCTTGCGCAGCTTATTTCCGCCCATCGCCATGGGCGTCACATCGTCACGCTTAATGAATATATCGCGCCCCAGATAGTCAGAAAATCGCGGCAGATACTCCAGCGGCGTGGGTGCGCCGATAAATTCCAGACGGGGAAAGCGCGTTAAATTCTGTAGTGACATGGTTCCTCCGGTCACGCAAACAATTGTTATTTCATTATGCACGCAGACGCGCGAGAAATAAAAAAGGCGCTTTTAAAAGCGCCTTTTTTTGTCAGTCTGAGACTTATTTCGTCACGTCTGCGCCGAACCACTTCTCAGAAAGCGCCTTCAGGCTACCGTCTTTCTGCATCTCAGCAATGGCGCCATCGATGGCTTTCAGCAGATCCTCGTTACCCTTACGCACCGCCACGCCGGACTCCTGACGGGAGAACGCATCACCCGCGACAGCCAGGGTATTGTTGGTTTTCTTCACCAGATCCAGCGCTGCCAGGCGGTCAACCAGAATGGCGTCAATACGGCCTACGCGCAGATCCTGGTATTTCGTCGGGTCATCATCGTAGGTACGGATGTCCACGCCCTGCACGTTCTGGCGCAGCCACTCTTCGTAGTTGGTGCCCAGACCGACGCCGACTTTCTTACCTTTCAGATCCGCTGCGGACTTGATGCTGCCTTCGTTACCTTTCTTCACCAGCGCCTGAATACCGGACACGGTGTACGGCGTGGAGAAGTCATACTTCTTCTTACGTTCGTCAGAAATGGTTACCTGGTTAATCACCACGTCAATACGTTTGGAATCCAGTGACGCCAGCATCCCATCCCATTTGGTGGGTTTCAGGGAGGCTTTAACGCCGAGGTGTTTTGCCAGCTCCTGCGCAAACTCCACTTCAAAACCGGTCAGTTTACCGTCGTCACCCTGGAAGCTGAACGGAGGATAGGTTCCTTCCAGCCCAACCAGCAGCGTGCCGCGCTCTTTAACTTTGTTGAGCAGATTCTCTGCCGCGAACGTTTTCACGCTCATCCCCGCGACCAGCGCAACGGCCATCATCCCCATCAGCGCCTGACGACCCAGAAGTGCTAATTTCATAAGTACTCCGATACAGTGGAATTTTTGAGTAGTGTAGAGAAATCGCCTGCAACGTCAAAGGCGGCTGCGCTACATCTTATTCTTTTTTAATATATATCAGAAGTTGTTCCGGCGCGGACTTTCTGCTTTATGACGCCCGGCATCTGGACTTTATATTGTGCGTACTTTCGCAGCGCGATGCGGTAATTGTTGGTACTGGTGGCGGGCAGCCAGGGCTCCAGATTTTCATCCAGGTATCCGGTTGTCAGCAGATCGCGGGAGATATTTTGCATGGTCAAATGCTGACCCAGGCGGCGCAGGCGAACCACGTATTCACGCACGGTGCCGTGACTCATCTCCGTTTGTTCAAACAGGAATTGCTTGAAGCCAATAATATCGAAGAAGTCGCTTTGCTCTTTGCAATGGAGATCGCCACAGAAACGGCAAAGCGCTACCCACTCTTTTTGCTCTTCAAGCCAGGCGGCTTCATCCATCAGCGTATCGAGGCGGGAAATCGCAATCTTATTCACGATTTCACCGCGACGAACCAGCGTGATGCGGTCGAGTAATTTTTTACAGTGGGCGCAATGCGTCTGGCTGTGTTTAAAGTCTTTCAGGTAGCGGCTTAAAGGCCGTCTTTTAGATTGCTGCACCGTCATGATAACTCCTGGTTGTCAATACGTTGTGCGGCATTTCCAAGGCGAATGACTCACCTATAACTTACCCAGTTTTGTGCGCAGGCGTTTAATGGCCTGGCTGTGCAGCTGGCTCACCCGTGACTCGCCCACCTCCAGCACGGCGCCAATCTCTTTGAGATTGAGCTCTTCCTGGTAATAGAGGGTTAACACCAGTTGCTCACGTTCCGGTAAAGCTTCAATCGCTTCCATCACGCGCTGGCGTAAATTCCCTTCCAGTAAATGGTGTAACGGGTTCTCTTGCTGGTGTTCATCGGTCACCAGCTCGATGCTATCGCCATGCTCTTCGCGCCACTCATCATAAGAGAAGAGTTGGCTGTTATTGGTATCGAGCAACATCTGGCGATACTCTTCAACAGGAATGCCCAGACGCTCCGCTACTTCGGTTTCCGTCGCGTTGCGCCCCAGCTCCTGTTCCAGCTGCCCCATCGCATGCGCCACTTCGCGCGCGTTGCGGCGAACGCTGCGCGGCACCCAGTCGCGGCTGCGCAGCTCGTCCAGCATCGCACCACGAATACGCTGCACTGCGTAAGTCGTAAATGCCGTTCCTTGCAGAGCGTCGTACCGGTCAACTGCATTCAATAACCCGATACCGCCCGCCTGTAGCAGATCGTCCAGTTCCACGCTCGCCGGCAAACGCACCTGGAGGCGCAATGCTTCGTGACGCACCAGCGGAACATAACGCTGCCACAGCGAGTGTTTATCCATTACACCTTCAGCGGTATAGAGTGAATTCACGATAAACAGCCCTGCGTTAGTTGAGTTATCGGCATGATTATCCGATTCTGGAGGGGTTTTAATCGGGTGAATAGTGGGTGAAATGAGGGGTTATTTGGGGGGTTACGCTTGTGCGTGGATAGAAAAAACCCCGCCGAAGCGGGGTTTAAGCGTAATCAGGCGATTAACCTTGCAGCAGAGACAGAACCTGCTGAGGAACCTGGTTAGCCTTGGCCAACACGGAGTTACCGGCCTGCTGGATGATCTGCGCTTTAGACATATTTGACACTTCGGTCGCATAGTCGGCGTCCTGAATACGGGACTGCGCTTCAGACAGGTTGGTGGTGGTGTTGTTCAGGTTGGTGACAGCAGAACCCAGGCGGTTTTGGATGGCACCTAAAGAAGAACGGAACTTATCGATGGAGCTGATAGCATCGTCCAATGCTTTCAGTGGATCGGTAGTAGTAGCAGCTTTAGTCGCTGCGTCGGTAGTGAATTTACCTGCTGCGTCAGTGTAAACAGCTTTTCCAGAACCATTGGTCACGCTGCCATCAGTTTGCAGGAAGTAATCAACGGTATTGGTAGTAGTCAGAGTACCATCAGTCGCTGTATAAGTAGCCGCGCCCCCAGTGGTAACAACGCCAGTTGCGCTAATAGAAATATCGTCAGTACCATCAGCGTCATTATCTACATTGAGAGCAGTACCTTTAGCAGCGGATTGCAGAGCATCAGCGCTGATACGAACGTTGCTCAGTGTAATTGTACCTGATTGAGAACCTGTTGCTGCGTCAGCAGAACCCGCCAGAGCGATAGTTGCGCCATCAGCCGTAGTAATTGAAACACCCACTGCACCTGTAGCGTCATGGTTTTTAGTCAGACCATCAAGCGTTGCCGCGGCAACTGTACCGGCGCTGTTTTGAGTCAAGTTACCTGTTGAATCGATAAACAGTGCTGAACCATCTTTAGCAGTAATTTTACCATCACTCGCCAGCACAACATCAACAGAAGTACCACCAATCTTAACGCTCAGGTTAGCAGTATCCCCTGCTTTCGGCGTCAGGAAGGATTGCAGTGCAGCGCTATTGCTGTCACCAGCTGCCGCACCAGCAGCGATGGTCGCCCCGAAGCTGAAATCATTTGTTGCTTTGTTGTAGGTATAGTTAGTCGCTGTCGCTGTCCCAAAACCATTAGAAATTGTGGCATCGACAATTGCACCATCAGACAGATTTGCAAATACGTTTGCAGCAGTGGCTTTATTCAGACCTGCGTCTACAGTGTATTTGGTTACACCGGCAGCATCGGTGGATGGTGTTGTACCTGCTGTAGCTGCTGCCGCTGCCAGTTCATCCTTGGTAGCAGCAGTGTTTGCCACAGAGCCCTGACCATTAACGTTAAAACCGGTCAGACCAAGAGTTTTAGAGTCGATTTGTTTCAGGTCGATAGTGATGGTCTGGCCATCGTTCGCTCCAACCTGAATTTTCATGGAACCGTCTTTAGCCAGCACATTAACACCGTTAAACTGAGTCTGACCAGACACGCGGTCAATTTCGTCCAGACGGGATTTGATTTCATCCTGAATTGAGTCCAGATCAGACTTAGAGTTAGTACCAGTAGAAGACTGAACGGTCAGCTCACGAATACGCTGTAAGTTGTTGTTGATTTCAGACAGTGCGCCTTCAGTAGTCTGTGCAACAGAGATGCCGTCGTTAGCGTTACGTGCAGCCTGAGTCAGACCTTTGATGTTGGAGGTGAAGCGGTTAGCAATCGCCTGGCCTGCTGCGTCATCTTTTGCGCTGTTGATACGCAGACCGGATGACAGACGCTCAATGGCAGTAGACATTGAAGACTGGTTCTTGTTGATGTTGTTCTGAGTGATCAGCGAGAGGCTGTTGGTATTAATGACTTGTGCCATGATTTCGTTTCCTGTTGTTCATCAAATCTGTGGATTAGATTTGGGTTTCCACCCTTCGGCTTCATCGCCGTCAAAGGTGTTATCGTCTGGTCCAAAAAAACCTTTAGATTTTTTTTCAGGATCGCATCATTTTTTTAGCCACAGAAATACTCTTCTCTATTAGCGCTATTCTCGCCATTAAAAAAAAGAATCTAACCGTAAACTTTCCTGAGTTGAGGCCGATAACCCCACTATTCGTTCTACGTGTCGTTACATTAAGGAATAAATATGGCAAGTATTTCTACGTTGGGAGTCGGATCAGGTTTGCAGTTAGGCGACATTCTGGACAGTCTGACCGCTGCACAAAAAGCACAGCTGACGCCGATCTCTAAGCAGCAAACTTCCTATACAGCAAAACTTAGTGCCTACGGCACGCTGAAAAGTGCATTGGAATCCTTCCAGACGGCAAATACTGCACTTAGCAAAGCCGATCTGTTTACAGCGACTACCACCGCCAGCAGCAGCACAGCCTTCAGTGCCACAACCAGCGGCAGCGCGATTGCGGGTAAATACACCATTAACGTATCGCAGCTTGCGCAGGCGCAAACCCTGACAACAGCTAAAACGCAAAGTGATAATAAAACGGCGATTGCGACAGCGGACAGCACCATCACCATTCAGCAAGGTGGTGACAAGAAACCTGTCACTATTAATATCAGTGCGGAAAACTCATCTCTGAGTGGTATCCGAGATGCGATCAACAAAGCGGATGCTGGCGTAAGTGCCAGTATTATTAACGTCGGTAATGGTGAGTATCGTCTGTCCATTACGTCGAAAGATACCGGTAAAGACAATGCCATGACTATTAGTGTCAGCGGCGATACGGCACTTCAGTCCTTCATGGGCTACAACGGTAATAGCGCAGATACCGCTAACGGCATGATGGAAAGCGTTACGGCCCAAAATGCGCTATTGAAAGTTAATAACGTTGATATTGAAAACAGCAGCAATACAATCAGTGATGCGCTGGAAGATATCACTCTCAACCTGAACGACGTGACAACCGGTAATCAGACCTTAACGATCACTACCGATAACACTAAAGCGACCAAAGCGATAAACGACTGGGTGACGGCGTATAACTCCCTGCAAGATACTTTCAGCAGCCTCACAAAATATACTGCTGTGGACGCGGGTTCAGACGCTCAGAATACCAGCAACGGCGCGTTATTAGGCGACAGTACGCTACGCACTATTCAGACTCAGTTGAGAAGCGTGCTGAATAACCCTCACACCAGTTCCAATATCAAGACCCTTGCTCAAGCTGGCATCACTACCGACCCAAGCACCGGTAAACTGGAAGTGGATGATGACAAGCTTAGCGCGGCAATGAAAAACAGCGCGGCTGGTATCAAAGACCTGCTGATCGGTGACGGGAAAACATCCGGTATCACCACCACCGTTGGAACAAACCTTACAGGTTGGCTCTCCAGCACCGGCATCATTCAGGCTGCCAAAGATGGCGTCAGTAAAACCCTGAACAATTTAACTAAGCAATATAACGCGGCCAGCGAGCGTATCGACACCATGGTAGCGCGTTATAAAGAACAGTTTACGCAATTAGACGTCATGATGAACTCGCTGAACTCTACCAGCAGTTACCTGACGCAGCAGTTCGAAAATACGTCCAGCAACAAGTAGTAAACGCTAATCAGACCCTAGGGGGATAACATGTACGGCGCAAAAGGCACGCAAGCCTACGCAAAGATAGAAGTTGAAAGCGCGGTGATGAGCGCCAGCCAGCAGCAGCTGGTTATCATGCTATTTGATGGAGCCCTCAGCGCACTGGTACGGGCACGTCTGTTCCTTGCAGACGGTAATATCCAGGCAAAAGGGCTGGCGCTCTCCAAAGCGATTAATATCATCGAAAATGGCCTGAAGGTCGGATTGGATGAAGAGAGTAAAGACGAGTTAACACAAAACCTGATCGCTCTCTATGCCTATATGGTTCGTCGCCTGCTTCAGGCCAACCTTCGCAATGATGCCAGTGCCATCGAAGAGGTGGAAAATTTACTGCGCAATATTGCGGATGGCTGGAAGGAGGCAGCAGGTATACCAACTCTTGTCCAGGACGCCGTCTAATGAGTAACGCACCGCAACTTTATGCCCTTTATCAGCAACTCCTTGAGCAGAGCCAGTTGATGTTGCGACTGGCCCGGCAGGGACTATGGGATGATCTGATCATCTGTGAAACCGACTATGTTAATGCGGTGCACTCACTGGCTCGTCTCACTCAGGAAAGTGAACCTTCGACGCAGATTCAGGAGCAGCTTCGCCCGACGCTGCGGGTGATCCTGGACAACGAAGGCCAGGTAAAAACGTTGCTGCAAGCCAGAATGGATGAGCTGGCGAAGCTGGTCGGGCAATCTTCCATCCAGAAAACCGTTCTCTCCACCTACGGTAACCAGGGCGGTCATGTCCTGGTTCCGCAAAGTAATAGCGATATCAATTAGCCATTTAACTGGCGGGCAAACGTTAACCGTTTCGTTCGCCAGGCATTTCTGCCAAACCTGCTCCATACTTGAGTTTCGCGACCTCATGGAGATGGTGCATGCGCAACCCAACACTTTTACAATGTTTTCACTGGTACTACCCCACCGGCGGTGAACTGTGGCGAGAAGTCACGGCATTAGCCCCCAATCTGAACGAAATCGGCATCAATATGGTCTGGTTACCGCCGGCCTACAAAGGGGCATCCGGCGGCTATTCCGTCGGGTATGACTCTTATGACCTTTTCGACCTCGGTGAGTTTGACCAGAAAGGCAGCGTCGCCACCAAATACGGCGATAAAGCCCAGTTGCTGGAGGCCATCAACGCCTTAAAAAGTAACCAGATTGCGGTGCTTCTGGACGTGGTGGTCAACCACAAAATGGGGGCCGATGAGAAGGAACCCGTCCGCGTGCAGCGCGTGGATGCGCAGGATCGCACCCAAATCAGCGATGAGATCATCGAATGCGAAGCCTGGACGCGCTACACCTTTCCCGTTCGGGCCGGCCAGTATTCGCAGTTCATCTGGGATTACAAATGCTTTAGCGGTATCGACCACATTGAAAACCCCAATGAGGACGGTATCTTCAAAATCGTGAACGACTACACCGGCGAAGGCTGGAACGATCAGGTCGACGACGAGATGGGCAATTTCGATTACCTGATGGGTGAAAATATTGATTTTCGCAACCATGCGGTGACGGAGGAGATCAAATACTGGGCGCGCTGGGTGATGGAGCAAACCCACTGCGACGGCTTCCGCCTGGACGCGGTAAAACACATTCCAGCCTGGTTCTATAAAGAGTGGATTGAGCACGTCCAGGAGGTGGCCCCGCAGCCGCTGTTTATTGTGGCGGAATACTGGTCTCACGAAGTGGATAAATTGCAGCACTACATCAATCAGGTGGACGGCAAAACGATGCTGTTTGATGCGCCGCTGCAAATGAAATTTCACGAAGCGTCACGCCAGGGACGCGACTACGATATGAGCCAGATTTTCACCGGTACGCTAGTGGAAGCCGATCCGTTCCATGCCGTGACCCTGGTAGCCAACCACGATACCCAACCCTTGCAGGCGCTGGAAGCCCCGGTTGAAGCCTGGTTCAAACCGCTGGCCTACGCGCTCATCCTGCTGCGTGAAAACGGCGTGCCGAGCGTGTTCTACCCGGATCTTTTTGGCGCCAGCTATGACGACACCGGCGGGGATGGCGAGACGTATCACATCGATATGCCGGTGATTGAACAGCTCCACGAGCTGATCCTCGCCCGGCAGCGTTTTGCCCACGGCGTGCAGACGCTGTTTTTCGATCATCCAAACTGTATTGCGTTCAGCCGCAGCGGGACTGAGGAGCACCCGGGCTGTGTGGTGGTGCTGTCGAATGGGGATGACGGCGAGAAGACGATCTGCCTCGGGGAAAATTACGGCAATAAGACCTGGCGTGATTTTTTAGGCAACCGCGAGGAAACCGTGACCACGGCGGCGGATGGCGAAGGGACGTTCTTCTGTAACGGGGGAAGCGTCAGCGTCTGGGTGATTGAGGACGCGCTGTAGTGCTGGAACAGTGTGGTCTGATGCCCTCACCCCGACCCTTTCCCACAGGGAGAGATATCCCCAGTAATTTGAAAGCAGAAGCAATAACGTTGCCTTCATAATAACTGAGGACTTTCAGCGATGCCCTGGTCCGGCTGTAAATCGCCGAAGCGTTTCCGTAAGGCCGGGGCGAGGCGCAGGGAAGCGCCGAGAGGGCGTGGCCTGCATGGATGCAGGCTCATGCCCGACCCGATAGCCTGAAGGAAAAAGCTGAGGGTACCGCGAAGCGGCGAGTTTCCGCCGGGAGCCCGGGTCGCCAGGGTGGTGGCGACTGAGCCACCCTGGCACGTTCACCGCACATGTCGCTACAGAGTAGCAAGGAACATAAAGTGAACGGAATGACCACCAGAGCCGTATGTTCCCCCTCACTCCAGCCCTCTCCCTCCAGGGAGAGGGGGCCGACGGTGAAGGCATTATTTTGTGGAGATCTCTCAGACCACGGGTAGAGGGCGCAAACTCCAAAACGGTTACGGAAGCTTACTCTCCAGCGGATTCTTGCTCAGGTAATCTGCGCATTCCACCGTTGGACGGTCAACCTTGTACAGTTCCATACCGTCATACTCCAGCGCCGCCCCATCACGCTCCAGCGGATAGACATCCAGCTTACGCGTCACGTTATAATAATCATCTGAACGCAGCATGATCTTACCCGGCACCGCGATAACGCGCTGCCACTGACGGCAATCCAGCGTATCCCCCTCTGGCGTCACCACCAGCGTGGCGATCGCTTCCGGGCTCACCATCGCGCTCTGCGGCCCTTTCGACTGCCAGTAACCTGCCAGTTGCGAAGGTACCGGGTGCTTAATCACTTCCTGATAGTTATCAACCTGAACACATCCCGCTAACGTCAGCATCGCAGCCACAATTGCTACTTTTTTCATCATCTTTCCTGCATGCGAAGAAAAAAATATTGTGGCATTAAAGCCATCAGGCTGCCAGCGTAAGATTGGAAGGTTTACACCTGCATCCCCATCATATGAGCATACATTTTTCATAATCGACAAAGATCGTCCAAGAGCGCACCAAATAACAGATGGTTATAGTCGTCGAAAACATCAGTCGTCTAAGTTCGCCTTAGAACGAGTGCTGTTTTATGTCACATCCACTCCTGTTGATCCTCTCATCATAATTACCACCAATATGTTCGTAGGATTTAACAGCTGTGCACCAGTTCATTATCGGACCTTTGGCAGGTCAGAAAAGCCGATAGTGTAGCGCGTCGAAAGTATTTCACGCTTCGTCTGCAAAGAATGTTGTATTCCCTTTCCTGCAAAATAAAGCGTGCCCTTCCCGTCCTTAGCCATAATCTTCTTTAACTTCTCGCTACCTGTTGAGATGCGCTGTCGCTGTAATATCACTCCTGAAGAACAAAAGAGGATGTCTTTACTGAGGTCGAGATAAACCGGCAGTACTGGTGCCCTCCGCGAATTTTCTTAGCGCCACGGACCGCTTTATTGCAAATGGCCTGCCGCATCTGTTCGTATTCGTTAATACGTTCACCAAACGATCGGCTGAATGCTGTTCCTGCTTCACTGACGCGAATTCTTCCAGGTCGACACATGAATTGCCAGGCCGCTCGCGAAAGGTTCGCTCGAGCACTAAATTAAAGTACTTGCGGATTATCCATGTGCTCTGTTCTGATATATCCAACGCAGTTTAACTATCCATCGCGCTTAGCTTCTAACTAATAGAAGTCCAACATGCAATCCATCTTCTACATGCATAAGCGTCACCAGGCTTCGCTGACGGACGACGTTTATGAGGTCAAGCAGCTAGCCCTTTGCTCACTGCATGGTTTACAAGATTCGCCAGAGTCTTTGTCTGTGCTATGCCAATACCAACTGTAATATACGTCCGCTTTAACACCAGCGTGCGTATCTCTTTCCCAAATATTAGTTAGGTCAGGGCAGTTGCTTAAGCCAGTCTGGGCAAAAGAAGCTTCGTCTATACTGTAAATTTTTCACAACAGCTCATTTCTTCCAGGATGGTCATTATCCGGCTCGACATAGAAGTGGATAGCTCGAAGATACTACTGAAGCAAACAACATCAGCGCGCCGGAAAAGTTCATTTTGCTTAAAGAATGGCCACCCAGACCTGGAGAATGCAATGTGTAGCGACCGCGACAACACGCACGTCATCAAATTTCTCTCCTTATGTAGCCTCGCCATCATTCAAGGATTGATGCGTTATCGGCCAAATCTTCAGACTATTGACGCCCAACAAACCAAATGAGCAATTTGTCACCACACTCATTTAGCGCTTCAGTATTGAAAACATGAAAGCCTCCTGCGTTTGCACAGGAAGGACGGTATGGTTCTGTGAGGTCGATGAAGACGGCTTGTACGTCTACTGCGCGCACCATAACCCTCAAAAAAACCACTGTGTATTAAAACAGCACGTCAAAACTAGCCTGTCGATCCAGACTTTCTTTGATGTTATAATAAGAAAATACTGATTTTTACTAACTTAACAACAAGACATAACAATGATTACTTTTAGAAAAGATATTAACGGATTGAGAGCGCTAGCAGTAATATCAGTTGTACTTTATCATTTTGACACCCCTTTTTTCTCGGGAGGATTCTCTGGCGTAGATATATTCTTCGTGATTTCTGGATTCTTGATGACTGGTATAATCCAATCAAGGCTAGAAGCAAATAACTTTTCATTCATTAAATTTTATCTAGATCGCGCTAAAAGAATCATACCAGCGTTATCTTGCACCTGTTTGCTAGTATTTATATCATGTTGGTTCTTCTTAACGCCAACAGATTTCGAGACGCTTGGTCGACACATTTATTCAAGCTTATTGTTTATATCGAATATAATATACTTCAAAGAGATAAACTATTTTGATGCTTCGGCTAGTCAAAAGTGGCTCCTGCATACATGGTCATTATCAGTAGAGTGGCAATTTTATATGTTATTACCACTGTTAATGTTCATTGTGTACAAAATTAATAGGAAGGCAATAAATAGTGTTCTACAATTTGTTTTTATAGTAAGCCTAACACTATCAGTTTATTTCGTTGAATCAAATAAAGCATCTGAAGCTTTTTATCTTTTACCAGCTAGAGCTTGGGAGATGGTTATTGGCGGGTTGGTGTATTTGAATCAGATAAAAATCAACAGGCGTTACCTGGCTATATTACATTATATATCTATCTTTACTATGGTTGCAGCTATAGTCTGTCTTGATAAAAACGATCAGTGGCCTGGGTTGCTCGCATTGATACCTGTTTCTGCTGCGGCCGTTTTTATCGCTTCAGGACATGATTCATGGATATCAAGTAATCCAGTTGCGCAATTCATTGGAAAAATATCCTACTCTGTTTATCTATTCCACTGGCCTGTGGTAGTAGCGTTGAATTATTTCGGTTTAACGGATTCATCAATGAGATTCGCTGGAATTATATTATCATTTATCCTTGGCGCTATTTCTTATAATCTAATTGAAAATCAGACAAAAAGAGTATTAAATCAATACCGTCAGCAAACATATAAAGAAATCATAGCTATTATATTAATCTTATTGATTCCTTTCGGCGTTTCCGCATTTTCAAGTCAAAATGGTGGATTTGCATCAAGATTCCCTTACGCACTTCTTACGTCTGAGGATATTGCTAAAGAGAGAGCTAGATATTGGGTTGACGGTGATAAGGAAAAACCAGTGCCCGCGAACGGACCAAGAAAAATAGTCATTATCGGAAACTCGCACGGTGTTGATCTAACTTATGCGCTAACCGAAAATGGGCTGAAGGGTGATATCACTTATCTTAGAACAACGTCTTATTGCTCAAACTTTGGATTTACTCCAAATTATCCGCAATATAAAGATAAATGCCCTCCAGTTTTCCATAAAGCAGTCAATAATAAAGCATTAAATGATGCTGATGTTGTATTTATGCACGACGATTGGGCTAAAGAAGATCTGCTCAATCTGAGTAAATCACTGAATGAATATCTTTCAAAAACTAAAGCTCACATATATGTTATTGGACCAAAAATGACATATACTAAAAGCGCCATTGATATAGTAGCTAACTCAATGGATGAGAAAAAAACCACAGTTGAAATGGTGAACGAATACTCTAAAAACTATTATTCCAAACCAAAAATTAAAATTGACAAAGACTTAAAAACATTTTTCTCTGAACATAAGGAGTATGCAAGTAGAGTGACGTATATCTCTGCAATGGATATTCAGTGCGGTAATAACTATGATTGCAAACTTCTAAGTGAACATAATAAATCATTTTATTACTTTGACGCAGGACACTTCACTCTTAACGGGTCGATAAACTTTGGTTCAATGCTAAAGAGTGCACATCCTGAATTATTTCTGTAATATTTATGGGCCAGATACACTGGCCCATCCTAATTTTTGAAGAACAGGTCCAAGTGGTCATTTTCTGCGTCCATAACCATAGTCCCCCGGAATATGGTTATGGCTCTTGAAGTTACTCTTGAGTGGTATTGCCTCCTGTAATATCTGTATTAACATCGAAAAAACCGATGAAATAAATACGCAACCATCTAATAATTAAAATATTCACCTGGCATCCTACGAGCTTCCATAACATGTTAAAATCGTTAAATAAGTAACTTCAAAAAAAATAACAACCAAATCCTTTTCTAATCTTGATGGAAAATGTCATTGATGAATATTCTTATATTGAGCAAGGACGAGGCGTAAATAGTCGATTACGCCTTCTCCGGAATCGAGGAGTGTACCGCACATCTTACAACCCGCTACATGGCTGTTTGAGCCAATCGGTAAATTCTACTGTATAAGACAGCGACCTGCTGAATTGATTGTGCCGCTGGTTGCAAAAGCATGACTCTCCAACCTTAAACTGGTAGCGGATGTGGTCTGGTTTGCTAGGTAATAATTTCTATTACGTAATAAATTTTCTTATAGTGTATTCCTAAAAATACTTGCCTGAAATAAGTGTGCTTACACCTGACTTAAACATATCCAAAAGACTTTTGCTTTGATAATAACAGCTAGTTATACCAAGCGATGTGGTTGGTCAGAAAACGCTTCCTTCGGAAAGTTTGAAAGCAACCTCATGTCATTAAACACAACCTTGGCATAATCAGGTAATGAACCAGAATGTTCAATACTTTATCCAACGTGGCATTTAATTGTGATAAGAATTGCTGCGGTGAAGTCGTATTTGCGTATCGGTTCGAGCCTTCACCAGATAGAGTAGTGTCGGATAACCCAGGCTGTAGGTCACCAGTACATGCATCGAACCGGTAAACGCGATCGGCTCGCTGGTATCAACATCATTCCCTGCTCTACCGGTAATGCAACCCTGTTGCTGATTGCTATCTTAGATGCCCGGCACCTGAATGACCCTAGCTGCCTGGATAATCCCGTCCTCTATAATCTTGGCGTTAATATTGGATGGATATTAATTATAAATATCATTAGGTTAGATAACCTAAACTTGCATGCCCATCACTTCCTGGTATGCCGACACCAGCTTGTTACGCACCTGCAACCCCATCTGCAATGACACCGACGCTTTTTGCAGATCGGCCATCACATCGTTGAGCGCCACGCCGGGTTCGCCAAGGGTAAATCTCTCAGCCTGGGTACGGGCCGCGTTTTGCTTGTCGCTGATCCGGTCCAGCGCCGCATGCAGTTGACCGGCGAAGCTAACGCCCGGCGGCTGGTGAGCCACGCTCTGAATACGGGCGGTCATCGCCGTTGCCTGTAACTGACTGAGTACCCCTTCAATGCCCTGTATAGCCATGACTCTCCCCCTGGATGTTTTTTTACGAGGTCAAGACTAACAGCTTGTCAATAAGATAATGGCGGTAAATAGCGTTAAAAAACCAGGTTATTTGACGCATAGAAAATCCCGAATCATCAAATAATGGCAGGGCCATCAGTATGGAACTTTTGTCGTGTTTGCCGACCCGGGAGTCAGTTTTGTTTCTCTACACGAATAACGTAAACCACCAGGATTTAAGAGGTGCGCAATGAGTGCGACAGCAGCATCGACAGCGCCACAGAATAAATCACTCGAGTGGATGAACCGCCTTCGCGCCAACCCTAAGATCCCGTTGATTGTGGCAGGCGCTGCCGCCATTGCGATCGTTGTCGCGATGGTCTTATGGGCAAAAAGCCCGGATTACCGCACGCTCTACAGCAACCTTTCCGACCAGGATGGCGGTGCCATCGTCACCCAGTTAACCCAGATGAACATCCCGTATCGCTTTGCCGATAACGGCGGTGCGCTTGAAGTACCGGCAGATAAAGTGCACGAGCTTCGCCTGCGTCTCGCCCAGCAGGGGCTGCCGAAAGGCGGCGCGGTTGGGTTTGAGCTGCTGGATCAGGAAAAATTCGGCATCAGTCAGTTCAGCGAGCAGGTTAACTACCAGCGCGCGCTGGAAGGTGAGCTGGCCCGTACGATTGAAACCTTAGGCCCGGTGAAAAGTGCCCGTGTGCACCTGGCGATGCCTAAGCCGTCCCTGTTTGTCCGCGAACAAAAGTCCCCTTCTGCCTCTGTGACCGTTAACCTCGAACCTGGCCGTGCGCTGGATGAAGGGCAGATCAGCGCCGTCACGCACCTGGTCTCCAGCGCGGTGGCCGGTCTGCCGCCAGGTAACGTCACGCTGGTGGATCAGAGTGGTCATCTGCTGACGCAGTCCAACACCGCCGGGCGCGATCTCAACGACGCCCAGCTGAAATACGCCGCCGACGTGGAAGGCCGTCTTCAGCGTCGCATTGAAGCGATTCTGGGCCCGGTGGTCGGCAGCAGCAATGTGCACGCGCAGGTCACCGCGCAGATTGATTTCTCGAATAAAGAACAGACCGAAGAGCAGTACGCTCCGAACGGGGATGCCTCCCGCGCCGTGTTACGCTCGCGTCAGATCAATGAGACGGAACAGGTCGGCGGCCAATATCCTGGCGGTGTGCCGGGTGCGCTCTCTAACCAGCCTGCACCTGCCAACGCCGCGCCAATCTCCACCCCGCCGGCAAACCCGCAGAACGGTCAGCAAACGAATCAGCAGACGACCTCGACCGCGAACAGTACCGGCCCGCGTAACAGCAGCCGTAACGAAACGACCAACTACGAAGTCGACCGGACCATCCGCCATACCAAACTGAACACGGGCGATATTCAGCGTCTCTCTGTTGCCGTGGTGGTGAACTACAAAACGCTGCCGGATGGTAAACCGCTGCCGCTCACGGCGGAGCAGATGAAGCAGATCGAAGATTTGACCCGCGAAGCGATGGGCTTCTCTGAAAAACGTGGCGATACCCTCAACGTTGTGAACTCACCGTTCAACCCGGTGGATGAGACCGGTGGCGAACTGCCGTTCTGGCAACAGCAGGCGTTCTTCGATCAGCTGATGTCCGCAGGCCGCTGGCTGCTGGTGCTGATTGTCGCGTGGCTGCTGTGGCGTAAGGGCGTTCGTCCTCAGCTACAGCGTCGTGCTGAAGCCGAGAAAGCCGCGCTGGAACAGAAGAACGCGCGTCCGGACGAGGAAGAAGCGGTTGAAGTTCGTCTCAGCAAAGATGAACAGATGCAGCAGCGTCGTGCTAACCAGCGCATGGGCGCAGAGGTGATGAGCCAGCGCATTCGCGAAATGTCAGATAACGATCCGCGCGTCGTCGCGCTGGTCATCCGCGGTTGGATGGGTAACGAACATGAGTAATACGCTTACAGGCACCGATAAGAGCGTCATCCTGCTGATGACCATTGGGGAAGATCGCGCGGCGGAGGTGTTTAAACACCTCTCCCAGCGAGAAGTGCAGATCCTCAGCGCGGCGATGGCCAACGTGCGCCAGATCTCTAACAAGCAGCTGACCGAGGTGCTGGCGGAGTTTGAGCAGGAAGCCGAGCAGTTTGCCGCCCTCAACGTCAACGCCAACGAATACCTGCGCTCCGTGCTGGTTAAGGCGCTGGGCGAAGAGCGCGCCGCCAGCCTGCTGGAAGATATTCTCGAAACGCGCGACACCGCCAGTGGGATCGAAACGCTCAACTTTATGGAGCCGCAAAGCGCCGCCGATCTTATTCGCGACGAGCACCCGCAGATTATCGCCACCATTCTGGTCCACCTCAAACGGGGCCAGGCGGCCGATATTCTGGCGCTGTTCGACGAGCGCCTGCGCCACGACGTGATGCTGCGTATCGCCACCTTCGGCGGCGTCCAGCCAGCCGCGCTGGCGGAGCTGACCGAAGTGCTGAACAACCTGCTCGACGGCCAGAACCTCAAGCGCAGCAAAATGGGCGGCGTGAGAACGGCAGCGGAAATCATCAACCTGATGAAAACGCAGCAGGAAGAGGCGGTTATTACGGCGGTACGCGAGTTCGACGGCGAACTGGCACAGAAAATTATCGACGAGATGTTCCTGTTCGAAAACCTGGTCGAAGTGGACGACCGCAGCATCCAGCGCCTGCTTCAGGAGGTGGACTCCGAATCGCTGCTTATCGCCCTCAAAGGCGCCGAGCAGCCGCTGCGCGAGAAGTTCCTGCGCAACATGTCCCAGCGTGCGGCCGATATCCTGCGCGACGACCTGGCCAACCGTGGCCCGGTACGTCTGTCTCAGGTGGAAAACGAACAGAAAGCGATCCTGCTTATTGTTCGTCGACTGGCCGAAACCGGCGAGATGGTGATTGGCAGCGGAGACGACACCTATGTCTGATGAACTGTCGTGGAAGCGCTGGACGCCTGACGACCTCTCCCCTCCCAGCGCAGAGCTCACCCCTGCCGTTGTGTCGTCCGACGAGGGCGACGCCGGGGCGGGCGAACCCGAGCTGAGTGAAGAGGAACAGCGCGCCCAGTTGCTGGCCCAGATGCAAATGCAGGCGCACGAACAGGGCTTCAATGCAGGGATGAACGAAGGCCGTCAGACCGGGCACGCACAGGGTTATCAGGAAGGGCTGGCGAAAGGTTTAGAGCAGGGCATCGAGCAGGCGCGCCAGCAGCAGGCGCCGCTACATGCTCGCATGCAGCAGCTGGTGAGCGAGTTTCAGCATACGCTGGATGCGCTCGACAGCGTGATTGCCTCGCGCCTGATGCAGATGGCGCTGGAGGCGGCCCGTCAGGTAATCGGCCAGACGCCGGTAGTGGATAACGCCGCGCTGATTAAGCAGATCCAGGGGCTGCTCCAGCAGGAGCCGCTGTTCAGCGGCAAACCGCAGCTGCGCGTTCATCCTGATGATTTGCAGCGCGTGGAAGAGAGCCTCGGCGCGACGCTGAGCCTGCACGGCTGGCGGCTGCGCGGCGATCCGTCACTTCATCATGGAGGCTGTAAGGTCTCGGCGGATGAGGGCGATCTGGATGCCAGCGTCGCGACCCGCTGGCAGGAACTGTGCCGCCTGGCGGCACCGGGAGTCGTCTGATGACCGCTCGCCTTACGCGCTGGCTTAACACGCTTGATAATTTTGAAACGAAGATGGCGCAGCTGCCATCCGTTCGTCGTTATGGACGCCTGACGCGCGCCACCGGTCTGGTTCTGGAAGCCACGGGGCTGCAACTTCCGCTCGGCGCCACCTGCGTGATTGAGCGGCAGGACGGGGGGGAGACGCGTGAAGTGGAAAGCGAAGTGGTCGGGTTCAACGGTCAGCGCCTGTTTCTGATGCCCCTTGAAGAAGTGGAAGGGATTTTGCCCGGCGCCCGCGTCTACGCGAAAAACATCAGCGGTGACGGCCTGCAAAGCAGCAAACAGCTGCCGCTCGGTCCGGCGCTGCTGGGCCGCGTCCTGGACGGAAGCGGCAAACCGCTTGATGGCCTGCCCTCCCCTGATACCACCGAAACCGGCGCGCTGATCACCCAACCCTTCAACCCGCTGCAACGCACGCCAATCGAGCACGTACTGGATACCGGCGTGCGGCCGATTAACGCCCTGCTCACGGTGGGACGCGGCCAGCGTATGGGACTGTTTGCCGGCTCCGGCGTGGGTAAATCGGTCCTGCTCGGCATGATGGCGCGTTATACCCAGGCGGACGTGATCGTCGTGGGGCTGATTGGTGAGCGTGGTCGCGAAGTCAAAGATTTCATCGAAAACATTCTGGGTACGGAGGGCCGCGCCCGCTCGGTGGTGATCGCCGCGCCTGCGGACGTGTCGCCGCTGCTGCGTATGCAGGGTGCCGCCTACGCCACGCGTATTGCGGAAGATTTCCGCGACCGGGGCCAGCACGTTCTGCTGATTATGGACTCCCTGACCCGCTACGCGATGGCGCAGCGTGAGATTGCGCTGGCCATCGGCGAGCCGCCCGCGACCAAAGGCTACCCGCCGTCGGTCTTCGCCAAGCTCCCGGCGTTGGTTGAGCGCGCGGGGAACGGCATCAGCGGCGGCGGCTCCATCACCGCGTTCTATACGGTACTGACCGAAGGTGATGACCAGCAGGACCCGATTGCCGACTCCGCACGCGCGATCCTCGACGGCCATATCGTGCTGTCGCGCCGTCTGGCCGAAGCCGGGCACTACCCGGCGATTGATATTGAAGCGTCGATCAGCCGTGCGATGACGGCCCTGATCACCGAGCAACACTACGCCCGCGTGCGTAACTTCAAACAACTGCTCTCCAGCTTCCAGCGCAACCGCGATCTGGTAAGCGTCGGGGCGTACGCCAAAGGCAGCGACCCGATGCTCGATAAAGCGATTGCCCTCTGGCCGCAGCTGGAGGCATTTCTGCAACAGGGTATTTTTGAACGCGCCGACTGGGAAGATTCCCTCCAGGCACTGGAGCTGATTTTCCCGCAGGTGTAACACAGGTGGAGGGCGAAGGTCATGGCGCAGAACAGCGCGTTATCAACGCTGAAAGATCTGGCTGAAAAAGAAGTTGATGATGCCGCATTGCAGCTTGGCGCAATGCGACGCGGGTGCCAGCAGGCTGAAGAACAGTTGAAGATGTTAATCGACTATCAGCATGAATATCGCACCAACCTTAACACCGACATGACGCAGGGCATTGGTAGCCAGCGCTGGATTAACTATCAGCAGTTTATTCAGACGCTGGAAAAGGCGATTGAGCAGCATCGCCAGCAGCTTAACCAGTGGACGCAAAAAGTCGATACCGCGCTGAATTTCTGGCGCGAGAAAAAACAGCGGTTGCAGGCCTGGCAAACCCTACAGGACCGGCAGATTGCAGCCTCGACCCTGGCGGAAAACCGTCTGGATCAGAAAAAAATGGATGAGTTTGCCCAGCGCGCATCAATGAGGAAACCTGAATGATCACACTGCAACAACTGCTGATGACCGACAGCGACCCGTCCGGCGGCACGCTTGCCGGGAAAGGCGCTGAGGGCGCGCAAGATTTTCTCTCTCTGCTGGCGGGCGCGCTGACCGAGACCACTGGCAAAGGCAAAGATGCTCCGCTGACGCTGGCCGATCTAAAAGCGGCGGGAAGCAAGCTGTCGACAGCGGCACAGGAAAAAAACGGTGATACCACGCTCCAGGCCAAAATCGCCGAGCTGCTCTCCCGCCAGGAGACGCTGACCGGTGAAGATACCGCCGTCTCCCTGCAAAGCCTCGTCTCCGGCCTGAAACCCGCCGCGAATACGGATGCGCTGAAGGCGCTAACCCAGCCGGAGGCGAAAACAAACAGCGAGACCACGACTGAAGAAGAGGAGCTGGCCGGGTTAAGCGCGCTGATGGCGATGTTACCGCACCAGCAGACCACCACCCCGGTAGCGACGCAGCCTGCGAGCACCGGGGAGATCGCCCCCCGTGCCGCCCTCCCCTCTGCGCTAGCCCAGACGGATAACGGCCAGCATCAGCCGCTTAGCCATGCGTTAACGGGTCAGGAAAAAATGCCGGTTCAGGACAGCGACACCTCGCTGCCCGCCACGGCAGCCGTTACGCCAGCCGTCGCCGCCGTCGCGGAGAAGCAGGACGTAGCGAGCGCGGCGTCGCCTGCCGCCAGCCCAACCGCGACGCTTGCCCCGATCGTCAGTCACCTGGCGCCTTCACAGCCTGCCGCTACCGTTGCGACAGCGCCGGTGTTAAGCCAGCCGCTGGGCACGCACGAATGGCAGCAGAATCTGAGCCAGCACATCACCCTGTTCACCAGACAGGGACAGCAGACCGCAGAGCTGCGTCTGCACCCGGAAGATCTGGGTCAGGTGCAAATTTCGCTTAAGCTGGATGACAACCAGGCACAGTTGCAGATGGTTTCGCCCCACAGCCACGTTCGCGCGGCGCTGGAAGCGGCCCTGCCGATCCTGCGCACGCAGCTTGCGGAAAACGGCATTCAGCTTTCTCAAAGCAGCGTCAGCAGCGAGGGCTTTGCCGGGCAGCAGCAGTCCTCATCCGGGCAGCAACAGCACGCTTCGCGTTCCGGCCAGCATGGCGGGTTTAACGATGAGAGTGAAGAGTTATTGCCTGCCCCTGCCGCCCTGCAATCCGCCGCGCGCGGCAGCCGTGCCGTAGACATCTTTGCCTAAACGCCAGAGGTAACGTGATTATCCCCGTCTTTTCCACGCTTTGACCTAAGCCGGACACGGGATAATCACCGTATTAAGCTGTACCGAAACAGGAAGCTCGTATCAGATGACAGACTCCGCTATCACCAAAAAAAGCAAGCGTTCCATCTGGATCCCGCTGCTGGTGTTGATTACCCTCGCGGCCTGCGCCACCGCAGGCTACAGTTACTGGCGTATGCAGCAGGAACCCTCCAGCGCGGCCGCCAAAGCTGAAGCGCCGCCTCCACCGGCGCCGGTCTTCTACCCGCTGGATACGTTCACCGTGAACCTGGGCGATGCGGATCGCGTGCTTTACGTGGGTATTACGCTGCGTCTGAAAGATGAAGCGACCCGTGCACGTCTGAACGACTACCTGCCAGAAGTGCGTAGCCGTCTGCTGCTGCTGTTTTCTCGTCAGGATGCCTCCGCGCTCGCCACCGATGTGGGCAAGCAAAAGCTGGTCGATGCCATCAAACAGACGCTGGCGACCCCGCTGGTAAACGGCCAACCTAAGCAGGAAGTCACTGACGTTCTGTATACAGCCTTCATTCTGCGGTAACGACATGGGCGACAGTATTCTTTCTCAGGCAGAAATCGATGCGCTGCTCAACGGCGACAGCGATAAGAGTGACGAACCGAAACCGGGTCTGACCGGCGACGATAATATTCGTCCCTACGATCCCAATACCCAGCGTCGCGTGGTGCGCGAGCGTTTACAGGCGCTGGAGATCATCAACGAACGTTTCGCACGTCAGTTCCGTATGGGGCTGTTTAACCTGCTGCGTCGTAGCCCGGATATCACCGTCGGTGCCATCCGCATTCAGCCGTATCATGAGTTTGCCCGCAACCTGCCGGTGCCAACCAACCTTAACCTGATCCATCTGAAACCGCTGCGCGGTACCGGCCTGGTGGTGTTCTCGCCAAGCCTGGTGTTCATCGCAGTGGACAACCTGTTCGGTGGCGATGGCCGTTTCCCGACCAAAGTGGAAGGCCGGGAGTTTACCCATACCGAACAGCGCGTGATTAACCGCATGCTGAAGCTGGCGCTGGAATCCTACAGCGACGCGTGGAAAGCGATTAACCCGCTGGAAGTGGAGTACGTGCGTTCCGAGATGCAGGTGAAATTTACCAACATCACCACCTCCCCGAATGACATCGTCGTGAATACCCCGTTCCACGTCGAGATCGGCAACCTGACGGGCGAGTTCAACATCTGCCTGCCGTTCAGCATGATTGAACCGCTGCGCGAACTGCTGGTGAACCCGCCGCTGGAGAACTCACGTCACGAAGATCAGAACTGGCGTGAGAACCTGGTGCGTCAGGTGCAGCACTCGCAGCTGGAGCTGGTAGCCAACTTTGCCGACATCTCCATGCGGTTATCGCAGATCCTGAAATTACAACCCGGCGACGTTTTGCCGATAGATAAACCCGACCGCATTATTGCCCATGTGGATGGCGTACCCGTGCTGACAAGCCAGTACGGCACGATTAACGGCCAGTATGCGTTACGCGTTGAGCACTTGATCAACCCGATTTTGAATTCGCTGAATGAGGAACAGCCCAAATGAGTGACATGAACAATCCGTCCGATGAAAACAGCGGAGCACTGGACGATCTGTGGGCTGACGCGTTAAACGAGCAGAAAACAACGCCGACGAAAAGCGCGGCAGACGCGGTCTTTCAGCAGTTAGGCGGCGGCGACGTCAGCGGCACGTTGCAGGACATCGACCTGATTATGGACATTCCGGTCAAGCTGACCGTTGAGCTGGGTCGCACCCGCATGACCATTAAAGAGCTGCTGCGCCTGACGCAGGGTTCCGTGGTGGCGCTTGACGGTTTAGCGGGTGAGCCGCTGGATATTCTAATCAACGGCTACCTGATTGCACAAGGCGAAGTGGTGGTGGTGGCCGATAAATACGGCGTACGTATCACCGACATCATTACCCCTTCCGAACGTATGCGTCGTCTGAGCCGTTAAGTATGAAAACCCAGGCAACACTGTCCGCGCCCTCCGCCGTACCCGGCTCACCGCTGCTCCAGGTGAGCGGCGCGCTGTTCGGTATTATTGCCTTTATCCTTATCGCCGCCTGGCTGGCAAAGCGTTTCGGTCTGGCGGGGAAAACGGCCGGTACCCGCGGGTTGAAGGTCAGCGCCAGCACCCCGCTAGGACCGCGCGAACGCGTGGTCATTGTGGAGGTGGAAGATGCGCGACTGGTGCTGGGCGTGACCGCCTCCAGCATTAACGTTCTTCACACGCTGCCCCCTGCGCCTGCCACGGTGGAGGCTAACGCCCAGGCCCCTGCGGATTTCCAGTCCGTTATGAAGAGTTTGCTCAAGCGTCCCGGGAGATCCTGATGCGCCGTTTGTTATTCCTTACGCTGGCAGGCCTGGGCCTGTTCGCGCCCTCTGTGTATGCGCAACTGCCGGGGCTGGTTTCCACGCCGCTGGCGAACGGGGGACAAAGCTGGTCCCTGTCCGTGCAGACGCTGGTGTTCATCACCTCGCTGACCTTTATCCCGGCGATCCTGCTGATGATGACCAGCTTCACCCGCATCATCATTGTGTTTGGTCTGCTGCGAAATGCGCTCGGCACACCGTCCGCACCGCCCAATCAGGTGCTGCTGGGTTTAGCCCTGTTCCTGACCTTTTTCATTATGTCGCCGGTTATCGACAAGATTTACACCGAGGCGTACCAGCCGTTCAGCGAAGATAAAATTTCCATGCAGGTTGCCCTGGAAAAGGGGGCTCAGCCATTACGTGAATTTATGCTTCGCCAGACGCGTGAAGCGGATTTGGCCCTATTTGCCCGTCTCGCTAACACGGGCGAGTTACAGGGACCGGAAGCGGTGCCGATGCGCATCCTGCTGCCAGCGTATGTCACCAGCGAGCTGAAAACCGCGTTCCAGATTGGCTTCACCATTTTCATTCCGTTCCTGATTATCGACCTGGTGATCGCCAGCGTCCTGATGGCGCTCGGGATGATGATGGTTCCGCCCGCGACCATTGCCCTGCCCTTTAAGATCATGCTGTTCGTGCTGGTCGACGGCTGGCAGCTGCTGGTCAGCTCGCTGGCGCAGAGTTTCTACAGTTGAGGAGCGCGCAATGACGCCTGAGTCGGTCATGATGATGGGCACGGAGGCGATGAAAGTCGCGATTGCTGTCGCCGCGCCCCTGCTGCTGGTTGCGCTAGTCACCGGTCTGATTATCAGTATTCTCCAGGCCGCCACGCAGATTAACGAAATGACCCTGTCGTTCATCCCGAAGATCATTGCCGTCTTCGTGGCGATTATCGTTGCCGGGCCATGGATGCTCAATTTGCTGCTGGACTATATGCGCAACCTGTTCACCAATCTGCCTTACATCATCGGCTGACGGACGATGCTGCATTTCACCAGCGATCAGTTTGTTCAGTGGCTCGGGATCTATTTCTGGCCGATGCTGCGCATCATGGCGCTGATCTCCACCGCCCCCATACTCAGTGAAAAGTCGGTGCCTAAACGCGTCAAAGTTGGGCTGGGCATGGTTATCACGATTATCGTTGCCCCTTCCCTGCCGGCGGTGGATATCCCGATCTTTTCCCCGAATGCGATCTGGATTGCCCTGCAACAGGTGATGATTGGCGTGGCGGTCGGGTTCACGATGCAGCTCGCCTTCGCCGCGGTACGAACGGCGGGTGAACTTATCGGTTTGCAAATGGGCCTGTCTTTCGCGACGTTCGTTGACCCGGGCAGCCACCTGAATATGCCCGTGCTGGCACGTATTATCGACCTGCTGGCGATGCTGTTGTTTCTCTCGTTCAACGGCCACCTGTGGCTTATCTCGATGCTGGTGGACACCTTCCACACGCTGCCGATTGGCGACAACCCGGTCAACAGCAACGCGTTTCTGGCGCTGGTGAGGGCTGCCGGGCTGATCTTCCTCAACGGGCTGATGCTGGCGCTGCCGATCATTACCCTGCTGCTCACCGTTAACCTCGCATTAGGTTTACTCAACCGAATGGCTCCGCAGCTGTCGGTATTCGTCATCGGCTTTCCGGTGACGTTGACGGTTGGCCTTTTATTAATGTCATTATTGATGCCACTTATCGCCCCCTTCTGCGAACATTTATTCAGTGAGATATTCAATCTGTTAGCGGATATTGTTAGCGAACTTCCACGCAAATAATAACCCGCAGTGTTTGCAATGTCTTTCTGAGGATATTCCTAAAAATAATCTCGAAAAACATCTACCAGGATATATCTGACGCGGTTTAAATGTTTCTAACCACCTCACAATACTTAATATTTACTTTACTTTAAGATGATTCCTGGCAAATTATACGTAACTTTACGGGATAGTGAGTTCGCCTGAAAGTCTTTGTCATGCTCACAGGTTTTATTAGATTTTTTCCATCCCGTATGGCTGTTTATGAGCTCTCAGGCAGGTGGTGAATTATCGTTACGCATTGAGTGAGGGTATGCCATGTCAACGATCATTATGGATTTATGCAGCTACACCCGGCTAGGGTTAACCGGGTACTTAGCAAGCAGAGGGGTTAGAAAGAGAGACATCAACGATGCACACACCGTTGAAGAACTCGCAGCCGCTTGTGACGCCCACAAGCCCGGCGTGGTGTTTATTAATGAGGACTGTTTCATTCACGACCCCGCTAACAGTCAGCACATTAAGCAGATCATTAATCAGCATCCTAAGACCCTGTTCATTGTTTTTATGGCGATCGCCAATATTCATTTCGATGAGTATTTGTTGGTGCGTAAAAACTTATTAATCAGCTCGAAATCGATTAAACCAGAGTCACTTGATGACATTCTGGGCGATTATTTGAATAAAGAAGTTAAGAATGTAGGGGCGATTAACTTACCCACCCTATCATTAAGCAGAACTGAATCAAGTATGCTAAGAATGTGGATGGCTGGACAAGGGACAATTCAGATCTCAGACCAGATGAATATCAAGGCAAAAACAGTATCGTCACACAAAGGAAATATTAAAAGGAAAATTAAAACGCATAATAAGCAAGTAATATACCATGTCGTACGCCTGACAGATAATGTGACGAATGGGATTTTCGTTAATATGCGCTAATTTGCACGGCCATGTTGTACCCTACCTTGATCTCTGGCCTGGCCAGAGATTTTGCTTTTAAGCAGCCGGAGCCGGGGAGAAGACGCCCCCGACGCCGCCCTATTCCGCCGTTTCCACAAAGATCCCATCCGGGTGCCCCAGTTCGTTGAAGAACCAGATGCCGAGCGGGTAATCTTCCAGCGACACCAGATACATTGTGCCTTCATTAAACTCTTCTATTGCCAGAACCACGCCCGGGCGGCGCGGCCCACCGTCCGTTTTGACGGTTACCCGATCGTTGACCTTCATACATTCCTCCTGTGGTTTTGAGCCAGTGTAGAACAAATTACATTGCCTGGCATCGCCGCCTGGCGCGAATGGCGTTTTTGTGTGCGGTCTATACTTAGCTGTTGAGACGGTTAAATGAGGAGCCCGCCATGAAGACTGACAAAGAGTACAGCGACACCATTAAGCGTGAGGTTGAAGTGGATGTCGATGCCCTGCTTGCCGCCATCAATGAAATTAGTGAGTCCGAAGTTCATCGCGCGGAGGATAATTCAGACCGTGTCGTGGTCAATGGTCGGGATTACCATACCTACCGTGAACTGGCTGAAGCATTCGAGCTGGATATCCATGACTTTAGCGTCTCGGAAACGAACCGCTAAGACGAAAAAAATCCCGGTCATGGGGATGACCGGGATCAAACTTGCTTATGCAAGAAGCACTTGTAAATTCGTTACACCAGGAAATCTGATGCAAGTAAGACATTATCCCCAACAGAATTGTCTTACAAGCATATATTCTCTTAGCGAATATTATATTTTATACATGTGAATTTTGGTTATGAGTATAAACCTGCGCCGCGTGTGGGTTTGTCGGGATCGATTCCACTTAAACGGCGCTTCAATGCCTATTTTTTTTAAGATTTTTCTTAGGAAAAATCATCATCCGGGAGACATTATGCCTTCGCTTGAGGAGACTCTTCTTGTCTTTACCGACCTCGACGGCACGCTGTTGGATTTTCACACCCTTGACTGGCAGCCTGCGGCCCCGTGGCTGGAAAAATTAATGGATGAACAGATACCGGTCATTCTGTGCAGCAGCAAAACCGCGTCCGAGATGGATGACATCCAGCAGGAACTGGGGCTTGGCGGGCTGCCCTACATTGCGGAAAACGGCGCGGTGATCCAGCCTGACGTACGGTGGGAAAACGCCGCACGGTTCATCTCAGAAAAGAAGCATGACGATATCCGGCAGTGTATTGCCCGGGTACGCCAGGAGATGCATCTGAAATTCACCACCTTCGATGATGTGGACGAGCACGTAGTCGCCGAATGGACCGGGCTGAGCCGCCCCCGTTCGGTGCTTGCGCGCAAGCACGAGGCTTCCGTGACGCTGATCTGGCGTGACAGTGATGAACAAATGAGATACTTTGCCGCCGAACTCGCCCGGCAGCGGCTGAAGATCGTCCAGGGTGCACGCTTCTGGCATATTCTGGACACCTGCTGCGGCAAAGACGTGGCGGTTCACTGGCTTGTGGACCAGTATCGCCTGCACGAGGGCTACGAACCGACGACGCTGGGCCTGGGCGACGGCCCCAATGATGCCCCGCTGCTGGACAGCGTAGGCTTCGCCGTGGTGGTGAAAGGCTTCAACCGGGAGGGTATCAGCCTTATAAACAACGATCCAGCCCGGGTTTATCACACTCAGCACACCGGGCCGACCGGCTGGTGCGAGGGACTTGATTACTTTTTGAGGTGATCTTGCCAGATGACCCGGTTACGCCCGCGCTGTTTCGCCTCATACAGACGCGCATCGGCGGTGGATTGCAGATTTTCGAAGTGATAATTGCCCTTCTCCTGCGCACCAGAGACGCCAAACGACGCACTCACGCGCAGGGTGGTACTTTTCTTAATCAGAATCTCTTTGCTGTCGATACGCTCGCGGATCTGCTCTGCGACTTCCGCCGCCTCTTCAAGGGTCATGCCGGGCAGCACCACACAGAACTCTTCCCCCCCGACACGTCCGGCAATATCTTTATCACGGAGGGTGCTGGCAATCAGCCCCGCGGCATGGGACAACACCTTATCACCCGCCTGATGCCCGAACCGATCATTGATACTCTTGAAACAGTCAAGATCGATCTGAATGACCGAGAAAGGCAGCGACTGCTGTTCACACTGCTTCGCCAGTATTTTCGCCTGATCAAACAGCGATCCACGATTATTCAGCCGGGTCAGAGGGTCATGCCAGGCCTGCCATTGCAGCGAGTTCTGCATCGAATACATATTACTGACCATGCGCCGGATCACCAGCCATGAGATGAGCAGCATCGCGGTGAACAGCGCCCAAAGCAATGCCAGCACAATGCTGATGCTACCGAAATCGCCGCGCACCCCTTCATCCAGGGTGTGCACGCGCAGGATGACGCCATCAAAATGGTCAAGACGCTCCCAACTGACAAAACGACTCCCCAGACGAATGCCGCCTTCGGAATCCGATTCTATCGCGTGCGCTATCTGGGCTAATTCGCGCGCGTCAAAATGATTAACGTCCACAGCAGGTGACTCAGATGTCGCAAGCAGGGTAAGCCGGCTGTCATACAGCTGGTATTCCCCTTCCGGGTTATCGCCCACGGCTTCCACCAGCAGGCGACGCAGGGTGGCAAAGGTGAAATCCATCGCCACCACGCCATACCAGACGTGATGGTAATAAACCGGCACGCTGGCGGTAATCAGCGGCTTTTTGCCCACAAAAGAGGAAGGCGGCGAGATAAACCAGCGCACGGCACGCGCACGGTTTTCACGCTCGGACTGTTGGGTAAACCAGGGCTGAGTGACCAGATGATAATAGCGCTGCACGATATCGCTGGAATTTCCCGGCGTATCCGTTTCCAGAAAGAATCCGGCGCGAGAGACATAAATCACGCGCTCTTCGTTGCGGGAAGGGCTGGATGCCAGACGCAGTAAATACCCCACTTCAAGCGCCGCGGACAATTCATTATCAAGGTACTCATCATCACGGTTTAGAAGAGTGGTCTTTTCAACGAAGGCATCCGAAACACCGTTGATCGGTAATGTGCGCCGTTTATCAACCGCAATTTGCCAGGTGGGAGACGTGCGCAAATGCGCAAAACGCTTTACCGCATCATGCAGCGCGCCAAACGCCAGCGGCGTTTCCAGCGCATCATGCATGCTGTGGCGAAAAAACAGCATTTTATCGACGCTGAACTGAAGCTGTCTGTCCAGCGCACTGGCAACCGTTTCCAGATGGTTACGCTGGCTGGAGATATAAGCATCTTCCAGTACCACAACTTCGCGCCAGGTCAGGAGAGTGGAAAAAATCAGGACAACGATAAAACAGAAGTTAACAATCAAACTGGGATTGCTACGCTTATGCAGCCACTGCAAAAAAGATTGTTTTACAACAAAGGTATCGTGCTGCACACACACTCCCTGATTGTCGCTCACCATCCGATATGATAAGTCTTCTGCCAGTAAAAACGCCCGGCAAGGCCGGGCGTTGTGTGATTAAGCCTTGTCGCGTTTTTGCCTTTTATTAGCAGGCTGAAGCTCGTCTTCACGAAAAGCCTCCCGCTTAATGCCGTATCCATCATGCCACCGACACTCCACCATTCCGCTGGAATACCCGGTGACGATCATGCCTGGACCACCATTTTTAGGCTTAACTTCATCACTGATCAAAAAGACCATACCTGCCTCCTGTATCAGGGTGAAACGTTTTCAATTTAGACGAGGAATAGTCTTTTTGCACCCGGGGTCAGCAATAATTAATGCGATTTCCCGCGTACTTTTTCAACCAGCTTAACAACGGCTACCATAATCAGACCGACGATAAAGCCCAGCACGAGGTTAAGCAGTGTGGGCAGGATCGCAGCGACTACCGCTCCCTGGCCTGACGCAAAATGTTCAATCATGTGATGCAGCGAAGCAACACCGTGCACGATAATTCCGCCGCCGACCAGGAACATTGCCAGGGTTCCCACCACGGATAAGGTTTTCATCAGCCACGGCGCTACCACCAGCAGGCTTTTCCCGATGCCGCGCGCAATTGCGCTGGATTTTTTTTCCAGCCAGAATCCGATATCGTCCAGCTTGACGATCAGCCCGACCAGACCATAAACCCCTATCGTCACGAGGATCGCAATGCCGGACAGGATCAGCACCTGGTTCATCAGAGGGGCTTCTGAGACGATCCCCAGCGTAATCGCCACAATTTCGGCCGAGAGGATGAAGTCAGTACGGATCGCGCCTTTGACCTTATCGCGCTCGAACGTTTTTGGATCCTGCGCGGCCAGCGCTTCCAGACGCTGCTGGCGCATTTCCGGGGTGTCTTTCTCTTTGCGTGCAGCGAACATATGCAACACTTTTTCGGCACCCTCGAAGCACAGGAACGCCCCGCCAATCATCAGCAGGGGCGTAATGGCCCAGGGTATAAAGGCGCTAATCAGCAACGCCAGCGGAACGAGGATCACCTTGTTAATAAAGGACCCTTTCGCTACGCCCCACACCACCGGCAACTCACGGTTCGCCCGCACGCCGCTGACCTGCTGCGCGTTCAACGACAAATCATCTCCCAGTACCCCGGCGGTTTTTTTCGCCGCCAGTTTTCCCATAACCGAAATGTCATCCAGCAAGGTGGCGATATCATCCAGCAATGTTAATAAGCTACTTCCTGCCAAAATCTCTATCCTTCTTTTTTTGCTAATTAAGTGAATAGTATGGAACAAAACTCACCGCCCGGAAACAGGCACCTCACGTCAACAAAAATTTCACATTAACTACACAATTAAAGCACTCGCCAGCCCGATAGTTTTGGCGTTAACTATGAGCGAACTTTTTATTTCGTCGTGAGGGACTATGCGTTTTCGGCATTTATTACCGCTCATTGGAGCACTCTTTTCTCTTTATATCATCTGGGGATCCACCTATTTTGTCATTCGTATAGGCGTGGAAAGCTGGCCCCCGCTGATGATGGCCGGTATTCGTTTCCTTACGGCCGGCGTGCTGCTGATGGCATTTTTATTGCTGCGCGGCCACAGGCTACCGCCGCTGCGTCCCTTGCTTAACGCCGCCCTGATTGGCCTGCTGCTGCTGGCGGTGGGCAATGGCGCGGTAACCGTCGCCGAGCACCAGAACGTACCGTCGGGCATCGCCGCCGTGGTCGTCGCGACCGTGCCGCTGTTTACGCTCTGCTTTAGTCGTCTCTTCGGGATCCGCACCCGTAAGCTCGAATGGCTGGGCATCGCGATTGGGCTTGTGGGTATCATCCTGCTGAACAGCGGCGGTAACCTGAGCGGGAACCCCTGGGCTGCCGTTCTGATCATGATCGGCTCCATGAGCTGGGCCTTCGGCTCGGTCTACGGTTCCCGCATCGAGCTGCCTTCCGGGATGATGGCGGGTGCCATTGAGATGCTCGCGGCAGGCATTGTGCTGCTGATGGCCTCCGCGTTGACGGGTGAAAAACTGACGGCGATGCCAGACCTTTCAGGTTTCCTGGCCGTCGGGTATCTGGCGCTGTTTGGCTCCATTATCGCCATTAACGCCTATATGTACCTGATCCGCAACGTCTCACCGGCGGTTGCCACCAGCTACGCCTACGTTAACCCGGTGGTGGCCGTGCTGCTGGGTACCGGTTTTGCGGGCGAAGTGCTGTCGACGATTGAATGGCTGGCGCTGGGCGTGATTGTCTTTGCCGTGGTGCTGGTCACGCTGGGTAAATATTTGCTGCCCGCGAAACCGATTGTTACGACGTGTGAGGTGGAGAAACCGTGATCGGGTGAATGCCCTGGGTATCGATCTGCGCGGCCTGACCGCCGCCGCAGATCCACTCTTCCAGCCGCTCCGTCAGTTCCACGTCATTCAGCTTCATTCTTCCGCGCAGCGCGCACTCCCAGACAATCAGCACCCGCCAGCCCTGAGCGTAAAGCTGCGAAACATCGCGTTTATCACGCTCGACGTTCCTGCCAATTTTGTCCAGCCAGAAGTCGGTGCGTGTCGCCGGGACTTTAAACAGATAGCAGTCATGATGATGCCAGAAACAGCCGTGGGTAAAGATGATGCACTGGTACGCGTCGATGACGAAATCAGGACGCCCGGCAAGCGTGGCATCCTGAACCCTGAATTCAAACCCGACGGCGGTCAGGAGGCCCGCGATCCGTTTTTCGATCGCGGTATCACGCGTGCCGATGGCACGCATGTTTTTACTGCGCGTGGCCTTATTGTGAACGTCCGCCATTGACGGCCTCACTCTGACGAAGCTGAACGGCCTTGCTGATACGTGAGGCCAGCAGTTTAGCTACGGCGGCAAAGGCGGGCACTACCACCGAGTTGCCAAACTGACGATAGGCCTGGGTGTCCGACACGGGGATGCGAAAACTGTAGCCCTGCGGCGTCTCAAAGCCCATTAAGCGAGCGCACTCGCGCGGCGTTAAGCGCCGCGGTCGGTGCTGTTGGTTCTGTGGATCGTCGAAATCTTTTTCGCCCAGCGCCTTATCCCAGCCCCGATCGATAAGAATTTCCGCGCCATCTTTGTAATAGCGCGCCGACAGCGTACGCGTCACGCTGTCAGGATTAAGCGGATTGACCATGCCAAACCCAAAGCCATTGCCTTTGGCCTGATGCTTTTTGGCATAGCGATAGAGGTATTTCCACAGCACCGGGGTCAGAATGAATTTTGCATCGACGGCCGGCTCCAGCAGATCGGCTACCGTCGGGCGGCGCGCCGGATACAGCGAAGGCAAATCACGCAGCGTAAAATCGCCTTTCAGGTTGAGATCGCGGCGGAAGCCCACCAGCACAATACGTTCGCGGTGCTGTGGCAGGAAGTGTTTACCGTCGATAATTTTCGGATCGTCCGGCCCCATATCCTCTGCATCCGCCACGTCGTAACCCAGTTCATCCAGCGTTTGCATGATAATGCGGAAGGTTTTGCCGCCGTCATGACTCTTTAAATTCTTGACGTTCTCCAGCACAAAAATTGCCGGGCGGCGGGCATCAATAATCCGGGCAACGTCAAAAAACAGTGTGCCCTGCGTATCACAGGCAAAGCCGTGTGCGCGTCCCAGCGCGTTCTTTTTCGACACGCCAGCCAGCGAGAACGGCTGACACGG
Source organism: Enterobacter sp. MGH119 (assembly GCF_001037675.1). Taxonomy (NCBI): domain Bacteria; kingdom Pseudomonadati; phylum Pseudomonadota; class Gammaproteobacteria; order Enterobacterales; family Enterobacteriaceae; genus Enterobacter; species Enterobacter sp. MGH119. The sequence goes on along the minus strand of NZ_KQ089929.1, from coordinate 544,434 downwards.
AAAGCCTGCCAGCAGCACATCGTGCGCCGGAATGGTATTGCGAATGTGTTCGGCGGCCTCTTCATCGCTGACGCCAGTTTTGTGGCTCAGCGTGACATCACGAATATCCGCGTTGAACTGGTGCGCGTCGGGGTCGCAATACCAGTTGGCTTTATAGGTACGGACGGCATGTTTATTCCATTCACTGGTGAACACACACTGCCCGCCAATAGCTTCAAAGCCATGGCGAATGCCGCCGATACCGGCAAAGAGATCGATAAATCGAAAGGCATAATTCGGATGCGCAGCAGGAGGACGCGGCAGCAGGTTGCGCAGATAACGGAACTCGCCGTCGCTCAGGCGGTGCCCTGCCCTGTCGCTTATCAGCAACCGCTTGAGTATCGCCGGGCTCCAGTGACTCTCGCCATGGGCCACCAGCTGGTTTGCCAGCGTTTTAGCATCATACATTTCCAGCAGCTGACGCAGGAGTGCCTGCACGGCTGCCGTTGATTTCTCAACCCGCTCAGGCGCGGGCACAGTCACTGATCGATTTTCCTGCATTCTCTTAACCGGACAATAAAGACAGAAAACAGAGTACCACAGTTCAGGATCGCACACTGCGACGGAAATGGGTCAATATCTGGCTGTCGGTTCCGAGGTAATCGCCCTGTAATTCGGCACTCAGCTTCGCCATAAACTGGATCAGAAAATCGGCATTGTGACGCGCAAGTTTGCGCCCCCGCGCGGTTTGCATAGTGTCCGGCAGGCGCAGGAGTTTGGTCTGAAAGTGGTCGAGCGCGAAGGCTTTATCATCCAGCGCTCGTGTTACGGCGAACGGGTCGTCGGCATCAAACAGCGCGGCGCCCAGCGCACCGGAGACGGCAAAGACGCGCGCCAGGCCGATAGCGCCTAACGCCTCCAGCCGGTCGGCATCCTGCACAATTTTGGCCTCCAGGCTTTGCGGCGCGATACCGGCACTGAAGCTGTGCGCTTCAATAGCATGCTCAACGGCTGCATAACGATCCGGCGGAAAATCAGGAAAGTCGCGACTGAGGATCTCGCGCGTTTTTCGCGCTGCCAGCCGCGAGGAGTGGCTACGTTCCGGGTGATTTTTCGGCAGGCTGACAATGTCATGGAAGTAGCATGCGGTCAACACAACCAGCGGATCGCTATCCTCGTCAGCCATAATACCCTGCGCCGTCATCCAGACGCGGCGAAAATGGGCGATATCGTGCGCCGCATCATCAGTAAAATGATTTTCGTCGAGCCAGCGCTCATAACGGTGCTGCCACTGCGCAAGTTCCATCATCCCATCCTGTTGCTCAAAAGAGAGTGAATTATAATACATCCGAATCAAAATCTTTAATAAATAGAATTGCGAAATACTTAATAATAATTACCCGCTATATTTTCAATTAATTAATTCACATGAAAAATAAAGAGATAAAAAGAAATATTTTGTAATATTTTTACCAGTTTAATTACATTTATTTTTGAACCTAAATAATAATCCATAGAATAGTATCAGCCATGTAGTTACGGAGGGTAATTACATATATTCAGACAATTTATATTTAAAGGGAATATATAATGAAAAGAAAAGTTCTGGCAATTCTTGTACCCGCGTTATTAATGGCTGGCGCAGCAAATGCAGCGGAAATGTATAACAAAAACGGCAACAAAGTTGACCTGTACGGTAAGGTTGATGCGCGTCATACCTTCTCCGACAACCCAGGCGACGACGGCGATGAAACCTATGTACAGGTGGGTTTCAAAGGCGAAACGCAGATCACGAACGACCTGACAGGTTACGGCCAGTGGGAATATAAAACCTACGCTAACGATACCGAAGGCGCAGGCGACACCTCTTTTAACCGTCTGGCCTTTGCTGGCCTGAAATACGGCGAATATGGCTCATTCGATTATGGCCGTAATTACGGCGTCGTGTATGACGTTGAAGCCTGGACCGATATGCTGCCGGTATTTGGTGGCGACTCCTATACCTGGACCGACAACTATATGGTTGGCCGTACTAACGGTGTGGCGACCTACCGTAATAATGACTTCTTCGGTCTGGTCGATGGCCTGAACTTTGCGCTGCAATACCAGGGTGCTAACGAAGGTGCTAACGCAAACGAAAATCAGGAAGGCACCAAAAACGGTCATGATGATGTTCGTTTCCAGAACGGCGACGGCTTCGGTATGTCTACCACCTATGACTTCGATTTCGGCCTGACGCTGGGTACGGCTTATTCTTCCTCTGACCGTACTAACGACCAGGTCGCTTACGGCGCTGGCACCTATAACCGCTTCAGCAAATATGCTGGCGGTGAACGTGCGGAAGCGTGGACAATCGGCGCTAAATACGATGCTAATGATGTCTATCTGGCCATGATGTATGCGGAAACCCGTAACATGACTCCGTACGGCAACGATGGCATCGCCAACAAAACCCAGAACTTTGAAGCCGTAGCACAGTACCAGTTTGACTTCGGTCTGCGTCCATCCCTGGCGTGGGTCTATTCTAAAGGCATCGATTTGGGTGGTAACGATTATCATCCAGGCAATGGTTATGACTATGTAGACCAGGATCTGGTTAACTATATCGACGTGGGCATGACCTACAGCTTCAACAAGAACTTCTCCACCTACGTTGATTATAAAATCAACCTGCTGGACGAAGATGATGCCTTCTACAATGACAACGGTATTTCTACCGATGACATCGTTGGCGTAGGCATGACCTACCAGTTCTAAGCACTATCAAAATTAAAGCCCGCGATGCGGGCTTTTTTTATTTGACACTGAAATGTTATGGCGCTTCCTGCAAGGCCAGGCGAACAAACCCGTTATTCTGCGCCAGCAATTCATGCGCTTTCCAGGCATTCAGACCCGTCAGCACCATCAGTACCGCCGTTTTGCACTGGTGGTTACAGCTTTCCAGCGCGGCCTTCGCCTGCGCCCGGCTACATCCCCCCGCTTCCATCACAATGGCAATTTGTCGTTCGGCCCATCTGGTGTTGCTTGCCTCCAGATCAACGCGCAGGTTGCTGTACACCCGTCCTGTCCGTACCGCCAGACCGGTGGTGATCATATGCAGGATCATGCTTTGCGCAATGCCTGCTTTAGCGTTGGTATACCCGGCCACCACATCCGCGCCCAGATCGGGAGCAATGACCATACTCGCCAGCTGCGCCGCTTCACTTTGCGCATCCTCCGTAATGAGCGCAACCGTTGAGCCCAGAGACCACGCATGACGCATCGCGCCCCATACCCATGGGGTTTTGCCGCTGACGGACAGCGCCAGCATCATGTCATGCTCGCCAAATTCTATCGTCTGAAGGTCGGCAACGCCGCTCGCGTAGCTTCCGGCGTTATCGCCTGCTGTCATCGCAATGACGGGGTGTTTGCCCGGCGCAAACGCTTCTGCCGCCTGCTCAGCCACGCGTCCGGACGCGCCCGCGCCGGTCAGCACCAGACGTCCGCCGTGGCTAAGCGTCGCCGCCGCGTTATCCACCACGCGGGCCAGCATACTTAAGTGTGGGGTAAGTGCAGAAGAGATTTGCGCGTCATCCTGGTGTATGACATTAAGCATATCCAGCGTCGATAATCTGTCGATGTTCATCGTGCTGGCGTGCCGTCTTTCCCTGGCCGTACCGGTAAGCATAATGCTCATAAACTGCCTCCTTATTATGAGTACCCACACACTATAAAGTGTTTTATATAGGTCACCTGAGAGGAGGCTCACGAAACGCCTCTCTTTACATGGCTTTATGAAACGCCCGTCATCAGCGATAATTAGCCCTTTCTTTTTCATCGCGGAGTGTTAATGAGCGATTTGCAGCCTTTCCCCCCGACGCGCAAGCGCCCTATGAAGCTGAATACGCTGGTTACGCTGATGGTGTGCGCGATTATCGGCTCGGTGCTGCTGGTGGTCTTCGCGCTCTACTCTGTGCAGATCACCCGCGCCACGCGCGATGACGTGAAAGATACCGCGCTGGGTATCGCCCGGACGCTGGCCGACAGCCCGGAGATCAAGCGTGGCCTGATGGAATCGCCGCAGGCTGGCATCATCCAGCCGCTAGCCGAGGCGGTGACGAAGCGCAACGACCTGTTGTTTACCGTGGTCACCGACCTGCGTGGGATCCGCTATTCCCATCCAAACGAAGCGCTGTTAGGTTTGCATTTTATTGGCGACGATCTGACGCCCGCCCTGGAAGGGAAAGAGAATGTCTCCGTTAACCGCGGCGCGCTCGCGGAAGCGCTGCGCGTCTTTACCCCCGTGTATGACGACCAGCACGACCAGATCGGCGTGGTGGTGGTGGGCATTTCGCTGAATAAAGTTGAAGATCAGATTGCCCGCGGGCGGCTCAACGCCGTGTGGACCATCTTATTCAGCGTTCTGATGAGCTCAGTGGCGATCTGGGGTCTGGTCCGGGTTCTGAAACGTATCCTCTTTGGGCTGGAGCCTTACGAGATCTCAGCCCTCTTTGAGCAGCGCCAGGCCATGTTGCAGTCCCTGCGCGAAGGCGTGATGGCCGTGGATATGCACGGGCGCGTGACGATGATTAACCACACCGCCAGAGAGATTTTGCTCCTGAGCTCGGGTGAGCACTCCGAGAGCAGCGGCGAACCACTGCTGGCCAGCCTGCGGGAAGTGGCGAAAACCGGCATTGCTCGCCAGGATCAGGAGATCGGCTGTAACGGACGGCTACTGCTGTGCAACATGGTCCCCGTGAAAAGCCAGAATCAGGTGATCGGGGCAATCAGCACCTTCCGCGATAAGACCGAAATCAGCCAGTTAATGCAGCGTATCGATGGCATGGTCAACTATGTTGATGCCCTGCGCTCCCATACGCATGAGTTTATGAACAAGCTGCACGTGATCCTCGGCCTGCTGCACATGAAGCGCTACGATAAGCTGGAGGAGTACATCATCCAGACCGCGCAGAATTATCAGACGGATATCGGCGCGATACAGCGCAAAGTTAAATCGCCGGTCATTGCGGGTTTCCTGCTGGGTAAAATTAACCGCGCCAAAGAGGCCGGAGTGACCCTGACGCTGGCGGAGGAGAGTCAGCTTCCTGACACCGCCAATGAAGAGCAGGTTGCGGTGCTGATCACCGTGCTGGGCAATTTAATCGAAAATGCCCTGGATGCGATGGAAGGCCAGCCGGAAGGCGAGATCGGCCTGCTGCTGCATTATCAGAACGGCTGGCTGAGCGGTGAGGTCAGCGATGACGGTCCCGGTATTGATCCCGAGCGGCTGGAGGCTATTTTTACAAAGGGCTACTCAACAAAAGGTGAAAACCGCGGCGTTGGGCTGTTCCTTGCGCGTCAGCAGATCCAGAATCTGGGCGGAGATATTACCGTCGAGTCTGAACCTGGCGTATTTACCCAATTTTTTGTTCAGATCCCCTGGGATAGCGAGAGGAATATCGCGTGATAAATGTGTTAATTGTCGATGATGACGCCATGGTAGCCGACCTCAACCGTCTGTATGTTAACCGCGTTGAGGGTTTTAGCTGCTGCGGCGTCGCTTCCACGCTCAACCAGGCCGAGGCGTTGATCGCCAACCCAGGCCAGCCGATCGATCTGGTGCTGCTGGATGTCTATATGCAGCAGGATAACGGGCTGGATCTGCTCCCCATCATTCGCGCGTCGGGTCGCCCGATTGACGTCATCATGATCTCGTCGGCCTCCGACGCCGCAACAATCCAGACGTCCATGCACTATGGCGTGGTGGATTACCTGATTAAACCGTTCCAGTTCCCGCGTTTTGAAGAGGCGCTGAACGGCTGGAAGGCAAAGCGCAGCCTGATGGGATCGCATCAGTATTATGAACAGGCCGACGTCGACAGGCTGATCCACGGCGGCGCGCCGGAGCTGGCTGACAGCAAAAAATTACCGAAAGGCCTAACGCCGCAGACGCTGCGCACCATTTGCCAGTGGATCGACAGCCATCCGGAGATAGAATTTTCCACCGACGATCTGGCGAATGCGGTCAACATTTCCCGCGTCTCCTGCCGCAAATACCTGATCTGGCTGGCGCAAATTAATATCCTGTTCACCAGCATTCATTACGGCGCTACCGGCCGACCGGTATATCGCTACCGTTTGCAGCCGGAACAGGTCGGACTGCTCAAACAGTACTGCCAGTAATTCGGTAGCTGTCGTCCAGAAGGGTAAAACGGAAGTGGTGCATCGAGGAGATCACCACTTCTTTTGTTTTGGTGACAAAAATGGCTTCAATATCGGGGCGCGAACGCAGCGCGGCGCAGCCCTTTTCCACACCCATGCCGTAGATCAGCGTGGTCCAGATATCGCCGTCGAGAGAGTCTGGCGAAATAATCGTCACGCTGTCCAGTTCGTTATCCAGCGGGTAGCCGGTGCGCGGGTCAAGTATGTGGTGATAACGTTTGCCGTTCTGCTCGAAATAGCGCTCATAGGTGCCTGACGTTACCACCGACCGGTTCTCTACCGTCATAGCGCCAATCAGCGCGTCACCGGCGAACGGTTTTTTCAGGCCGACGCGCCAGCCGCCCTCCGGCGAACCTAACGTCTGGACGTTGCCGCCAAGGTTGATCAGCCCAAGTTCAACGCCCTCTTTATGCAGGTGATCCCGCACCCTGTCGGCGATATAGCCTTTAGCAATAGCACCCAGATCGATCTCCATTCCCTGGCGCGTAAGAAACACGCTGCTATTGGCTTCATCCAGCACCACGTCCGCAGGATCCGTGATGCCCATCAAGGCGGCGATCTCGTCCGCGGGCGGTACCGCGTCCCCCTTAAAGCCAATTTTCCAGCATTTCACCAGCGGGCCGATCGCCAGGTTAAAGGCGCTGTCTTTAAGCAGGCTTGCCGCTTTCGCGCAGCGGATCAGCTCAAACACCGGACGACTGACGGCAACCGGATGCTGACCGGCCGCATGGTTGATGTCCATTACCTGGGAGTGCGCACGGTTAACGGTGAGCAGATCTTCGTACTGTTTGATCAGGAGAAACACGCGGGAGGCAAGCGCTTCGTCATGGGAAAAGAGTTTCAGGAGGATGGGCGAGCCCATCAGAACGGCGGAGTAGCTGTAAACGCGATGGCTATCAGGCATTGCATGAGTCCTCAGGGGTAGCCCCGGCAGGCACCGCGCCGCCGGGGAAACAGGAGCCTTACCGTGTTTTCGAACGCATAGCCGCCTGATGTCCTGCAAGCGTACCAAAAATAATGATATCTGCCACCGCATTACCGCCGATGCGGTTACCGCCGTGGATGCCCCCGACAACCTCACCCGCAGCAAACGCTCCCGGCAATACGTTGTGGTTGCTGTCCAGCACGCAGGTATCGGTATTGATGGTCACGCCGCCCATGGTGTGGTGAACCCCTGGTGCAATCTGAATGGCGTAGAACGGCCCTTCGTTGATTGGCGCACGCAGCGCGGTGGTACGTCCAAAGTCGTCATCGTGCTGTTTCTCCACAAAGCCGTTGTAGCGTTCCAGCGTTGCCAGGAACTGGTGGTGATCCATCCCCAGCGCTTCCGCCAGGGCTTTTGGCGAACTGGCGCTGGTAACAAACCCTTTCGCGATGTACTCATCCGCGGCTTTATTTTTGACGCGAACATGCTCGTCAAAGACGATGTAAGCGTATTTCTCCGGCAGCGCGATGATTGACGCCGAGACTTTATCGCGGGTCTCCATTTCGTTAAAGAATCGGTTGCCCTGCTGGTTTACCAGAATCGCCCCGCCGCCGCGGATGGATTCGGAAATCAGATACGACGTTTTCTGCTCAACGGTTGGGTGGATCTGAATTTCGCCCATATCCACTGTGCCCGCACCGATACGCTCCAGCAGCGCGATACCGCCCCCGGTCGCCCCTTTGTGGTTAGTGGTAACGAACCCTGCCAGATCCGGACGGTATTTCACCACCATCTGGCTGTTGGCGCTGAAGCCACCCGTTGCGACAATCACGCTTTTGGTTGCCACGGTGAGGGTTTCGTTCTCTTCGGTGGTCAGACGCACGCCGGTCACTTCGCCGTTTTCGAAGATGATGTCGCTCACGGAGGTATCCAGCATCACCTCGATGTTGCGCTTGTTGACGTTACGCACCAGGCCGCTGATCAGATACCCGCCCACTGCGGAACCGTCTTTCGGACGGTGCGTACGGTCGATGCTCATCCCGCCGGTGGTGGTGATGTCGTTCAGCATAATGCCGCGCGTTGCCAGCCATTCGATGGCCTGCGGCGCGTTCTCGACAAAGCGACGCAACAGTTCAGGGTTGTTCTTATTGCCACCGCCTTTCAGGCTTTCCTGGTAGAACAGCTCTTTGCTGTCCTGAATGCCCTTCACGCGCTGGAAGCGGGTCTCCGCCGCGTTCATCCCGGCAGAGGCTTTAATGGTGTTCCCGCCAATAGTCGGCATTTTCTCAACGATCAGCACGCTCGCGCCTTCGTCGTGAGCCTGAATCGCCGCCGCCAGACCGGCGCCGCCGCTGCCGACAACCACCACGTCCACGCTTTTAGTCTCATTCGGGTCAGCGCCCTCTTCTGCCGCCAGCGCTTTGCTGGATTTCAGCATCGCCTTCGAGACCGCTTTTTTCACCGCCTCGCTTTGGCTGGTCGCGCCGGTGATAGCATCCACGTGCGGAGTGTTGGCATCAAGAATTCGGGTACGGATCTCTTCGAAGCTGGTGACAAACTCGACGTCTTCACTCGGGCCGGAGGCCAGTTCGATATCGGCAATACGATCGGTTTCGAGGCTGACGTTAATCACCAGTTCGTTAGCATCGTCCTGCACTTTTTCAATAAAGGTGCCCGGTTTGAATTTAGATTCGCCCATGCTCATGTCGCGGATCATCGCTTCCACCAGCGAGAAGCGCCACAGCGGTTCCGGGATGCTAAGTTCTTCGCGTCGGGTACTGTCCATAAACAGCTCCAGGCTTTCGCCCGCCGCGATGCGATCGGTCCAGTCCGGATAGGCGATGGTGGCACGACCAACGGCAATCAGGTCGTAACCGTGATCCAGCGCTTCATTCACATCCGTGGCATTCACCACGCCGCCAACGCCCATCACCGGTACCTGAGCCAGCGTGTCTGAGCGCATGGCGCAGTATTTTTCGATAAGTGGCGTCGGGTCCTGAGTATCGACGATAGAAGGACGCAGGGCGGCGCCAAGGGAAAAGTGGAGATAATCCACCCCGCGCGCGGCCAGTTTTTCCAGCAGATACAGGGTATCTTCGAAGCGAATGCCCGGGACTTCCAGCTCTTCCGGAGAGAAACGGTAGCCAATGATAAACGCGTCGTCCGCGTACTGGCGCACCATCTTGTGGGTAATGTCCAGCACCGCCAGCGGGAATTTCGCGCGGTTTTCGCGGCTGCCGCCCCACTCGTCGTCGCGCTGGTTGGAGTTCGGGGAGAAGAACTGCTGGATCAGATAGGTATTCGCCCCGTGGATTTCGACGCCGTCGAACCCGGCCTGAATTGCGCGGCGCACGGCTTCGCCAAACTTGCCGATCATGCCTTCCACCTCTTCCGCGGTCAGGGCAACCGGCGTGGCGGCACCGTCACGCGGCGCGGCAACGGCGCTTGGGCCAACCGGCGTGCGACCGCCGATCAGTTTTGGGTCGACCATACGGCCGCCGTGGTAGATTTGCAGCAGGGCTTTGGAGCCTTTTGACTTGATGGCGTCAGCGATTTTTGCCAGCCCGGCGATTTTCTCGTCGTTATCAATGCCAATTGCGCCCGGGAACGCCAGGCCGAGATCGTCAACAAAACAGCACTCAACGATGATGGTGCCGATGCTGCCCGCGCGGGCGCGGTAGTACTCCACCAGCTCGCTGGTCACGGTGCCATCGTAATAACCGGTACAGGTTGTCATCGGGGCCATTAACAAACGGTTTTTCAGTTCAGTACCATTCGGTAATGTGAAGGGGCTTAAAATACGTTCGTTAGTGCTCATAATAGAAACTCCAAACTTTAAAAATTAAGAATTCGTTATCGGGATGATTTTTTTATTTCGTGTCTTTTGCCGATGTCATGATAGTAATATAAGGCTTTTTTTAGTTTCTAAAGCCATTACGTTAGTTAATAAACTATTTAATCCCTTCGATAACATTAATAACACATTGGTGTTAGCGGGAATGTTTCACTCGTTCACAATAATTTAAAAAAAGTTAAATCACAAAAGGTCAAACCAATACACCACAACTATCAAAAAACCAAATAAAACAACAACAAGCAAAAGCACCAAAATTTAAATGTTATAGTTTTGATACATAAAATGCGTAAAATCAGCGAATAACCACACTACTCAGAGTGGTTATTATAAAAAATATAAAAATAGTCATTCAGTTCCGTTTTTTTGATCGTGATCAATAGTTATGGCATTCAAAAGAGCAATATAAAAACATCATCATTTTTTATTTGGCGCAAACAAAAATGCGTTAAATCGCTATTACTGAAAACACAAAAACGCACCTTAAATAACTAAAAAAAGCAAAACGAATAAAGCAATCGAATTTGTGTTTTCGCTGTACGACGAATTTTTGACAACTTAAGACGTGAAACTATGAAAACAAAAACTGCTGTAACGCCTCCTGCGGCGAATCTGGCATCAAATGGAACAGCAAAACGCCTGCTGATGATGGCCCTGCCCGTCATTGTTGCCGTCCTGCTGTTGTTTGTTCCCGTTCCGGACGGGCTGCCGCCTTATGCGTGGCACTACTTCGCCATCTTTGTCGGCGTCATCGTCGGGTTAATTTTCGAACCGCTGCCGGGCGCCGTGATCGGTCTTACCGGCGTCGTGGCGATTGCGCTGTGCAGCCAGTGGGTGCTCTTTAGCCCGGAACAGCTGGCTGACCCAAAATTCAAGCTGGCGGGCGCCTCCTTTAAATGGGCGGTCAGCGGGTTTGGTAACTCCACCGTGTGGCTGATCTTCGGTGCCTTTATGTTTGCTGCGGGCTACGACAAAACCCGCTTCGGCCGCCGCCTGGCGCTGATACTGGTGAAATATCTGGGCCGTCGCAGCCTGACGCTCGGTTACGCCATTACCTTCGCAGACCTGCTGCTGGCCCCGTTTACCCCGTCCAATACCGCGCGCAGCGGTGGGACCATCTACCCGATCATCGCCAACCTGCCGCCGCTGTACGGTTCAAAACCCAACGACCCAAGCGCGCGCAAAATCGGTTCGTATCTGATGTGGGTGGCAATTACCGCGGCCTGTATCACCAGCTCGATGTTCCTTTCCGCTCTGGCACCTAACCTGCTGGCGCTGGCGCTGGTAAAAAGCACGGTCGGAATTGATATCTCATGGGGGACCTGGTTCCTCGCCTTCCTGCCGCTGGGTATTCTGCTGATCCTGACCATGCCGCTGCTGGCTTACTGGTTCTACCCGCCGGAAGTGAAGGTAAACAACGAAGTACCGTTGTGGGCGACCCGTGAACTGGAAAAACTGGGCAAACTGTCGCGCAATGAGATCCTGCTGCTGGTGTTCGTGTGCTGTGCGCTGCTGATGTGGATCTTCGCCGCGGCGTGGATTGAACCGGCCATGGCTGCCCTGCTGATCGTTGGCCTGATGCTGTGGACCGGCGTGCTGGAGTGGAACGATATCACCGGTAACAAAGCCGCGTGGAATACCTTCGTGTGGTTCGCCACCCTGGTGGCGCTGGCGGATGGCCTCTCCTCCACCGGCTTTATCAGCTGGCTGGGTAAAGAAGGCGGCCTGCTGATGAGCGGTATTTCTCCGGGTGTCGCCACCATCGTGCTGCTGCTGGCGTTCTACCTGCTGCACTATCTGTTCGCCAGCACCACCGCGCACACCACGGCGCTGCTGCCTGCGATGCTGACTATCGCCTCCACCATTCCGGGCATGAATATGGAAGTGTTCGTCCTGCTGATGGTGACCTCTCTGGGCGTGATGGGGATCATCACCCCCTACGGTACGGGTCCAAGCCCGATTTACTACGGTAGCGGTTACCTGCCAACCAAAGACTACTGGCGCCTCGGCACCATCTTCGGCGCCATCTTCCTGGCGGCCCTGCTGCTGATTGGCTACCCGTGGATGTCCATGATGTTCTGATTCCTGACCGCCGGACATATCCTCCGGCGGTTTTATTTTTGTGGAGCAAGCTATGTCAAACAAACCCTTTATTTACCAGAACCCCTTCCCTCTCGCGCATGACGACACCGAATACTATCTGCTGACCAAAGAGCATGTCTCCGTTGCCGAGTTCGACGGTCAGGAAATGCTGAAAGTGGAGCCGGAAGCCCTGACCCTGCTGGCGCAGCAGGCTTTCCACGACGCCGCGTTTATGCTGCGTCCGTCTCATCAGAAGCAGGTTGCCGCCATTCTTAACGATCCGGAAGCCAGCCAGAACGATAAGTACGTTGCCCTGCAATTCCTGCGCAACTCCGAAATTGCGGCGAAAGGCGTGCTGCCCACCTGTCAGGATACCGGTACGGCAATCATTATGGGTAAGAAAGGCCAGCGCGTCTGGACCGGCGGCGGCGACGAAGCGGCGCTGAGTCAGGGCGTGTATAACACCTATATTGAAGACAACCTGCGCTACTCGCAGAATGCGGCGCTGGATATGTATAAAGAGGTGAATACCGGCACCAACCTGCCCGCGCAGATCGACCTCTACAGCGTTGATGGTGACGAGTATAAATTCCTGTGCATGGCGAAAGGCGGCGGTTCCGCCAACAAAACTTATCTATATCAGGAAACCAAAGCGCTGATCACCCCGGCGAAGCTGAAAAATTATCTGGTTGAGAAGATGCGGACCCTGGGCACCGCGGCCTGCCCGCCTTACCATATCGCCTTCGTTATCGGCGGCACCTCTGCGGAAGCCACGCTGAAAACCGTCAAGCTCGCCTCTGCGCGCTACTACGATGGCCTGCCAACCGAAGGCAACGCGCACGGCCAGGCGTTCCGCGACGTCCAGCTCGAGCTGGAACTGCTTCAGGAAGCGCAAAACCTCGGCCTGGGCGCGCAGTTTGGCGGGAAATACTTCGCGCACGATATTCGCGTAATCCGTCTGCCGCGCCACGGCGCCTCCTGCCCGATCGGCATGGGCGTCTCCTGCTCCGCTGACCGCAACATCAAGGCGAAGATTAACCGCGAGGGGATCTGGATTGAGAAGCTGGAGCACAATCCGGGCCAGTATATTCCTGAATCCCTGCGCCAGCAGGGAGAAGGCGACGTGGTAAGCATTGATCTGAACAAGCCGATGCCCGACATTCTGGCGCAGCTTTCCGCGCACCCTGTCTCCACCCGCCTGTCGCTGAACGGCACCATTATTGTGGCGCGCGACATCGCCCATGCGAAGCTGAAAGAGCTGCTCGACAACGGGGAAGAACTGCCGCAGTACGTTAAAGATCACCCGATTTACTATGCAGGCCCGGCGAAAACGCCAGAAGGTTACGCGTCTGGCTCCTTAGGCCCGACCACCGCCGGGCGTATGGACTCCTACGTAGACTTACTGCAATCCAACGGTGCGAGCATGATCATGCTGGCCAAAGGTAACCGCAGCCAGCAGGTCACCGACGCCTGCCATAAGCACGGCGGCTTCTACCTCGGCAGCATTGGCGGCCCGGCGGCGGTACTGGCGCAAAACAGCATCAAGAGTCTGGAGTGCGTGGCGTATCCTGAACTGGGAATGGAAGCCATCTGGAAAATTGAAGTGGAGAACTTCCCGGCGTTTATCCTGGTGGATGACAAAGGCAACGACTTCTTCCAGGAGATCCAGAATAAACAGTGCAAAGGGTGCTCACAGCGCTGAGCGTTTCCATAACGCCGGAAGCTGCGACAGCGTATCGTTGATCAACCCGCGCTTGTCGCTGCCCGGCTTCCAGATGGTGACCACCGTCTGGCTTATCCCCTGGCTGCCCACTTCGGTGGGCAGCCTTTTTACGTTTTTCCACTGCGTTGCGTGAAGATGGGTCGGCAAAAATCCCCAGCCGCAGCCCTGCTCCAGCAGGCCGCGCAGCATCTCCAGTTCGTTAGTGAAAAGCGTGTGCCCTGAAATTTGCAGGCGACGGGCAACCGGCTCGTCTGACGCGGCATGCATAACCACCTGTGGAACCAGAGAGAGATCGAGCAGCGACACCGGCGACGCAACCTCCGCAAAAAGCGCCGTTGCGGCGTAAAAATCCATTTCGATCGCCCCCAGCGCCCGCCACTCCATCTCATTGCCCACGCTGCGGTTGCGCGCCTGGCAGATGCCCAGATCGGCCTGACCGCTCGCCAGCATGGCTTCCGCCTCATTGCGCGATGCGCTGGTCAGGCTCAGGCGGATCTTTTTCGTCGCCAGCGTAGCGATCAGCGCCTGCAAAAAGGCTCTGGGGGTGAACGGATCGTAAACGAGGGCAATGTCCTGCGTGGCGCTGTCCGGCACCGTACGGGCAAACGCCTCAAACGCTTTGACCTGCCGCATCAGCAGGTGCGCCTGCCGCTGAAGCTGCTCCCCCTCCGGCGTCAGGCGCAGGCTACGCCCCTCCCGCAGGAACAGCGCGTAGCCCAGCCCATCCTCAAGGAAATCGATCAGATCCCGCAGGGTTGTACGATCTTTGCCGAGTTTACTGGCCGCCTTCATCAGGCTGCCGTGCTCAGCGACGGCGGTGAACGCCTCAAGCTGGGCAAAGGAATAGATCAGTGATGCCACGTCATTCTCCACGCGATTTTTCCGGGGGATTTTCCCCCATAACGCGTTTTTTATTATAGGCCTCAGGTTCTTAAACTGAAGTCATTCCTGAGCCAAACGAGATAAATATGAAAATCAAAACAAACCGCACGCTGCTCGCGGCGCTGGTTATCAGCAGCCTGCTCTCGCCCGCCGTCATGGCGGCCTGCAACGGTACCGAACTCACGACCTGTCCGGCGCCTTTCGATGCCAGACTCCCGGACGCACATACCATGCTCACCTGGAGCCAGGCCGATCGCGTGGTGGGCTTTCGCAATGACTACCGCAACTACGCGGGCGATGTGTTCCGCCACGGCAACGCTACGCCACTGCTGCCCGCAGAAAAACCGCTCATCGATGCCCGCTATCAGGTGAAGGGTAAGATTTACAATCTTCAGGATTACCTGAAACGCCAGAACGTCAGCGGCATGCTGGTGCTGAAAAATGGCAAAGTGGCCTATAAATATCTGGGAGAAGGCAATACCGACTCTACGCTCTGGACATCGCGTTCCGTGGGCAAATCCGTGGTCTCCGCGCTGGTGGGTGTTGCGATTAAAGAAGGGAAAATCCACTCCCTGGACGACCTTGTCACCCAATACGAACCGGATTTAAAAGGCACCGCCTGGGAGGGCGTAACGCTGAAACAGCTCATCACCCACACCTCGGGCGTGGCGTGGACTGAAGATTACACCAACGCGCAATCTGACTTCGCCCGGCTTACCGAATGCGAAGCGAAACCGGGCACCTACGACTGTGTGCGCACCCTGGTGAAGGGGTTACACCGTGAACACCCGGCGGGCGAAAACTGGTCCTATTCCTCGGGTGGTGCCTGGCTGTTAGGCGATGTGCTTGAGCGCGCCACCGGCATGACGCTCGCGGCGTATCTGGAGAAAAGCATCTGGCAGCCGTACGGTATGGCGAGCGACGGCGTGTGGCATGCCTACAGCAAAGGCCAGCACGACGTGGGTGCGCATGGGTTCAACGCCACGCTGGAAGACTGGGGGCGTTTCGGGGAGTTTATCCTGCATAACGGTACCCTGCCGGACGGAAAGCAGATCCTCCCCGAGGGCTGGGTGAAACAGTCCTCAGCCTGGACACAGGCCAAAGGATCGGTGTCCGAGGCGCATCCGAAGGGGTTGTACGGCTACCAGTGGTGGAACAATGAAGTGCCAGCCACCGCCACAAATGTGGAGCCGAAAGTCGAAAATTCGCTGAAGGATTCCCTGTGGGCGCTGGGTATTTTTGGGCAGATGATCATGGTTAATCAGAAAGAAAATCTGGTTATCGTCCAGTGGTCCACCTGGCCGCAGGCAGAGCCGTCATTCAGCGCCCAGCCGCTGGAAGCGTCGCTGATGTTTAGCGCGATTGCGAACGCGCTGCGCTGATAATCCCAAGCCAGGCCCCGCCTGGCTTCTCATCTGCGCGGTGTCACAAAACTGATATATCAGCGACTTAGCGAAACGTGGTAAATAAAAGATCATCGAAATGTTAAGTTATTGTTGAATATGTAAATACTGGTCAACGCATTGTCATTAATGCACCACACGCATCGGTTTATGCGCTATTTGCGCTTATTAATTTCCACTTCCTGATCCAGTTTTCAGAAACAGACGAGCATAACGTCGCTATAAAACTGGAGATAATCATGGTTTCCTCAACCTCACCTGCAACGGTTCGTGCGAAAGCGGGCGCGATTTTCCGCGTCACGTCGGGCAACTTTCTTGAGCAATTCGACTTCTTTCTGTTCGGCTTTTATGCCACCTACATCGCCCATACTTTTTTCCCGGCAAGCAGTGAATTTGCGTCACTGATGATGACCTTCGCCGTCTTTGGCGCGGGCTTCCTGATGCGTCCGATCGGGGCCATTGTGCTGGGGGCTTACATTGATAAAGTGGGCCGCCGTAAAGGGCTGATCGTCACCCTGTCGATTATGGCCGCCGGAACCTTTCTGATTGTGCTGATCCCTTCTTATCAGAGCATTGGCCTGTGGGCACCGCTGCTGGTGCTGACCGGCCGCCTGTTGCAGGGTTTTTCGGCAGGTGCCGAGCTGGGCGGGGTTTCGGTTTATCTGGCGGAGATCGCCACGCCGGGCCGCAAGGGTTTCTATACCAGCTGGCAGTCAGGTAGCCAGCAGGTCGCCATTATGATCGCGGCGGCGATGGGCTTCGCGCTGAATGTGGTGCTGGAAGAGAGTGCCATTCGCGAATGGGGGTGGCGTATTCCGTTCCTGTTTGGCTGTCTGATTGTGCCGTTCATCTTTTTCCTGCGCCGCAAGCTCGAAGAGACCGAGGAATTCAGCGCCCGTCGCCACCATCTGGCGATGCGTCAGGTCTTCACAACGCTGCTCGCCAACTGGCCGGTCGTCGTCGCGGGCATGCTGATGGTGGCGATGACCACCACCGCGTTTTACCTGATCACCGTTTACGCGCCGACCTTCGGTAAAAAAGTCCTGATGCTTAGCGCGTCGGACAGTCTTCTGGTCACGCTGCTGGTGGCGGTGTCCAACTTCATCTGGCTTCCGGTGGGCGGCGCGCTGTCGGATCGCTTCGGGCGTAAACCGGTGCTGATCGCTATGACGCTGCTGGCGCTGGCGACCAGCTATCCGGCGCTGACGATGCTGGCCGCAGCCCCGAGCTTCTCAATGATGCTGACCGTGCTGCTGTGGCTCTCTTTCCTCTACGGCCTGTATAACGGCGCGATGATCCCGGCCCTGACTGAGATCATGCCAGCAGAGGTGCGCGTGGCGGGCTTCTCGCTGGCTTACAGCCTGGCAACGGCGGTCTTTGGCGGTTTCACGCCGGTGATTTCGACCGCCTTAATTGAGTACACCGGCGACAAAGCTTCCCCGGGCTACTGGATGAGCTTTGCCGCCGTTTGCGCCCTGCTGGCAACGCTCTATCTCTATCGTCGTCGCACGTTAATCCTGCAAACTGCCGTTAAGGAGTGATCCCTCATGCTTACATTCAGAACGGTGATTGCCGCCCTGACCTTCGCCACCCTCAGCGCGGGCGCGCTTGCGCAGGATGTGACGGTGATGATTTCTGGCGGCTTCAAAGCGGCGCTGGAGAAGCTGACGCCGCAGTACGAAGCGCAAAGCGGCGACAGGCTCATTGTGATCTCCGGCCCGTCGATGGGCAAAACGCCGCAGGCCATTCCGGCCCGGCTCGCCCGGGGCGAAAAAGCGGACGTGGTGATTATGGTGGGCGATGCGCTGGCGAAACTGGAACAGAATCGCAGGACGGCGGCGGGCTCCCGCGTGGAGCTGGCGGATTCGCCCGTCGGGATGGTCGTCAAAGCGGGCGCGCCGGTGCCGGATATCAGTACGGTGCCTGCCCTGCGGCAAACGCTGCTGAAGGCGCATTCCATGGCTTATTCCGACAGCGCCAGCGGCCGGTATGTTGAGAGCCAGCTGTTCCGTAAGCTGGGCATAGACGGCCAGGTCCACGATAAAGCGCACCGGGTTGAGCGTATCCCGGTGGCGTCTGAAGTGGCAAAAGGGAAATACGACCTCGGCTTTCAGCAGGTGAGCGAGCTTCTGCCGGTCCCGGGGGTGACGTTTGTCGGTAAGTTGCCTGACGACATGCAGTACATTACCCGTTTCGCCGGAGCCGTAACGCAGAAGGCCGACCATCCTGAACAGGGAAAAGCGCTGCTGACTTTTCTCGCCTCGCCACAGGCCGCCAGCGTCATTACGGCAACGGGCTTAACGCCCGTCAGTGCACCTCGCGATACTGCTCGGTAATCAGCGTTTCGAGTTCGGCAGCAATATAGGACTGGATCCGACCGCGGCGGCGGATCAGCCCCACGGTTCGCCTGACTTCAGGCTCGGTTAAAGGTACCGACGTCAGCAGCGAATGCTCTGCGCGGGGCATTGACATGGCGGGAACGGCCGCAATGCCGATCCCGGCTTCAACCATCCCCAGCATGGTCGTCACGTGCCGCGTTTCGCAGATGCTGGGGCGCTCAGGCCGAATATGCCCGACCCGCTGGTCGAGAAGATTGCGGTTGCCGGAGGTCTTATCCAGACCGATATAATCCTGCTGATAAAAAGCCTGCCACGTCAGGCTTTTTCTTTTTGCAAGCGGGCTGTCGCGTCGGCAGGCGGCCACGTAGACATCCTCCACTAGCGGGACAAACTCGATGTCGGGCTGCAAACTCCGGGCAAAGCAGATACCAAAATCCGCCTGTCCGCGGGTGACGGCCTCGATAACATTTCCGGCGCTGCTGTCGATCAGTTTTATGCGCACGCGGGGGTAACGGGACTGAAAGCGGCGGATCACATCCGGCATAAAGTAACAGGCGGCTGACGGCACCGTCGCCACGGTGATCAGCCCCGTGCGCTCTTCGCTGGCCTTATCGATATCCGAAAGCATGGACTCCACGTCAGCAAGCAGTTGCCCGCACCGGTCGGCAAAGGTCTGTCCATACAGGGTCAGCGTGACGCGCCGGGTGGTTCTGTCGAACAGTTTTGTCCCCAGTGCCGCCTCCAGCTTTTCAATTCTGCGACTCAACGCCGACTGGGAAAGGCAGATAGATTCTGCCGCAAGACGGAAATTGCCGTATTCCAGTAAAGCGCGGAAGGCATAGAGATCGTTGAGGTCAAAATTGACGGGCATACTGACGGGATCCTTAAGCATGGTAGGGTAAGAAGAGATTTATCATAGCCGCGCACGACATACTTCACAAAATGAAGGGGATACCCCTAAAGCGCTATCAACCTGACGGCACATAGTGATAGTTTATGCGGGCTGGATTCCTCTTAAACAGGCCGCCACTCTGCATGCAGCCGATGAGGAGTGTCATACTGCTTAAGAGAGTATGTTGGCATGCTAACAGCCCCTGACCTTTCCATTTTGTTCACGTGCGAGTAACGAGCAAAGCGATGATTAAGTGGCCCTGGAAAACGAACGACGCTGGTCGAAATATGGCGCTCCCCTGGGATGAGGCTCTGGCGATCCCCGTGCTGGCGAATCTCTTGCCTGAAGAGCAATCAAAGCTGATTCAGCTGGCCGAGCGTTTTTTACAGCAAAAACGGCTGGTACCGCTACAGGGCTTCGAACTGGATCCGCTTAAAAATTCGCGCATCGCCCTGCTCTTCTGCTTGCCGGTGCTGGAGCTGGGTATCGAATGGCTGGATGGCTTCCACGAAGTGCTGATCTACCCGGCGCCGTTCATCGTCGATGATGAGTGGGAGGATGACATCGGGCTGGTGCACAACCAGCGTATGGTGCAGTCCGGGCAGAGCTGGCAGCAAGGGCCAATCATCCTCAACTGGCTGGATATTCAAGACTCGTTCGATGCCTCGGGCTTCAACCTGATCATTCACGAAGTGGCGCATAAGCTGGATACCCGTAACGGCGATCGCGCCAGCGGCGTGCCGCTGATCCCGCTGCGTGAAGTCGCGGGATGGGAGCACGACCTGCACGCGGCGATGGAAAACATTCAGGATGAGATCGACCTGGTGGGTGAAAGCGCGGCCAGCATTGATGCCTACGCCGCGACCGATCCCGCCGAGTGTTTTGCGGTGCTGTCCGAGTATTTCTTTAGCGCACCTGAGCTTTTTGCCCCGCGCTTCCCGGCGCTGTGGCAGCGTTTTTGCCAATTTTATCAGCAGGATCCACTCCAGCGTCTGCGGCAAAGTGAGGACGCAGCCAGCACATCCTCTCATCCGTTCCACTAATGTTTAAGGGGTACGATCGGTCGATCGTACCCACACGCTCACCGCGAGAAACAGCAGGGCCATTCCCCATGCGGCAGTAATCAAAAACTGCTCACCGTAAAAGCGCGTCACCACGGGTACCAGCAGCGCGCTGGCCCCGTAGCCCAGCGTATGGCTGGTGGCGATCACCCCTGCGCCTTTGCCCGTCGTCAGCCGATCGTTGAGCAAAAGCTGGTATCCCGGCGTTGCCATGGCGGCCCCCAGCGAAGTGATGACAATGCCCACGTAGAACAGGGCTAAACTGGCGAGAGACATCAGCCCAAGACCCGCCACCATCAGCACTGCGGCAATTAAGAGTAAAACTCTCGGGGTAAAATGCTGCGGGCGTACCACCAGAAACTGCGCCGCCAGGGTCGCCAGGGCGGCCAGACTTAGCAGCAGCGCGACATGATGGCTGATTTGCACGGCATCGCCATTGAATAACGGATGAAGATGCGGCGATAAGCCAAGCTGCATCAGGCTGACCAGCGCTGCCAGCAGCAGCGCCAGCACCAGGAAAGGCAGCATGGAGGCCTGTAACCGCGTCGACTGGTGCGCCACCGGCGGCAGCGGGGGATCGGCGGCTTCGCGCAGCACCAGCAGCAGCGCAATCAACGGCGCCAGCGCCATCAGCCAGAGCGGTGCGACCGGGCTGACGCCGAGCATCAGCGCGGCCAGAGGCGGTCCCAGCAGACGCCCGCAGCTCAGGCCAGAGCTTATCGTCGCCAGCGCCACCATCCTTTTATCCAACCCCGCGCGTTGAATGGCCCACGTCTGGGCCGCAGGCACCAGCCCTGATACCGTCAGGCCGTACAGCATGCGCGACAGAACCAGGCCCGCCATTCCCCAGAGGGCATTCAGCGCGCCGTTCGCCATCGCCCAGACTACCAGCGCCATCACGACGAAGCTCGCCAGGTAGCCGCCCAGCGAGGCCAGCATAACGATCTGACAGCCGTGCCGCTCGCTCTGGCGTCCCCACCAGGGCGATGCGGGTAAAAAGAGCATCGAGCCGAACATCAACAGCCCGGCCCAGACGGAGAGCGACAATCCGGTCAGGGAGACCAGCTGCGGCAGCATGACCAGCAAACCGTTTTGTCCAATACCTAATAAACCGGCGCCCAGTGCCAGGGGCCAGTTAGCTTTGGGGGCCACAACGTCAGTGAGATTCTCGGTACGGGTGCGCATAAAATTGTGAAGATAATGTCAATAAATGTGTGGAAATTATGAAGTTTATGAAAACAAATATTGCAAAAATAGTTGCCACTGTAAACAGAATGAATATCATAACGAGAATTATTATCAGTCATGGAATGAGGTACAACTATGCGTACTCTGCCCCGCTCCGCCGGTACAGATGTTGCGGCCCAGTGTTTTTTGAACGCGCTGCTGCGCGAAACGAAGGACTGGCACTATCTTCCCGCAACCCGTGCGGATGAGTTATCACTGATTCATATCCCGCTCTCCCCAACCCAGGCCATTCGGGTTCCGGTACGCTATTTCTCCCCCACACAGCATCACCAGTATCTTTTCCCGGCAACGCTGATTCAGGCCGACAGCGACGGCGGTGACACGGTCACATTCCATCAACTGATTGATTTAATTATTGAAAAAGAGACGGTTAAAGGCGCTCTGGATGCCGATACGCTGGCTCGCTTTAAGCAGCGCGTCCTGGAAAGCCATACACACACCTGGCAGGCCATTGATTTACGCCACAACTGGGCAAACCTGCGCGATAAGCCGCTGACCTTTGCCGAAGCGGAACAGGCGCTGCTGGTCGGCCATGCTTTTCATCCTGCCCCAAAGTCGCACGAGCCGTTTAACGAGGCCGAGGCGCGTCGCTATCTGCCGGATTTCGCCTCCCGCTTCCCGCTGCGCTGGTTTGCGGTTGAGCATGAGCTGATTACCGGCGACAGCCTGAATGTCTCCCTGCGGGAACGTCTGCTGCGCTTTGCAGCGCAGAGCGCGCCGGCTCTTCTCGGTCACTTCACCGACACCTGCTGGCTGCTGCCGATGCACCCGTGGCAGGCCGACTATCTGCTGGAGCAGGACTGGTGCCAGCGTCTGGTAGAAAAAGGCGCGCTGCGCGATCTGGGCGAAGCCGGTGCGCCATGGCTACCCACCAGCTCTTCCCGCTCGCTGTACAGTGAAACCAACAGCGACATGATTAAGTTTTCCCTGAGCGTGCGGCTGACCAACTCCGTGCGCACGCTGTCGGTGAAAGAGGTTAAGCGCGGCATGCGCCTGGCGCGGCTGGCGAAAACGGCACG
Source organism: Enterobacter sp. MGH119 (assembly GCF_001037675.1). NCBI lineage: Bacteria > Pseudomonadati > Pseudomonadota > Gammaproteobacteria > Enterobacterales > Enterobacteriaceae > Enterobacter > Enterobacter sp. MGH119. The sequence continues at coordinate 521,826 of NZ_KQ089929.1, read as the reverse complement.
CTGGCAGGAACTTCAGGCGCGCTACCCGACCATGCGTGTGATGCAGGAAGACGGCTGGGCGGGGCTGCGCGATGAGCACGGCGTCATTCAGGAAGAGAGCCTGATGGCCCTGCGCGTCAATCTGCTGTTCGATACCCCTGAAACGCAAACCAACGTGCTGGTGAGCCTGACCCAGGCCGCGCCGGACGGCGGCGACAGCCTGCTCGGCGCGGCGGTGCGTCGTCTGAGCCAGCGTCTGGACTTACCCCTCGCCCAGGCCGCGCGCTGCTGGCTGGACGCCTACTGCGACCGCGTATTGCTTCCGCTGTTCAGCGCCGAGGCGGACTACGGTCTGGTCCTGCTGGCGCACCAGCAAAATATCCTCGTTGAGATGCAGCAGGATTTCCCCGTTGGGCTGATCTACCGTGACTGCCAGGGCAGCGCCTGGACCGAAGGGGCCGACGCGTGGCTGAATGAGGCAGGTGAAACCGAAGTTGAAAACCGCTTCGGTGAGAGCCAGCTGCTGCGCTACTTCCCTTATTACCTGCTGCTGAACTCTACCCTTGCCGTCACCGCCGCGCTCGCCGCTGCCGGTTTCGACAGCGAAGAGAACCTGATGTCCCGCGTGCGTGACGCGCTGGCCGAACTGCGCACGACGGCGAAGCAGACCCGCAGCCTTGATTATGTGCTCGACAGCCCGACCTGGAACTGCAAAGGCAACTTCTTCTGCTATCTGCACGATCGCAACGAAAACACCATCGTCGATCCGGCGGTGATCTATTTCGACTTTAGCAACCCGTTTTACAAGGAGAAGGCGTGATGGCAAACGCGAATATCGTCCATTCCGGCTACGGCTTTCGCTGCACGGTCACGGAACAAAACCTGCCGCTGACGCTGGGTCTCGACGGCTGCGCGGTGCTGGAGCGGCTGACCGGGCTCCCGGACGGCTGGCTGGTGGACGCCCTCGACCAGCTGTTTGTTGCCGCGCCCGCCCTGACCGGCATTACCCTGCCGTGGGCAGCCTGGCAGGATGAACCTCAGGCGCAGGCGCTGTTTAGCCTCGTTCACGGAGATTATCTGGCGCGTGAAATTTTCTGGCAGCTGCCGCTGTGGCTGAAAGGCGAACGCCCGCAGGCGAGCGGCGGAATGCAGTTTGACGAAAGCCGTCAGCTGTACTTCCCGCTGCGCCCTCACCGCCCACAGGGCGAGGTGTATCGCCGTTACGATCCGCAGATTAAGCGCACCCTGAGCTTCCGCGTGGCGGACGTGGCGCTGGACGGCGAGCGTTTTACCCGCTGGATGAACACCCCACGCGTGAACGCTTTCTGGGAGATGGCCGGCCCGCAGGCCGAGCAGGAGAACTACCTGCGTCGCCAGCTCGACTCGACCTATTGCTATCCGGTGATCGGCTGCTTTGACGATCAGCCATTCGGCTATTTTGAACTCTACTGGGCGGCGGAAGACCGCATTGGCCGCCACTATCGCTGGCAGCCCTTTGACCGCGGGCTGCATATGCTGGTGGGCGAAGAGAACTGGCGCGGAGCGCAGTATATCCGCAGCTGGCTGCGCGGCCTGAGCCACTATCTGTATCTCGATGAACCGCGCACGGCGCGCATTGTGGCGGAACCGCGCTTCGACAACCAGCGTCTGTTCCGCCATCTGGCGTCCGCCGGTTTCGACACAGTGAAAGAGTTCGACTTCCCGCACAAACGCTCCCGTCTCATCATGAGCGAGCGTCATCGCTTCTTCCACGAGGTGGAACTGTGAACGCGCTCTGGCAGAAAGTGAACCGCGAGATGGTGGCGAAGATCCTCGCCGAACTGGAATATGAACGCACCCTGCGCGCCGAGCCGGATTCGGCGGACTACTGGCGCATCAGTATGGGCAACGCGTGCTGGCAGTTTCGCGCCACGCGTGGGATCTGGGGCTGGCTGCATATTGACCCTGATACCCTGACCACCACCAGCGGCGCGGCGGTCGAAGCGGAAAACGCGCTGCTGCAACTGGCCACCGTGCTGGAGATGAGCGACGCGCAAACAGCGGAGCACATGGAAGATCTCTACGCCACGCTGCGGGGCGACATGCAGCTGTTGCAGGCGCGTGAAACGCTGGATGCCGATGCGCTGATCCACCTTGACCCGGACGAGCTACAGTGCCTGATGCGCGGTCACCCGAAGTTTATTTTCAACAAGGGACGCCGCGGCTGGGGGCTGGATGCCCTGCGCCTGTACGCGCCGGAATATCGCGGGCGTTTTCGTCTGCACTGGGTCGCCGTGCAGCGCGATCGTCTGGTCTGGAGCAGCGACACCGATTGCGATATTAACGCCCTGCTCTCCAGCGCCATGGACGATGCCGAGCGCGAGCGGTTCGACGCCCGCTGGCAGGAGCTGGATCTGGATGATAGCTGGCTGCCGGTGCCGCTGCACCCGTGGCAGTGGCAACAAAAAATTGCCATTCATTTCCTGGCGCAGCTCGCACGCGGTGAAATGGTGGAGCTGGGTGAGTTCGGCGATGAGTATCTGGCGCAGCAGTCCCTGCGCACGCTGACCAACGCCAGCCGTCGCGCGCCGTATGACATCAAGCTGCCGCTGACCATCTACAACACCTCCTGCTATCGCGGTATTCCGGGCAAGTATATTGCCGCCGGTCCGCTGGCCTCGCGCTGGCTACAGCAGCAGTTTGCCAGCGATGCCACGCTGATTCGCTCCGGGGCGCAGGTGCTTGGCGAACCCGCTGCCGGATATCTGTCGCATCCGGGTTATGCCGCATTGCCTGAGGCGCCGTACCGCTATCAGGAGATGCTGGGGGTGATCTGGCGCGAGAACCCATCCTGCTATTTACAGGATGGTGAACAGGCGGTGCTGATGGCGGCGCTGATGGAAACCGATAATCAGGGGCGCCCGCTGATTGACGCATGGATCAAACGCTCGGGGTTAACCGCTGACGCATGGCTGGAAAAGCTGTTTGAGGCGACGGTGATCCCCTTCTATCACCTGCTCTGTCGCTACGGGGTGGCGCTCATCGCCCACGGCCAGAACGTCACGCTGGTGATGAAAGATTACGTTCCGCAGCGCATTTTGCTGAAGGATTTCCAGGGCGATATGCGCCTGGTGGATGAAGATTTCCCGCAGGCGCAGAGCCTGCCGGAGCAGGTAAAAGCGGTGACGGCGCGCCTCAGCGCGGATTACATCATCCACGACCTGCAAACCGGCAACTTTGTCACGGTGCTGCGCTTTATATCCCGCCTCACCCTGCAATGCGGCGTGAATGAAACCCGCTTCTATCAGATCCTGGCGCTGGTGTTACATCGTTATATGGCCGCCCATCCGGATCTTGCGGCGCGCTTCGCGAAGTTCGACCTGTTTAAGCCGCAGATTATTCGCGTGATCCTCAACCCGGTCAAACTGACCTTCTCTGAACACGACGGCGGCAGCCGCATGCTGCCGAACTACGTCTGCGATCTTGATAACCCTCTTTTTCTGGCCTCCCGGGAGTCAGCGCAATGAAAACCTATGATTTCATCGGCATTGGTATCGGTCCGTTCAACCTCAGTATTGCCGCGCTGGCGGAGGGGCTGGACGGTTTTAGCTCGCTGTTTCTTGAACGCAAGCCGCACTTCTCCTGGCACCCGGGGATGATGGTGCCGGACTGCCATATGCAGACCAGCTTCCTTAAGGATCTGGTCAGCGCCGTAGAGCCAACCAACCGCCACAGCTTCCTGAACTACCTGGTACAGCGCAAAAAGTTCTACCGTTTCCTCACCACCGAGCAGCGCACCGTGTCGCGCGAGGAGTTTGCCGACTACCTGTGCTGGGCGGCGGATAACCTCACCAACCTGGCCTTCAGCCAGCAGGTACAGCAGGTCAGCTTTGATGAGCAAAACGGCCTGTTTGAGATCGTGACCCAGCGGGATCGCTTCCTGGCGCGGCACGTCTGCGTGGGGATTGGGAAGCAGATCAATCTGCCAGACTGCGTCACCGCGCAGGACGATACCTGCTTCCACGCCAGCGAAATGATGCTGCGCACGCCGGATTTAGCGGGCAAGCGCGTCACCGTCGTCGGCGGCGGCCAGAGCGGTGCGGATCTGTTCCTGAATATCTTCCGTGGGGAATGGGGCCAGCCGCTGAGCCTCAACTGGGTGTCGCGCCGCAACAACTACAACGCGCTGGATGAAGCCGCGTTTGCTAACGAGTATTTCACGCCAGAGTATGTGGACAGCTTCTCGACCCTCGGTGACGACGCCCGACGTCAGATGTTGCAGGAGCAGAAAATGACCTCCGACGGGATCACCACCGAGTCCCTGCTGGCGATTTACCGCGCCATGTACCACCGTTTCGAAGTGCTGCGTGAAAAACCCTGGGCGCACCTGATGCCGTCCCGCTCGGTGACGGCGCTGACGCGCCAGGAAACCGGACATCGCCTCAGCATCCAGCATCACCTGGACGGCGGGCGCGAACAGCTTGAAAGCGACGTGGTGATTTTCGCCACCGGCTACCGCGCCGTGCAGCCCGCGTTTCTCGCCCCGCTCTCTTCCCGACTGCGTCTGGATGAGGATGAAGCCTTCTGCATCAACAACGATTTTACCCTTGAATGGGACGGCCCGCAGAGCAACCGCCTGTTTGCCGTGAATGCCGGGATGCACCGTCTCGGTATTGCCGAACCCCAGCTCAGCCTGATGGCCTGGCGCGCGGCGCGAATTTTGAATCGCGCTCACGATGACGAGCCGTTTGAGCTGGCAACCACCCCCGGCGTGATCCACTGGCGGAGCACCACCAGCCCGGAGAGCAGCCAGGTTTTTAAATCATTAATAAAGACCACCGAGTACTGACACACACATTCAGGATCAACATAACAATGAAACGTTCTCATCTTTGGGTTTTAAATCCGTGCTTGCTTGCCATGCTTTCTACCTCTGCGTGGGCGGAAGAACAAAAGGAAGAAGATATTGTGGTCTCCGCCAGCCGGGCACATCGCAGCGTGGCAGAGATGGCGCAAACCACCTGGGTTATTGAGCGGGCGGAAATTGAGCAGCAGGTTCAGGGCGGGAAAGAGATTAAAGACGTTCTGGCCCAGCTGATCCCCGGCATGGACGTCAGCAGCCAGGGACGTACCAACTACGGCATGAACCTGCGCGGTCGCTCCATGATGGTGATGGTGGACGGCGTACGTCTGAACTCGTCCCGCAGCGACAGCCGCCAGCTCGACTCTATCGATCCGTTCAACATTGACCGCATCGAAGTGATCTCCGGCGCCACCTCGCTGTACGGCGGCGGCAGTACCGGCGGGCTGGTGAACATCGTCACCAAAAAAGGCCAGCCGGAGACCGAAGTGGAGTTCCAGACCGGGGCAAAAAGCGGGTTTAACAGCCATAACGACCATGATGAGAACGTCTCCGCAGCCGTGAGCGGCGGCAATGACAACGCCTCTGGTCGTCTGTCGGTCTCCTATCAGCGCTACGGCGGCTGGTATGACGGCAACGGCGACGAGGTGATTATCGATAACACCCAGACCGGCTTGCAGTATTCCGACCGTATCGACGTGATGGGGACAGGCACCATCAACATCGACGATCATCAGCAGCTCCAGTTAACCACGCAGTACTACAAGAGCGAATCTGACGGCAAGCACGGCCTGTTCCTTGGGGAGAATTTCGCTGCGGTCACGGGCGATGCCAAAGCCTATAACAAAGACAACCTGAACTCTGACCGTATCCCGGGCACAGAGCGTCACCTGATCAACCTGCAATACTCGAACACCGATTTCTGGGGTCAGGATCTGGTTGCGCAGATTTACTACCGTGATGAGAGTCTGACCTACTACCCGTTCCCGACGCTGAGCAAAGGCGCGGTGACCAGCATTGGCGCGTCCCAGCAGAAAACCGATTTTTACGGCGGCAAGCTGACGCTGAACAGCAAGCCGATGGACGACCTGACCCTCACCTGGGGCGTGGATGCCGACCATGAAACGTTCGATGCCAACCAGCAGTTCTTCGACTTAAGCAAAGCGGCGGCGAGCGGCGGCATGGAGCTGGACAATGCCTACAACGTGGGCCGTTATCCGGGTTACAGCATTACCAACCTCGCGCCGTTCCTGCAAGCCAGCTATGACATTGACGCCATCACCCTGAGCGGCGGCGTGCGTTATCAGTACACCGAAAACAAGGTGGACGATTTTGTCGGTTACGCCCAGCAGCAGGCAATCGCCACGGGCAAAGCCACCTCCGCTGACGCGGTGCCGGGCGGGAAAACCGACTACAACAACTTCCTGTTTAACGCCGGGATCCTTGGACGTCTGACCGAACAGCAACAGCTGTGGTTTAACTTCTCCCAGGGCTTCGAGATCCCGGACCTGGCGAAGTACTACGGCTCCGGCACCTATCAGCTGGTCGATGGTCACTATCGTCTGCAAAACAGCGTCAATGTGAACGACTCAACGCTGGACGGGATTAAGGTCAATGCTTACGAGCTCGGCTGGCGCTTCACCGGCGATAACCTGCGTACCCAGGTGGCGGCATACTACTCGCTCTCGGATAAAACCATCACCATCAACAAGAGCGACATGACCATCAACCTGGAGGACGACAAACGTCGTATCTATGGGGTTGAAGGCCAGGTGGACTATTTCTTCACCGACAGCGACTGGAGCACCGGGGCGAACTTTAACGCCATCAAGTCCGAAACGCGTGAAAACGGGAAATGGGAGAAGCTGACGGTCGACAGCGCCAGCCCGTCTAAAGCCAGCGCATGGGTCAACTGGGCGCCGGGCGACTGGACGCTACGCGTGCAGAGCACACAAACCTTTGACGTGTCTGACGCCGACGGTAAGAAGATTGATGGCTATAACACCGTTGATTTCCTGGGTAGCTACGCCCTGCCGGTGGGCAAAGTCAGCTTCAGCGTGGAGAACCTGCTGGACAAAGACTACACCACCGCCTGGGGCCAGCGCGCACCGGGGCTGTATAGCCCAACCTACGGCGCACCGGGTCTTTATACTTATAAAGGCCGTGGACGTACGTTTGGTCTGAACTACTCCGTTCTGTTCTGATCCTGCGCGCCGCCTGTCTGCGGGCGGCGCGATTTGCTGTGCAATTTGAAAGCAAATTTGCTATTAAATCATCGGTTTGCTGAAATTGTCGACAAACGAACAAAAACGGTGTTTTCCCCTTTGACAAGGCGCACGCAGGTCGATAATATGCGCCTCGTTCACACGATTCCTCTGTAGTTCAGTCGGTAGAACGGCGGACTGTTAATCCGTATGTCACTGGTTCGAGTCCAGTCAGAGGAGCCAAATTTGAAAAGCCTGCTTTTAAAGCAGGCTTTTTGCTTTTGTGGGTTCGGTAAATTTGCCGGGTGGCGGCTGCGCCTTACCCGGCCTACTGATTAGCGACTAAATCTGATAATCAATCGCCACCTCTTCCGGCTCCATCACCTGGCGTTTGATCTCATCCACCGACAGCCCCGCATTGCATAGCTCAATAAAACGCCACACGTAGTTACGCTGAAGCTGCCCGCGCTTTAGCCCCAGCCAGACGGTATTCGCATCGAACAGGTGACGCGTATCCAGACGCACCAGATTTCCGGCCTCATATTCTCCGCCAGACTGCTCGGCCACCAGGCCAATCCCCAGCCCTAACTCGACGTAGGTTTTGATCACGTCGGAATCCTGCGCGCTCAGCACCACGTCCGGCGTGAGCCCTTTACGCTTGAACGCTTCATCAATGCGCGAGCGCCCGGTAATGCCCTGCCGGTAGGTAATCAGCGGCCATTTGACGATCTCTTCCAGCGTCAACGGCGAAACCTGATTCAGCGGGTGATCGGCGGGTAACAGCAGGCTGTGGTGCCAGCGGAACCACGGGAACGCCACCAGCAGCGGGTCGTTGCTCAGCCGTTCACTGGCGATACCGATATCGGCTCCGCCGTTATGCAGCAGCACTTCGATTTCCTGCGGCGTGCCCTGGATCAGTTCGAGACGTACGTCCGGGAAGATCTCACGAAATGCTTTGATAACCGTCGGAAGACTGTAGCGCGCCTGTGTATGGGTGGTGGCGATAGTCAGCACACCGGAAGCGTCGTTGGTAAAGAGATCCGCCAGCCGGCGAACGTTGCTGGCCTCGTTGAGAATGCGCTCAGCGATGGTCAGTAATGCCTTGCCTGGCTCGGTCATACCCAGCAGGCGCTTGCCGCGACGGATAAAAATCTCAATGCCTAACTCCTCCTCCAGCTCGCGGATATGCCGGCTGACGCCCGACTGAGAGGTGTAAAGCATATTGGCGACTTCGGTCAGGTTGTAATCCCGCCTGGCCGCCTCACGAATAATTTTAAGTTGCTGGAAATTCACAATTCACTCCGGCGCATCTGACATAAGGCTATTGTTAGAGTCAGCCGGGCTGGAGAACAAATAATAAAAACCAGCATCTTATGCTTATTTGGAATATCAGCTGACCAGTTGCAGCTCGCGATTTTCCAGCGACGGCTTACTGACCAGAGACATCAGGATCTCTTTCACCGCCTGCGCCTGCGGTGACAGGGAGCCGCGCGCGGACATATTTAACGACAGCGGTAAGCTCATGGATGGCGTGGTGATACGCGCCATCCAGCCGTTTGCCGCGCTGCACAGTGAACGTGCGGCAGACTCGGGCAGAACCGTTACACCCATGCCGCTGGCAATGGCGGCAGTCAGCGTGGAGATGGAGTCGATCTCGCCGATGATCTTCGCCGTCAGACGGCGCAGCGAAAACGCTTCGTCAACGCGCACGCGCACGGCACTGTAGTCGCGCGGCAGAAACAGGTTCATCTCTGCCACAGCGGTTAAATCAATGCTCTGGCCAGGGCAATCACGGGTACCGACCAGATAAAGATCTTCCTTCAGCAGCGGCTGGCTGGTGATCCCGGCAACCGGGGAGCGATCGTACAGCACCGCCATATCCAGCTGACCGTTGAGCAGTTTGTCATTGAGCACGGAACCACTGTTCTCATGCAGATAAACCAGCACTTCCGGTAGCTCTGCGCGCACCGCCTGAAGCAGCGGCATGGTTACCGACGATGCGGCCGTTCCCGGCGCCAGCCCGATGGAGACATGGCCACTCAGGGTCTGACCCACATTGTGCACGGCCAGCTGCGCCTGTTCACACTGACGCAGGATCGTGCGGGCATGGGTATATAAAATTTTTCCCGCTTCGGTAGGCGTTACGCCGCGCTTGGTGCGGATCAACAGTTGCTGGTCCATTTCGCCTTCCAGAGTCGCGACCTGCTGGCTCAGCGCAGGCTGCGCGATATGCAGCACTTCAGCCGCCTGGGTCAAGCTGCCGATATCGACGATTTTTACGAAGTATTTCAGTCGTCTTAAGTTCATGTTGCCCCCTGTTCGAAAATAGCGTGCCGGTAACGGCTGTGTTGTTAAACAGGTTTTGCAATATGGATGCCAGTTTTTTGCAGCGGGTGTATGTCTCTGCTAAGCGGCTGAAAATAAGGAAAGCCAATCACTGATGCCTGTTTTGAGATGGGGACAACGGTTTCCGATCTGCCCCATTCGGGGTATATCTGCACAATAATGGTGCATTCCGTTGGCAAAAACGTCACTTTGCTGGTTTTGTCAGCAAACAGTCTAAAGTGGGCGATCCATCCTTTGACAAGGCGTACGGAGGTCGATAATATGCGCCCCGTTCACACGATTCCTCTGTAGTTCAGTCGGTAGAACGGCGGACTGTTAATCCGTATGTCACTGGTTCGAGTCCAGTCAGAGGAGCCAAATTTGAAAAGCCTGCTTTTAAAGCAGGCTTTTTGCTTTTCTGCGTTCGGTAAGTTTGTCGGGTGGCGCTCCGCTTACCCGACCTACGGTACTCAAGGCCCGGCAAGCGAAGCGCTACCAGTCATAGCAAGCTTCACCGGCATCCCCGACCGCCGTTCCAGTTCAGCGCCCGCCCCTTCACTTATCAGCTGCGTCCTTTGTGCGGCTGAAATGGGCAGCGGCACCTTATTTGTCGATTCAAATTCCGCGCGATTGCGTGAAAGCGGCTCGTGAACCTCTACCCAACGGCTACCGTCCGGCTCCGTGGTCACTTTTACGGGCTGATCGATAAGCTGTACCCGCGTCCCCACCGAAACGTTATCGAACAGGTATTTGATATCGTTATTACGCAGGCGAATGCAGCCCTGGCTGACGCGCAGACCAATGCCGAAATTTGAGTTAGTACCGTGGATCGCGTACAGCCTGCCGATATAAAGGGCATACAGCCCCATCGGGTTATCCGGCCCGGCGGGAACGAACGCGGGCAACGTTTTCCCTTCCTTCGCGTAAGCGCGTCGCGTATTTGGCGTGGGTGACCAGGTTGGGCCTTCCTGTTTGCGCTCAACGGCGGTTACCCAGTTACGCGGCGTTTCGCGCCCGGCCTGACCGATGCCAATAGGCAGCACCTCAACCGTGTTGCTGCCGGGTGGATAATAGTAAAGTCGCATTTCCGCGACGTTCACCACAATTCCCTCGCGCACCGTTGGCGGCAGAATAAGCTGCTGGGGTACCACCAGCTGTGTTCCGGCTCGCGGTAAAAACGGATCCACCCCCGGGTTGGCTTCCAGCATATTGCTCAACCCCTGTCCGTGCTGCGCTGCAAACGCTTCGAGCGGCAGAGTATTGCCCTCAGGCACGGTGATGGTGATCGGCGCCCCCACCAGGCGGCTGCCCTCCGGAGGGAGGGGGTAGGTTACAGCAGATGCAGCGGGAACCAGAATACCAAGCGTAAAAACGAACGAGGCAAATCGAATCATAGTGTTCTGTACTCAGTCAAAGAGAAAGCCTGCCGGTGGGCAGGCTTAGCCTGCTCATTCAGTCATCTTTTCGTCGTGCGCCATCTCCGGGTAAGGACTTTTTCTGCTTCAACAATCATGAACATCGCAAACCCAATCAGGAAGGTAATGATCCAGTAGCGGAACGGTAGCGCTTCGGTACCGAACAGTATTTGCATGAACGGCGCATAGATGATCAGAAGCTGAAGGGCCAGAAGTACGCCGCTCACGATCCATATCCCCTTATTAGCCAGCAGACCTTTACTCAGGGAGAAGCCGTCGGTGACGCGGCAGTTGAGCATGTAAAACCACTGGGCGGTGACCAGCGTTTGCAGCAACACGGTGCGGATGAACTCCGGCGAGTAGCCGCGAGGTTGCAGCCAGGCCTCCAGCACAAAGGCGCTGATGGCAATCATCAGGCCGACAAACACCACTCGCCAGATGGCATAACCGTCCATCACATGCAGGTTAGACTTACGCGGCGGCCGGTTCATGATGTCCTTCTCACCCGCTTCAAACGCCAGGCCAAACGACAGCGTTGCCGAGGTTGCCATGTTCATCCACAGGATCAGTACCGGCGTTAACGGGATCAGGTTCCCCGCCAGCAGGGCAATAATGATCAGCAGGGCCTGGGCGATGTTGCTCGGGATAACGAACAAAATGGTCTTTTTCAGGTTGTCGTAGACCCGACGCCCTTCATGGACCGCCCGGGCAATGGTGGCAAAGTTATCATCCGTTAACACCATATCGGCGGCTTCTTTGGTGACTTCAGTACCTTTGATCCCCATCGCGATGCCGACATCCGCCCGCTTCAGCGCAGGCGCATCGTTCACCCCGTCCCCGGTCATTCCGACCACTTCCTGCTTACTTTGCAGCGCCTGCACCAGGCGGAATTTATCTTCCGGGCTGGTTCGGGCAAAGATATCGTATTTTTGCGCCGCCTCGCTCAGCTGGTGGTCGTCCATCGCTTCCAGCTCGCGCCCGGTAATGGCGCTCGCCGCGTTGCCAATACCCAGCATCTGTCCAATGCTCATCGCCGTTTGTGGATGATCCCCGGTAATCATTTTCACGCGAATGCCCGCCTGCAAGCAGTCGGCAATGGCCGAAATGGCTTCCGGGCGCGGGGGATCCATCATGCCCGCAATGCCGAGCAGTATGACCCCCTCTTGCAGATCCGCATGCGTCAGCTCGCGCTGCCCGCTGGCGGCCGGTTTCCAGGCCGCAGCCACCATGCGCAATCCCTCGCGCGCATACTCTTCAATCTTCTCTTCCCAATAGTGCAGGTTGAACGGCTCCAGCCCGTTTTGGGTCTGCTGGTGCTGGCAAAGACGGAAAAGGACGTCCGGCGCACCGGTGATTAACATCACCTCTTCGTCGCCCAGGCGATAAAGGGTGGACATGTATTTATATTGCGAATCGAATGGGATTTTACTGCGCAATTCGGCGTCAATTGTCGGAAGCGGGATTTTGGCCGCCAGCACCTTCAGCGCGCCTTCGGTTGGCCCGCCGGTGATTTTCCACAGCCCCTGCTCATCTTTGATCAGCTGGCTGTCATTACAGAGATCGACGGTGCGCAGATAGCGCTCAAGCACAGACCCCTGGGTCACGGTGACCGGTGTTGGATCGTCAACAGGGTGAATAGCGCCCACCGGTTCGTAACTGTCTCCCTCGACGCGGTAGGTGGTGTCCGCGGTAATCACCGCTTTTACCGTCATCTCATTCATGGTCAGGGTGCCGGTTTTATCCGAGCAGATAACCGTCATCGCCCCCAGCGTTTCCACGGTAGGCAGCTTGCGAATAATCGCCTTGCGACGCGCCATCGCCTGCACGCCCAGCGAGAGGATGATCGAGATAATGGCCGGTAATCCTTCCGGCACCGCCGCCACCGCAAGGCTAATCAGCGACAGCACCAGCTCTGAAACGGGCATATCGCGGAAGATGAGGCTGAAAACGAACAGCGCCAGCATCATCACCAGAATGGTGATAAAAATGGTCTTGCCGAGCTTGTCCATTTGCACCATCAACGGGGTACGGTGTTTTTCAATGTCTGACATCATCTGGTTGATATGGCCGAGTTCGGTCTCCCCACCGGTTGCCACCACCAGCCCTTTTCCCCCGCCGGAGCTGACGGTGGTGCCCGAATACAGCAGATTGTAACGGTCACCTAACGGGAGTTCGCCGCTGAGCACATCGCTGCTTTTCTCCACTACCGTGGATTCGCCGGTGAGAATAGCTTCTTCCACCCGCAGGTTGTGCGCCTCTATCACGCGAAGATCGGCAGGAATGCGATCCCCGGCGCGTATCACGACGATATCTCCGGGCACCAGCGCTGTCGTCGGGATAGTTTCATGGTTGCCCTGCCGGATGACCACAGCCTCGCTGGAGAGCATATTACGAATGCTTTGCAGCGATTTCTCCGCATTGCTCTCCTGAATATGGCCAATCAGGGCGTTAATGATAGCCACCCCAAGAATGACAAACATATCCACCCAGTGTCCCATTATCAGCTTCAGCAGCGCCGCCGCCAGAAGGACGTAAATAAGGACATCGTTGAAATGGGCCAGAAAGCGCAGCCAGCCGGGTTTACCCGTTTTTTGCGGTAAGGCGTTTTCGCCGTATTTTTCCAGCCTGGCGGTCGCTTCTGTACTGCTGAGTCCGTCGAGGCTGGATTGGATATTTGTCAGGGTTTCATCAACGGTCTGTTGATAATACGGGCGGTGAGGCTTTTCTGTTATCATCGTTCCTTCCTCGGGTTCTTTTCAGAAATCACCTTGCTTTCATGTCATTAACGAATAACGAAAACAGGAACATGCGCATAACGAACGATACTCGCCGCCTCTGACCCTAATAAATGGGTTTGAATATTGGGATTACGCGATCCCACAATAATCGCACCGACGTTAAGTTCATCCGCCAGTTTGATTACCTCATCACGTATATTCCCGCTGCGAACATGCAGATGGACATTTGCTTCCGGCAGGTTGATTTTTTTTACCAGCGCAGCCAGTTTTTCTTTAGCATTATTAATCATATATTCATCCATCTTTCTCGCGTCTGCAATAAAACCGCGGGTCAGTTCCGCCGAGAACTTTGGCATAACGTACAGCAGATGGACATTACCCGATGCGCTTTGCGCCAGGAATTGGGCATGCTGTAGCGCTTTATCAGACAACGCTGTTTCGTATACATCCACCGGCACCAGAATCGTTTTATACATATCAAGCATCCTTTTTATAACCAACACAACAGTGAGTGAATCAGGAGAGATCGCATCAACCCCATGGGTACAGGCGTGAATGCCTTTTACGGAAAAAAGGAATGGATGCTATTAAACGTAGCACAGGAATATCAGGATGTTATTCAAAGGGGATACGCTATCGTAACGCTTGTATAGCCTGAGTATGTCACGCCACTAATAATGGTTATTTAACATTTATTTATTCACCGACTATGCTCATAGTCAGGCATGCAATACGTTCATTCTCTTTATCCCGCGCCACCTTCAACCTCATGGAGGAATGCATGTACGGTTTAAGCCTGATTCGCCTTGGTTTGTTTATTGCGCTCGCCATTATCGCCAGCACAGCAATCGGTTTATTTACCTATGTGGTCGTCTCGGCCCTGGCAGAATAGCGCCACCCCAGCATTGATGACGAAATAAATAAAACAATTATTATCAGGGGAATACTGTGAAGCGCTACCTCTCTCTTCTGCCTGCTGTTTTATTGCTGCTGACGGCGTGCGATCCGAAATCCGACCGCGCCGCGCCCCTGCCGAAAATGGTAAAAGTCGCAGAGGTGGTGAAGGCTGGCAACGCGCAGCAGCGCGTCTTTCCCGCCCGTATCGAATCCGGCGACGCCACGGATCTTGCGTTCAAACGTGCCGGGCAGATTGAGACCCTGGACATTCGCCAGGGTGCCGTTGTCAAACAGGGGCAACGGCTCGCCAGTCTTAACGATCGCGAAGCCCGGCAGCGTCTGAACGACAGGCAAACGACGGCGACCCTGGCTCAGCGGCAATTCGACCGCTTCCAGACCCTGGCAGGACGCCAGGCCGTGTCGAAGGCCGAGATGGATGTCCAGCGCGCAAACCGCGATTCTGCAAACGCCGCGCTACAGATTGCACGCGAAGAATTGGGTCAGATGACGCTCGTCGCCCCCTTCAGCGGGACAGCGGCCAGCGTACATGTGCGAAACCATCAGGTCGTCTCAGCCGGCCAGCCCGTCGTCACATTGACCCGTACCGATCTGCTGGACGTGGTGTTCAGCCTTCCAGAGAACCTGTTTAACACCTTCGATATTCGCAATGCGCAGTACAAACCGGTAGTGAAGATCAACGCCCTGCCCGGTCGCGAGTTTACCGCTGTGTACAAAGAGCACTCAGGCAGTAGCGACAGCAACACTTTGACCTGGCAGGTAATTTTAACCATGCCCCGCCCGGATGATTTTCCCGTCGTGGGCGGCGTCAGCGGAACGGTCACCATCAATTTAACCAACCTACCGGCGGGCGTGGGCAGTGAGGCGCTGGTGGTGCCGGTTGAAGCGGTCTTTAACCCGGATAACCGCCCGCGCAATGAGCCACACGTCTGGGTGGTGACGGGCGAAGGCGATACGTTGCACCTTGAAGATCGTAAGGTCAGCGTGGGACAAGTCAGCGCTGAGGGGGTCATCATCGTCGGTGGGCTTAAGGCGGGTGAACGCGTGGTGGCCGCAGGCGTTGGGGAGTTACATCCCAACCAGCCGGTACGTATCTGGACGCGTGAACGGGGACTATAATGGATATCTCTCGTCAGTTTATCAGCAACCCGGTTCGCGTCTGGCTGACGATTTTGCTGCTGGGCGTAGGTGGCATTATTGCCCTGTTGAACATCGGCAGACTGGAAGATCCGGCGTTTACCATCAAAACGGCGGTGGTGATCACCCATTATCCGGGCGCGTCGGCGCAGCAGGTTGAGGAAGAGGTCACTCTGCCGCTGGAAAACGCGCTTCAGCAATTACCTTACCTGGATAACGTCAGCTCCATCTCCTCCAGCGGCCTGTCGCAGATTACGGTCAATATAGCCTCGCGCTACCACTCAAATGCGCTGCCGCAAATCTGGGATGAACTGCGTCGCCGGGTGGGAGATGCCGCCCGACAGTTTCCACCCGGCGTAGTGACCCCGTTTGTAAATGACGATTTTGGCGATGTGTTCGGCTTTTTCTTTGCCATTTCCGGCGATGAATTCAGCAATCCGGAACTGGTCCGGTATGCCGAGCAGCTGCGCCGGGAGTTGGTCCTCGTGCCAGGCGTGGGCAAAGTGGCCATCGGCGGAGCCCTCACCCAGCAGATTAACGTAGATATTTCTCTGAGCAAAATGGCCGCGCGCGGGATAACGCTGAACCAGCTTTCTGCCCAGCTCAGCAGGCTGAACGTGGTCTCCAGCGCGGGAGAGATCCCCTCCGGTACCGAGTCAATTCGTCTGCATCCTACCGGTGAATTCGAAAGTATTGACGAGCTGGCCGATCTCATCGTGACCCCGCCGGGCGTTGGGGCGGCTACCCGCTTACGGGATATTGCCACCCTGTCACGCGGGCTGGATGCCTCCCCTGCCAGCATCTACCATGCCAACGGCAAAGAAGCCGTCACCATGGGCGTCTCCTTTATCCCCGGCGTTAACGTGATCGACGTGGGACATGCCCTGGAGGCGAAGCTTGAGCAGATGTCAGCCGAGAAACCGGCAGGTATCCACATCGACCTGTTTTACGATCAGGCGGCGGAGGTCGGGCATTCCGTCAACGGATTTATCATTAATTTCGTGATGGCGCTGGCGATTGTCGTCGGTGTGTTGCTGATCTTTATGGGCTTACGCAGCGGGATCATTATCGCCTTTTCCCTCGCGCTTAATGTGCTGGGTACGCTGCTGATCATGTATCTCTGGGGTATTGAACTACAGCGCATTTCACTGGGCGCGCTGATCATCGCCCTCAGCATGCTGGTTGACAATGCCATTGTTATTGTCGAAGGGGTACTGATAGCCCGGCAGCAGGGCTCGTCCCTGATGAACGCCATTAGCAACATTATTCGCCGTTCTGCGCTGCCGCTGCTGGGTGCGACGGTGATCGCCATCCTGGCCTTTGCGCCCGTCGGGCTGTCGCAGGACTCTACCGGCGAATACTGTAAGTCGCTGTTTCAGGTTCTGCTGATTTCGCTCATGCTGAGCTGGTTCTCTGCCCTCACCATTACACCGGTGCTGATCAAATGGTGGCTGTTTAAACGGGACGCTGCGCCGCCAGAGGCTGACGAAACGGATCCCTATGACAAACGCATCTATCGGATCTATCAGGCGGTGCTCAACGCGCTGTTACGGCGTAAAGCGCCAACGCTGGTGGTGATGGCCGCACTGCTGGCAGCCGCCATCTGGGGCTTTGGCTCGGTGCGGCAGAACTTCTTCCCCTCCTCCAGCACGCCGATTTTCTTTGTCGACCTCTGGCTCCCTTACGGTACCGACATTAAATGGACCGAGAAGATGACCAGTGATATCGAGAAAACCATTAACGGCCAGCCTGGCGTGGAAACCACGGTCTCGACGATTGGTCAGGGAAGTATGCGATTTATTTTGACCTACAGCGGACAGCGGCAGTACAGCAACTATGCGCAAATCATGGTGAGAATGGACGACCAGCGTAACATCCCCGCCCTGACCCGCCACGTTGATGAGTACATCGCCCGGAACTATCCGCAGGTTAACGCCAGCACGAAGCGGGTGATGTTTGGCCCCTCCGGCGACAGCGCTATTGAAGTGCGTATTAAAGGCTCTGACCCGGACAGGCTGCGTCTGATCGCCAGCCAGGTAGACAACATTCTTACGCGCGATCCGGCGACGGACAGCGTCAGGAACGACTGGCAAAACCGCAGCAAAGTGATCCGCCCGCAGTACATCACCGCGCTCGGACGTGAGCTTGGCGTGGATAAGCAGGACGTCGATAACGCACTGGAGATGAATTTCTCCGGCAGCCGGGCAGGACTGTACAGAGAAGGAAGCGATCTGTTACCCGTGGTGGTGCGCCCGCCGGAAAGCGAGCGGCTGGACGCCAACCACCTGAACAACGTCCTGGTCTGGAGCCAGACCCGGCAGCAGTATATTCCGCTGAGCAACGTCGTCAGCGGCTTCGCGCTGGAGTGGGAAGATCCGCTGATCCTGCGTCGCGACCGCTCGCGCGTGCTGACCGTGCAGACCGACCCTGACCCGTTGAGCCAGCAAACGTCCGGCGATATTCTCGCCCGCGTGAAGCCGCAAATAGATGCCCTGCCCCTGCCTCACGGCTACAGCATTGAGTGGGGCGGGGACGCGGAGAATTCCAGCGAAGCGCAGCAGGGGCTATTTACCACGCTGCCGATCGGGTATCTGGTGATGTTTGTGATCACGGTGCTGATGTTCAGTTCGGTGAAAAACGCCGTCGCTATCTGGCTGACCGTGCCGCTGGCGCTGATCGGCGTGACGCCGGGGTTTTTAATTACCGGCATCCCCTTTGGCTTTATGGCGTTGATTGGCCTGCTGAGCCTGAGCGGGATGCTGATCCGCAACGGCATTGTGCTGGTGGAAGAGATAGAGCAGCAGAAAGCGCAGCAGGATCAGCACAGTGCGATCGTTTACGCCGCCACGTCGCGCCTGCGTCCCATCCTCCTCACCGCCTTTACGACCGTACTCGGCCTCGCCCCCCTGCTGCTGGATGTGTTCTTCCAGAGCATGGCCGTTGTGATTATGTTTGGGCTTGGGTTTGCTACAATCCTGACGCTGCTGGTACTCCCCGTAATTTACGCGTGTTTCCATCGTAAGGACAAAGCTGAACAACAATGAATGCGACAGGGCTGAATATCATCAAGACGCTGGGCTGTATGACGGCGGTTACCTTTTTCACCATCTACAACACCTGGGATCATTACGATTATGACTATCACTGGATCCTCGGTTTTTTAACCTTCATTTCGACCATCGCCACGCCGTTGTTTTTTGTGGTTGCAGGGTATCTGGACGGGCAATCCCGACACGGCACGCGCTGGCAGCTGGATAAGATCAAACGCCTGGTGATCGTCTTTCTGTTCTGGGTAACGATTTACTACCTGTGGGAACCCTACCAGCGCGGATATCTGATCCAGCCCTGGTTCGTGTTCGCGTTTATCGTGATTTACACGTTTCACCCGGTGGTGGAGCGGCTCAGCCAGCGACGAATGCTCTTTTGCGGGGTGATTACCGCCCTGCTGCTTTTCTCTTACGGGTACGATTTGCTGTCGGCCCTCTATCCTGATGCCCACGTCCTTTCATTGTCGCCGCAGTATCGCCTGTGGACGTGGCTGCTGTTTTATCTGACAGGCCAGCTCTTTTGCGATCCGCAGATCGCGGCGTGGATCGGCCGCAAAAACGTGGTCAGGGCCGCGGTGATTGCGATACCGTTCATCTATCTCTTCACATGGTTTTACGAACGGCACTTCTTTTTTGCGCTATTTAAAGCAGACAGAAACGCCTTTATCCTCACCGGATCGCAAATTTACATTCTGATTATTGCCCTGGTGATTGCGGCAAATGGCGTGCGGTTTCGCCGCAATGCGGAGTTTAAAGAGTCCGTGCTGGCCGCCATTAGCAAAACGATGACCGGGGTCTATATCATGCACTACTCGGTGTTTCACCTGCTGACCGCGCTCATTCCGGTGACGTCCCTGAGCACCAAACTTGCTCTGATTGTGCTTACGTTTGTTACGTCGGTCCTGTTTTCGCTGCTGATCCTGTCCAACACAGTGGCCAAAAAAGTGATCACCCTCTAAAAGCCCAGGCGCAGCCAGGCAAACAGCACGTTGCCGTTGTTGTAGGTCCCAGGAATATACGTGAACTGGACGGTGACACGCTTATATCCGGCAGAGAAAAGCGGGAAGATAAACGGCAGCGGGACATAGTTGGCAAAGTCGTCGCGCGCGGTGATCCCCGCGGCGGCCCCGAGCCCCAGACGGAAATCTTTTGCGTTATCCAGAAACCACCCCTTCTCCCAGCCGTAGCCCATCGCGGGCTGCCACTCGTTGTGGGAATCTTTAAACATCATGGCAAACAGCGCGCTCCAGTTGCCCTCGTCGTTGTAGCGAGACACGCCCAGCCCCCCGCCCCACGGCATTTCGTTGTAATTATCCGTTTTCTCTTTGTCATACATGAAGCGTGCATGCCAGCTCAAAAACGGAAGGTAGAGATCGTAACGATCCGGCTGTTCCCAGGTTTGCGCAATATCGTCCGTTACTGCATCCCACCAGCGATGAATACGCTGTTCGCCATAGACTTTCGGCTCCGCATGCAGCGGAGATACGACTAAAAACAGGACTACCCACAGTGCAGGAAAGAGGCGTTGCATCGTTATTCCCTCAGCTTACGTCATACAGCGATCATTATTACTGTAAACCATTCAGCCCTAACCGGAGCCAAACAGGCTGATTTATGTTGTCGCCCGATAAGATGAAATTTATTTATTCTGCGCTTTCAGGAAAGATAAAAACGTTTTCTCAGGCCGCGTGTCGCGGTAGTCTCATACGTTCCGCCAATATGACGGCCGTGATGTGAGTGACCTTTTCTTATACCAATAATTAAAAATCAGTACAGACAGGACAACTATGGACTCCACCCTTATCTCCGCTCGCCGCAACGAGGAGACACCTTCGCTTAACCGCGCCCGCCGCGCCGCTTTAGGTAGCTTCGCAGGCGCCGTCGTCGACTGGTATGACTTTCTGCTCTACGGTATTACCGCTGCGCTGGTCTTTAACCGTGAATTCTTTCCCCAGATCAGCCCCGCCATGGGTACGCTTGCTGCGTTTGCCACCTTTGGCGTCGGTTTTCTGTTTCGTCCGCTGGGCGGGATAATTTTCGGCCACTTCGGCGATCGCCTTGGCCGTAAACGTATGCTGATGCTCACCGTGTGGATGATGGGTATTGCCACCGCGCTAATCGGTATTTTGCCCTCCTTTGCATCGATTGGCTGGTGGGCCCCGGTGTTGCTGGTGACGCTGCGCGCCATTCAGGGCTTTGCCGTTGGCGGCGAATGGGGCGGCGCGGCATTGCTGTCCGTGGAAAGCGCGCCGAAGAACAAGAAAGCGTTCTACAGCAGCGGCGTGCAGGTAGGTTATGGCGTGGGTCTGCTGCTCTCCACGGGTCTGGTGTCGCTAATAAGCCAGCTCACGACAGACGAGCAGTTCCTGAGCTGGGGCTGGCGTATTCCGTTTATCTTCAGCATTGTGCTGGTCGTGGTGGCCCTGTGGATCCGTAACGGCATGGAAGAGTCGGCTGAGTTTGAGCGGCAGCAGCGCGAAAAACCGGTCGCCAAAAAACGGCTGCCAGTGATGGAAGCGCTCGTGCAGCACCCTGGCGCTTTTCTGAAAATTATCGCCCTGCGCCTGTGCGAACTGCTGACGATGTATATCGTCACCGCCTTTGCCCTCAACTATTCCACGCAAAACCTCGGCCTTCCGCGGGAATTGTTCCTGAATATTGGCCTGGTGGTGGGCGGGATCAGCTGCCTGACCATCCCCTGCTTCGCCTGGCTGGCGGATCGCTTTGGCCGTCGACGGGTGTATATCACCGGGGCGCTCATAGGCACACTTAGCGCCTGGCCGTTCTTTATGGCCCTGGAGGCACAGTCGGTCTTCTGGATTGTCTTCTTCGCGATCATGCTTGCGAACATCGCTCACGATATGGTGGTCTGCGTGCAGCAGCCGATGTTTACCGAGCTGTTTGGCGCAAGCTACCGCTACAGCGGCGCGGGCGTGGGATATCAGGTGGCGAGCGTGGTCGGCGGCGGGTTTACGCCGTTTATCGCCGCCGCGCTGGTGACGTTCTCCGGCGGTAACTGGCATAGCGTGGCGATTTATCTGCTGGCGGGTTGCCTGCTTTCTGCTGCCACCGCCCTGTTGATGAAGGAAACCGCGCACAGCTGATCTCCTCACTTTTGTTTCACAGGCGTGTGACATACTATCGGGTAAAGCCGCACACCTGTGGAACAAGGAGACAGACATGAATAATAAGGGCTCCAGCCTGACCCCGGCTCAGGCACTGGAAAAACTCGACGCGCTGTATGAACAGTCCGTCAATGCACTGCGCAGCGCCATCAGTGACTATATCGAAACAGGGAAACTTCCCGATGAAAAGGCCAGAACCCAGGGCCTTTTTGTTTATCCATCGCTCTCTGTCACCTGGGACGGTAGCGCCAGCAGCAATCCGAAAACCCGCGCCTATGCGCGTTTCACCCACTCCGGCTGTTACAGCACAACCATCACGCGACCTGCGCTGTTCCGCCCCTACCTGGAAGAGCAGCTTACCCTGTTGTATCAGGATTACGGCGCGCATATCAGCGTTGAGCCGTCCCTGCACGAGATCCCTTACCCGTACGTGATAGACGGCTCAGCGCTGACGCTGGATCGCTCCATGAGCGCAGGGCTGACCCGTCATTTCCCGACCACTGAGCTGTCGCAGATTGGCGATGAGACGGCGGACGGGATCTATCACCCGGCAGAGTTTTCACCGCTGTCGCACTTTGATGCCCGCCGTGTCGATTTCTCGCTGGCACGCCTGCGCCACTACACCGGCACGCCAGCCGAACATTTCCAGCCGTTCGTGCTGTTTACCAACTACACCCGCTATGTAGACGAATTTGTCCGCTGGGGCTGTAGCCAGATCCTCGCCCCGGACAGCCCTTACGTCGCCCTCTCCTGCGCGGGCGGGATCTGGATCACCGCCGAAACCGAAGCACCGGAAGAGGCCATCTCCGACCTGGCGTGGAAAAAGCACCAGATGCCGGCCTGGCACCTGATCACCGCCGACGGTCAGGGCATTACGCTGATTAACATCGGCGTTGGCCCGTCGAATGCGAAAACCATCTGCGACCATCTGGCGGTACTGCGCCCGGACGTCTGGCTGATGATCGGCCACTGCGGCGGCCTGCGTGAAAGCCAGCTGATTGGCGATTACGTCCTCGCCCACGCTTATCTGCGTGACGACCATGTTCTTGACGCGGTTCTGCCGCCGGATATTCCTATCCCGAGTATCGCGGAAGTGCAGCGCGCTCTGTACGACGCCACCAAAGAGGTGAGCGGCATGCCGGGTGAAGAGGTGAAACAGCGCCTGCGTACCGGTACGGTCGTTACCACCGACGATCGTAACTGGGAGCTGCGCTATTCCGCCTCCGCCCTGCGTTTCAATCTCAGCCGTGCGGTCGCAATCGATATGGAAAGCGCCACCATTGCCGCGCAGGGCTACCGCTTCCGCGTCCCTTACGGCACGCTGCTGTGCGTGTCCGATAAACCGCTGCACGGCGAGATCAAACTGCCGGGCCAGGCGAACCGTTTTTACGAAGGGGCGATCTCAGAGCACCTTCAGATTGGTATTCGCGCCATCGATTTACTGCGTGCAGAGGGCGACAAACTGCATTCCCGCAAGCTGCGCACCTTCAATGAGCCACCGTTCCGCTGATAACAAGGACACATCACGCACACCACTCACCCGGCCTGGGATTTCGTAGGTCGGGTAAGGCGAAGCCGCCACCCGACAATTTTACCGAACGCAGAAAAGCAAAAAGCCTGCTTTAAAAGCAGGCTTTTTTAAATTTGGCTCCTCTGACTGGACTCGAACCAGTGACATACGGATTAACAGTCCGCCGTTCTACCGACTGAACTACAGAGGAATCGTGTGAACGGGGCGCATATTATCGATGCGCCCTGAGGATGTCAAAGGGTGAATGCAGATTTTCAATCGTTTGCCGATTTATTCTCCACTTCGCACATTTGTCAGGCACTTGCCGTTTCCGAAACCTCCTGCTCCGGTTTTTTTCGCGGATATTTCCACAGCCAGCGCCCGCTCACCATGCGCCAGTAGAACAGCGCGCCGCGCACGGCCCAGTCAAGGAACATCCCCAGCCAGACGCCGACAACGCCCATACCTAACATTACCCCCAGCGTGTAGCCCGCCACGACGCGACAGCCCCACATGCCGAGCATGGAGACCCACATCGCAAACCGGGCATCGCGCGCCCCTTTCAGCCCGGCAGGAAGTACCCAGGACGCGGCCCAGATTGGCATAAACGCCGCGTTGAGCCAAATGAGCACCTTCACGACCTCTTTCACGTCATTTTCATGCGTATAGAACGAGGCCATCAGCCCGGCAAAAGGCGCAGTTCCCCACGCAATCGCCGTCAGTCCAATGGTTGAAAGCCAGAAGACATGCCGAAGCTGCCGTTCCGCCTGCCCTATCTGCCCCTTTCCGAGACGTCTGCCGGTGATGATCGTCGACGCCGACCCCAGCGCGTTTCCCGGCAGGTTAATGAGTGAGGCAATGGAGAAGGCAATAAAGTTGCCGGCGATGACGTCTGTTCCCATCCCGGCAACAAACATCTGCGTCAGCAGTTTCCCGCCGTTAAACAACACGGATTCGATGCTGGCCGGAATCCCGATCCCCATCACTTCCCAGATAATGGCGAAGTTATGCGGACGGAAATAACTTTTCAGCGTCAGGCGCAGCGATGGCGTAATTCCCGCCATCAGTACGCCGATTATCGCCGCCGCACCAATATAGCGGGAAATGGTCAGTCCTAAACCCGCGCCGACAAAGCCCAGCCCCTCCCAGGAAAAGACGCCATAAATCAAAACGCTGCTGATAATGATGTTCAGGATGTTCATGCCGCCGTTGATCAGCAGCGGGATTTTGGTATTCCCTGCTCCACGAAGCGCACCGCTACCAATCAGCGCGATGGCAGCCGCCGGATAACTCAGCACCGTCATTTCCAGGTAGGTGAGAGCCAGATCCTTCACCTCACTGGTCGCTTCTCCCGCGACAAAGTCGATAATTT
This sequence comes from Enterobacter sp. MGH119, assembly GCF_001037675.1. NCBI lineage: Bacteria > Pseudomonadati > Pseudomonadota > Gammaproteobacteria > Enterobacterales > Enterobacteriaceae > Enterobacter > Enterobacter sp. MGH119. The sequence continues at coordinate 497,219 of NZ_KQ089929.1, read as the reverse complement.
CTTTGCCGTAATAATGGATAACCGCCGCAAGGATGATCGAAAAGAGGGTCATGATCATCAGCGACTGTCTGGCCGCTTCGCGGGCACGCTTCGGATCGAGCTTACCCAGGCTAAACGCCACCACCACCGTCGTACCGAGATCGATAGCGGCAAAGAAGGACATCACCACCATATTGAAACTATCCGCCAGCCCTACCCCGGCCATAGCTTCTTTACCGAGCCAGCTCACCAGGAATGTGCTCAGCACGCCCATCAACAGGACGCAGGTATTCTCCAGGAAAATAGGCACAGCAAGGGGGGTGATTTCACGCCAGAAGAGAACTCGATAACTTTTACGTTTTGCATACCAGGGCGTGCGCATAATCGCCTGGCGTAGGGGTGCGGTGACGTTCAAAATGGACCTTAGCGAGAAAGTTGAAACTCCATTTCAAATGATGGGGCAGAAATGCGTATCCTGCAAAGTATTTTCCATAAAATTATGTTTGGATTTACAACAAAATGACGACAGAATCATCAAACAAACGCTTTTGCCTGAGATCAGGTTTGACAAAAGTTTTTTCGCCGCTAAGATAAGCCTCCACAACGATTCCTCTGTAGTTCAGTCGGTAGAACGGCGGACTGTTAATCCGTATGTCACTGGTTCGAGTCCAGTCAGAGGAGCCAAATTTAAAAAGCCTGCTTTTAGAGCAGGCTTTTTGCTTTTTTGCGTTCGGTAAAATTGTCGGGTGGCGGCTTCGCCTTACCCGACCTACGTGATAACAGTCCTGTAGGCCCGGTAAGCGCAGCGCCACCGGGCAACAGAGTGTGCGATTACTCGCCTTTCGCGTCGACGTTTTTGATTTCGCCCATCACTTTCAGCTTCTTGGAGATGTCGCGACGCTCTTTGGACAGCTCAGCGTTTTTGATGATGTAGTCATCAACGCGATCTTCATAATCGCTCTTCATGCTGGCGATGATGCCCTGAATAGCTTCAACGCTCATACCTGGCTTGATGTAGTCGCTCAGGTTGTCCAGCAGCAGGACACGTTTCTGGTTGTCACGGATCTTCTTCTCTACGTCCTGGATTTCGCGCTGTAGCTTGTTTTTGCGGCGGAACAGGCGGACGAACTCCAGAACATCCTGGAACGAAGGCTTGGTAGTTTCCATTTTTACACCCCTGATAATGTGAGATTCGGATTCGTTAAAGCAACCGTTTTAACAGACAGCGGCTGCGAATGACAATGAGTATATCGTTTAAAACCATCATAACCCTAATTGTTGCTGAATCGAAGCAGCAGGCATCACATACGCTTTTTATTTGCGCAGAGCCCGGCAAATCAGCTGCGATAACAACTCCAGCTGCCGCGCCAGCTCCATACTCAGCCAGACATAACCATGGATGGGCGTTTCCGCCACATTGTCGCCCTGGCGCTCATTCATCAGCTGTTTGAGCTCGGCGACGATTTCGTTCAGCCGCTCGCTGTTCGCCCGTATTGGCTGCGGGTTACCTTCATAGAGCGCATGAGCGATGGTCAGCAGGGTTTGTTGCGTCATCTGCTGCGTCTCTTTCAGCGTATGCGCGTTGAGCATCAGAAGATGGCTGGGGCGTGAGGCCCAGTGGGCATTGATTTGCAGTTCAAGCATACAGACCAGATTACGGCTGACCGTCTGAATAGCTTCAAAGATGGCTTTCTGGATATGGGTTTCTTTGCTTGCTGGCGTAATTAACCCGCGCATTTTGACCACATCATTGAGGATTTTTTGCAGATGCTTTTCCAGCCGCGGACGCTCAATCAGATTCGGCGAAAACCCGGCCTGGTAGACCCGGTTAAATGCCGTGACGTAGTTTGCCATCTGAATGCGCCAGTGCAGGAAGGCGCGCTGCGGCCAGATGCCGGTAAACAGCATGGCGAGCAACGAGCCGAGGATCACGTCCCCGCTTCGCCACAATGCGGTGGTCATATCGCCCGCAGGTGCGCCGACCACAACCGCGAGCGTAATGCCAATCAGCAGCGCCTGATACGGTTTCTTGCCGAGGGCCAGCCATCCGCAAAGAAACATCGCCACCGCGCACCACAGCAACATGAACGGAAATGAAATCAGCTCCAGCTTCAGGGCGATAAGCCCAAGCGCTGAGCCTAAAACGGTACCGCCTATACGTTCGAAAGCGCGCGGGACCACGTTCCCCCAGAATGAGATCGGCCCCATCACCACCACCAGCGTGATCAGCGGCCACGTCCCTTCCGGGATATCCAGCAAACGAACCAGTACGAAGGTCAACACAAACGCCAGCGCAATGCGGCAACCGTGCACCACGCGATAATGTTTGTATAACCGAATTTCAAAAGGGGTTAATGACTTGTCGGGGCGCACACCCGTCTCCAGCTCTACGGCAAACCACAATTGTACTGTGTTTTCAGCCGGGTGGATCGCGCCCGGCTGAAAAACCCTGCGTTTCGCAGGATTATCCCACTTTGTGCTCTACCGGTACAAACATCTCAATATCCCAGTAGCCGTCAGCATTGCCATCGTTCAGATAGCGTTCGAAGCAGGGTTTTGCTGCAATCTGGAATTTGCTGTCTTCCAGAAGGGAGTTGAAGAACTGATACCACGGCGTGGCGAAATCATGATTTTCGACGCGCGCGGCAGCAATAGCATATTCTCCGGCAGCAATTTCGGTCATCATCACCCCTTCGCTGTTTTCAGGAATAGTGAAATCGTCTACTACCGTTACGGCGGTAACGCAGCGGAGCTTTTCTGCCGGCACGTCATCCGGATTGTCATAATAAACGGCCACCCACTCCTGCGGCTGAATATGACGACCATCTACCCACATGACCAGCTGTTCAAATCCCTGCTTGACCGTCTTTTCCCACGGCCCCACGAGATGAAAGCCTGCAATCGTACGTTTCTGTTGCTGCCTGATGCTGTAGTCCATGCTGCCTCCGTTTATTACTGTATATATATACACTGTTAAGCAGAATCGAGATTATCGGCAATCCAGGAGTGTTTATTATGTGAGCAGACTCGCAACACTGCCAGTCTGCCCGAAAAGGTCAGAGTTTATGATGCAGATAGTCGCCAAGACGGGAGAAAAGCCCACCCTTTTCAACGCTTTCCAGCGTAACCAATGGCCAGTGCGCGACCACCTTGTCACGATCGTACAGCTGGATCTCCCCTACCCGCTGATGCGCGGCGATCGGCGCTTCCAGCTCTTTTTTATCCATCACGTATTTCGCCTTGATGTTCGGCACTTCCGATTTGGGTAATGCCAGCCAGAAGTCCTGATCCGTGCCCAGCGCGATCTGCTCTTTATCACCGTACCAGATGCGCTCGGTTCCCACTTTTTTACCGTTATGCAGGATCTGCACCGTATCAAAATTTTGCTGTCCCCAGTGCAGCAGCTTGCGCGCCTGATCTTCACGTCCTTTCGGGCTGTCTGCCCCCATCACCACCGCAATCAGTCGACGCTGACCGTCCACCGCTGAGGCAATCAGGTTAAAGCCCGCGCCCGAGGTGTGTCCCGTTTTCAGGCCATCCACGTTCATGGTCTTATCCCACAGCAGGCCGTTGCGGTTCTGCTGGGTGATGCCGTTCCAGGTCAGGCTCTTCTCGCTGTACATGTGGTAGAACTCAGGCTCGCCGTGAATGATGGCCCGGGAAAGCACGGCGAGATCGTAGGCGGAGCTGTGCTGACCCGGTGCATCCAGCCCGTGTACGGTTTCGAAGTGGGTATCGCGCAGGTTCAGTTTTTCAACATAGTCATTCATCATCCTGACGAACTGCGGCTGACCGCCCGCCACGTGATCCGCCAGCGCCACGCAGGCATCATTGCCGGAATCAACAATCAGGCCGCGGCTGAGATCGCGCACGGAAACCCGATCGCCCTCCTTCAGAAACATCAGCGACGAACCGTCAAAGACCGGATTGCCTTTTGCCCAGGCGTCACGTCCGACCGTCACAATGTCATCGGGGCTGATGCGGTGGCTATCAATGGCGCGATCGACAACGTACCCCGTCATCAGTTTGGTCAGGCTCGCCGGATTGCGCTGCTGATGTTCGTTGCCCGCCGTTAAGATTTGACCCGTGGTGTAATCCATCAATACCCAGGAGCCAGCCTGGATGGCAGGCGGCTGAGGTGAAAAATCCAGCGGCTCGGCAGCCAGCGCGGATGAAATACTCGAAGCGAGTAAAGAAACAGCAATAAACAGACGGCGTTTCAACGGTATATCCTCAGGTCAGTAAAAATCGATGACCTTTTTACGGGAGTTCTGATGTCGTTACCTGCCTTAATTGCAAAAAAATGTGACAGAACGCAGATTTTTTCGGAACAAATCTCGCAAATTTCTTGCCTGACGGTGCTTTTTGTTCGGACTGCTCACCCCAATCGTTTACCATAGAGACGTCAACTTTTAACAGGATGAGATTACTGGTGTCTGACTCTGCCGCGCGCCCGACTTTTTTGTTCCATGATTACGAAACCTTTGGCACCCATCCGGCGCTGGACCGACCGGCGCAGTTTGCGGCTATCCGTACCGATGACGAATTTAACGTCATCGGCGAACCCGAGGTGTTTTACTGTAAGCCCGCCGATGACTATCTGCCGCAGCCGGGCGCGGTGATGGTGACGGGCATCACGCCTCAGGAAGCGCGGGATAAAGGCGTTAGCGAAGCAGAATTTGCCCGTCGCATCCACGACCTGTTCACGGTGCCCAATACCTGCGTGGTGGGTTACAACAACATCCGTTTTGACGATGAAGTGACGCGCAATATCTTCTACCGCAACTTCTACGATCCGTACGCCTGGAGCTGGCAGAACCGTAATTCACGCTGGGATTTGCTGGATATCATGCGCGCCTGCTATGCGCTGCGCCCGGAGGGGATTAACTGGCCGGAGAATGACGACGGCTTGCCGAGCTTCAGGCTCGAGCACCTGACGCGGGCCAACGGCATTGAGCACAGCAATGCCCACGACGCGATGGCAGACGTTTACGCGACCATCGCAATGGCGAAACTTGTAAAAACCGCGCAGCCGCGCCTGTTTGAGTATCTGTTGAGCCATCGCAGCAAGCAAAAGCTGATGACGCTGATTGACGTGCCGCAGATGAAACCGCTGGTGCATATTTCAGGGATGTTCGGCGCGTGGCGCGGGAACACAAGCTGGGTGGCGCCGCTTGCCTGGCATCCGGACAACCGTAACGCCGTCATCATGGTGGATCTCGCCGGAGATATCTCCCCGCTGCTTGAGCTCGACAGCGACACCTTACGTGAACGGCTCTATACGCCGAAAGAGGCGCTGGGTGACCTGCCAGCCGTACCGGTAAAACTGGTGCACATTAATAAGTGCCCGGTGCTGGCGCAGGCCAACACGCTACGCCCGGAAGACGCCGACCGGCTGGGGATTAACCGTCAGCACTGCCTCGATAACCTGAAAGTGCTGCGCGACAACCCGCAGGTGCGCGAGAAAGTCGTCGCCATTTTTGCCGAAGCAGAGCAGTTCGTGCCGTCTGAGAATGTGGATGCGCAGCTTTATAACGGCTTCTTCAGCGATGCCGATCGCGCGGCGATGAATATCGTGCTGCAAACCGACCCGCGTAACCTGCCCGCGCTGGATATCACCTTCGCAGATAAGCGCATTGAGAAGCTGATATTTAATTATCGCGCGCGTAACTATCCCGGCACGCTGGATGAAGCAGAGCAGGAACGCTGGTTACAGCATCGGCGCAACGTGTTTACGCCGGAGTTTCTTAATAGCTACGCCCAGGAGCTGGAGATGCTTTACGGTCAGTATGAAGGGAATGCTGAGAAGCAGGCGCTGCTGAAAGCGCTGTTCCAGTATGCGCAAGAGATTGTCTGAATAGCGGGTACAAAAAAGCCGGAGGCGATGTCTCCGGCTTTTTTTTTGCCCGATGGCGCTTCGCTTACGCGGGCCTGCGGGGTATTTAGGTCGGGTAAGACGTAGCCGCCACCCGACGCAGTCTTACGCGACGTCTTCGTACTGAGGAACCGGGTTGCGGAAGCTCTTCGTCACACAGGCCAGGTAAACCAGGCCGATACCTGCCCAAATCAGGCCAAGCACCATTGAGCTCTCTTCCAGGTTAACCCACAGCGCGCCCACGGTCATAGCACCACACATCGGCAGGAACAGATACTGGAAGTGGTCTTTCAGCGTCTTGTTACGCTTTTCACGGATCCAGAACTGAGAGATCACCGACAGGTTAACAAAGGTAAACGCCACCAGCGCACCAAAGTTAATCAGCGCCGTTGCCATCACCAGGTCAAAGTTAATCGCCAGAAGCGCGATCGCACCGACCAGAATGATGTTCATCGCCGGGGTACGCCATGTTGGATGCACGTAGCCGAAGAAGCTTTTCGGGAATACGCCATCGCGGCCCATAACGTACATCAGACGCGCAACGCCTGCATGTGCGGCCATACCGGACGCCAGTACGGTGATGGTGGAGAAGATCAGCGCGCCGACCTGGAACGCTTTACCCGCCACATAGAGCATAATTTCCGGCTGAGAAGCATCCGGATCTTTGAAGCGAGAGATATCCGGGAAGTACAGCTGGAGGAAATAGGTCGAGAAAATAAAGATCAGGCCACCAATCAGCGCCGTCAGGAAGATTGCACGCGGAATTACGCGCTCTGCATCTTTCGTTTCTTCAGACAGGTTGCTGATACCATCAAAACCGGTAAAGGAGAAGCACAGAATCGTCGCCCCGGTAATCATCGGGATCACATGCGCATCACCAGACCAGAACGGCTTGCTGCTCGCCAGAGTGCCCGCGCCTTCACCGTGGAACACACCGTAAATCACCATGCCGAGGATCACGGCAATCAGTACAACCTGAAGCACAACGATAACGGAGTTAAAGTTGGCAACGGACTTGATGCTGCGAAGGTTGAAGGCCGTCATAAAGGCCACCAGCGCCACGACGAACATCCAGGATGGAATCGATGGCACCAGCGCTTCAAAATAAATTTTTGCCAGCAGAATGTTGATCATCGGCGCGAACAGATAGTCGAGCAGCGAAGACCAGCCCACCATAAAGCCCACCGTCGGGCTGATGGATTTCTGGGCATAGGTGTAGGCGGAACCGGCAGACGGATAGCGGCGCACCAGTTTACCGTAGCTGAGCGCGGTAAAGAGGATCGCAATCAGTGCAAAGCCGTAAGCCGTCGGCACATGACCGTCCGTGAGGCCTGAAACGATACCGAATGTATCGAACAGCGTCATCGGTTGCATATAGGCAAGGCCCATCATGACAACCGGAATCAACGTAAGCGTTTTACGTAATTCCACGCGAGAGGTGTTTGGAGTTGCGTTATGCGACATAGTTATTCTCCTTTACGGTGATAACCGCCACGTAAGCGAAAAATTGCCCCATTTCTTTCTTCCTCAGCGACAACAACTGTCGGATTTTAGTAAGTATCTATCCGGTACGAAGCCCGGCCTCTTGGTTTTTAGTTTCGTTTCGTACATGCAAAAAAAAATAACCGACGCCTTTTATATCGTCGATTATTTATTTGTTTGCAGCGGCGGCATTTTGCCCTATTCAAGATACAAAAGGCAATACATTGAGAAACCTGCCCATAAAATAATTTTTCTAACTGGTTGATTTACCATCATCTGCCTGAGTGTAAACTGTCGCGATAGCACTATTTGCTAAAATTTCGTCTCGCCACCAGGCGCTGGCAAGGCCGGCGGTCTGTTCATTCCAGCCCACCCATACCGATTCGTTACTGCTCTGCGCTAAAACTTGTTTTTCCACCAGCGCTCCGCTGTCAATAAACCGCTGCGCTAAATAACGGGGAAGGTAACCGCACCCCAGGCCGCTTATTTGCAGCTCCAGCTTGGTTTTAAAATCAAAAACGGTGATGGCCTCCTGCTCATCCAGCAGCTGCGATGAAATGCCGCACTCGGGGCGAGAACTGTCTCCAACCACAATGGCACGATAGTTTTTAATGACGCGTCGGGTAACCGGCTCCGGTTCATTCGCCAGCGGGTGATGAGGCGCAACGGCAAAAACCTGCTCCAGAACACCCAGCCGCGCAAAACCAAATTCGCTCAACTGGGGAGGCTCATGCAGCGCGCCAACGATGATATCCGCCCTGCCCTGCGTCAGGGCCTCCCAGGAACCGCCCAGCACGCCATTGATAAAAACCAACCGCGTGACGCTGTGGCGCTGATAGAACGCCTCAATAAGCGGGGTAAGCAGGGAGAAAGGGAATGTATCATCAACCCCAATCACCAGCTCATTTTCCCAGCCCTGGTGAAGCTTAACGGCCTGTTTTTCCAGCTCGCGAACCGTATGCAGCACGTCACGCCCTTTTTCCAGCAGCATCTGCCCTGTACGGGTGAAACGCGCGCGATGCCCGGTGCGGTCAAGGATTTGGATATTAAGATCGCTCTCGAGCTTTTGCACGGTGTAGCTCAGAGCCGAAGGGGTTTTATAGAGCTTCGCCGAGGCGGCGGCAAAGCTCCCCTCTTTTTCCAGCGCATCCAGAATAACAAGAACATCCAGCAGCGGTTTCATCTTCGCCCCCTTGCGGTGTGCGATTGTCTCCGCCGGCGCAATTATTCCATGGGCATTACCAGCGGATCGGGATACTGATATTCAAATCCCAGTTCATGGCAAATACGATTGCCATCAATAATTTTGCCTTTGCGCTCCCCCTGCGCATCACTGAATACCGGCGGCGCCAGGCCAAGCTGGCGCGCCATCAGCGGATAAAAGGTACTACGCGGCGGATGCGAAGGCGCACATATATTATAGATGTGCCCCCCTTTCGGAGCCTGTAAAAGCAGCTCTATTGCACCGATAACATCTTCAAGGTGTACAAGGTTAACGCCGTGCTGGCCATCCGGCGCGGATTTACCGGCAAAGAAGCGTCCCGGATGACGCCCCGGCCCCACCAGCCCGGCGAGGCGTAAAATATCCACCTGCGTGCCAGGCAGATTGTGCAGCCAGTCTTCCAGCTCTTTCAGCACCCGGCCGCTGGCGGTCACCGGACGGCGCTCGGTGTTTTCTTTCGCCGTACCGTCGATATCGCCATAGACGGAGGTGGAGCTGGTGAAAATGATGCGCGGGATATGGTGCGCCAGGGCGCTGTCGACAATCTCCTGCACCGCCTGCAAGTAAAACGTCTCGCCCGGGCCGCTGCGCCGCGCCGGTAAGGTAATGACCAGCGCGTCCACATTCATCAGTTCATCCAGCTCGTCGGTATCGCAGATAAGCTCGGGTTCGAGACGCAGCTCGACACCATCAATGCCGCACATGCGTGCCGCTTCAACCCCATCTCGGGTGGTCTTACTCCCTGTCACCTGCCAGCCTTTCGCGGCTAATGACATCGCCAGTGGCATTCCTAACCATCCTAACCCGACAATCGCGACCTTTTTCATTACATTCTCCGCTTAACGATGCCTGTTATAAGGCTACGCCAGCCTGGTGGAACGCACAATTCATACCATCAATATGAAATGAATTAATGATCAAAAAAAGCCCTTGCTTTATGGCGTACAACTGGTTTAGGTTAAAAGACATCAAATGCATAAGCATTCAACGAGAATTTATATGACACGCGTTCCTTTTAAAAACCACCATCATCACCATCATCCTGACTAGTCTTTCAGGCGATGTGTGCTGGAAGACGTTTGGATCTTCCAGTGGTGCATGAACGCATGAAAAAGCCCCCGGAAGATCTTCTTCCGGGGGCTTTTTTTTGGACCGCATTCAGACAGGTTAAAACAGGTTAACGAGGAACACAGAATGTTAGATAACTCACGTTTACGCATAGCTATTCAAAAATCAGGCCGTTTAAGCGACGATTCACGCGAACTGCTGGCCCGCTGCGGGATTAAAATCAACCTGCACACCCAGCGCCTGATCGCCCTGGCTGAAAATATGCCGATCGACATTCTGCGCGTACGTGATGACGATATCCCGGGCCTGGTGATGGATGGCGTCGTTGATCTCGGCATCATCGGCGAAAACGTACTGGAAGAAGAGTTGTTAACCCGCCGCGCGCAGGGCGAAGATCCGCGCTACTTTACCCTGCGTCGTCTGGACTTTGGCGGCTGCCGCCTGTCGCTGGCCACGCCGGTCGATGAAGCCTGGGACGGCCCGGCCGCGCTGAACGGCAAACGTATCGCCACCTCTTACCCTCACCTGCTGAAGCGTTACCTCGATCAAAAAGGCGTGCAGTTTAAATCCTGTCTGCTGAATGGCTCTGTTGAAGTGGCGCCGCGTGCGGGCCTGGCCGATGCCATCTGTGACCTCGTCTCCACCGGCGCCACGCTCGAAGCGAACGGCCTGCGCGAAGTGGAGGTGATCTACCGCTCCAAAGCGTGCCTTATCCAGCGCGACGGCGAGATGGCCGACGCCAAACAGCAGCTCATCGACAAACTGCTGACCCGCATTCAGGGCGTGATTCAGGCGCGTGAATCCAAATACATCATGATGCACGCGCCAACCGAGCGTCTGGAGGAAGTGATTGCCCTGCTGCCGGGCGCTGAGCGTCCAACCATTCTGCCGCTGGCGGGCGACCAGCAGCGCGTGGCGATGCACATGGTGAGCAGCGAAACCCTGTTCTGGGAAACCATGGAAAAACTGAAGGCGCTGGGCGCAAGCTCCATTCTGGTGCTGCCAATTGAGAAGATGATGGAGTAACGACCATGAGCTTTAACACAATCATCGACTGGAATACCTGTAGCGACGCGCAACAGCGCGAGCTGCTGATGCGCCCGGCAATTTCCGCTTCGGAGAGCATCACCCGCACCGTGGCGGAGATCCTCGATAACGTCAAAGCCCGCGGAGACGACGCGCTGCGCGAGTACAGCGCGAAGTTTGACAAGACGGAAGTCGGCGCTTTACAGGTTACCGAGCAGGAAATCAATGATGCCAGCAATCGTCTGGGTGATGACATCAAACAGGCGATGGCCGTCGCGGTGAAAAATATTGATACCTTCCACACCGCGCAGAAATTGCAGGCGGTGGATGTGGAAACCTTGCCCGGCGTGCGCTGCCAGCAGGTGACGCGCCCGGTGGCGTCCGTCGGCCTCTATATTCCCGGCGGCTCTGCCCCGCTGTTTTCGACCGTCCTGATGCTGGCCACCCCGGCACGTATTGCCGGTTGTCAGAAGGTTGTGCTCTGCTCTCCGCCACCGATCGCCGACGAGATCCTGTACGCGGCGAAGCTGTGCGGCGTGCAGGCGATCTATAAAGTGGGCGGTGCGCAGGCGATTTCCGCCCTGGCGTTCGGGACGGGATCCATTCCTAAGGTCGACAAAATCTTTGGTCCGGGCAATGCGTACGTAACCGAAGCGAAGCGTCAGGTCAGCCAGCGTCTGGACGGCGCGGCGATTGATATGCCTGCCGGTCCGTCTGAAGTGCTGGTGATTGCCGACAGCGGCGCTACACCGGATTTCGTGGCCTCTGACCTGCTCTCGCAGGCCGAGCACGGCCCTGACTCGCAGGTGATTTTACTGACGCCAGATGCCGACATGGCAAAACGCGTGGGCAACGCCGTTGAGCGTCAGCTGGCTGACCTGCCGCGTGCGGAAACGGCGCGTCAGGCGCTATTGGCCAGCCGCCTGATTGTGGCTCGCGATCTTGACCAGTGCATCGCCATCTCCAACCAGTACGGTCCTGAGCACCTGATTATTCAGACCCGTAACGCGCGCGATCTGGTCGACAGCATAACAAGCGCAGGCTCAGTGTTCCTCGGGGACTGGTCACCGGAATCCGCCGGGGATTACGCCTCCGGCACCAACCACGTGCTGCCCACGTATGGCTATACCTCAACCTGCTCCAGCCTGGGGCTGGCGGATTTCCAGAAGCGCATGACCGTGCAGGAACTCTCCCGCGAGGGATTTGCCTCGCTGGCGTCGACCATTGAAACCCTGGCCGCCGCCGAGCGCCTGACTGCCCACAAAAATGCCGTGACGCTGCGCGTTGCCGCCCTGAAGGAGCAAGCATGAACATCGAAGAATTAGCCCGCGAAAATGTCCGTCGCCTGACGCCCTATCAGTCTGCGCGTCGTCTGGGCGGCAACGGCGACGTCTGGCTGAATGCCAACGAATACCCCACGGCGGTGGCCTTTGAGCTGTCGCAGCAGACGCTGAACCGCTACCCGGAGTGTCAGCCGAAAGCGGTGATCGAGAACTATGCGCAGTATGCAGGCGTAAAGCCTGAGCAGGTGCTGGTCAGCCGTGGGGCGGATGAAGGGATTGAGCTGCTGATCCGCGCCTTCTGCGAGCCGGGTAAAGACGCGGTGATGTACTGCCAGCCGACCTACGGCATGTACAGCGTCAGCGCCGAAACCTTTGGCGTGGCCTGCCGCAACGTGCAGGCGCTGGACAACTGGCAGCTGGATTTGCAGGGCATCGCCGATAACCTCGACGGCGTGAAGGTGGTGTTTGTCTGTAGCCCGAATAACCCCACCGGGCAGATTATTCATCCGCAGGATATCCGCACCCTGCTGGAGATGACGCGCGGCAAGGCGCTGGTCGTCGCTGATGAAGCCTACATTGAGTTCTGCCCACAGGCGACACTGGCAGGCTGGCTTGAAGAGTATCCGCATCTCGTTGTGCTGCGTACCCTTTCCAAAGCCTTCGCCCTCGCCGGCCTTCGCTGTGGATTTACGCTGGCGAATAAAGCGATTATCGACCTGCTGCTGAAAGTCATCGCCCCGTATCCGCTCTCGACGCCGGTTGCCGATATTGCGGCACAGGCGCTGGCCCCGCAGGGCATCAGCGCGATGCGCGAGCGTGTGGCGCAGATCCTGGAAGAGCGTCAGTATCTTGTCGATGCCCTGAAAACGATTCCGTGCGTGGAAGAGGTGTTCGACTCGGAAACCAACTACATCCTGGTGCGCTTCACCGCCTCAAGCGCGATATTTAAATCGTTGTGGGATCAGGGCATTATCTTACGAGACCAGAATAAACAACCTACCCTGAGCGGCTGCCTGCGTATTACCGTCGGCACCCGTGCAGAGAGCCAGCGCGTGATTGACGCCCTGAAAGCGGAGAAAGTATGAGTCAGAAGTATCTCTTTATCGATCGTGACGGCACCATCATCTCGGAGCCACCCAGCGATTTTCAGGTCGATCGTTTCGACAAGCTGGCCTTTGAACCCGATGTGATCCCGGTGCTGCTGAAGCTTCAGAAAGCAGGCTATAAGCTGGTGATGATCACCAACCAGGATGGTCTGGGCACCGACAGCTTCCCGCAGGCGGACTTTGACGGCCCGCACAACCTGATGATGCAGGTGCTGACCTCGCAGGGCATCGCCTTCGACGAGGTGCTTATCTGCCCGCATATGCCTGCCGACGAGTGTGACTGCCGGAAGCCGAAATTGAAGCTTGTTGAACGTTATCTGGCTGAAGAGGCGCTGGATAAAGCCAACAGCTATGTGATCGGGGATCGCGTCACGGATATCACGCTGGCGGAAAACATGGGCATTGCGGGTCTGCGCTATAACCGCGACACGCTAAACTGGGCGATGATTGGCGAGCAGCTCACCAGACGCGACCGCTATTCCCACGTTGAACGCAACACCAAAGAGACGCAGATCGACGTGAAGGTCTGGCTCGACCGCGAAGGCGGCAGCAAGATCCACACCGGCGTCGGTTTCTTTGACCACATGCTGGATCAAATCGCCACGCACGGCGGCTTCCGTATGGAGATCACGGTTAAGGGCGACCTGTATATCGACGATCACCACACCGTGGAAGATACCGGCCTGGCGCTGGGCGAAGCCCTGAAGCTGGCGCTCGGCGACAAGCGCGGCATCAACCGCTTCGGCTTTGTTCTGCCGATGGACGAGTGCCTGGCGCGCTGCGCGATGGATATCTCCGGACGTCCGCACCTGGAATATAAAGCTGACTTCACCTACCAGCGCGTGGGCGATCTCAGCACCGAGATGGTGGAACACTTCTTCCGCTCGCTTTCTTACACTATGGGCCTGACGCTGCACCTGAAAACCAAAGGCAAAAACGATCACCACCGCGTCGAGAGCCTGTTCAAAGCCTTTGGCCGTACCCTGCGCCAGGCGATCCGCGTGGAAGGTGACGCCCTGCCCTCGTCGAAAGGAGTGCTGTAATGAACGTGGTGATTCTGGACACCGGATGCGCCAATCTGAACTCCGTACAGTCGGCGATTATGCGCCACGGCTACGAGCCGTTGGTGAGCCGCGACCCGGACGTGGTGCTGCGTGCGGATAAACTCTTTCTGCCGGGCGTAGGCACCGCCCAGGCGGCGATGGATCAGATCCACGAGCGCGAGCTGGTTGATCTCATCAAAGCCTGTACTCAACCGGTGCTGGGCATTTGCCTCGGGATGCAGCTGCTTGGCCGCCGCAGCGAAGAGAGCAACGGTGTCGATCTGCTGGGCATTATAGAAGAAGACGTGCCGAAAATGACCGACCACGGCCTGCCGCTGCCGCACATGGGCTGGAACCGCGTTTATCCGAAGGCGGGCAACAGGCTGTTCCAGGGTATTGAAGACGGCGCGTACTTCTATTTCGTCCACAGCTACGCCATGCCCGTGAATACCTACACCATCGCCCAGTGCAATTACGGCGAGGCGTTCACCGCCGCCGTGCAGAAAGATAACTTTTACGGCGTGCAGTTTCACCCGGAACGCTCCGGTGCCGCCGGTGCGCAACTGCTGAAAAATTTCCTGGAGATGTGATGATAATTCCCGCTTTAGATTTAATTGACGGCACGGTTGTTCGTCTCCACCAGGGCGATTACGGGCAGCAGCGCGACTACGGCAACGACCCGCTGCCGCGGTTACAGGCTTACGCCGCCGAGGGCGCTGAGGTGTTGCATCTGGTCGATCTGACCGGCGCGAAAGATCCGGCGAAGCGCCAGATCCCGCTGCTTAAAACACTGGTGGCTGGCGTGGACGTCCCGGTGCAGGTGGGCGGCGGCGTGCGTACGGAAGCCGATGTTGCCGCCTTACTGGACGCGGGCGTGGCGCGCGTGGTGGTCGGTTCGACCGCTGTGAAAGATCCTGAGACGGTCAAGGGCTGGTTCCGCCGCTTCGGTGCGGATGCGCTGGTGCTGGCGCTGGATGTACGCATTGACGAGCAGGGTAATAAGCAGGTCGCGGTCAGCGGCTGGCAGGAAAACTCCGGCGTAACGCTGGAAGAGCTGGTCGGGATGTATCTCCCGGTAGGGCTGAAGCATGTGCTGTGCACGGATATTTCACGCGATGGTACGCTCGCAGGATCTAACGTCTCGCTGTATGAAGAGGTATGCGCGCGTTATCCGCAGGTGGCGTTTCAGTCCTCTGGCGGTATCGGCGACCTGGCGGATATCGCCGCTCTGCGCGGAACCGGAGTACGCGGCGTGATCGTGGGTCGCGCGCTGCTGGAAGGCAAATTTACGGTGAAGGAGGCGATTCAATGCTGGCAAAACGGATAATTCCCTGCCTGGACGTGCGTGATGGTCAGGTTGTAAAAGGCGTGCAGTTCCGCAACCATGAGATCATTGGCGACATCGTTCCTCTGGCAAAACGCTATGCCGAAGAAGGCGCAGACGAACTGGTATTTTACGATATCACCGCCTCCAGCGATGGCCGCGTGGTGGACAAAAGCTGGGTGGCGCGCGTGGCAGAGGTGATTGATATACCCTTCTGCGTGGCGGGCGGGATTAAATCTGCTGACGATGCGGCGAAAATTCTCTCTTTCGGTGCGGACAAAATTTCGATTAACTCCCCTGCGCTTGCAGATCCGGAGCTGATTACGCGTCTGGCGGACCGCTTTGGCGTGCAGTGCATTGTCGTGGGGATCGACACCTGGTTTGATACCGCGACGGGCAAATATCACGTTAACCAGTACACCGGCGATGAAAGCCGCACGCGCGTCACCCAATGGGAGACGCTGGACTGGGTGCAGGAAGTTCAAAAACGCGGTGCAGGTGAAATCGTGCTGAACATGATGAACCAGGACGGCGTTCGTAACGGTTACGACCTCGAGCAGCTGAAAAAAGTGCGCGCGGTCTGCCAGGTTCCGCTGATTGCCTCCGGCGGCGCAGGCACCATGGAACACTTCCTTGAAGCCTTCCGCGATGCGAACGTGGACGGCGCGCTGGCCGCCTCCGTGTTCCATAAACAGATTATCAATATTGGTGAGTTAAAAACGTACCTGGCCGACCAGGGCGTGGAGATCAGGGTATGTTAACAGAGCAACAACAGGCGCAGCTGGACTGGGAAAAAACTGACGGATTACTGCCGGTGGTTGTACAGCATGCCGTTTCAGGCGAAGTGCTGATGCTGGGATACATGAACCAGGAGGCACTGACAAAAACGCTCGACAGCGGCAAGGTGACGTTTTTCTCGCGCACCAAACAGCGCCTGTGGACGAAAGGGGAAACCTCGGGTCACTTCCTGAATGTGGTCAGCATTACGCCAGACTGCGACAACGACACCCTGCTGGTGCTGGTCAACCCGATTGGGCCGACCTGTCACAAAGGCACCAGCAGCTGCTTCGGTGAGGCGAGCCACCAGTGGCTGTTTCTCTATCAGCTGGAACAGCTGCTGGCAGAACGTAAATCAGCGGATCCTGAGAGCTCATACACGGCGAAGCTGTACGCCAGCGGCACCAAACGTATTGCGCAGAAAGTGGGTGAGGAAGGCGTTGAAACGGCGCTGGCGGCCACCGTGCATGACCGTGAGGAGCTGACGAACGAAGCGTCTGATTTGATGTATCACCTGCTGGTGCTGCTTCAGGATCAGAAGCTGGATTTAACGACGGTGATTGAGAATTTGCGAAAACGACATAAATAAAAAAAGACCGGGGAGACCCGGTCTTTTTTTATGTGTAAATCAGGCTCTTGGTTTGTAGTTTTTCAGCGCGTTACGGCCGAGGACGACAGCAGAACCGATAATCCCGCCGAGGAGAACGGCAAGGATGAGGGTAATAGCAATTTTCGGGCTGTCGCGTCGGATAGGAAGGTTCGGCTTCATGACGTAACGATAGACGTGAATAGTGTCTGGGTTAACGTTGAGATTCTGGATATCCAGTAAGTTCTGTTTGGTTTGGTAGTAAGCGCCTGAGAAGACCAGCGGACGTGACGCTTCGTTATCAATCATTGATTTCAGCGCTGCTGTCCCCAACAGGAACATAGTTTCTTGAGTCACATCCTGTGTTTGCTGAATCTGGGGTGTAGTAATCTTCGCGGCTTCCGCATTCTTAAATGACTCAGTGATCTGTTTAATACGCAGATCTTTTTGCTCCTGTGCGACTTTCTCCTGGTTCTGGAGGGAGTCGTTCAGGGTTGTGATCTGCTGCTTGAGATTGTCATTGAGGTCAAGCGTCAGTTCTTTTGCTGTCTGTTCATCGATCTGCTGGATATATTGCGCAAGCTGCTTTTGTGCCGCTTCAGCTGTCTCCCCCTGGTAGGTTACGGTCAAAGGTAAACCTTGACCTTTTACAGTAGGTTCAATAGTCAGTTCTTCGGGGTCTTCCTGATTCTCAAGTGCTTGTGCCAAAGCAGAGAAAGAAGAGTTGAAACGACTGATAGCTCGAGATTGAATGTCCAGCATTGAGGGAGCAGCACCGCCATAGAGAATATTCAACGCATTGGAATAAGTAGCTATTTGAGCAGCATCAGGTTGAGCAATGATAGCCGATGATGTCCATTTCTCTTTAGCAACAGTGATGTAAACAACGGCGAGAACGATAAAAGCAGCAATAACGGCCCCTATTACCCACTTACCACGCCACAGCTGTAGCACTAAATCCAGTAAATCAATTTGCTCCGGGTCATTGTTGCGTGTGACCAGGTTATCGTTGTTGTGCGTCATACAATCCCTAACAGATGAAAAAGGGCAAAAACAATCTTGTTTCCATAGTGTATCTGTTGCTGGCGATTTTTCTATAAGAATCCGATGAGTTATATCGGAAAGATGGGTTATGTAAGTGAAGTGCGACGCGCTATCATAGTCGGATTCTGATGTCCTGGGACATCAACAAGAACACTGTGAATGAGGGAAGCTATGAAATTTCTTGTAACGGGCGCCGCGGGCTTTATCGGTTCTCATGTCAGCAAGCGCCTGCTTGATGCAGGGCATGAAGTTGTTGGGCTTGATAATCTGAATGATTACTATGACCCAAACCTCAAGCTCGCTCGCCTCGAACTGCTCAAATCCGAGAGTTTCACTTTCCACAAGCTGGACTTAGCGGACCGCGAGGGCATGGCTGCGCTCTTCGCCAATGAAAAATTTGACCGCGTGATCCATCTTGCCGCCCAGGCGGGCGTGCGTTACTCGCTGGAAAACCCGCATGCCTACGCAGATTCTAACCTGGTAGGTCACCTGAACGTGCTGGAAGGCTGTCGCCACAACAAGGTTCAGCATCTTCTGTATGCTTCATCCAGCTCTGTCTACGGCCTCAACCGTAAAATGCCGTTTTCTACTGACGACTCCGTGGATCACCCGGTATCCCTGTATGCGGCAACCAAAAAAGCTAACGAGCTGATGTCGCATACCTATTCGCATCTGTACAACCTGCCGACCACTGGCCTCCGCTTCTTTACCGTCTACGGCCCGTGGGGCCGACCGGACATGGCGCTGTTCAAATTCACCAAAGCCATGATTGAAGGCAACAGCATCGACGTATACAACTACGGCAAGATGAAGCGCGACTTCACCTATATCGATGATATTGCGGAGGCGATTATTCGCCTACAGGACGTTATTCCTCAGGCCGATGCCGACTGGACGGTCGAAGCCGGTTCGCCAGCAACCAGCTCTGCCCCGTATCGCGTGTATAACATCGGTAACAGCTCACCTGTCGAACTAATGGATTACATCACCGCGCTTGAAGAGGCGCTGGGGAAAGAAGCGGTGAAAAATATGATGCCGATCCAGCCGGGGGACGTGCTGGAGACCAGTGCGGACACCAAAGCGCTGTATGACGTTATTGGGTTTAAACCACAAACCTCAGTCAAAGAAGGCGTGAAAAACTTCGTCGACTGGTACCGCAACTTCTATAACGTTTAAAAACAAAAAACCCGGCACAGTGCCGGGTTTTTTTATATCACGATTTTGATCAGTCGCTGCCGAACAAATCGCGGGTATAGACTTTATCTTTCACGTCCGCCAGCTCTTCCGCCATACGGTTGGAGATAATTACATCCGCTTCTTTCTTAAACGCATCCAGATCGCGGATCACACGCGAATGGAAGAACTCATCTTCCTGCATCGCCGGTTCATAAATAATGACCTGCACGCCCTTCGCCTTAATACGCTTCATGATCCCCTGAATGGAAGAAGCGCGGAAGTTATCGGAACCGCTCTTCATGATCAGACGATAAACACCCACCACTTTCGGCTGACGCGCCAGAATGGAATCCGAGATAAAGTCTTTACGCGTGCGGTTGGCATCCACAATGGCGGAAATCAGGTTGTTCGGCACCGCCTGATAGTTAGCCAGCAGCTGCTTGGTATCTTTTGGCAGGCAGTAACCACCGTAACCGAAGGACGGGTTGTTGTAATGGTTACCGATACGCGGGTCAAGACACACGCCCTCGATGATCTGACGGGTGTTCAGACCTAAGCTCTCGGCATAGCTGTCCAGCTCGTTGAAGTAAGCCACACGCATCGCCAGATAGGTATTGGCGAAAAGCTTAATGGCCTCTGCCTCGGTGGAATCGGTGAACAGGACAGGAATATCTTTTTTGATTGCGCCTTCCTGAAGCAACGCAGCAAAACGCTCTGCACGCTCGGAACGCTCGCCAATCACGATACGGGATGGGTGCAGGTTATCGTATAACGCCCTGCCCTCGCGGAGAAATTCCGGCGAGAAGAAGACATTATCAATACCCAACTCTTCTTTAATTGATTTGGTGAAACCCACTGGAATTGTCGACTTGATGATCATCACTGCGTTCGGGTTGATTGCCGTAACGTCTTTGATCACCGCTTCAACGGTTGAGGTATTGAAGTAGTTGGTTTTAGGATCGTAGTCGGTTGGGGTGGCAATGATGACGAAATCCGCATCGCGATAAGCGTCTTCTTTATCCGTGGTAGCGCGGAAATTAAGCGACTTATTAGAAAGGTAATCCTGAATCTCTTTATCGACAATCGGAGACTTCTTCTGATTGAGCATATCCACTTTGGCCTGCACGATATCCAGCGCAACCACTTCATGGTTTTGTGCAATCAGAATACCGTTCGAGAGTCCGACATAGCCTGTTCCGGAAATAGTTATTTTCATTCGCTAATGACTTCTTTAAGTTAACTGAACAGATGGTCGCCTGACCATCGCGATAAACTTGGCTGTTGGGCTTTGTACCTCCTGCCCGACAGAACTGTCAAGGCAAACCAGGAGTAATCCCCGCGAGAGGACAAACATTCAGACAACTTCGAAACGAATTGTTATTTTTAGCGTAAAAAAACCCGGAGAGGTCTCCGGGTTATATTCACAACGAATCAATCAACTCATTCCAGCCATTCGGTGTGGAACACGCCTTCTTTATCAGTACGCTTATAGGTATGCGCACCGAAGTAGTCACGCTGTGCCTGAATCAGGTTAGCTGGCAGAACGGCAGAACGATAGCTGTCGTAGTATGCCACCGCAGCGGAGAAGGTCGGAACCGGGATACCATTCTGCACCGCGTACGCAACCACATCACGCAGCGCCTGCTGATATTCGTCAGCAATCTGCTTGAAGTAAGGTGCCAGCAGAAGGTTTGCGATACCCGCATTTTCAGCATAGGCATCGGTGATTTTTTGCAGGAACTGAGCACGAATGATACAGCCGGCACGGAAGATCTTCGCAATCTCACCGTAGTTCAGATCCCAGTTGTTCTCGTCTGAAGCTGCACGCAGCTGAGAGAAGCCCTGCGCGTAAGAGACGATTTTACCCAGATACAGCGCGCGACGGACTTTCTCAACGAACTCTGCTTTATCACCAGCGGGTTTGGCCTGAGGACCAGACAACACCTTAGATGCCGCCACACGCTGCTCTTTCAGAGAAGAGATATAACGTGCAAATACAGACTCGGTGATCAGGGACAGTGGCTCACCCAGATCCAGAGAGCTCTGGCTGGTCCATTTCCCGGTGCCTTTGTTCGCGGCTTCATCCAGAATCACATCAACCAGGTATTTACCCTCTTCATCTTTCTTGGTGAAGATATCTTTGGTGATGTCGATCAGGTAGCTGTTCAGCTCGCCTTTGTTCCACTCGGTGAAGGTCTTTGCGAGCTCCTCGTTGGAGAGGTTCAGACCGCCCTTCAGCAGAGAGTAGGCTTCAGCAATCAGCTGCATATCACCATATTCAATGCCGTTGTGAACCATTTTCACGTAATGACCAGCGCCATCAGGACCGATATATGTCACGCATGGCTCGCCGTCTTCAGCAACGGCTGCGATTTTAGTCAGGATTGGCGCAACCAGTTCGTACGCTTCTTTCTGACCGCCAGGCATGATGGATGGACCTTTCAGAGCGCCTTCTTCACCGCCGGATACGCCAGTACCAATGAAGTTAAAGCCTTCAGCAGACAGTTCACGGTTACGACGAATGGTGTCCTGGAAGAAGGTGTTGCCGCCATCGATAATGATGTCGCCTTTATCAAGATACGGTTTAAGTGAATCGATAGCAGCGTCGGTTCCTGCGCCCGCTTTCACCATTAACAGGATACGACGAGGTGTTTCCAGAGACTCAACGAACTCTTTAACCGTATAGAAAGGAACCAGTTTTTTGCCTGAATTCTCAGCGATGACTTCTTCGGTCTTATCACGGGAGCGGTTGAAAACGGAGACGGTATAACCACGGCTTTCGATGTTGAGCGCCAGGTTGCGCCCCATCACTGCCATACCGACAACGCCGATCTGTTGCTTGGACATTACATACTCCTGTCAGGTGTGGTCGCCACGCAAAAGACGTGGCTTGAATGTATCAATTATGTTAACTCAAATTAGCCGCAACTGTGTAGTAAAGTTGTGCCTTAAAGGCTTTTCCGCACTGACATTTTTCATGTATCAGTACAGATCTTCATATTGTTTAGTAACATTAATCCAAGTATATCGTTGGTCCGCAATATGCTTTAATTTATTTGCGCAAATCTCATCTTCAGCTGTGTGG
Source organism: Enterobacter sp. MGH119 (assembly GCF_001037675.1). NCBI lineage: Bacteria > Pseudomonadati > Pseudomonadota > Gammaproteobacteria > Enterobacterales > Enterobacteriaceae > Enterobacter > Enterobacter sp. MGH119. Next base: position 475,143 of record NZ_KQ089929.1, on the reverse strand, counting down.
AGCACCTGTGATCGTTGTTCCAACAAGTTAACTAGTTCTTTAGAATTTTTAAAGTAAAAGGCTGAATTCTCCGTGGAATACCTATTGAAATCACAATCAAACGCAAAAATAGCCGTATTGAAATGCATTGCTTCTACTAATGAAGGATTTGTTCCCCCAGCAGAATGACCATGAATGTATCCTCGACACTTACTTCTGTACTCAAAGAGAATGTTGATGTCATATATCGGATCCAGCAATTCAATATTTTTGAAAGGACTATATCGATTTCTTAGTTCACGCCCATACGCGCTTGAATTCCAGTTACCTACCATTTTAAAGCAGCTATTTGTCTGGCTGAATGCTTCAAGGATCATTTCAATATTATTTTCTGGCTCTATGCGACAAACTGTAAAGTAATAATTATCCTTATCTTGAGCCACTACTTTATTCCCGATAGCATGATCGCCACCATAAGCTATCACACTACTTTTAACTCCATATTCTTTTAACACATAGTTTGATATCGCTTCGTTATCTGCAATTATAGTATCAGAATAATGAACCGCAATTTTTTCCGAATATTTCAAGAACCATTTTGCAAATTTCCCCCATTTATCACGTCGCCATTCAAGCCCATCAATATTTATAATAATCTTAGCTGAAGAAAAGAATTTAAAAAGAGGCAAAAAAATACAACCTGAAACACCTAGCACGAGAACAACATCAGGCTTACAGAACATGGATCTCATCAGTGAGAATATATCATAAGGGATACTCGAACTGCCGTTAGCCTTCAATGGTACATATTTAAGTTGAGCGTCTTTATAATTTTTACTTTTTGACTTATAAGACTTTCCAGAGCAATAAATCGTATAATTAATTTTTTCACTTTGATGATCAACAAGATTTTGAACAAGTGACTCAAAACCACCATAACAAGCCGGCACCCCCACAATCCCAATGATATCGATATTTTTTTTTGCATTCTCATTACGCATATAAAACCTAAATCCTTAGCAAGGATATGCATTTCAATTTGATTTGATAAAGTCTTTGAAATTATATCTTTTTCGTATTAAATCAGATAATACACGAGCACTGACAAAAATTAAAGAGAGGGCATACTGGAAAATATGTGATACGTTGTTTTTCCGAAGTAGATTTTCCTTACCTTTAATTTCACCTTTACGCATTTTAATTAAATTACCAGACACCCCGCCAGTAGTACCAATTGCTCGTGGTACCGTAGTATGCACGCTATCACAATACTTAACCCTAGTTGTGGATTCTACATATGATAAAAGAAATGCATAATCTTCCGAATATCTTAATGTTGGATTAAAAAGGCATTTTTTAACTCTAATCACCACACTAGGCGTTACACATGGATTAAGGAGACATATAAACCAGCGAAAATGGAGTAATTTACCAAAAGTTTTAAACCATAAATTTGAGATTTTATTGTACTTTTCGCAACCATCAACGGCATGATATAAAAGATCAATATCTTGATTCGCTAAAATTTGTAAAAGCCAGTCAATCTTATCAGGGCTAAAATAATCATCTGAGTCGAGGAACGCAACAAACTCAAATGAAGCACGCCTAATCCCTACATTTCTGGAGACCTGTGGCCCTTTATTTGTGCTATTTTTAAAAATACGAATTGGAATATTATTTTTATTATAACGCTGTAACACCGAATAAATATCAAAATCTGAGCAATCATCTACAACTATAATCTCCACCTTTTCTTTTTGACAAGAATCAATTGAATCTACAGCTCTAAGTAAAGTATCAATTCTATTATAAGATGGAATTACAACAGAGATACCAAATTCTCTTGTTTTCATATTATACTCACAAAAGGTATTGCACGCATATGAGCCGAACCACATAACCACAAAATGGTAATAAAGATGTTACCACATGTCACATATGAAAGAAATTTGTACGATTGTTGACTATACCGTTTAACGCTAATATACGTCATTAATAAAAATAAAGGATATACTCCGTAAACCACTCTAAAGCCTAAATATGGCACGATTGAAACTATTGAGCATATAGCAACTATGTTAATAATAACATTTAATGTAAGGACATCTTTTACTAAGAACTTTCTTGCAAAGGACAAATAAACAAAAAAAGTTAGCATTAAATTTATTAGACTAATTAACCTTACGATAAAATCATCACTGGCATATGGCATATATTTGTAAATTGAAGCTTTGAAACTTAATACACCTGGCACAAAATCTAGATATGCCGTTCCAAATAATAAGAATATACCCATTACCATTGATGGAACGATTAACTTATAATTTAACCTTGATATTATAAATATAACAATAATTAGTGCAGATGCCTGATGAAAAAGTAGAGATAGTGCAGCCAGGACTCCAAAAGAAACATAGCGTCGTTTGAAATAAAATGAAAAAGATAAAAAAAGTATTGCAATTGAAAACCCTTGCCTCATGGCATTTGTTAATAATTCAATACCAATAAATGAAGAGAAGAGCGTTATTATTATCAGTTCATCAAGCTTAAATACCAGCGTTGTAATGAAAATTATGCTAATAACAAAATACGGCCATAGCCAAATTATCCAATTCACTTCACATCTTTCGGCCATTAAAAAATTCAAAAGGTTAAAGATTATTTTATAGGTATAGTCTAAGCCAGTGTAAGATTCTGGATTTAAACAATAGTCCGTAAATTCATTTAGATAGTTCTTGGTATCAGCACCAAAATATTCATTTTTGAATAAAAATAGCACCAGAAGTGTAAGAAATACAAAAAATGATAAAAATCTATTTAAAACCTGAGAATTTACTTTATTACCTTCAAGATATAACGAAAGGAATTGTAGTAAAAGTAATATTGCGAGTAGTGCTATTAGCATTTAAAAACTCATCTAAGAAGTAGTACAGTTATCGATATTCAGTAGGAAACGCCTTAAGCAAATCTTCTTTACTACGAGTAAATTGGTTACAACGACACTTTGCTAATAAATCTTCAAGCGAATAATTGCCAGCTCCGCTAACGATACATACCTTCGGCGCATTGTTATCAGTGGTACTATAGTAATCACAGAATTTATATTCACCTCCAAGAACTTTGTCACTAAAAGCAACCCAAAGATTAGGTATGCCATAAGTATCTGCGGCTATCAACCCATGTAGTGAGGAGGAAATAATGAATTCGCACTCATTCATTTTATCAATAAATGGTTCAATATCATTCTGAATATCAACCAAAACACAACCGTTTTTGAGTAATGACTGCACCGCAGGCAATTCTTTATCTTTGTAATGTGGAATTACTCCCACTTTGTATTTTTTGGTAATGTGTTTCGCATCATAGAACAGAGGAAGCAACACAGCAGGATCCCCCAGCACATCTGGGCAATTGATACCAAATTCATTCCTCAGACGATTACGAGTTAAAACACCACGTACAGATCTAATATCTAAATCTTTGGTTTTTAACGGGGCATCCTTGGATATAAAACCACTTCCCCATATTATACTTTTTGACGATGCACTGGACAAAACACTACCGATCGCAAGTATATGAGGTGATTGTTTGAAATTATTTTTTACTACCGTTTTCTTCGTAATTTTCTCAATCAAATATTTGTTAAGCTGATCACCCCAATTATTATGTCGAGTGTAATAATTAACAGGCACTTTATCTTTTCCAATTGCTAACAATCGATCTTTGAACTCAGTCGACAGAGCAAAAAATGCCTCAGTATACTTACCCATGTTGTTTTTCCTTTTTAGAAACGATGATCAATGAGAAAACAAATATTAGGAAATTGGCGAGTGCTATCGACTCTACAATGTATTGGAAATCACTATTGTTTTTATTTAACAAAAGATAAGCAAATGATATAAACAGAGACACTAAGTACAATATTAATATCAGTGTGAGATTATATCTTAACTTCATTATTAAAATAGGCATCCGTGAAAACAAATAAAATAATTGTCCCATAGCAAGATAAAAGGCATATTCAAAAACATCAATGTGAATATAAATGGTTATAGAAAGAAAATAGAGTATTAAGTAATTGACAATGATCAAACCTATAGCAACAAATATAAAATGAAAATATTTTTTCCAGATAAATATTTTCTCATCATTGTTGATATTACTTTTGAGAAATATTGAATCGTACAATGTTATCAACATTGTTACAATGCCGAATACATTTTGAGTAATTCTTAACTTTACTAATTCATTTGCTGGAATTTCATTTTTGAAAAGGATAAAAAAGCCTTGGTTAGTGACCCAATAAATGATCGTGATTATTGAGAATACCCCTCCCAGCTTCAAAGAATCCTGAATTATATGCTTGAAAGGATCATTACACACAGCATGGGCTTTGCTTTTTTCTTTGCTTTTGAAGAAAAACGGAACCACTATTAAAAAAGGGAGAAATTTTGCTAGGCAATAGAAATAAACATAGCTAGTCGAATCGAAAGTTATTATTTTAAACCATGCCAAAAGCATCATTACTGTAAATATCGTGGCTGTTGAGATCATTGCGCAACCAGATATCAATGACTTATCAGTATAATAGCAATAACGTTTAAAAAATTCAGAGACAATACCTATAACAAAAAGTGACAGTATCAGAGGTGACTTGAACCAAACAACAATAATAGCAGCAGTAATAACCACAAAGAATAAAAACAACTTTAACCAATAACTATGAGTTTGGTTTTTATATCTTAGCAAAAGATACTGTGTTGTAAAACAAGAACAAAATAATACACATACTAAGGCAATAGACTGAGCGACAACAACCTTTGCCATCTCTGTCCCACTAAGTAAATTTCCGCCAATTGCGATAAAAAGAAATATAAGACCAGAGTCCATAATCTGGTCCACAGTAAAAATGAGGCTTTGTGCTTTTTTATTGTATGTCATAGATCGATAAAATTCGACTGATTAGCATCTTTTGCTGATAAGCTAGGTTTTTCACTTAAAGGCCAATTAATACCAATCGTTGTATCATCCCATTTTATACCACGATCACTATCCGGATGATAATAGTTGGTTGTTTTATATACGAATTCCGCAGTGTCACTTATCACGTAGAAACCATGAGCGAACCCTTCAGGGATCCATAATTGTCGTTTATTTTCAGCAGAAAGATAAAACCCTACCCAGCTCCCATAAGTAGGTGAAGATTTTCGAATATCAACCGCTACATCAAATACTTCCCCAGCGACACAACGCACCAATTTACCCTGTGCGTACGGTTCCAGTTGATAATGCAGACCACGCAAAACGCCTTTACAAGATTTAGAATGATTATCCTGCACAAACTCGACTTTACGACCTACCGCCTCTTCAAATACTTTTTGGCTGAAACTTTCAAAGAAAAAACCACGATCGTCACCAAATACCTTTGGTTCAAAAATCAGCACATCAGGAATATTAGTTTTAATTACGTTCATGTCTTAATAACCTTTAATCATCTTCAGCAGGTATTGGCCATAGGCATTTTTCTTCAATGGTTCAGCCAGCTTCTTCACCTGCTCAGCATCAATAAACCCTTTGCGATACGCAATCTCTTCAGGGCAGGACACTTTCAGCCCCTGACGCTCTTCAATCGTTGCAATAAAATTGCTCGCCTCGATCAGGCTCTGATGGGTTCCTGTATCCAGCCACGCATAGCCACGCCCCATCATCGCAACGGACAAACGCCCCTGCTCCAGATAAATACGGTTAATGTCGGTAATTTCCAGCTCACCGCGTGCAGAAGGCTTCAGGTTCTTAGCCATCTCCACTACATCGTTATCGTAGAAATAGAGTCCCGTTACGGCATAGTTGCTCTTCGGCTCCAGCGGTTTCTCTTCGAGGCTAATTGCCGTGCCATCTTTATCGAACTCCACCACACCATAACGTTCAGGATCATTAACGTGGTAGGCGAATACGGTTGCACCATCACCTTTGTTTACTGCGGCTTCCAGCTGTTTCGGCAAGTCATGACCATAGAAAATATTATCGCCCAGCACCAGCGCACAGCTATCGTCACCAATAAACTCTTCGCCAATGATAAAGGCCTGTGCCAGTCCGTCCGGGCTTGGCTGGACTTTATATTGAAGGTTTAACCCCCACTGGCTGCCGTTACCGAGCAACTGCTCAAAGCGCGGAGTATCCTGCGGCGTACTAATGATCAGAATATCTTTAATCCCTGCCAGCATCAGCGTAGACAACGGGTAGTAAATCATGGGTTTGTCGTAAATTGGCAGTAGTTGCTTGCTAACCGCCATGGTCACTGGGTAGAGACGAGTGCCGGATCCGCCGGCAAGGATAATACCTTTTCGTGTAGCCATTATAATTTCTCTATAAACACGAAATGCCCGTAAACGGGCATTTATTTAATGATTAAATGGATTGCGCCGTGAAAAGCTCAGCCAGCATACGCTTCACACCAACATGCCATGCTGGTAATACCAGGTTGAAGTTCTGCTGGAACTTCATGGTATTTAAGCGTGAGTTATGCGGGCGACGCGCAGGCGTCGGATATGCCGTGGTTGGTACAGCATTCAGCTTTTCAATCGCCAACTCAACGCCTGCCTTTTGGGCTTCCTCAAACACCAGCGCCGCATAGTCGTACCAGGTTGTCGTCTCAGAAGCGACCAGATGATAAAGCCCGGCAACTTCTGGTTTCACCATCGCGATACGAATGGCGTGGGCGGTACAGTCGGCTAACAGCTCAGCGCCTGTTGGGGCACCCACCTGATCGTTAATGACGGAAAGTTCTTTGCGTTCTTTCGCCAGACGTAGCATGGTCTTAGCAAAATTGTTGCCTTTACCTGCATATACCCAGCTTGTACGGAAAATCAGATGATTAGGGCAATTATCCTGCAATGCTTTTTCGCCATCCAGCTTCGTCTGACCATAAACATTCAGCGGTGCCGTCGCATCCGTTTCACTCCAGGGGGTTTCGCCATCACCGGGGAAGACGTAATCCGTGGAGTAGTGAACAACCCAGGCGCCGATTTTTGCAGCTTCTTTCGCGATAGCCTCAACGCTTGTCGCATTCAGTAACTGCGCAAACTCTGGTTCCGACTCTGCTTTATCCACTGCGGTGTGTGCGGCTGCATTGACGATCACGTCAGGTTTAATATTACGAACCGTCTCAGCAATCCCTTCCGGGTTGCTGAAATCACCGCAGTAATCTTTAGAATGCACATCAAGCGCAATCAGATTGCCAAGTGGAGCCAGCGCGCGCTGAAGCTCCCAGCCCACTTGCCCTGTTTTGCCGAACAGAAGAATATTCATTATTGACGTTCCCCGTAGTTCTGTTCGATCCAGGTTTTATAAGCACCGCTTTTTACGTTATTAACCCACTCCTGGTTGCTCAGATACCATTCCACGGTCTTACGAATTCCGCTTTCGAACGTCTCTTCAGGCTTCCAGCCCAGTTCCACCCCAATTTTATGCGCATCAATCGCATAGCGGCGGTCATGTCCTGGGCGATCGGCAACATACGTAATTTGGTCGCGGTACGAGCCTTCTTTCGGGACGATCTCATCCAGCAGATCGCAAATAGTGTGCACAACGTCCAGGTTTTGCTTTTCGTTATGACCACCGATGTTGTAAGTCTCACCCGGTTTGCCCTGAGTCACAACGGTGTAAAGCGCACGCGCATGATCTTCTACATAAAGCCAGTCACGGATCTGGTCGCCTTTGCCGTAAATCGGCAACGCTTTACCGTCAAGGGCGTTCAAGATCACAAGTGGGATCAGCTTCTCAGGGAAATGATACGGTCCGTAGTTATTCGAACAGTTAGTCACGATGGTCGGGAAGCCGTAAGTGCGCAGCCAGGCACGAACAAGATGGTCGCTGGATGCTTTGGAGGCAGAGTACGGGCTGCTTGGCGCGTAGGCTGTGGTTTCAGTGAAAAGCGGCAGGTCTGCGGATGCCGGATGTTCATCCGGGTGCGGCAGATCCCCGTACACTTCATCGGTGGAGATATGATGGAAGCGAAACGCTTTTTTCGCTGCGTCATCGAGGGTTGACCAGTAAGCACGTGCAGCTTCCAGAAGCACATACGTCCCAACAATGTTGGTTTCAATGAATGCCGCCGGGCCAGTAATGGAACGGTCAACGTGGCTTTCGGCCGCCAGATGCATTACCGCATCCGGTTTATGTTCAGCAAAAATACGATCCATAGCCGCTTTATCACAAATATCTGCATGCTCAAAAACATAACGTTCACTGGCGCTGACATCGTTAAGGGACTCGAGGTTGCCGGCATACGTCAGTTTATCCACATTGACGACTTCGTCATGGGTATTAGTAATAATATGTCGTACAACCGCTGAGCCGATAAAGCCGGCTCCACCCGTCACAAGAATTTTCACGTTATCTATTCCGTTTTGTAGATATATCGAGATATTGGCGTTCTAAACCCTGGTATTAATTTAGGATTAGAAATTTTGCACGCTACCGCCCCTGGCTTGACAGCTACCAGTGCACTGAGCGAGTGTTGTATATAAGATTGGCTGTCTGATTTCAGACAAAAACTGGCGTTAATTGTCGTCTTAAATGGATTCGGAAACAAGCACAAATCGTTACAAATCAGCCCAGATTTGAAGCAGATAACTCTCTGTTATTTTAGGAATTAATAATAAAAAGCGGCAGTCATCATTTTTGTTATGTAACAACATAACTAAAATGATGACTGCCGCGCATGAAGACTTTCAGGCTGCGGAAGAAGTATCAGTCGTTAGCCAGCAACTTCTCAATCCGGCTTCTGAACTTCGCCCCTTCCTTCAGGTTACGCAGACCGTAGTTCACAAACGCCTGCATATACCCCATTTTCTTACCGCAGTCATAGCTGTCGCCGGTCATGAGCATGGCATCAACGGACTGCTTTTTCCCCAGCTCGGCAATCGCATCGGTCAACTGGATACGGTCCCAGGCACCCGGCTCGGTTTTTTCCAGCTCAGCCCAGATATCCGCATTCAGCACATAACGGCCGACTGCCATCAGGTCAGAGTCCAGAGTCTGCGGCTGATCGGGTTTTTCGATAAACTCAACGATCCGGCTCACCTGCCCTTCTGTCTCCAGTGGCTCTTTAGTCTGAATAACAGAATACTCGGAGAGATCGCCCTTCATACGTTTCGCCAGCACCTGGCTGCGGCCCGTCTCGTTGAAGCGAGCGACCATTGCCGCCAGGTTATAACGCAGCGGATCGGCGGAAGCGGTATCAATAATGATGTCCGGCAGAACCACGATGAACGGGTTATCACCCACTACCGGACGCGCGCAGAGGATTGAGTGGCCCAGACCCAGCGGCTGCGCCTGACGCACGTTCATGATGGTCACGCCAGGAGGACAGATAGACTGAACTTCTGCCAGAAGCTGACGCTTAACGCGCTGCTCAAGCAGAGCCTCGAGTTCATAAGAGGTGTCGAAGTGGTTCTCAACGGCATTCTTCGAAGAGTGCGTCACCAGAACGATTTCTTTGATCCCCGCAGCAACAATCTCGTCGACGATGTACTGAATCATCGGCTTGTCAACGATCGGCAGCATCTCTTTAGGAATGGCCTTTGTGGCGGGCAACATGTGCATGCCCAGACCCGCTACCGGTATGACTGCTTTCAAATTAATCATTATTTCTTCCACCTTAAAATGGTTGACGAATTATAGCTTTTAAACCTGTTTTCGCCAGCATGTTTTGCCGTAAATATGAAGTAATCCTAGGTCACCCCACCACAAATTACAGTAGTTGTAATCTGAATAGATCGCGATTCTGTTCCAGGAATAGTCGCAAAATAGTCTGTGCGATTACCTGTGCGGCAGCGCAAAATTCAACCGTTCCGTATTCACCACGTGTTGATCGACCCGATCAATATCTACCGAACTCTGCCCCTTTTCATTAACCGCTTTTATGTTCGCAAGCGACAACAGCGTCTCGTTTTTGGCCATAAACTTCCCGCGCACGTCTTTGCGCAAGTCGAAGTTCATCTTAAGCGCAGGCCCCGTTGCTAACTCCTGCATCACCTTGATATTGCGCAAGAAAAGGTGCTGTGGCTTGTTGTGCAGCTCAAGCGTTGCTCGCTGCATGTTGACGTTGGTGATGGCAACAAACGAGGTGGCATTGCCGGAGGAAATCTGTATCCCGCGCAGCTTATAGGCAAGCTGTCGGTTATCCAGGCGAATATCGTTAAGTTTGAAGTTTTGCGGTATCGACAGATAATCGCCCTTGATCACGCCATACCCGATTAACATTCCGGCGCTGTTCACCATATCGATATTATCGATAACGAAATTATCACAACCATAAATAGCTACCGTTGCGTTATCAATTCCGGCCTTTTTACTGAAGTCGGGAGTAATATTGCTGGCCTTGATATTACGGATCACAAAGTGTTTACCGTTTTCAACATGCACCAGCTGCCGACAGTTGCTGCCGGTGATATTCGCCACCACGAAGTTTTTAACGGTCTGCTGTTCCGGATAGTCATTGTCGTACGTGCTGCCAGCCAGCCCAATGCCTATGCCCCAGTTGATCTTGCCGTTCGTGCAGTTGATGTTATCGATCACGTGGTCAGAGATCAGGATGTTACGGTCGTTAATCGCCACGTTCCACTCAATCGCGTCACCCTGCAAATGGCTGAATTTGCTGTTGGTAATGCGCGCACCATCCACCTGATTATGGAAACCCTGGCGCAGAATGGCGTAGTTGGCCTGACTCACGGCAATGCGATCGATAAGCAGGTTACGCATCACTCTCGGCTTTTTACCGCCAATGTAGATCTGGGTGACGGGGCCGAAGCCGCTCATCGCCAGCCCTTTAATGACACAGTCGGAGCCACGCACGTCCAGCGTAATGTTATGCGTGCGCCCCTCTCCTTCCCCAATGACCTTACAGCCTTCCTGGAGCACGAACCGCCCGCGCCCGTTGCCCTTCAGCGCGCCGCGGATCAGCAGGGTTTTGCCATCAGGAATGAAAATGCCGGTATTGATGTTTTCACAGGTTAACCCGGCGGGAACAACAACGGTGTCGCCCTCGGCAAAGGCCTGCTTAAAGGCGGCGATCCAGTCGTTATTGTTGTAGCGATCGACAGAAACCGTCTTCCCGGTCGCCGCCCGCGCAGCGCGGGGCGACAGCAGCGGCATGGCAGCCAGGACGGATAAAGAAGAGACAAATCGGCGTCGGGTAATCTTTTTCAGCATACAACCTCAGCGTTACAGCGTTTGCAGCAGGCTCGCTAACTGGCGATTAATCACCTGCTGATTGAATTCTGCTTCAACTTTTTGCCGCGCATTTTGCAGCACAGGGATCAGCGTTTGCTGATCGATATTGCTGAACGCGGCCAGACGATCCGCCAGCGCCAGCGCATTGTTTTCAGGGACCAGCCAGCCAGAATGCTCAGAGGTTATCAGCTCCGGGATGCCGCTGTGAAGGGTCGAGACCACCGGAATGCCGACGGCCATCGCTTCCATCAGCGCCACGGGAATGCCTTCCATATCGCCGTCGGCGCCGGTTACGGAAGGCAGCAGGAACACATCCGCGTCATCAAGCATGGCTTTCACTTCATGGCTCGGCTTGAAGCCCGGCATCTCGACCACGTCTTCCAGCTGATACTGTTCAATCAGCGTGCGCAGGCGACGCTCCCACGGCCCGATACCCAGGATGCGGTAGTGGAAGTCCACGCCGCGCGCCTTCAGCTGGCGACAGGCTTCGATGGCTACGTGCAGCCCTTTCTTTTCAGTCAGGCGGGCAACAGAGATAATTTGCAGCGGCTTGCCCGGCACCTTGACCGGTCGCTGGGTGAAGCGTTCCATGTCCACGCCCATGCGTGAAACGGTGATTTTCTCGCTCGGGCACCCCATGGTTTTCAGGCGCCCGGCCCACAGGTTGCTTATCGGCAGCATCATGTCGCCACGGCGGAACAGCTGCTGATATTCCGGTGTGTAGTGGTTCAGCACTTCCCGGCTGGAGATGTCGATACCGTGGAAAATGGTTGCGATTTTGCCGTCAATCACCCCCAGCTCACGCAGTTTTGCCGCCGTTACGCCCGCCGGGCCAAAGTGGGCGATAAAGACATCGGCCCGGTACGGCTGCGCCGTTTGCCCGCAAATGGCGGATAAGATCAGGTTGCGAGCCTCCGCCCCATAGCGCGACATATTCAGCGCCCGCCACGTCGAGGCGCGATGCAGGCCGCGCAGCGTCTGTCCGGCGCGATGGCGCAGTTTGTTCATCCGTCCGGCGGGTTCATCCTGCAACCAGCGGGTTTTTGCCTCCAGCCCATACCGGGTATATGCCGCATGGGTGTTTTGCGTATCGCCCTTTTGCAGGGCGATAATCTCCACGTCATACCCCATATCGATAAACGCGGTGATTTGGTTCAGCACAAAAGTTTCAGACGACAGCGGAAATTTCAGTAAGAAGAAACCAACCTTCATTTCCCCTCCCGGACGCGGTCGAGTACGGATTTCACCATGCCAATACCTTTTTCGCGTTCGGCTTTTACCGCCACCGCCAGACGTTCGTTGATCGCAGGCAACTGGCCGAGCGTGTCGCCCACCATCGCACCCAGCGATCCGTCCAGCAGATGACGAATATCGACGGCCATTTCAGGCATACCGAGCTGCTGCATAATGCCCGCGGACTTGTGTTCGTAGTTGATGGCGATGGCTGGCGTGCCGAAGTTCATCGAGATAATGGCCGAGTGCAGACGCGTGCCCACGGTCAGGTCGCAGGCGGAGAGCAGCTTGCCCATCTCCAGATCGTTCAGCTCGTCCATCACCACGTGATAGCGGGACGGATCGTTCACCAGGTTGCGCAGGTTGAGCGCCACCATACGGTCATCTTTGTTGTAGCTGTCGATACCGGTACAGGTGGAAAGCGCCAGCACCTGGTAACCGCTGTCCAGCACGCGGTTCACCACGTCGGCAAAGGCTTTCTCGTACGCCGCCTGGGTCGTGCCGAGGCGTTTATCGAACGGCGCAAGTTCACGCAGGGTAATGGCGACGGTTTTCTGCTTTGCCGCCACGTCCAGCCAGTGCTGTACCGCGTAGCTGGCCTGGAAGCTGTCATCCTGATGATCCACCAGCCAGGCGGTGTCTACACCGTGCTCCACTTTGGTGGTGTCGATTTCGCTGCGCTTCATCATGTCGAGGCTGACCGATTCACGCAGGATCAGCGCGTCGCAGTGGCCGAAGACATAGTTCGCCAGCTGGTTAAACTGCGGATCCTGGAATGGCCCGACGCTGTGGCCAATCATAAACAGCGGCTTTTTCGCCATGAATGTACAAAGCGCATGCTCAAACTGCGGCACGCCGTACAGGTCGACGAAGAACGAACCGCCCACCTGAATAATCGCGTCATAGCCGGACAGCAGACGCACAAAATCGGTAAAGCCCTGCGCGATGGCGATGTTGCGCAGCTTGCCGGTGTCGGTTACGCGAGAAAGCAGCACCTGATGCTGGTAGCGGCGACGCAGCACTTTCTTCACGCGCCCCATCACGCCCGCAGCGTTGTTGTGCTGTTTCATCTGGCTGTAGAGCGGGTCGCCCATCACCGGGCGGTTCAGTAACCAGGATGAGCTGACCGGATAACGGCTCATCACATCCACTTCTGTCTCAGGCTTAAGGGTGTTAATTGCATCCAGTAAACCGCGCAGGATGGCGCTGTCGCCACGGTTGCCGCAGGTATGGTTGCCAAGAATAAGTAATTTCATAATGGCCTCGTAAAATTAGCCTGCGCGAAGCAGCGTTTTCATTTTTTCGTTACGGCAAAACTGGCGCTTCATCTCGACCACCAGCGCATTGCGTGACAGCACAATCATCACGCCGAACGCCAGCGCGCCTGCCGCGACCTGCACCGCAAGCAGCGCCACCAGCGGCAGATGCCCGTTGAGCACCACGCCCAGGCCGTAGCTCACCGCAAGCGTCGGTAAGGAGAGATAGAACGGCAGCCACAGGCTGAGGATGTACTGACGGTAGCTGGAGCCCAGCACCGGTTTGATCATCACGAAGTAGCTCAGCACGGTATTGAAGATTTGCACCAGCAGGAAGCCGAGCGTCACGCCAATGGCACCCGCCATGTGCCCGCCCACAATAATTGCCGGAATAAACAGGAAGGTTTTAAACACGTTGAACTTGAAGCTGATATCCACGCGCGCCTTTGCCATCAGCAGAGAACCAATCGGGTTCCCCACCGAGCGCAGCAGCCCTACGACGCACAGCAGTTGCAGGATTGGGATGATGCTGTTCCACTTCTCGCCAAACACCAGCGGTACGAAATTGCTGGCGACCACCATCAACCCCAGCAGGACCGGGAAGTTGATGATCCCCACCACGGAGAGCAGCTTATAAAAGTTCACGCGCAGCTTCTCGGTATCGTCCTGAATTTTGGCGAACGCCGGGAACAGGACGCGGGTAATAATCGGGTTGAGCTTCATCGGCGGGACAACCGCGACGTTATACGCCAGGTTGTAGCCACCCGCGACGCTCGCGCCCAGAATGCGCGCCAGTACCAGCGTGGAGAGGTTAGTATTCACGTAGTTGATAATGCTGTCTGCCGTCAGCCACGCACCGAAGCGCAGGTTGGATGAAACAGACGCCAGCGAAAAATGCAGCCCCGGGCGATAAATCTTGCGGCCAAAAAAGCCGAACAGCAGCGTGCGCACGGCAGAGTTAACGAGGTAGCCGAGGATGGCGGTCATCGCCAGCGGCCAGAAATGGGCGCTGACCACGGTGAAGGTAAAGCCCGCCAGCACGGCGCTGGTCTCAATCATGCCGATTTTGTTGAACTCCAGCTCTTTCTGCATCAGCGCGCGGAACTGCTGCCCGTGCGGGATCACCACGAAAGCGAACGACAGGGTGCGCATCAGCGGCGCCAGGTCCGGGTTATGCAGCACGCCGGCAATCACATCGCTCAGCAGGAACACCAGCACAAAAACGAAGATACCCAGCCCGACGTTCAGCCAGTAGAGGGTGGTCAGCTCCAGATGGCTGATCTCCTTGCGCTGGATAATGGAGTTGGCGATACCAAAGTCCGACAGCGTATCGGCCAGGGCGATAATCACCAGCGAGACGGTCAGCAGACCAAACTGGTGATTATCGATAATGCGCGCCAGGACCGTCATCTGCACCAGGCCGAGGCCAATGATGACGATGGTGGCCATGGCTGACCATTTCGCACCGCTGATGGTTTTTTCTCGTAAGCTCATCTTAGTACGCCGCTTTGTTCACGAAGCCTTTGAAAATGGTCAGAAAAACAATCTTGATATCGAACCAGAGGCTCCACTCGCGGATGTACTCCAGATCGAACTCGATGCGTTTTTCCATTTTTTCCAGCGTGTCGGTCTCGCCGCGCCAGCCGTTGATCTGCGCCCAGCCGGTGATGCCTGGCTTCACCTTATGGCGCAGCATGTAGCCTTCAATCAGGGTGCGGTACTGCTCGTTATGGGCCACGGCGTGAGGACGAGGCCCGACGATGGACATCCCGCCGGTGAACACGTTAATGAACTGCGGCAGTTCATCGAGCGAGGTACGGCGCAGGAAGTTGCCCACACGGGTGACGCGCGGATCGTTCTGCGTCGCCTGGGTCACCACCTTGTCGTTCTCCATCACCTTCATGGAGCGGAATTTCCACACCATGATCGGCTTACCGTCCATGCCGTAGCGGGTCTGACGGAAGATGATCGGCCCCGGCGAGCTGAGCTTCACCGCCAGCGCAATGCAGCACAGCACCGGGGAGATGAGCAGCAGGATCAGGGACGAAAGCACGATATCTTCCACGCGCTTCAGCACGCGGTTAATCCCCGACAGCGGCGTGTCGTACAGCGGAACAACCGGTACCCCGTTCACCTCTTCAATACGGGAGTGGAGAATATTGAAGGTGAAGACATCCGGGATGAGGATCACCGAGCAGGTGGTATCCGCCAGCTCGCGCATCAGTTTCTTGATGCGGGATTCATCTTTCATCTGCATGGCGATGTAGACGTTATGAATTTTGCCGGCTTTCGCATCGTCAATAAGCTGTTCGTAGTTACCTGCCCAGTCGGACGGTACGCCGCCGGGCTTCGCGTCGTGATAAATCCCGACCACTTCAAAACCTAACCACGGCTCTTTGCGGAAGCTGTCGAGCAACACCTGTCCCACCGGCAGATCGCCCGCCACGGCAACGAAGCGACGGTTATACCCGCGGTTGCGCAGCCAGCCCGCGCCAAAGCGGATCAGCGAGCGGCAGACCACCATGCCAATGCTGGTTAACAGATACCAGCAGAGATAGGTCACAAGACGGTTATCAAAATCATGGCTGAACGCCACCAGGCCTGCGCTGAAAATCAGGCTTAAGGTCCAGTTCTGGAGCAGCAGCATCAGTTCGGTGGTCATTTTGACGCCGCGCCATGAACGATAGAAATCGGTCATGCCGCCGATCATCTGAAACACCACCAGCGCAATCAACGCCATCAGCAAGTGCATGTATAAGAACGACTGCCCGCTGACCCAACACACCGCCCACAGTCCGCCGACCATGATGGTGATATCAGAAAAACGCTGCACCATAGAGATTAACGATGCATTCGTTCTCGCTCGTTCGCGCTTTTTTAGATTTGTCATCGTTGTTCCTTTAGTTCTAAACCTTACCCCTCGCCCCTCACCCCGGCCCTCTCCCCAAAGGGGAGAGGGTGTTCAAGTTCCCTCTCCCCTTTGGGGAGAGGGTTAGGGTGAGGGGTAAGGTTTTCTTTTTACTGATTCAACAGCGCCAGAATGTCCTTCGTTCGGGCTTCCATCAGCGCGGTGTCAGCGCGGGACTCCACGTTCAGGCGCACCACCGGCTCGGTATTGGACGAGCGCAGGTTAAAGCGCCACTGCGGGAACGCCATGCTGATACCGTCGGTACGGTCAATCTCCAGCGCATGAATGGCAAAGTGCTGTTCCACGCGGGCAATGGCCTCAGCGGGCTGTGCCAGTTTGCTGTTGATCTCCCCGCTGGCCGGGAACGCCGCCATGCGGTCGCGCACCAGTTCGCCCAGGCTCTGCCCTTTCAGGCACAGCAGCTCGGTCACAAGCAGCCACGGGATCATCCCGCTGTCGCAGTAGGCAAAATCACGGAAATAGTGGTGGGCGCTCATCTCGCCGCCGTAGATGGCGTCTTCCTCACGCATACGCTCTTTGATAAACGCGTGGCCGGTTTTGGACATCACCGGCTCGCCGCCCGCGGCCTTCACCACGTCGACGGTGTTCCAGGAAAGACGCGGATCGTGAATGATTTTCGCCCCCGGGTTTTTCTCGAGGAACGCTTCCGCCAGCAGGCCAACGATGTAGTAGCCTTCCATAAACTGCCCTTTCTCATCGAACAGGAAGCAGCGGTCGAAGTCGCCGTCAAAGGCGATACCCATATCGGCGCCGTGCTCAATCACCGCGTTGCGGGTGTCGTCGCGGCACTCCGGCAGCAGCGGGTTAGGAATACCGTTCGGGAAGTTGCCGTCTGGCGTGTTGTGCACTTTGACGAAGGTCACCGGCACGTTCAGCGCCTTAAAGCGGGCTTCAAGTGCATCGACAACCGGGCCTGCCGCGCCGTTGCCGGAGTTAATCACCAGCTTCAGCGGTTTGAGGTTTGCCACATTGATGTAGCCCAGCAGGTGGTCGATGTACTCTTTTTGCAGGTTAATCTGCTTATAGCTGCCGCGTTTTGCGTCGTTAACCGGCGGGAAGTCGTTGGCCTCGGCCAGACGCTGCACGTCGCGCAGGCCGGTGTCGCCGCTGATAGGACGGGCGCCCTTGCGCACCAGCTTCATGCCGTTGTAGTCCATCGGGTTATGGCTGGCGGTAACTTCGATACCGCCGTCCACGCCCAGGTGGAAGGTGGCAAAATAGATCTCTTCGGTACCGGAAAGGCCAATGTCCAGTACGTCGACGCCCGCGTCCTGTAGCCCTTTCGCCAGCGCCAGCTTCAGGGATTCGCTTGTCAGGCGCACGTCGCCGCCAAGCACGATAGTTTGTGGTTTCAGGTATTCGCCGTACGCGCGGCCGATGCGCCACGCAATGTCTTCGTTCAGCTCTTCGCCCAGCTTGCCGCGAATATCGTAGGCTTTAAAACAGGTTAATTTTTCCATGATGACCCCTTTTTCAGGCAACAGTTGGCCCTGACCATGTAATGGCCAAATTTATTTTTTTCATTCGTAGGCCCGGAAAGCGCAGCGCCACCGGGCATGATGCGGAGTGCTACACGCGCCCGTAGCGATCCTGGAAGCGGATGATGTCGTCCTCTTCCAGATAGGAGCCGGAACGCACCTCAATTAAGTCGAGCGGAATTTTCCCCGGGTTTTCCAGACAGTGCGTGGCGCCCAGCGGAATATAAATGGACTCGTTTTCACCGAGCAGCTTCACTTCACCGTCGATGGTCACTTTGGCGGTCCCTGCCACCACCACCCAGTGTTCGGCGCGGTGATGGTGCATCTGCACCGACAGCCCTTCTCCCGGCTTCACGGTGATGCGTTTCACCTGATAACGCTCGCCGGCGTCGATGGAGTCATATTTGCCCCACGGGCGGTAGACTTCACGGTGAATATGGTGTTCGTGGCGACCATCGGCCTTGATCTTCTCCACCACTTTTTTAACGTCCTGCACGGCATTACGGTCGGCAATCAGCACCGCGTCTTTGGTCTGCACGACCACCAGATCCTTCACCCCTACCGTAGTGACGAGGCCAGATTCGGCGTAGACGTAGCTGTTTTCCGTTTTGTGGCTGATCACATCCCCGTGATGGACGTTACCCTCCGGGGTATGCGCGCTGATCTCCCACAGTGACGACCAGGAGCCGACGTCGCTCCAGCCCGCATCCATCGGTACCACTACCGCATCTGCCGTACGTTCCATCACCGCATAGTCAATGGACTCTTCCGGACAGGCGAGGAAGGCTTCTTCGTCCACGCGGATAAAATCGAGATCCGGATCCACCACCGCCATCGCTTTTTCGCAGGCGCTTAAGATATCCGGGCGATATTTTTCCAGCTCTTCCAGGTAGCGACCGGCGCGGAACAGGAACATACCGCTGTTCCAGTAGTATTCACCGCTGGCGACATACGCCTGCGCGGTTTCCAGATTCGGTTTTTCGACAAACTGCGCCACGTCAAAGGCCACGCTGTCGCCTTCACCAGGCGTAACGCTGCCGCGGCGAATGTAGCCATAGCCGGTTTCCGGGAGATCCGGCACGATGCCGAAGGTCACCAGCTTGCCGTTCTCAGCGTAAGGAATCGCGGCGCGTACCGCGTCGCGGAAGGCCTCTTCCTGCTGGATGACGTGGTCAGCCGCCAGCACCAGCATCAGCGGGTCGCAGTCCGGGCTGCTGCGTTTTGCTGCCAGCGCCGCAAGAGCAATGGCAGGCGCCGTGTTGCGTCCGGCAGGCTCCAGAATGATATTTTCGGTCAGTTTGTTCAGCTGGCGCAGCTGCTCGGCAACGATAAAGCGGTGCTGCTCGTTACAGATCACCACCGGGCTTTCACACTCCACGCCGTGCAGACGGTTAACCGTCGTTTGCAGCATGGTGAGGTCGCCTTTCAGGCACAGAAATTGTTTTGGATAAAGCACGCGGGACAGTGGCCACAACCGGCTCCCGGATCCACCCGCCATTACGACCGGATACAAAGTGGTTTGACTCATGATTTATCCCCGTATATCTGCAATAAATTGGCTCAGCACGTTCTCTTTCTCGAGCGTGCGTTCGGCATATTCACGTGCCACCGTGTTCTCTTTTGGCATGGCGAGTGCCTGCTCAATTCCGGTCACCAGCGCAGGAACCGATTCAGGCTCTACGCAAACGGCAATGCCCGGGTAGCTGTTGCACAGCTGGCCTAATTCTGTTGCGGCTTCTGCCGTAATCACCGCATTTCCGCCCACTGCCAGAATGTTGGTCAGCTTGGACGGCAGCACCGCATCCGCCGCGCCGCGTTTTTGCACCACCAGATGGCAGTCCGCCATTTTCAGCAGCGCGGGCAGCGCGTCATAAGACTGAAGCGGGAAGAAGCGGATGTTGGTCAGTCCGCGCTCGCTGGCCATTTTTTCCAGCCGCGCTTTACCACCGCCCTGCCCGACTATTACGAACATCCACGGGTGTTCGCTCAGCTGAAGCGCGGCGTCAATCACGCTCTCCAGCCCCTGTTTTTCGCCGATGTTGCCTGAGTAAAGAATGATTTTTTGCTCAGCAGGCAACCCGAGTTGCGCGCGCAACGCCTGCGCGTCCTGGTCTGTCACATCGCGGAAGCGCGCCACTTCGGACCAGTTCGGAAAGAAGATCACTTTTTCCGCCGGGACGCCCTTCTCCTGCGCCTTGTTCATCATCGAGCGCGAGATGGTCGAGACGTAATCCACGTTGTGCAGGCCGCTGCGCTCAAAGGCGCTGGCGAGCTTCGCCACCTTGCCGCCCTTGCCTTTCCCGGCCATACCCAGCCCGAGCATGGCGTCCACTTCATAATCCTGAATGTGCAGCAGGGTGCGCGCGCCGGAGAGTTTTCCCAGCAGGCGCATGCCTGGCGTGCAGAACAGGGTCGGCACCACGCCGATGATGCGATCCGGCTTCCAGCGACCCTGCGCCATCAGCGGGAAGAAACTGCTCAGGGCAAAGCTGCCCAGATGAATTAAACGTTTCAGCGTCGAGGGCTGTTTCGGCACGTAGAGCGGGCAGCGCCAGACGGTCGCGGCGCCCTCTTCGCGGCGGTAGCGCCAGCTGGAATAGCGTTCGCCTACCTTCCACTCCGGGTAATACGGCGGGGCAGTAATCACCCGCACGTCATGTCCCTGGCTCGCCATCCACTCGACCATCTCGCCGGTGTATTTCCCGATACCGGTAAGCTCCGGCGAGTAGTTAATTCCGTAGACGAGGATTTTCATAGACCTGGCACCTCGGCCTGACGTTCCGCAAGGAAGTACGCCCGACTGTTGTCATGGACGTTGTCGCTTGCCAGCAGCGCCTCTGGCGTTAACCAGCGGTAATCGTCATGCTGAGAATCAGGCAGACGCAGGTCTGCCTCACTCACCTTCAGGCGGAACCCCAGCACGACGTAGTGCGTGGTGAATCCGGTGCCTGAAAAGTTATCGTCATAGAAGTGCTGCCAGACCCCGTAAAACTGGCCCGCTGCCATCGGCAGTTGCAGGCCCAGTTCCGCCAGAGTGAGACGCTCAAACGCATCGGTAAGCGTCTCATCCTTCTGCACGCGCCCGCCGGGCACGAACCAGAAGCCCTGTGCAGGACGATTGGTTCGTTTCCCCAGCAAGAACTCGCCGCGTTCGTTCTCCACGATCAAATCAATTGAGATCAGCGGAGTGGAACGCACTACCGTGGCAAAATCTTCCTGACTTAAAAACATCATTACCCCCGGAAGCGGTGCTGGTTTTCCAGGAACCACTGGTAGGTGCTGGCCAGCCCCTGCTCCAGTGAGACCTCGTGATACCAGCCCAGCTGATGCAGACGGGTCACGTCCAGCAGCTTGCGCGGCGTGCCGTCCGGTTTGGTGGCGTCAAACACCACGCGTCCTTTGTAACCCACCACCTGCGCGATGGTCTGCGCCAGCTCGCGAATGGTGCAGTCCACGCCGGTCCCGACGTTAATGTGCGACAGCATCGGCTCGGTGTTTTCCTGCCACACTTCGCGATCCAGCTCCATGACGTGAATGCTGGCCGCCGCCATATCGTCCACGTGAAGGAACTCGCGCATTGGCGTACCGCTGCCCCACACCACCACGTCCGGGGCGTTTTCGGCAGTCGCCTCGTGGAAACGACGCAGCAGCGCCGGGATCACGTGGGAATTGCTCGGGTGGAAGTTGTCGTGCGGTCCGTACAGGTTGGTCGGCATCACCGAGCGATAGTCGCGGTTATACTGACGGTTGTAGGATTCACACAGCTTGATCCCGGCAATTTTGGCAATCGCATACGGCTCGTTGGTGGCTTCAAGCGTGCCCTGCAACAGTTCGCTCTCGGCGATCGGCTGCTTCGCCATTTTCGGGTAGATACAGGATGAGCCGAGGAACAGTAGCTTATTCACGTTGTGCAGATGCGCCGCGTGAATGATGTTGCTCTCAATCATCATGTTCTCGTAGATGAAATCCGCCGGGTAGGTATTGTTAGCGACAATGCCGCCCACCTTCGCCGCCGCCAGATACACCTGGTCGATACGTTCGCTGGCGAAGAAGTCCTGCACCGCTTTGCTGTCAAGCAGGTTTAGCTCGTCGCGGGTGCGAACAATCACCTCCACGTCGCCGCGCTGTTCCAGCTGGCGAACAATCGCGGAACCCACCATTCCGCGATGACCGGCGACAAAAATACGTTGTTTTGTCATTCTCAGGACTCCAGCGCGATGGCAACCTCGTAGCCATGGGACTTGAGCAGGGAGTGTTTTTTCGCTGCTTCAAGATCTTTGGCCACCATCTCGGATACCATTTCTTGCAGGGTGGTTTCTGGTTTCCAGCCCAGTTTCTCGTGCGCTTTGGTTGGGTCGCCCAGCAGGGTTTCCACTTCAGCAGGACGGAAGTAACGCGGATCAACCTGGACAATCACGTCGCCTGGCTTCACGCCCGGTGCGTCATGGCCGGTCACGGAAACAACGATACCCTTCTCTTCCACGCCGGTGCCTTCGAAGCGCAGCTTGATGCCCAGCTGTGCCGCAGCCATCTCAACGAACTGACGTACGGAGTACTGCACGCCGGTCGCAATCACGAAGTCTTCTGGCTGCTCCTGCTGCAACATCATCCACTGCATTTTCACGTAGTCTTTCGCATGGCCCCAGTCACGCAGGGAATCCATGTTGCCGAGGTGCAGGCAAGACTCCAGGCCCTGAGCGATGTTAGCGATCGCGCGGGTGATTTTGCGGGTCACGAAGGTTTCGCCGCGACGTGGAGATTCGTGGTTGAACAGAATGCCGTTACAGGCGTACATGCCGTAGGATTCACGGTAGTTCACGGTGATCCAGTAGGCGTACAGTTTCGCCACAGCGTACGGAGAACGCGGGTAGAACGGCGTGGTCTCTTTCTGTGGAATTTCCTGCACCAGACCGTACAGCTCAGAGGTGGATGCCTGGTAGAAACGGGTTTTCTTCTCAAGACCCAGGAAGCGAATCGCTTCCAGCAGACGCAGGGTACCCATGGCGTCCACGTCAGCGGTGTACTCCGGGGACTCGAAGGAAACCGCAACGTGGCTCATCGCCCCCAGGTTGTACACTTCATCCGGCTGTACTTCTTGCAGGATACGGGTCAGGTTGGAGGTATCGGTCAGGTCGCCGTAATGCAGGTGGAATTTCGGGTTCGCCGCGTGAGGATCCTGGTAAATATGATCGACACGCTCGGTATTAAATGAAGAGGCACGACGCTTAATACCGTGAACTTCATACCCTTTTTCCAGCAGTAACTCTGCCAGGTAAGAACCATCCTGCCCGGTAACGCCGGTGATGAGAGCGACTTTAGACATGTTTATATTCCTCTACTTATGAATTTAATCAGTTTCAACGCGTTCGCGTATCACCACTGCGGGGTTGCCACGGCAAATTTTATTTGCCGGAAGCGATTTAAAAACGCTGCTGCGGGCACCGACTACCGTGCCATCGCCAACAGAAACACCGGGTGCAACAAAGACGTCTGTTGCCAGCCAGCATTTTTCACCGATCACAACAGGCGAAGCGGTAATATCAAAATGCGGGCTCATAAAATCGTGGCTGCCGGTGCACAAATAACACTTCTGTGAAACCACCGAATTTGCGCCAATCGTAATCTCACCAAGGGTATATAACACTGCGTCATCCCCAACCCAGGCGTAATCCCCAAGCGTTAATTTCCAGGGATAAGTAATTTTCACCGAAGGTCGAATGACTACGTTTTTTCCTATTTTTGCGCCAAACAGACGCAGTAAAAATGCGCGCCAGCGGTACAGTATTTGCGGCGACCAGGCAAATAACGTTGCCTGTACAGCCCACCACAGTTGAACTTTAATACCGCTCCCGCCCCGAAAACCTTTCGGTACGGAGAATCCATTTAATTCCTGCATTACGTTTCCTTATATCTCAGGCTTTGTTATATAAGGCTTTCGCTTTACCCGTCGTTTTCAGACGTAAGAAATAAGATAATTCCGCCCAGAACCCCGGCACGCGTAATATTTTACGCTGCACGTTTTTGGCATCCTGGCACAGTTCCAGATTATTCGAGGTTGACACGCCGCCCATTGAAAATTCAGATACCAGTCCTTTAATTCGACGGAACGGGTAGCCAGATTTGTAAAGGCTGGCGGCCAGGGCATAATCTGATGACACTTTATAGCGCAAATCGTAAGGCTGTTTTTTCAGGCCGCTCATTGGGAAGAAAATAGCCTGATGGCTGGCCGGGAGGCTGTGGTAGATATACCAGCCTGGTTTCGCACCGCGCAGCACTTTTTTCCCCTCGCCGAAATCAAGCAGCGCATCACCGATAAACATGGCATCTTCTTTCTGGCGCGCCAGCTGACGGGCAAACAGCGCCACATCTTCATGGAACACATCGCCGGAATTGAGGAAGATGGCGTAACGCCCCTGCGCCATGTTGATGCCTTTATTCATGGCATCGTAAATGCCTTTATCTTTCTCGCTGATGTAACGTAAGTTGAACTCACCGTTGAGTTTTTCCAGGAACTCCGCCGTGCCGTCGTTCGAGCCGCCATCGACCACGATCCACTCAAACGTGAGGCTCGGATCGCGCGCCAGGTTGCGCAGCGAGCGCCAGGTTTTTACCACCCCTTCGTAGTTACGAAAGGCGACAGTAATGACGCTAAGAAACATAAATCACCTCATTTCGTCATACGCTCGTAATATTCAGCGCCTTGCGCAAAATAAACGGACATACAATTAAGAATGCATATTCCGGGCTAAATATTGACCCGGTAAAAAACAACGACACCGGTGTGAACAGATAAAGTTGCACGCGAAAGTTCTGGTTATCACCAAACGCGTTAATCATCATTTTGAAAACTTTAAACAGATACCACAGTGTCAACAGTACGGCGAACCAGGAAAAATAGATAATTAACAGATACAGACCATTGTCTATGGTTTTACCGACATCCGCACCGTTAAAGATTCCGAATGATGCAACATATTCATAAAGTGAGCCGAATCTTACTACGCCATCTATATGGGTTAAGGAATAACCCACCATCACCAGTGGACCAATGATGCGATAATAGGACGATGAACCTTCCGTTCCCAAATCACCCAGACGCTCAGAAATGTACGGAAACGCAAATATCACGCCCACTAAAAATACCGTCAGAGAGATTATCGCCAGCGGCAGCTTTTTCTTAATCGCCTCTTTGTTCAGGTACTGGAACGCCCACTCCAGCAGGTAAAACAGAATAAACGTCATTACCCCGGAGAACGACCCTGACAGAACGATTCCTGCAAGAATCATAGCATCGGTCTTGGGGGTTTTGATACCGAACTGTTTGATGCTGAGCCAAATTGAGATTAATGCCAGAGCAAAAAACGCCGGTTCAAAATAGAGCGCGGTTGTACGCTTGCCACCAAACTTAATGAAGTTCAGTACATAGCTGTTACTGTATATAAGATATTTCGAAATTATTTCCATCAGGCTGCTTCCGCCTGTGAGAATAATTTGCGCCATCTCCATTGCCGCAAGCACAACAATCAGCCCGACGACAATATAAAAGAACCTGAGGATTTTCCTATAATTGTGCGGAGAAATAGTTTTAAAGCGAATACTCCACACCATGCCAATAATGATAACGATATAAACAAACAGCATGGTGGAGGTGACATATTTGCTGGCGTCCAGCGACTGACCAAAGATGTAGTTAAACGCCGTAAGACCAAACCCGATGCCCAGCGCAATCATCAGCTTTTTGAGGTTAAGCTTGTCAACGTAAAGCAACAGCAGAACCGGCAGGAAGGTGACGATAGTGATCGGGAAGCTTTCGCCGAGCTGGGCAATCTTAACGTTGACCAGCAGGTAGATCAGCGGCAGCAGCAGATAACTACAGATTCTGATAGAACGAGACATACTCCTCCAGCATCTGTTGTCCACTGTACGCTTTACGGCTGCGGTTGCGGAACGATTCCAGGTCAGTGCCAAAAACAGCCTGCGCGATATCGGCCTTCGACAACTGCACCAGCGGCAGCACCTCGTTTTCACTGAAGGTTTTACCGCCGGATTTCTCCAGCACTTCCCGCGCGGCGTCGCTGTGGGTGGCAATCACCGGTACGCCGATGGAGAGCGCTTCGCACAGGATCAGCGGGTAGTTGTCCACGCGGGAGCTGAACACCAGCGCGTCCATACCGTTGAGCGCGCTCATCAGTTTACGCTTGTCGGTTTCAAACCCGTGGTTCACCACGTTAGCGCCTTCGAACGGCGAGAATTTGCCAAAGGTATGCAGTTCAATTTTGTCGCCGAGCGCAATCATGTCGCGCACCAGCTGCTGGTTGGTTTTGCCGTCGTAACGCAGGTCATGGGCGACGACCGCAATTTTCGGCTTACCGGCGGTAACGGCTACGGGCGTCAGTTCGGCCAGGATCGTTTCCGTCGCCACATCAATACCGTTGTTGATGATCTGGCAGCGCCCTGCTCCGTACAGGCTATTAAAAGCGTCCGCCACGTGCTGGCTTGGGGAGATAAAGGTGCAGCCGAGCGAGAGCATATCGCGGAACAGCTGACGCTTACCCTCAACCAGCTGATGCGCGCGATCGACCTTCACAGGCGGGTAGTTGCTGAGCGTAGGGCATTTCTGGCAGTTATCTTTCCAGCCTTCGCAGCCGTCGGTAAAGGCGCAACGTCCGGTCACGCTCCAGTGGTCGTGCAGCGTCCAGACAAATCGGGTATCCGGCTTGTGCGCCTTCACCTTGCCACAAAACGCCACCACCTCCTCCAGATTCAGCCAGTAGCTGTGCAGCACGTGGAAGTGCAGCACAACCGGGCCGCGAGTGCGGGTGACGGTGCGGTAGAGATTATTCAGGTTGCCGAACAGGTCGCGGTTAAACAGGCGGAACAGCGCAATATTGGCGATGGAGGTCAGACGTGGCGTCTGCTTCAGCACCTGCGGATAGTTATCATGGCTGACGCTTTTCTTGCCACCTTTGCCGTAACCGTAAACAAAGCGCGACTGGAGTCCTTTTTGCAGCGCGCGCTGGTGCAGATCCAGCGCTACGCCTGCCGCCCCGCCCTCTGCGAGGCGTACGTTAAATTGCAGAATGTTCATTTTATCACCTTCACGCGGGCTTTCTCGCCCACCACCAGCGCGTTGTCCGGAATGCTGTCCAGCACCACGCTGCCTGCGCCAATCGTCACGTTATTGCCCACGGTAATGTCCCCGATCATCACCACGTTGGCGCCCAGCTCGACGTTATTGCCGATGACCGGGCAGGCCAGGCTGTCCGGCCCGCGGTTGCCGATCGTCACCCCGTGGCGAATGGTGAAATCATCACCCGCGACGACGAACTTGTTGATGACCACCGCATAACCGTGATGAATGGTAAAGCGGCGGCCAATGGTGGCTGCGGCCTGAATTTCATAGCCAAAAAAGCATTCGGTGATGATGCGGTACAGCACCAGCACCGGCGCGGCCCAGATATTGTTCAGCACATTTTTTTTGCGCCACACCGAGCAAAAGTGCGCAATACGGTAGGCCAGAACCATGCAGCACGGGCGCAGGCTCCAGCTGTTAGCGCGACAATCTTCCAGAAACATTATTTCCCCCGAAGCCCGTCAGCCAGACGCTTGCCGTTACGTACCGACAGCAACGTCAGCAACGTGCGCCAGTTCATGCGCTTGTTACGGATCTGATACAGGGTGAAGAGCTGATACTTCCGGCTGGCACGGTCAAACTTGCCCTTGTGCTTGCGGTAAAAATGGAAGTAGCCCGAGAATTTCTTCGGCGACGAGGTGATTTGCATCTCCCCGTGATTGATGTGCAGGATCTGCGTGGCCTCTTCCACCTTCCACGGCTCGCCGTACTCCACCACCATCCGCAGGAAAATGTCGTAATCCTGCGCGGCCTTCAGCTCGGTATCGAACAGGCACTCCTTAAAGCGCCATGCCCAGGTAAACACCTGGTTGCCGATAATGTTGCGCTTGTAGAACAGGCGGCGGGAATACGGTGATTTCGGATACAGCGGCAGGCTGGCCGGCTGCGAATAGACCTCGCCCTGGCAGACATAGTCATTGGCATACAGAAACGCGTGGGTCACCAGCTGCGCTTTGTGCGACAGGAAGATCGACAGACGGTTTGGCGTCCATTCGTCATCGTCGTCGATACCGGTCAGATACTGCCCTTTCGCCTGCATAATCGCCTGGTTGCGCACCGCACACGCCCCGGAGTTGATAGCGTTGTGCGTGTACACCACGCGCGGGTCGTTCAGGTCTTCAACAAACTTTTGCAGTTGTTCGTAAGAGGAGGAACAGTCATCCACGATAATCAGTTCCCAGTTATCGTAATCCTGACGCAGGACCGATTTAATCGCGCGGATCGCCAGCTGCTGACGATTCCATGTCGGCATATAGATAGAAATCAAAGGGCGTTGTGTGGTCATATTTTCCCCTCACCCCGGCCCTCTCCCCATAGGGGAGAGGGTGAAAGGCATCCAGTGGTTATCATTACGTTCGTCCCCCAAATCCAGCACCGAACAGTCCCCTCTCCCCTTTGGGGAGAGGGTTAGGGTGAGGGGTGTGGGGTGCATTTTGTTATTTACTGTCAGACTTGTATTCGTACTCGTAATAGCCGTAATCCTGATACCCGGTCGCGCGGCGGAAGATGGAGTTCAGAATGACCCCCTTCACCTCAATACCGTTCTGCTCAAAGCGGCTCAGGCTGGTTTCCACTTCCTTCAGGGTATTCACCGCATAGCGTGCGACCATCAGCGTGGTGCCCGCATGACGCCCTACCACGGCAGCGTCGGTGACCGCCAGAATTGGTGGGGTATCGATCAGCACCAGGTCATAGTTTTTGCTCGCCCACTCAATCAGCTGCGTAAAGCGCTCGCTCATCAGCAGTTCAGACGGGTTCGGCGGCACCTGGCCACGCGGGATCAGGTCAAATTTCGGAATCGACGTCGGCTTGGCGCTCTCGCTGATTTCCCCTTTACCGAGCAGGATTTCCGACAGTCCGTTAACGTTGTTGGTCCCCAGCAGCTCGTGGGTGTAGCCCTTACGCATGTCGCAGTCGATCAGCAGCACGCGCTTGTTGGTCTGGCTCACCACCGCCGCCAGGTTGGCGCAGACGAAGGTTTTACCGATTGATGGGCTAACGCCGGTCATCATCAGGACGTTGTTTTTGGCCTGCATCATGGCGAAGTGGAGGCTGGTACGCAGGCTGCGCACCGCTTCAATCGCCAGGTCAGTCGGGTTACCCACGGCCAGCAGCTGGCTCTGTTTGTAACGCTTGACGCCCTTAACGGTTTTGACGCTGTCACGGGACTTCTGCCACTCGGAGAGCGGGATGCTGGCGTACACGCTGATCCCGTTCTCTTCCAGCACCTGCGGGCTTTCGATACCGCGGTTGAACAGCGAGCGCAGCAGCACGCCGACAATGGAAAGCATCAGGCCGAGAATAATGCTGCCGAGGATAATCAGCGCCTTCTTCGGCTTCAGCACGCCCGGCTGGGTAATCGCCGGGTCAACGATACGCACGTCGCCGACGGTGCTGGCTTCGGTGATTTTCAGCTCCTGTTGTTTGTTCAGCAGCTGCATGTAAACCTGCTGGCCGGATTCCACATCACGCGTCAGGCGTACAATTTCCTGCTGCGTCTTCGGCATCGCGGTCACGCGGTCATTCAGCTTCGCCTTCTCTTCTTCCAGGGTACGACGTTTCTCCAGCAGCGTGCGGTACGCCGGGTGACGTTTGGTATAGAGCTTGGAAATCTCCGCCTCTTTGAAGGTCAGCTCGTTCAGCTGCGCATCAATATTCACCATGGAGTCGAGAACCGATTTCGCCTCCAGCGGCAGATCGACGGAATCTTTGTCCTGACGGTACGCGTTCAGCTTGTTCTCAGCGTCATCCAGACGGGCGCGCACCTCCGGCAGCTGTTTACTGAGGAACGCCAGGCTTTTTGCGGCTTCCGCTGACTTGCGCTCTACGTTCTGCTCAAGATAGTTGCGGGTGATGCTATTAAGGATGTCGCGGATTTGATCCTTGTCTTCACCGGTGAAGGTCATGCTCAGAACGCCGGTATCCTTGCCGTTTTCGGTGACGGTCAGGTTGTTTTGCAGGTTGTTGATCATCCCGAGCGTCGAGAATTTGGTGACCGTAAACTCCCCGCCCTCATGCGCCTGAATTGCGCTGACCTTGATGCTGACGCCCTCTTTAGTCAGCATCTGCCCCACCTCGCCGCGTGCGCTGAAGCCCGCGTCGCTGGTCAGCTGATACTGTTTTGGTCCCAGCACGGTCAGGGTAAAGGTTTGGTCCCCTGCCCCTTTTGGGATCACGAAGTCGGTCACTTTTACCGTATCGTTACTGCGCCCCATCAGGCGATCCCAGCCTGCGCCAAACACCGGGAAGGTGTTTTTGGTGACCGCGATATCCAGCCCCAGATCGTGAACCGTTTTGCCCAGTACCAGGCGCGACTGAATCAGCTGAATTTCGGCTTCCGATGCCGGCGGCTTGTTGGCCAGCGCCGAGCCGATATCCTGAACCAGCGAGTTTCCGGTATTTTGTTCGATCTGCACCAGCGCGTCGGCGCTGTAAATAGGCGTCGCGAACAGCGTATAAACGATCGCCGCCACGGCAAAAATGGCGGTAATACCCAGCACCCACCATTTCGCTTCAATAACGGTCCCGACCAGGCGACCGATATCGATTTCATCACTGCCCGACGTCGGGGCGGCAGAAGGTCTTGTTTTTTCTGTCATTGTTATCCCTGCTGAGCTTTCAGTGCCTGCGCCCACTGACGGGCAGACTGGTCTAGTAAGGTGTATACCGCCTCAAAGGCCTCGCGGCTCTTGCGATACGGATCGGGAATTTCGCGCTCACCATCCCAGTGACCAAACAGCATCACCTTGCCGCGCATCTCCGGTGCGATATCGCACAGCGCGTGAATGTGGCGTTTTTCCATCGCGAGGATCAGGTCATATTCTCGGCACATCCGGCCAGAGACCTGACGGGCAACGTGCCCGTCGAGTGAGAGGTTATGCTCAAGGGCAACGCTTGCGGCACGTTCGTCGGCACCTTTTCCGACCAGCGCGCCCAGCCCTGCGGAGTCGACCGTTAACGCAGGCTGGTAATTTTTCAACAGCCTTTCAGCCGTGGGGGAACGGCAAATGTTCCCCACGCACACCACCAGAATTTTGTTAAACATCGCGGCTTACCAGTTATGAACGTCGCTCGCCGTATCCGTCATGTAGCGAACGCCACTGATGGTAGGCAGCAACTGGTTGATCAGACGGTTCCAGCGGGCGACCGGCGCGGTGGTGACATAGACCACATCGTACGGCTGGAGACGGAACGACGTTGCCATGACCAGCGACGTCGCGTCGGACATATCCAGCTGGTAGATGTTGGCAATCTTGCCCTTCGCGTTCTCGCCTTTGATAGGACGGATCACGAAGATACCGCTGGCGTTGGAGGCGGTCAGGTCGATGCCTTCCGCATTGCCCAGCGCTTCGGTCAGGGTCATACCGCTGAAGTCCATCTTGAGGGTGCTCTGTTTCTTCACTTCACCCATCACGAACACTTTCAGATCGTCATTGCGCGGCACGTACAGAATGTCGCCCGGATAGAGGAGGCGGTTCTGGGTCAGGTCACCGTTTTGCATCAGCGCCTGAAGCGAAATGCGCTGCTCTTTGCCGTTGTGGGTTAGCACCACGTTGCGCCAGTCAGCGCCGTCGGTTAAGCCGCCTGCGGCATTGATCGCATCGAGAACGGTGAGCGGGACGTTAGTGATGGCCTGCTGGCCGGATTTATTGACCTGGCCAGAGATATAGGCTTTCTGGGATCGGAACGCGGCGATATTAACGTCCACCTGCGGGTCAGCAATGTACTGCGCCAGGCGGCCGGTAATATCACTACGGATCTCAGCAAGCGTTTTACCCGCGACGTGCACTTTGCCAATGTAGGGATAGAACATGGTGCCATCGGACTGTACCCAGTTACCGGTGTCGCTTGAGCTACGGTACTGGCCCGCAGGCGTGGTCAGCTCCGGGTGATCCCAGACGGTCACGTTAATGACGTCACCCGGACCCACGCGATACTGGTAAGAGGCAATTTCCTGGTCCAGAGACATATTTGGCTGAGCAACATTTGGACGTGGGCGTAATTGTTCCACCAGACGTGGGGTTAATGGATACACATTCACCATTTTGTCGAGATCAAAATCAGCATCCTGCTGTTTAATCACATCCTTGCCCATTGTCGACATATTGCTGCCGGGAAAGACCGTGCAACCACTCATCAAGGTCACAGACACCAATAATGGCATCAATTTCATTTTGGATTTCATCATTGATTATTTATCACTTTGGCAGAGTAATTATCCTGTGCAATTAAAATAAGCGCGGGTCGTGGTGACAATCAGAATGCAGTTAATCATTTAGCAATATAACTGGCATCAGTCCTAAAAAAAGCTTATTCATCCATTGGCTATTGACAGAATAATTGAGGCTGATTCACACGCTTTCAGGCACGCTACCGCCCTTGGCTTTCAGTTACCAATCCACTGACTAAACAATGCGTTATGGTTAGACACCCTCTTGGATAAGGCCTTTTGCGAAATATATCAAACGCCTCACAGGGGCGATTGATAATGTATAACCTTCACCAAAGACCGAAACAAAAATAGCAACAAGGAGTTTTAACATTTGATGCTGGAAGAATTGTTGCAGCTAACCTAATAGCAGGCAAGGAGACAACCGTCCTAATATTCGTTTTTAAGATTAATATTAAGAGCAAAGTTTTAAGGTTTTCGGATTTTCTTTATATTGACAAAATAGATCGCCGGACCATTTATTGCGATATTTCCTAAATAACGACTTCTGTAATTAAATCTTCGCAATTAACTTATTTACACCGCCCGGCAAATGGGGTTTACCTGAGTGTAGCATTAAGAGAAATCTCACCCCGGCATTGCAATTTCCGTCGGCTTTATCCATGATCGAAGTGTGACATTAGTCATATAACAGAAGGTATTGCATTTACTATGGAATGGATTGCCGATCCATCAATCTGGGCCGGGCTGGTGACGCTGGTCGTCATCGAATTAGTGCTCGGCATTGATAACCTGGTGTTTATCGCCATCCTTGCCGATAAATTACCCCCTTCACAACGCGACCGCGCCCGCGTGACGGGTCTTCTGCTCGCCATGGTGATGCGTCTGCTGTTACTGGCCTCAATCTCGTGGCTGGTGACGCTGACCAAACCCTTATTCAGCGTGCAGGGTCTGAGCTTTAGCGCCCGCGACCTGATCATGCTTTTCGGCGGATTGTTCCTGCTGTTCAAAGCCACGGTTGAGCTTAATGAGCGGCTGGAAGGAAAAGACAGTGAAAACCCCACCCAGCGACGCGGCGCTAAATTCTGGCCGGTGGTCGCACAGATAGTGGTGCTGGATGCCGTCTTTTCTCTCGACTCCGTGATCACGGCCGTCGGGATGGTTGACCATCTGGCGGTGATGATGGCCGCCGTGATCATCGCCATCACCCTGATGGTGCTCGCCAGTAAAGCCCTGACGCGCTTCGTGAACAGTCACCCGACTATCGTCATCCTCTGTCTGAGCTTCCTGCTGATGATTGGCTTTAGCCTGGTAGCGGATGGTTTTGGCTTCCATATCCCGAAAGGGTATCTGTACGCCGCCATTGGTTTCTCGGTGCTGATTGAGTTTCTCAACCAACTGGCCATTTTCAACCGTCGCCGTTTTCTTTCCGCGAACCAGACATTACGTCAGCGCACCGCAGATACGGTGATGCGCCTGCTGAGCGGCAAAAAAGAGGATGCCGAGCTGGATGCTGAATCCGCGGCGATGCTTGCCGACCACAGCGACGGGCAGATCTTCAACCCGCAGGAACGCCGGATGATAGAGCGCGTGCTTAACCTCAACCAGCGCACAGTGAGCAGTATCATGACCTCCCGCCATGACATTGAGCATATTGACCTGACGGCGCCGGAAGAGCAGATCCGTGCCCTGCTGGATAAAAACCAGCACACCCGCGTGGTCGTGACCGGCGGTGAAGAGGAAGAAGAGCTGCTGGGCGTGGTACACGTGATTGACCTGCTGCAACAGCAGCTTCACGGCGAGCCGCTCAACCTGCGCGCGCTGGTGCGCCAGCCGCTGGTCTTCCCGGAAGCGCTGCCGCTGCTCTCCGCGCTGGAGCAGTTCCGCAACGCGCGCACCCACTTCGCGTTTGTCGTTGATGAGTTTGGTTCTGTGGAAGGGCTGGTGACGCTCAGCGACGTGATGGAAACCATCGCCGGTAATCTGCCTAATGAGGTGGATGAGATCGATGCGCGCCACGATATTCAGAAAAACGCCGACGGCAGCTGGACCGCCAACGGCCACATGCCGCTCGAAGATCTGGTGCAGTTCGTTCCGCTTCCGCTGGACGAGAAGCGCGAATATCACACCATCGCCGGTTTGCTGATGGAAAATCTGCAACGTATTCCGCAGCCGGGGGAAGAGGTTCAGGTGGGGGATTACATGCTCAAAACCTTGCAGGTTGAGAGCCATCGCGTGCAGAAGGTGCAGCTGATACCGCTGCGCGGTGAAGATGAGATGGATTTTGAGGTGTAGGTAAAAAGCAAAACGGCAACCTCGTTGCCGTTTTTAGTGTTTGCTCCCTCTCCCCGTCGGAGAGGGCCAGGGTGAGGGCATCAGGCCGTACATGCCACCCGGCACAACAGGCATCACAGCTTATCGAGCAGTTTTTTCACGTCCTTACCTGACTGAGTCTCTTTATTGCGGTCCGCCCAGTCATTCAGCCGACGTTTCGCTTCATCCTGAAGGTGCTTACGCAGGATCTGATCGACCTGCAAACTGTAATTCAGCGCCTGCCATTTTCCGTAAACGCGCAGCGGTATCGGCGTCTCTTTCAGGAACTCTACAAGCTGGCCTTCGCCTTCCCAGCCAGCCTTCACGCGGACGTTGAAGCGGGTGTCTGCCGTCTCTTTCACCAGATCCAGCACGCCGGTTCCGGTCAGCGCCAGCAGTGACGAAGTGCCCTGCATGTCGTCAAGCGAGAGCTGACCGTTGTCGAGGGCAAGCTCACTGGTAAAGCTGTCGAGACGGGTTGCGCTGTCGTAGTTTTCATTCGCTTTCACGCTGCTGCTGCGCTCTACCGCCTGCTGCACCAGCTGCTGGAAGTTCAGCCCTTCCATGCGCGTATCTTTCAGCTCAACGTGCGCCTGCCCCTGCCAGCTACGACGGAAGGCATCCGCATCGATCTTCGTGCCAGAGAAATCCCCTGCCAGCGACAGCTGCCCCGTGAGGGCAATTGGGTAATTAAAGGCTTTCAGGATGGTGCCAATTTCAACGTTTTCCAGACGCGGCTGGAACGCGGCGCTGGCAACGTCTTTGCGTACATCCAGCGTGCCCGGCAGCGAGAGGTTCCCTGCTCCCATTTTTCCGCTGAGCTCGGAGATGACCAGCAGGCCGTTGTGGTTGAACATCTGGCTGCTGACGTCGGTAAAATCAATTCCACGCCAGCGCACGCTGTTCGCTTTCAGCAGAATGTCGGCGGTAAATCCGCGCAGGCCGTTGTAGTCAGGCAGATCGAGATTTGAGGAGATCACCGGACGCGACTGCGTGGCCTGGCTTTGCCCTACCTGCGTGGCTCCCTCATCGGTCGCGTTCACCGGTTGGAGCGGAAGCAAGTTCTCGAGATTCAGCTTGTCGAATTGCAGATCCAGCACCCACTTAGGTTTCTCATCAAGCGTGACGCTCGCCTGCCCCTTCAGGGAACTGTCGTTGGCCTGGAGGTTGAGCGCGTTCAGTTCGAGCTGTTTGCGCTCTTCATGCCACACCGCCTGCATCGTGCCCTGGCCGGCAATCCCCTTCGCGGGTAAATCCGCGCCGGTCAGCTGCCAGTTGAGCTGCTGAACGTCCGCCGTCAGCTGGTGCGGATAGTCAGAAGCGTTCACGTTTGCGTTCATCGACAGGTTGAGATCGCGCTGATTGCGGTTGATCCGCCCGGAGAACTCCATGGTGGCGTGATGATTGGCGTCCTGCTCCATCCTGAGATTGATATTGCGTACGGTGATCTGTTCGTCATCCTCATGCTGGAAAACCAGCACGCTGTCAGCAACTTTCAGATTACCAATATCGAACGACCAGCCGGTATCAGAGGGGACGTCAGGCAAGGTGTTTTCACGCGGTGCGACCGGCGCATCCGCCTGACGAACGGCTTCGGTTTGCGGCGTAAGCTGAATCACCGCCCCTTTCAGCATCACCTGTTCAACCTGGAGCTGATGGGATAAGAGCGGGATGAGCGCAACATCAAGACGCATGTTATCCGCCGTCACCAGCGGCTGCGCGGCGCCCGGCGCGGTGAGCGACATACGTCCGGAGAGAATGCTGAGCTGCGGC
The DNA here is from genome assembly GCF_001037675.1 of Enterobacter sp. MGH119. Taxonomy (NCBI): domain Bacteria; kingdom Pseudomonadati; phylum Pseudomonadota; class Gammaproteobacteria; order Enterobacterales; family Enterobacteriaceae; genus Enterobacter; species Enterobacter sp. MGH119. Next base: position 438,644 of record NZ_KQ089929.1, on the reverse strand, counting down.
CAAACGTGCCAGCGCAGGGGCCCGTCCAGCTTGAGTTCATACCCGCTGCGCGCTTCCACCTGCCGCACCATGTAGGCCCGGAAGTCATTCGGGTTAACCAGCAGCACCAACGCTGAAAGGCCAGCCACCAGCACCACCAGCAAAATCATCAGCGTTGTCAGAACTCTTCTCATGGCTTCCTCAGTGAACTCACAGATCAGTCTTTATCGATACGACTGGCAACCGCACCCTGCTGGTCGCGATATTTTGCGTCCTGACGGCGGTTATAAGGACGGTCTGCCGGGCCGGTCAGCGGTTCGAAGCTCAACGCACCAATCATCATTCCCGGACGAAGCGCCAGCGGCAGTTTACCGGCGTTAAAGAACTCCAGCACGATACGGCCCGACCAGCCCGGATCGATACGGTGCGCGGTGACGTGCACCATCAGGCCCAGACGCGCCAGGGAAGAGCGTCCGTCAAGCCAGCCGACCAGATCCGCAGGCAGCGTGACCGATTCAAAGGTCACCGCCAGCGCCAGTTCGCCAGGATGGAGATAAAACGCCTCTCCTTCGTCGATGACGATTTCGTCGCTCATGACGCGATCCAGCGCCGCGCTGACTTCGTCTTTCGGCCCGCTGAGGTCGATAAACGGTGCCGTGTGGCCGCTGAAGGTGCGGAATTTATTCCCCAGACGCACATCGACGGTCACGCCGTTAATACGCTCAACCGGCGGACGCGGGGTGATAGACAGGCGGCCTTCATCCAGCCAGGCTTCTATATCGCGGTCACAAAGACGCATGGCACTTTCTCCTTTCGTGCATCGCGCCCTGAAGCCTTACGGCGTCAGGGCAAAACCAGGTTATCTCTGAACGGTACACAATTCACACGGCTTATTCAAAAAACTGACTGATTTTCGCTTTTAAGATATCAATGGCAATACGGTTTTTACCGCCACGAGGCACGATAATATCGGCGTATTGTTTCGAAGGCTCAATAAATTGCAGGAACATCGGGCGAACGGTTTTCTGATATTGCGCCATCACCGAGTCCATGGAGCGGCCACGTTCATTAACGTCGCGTTTGATACGCCGCATCAGGCAGATATCCAGAGGAGTGTCGACGAAAATCGAGAAGTTCATTGATTCGCGCAGACGGGCGTCGGTGAGCAGCAAAATCCCTTCAAGGATAATCACCTTCTTGGGCTCGATACGGATCGTTTCCTGGGTGCGGGTATGTTCCACGTAGCTGTAGACGGGCAGCTCAATTGCCTCGCCGCGCTTTAGCGCTTCCAGATGCTGGAACAGCAGGCTGTGATCCATCGCACTGGGGTGGTCGTAGTTGGTTTTTACGCGCTCTTCCATCGAAAGATGGGATTGATCTTTGTAATAGCTATCTTCGGGAATAACACCGATATGCTCATCACCCACTTGTTCACGTAGTTCGCGATAAAGCGTACTGGCAATAAGACTTTTACCTGAAGCCGATGCGCCGGCGATGCCTATGATGACGCACTGATGAGACTTATCAGTCATAAATTTAGCGACCTGATTAACCTGGATGTAAGGAAGGACGACGCCGGAGCGTCAAACGCGGCAATTATAGGGATTTCGGGGGCGTGATACCAGTCGAATGCGCAGGTTATGCGAGGCGGGCTGAAAAGCGCCGTTTCACGCCTTTAGCGAAATTTTTACGCGCGGATTTTCACCATTTCATCACCATTCTTCGCAGAGTAACTATTTTATAAGTCTATGAAGTCAAAATCTGAGCACTCGGCATATGAATTGTAAAATGTTTGTACTAGCATAAACCAAATTATTAATTTCACGCGTCCGGACCTGGCTCCTGACAACATGGCGTCCCTGGATAGAGCGGTAATGAATAAACAATACCAGCGGGTTTTGGTTACTACCCCACATCCTTTACTGCGGCTTGTCTGTCTGGGTCTGGTCACGTTCATCTTCACCTTATTTTCCCTCGAGCTGACTCGCTTCGGTACGCTGCTGGCGCCATTGTGGTTCCCGACTTCAATAATGATGGTAGCGTTTTACCGCCACGCGGGAAAAATGTGGCCCGGCATTGCCCTCGCCTGCTCTTTTGGCAATATCTTTGCCTCGTGGATGCTCTTCTCATGGGAATCGCTCAACATCACCTACACGGCGATCAATATCATTGAGGCCACGGTTGGCGCGCTGTTACTGCGTAAACTGCTCCCCTGGTATAATCCGCTGCAAAACCTCAACGACTGGGTCCGGCTTGCCCTCGGCAGTGCCCTTGTGCCGCCGCTGGTGGGGGGCGTTCTGGTTCATTTTCTGGTGCCGAGCGCGGAGCCGCTGCGTAATTTCCTTGTCTGGGTACTTTCAGAGGCCATTGGCGCGCTGGCGCTGGTGCCTTTAGGTCTGCTGTTTAAACCGCATTACCTGCTGCGCCACCGCAATCCGAAACTGCTGCTGGAAACGCTGGTGACCCTGGTCGTTACGCTGGTTCTTTGCTGGACGGCAATCACCTGGCTGCCGTGGCCATTCACCTGCATCATCGTTCTGCTGATGTGGAGCGCGGTACGTCTGCCGCGTATGGAAGCGTTCCTGATATTTTTATTCACCATCATGATGGTGTCCCTGATGATGGCGCGAAATCCGCTCTCCATGACGCCCTCCTCCATGATCGTCACCTTCAACGCGCCGTGGCTCCCCTTCCTGATGATGCTGCTCCCCGCCAATATTACGACGATGGTGATGTATGCCTTCCGGGCCGAGCGTAAACATATTACGGAAAGCGAAGAACGTTTTCGTAATGCGATGGAATATTCCGCGATTGGTATGGCGCTGGTGGGCATTGAGGGCCAGTGGCTCCAGGCCAACAAGGCGCTGTGCAATTTCCTCGGTTACAGCCAGTCTGAACTCCAGTCGCTCACGTTTCAGCAGTTAACCTGGCCAGAAGATTTAAATACCGACCTGGAGCAGTTGGGACAGCTGATTAACGGGGAGATCAATAGCTACAGCCTCGAAAAACGCTACTACACTCGCAGCGGCGAGGTGGTGTGGGCGCTGCTGGCCGTCTCCGTTGTGCGCCATGCCGACGGCACCCCGCTTTACTTTATTGCCCAGATTGAAGATATCAACGACCTGAAACAGACCGAGTGGGTCAATAAGCGTCTGATGGAGCGTATCACCCTCGCGAACGAAGCCGGTGGCATCGGGATATGGGAGTGGGATCTCGAGCCGGACGTGATCAGCTGGGATAAGCGGATGTTTGAGCTGTACGAGATCCCCCCGCACATTAAACCCACCTGGCAGCTCTGGCATGCGGCCATGGTGCCTGAAGATCGCCCCCACGCCGAACAGGTGCTGCGAGAATCCCTTCAGGCCAGGGTGCCTTTCAAGCTGGAATTTCGCATTCGCGTCAAGGATGGCATCCGCCACATTCGTTCGCTGGCGAACCGGGTACTGAACAAACAGGGCGAAGTGGAGCGGCTGTTAGGGATCAACATGGATATGACCGAGGTGAAGCAGCTGAACGAGGCGCTGTTCCAGGAAAAAGAGCGCCTGCATATCACCCTCGACTCCATCGGCGAAGCGGTGCTGTGCACCGATATCGACATGAACATCACCTTTATGAACCCGGTCGCCGAGAAGATGAGCGGCTGGTCGCAAAGCGAAGCGCTGGGTCAGCCCGTTCTGAAGGTGCTGCACATTACCTTCGGCGAGAACGGTCCGTTAATGGAAAACATCCACAGCGGCGATATGTCCCGTACCGATATCGAACAGGACGTGGTGCTTAACTGCCGCAATGGCGGCAGTTTCGACATTCATTACAGCATTACCCCCCTCAGCACTCTGGAAGGTAACACCATCGGCTCGGTGCTGGTGATTCAGGACGTGACCGAGTCGCGCAAAATGCTGCGCCAGCTGAGTTACAGCGCCTCACATGACGCCCTGACCCACCTGGCGAACCGCGTCAGCTTTGAAAACCATCTGAAGCGTCTGTTGCAGACAGTACAGGAGACCCATCAGCATCACGCGCTGGTCTTTATCGATCTTGACCGTTTTAAGGCGGTGAACGATACCGCAGGTCACGCGGCGGGCGACGCGCTCCTGCGCGAACTCTCTTCGCTGATGCTGACTATGCTGCGTTCAAGCGACGTGCTGGCGCGTCTGGGCGGCGACGAGTTTGGCCTGCTGCTGCCGGACTGCAACGTCGAAAGCGCACGCTACATTGCGGGCCGGTTGATCGACGCCATCAACAACTATCATTTTTCCTGGGAAGGACGCCTGCACCGTATTGGTGCCAGTGCGGGGATTACGCTGATTGACGACACCAATTATCAGGCTGCGGAAGTGATGTCTCAGGCCGATATCGCCTGCTACGCCTCGAAAAACAGCGGGCGCGGTGTAGTCACCGTCTACGAACCCCAGCAGGAGCGGATCCACAGCACGCGCAGCATGATGTCGCTGGATGAGCAGTGGCACATGATTAAAGATAACCATCTGCTGATGATCGCCCGCAGCGTCGCCTCGCCGCGCATTCCCGAGAGCAGTAGCTTCTGGCTGATTTCCTTGCGGCTGTGGACCAGCCAGGGGGAAGTGCTGGAAGAGCATGCCTTCCGCGCCGGGCTGGCGGAGCCGGAGCTGCTGCACGCCCTGGACCGACGTATCTTCAGCGAATTCTTCCGTACCTATGCCGCACAGGTGTCGGCCAAAGGAATGGGCGTCGCGCTGCCGCTCTCAGAAGCGGGTTTAGCCAGCGTCACGCTGGTGGATGAGCTGCTCGACCTCATTACCAAAGGTCCGCTGCCGGCGCGGCTGCTGCATCTGGCGATCGCCGCTGATGTGCTGAGCAATACGGATGAAAACGTGCAGCAGGGTCTGCAAAAGCTTCGTCAGGCTGGCTGTCGCGTGGTGCTAACGCGGGTTGGACGCGATATGAACGTCTTCAGCCAGCTCAGCGCCAACACCGCTGATTATCTGCTGCTGGATGCAGACGTGGTGACCAACGTCCACGGTAATCTGATGGACGAGATGATGGTGACCATCATTCAGGGCCATGCCCAGCGTCTGGGCATAAAAACCATTGCCGGGCCATGCCATCAGTCGATCATGATGAATACGCTGTCGGGCATCGGCGTTGACTTTATCTACGGCGACACCATTGGGGAAGCGCAGCCGCTCGATCTACTGCTGAATACCAGCTATTTCGCCATCAACTGACGGCGACCAGCCGTCGGTGTACCAAATATGTAACAGCGCATACGAGCGCCACGGCTGCCAGCGCTCGGCGTAGCGACGGATCTGCGCGGGCGTCATACCGGCAAAGCGCTGTTTAATCAGATAATCATCCGGCAGGAAAACATCCTTCGCCTGCCAGCCGCGCAGGGCCAGATAATTCGCGGTCCAGCGCCCGATGCCGGGGCGCTGCTGTAGCGCCTTCATCCCGTCCTCAACGTTCGCGGGCGGGAACAGCGGGAATTCACCGTCCACCACCGACTGCGCCAGATGAATCAACGACTCCGCACGCTTGAGCGGCATCCCGAGTGCTTTCAACGCCAGCGGATCCACCGCGGCCAGTACCTCTGGCGGAGGAAAGCAGAGGTAGCCCGGCGCGTCCTGGATGGGTTCACCGCACAGCGCCACCACCCGTGACGCCAGTTTAGCCGCCATCGCCACGCTTACCAGTTGTCCAAGAATGGCGCGCACGCCCTGCTCGTAAGCATCCATTGCGCCGGGCAAACGTAACCCCGGCCGCGCCGCGCCGAGATCGCCGAGGGTCTGTGCAATGTGCTGCGGGTCGCAATCGAGGTCAAAAAGGCGGGCGATGCGGTCTAGGCAGATATCCGCCACCGGGATCAGGCCAGGGCTAAGCGACACCGCAAGCGTATGGGTTGCGCTGTCTGGCGTAACCCGGAAAACGCCCTTGTGCCCGGCATAGCCAAAACTGCGCTCGTAGTAATCCTTCGTAACGGTCTCAACCCCCGTGACCGCACGCGCGGCAAGAAAGCCAAACATCCACGACCAGTCGTAAGGCGGTTGCCAGTTCAGGGTGTACATTGTCTCTCCTTTTGTATTTACCTCAGCATAAACCGAAAGATCGCGTTGCGCCTTGCTTTCATATTCCTGTTGTCGCCTGACAGACATTTCGCTAAAGTCTCGCCCCTTCTCACCGGCATGGGGATTTATTGTGTTTATTGGATTCGACTATGGCACCGCAAACTGCTCGGTTGCGATAATGCAAAACGGACAACCGCAGCTCCTGAAAATGGAAAACGGCAGTACGCTGTTGCCGTCAATGCTCTGTGCGCCGACGCGTGAAGCGGTGAGCGAGTGGCTGTTCCGCCATCATCAGGTTCCTGCTACCGCAGCGGAAACCCAGGCGCTGCTGCGCCGTGCGGTCAGCTTTAACCGCGAGGAAGATATCGACGTTACCCCTTCCAGCGTGCAGTTCGGCCTCTCTTCCCTCGGGCAGTACATTGAAGATCCGGAAGAGGTCTACTTCGTTAAATCGCCGAAATCCTTCCTCGGCGCCAGCGGCCTGAAGCCACAGCAAGTGGCGATGTTTGAAGATCTGGTCTGCGCGATGATGCTGCACATCCGCAATCAGGCGCAGTCCCAGGTGCCGGATGCCATCAACCAGGCGGTAATTGGCCGTCCGATCAACTTCCAGGGGCTGGGCGGCGACGACGCCAACCAGCAGGCGCAGGGGATCCTTGAGCGTGCAGCGCACCGGGCTGGCTTCCGTGACGTGGTATTCCAGTATGAGCCGGTTGCAGCGGGGCTGGATTTTGAAGCCACGCTGACGGAAGAACAACGGGTGCTGGTAGTGGACATCGGCGGCGGAACGACGGACTGCTCATTACTGCTGATGGGTCCGAAGTGGCATCACCGTCGCGATCGTGAAAACAGTCTGCTGGGGCACAGCGGCTGCCGAGTGGGCGGTAACGATCTGGATATTGCCCTGGCATTCAAGAGCCTGATGCCGCTGCTCGGCATGGGCGGTCAAACCGAGAAAGGCATCGCCCTGCCGATCCTGCCGTGGTGGAACGCGATTGCCATCAACGACGTCCCTGCCCAGAGTGATTTTTACAGCACCGCGAATGGCCGTTTCCTCAACGATCTGGTGCGTGATGCACAGGATGCAGAGAAGGTCGCGCTGCTGTATAAGGTGTGGCGTCAGCGCCTGAGCTACCGCGTGGTGCGCACCGCCGAAGAGAGCAAAATCGCCCTTTCCGATCGTCCTGAGCATGCGGTTTCGCTGCCGTTTATCAGTGACGATCTGGCTACGGCTATCACCCAGGAAGGGCTGGAAATGGCGCTGACTCAGCCGCTTCAGCGTATTCTGGAGCAGGTGCAGCTGGCGCTTGAGAATGGCAAAGTGAAGCCGGACGTGATTTACCTGACCGGCGGTAGCGCCCGTTCGCCGCTGATCAAGAAAGCGCTGGCGGAACAGCTGCCGGGGATCCCGATTGCCGGCGGCGATGACTTTGGCTCCGTTACGGCAGGGCTGGCGCGCTGGGCGCAGGTGGTGTTTAGCTAATGGAGTTGTGCCGGGTGGCGGCTTCGCCTTACCCGGCCAACAAGATCCTCCAACCGTTGGCCGGGTAAGCGCAGCGCCACCCGGCGAAGGCGAAACCGCGGCACCACACTCAGACCATTCCTGACAGTCTTCCATATTTCCTCCATTTTTCCACTGTGTTACCTGACTAAACTAGTATCATTCCCCGAAAGAGTTTCAGGATGAGAACGTATAACGATGAAAGGCAGTAACAAATCCCGCTGGGCAATCGCCGCTGGTCTGATTGTGGTGGTCCTGGCCGCCGCCTGGTACTGGCACAGCCAGTCCGCGAACTCCACGGCACCTGCTGGCGCCAGTAGCCCCTCACAACGCCCAACGGGCGGCGGGCGCCACGGTATGCGCGGCGGTGCGCTGGCACCGGTGCAGGCGGCAACGGCGGTGAATAAAGCGGTGCCTCGTTATCTCTCCGGGCTGGGAACCATCACTGCCGCCAACACCGTGACGGTACGTAGCCGCGTAGACGGTCAGCTGATGGCCATCCACTTCCAGGAAGGTCAACAGGTGAAAGCGGGCGATCTGCTGGCGGAAATCGATCCAAGCCAGTTTAAGGTGGCCCTGGCGCAGGCGCAGGGGCAACTCGCGAAAGACAAAGCCACCCTCGCCAATGCCCGCCGCGATTTAGCCCGCTATCAGCAGTTGGTAAAAACCAACCTCGTGTCGCGCCAGGAGCTGGATACCCAGCAATCTCTGGTCAGTGAATCTCAGGGCACCATCAAGGCCGACGAAGCCGCGGTCGCCAGCGCCCAGCTCCAGCTCGACTGGAGCCGGATCACCGCGCCGATTGACGGCCGCGTGGGCCTGAAACAGGTTGATATCGGGAACCAAATCTCCAGCGGCGATACCACGGGCATCGTGGTGATCACCCAGACGCACCCTATCGATCTCGTCTTTACCCTGCCGGAAAGCGACATTGCGACGGTGATACAGGCGCAGAAGGCCGGAAAATCGCTGGTAGTTGAAGCCTGGGATCGCACCAACAAGCAGAAGCTGAGCGAAGGTTCGCTGTTGAGCCTGGATAACCAGATCGACACCACCACCGGCACCATCAAGTTAAAAGCACGCTTCAACAATCAGGACGATGCCCTGTTCCCGAATCAGTTCGTCAATGCGCGAATGCTGGTCGCGACCGAAGAAAACGCCGTGGTGATCCCGACGGCGGCCCTGCAAATGGGCAGTGAAGGCAACTTTGTCTGGGTGCTGAACAGCGAAAACAAGGTCAGCAAACACCTGGTGAAAACCGGGATCCAGGACAGTCAGACGGTGGTGATCAGCGCCGGGCTGTCCGCAGGCGACCGCGTCGTAACCGACGGTATTGACCGGCTGACCGAAGGGGCGCAGGTCGAGGTGGTGGAAGCGCAGAATACAGGAGCAAAAGCCTGATGCAGGTGATGCCGCCGAGCTCTACAGGTGGGCCATCACGCCTGTTTATTTTACGACCGGTTGCGACGACCCTGTTGATGGTGGCGATCCTGCTGGCCGGGATCATTGGCTACCGTTTTCTGCCCGTGTCGGCGCTGCCGGAAGTGGACTACCCGACTATTCAGGTTGTCACCCTCTATCCGGGCGCCAGTCCGGATGTGGTGACGTCCGCCATCACCGCCCCGCTGGAGCGTCAGTTTGGCCAGATGTCTGGCCTGAAGCAGATGTCCTCCCAGAGCTCGGGCGGTGCCTCGGTCGTCACGCTTCAGTTCCAGCTCGCGCTGTCGCTGGACGTCGCGGAACAGGAGGTGCAGGCCGCCATTAACGCCGCCACCAACCTGTTGCCGTCTGACCTGCCGAACCCGCCGGTTTACAGCAAGGTCAACCCGGCAGACCCGCCGATCATGACGCTTGCCGTCACCTCCTCCGCCATGCCGATGACGCAGGTGGAAGACATGGTCGAAACCCGCGTGGCGCAGAAGATTTCGCAGGTGACAGGCGTCGGGCTGGTGACGCTCGCAGGGGGACAACGCCCCGCGGTGCGCGTTAAGCTCAATGCCCAGGCCATTGCCGCGCTGGGGTTAACCAGCGAAACCATTCGCACCGCCATCAGCAGCGCCAACGTTAACTCAGCGAAGGGCTCGCTGGACGGCCCGACCCGCGCGGTCACGCTCTCCGCCAACGACCAGATGCAGTCCGCCGATGAATACCGTCAGCTGATTATTGCCTACCAGAACGGCGCACCGATCCGCCTGGGCGACGTGGCAACCGTCGAACAAGGCGCGGAAAACAGCTGGCTCGGGGCGTGGGCTAATAAGCAGCAGGCGATTGTCATGAACGTTCAGCGCCAGCCGGGCGCGAACATTATTGATACCGCCGACAGCATTCGCACCATGCTGCCGCAGCTGGTGGAAAGCCTGCCAAAATCGGTCAGCGTGAAAGTGCTCTCTGACCGCACCACGAATATTCGCGCGTCAGTGACTGACACCCAGTTCGAGCTGATGCTGGCGATTGCGCTGGTGGTGATGATCATCTACCTGTTCCTGCGCAACGTTCCGGCAACCATTATTCCCGCCGTTGCCGTGCCGCTCTCGCTGGTCGGGACGTTCGCGGTAATGGTATTTCTCGACTTCTCGATTAACAACCTGACGCTGATGGCGCTCACCATCGCCACCGGGTTTGTGGTGGACGACGCCATCGTGGTAATCGAAAACATCTCGCGCTATATCGAGAAAGGTGAAAAGCCGTTAGCCGCCGCGCTGAAGGGCGCGGGGGAGATCGGCTTTACCATTATTTCGCTCACCTTCTCGCTGATTGCGGTGCTGATCCCGCTGCTGTTTATGGGCGATATCGTCGGGCGGCTGTTCCGCGAGTTTGCCGTGACGCTGGCGGTCGCCATTCTGATCTCTGCCGTGGTGTCGCTGACGCTGACGCCGATGATGTGCGCCCGCATGCTGAGCCACGAATCTTTGCGCAAGCAAAACCGCTTCTCCCTCGCCTCCGAGCGGATGTTCGAGCGCATTATTGCCGCCTACGGCCGCGTGCTGGCGAAAGTCCTGAACCATCCCTGGGCGACGCTCGGCGTGGCCCTCGGCACGCTGGCGCTCAGCGTCATGCTGTGGATTTTCATTCCGAAAGGCTTCTTCCCGATTCAGGACAACGGCATTATTCAGGGCACGCTTCAGGCGCCACAGACGGTCTCCTTCGCCAACATGGCGCAGCGCCAGCAGCAGGTGTCTGAGATCATCATGAAAGATCCGGCGGTGGAAAGCCTGACTGCCTACGTGGGCGTGGACGGCACCAACCCGTCGCTTAACAGCGCGCGCCTGCAAATTAACCTTAAACCGCTCGATGACCGTGACGATCGCGTCAACGCGGTTATTGAGCGTCTGCAAAGCGCTGTGGCGCGCGTACCGGGCATTGAGCTGTATCTGCAACCGATCCAGGATTTAACCATTGATACGCAGGTGAGCCGCACGCAGTACCAGTTTACGCTCCAGGCCACCTCGCTTGATGCACTCAGCACCTGGGTGCCGCAGCTGGTGGACAAGCTGAAAGCACTGCCGCAGATTTCTGACGTAAGCAGCGACTGGCAGGATAAAGGGCTGGCGGCGTACGTAAACGTCAACCGCGACACCGCCAGCCGTCTGGGCATTACCATGTCCGACGTGGATAACGCGCTGTATAACGCCTTTGGCCAGCGCCTTATCTCCACCATTTACACCCAGGCGAACCAGTATCGCGTGGTGCTGGAACATAACACCGAGAACACGCCCGGGCTTGCCGCGCTGGACTCGATACGCCTGACCAGCAAAGACGGCGGGATTGTGCCGCTCAGCGCCATTGCCAGCGTGGAAGAGCGTCACACCCCGCTGTCGATTAACCATCTCGATCAGTTCCCATCCACCACCATTTCGTTCAACGTGCCGGACGGTTATTCCCTGGGCGAAGCGGTGGAGGCCATTCTGGGTGCGGAGAAAGAACTCAGCTTCCCGTCAGATATTCAGACCCAGTTCCAGGGCAGTACTCTGGCGTTCCAGGCCGCGCTGGGCAGCACCGTCTGGCTGATTGTCGCGGCGGTGGTGGCGATGTATATCGTGCTTGGCGTGCTGTATGAAAGCTTTATCCACCCGATCACCATTCTCTCCACCCTGCCGACGGCGGGCGTGGGGGCACTGCTGGCGCTGATGCTGGCGGGGAGCGAACTGGACGTGATTGCGATCATCGGCATCATTCTGCTTATCGGCATCGTGAAGAAAAACGCCATCATGATGATCGACTTTGCGCTGGCCGCCGAGCGCGAGCAGGGTATGGCGCCGCGCGAGGCCATTTACCAGGCCTGTCTGCTGCGTTTTCGCCCGATCCTGATGACCACCCTCGCCGCCCTGCTGGGCGCGCTGCCGCTGATGCTGAGCACCGGCGTGGGGGCCGAACTGCGCCGTCCGCTGGGCATCGGGATGGTCGGCGGCCTGCTCGTAAGCCAGGTGCTGACGCTGTTTACCACGCCGGTTATCTATCTGCTGTTTGACCGTCTGGCCCTGTGGACGAAAAGCCGCTTCCCGAAACGTGAAGAGGAGGCGTAAGTGAAGTTTTTCGCCCTCTTCATTTACCGTCCGGTGGCGACGATTTTACTCTCCGTCGCTATCACCCTGTGCGGCGTGCTGGGCTTCCGGCTGCTGCCGGTGGCCCCGCTGCCGCAGGTCGATTTCCCGGTGATCATGGTCAGCGCCTCGCTGCCGGGTGCCTCGCCGGAAACCATGGCCTCATCGGTGGCGACGCCGCTTGAGCGCTCGCTTGGTCGAATTGCCGGGGTTAACGAGATGACCTCCAGCAGTTCGCTGGGCAGCACGCGCATCATTCTGGAATTCAATTTCGACCGGGACATCAACGGCGCGGCGCGTGACGTGCAGGCCGCGATTAACGCCGCCCAAAGCCTGCTGCCGAGCGGCATGCCGAGCCGTCCAACCTATCGCAAGGCCAACCCCTCCGACGCGCCGATCATGATCCTGACGCTTACGTCAGAGACCTACTCCCAGGGCGAGCTGTACGATTTTGCCTCCACCCAGCTGGCGCAAACCATCGCCCAGATTGACGGCGTGGGCGACGTGGACGTCGGCGGCAGCTCCCTGCCCGCCGTGCGCGTGGGGCTGAATCCGCAGGCGCTGTTTAACCAGGGCGTGTCGCTGGACGACGTGCGTTCCGCCATCAGCAACGCCAACGTGCGTAAGCCGCAGGGCGCGATTGAGGACAACAGCCACCGCTGGCAGATCCAGACTAACGACGAGCTGAAAACCGCCGCCGAGTATCAGCCGTTGATTATTCACTACAACAACGGCGCGGCGGTGCGCCTGAGCGACGTCGCCAGCGTCACCGATTCGGTGCAGGACGTGCGTAACGCCGGGATGACCAACGCCAAACCGGCGATTTTGCTGATGATCCGCAAGCTGCCGGAAGCCAACATCATTCAGACGGTGAACAGCATCCGCACGCGCCTGCCGGAGCTTCAGGAAACGATTCCGGCGGCCATCGATCTCCAGATTGCGCAGGACCGCTCCCCCACCATCCGCGCCTCGCTTGAGGAGGTAGAGCAAACGCTGATCATCTCCGTCGCGCTGGTGATCCTGGTGGTGTTCCTGTTCCTGCGCTCGGGGCGCGCGACGCTGATCCCGGCGGTGGCGGTGCCAGTATCGCTGATAGGCACCTTTGCCGCCATGTACCTGTGCGGCTTTAGCCTTAACAACCTGTCGCTGATGGCGCTGACGATTGCCACCGGGTTTGTGGTGGATGACGCCATCGTGGTGCTGGAGAATATCTCGCGCCATCTGGAAGCGGGCATGAAGCCGCTCCAGGCGGCGCTTCAGGGGACGCGCGAAGTGGGCTTCACGGTCCTGTCCATGAGCCTGTCGCTGGTAGCGGTATTCCTGCCACTGCTGCTGATGGGCGGCCTGCCGGGGCGACTGCTGCGCGAATTTGCCGTCACGCTTTCCGTCGCCATTGGTATCTCACTGGTGATTTCGCTGACGCTGACGCCGATGATGTGCGGCTGGATGCTAAAGCGCAGCCAACCGCACTCGCAGCCGCGCAGGAAAGGCTTTGGCCGCGTCCTGATGGCGATGCAGTCCGGCTACGGCAAATCGCTGAAATGGGTGCTGAACCACACGCGTATTGTCGGGCTGGTGCTGATCGGCACCATCGTCCTCAACGTCTGGATGTATATCACCATCCCGAAAACCTTCTTCCCGGAGCAGGATACCGGGGTGCTGATGGGGGGCATTCAGGCGGACCAGAGCATTTCGTTCCAGGCGATGCGCGGCAAACTGCAAGACTTTATGAAAATCATCCGGGAAGATCCGGCCGTGGATAACGTCACCGGCTTTACCGGCGGCTCGCGCGTTAACAGCGGGATGATGTTTATTACCCTTAAGCCGCGCGGTGAACGTCACGAAACGGCGCAGCAGATCATTGACCGCCTGCGGCTGAAGCTTGCCAAAGAGCCGGGGGCAAATCTGTTTTTGATGGCCGTTCAGGATATCCGCGTCGGCGGACGACAGGCTAACGCCAGCTATCAGTACACCCTGCTCTCGGATGACTTAGCCGCCCTGCGCGAGTGGGAGCCGAAGATCCGTAAAGCGCTGGCCGCGCTGCCGCAGCTGGCGGACGTGAACTCTGACAGCCAAAACAACGGTGCGGAGATGGCGCTCACCTACGATCGTGAAACCATGGCCCGCCTGGGCATTAACGTGGAGGCGGCCAACAGCCTGCTGAACAACGCCTTCGGGCAGCGTGAAGTCTCTACCATCTATCAGCCGATGAACCAGTACAAGGTGGTGATGGAGGTGGATCCGCGCTACACCCAGGACATCAGCGCGCTGGACAAGATGTTTGTGATCAATGATGACGGTAAGGCGATTCCGCTGTCGTACTTCGCCAGCTGGCAGCCGTCGAACGCCCCGCTGTCGGTGAACCACCAGGGGCTTTCCGCCGCCTCGACCGTCTCGTTTAACTTGCCAACCGGCTCGTCGCTGTCTGAGGCCAGCGATGCCATTAATCGCGCCATGACCCAGCTCGGGGTGCCCTCCTCGGTGCGCGGCAGCTTTGCCGGTACGGCGCAGGTGTTCCAGGACACCATGAACTCGCAGGTTATTTTGATTCTGGCGGCCATTGCCACGGTTTATATCGTGCTGGGCGTGCTGTACGAAAGCTACGTGCACCCGTTGACCATTCTCTCCACGCTTCCCTCTGCGGGCGTGGGGGCGCTGCTGGCGCTGGAGCTGTTCGGTGCCCCATTCAGTCTTATCGCGCTTATCGGGATCATGCTATTGATTGGCATCGTGAAGAAAAACGCGATAATGATGGTCGACTTTGCCCTGGACGCCCAGCGCAACGGCAACCTGACGCCGGACGAGGCGATATTCCAGGCCTGTCTGCTGCGTTTTCGCCCGATCATGATGACCACGCTGGCCGCGCTGTTCGGCGCGCTGCCGCTGGTCATATCCGGCGGTGACGGCTCTGAACTACGCCAGCCGCTGGGGATCACGATCGTTGGCGGCCTGGTGATGAGCCAGCTGCTGACGCTCTACACGACGCCGGTAGTCTATCTGTTCTTTGACCGCCTGCGGCTGCGTTTTTCGCGTAAAAAGAGAACCACGGTGACCGAGTAAATGACCGACCTACCCAGTAACGTTCGCTGGCAATTGTGGATCGTCGCGTTCGGCTTCTTTATGCAGTCGCTGGACACGACTATCGTGAACACCGCCCTCCCCTCGATGGCGAAAAGCCTGGGGGAGAGCCCGCTGCACATGCATATGGTGATTGTCGCCTACGTGCTGACGGTCGCCGTGATGCTGCCTGCCAGCGGCTGGCTGGCGGATAAAGTCGGCGTGCGAAACATCTTCTTCACCGCCATTGTGCTGTTTACCACCGGGTCGCTGTTTTGCGCCCAGGCCAATACCCTCGACCAGCTGGTGATGGCGCGCGTGCTACAGGGCGTCGGCGGCGCGATGATGGTACCCGTCGGGCGGTTAACGGTGATGAAAATTGTTCCGCGCGCGCAGTATATGGCGGCGATGACCTTCGTCACCCTGCCCGGTCAGGTCGGCCCGTTGCTTGGCCCGGCGCTGGGCGGGATTCTGGTGGAGTATGCCTCCTGGCACTGGATCTTCCTGATCAACCTGCCGGTCGGTATTATCGGCGCGATTGCCACCCTGACGCTGATGCCGAACTATAAAATGCAGACCCGGCGCTTTGATTTCTTTGGCTTCATCCTGCTGGCAGCTGGCATGGCGACGCTTACCCTCGCGCTCGACGGGCAAAAAGGGCTGGGGATCTCCTCCCTGTCGCTCGCCCTGCTGGTAGCGCTGGGTGTCACCGCCATTCTCTGGTATCTGTGGCATGCCAGAGGTAACGCTAACGCGCTGTTCAGCCTGAATCTGTTCAAGAATCCCACCTACCGTCTTGGTCTGTTCGGCAGCTTTGCCGGACGCATCGGCAGCGGCATGTTGCCGTTTATGACGCCGGTATTTTTACAGATTGGGATGGGCTTCTCGCCGTTCCATGCCGGGCTGATGATGATCCCGATGGTACTTGGCAGCATGGGGATGAAGCGTATTGTGGTGCAGGTGGTGAACCGCTTTGGCTATCGCCGCGTGCTGGTGGCCGCCACGATCGGGCTGGCGTTGGTCTGCCTGCTGTTTATGGCCGTGGCGCTGCTGGGCTGGTACTACATCCTGCCGCTGGTGCTGTTCTGCCAGGGGATCATCAACTCCATGCGCTTCTCGTCGATGAACACCCTGACGCTGAAAGATCTGCCGGACGAGCTGGCAAGCAGTGGTAACAGTCTGCTGTCGATGATCATGCAGCTCTCCATGAGCGTGGGGGTCACGGTTGCCGGATTGCTGCTCGGCATGTACGGTCAGCACCATCTCAGCGCCGACACCCCCGTCGCGCATCAGGTCTTTTTATACACTTACCTCAGCATGGCGGTAATTATCGCTCTGCCCGCTTTTATCTTTGCCAGAGTGCCGAATGACACGACCAAAAACGTCGTGATCCGACGCGGCAAAAGGAGTGCACCATGAAATTCTGGCGTCCGGGGATCACCGGTAAGCTTTTTGTGGCGATTTTCGCCACCTGTATCGTCCTGCTGATTACTATGCACTGGGCGGTGCGGGTCAGCTTTGAGCGCGGCTTTATTGACTACATCAAGCACGGTAACGAACAGCGTTTACAGGGCTTAAGCGACGCGCTGGGGGAACAGTATAGCCTGCACGGTAACTGGCGTTTTCTGCGCAACAACGATCGCTTTATATTTCAAATTCTGCGCTCGCTGGAGCACGATAATGACGACGACCGTCCGGGACCGGGCATGCCGCCGCACGGCTGGCGCACCCAGTTCTGGGTGATTGATCAGGAGATGCGCGTGCTCGTTGGCCCACGCTCTCCGGTACCGCCGGACGGCACAAAGCGCGCCATTACCTCGAACGGCGCCACGGTGGGCTGGGTTATCGCCTCCCCGGTCGAGCGGCTGACGCGCAACACCGACATCAACTTTGACCGCCAGCAGCGTCAGACCAGCTGGTTGATTGTCGCGCTTTCTACCCTGCTTGCGGCGCTCGCCACCTTCCCGCTGGCGCGCGGCCTGCTGGCGCCGGTTAAGCGCCTGGTGGAAGGCACGCACAAGCTGGCGGCGGGTGATTTCTCGACCCGCGTGGACACCCGCAGCCAGGATGAACTGGGCAAGCTGGCGCAGGACTTCAACCAGCTCGCCAGCACGCTGGAAAAAAACCAGCAGATGCGCCGCGATTTTATGGCCGACATTTCGCACGAGCTGCGCACCCCGCTGGCGGTGCTGCGCGGCGAGCTGGAGGCGATTCAGGACGGCGTGCGGCAGTTCACCCCCGAGTCGGTGGCCTCGCTTCAGGCGGAAGTCGGTACGCTGACCAAACTGGTGGACGATCTGCATCAGCTTTCCATGTCCGACGAAGGCGCCCTGGCTTACCAGAAAGCACCGATCGATGTGATCAATATCCTTGAAGTCGTGACCGGCGCATTCCGCGAGCGCTTCGCCAGCCGTGACCTGAAAATCAACCTTTCGCTGCCGGACAGTGCGGTGGTGTTCGGCGACAGAGATCGCCTGATGCAGCTGTTCAATAATCTGCTGGAGAATAGCCTCCGCTACACCGACGGCGGCGGCGCGCTGCATATCTCCGGCAGGCAGGAAAACGGGCGCTTTGCCCTGACCTTTGCGGACTCCGCCCCTGGCGTGAAGGATGCGCAGCTGGAAAAACTGTTCGAGCGCTTCTATCGCACCGAAGGTTCACGCAACCGCGCCAGCGGCGGTTCCGGCCTTGGGCTGGCCATTTGCGTTAACATTGTGGAGGCCCATGGCGGCACCATCCGCGCCGCCCATTCGCCTTTTGGCGGGGTTAGCATTACAGTAGAGTTACCTCTGGAACGGGATTTATCGAGGGAAGCATGACCGAGTTACCGATTGACGACAACACACCGCGTATTTTGATCGTGGAAGACGAGCCTAAACTTGGGCAACTGCTGATCGACTATTTGCGCGCTGCGAGTTACGCGCCAACGCTTATCAGCCACGGCGACCAGGTGCTGCCCTACGTGCGCCAGACGCCGCCGGATCTGATCCTGCTGGATCTGATGCTGCCGGGTACCGACGGCCTGACCCTGTGCCGCGAAATTCGTCGTTTCTCCGATGTTCCCATCGTGATGGTGACGGCCAAAATCGAAGAGATCGATCGTCTGCTGGGGCTCGAAATCGGCGCTGACGATTACATCTGCAAGCCTTACAGCCCGCGGGAGGTGGTCGCTCGCGTGAAAACCATCCTCCGCCGCTGTAAGCCGCAGCGTGAATTGCAGGTGCTGGATGCGCAAAGCCCGCTGATCGTCGACGAAAGCCGTTTCCAGGCGAGCTGGCGCAGCAAACTTTTGGATCTCACCCCCGCAGAGTTTCGCCTGTTGAAAACGCTCTCCCACGAGCCGGGCAAAGTGTTTTCCCGCGAGCAGCTGCTCAACCATCTGTATGACGATTACCGCGTGGTGACCGACCGCACCATCGACAGCCACATCAAAAACCTGCGCCGCAAGCTGGAGGCGCTGGACGCCGACCAGTCGTTTATTCGCGCGGTGTACGGCGTGGGGTATCGCTGGGAAGCGGATGCGTGCAGGATTGCCTGAATACCCCCCTCACCCTGCCGTCTCCCCAAAGGGAGAGGGTTCCCCAGCAATTTGAAAGCAAAAGCTATAACGTTGCCTCAGAATAACTGAGGGCTTTCAGCGATGCCTCGGTCCGGCTGTAAATCGCTGAGGCGTTTCCTGTAGGCCGGGGCGAGGCGCAGGGATGCGCCGAGAGGGCGGGCTTTACAGGGATGTTACCTCCGCCCTTCCCCGATAAGCCGGAAGGAATAAGCCGAAGGCACCGCGAAGCGGCGATTTACCGCCGGAAGCCCGGGTCGCCAGGGTGGTGGCGACTGAGCCACCCTGGCACGTTCACCGGCCATGTCGTGACAGAGTAGCAAGGAACATAACGTGAACGGAATGACCACCAGAGCCGTATGTTCCCCCTCACCCCAGCCCTCTCCCTCAAGGGAGAGGGGGCCGTCTGTGCAGGCATTATTTTGTGGGGAACCCTCAGCCCCAAAGGGGAGAGGGTTAGGGTGAGGGGCAAAGCTTTACCTCTCTTCCCCGCAGCGCTACAATGCCCGCCCTTAAAGTGGGGGATCTCCCCTTACCGCTGCATCAGGTGCATGCGGATCTGACCTGTCATCAGAACGAGAACAAACATGTTTAAACCGGAACTCCTTTCCCCGGCGGGAACGCTGCAAAATATGCGTTACGCTTTCGCCTATGGCGCCGACGCCGTCTACGCGGGCCAGCCGCGCTACTCGCTGCGCGTGCGTAACAACGAATTCAACCACGAGAATCTTCAGCTCGGCATCAACGAAGCGCATGCCCTGGGCAAAAAATTCTACGTGGTGGTGAACATCGCGCCGCACAACGCCAAGCTGAAAACATTCATTCGTGACCTGAAGCCGGTCGTGGAGATGGGGCCGGACGCGCTGATCATGTCGGACCCGGGTTTAATCATGCTGGTTCGGGAGAATTTCCCGGAGATGGACATTCACCTCTCAGTGCAGGCTAACGCCGTCAACTGGGCAACGGTGAAATTCTGGAAACAGATGGGGCTGACCCGCGTCATTCTGTCCCGCGAGCTGTCCCTCGAAGAGATCGAAGAGATCCGCACCCAGGTGCCGGATATGGAGATCGAAATCTTCGTTCATGGCGCGCTGTGCATGGCCTACTCCGGCCGCTGCCTGCTCTCTGGCTATATCAACAAGCGTGACCCGAACCAGGGCACCTGCACCAACGCCTGCCGCTGGGAATATAACGTTCAGGAAGGCAAAGAGGATGACATCGGTAACATCGTGCATAAACACGAGCCGATCCCGGTCACCAACGTTGAGCCAACGCTGGGTATCGGCGCGCCTACCGACAGCGTGTTTATGATCGAAGAAGCCAAACGTCCGGGTGAGTACATGACCGCCTTCGAAGACGAGCACGGCACCTACATCATGAACTCTAAAGATCTGCGCGCCATCGCGCACGTCGAGCGTTTAACCAAGATGGGCGTACACTCCCTGAAAATTGAAGGCCGCACCAAGTCTTACTACTACTGCGCCCGTACCGCACAGGTATATCGCAAAGCCATCGACGATGCCGCTGCCGGTAAACCGTTCGACACCAGCCTGCTGGAAACGCTGGAAGGTCTGGCGCATCGCGGCTATACCGAAGGTTTCCTGCGTCGTCACACTCACGACGACTACCAGAACTACGAGCATGGCTATTCGATTTCCGAACGCCAGCAGTTTGTAGGCGACTTCACCGGCGAGCGTAAAGGCCCGCTGGCCGCCGTCGCCGTAAAAAACAAATTCACTAAAGGCGACAGCCTGGAGCTGATGACGCCGCAGGGCAACATGAACTTCCGACTGGAGCACCTGGAAAACAAAAAAGGTGAGGCGATTGAGGTCGCACCTGGCGACGGCCATGTGGTCTGGCTGCCGGTTCCTGAAGAGGTGGAGCTGGAGTTTGCGCTGCTGATGCGTAATTTTGAAGGTGAAAATACCCGAAATCCACACGGCAAATAGTCAATCAACGGGATTTTTTCACGCTGGGATAATTCTTAGAATCGGATCACATACCGCTTCGTTCAATACGGGTATTATCCCCCCCGCTGAAAAACATAACCCATAAATGCTAGCTGTACCAGGAACCACCTCCTTAGCCTGCGTAATCTCCCTTACGCGGGCTTATTTTTTTGTTAACTCCTGAAATTTTTCCCCCTGATAAATATGGCGTTGCATTGACCCGGGAAAGGTTGTGTCAGCATTAGGCGTATCATCTAAGCAAATCGAACGAACAAAGGATCCTAATCACATTTTTTAATGGATTTGAGAGGGATGAACACTATTCGGAACATTCCTAATTTTAAGTGTTAACAGGACCTTTACTCTTGATTTATTAACAATCAACGTTTCACACGGACGGAGAGATGAAGTGACATTCACAGGACAATTTTCAAAGGATCTTCCAGATTACGAACTCGCACGCAGTCTTGGTCTTGCCTCTGGCGGCGATATAAATTTCACAGCACTTGCAGGTCAACTGGACTGTAGCAGAAATTTTAGCCAGGCCGGGATTATCTACTCAGACGGTACACGTCAGTGGCTAGTACGGCCATCAAGAAGGATTGCGACACCAAACGAAAGCTCGGTTAGTCATGTAGTCATAACCAAAGTAAATGCCGCATTAGTTAACCCTGTTCAGGCAACAACGGCGACGATTAATTCCCCTTCCCTGGCAACTGAAATTGGTTCAACGGCAATTTCCTGCGGAGCCGCAATTCTTACTGTTGTACTTGCGGCAGGGGCCGGTATGGCTATACCTCTCACTGCAGGGTCTTCCGGTGCTATAGCCGCTGTGATTTTAGCCGGTGGTGTAGCAACTGGAATCCAATGTGCAAATGGGCTTGGCCGACTATCGTTGATTGCTATGAATCATGATGATTACGTTGCGTGGATGGATTCCCAGGAGTGGTATACAGCAACCAACACAGCCCTGGATGCGATTTCTCTTGCCGGGGCTGCTGCGGGTTTAAAAAGCGCTGCATTAACATATCGCCTTCTTAACCGCTCATCGTCTGAGAGTTTGCTCTCCTTATTACAAAAAATGAGCCGGGCCGACCGTACGCGATTAACAGAGGAGATTATTCGTATCCGCAATCCCGGCATCTCGAATTCAGGTGTAAAAGCAGCAATGAAGGCAGGCGTGTATCCCAAACGTTATCCGTCAGAAGCGTTGCAGTTGCTCTTACAGCGTGAGTTGCTGAATACCATTTCAAATTCTTCTGCCTTCGTTGGAAGTGCCATCTCAGGAAATATCAGAAATCCACAGAATGTTGCACAAACGGGTAAATACATTTTTGGTTTAATTCAGTCTTTTTCATTTACAGGAAATTATTGACCCGTCCATGATGAAATACATTAGAGATAGCCTTGCATTAAGTGCTTTGGTTAAAAGTAAAATGGCGACCGATGATCTCAACCAGCTTGAAACATTAAAAGAACAGTTAAAAGATCGGTTCGGCGTTCCTGTGGGCGTCCATATGACAGGAATTCCTTTGGCAGTGAGCACGTTACTGGCTATTTTTTGCTACGCCATGCTGCAAGTGTCCCTCTGGTTGTTGCTGTTTCGCTGGCTCGGCTTACCCGAATTTAAGGTTATGATGGGAGTATTCATTGCAGCGATTGTGTATTGTCTGGTAGTGATGAGCACGATGTTTCTGACTACACGAGGTTCTTTACCTGGATATAAACTGCATATTTTCGTCATTACGCTGACAGGCATAATGAGCATCATTTATTTCATCTGGACGGGGATTTCGCTTTTATTCGGCCCTGTTGAGAACTACACACCGCAAATAACCTCTTTGCTGGGGCTGGGATTTTTCTTTCTGAACATTATGTGGATGAATTCATCGATTTTTTACCGCTCCATTGCGCTAACGCTACATAATCGGGTCTGGCGTAAGCAGCTCAAAATCGAGGCAAGGCCAATGTCACACCTCAAACGTTGACCACAATAGTCAATTGAGCGGCAGTAGTATGCACTGTAAGCGCTACGGGGTTCTTTAGTCGATTTCAAAGCCCTTACGCGGGCTTATTTTTTGCCTTTCATCCTGTTCTTACCCGCTTTTTCCCTCTCTGGGATACACTCTTTCTATAGCTAAAAAAGGGAGCAACCCGGATGGCAACCTATCCAGACAGTTTATTAATTCTTAACGGCAAGAGTGCAGGCAACGATCTGCTGCGCCAGGCGATTACCGAATTGCGTGAAGATGGCGCGCGCATTCACGTGCGGGTGACCTTTGAAAAAGGCGATGCGGCGCGCTATATCGATGAAGGTATCAGGTTAGGCGCTGAGACCATCATTTCCGGCGGCGGCGACGGAACGATCAACGAGATCGCCGGTGCGCTCATTGACCTCAACGCCGCAGCTCGCCCGGCGATGGGGATTTTACCGCTCGGTACCGCCAACGATTTTGCCACCAGCGCCGGTATACCTGAGGATTTAGGCAAAGCACTGCAACTGGCTATCCTCGGGAAAGCGACCGCCGTCGATATTGCGCAGGTGAATGAAAGAACCTGCTTTATCAATATGGCAACGGGCGGTTTCGGCACGCGGATCACCAGCGAAACACCGGAAAAACTGAAAGCCGCGCTGGGCGGCGTCTCGTATCTCATTCACGGCCTAATGCGCATGGACACCCTCAAGCCCGACAGCTGTGAAATTCACGGTGAGAACTTCCACTGGCAGGGCGACGCGCTGGTGATTGGTATCGGCAACGGGCGGCAGGCGGGGGGCGGTCAACAGCTTTGCCCGGAAGCATTGATCAACGACGGTCAATTACAGCTGCGTATTTTTACCGGCGACGGGCTGCTGCCTGCGCTGTTTACGACGCTGACGCAGCCAGAGGAGAGCCCCAATATCATCGACGGGAAATCCGCGTGGTTTGAAGTGATCGCCCCACACGGCATGACCTTTAACCTCGACGGAGAGCCGCTCAGCGGCGAGCGATTCCGCATTGAGGTGTTGCCCGGGGCGTTGCAGTGCCGATTGCCGCCGGACTGCGTGCTGTTGCGCTGATGTTTGACAGGGTGCGCGATAATGCCCTCTCCTTTGAGGGAGAGGGATACGGTGGCGTCAGGCAATCGTGACTTTACTGTCCAGATAGACATCCTGAACCGCATTAATCAGCTTCACGCCGTCGGCCATGGACTTTTTAAACGCCTTACGGCCGAGGATCAGCCCCATGCCGCCCGCACGTTTGTTAATCACCGCCGTGCGCACCGCGTCGGTCAGATCGGTTTCACCGCCTGCCGCACCGCCGGAGTTAATCAGCCCGGCGCGGCCCATGTAGCAGTTCGCCAGCTGGTAGCGCACCAGATCGATCGGGTTGTCGCTGGTCAGCTTGCTGTACACGCGGTCGTCGGTATAGCCAAAGTTCACCGCTTTATAGCCGCCGTTATTCTCGGCCATTTTCTGCTTCACGATGTCCGCGCCGATGGTTGCCGCCAGGTGGTTTGCCTGACCGGTCAGATCCGCTGATACGTGGTAATCCACGCCGTCTTTCTTGAATGACGCGTTACGCAGATAGGCCCACAGCACGGTTACCATGCCCAGCTCGTGGGCACGCTCGAACGCCGCGGAGATTTCTTCAATCTGACGTCGCGACTGTTCAGAGCCGAAATAGATGGTTGCCCCGACCGCCACCGCGCCCATATTGAACGCCTGCTCGACGCTGGCGTACAGGGTCTGGTCATATTCGGTTGGGTAGCTCAGGGTTTCGTTGTGGTTCAGCTTGACGAGGAACGGAATGCGGTGAGCATAGCGGCGAGAAACGGAGGCCAGCACGCCATACGTCGATGCCACACAGTTACACCCTGCTTCAATCGCCAGCTCGACAATGTTTTTCGGGTCAAAGTAGAGCGGGTTAGCAGCAAACGACGCTCCCGCCGAGTGCTCTACGCCCTGGTCAACGGGCAGAATGGAGAGATAGCCGGTCCCGCCCAGACGGCCGGTATTGTAAAGCGTCTGCATGTTTCGCAGTACGGCAGGCGGACGGTTGTTGTCGACCATGACCCGGTCTACGTAATCATGGCCAGGCAGATAAAGCTGGTCGGCTGGAATGGTCATACAACGATGCTGTAAAAGGCTGTCGGCGTCTTTGCCAAGCAGCTGCGCAATATCAGTCATAGTGATGCTCCCGTAAGTCCGACATGATGTCGGAGCGTGTGATCCAAGCCCACGTTTTTGCAGGCAGACTAAGCCTGGTACCGACTTAACCTATTTTCCACCATTTGCAACTTTTTTAAGCACAATCTGCTGGCTCGTTTCGTGTACAACATTTTTGTTACACTGATCAAACAATCGCCTTAAAGGTATTTAAAAGGTATTATCACATGGTATGTTACATGCGTACCTCTGACATGCAGGATTAAAAAATGAAAACGAAAGTCCAACTGTCATTCATGATGTTCGTTGAATGGTTTATCTGGGGCGCATGGTTTGTGCCGCTGTGGCTGTGGCTGAGTAAGAGCGGGTTCACCGCCGGGGAAATTGGCTGGTCGTATGCCTGTACTGCGATTGCCGCGATCCTCTCTCCTATCCTGGTCGGCTCGCTGACGGACCGTTTCTTCGCCGCTCAGAAAGTGCTGGCCGTGCTGATGTTCGCTGGCGCGATTCTGATGTATTTCGCAGCGCAGCAAACCCAGTTCAGCACCTTCTTCCCGCTGCTGCTGGCCTACTCCCTGACCTATATGCCGACCATCGCGCTGACCAACAGCATCGCCTTCGCGAACGTCGATGACGTAGAGGCTGATTTCCCGCGCATCCGCGTGATGGGCACCATCGGCTGGATTGCCTCCGGCCTGGCGTGCGGCTTCCTGCCGCAGATGATGGGCTATAGCGACATCTCTGACACCAATATCCCGCTGCTTATGACCGCTGCCAGCTCCCTTCTGCTTGGCGTCTTCGCGCTGTTCCTGCCGAATACCCCGCCGAAGAGTACCGGCAAGCTGGATTTCAAAGTGATGCTGGGGCTGGATGCGCTGATCCTGCTGCGCGATAAAAACTTTCTGGTGTTCTTCTTCTGCTCGTTCCTGTTCGCCATGCCGCTGGCCTTCTACTACATCTTTGCCAACGGCTATCTCACCGAAGTGGGGATGAAAAACGCCACCGGCTGGATGACCCTCGGCCAGTTCTCTGAAATCTTCTTCATGCTCGCTCTGCCGTTCTTTACCAAACGCTTTGGTATTAAGAAGGTCTTGCTGCTGGGTCTGATCACCGCCGCCATTCGCTACGGTTTCTTTGTTTACGGCGGCGCCGAGCAATACTTCACCTACGCCCTGCTGTTCCTCGGCATTCTGCTGCACGGCGTAAGCTATGACTTCTATTACGTCACCGCGTACATCTACGTGGATAAAAAAGCGCCCGTGCATATGCGCAACGCGGCGCAGGGCTTGATCACGCTGTGCTGTCAGGGCTTTGGTAGCCTGCTAGGTTACCGTCTCGGCGGCGTGATGATGGAAAAAATGTTCGCATATAAAGAGCCGGTGAATGGGCTGACCTTCAACTGGGCCGGAATGTGGACGTTTGGTGCAATCATGATTGTGGTGATTGCCGTGCTGTTTATGCTGTTTTTCCGCGAATCGGATAAAGAGATCACCGCAATTGAGGTGGTTGATGGCGATACCGCGCTGACACGAGGGGAAGTTAAATGAAACAAGACCGTATTCTCGGTGCTCTTTACGGGCAGGCGTTAGGGGATGCGATGGGAATGCCGTCGGAGCTGTGGCCGCGCAAGCGGGTGAAAGCGCACTTCGGCTGGATCGACCGTTTCTTACCCGGCCCGGCTGAGAATAATGCCGCCTGTTACTTTAAGCAGGCCGAATTTACGGATGATACGTCGATGGCGCTGTGCCTGGCCGATGCGATTATCGAATGCGAGGGGGAAATTAACCCTGACGTTATCGGTAAGCATATTCTGGACTGGGCGCTGGATTTTGACGCGTTCAATAAGAATGTGCTCGGCCCGACCTCCAAAATTGCCCTGAACGCCATCCGTGACGGCAAGCCGGTGAGCCAGCTGGAGAACAACGGCGTCACCAACGGGGCGGCGATGCGAGCCTCCCCGCTGGGATGCCTGCTGCCGGCCACGCGTCTGGCGCACTTTGTGGAACAGGTTGCGTTAGCCTCCAGCCCGACCCATAAATCGGATCTCGCCATCGCCGGTGCGGTGGTGATCGCCTGGGCGGTTTCACGCGCTATCGACGGCGAGCGCTGGCATCACATCGCCGATGCCCTGCCGGGTATTGCCCGTGCGGCGCAGGAGGCGAACACGACCACCTTCAGCGCATCGCTTTCCGCTCGTATTGAGCTGGCCCTGAAAACCGTGCGCGAAGCCAACGGTACCGAGTCCGCCAGCGAGCAGATCTATCAGCTTATTGGCGCGGGCACGAGCACCCTTGAGTCCGTTCCGGCGGCGATTGCGATGGTCGAACTCGCGGGTACCGATCCGAACCGCTGCGCGGTGTTATGCGCCAACCTGGGCGGTGATACTGACACTATCGGCGCGATGGCAACGGCCATCTGCGGCGCGCTGCACGGTGTACAGGCCATTGATCCGGCACTCAAAAAAGAACTTGATGCCGTAAACCGGCTCGATTTCGGCCACTACTGTGAAAAACTGCTGCACTTCCGGGAGCACAGGGAGGGCGTATGAGTGCTTTTGCCCGCCGTCTCGAAACCCTTCACGCCACGCGTCCCGTAACGGTGCTCGGCGCGGCGGTCATCGACGTGATTGCCGACGCCTACGCCCTGCCCTGGCGCGGGTGTGATATCGAACTGAAGCAACAGGGAGTGAATATTGGCGGCTGCGCGCTGAATATCGCCATCGCCCTGAAGCGGCTCGGCATTGCTGCGCAAAACGCGCTTCCTGTCGGCCACGGCGTGTGGGCCGATATTATCCGTAACGCCATGGCGAAGCAGGATCTGCACAGCGCCGTGGAAGCGGAAACGGGTGATAACGGCTGGTGCCTGGCGCTGGTGGAGCCTGACGGTGAACGGACCTTTATGTCGTTCAGCGGCGTGGAGAATCAGTGGCAGCAGCGCTGGCTGGACGGGTTAAGCGTGCCGGCAGGGAGCCTGATCTCTTTGTCCGGCTACCAGCTGGCGTCCCCCAGCGGTGAGCTGCTGACGGCCTGGCTGGAAAGTCTTCAGGATGCGACGCTCTTTATCGATTTCGGTCCGCGCATCGCGGATATTCCCGACCCGCTGATGGCAAGGATTATGGCCTGCAAACCGATGGTCTCGCTTAATCGTCAGGAGGCGGAACTTGCCGCAGAATGGCTTGGCGTAAGCGTGGAAGAGCTCGGCACACGGTGGCAGCAGAGGTTTGGCGCTGCGCTGATCGTACGCCATGATAAAGACGGGGCGGTCTGGTATGACGGTGACGCTTCCGGACACGTTCCGGCGTTTCCTGCTACCGTGGTCGATACCATCGGCGCGGGTGACAGCCATGCGGGAGGTACCCTTGCCGGTCTGGCCGCGGGATGGTCACTGCCAGAGGCGGTGCAGCTTGGCAATGCCGTAGCCGCCTGGGTAGTCAGCCATCGCGGTGGCGACTGCGCCCCCACGCGCGAGGCCCTACTCCTCGCACACAAAGACGTATAGGTCGCTGCGGCAGTAGCTGATGCTGTACTCAATTGGCCGGTGCTGTTGATCGAGCGCGACTTGCTTGATCACCAGCACCGGTATCTTATCGTCCATCTTGATATGCGCCTGAAACTCGCTGTCCGGCATCCGGGCGCTGACGCGGGACCGGGTGCGCTGCGGAAAGATATTCTGGCTGCGGAAGTAATCATAAAGCGAGACGCCAATGTCGTCCGGGTTGGGAATTAATCCTACTGGTACCCAGGACTCCTCTATCGATACTGCATCGTCATCCACATAGCGGATGCGCTTAAGCAGAAATACATCACTGTCTGGCGCAAGGGAAAGGTGGCGGGCGATCTCCTCCGGACATTTCACGACGCGTTTATTAACCCACAGCGTGTTGGGCGTTTTGCCCCGCAGCACCACCTGCTGAGAAAACCCGCGCGCCTCTTTTAGCGAATATTCAAAGATATTGTTGATTTGCGTACCGTATCCACGCGCGCGGGTGACGACGCCAGCCTCTTCCAGCGCCTGCATCGCTTTACGCACCGTAATGCGCGACACACCGGCAAGCTGGCTCAGATCGCGCTCGCCAGGCAAAATATTACCGTGCGCGAGCACGCCGCTGCGTACCGCGTTTTTAACCGTTTCGGCAAATTTCAGATACAGCGGCGTGTTGTCCGGTGCGGCAATTCGTTCCTTGAGTTGAGCAATTAACCGGGTATGCGCTTGTTCCATCTCTGTTTTTCTCTGGCATAAGGTTTTATGCCAGTATACGGCTTACCACCATGCATGAAAATGGTGAACCGGCCCAATACCGTGACCCACTTCCAGAGAATCGGCTTTTGCCAGCGCGTCCGAGAGCCAGATCTTCGCCTCCTGTACCGTATCCGCCCAGTTCGCGTTTCGGGGACGCAGCGCCGCCAGCGCCGCCGAGAGCGTACAGCCCGTGCCGTGGGTGTTTTTGGTCTGTACGCGCGGGGCGGTGAAACGTTGCGCGCCATCGTGGGTGAAGAGCCAGTCCGGGCTTTCTGCATCATCGAGATGACCGCCTTTCATCAGTACCGCGCGACACCCCATCGCCAGCAGCGCATTGCCCTGCTCTTTCATTTCACGTTCGTTTTGCGCGTGTGGCGCATCCAGCAGCGCGGCGGCCTCAGGCAGGTTTGGCGTGATCAGCGCCACCTGCGGCAGCAGCTTTTTACGCAGGGTGTCGACGGCCGAGGCGGAGAGCAGCGGATCGCCGCTTTTGGCCAGCATCACGGTATCGAGCACCACGTTTTTTATCTGATAACGTTTGAGACGTTCCGCGACCGCTTCAACAATGTCCGCCTCTGCGAGCATGCCAATTTTGGTGGTGTCGATACGTACATCGCTGAATACCGAATCCAGCTGTGCGGCGACAAAATCCGGCTCAATGCGATACACCGACTGTACACCGCGCGTGTTTTGCGCCACCAGCGCGGTGATAACCGAACATCCGTAAGCGCCGAGCGCAGAGAAGGTTTTCAGGTCTGCCTGGATCCCCGCTCCGCCGCTGGGATCGGTTCCCGCAATAGTCAGGGCATTTATGCGTGTCATACCTGTTCCTCCAGCGCGTAAAGCGCGTCCAGAAACGCGGAGGAAAAGCTGCCGGGCCCCCGGCTTTGAGTCAGGGCAACTGACCCTGCGCGCTTCATAAAGCCGCAGGCAGCCGTCGCGTTATCAAGCCTGTCGCCAGGCAGCGAGCAGCAGGCGGCGACGACCGCCGAGAGCGCACAGCCAGTTCCTACCACGCGGGTCATCAGCAGGTCGCCGCCCGCGACCGTACGGGTTCGCTGACCATCAGTGATGTGATCCACTTCTCCTGTGACGACCACAACGGCATGGGTCTGACGGGCGAGCGTCTGCGCAGCGGTCAACGCGCTCGCTGCCGTATCGGTGGAATCAACCCCCCGCCCGCCCGCACTCATTCCGGCAAGGGCGAGGATTTCGGAGGCGTTTCCACGAATGGCCGCAGGTTTAAGGGATAATATTTGCTGGCAAAAACGGGTGCGGAACGCCAGCGCGCCAACCGCAACCGGATCCAGAACCCAGGGTGTGCCCGCGGCTACAGCGCTCTCAATAGCCCGACGCATCGACTGGGCGCGCGGTGCGGTGAGTGTACCCACGTTGATGAGCAGAGCATCGGCAAGCGCGGCAAACTGTTCCGCTTCCTCGGCTTCGATCACCATTGCCGGGGAAGCGCCCAGCGCGAGCAGCACGTTGGCGGTGAAGGTCTGCACGACATCGTTGGTCATACAGTGCGTGAGCGGGGAACGGGTTCGGAATTGATGTAAAAAGTGTGAGTCGAGCAGGTCAGGCTGCATGGTTTCGCTCCTGCCGTGCGTGAAGAAGCGATGACCGGGTAGGCATCTGACTTCCCTACGCTGGCATTATCCAGATCAGGTAATACGGGTATTTCTCAGCCTTCACAAAGAAGGGCACCCCGAGTCAAATTACTTATAAAACAGTTACTTACAAAATGGCATTTCGTAGTCATGTAGTGTAACCGGGGGGTAACCCGGGTGCAAGGAGTTTTGGGCTGTCCGTTAACCCCCTGTAACGAACAATAAACGACAAGATATTAACTACGCTCAATATGTATACATTATTGTTCAGTTAATTATCCCGCCATATTTGTTAAGAACTCATTAAATATAATATTCACTTTCTGTGCTGAGAAATTTTATTTTTATCCATAATGACTCACCGGGAGTGATTTTATAAGACAGCCCACCTGCTTTCGTATGAAATAAACTCAGGCATCAATGTAAACATTTATTTTGCAGAAATTTATTTCTGTCAATTACTTAATCTGACCCTCTCATTTCCCTCGTCATTTTCACTTTAATGTTTACATTAATAACAACCGCAAAATGACTTTTACGCCCTCGGAACTATTCATAGTATTTATGACTTAGATCAACATCATTGATCTGCGTTTAATTGATAGTTCACTCGCGTTACTAAATAAGATTTAGACAACCTTCAACCGTTTTTTAAATCCAAAAAATAAAGCTGTTCAGCTTCAGT
Source organism: Enterobacter sp. MGH119 (assembly GCF_001037675.1). Classification (NCBI taxonomy): domain Bacteria; kingdom Pseudomonadati; phylum Pseudomonadota; class Gammaproteobacteria; order Enterobacterales; family Enterobacteriaceae; genus Enterobacter; species Enterobacter sp. MGH119. The sequence goes on along the minus strand of NZ_KQ089929.1, from coordinate 407,339 downwards.
ATTTTCGATAATTAATGATGTGAGCTTTTTAAATGAAATCTATGAATAAAAACTTTACTGCTATTTTTGTAATGGGCATTGTCTTAGCGGGTACAATGAGCCAGGCTGAAGCCGCGAATACGGTTTGGGACGATCAGCAAATCACTAATATTGTAAATGACCATCAGGATCAAATTACACAAAACAACGCTGATAGTATTAACCGTGATAGCGCAACGGATAACCGCTTAACGCAGGTTAACGACGACCTTCAGTCCACAAAACTGGGCGTGTTAGTCGTGGATAAAATGGCTAACGACGCACATCAGAAAGCGTTGCTTGCTGGCGCACTTGCCGATACCGCCAGTCTGAAAAGTGAGACGGCCTTACAGGGTGTGGCGACTAACGGCACAGCCATTATCAACCTTCAACACGTCGATAATATTCAGGATAGCCGCCTTACTGCTCTCGAAAATGCACCTAAACCCATCAACGGTGCAGATGGAGCGAAAGGTGATAAAGGGGATACCGGCGCGACTGGCGCAAAGGGCGATAAAGGGGATACCGGTGTAACTGGCGCGAAGGGTGAAAAAGGCGATGCTGGCGCGACAGGTATGAAAGGTGATAAGGGTGATACTGGCGCACAAGGCATTGCGGGAAGAAACGGTCGCGACGGTGCAGACGGTCATAACGGTAAAGATGGTGTGACAACCACCGTGACACAACGACAGCTGGATACGGCTACCCAGGCGAAGGTCGCTAAAAATAGCCTGGCTGTTACTGCCGCCACGCAGGATCTGCAAGCCACCAGGCAGTCATTACAGGCAATGAATACTAACACCAGCCAGCAATTTAAATCTCTGCGTGATGAAGTGGACAATAATAAGAAGCAGGCTAATGCCGGTATTTCAGGGGCGATGGCGATGGCGGGTTTGCCACAAGTGCAAACCAATCAGCGCGTCATGTTCTCTGCTGGTGGTGCGACTTACAACGGTGAGAGCGCGCTTGCTGTCGGTGCGTCCGTTAACTTTAATTCCCATGTCATCGCGAAAGTGAGCTTCTCAGATGACACTGCGAATAATATGGGCGCTTCGGTTGGGATTGGTATGGGCTTTTAAAGCGTAAAAAAATCGTCGGGACAAGTATAAAGCCTCATTTTGCGGATGAGCATTTCGTTGATACAAAAAGATGTCTAAATATATTTTTATTTCGGTAGCCCTGTATCTAATGCTGATTTCGGTCGGGATCTGGATCGGCGTGATGTATGTCTCCTGGTATTTGTGTCGTTATTAAGGCAATAAAATGAAAAAATTAATGATGTTAGTCATAAGTGGTACCGTGCTTGCAGGTTGTGTCTCGCCTGCGCACGCCATAAACGCCCATTATCGCGCTCAATTAGAACGTTCGGGATGCACGCAAATTAGCGCTGGCGATGGCTCTTGCGATGTCAGCAAAACCAAAGCGGAAAACACGGCACAACACGAACCAACGGCATCCGTTCACGATCCCCTGCGTGAAGCCTCGTTCTCGTCGGATACGGTTAACGCCACGCTTTCTAACGGCTTTTTTAGCGCTACCGTGAACGGCAAAAAAGCCAGCGTTAAACGTCTGAATGCGAATTTCTATGAGATCCATGGTAACGGTTTTGTGATATCGATAAGCTTGGATGAAAACGGTATTACGGACGCGTCATGGAATAAAACGAAGGGACGCGAACACGGCGTTTTACGCGTTAGTCAGAAATAAACAGCGTAAGGAGGCTCTCTGCCTCCTTTTCGCCTGCCAATCGCACGATTTGTCACACTCTTTTGTCTGATTTTACAATGCTGACAAATCATACGTAAGCTGCTGTTTTTATTTAGCATAAAGTGCAATCTTCCCCATACAAACGGCGTTCTTCCCTGCCCTGTGCCCTGTGTCACAAAACAGTAAACAAATTAACCATTGAGCCCGGTGACAAAAGGCTCTATATTGGCGGCGTTTTTTTCAGGCCCCATCTGTTTTTTAACTTTTTATTCAATCGTGGCTCATAACGAAGCGGCGGTTGTAGGAGTGATATGATGACGGATAAAGTCCGTATTGACACCGTAGATGCCCACAAAAGCAACGAAACCTATCTGGCCCGTCAGGCCGAATTTGAATCTAACGTCAGGAGTTATCCGCGCAAACTGCCTTTAGCGATCACAAAAGCAGAAGGCGTGTGGATCACCGATGCAGATAATAAAGAATACCTTGACTGTTTAGCAGGCGCAGGCACCCTCGCGCTTGGACACAATCATCCTGATGTGCTGAAAAGCATCCAAAATGTCATTACCAGCGGCTTGCCGTTACATACCCTGGATCTGACCACGCCGCTGAAAGACGCGTTTTCAGAATACCTTCTCTCTCTGTTGCCTGGTCAGGGCAAAGAGTACTGCCTGCAATTCACTGGCCCGTCCGGGGCTGACGCCGTTGAAGCGGCGCTGAAGCTGGCGAAAAAAGTGACCGGTCGTAGCGGTATCATCAGTTTCTCTGGTGGTTACCACGGTATGACCCACGGCGCACTGTCCGTCACCGGCAACCTGTCTCCTAAAGAAGCGGTTGACGGTATGATGCCAGAAGTCCAGTTCATGCCTTACCCACACGAGTACCGTTGCCCACTGGGTATCGGTGGTGAAGCGGGCGTGAAGGCGCTGACCTACTACTTCGAAAATCTGATTAACGACGTTGAAAGCGGCGTGCGTAAACCTGCCGCGGTGATCCTCGAAGCCGTTCAGGGTGAAGGTGGCGTGAACCCGGCACCTGTTGAGTGGTTGCAGCGCATCCGTAAAGTCACTCAGGAACACGGTATCCTGCTGATCCTCGACGAAGTCCAGGCTGGCTTTGCCCGTACCGGTAAATTCTTTGCCTTCGAACACGCAGGTATCGAGCCAGACATCATCGTGATGTCTAAAGCAGTCGGTGGCGGTCTGCCGCTGGCCGTGCTCGGTATCAAAAAGCAGTTCGATGCATGGGCGCCAGGCCACCATACCGGTACCTTCCGCGGCAACCAGCTGGCGATGGCAACCGGTCTGACGACGCTGAAGATCCTGAAAGACCAGAATATCGCGAGCAAAGTGGCCGCACAGGGCGAATGGCTGAAAGGCCAGCTGAAAGAGATGGCGAAACGCTATCCGGTTATCGGTCACGTTCGCGGTCTGGGCATGATGATCGGTATTGAGATCGTTAAGCCGCACGAAGCCGCTGACCACATGGGTTGCTTCCCGGGCGACGGCGAGCTGTCTGCACTGATTCAGAAGAAGTGCTTCGAAGCAGGCTTGATTCTGGAGCGTGGCGGCCGTAACGGTATCGTTCTGCGTCTGCTGCCTTCTCTGCTGATCAGCGATGACGAGCTGAAAGTCTTCCTGGATAAATTCGAGCAGGCACTGCTTGCTGCGGGCGTTAGCCCGGCGTAACCGGAGTTATTGATTACGATGTCTGATTCAAACCCAATTTTGTTCTCCTCTGCGCAGAGCATTGAAGCTTACCAGCAGGCGATTGAACAAAGCACTCAGGCTGTGATGCAGTGGCTGAAACAGCCTGAGATGTACCAGGGCAAAACGGTCGCGGAGCTGCGCGACCGTATTAAGCTGGATTTCAACCCGAAAGGGCTGGGTAACGAAGCGGCGATTGAACGCGCCGTGGAGTTCTTCCTGAAAGACAGCTTGTCCGTTCATCACCCGCAGTGCGTGGCGCATCTACACTGCCCAAGCCTGGTGGTTAGCCAGGCGGCGGAAGTACTGATTAACGCCACCAACCAGAGTATGGACTCCTGGGATCAAAGCCCGTCCGCAACCATCATTGAGATCAAACTGATCGAGTGGCTGCGTACCCGCGTGGGTTACCAGGCTGGCGACGCAGGCGTCTTCACCAGCGGCGGTACCCAGAGTAACCTGATGGGGCTGATGCTGGCGCGTGACGCGTTCTTTGCGCGTCAGGGCCATTCTGTTCAGCAGGACGGTCTGACAGGCGATCTGCGTAAGATCCGCGTTCTGTGCTCGGAAAACGCACACTTCTCCGTGCAGAAAAACATGGCGCTGATGGGTCTGGGCTACCAGTCCGTGGTGCAGGTGAAAACGGACGAATTCTCCCGCATGGATCTCACCGATCTGGCGGCGAAAATCGAACAGTGCAACGCGAACGGCGAGCAGATCCTGGCGATTGTGACCACGGCCGGTACGACCGATGCGGGTGCTATCGATCCGCTGCGTGCTATTGCTGAGCTGGCTGCGAAACAGAATATCTGGGTGCACGTTGATGCGGCCTGGGGCGGCGCGCTGCTGATGTCTGAGCAGTATCGTCACTACCTGGACGGTATCGAGCTGGTGGATTCTGTCACCCTGGACTTCCACAAGCAGTTCTTCCAGACCATCAGCTGCGGTGCGTTCCTGCTGAAGGAAGCGCGTCACTATGAGCTGATGCGCTATCAGGCGGCCTATCTGAACTCTGAGTTCGATGAAGAAGCAGGTGTACCTAACCTGGTCTCCAAATCTCTGCAAACCACGCGCCGTTTCGACGCGCTGAAACTGTGGATGAGCCTGGAAGCGCTGGGTCAGGAGCAATACGCGGCAATCATCGATCACGGCGTGACGCTGGCACAGCAGGTTGCGGCTTACGTGAAAGAGCAGTCTGCTCTGGAACTGGTGATGCAACCCCAACTGGCAAGCGTGCTGTTCCGCTTCCGTCCGCAGGCGCAAATGGATGACGCCGGTATTGCCCTGCTGAACCAGAAAATTGGCGATGCGCTGCTGGAGTCTGGCCGTGCAAACGTCGGTGTGACCGAGCATAACGGTATCACCTGCCTGAAGCTGACTCTGCTGAACCCAACCGTGACGCTGGAGGATGTTAAAGTCCTGCTGTCTCTGGTTGAGCGTACCGCGCAGGAAGTGATGGCGAAGTAATGCTTATCCCTCTCCCACCCGGGAGAGGGATTGTTTTTCCCGCTCTAACGCCTGTCTCCTTTTTTCTTCGAAGCATAACCGTAATCACACTGGCTGTACCCCGAGCTGTAAAACAGCGCTGCGGATTTAACAATATCGTTGAGGATTGTGCCGCTGACCTTCACACCAACATGCTGGAGACGTTTAACAGTATTCTCCATCTCTTTCACGCTGGTTTTATCGAAACGGGCAACCATTAGCGTTGTTCCGGCTGCTCTGGCGACCAGCGAGGCATCGGTGACGGCCAGGACTGGCGGTGTATCGATGATGACAATGTCATATTGCTCGTTAACCCAGGACATGATGTCAAGGAAGCGTTCGCTTAACAGCAATTCTAACGGGCGCAGGGGTTCCGGGCCGCAGGTGATGACGTCAATTCCCGCTTTTTCAGCATGCTGAATGACCTCCGTAAAGTCGCATTTCCCTTCGAGCAGGCAGGACAATCCGTAGCGGTTCTCCAGGCCAAAAATATTATGAACATAGCCCTGGCGCATATCCGCATCAATAAACAGCACCCGCTGACCGCTCTGCCCGGCGACGGCCGCCAGATTCGTCGCCACCAGCGTTTTTCCGCAGTCCTGAGTGGGGCCAGAAATCATCACAATGCGGTTCTCAGCCTCCATCATGGCGAAATACAGACTGGTTCGCAGCCCGCGTACCGCTTCAACAAACATATCAGCAGGGCGATCGACGGGCAGGAAAGGCACATCCGAGGTTTTGTGTTTCCAGCGACGAGAGAACGGATTTTTTCTGCGCAAATGCGTTTTACTCCACAGCCACTGGGAACGTGGCAACGTAGCCAGAACCGGCAGCCCCTGCGCTTCCAGCTGCTCGGAAAGCGTGATCCCACGTTTGAACGCCTGGCGTACCAGCACGGTCCCCATTGCGAGCATTAGGCCGAACAGCGCGCCAAGAATGATGATTAACGCTTTTCGCGGCTTTATCGGATCCGGGTGCGTAACCGCCTCATCAATGATCCTCACGTTCCCGACAGCGCTGGAGCGGGAAATATTCAGCTCCTGCTGACGCGTCAATAGCTGTAAATAAATGGTGCGGCCCGACTCAACATCGCGGCTCAGGCGTAAAATCTCCTGCTGCGTGGAGGGCATAGCTGACACACGGTTATTCAGGCGATCCCGTTCCCGCTCAAGGGTCTGTCTCTTTTCATGCAATGCACGATAGGTAGGGTGACTCTTTTTAAAGAGCTGGGAGATCTCTGCCTCCCGGAACGTCAGCTCATTTAGCTGGTTCTCAACGTTCACTACCTGATCCAGTACGGATTTTGCCTCTAAAGACAGATCCACCGAGTCACGCTGCGCCCGATAAGCATTCAGCCGTGCTTCAGCCTGATCCAGATCCGCTCTGATTTTCGGCAACTGCTCCTGTAAAAAATCCAGACTACGAGAATCCTGAGCCTCCTGGCGCGCGATATTTTGCTGAAGATAATTGTCAGCAATCGCATTCAGCACCCGGGCGATGTTGTCAGGATCTTCACCCGTCAGGGTTAAGGTCACGATACCACTCTGTTTCTCCGACTCCGCAACCGTGAGGCTCTTCTTCAGGGCGTTGATCGTCTCCAGCCGCGTCAACGATTTAAGCGAAAATTGCGTGCCTGGCGTCGCCTCAATCGACGTCACCAGCAGAACGATCCCTTGCGTGACCAGCGTTTTCCCAACCCGACCGTCTGCCTCAATGTTTTCGCCCGTCAGGTGATATTTTCCCGCTTCCTGTACGGTCAGCGTGAGCTCTTGCGCTTTGCCTTCCACCTGCGGGATCTGGAGTTCGCCTAACGTGATCTTACCCTGCCCACGCCCTTGCAGACGCTGCCAGAGACGCCCCACCACAGGCAAAACCCGCTGCTTTGCCTGCTGCGTCAGACCTAATTTGTCGACGGTCTCGCCGAGGATCATGCGTGATTTCAGCAGTAAAATTTCAGGGGCAACATCCGGCGAAACATCGGTGCCCAGCTGACTCAACCCTTTAAGCAGACTGTTATCCTGTTTGCTTTCTATTTGCACCATGGCATCCGCCTGATAAACAGGGGGCGTAACCCAGGCATAGAGACCGGCGCATAGGGTGAACAGGAATGTTACGCACAGAATCATCGTGCGGTGGTCGATCATCTCGACGAGCAAACGAACGAGATCGACTTCATGTTGTTGGGGTGCCGCTGCACCATAATTGTCTGTTGTGTAAGACGACATTAATGCTTCATTCCTTTCTGACCTAAACGACGTGCCCATTCCTGGCTGGCTTTACCCAATAGCCCGAACACATATTCAAACGCTTCCCGGCTTTTACGGTAGGGATCGGGGATATCCTGCGGCTCCAGCCATTGCCCAAAAAGCAGCGACTTTCCCCTGCTCTCCGGCGCCATGGCCGCAATGAAGCGAAGATGTTCCGGCTCCATCACCAGGATAAGATCGGATCCCTGCATCAGATTGCGTGTCAGCCGGCGCGCCACATGACCGTCGAGGGAGATCCCATGCCGCCAGGCGACGTCCTGGGCGCTGTCATCCGCCGGGCACCCCTCAAGCCCGTATATCCCCGCCGAGGCGATATGTCTGTCGGGCAGGTGCTGGCGTAAAAGCCGCTCCCCAATCGGAGAACGGCAGATATTTCCGGTGCAAACCACGAGTATTGATTTGAACATTATTGCGGCCACGATCTGATGTAACGAACCGTTTCGGTAAGGTCATGCACCCCGCTGATGGTCGGAACAAGCTGTGATATCACGCGATTCCAGCGGGACAGTGGTGCAGTGGTGACATAGACAATGTCATAAGGCTCAAGCTGAAACTCGGTGCCTAACACCATGGCTGATGCGTCCTGAGCATTGAGCTGGTAGATGTTGGCAATTTTCTCTGAACGCTCGCTTTTCGGCAGCGAACGAATGACAAAAATTCCGGTGGCATCGGCCATATTCTGGTTCAGCCCACCCGCATTGCCCAGCGCTTCGGCCAGGGTCATGCCGCTGCGATCCATTTTCAGCGTGCTCTGTTTAACGACCTCGCCCATGACGAACACTTTCAGCGCATCGTTACGGGGGACAAACAGAATATCGCCGGGATAGAGCAGCTTATTTTGGGTGAGATCGCCATGCTGCATCAGCGCATATAGCGAGAGGCGCATATCCTTCCCATTATGCGTCAGCACGACATTGCGCCAGTCCGCGTCGGCAGAGAGCCCCCCTGCGGCGTTCACGGCATCCATTACCGTTAACGGAATATTGGTGATAGCCTGCTGCCCCGACTTCACCACCTCGCCCGTCACATAGGCTTTTTGCGAGCGGAAAGAGGCGACGCTGACGTCCACCTGCGGACTTTCAATGACATTGTTCAGCCGGGCCGTGATCTCCTCGCGTACCCGTGCGACCGTTTTGCCTGCCACCTGCAATTTACCGACATAAGGATAGAAAAGCGTACCGTCGGCATTAACCCAGTTACCGGTGTCACTGGCGCTGCGATACTGCCCTGCCGGGGTTGTCAGTTCAGGGTGATCCCAGACGGTGACGGTCAAAATATCCCCAACGCCGATACGGTATTCCCAGTTTTTGACCTGTTCATCCAGCTTAGGATTTGCCTGAGATTTAAGGGCCGATGGTCGCAATTTTTCAATTAACGAAGGCGTAAGAGGATAAACATCAATCCGCTTCTCCAGACGATCGTTTGCATTTTCTGTGGTCATCACCTGTTTTCCAGCAAGATCCAGATGCTGACCCGGTGAAAATACGCAGCCAGATAATGGCGTAATAATTAAAAACAATATCGAAAAGACTGTTGTGTTTTTCATTGAGTAAAAATTTCTTTTTATAGTATTGATTATCGAATACGTACCGAAATGATTCTTTCCATTCTAAAACAACCCCTTACCGCTAAATTAATTAACAGTGATGGCAGTAACATTTAAAAAACCACAGCATTCCTGCGGCCTGGCTTTTACAGCCATGCATCGTCTGACTTACGGATTAGGAAAGAGGGTTTCGGGCAATCTTAAATGTTCTATTCGTTTAATGCATGCCTGGATCTTTGTAAATTTGCTTTGAAAAAGTTTTTTCAGAATTAATTAATAAACCCATAATTATGTTATCTGCGTAAGCCAATATTTATTCATCGAAGAAATAATTAATGACGGTTGCGACTACACAAAACCGTGCGCTTTTGTTACATTTTTTGCAAACTCACCCTGTGAGGATACTTAAAATGAACTGTCTGCCATCCGTTTGCGGATCTGCACACAAAAAGTATCAGTAACGATATGACTGGAGAAAAAATGGCTAAGCGTAAATTGTTGCTTCTGGGTGTATTAGTGTCACTGGCGGGGGCCGCGCACGCTGCACCGCAAGCGTCGACAGCGCCTTCCGGCATCAAGGCCTACGAAGAACAAGAGTTTATTGCCGATTTTACGAAGTTCAAAATTGGCGACACCGCGCCCGCGCAGTATCAGACGCCCGAGTACACCATCAAACAGTACCAGCTACGTAACCTTCCTGCGCCCGATGCCGGCACACACTGGACCTACATGGGCGAGAATTATGTTCTGATTGGCGATGCCGATGGCAAAATCTACAAAGCCTATAACGGAGATATTTTCTATCACCGCTGATACGATCCTAATCCGTCCGTGGCAGGAGAGCGATCGCCCTTTCCTGCGCACGCTGTTCCTCCACGCCCGGCGTGAAGCCTGGCCGTGGCTGGACAGTTCTGCGTGGCAGCTTGAAGATTTTGACGCGGCAACCCTGGACGAAGAGATTTGGGTGGCGGAGCAGGATGGGCACCGACTTGGCTTTGCCTCAGTCTGGACGAACGATAATTTTCTGCACAACCTGTTTGTCGATCCGCAGTATCAGCGTCTGGGAGTGGGTCATTTGTTACTGGAACAAGTACAGAAGACGTTTACCAGTACAGGCGCGCTGAAGTGTCTGGTGAAGAATGAACGGGCTATTGCGTTTTACCATCGCCACGGCTGGCACATTGAAGCGACGGGAGATTCTCCGGACGGGGAGTATTATTTGATGCACTATCGGCTTGGGTAAAGTCAGGTGGCGCTATGCTTACCTGACCTACAAAATCGAGGTAGGCCGGGTAAGGCAAAGCCGTCACCCGGCACTAACGCGCAGAGGCGTTACACCGCGCGGAAGGCGATTTCACCCGGGATCACTTCCCCCTGCCAGTAGAGCTGCGCCGCAACGCGCCCTGCAAGCTGGCGATACATCTGGGCAAATTCGCTGTCCGGGCGGCTGACCACCGTTGGTTTCCCGCTGTCCAGGTCTTCACGCAAGGAAATATGCAGCGGCATCTGCCCCAGCAGCTGGGTGTGATACTGCGCAGCCAGCTTCTCCGCACCGCCGGTACCAAAGATGGGCTCATGGTGTCCGCAGTTGCTGCAAATATGCATGCTCATGTTCTCGACGATACCCAGTACCGGCACCTCTACCTTCTCGAACATGACGATGCCTTTTTTGGCGTCGATCAGCGCGATATCCTGCGGCGTGGTGACTACGACGGCGCCGGTAACCGGAATGTTCTGCGCCAGCGTCAGCTGGATATCACCGGTGCCCGGCGGCATGTCCAGCACCAGATAATCGAGGTCAGGCCACATTGTCTCCTGCAACATTTGCAGCAGCGCCTTGCTGGCCATCGGGCCACGCCAGACCATTGCGTTATCGTCCGTGACCAGGTAACCAATGGAGTTGGTCGCCAGACCGTGCGCCACGATTGGCGCCATGTGGGTGCCGTCCGGCGAAGTTGGACGCTGGTTTTCCGCCCCCAGCATGTTTGGAATGGACGGGCCATAGATATCCGCATCCAGAATGCCGACCTTCGCCCCTTCTGCCGCCAGTGCAAGCGCCAGATTCACGGCGGTAGATGATTTACCCACCCCGCCCTTGCCAGAGCTGACGGCGATGATGTTCTTCACGCCGTTAACGCCCGGCTGATTTTTCACGCGCTTGAGCGTGGCGATGCTGTGGCTTAGCTTCCAGTCAATTGCTTTTGCGCCAGTAATGCGCAGCAGCTCAGAGCTGGTTTGCTCTTTCAGGGCATCAAAGGCGCTGGTCCAGACGAACGGCATCTGTAGCTCGATGTGAAGCGTATCGTCCAGCCATGCGACGTGATGAAGCGCTTTCAGCGTCGTGAGATTGTGCTTCAGGGTTGGATGCTGAAAATTAGCCAGCGTCCCGGCGACCATTGCTCGTAAGGCTTCCGGTGATTTGGCCTGGGATTGAGAACTCATCCCGACTCCTTTGTTCTTGTGAATAAGACCTTAGACAAACAAGTTTACCTGAAAGGCCGCGGTTTGTGCTTACTTAATAATGCCCCTTTTGGTAATATCGAAAACCCTTTTCACAGTTAAAAGAAGTAATGCCTACTATGACTCAAGTCGCGAAAAAAATTCTGGTAACGTGCGCCCTGCCGTACGCCAACGGCTCAATCCACCTCGGCCACATGCTGGAGCATATCCAGGCTGATGTCTGGGTCCGTTACCAGCGAATGCGCGGCCACGAGGTGAACTTTATCTGTGCGGACGATGCCCACGGCACGCCGATCATGCTGAAAGCGCAGCAGCTGGGCATTTCCCCGGAACAGATGATCGCCGAAATGAGTCAGGAGCATCAGACCGATTTTGCTGGCTTTGACATCAGCTATGACAACTATCACTCCACACACAGCGACGAAAACCGCGAGCTGTCAGAGCTGATCTACACCCGTCTGAAAGAGAACGGTTTCATTAAAAACCGCACCATTTCTCAGCTGTACGATCCGGAAAAAGGCATGTTCCTGCCGGACCGTTTCGTTAAAGGCACCTGTCCGAAATGTAAATCCCCGGACCAGTACGGCGATAACTGCGAAGTGTGCGGCGCGACCTACAGTCCGACCGAGCTTATCGAACCGAAATCCGTGGTTTCCGGCGCGACGCCGGTGATGCGTGACTCCGAGCACTTCTTCTTCGACCTGCCGTCGTTCAGCGAAATGCTGAAGGCATGGACCCGCAGCGGTGCATTGCAGGAGCAGGTCGCGAACAAAATGCAGGAGTGGTTCGAATCCGGTCTGCAACAATGGGATATCTCCCGCGATGCGCCATACTTTGGCTTCGAAATCCCGAACGCGCCGGGCAAATATTTCTACGTCTGGCTGGATGCGCCGATTGGCTACATGGGCTCCTTCAAGAATCTGTGTGACAAGCGCGGCGACACCGTAAGCTTCGACGAATACTGGAAGAAAGATTCCGATGCCGAGCTGTATCACTTCATCGGTAAAGACATCGTTTACTTCCACAGCCTGTTCTGGCCAGCAATGCTGGAAGGCAGCAACTTCCGCAAGCCGACCAACCTGTTCGTACATGGCTACGTAACGGTGAACGGCGCGAAGATGTCTAAATCTCGCGGGACGTTTATTAAGGCCAGCACCTGGCTGAACCACTTCGACGCGGACAGCCTGCGCTACTACTACACCGCGAAGCTCTCTTCCCGCATCGACGATATCGACCTGAACCTGGAAGATTTCGTGCAGCGCGTGAACGCGGACATCGTCAACAAGGTGGTGAATCTGGCGTCCCGTAACGCAGGTTTTATCGCCAAACGCTTTGACGGCGTGCTTTCTGCCGAACTGGCCGATCCTGAGCTGTATAAAACCTTCACCGACGCCGCCGCTGCGGTTGGCGAGGCCTGGGAAAGCCGCGAATTCGGTAAAGCCATTCGCGAAATCATGGCGCTGGCAGACGTGGCCAACCGCTATGTGGACGAGAAGGCGCCGTGGGTGGTGGCGAAACAGGAAGGCCGCGACGCCGACTTGCAGGCGATCTGCACCATGGGTCTGAACATGTTCCGCGTGCTGATGACCTGGCTGAAGCCGGTTCTGCCTCAGCTGGCAGCCCGCGCGGAAGCATTCCTGAACACCGAACTGACCTGGGATGCCATCCAGCAGCCGCTGCTCGGCCACAAGGTGAACACCTTTAAAGCGCTGTACAACCGCATCGAGATGAAGCAGGTTGAAGCCCTGGTGGAAGCATCCAAAGAAGAGGTGAAAGCGGCTGCCGCACCGGTGACCGGCCCGCTGGCGGACGATCCGATTCAGGAGACCATCACCTTTGATGATTTCGCTAAAGTCGACCTGCGCGTGGCGCTGATCGAAAACGCTGAGTTCGTGGAAGGCTCTGACAAACTGCTGCGTCTGACGCTGGATCTGGGCGGCGAGAAACGTAACGTCTTCTCCGGCATTCGTTCCGCGTACCCTGAACCGCAGGTGCTGATCGGTCGTCAGACCGTGATGGTGGCAAACCTGGCGCCGCGTAAAATGCGCTTCGGCATCTCCGAAGGGATGGTGATGGCCGCAGGCCCGGGCGGGAAAGATATATTCCTGTTAAGCCCTGACGAAGGCGCGAAGCCGGGTCAGCAGGTGAAGTAATAAAAAAGCCGGATGAGAATCCGGCTTTTTTTTGCCTGGCGGCTCTACGCTTGCACGGGCCGACGGGTTTTGTAGGCCGGGTCAGGCGAAGCCGCCGTCCGGCTAAAAATCACCCCTTCTGGTTATGCACCCGCTGCGTCAACCCACGCAGGAAATAACGCAGAAATTGATCCCCACACTCGCGGTAATTCTTATGATCCGGCGCGCGCATCATGGCGGTGATTTCCGGCATCGACACGCGAAATTTCTGCTCGGTCATGATCGCCAGAATGTCGTCAGTTTTCAGGGAGAAAGCAATACGCAGCTTTTTCAGCACCGTGTTGTTATTCACCCGACGCTCCAGCGCCAGCTCAGGAGCAGATTCATCTTTGCCGCGCTTGTCGTAGATCAGGCCGTTCAGAAAGCCCGACAGAATGATGTCCGGGCAGCGAACAAAACCCTCTTCATCTTCTTTAGTCATCCAGGTGTCGAACCCGGCGGACGTGGATTCCATGTCGGAGAGCGCAAGAATGCGCACCATGTCATTATTGTTCGCTTTCAGGGTGTAGCGCAGGCTACGAAGAATATCGTTACTTAGCATAGAGCCTTCGAATGTCGATGATGCAATGGCGCGCAGTGTACCAGTTTTACAGCCCTATCGCCTCTTTCAAACTTTTCAGGTAGCGACGACTGACGGGAACGGTTTGCCCGGCACGTAACACCAGCTCGGCCTGGCCGTTATCTTCCAGGCGGATCTCCTTCAGGTGCGCCATGTTCACCAGATACTGACGATGGCAGCGGATCAGCGGCGTGCGGCTCTCCAGCGTGCGCAGGGTCAGCTCGGTAAAGCCTTCGTTGCCTTCGGCGCTGGTGACGTATACCCCGCTCAGACGGCTGCTGACAAAAGCAACGTCGTCCATTTGCAGAAGGTAAATCCGGCTGTGCCCGGTACAGGGGATAAACTTCAGGGGCTGCTGATGCTCCGGCAGCAGCGTCACGTCCTGCGCGGTACGCTCCTGGCGCAGACGGGTCAGGGTCTTTTCAAGCCGTTTCTCTTCAATCGGTTTCAGCAGATAATCAAACGCGTGCTCTTCAAATGCCTTTACCGCGTACTCATCAAAGGCCGTCAGAAAGACGATATAGGGACGGTGCTCCGGGTCGAGCATGCCGACCATCTCCAGCCCGCTGATGCGCGGCATCTGAATATCGAGGAACAACACGTCAGGGCGCAGTTTATGCACCGCACCGATGCCTTCAATGGCATTGGCACATTCCCCCACAACCTCGATATCACTCTGCTCCTGCAACAGGACACGCAGGTTTTCCCGTGCTAACGGCTCATCATCAACAATCAGCACTCTTAACATGCGCTCTCCTCCAGCGGCAATCGTAAGGTAATTCGGGTATAGCGGTCTGGCTCACAGGCGACGGTGATACCGCAGTCGTCACCAAAATGCGCGCGCAGGCGTTTATCCACCAGGCTCATGCCCAGACCGCCTGACGCGGAAGCTTCATACAGCCCCGCGTTGTCTTCAATATCCAGCACCAGATGGTGGTTAAAACGGGACGCGGAAATCATGATTTCTCCGGTACCCAGCAGCTGCGAGGTCCCATGCTTAATGGCGTTCTCTACAATCGGTTGCAGGGTAAAGGCCGGAAGATGCTGATACGCCAGCTCATCCGGGACGGATAACGACACCTGTAAACGTGACTGGAAGCGCGCTTTTTCAATTTGCAGATAGGCGTTTACATGCTCAATCTCGTCCGCGAGGGTGACGATCTCCGAGGGACGCTTCAAATTTTTGCGGAAAAAGGTCGACAGAAATTGCACCAGCTGCGCGGCCTGATCGCTGTCGCGGCGGATCACTGCCTTCAGCGTGTTAAGCGCGTTAAACAGGAAATGCGGATTCACCTGAGCGTGCAGGAGCTTAATTTCTGACTGCGTCAGCAGCGCTTTTTGCCGTTCATACTGCCCCGCCAGGATTTGCGCCGAAAGCAGCTGGGCGATCCCCTCCCCCAGCGTGCGGTTGATGGAGCTGAACAGGCGGTTTTTGGCTTCGTAAAGCTTAATGGTGCCCATAACGCGCTGATTTTCGCCCCGCAGGGGAATGACCAGCGTAGAGCCGAGTTTGCACTGCGGATGCAGGGAACAGCGGTACGGCACTTCATTCCCGTCGGCATACACCACTTCACCCGTTTCAATAGCGCGCAGGGTATAGGCCGATGAGATCGGTTTGCCCGGCAGATGGTGGTCGTCGCCGGTGCCGGTAAACGCCAGCAGCTTTTCGCGATCGGTAATCGCCACGGCCCCGATATCCAGTTCTTTATACAGCACCTGCGCCACCTTCATGCTGTTCTCCTCGTTGAATCCCTGCCGCAGGATCCCTTCCGTCGACGCCGCAACTTTTAAGGCGGTGGCAGAAAATGCCGAGGTGTATTTTTCGAACATGGCGCGTTTGTCGAGCAGAATGCGCATAAACAGCGCCGCACCTACGGTATTGGTGACCATCATCGGTGCGGCAATACTGCTGACCAGATGTAACGCATCGTCAAACGGGCGCGCGATCAGCAGGATGATCGCCATCTGCGCCATTTCCGCCACGAAGGTGATCGCCCCGGCGGTAAGGGGACTGAACACTTTATCCGGCCGTCCGCGCTTAATCATATAGCTGTGGACGAGACCACCGAGCAGCCCTTCGACAATGGTGGAGATCATGCAGCTTAGCGCCGTCATACCGCCCATCGAATAGCGGTGCAGGCCGCCGGTTAACCCCACCAGACCGCCGACAACCGGGCCTCCGAGCAGCCCGCCCATTACCGCGCCGATGGCACGCGTATTGGCGATGGAATCCTCAATATGGAGACCAAACCAGGTCCCCATAATGCAGAATATGGAAAATACGACGTAGCAGAGGAATTTGTGCGGCAGACGGACGGTGACCTGCATCAGCGGAATGAACAGACGCGTTTTGCTCATCAACCAGGCGATGACAAGAAACACGCACATCTGCTGAAGCAACAGCAGCACCAGATTAAACTCGTACATACTCACAAACCGCACATTCTAAAAACGCGTAACATACACTGATAGCGGTTAACTTTCTTTGAAACGTGCCAAAAAAGCGATAAATCGTGTCCGTCATCACACCTTTTGCCGGAGATAACCTTTCTTTCGTATAATTTGTACAAAAAAGAATCAAATCTTCCTGGTTCCGCAAAGTGGGTCTACAGTTAAGCTGGGGACGCGCAAGCCTGGGGGCGAAAATGGCGCTTTACACAATAGGTGAAGTGGCACTCCTGTGTGATATCAATCCCGTTACGCTACGGGCGTGGCAGCGACGGTATGGATTGCTTAAGCCGCAAAGAACGGACGGCGGGCACCGCCTGTTTAACGATGCGGATATTGACCGGATCCGCGAGATAAAAAGCTGGATCGACAACGGCGTACAGGTCGGCAAGGTAAAATCGCTTCTAAGCCAGGACGATCCTGATACGCAGCATCTCTGGCGCGAGCAGCAGGAAACCCTGCTGAGGCTGTTGCAGAGTGGCAATTTGCAGCGTCTGCGCGGCTGGATCAAAGAACAGGGTCGAGACTACCCGGCGCAAACCCTGATCACTCATCTTTTTATTCCCCTACGGCGTCGGCTTCAGTGTCAGCAAACCACCTTACAGGCGCTGCTCAGCATGCTTGATGGCGTGCTGATTAACTATATTTCCGTCTGTCTTGCCTCAGCGCGGAATAAAAACAGCAAAGATGCACTGGTGATCGGCTGGAACGTACACGATACCACCCGGCTGTGGCTCGAAGCCTGGATTGCCACCCAGCAGGGCTGGCGCGTTGACGTGCTTGCCCACTCCCTGGCCCAGCTCAGGCCGGAACTGTTTGAGGGACAGACGCTGCTGGTCTGGTGCGGCGAAGTCCCCTCCGCTTCCCAGCAGCAGCTCCTTACGGAGTGGCGCGAACATGGTTATCCCGTTTACTCACTGGGTCCAAATGCGTCGTAACGGCATTTAATGGTTCATTAACAGCTGCGCTTCACCGTATAATTGTTCCGTTAACAACAGGAGCACATGATGAAGGCAACGAAACTGGCCGTAATTACCCTTTTTGCACTGATGGCTGTCAGCGGTATCGGTGGCGTTATGCTTGCAGGTTATTCATTTATTGTTCGCGGCGGTGTTGGCTGAGGTATCCGGCCAGGCGTTCAAACAGGCGATCCACCACAATTGCCGCCAGCGCAACCAAAACCGCCCCCTGAATGATGTAAGCCGTATTAAACCCGCTTAACCCGATAATGATCGGCGTTCCCAGCGTATTGGCTCCGACCGTCGAGGCGATGGTTGCCGTACCAATGTTGATTATCACGGACGTTCGCACGCCAGCGATAATCACCGGTGCGGCCAGCGGCAGTTCGACCTTCACCAGCCGCTGCCAGGCGCTCATCCCCATTCCTTCCGCTACGCTCAGCACCGATGCAGGCACCGCCGCAATCCCTGCCAGCGTCCCTTGCAGAATGGGCAACACGCCGTACAAAATCAGCGCAATGATGGCAGGCTCCTGCCCAAAACCGATCGCCGGCACGGCAATCGCCAGCACGGCCACCGGTGGGAAGGTCTGCCCCGTTGCGGCGATGGTCTCCACCAGCGGACGGAACTCCCTGCCCGCAGGCCGCGTCACCGCAATACCGGCGCCTGTGCCCAGGACGATGGCAATCACGCTTGACACTGCCACCAGCCAGAAGTGCGCCAGGGTGAGATTAACAAAGCTCTCCTGCTGGTATACCGGGCGCGGCAGCCCGGGAATAAGCGCATTAAACAGCGCCGCGCTGTGCGGCATCAGGTAGAGTAAGGCGATAAACAGCCCTGTCAGCCAGAGTAACGGATCACGGACCCACTTCACGCGTCACCTCCCCCGCCAGCAGATCGCGAAAATGGATCGTCCCGCATGGCGTCCCCTGCCCGTCCGCAACGGGTAACACCTCACACTGCCGGGCGACAAACGCCGACAGGGCATCGCGCAGGCTCATCCCATCGTGCAGCGGTTCACCACCGATTTGCGCATCCTGCGGACGCAGATAGTCCCTGACGGTGCGCAGCGAGAGCAGCCTGACGCCCAGCTCGCTGCGGCCAAAGAATTCACGCACAAAATCGTTTGCCGGCGACGTTAACAGCTCAAGCGGCGTACCCTGCTGGACGACTTCGCCGTGATTCATCAGTACCAGACGATCGGCCAGCCGCAGTGCTTCGTCGATATCATGCGTCACCAGCACGATGGTGCGCCCGAGAATACGGTGGATGCGGCTCATCTCGGCCTGAAGTGCGCCGCGGGTGACCGGATCCAGTGCGCCGAAGGGCTCATCCATCAGCAGTACCTGCGGGTTAGCGGCCAGCGCGCGCGCCACCCCGACCCGCTGCTGCTGTCCGCCGGAAAGCTGGTGCGGATAGCGGTTACGAAGCGACGCGTCCAGGCCCAGCAGCGCCATCAGTTCGTCGACACGCTCATTGATCTTCCCCCGGGACCATTTTTCCAGCTGTGGCACGGTGGCAATGTTCTGCGCCACCGTCCAGTGGGGAAACAGGCCGATGGACTGAATGGCGTAGCCCATACGCCGCCGCAGCTCCAGCACCGGCAGGCTGCGGATCTCCTCTCCGGCAAAGCGAATCGTCCCGCTGTCGTGTTCCACCAGCCGATTGATCATCTTCAGCGTCGTGGATTTTCCCGACCCCGATGTCCCGATCAATACCGAGAACGCCCCCTCGGCAAAATGCAGATTAAGGTGGCTTGCCGCCGGACGGCCCGCAAAGGTTTTACTCACATCATGAAATTCAATCATTGGCTCTTCTCCTGAGCAGCGCGAGCCACAGGGCAAACAGGGCATCCAGTACGACCGCCAGCACAATTGTGGGCACGACGCCCAGCAACACCAGATCCAGCGCGCTACTGAGCAGCCCCTGGAAGACCAGTGCCCCAAAGCCGCCCGCCCCGATCAGCGCGGCAATCACCGCCATCCCCACGGTTTGCACTGTCACCACCCGCAGGCTGCGAACCAGCAGCGGAAGCGCAAGCGGCAGCTGTATTTTCCAGAAACACTGGCGCGCGCTCATCCCCATCGCATGGGCGCTTTCCAGCACGTCGGGCGGAACCTGGCTTAACCCCGCCACCACGCCGCGCACCAGCGGCAGCAGCGCATACAGCACAAGGGCAATCAGCGCTGGCGTCAGCCCGGTTCCGGCAATGCCTGCCGCGGCCAACGCAGGGAAGGATTTCACCAGACCGGCGAGGGGGGCAATCAGCAGGCCAAACAGGGCGACGGAGGGGATGGTCTGAATAACGTTGAGCACGGTAAAGACGGCGCCCTGGCGGCTGGTATGTCGGTAGCACCACATGCCCAGCGGCACGCCCAGCAGCAGCGCCGGGATCAGCGTCCCGAACAGGATCGTCAGATGTTGCGCCAGCGCGTTGTCAAATACCTCCTGGCGGTTGACGTACTCTTTTAACAGCGAGAGCTGATTCAGATCGCCGCTGAAGAGGATCAGCAGAGGGATAACCCAGAATTGCGCGTTCAGCAGCCAGCGCCAGACGGGTTGCGGCGTCAGACGGCGAATGGCATCGCTACAGACCAGCAGACAAAGTGCCAGCCACAGCCACAGCCCGCTACCAACCGACGTGCGCGCCAGCGGGCTTTCAACCGCGGCCATCTGCGTTGCCGCCTGTCCCGCGCTCCAGAACAGTACGATAAACAGCGCTTCGCTGAGCAAAAACGTCAGCCACAGGGCGGTTCGCCCCGGCCAGAAGGCTAAAGCAACAGTACTCGCCAGCGCCGCGCCCAGCAGCAGCGGCGTAAATGCCCAGATCTGCCAGAGCGCGCGCGGTTCGCCCGACACCAGACGGTTTGGCGCGACATTCACAAAAGGTAACGCGACCGCCGCGATGGCCACACAGGCCAACAGCAGCAGGACGCGGTTATGGCATTTTATTGGCACAGCCTTATCCCGTTACTTCACAAGCCCTTGTTGTTTCAGGAAGTCGGCAGCCACTTTTTTGGCATCCAGCCCCTCAACGGCAATGCTGGCATTCAGCTGTTGCAGCGTTTTCGCATCCAGTTTTTCAAATACCGGTTTGAGCCATTCCGCAATATCCGGGTAGGCTTTCAGCACCGCCTCGCGCACGACCGGGGTTGGGGCGTAAATAGGCTGAACGCCTTTCGGGTCGGTCAGGGTTTGCAGGCCAAGCGCCGCGACCGGGCCGTCTGTGCCGTAGGCCATCGCCGCGTTGACGCCGGAGGTTTGCTGCGCCGCCGCCTTAATGGTCACTGCCGTGTCGCCGCCTGCCAGAGAGAGCAGCTGTGCCTGATCGAGCTTGAAATCATAGGCTTTTTCAAACGCTGGCAGGGCATCAGCGCGCTCGATAAACTCTGCCGAGGCCGCGAGCTTAAACTCGCCCTTCTCTTTCAGGTAGCGGCTGAGATCGTCAAGCGAGGTGAGCTTGCCTTTCTCGGCGATATCTTTGCGCACCGCGATGGTCCAGGTGTTGTTGGCCGGTGCCGGCGTTAGCCAGACCAGCTTATTTTTTTCTGCGTCCAGCTTTTTGACTTTTTCGTACCCGGCTTTGGCATTTTTCCAGGCCGGATCGTTTTCATCCTTGAAGAAGAATGCCCCGTTGCCGGTGTATTCCGGGTAGATATCCAGCTCGCCGGAAGTGATGGCACCGCGCACGACAGGCGTGGTGCCAAGCTGTACTTTATTGACCGTTTTCACGCCGTGGCTTTCGAGTACCTGCAAAATGATATTGCCGAGCAACGCGCCCTCGGTATCAATTTTGGAACCCACCTTAACCGGCTCTGCGGCCTGTAACGGCAGGCTCAGCGCCGCCAGAAGCACCGCCGACCCTGTTATCCCCTTAATCATCGTCATTCTGCTTTCCTCATTATTTTGTGGCCTTTTTCATAGGCTTGAGAGAAAAGCGTAGCTTAAAACAGTGAATTTAACCGTTTTTCGTACAAGATGAGAGGCATCCCCCGCCAGGCGGGGGAAAGGGAGAAAGGTAAGATTATTGCAGTTCGAACTCGGCTTTGTTCACGCGGGCGGAATCCACGCCGATGAAGACGTTGAATTTGCCAGGCTCAGCATCGTATTTCATCTGCTGATTCCAGAACTTCAGCGCATTTACGTCAATCGGGAAGCTGACCGTTCTGGTTTCGCCCGGTTTCAGGTTGACCTTTTCGAAGCCGCGCAGCTGTTTCACCGGACGGCTCATGGAGGCCGTGACGTCCTGAACGTACATCTGGATCACCGTCGCGCCTTCGCGTTTGCCGCTGTTGGTCACCTCTACGCTGGCGGTCACTTTGCCGTCACGCTTCAGGGTCGGCGCCGACATTTTGACGTCAGACACCTTGAAGGTGGTGTAACTCAGGCCATAGCCAAACGGATAGAGCGGGCCGTTAGCTTCGTCGAAGTAACGGGACGTGTACTTGTTCGGCTTGTCGGCGTTATACGGACGACCGGTGTTCAGGTGGCTGTAGTAAACCGGGACCTGCCCGACGGAGCGCGGGAAGGACATCGGCAGCTTGCCGGACGGGTTGTAATCGCCAAACAGCACGTCGGCAATGGCGTTACCGCCTTCGGTACCGGCGAACCAGGTTTCCAGAATGGCGTCAGCCTGCTGATCTTCTTTCACCAGCGCCAGCGGACGCCCGTTCATCAGCACCAGCACCAGCGGCTTGCCGGTGGCTTTCAGGGCCGCGATCAGATCGCGCTGGCTCTGCGGAATGGTAATATCGGTACGGCTGGAGGCTTCGTGCGCCATCCCCTGCGCTTCACCCACCACCGCGACCACCACGTCGGACTGCTTCGCGGCGTTAACCGCTTCGTCGAGCATCTCTTTCGGCGTGCGCGCATCCACCTTCACCGCTTCCTCATACTGGTTGAGGAAGGTCACGATGTCTTTATCGTCGGTGACGTTCGCACCTTTGGCGTAAACCACTTTTGCGTTATCACCCACGGCGCTCTTAATGCCGGTCAGCACCGTAACGGACTGATCCGCCACGCCTGCGGCGGACCAGCTGCCCATGACGTCGCGCTTGCTGTCGGCCAGCGGACCGACCACGGCAATGGTGCCGGATTTTTTCAGCGGCAGCGTGTCGAGACGGTTTTTCAGCAGCACCAGGCTTTCGCGAGCTACTTCCCGGGCTTCTTTACGGTGCAGACGGCTTTCGGCGTTGGTGTCCGCCGGGTCTGAATCCTTCGGCCCCAGATGGCTGTAAGGATCGTTAAACAGCCCCATGTCATATTTCACGTTCAGCACGTGGCGAGCAGCGTCGTCCAGCTCTGCCATCGTCACCTTCCCGCTCTTCACCAGCCCCGGCAGGTATTTGCTGTAGTACTCGTCGCTCATGCTCATGTTGATGCCGGACTTGAGCGCCACGCGTACCGCATCTTCCGGGTCAGACGCCGTGCCGTGTTTGATCAGCTCTTTAATCGCGCCGTGGTCAGAAACGGTGATGCCCTTGAAGCCCCACTGGTCGCGCAGCACGTCTTTCAGCAGCCACGAATCGGAGGTGGCAGGCGTGCCGTTGAGAGAGTTCAGCGCTACCATCACCGCCCCGCTGCCCGCGTCCAGCCCTGCCTTGTATGGCGGCATGTAGTCGTTAAACAGGCGCTGCGGGCTCATGTCGACGGTGTTGTACTCTTTACCGCCCTCCACCGCGCCGTAGGCGGCGAAGTGCTTGACGCTGGTCATCACCGAGTAACGATCTGCCGGACTTTTGCCCTGCATCGCTTCCACCATGGTTTTGCCCATCGTGGCGGTTAAATACGTGTCTTCTCCAAAGCCCTCCGAAGCGCGGCCCCAGCGCGGATCGCGGGAGACGTCAACCATCGGCGCCCAGGTCATGTTCAGGCCGTCGTCTGCGGCTTCATATGCCGATACGCGCCCGACGGTTTTCACCGCATCGAGGTTAAAGGAGGAGGCTAAGCCGAGGCTGATCGGGAAGACGGTACGCTGGCCGTGCACCACGTCATAAGCGAAGAACAGTGGGATTTTCAGGCGGCTCAGCTCCATCACCTGATCCTGCATCTTGCGGATATCCTGGCGGGTAACGGTGTTAAAAATGGCTCCTACCTGCCCGTCTTTGATCATCTCGCGAATGGCTTCTTTCGGGTTATCCGGGCCGACGCTGATCAGGCGCAGCTGGCCGATTTTCTCATCGACCGTCATTTTTTTGAGTAAATCCGTGACAAAGGCGTCGCGGGCTTCGGGCGTGAGCGGGTGATTACCAAACAAATCCTCTGCCAGCGCAGGTTGCAGCGCCAGGCTGACGGCGACACCTACAGAACATAGCCATTTCATGTTGTTATTCTCTCTCATCAATAACCGCGGGAAGCACCCGGCCAGACCGTGCGAAAAGCGCAGTGTGCCACAAAGCCTGAAAACCTTGCAGGGTTATTCTCTGATTTTTCTCATGAATACCCGACCGCTCAACGGCTAATCGCGCTATGCTTTACAGCGAGAAATTTGCCCCACCACAAGGAGTGGAAGATGTCTTCTGTTCGAACTGACGATAACACTACATTTATTAACGAACTGTCGCGCCTGGTTGGTCACTCTCACCTGCTTACCGACCCGGCTAAAACCGCCCGCTACCGCAAGGGCTTCCGCTCCGGTCAGGGCGAGGCACTGGCGGTGGTCTTCCCCGGTACGTTGCTCGAACTGTGGCGCGTGCTCAGCGCCTGCGTTGCGGCAGACAAGATTATTTTAATGCAGGCTGCTAACACCGGCCTGACTGAAGGCTCCACGCCGAACGGCAACGATTACGATCGTGACATCGTGATTATCAGCACCCTGCGCCTCGACAAACTGCACCTGCTGGACAAGGGCGAACAGGTACTCGCCTTCCCCGGCACCACGCTCTACTCGCTGGAAAAGGCGCTTAAGCCGCTGGGTCGCGAACCGCACTCGGTGATCGGCTCGTCGTGCATTGGCGCCTCGGTGATCGGTGGGATCTGCAATAACTCCGGCGGCTCGCTGGTGCAGCGCGGCCCGGCCTACACGGAGATGTCGCTGTTTGCCCGTATCGATGAAAACGGCAAGCTGACGCTGGTTAACCATTTGGGGATCGATCTGGGCGTAACGCCAGAGCAGATCCTCAGCAAACTTGACGATGACCGCGTGAAGGACGAAGACGTTCAGCACGATGGCCGTCACGCGCATGACCACGATTACATCACCCGCGTGCGCGATATCAATGCCGATACACCGGCGCGCTATAACGCCGATCCGGATCGCCTGTTTGAATCCTCCGGCTGCGCGGGCAAGCTGGCCGTTTTTGCGGTGCGCCTCGATACCTTCCCGGCAGAGAAAAAGCAGCAGGTGTTTTACATCGGCACCAATCAGCCGGAGGTGCTGACGGAGATCCGCCGTCATATTCTGGCCGAGTTCACTCACCTGCCGGTGGCGGGCGAGTATATGCACCGGGACATTTACGACATCGCCGAGCGCTACGGCAAAGATACCTTCCTGATGATCGACAAGCTCGGCACCGACAAAATGCCGTTCTTCTTCACCATGAAGGGCCGCACCGATGCGATGCTGGAGAAAGTGTCGCTCTTCAAGCCGCACTTCACCGACCGCTTTATGCAGAAGCTGGGCAACGTCTTCCCGGCGCATTTACCGGAGCGGATGAAGACCTGGCGCGACAAGTATGAGCACCATCTGCTGCTGAAAATGGCCGGGGACGGAATTGACGAAGCGCAGAGCTGGCTCACCGAATTCTTCAAAACCGCCGACGGGGATTTCTTTGCCTGCACGCCGAAAGAAGGCAGCAAAGCCTTCCTGCATCGTTTCGCCGCGGCGGGTGCCGCTATCCGTTATCAGGCGGTGCATTCCGAAGAAGTGGAGGATATTCTGGCGCTGGATATCGCCCTGCGTCGCAACGATACCGAGTGGTTTGAACATCTGCCGCCGGAGATCGACAGCAAGCTGGTGCATAAGCTCTATTACGGCCACTTTATGTGCTATGTCTTCCACCAGGATTACATCGTGAAAAAAGGGGTTGATGCACACGCGCTGAAAGAACAGATGCTGGCGCTGCTGCACGAGCGTGGCGCGCAATATCCTGCCGAGCACAACGTGGGACACCTGTATAAAGCGCCGGAGACGCTTAAACAGTTTTATCGCAAAAATGACCCTACAAACAGTATGAACCCCGGCATTGGTAAGACAACGCGGAAGAAATACTGGAAAGAGAGTGCCGAATCAGAGCAGCACAATACGCAAGCCTCTGATGAACTCATATAGCCAAATTTAAGAGATTGTTAAGCTCTCCTCAAACGTACTAGAGTATCTGCCTGTTGCCAGAGAAACGTTTCTCTGGCTTTCCAAACAAGGAGCGGGCAGAACATGTCGGCTGTAGAAACTTTCCCCGAAACTGAAATCGAGGTGCGCGACGCCCTTCCTGACGATGCGCATGCCATCTCGGCGATATACGCCTGGCATGTGCTTCATGGCCGTGCGTCCTTCGAGGAAGTTCCCCCCACCGTCGATGAGATGCGTCAGCGGATGAAGAGCGTGACCGACAGCGGTTTACCGTGGCTGGTTGCGCTGTATCGCGGCATTGTTGTCGGCTACTGCTACGCCACGTTTTATCGTCCACGCCAGGCTTATCGCTATACCCTTGAAGAATCCATTTATGTGGATGCCAGCACCACCGGCCGCGGGTTTGGCTCGGCCTTACTCCAGGCACTGATCGCCCGTTGTGAACAAGGACCGTGGCGGCAGATGATTGCCGTGGTCGGCGACGGGCAAAATAACCCCGGGTCGTTGCGGCTGCATAAAAAGCACGGTTTCGAAATTGTGGGTCAGCTCAGAAGTGTGGGATATAAAAAAGGCGACTGGCGGGACACGGTGATGATGCAGCGCCCGCTCAACGACGGGGACTGGACGCTGCCGGAATAAACGCAGTGCGGTCTGGTGCCCTCACCCCGGCCCTCTCCCACAGGGAGAGGGAGAAAACATAAAAAACGGTAACATGCGTTACCGTTTTGCTTTTTCCTAATCGTTCTGCGCCGTCGCCATCTGTTCCGCTTTCTGCTTTTTATACGCCAGCGCTGAAGCCGGCACCGGCTGCACTTTCCCGGTTTCAATCCAGGTACGCAGGCGGCTGGCATCCGCGAAGTGGGTATATTTGCCGAAGGCGTCCATCACCACCAGCGCCACTGGCTTACCGTTAAATACGGTGCGCATCACCAGGCAGTGTCCTGCCGCATTGGTGAATCCGGTCTTGGTTAACTGAATATTCCAGTTATCGCGATACACCAGATGGTTAGTGTTGCGGAACGGCAGCGTATACGCCGGGTTCGAGAATGTCGCCATCTCCTCACGCGTGGTGCTGAGCTGACCAATCAGCGGGTATTGCTTACTGGCGATCAGCAGCTTTGTTAAATCACGCGCCGTCGAGACGTTATGGATCGACAGACCGGTTGGCTCCACGAAATGGGTATTTTTCATCCCCAGCGCTTTGGCTTTGGCATTCATCGCGCGGATAAACGCGTCGTAACCGCCAGGATAATGGTGGGCAAGGCTCGCCGCCGCGCGGTTCTCTGAGGACATCAGCGCCAACAGCAGCATATTTTTACGGCTGATTTCACTTTTCAGACGCACGCGAGAGTAGATCCCTTTCATCTCTGGCGTGTGGCTGATATCCACTTTTAGCTTTTCGTCCAGCGGCAGTCGTGCATCAAGCACCACCATCGCGGTCATGACTTTGGTTATGGAAGCGATCGGGCGCACCAGATCCGGATGACTGGCGTAGATCACCTTGTTGGTATTCAGGTCAACGATCATCGCGCTGCCGGACGCAATATGGGGTTGCGCAGCAGCGGTGGCGACTGCGGTCGTTTTGGCGATGGCTGGCGCGGTAGCGGAGACGCCCAACAGCAGCGCAAGACTAAGGAGTGACACTCGAAATTTCAGCATGATGAGACTTCTGATAATGATTCACGCACGTTATGACGTACACCGCCTGTGTCGACGGATAAACACAGGCTGGCTTCGGCATCATAGCGGTCACCGTGCGTTGTCGCCAGCGGAGAATCATAACCAGATGCTGCATTGCTGGCATTTACGCCAGCAATGCAGGGAACTTAGAAGAGACGGTATCCATAACCCCAAAGAATAACTGTCAGGGCCAGTAGCGCCTCCAGGACCAGTACGCCGATGGCAAGCGTAGAGCTGAAGAAGCTCAGGCCCTCTTCTTTATTGATATTGAGGAAGGTTGGCACCCCTACATACAGCAGATAACCGGTATAAAAGAGGGCAACCGTACCGATCAGCGCGCACAGCCAGACCAGTGGATAGAGCGCGACAATACCGCTTAAAAACAGCGGGGTCGCGACGTATCCGGCGAAGACCATACAGTGTGCCAGCGACGGGCGCTGCGGATAGTTGCGCGCCATCCAGTGGATGACCCGCCCCATCACCGCCACCCCGGCCAGCATCAGGCCATAAAACAGAATGGCCAGGTACAGTCCGGTGAACCAGGAAAGCTGAACCACGGTGCCGTCACCAAAGTTCCAGCCTATCTGCGTAGTACCAATAAATGCGCAGACCACCGGCACCGCTGCCATCAGCAGGACATGGTGGGTATAGTGATGCGCGACCGTTTCGTTCTCGTTACGGATGACCTGCATTTCACGATCGGGATGGGAGAAAAGTCCCCAGACATGGTTCATAACGCCCCCTTGTTGTCGGCCCGTCAGCGATAGCTTAAGTATAATGCAGGCTTTAGATTATTTTATGTACAGTGGGAAATTTCCGTTGATTGCCGCGCGGTTAATGGATGGGGTATATGATTAACGCAGGCACAGTAAGGGAGACGACGTTTACGTAATGGATATCAACGGTCTTATTGAACAATATGGATACGCCGCGCTGGTGATCGGCAGCGTGGCGGAAGGCGAAACTATCACGCTGCTGGGCGGGGTGGCCGCACACCAGGGATTGCTGAAATTCTCGCTGGTGGTCGCCGCCGTCGCGTTGGGCGGTATGATTGGCGATCAGCTGCTCTATTTTCTGGGGCTGCGCTTTGGCCCGACGCTTTTGCAACGTTTTGCCAGGCATCAAAAGAAAATTCGCCGTGCTCAGCGGCTTATCCAGCGACGTCCCTGGCTGTTTGTGATTGGCACCCGCTTTATGTACGGTTTTCGCATCATTGGGCCGATACTGATTGGCGCGAGTCGTTTACCACCGAAAATTTTCCTGCCGCTGAACATTCTCGGGGCGATTGCCTGGGCGCTGATTTTCACCACGCTTGGCTACGTGGGTGGCGAAGTGATTGGCCCATGGCTGCATAATCTTGACCAGCACCTGAAGCACTGGGCGTGGTTGATCCTGGTGGTTGTGGCGGTGATTGGGGTACGGCTGTGGCTGAAGCATCGTGAAAAGCGGCGGGATGAAGAGTGAGTTCGGCCTGCTGCCCTCACCCCGCCCCTCTCCCACAGGGAGAGGGAGAAGGGTATCTACCCTTCCGGCTTAAACTGCGGATTCGCCAGCATAAAACCGCCGTCAACGATAAACGACTGCCCGGTGGTGTAGCTGGCGTCACTGTCACACAGCCACGCCACCAGGCTGGCAATTTCTTTGGTATGCCCTGGCCGTGCCAGCGGGATTTCCGGCATTGAGCCTTCTTTCACTTCGCTGTCGTCCATATCATTCATCGGCGTGGCGATCGCACCGGGCGCAACGGCGTTCACCAGAATCTTATGTTTAATCAGCTCCAGCGCCATCGACTTGGTTAACCCGCCCAGCGCATGTTTGGCCGCCGTATAGGCGCTGGCGTCCGGCAATGGCGTATGTTCATGCACCGAGGTGATGTTCACGATCCGCCCCCCTTCCCCCTGCTTCACCATCTGACGCGCCGCGATTTGCGAGCAGAGAAACGCGCCGTCCACGTCAACGGTGAATATGTGCCGCCAGTCGTCAAACGACAGGTCCAGAAATGGCGCTTTGTTCATCGCCCCGGCATTGTTAACCAGCACATCCAGCCGCCCGAAACGCGTAATCAGGGTTTCAATGGCCTTTGCGCCTTCCGGTAAATGGCTTAAGTTGAGTTGAATGGCCTCGGCACGCTGCCCGCGCGCTTCAATTTCACGGCAGGTTGCCAGCGCCCCTTCCTCATCTGAGTGCCAGGTCACCCCGATATCAAACCCGCGCTCGGCCAGCATCAGGGCCGTCGTTTTGCCAATTCCTGAATCCGATGCGGTAACAATTGCGACTCGCGTCATACTCACCTCCTGAAAATCTGCAAAGAGGTAAGTATAGATAATGCGCAATGTTAGCCGTGATGATATCCGCCACCCAGCGCGGAGGTGAGCTGGAGCCTGGCATCCACGTACTGACCTTTCAGCATCAACCCGGCAATACGCTCTTTGAGCGCCGGAATTTTTGCTTCACTCACCCGGGAGCCGGCAATGATCCCCGCCCTGAAGCGCGCCTGCGCCAGCGCGACGACGCGCGCCGCATCTTTTTCGATCTGCTGCTGGTGCTGATTTTTGGCGGTCAGCGTTTCCACTTCGCTGGCCGTCCGGGCGACCTGGTTTACGGCATCTACCACGGCCTTGTTGTAGTTCGCCACGGAGAGGTTGTTTTGCGCCTGGGCGATATCCAGGTTCGCATTCAACCGACCGCTGTCAAAAATTGGCAGCGTCAGCCCCGCGGTTACGCCCATTTGCTGCGCAGATGAGCGGAACAGGTCGCTCAGGTGCAATGCATCCTGCTGCAAAAACGCCATCAAATTGATGTCAGGGTAGAACGCGGCTCTGGCGGCATCGACTTCGCTCATGGATGCTTCGATATACCAGTGCGCCTCCTGCAAATCCGGGCGCCGAGCCAGCAGTTCATAACCGAGCGTTGATGGCAGCGATGCCTCTGCGTCAGGTAAGGCATGCCGTGCGAGCGTGACTGAAGGGGTATTGGTCAACGCATTCAGACGCGCCTCAATGGCCTTCATTTTGCCGTGCACGTCAGCGAGCTGTTCATCGGTTTTGCTGGCACTGATATCCGTTTCAACCCCTTCCACCGAGGAGGTAATGCCGTGCTGATAAAGCTCCCTATCGGCACCGATGATATTTTCCTGCTCCCGTTTGATCTGCGCGAGCACGTCACCCACCGCGGCCTCGGTCTGCCAGTCCCAGTACAGCCGCGCGACGCTGCTGGCGAGCAGCTGGCGGGTCTGCTCCAGCTCCGCTTTTTGCGCATTCACCTTACCGATGCGGGCCTCAATTTGGGCGCGGTTTTTACCCCATAAATCCAGATCCCAACCCGCCGTCAGACCAAAGGTGCCGTTGGTATACCAGGGGCCGGTGGTCCCCGCTGCCGGGTCGGTCAGTGCAAATGGCCCCATCAACCCCTCTGCCGACATCTTTTGCCGTTCCACATCTGCGGAAAAATCCATTTGTGGACCCTCAGCAGCGACAGCGGCTTTCGCCTGTGCTTCCGCCAGGGTGATACGCTGACGGGCAATTTGCATATCCGGCGCATCCGCCAGCGCTTTGTCGATCAGCGCGTTGAGCTGGGGGTCGTTAAAGTCTTTCCACCATTCGCTTTTTGGCCAGTCGGCATGACGCAGTTGGGTATTTACAGTTGCGGCGGCGGCTTGCGTTTTTACTGGTGACACCGTGGCATGTTCCGGCGCGCAGGCGGCCAGCATAAAAACAAGAGGAGCACTCAGAGATAAAGTAAGAGAACGTTTCATTACGCCATGAACTCAAAAAAAATAAAGGCGCAACTTACGCTTACTGACGTTCCGTTTTTTAGTAACGCGTGGCAATCCGCATATTGTTATACATTTTCATATCCGGAAATTTATTCCCCAAGACAATGAGTTAATTTCATGTATTCATGCTAATTATGAATTGACTGCTACACTTACTTCGACAGACATACGCAGGAGAGGCGAATGAAAATATTATTGTGGGTTATTTTGATTATATTTCTGATAGGGCTGCTGGTGGTAACCGGCGTATTCAAGATGATTTTCTGATTCCGTTGCCCGGCTCCGCGCCGGGCAAACTCTTCACACTTCGCTCAGGACTTCGACTGGATCACCCGGGCAATATCCGCAGACGTCTGTAGGGTACGGATCTCCTGAAATAATCCCAGCGCGTCGTCGTACTCTTTACGCAAATAACTCAGCCACTGTTTAATGCGCGCGACGTGATACAAGCCGGTATCGCCCTGCTTTTCCAGCCGCGTGTATTTTTGCAGTAGTTTCACCACATCCGCCCACGGCATCCGCGGTTCATTATATTTCACCACCCGGCTGAGGTTCGGCACGTTCAGCGCACCGCGGCCAATCATCACGGCATTACAGCCGGTCTCTTTGAGGCAGGCCTGCGCGCTCTCGTAATCCCAGATTTCGCCGTTGGCAATCACCGGAATCGTAAGCCGTTTGCGGATCTCGCCAATCGCCTGCCAGTTAATGCGCTCGGCTTTATAACCATCCTCTTTGGTTCGCCCGTGCACCACCAGCTCGGTGGCGCCCGCCTGCTGCACCGCGTCAGCAATTTCAAACTGCTTATCGCCGCTGTCCCATCCCAGACGGACTTTGACCGTCACCGGCAGATGCGATGGCACTGCCTCACGCATGGCCTTTGCGCCGCGATAAATCAGCTCCGGATCTTTAAGTAGCGTCGCCCCCCCGCCGCTGCCGTTGACCAGCTTTGACGGACAGCCGCAGTTAAGATCGACGCCGTACGAACCAAGCGCTACCGCGCGGGCGGCGTTTTCAGCCAGCCACTCAGGATACTGGCCGAGCAGCTGGACGCGCACCAGCGTACCGGACGGCGTGCGGCTCTGACGATGCAGTTCCGGACAGAGACGATAAAATGATTTTTCTGGCAGCAACATATCGACCACGCGCAGAAACTCCGTCACGCAGAGATCGTAATCGTTCACCTCGGTAAGCAGCTCGCGCACGAGAGAGTCGAGCACGCCTTCCATCGGGGCCAGTAAAACACGCATTCTGAGTACCTGTGAAAAAAGACGCGCTATAGTAGCTGCTCTCTATGTATGTTGAAAGCCCGGCGTTCCATTCCGGAATGTCTGGTATGCCCAAAATTCATGATGTGATCCGTGGCACATTTTCAGGTTTAATTGTATGATGAATACGTCTCAGCAAGGACTTTCACCATGAGCAAATCACTGAATACTATCTGGCAATACCTTCGCGCCTTCGTCCTCATTTATGCCTGCCTGTACGCCGGCATTTTTATCGCTTCGCTGCTGCCGATTACGATACCCGGCAGCATTATCGGCATGCTGATCCTGTTTGTACTGCTGGCATTACAGGTGCTGCCCGCAAAATGGGTCAACCCAGGGTGCTTCGTTCTCATTCGCTACATGGCCCTGCTTTTTGTGCCTATCGGCGTTGGGGTTATGCAGTATTACGATGTGCTTAAAGCGCAGTTCGGCCCGATTGTGGTCTCCTGCGCCATCAGTACGCTGGTGGTTTTCCTCGTCGTCAGCTGGAGTTCACACATTGTGCATGGCGAACGTAAGGTCGTCGGGGAGAAAACAAAAAAATGATGGCGAATATCTGGTGGTCCCTGCCGTTAACCCTGGTGGTGTTCTTTGCTGCGCGTAAGCTTGCGGTGCGTTTCAAAATGCCGTTGCTCAACCCGCTGCTGGTCGCCATGGTGGTGATTATTCCTTTTCTGCTGCTCACCGGCATTTCTTATGAGCGTTACTTCGCCGGGAGCAAGATCCTTAACGATTTGTTGCAGCCTGCCGTGGTGGCGCTGGCGTTTCCTTTATATGAGCAACTGCATCAGATCCGCGCGCGCTGGAAATCCATCATAACCATCTGCTTCGTGGGGAGCCTTGTTGCGATGATCACCGGCACCTCGGTGGCCTTAATGATGGGCGCATCGCCGCAGATCGCCGCCTCTATCCTGCCTAAATCCGTCACCACGCCGATTGCCATGGCCGTGGGCGGCAGCATCGGGGGCATTCCGGCCATCAGCGCCGTGTGCGTGATTTTCGTCGGTATCCTGGGCGCGGTGTTTGGTCATACGCTGCTGAATATCATGAAAATTCGTACCAAAGCGGCACGCGGTCTGGCGATGGGTACCGCCTCGCACGCGCTGGGCACCGCACGCTGCGCGGAACTGGATTATCAGGAAGGGGCATTCAGCTCGCTGGCGCTGGTGATCTGCGGGATTATCACTTCCCTGGTCGCGCCGTTTATCTTCCCGATTATTCTGGCAGTAATGGGCTAAAATTTGCGATGCGTCGCGCAAATTTCATTTTCATTTCATAAGTTGCACACATAATGAGATTTGGATCACATATAAAGGCCGTACGGCTCCGTACACTACCGATCCATTAACCTTGATGAGGCAACGTCATGCATCCACGTTTTCAAGCTGCTTTCTCTCAGCTTGCAGAGAATTTGCAATCAGCCCTGGCTCCGGTTCTGGCGGATGCGCATTTCCCCGCCCTGCTGACGGCAGATCAGGTCACGACGCTTAAACAGGCAACGGGGCTGGACGAAGACGCGCTGGCTTTCGCCCTGCTGCCCCTGGCGGCTGCCTGCGCCCGCGCTGACCTTTCCCATTTTAACGTAGGCGCAATTGCGCGCGGTGTGAGCGGGACCTGGTACTTCGGCGGAAACATGGAGTTTCTCGGTGCGACCATGCAGCAAACCGTCCACGCGGAGCAGAGCGCCATCAGTCACGCCTGGCTACGCGGCGAAAAAGCCCTGCGCGCCATCACCGTCAACTATACCCCTTGCGGCCACTGCCGCCAGTTTATGAATGAGCTGAACAGCGGTCTTGAACTGCGTATCAACCTGCCGGGACGCGCACCGCATACGCTGAGTGATTACCTGCCGGATGCTTTCGGCCCGAAAGATCTTGAGATCAAAACCCTGCTGATGGACGAGCAGGACCACGGTTATGCGCTCTCAGGGGATGAGCTGAACGAAGCGGCCATTGCCGCCGCCAATAAAAGCCACACGCCATACAGCAAATCTCCAAGCGGCGTCGCCCTTCAGTGCCGCGACGGCCGCATCTTCACCGGCAGTTACGCAGAGAACGCCGCGTTTAACCCTACGCTGCCTCCGCTTCAGGGCGCCCTGAACCTGCTTAGCCTGAACGGGTATGACTACCCGGATATTCAGCGCGCAATCCTGGCTGAAAAGGCCGATGCGCCGCTGATCCAGTGGGACGCGACCGCAGCCACGCTGAAAGCGCTGGGCTGTTCAACCATCGACCGCGTGCTGCTGGCATAATCTGTTCGGCGGGCAGAGTTGCCCGCTAGTCTGACGAAAAACCCCTCAGTTGAATCGCTGTTTCTTGCGCTAACCAGGCGGGTACAGTAGCCTGAGGGAAATTTCATCATCGGTACGAGCCATCTGCATGTTAAAGCGCGTGTTTTACAGCCTGTCTGTCCTGGTCGGCATACTGCTGTTGATCGTGCTGGGTCTCGACCGCTGGATGAGCTGGAAAACAGCCCCCTACATTTTTGATGACCTACAGGACCTCCCCTACCGTCAGGTTGGCGTGGTGCTTGGCACCGCCAAGTATTACCGCACCGGCGTCATAAATCAGTATTACCGGTATCGTATTCAAGGCGCGCTGAACGCCTATAACAGCGGCAAGGTGAACTATCTGCTGTTGAGCGGCGATAACGCGCTGCAAAGCTATAACGAGCCGGTGACGATGCGCAAAGATCTGATTGCCGCAGGCGTCGACCCGGCCGATATCGTGCTCGACTACGCCGGATTCCGCACGCTTGATTCCATCGTGCGTACCCGCAAGGTGTTCGACACCAATGATTTCATCATCATTACCCAGCGTTTCCACTGCGAGCGGGCGCTGTTTATCGCCCTGCATATGGGCATTCAGGCGCAGTGTTATGCGGTGCCATCGCCAAAAGATATGCTGAGCGTGCGCGTGCGTGAGTTTGGCGCCCGTTTCGGCGCGCTGGCTGACCTGTACCTGTTCAAACGTGAACCGCGCTTTTTAGGCCCGCTGGTGCCGATCCCAACGATGCATGAAGTGCCGGAAGATGCGCAGGGTTATCCGGCGGTAACGCCGGAGCAGTTGCTGGAAATTCAGAAGAAGTAATCCAGATCTACAGTGCGTGATATAAAACGCATTACTCTCTTTTTAGACACCTAATGAGTGATATAAGTAGCAATACTTGTTTTTATCACTGACTATGAGTAATATTTTACACATTGTCGCGTTATGGAGGTGAGATGGAGACGTTAACCGTACAGGCATATCTGAACGAAACATGGACGGATATCGCTCTCATCAAATATCCTGGAAGTGAAAAAAATGACTGGAATACCACGCAGTTAGACTATCTTACTGAGTATGCGATTAATTTTCTCGACTATGATGATTTTCACGCAGTCTCAGTCAATCACCCTGTATCACTCTTTTTTGATGACCATGGCCAACCGGGCTGGCTGCGATTTATCGACGATATCATTCCCGCCGGAGCAAGCCGCCGTTACTGGATTAATGCGCTCGACATCAGTGAGTTACCCGTTGGCCAGCAAAATTTCTTATTGCTGAAATTTGGCACAATGTCCCCTGTGGGGAATTTGCGCATAAAGGAATCCGTCCCAGAATGGAATAAATTCGCCAGCACTAAAACGTTTACGGTTGCGGACGTCATCGATCGTGCGGCCGATTTTCTGGATTATGCCCAGGAAAGAGGCGCGGCGGCGGGTGGTGCAACCGGTGCTGGCGGTGAAGCGCCTAAACTTTTGCTGCGCTGTAGTGAAACTGATGCCATCTGGATCGATACCTGGCAAAACGAGCCGGATAACCGGGACCGCTATTATTTGGTTAAATATCCACGCGGTAACAGGACAGAAGTGGATTGTAATATTCTGCGAGCTGAATTCCATTATTATCATGAGCTTAACGCGATGGGTTTTTCCACGATCCCAGTGGAAACAATGCGCCTTGAAGAAGGTAGCCATTACCCGTCTCTGTGGTTACCGCGTTTCGACATAGTGAGAAATGAGCAGGACCAACTGGTCAGGCTGGGTATGGAATCGGTGTATTCGCTATTACAAAAGGCACCCGGCACCCTCCTTGATCATGAGACAACGTTGCGCGCGTTAATTAATAAAATCACCTCCAGCCATATGGTCCAGCAGCAGGGTTATCATTTTGATATTCCGGGATTTGTAACAGAATGGGTGCGTCGCGATCTGCTAAATATTATTTTTGGAAATAGTGACAACCATGGGCGAAATACCGCCTTTGTGAAGGCTGAAAATCAAATTATGCTCTCCCCTGTATATGACTTTGCGCCGATGAAAGCCGATCCTGAAGGGATACCAAGAACCCTGAAGTGGTCATTATCTTGCGAATCAGGGGGGGATTATAATTTCAACACTATCGCACAAACGCTGGCGGAGTGGATCCCTCCCGCAACATTACTTGATGCTCTGCATGAAACAGCCGTTCAGCTTATTGATCTCCCGGAAAGGCTGGCGGCGCGAGGCGTTCCCGAACAGATAATGGAAATGCCCGCGATGGGTTTTCGCTACATCCCGGATAAACTTTCCCGTTGGGGTTTATTATGAAAACACCTAATGAAGCTGAATCAGAGCTTTTACAGACATTAGCTCAAGTACGCAGCGTAAATAAAAAGCGACATCATGACGAGGCGGAAGAGCCGGATAAGCCATCGGTAGTGAAGAGGCAACGCGTTACACAAGGCTTAACGCGGATTAGTACTCTCGATCGCCAGGCTGTACTGCATGCAGCCATACGGGACATTTTGCTGGGGAAAATCACACAGGGAGAGGCGCTGAAAAGGCTCAGGGTCGAGGTGTTAGGGCTGAAGCAGGATGAATATGCAAAGCTGGTCAGCGTATCCCGGAAAACATTGTCGGATGTAGAAAATAACAGAGGCAATTATTCCGCTGACGTCATAAATAAAATCTTTAAACCCTTTGGGCTTCAAACCGGACTAGTGCCCGTTTCAAAATCGCTTATCGCTTCACTTTTCTCATAAAAAAACCCGCATCGCTGCGGGTTCTTTCATTCCAGCGCTTATTTCTTACGCGCGTACTTCAGTGAATCCAGGGCAACTGCGAAGATGATGATCGCACCCTTGATAATGTACTGCCAGTACGGGTTCACACCGATGTAGGTCAGGCCGTAGTTGATAACGGTGAAGATGATCACACCGGTCACCACGCCCAGCACGGTACCCACGCCGCCGCTGAAGGAGACGCCGCCAACCACGCAGGCCGCAATCGCATCCAGTTCGTACATAAAGCCGAGGTTGTTGGTTGCAGAGCCGATACGGCCTGCTTCCAGCATCCCGCCGAAGGCGTAGAAGACCCCGGACAGGGCATAAATCATCAGCAGGTTCAGAGCCACATTGACCCCGGAGACCTTCGCCGCTTCCGGGTTACCGCCGATAGCAAAGATGTTTTTACCGAAGCGGGTTTTGTTCCACAGGATCCAGACGAATGCCACCGCAATCAGCGCATAGAAGGTGATATAGGAGAGACGGAAGCTGCCGAGCGCAACAAACCCCTGCGTGAAGGTCGAGAAGCCGCTGTCGAAGCCAGAGATTGGAGACGCGCCGACGAAATCGTAGTACAGGGAGTTGATACCATAAACGATGATCATCGTGCCAAGCGTAGTGATGAATGGCGTCACGTTCAGGTAAGCAATGATGATGCCGTTAATCAGGCCAATTACCGCGCCGATGGCACACACGATCAGGATCACCACGAAAATCGGCATGGTCGCCATCTCCGGGAATACCTTGTTGGCGTTTTCCATCGACTGCAACAGGGTCGCCGCAATGACCGCCGCCAGACCCACCTGGCGCCCTGCCGAAAGGTCAGTCCCCTGGGTAACGATAAGTCCCGCCACGCCAAGCGCGATAATAATACGTACGGAAGACTGGGTCAGAATGTTACTCAAGTTCAGCAGACTTAAGAACGTAGGGTCCTGGAAAATAATAATCGCCAGCAAGACTAAAAGAACAACGTAAATACCGCCTTCTTTCAGATAAGTGAGAAAACTTTTTTTATTTAACGCACTCATGAGGAGCCCCTGATCTTAAAGGTGCAAAGACGCAAGACGCAAAATTTCGTTTTGCGTTGTCGTTTTGGTTTCAACAATACCGGCAACGAGACCATTGCTCATAACCAGAATACGGTCTGTGATCCCTAACAATTCCGGCATTTCGGAAGAAATAATAATGATCCCTTTATCTTTTTTCGCCAGCTCTGCGATAAGCTGATAAATCTCGAATTTTGCACCCACGTCGATACCGCGCGTAGGTTCATCCAGCATCAGAATTTCAGGCTGGGTTAATAGCCAGCGACCAATAATGACTTTCTGCTGGTTTCCTCCCGAAAGTGAGCCAATTTGCGTGCGGTGGCCCGGCGTTTTCACGCGCATGGAGTCAATCACCCACTGGGTATCGCTCTTCATGCGGGAATTATCCAGCAGCCCGACCTTGTTTTTGTAATTGCGAATATTAGAAATTAACGAGTTAAAGTTAATATCCAGATAAGCGTAAATACCGGTGGAACGACGCTCTTCCGTCACCAGCGCAAAGCCATTATTAATGGCTTCGTTGGCGTTGTGGTTGTTGATCTTCTTACCGTGCAGCGTAATGGTGCCTTCGGCTTTCTCACGGATACCAAACAGGGTTTCCACGATATCGGTGCGCTTAGCGCCCACCAGCCCTGCGATGCCAAGGATCTCCCCCTTGTGCAGATCGAAAGAGACATCGCGGATAGACGGCTGACGCAGCGAGGTCAGGTTACGCACCTCCAGAATCACTTCGCCTGGCTTGTTTTCTTTATCCGGGAAGCGCTGGTTCAGAGAACGGCCAACCATCATGGCGATGATCTTGTCCATGTCCAGCCCTTCCAGCGGCTGGGTGGCAATCCACTGACCGTCGCGCAGGATGGTGATTTCATCGCACAGCTGGAAGATCTCTTCCATTTTATGTGAGATATAGACAATGCCACAGCCGCGATCTTTCAGCTTACGAATAATGGTAAAAAGGTGGTTAACCTCTTTTTCCGTTAATGACGATGTCGGTTCATCCATGATCACAATTTTCGCATCATAGGAGAACGCTTTGGCAATTTCGATCATCTGCATCTGGGAAACGGATAATGTCCCGACGCGGGCGCGCGGGTCGATATCAATATCCAGCTCATCAAAAATGGCTTTGGTGTCGCGATACATTTTATCCTGATCGACAAAGACACCTTTGGTTGGATAACGACCCAACCACATATTATCCATAACTGAACGTTGCAGGACCAGGTTTAATTCCTGGTGTACCATCGAGATACCGTTCTCCAGCGCTTCTTTCGCTGAATGGAAGTCGATCTCTTTTCCCTGAAAAAGAATGCTGCCAGAATCTTTTTGATAGATCCCAAAAAGGCATTTTAATAATGTTGATTTACCCGCACCGTTTTCACCCATTAATGCATGAATAGAGTGAGGACGAACTTTTAAATTAACATTATCGAGCGCCTTAACACCGGGGAATGACTTATTGACACCGGTCATTTCCAACAAGTATTCACCGGACGACTGAGTAGTTGTGCTGACCATAATTATACCTTGTTGGCCTCGCATATCGCGTTATAAAAGGGCGCAACGAATTGCGCCCAGTGAAGACAATGCAGATAACTTATTTACCGATAAACTCAGCCAGGTTGGACTGGTCTACGCCCACGTAAGGAACGCGAACGATTTTGTTGTCAACTTTCCAGTTAGTCCCGTCAGCGGCACCTTTACCATCGGCCAGGTTTTTCGCCAGATCGAAGGTGGCTTTCGCCTGGTTGTTAGCATCGTTCAGCACGGTACCGGCCATAGCGCCAGATTTCAC
The DNA here is from genome assembly GCF_001037675.1 of Enterobacter sp. MGH119. Taxonomy (NCBI): domain Bacteria; kingdom Pseudomonadati; phylum Pseudomonadota; class Gammaproteobacteria; order Enterobacterales; family Enterobacteriaceae; genus Enterobacter; species Enterobacter sp. MGH119. The sequence continues at coordinate 367,116 of NZ_KQ089929.1, read as the reverse complement.
CAGCGCCAGCGCTTCTGGCAGGGCATCCACACCGAATACAGGAATGGCGGATTTGTTGTGTGCTTTCAGCGCTTCTACCGCACCCATTGCCATCGCATCGTTGTTGGCAATGACCACTTCAATTTTGTTGGCGTTAGGGCCGGACAGCCACGCGTCCATCTTATCTTTCGCCTGAGCGGTGTCCCACATTGCGGTGTCTAACGCCAGCTGCTGGGTTTTAAGGCCCTTGTCGTTCAGCTCTTTAATAACGTAGGTGGTACGTGCTTCAGCATCCGGATGGCCCGGTTCGCCTTTCAGCAGAACGAACTGAATCTGACCATCTTTGTTCAGATCCCAGTTTGGGTTCGCCGCCCAGTGTTTCGCAATCAGATCGCCCTGGATAATCCCGGACTCTTTGGAGTCGGTACCCACGTAATACGCTTTGTCGTAGCTGTCCAGCGCTTTACGGGAAGGTTCTTTGTTGAAGAAGACAATTGGCACGTTCTGGCCGCGCGCTTTCTCGATCACCGTGCCTGCCGCAGCAGGGTCAACCAGGTTAATAGCCAGCGCTTTCACGCCTTTTGCCAGAAGAACGTCAATCTGATCGTTCTGTTTGGACTGGTCATTCTGGGAGTCATTCATCAGCAGCTGCACGTCTGGCGCTGATTTAGCATCTTTTTCAATTGCTTTACGCACAACGGACATGAAGTTATCGTCGTATTTATAGATAGTCACGCCAATACGGGTATCCGCTGCGTGTGCTGCTGCGCCAAAAAGCATGCTTGCCATGACAGCAGACAGAGTCAACACCTTCTTATTCATGGTATCTCCGGTTTTTTTATGCAGGGTAGTTCTTGTGAAAAACGGTCGGCGGGCAGATGTTAATAAAACGTTACTGATCGCCGAAGTTCACTTATAAAATGTCCAGCTTCCGTGTTCGGTAACGCTCCAGAAATGCGTTTTATTCGTTGTTTGAGGCATGGTGATAACGGTAAAAGTGAATAATCACCGTTACATTGTGTTTCAGCCCCTAAAACGCTGACATCATAGACAGCGGCTTGTTAAGATACTGTGAATTTACTCACAGATTGAAAACGGTTACATCACGTGATGTTATCAGTTAGTGATCGGAGCCACAGTTTGCCGGATAGCGACCGAATGGCGGCGTACTAAAGTCGGCATAAAACAATGCGTTGCGTCCGGATCTAACAGCCCAGCCGCCCCCTGTAACGCCAGCTCTGTCGCCAGTTTCGCCATCGACGCAATGGGATAACGTACCGTTGTCAGCTGCGGATCGGTGTAACGGGCAATCGGGATATCATCAAAACCGATCAGCGATAAATGCTGCGGCACCGCAATGCCATTATCTTTCAGCGCGGTAAGCGCACCTGCCGCCATGCTGTCGTTATAGGCAAACACGGCCGTCAGCTGAAGATTACGCCCCAGCAGTTCAACCATTGCCGCTTCACCGCCCTGCATGTCCGGCGAACCGTTACCTACCCAGCTCTCCAGCGGCGCAATGCCCTGCTCTTTCAGGGCGTTTTGCCAGCCCTCGCGGCGCATCATGTCGTCTTCAATACCGTGGCTGGAAGCCAGATAACCTATGCGCTGATGGCCGTTGCTGATGAGCATCCGCGTCGCCATCATCGCGCCGCTGATGTTATCCAGACCGACGCAGCGATGCGCGTAGCCGGGGACGATACGGTTGATCAGCACCATGCCGGGGATCTGCTCCATAAACCCGGCCAGCTCTTCATCGCTCAGGGCTTTTGAGTGCACAATCAGGGCGTTACAGCGCTGGCGGATCAGTACCTCAATGGCATAACGCTCTTTTTCAGCCTCGTGATAGCTGTTGCCAATCAGCACATATTTCTGGTGCTGCTGGGCAACCACATCCACCGCTTTGACCAGCGCGCCGAAGAAGGCGTCCGACACGTCCATCACCACTACGCCAATGGTATCGCTGACCTGCGTCGCCAGCGCCTGGGCATTGGCGTTTGGCCGGTACCCCAGCTGGGTCACGGCTTTCATTACGGTTTCACGCGTTTCAGGGCTGACCAGCGCACTGTTGTTCAGCACACGGGAGACAGTAGCAACAGAAACACCCGCCTGGCGGGCGACGTCACGAATGGTGATCATATTCACCACCCTTTAAAGGATTGCAGCAACTCACAGACACCCCCTGTGTTTAGCAAGGTGGCTATTCTGGCAGCGAGAGAGAGGAGACTACGTGAAGAAGCTCACACAGATGAAAACGCTTACATCCGTTTTGTTAATGATTGTGATCCAGATCGTTATCTGGATGTATTACGCAATGACACGCCCGAAGCACGAGCGGTTAACTGTCGCCATGCCCATTCCAGCGGGCCCTGACGGAAAAAACGCAGCCAGACAACTGAAAACACCACGTTAACAATCCAGACCGGAATAACAAACGCCAGCAGCGTCAGGCGATCGAATTTCATAAACAGGCCGAATCGGTAGAAAAGCGTGGTGCATATCAGCGTTTGCAGGATGTAATTGCTTAACGCCATCCGCCCGACGCAGGCCACCGCACTGACGATCCACAGGCGAGAAAGCTGGGGCCAGAAGCCATAGATCAGCGCCGCATAGCCAATGGTCTGGAACGGCGCGCTCAGTTCGCGCGGCACCTGCAACAGGAACGCACACCAACGGTAATCCCATTGTAGATGCCACTGCATCATCACCGCCGGGAGGTTGATGATCACGCCGAGCAGCACCAGCCCTGCACCCGTACGACGATAGTGTCGCAGGCTAAATTCCCCTTTCAGCCAGCCGGTGCGCATCAGGGCTGCACCCATCAGCATCATCCCCGCCAGCTGCCAGCCGTATTGCGCGCCCAGCGCCAGCAGGTTATCGCCGAGCATATCGGCCCGGTTGCCGATCGCTTCCATGCCGCCTTTCAGCTTCCAGAACTGCTCATATTGCAGGTTGGCCGCATCCGGGATCCATGAACGACTGGTGGAATCATCGGCAATCATGCCAAGCAGCAATAACACGGCCAGTCCCATGACATAGAGCATCACGCCGGTGTTAAACAGGCTTTTCACACCGGGTGCGTCGCGGATCAGCCGCCAGCAAATCAGGCCCACCAGACCATACGCGAGCAGAATATCGCCGTCCCAGAAAAGCAGCCCGTGAATAAAACCGAGGATAACCAGCAGCGTTAAACGCGACTGGATCCAGCGCGTACCGCGTTTGAGGAGAAGCTGAAGTCCCGCGCCAAACAGAAGCGCAAAGAGGGTCAGGAATTTCACCTGTGCAAAGAGATCGAGGATTGCCCACGTCCAGGCGTCGCTACGCGTGATGTCGCCATACCACGCAGGATTCAGATAGGCGGCCTTCGGCAGACCGAAGGCGCTGATATTCAGCAGCAGGATACCGAGAATGGCGACGCCGCGAACAAAATCGAGCGTGACGTTTCGCTCCATGGTCCCTGCCCTGTCTGATTAGTTGTGGTGACGCACGGCGCGCAGGAACTCCTGGCGGGTGTTCTGGCTCGATTTGAACAGGCCGCCCAGCGAAGTGGTGGTGGTTGCGCTGGTAGCATCACGCACGCCGCGCGCTTTCACGCAGTAGTGCACCGCGTCGATAGACACCGCCACATTGTTAGTCCCCAACAGGGTTTGCAGTGCGGTCAGGATCTGCTGCGTCAGACGTTCCTGCACCTGCGGACGCTGGGCAAAGAACTGCACAATGCGGTTGATCTTGGACAGGCCAATGACCGTATCTTTTGGAATATAGGCCACCGTTGCTTTACCATCGATGGTCACAAAGTGATGCTCGCAGGTGCTGGTCAGCGTGATATCGCGTACCGTCACCATCTCATCGACCTTCATCTTATTTTCAATGACGGTGATTTTCGGGAAGTTCGCGTAATCCAGGCCGGAGAAAATTTCGTCGACGTACATCTTCGCGATGCGGTGCGGCGTCTCCATCAGGCTGTCGTCGCTCAGATCGAGATTCAGCAGTTGCATGATCTCCGTCATATGGCCGGCGATCAGACGCTTGCGGGTAACATTGTCCAGCTCCTGCACGGGCGGGCGCAGTGGCGTTTCAAGACCGCGCGCAACCAGCGCTTCATGGACAAGGGCTGCTTCTTTACTGAGTGATGACATTCTTTTCTCCTGCAGGTGTGGCGTCTTTTGCCCTCGTTGTGGCAAAAGTGTGCGCTCATTGTGCGTGAGGCGACGCACATAATCCAGTATTCACGACGATAATTATTGCAATTGCTGTTGCCTTTCAGCCTGACGGTTCCAGACTAACGCTCCGCCAACGAACAGCGCGATCCCCGCCAGCCCCAGCGCAGGTTCCAGACGGTGCGTGAGCCAGGTCGACAGAGCCGACGTGACCGGACCCACCAGCTGACCAATGGCATACCCGGTGGTGAGCAGTCCCGCCATGTAACGCGTGTGGTCTGGCGCCAGCTCGCGACCGTACAGAAGAGAGAGCTGCACGGCGCAGAGGAACCCGCCGCCCACCAGCAGCCCACCCGTCAGCAAGCCGCCTATGCCCGGCAGCAACCAGGCCGCCAGCACGCCAATCCCCTGTAACCAAAGAACAATCGCCAGCCTGCGGTTAGCGCTTGATGTATGCCGCAGGGCAATGCTCAGCGCAATCCCCACCACCGAGGCGGCGCCAAATATTGGCCAGACAAACTGGGCAAACAGGCTGCCGGGAAAACGCACCGCCGCCATTTGCGATAAAAAGGTCGCCGGGAGGATATAGCCGAACCCTGCCAGGCTGTAGCTCCAGACCAGACGCCGGAGATCCGCAGTCAGCAGCAACGGCTCAGGCGCGGTACCAGGGCGATGAAGCTGACCTGCGCGCGGCAGGTAGCGCGCCACCAGTACGATCAGCACCAGCGCAAGTACGCCGTAGATTTGCCATGCCGCCCCGGCGGACAAGGATTTCGCCTGAATATAGACCGCCAGCAGGCCGCTCAGGGCGATGCCGGCCCCGGGTCCGGCAAAGACGGCCGCACTGAGTCCCGGTTTGCCCAGCTGCCCCAGCCGCTCGTTGGTCCAGGCGGCAATCAGCACCATCGACCAGCCGCTCATGCAGCCGATCACAAAGCGCAGCAGACCGTGAACAACGGCATTCTCTGCCGCCGCGGAGAGCAGCGTCAGCGCCACCGCACCGGTGATGCCAAGCCAGAGACGTGTTTCAACGAAGCGATGGGCGCGCATGGCATCCCATGCCCCTACCAGATAGCCCAGATAGTTCATTGCCGCCACCAGCCCCGCGCTGGTAAGCGTGAGTTGCCCGGCGGCTATCATCAGCGGCACCTGAGGTGTGAAGGCGAAGCGTCCTATCCCCATCGCCACGACCAGAACCACAAATCCGCTGAGCGCGATACGCAGCGCCATGATCGCTCCAATTGTTAAAGAAAAGTAAATTTATGATGCAACATCTCGCCGTCCTGCGAAAGTGAAAGTTGCTCACAGGTCAATGAAAACTCTGTATTATGCGTTTTATGAATAGTCTTTCGTATAAGGAGCCCTGCATGGAACTGCTCGAAGAGCATCGTTGTTTTGAAGGTCGACAGCAGCGCTGGCGGCACGACTCCACCACGCTGAATTGTGCTATGACGTTCAGCATTTTCCTGCCCCCTGCGGACAATCCACCGGTGCTGTACTGGCTTTCAGGCCTGACCTGCAACGACGAAAACTTCACCACCAAAGCGGGCGCCCAGCGTATTGCCGCCGAACTGGGCATTGCGCTGGTGATGCCAGATACCAGCCCGCGTGGCGAGGACGTGGCCGACGATGCCGGATACGACTTGGGTAAAGGCGCTGGCTTCTATCTCAACGCCACGGAACAACCGTGGGCGAGCCATTACCGCATGTATGACTACATTCGCGATGAACTGCCTGCCCTGGTGCACTCTCAGTTCGCGGTCAGCGAGCGCTGCGCGATAAGCGGACATTCGATGGGTGGCCACGGGGCGCTGATAATGGCGCTGAAAAATCCGGGGAAATACACCAGCGTGTCCGCATTTGCGCCGATTGTGAACCCAACGCAGGTGCCGTGGGGGCAAAAAGCCTTTAGGCACTATCTGGGTGAAGATGTAGATAAATGGCAGGAATGGGATAGCTGCGCGCTGATGCTGGCGAGCCAGTCAGAAGACGCTATCCCGATGCTGGTGGATCAGGGTGATGCCGATCAGTTCCTCGCCGGGCAGTTACAGCCTGCGGTGCTGGCGGAAGCCGCGCGCCAGAAGGACTGGCCGCTAACGCTGCGCATTCAACCGGGATACGACCACAGCTATTACTTCATGGCGTCCTTTATTGAGGATCATCTTTGCTTCCATGCGGAACATCTGTTCAGGTAAGTTCCGCCTTTTGCCCGGTAGCGCCTCCTGCCTGCCGGGTCTTTCCCCTCCCCCTCTTTACATACTTCTATCCGCTTGAATCCAGCCTGTTTTCCGTCGTCATCACTCAAACACAAATGATTTCAATTATCATTTGTGTTTACAATTCTACATTCTTTTGTACAATTCCAGACTCTTCTCCATCTCAAAGAGTTCTTACAAGACAAAAACATACAGTTCTCAGGGTTATCCCGATGGAGTTTTTTTCATTTTTATACGGAATGTACAAATGACAATACCACGCATTAAGCTCCTGGCCGTCGCCATTGGCGCTGCCACATGTTCCCCCTTCGTTCACGCAGCCGATCAGGACACCGTTGTCGTCACTGCAACGGGTTTTGAACAAAAGATCCAGAATGCCCCCGCCTCCATCTCTGTGATTTCGAAACAGCAGATTGAAGATAAAGCCTACCGTGATGTTACCGATGCCCTGAGAGATGTCCCGGGTGTTGTCGTCACTGGCGGCGGGAGCAGCAGTGATATCAGTATTCGCGGCATGGCCTCTCAGTACACCCTGTTCCTGGTGAACGGCAAACGCGTCAGTACGCGAAGCACCCGCCCCAACAGCGACAACTCGGGTATTGAACAAGGCTGGCTGCCGCCGCTTGAGTCCATTGAGCGCATCGAGGTCATCCGCGGCCCGATGTCCTCGCTTTACGGCTCCGATGCGATGGGTGGCGTCATTAACGTCATTACCAAAAAAGTCTCGAACACCAAAGCCTGGACCGGTTCGTTGCATGGCGATGCAACCTTCCAGGAAAATCATGATTCCGGCGATATCTTCCAGACCAACGCCTACGCCTCTGGTCCCCTGATCGACGGACTTCTGGGCGCAAAGGTGACGGGGCTGTTGTCACGCCGCGCAGAAGATAAAATCGTGAACGGCTATAACGAGCAGAAAATGCGTAACGGTGGCATTACGCTGAACTTCACGCCGGACGAGAAGAACGATTTCGACCTCGACTTTGCTCGCGAACTTCAGGACAGAAACAGCACCCCGGGGATGTCGAAAGCGGCTGAAACCTGCCGGGGAACAACCTGTACGCCAAATACCAAAAGCGACTCGCGCTATGAGCACACGACCTACTCGTTAACCCACAGTGGTTATTACGAAGACTTCAATACCACCAGCTATATCCAGCAGGAAGAGACCAATAATCCAGGTCGCGAAATGCGCTCCTATAACACCACCTTCAACAACCAGAACCAAATTTTCCTCGGCGATCATACGTTGACCCTCGGCGGGCAGTATCGCTATGAGAAACTGCGCGACAACGGTAATCAGCTGGAAGCTGCTGACGGCCTGAACAAACTGACGCGCTGGAGCTGGGCCCTGTTTGCCGAAGATGAATGGTCAATGACGGAAAGCTTTACGTTGACCGGCGGCCTGCGTATGGACAAAGACCAAAACTACGGTACTAACTGGACGCCGCGCGGTTACGGCGTATGGCACCTGGCCGATCAGTGGACGTTGAAAGGCGGGGTTTCTGCTGGCTATCGTGCGCCGGATCTGCGTCAGTCGTCTGCCAGCTGGGGCCAGGTGACAGGTGGCGGCCGTCTTGACGGTATCATCGTCGGCAACCCGGATCTGAAACCAGAGAAGAGCCTGAGCGAAGAGCTCGCCCTGCTCTGGGATAACAACGATGACCTGAATGCCGGCGTAACGCTGTTTAATACCGACTTCAAGGACAAAATTACGGAAGTTCGCCGCTGTAACAGCAGCGCCGATCCCGCCTGTACGATTGGCGGTCACAGCTATGATTTCGTCAGCGATCGCGTCAACGTGGACAAAGCCAACATGCGCGGTGTGGAGTCCTCCTTCGGGTGGAAGATCACGCGTGATGTGAACTGGACTGCAAACTACACCTATACAGAGTCCGAGCAGAAGAGCGGCCAGTTCTCCGGCAAGCCACTGAACAAAATGCCGAAACACATGTTCAACACCACCCTGGACTGGCAGGCGACGCCAGACGTCGGGTTCTGGAGCCGTCTGAACCTGCGCGGTAAAACGTCTGAGTACCTGAGCCGCACGTCAATGTCCCAGGGTACGCCGTCCTACACTCAGATTGATGTCGGTATGCGCTACAACGCCAACAAAAACCTGCTGGTTACTGCCGGTGTGTATAACGTGCTCGATAAGCAGATTGATTACGATACGTATGACACCGTGCTGGATGGCCGCCGCTATACCGTTGGCATGACCTACAGCTTCTGATCTGCCATAAAAAAGCCCGCTCAACTGAGCGGGCTAAAAGAGAGGAAGTGCGGTTATTATTTAAATCGTTCCGGGAAATCCATTTCACTGTAGCGAACGAAGCGTGTTCCTTTCGTCAGTTTGTAGCCAAACCAGATGATCAGGAACAGCGGAATGCCAATATAGGTGGCCGTGACGGCGCCCCAGTCAATGGTGTCCGCAAGGAAGGCCTCATAGTTCTGACCCAGGGTAATAATCAGGCACAGAACGAAGGCGAAGATCGGCCCCAGCGGGAAGAATCCTGACCGGTACGGCAGGTTATTCAGATCATGCCCCTGCTTGACGTACCCGCGACGGAAACGGTAGTGGCTGATGGCAATGCCCAGCCAGGCAATGAAGCCCGTCATACCAGAGGTGTTCAGCAGCCACAGGTAGACCGTCTGGTTGCCGAACATGGAGGTCAGGAAACAGAGACCCGCAATCACCGTGGTCGCATACAGCGCGTTGCGTGGCACGCCACCGCGAGACAGTTTCGAGAAAATACGCGGCGCTTTACCGTCGCAGGCCAGGGTGTAGAGCATGCGGGTGGAGGCGTACATCCCGGAGTTACCCGCAGACAGTACCGCCGTCAGGATCACCGCGTTCATCACCGCCGCCGCTGAGAGCAGACCCGCGTGCTGGAAGACCAGCGTGAACGGGCTGACGCTGATGTCTTTTACGTCGTTACGCAGCAGGCTTGGGTCGGTATACGGAATGATCAGGCTGATAATCAGGATCGCGAACACATAGAACAGCAGGATACGCCAGAACACCTGACGCACCGCGCGCGGAATATTCTTCTCCGGGTTTTCGGATTCACCGGCCGCAATGCCAATCAACTCGGTACCCTGGAAGGAGAAGCCGACAATCATCGCCACGCCAATCATCGCCGAGAAGCCCCCGGCAAACGGCGCATCGCCTATTGTCCAGTTACTCCAGCCCGCCGGTTCAGCCCCTTTGAAAATACCAACGATCATCGCCACACCGACGACGATAAAGATGATGACGGTTGCCACTTTAATCAAAGAGAACCAGTATTCCGCTTCGCCGAAACCGCGCACGGAGATGTAGTTCAGCAGGAAGATGACCGCCAGGAACAGGGCGCTCCAGATCCAGCCGGGCGTGTCCGGGAACCACCAGGTCATTACCAGCTGTGCCGCGACGAGGTCAACGGCGATGGTCACCGCCCAGTTGTACCAATAGTTCCAGCCCAGAGCGAAGCCGAAGCCTTCCTCAACGTATTTTTGTCCGTAGGTCGAAAACGAACCAGACACCGGCATGTATGCCGCCAGTTCACCCAGGCTGGTCATCAGGAAGTAGACCATCAGGCCAATCAGGATATAAGAGAATAATGCCCCACCCGGGCCGGCTGCCGAAATCGTTGCGCCAGAGGCAACGAAAAGACCTGTACCGATTGAGCCGCCAATGGCGATCATCGTCAGGTGACGCGCCTTAAGTGCGCGACGTAGCGCGGGCGCTTGTGTGGTTTTAGTTTCTGAAACCATGTGAAAATGCTGTCCATTCAATAAATGAGGCGCGATTGTAGCAGACGATCTGCGTTGCTTCCGGCAGAAATACTCAGTTATAAGAGAGCTTCATGACTCGGCCAGGATTATAAGTAAAGCATAATTTTTCCCTCTCCCCTTTGGGGAGAGGGCCAGGGTGAGGTGCGCTTTTACATCTCGCAGTAGCGCAGAAAACGCTGGAGCGAGCTGGAAAGGTGTTTCTGACGATGATGGATGCACCACAGCGTGCGCACCAGCTTCGGCAGCGGAACGGGGATCTCAACCAGTGAGCCGGTTTCCAGCTGTTCGGCAATCACCCGTCGGGAAAGACAGCTAATGCCCAGACCATGGCGTACGGCATGCTTAATGGCCTCGGAGTTACCTAATTCCATCCCTAACTGGAACTGCGGTAGATGGGACAGCAGCAGATAATCGACAATCTCACGCGTGCCGGAGCCCTGCTCTCGCAGGATCCACTGCGCTTGCGCCAGCCGCTCCAGCGTGACCTCGCCCTGGAGTAAAGAAGAGGCCGGAGAGGCAAACACCACCAGCTCATCCTCCAGCCAGGGCTCCGCAATGATATCCACGTTGTGGCACGGCCCTTCGATAAGCCCGATGTCCACGCGGAAATCAATCACCGCGTTGATCACGTCCTGGCTGTTGCCGACGCTCATCTCCAGCGGCAGGGTCGGAAAATCCCGGCGGTAGCGGGCAATCACTTCCGGCAGGATGTAGTTACCGATCGTGCTGCTAGCGTAGACGCGAATAGCGCCGTTGTCCTCGCGGAACAGCTGTTCGATCTCCGTCGCCTGCTCCAGTAAAGCCAGGGCACGCGGATACAGCAGGCGGCCATGTTCGTTCACCACCAGCCGCTTCCCTACCCTGTCGAAAAGCTGGACGCCCAGTTGCCCTTCAAGATCGGTCAAGGCCGCGCTAACGGCGGACTGCGAGAGCGCCAGCATTTGTGACGCCTGGGTTGTCGAGCCGCTTTTCAGCACCTCGGCAAAAACTTCCAGCTGACGCAATGTAATGTGCATGGTTGCTTACCACTTATAAAGATTGATTATAAATATATAATCAATTTTATTTTTAAGCCAGAGCGCCGTAACCTTTAGCCAGACAAAGGAGAAGGTTATGTCAGAAATCACCTTACAACATCATCGTACAGTGTGGCACTTCGTGCCGGGTCTCGCGCTCAGCGCCGTGGTTACCGGCGTGGCCTTATGGGGCGGCAGTATACCGGCGGTTGCCGGTGCAGGGTTCAGCGCCCTGACGCTGGCCATTCTGCTCGGCATGGTGGTCGGGAACACCGTTTACCCGCACATCTGGAAACCCTGCGACGGCGGCGTGATTTTCGCCAAGCAGCATTTATTACGTCTCGGGATCATCCTTTATGGCTTCCGTCTCACCTTTTCGCAGATTGCGGATGTGGGGGTCAGCGGGATTGCCATTGACGTCCTGACCCTTTCGAGCACTTTTTTACTGGCGTGCTTTATCGGCCAGAAGATCTTTGGGCTGGACAAACAGACCAGCTGGCTGATCGGTGCGGGTAGCAGCATCTGCGGCGCGGCGGCGGTACTGGCAACAGAACCCGTCGTTAAAGCCGAAGCCAGTAAAGTCACGGTTGCCGTCGCGACGGTAGTTATCTTCGGTACGCTGGCGATCTTCCTGTATCCGGCCATGTATCCGCTGGTGGCGCACTGGTTTAGTCCGGAAACCTACGGCATTTATATCGGCTCAACCATGCACGAAGTGGCGCAGGTGGTGGCGGCAGGTCACGCCATTAACCCGGAAGCGGAAAACGCGGCGGTCATCGCCAAAATGCTGCGCGTGATGATGCTGGCCCCGTTCCTGATTTTCCTCGCGGCGCAGGTTAAACAGCTTGCTCCGGCAGGCGGCAGCGAGAAAAGCAAAATCACCATTCCGTGGTTTGCGATCCTGTTCATCGTGGTCGCTGTCTTCAACTCTTTCCACCTGCTGCCAAAAGCGATGGTGGATATGCTGGTCACGCTGGATACGGTCCTGCTGGCGATGGCAATGGCGGCGCTGGGCATCACCACGCACGTCAGCGCGCTGAAAAAAGCCGGGGCGAAACCGCTGCTGATGGCGCTGGTGCTGTTCATCTGGCTGATAGTTGGCGGCGGTGCGATTAACCTTGCGGTACACAGCCTGTTGGCATAAACCATCTCGTCCTTCTCCTGTTAACCCGTTATCATAGGCATTTCGGGTTAACAGGAGTCTTTTTATGAAATATGTTGGAGCGCACGTCAGCGCTGCTGGTGGCCTTGCGAATGCCGCCATTCGCGCCGCCGAAATCGAGGCGACCGCTTTCGCCCTGTTCACCAAAAACCAGCGCCAGTGGCGCGCAGCTCCCCTCACCGCGGAAGTGATTGATGACTTTAAAGCCGCCTGCGAGAAATACGGCTACGGGCCTGGCCAGATCCTTCCCCATGACAGCTACCTCATTAACCTCGGTCACCCGGTTGCCGAGGCGCTGGAAAAATCCCGCGAAGCGTTCCTGGATGAGGTTCAGCGCTGTGAGCAACTGGGGCTAACGCTGCTGAATTTCCATCCCGGCAGCCATCTGATGCAAATCGACGAAGACGCCTGTCTGGCGCGCATCGCCGAGTCAATTAACATGACGCTGGATAAAACCCAGGGCGTGACGGCAGTGATTGAGAATACCGCCGGTCAGGGCAGCAACCTCGGCTTTAAGTTTGAGCATCTGGCGGCGATCATCGACGGCGTGGAAGACAAATCCCGCGTGGGCGTGTGCATTGATACCTGCCACGCGTTTGCGGCCGGTTATGACCTGCGCACAACTGAGGCCACAAAAAATACCTTCGAGGAGTTCGAGCGTATTGTTGGTTTTAAATATCTTCGCGGTATGCACTTAAACGATGCGAAAAGCGCCTTTGGTAGTCGCGTTGACCGCCATCACAGCCTGGGCGAAGGCAGCATCGGCCACGATGCGTTCCGCTTTATCATGCAGGACGCTCGCTTCGACGGTATTCCGATGGTGCTGGAAACCATCAATCCGGACATCTGGGCAGAAGAGATTGCCTGGCTGAAGGCACAGCAAACCGCTGAACAGGCGGCATAAAAAAAGCCGGGTTGCATTAGCACCCGGCTTTTTTATTGCTTACCGCTTACGCTGCTTTCGCCACAACTTCCGCTTCCGGACGTTTCAGCACCGCGTAAGAGAGGCCCGCCACCAGCGTACCGGCAACAATCGCCAGCAGATAACCCAGCACCGGCGTGATGGCGCCAGGGATCAGCAGGACAAACAGACCGCCGTGCGGCGCCATCAGTTTCGCACCTACGGCCATGGAGATAGCCCCCGTCACCGCACCACCCACGATACAGCACGGCAGAACACGCATTGGATCGCGCGCCGCAAACGGAATTGCGCCTTCGGTGATGAAGCACAGGCCCAGCACCAGCGCAGCTTTACCGCCTTCCTGCTGCGTTTTATCGAACTTACGACGGGCAATGATCGTCGCCAGGCCAAGCGCCAGCGGTGGCACCATACCTGCCGCCATGATCGCCGCCATCGGCGCGTAGGTCTGGGTACTCAGCAGGCCAACGCCAAACGCATATGCCGCTTTGTTCACCGGACCACCCATGTCGGTACACATCATACCGCCGAGGATTGCGCCCAGCAGCACCGCGTTCGCCGTCCCCATGGTTTGCAGCCAGTGGGTCAGACCTTCCAGAATGCCCGCGACCGGCTTACCGATCAGGTAAATCATCGCCAGACCGACCACCAGGCTGGAAATCAGCGGGATGATCAGGATAGGCTTCAGCGCTTCCATGCTCTGCGGCAGCTTCAGCTTCGAGCTGATCAGCTTCGCCACATAACCGGCGAGGAAACCGGCAATGATACCGCCGATAAAGCCAGAACCGGTGCTCACGGCCAGCATACCGCCGATAAGACCCGGCGTCAGACCCGGACGGTCAGCAATGGAGAAGGCGATAAAGCCCGCCAGCACTGGCACCATCAGCGCAAACGCGGAGCCGCCGCCAATCTGCATCAACGCGGCCGCCAGCGTGCCCGGCTCTTTAAACGCCTCGATACCAAAGGCGAAGGAGAGCGCAATACACAGGCCGCCCGCCACCACCATCGGCAGCATGTAGGACACGCCGGTCAGCAGGTGACGATACGCACCCGCAGACTCTTTTTTCCCTTCAGTCGCAGTTTTAGCCGCACCGGTTGCCTGATACGGTTTGGCTTCTGCCAGCGCCTTATCAAACTCCTGCGCGGTCTTCTTCAGCGCCAGGCCGGTAGAGGTACGGTACATCGGCTTGCCGGCAAACTTCGCCAGATCCACTTCGATATCCGCCGCCACAATCACCAGATCGGCTTCCGCCACCTCTTCAGGCGTGATGGCATTGCCCGCGCCAACAGAGCCGCGAGTTTCAACCTTCACCCACCAGCCACGTTTTTTCGCTTCGGTTTCAATGGCTTCAGCCGCCATAAAGGTGTGCGCCACACCTGTCGGGCAGGCCGTTACCGCAACAATGCGTTTCGGCCCAACGGCGGCAACCGGCGCCGCCTCAACAGGTGCGCTGTAAACCGTCGCATGACCTTTTGCTTCGCTCAGAAACAGTTCAGGATGTGCCACCGCGCGATTAATATCACCCAGCCACACTTTTTTGCCGTTCAGGGCGCTGTCAGCGGGGATTTTGTCGCCCAGAACAATCGCCATTTCAGCATCACCCGGGTTATCAATGATATCCAGGTGCGCTTTTTGTGCCGCCGCGCCCAGCAGGGTCTTCGCCATATAGGCACGAGCCTGTCCGAGACCGGAGTCAATGATCAGCAGCGTTTTCATTATTCCTCTCCTGCTGTTAGTTAAAAGGTTTTAAGTCAACGCGCGCCATCATCGCGGCTAACTGGGTACGATCGGTAATACCGACATTGCTCTGGCTCACGGCCAGGGCCGCAACGGCGGTAGCAAGACGTAAGGTATGTTCACTGGATTCGCGCATCAGCAGACCGTAGATCAGACCGCCAACCATCGAATCCCCGGCACCCACGGTGCTGACCACCTCCATTGAAGGCGGTTTGGCAATCCATTCCCCGGAGGCGTTAACCCACAGGGCACCTTCTGCACCCAGCGAAATCACCACGTGAGCGATACCCTGCTCGCGCAGCGCATGGGCAGCGTCAATCACATCCTTTAATTCTGGCAGCTTACGGCCCGCCCAGATCTCCAGTTCGCGGCGATTAGGCTTAACCAGCCACGGAGAGGCTTTCAGACCGGCGACCAGCGCGTCGCGGCTGCTGTCGAAAATAATGCACGGGCACTGGCTGCGCAGGCGCGTCATCCAGTCGGTGAACGCTTCCGGGCTGACGCCGGAGGGCAGACTGCCGCTGACGCACACCATGTCAAACTGGCCCAGCCAGCTCAGGGAATCGGCAACAAAGCGCTCCCAGTCAGCCGGGGTCACTTCGAAGCCGGAGAAGTTCAGATCGGTCACTTCACCGTCTTTCTCGGTCAGCTTAACGTTAATGCGGGTACGGCCCTGCACAACCTGAAAACGGTTGGCGATGCCCAACTCGCTGAACAGCTGCTGAAAACCGTCCTGGTTGTCTTTACCGAGGAAGCCGCCAACGGTGACGTCGATGCCGAGATCTTTCAGCACTTTCGCCACGTTAATGCCTTTCCCTGCGGCATGCAGGCCGGTCGTCCGCACCAGGTTAACTTCGCCACGCTCAATTTCCGGGCAGAACCCCACCAGATCGTAAGCCGGGTTCAGCGTAATGGTCGCAACACGTCTGCTCATTATGCGCCCTCCCCCAGACCAGCCGCGATGGCGTCGCCAATCGCTTTCAGCGCCTGTTCAGCATCCGCACCCTGCGCGGTAAAGCGCAGACGATGGCCTTTCTTCACGCCCAGCGCGACAACTTTCATCAGGCTACGCCCGTTGGCTGGTTTACCCGAACCGTCCAGATTGGTCACGGTGATCTCACTTTCAAATTGTTTAATGGTATTCACCAGCATGGTGCCCGGACGGGCATGCAGGCCATGTTCGTTACGCACCACGTACTCTGCGCTCAGCAGGTCATCCGTCAGCGCATCGTCGCTGGTCAGCAGAGCCAGCACCGTCGCCGCGTCTGCGTTCAGCAGTTTTTCAGCTTTATTGTTCAGCAGCAGATCGCCCAGACGCTTCAGCACGGAAACCGGCTGATCGTCAGTCATGGCAACCGTTACCAGCATCGCGGCGCGTTCGCCGTCGGTCTCAAAGGCAACCGCAGCACGGCTGACCGCGATAGCGCTGCGCAGGTTACCTTCAGCGCTGTCGTTCAGCCAGATGCCCTGCCCCAGGTTTAATGGCTTATCATTGATTGCGCGCGTCACAAAAGCGGTATCCGCCGCACCGACCTCTTTCAGGCGAGCCGCATTCAGCGCCTGGAGCGTTACCAGATCGGACGCAACGACGTCCAGCGTCAGGGTTTCATTATCCAGCTTCAGCGCTTCGCTCTGTTTTTCGCCCATCAGCAGGGCACGCAGTTCTTCAGCAGTGGTGGCGGATTTAAGCTGTTCCGCGACGGCATCATCACTCAGCACGTGCGTCAGCTGACGCAGCAGGCCCAGGTGTTCGTCACCGCTGGCCGCGATGCCGATCGCCACATAAGCCACCTGACCCTCGCCCCACAGCACGCCCTGCGGGAACTGGAAGACCTGCACACCGGTTTTCAGCACCTGATCGCGGGTGTCCGTGGTGCCGTGCGGAATTGCAATACCGTTACCGAGGAAGGTGGAGGTCTGCTGTTCACGCGCCAGCATGCCGTTGACGTAGCCGTCAGCCACGTTGCCAGCCTGCACGAGCGCAGCGGCGACCTGGCGAATAGCCTCTTCTTTGTTCCCGGCCTGTTCGCCCGGGTGAATATCCTGAACAGATAACTGGAACATGATTCTCCTCTCCTGCTGAAATTGAATCGTTTCAGCTTAACTGAGAAAATAGGCGCTAACCTGCTTCTTCAGGACATGCAAGATAGCGCTGAAACGTTTCAAGAAGTCTTGTCTTTTCTACAAAAGGTTGCAAGAAAAGTTACATTTCTTGTTGCAGAATTTAGAAGTGCAGCACATTTCTTCTTCAGTCGGGAGGTTTTTGTTGATGTTCAGCAAACAGGTTCAGCACGCTTCAGCGATGCGGCGCGAAAGTGAAATGCCATTTTGATTTTTTGTAGCAATCTTGACTTTACCCTCTGTTTATTTAATGACGGGCGGCGTAAACTCCGCCTCTCTCTGTTACTCGCAAAGACTGAACATGCATAACACCCCCGCTGCCGCCTCACCAAAGCCCTTTGATTTGACGTCAACGGCGTTTTTGATCGTTGCTTTCCTCACCGGTATCGCCGGTGCGTTACAAACGCCTACGCTGAGCCTCTTTCTGACCAACGAAGTCCACGCCCGCCCGGCGATGGTTGGCTTCTTCTTCACCGGGAGCGCCATCATCGGCATTTTTGTCAGCCAGTTTCTTGCCGGTCGTTCAGACAGAAAAGGCGATCGCAAAAGCCTGATCGTTTTTTGCTGCCTGCTCGGGGTGTTTGCCTGCCTGCTGTTTGCCTGGAACCGTAACTACTTCATTCTGCTGGTTGTGGGCGTCTTCCTGAGCAGTTTCGGCTCGACCGCCAACCCGCAGATGTTCGCCCTTGCCCGCGAGCATGCCGACCACACCGGGCGGGAAGCGGTGATGTTCAGCTCGATACTGCGCGCGCAGGTGTCGCTGGCGTGGGTGATTGGCCCCCCGCTTGCCTACGCGCTGGCGATGGGTTTTGGCTTTACGGTGATGTACCTCAGCGCAGCCGTGGCCTTCGTTGTGTGCGGCGCGATGGTCTGGTTCTTCCTCCCCTCCATGCGCAAAGAGCCGAAAGTGGCGACCGGCACGCTAGAGGCACCTCGACGCAACCGCCGCGACGCGCTGCTGTTATTCATTATCTGTACGCTGATGTGGGGAACGAACAGCCTCTATATCATTAATATGCCGCTGTTTATTATTGATGAGCTGCATCTGCCGGAGAAGCTGGCCGGGATCATGATGGGAACCGCCGCGGGGCTTGAGATCCCCACCATGCTGATTGCGGGCTATTACGCGAAGCGCTTCGGCAAGCGCTTTTTGATGCGCGTCGCCGCCGTAGCCGGGCTGCTGTTTTATGTCGGTATGCTGACGGTTCATACGCCAGCCCTGCTTCTGGCTTTACAGCTGCTGAACGCCATTTACATCGGTATTCTGGCCGGTATCGGCATGCTCTACTTTCAGGACCTGATGCCGGGTCAGGCAGGCTCTGCCACCACCCTTTATACGAATACCACCCGCGTGGGCTGGATTATTGCAGGCTCACTGGCGGGCGTTGTGGCTGAAATCTGGAACTATCATACGGTGTTCTGGATTGCGCTGGTGATGTGCGTCATGACGCTGAGCTGCCTGACGCGGATCAAAGACGTTTAAGGCGCGGTGAGCGCTTCCAGCTCAAGCAGATAAGTGATGGCCTGCTGCCGCGTACTGCCGCACATTTCGGCGGTTGGCTGGAGCCCGGAGCACACCTTCGGGCGCAGGGGCGAGCCAAAGATCATGCACAGGTTAGTGTCAGAGAGCTGAACGCAGCGGGTATTGGCAGGCTTGCCCTCCGGCATGCCTGGAATGGGGCTTGAGATGGACGGTGCGGTACAGCACGCGCCACAGTCGGAACGACAATCCATACATGCTCTCTGTTGGTGGCAGATGCCCGCGCAGTCGGGCATTGCGCGCACAGTAACACCTTTTATGTATTGATAGCAAAACCCACGAATTCCGCTTGCCTGAAAGGCCGCGCGCGAGTAATTTGGCGCGATATTTTTTACCTCCCGTAAACAGGATTACTGCAATGCCAAGAGCGAACGAAATTAAGAAAGGTATGGTACTGAATTACAACGGCAAACTGCTGATTGTGAAAGATATCGACATTCAGGCACCCAGCGCCCGTGGCGCAGCAACGCTGTACAAAATGCGTTTCTCCGATGTCCGCACCGGCCTGAAAGTGGAAGAACGTTTTAAAGGCGACGATATCGTCGATACCGTAACCCTGACCCGTCGCTACGTTGATTTTTCCTACATTGACGGCAACGAATACGTGTTCATGGATAAAGAAGATTACACCCCGTATATCTTCACCAAAGATCAGATCGAAGAAGAGCTGCTGTTTATTCCTGAAGGTGGAATGCCGGACATGCAGGTGCTGACCTGGGATGGCGTGCTGCTGGCGCTGGAGCTGCCGCAGACAGTTGATCTGGAAATCGTTGAAACGGCACCGGGCATCAAAGGCGCGTCTGCAAGTGCGCGTAACAAACCGGCTACCCTGACTACCGGTCTGGTCGTACAGGTGCCAGAGTACCTGTCGGCGGGCGAGAAAATCCGTATCCATATCGAAGAAAAACGCTATATGGGTCGTGCTGACTGATTGTGGCATTTGCCGGGTGGCGGCTACGCCTTACCCGGCCTACAAAAACACAAAAACCGGCCTCAGAGCCGGTTTTTCGTAGGCCCGGTAAGCGTAGCGCCACCGGGCAATGAGACTTAAAGAAGTTCAGGATACTTCGTCATTTTCAGCGCCAGCTCGATACCGCGCACTTCCGCCATCCCTTTCAGACGGCCAATCGCCGAATACCCTGGATTCGTTTTCTTGCGCAGATCGTCCAGCATCTGGTGCCCGTGATCCGGACGGAACGGGATAGGACGAACATCTCCCGCCTGCTTACGACGAACCTCTTCAGAGAGAATGGCATCCACCACCGCAACCATGTTCACGTCGCCGCCAAGATGGGCTGCTTCGTGGAAGGTTTTTGGATTCTCTTCACGGCAGGTTGCACGCAGGTGGGTGAAATGAATGCGATCGCCGAAGGTTTCGATCATCCGCACCAGATCGTTATCCGCCCGCACCCCATACGAGCCCGTACACATGGTAAAGCCGTTGTAGATGCTATCTACCGTCTCTTTTAGCCACTGCATATCTTCAATCGTAGACACAATACGCGGCAGGCCGAGGATAGGACGCGGTGGATCGTCCGGATGAACCGCCAGCCGCACGCCGACTTCTTCTGCCACCGGCACGATAGCGCGCAGGAAGTGCGCCATGTTTTCACGCAGCTGGTTTTTATCGATATCGCCATATTCCGCCAGGCGCGCGCGGAACTGATCGAGGGTATAGCCCTCTTCCGCCCCCGGCAGGCCCGCGATGATATTGCGAACCAGCTTCTCAATGTCCGCTTCACTGGCGGCATTGAACCACGCCAGCGCCTGCTGCTGCTCTTCGGCGGTGTAGTCTGCTTCCGCACCCGGACGCTTCAGAATGTGCAGCTCGAAAGCCGCAAAAGCGATTTGATCGAAACGCAGCGCCTTCGAACCATCGGCCATTTCATATTCCAGGTCGGTACGCGTCCAGTCCAGAATCGGCATAAAGTTGTAGCAGACGGTATCAATACCGCAGGCTGCCAGGTTACGAATGCTCTGCTGATAATTCGCAATCCAGGTATCACACTCACCGGAGTGGGTTTTGATATCTTCGTGAACCGGAATACTTTCCACAACAGACCAGGTTAACCCCTTCTCTGCCAGCTGAGCCTGACGCTTTTGGATTTCCTCCACCGGCCACACCTGACCGTTCGGAATATGATGCAGCGCCGTGACCACACCCGTTGCGCCAGCCTGACGCACATCATCAAGAGAAACCGGATCGTTCGGCCCGTACCAACGCCAGGTTTGTTCCATTGCCCCACCCTCTCAAGTTGTTATACCAATATGTGTTACCTCAATGACGACTACCATACATGTTTAATCGAAGTGGTCAATACAGCGCGTGACATTGATTGATCAAACTCACATAACAGGGATATTTACGGCTTACCAATTTAATTTGTTGTCATATAACTTTACACTGGCATTGTTAATTAATGGTTAATCAGGTGTGTACTACATGAAGACTATTGCCTCCACCGCGCTTCCTGCTCATGTCCAGCAGCCCCGCTACGATCGTGAGCAGTTACGCTCCCGCATCGTCCATTTCGGTTTTGGCGCGTTCCACCGGGCGCATCAGGCGTTGTTAACAAACCGGGTACTGAATGCCAGAGGAGGCGACTGGGGAATTTGTGAGATTAGCCTCTTTAGCGGCGATGTCCTTATGGGCCAGCTCCGGGCGCAGGATCATCTGTTTACCGTGCTGGAGAAAGGTGCCGAAGGCAATCAGCCCATTATTATCGGTGCGGTAAAAGAGTGCCTTAACGCCAAACTCGACTCGCTGGCAGCCATTATTGAGAAATTCTGCGAACCGCAGGTGGCAATTGTCTCCCTCACCATTACCGAAAAAGGCTACTGCATCGATCCGGCGACGGGAAAACTGGATATGCAGAACAGCCGTATCCTGCACGATCTCGAGCATCCGTCTGAACCACATTCCGCACCGGGTATTCTGGTCGAAGCGCTTCATCGCCGCCGCGAGCGTGGCCTGCCGGCGTTTACCGTGCTCTCCTGCGACAATATTCCCGACAACGGCCACGTGGTGAAAAATGCCGTTCTCGGCATGGCCGGAAAGCGTTCCGCAGAGCTGGCCGCATGGATCGAGGCGCACGTGAGCTTCCCTGGTACCATGGTCGACCGAATCGTGCCCGCCGCCACCGACGCCTCACTCGCGGAAATCACCCAGGAACTTGGCGTTGAAGATCCCTGCGCCATCAGCTGTGAACCGTTCATTCAGTGGGTAGTGGAAGATAACTTTGTCGCCGGGCGTCCGGAATGGGAGGTTGCAGGCGTACAGATGGTTGAGGATGTCCTGCCCTGGGAGCAGATGAAGCTGCGGATGCTGAACGGCAGCCACTCCTTCCTGGCGTATCTGGGCTACCTTGCCGGCTACGCGCACATAAATGAATGTATGCAGGACGACAGCTTCCGCGAGGCTGCCCGCAGGCTGATGCTGAATGAGCAGGCTCCTACGCTGCGCATCACCAACGTTGATCTGACAGCCTATGCTGACAGCCTGCTTGACCGCTTCGCCAATCCGGCCCTACAGCATCGTACATGGCAAATCGCCATGGACGGCAGCCAGAAGCTGCCTCAGCGCATGCTGGATGGGATCCGCATGCATCTTGAGCGTAACACCGCCTGGCCATTACTGGCGCTGGGGGTGGCGGGCTGGATGCGCTACGTCAGCGGTACGGACGAACAGGGCAACGCCATTGACGTCCGCGATCCGCTGAGCGACAAGTTTCAGGCCATTGTCGCCACCAGCAGCGACGCAGAACGCGTTAGCGCCCTGCTGACGTTAAATGAAATCTTTGGCGACAACCTGCCGCAAAACCCTGTCTTTGTCGAGGCAATTACCGGCGCGTACCAGCGCCTCGTCCGGCTCGGCGCGCACCAGGCCGTTATCGAAACGTTAAAAATTTAGCGATTATTGCGTTTAAGGCGAACGGTTTTACGCTCCGTTCGCCCTCCCTCTTCTCAATGCCCGATTTTTTCGTCAGGATGATAGGTAGTTGTTACTACATCACAATTATTTATCGGAGCGCACGTGACCAAAACCAACCTGATCACCGGTTTTCTCGGCAGCGGTAAAACTACGTCCATTCTGCATTTGCTGGCCAATAAAGATCCGGCGGAAAAGTGGGCCGTGCTGGTCAACGAATTTGGCGAAGTCGGCATCGACGGCGCGTTGCTCGCCGACAGCGGCGCGATGGTGAAAGAGATCCCGGGCGGGTGTATGTGCTGCGTGAATGGTCTGCCGATGCAGGTCGGGCTGAATACGCTGCTGCGTCAGGGCAAGCCGGACCGGTTGCTGATTGAGCCTACCGGGCTGGGTCATCCTAAGCAAATCCTTGATTTACTGACCGCCCCGGTCTACGAGCCGTGGCTTGAGCTGCGTGCGACGCTTTGCCTGTTAGACCCCCGCCAGCTGCTGGATGAAAAAACGATCAACAACGACAATTTCCGCGACCAGCTCGCCTCGGCAGATATTATCGTGGCGAATAAATCCGATCGCGCGACGGCTGAGAGTCAGGCCGCGTTCGAGTCCTGGTGGCAGCAGGCTGGCGGTGGACGTCAGTACGTGCAGACCACCCAGGGCAACATTGATGGCGCCCTGCTCGATCTTCCCCGCCTCAACCAGACGCAACTGCCTGCCAGCGCAGAGCATTCGCATAGCCACGGCGCGAAGCAAGGCCTGGCTGCACTGAGCCTGCCGGAACATCAGCGCTGGCGTCGAAATTTGAACAGCGGTCAGGGGCACCAGGCCTGCGGGTGGATCTTCGATGCCGATACGGTTTTCGACACCATTGGTATACTGGAATGGGCGAGACTGGCGCCGGTTGAGCGGGTAAAAGGGATCATGCGCACTCCGGATGGTCTGGTGCGCATTAACCGTCAGGGCGAGGATTTCTTTATTGAAACCCAGAATGTCGCGCCACCCGACAGCCGGATAGAGTTAATTAGTGCGGTTAATACCGACTGGAATGCCCTCCAGTCAAGCCTGTTGAAGCTTCGTTTAAGTTTGGGCGGCTAACGTTGCCCCTGATTTCACACATTGCTGAAGACTATGACGACTCGACTTCCTGCTATTTTATTGCTCAACGCTGCCGGTCTGGCGCTCTTTTTCTCCTGGTATATCCCGGCGGATCACGGTTTCTGGTTCCCGCTGGATTCCGGGCTGTTCCACTTCTTTAACCAGGCGCTGGCGAAGAGTGAAGCCTTCCTGTGGCTGGTGGCGATCACCAACAACCGCGCGTTTGACGGCTGTTCGCTGCTGGCAATGGGCTGTCTGATGCTCTCCTTCTGGCTGAAGGAAGACAAAACGGGTCGTCGCCGTATTCTGATTATCGGTCTGGTGATGCTGCTGGCAGCCGTGATTATCAACCAGCTGGCGCAGCATCTGATGCCGGTTAAACGCGCCAGTCCTTCGCTCTTTTTCCCGAATATTAACCGCGTCAGCGAGCTGCTTCATATTCCAACCAAAGACGCGTCGAAGGACAGCTTCCCGGGCGACCACGGTATGATGCTGCTGATTTTTGCTGGCTTCATGCTGCGCTATTTTGGTAAAAAAGCCTTCGCCATCGCCCTGTTTATTGTGGTGGTATTTGCATTCCCGCGAGTGATGATTGGTGCTCACTGGCTGACAGATATCGTCGTAGGCTCCCTCACAGCGGTGTTAATTGGTTTACCGTGGGTGCTGATGACCCCACTGAGCGATCGCGTAATAGGTATTTTTGATCGCTATCTTCCCGGTAAATTTAAACAAGTCAGAAACAGATAAATAACGCAAATTAACACCATTCATCAGGGATCGTTTTCGGTCCCTGAGTCTCTTCTTTCGGGCGTCATTCAACGCTGTCATCATCCTGTCATACAATTCGTGATAAAAATGAAGCAATTGCAGGGATTATCTGTATGAATGGCGGCATTTTGAGCAATTCCGCGCTGTAACTTTGTGTATCACATTTTCTTATAAAAAATCGGACTTTTTTGCTCGCAATACCCCGTGCAATCGGTTAACCTCAAACTCGTTTTGCCCCACTGAGATAATTATTATCATGGTGAATAATTTTGTGCGTTGAGCCACAGTTTTCACCATAAAGAATTGTCTCATTGTGAACAGATAATTAGTCTCGTCACGGTTGGCATTTTTATAACGATATTTTCGTTAAGGACTTCAAGGGAAAACAAACAAAATGGTCAAATCTCAACCAATCTTGAGATATATCTTGCGGGGGATCCCGGCGATTGCAGTGGCGGTTCTGCTTTCGGCATGTAGTACGACGAATACCGCGAAGAATATGCATCCTGAGACGCGTGTTGTGGGAATGGAAGATTCCTCTTCACTGCAAGCCTCTCAGGATGAATTTGAAAATATGGTACGTAATCTCGACGTTAAGTCGCGTATTATGGATCAGTATGCTGACTGGAAAGGCGTGCGTTACCGTCTGGGCGGCAGCACCAAGAAAGGCATCGATTGTTCCGCTTTCGTACAGCGTACGTTCCGTGAGCAGTTTGGGTTAGACCTTCCGCGTTCTACCTATGAACAGCAGGAAATGGGCAAGTCCATTTCGCGTACTAAACTACGCACGGGCGATTTAGTCCTGTTCAGAGCAGGTTCAACCGGTCGACACGTTGGCATCTATATCGGTAACGATCAGTTTGTCCATGCTTCCACCAGCAGCGGTGTGACGATTTCCAGCATGAACGAACCTTACTGGAAGAAACGCTACAACGAAGCTCGCCGCGTTCTGAGCCGTAGTTAATATTGTTGTCGTATCGTTGGTTATCCCTTGGCTGGCGATACGATAAAAAAAGCACTGCTCCGGCAGTGTTTTTTTTGCCCGTTACACTGATAACTATCCAGCGGCATTTCAGGAATCACGACATCTATGTTAACCCGCTACTTCTCCAGCAACCGCAAGATACTGTTTATCAGTTTCCTTACAGGGTTATTCACTGCCCTGCTTCTGGGAGCATTACAGTTTTACTGGAGTTATCACAAGCGAGACGTCAGATTCGATACTCTCATTACCGATTTAAGCGTTTACATGGAGAGCTATTTCGATGAGCTCAAAATGTCGATTGATACGCTCCAGCCACTCACGCTGAACAGCTGCGAGGAAGTGAGTGCCGCCCTGACCTCCCGGGCGGCCTTTAGCATCAACGTGCGCGCCTTTTTGCTGGTCAGGGATAAACAGGCCTTCTGCTCCTCGGCAACAGGCCCGATGAATACCCCGATGGAAAAGCTTATCCCTCAGCTACATATCAGCAAACCTATTGATATCGCGCTCCTGCCGGGCACGCCAATGCTGCCGGATAAGCCCGCGATCGCCATCTGGTATCGCAATCCGCTGGTGAAAGACGGCGGCGTGTTTACGTCCGTCAACCTCAACCTGTCGCCTTATCTTCTCTATACGTCACGTCAGGATGAATTTGCCGGGATATCGATCGTCATTGGCGATTCCGCGTTATCTACACAGTCCGGAATGCTGATCCAGGCGCGGGATTTGCCTGACGTCCCTGCCCGTAGCGCCACGCTGAAAAATATTCCATTGACCGTTAACGTTTATGCGCAAGCCTGGACAACCGATGAACTGCTCTACGCGGTGTTTTTCGGCCTGGTCTGCGGTATCGCGGCGGGCCTGTTGAATTTCTATATTCTTACTATCCGTCTCAATCCGGGGAAAGAGATCCTCACGGCCATCAAGCACGACCAGTTTTACGTGGTCTATCAACCCGTCGTGGATGCGCAGTCGCTCAGAATGACCGGGCTGGAAGTCCTGATGCGCTGGAAGCATCCGGTGATGGGCGAAATTCCACCGGATGCCTTTATTAACTTCGCTGAAGCGCAGAAGCTGATTGTCCCGCTGACGCTGCATCTTTTTGACCTGATTATCCGCGATGCCCCTGTTCTGCAAACGGTGCTCCCGCCTGGGGCCAAGTTTGGGATCAACATCGCGCCCGGGCATCTGCATGCGGAAAGCTTTAAAGGTGATATGCGCGCGTTTCTCGCCGCCCTTCCGCCCGATCACTTCCAGATTGTGCTGGAAATAACCGAGCGCGACATGATTAACCACCGCGAGGCAAATCAGCTGTTCGAATGGCTGCACAATGAAGGTTTTGAAATCGCCATCGATGATTTTGGCACTGGCCACAGCGCGCTGATCTATCTGGAACGCTTCACGATGGATTACCTGAAAATTGACCGTGGCTTCGTGAATGCCATCGGGACTGAAACCGTCACCTCGCCAGTGCTTGACGCGGTGCTGACGCTGGCAGAACGTCTGAATATGATAACCGTCGCCGAGGGTGTTGAAACGCCCGAGCAGGCGGCGTGGCTGCGCGAGCATGGCGTAAACTATCTTCAGGGCTACTGGATTGGCCGCCCGATGCCGCTGGAGCAGTTCAGGACGTGGCAACCCGATATCACGCTCGGGGAATAATTTCACAATCACGGCGCTGTCCCTTATTATTCTGTTCAACCGAGCCTGTCTGTGAACAAAGGGATCCGCCGCACTATGATTATGCGCGTTGTGTTGACGCTGTTGGCGCTGGTGAGCCTGTCGAGCCAGGCGCAGACCATCAAAGAGAGCACGGCCTTTGCCGTCATTGGCGAGCCGAAGTACGCGGTTAACTTTAACCACTACGATTACGTCAACCCAGCCGCCCCGAAAGGCGGAAACGTGACGCTTTCCGCCACGGGAACATTTGACAACTTTAACCGCTTTGCCCTGCGCGGCGTAGCGGCAGCGCGTACCGAATCCCTCTATGACACGCTGTTCGTCACCTCCGACGACGAGCCCGGCAGCTATTATCCCCTGGTCGCCGAGAACGTACGTTACGCCGAAGATTTCAGCTGGGCAGAAATCGCGATTAATCCGCGGGCGCGTTTTCACGACGGTACGCCGGTTAGCGCCCGCGACGTGGCGTTCACCTTTCATAAATTTATGACCGAAGGCGTGCCGCAGTTTCGTCTGGTGTACAAGGGCACCACGGTGAAAGCCATCGCCCCGCTGACCGTGCGAATCGAACTCCCTGAGGCGAACAAAGAGAATATGCTGAGCCTGTTCTCCCTGCCCGTCATGCCCGAATCCTTCTGGAAAAACCATAAGCTGAGCGATCCCCTCTCTACCCCGCCGCTGGCCGGAGGGCCGTATCGCATTACCGACTGGCGAATGGGCCAGTATGTGATCTATTCCCGTGTGAAAGATTACTGGGCAGCCACGCTGCCGGTAAACCGGGGCCGCTGGAACTTCGATACAATCCGCTACGACTACTACCTGGATGATAACGTGGCCTTCGAGGCATTTAAGGCAGGCGCATTTGATTTACGTGTCGAGAACAGCGCCAAAAACTGGGCGACCCGCTATATCGGAAAAAATTTCGCGAAAGGCTATATCGTTAAAGACGAACACAAAAACGAATCCGCGCAGGACACGCGCTGGCTGGCGTTTAATATTCAGCGCCCGGTTTTTTCCGATCGTCGGGTGCGTGAAGCCATTACTCTGGCGTTTGATTTCGAATGGATGAACAAAGCGCTGTTTTACGGAGCCTACAGCCGGGCGAACAGCTATTTCCAGAATACTGAATATGCCGCCCGTGATTATCCCCACGCGGACGAGCTGGTTTTGCTGGCGCCATTGAAAGCGGAGCTACCGCCGGAGGTGTTCACCCGCATATTTGAACCGCCCAAATCCGACGGAAACGGGTTCGACCGGGACAACCTGCTGAAAGCCAGCAGCCTGCTGGATGACGCTGGCTGGGTGCTGAAAAATCGGCAACGGGTTAATGCGCAAACCGGTAAACCGCTCAGCTTCGAACTGCTGATTGCCTCTGGCGCAAACGATCAGTGGGTGCTGCCGTTTAAGAAGAACCTTGCCCGGCTTGGCGTCACTATGAATATCCGCCAGGTCGATATGGCCCAGTTGACTAACCGCAAGCGCAGTCGCGATTACGATATGATGCAGACCCTGTGGGCCGCCCAGCCGTGGCCGAGTTCAGATCTGCAAATCTCCTGGGCATCGGGGTATATCGACTCCTCCTACAACGCCCCGGGCGTAAAGAGCCCGGTGATTGATGCGCTGATTGCAAAAATTGTGGCCGCTCAGGGCGATAAGAACAAGCTTCTGCCGCTTGGCCGCGCGCTCGATCGGGTATTAACCTGGAACTATTACATGCTGCCGATGTGGTATATGGGCGAAGATCGCGTGGCCCGCTGGGATAAATTCTCCCTGCCTGCCGTTCGCCCGGTTTACACCCTCGGCTTTGACACCTGGTGGTATGACGTGAATAAAGCCGCAAAATTGCCCGCAGAGCGGCGTTAAGGAGTGACGATGGGCGCTTATCTTATCCGCCGGCTGCTGTTAGTGATCCCGACGCTGTGGGCCATCATTACCATTAACTTTTTTATCGTCCAGATCGCCCCCGGCGGTCCGGTGGACCAGGCGATTGCGGCAATAGAATTTGGTCACGCTGGCGGCATGCCGGGCGGCGGCGGCGAAGGAATGGGGGCCAGCCATGCCCGGACGGGCGTGGGCAACATCAGCGAAAGCCACTACCGGGGCGGTCGGGGACTGGATCCGGAGGTGATCGCCGAGATCACCCATCGCTATGGTTTTGACAAGCCGCTGCACGAGCGCTATTTCAGGATGCTATGGGATTATGTCCGTTTCGATTTTGGCGACAGCCTGTTTCGCAGCGCCTCGGTGTTAACCCTGATCAAACAAAGCCTGCCGGTTTCCATCACGCTCGGACTGTGGGGGACGCTGATTATTTATCTGGTCTCCATTCCGCTGGGGATAAGGAAAGCGGTCTACAACGGTAGCCGTTTCGATATCTGGAGCAGTACGTTTATTATCATCGGCTACGCTATTCCGGCGTTTCTGTTTGCCGTGCTGTTGATTGTGTTTTTCGCAGGCGGCAGTTATTTCGACCTCTTCCCGCTGCGCGGGCTGGTCTCCGCGGATTTCAGCACGCTGCCGTGGTATCAGAAAATCACCGATTACTTCTGGCACATCACGCTGCCGGTGCTGGCGACGGTCATCGGCGGTTTTGCGGCGCTTACGATGCTGACCAAAAACGCCTTTCTTGATGAGATCCGCAAACAGTACGTCGTCACCGCGCGCGCCAAAGGCGTCGGTGAAAAGCAGATCATGTGGAAGCACGTTTTTCGTAACGCCATGCTGCTGGTGATTGCAGGTTTCCCCGCCACGTTCATCAGTATGTTTTTTACCGGCTCGTTGCTGATAGAAGTGATGTTCTCGCTCAACGGATTAGGGCTGCTGGGCTATGAGGCCACCGTCTCCCGTGATTATCCGGTGATGTTTGGCACACTCTACATTTTCACCCTGATCGGCCTGCTGCTGAACATCATCAGCGATATCAGCTATACGCTGGTCGATCCCCGTATCGATTTTGAGGGCCGCTGATGTCGCGTTTAAGCCCCGTCAATCAGGCCCGCTGGGCGCGCTTTCGCCACAACCGTCGCGGCTACTGGTCGCTGTGGATCTTCGCCGTCCTGTTCGCCTTAAGTATGTGTTCGGAACTGATTGCCAACGATAAACCCCTGCTGGTGCATTTCAAAGACCGCTGGTACGTTCCGGTGCTTACTACCTATAGCGAAAGCGATTTTGGCGGCCCATTTGCGACGCCAGCCGAGTACCAGGATCCCTGGTTACGTGAGCAGATAGCGCAGCACGGCTGGGCTATCTGGGCACCGATTCGTTTTGGCGCGAACAGTATTAACTTCGCCACGTCTACCCCCTTCCCTTCGCCGCCTTCCGCGCAAAACTGGCTGGGAACGGACGCCAACGGCGGCGATGTGCTGGCGCGCATCCTCTATGGCACCCGCATCTCGCTCCTGTTTGGGCTGATGCTGACGCTCTTTAGCAGCGTAATGGGCGTTGTGGCGGGCGCCGTGCAAGGCTATTACGGGGGTAAAATAGATTTATGGGGACAGCGCGTGATTGAAGTCTGGTCCGGTATGCCAACGCTGTTTCTGATTATCCTGCTGTCCAGTGTGGTACAGCCTGGCTTCTGGTGGCTGCTCGGGATCACCGTCCTGTTCGGCTGGATGGCGCTGGTCGGCGTGGTGCGCGCGGAGTTTCTGCGCACGCGGAATTACGACTATATTCGCGCCGCGCAAGCGTTAGGCGTGAGCGATCGCGCAATTATCTTCCGCCACATGCTTCCCAATGCGGTGGTGGCGACCCTCACCTTCCTGCCGTTTATTTTGTGCAGCTCCATTACCACCCTGACGTCGCTTGATTTTCTTGGTTTCGGTTTGCCACTGGGCTCACCGTCCCTTGGCGAACTGCTGTTGCAGGGCAAAAACAATCTCCAGGCCCCCTGGCTGGGCATCACCGCATTCCTCTCCGTGGCGGTGCTGCTTTCCCTGCTGATTTTTATTGGCGAAGCCGTGCGCGATGCCTTCGATCCCAACAAGGCGGTATGACATGACCCGGCCTCTTCTGAGCATAGAAAACCTGTCGATTGCGTTTTCAAAGCAGGGCGAATCACGCACGGTAGTGACGGATTTATCGTTGCAGATCCAGCGCGGAGAGACGCTGGCGCTGGTCGGGGAATCCGGTTCCGGTAAAAGCGTCTCGGCACTTTCGGTGCTGCGCCTGCTCCCCTCCCCGCCGGTCAGCTATCCGCAGGGGGATATTCTGTTCCATGGACAATCGCTGCTGAACGCTGACGAGCAAACCCTGCGCGGCATTCGTGGCAATAAGATCGCCATGATTTTTCAGGAGCCGATGGTGTCGCTCAACCCTCTGCATACGCTGGAAAAACAGCTCTATGAAGTGCTGTCCCTTCATCGGGGAATGCGTAAAGAGGCAGCGCGGGGTGAAATTCTGGACTGCCTTGAACGCACCGGTATTCGTCATGCGGCGAAACGGCTGAACGATTTCCCGCACCAGCTTTCCGGCGGCGAGCGCCAGCGCGTGATGATCGCAATGGCCCTGCTCACACGCCCCGAACTGCTGATTGCCGATGAACCCACCACCGCGCTGGACGTCACGGTGCAGGCGCAAATTCTGCAACTGCTGCGCGAGCTTCGCGACGAGCTGAACATGAGCCTGTTGTTCATTACGCACAACCTGAGCATCGTGAAAAAGCTTGCTGACACGGTGGCCGTGATGCAAAACGGCCGCTGCGTGGAACAGAACCGGGCATCCGCCCTGCTGAGCGCGCCTCAGCACCCGTATACACAGCGCCTGCTCGATAGCGAACCCGCTGGCGACCCGGTTCCGCTTAACGCTGACTGCGCGCCGTTGCTGAGCGTTGAGGGGCTGTCGGTGTCATTCCCGATCCGCAAAGGCATTCTCCGTCGCGTGGTCGATCACAATCATGTCCTGAAAGACATGAGTTTCGCTCTGCGTCCGGGCGAGTCGCTTGGGCTTGTGGGCGAATCCGGCTCGGGCAAAAGCACCACCGGCCTGGCGCTGCTGCGCCTGATCGCCTCTCAGGGAAGCATTGTCTTTGACGGCATGCCGCTGCAAAACCTGAATCGCCGGATGATGCTTCCTGTCCGCCCGCGGATGCAGGTGGTATTTCAGGATCCAAACTCTTCGCTTAACCCGCGCCTGAGCGTATTACAGATTATTGAAGAGGGCCTGCGCGTCCACCAGCCGACAATGACGGCGCAACAGCGTGAAATCGACGTGAAGCGGGTGATGGAGGAAGTGGGTTTAGATCCCGAGACCCGGCACCGGTATCCGGCTGAGTTTTCTGGCGGACAGCGCCAGCGTATAGCGATTGCCCGCGCGCTGATCCTGAAACCGGAGCTGATCGTGCTGGACGAGCCAACCTCTTCCCTGGACCGCACCGTGCAGGCGCAAATTCTGGCGCTGCTGAAGGGGCTACAGGAAAAGCATCGGCTGGCCTATATCTTTATCAGCCACGATTTACAGGTGGTGCGTGCGCTTTGCCATCAGGTGGTGGTATTGCGGCAGGGAGAAGTCGTGGAGCAGGGAGAGTGCCAGCGCGTATTCACCGCGCCGACGCAGGATTACACGCGCCAGCTATTGTCCGCTGACTAGCACTCAGAAAGGGTATTGACCGGAGAACGGCTCGGCAATGGCCACGCCGAAGTTTTTCAGACGACAGGTGGCGGCAAACTCATCCTGGCTGTTAACAAACAGGCACGGCTCACCTTCGTATTCCAGCACGGAGCTGTCCACTTCGATGTCCGTCAGCGCCTGGCTGAGACGTTCCATAACCGGCCACGCATTTTCATCGCTCGGGCTGAGCAGTTTGAGCGCCACCAGGCAATTATCCTCCCCGGCAACGCTTTGCGGAATCGGTTCAACTTTCGAACCTGCAAAACCCGTCGACCAGCGATAGCTCTGGGGCAAGCGATGGACAATGGAGAGTTGTAATGTATTCACGTTCAGATCCCCGGAAGCAAATTTACTTCACAATTTATTTACATTTATAGTAACACATCATCGCCAACCTGCACTGTTTAGCGGATTTTATAGGCGTTGCAGGCCCGCGTCGGCGCTATATGTACCCGTTTCTGCGATCTAACTCAACCTTTTTAAATACAATGATGTGACTTTTTACATAAATAGATTTTACATAAAAGAAACAAACACAGGGTAAACGAACGTAGGGTTGGTTGATATGGGTCAACAAAAAGGCCCGTATCGGGCCTTAAGTGGTTATTTATGCGCCGTCTTTCGCGGCCGGCTGGCGTAAAGATAAAAAAGAATGGAGCAGGTCGCGCAGAGGGCAATCGCCCACAGCATCGGCCAGGCGGTATTAAACGTTGCCGTCGAGAGCAGCGCCCCGACTATCGCGCCTATCCCGAAACGGAACGTTCCTGCCAGCGACGAGGCGGTGCCCGCCATATGCGGGAATTCGTCGAGGATCACCGCCATCGCGTTGGATGAAACCATCGACACGCAGCCGACAAACGCCGCCACGCCCACCACCAGCGCCCAGAAACCGACGCCCAGCAACGCGCTCAATACCAGCCAGATAGCCATCACGAACTGGATCCACAGCCCGGCGCGGAACATATTCAGCGCCCCAACCCGCCGGACAAAGCGGCTGTTGATAATGGTCATCACAAACAGGAACACAATATTCAGCGCGAAGTAGTAACCAAAATGCTGGGGTGACACATGGTTCAGTTCGATGTACACAAACGGCCCCGCACTCAGGAACGAGAACATTCCGGCAAAGCTGAAGCCGCTGGCAAGCATATAACTGAGCACACGCTTATGGCGAAACAGCGAGGCAAAGTTGCCAAGCGTGGTGCGAACGTGGAACTTCTGACGTCGCTCGACCGGCAGCGTTTCATCGATAAAGACGAAGATCATCACCGAGGCCAGCAGCGCGGCAATCGCCAGGATCCAGAAAATCGCATGCCAGCTGAACCAAACCAGCACCGCCCCGCCCACCATGGGGGCGACCAGCGGCGCAATTGTCGTGACCAGCATGACGAACGACATCATGCGTGAGAACTCTTCCTTCGGGTAGACGTCGCGCATCAGCGCGTTAATTACCACGCTTGCCGCAGCCGCCGCCAGGCCATGGAAGAAACGCATCACAATCAGCTGATCGATACTCTGCGCCAGCGCGCAGGCCACCGCCGCCGCGGCAAATATCAATGTCCCCCCCAGAATAACTGGTTTACGCCCCAGGCTGTCGGCCATTGGGCCATAAAAGAGCTGACCGAGGGCAAAACCAAGAATGTAGGTGCTGAGCGTCATCTGCGCGCTGCCTGCCGGTACGCCAAACTGCGCGGAAATCACCGGCAGCGCGGGCAGATACATATCGATAGACAGCGGCATCAGCATGGCCAGCAGGCCAAGGATAAATACAATTTTAAACGACGAGTGTGGCCTGGTGGTCACTGAGTTCTCCTGAATTTAGCGTGAAGGCAGCCCGACGCTGGCAATCTCTTCTTCCGTCAGCGGGCGATATTCCCCTGGCGCCAGGTCTGGATCGAGTTCAATCGCGCCGATACGTTCACGATGCAGCCCCACAACGTGGTTGCCCACGGCGGCAAACATCCGTTTCACCTGGTGATAGCGGCCTTCACTGATGGTCAGGCGCACGTCAGTTGGAGTGATGATTTCCAGCACCGCCGGTTTGGTCAGATCTTTTTCATTATGCAGCTGAACGCCTTTTGCGAACTGCTCTGCCGTGTCATCCGAGACCGGAGACTCAAGCGTCACCCGATAGGTTTTCTCACAGTGATGGCGCGGGGAGGTGATGCGATGCGACCACTGGCCGTCATCGGTCATCAGCACCAGGCCGGTGGTATCAATATCCAGTCGCCCTGCCGCATGCAGCTTGTGCGCCACAGGTTCGTCGAGGAAGTAGAGCACCGTCGGGTGATCCGGATCGTCCGTTGAACAGACGTAACCTTCCGGTTTGTTGAGCATGAAGTAGCGCGGGCCATTCTGCTGGGTCAGCGGGTTGCCGTCATACTCCACCTGGTGCTCAGGCTGGAGTTTAAAAGCGCTGTCTTTCACAATGTCGCCGTCCACGGTTACGCGGCTGGCGCGAATTTCACGCCCGGCAATAGCGCGGCTTACGCCGAGTTGCTGAGCGATAAACTTATCAAGTCGCATGAAATCTTTTTAGCCTTAATGGTGCTGGAAGTCGGACTACGCGTCCGAAAAAGAAGCAGTCAGAAACAGTTCAGTATAATGGTCTGGTTGCGCCACTCAAGGGAAAAAGTTTCGTGGCATACTATATGCGAGTTAACTGAATAGAGAAGCCATGACGTTCACATTACGCCCCTATCAGCAGGAAGCCGTTGATGCCACCCTCGCCTGGTTTCGCAAGCATCGGGAGCCCGCCGCCATCGTACTCCCGACCGGAGCCGGCAAAAGCCTGGTGATTGCCGAACTGGCGCGCCTGGCCCGCGGACGCGTGCTGGTGCTGGCGCATGTCAAAGAGCTGGTGGCGCAAAACCACGCCAAATATTGCGCGCTCGGCCTGGAGGCCGACATTTTTGCCGCCGGACTGAAGCGCAAAGAGAGCCACGGAAAAGTGGTGTTTGGCAGCGTACAATCCGTTGCGCGCAACCTGGAACTGTTTCGCAGCGAGTTTTCCCTGCTGATTGTCGATGAGTGTCACCGCATCAGCGATGACGACGACAGCCAGTATCAGCAAATCCTCACTCATCTGAAAAAGGTGAATCCTCACCTCCGTCTGCTTGGCCTCACCGCCACGCCGTTTCGTCTGGGCAAGGGCTGGATTTATCAGTTTCATTATCACGGCATGGTGCGTGGCGATGAAAAGGCCCTGTTCCGCGACTGTATCTATGAGCTTCCGCTGCGCTACATGATCAAGCACGGCTACCTGACGCCGCCGGAGCGGCTGGATATGCCCGTCGTTCAGTACGATTTCAGCCGCTTACAGGCGCAGAGCAACGGGCTGTTCAGCGAGGCAGATCTTAACCATGAGCTGAAAAAACAGAAGCGGATCACGCCCCATATCATCAGCCAGATTGAAGAGTTCGCACAAACGCGCAAAGGGGTGATGATTTTTGCTGCCACTGTCGAACACGCGCGCGAAATTACGGGGCTGCTGGCCGCCGACGACGCGGCGTTAATTACCGGTGAAACCCCCGGCCCGGAGCGCGACAGCCTGATTGAGGCCTTCAAAGCTCAGCGGTTCCGCTATCTGGTGAATGTCTCCGTACTAACCACCGGCTTTGACGCCCCGCACGTCGACCTGATTGCGATTCTTCGCCCGACGGAATCCGTCAGCCTGTATCAGCAGATTGTCGGCCGCGGGCTGCGCCTGGCGCCGGGCAAAACCGACTGTCTGATCCTTGATTACGCCGGTAACCCGCACGATCTCTATTCGCCGGAAGTCGGCACGCCAAAAGGCAAGAGCGACAACGTGCCCGTTCAGGTTTTTTGCCCTGCCTGCGGGTTTGCCAACACCTTCTGGGGGAAAACCACCGCCGACGGCACGCTGATCGAACATTTTGGCCGCCGCTGTCAGGGCTGGTTTGAAGACGATGAAGGCCATCGCGAACAGTGTGATTTCCGCTTCCGCTTCAAAAACTGCCCGCAGTGCAATGCCGAAAACGACATTGCCGCCCGCCGCTGCCGGGAGTGCGACACGGTCCTGGTCGACCCGGACGACATGCTGAAAGCAGCGCTGAAGCTGAAAGATGCGCTGGTGCTACGCTGTTCCGGCATGGTTTTACAGCCGGGCGCGGATGAAAAAGGCGAGTGGCTAAAAATCACCTATTACGACGAGGATGGCGCAGACGTCAGCGAGCGGTTCCGGGTCCAGACGTCCGCCCAGCGCACCGCGTTCGAGCAGCTCTTTATCCGCCCGCATACCCGCACGCCTGGCGTACCGCTGCGCTGGCTAACCGTTGCCGATATCGTGCGCCAGCAGGCGTTGCTGCGGCATCCTGATTTTGTTGTCGCCCGCAAAAAAGGGCAGTTCTGGCAGGTACGTGAGAAGGTCTTTGACTATGAAGGACGCTTTCGCCGGGCAAACGAATTGCGCGGTTAACGGGACTTTTCGTTGATGCGCGAGCCATTTGAGTATAAAATGCCGCCCGCTTCACATCCGTGAGGCAGAACACTCACCTGCTGCTGGGTCGCCTGTAGTAGGGTTTTAAATACAGAGAGAAATCAATGTTCACTATCGAAGCAGAAGTACGTAACGTGCAGGGTAAGGGTGCGAGCCGCCGCCTGCGTACCGCAAACAAGTTCCCGGCTATCGTTTACGGTGGCGAAGCTGCTCCAGTTGCTATTGAACTGGATCACGACAAAGTATGGAACATGCAGACCAAAGCTGAGTTCTACAGCGAAGTTCTGACCATCGTTGTTGGCGGTAAAGAAGAAAAAGTGAAAGTTCAGGCTGTTCAGCGTCACGCGTTCAAGCCAAAACTGACTCACATCGACTTCGTTCGCGCGTAATCGCAAACCTGTCGAGAAAAACCCCGCGTTTGCGGGGTTTTTTTATGGCTGTTACTTACCGCCTGAAGTGCGACGCTGAAGCTGGTCGCGCAGATTCGGCGGCGTGCCCTTAATGGTCAGCGTGTCGGTGGCCGGGTCCCAGAAGATACGTTCCCCGAGCAGCATGGCATCAAAGTTAATGGTTAACCCACCGCCGCTACCGGCAAATTTCGTCAGCTGACGCAGCGTACTGCGATCCGCCGGGAAGCTCTCTTCCAACTCATAGCCTTTTTCCGCGGTAAATTCCTGGAAGCTGACTTCGCTGACGCCTGCCAGCTCTTTGGACAGCGACTCCAGCTCAATCTCTTCCCCGGCCTGTAACTGCTCGTTGCAGTAGCTGTAAACCTGCTGACGCACGTTTTGACGCTCAGATTTATCAAGCTGCGCCTCAGCCGTAAAGTCATCCACCGCCTGGAGGAGACCTTTGTTCTGCGCTTTGGCATTCAGCCCTTCGCTGGCGCCGAGGAAGTCCATAAAGAAATCGGCCACTTTGCGGCCCACGCGACCTTTAAGGAAGGTCAGGTAGCGCGTCGATTCCGGGTTGGTTTCCCATTCGGTTAAATCGATACGCGCCACAATATCCGCATGGTTGATATCCAGGTAGTGCGTTGAGCTGATATCCAGCTGCTCGTTCACGCGCATGCTGCTTAAGTTATTCAGCACGGTGACCAGCAGATACTCTACCGCCAGATAGCGGTAGTGGCAGAACAGGACGATACCGCCATCGGCGAAGGGATATTTCGCCAGCTCGTCACGCAGACGGCCAGTAGCAGCGCGGCTGAATGCCAGGAAATCCTCTTCGCCCTGACGTTGCAGGCGCAGGCTATCCGCCAGTTCGCTCTCTTCGCTGAACAAGCCATAGGCTTTATTTTTCGCGCTGTAGACGCGATGCAACTCCGCCATCATCTCGACAACGGTAGGCGTTGGTTCCAGTAACGAATCGCGCAGCACCACTTCAAGGGTTTGCTCATCACGCTTGATAAGCTGGTGCAAGGCAATCTGGTTGATTTCCAGACTCATGATAAACTCTCCTTTTAGACCGGGCGGTATTCAACCACCACCAACGCATGTGTGCAACAGAAGATAAAAAAGGGGAAAAAAAGCTGTTGCTACGGTAATATGTCGCCCTTCTCCCAACAAACTGATTTTGATTTATGCCACAACATTCCCGCTACAGTGACGAACACGTTGAACAACTGCTCAGTGAGCTGGTCAACGTACTGGAAAAACATAAAACGCCAACCGATCTCTCCCTGATGGTTTTGGGAAATATGGTTACCAACCTGATCAATACCAGCGTTGCTCCGGCTCAGCGTCAGGCGATCGCCAAATCTTTCGCCCAGGCTTTGCAGTCCTCCGTTAGCGACGACCAGGCACACTAAGGGAAACGAACAACAGTTTATGGTGACGAATCGTCAGCGCTACCGTGAAAAAGTCTCCCAGATGGTCAGCTGGGGGCACTGGTTTGCCCTGTTCAACATTCTGTTGGCGATGGTGCTCGGCTGCCGTTATCTGTTTGTGGCGGACTGGCCAACCACATTAACCGGGCGCGTCTACTCGTGGATGAGCCTTGTGGGTCACTTTAGCTTTCTGGTCTTCGCCACCTATCTGCTGATCCTGTTCCCACTGACGTTTATCGTCATGTCGCAGCGGCTGATGCGCTTCCTGTCTGCCATTCTTGCAACGGCGGGCATGACGCTGTTGCTGATCGACAGCGAAGTCTTTACCCGATTCCACCTGCACCTGAATCCTGTCGTCTGGGAGCTGGTGATTAACCCGGATCAGAACGAGACCGCGCGCGACTGGCAGCTGATGTTTATCAGCGTGCCGATTATCCTGCTGATCGAAATGCTGTTCGCCACGTGGAGCTGGCAAAAACTCCGCAGTCTGACCCGACGCCGCCATTATGCGAAGCCCGTCGCGGCGCTCTTTTTCGCCTCATTTATCGGTTCGCACCTGATGTATATCTGGGCAGATGCGAACTTCTACCGCCCGATTACCATGCAGCGCGCAAACCTGCCGCTCTCCTATCCGATGACGGCGCGTCGTTTCCTCGAAAAACACGGCCTGCTGGACGCGCAGGAGTATCAGCGTCGTCTGGTCGAACAGGGTAATCCGGAAGCGGTCAGCGTGCAGTATCCCCTGAGCGATCTGAAATATCGCGACATGGGGCGCGGTCAGAACGTGCTGCTGATTACCGTCGATGGCCTGAACTATTCCCGCTATGAGAAGCAGATGCCAGCGCTGGCTGAATTCGCTGAGAACAATATCGTATTCACTCAGCATATGAGCTCCGGTAATTCGACCGACGCGGGTATTTTCGGCCTGTTCTATGGCATTTCACCGAGCTATATGGACGGCGTGCTGTCGGCCCGTATTCCGGCGGCATTGATTACCGGGCTTAATCAGCAGGGCTACCAGCTGGGGCTGTTCGCCTCTGATGGTTTCAACAGCTCGCTGTACCGCCAGGCGCTGCTGTCTGATTTCTCACTGCCCGCCGCGCAGAGCCAGTCTGACGATCGGACCGCTGACCAGTGGATAGACTGGCTGAAGCGCTATGCGCAGGAAGATAACCGCTGGTTCTCCTGGGTTGCGTTTAACGGCACAACGCTTGATGACAGCAATCAGAAAGGCTTCGCGCGCCGCTATAGCCGTGCGGCGGGCGATGTTGATGCGCAGATCGGCCGCGTGCTGACCGCCCTGCGCGACGCGGGCAAGCTGGATAATACGGTCGTGATTATCACGGCGGGGCATGGCGTGCCGCTCGGCGACGAGGCGAAGGGCATGGAGTGGTCGCGTCCGAACCTGCATGTTCCCCTGGTGATCCACTGGCCGGGCACTCCCGCGCAGCGCATCAACATGCTGACCGACCATAAAGACGTCATGACCACGTTAATGCAGCGGCTGCTGCACGTCAGCACACCGGCAATTGAGTACTCGCAGGGCCAAGACCTCTTTAGCGCCACGCGGCGTCATAACTGGGTCACGGCTGCTGGCGGAAACACGCTGGTGGTGACCACACCGACGTTGTCCCTGGTGTTGAACAGCAACGGCAATTACCAGACGTATAGCCTCGAAGGTGAGAAGCTGAAAGACCAGAAACCGCAGCTCAGTTTGCTGTTGCAGGTGCTGACAGACGAGAAGCGCTTTATCGCTAACTGATTATTTATGAATCAGTTAGCGTTGCTTGCCCCTTGCATTCAAAAAGGAATAGAGTAGTATTCCTTTTATGCGTCGGCACGTAGCGCAGCCTGGTAGCGCACCGTCATGGGGTGTCGGGGGTCGGAGGTTCAAATCCTCTCGTGCCGACCAAAACTACACAAAAAAACCAGCCGCTTATGGCTGGTTTTTTATTGCCTGTCTCCGCATGCGCAATGCTTAGTGTTTTTCACGCCCACCGAGAAAGAAAATCCCCAGCGGAATCGCCAGCAGCACGGTGAACACCAAGCTGTAAACAAAGATCATCGCCGATTGCAGGACAAACATGCTGGTTGTCCAGGCAGAGAGCGGGATGTTGTACTGCTCAATCACACCGACAATGGTTGCTCGCCCCACGCATGCAGCAGCAATCATAAACACAACCAGTAACGCCAGCAGGAACTTGCGGCCTTCAGGTGTCTTCAGTTTTTCCCGTACCATCTCTCCTCCCTTTACAGATAAATAACAATAATTAACGCGTAAAATAACACGATCGCCGCACCGACTCCACTACAGCATTAAACACCAATAAAAGAACACAAAAGCAGTGCATTACTCCGTTTAAAATGAAAATGTTAGTAAATTACGCCAACCATTCACGTATATTATGTTAGTCTTTCCAGGATCGTTTTAACAAAAAGGAATGATAGTGAAAAACGCACCTAAATTTGCCATCGCCCTCATCGCCGCTGCGTGCGCCAGCAGCAGTGCTTTCGCCAGCGAAACCCAGAAAGAGCAGCCGCTGGAAAAAGTTGCTCCGTATCCGCAAGCGGACAAAGGGATGAAGCGCCAGGTTATTCAGCTCCCGGCTCAGCAGGATGAAGCAAATTTCAAAGTTGAGCTGTTAATCGGCCAGACGCTGGAAGTGGACTGCAACCAGCATCGCCTGGGCGGCCAGCTGGAAAGCAAAACGCTGGAAGGCTGGGGCTATGACTACTATGTCTTCGACAAAGTAACCTCGCCAGTCTCCACCATGATGGCGTGCCCGGACGGCAAGAAAGAGAAGAAATTTATTACCGCGTATCTGGGCGATAACAGTCTGCTGCGCTATAACAGCAAGCTGCCGATCGTCGTATATACGCCGGAAAACGTGGATGTGAAATATCGCGTATGGAAGGCGGATGAGACGGTAGGACAAGCGGTAGTTCGTTAAAAATAAGTCGGGTGGCGCTCACGCTTACCCGACCTGGAAAGGGTGCGTTCTGGCGCCCTCACCCCAACCCTCTCCCACCGGGAGAGGGTGAAAACACTAAAAACGGTAACGGATGTTACCGTTTTGCGTTTACCTTACAGCGCGATATCCGCTACCGGCTTGCTTTCCGCCTGAGGCTTCAGCTCTGCCTTTGGCGCAGCATCCGCAGCCTGCGGTTTGACGTATTGCAGTTGCAGAACGCGGCTGGTGTATTCCAGCTCTTGTTCCGTGGCCTCAACGTTACCGTTCAGCTTCGTACCGTAGGATGGAATAATGGTTTTCAGCTTCGCCTGCCATTCCGGGCTGGATACTTTGTCTTTAAACACTTTTTCCATCAGGTGCAGCATGATTGGCGCAGCGGTAGACGCCCCCGGAGATGCCCCCAGCAGCGCGGCAATGGTGCCATCCTTATCGCTTACCACTTCGGTACCCAGACGCAGCACGCCGCCCTCTTTCGGATCGCGTTTGATGATCTGCACACGCTGACCTGCCTGCCACAGACGCCAGTCTTCTTTCTTCGCCTGCGGATAGTACTCTTTCAGCGCCTCGAAGCGTTCTTCATCAGAGAGCATCACCTGGCTAATCAGGTATTTCACCAGATCGAAGTTATCCAGCCCCACGTCCATCATTGGCTTGACGTTTGACGTTGTGGTCGCGCTCAACAGATCCCACAGGGAACCGTTTTTCAGGAACTTGGTGGAGAATGTGGCGAACGGCCCGAACAGCACTACACGCTTACCGTCCAGCATGCGGGTGTCGATATGCGGAACGGACATCGGTGGTGCGCCCACAGAGGCCTGACCGTACACTTTCGCCAGATGACGGTTAACCACTTCCGGGTTTTCCGACACCAGGAACTGGCCGCCAACCGGGAAGCCCGCGTAGTCGTCCGCTTCCGGAATACCGGACTCCTGCAACAGTTTCAGCGCCGCGCCGCCCGCACCGATAAACACGAACTTCGCCTTAATCACATGCTCGGCTTCGTTGTTTTTCAGATCGGCAACGGTCACGCTCCAGCTGTTATCCGCATTGCGCTTGAAACCACGCACTTCGGAGCTGAGTTGCAGGTTAAAGTTCTCTTTTTTCTTCAGAGAGGCCACCAGCTGACGGGTGATTTCACCGTAGTTAACGTCAGTACCAATTTCAGTGCGGGTCGCCGCCACTTTCTGGTTCGGATCGCGGCCTTCCATGACCAGCGGCGCCCACTCTTTGATTTGAGCGTGATCTTCAGAGTATTTCATCCCGCGGAAAAGCGTGCTCTGTTGCAGGGCAGCGTAGCGCGCGCGCAGGAAGTTGACGTTTTGATCGCCCCACACAAAGCTCATGTGCGGTACGGTGTTGATGAAGGAGTGCGGATTGTGCAACACACCGCTGTTCACCTGGTGAGACCAGAAC
This sequence comes from Enterobacter sp. MGH119, assembly GCF_001037675.1. Lineage (NCBI taxonomy): Bacteria > Pseudomonadati > Pseudomonadota > Gammaproteobacteria > Enterobacterales > Enterobacteriaceae > Enterobacter > Enterobacter sp. MGH119. The sequence continues at coordinate 323,762 of NZ_KQ089929.1, read as the reverse complement.
TGACGTGAGATCTGGAACGCTTCGTTGATCTCTACCGCCTTCTCGATACTAATGGAACCGTCCTTTTTCTGCGGCGTATAGTTCAGTTCCATGAGTGCCGAGTGCCCCGTCCCGGCGTTGTTCCAGCCGTTAGAGCTTTCCTGTGCCACGCCATCGAGGCGCTCGACCATGGTCATGGACCAGTTCGGCTCTAATTCCTGAAGATACGTTCCCAGCGTGGCGCTCATGATGCCGCCACCAATTAAAAGGACATCCGTTTCCTGCTCTTTTGGTGCGTCAGCCTTCGCCGCCAGCGAGACGGCGTTCAGCCCCACGGCCAGAGAAAAGAGCACGGCAGTCATTTTTTTCATCATTTATGCCTTAGTTGAATAGTGCTTGATGCGTGGAAATTACAGGTGAAACACGCTGCGGTGGCACGGTAGCAACTTTTAAATATTGTTTAAAGGTTACGAAATTATTGTAATTGTGAAATTTAATGATGGATTGTTTGTAGGGTTTTGGCAGACAGGCTGGCACCCGACGATTTTCCTGGCTATGATGCTGCACTTTGTGATCGCGCGCACGGAAGCCTGCCCCTACCAGCGAATTGTTATGTCATTACCCCACTCGTCTGTACCTCAAGAAGGCCATGTCGCCACTGTTTTACGTTCGCCTCACCGTCTGATGCGCGAAACCCTGGCCGGTGTGATTACCGCGCTGGCGCTGATCCCGGAAGTGATTTCGTTTTCCGTGGTCGCGGGCGTGGATCCGAAAGTGAGTCTTATCGCCTCCGTGGTGCTCTGTTTCGCCCTTTCCCTGCTCGGCGGGCGTCCGGCCATGGTGACGGCGGCGGCAGGTTCCGTCGCGCTGGTGATTGGCCCGATGGTCCATCAACACGGCGTACAGTACATTCTGCCCGCGGTGGTGATGGCAGGCATGATTCAGATCCTGTTCGGCGCGCTGGGTATGGCGCGGCTGATGCGCTTTATTCCCCAGTCGGTGATGACCGGGTTTGTTAACGCCCTTGGCATCTTGATTTTCTTTGCCCAGGTGCCCCATTTCTGGAGCCGAAGCCCGCTGATTGTGGGCCTGTTCGTGCTGACGCTGCTGATTGTGCTGTGGGTGCCACGCTATATCAAAAGCGTGCCCTCCCCGCTGATTGCCATTGTGCTGCTGACTTTGTTCACCGTCACCAGCGGGCAAATTCTGCCGACGGTAGGGGATGAAGGCTCCATGAGCGGCGGTTTGCCGGGCTTTACGCAACTGCTGGTGCCGCTCAATCTGGAAACCCTGAGCATTATCTGGCCGTGCGCGCTAAGTATCGCTTTCGTTGGCCTGCTGGAATCCTTGCTGACGGCAAAACTGGTGGATGAACTGACCGCGACCCCCTCCAGTAAGCGTCGCGAGAGCATCGGTCTGGGCGTGGGGAATATTATGGCCGGGTTCTACGGTGGCATTGCGGGCTGCGCGATGATTGGGCAGACCATCGTAAACGTGGAGATGGGGAAAGGCAGAAGCCGTATCTCCACCCTTGCGGCGGGTATCGTACTGCTGGTGCTGGTTACGGCGCTCAGCGAGGTGATGGCCAAAATCCCGATGGCGGTACTGGCGGGTATTATGGCCATTGTGGCCGTCAAGACCTTTAGCTGGCATAGCGTTCAGCCCGGAACGCTGAAAAACGCGCCGGTGGCTGAAACCGTCGTGATGCTGGTGACGGTTGTGGCAACGGTTTACACCGGCAACCTGGCGATTGGCGTGCTGGGCGGGATTGTGATGATGTTCATCCTCCCTGCCCGACTTAAGCAAAAAGCACTGGCTACAGAAGAAAAATCGTCGCCAGTCCAAGAAAAATAAAGAAACCGCCGGTATCGGTAATGGCGGTGATCATCACGCTCGACCCCACCGCGGGGTCGCGCCCCAGCCGGGTCATCGTCAATGGGATAATCACGCCCATCATCGCCGCCACCAGCAGGTTCAGCACCATCGCCAGCATCATGACCCCGCCCAGCGCCATATCATCGTACAGCCACCAGGTAATGCCGCCCATGATGCCGCCCCAGACCAGGCCGTTAATCAGCGCGACGCCCATCTCCCTGAAAATCAGCCACGAAAAATTACCCGGCTGAATGTTTTCCAGCGCCAGGGCGCGAACGATCATGGTGATAGTCTGGTTGCCGGTGTTCCCGCCGATCCCCGCCACAATCGGCATCAGCGACGCCAGGGCCACCAGCTGGGAAATGGTATGTTCGAAGCCGTCAATAACGCGGGACGCCACGAACGCGGTGCATAAATTGATGGCGAGCCACGCCCAGCGGGTTTTGACGGCCTTGCCGACGGAGGCATGAACATCGTCTTCGGCACTGATCCCGCCAAGGGCACGCAGGTCGTTATCGGTCTCTTCATAGACCACGTCAACGATCTCATCGATGGTCAGACGCCCCATCAGCTTGCCCACCGAATCCACCACCGCCGCGCTCACCAGGTCATCACGTTCGAAAGTACGCGCCGCTTTTTCGGCATCGTCTTCCGGCGAGAAGACCATCGGCTCGGTTTCCATGACCTCACTCACCCGCTGCTGGGTGCTGTTCAGCAGGATCGTTTTCAGCTCCAGCTCCCCGAGCAGGGTTTTATCCCGCGAGGTGACGAACAGTTTATCGGTGTTGTCCGGCATACTGCCCAGGCGACGAAGATAGCGCTGCACCGTCCCCAGGGTGACGTCCGGACGCACGGTGATGACGCCAAACTCCATGATCGCGCCGACGCTGTTTTTCTCGTAGTGCATCACCTGACGCACGCGCGCCCGCTCTTCGGCAGGCAGGGAAGCCAGCAGGCGTCCGGTCAGGTTGCGCGGAAGATGCTGAACGAGGTAAATCTGCTCATCGATATCCAGCGTTTGCAGTGCGTCAAGAATGTCCCGGTCGCTCATCTCATCGATAAGGTCATCCCAGACGTTTTCCGAGGCTTCCAGCAGCACCTGACCGCGCTCGTGATCCTGCACCAGCCGCCACAGGGCGTGGCGCTCCTCGGAAGGCAATGCCTCCAGGGTGTCCGCCAGATCCGGAGGTGGTAAATGTGCAACCAGCGCACCTACCTCAGCAATATCGTCGGCCAGCGTGCCGACATCATATTGCTCAGCCAGGGTTAGCTTACCCAATAACGTTGACGTGACCGCTTTATCGGTCGTCAGGAGCCAGATGAGCCGCGCACGCTCCTGGTCACGCTGCCTGGCGCTGTTTTTCTTTAATACCGACATCAATCATAAATCCATTAAATGAGTTGGCGTTAAGCATAGCGCGGGGATATGTAAATAAGAATAAACGGCGGGTCGGGATGGAGAAAAAAACGGCATATATGAAAAAATTAGTGTGCCGGGGTTCACCCGGCACAATTGCAATCAGGCCGTACGCGCCACCGCGTCCCGTGACGCCGCATCGCGCTCATCGCCGGTCAGCTCGCTCAGCTTGCCGTCGCGCATCTCCAGCAGACGGTCGGCGTGAATGAAGTAGTGATCGTCATGGCTGATGGCAAAAATGGTTTTTCCCATCGCCTGCATCAGCGGCAGCAGGACCTGATAAAACTCGCGACGGAAGTGCGGGTCCTGATCGGCGGCCCATTCATCCAGAAGGATGATGTCGCGCTCTTCGGCCAGCGCCAGCAGCAGCGCCACGCGCTTCTTCTGCCCTTTCGACAGCTTGAGATTCAGGATTTTGCCATCCTGAAGCTCCAGCTTGTGCGACATTTGCAGGTGCGCAAGCCACTTCTCCACCAGCGCCGGATCCGCCTGCTGCCCTTCCGGTCCCAGCAGCCGGTCGAACAGCCAGACGTCGGTAAATACCGCCGAGAAGAGCTTGCGGTAGTCCTCCGGTTTCTCCGCGCTCAGCGCTTTACCATCCAGCAAAATTTCACCCGACTGCGGCTGATAGAGGCCCGTCAGCAGCATCGCCAGCGTGGATTTGCCGCTGCCGTTACCGCCGATCAGGAACAGGAGTTCGCCGCGGTGAATGGTCAGGTTGATCGGCCCCACTGAGAAGGCGTTATCCTGATAGCGGAAGGTAACGTTACGCAGCTCCAGCGTTTGCCAGTTCGGGAAGGCCTGCGGGCGCGGGAACTCAGCCTTAAACGGCGCAAGGTCGAACTTCTTCAGCTTGTTGAAGGCCACCTGTGCGCTCAGCAGCGTCGGCAGTGCGCCAACGGCCGACAGCAGCGGCGTGCGTAAAAACAGCAGCGTCAGGGAGTAGGTTGCCGCCACGTTGGTATCCGCCCACCCCAGGCTGTTCGCCATCCAGAACACCAGGCCAATCGCGCCCAGCATCATGATGTTGGACCAGTTCACAGCGCTCAGGTGGAACGTATCGGCGCGAATAATGTGATGACGATATTCGTGCGCATCCGGGATATAGAGATGGTTGAAGATATGTTCGGCGCGCTCGCGGTTCAGCGTCAGCTCTTTACGCCCTTCCAGCACCGTCTGGTAATCGTTATAGAGCTTGTCTTCCGTTTCGCGCAGCACCGCCATGTGCTTATAGACGCGTGATACCAGCAGGAACCCGCCCCAGATGGTAATAACAATCCACAGCGCCGTTACCGCCAGCATTTTGCTGGAGAGCCAGGCGAGATAGGCTGCCGAGCCAAAGGTCAGGATGATCCCCTGCACCAGCTCCGGCAGGCGCACAAAGGCGATGGTAATGGCGCGCACATCGCTGGTCAGCCCCGCCAGCAGAGAAGCACTTCCCAGCTGTTCGATGCGTTCCACTTGAGTATCAAGGATCCGTTTGATGAACTCACTGCGCAGACGGAAAACGAAGTGGTGGCCGAGCGCGGTCAGCGCCAGCTGTGACCCGAGCGTGACTGCCATCAGCAGCAGCAGTAAACCCAGAAATTCCGGCAGGACGGAGAGTGACGTGTCGACCATTTCGATCAAACGCACGTTAATGAAGGCAATCAGGCCGATCCCCAGCGCCGCGCTGGCAAGGCTTAACGCCATCACCGCGATAAAAGGCCAGCGATACTGCCGCCAGACAAGAAGAAGTAGTTGCATGCAGAGCAATCCGGACAAGAAAAATCAGCCAGCAGTGTAAACTGCCTTTCACACACATCAAGAATAATTCTTATTTTTATTCTCTGTACGCTGCCTGGCGGAACGTGAGGTTGTAGCGAAACGCCCCCGCCACCGGGTGATCGCCTGGTTTAAGCGGCTGAATACCGTGATAAAAAAGCCGTGATTCCCCGCCCCAGACCACCACATCGCCATGCTCCAGCATCAGCCGTTTGAGCGGGTCGTTGCGCCGCAGGCCGCCAAACTGAAAGACAGCGGGCAGCCCAAGGGATACCGAGACAATCGGCGCGCGCAGGTCCGGCTCGTCCTTATCCTGATGCAAGGAGAGCTTTGCCCCAACGGCATAACGGTTAATAAGACAGGCATCGGGTCGAAAATCAGGATAGCCGGCCGCCACGGCGGCATCATGACACAGCGCCTGAAACGCCTCCGGCATCGGCGGCCACGGCTGATCCGTCAGCGGATCGTACGCGGCATATACATAGCCCCGCTCATTCGTCGCCCATCCCAGTTCGCCGCAGTTGGTCATCGCCACGGACATGGTATACCCGCCTGGCGTAACCATATGGCGAAACGGCGAACGGGTGGTGACGGCTTTAATGCCGTCGAACAGCGCCGCCGCGCGGGAAAGCGCGAAGCGTCTCAGGATCGTCGCCCCCGGCGCGAGCGACTCCTGCCAGGGTTCAGCATCAGCAAAAAGATCGAGCATTATTCCTCCGGGTTGTTCGCCTCACGTTTCAACAATAGCACCTTACGCGCTGCGCCCCAGCGATAACCCGACAGCGCACCGTCGTTACGCACCACGCGGTGACAGGGGATGACTATCGCCAGTTTGTTGGCACCGCAGGCCCCCGCCACGGCACGTACGGCATTGGGTTTACCAATGGCCTTTGCCACCTGCTGATAGCTTGCCGTTTCACCGCAGGGGATAGCCCGCAGCGCCTGCCAGACCTGCTGCTGGAAGGCGGTACCCCGGATATCCAGCGGCAGCGTCAGCGACGTCGCGCGGCTGTCGACAGAGGCAATCACCTGACGAACACGCCCGGCAAATGCGCCTTCCATCGGTTCACGGACGGCAAGCGGAAACAGTGACAGCAGCTCAGCCGTCAGCCCGGCGTCGTCATCACCCAGCAGTATTGCGCAGATCCCGCGCTCGCTTTCCGCCACCAGACAGCGGCCCAGCGAGCAGTCACTGATGGCATAGCGGACCGCAGCCTCTCCGTTGCGGTACTGTTTTGCCGTCATGCCCAGCGCGCCGTTGGCTTTACGGTAGTAACTGCTGCCGTCCGGAAAGCCAGCGGCCAGTACGGCGTCGGTGATTTTACCGCCCTGTGCAAGCAGGCTGCGCAGGCGTTGTTCACGCGCGGCCTGCTGCCATGCTTTCGGCGTCATGCCGGTGACGGATTTAAACAAGCGGTGGAAATGGAACGGACTCATGGCAACCTGCTGCGCCAGTGCCTCCAGGTTCAGCGAGGCATCCTGTTCAAGCAGTCGACAGGCCAGCGCAATGTTGGCCTTTTTCTGTGCCATTGGGTCGCCCTGGTCCGGCCTACAGCGCTTACAGGGGCGGAAACCCGCCTGCGCGGCCTGGTGAGCATCAGGATAAAAGCAGACATTTTTACGCAGCGCGTGGCGGGCGCGACAGGACGGACGACAATAAATGCCGGTCGTCTGCACGGCAAAGACAAACTGGTTATCCGCACGCGGATCGCGGGCCAGTACGGCCTCCCAGCGATCCTCATCGGTAAGATAGGTTGTGTTTTTCATCATCGGCTCCTCTCACAAGCATACGCTCAGCTTGCCTGAACGCCACCGAACAAAAACCCGCAACCTTGCTTTTTAATTTTTTTCGCTCACCAGGAAGCTGTTGAACTGCGGCGAACTCCAGGTTTTAAATCCGTCAGCCTCTTTAGTGATCATATAGACGGCCAGCCCTTCCTGACGCACTACCTCTTTGGCCTTCTCCGTGCCGAGCACCATCAATCCGGTATCCCAGGCATCCGCCTCCAGCGCGGTTGGGGCTATCACCGTCACGGACACCAGGTTATGGGTAATCGGGCGTCCGGTTTGCGGATCAATCACGTGCGAGATACGTTTGCCATCCAGCTCGTAATAGTTGCGGTAGCTTCCGGAGGTGCTGATACCATGCCCGTTGATGTCGACAATCGCCTGCACCGCGTTTTGCTGATCGGTTGGTTTTTGGATGGCCACTCGCCACGGCCTGCCGCTGGCGTTCATGCCCCGGCTGACGAGCGCGCCCCCGACGGAAACCAGATAACGCGGAATGCCTTCCTGCGCCATCAGGGCCGCGAGATGATCCGCAGCATACCCCTCGCCTACCGTGGAGAGATCCACAAACAGGTCGGGAATATCTTTTTGCAGGTATTGCTGACCATACTGGGAGATCACCGTCAGATGCTGTAACCCTGTACGCGCGCGGGCGTCGTCGATGGCGGCTTGATCGGGTGTAGTCACCGGCTGCTTGTTGGGGCCAAATCCCCACAGGTTCACGAGCGGCCCCACGGTCACATCCATTGCGCCGTTGGTTTTGTAGCCCACGCGCATGGCTTCCGTGACGATATCGGCCATTGCTTCGCTCACCGGCCACAGCGAGGTGCTGCTGGAGCGATTGAAACGCATCAGCGCTGAGTCATTTTTATAGGTAGAGAGTAGCTGATCGTCGGCATCCAGCTGCGCCTGAATTTTACCGCGTAATTCTTCAGCGCGGGATTTATCAATATCCATCACGCTGACGCGCCAGAAGGTCCCCATGGTTTTCCCTTCCAGCACCGTCGCGGCGGGTGCGTCGATTTTTGCGGGCTGTGTGGAAGAGTCACACGCGGTCAGGAGTAAAAAAGTCGCCAGAACGCTGGCGCGTAAAAAAGTCATATCCATTGGTTATTATCCTCATGCCAGGGCGGCAAGAGTACACTAAAACAGCGTATTTGTAAGACCCTAAAAAAGCATGAAAAAAGGGGCCTGATGGCCCCTTTGTCGCTGTATGAGCAATTAGAACTGGTAAACCAGACCCAGCGCGACGATATCGTCAGTACCGATACCTGCTGCGCGAGTGAAGTCGTTCTCATCAACCAGGTTGATTTTGTAATCAACGTAGGTGGACATGTTTTTGTTGAAGTAGTAAGTCGCGCCAACATCAACATATTTCAGCAGATCCTGGTCGCCGTAGCCGTTTTCCAGGTCCTTACCTTTAGATTGCAGGTACGCCACGGATGGACGCAGACCGAAGTCGAACTGATACTGCGCAACCACTTCGAAGTTCTGCGCTTTGTTAGCCCAGCCCAGGTCGCCCGCACGGGTCGCGTTGTAAGTCTGAGTATACTGTGCAGCCAGGTAGATGTTGTTCGCGTCATATTTCAGACCACCGGTGTAGGTCTCTGCGCGATCGCCTTCACCGTAGTAGCGCGCAGCGTTCTGGTCAGCAGTACGTTTAGAACTGGTGACTGCCGTACCGATAGCGAAGCCTTCGCCCAGATCATAGGTCAGAGAGCCGCCGTAGCCATCACCGTTCTGACGCAGTGCCTCACGACCGTTGTTGGTCTGGCCTTCGCCGCTTGCGCTGCCGTTTTTACCCTAGTACTGCAACGCGAAGTTCAGACCATCAACCAGACCGAAGAAGTCCTGGTTACGGTAGGTCGCGAAGCCGTTACCACGCTGCTGCATGAAGTTGTCAGAACCGTAGGTATCGCCGCCGAATTCCGGCAGAACGTCGGTCCAGGAAGTTACATCGTAAACAACGCCGTAGTTACGACCATAGTCGAATGAACCCGCATCAGCGAATTTCAGACCTGCGAACGCCACACGCGTCCATGAGTTGTTTTCGTTCTCACCAGAGTTACCCTGGATCTGGTATTCCCACTGGCCGTAACCGGTCAGCTGGTCGTTAACCTGAGTTTCGCCTTTGAAGCCCAGACGCATGTAGGTCTGGTCGCCGTCTGCACTGTCGTCATCAGAGAAATAGTGCAGGCCATCCACTTTACCGTACAGATCTAATTTGTTGCCGTCTTTGTTATAAATTTCAGCCGCATTTGCTGCGCCTGCCACCAGCAGAGCTGGTACCAGGAGGGACAGTACTTTAACTTTCATTTTATTAACCCTCTGTTATATGCCTTATTATTTACCACTGCTTACTGGTCAACCCTCTTAACCAGTCGGCAAGTTCATTCTCCTCAAAAATGCAGAATAATCCAACAGGAATATGATACGAAAACTTTGAAGATGTTTCACTTTACCATCAACATGTTTCAATTTGTAAATTTGAAGGTACTTTTACAGAGCATAAATAGTTTAAAAATATAGCACGGATAATCAAAACAAAAATATATTCTATTTAATACAAGTGTTTATCTTAAAAAACAGTACAGCACTGAATGACAAAAAAATTCCCTTCAACACCACTAAAATAACTCTCGCTATCATCATTAACTTTATTTATTACCGTCATTCAGTTCTGAATGTCTGTTTATCCCTAATTGAACCGGATGCTTCGCATTCGGTTTTTTTTTACCTTTCTTTACGTCAGCCTACATTTTATGTGCTACCCCTCAGAAATGATAACGACTATTAACTAAATCCAGCATCCGGCTTTCGCTGAATTCTTTTTTATGCTATTGAAATTAATTTCTTGTTTATTCGTGCTATTTTCCTGCCGGTGCGATCGCGTATTTATACATTTCACGGGGTTTTGTACACCTTTCATCCGGGGACGTTGAAGCCGGTTACCCGGATAAAAAGTCAAGGTCATACCGTTAACGACGCTGGAAATTCAGTTATTACCCTTTATACTGCCCTATCCCATTACCGCGCGGCCATTACGGGTTAAACACATCGATGAGTCAGACTGAAACTACCGCCCCGAGCAAATTCTCCCTTCTACCGGGCAGCATCACCCGTTTCTTTCTTCTGTTGATCGTTGTGCTGTTAGTCACAATGGGGGTGATGGTTCAGAGCGCCGTTAATACCTGGCTTAAAGATAAAAGCTATCAAATCGTCGATATCACCCATGCGGTGCACAAGCGCATTGATACGTGGCGCTATGCGACCTGGCAAATCTACGACAATATCGCTGCCGCGCCTGCCACCTCGTCAGGCGAAGGGCTGCAGGAAACGCGCCTTAAGCAGGATGTGTATTACCTTGAAAAACCGCAGCGCAAGACGGAAGCCCTGATTTTCGGCTCGCACGACAGCGCAACGCTTGAGATGACGCAGCGGATCTCCTCCTATCTGGACACCCTGTGGGGCGCCGAGACCGTACCGTGGTCAATGTATTACCTGAACGGTCAGGACAACAGCATGATCCTGATCTCGACCCTGCCGCTTAAGGATCTCTCGTCGGGCTTTAAAGAGACCACCGTTGGCAGTATTGTCGATTCCCGTCGGGCAGAAATGCTGCAACAGGCCAACGCGCTGGACGAGCGCGAAAGTTTCTCGTCATTACGCCGTCTTGCCTGGCAGAATGGTCACTACTTTACGCTGCGAACCACCTTTAACCAGCCGGGCCATCTGGCGACCGTGGTTGCCTTCGACCTGCCGATTAACGATCTCATCCCACCGGATATGCCGCTGGACAGCTTCCGTCTGGAGCCAGACAATAGCACCCAAAATATGCGCTCGCCGTCGGATAAAGAAGGCGCGGACAGCGTAGCGATCTCATTTAATGGCTCAAAGATTGAGATTGCCTCATCGCTCAACTCAACCGGTATGCGTCTGGTGTGGCAGGTGCCTTTTGGCACCCTGATGCTTGATACTCTGCAAAACATTCTGCTGCCGCTGCTGCTGAATATCGGCCTGCTGGCGCTGGCGCTGTTTGGTTACAGCACCTTCCGTTTCCAGTCGGGCCGCCAGAGCGACTCGACGTCGGTATCAGCCGGGACCAGCAACGAGCTGCGCATTCTTCGTGCCCTGAATGAAGAGATTATTTCCGTGCTGCCGCTTGGGGTGCTCGTTCACGATCAGGAGGCAAACCGCACGGTAATGAGCAATAAAATTGCCGATCACCTTCTGCCGCATCTTAACCTGCAAAATATTACGGCCATGGCGGACCAGCATCAGGGTGTCATCCAGGCCACCATTAATAATGAACTGTATGAGATCCGTCAGTTCCGCAGTCAGGTCGCGTCGCGCACGCAAATCTTCATCATTCGCGATCAGGATCGCGAAGTGCTGGTGAATAAAAAGCTCAAGCAGGCGCAAAGGCTGTACGAGAAAAACCAGCATGGCCGCGCCGCATTTATGCAAAATATTGGCGATGCCTTTAAACAGCCGTTGAAGTCACTCGCCACGCAGATTGCTGATCTGAGCACGCCAGAAAGCCGACAGCTAAGCAGCCAGGCCGATTCACTGGTTCGTCTGGTGGATGAAATCCAGCTTGCGAACATGCTGGAGAATGACATCTGGAAGGGCACCCCTACGCTCTTCTCCATCCAGGACCTGATTGATGAGGTGGTGCCGGAAGTCCTGCCGGTGATCAAGCGCAAGGGACTCCAGCTGCTGATCAACAACCATTTACCGGCCAACGACGAACGTCATGGCGATCGCGATGCCCTGCGTCGCATCCTGATGATGTTGATTCAGTATGCCGTCACCACGACGCAGATCGGCAAGATCACCCTTGAAGTCAGCACCGATGAGTCCACCGACGATCGTCTGACGTTCCGCATCCTTGATACGGGTGAAGGCGTGACCGTGAGCGAAATTGATAACCTGCACTTCCCGTTCCTGAACGATACCCAGCGCGACCACTACGGTAAGGCGAATGCCCTCACCTTCTGGCTTTGCGATCAGCTGGCGCGTAAGCTGGGCGGTCATCTGAACATTAAGGCGCGCGAATCCCTCGGCACCCGCTACTCTTTACACGTTAAAATGGCGGCGAATCCACAGGAAGAGGATGAAGAGCGTCTGCTGGACGATGTGGTGGTGATGGTGGATGTGACCTCCAGTGAGATCCGAAATATCGTCGTACGTCAGCTGGAAAACTGGGGTGCGTCCTGCATTACCCCGGACGAAAGGCTCGCGAGTCAAGAATTTGATCTATTTTTAACTGATAATCCGTCTAATCTTACTGCCTCAGGCTTGCTTTTAAGCGATGATGAGCCAGGCGTGCGGAAAATCGGCCCTGGGCAGCTGCGCGTCAACTTTAATATGAGCAATGCAATGCAGGAAGCTGTATTACAACTGATTGAAGAGAATCTGGCGCAGGAAGAGATCCTGGAGTCACCGTTAGGCGGCGATGAAAATGCCGAACTCCATGCCAGCGGATATTATTCGCTCTTCGTTGATACAGTACCAGATGATGTTAAGCGGTTGTATACTGAGTCCGCTGCGCAGGATTTTGCAGCGCTGGCACAGACAGCACACCGGCTTAAAGGGGTGTTTGCCATGCTTAATCTGGTTCCCGGCAAGCAGTTATGTGAAACGCTGGAACATCTAATTCGTGAGAAAGATGCCTCTGGCATTGAAAAATACATCAGCGACATTGACGCTTACGTCAAGAGCTTGCTGTAGCAAGGTAGCCTTATACATGAACAATATGAACGTAATTATTGCCGATGACCATCCGATTGTACTGTTCGGTATTCGCAAATCACTTGAACAGATCGAGTGGGTGAATGTAGTCGGTGAATTTGAAGATTCCACAGCCCTCATTAACAACCTGCCTAAACTTGATGCGCACGTGCTCATTACCGATCTCTCCATGCCTGGAGATAAATACGGTGATGGGATCACGCTCATCAAATACATTAAACGCCACTTCCCGGACATTTCGATCATTGTTCTGACCATGAACAATAACCCGGCGATCCTGAGCGCCGTTCTGGATCTCGATATTGAAGGGATTGTGCTGAAACAAGGCGCACCTACCGATCTGCCAAAAGCGCTGGCGGCGCTACAGAAAGGGAAGAAATTCACTCCTGAGAGCGTCTCACGCCTGCTTGAAAAAATCAGCGCGGGTGGTTATGGCGACAAGCGTCTCTCGCCTAAAGAGAGTGAAGTTCTGCGTCTGTTCGCTGAAGGTTTCCTGGTCACTGAAATCGCCAAGAAGCTGAACCGCAGTATTAAAACCATCAGTAGCCAGAAAAAATCCGCGATGATGAAGCTGGGTGTGGATAACGATATCGCCCTGCTGAACTATCTCTCTTCCGTGACGCTGAGCGCAACGGACAAAGACTGATCTTCGCTGTCTATGCCGGGTGGCGCTCGCGCTTACCCGGCCTACAAACCCCGCAGGCCCGCGCAAGCGCAGCGCCGCCGGGCACATAAAAAAGGCCCTTTCGGGCCTTTTTTATTGTCTCGCTTTTCGTACCCGCTCCGCATAGACGGATAGCGTCTGCTTCAGTACATCCAGCGTGACCGGCTTCGACAGGCAGCTGTCCATTCCCGACTCCAGACAGCGCTGCTTCTCCTCCGCCAGCGCGTTGGCTGTCACCCCCACCACCGGCAGCGTCAGCCCCAGCTGCCGGATACGCTGCGTCAGACGGTAGCCGTCCATGTTAGGCATGTTCACATCGCTGAGCACAATATCAATATGGTTCTTACTTAAGACATTCAGGGCATCCACGCCATCATTGGCCGTTTTACACTGATAGCCCAGAGAGCCAAGCTGGTCTGCGAGCAGACGACGGTTAATCGGATGATCGTCGACGACCAGAATCATCATATCGTCGTTCACCGACGCCAGCTCATCAGGGGAAGCCAGCACGGTGGCGCCGTCGCTGTCTTCAAGCTGCACGCTGTAAATGCGCGCCAGCAAGCCCAGCAGCTCGTGCGGTGTCGCCACGCTGTGCACCCATACTCCAGGCGAACGCTCAAGCGGAATACCGATATGACGGCGGCAGAACATCACCACGCCGCGCCCCGCCCACGCCTGTTCCGGCTCAACGTCGGTGATCAGCATGTCATCCGCGCCCGGCGTCTGGCCTTCGTAGCGCGAAACCCGCACGCCGCTGCTGGTCAGCATTGAGGTCAGGAAATCATGTAAGGAGGCGTTGTGCACCGCCAGCCAGCAGTGCTTATCGCTCAGGCCGTCGACCGTGGTTTTCGCCGGATAATGCGCCGAATAGAGCGGAATACGAATGGTGAACTGGCTGCCCATACCCGGCTCAGTATCGACGGAGATATCCCCGTCCATCATGCTGATAAGCTTCTCGCAAATCGCCAGACCTAGCCCGGTCCCCTGAAAATTACGCTGGACGCCGGTTCCCACCTGGAAGAACGGATCGAACAGGCGAACAACTTCTTTCGCCGGAATCCCCACCCCCGTGTCGCGCACGCGAATGGTCAGGTACTCCCCTGCCCGACAGACGTGCAGCACAATACAGCCGATATCGGTGAATTTGATGGCGTTGCTCAGCAGGTTTGAGATGACCTGTTGCAGACGCATCGGATCGCCATGCAGCGTCAGGGGCACATCCGGCTCGATAAAGCAGTACAGCCCAAGCTGTTTACGCACCACCAGCGGCAGATAGTTAGCGCAGATATGGTTCATCACCTCGCGCGGGGAGAACTCGCGCGGCTCTATTTTCAACTGCTCGGATTCAATTTTAGAGAAGTCGAGAATATCGCTGATGATTTTCAGCAGCAGGCTGGACGAGTTGTTCATGGCCGTCACCAGCCGGTCGACCCCTTTCGGCAGCTCTTTGGTCTGGAGCAGATCGAGGTTACCGATAATACCGTACAGCGGCGTACGCAGCTCATGGCTGACGGTCGCGAGGAACATCGATTTCGACTGACTGGCCTGCTCCGCCGCCTGCGCCATATCCTGCAACGACTCTTCCATTTTCACGCGCGCAGAGACGTCCACCAGCACGCAAATCGCCACGTTTTCATTACGGTAGCGCGAATGGACAAAGCTGATTTGCAGGTTGGTGTGGGTGCTGGTCAGCACATCCACAAAGTTAACCTGTTGCCCACAGATGATCTGCGTTAACCGCTGACGGTCTTCATGCGTTAGCATGTTCAGGTAGTTATGGGCAAGCTCGTTACTGAGGATATTTGTCCCGTCCTGAGTACGCAGGATGCAGATCCCCACCGGTGCCGAGGCGACAATTTTACGGTTAAACTGCTCGTGCTCCTCCAGACGCTGAGCATCCGCCTCCGCCGGAATAAAGATCCGCCGCTCATACATTCTCGCCAGCATAAACAGCGCGACGCCTACCGCGATGTTCAGCAAAATGGCGTTAAGGATCAGGATGCGAATGCGCTCCAGGACCTTGTCCACCGGCAGCGAGTAGACAATGCTCAGCGACGATGGCGGTAAACTTTTCTTCAGCACCAGCTCGCGGAACCCGGAGGTATAGCCAAACCATGACCGCTCCTGCATCCAGCTGGGTTCCACCTTCAGGCGGTTTTCAGGCCCGGTAAGGGAGATGAGCGGATGGCCGTTTTCATCCAGAATGGTCACGCCCATCGGCAGACTGCCCGGCGTGAAGAAGTTTTCCATGCGGATGGTTTGTTCAATCCCCAGCAGCGCTTGCAGGCGGTTTCCGAGGTAAACCGGAGTCAGGGCATAGAAATAGCCGACCCCCATGCGCGGCCCCTGGCTTATCCAGAAGATGTTGTTCCCGCGCTCTTCCTGAGGCGCATTACGGTATTTCACTATGCGCTCATGCAGGCTTTTCAGCGCGTCTTCGCGTTCGACGGGCATATCCCGCAGGCCGAAATCCGCCATGCAGAGATTTTCGTTGCTAATCAGGTAGACACGGTTCAGATCGTAAGCGGCCGAGAAGTTATCGCGCCAGTAGCGCATAAACCATGACAGGGACTCCAGTGAACCACGCCAGGCTTTGCCCATGGCGGAACAATCGGAATCCGGGAAGAGCGGTTCGAAATCAGGCACTTCGGTTTTTTCATCCCGACCGCGGATGGCAAGAATGCCGTTCTCCGCCGTCAGTCGATTCTCAGCAATATACTTAAGCTCTTTCATCACGTCAGACGTACGCTGGATATAGCGCTGAGCCTGATCCGAGCTCAAATTAAACTCCTGGCGGATCTCCGCTTCTTTCTGGTGTAACGCGTTAACGATGTAAAACACCGAGAGCAGTGCCACCAGCAACCATAGCAGTAGCGCAAGCGCCCGAAACAGATAGCGGGAGACTTTTAACGTGGTACGAAAGGAGACGAGGTATTTCAAAGGGGCGAGGCTCCGCCGTCGGGGTCAAAAAGAATGTGGTTAAGGTAGCGGTAAACGCGGCTTGTCGCAACGTTCACTTGTCTGCTTGCGCAAAACAAAAGGGCCGGAAACCGGCCCTTTATGCGTCAGGAGACGTTACTCGTCAGCGTCATCCGCTGCTTCATCATCGATGTCCGCTTCCGGGGCGATTTCATCATCCCCTTCCGCGACGCTGCCGTCGATAGAGTCGAGCTCTTCGTCATCCACCGGCTCAGCAACGCGTTGCAGACCGACGACGTTTTCATCTTCCGCAGTGCGGATGAGGATAACGCCCTGGGTGTTACGACCTACCACGCTGATCTCAGACACGCGCGTACGCACCAGCGTACCGGCATCGGTGATCATCATGATCTGGTCCGCGTCGTCCACCTGCACCGCGCCAACAACGGAACCGTTGCGCTCGGTCACTTTGATGGAGATAACGCCCTGCGTGCCGCGAGACTTGGTCGGGTATTCGCTTTCCGCCGTACGTTTACCGTAGCCGTTCTGGGTGACGGTCAGGATTGCGCCTTCGCCACGAGGAACGATCAGGGAAACAACGGAGTCTTCACCCGCCAGCTTGATACCACGCACGCCGGTCGCCGTACGACCCATTGCGCGAACGGCGTTCTCTTTGAAGCGCACCACTTTACCGGCGGCAGAGAAGAGCATCACTTCATCAGAACCGGACGTCAGATCCACGCCGATCAGTTCGTCGCCTTCGTTCAGGTTCACCGCGATAATCCCGGCGGAACGTGGACGGCTGAATTCGGTCAGCGCGGTTTTCTTCACGGTACCGCTCGCGGTCGCCATAAAGACGTTCACGCCCTCTTCGTACTCGCGTACTGGCAGAATGGCGGTGATACGTTCGTTCGCTTCCAGCGGCAGCAGGTTGACGATTGGACGTCCACGCGCGCCACGGCTTGCTTCCGGCAGCTGATAGACTTTCATCCAGTACAGACGGCCCCGGCTGGAGAAGCAGAGGATCGTGTCATGGGTGTTCGCCACCAGCAGACGATCAATGAAGTCTTCTTCTTTAATACGCGCCGCAGATTTGCCTTTACCGCCCCGACGCTGAGCTTCGTAGTCGGTCAACGGCTGATACTTCACGTAGCCCTGGTGAGACAGCGTCACTACCACGTCTTCGCGGTTGATCAGATCTTCAATGTTGATATCAGAGCTGTTGGCCGTGATTTCGGTGCGACGCTCGTCGCCGAACTGATCGCGAACCAGCTCCAGCTCTTCACGGATCACTTCCATCAGGCGCTCTGCGCTACCCAGGATATGCAGCAGCTCGGCAATCTGCTCCAGCAGCTCTTTGTACTCGTCGAGCAGTTTTTCATGCTCAAGGCCGGTCAGTTTCTGCAAACGCAGATCCAGAATCGCCTGGGCCTGCTGTTCAGTCAGGTAGTACTGACCGTCACGCACGCCGAATTCCGGCTCCAGCCACTCAGGACGCGCAGCGTCATCGCCGGCACGTTCCAGCATCGCCGCCACGTTGCCCAGATCCCATGGACGCGCAACCAGCGACGCCTTCGCTTCTGCTGGCGTCGGCGCACGGCGGATCAGCTCGATGATCGGGTCGATGTTCGCCAGCGCAACGGCCAGTGCTTCAAGGATATGGGCACGGTCGCGCGCTTTGCGCAGTTCGAAGATGGTACGGCGAGTCACCACTTCACGGCGGTGACGCACGAACGCGCTCAGGATCTCTTTCAGGTTCATGATCTTCGGCTGGCCATGGTGCAGCGCAACCATGTTGATACCGAAGGAGACCTGAAGCTGAGTCTGGGAGTAAAGGTTGTTCAACACAACTTCACCCACCGCGTCGCGCTTGATTTCAATCACGATGCGCATACCGTCTTTGTCAGACTCGTCACGCAGCGCGCTGATGCCTTCAACGCGTTTTTCTTTTACCAGCTCGGCGATTTTTTCAATCAGTCGCGCTTTGTTCACCTGATACGGGATCTCGTGAACAATAATGGTTTCACGGCCGGTTTTGGCGTCCGCTTCCACTTCGGCGCGGGCACGGATGTAAATCTTGCCGCGACCGGTACGGTACGCTTCTTCAATACCGCGACGGCCATTGATGATTGCCGCCGTCGGGAAGTCCGGGCCCGGGATGTGTTCCATCAGCCCTTCAATGCTGATGTCTTCATCGTCAATGTAGGCCAGGCAGCCGTTGATCACTTCCGTGATATTGTGCGGTGGAATGTTGGTTGCCATACCGACGGCGATACCGGACGAACCGTTCACCAGCAGGTTTGGGATCTTCGTTGGCATGACGTCAGGAATTTTTTCCGTGCCGTCGTAGTTATCAACGAAATCAACCGTCTCTTTTTCCAGGTCAGCCATCAGCTCATGGGCAATCTTCGCCAGACGGATTTCCGTATAACGCATTGCCGCGGCGGAGTCGCCGTCGATAGAACCAAAGTTACCCTGACCATCTACCAGCATGTAACGCAGCGAGAAGGGCTGCGCCATACGGACAATGGTGTCGTACACCGCGGAATCACCATGAGGATGGTATTTACCGATTACGTCACCAACGACACGGGCAGATTTTTTGTAGGCTTTATTCCAGTCATTGCCCAATACGTTCATGGCGTATAGTACGCGACGGTGTACCGGCTTCAGGCCATCGCGGACGTCCGGCAGCGCACGGCCAACAATGACCGACATCGCATAGTCCAGATAGGAGCTTTTCAGCTCTTCCTCGATGTTAACCGGTGTAATTTCTCTCGCAAGGTCGCTCATCTAACCGCTATCCCTCTACTGTATCCCGGATTCAAAGGTCGCAAATTATAACACAGCCGCGGTGATACAGGTAAACCTATACGCTTTATTCACAGGGATTGCCTGATATACTCATTTGTCTTGCTAAATAAGGAGTAAAAGCGCCCATGAATGCCGAAAAATCCCCGGTGGCTCACAACGTTGACCACGAAGAGATTGCCAAATTTGAAGCGGTGGCGTCCCGCTGGTGGGATCTCGAAGGTGAGTTCAAACCTCTGCATCGTATTAACCCGCTGCGTCTGGGCTATATCGCGGAGCGTTCCGGCGGTCTGTTCGGTAAGAAAGTGCTCGACGTCGGCTGCGGCGGCGGCATCCTGGCGGAAAGTATGGCGCGTGAAGGGGCCACCGTCACCGGTCTGGACATGGGCTTCGAACCTCTACAGGTTGCGCGTCTTCATGCGCTGGAGTCCGGCATACAGGTAGAATACGTTCAGGAAACCGTGGAAGAGCACGCGGCAAAACATGCGCACCAGTATGACGTGGTGACCTGCATGGAGATGCTGGAGCACGTTCCCGATCCGCAGTCGGTCGTCAGCGCCTGTGCAAACCTGGTGAAACCGGGTGGACAGGTCTTCTTCTCGACCATCAACCGCAACGGCAAAGCCTGGCTGATGGCCGTGGTAGGCGCGGAATATGTGCTGCGCATGGTGCCGAAAGGGACGCACGACGTGAAGAAGTTCATCAAGCCTGCCGAACTGCTGGGCTGGGTTGACCAGACATGGCTTAAGGAGCAGCACATGACGGGCCTGCACTACAACCCGTTGACCGATAAATTCAAACTTGCCCCGGGCGTGGATGTTAACTATATGTTGCACACAACCGCCAAAAACGACTAACGTCATTCGTTATTCTTATAAAGATTGCGCGACATCATGTTGCGCAATTCTGACCTCCCGTTGAAGAAATCAGCACTCGATCAAATTTTGAATTTTTTTTCTTAATTATTGACATCTCTTCCAGGCCTTACGGCACGAGGACTTAGCCTTTTTTACCCTTTCACAACCTCAATTTAACGTCAAAATCAACCCTTGTACTGAAAAGAATCCTTACTAGAATACTCACCATATAGCGTTCTTCTTATCGCAAAACCCCTATATGTAGTATTTATCCACAGAGTTAGTCACAAGACGGGTCTGTGGATAAGCGGGGGATATTTTTTATTTCACGGACAGGTAAAAACCCACATGAATCAGAGTCTGCTGGTGACAAAGCGCGACGGTACCACCGAGCGTATCAATCTGGACAAAATCCATCGAGTTCTCGACTGGGCAGCAGAAGGACTGAACAACGTATCTATCTCCCAGGTTGAACTGCGTTCTCACATTCAGTTCTACGACGGCATCAAAACGTCTGATATCCACGAAACCATTATCAAAGCAGCGGCAGATCTGATCTCCCGCGACGCACCGGATTATCAGTACCTCGCTGCGCGTCTGGCGATTTTCCACCTGCGTAAAAAAGCCTACGGTCAGTTCGAGCCGCCGAAGCTTTACGATCACGTAGTGAAAATGGTTGAGCTGGGCAAATACGACACGCATCTGCTGGAAGACTATACGGAAGAAGAGTTCGAGCAGATGAACGGGTTTATCGATCACTGGCGCGACATGAACTTCTCCTACGCGGCGGTGAAGCAGCTCGAAGGCAAATACCTGGTTCAGAACCGTGTAACCGGTGAGATCTACGAAAGCGCCCAGTTCCTCTATATTCTGGTGGCAGCCTGCCTGTTCTCTAATTATCCACGCGAAACCCGTCTGGACTACGTGAAGCGTTTCTACGATGCGGTCTCTACGTTCAAGATTTCTCTGCCTACGCCAATCATGTCTGGCGTGCGTACCCCTACCCGTCAGTTCAGCTCCTGCGTCCTGATCGAGTGTGGTGACAGCCTGGATTCCATCAACGCGACCTCCAGCGCCATCGTGAAATACGTTTCCCAGCGTGCCGGTATCGGCATCAACGCCGGTCGTATCCGTGCGCTTGGCAGCCCAATCCGCGGCGGTGAAGCGTTCCACACCGGCTGTATCCCGTTCTACAAGCACTTCCAGACGGCAGTAAAATCCTGCTCTCAGGGCGGCGTGCGCGGTGGCGCTGCGACCCTGTTCTACCCGATGTGGCACCTGGAAGTGGAAAGCCTGCTGGTTCTGAAGAACAACCGCGGCGTGGAAGGCAACCGCGTGCGTCACATGGACTACGGCGTGCAGATCAACAAGCTGATGTACACCCGCCTGCTGAAAGGGGAAGACATCACCCTGTTCAGCCCATCCGACGTCCCGGGCCTGTATGACGCGTTCTTCGCCGATCAGGATGAGTTCGAGCGTCTGTACACCAAATATGAAAAAGACGACAGCATCCGTAAGCAGCGCGTGAAGGCGGTCGATCTGTTCTCCCTGATGATGCAGGAACGTGCTTCTACCGGCCGTATCTACATCCAGAACGTTGACCACTGCAACACCCACAGCCCGTTCGATCCGGTGGTTGCGCCAGTGCGCCAGTCTAACCTGTGCCTGGAGATCGCCCTGCCGACCAAACCGCTGGACGATGTGAACGACGAAAACGGCGAAATCGCGCTGTGTACGCTCTCTGCGTTCAACCTGGGTGCCATTAAGAGCCTGGACGAGCTGGAAGAGCTGGCGGTGCTGGCTGTTCGTGCCCTCGACGCCCTGCTGGACTACCAGGATTACCCAATCCCGGCGGCAAAACGCGGCGCAATGGGCCGTCGCACTTTAGGTATCGGCGTAATCAACTTCGCCTACTGGCTGGCGAAAAACGGCAAGCGTTACTCCGACGGCAGCGCCAACAATCTGACGCACCAGACGTTCGAAGCGATCCAGTACTACCTGATGAAAGCCTCTAACGAGCTGGCGAAAGAGCAAGGCGCGTGCCCGTGGTTCAACGAAACCACCTACGCGAAAGGCATTCTGCCGATCGACACCTATAAAAAAGACCTGGATGCGATCGTCAGCGAGCCGCTGCACCTCGACTGGGAAGGCCTGCGCGAGTCCATTAAAACTCACGGCCTGCGTAACTCCACGCTCTCTGCCCTGATGCCGTCCGAGACCTCTTCGCAGATCTCCAACGCCACTAACGGTATTGAGCCACCGCGCGGGCACGTCAGCATTAAAGCGTCGAAAGACGGCGTGCTGCGTCAGGTGGTACCGGATTACGAAACGCTGGGTGACAACTACGAGCTGCTGTGGGAAATGCCAAACAACGACGGCTACCTCCAACTGGTGGGTATCATGCAGAAGTTTATCGACCAGTCGATCTCTGCCAATACCAACTACGACCCGACGCGCTTCCCGTCCGGCAAGGTACCGATGCAGCAGCTGCTGAAAGACCTGCTGACCGCCTACAAATTTGGCGTGAAAACGCTGTACTATCACAACACCCGTGATGGTGCGGAAGACGCCCAGGACGACCTGGCGCCGTCAATTCAGGACGATGGCTGCGAAAGCGGCGCATGTAAGATCTAATAAATTCCCTCACCCTAACCCTCTCCCACAGGGAGAGGGAACTCTTTCCCCCTCTCCCTGTGGGAGAGGGCCGGGGTGAGGGGAAATAACACCACAGGACTCACCGCAATGGCATATACCACCTTTTCACAGACGAAAAACGACCAGCTCAAAGAGCCGATGTTCTTCGGCCAGCCGGTCAACGTGGCACGCTACGATCAGCAAAAATATGACATCTTCGAAAAGCTGATTGAAAAGCAACTCTCCTTCTTCTGGCGTCCGGAAGAAGTTGACGTTTCCCGCGACCGTATCGATTTCCAGGCGCTGCCGGAACACGAAAAGCACATCTTCCTCAGCAACCTGAAGTACCAGACGCTGCTGGACTCCATTCAGGGACGTAGTCCGAACGTGGCGCTGCTGCCGCTAATCTCGATTCCTGAGCTGGAAACCTGGGTAGAAACCTGGGCGTTCTCCGAGACGATCCACTCCCGCTCTTACACCCACATCATCCGCAACATTGTGAACGATCCGGCGGTGGTGTTTGACGATATCGTCACCAACGAACAGATCCAGAAGCGCGCCGAAGGCATTGCGCACTACTACGACGAGCTGATCGAGATGACCAGCTACTGGCATCTGCTGGGCGAAGGCACGCATAACGTGAACGGCAAAACCGTTACCGTAAACCTGCGGGCCCTGAAAAAGCAGCTCTATCTGTGCCTGATGAGCGTCAACGCGCTGGAAGCGATCCGCTTCTACGTGAGCTTCGCCTGCTCCTTCGCCTTTGCCGAGCGCAAGCTGATGGAAGGTAACGCCAAAATTATCCGTCTGATCGCCCGTGACGAAGCCCTGCACCTGACCGGCACCCAGCATATGCTAAACCTGCTGCGCAGCGGTGCGGACGACCCGGAGATGGCGGAAATCGCCGAAGAGTGCAAACAGGAGTGCTACGACCTGTTCTTGCAGGCCGCCCAGCAGGAGAAAGAGTGGGCAGACTACCTGTTCCGCGACGGCTCCATGATTGGCCTGAACAAAGACATTCTGTGCCAGTACGTGGAGTACATCACTAACATCCGCATGCAGGCTGTGGGTCTCGATCTGCCATTCCAGACGCGCTCTAACCCAATTCCGTGGATCAATACCTGGCTGGTGTCCGATAACGTGCAGGTTGCGCCGCAGGAAGTGGAAGTGAGCTCTTATCTGGTCGGTCAGATTGATTCTGAAGTCAACACCGACGACCTGAGCGACTTCCAGCTCTGATGAGCCGCGTAACGCTGAGCCTTTCTGGTACAGAGGTGTTGTGCCAGGAAGAGCATCCTTCTCTGCTGGTGGCGCTTGAAGCGCATCAGGTTGAGGTAGAGTACCAGTGTCGTGAAGGCTATTGCGGTTCCTGCCGCTGCCGTCTGGTCGCAGGCCAGGTGGACTGGCTGACCGAACCGCTGGCCTTTATCAGTGAAGGGGAAATTTTGCCCTGCTGCTGCCGGGCAAAAGGCGATATTGAGATCGAGATGTAAAAAAGGGCCTTACGGCCCTTTTTCTATTTTAAGAACGTCACCGCTTTATCCGGGAAATCCGTAAACAGCCCGTCCACGTCCGCCTGCTTATACAACACCTCGTAAAGCTGATTCACATCGGTGGCATATGGCGGCAGCTGATCGGCACGCACCGTGTACGGATGCACCTGCATCTTGCTGGCGTGCGCCTCTTTCACCATCGCCGTCAGCTTCACGTGGCCAGGCGTTGAGCCTTCCGCCACCAGCATGTGATAATCCGGCCCGATGCCGTCAGCGTACTGCGCAATCTGCTTCATCGCGCCCGGCTTGAACATCCAGTCGTAGCTGTAATTCATCCACTTCCCGTCCGGCTGTTTCTCCTGGGTTTCATTCCAGTCGGTATAGGCAATCAGCTGCACCAGATTGAGATCCATCCCCATCTTCGGCTCCAGCTCAGTTTTGATGCGCTTCAGTTCCGCGGCATCGAAACATTGCAGGAAAACCTTATCCTGCTTGCTGGTGTAGCCGTACTTTTTCAGTACCTCCAGCGTCTTCGCGGCAATGTCCTTTCCTTCCTGATGGTGGAACCACGGCGCTTTGATTTCCGGGTAGATACCGATATTTTTTCCTGTCGAGTGGTTCAGCCCCTGAACAAACTCGATCTCCTCTTCGAAGGTGTGAATACGGAAGTCAGACTTGCCCATCGGGAAACGTCCCGGATAGACCTGTACCTTCTTACCGTTTTCAATCTCGAAGCCCTCGGTAAACTTCAGCGAGCGGATCTCCGCCAGCGTGAAGTCGATAGCGTAGTAGCGACCATCTTTACGGGCGCGATCCGGGAAACGCTCTGCCACGTCCGTCACGCGGTCAAGATAATGGTCGTGCAGGACGACCAGCTGGTCGTCCTTCGTCATCACCAGATCCTGCTCCAGATAATCCGCGCCCTGGGCATAGGCCATCGCTTTTGCCGGCAGCGTATGCTCCGGCAGATAACCGCTGGCGCCACGGTGGGCGATCACGATCTTATCTGCCGCCAGCGCGGAGCCTGTCATCAGGCCCGCCAGCAGCAGGCCGGTTGCTAACTGAGTTAATTTCATCGCAATGCTCCTTATTGACGACGCGCCAGCACTTCGGCGTGGTGACGTTTTTCACCGATCATCACAACAACCAGCAGCAGTACCGCCAGCACGCTTCCGCCGATCATCACCATAAAGCCGCCGTCCCAGCCGAAGAAGTCAACGGTATAGCCCACAATGGCGCTCGCCGCGACCGAACCGCCGAGATAGCCGAACAGACCGGTAAAGCCCGCAGCCGTGCCTGCCGCTTTCTTCGGTGCCAGCTCCAGCGCGTGCAGGCCGATCAGCATAACCGGACCATAAATCAGGAAGCCGATGACGATCATACAGGCCATATCCACACCCGGATTACCCGGCGGGTTAAGCCAGTAAACGACCGTCGCGATGGTCACCAGCGTCATAAAGAACACGCCCGTTGCCCCACGGTTGCCCTTAAACACTTTGTCCGACATCCAGCCGCAGATCAGCGTGCCGGGAATGCCCGCGTATTCATACAGGAAATAGGCCCAGGAAGATTTATCCAGCGCGAAATGCTTCACCTCTTTCAGGTAAGTCGGGGACCAGTCGAGGATGCCGTAACGCAGCAGGTAGACAAACACGTTCGCCACCGCGATGTACCACAGCAGCTTGTTCGGCAGCACGTACTTCATGAAGATTTGCTTCGCGGTCAGCTCTTCTTCGTGCTTCTCGCTGTAATCATCCGGATAGTCATTTTTGTACTCTTCAATCGGCGGCAGGCCGCAGGACTGTGGGGTGTCGCGCATCAGAGCGAAGGCGATAATCGCCACCAGAATGGCGCCAAAGGCAGGCATATAGAGCGCCGCGTGCCAGTCGTTGAACCAGGCCATCCCCAGCAGGAACAGCAGCGGCGGAAGCCCGCCCCCGACGTTATGCGCACAGTTCCAGACCGATACAATTCCACCACGCTCTTTCTGTGACCACCAGTGAACCATGGTGCGTCCGCATGGCGGCCATCCCATCCCTTGGAACCAGCCGCAGAGGAACAGCAGCACGAACATGATGGCAATGCTTGAGGTCGCCCACGGCACAAAGCCCATGAACAGCATCACCGCTGCCGCGAGGATCAGACCGGCGGGCAGGAACACGCGCGGATTCGAACGATCCGACACCGACCCCATAATGAACTTTGAAAAACCGTACGCGATGGAGATCCCCGACAGCGCAAATCCCAGATCGCCGCGAGAGAAGCCCTGCTCCACCAGGTACGGCATGGCGAGCGCAAAGTTTTTACGTACCAGATAGTACGCCGCATACCCGAAGAAGATCCCGAGGAAGATTTGCCAACGCAGACGGCGGTAGAGAGGATCAATCTCTGCCTCTGGCAGTCGCGCCCGATGTGGCGCAGGTTTAAAGATACTGAGCATAACAGCCTCCGTGGCCTTTCAAAAAATGACCGGGCATCTCGCGCCCGGCTACAGAGGCGGCGATGTTAAGAAATCACGGTGAATGTTACTGTGAATCAACGCACAGATTGTTACAGAAATATGACAGAATGCGCAAAAAAGCGCATGAAATCACGTTTCACTTTCGAATTTCGCGCGTTTATGTTCGAAATCAAACAAACCACACGATCAATGTGGCTAAATGCAAAAAAACGAACATAGAGGAAAGGCAATGACAATTCACGATCCACGCTTCAGCGATGTGATTATCATTGGCGGTGGCGCGACGGGTGCCGGCATCGCACGCGACTGCGCCCTGCGGGGATTGAGCGTCACGCTTCTGGAACGCCACGATATCGCCACCGGCGCGACGGGACGTAACCACGGTCTGTTGCACAGCGGCGCCCGCTATGCGGTCACTGACGCTGAGTCAGCGCGCGAGTGTATCGCTGAAAACCAGATCCTCAGGCGCATCGCCCGCCACTGCGTTGAACCGACCAACGGTCTTTTTATCACCCTTCCAGAAGACGACCTCGGCTTTCAGCAAACCTTTATCACCGCCTGCACGGCGGCAGGCATTCAGGCCGAGGCGATCGATCCTGCGCAGGCGCGCCGTCTTGAACCCTCGGTAAACCCGGCGTTACTGGGCGCGGTAAAAGTACCGGACGGAACCGTTGATCCTTTCCGCCTGACCGCCGCCAATATGCTCGACGCGCGGGAACATGGCGCCCAGATCCTGACCGGGCATCACGTCACCGGGCTTATTCGCGAAGGGAATACCGTGCGCGGAGTGCGCGTGTTTGATGCGCAGTACAACGAACACCGCGAGCTGTATGCCGCCGTCGTGGTCAACGCGGCGGGGATCTGGGGCCAGCGCATCGCGGAATACGCGGACCTGTCGGTGCGCATGTTCCCGGCGAAAGGCTCGCTGCTGATCCTCGACCACCGCATCAATAACCATGTCATCAACCGCTGCCGTAAACCGTCTGACGCCGATATCCTCGTGCCGGGGGACACCATTTCGTTAATCGGCACGACCTCAATGCATGTGGACTACAGCGAAATTGATTACAACCGCGTCACCGCTGAAGAGGTGGATATCCTGCTGCGCGAAGGGGAAAAGCTGGCCCCGGTGATGGCGCAGACGCGTATTCTGCGTGCCTACGCGGGCGTGCGTCCCCTCGTCGCCAGCGATAACGATCCGAGCGGGCGTAACGTCAGCCGCGGCATCGTACTGCTCGATCACGCCGAACGTGACGGCATGGACGGATTTATCACCATTACCGGCGGCAAGCTGATGACCTACCGGCTGATGGCCCAGTGGGCCACCGATGCCGTCTGCCGTAAGCTCGGCAACACCGCGCCGTGCGTGACGGCGGAACAGGCCCTGCCCGGCTCGCAGCAATCGACAGAAAAAACGCTGCACAAAATCATTTCACTCCCTGCCCCGCTTCGCGGTTCGGCGATTTACCGCCACGGCGACCGCACCCCGACCTGGCTCGGTGAAGGGCGACTCAGCCGCAGCCTGGTGTGCGAATGCGAAGCCGTGACCGCAGGCGAGGTGCAGTATGCCGTGGAAAACCTGACGGTGAACAACCTGCTCGATTTACGCCGCCGCACGCGCGTCGGGATGGGCACCTGTCAGGGAGAGCTGTGCGCCTGCCGTGCCGCCGGGCTGCTGCAACGTTTTCACGCCATCACGTCAACCCAGTCGCTTGCCCAACTCAGCGATTTTTTAAACGAGCGCTGGAAAGGCATTCAGCCCGTCGCCTGGGGCGATGCCCTGCGCGAAAGCGAATTTACCCGCTGGGTCTATCAGGGGCTTTGCGGTCTGGAGAAGGAGCACAACCATGAAATTTGATACCGTGATTGTGGGTGGGGGGCTGGCGGGCCTGCTGTGCGGCCTCAAACTGACGCAGCGGGGTCTGCGCTGCGCCATTGTCACTCGCGGTCAGAGTGCTCTGCACTTCTCCTCCGGCTCGCTGGATTTACTGGGCGCGCTATCGTTCGCCGATCTGCCGCCTGAACATCCCTACCGCCTGACGGGCGCAGAGAATATGGCCCGCTTTGCCTGCGAAACCGAACACCTGCTCACTGCCTGCGGCGCACGCATGCAGGGTGACGCCGAGCAAAACCATCAGCGCGTCACGCCACTCGGCACCCTGCGCGCCGCCTGGCTTAGCCCGGAAGAGGTGCCTGTCGCTCCCATCGCTGCCGAGCGCGTGCGGGTGGTGGGGATCAGCGGTTTCCTTGATTTCCAGCCACATCTGGCCGCCGCGTCTCTCAGACAGCAGGGTGTTCAGGTGGATACAGCGGAGATTGATCTCCCCGAACTCGACGTGCTGCGCGAAAACCCCAGCGAGTTTCGTGCGGTGAACATTGCCCGCCTGCTGGATAATGAAAGTTACTGGCCGCAGCTGTACGCGGCGCTTCAACCGCTCGGCGAGACCTGCGACGCCCTGTTTATGCCCGCCTGTTTTGGCTTAACGGACAACCGGCTCTGGCGCTGGCTCTCGGCGCGCCTGCCCTGTACGCTCGGTTTACTGCCGACGCTCCCCCCTTCCGTGCCCGGCATTCGTCTGCATACCCAGCTTCAGCGTCAGTTTGTCGCCCAGGGTGGCGTCTGGATGGCAGGCGACGAAGTGAAAAAAATCACCCTGGCTGAGGGCGCGGTAAGCGATATCTGGACCCGCAACCACGGCGACATCCCGCTTCGCGCACGCTATACGGTGCTGGCAAGCGGCAGTTTCTTCAGTAACGGTCTGCTAAGCAGCCGGGATGGCGTGCGTGAGGCAATACTCGGGCTGGATGTCCGGCAAAGCGCTTCCCGCGCGGACTGGTATCAAAGCGATTTCTTCACCCCGCAGCCCTGGCAGCAGTTCGGCGTGATCGTCGACAGCCAACTGCGCCCGCGGCTGGGCGGGGAACCGGTTGAAAATCTTTACGCCATCGGCTCGGTTCTGGGCGGGTACGATCCCGTGGCGCAGGGCTGCGGTGGCGGCGTCTGCGCCGTCACCGCGCTGCATGTCGCGGAGCAGATTATCCAGCGCAGGGAGAGAGCACAATGAACGACACCCGATTTGAAAGCTGTATCAAATGCACGGTCTGCACCACGGTTTGCCCGGTCAGCGGCGTCGATCCGCGCTATCCCGGCCCGAAACAGGCCGGTCCCGACGGGGAGCGTCTGCGCCTGAAGGATGGCGCGCTCTACGACGAGGCGCTGAAATACTGCATCAACTGCAAACGCTGCGAAGTTGCCTGCCCGTCGGACGTGAAAATAGGCGATATCATCCAGCGCGCCCGCGCCCGCTACAGTACGAAAAAACCGACGCTGCGTGACGCGATACTGAGCCACACCGATCTAATGGGCAGCCTCTCGACGCCTTTCGCACCGGTCGTCAATGCCGCCACCGCCCTGAAGCCGGTGCGCAGGCTGCTGGATGCGACGCTCAAAATCGACCATCACCGCAGTCTGCCGAAATATTCTCACGGCACCTTCCGCCGCTGGTATAAATCCGTGGCGGCAGAACAGGCGCAGTTCGCTGAGCAGGTCGCCTTCTTCCACGGCTGCTACGTGAACTACAACCATCCGCAGCTGGGAAAAGACCTGCTGAAAGTGCTGAACGCCATGGGGACGGGCGTTCAGCTGCTGAGCAAAGAGAAGTGCTGCGGCGTTCCGCTGATTGCCAACGGTTTCATCGACAAAGCGCGCAAGCAGGCGAGCAGCAACGTCACCTCTTTACGTGAGGCGATCGTCGACAAAGGGATACCGGTACTGGCGACGTCGTCAACCTGTACCTTCACGCTGCGCGATGAATATCCGCATCTGCTGGATGTGGATAACACCGGCCTGCGCGAGCACATTGAGCTGGCGACCCGTTTTCTCTGGCGCAAACTGGACAGCGGGCAGACGTTACCGCTGGGCAAATTGCCGCTGAAGGTGGTATATCACACGCCATGTCATATGGAGAAGATGGGCTGGTCGATCTATACGCTTGAGCTGTTGCGGCTGATCCCGGGGCTGGAGCTGACGGTGCTGGACTCACGCTGCTGCGGCATCGCTGGCACCTACGGCTTCAAGCGTGAAAACTACCCAACGTCACAGGCCATTGGCGCGCCGCTGTTCCGGCAGATTGAAGAGAGCGGCGCAGATATCGTGGTGACGGACTGTGAAACCTGCAAGTGGCAGATCGAGATGTCCACCAGCAAACGCTGTGAACATCCCATTACCTTGCTGGCAAAAGCGCTGGCGTAACCGTTGCCGGGGACACTGCCCCGGCACACTCTCACTCTACGAACAGCGATTCCACGACGTTGATCCAGCCGTGCTCACTGGCGACCTCTTTCCCGTTCAGCCAGCGGCGCAGCATGTTCAGCGCCATCATCGCGCACACCTCCTGACGTACGGCCAGGCTGTGGCGGGTAATGCTCATCCTGACGCGCAGGGCGTGCGTTCCTTCCGGCGTTGCCAGGGCAAAGTTGAGGTGCTCCTCATCCAGCCCGCCCACAAACAGCGCCAGTCCGGCGAAATGCTTCACTCTGCGCTCGGATGCCCAGCGCGCCGTCTGCGCCAGCGTCTCCTGCTGGAACGGCACCACTTCACTGGCCAGCAGCGGCGCACCCGCCCGGGTAAGCTGAAGCGCCAGAAGCCCACCGGTAAACTGCTCGCTTAACGTCACGCTCAGCTGGCGGGACTGCAAATGCGCTGCGATCTGCGCCGGCAGCCCTTCCGTGCCTTCGAAAATCAGGCTTTCCCCGGCGACGCGCCGCACTTCCGGCCACAGTGCCAGCATAGCGGCTTTCTCTGACGCCGGTCCGGTCAGCTTCAGTTCAATAATCGGCATGGAGGAGCGATAGCCCATCGACACGCCGGGAGGCAGTTGCAGGTGATCGAGGCTCTGAGCGAGATCGCTTTCCGAGCGACCAAAGGTGGTCAGACGCAGGCACAGCGGCGGTTCAGGCAGCGTAAAGCGCGCGCGCAGGCGCGGCAGGATCTGCTGCTCGACCATCACTTTAAATTCCGACGGCACGCCCGGAGTGAAGAACATCAGGCAGCGGTTCAACTGAACGGCAAACCCGCAGGCGGTGCCGACCGGGTTATCAATCAGTTCCGCGCTGGCGGGAATTTCAGCCTGCTTGCGGTTGCTGGGGGCCATCACGCGGCCACGCCCGGAGAAAAAGCGCTCCATCTGCGCCAGCCACGCCTCGTGCAGGACCAGGCCTTCGCCTTTGGCCGTGGCGGCGGCCAGCGCGCTGAGATCGTCGCTGGTAGGTCCCAGCCCGCCGTTCACAATCAGCACGTCGCAGCGTTCGCTGCGCTCGCTGCGCTCGCGCAGAACGTTGACCAGCGACTCAAGGTTGTCACCTACGGTGTTGCGGCGCGTTAACGATAATCCTTGCTCAAAGAAGAGATCGGCGAGCCAGGCGGCATTGGTATCAATGATTTGCCCATGAAGCACTTCGTCGCCAGTGGATAACATTTCCACGTTTATCATTGTGTTCTCCCATTTCAATGGTCAAAACACTATAGCGCAATCAAAGACTGGGGGAAGAGAGAAACTGGCGCGACTGAACGCCGCGCCGAGAGGATTAGAAACCGGCGCTAACGCCAACGTACGGGCCGTCTGCCAGGGCGTTGTCGCGGTTGCCGTCTTTACCGGCCAGGTTCAGATAGCGATAACCCGCTTCGATGGTGATTGGACGCACGATGGTCCAGCGCGCGCCGGCGTTAGCTTCCTGATAGCTGTCGATGCCGCTGGAGAGGGAATCAGGAGAGTAGTAGTACTCACCGAACAGGCCAAAGCTGTCGCCAATTTTCCACTGCAAGCCGCCGCCCACTGCCGCCGCGTAGCCTTCGTCGCCCTCGTTCGGGTTGGTGTAAATGCCTTTACCGCCGACGGTCGCCAGGAAGGGACCCAACGGCACGTTGAAGCCGAGGCCCAGGCTTGCCGCATCGCCGTCGTCGTCGTTATGCGTCCAGCCGCCGGTCATTGCCAGGCCTGCGCTGTCCGTGCCAAGACCGAAGCCCAGATGGGTATAATCTTGTCCCGCCGAGCCGTTGAAGGAAATTGCGTTTGCCGCTGCTGAAACAAACATCAGGCCGCCTAAGCCCATTAATGCCACTTTTTTCATTGTCGTGATCCCGCACAATTTATTCAGAGATGTCCAAAAACCGCGAGATTTTAACCTGCCTGCCTGTGTGATCAATGGACTCCGCGTACGGCAGGCAATTAGTTTGTAACGATTTGATAATATCGGCATTTATATCAGCATCAGAAAGCGCATTTTCACGCTCAGCCCACCCAGATTTTCACTGGGCATCAGCTGAAGATGGCTGCGGTGCAGGCGGGCAATATCGTTAGCCAGCGCCAGGCCAATGCCGGACCCGGCGGCATCACCCACGTTTTCCAGACGATGAAACGGCAGCATGGCCTGGGAGATCTGGTCTTCAGCAATACCCGGTCCGCTGTCCTCCACGCTCAGCTCAACGGCATCGTTAGCCGTGCGCAGGTACACCGTCACGATGCCCTGCTCCGGCGTGTATTTGATCGCGTTCTCCAGCAGGTTGGCGCAGAGTTCACCCAGCAGCACGTCATCACCCTCAATCATTACCGGTTGCTGTACGCCGTCATAACCGAGATCGATACCCTTGCTGCGCGCCTGCGCCAGCCGGGAAAAGCAGCAGTTTTGCACCACCTGCACCAGATCGACAGGGGCAAACTGTCGCTCCCCCTGCTCTTTTCGCTTCACCGCTGAAAGCTGCAACAGCCTTTCCGTCAGCACGATGGTGTTATCCAGCGTGACGTTCATCGCCCGTAAGCTCTCCTGCCACAGGGCCGGATCGTTACGCGTCAGGGCAACCGATACCTGGGTTTTCAGCACCGCCAGCGGCGTTTTGAGCTGGTGTGAGGCGTCAGCATTAAAGCGCGCCTGTCGCGAAAGCACGCCGCGTAACCTGTCGATATAGCGGTTAAATGCCACAATCAGCAGCCGCGTTTCCGACCAGGGCAGCAGCTCCGGCAGCGGGGCCAGTAGCCCGGGCTCACGGCGCACCATCAGCGAAGAGAGCTGCCGCATCGGGCGCAGCACGCGACGCAGCAGCCACGCGGTCAGGACCAGCGTCAGCAGCACCAGCAGCCCCTGCGACACGAGCGAGGAAAACAGCAGCTGAGTGGCCAGATAGCGACGCGACTGCAACGTTTCGGCGACGTAGATTTCCGCCATGCCGAACACACTCTCCTCGTTAACCGGCTGGAGCAGCTTCGCCACGCGGATCGCCTGCCCGCGATACTCGGTATGATAAAACCACGCCAGCGCCGGATAGTGGGAGGTCCGCGACGTGGAGGGGGGCATATTCGGCAGATCGTCATAGCCGGAGATCGTCCGCCCGTCAGGGTCCACGACCTTGTAGTAGAGGCGATCGTTCATGTTCAGCTCGAAGCTGTCGAGCACGACCCACGGCACGTTCACCTGGAGCTTGCCGTTGTGCACCACCAGCCGCTCTGACACCGTGCGCGCCGAGGATAACAGCGTGCGGTCATAGGCCTGCGTCGCCGCCTGTAGCGCGCTAACGTAGCTGTTAAAGGCTGACAGCCCCCATAACAGCAGCAGCGGCAAACCCAGAAAAAGCAAAAGTTGCAGGTAAAGCGACTGCGGCTTAACCCACTTCATCGCCGCACTCCAGCACGTAGCCCAGCCCCCGGAGGGTGGTGATCCGCACGCCGCTGCCGGTCAGCTTCTTACGCAGGCGGTGAATATAGAGATCGATGCTCTCGGGGCTGACGTCGTCGTTCAGGCTGAATACCTGGTCGAAAAGCTGTTGCCGGGAGACGGGACGGATCCGGCGGTGCATCAGCACCTTCAGCAAAGAGAGTTCGCGCGGCGTGAGGGAAAGGGGTTCATCGCGCAGCAGAAAAAAGCCTTCATCATCGTACTCCAGCTCTCCCAGCCGCTGGCGCTCCTGGGTTCGCCCTTCACTGCGGCGCAGCAGCGCACGCAGGCGGGCATCAAGCTCCTCCAGCTCGAACGGTTTCGGCAGGTAGTCATCCGCCCCGGCATTCAGCCCCTTAACCCTGTCTGCCACGTTGCTGCGGGCGGTAAGAAACAGCACGGGCAACGTCTGCCCGCGCTTTCTCAGCCGATGCACCACCTCCAGCCCGTCGAAACCGGGCATGCCGATATCAAGGATCGCGACGGCATAGTTTTCTCCCTGCAAAAGATGATCGGCCGCCCGTCCATCGTTGACGCAATCCACGGCAAATCCGTTTTGTACCAGCGCTTTTTCCAGCCAGTGAGCCAGCTCACGATTATCTTCCGCGAGTAAGAGACGCATATCACATCCTGTAAAGTTGGTGTCGCAGTGAAAGGGAAATGAAAGGTTATTGTTTTAACAATCACGCAACGGAACCGCTACAAGGTGGTTCACATAATCAGAAAAAAGACACCCGTACCCGTACTCCCGGTTCTCCGGCGTGAGGATAAACGATGAAAAAACAATTACTTTCTACCCTTGCTGCAAGCGTATTGCTGTTGAGTGCCTCTGTCGTCCAGGCGCAGGACGCGCCATCCCGTACCGAATGTATCGCCCCGGCCAAACCCGGCGGCGGCTTCGACCTGACCTGTAAGCTGATTCAGGTCAGCCTGCTAGAGACGAAGGCCATTGAGAAACCGATGCGCGTTACCTACATGCCCGGCGGCGTGGGCGCGGTAGCCTATAACGCCATCGTCGCCCAGCGCCCTGCCGAAGCGGGCACCGTGGTGGCCTTCTCCGGCGGTTCGCTGCTGAATCTGTCACAGGGGAAATTTGGCCGTTATGACGTGGACGACGTGCGCTGGCTCGCCACCGTAGGCACCGATTACGGCATGATCGCCGTGCGCGCGGACTCTCCGTGGAAATCCCTGAAAGATCTGCTGACCGCCATGGAAAAAGATCCGAACAGCGTGGTCATTGGCGCAGGCGCCTCTATCGGCAGCCAGGACTGGATGAAAGCCGCGCTGCTGGCGCAGCAGGCCAAAGTGGATCCGCACAAGATGCGTTACGTGGCCTTTGAAGGCGGCGGCGAGCCGGTGACGGCGCTGATGGGCAATCACGTCCAGGCGGTATCGGGCGATCTCAGCGAAATGGTGCCCTACCTGAGCGGGGATAAGATCCGTGTGC
Organism: Enterobacter sp. MGH119; assembly: GCF_001037675.1. Classification (NCBI taxonomy): domain Bacteria; kingdom Pseudomonadati; phylum Pseudomonadota; class Gammaproteobacteria; order Enterobacterales; family Enterobacteriaceae; genus Enterobacter; species Enterobacter sp. MGH119. The sequence goes on along the minus strand of NZ_KQ089929.1, from coordinate 288,192 downwards.
TGGCGGTCTTCTCAGAAAACCGTCTGCCGGGCCAGCTGGCAGACGTCCCAACCGCCAAAGAGCAGGGTTATAACCTGGTCTGGCCGATCATCCGCGGCTTCTTCGTCGGGCCAAAAGTGACCGACGCCGAATACCAGTGGTGGGTGGATACCTTCGCAAAACTTCAGCAAACCGAGGAGTTCAAAAAACAGCGCGATCTGCGCGGGCTGTTTGAGTTCAACCTGAACGGCAAGCAGCTGGACGAGTATGTCAAAAAACAGGTGAATGACTACCGCGAACAGGCGAAAGCCTTTGGCCTGGCGAAATAACCGGAGGCGCTATGAGCGATCGCATTTTTGCCGGGATATGGCTGCTGCTCTGCATTGGCGGCATGTTCGTCGCCTGGCAGATCCACAGCGAATACAGCTATGAACCCGTGGGGCCACGCCCCTTTCCCGTCGGCATTGTCGGCCTGATGCTGCTCTGTTCGGTGGCGCTGCTGCTGCGCCATCCGGATACCGTGGAGTGGCCGCCACGCCGAACGCTGCAACGTCTGCTGGTAATGGTGATTGTCCTGCTGATGTACGCGTGGGGCTTTGAATGGCTCGGCTTCCCGATTGCCACCGCCCTGCTGACGATGGTGATTGGCATACTATTTAACGCCTCGCTGCCTGCGGCGGGGATCTCCGGGGTCGTACTGGGCATTTTACTCTGGTACGCCTTCGACCGCCTGCTGGACGTGACCCTGCCGCTTGGCGCATGGTTTAACTAACGGAGCACGCTATGGATACCTGGATCTATCTCTCTCAGGGGTTCGCGGTAGCGATGACCCCGGAAAACCTGGTGATCGCCCTGATCGGCTGTTTCGTCGGGACCATCGTCGGCCTGCTGCCGGGCCTTGGACCTATCAACGGCGTGGCGATTTTACTGCCGCTGGCCTTTGCGCTGCACCTGCCTGCGGAATCGGCGCTGATCCTGCTGGCGACGGTTTATATCGGCTGCGAATACGGGGGGCGTATTTCCTCGATTCTGCTTAACGTGCCCGGCGATGCCGCCGCCATTATGACCGCGCTGGATGGCTATCCAATGGCGCAGCAGGGACGCGGCGGCGTGGCGCTCTCTATTTCCGCCGTCAGCTCGTTCTTTGGCTCCCTGATCGCCATTGGCGGCATCATCCTCTTCGCCCCGGCGCTGGCCCAGTGGTCGCTGGCGTTTGGTCCGGCCGAGTATTTTGCCCTGATGGTGTTCGCCATCGCCTGTCTCGGCAGCATGATGGCGCAGAATCCGCTGAAGTCGTTTTTGTCTGCGTTGATTGGCCTCAGTCTGGCCACCGTCGGCGTGGATGCCAACACCGGGGTTTATCGTTTTACCTTCGACAGCGTTCATCTCTCCGACGGCGTGCAGTTTATCGTCGTGGTGATTGGTCTGTTCTCTGTCTCAGAAATCTTACTGATGCTGGAACATACCAGCAGCGGGCAGACGCTGGTGCGTAAAACCGGACGTATGCTCTTTAATGCCAAAGAGGGGGCGCAGTGTGTGGGTGCCACCCTGCGTTCGTCGGTGATCGGTTTCTTCGTCGGCATTCTGCCCGGCGCGGGGGCTACTATCGCCAGCGCCATCACCTACATGACCGAGAAAAAGCTGAGCGGTAACAGCGACAGCTTCGGCAAAGGCGATATCCGCGGCGTGGCGGCGCCGGAGGCGGCGAATAACGCCTCGGCCTGCGGCTCGTTTATCCCGATGCTGACCCTCGGCGTGCCGGGCTCCGGCACCACGGCGGTAATGATGGGCGCGCTGACGCTCTATAACATCACCCCGGGTCCGGCGATGTTTACCGAGCAGCCCGATATCGTCTGGGGTTTAATTGCCGCCCTGCTGATCGCCAACGTGATGTTGCTGGTAATGAACATCCCGCTGATCGGCCTGTTCACCCGCATGCTGACCATTCCCCTGTGGTTCCTGGTCCCGGCCATCGCCGCCGTCTCTGCGGTTGGGGTGTACGCGGTGCACAGCACCACCTTCGACCTGGTGTTGATGGTGCTGCTCGGCGTGCTGGGCTACATTCTGCGCAAGATGCACTTCCCGATGTCGCCGCTGATTTTAGGGTTTGTGCTGGGGGAAATGCTGGAGCAGAACCTGCGCCGCGCCCTCTCCATCAGCAACGGCAACATGGGGATCCTGTGGGAGAGCAGCGTAACGAAGATCCTGCTGGCAATGGCGATTATGGTGATTGTCGTGCCGCCGGTGCTGCGCTGGATCCGCCGACGCCAGCACAAACCGCAGCCGGATATCGGCTGATTAGCCCCTCAACAGGGCATTGACCCACTGCTTTAACGCCTGGCGGGAGATTTTAATCCCGCCATTTTTCAGTTCTGACGGCAGCGCCAGCCAGTGTACCGGCTGCTCAAAGCGCGCCAGCCTGCCCTGAACCCACTCCGGCAGCAGCGTGATATCCGTGCCCGGCTCGCATTCCACTACCGCCACCGGACGTTGCCCGTACTCAGCATCATCCAGCGGAACGACAAACGCCTGGCTTACCTGCGGATGCGTGGCGATAACGCGCTCCAGCGCTTCCGGCTGGATCCCTTCTCCGCCGCTGAAAAAGAGATTGTCCATTCGGCCCAGAATGGTCAGGCGTCCGTCATGCCACTCGCCGCGATCGCGGGTGGCGAACCAGCCCTGCGCATTGACCAGCGGCAATAATGCGCCGTCTCGCCAGTAGCCCGCCGCCATGCTTTCCGCCCGGATCCAGACTTCACCGTTTACCACCTGAACGTCTCTGCCCGGCAGCGCGCTGCCCACGTCCGGCGCGCCGTCGGCCTCTTTGGCGCAGACGGTGGAGGCGAACTCGGTCAGACCGTAGCCGCAGAATGTACGGATCCTCTGCTCGCGCGCCTGTTCGGTCAGCGCAACGGGGATTTCCGCCCCGCCGAGCAGCACGGCTTTCAGCGCGACGGGATGGTGTGAATTAAGCAGTCGCCACAGCTGCGTTGGCACCAGCGAGGCGTGGGTACAGCCCTGTAGCGCCTGCTCAAGCGGCTGTTTTTCGCGTACGGTGAGACGGCCTCCGCCCTGTAACCAGCGCCACAAAATCCCCTGACCGGAGACGTGAAACAGCGGCAGAGAGAGCAGCCAGTCGTCGCTTTCGCCGTAAGGCATCAGCGCCAGCACCCCTTTTGCGCTGGCAAGGTGGGCGGCACAGGTGTGCACCGCCGCTTTTGGCAAACCGGTGGAGCCGGAGGTGAGCGTCATTGAGGCCAGTCGTTCTGCCCGCCACGTCACGCCCCCCTGCCCCTCGCCCTCTCTTAATGCCAGCGCGGGCAGACCGTCATACTCACCGTTAAGCACCAGCGCAAAACGCAGGGTCATCTGCGGCAGGAGGACGTCCAGCAGCGGACGGGGAAGCTGAGGGTTCACCGGCAAAATGCGGGCGCCGCACTGAAGCAGAGCCAGCCAGGCCAGCAGGGTCTGCGGGTGGTTGTGGGCGAGCAGCATGACGCCGTCACCGTCAGCAACGCCCTGAGACTGAAAACCGGCTGCCAGACGATCGATACGCTTGCCCAGCTGAGTCCAACTGAGCGTTACATCGTCTAAACGCAGCGCGGGTTTATCGGCACGCCGGGTGCGCCAGTGCCGCCACGGCCAGTCGGTAAAACTCATCGCAATGGCTCCAGCGCCCCGACGTCGAGGCACGGCAAGGTGCTGCCAGGCCACTGGCGAATCAGCTGGGCCTGCATCAGGTTTAGCGTATCGAGACCGGGAACGGTGTCCGGCGTTAACCATGCAGCGATGCGCGCCAGCTGCGTCAGGCCGAGGCTGGATTCGATGGATGAACTGATCACCGCCGTCAGCCCTGCGGCATGGGCCGCAGCAACCTGCTCGCGCACCTTGTCGAGGCTGCCGGTCAGCGTTGGCTTAATCACCACGGCCCTGACGCCCGGCTCGGCGGCAAACGCGAAATCGGCTTCGCGCAGGCTCTCATCCCAGGCGATGGCGATGCCGGTTTCCCGGGCGAAGGCGCGAGAGTCGTCGCGCGTTTTGCACGGCTCTTCGAGAAACGCGATGCGGCTGCGGTACGCCGGGTTGACGTACTTCGCAAACTGCTGCGCCCTGAGCGGTGTCCAGGCGCGGTTGGCGTCCAGGCGCAGGTGCAGATCGGGAATGGCTTCCAGTAACAGATTAACCACCATCCCGTCGCGCACCGCTTCGTACAGGCCGACCTTTATTTTCGCCACCTTCTCGCCAGGCATCGCGGAAAGGAGCGCGAAAAGTTCATCCGGATCGCCAGTACAGAGCGGCGCGGCGCGATAGTTCGCCGCCTCCGGCAAACTGCCGTCCAGCTCTGCCAGCGCGCAGCTGATGCCGAACGCGACGGAAGGAACGTCCGGCAGCGCCGGATCTTCTCCCTCGCGCCAGGCGTGCGTCCAGGCCATCAGCGCGGCCTGCGCCTCGTCGAGCGTTTCCAGGCTAAAGCCCGGAAGCGGGGCGATTTCGCCCCACCCTTCCCGCTCGCCCTGCCGGAGATGCATGAAAAAGCCGTCACGGGTTTTTAACCGCCGTTCACGCAGCACCACGCCCGCGTCCATCGGTATCTGCCAGCGGTAAACCTGCGCGCGACGCATTACGGGTTCCGTTTGTATTTGCTGAAGTCCGGCTGGCGTTTTTCGTTGAACGCGTTGCGCCCTTCCTGACCCTCTTCGGTCATATAGAACAGCATGGTGGCGTTGCCCGCCAGCTCCTGAAGGCCCGCCTGACCGTCACAGTCGGCGTTGAGGGCCGCTTTCAGGCAGCGCAGCGCCATTGGGCTGTTTTGCAGCATTTCGCGACACCAGCGCACGGTCTCTTTTTCCAGATCGGCGATCGGCACCACGGTGTTAACCAGCCCCATATCCAGCGCTTCCTGCGCATTGTACTGACGGCACAGGAACCAGATTTCGCGGGCTTTTTTCTGGCCGACAATGCGCGCCATATAGGACGCGCCCCAGCCGCCGTCGAAAGAGCCGACTTTCGGGCCAGTCTGACCGAAAATGGCATTTTCCGCCGCGATCGTCAGGTCACACATCATGTGCAGCACGTGACCGCCGCCGATGGAATACCCTGCCACCATCGCGACCACCGGTTTTGGACAGGTGCGGATCTGGCGCTGGAAATCCAGCACGTTCAGGTGGTGCGTGCCCGCATCATCCTGGTATCCGCCGTAGTCACCGCGGACTTTCTGATCGCCGCCGGAGCAGAAGGCTTTCTCCCCTTCCCCGGTGAGGATGATGACGCCGACAGTGTCGTCATAGCGGGCATCCGCCAGCGCCTGGATCATCTCTTTTACGGTCAACGGACGAAACGCGTTGCGCACCTGTGGACGGTTGATGGTGATTTTGGCGATACCATCGGCGGATTTGTGGTAACGAATGTCGGTGTAGCCTTCGGAGCAGTCCTGCCATTCAACCGGCGCGTAAAGCATGTGTTCATCAGGATAGATCATAGCGTGTCCTTTGTTCGATAACGCAGTATCTGAGCCAGACTCGCGGCAACAGCTTCCGGGTTGTCCCGGTGGGCGTTGTGTCCGGCGTGAGGGATAGCATGACGCGTGGCGTTAAGTTCAGTGGCGATAGCTGCAAACTTCCCGTCACGTTCGCCATAGAGATAGTCAAAAGAAAAATCACGCGCGATGAGCGCGGGACGTAAATCAGGCTGAACGGCAAGCGAGGTGGCCTCCAGCATCTCTGCCAGCCTCGGGCCGTTGTTCCGGCTGCGCAGCGCGATCAGCGCCCTGCGCTGATCATCCGTAAGTGAGGCAAAGACCGGCTGTTGATACCAGTCGGCAAAGACGGCCTCCAGCGGCTCACTGCGAAACCGTGACGCCCAGCGGCGGTCAGAGATCAGCCGGGCCTGGCGCGCATCGGCGTCTTGCAGGCCCGGGTGTCCACCTTCCACAATCACCCCGTCTAACCCCGCAGGATGCTGGCAGGCATGGAACATCGCAATGCGGCCGCCGAGGGAGTACCCCACGAGCCAGTATCTTAGTATGTTGTAACTAACAAGGGTATGCGAGAGCAATTCACTTACCTCTGCAAACCCCGTCACGCCCGTATCCGCTGAACCACCGTGCCCGGGCAGGTCAATGTAGAGCCGGGGGTAGTCATGCAGCGACGCCCCGACAGCCTGCCACTCGCGACAGTCGCCGGAAAAACCGTGCAGGAAAACCAGCCAGGGGTAGCCTGGATTTCCTGGCTGGGAGACGCCTGCGAGGATCACAGGTGACTCACCTGCGCAAGCAGATGTTGCAGCTTCTGCGCGCCGTCAGCATCGTTTACCACCAGCTCAATGAGCGTCGCGCCAGGCTGCCGCCAGGCGGTGTTCAGCGCCGTCTCCAGCGCGTCCCAGTTTTCCGGGCGATGGTACTTCAGGCTGAACATGGCGGCGGCGTGTTCGAACTGCACGTTTTGCGGCATCAGATAGAAGCGCTCACGCTCGCTTTGCGGCGTCGGCAGCAACGAGAAAATCTGCCCGCCGTTATTGTTCACAATAATCAGCACGAACGGGGCCGACGCCTGACGCAGGAGCGCCAGCGCGTTGAGATCGTAGAGGGCTGAGAGATCCCCCACAATCGCCAGCGTGGATTTCGCGCTGGCCCTCTGTACGCCAGCGGCGGTGGAGATCAGGCCGTCAATGCCGCTCGCGCCCCGGTTGCTGTACACCGGATAACCCGCCGGCAGCTGCGAAAAGGCGTCAATCAGGCGCACCACCAGGCTGTTACCGACAAAAAGTTGTCCCTGCTCGGGAAGATATTTGCGGATACGGTGCGCCAGCCCGGCTTCACTGAACGCCTCGCACTGCGCTTTGGTGAGTTCCCACGCCTGACGTGACAGCGCCGGGATCTCCACCGCCCAGGGTTTGCGTTTTTCCGCCGGATGCAATTCCAGCCAGCTGTTAATATCGCTCACCAGGCGGCGGCCACGATGGTGCGCCGGGTCAAGGCGTCCTTCGAGCGGGTCCACCAGCCAGTACTCTTCAGGCGTACAGGTGGCCTGCCACTGGAGCAGACGCTTCCCCGTCAGGCTCGATCCCAGCTGGACGACAATCTGCGCCTGCGCCAGCTCGGTGACCGCTTTCGCGTTCCCCAGCCAGAGGTCGGCGCAGGGCAGCGGCTGGCCCGTCTGGGAAAGCACGTCACCAATCAGCGGCCAGCCAAGCGTTTGTGCCCACTCCGCCGCAAGCTTACCTTCCGCCGCACTCATCCGCCCGGCTATCACCACGCCGCGCTTCTGACGCCAGAAGAACCAGTCGCGCTGTTTAGCGCTTTCCAGATGCGTCTGCTCGCGCAGCCAGGTTTTTTCGCTCTCCCACCAGTCTCCCAGCTGCTGTTGCCAGACGAGGCCAGTATCGTTCATTTCACCGTACAGCGGCTCGGCAAACGGGCAGTTAATGTGTAGCCCGCCGCTGCGCAGTGCGTTCATGGCGTGGTCGAGGGTTGAGACCAGCCAGCTGGCGGGAATGTCCTGGGTGGGGCGCGGCAACGAGACCGTCTGTGAAGGATGCGAGGCAAAAATGCCAGGCTGACGAATCGCCTGGTTAGCGCCGCAGTCGATAAGTTCCGGGGGACGGTCGGCGGTGAGTAAAATCAGCTTTTCGCCGGTTAATCCCGCTTCTATCAGCGCCGGATAGAGGTTCGCCACCGCCGTGCCGGAGGTGACGATCACCGCCACGGGCGCTTTACTGACTTTCGCCAGCCCGAGCGCCAGATGGCCCAGACCACGCTCATCAAAATGGGTGTGGTGAATAAAAGCCCGGTTTTCCGCGGCAGCAAGGGTGAGCGGCGTGGAGCGAGAGCCCGGGGCAATACACACATGCCTGACACCATGACGGGTCAGGGCTTCAAGGATCACCGCCGCCCAGCGTCGGTTAAAAGAACTTACTGACATGAGATTGTCCAGTATCAAGAATGCGACACAGTATAAATAATAGAAAAAGTCAGAATTTTGATATGAATCGGGATTGCACGAATCAGTATTAATCCCTTAGGAGAAGGGAACGCAGCCCGGCGGCCTTGTTTTCGATCTCCTGCCACTCCTGCTCAGGATCGGAGCCGCTGACGATGCCCGCCCCCGCATAAAGACGCAGCGCAGCGTTGTGAACGCGGGCGGAGCGTAATGCCACACAGAATTCGCTCTGATCGCGCGATAAATAGCCCGCCGAACCGGCGTACCACTCCCGGTCAAACGGCTCGACTTTCGCAATAAATTCTCGGGCCGCCTGTCGCGGCAGCCCGGCCACCGCCGCCGTCGGTTGCAAAATATGCAGACACTGTTCGTCGTCAGGCTGTTTAAGTTCGGTCCAGATACAGCGGCGTAAATGCTGCACCTTGCGCAGACGCAGCACCTGCGCAGGCAGGATCTCCAGCGTCCGGGTATGGTGCTGAAGACGCTGGCAGATATCTTCCACCACCAGCATATTTTCCCGCTGATTTTTATCGTCGTTCATCAGCCAGTCGCCCAGACGCTGGGCCTGCTTATCGTCAGAATGGCTGGCGACGGTGCCTGCCAGCGCTTCAGTGCGCAGCAGCGTGCCGCGTCGCCGCCACAGGCGCTCGGGCGTCGAGCCGAGGAAGGCATTGCTGGCGTCAAAGACCATACAAAAATGATAGCAGTTGAGGTTTAGCGCGCGGCTTGCAGCCATCAGCGCGATGGCGTTCACGGGCTGCTGGCACTGAACGTCTGTAGCACGTGCGAGCACCACTTTCTCAAAATCACCGCGAGCAAGGGTATCCGTCGCCTGACGAATCAACGCCAGCCAGTCCGGTTTTTCCGGATGATGGGTTTCCTGCACAATCTGCACGGACAACGGGCGGATCGGCGCGGCGTCGCGCAGGTTATCGACAAAATTCAGCGCCTCACGGGCATCTTCCCGCAGCGACGTTTCGCTCCACAGTTGCAGACGCAGCGTGGCGACCCCGCCAGACCGTCGCCAGAGAAGGCGCGGTAAAAACAGCTTGCCCTGCGCCGGGTTGAAGGCGTTCAGGCCGCAGATACGGGTGTCATTGGCTACGTCATGGGCATGCAAAAACCGCGAGGCCGAAGCCAGAGAATCAAACTGGGCGAGGCTTCCGAGCGCGGCAAGTTCTTCATCGCCGCTGCGCTGTTGCCAGTAAAACTGAGGATAGCATCGCTGCACACCCAGCCAGGCCAGCGGATCGAAGGCGTCGTTTAACGGGAAAGAGACATCGAAATGGCGTAAACCGGGTATAGCAGGCAATGCTTGCGCAAGCTGAGTGCGCAGGCTTTGCAGCGCGAGGAAAATCGAGTGCACGCGAACCTCTCCCTGTTAAAGCCTTATATTATACGGGGTACTGACGATAAATAGCAGTACCCACGTGTAGGGAGTGGTTTACCGGCTTAACGACGGGCTAACAGCAGACCCAGCACCAGCCCTACGGCCGCACCGACCCCAATGCCCTGCCACGGTTTTTCATGCACATAATCGTCGGCACGATAAACCGCCTGTTTGGCGCGGTAGTAATAATTGTCGGAGGCGTTACTGACGCGGTTTTTCACATCATGCAGCGCCTGCTCGGCGCGGGCTTTGAGCTCAATGTACTTCTGATCGGCAGGATCGCCTGAAGAGCGCAGCACTTCTTCCAGCGTTTCGCTTAGCAGCGTCAGGTCGTCGTCGACTCGGGTATCCCAGGATTGAAATGACATTTTTTTCTCCATGTTAGTACACCAGTCCGGTAACTATAGACAACGTCTTGCTATTGCGCCTGTTTCGCTTCGAGCGCCATGCCGATGTGTGGGATGCCATCTTCGTCGTAAATGTCCGTGACCGGGGTAAAACCAAAATGGCCATAGAATGATTGCAAATGCGCCTGCGCGCCCAGGTATAACGCCTTGTCCGGCCACTGTTTCTGGCATGCGTCCAGCGTTTTTTCCATCAGCTGATAGCCCAGCTTTTCACCGCGCGCGCGGCCACTGATAATGACGCGCCCAATGACGACAGGGTCAAATTCCTCTTCGCTTTTCAGAATCCTCGCATACGCCACCAGCTCGTTATCGCGCCAGCCGAGGATGTGCCGGTTCTCGCCGACCAGGTCATCGCCGTCGATATCCTGATACGGGCAGGTTTGTTCAACCACGAAGACTTCACAGCGCAGTTTGAGCAGGGCGTAGAGTGACTGCACGGTCAGTTCGCTGTGGTGTAGATCTTGCCACTGGATCATGTGTTTCTCCTTCCTGGGGTTCATCACGTTATACTAAACCCCTTCCCATTCGGCAAAGGGCTGATTGCGTTATGGAACTGATTTTTCTGGGTACGTCCGCCGGGGTGCCAACCCGCTCACGAAACGTGACGGCGATTCTGCTGGATCTTAAGCATCCTACCCGCGGTGGGCTGTGGCTGTTTGACTGCGGCGAGGGTACGCAGCATCAGCTGCTGCATACCTCATACCACCCGGGGAAAGTGGATAAAATATTTATCACCCATCTACACGGCGACCATCTGTTTGGCCTGCCGGGCCTGCTGTGTAGCCGTTCGATGGCCGGTAACGCTAACCCGCTGACCATTTATGGCCCCGCGGGTATTCAGGAATTCGTTGAAACCACGCTGCGCCTGAGCGGCTCGTGGACCGATTATCCGCTGGAGGTGTTAGAGATCGGCGAGGGTCTGGTGTTCGATGACGGAGATTACCTGGTGCGCGCTTACCCGCTTAACCATCCGGTGGAATGCTACGGCTATCGCGTTGAGGAGCATGACAAGCCCGGGGCGCTGAACGCCGCCGCGTTGCAGGCCGATGGAGTGAAACCTGGCCCGCTGTTCCAGCGTCTGAAGCACGGCGAGACCGTCACGCTGGAAGACGGGCGCGTCATCAACGGTCAGGATTACCTCGCCCCACCGCAGCCGGGCAAAAAACTGGCTATTTTTGGGGATACCGCCCCCTGCTCTTCGGCGCTCAGGCTTGCCAGAGGTGTAGATGTGATGGTGCATGAGGCGACGCTGGAAGCGGCGATGGAAGAAAAAGCCAACAGCCGGGGGCACAGCTCAACGCGTCAGGCGGCGCAGCTGGCGCGTGAGGCTGGCGTCCGAAAACTGATTGTTACTCACGTCAGCTCACGCTATGACGTCCGCGGCGCTGAAAGCCTGCTGGCAGAGTGCCGGGAAGTATTTCCGGCATGCGAGCTGGCGGAAGATTTTGCTCAGGTCAGCGTTTAGTCCTTCATTTTTCCCTCAGCGTGCCGATAACGATTAAAAGGCCAGCATTTCTCTTGAGGGTAGAATGGATAATTTCCAGAAAGATATTGATGACAGGGCGAACCTGACCCTGTCCAACCGTTTTGAACTGTTGCTGTTCCGTCTTGGCACCTCTCTGAACGAAAATAAATCCGAGCTGTTCGGCATCAACGTGTTCAAATTGCGCGAAATTGTGCCGATGCCGACCTTCACCAAACCGGCGGGAATGAAGTCTCCGCTGATGGGGATGGTGAACATTCGCGACCAGGTGATCCCGGTGATCGATCTGGCCGCCGTCGCCGGCTGCAAGCCAGCCACCGGGCTGAACATCCTGCTGATCACCGAATATGCCCGCAGCGTGCAGGCGTTTGCTGTGGAATCGGTGGAAAACATCATGCGTCTGGACTGGAAGCAGGTGCATGCTGCGGAAACTGCCGTCAGCGGTCGCTACATTACCAGCATTGCCTGCCTGGACGAGAAGACGGATACCAACGATCTGGCGATGGTGCTGGACGTGGAGCAGATCCTGTACGACATCACCCCGGCGAACCACGATCTGCACGCCACCCATCTGGAAACCACCAAATTCAACATCAAGCCTGGCTCTGTCGCGATTGTTGCAGAAGATTCGAAAGTGGCGCGCTCAATGCTGGAGAAGGGATTGCAGGCGATGGAGATCCCGGCCCAGCTGCATATCACCGGCAAAGACGCGTGGGAGAAAATCACTCAGTTGGCCGCGCAGGCTCAGGCTGAGGGCGTCCCCGTTACCGATAAGATTGCCCTGGTATTGACCGACCTCGAAATGCCGGAGATGGACGGCTTTACGCTGACGCGCAAAATCAAAACCGACCCGGTACTGAAAGATATTCCGGTGGTGATCCACTCGTCTCTTTCCGGCAACGCGAACGAAGATCATATTCGCAAAGTGAAGGCGGACGGCTATGTGGCGAAGTTTGAGCTAAATGAGCTATCGTCGGTGATTGAAGAGGTGCTGGACCGCTCGATGAAGAAGATTGAAGGGCCGCTTATAAGCAGGAAGCAGTTAGCTTAGTCGGGTGACGCTTCGCTTACCCGACCTACAAGACCCGTATGCCCTGCAAGCGTAGCGCCCTGGGCATGTTTTACTCTGTGCGGGCTGGTGCCCTCACCCCGGCCCTCTCCCACGGGGAGAGGGAGAAAACAATAAAAAACCCGCCGAGGCGGGTTTTTTGTTTTTACATCAGCGGCATCGCTCGCTGCACGATATCAATCAGCGGCTGCGGATAGATACCGAAGATCAGCACCAGCAGCGCGGAGATTAGCACCACGATACCGCCGGCGCTGTACTGCCAGTTGGACGGCGCATCGCGGTTGAGCTGCTGAGGCGCGCTCAGGTACAGGCTCACGGCAACGCGCAGGTAGTAGTAGAGACCAATCGCGGAGCCGATAACGACACCCGCCGTCAGCCACCACAGACCCGCCTGCACACCGACGGCCAGCACGTAGAACTTACCGATAAAGCCCAGCGTCATCGGGATACCCGCCAGAGAGAGCATCATCACGGTCATTACCGCAGACAGAATCGGACGGTGCCAGAACAATCCACGGTAGGAGAACAGGGAATCTGCATCCGGACCACGGTACGGACTGGACATCAGGCTCACCACGCCGAACGCGCCGAGGCTGCTGAACAGGTAACCGGCCAGATACACACCCACGGTTTCCATCGACATCTCACCGCTTTGCAGCGCAATCAGCGCCACCAGCAGGTAACCCAGATGGGAGATAGAGGAGTAGCCCAGCAGACGCTTGATGTTGGTCTGGCTCAGCGCCATCAGGTTACCGAAGATGATAGAAACGAACGCGATAATGCCCAGCACCACGCGAACCGCTTCGCTATCACCCACCGGGGCGTACAGGAACAGACGCATAACCACGCCGAAGATAGCGATTTTACTCGCCGTCGCCAGGAAGGTAGAGACCGGTGCAGGCGCACCCTGGTAGACGTCTGGCGTCCACAGGTGGAACGGAACCAGAGAGAGTTTAAAGCCAAGGCCAACAATCATCATGCCCAGACCCGCCAGCAGCAGCGGCTCATGCATCATGCCGTCGCCGAGGCTCTTACCGATGGCCAGGAAGGAGAGGTTACCCGTCTGTGCATACAGCAGCGCGATACCGAACAGCAGGAACGACGACGCGGCAGCAGACAGAATGGTGTACTTGATAGCCGCTTCCAGAGAGCGCTTCTGACGGAAGGCGTAACCAATCAGGCCGAACAGCGGCAGTGAGATCAACTCAATACCAAGGAACAGCGCGGCCATGTGGTTCGCGTTCGCCAGCAGAATGCCGCCCAGTGCAGCAATCAGTACCAGCAGGTAAAACTCTTCTTTGTTGTCGTTGTACCCTTCGAGCCACGGGTACGCAAAGGTACAGGTTGCCAGGCTCGCCAGCAGCACCAGACCGGTGTAGAGCATGGCGTAGCCGTCAACGCGCATCAGCGGCGTGACGTCCATCGCTCCCGCCTGGCCAACAAACCAGAGGGAGACTAACGCAGCGTTCAGACCCAGAACGGACAGGGTCGCATTCAGGAAGTGATTGCGTCGCCACGCAATGGAGAGCATCACAACCACCACCGTCAATCCGACGATCAGCAGCGGTAGCAGCGCGATCAGTTGTTGTGGAGTTATTGTCATGGCGAATTACGGCCTTGTAGTAGAAGCAGAATTAACAAACCACTGCTGGATGTTACCCATCGCGGAGTGCGAGGTATCCAGAATCGGCTGCGGATAGAAGCCCAACAGCACCAGCAGTACGACCAGCAGCAGGATGATGAACAGCTCTCGCAGCGACATCCCCGGCAATTCTTGTGCAGCAATTTCACTCTTCGCTTTACCGAAGTAAGCGCGGTGCAGCATCGCCAGCGAGTACACGGAGGCAAACACCAGACCAAAGGTGGAGATGACGGTGATCGTCGGTACCACGTTGAAGCTGCCGAACAGGATCATAAACTCGCCGACGAAGTTACCGGTACCCGGCATACCCAGAGTCGCCACCGCGAAGAACATCGAGAGCGCCGGCAGCCATTTCATTTTGCCCCACAGACCGCCCATCATACGCATGTCGCGGGTATGGAGACGTTCGTACAGCTGACCACACAGGATGAAGAGACCGGCAGCGGACAGGCCGTGCGCAATCATCTGGATCACCGCGCCCTGGTACGCCAGCTGGCTGCCGGTGTAGATGGCAATCAGCACGAAGCCCATGTGGGAAACGGAGGTGTAAGCAATCAGACGTTTGATGTCGTACTGCGTGAAGGCCATCCATGCACCGTAGAAGATACCGATCACGCCCAGCCACATGGCAATCGGCGCGAACTCTGCGGAGGCGTTCGGGAACAGCGGCAGGGAGAAACGCAGCAGACCGTAAGCCGCGGTTTTCAGCAAGATGCCCGCCAGGTCAACGGAACCTGCCGTTGGCGCCTGAGAGTGCGCGTCTGGCAGCCAGCCATGCAGCGGAACCACCGGCATTTTCACCGCGAAGGCGATAAAGAAGCCCAGCATCAGCAGGTATTCCACGCCGTGGGACATCGGGGTCTTCAGCAGGTCTTCGTAGTTGAAGGTCCAGACACCGGTCGCGTTGTAATGCACAAACACCAGCGCCAGGATGGCAATCAACATCACCAGACCACTCGCCTGGGTGTAGATGAAGAACTTGGTGGCCGCCGTGATACGCGTTTTACCGTCGGACGCCTTATGGCCCCACAGCGCGATCAGGAAGTACATCGGCACCAGCATCATCTCCCAGAAGAAGAAGAACAGGAACATGTCGATGGCCAGGAACACGCCGATCACGCCGCCCAGGATCCACATCAGGTTCAGGTGGAAGAAGCCCTGGTATTTTTCGATTTCTCGCCAGGAGCAAAGTACCGCCAGAACGCCGAGCAGACCGGTCAGCACCACCATCAGCAGCGACAGACCGTCAATCGCGAGGTGGATCGTGATACCGAAACGTGGGATCCACGGCAGGATAAACTCAGACTGCCACTGCGGAAGGCCCGCAGACTGGGTCAGTGAGTAGCCACCCTGCAACCACAGTTGCAGGCCAAGCGCGAGCGTCAATCCCATGGTGATCAGCGCGATCCAGCGCGGCATCTTCACGCCAAAGCGTTCGGTCTGCCAGCACAGGAAGCCGCCGATGAAGGGAATTAATATTAGCCAGGGTAGTAACATGGCGATTTACATTCCTTTTTAAGGCCCCCAGCAGGGGCCTGATTTTCAACGAATTCGAATAAAATTCACTTTACGATCAACGCAACACCATCAGCAGCGCCAGTACGACAACCGCACCGATGCTCATGGACGCCACATACCAGCGCAGATAACCGTTCTCGCTGAACAGCAGGCCTTTACCTGCAAAGCGAGAGAGGATCGCCGGGATATTCATCAGGCTGTTCAGTGGATCGCGCTTCAGCAGCCACGCAATGCCCAGGAACGGCTTCACGAAGATCATGTCGTACAGCCAGTCGAAGCCCCACGCGTTGTACCACCAGGTGCCCAGCAGACGGCCCGGCGCGCTGTTGGCAACGGCAGTCACCAGCGTGCGTTTGCCCAGCCACAGCCATGCGGCAATCAGGATGCCCGCTATAGCCACTACGCCGGAGGTGATTTCAAGCGTCAGAACGCGACCGTGCTCAAGCTCGGTTGTTGCCGGCAGTACACCCTGCAACGGTGGCACAATCATCGCGCCAACGAAGGTGGACAGGACCAGCAGCACAATCAGCGGTAGGTGGTGGGTAATCCCCTTCCCTGTGTGAGCGTGAATTTGTTCTTTACCGTGGAAGACGATGAAAATCATACGGAAGGTGTACAGGGAGGTCATGAACGCACCGACCAGACCCGCAACCATCAGATTGATATGACCATTCGCCATGGCGCCCGCAAGGATTTCGTCCTTACTGAAGAAGCCCGCGGTAATCAGCGGCAGTGCCGCCAGCGCCGCGCCGCCCACCAGGAAGCAGACATAGACCAGCGGGATGGACTTACGCAGTCCGCCCATTTTGAAGATGTTCTGCTCGTGGTGGCAGGCCAGGATCACCGAACCGGATGAGAGGAACAGCAGCGCTTTAAAGAACGCGTGCGTCATCAGGTGGAAAATGGCTGCGTCCCACGCCTGAACGCCCAGCGCCAGGAACATGTAACCAATCTGGCTCATGGTGGAGTACGCGAGAACGCGTTTGATGTCGGTCTGCACCAGCGCGGCAAAGCCTGCCAGCACCAGCGTAACCGCACCGACAATACCCACCAGATGCAGAATTTCCGGGGTCATCAGGAACAGGCCATGGGTACGCGCAATCAGGTAGACACCGGCGGTAACCATGGTCGCGGCGTGGATCAGCGCGGAGACAGGGGTTGGACCCGCCATCGCGTCGGCCAGCCATGTCTGCAACGGCAGCTGCGCGGATTTACCCACGGCGCCACCCAGCAGCATCAGCGTTGCCCACCACAGCATGTTGTTGCCTGCTTCGAAGTGCGCCGGCGCCAGTTCCACCATTTCGCGGAAGTTCAGCGTGCCCAGTTCGTTGTAGAGAATGAACAGCGCGAAAGCGAGGAAGACGTCACCCACGCGGGTCACGACGAACGCTTTCATGGCCGCTGCGCCATTCTTCGGATCGGTGTAGTAGAAACCGATCAGCAGGTAAGAGCACAGACCCACGCCTTCCCAGCCCAGATACATCAGCAGCAGGTTATCGGCCAGCACCAGAACCACCATGCTGGCGATAAACAGGTTGGTGTAGGCGAAGAAGCGGGAGTATCCCTCTTCACCGCGCATGTACCAGGAGGCGAACATGTGGATCAGGAAGCCGACGCCGGTGACCACGGAGAGCATGGTCAGAGACAGACCATCCAGCACCAGGTTGAAACCGATGTTGAAGTTACCGACCGACATCCAGTTCCACAGCGGTACGCTGTAGGCCTGACGTCCATTGTTAAAGAAGTCGATACCCGCATACGCTGTGACCAGCGCAGCCAGGCCGATAGAGCCAATGCCCACGGTGGCAGACAGATTCTCAGACCAGCGGCCGCGAGAAAACGCCAGCAGCACGAAGCCAATCAGCGGAAAAATAATGGTTAAGGCAAGCATGTTCATCCACGCAACTCACTTACTGAATCGATGTTCAGGTTCTGGCGGCGACGATGGAGCTGTAGCAACAGCGCCAGGCCAATACTCGCTTCAGCAGCCGCGAGGCTGATGGCGAGAATGTACATCACCTGACCATCGGTCTGGCCCCAGTAGCTGCCGGCGACCACAAAGGCCAGCGCGGAAGCGTTGATCATGATTTCCAGACCGATCAGCATAAACAGCAGATTGCGGCGGATAACCAGACCGGTTAAGCCCAGAACGAATAAAATCGCAGCGAGGATCAGTCCATGTGTTAAGGGGATCATGCGCGTTCCTCCGTTTTTCTTTTCGCGCGGTCGTCAGTGCGGTTGCTCAGCACCTCGCCGACACGCTCTTCGCGGCCAACGTGGAAGGCCACAACCAGACCCGCCAGCAGCAGCATCGAGGCCAACTCAACCGCCAGAACGTACGGACCAAACAGGGTGATACCCACGGCTTTCGCGCTGATTGGCGTCCCGTCGATACCCTGGTCGTTGACGCCCAGAATGGCGTAAACAATCACCGCCAGCATGATGGCCGACAGAATCGCCGGGCCAATCCACACCTGCGGTTTTAACCACTGACGTTCCTGCTCAATTTCAGAGCCGCCCAGGTTGAGCATCATCACCACGAACACGAACAGCACCATGATGGCCCCGGCGTAGACGATGATTTCCAGCGCACCGGCGAAGTGCGCGCCCAGCGCAAAGAACACCCCGGAAATAGCCAGCAGCGAGATGATTAAATACAGCAGCGCATGCACCGGATTGGTGTGCGTGATCACTCGCAGCGTAGCCAGGATGGCGATAAGGCCACAGATATAAAAAGCGAATTCCATTGCCCTCTCCTTACGGTAACAGGCTCTTGACGTCGATAGGCTTAGCTTCGTTCTCTGCTTCGCCTTTATCTTTGCCGTCGATTGCCATACCCGCCATCCGGTAGAAGTTATATTCCGGGTATTTGCCCGGACCGGAAATCAGCAGATCCTCTTTCTCGTACACCAGATCCTGACGCTTGTACTCACCCAGCTCAAAGTCTGGAGTCAGCTGAATCGCCGTGGTTGGGCACGCTTCTTCACACAGACCGCAGAAAATGCAGCGTGAGAAGTTGATGCGGAAGAACTCAGGATACCAGCGGCCGTCTACCGTCTCTGCTTTTTGCAGAGAGATACAGCCCACCGGACACGCTACCGCACACAGGTTACAGGCAACGCAACGCTCGGAACCGTCCGGGTCGCGCGTCAGCACGATACGTCCACGGTAGCGCGGCGGCAGATATACCGGCTCTTCCGGGTACATCCGGGTTTCGCGTTTGGCAAACGCATGCAGGCCGATCATCCAGATACTGCGTACCTGGGTGCCGAAACCTACCAATAATTCTTTTAAGGTCATGATCTCAAAGCCCCTTATGGCTGCTGCCAGAGAATGACAGCCGCCGTTACCAACAAGTTGACGAGCGTCAGCGGCAGGCACACTTTCCAGCCGAAGGACATTACCTGGTCATAACGCGGACGCGGTAACGCTGCGCGAATCAAAATGAACATCATCATGAAGAACGCGGTTTTCAGCGCGAACCAGATGAACGGCGGTAAGAACGGGCCATGCCAGCCACCAAAGAACAGGGTTACCATCAACGCCGAAATGGTGACGATACCGATGTACTCGCCCACGAAGAACAGACCGAACTTCATACCGGAATATTCAATGTGGTAACCGTCGGCCAGTTCCTGTTCGGCTTCTGGCTGGTCAAACGGGTGACGGTGACACACCGCCACGCCCGCGATGGCAAAGGTAATAAACCCAAAGAACTGCGGGATAACGTTCCAGATGTCGGCCTGGTTGTTGACGATGTTGGTCATGTTAAATGAACCGGCCTGCGCCACCACGCCCATCAGGGAGAGACCCAGGAACACTTCGTAGCTCAGCGTCTGCGCGGAAGCACGCATCGCACCCAGCAGCGAGTATTTGTTGTTACTGGACCAGCCTGCGAACAGCACCGCGTAAACCGCGAGGCCTGCCATCATAAGGAAGAACAGAATGCCGATGTTCAGGTCAGCGACCACCCAGGTCGGGCTGACCGGAACGATAGCAAACGCCAGCAGCAGCGAGGTGAAGGCG
Organism: Enterobacter sp. MGH119; assembly: GCF_001037675.1. Classification (NCBI taxonomy): domain Bacteria; kingdom Pseudomonadati; phylum Pseudomonadota; class Gammaproteobacteria; order Enterobacterales; family Enterobacteriaceae; genus Enterobacter; species Enterobacter sp. MGH119. Next base: position 268,741 of record NZ_KQ089929.1, on the reverse strand, counting down.
ATCATCGGCGCCAGCGTAAAGATCACGCGGTCCGAGAAGCGCGGAACCCAGTCCTCTTTAAAGAACATCTTGATCATGTCCGCGACCAGCTGGAGTGAACCACCCCAGCCCACGCGGTTCGGTCCGTAACGGTTCTGGAACAGACCGAGCAGACGACGTTCACCAAAGCTCATGAACGCGCCGCAGGTGACCACCACCAGCAGAATCACAACCGCTTTCAGAATGCTCAGCAGGATGTCGATAAGATCCGGCGTTAACCAACTCATGCTTTTGCCTCCTGAAGGTTATCAAGATGCGCACCCGCCAGGACCGGCGCGATGCCAGGCATACCCATCGGCAGACCCACCTGCCCTGCTGACAGGCGTTCAGAAATAATCAGCGGCAGGCTGATTGTCTGGCCGTCGTAGCTAAAGGCAATGTTCGCACCCGCGTTAACGCCAAGCTTCGCGGCATCCGCCGGGTTGAGCTTGATGTACGGCTGCGGCATACGCTGCTGGAATACCGGAGAACGCTGGGACATTTCGTCGCTACCGAACAGATGGTAGTACGGTGCAATACGCCAGTGACCTTCCTGCGCCTGGAAGCTCGCCGGAACGGTGGTGAAGAAGTCCAGACCGGTTTCGGAGGCTTCAATCAGACGCACGCCCGGATCGCCGTGGCGCAGGTGACCGCCCACTTCAGCCTGGAATTTGTTCCATGCCTGCGGGGAGTTCCAGCCCGGTGCCCATGCAAACGGGATTTGCGAACGCGGCGCAGACGGCTGGTTGTTCCCTTCCATCGAGAAGGCGAACATGGTGTCTTTATCCTGCGGCTGACGCGGTTCGTGCACGCTGATGTTGGCGCGCATCGCGGTACGACCGCTGTAGCGGTGCGGCTCACGCGCCAGTTTCTGGCCGCGAATGCGGAAGCTTGCATCCGGCGCGGCATCTTTAATACCCGCCAGCTGAGGCAGTTTCTCAACAACCGCGTCGATAACGTGGTCGAGCTGCGTCCAGTCAACTTCACGGCTCTGCACGGTGCTGTGCAGAGAGTGCAGCCAGCGCCAGCTTTCCAGCATCACGGTGTTGCTGTCGTAGTAGGCCGGGTCATAAACCTGGAAGAAACGCTGGGCGCGACCTTCGTTGTTGATCACCGTCCCGTCGCTTTCTGCGAAGCTTGCCGCAGAGAGAACGAGATGCGCTTTGTCCATGATCGCGGTGCGCTGATGGTCGATAACCATCACCAGCGGCGCTCTGGAGAGCGCGGCGTCAACGCGAGCGGCAGAAGCATGGCGATGCAGGTCATTTTCCAGCACCACAACGGCGTCAGCGGCACCGGATTCCAGTTCGCTTAACGCGTCTTCCAGCGAGCCGCCGCCAATCATACCCAGACCGATGCTGTTCACCGCACGGGCAATCATGGTCACACCAACGTCAGCGCCGCGTCCCTTCAGGGCTTTGGCAACGTTCGCTGCGGCCTGAATGATTTCAGCGCTACCGGCGTTGGTACCGGAAATAATCAGCGGTTTCTTCGCCCCCGCCAGCGCCTGAACAATCACGTCGACCTTGTTTTGCAGGTCGCGATCCAGTTCAACGGCCGGCGAGTTGCTGTCCAGCGCGTGGGCAATGGCAAATCCGAGGCGCGCCTGATCTTCAACCGGCGCGCAGTAGGTCCACGCCGCGATATCGTCCAGACGGGTGTTGTCGACGTTAGTCACAAACAGAGGATGCTTCGCGCGCTGACCGATGTTGAGGATGGCCGCAATCTGCCAGTCAGCCACTTTCTGCGCCGCTGCCATTTCACGTGCTTTGCCTTTCACCGCCTGGCGAACCGCCAGAGCCGCGCGTGCGCCGGTCTGCGTCAGGTCTTCCCCGAGCACCAGAACCGCATCATAGGATTCGATTTCGCGCAGCGCAGGCGTGTGAACACCGCCTTCACGCAGCACTTTCAGCACCAGCTGGAGACGTTCCTGCTCGCCCTGGGCGATACCGGTGTAGAAGTTTTCCGCTCCAACCAGCTCGCGCAGCGCGAAGTTGCTTTCGATGCTGGCACGCGGGGAGCCAATGCCGATCACTTTCTTCGACTGACGCAGAATATCTGCCGCGCCCTGCATCGCCTGCTCAGCGTTGAGGGTAATGACGTCATCGCCACGGCGCTGAACCGGCTGACGCGGACGGTCTTTCAGGTTCACATAGCCATAGCCGAAACGACCGCGGTCGCAGAGGAAGTAGTGGTTAACGGTACCGTTGTAACGGTTTTCGATACGACGCAGTTCGCCGTAACGTTCACCCGGGCTGGTGTTACAGCCGAGGGAGCACTGCTGGCAGATGCTTGGCGCAAACTGCATGTCCCATTTACGGTTGTAACGTTCAGAGTGGGTTTTATCGGTAAACACGCCGGTCGGACAGATTTCTACCAGGTTACCGGAGAATTCACTTTCAAGCGTACCGTCTTCCGGACGACCGAAGTAGACGTTGTCATGCGCGCCATACACGCCCAGATCCTGACCGTCTGCATAATCTTTGTAGTAACGCACGCAGCGGTAGCAGGCGATGCAGCGGTTCATTTCGTGAGAGATGAACGGCCCCAGATCCTGGTTACGGTGGGTACGCTTGGTAAAGCGATAGCGACGGAAGCTGTGACCGGTCATGACGGTCATATCCTGAAGGTGGCAGTTACCGCCCTCCTCACACACCGGACAGTCGTGTGGGTGGTTGGTCATCAACCACTCCACCACGCTTTCACGGAACTGTTTGGCTTCTTCGTCATCAATCGAAATAAAGGTGCCTTCGGCGGCTGGCGTCATACAGGACATCACCAGGCGACCACGCGTGTCTTCCGCGTTTTGATATTGCTTCACCGCACACTGGCGGCAAGCACCGACGCTGCCCAGCGCCGGATGCCAGCAAAAGTACGGAATATCGAGGCCAAGAGACAGACAAGCTTCCAGCAGGTTGTCCGCCCCGTTGACTTCGTATTCTTTGCCGTCTACATGAATCGTAGCCATTAGCATGCTTCCAGTTGGCTCGGCCGAAACCGAGCGTTAATCAAAATTCTGTTTTTACCAGCGCGCTTTCAGCAGGTTCGGCTGAATACCATTGATCGAATGGGTATTGCTGAACGGCTGCTTGATGCCTGCTTCGAATTCGTCGCGGAAATATTTAATCGCGCTTTGCAGCGGCTCGACGGCGCCCGGTGCGTGGGCACAGAAGGTTTTACCCGGTCCTAAGAATCGACACAGTTGCTCAAGTGTCTCGATATCGCCAGGCTGGCCTTCGCCACGTTCGATAGCACGCAGGATCTTCACGCTCCACGGCAGACCATCACGGCACGGTGTGCACCAGCCGCAGGACTCGCGGGCGAAGAACTCTTCCAGGTTACGCACCAGGGATACCATGCCGATCTCGTGGTCGACGGCCATCGCCAGCGCGGTACCCAGACGGCTACCTGCTTTACCAATGCTTTCGAACTCCATTGGCAGGTCAAGGTGGGCTTCGGTCAGGAAGTCCGTCCCTGCCCCACCCGGCTGCCAGGCTTTGAATTTCAGGCCATCGCGCATGCCGCCGGCGTAGTCTTCAAGAATTTCGCGTGCGGTGGTGCCGAACGGCAGCTCCCAGACGCCAGGGTTCTTCACGCGACCGGAGAAGCCCATCAGCTTGGTACCGGCATCTTTGCTTGAGGAGATGCCCTGATACCACTCCACGCCGTTCGCAAGGATCGCCGGGACGTTACACAGGGTTTCGACGTTGTTGACGCAGGTCGGTTTACCCCACACGCCGGAGCTTGCCGGGAACGGTGGCTTGGAGCGCGGGTTCGCGCGGCGGCCTTCCAGGGAGTTAATCAGCGCGGTTTCTTCACCGCAGATATAACGCCCGGCACCGGTGTGCACGAACAGCTCGAAGTCAAACCCGGTGCCCAGGATGTTTTTACCCAGCAGTCCCGCTTCGGTGGCTTCGGCAATCGCACGACGCAGGTTTTCCGCCGCTTCGATGTATTCGCCGCGCAGGAAGATGTAGCCACGGTACGCTTTCAGCGCGAACGCGGAGATCAGCATGCCTTCCACCAGCAGGTGCGGCAGCTGTTCCATCAGCAGACGGTCTTTATAGGTACCCGGCTCCATTTCATCGGCGTTACACAGCAGGTAACGGATGTTCATGGATTCATCTTTCGGCATCAGGCTCCACTTCAGACCGGTGGAGAAGCCCGCACCACCGCGGCCTTTCAGGCCAGACTCTTTCACCGCGTTAACGATGTCGTCCGGCGCCATGCCGCCAAGGGCTTTACGCGCACCGGCATAGCCGTTTTTGCTCTGATATTCGTCGAGCCATACCGGCTGTTTGTCATCACGCAGACGCCAGGTCAGCGGATGCGTCTCAGCAGTACGAATTACAGTTTTCATTTGTACTGCTCCAGCAGGTCAGGAATCGCTTCCGGCGTCAGATGGCTGTGAGTGTCCTCATCAATCATCATGGTCGGCCCCTTGTCGCAGTTACCCAGGCAGCAGGTTGGCAGCAGAGTAAAACGTCCGTCGAAGGTGGTCTGGCCCGGCTTAATATTGAGTTTCTTCTCAATCGCAGCCTGAATGCCCTGATAACCGGTGATGTGGCAGACCACGCTGTCACAGTAGCGGATCACATGGCGGCCTACCGGCTGACGGAAGATCTGGCTGTAGAACGTGGCTACGCCTTCTACGTCACTTGCCGGAATGCCCAGCACTTCTGCGATCGCATAGATCGCCCCATCCGGCACCCAACCACGCTGTTTCTGTACGATTTTCAGCGCTTCAATGGACGCCGCACGCGGGTCTTCGTAGTGGTGCATCTCGTGCTCAATGGCGGCACGCTCTGCTTCACTCAGCTCAAAAGCCTCGGTTTGTGGTTGTTGATTCTCGTGCATAATTAGCGGTCCACATCTGACATAACAAAATCGATACTACCCAGATACACAATCAGGTCGGAGACCAGACTGCCGCGAATGGCGGCCGGGATCTGCTGCAAGTGCGCGAAGCTTGGCGTACGCACGCGGGTGCGGTAGCTCATGGTGCTGCCGTCGCTGGTGAGGTAGTAGCTGTTGATACCCTTGGTCGCTTCAATCATCTGGAAGGATTCCTGTGCTGGCATGACCGGGCCCCAGGAAACTTGCAGGAAGTGGGTGATCAGGGTCTCGATATGTTGCAGCGTGCGCTCTTTCGGTGGCGGCGTCGTCAGCGGGTGATCCGCCTTGAACGGGCCTTCCGGCATGTTGTTGAGGCACTGCTCAAGGATGCGCAGGCTCTGGCGCAGCTCTTCCACTTTCAACATCACGCGGGTGTAGCAGTCGGAAACACCGCCGCCAACCGGGACTTCAAAGTCGAAGTTCTCGTAACCAGAGTAAGGACGCGCTTTACGCACGTCGAAATCAATCCCGGTCGCACGCAGGCCAGCACCGGTAGTCCCCCACTCCAGCGCTTCTTTCGCGCCGTAGGCAGCAACGCCCTGGGAACGGCCTTTCAGGATGGAGTTACGCAGCGCGGCTTTCTCGTAAGACGCCAGACGTTTCGGCATCCAGTCGAGGAATTCACGCAGCAGACGGTCCCAACCGCGCGGCAGATCGTGCGCCACACCACCGATACGGAACCAGGCTGGGTGCATACGGAAACCGGTAATCGCTTCCACCAGATCGTAGATTTTCTGACGGTCGGTAAAGGCGAAGAAGACCGGCGTCATCGCGCCGACGTCCTGAATGAACGTGGAGATGTACAGCAGGTGGCTGTTAATACGGAACAGTTCAGACAGCATTACGCGAATCACGTTAACGCGATCCGGGACGGTGATGCCTGCCAGTTTCTCAACGGCCAGCACGTATGGCATTTCGTTCACGCAGCCGCCGAGGTATTCGATACGGTCGGTATACGGAATGTAGCTGTGCCAGGACTGACGCTCGCCCATCTTCTCGGCACCACGGTGGTGGTAGCCGATGTCAGGCACGCAGTCGACAATCTCTTCGCCGTCAAGCTGAAGGATAATACGGAAAGCACCGTGCGCAGACGGGTGGTTCGGACCGAGGTTGAGGAACATGAAGTCCTCGTTTTCGGTGCCGCGCTTCATGCCCCAGTCTTCCGGCTTGAAGGTCAGCGCTTCCATCTCCAGATCCTGCTTGGCTTTGGTTAGCTCAAACGGGTCGAATTCGGTGGCGCGTGCCGGGTAGTCTTTACGCAGCGGGTGGCCGGTCCAGGTCTGCGGCATCATGATGCGCGTCAGATGCGGGTGGCCGTCGAAGGTCATGCCGAACATTTCCCAGGTTTCACGCTCGTACCAGTTGGCGTTCGGGAAAAGTTTGGTGATCGTCGGCAGATGCATGTCGTTTTCAGACAATGCCACCTTGAGCATGATATCCGTGTTGCGGTCTATTGAGATCAGGTGGTAGAAAACGGAAAAATCCGCGGCAGGGAGACCCTGGCGGTGCGTTCTCAGACGTTCGTCCATGCCGTGTAAGTCAAACAGCATGACGTAAGGTTTTGGCAATTTCTTGAGGAAATCGACAACTTCCAGTAATTGCTCACGCTTCACCCAAACAACGGGTACCCCGGTGCGGGTGGCCTGAACAGTAAAGGCATCCGGCCCAAAACGGTTGCGCAGTTCGCCAATGACCGGGTCATCGAGATGATCCCGAGTCTGCCAGGCGGCTTCTTGCGCGGTTAAGTCGGTCATATTGTTCACCATTGCAAATGGTCCGTGGTGACTGTTAAGCCTGGCTTCGCGCTATTTGAGTAGTGATATGCGAAGGTGTTCTCCAGGCCCACAGGCGCAAATTAAATTTCGTCAGGCGTACGCAGGTTGGTGACGGCAATACGTTCACCACGTTTACGCTCGCGCTCAGACTGCATGTTCGCGCGATAGACACCCTGATCGCCAACAACCCATGAAAGCGGGCGGCGTTCTTTACCAATTGACTCCTGGAGCAGCATCAGCGCCTGCATATAGGCCTCTGGACGCGGCGGGCAACCCGGGATGTACACATCCACCGGAATGAACTTATCAACGCCCTGCACAACGGAATAAATGTCGTACATACCGCCGGAGTTTGCACATGCGCCCATGGAGATAACCCATTTTGGCTCCAGCATCTGGTCATAAAGACGCTGAATAACCGGTGCCATCTTGGTAAAGCAGGTCCCTGCCACCACCATCAGGTCAGCCTGACGCGGAGAAGCACGCAGTACCTCGGCCCCAAAACGCGCAACGTCATGCACCGCAGTGAATGACGTCACCATTTCAACGTAGCAGCAAGAAAGGCCAAAGTTGTATGGCCAGATGGAGTTCTTACGACCCCAGTTGACCATGTCGTGCATGGCATGTTCGAGCTTGCCCATGTACACGCTTTTGTTGACTTCTTGCTCCAGGGGGTTGGTTACGATCTCCTGTTTTTGCAGGGGGTAACGGTCATTCTCACCGTTAGGATCTATGCGGGTGAGCGTATAATCCATCTTATTGCCTCGCTGTTACTGCTGACGATTAGAGATACTGTTTTCCGGGTTGATGTGTTCACGGCGTGAACGCACAGGTGTCCAGTCCAGCGCGCCGATACGCACCAGATAAACCAGACCGGCCAGTAACACTAAAATGAAAATTGCGGCCTCGACAAAGCCCACCCAACCACTTTCGCGAATGGAGGTAGACCACGCGAAGAGGTAAAGCGCTTCCACGTCAAAAATGACGAAGAACATGGCTACCAGGTAAAACTTGGCAGACAGGCGTAAGCGAGCGGTACCTACTGAATCAATACCTGATTCGAAAGGTGTGTTTTTGTGCCTTGCGCGGGCGCGACCGCCCAGGAACCAGCCGCCGACTAACATCAGGCAGCACAGGCCAATGGCTACAATAAGAAAGATTGCGAATGCCCAGTGATGAGCGATGACTTCTGTGGATGTTGACATACTCATTGCTTACTCATCAAAAGTGATACCGACGACACTGCTCTTGCTGGCAGATGGGCATCACATCGATTCATGGGGAGGAACAAAATAACCTTACACTAACTGTCAGAAATGAGACATAGACAGCAAAATGATGGGGTTTTTTACTCCTTTCTATAACCTTTTGTCAACTTTAACAAAGGTTTCTTCACATTAAATTACAACGTGCGATTCTCATTAACATTTGGTGCCCTTTAACCCTGGTGGGTACATGACTTTCCGTCAAATGCATCTTGTTGAATCGTGTCCGTTTTGGAAGTAAAAAAAATAACCCTCCTATTTTGACAGGATTTGCCAACGATTCCTCCCCCCAAATGGGAGTATTTTCTTGATCTGAGACACGCTTTTGTTAATTCAATCAAAAAAACAGCAACATATTTCCTGTTTTTTTAACATCGGTGGGGTATGAGGTAAGTTAGAACAGGTCTTGTTTACATCTTAATCAAAAGCATTTTCTGCATTGATAAATAAGCGGTATTTGCTTTATCCCTGCTCCGCCCGCGGTTATGAATAGCAAAAAAAACCACTCGCAGGAAAAAATCATGCGAGTGGCTCTTTTTTGCACTTACATTTTGTTACGAGAATTTTGAGGGAATGATCACTCAAAATCCCCTTCCACAATCAGGGAGTCATCCCCTCCTTCGGGAGTAACAGCCGCGTACTGCCATGGATTGTGGTAGTTTTCCATTGCCTCGAATACCACTTTTGCCAGCTCGTTGTTGCTGGCGGCGTTATGGCACAGCAGGTACTCCGTATCCGGCAACGACGGGAGTCCCTCGGATTGACCCAGCACACGCAGATCGGGGCTCATCATTTCCACCGGACGGGCCGTTACGCCAAGCCCAGCCTTCACCGCCGCTCGCACTGCGGGCAAGGTTGACGCCACGTACGCCAGGCGCCATGGAATACTGGCTTCGTTGAGCGCTGCCAGCACCATATCGCGGAACGGACTGGGATCATCCAGCAGGACCAGGGGTATCGGCTCACCTTTCTGCAATACATACTCCGCGGCACAGTACCAGTGCGTTGGAGAAGTACGCAGCGTCAGGCTGTCAAACTGGCCAGGTCGATGCGTGGTGACCACCAGGTCAACCTCGTTTTCTGTCAGCATCTCAACCATGAAGGCATTGCGTTTAACGCTAACGTCCAGGGCAAGCTTCGGATAAACCGAGCTAATTCGGTTGAGAAGGAAGGGTAAAATGGTATCTGCTGATTCATCTGACGCCCCTAATGTTAACACTCCCTGAAGGTTGCTAAACATTAATGACATACAGGCTTCATCATTAAAGCGCAGTATCTTTCTGGCATAACCCAGAAGCTGAATACCATGTTCTGTTAAAAGCTTATTACGCCCATGACGCGCAAAAAGCTCTTTACCAACCAGTTGTTCCAGCCGCTGCATTTGCTGACTCACGGCGGACTGGGTACGGCAAACGGCGGCAGCAGCTGCTGCAAAAGTGTTGAGATCGGCGACCGCAACAAACGTTCTCAGCAGATCGAGGTCGAGATTCATTATCGGACGATTTGCATTTATCATATCTTTTCACTTTCAGGTTGCTCGTGCGGAGCTGCCCGGGTTGAAGCTGTGTGTAACAGTTAAGCAATTCCTTCTGAAGAGTTTCCCTCGCATCCCGGCCCGGCAGACTGCCTGACAGATAGTTATTGTACTGCGGTATATCACCAGTCAGAAATCACGTTTCATGACGTTATTTTTATTCTCTTGCGTCCAGGATATTTCTTTGTTTGCAGGTTGATGTAAATACCATAAAGAGTAAGACATGTTTTCTGCCATCTATATCGCAGCGTTGCCAGCGTAGCAAGATGTGACTTACCCAATCAGCCAGAGATAACTTTAACAATAACAATCGATTAATACAGAAAAGCAGAAGCCGATATACGTAACAGGCCTATCGCTATGCTGCATTCCCGAAACACATCTTAACCCAAATCCACTATATTTATAAGTCTTATTGCAATATTAAGGAGTTACCGCCAATGATAAGCAACTACACTCTTTTTATTAAAATTAACGAAAGTTGCATTTTCGTCGTTAATAATAAATAAAGTTTAATTTAGATTCAGGCCATTCATTAATAACCCTTAACATTAATTTCACATGAGTAACTTTTAGCCTGGCTTTGCTAATATGGCAATCGGTATCTCAGCATTCAGGTTTTACGAATGATCACTCAGGGGGACTAATGCATCAGCCCGAATCGTCTTTTTATTTACATCAGAATAAAATTCATAGTTACATGCAATTTTTAGCATAAAAAACCCATTAATAACCTTTATTACGATAAATTCAGGCACAAAATCACTCCCTCGTTAGAGTAAGCGATCACAGCGACATTCCCCGGTGGAACGAAATCTTCTTCTGTGCGCCCTTCAAAACGAAGCGCGGGGGGAGTACATTGTTCCGTGCACACTTCCACGGCAGGAAGTTGCAATAATAGCGAAAAGGTTAAAGGTTCATGTCCCCTATCGAAAAATCCAGCAAGCTCGACAACGTCTGTTACGACATCCGTGGCCCGGTACTCAAAGAGGCAAAACGCCTTGAAGAGGAAGGCAATAAGGTTCTGAAACTCAACATCGGCAACCCCGCGCCATTTGGTTTTGAAGCGCCGGATGAGATCCTGGTGGATGTGATCCGTAACCTGCCCACTGCACAAGGCTACTGCGATTCAAAAGGGCTTTACTCCGCCCGTAAAGCCATCATGCAGCACTATCAGGCTCGCGGTATGCGCGACGTCACCGTTGAAGATATCTACATTGGCAACGGTGTCTCGGAACTGATCGTTCAGGCGATGCAGGCGCTCCTGAACAGCGGCGATGAAATGCTGGTTCCTGCCCCAGATTATCCGCTGTGGACGGCTGCGGTGTCCCTGTCCAGCGGTAAAGCGGTGCACTACCTGTGCGACGAATCCTCTGACTGGTTCCCGGATCTGGATGATATTCGCGCCAAAATTACCCCGCGCACCCGGGGTATCGTGATCATTAACCCGAATAACCCGACGGGCGCGGTCTATTCAAAAGAGCTGCTGATGGAGATCGTCGAGATCGCCCGCCAGCACAACCTGATCATCTTTGCCGACGAGATTTACGACAAGATCCTGTACGACGCGGCGCAGCACCACTCTATCGCCGCGCTAGCACCCGATCTGCTAACGGTCACCTTTAACGGACTGTCTAAAACTTACCGCGTTGCCGGTTTCCGTCAGGGCTGGATGGTACTGAACGGTCCGAAAAAACATGCGAAAGGCTACATTGAAGGGCTGGAGATGCTGGCATCCATGCGTCTGTGCGCCAACGTACCGGCGCAACATGCGATCCAGACAGCACTCGGCGGCTATCAAAGCATCAGCGAGTTTATCGTCCCAGGCGGCCGCCTGTATGAACAGCGCAACCGTGCATGGGAATTGATTAATGATATTCCGGGCGTCTCCTGCGTGAAGCCTAACGGCGCGCTGTACATGTTCCCGAAAATCGACGCGAAGCGCTTTAATATTCACGACGACCAGAAAATGGTGCTCGACTTCCTGTTGCAGGAAAAAGTGCTGCTGGTTCAGGGTACGGCGTTTAACTGGCCGTGGCCGGATCACGTGCGTATCGTCACCCTGCCGCGCGAAGACGATCTCGAAATGGCCATCAGCCGCTTCGGGCGCTTCCTCTCCGGGTACCATCAGTAGCGCTGACTATCCGCCGGGTAGCACTGCGCTTACCCGGCCTGCAACATCCGCAAATTTGCATCTTCCCTCCCCTCCCCGCACAATGAAGTCTGTCGCAGTGAAGACATAAGGTAACCTATGAGTCAGAGTCATTTCTTTGCCCACCTCTCCCGCCTGAAACTCATCAACCGCTGGCCGCTGATGCGCAACGTGCGCACTGAAAATGTGTCTGAGCACAGTTTACAGGTTGCCATGGTCGCGCACGCGCTGGCCGCGATTAAAAACCGCAAATTCAACGGGCAGGTGAATGCCGAACGTATCGCCCTGCTGGCGATGTACCACGATGCATCGGAAGTGCTGACCGGGGATCTGCCTACGCCGGTGAAATATTTCAACTCGCAGATTGCCCAGGAATATAAAGCTATTGAGAAGATTGCCCAGCAGAAGCTGATCGACATGGTGCCTGAAGAGCTGCGCGATATCTTCGGGCCGCTCATCGACGAGCATCAGTATACGGAAGAGGAGAAATCTCTGGTTAAGCAGGCCGATGCGCTGTGCGCCTACCTGAAGTGTCTGGAAGAGCTGTCCGCCGGGAATAACGAATTTTTACTGGCAAAAACGCGTCTGGAAAAAACGCTGGAATCTCGTCGCAGCGAAGAGATGGACTACTTTATGCGCGTGTTTGTGCCGAGCTTCCATTTGTCACTGGATGAGATTAGCCAGGATTCGCCGCTGTAGTTTTTTGCCGGGTGGCGGCTCCGCCTTACCCGGCCTACGTTTCTGCACTCACGCTAAAACGGGAATAACACCGGAATTAACACCACGCATACCAGCATTACCAGCACGGTGAACGGCACACCCAGCTTCACGAAATCACTGAACCTATAATTCCCGGGCCCCAGCACCAGCGTATTGACCGGGGAAGAGACCGGCGTCATAAATGCCGCGGACGCCGCCATCGCAACCATCATCGCAAACGGATACGGCGAAACGCCCATCGATTTTGCCATCGCCAGCGCAATGGGCGCCATCAGCACCGCCGTTGCGGTATTGGAGATGAACAAACCAATGGTGGCGCACATGACGAACAGGCAAACCATCATCAGGTACGGACCATATCCCCCGCCCGCGTCCATTAAGCCTTTTACGATCAAATCCACCCCGCCGGTTTTCTGTAGCGCCAGGGCGAAGGGCATCATCCCGACGATGAGAATGATGCTCGGCCAGTGAATCGCTTTGTAAGCGCTTTCGGCGTCGATACAGCGGAATTTGCCCATTAACAGACAGGCGATTATTGCCGCCACCGGGTTAGGGATCTCGTCCGTCAGCATCAGGGCAACCATCAATACCAGGCAAAAAATCGCATGGGGCGCCTGGCTGTGCGCCGGTGATGCATCGCTCTCTTCAATCGGCATATTTAGCACCACAAAATCGCGGCCTTTCTGCCCGAGCTGGCTAATCAGTTTCCAGTTGCCGACCACGAGGAAGATATCCCCCAGCAGGATCGGCTCATCCACCACCGCCCCTTCAAGGGCTACGCCATCGCGCTTCAGGCCTACCACGTTGAGGCCATAGCGGGTACGAAAGCCGATTTCACGCACGGTTTTGCCCAATAACTCCGATTCCGGGATCAGCGACACCTCGGCCATTCCCACATCCAGCGCCTGGTCAGAGAAATACTCGCCGCGCAGGACCATCGGCTCCAGCAGCTGCTCACTACAAAACTCCCGCAGATCCACGTCTGCGGTGGACATATCAATCAGCAGGACGTCACGCGCGCGAAACTCTGACACCCCGTTCACGTTAACGATCACCCGACGAAAACGACGCCAGCGCTCAACCCCGATGACGTTCGCGCCATAGCGTTCGCGTAGCTTAAGGTCATCCAGCCGCTGCCCCACCATAGGCGACCCCGGGCGGATAGCCAGACGTCGGGCACGCCCGGTCAGACGATACTCTTTAATCAGATCGCGGAAAGAGCGCCGCTTCCAGCCCTCTTTGGCTTTATCCTGCTTCTCCCCTTTCAGCGCAAAACGGGTCAATAGCATATAGATAATGCCCATCACCAGTACCACCAGCCCGATCGGCGTAACGCTGAAAAAGCTAAACCCCTCAAGCCCCTCACGGATCAGTTCGCTGTTCACGACGAGGTTCGGCGGCGTCGCGACCAGCGTCATCATGCCGCTGATGAGCCCGGCGAAGCTCAACGGCATCATCAGCCGCGACGGGGAGATCTGCATCCTCATGCAGACGCTCAGCACGACCGGAATAAAGATGGCCACGACGCCCGTAGAGCTCATAAACGCGCCCAGCCCGGCGACCGTCAGCATCAGGTAAATCAGCATTTTGGTTTCGCTGCTGCCCGCCACTTTCACCAGCCACGACCCCATCATCGTCGCCACGCCGGTGCGTACCAGCCCGTCGCCAATAATAAACAGAGCGGCAATCAAAATAACGTTGGGATCGCTAAACCCGGAAAAGGCTTCCGGCAGGGAAAGGGTACCGCTCAGAACGAATGCGACAATCACAAACAGGGCGACGGCATCCATGCGCACCTTGCCCGTGGCAAAAAGAATGATGGCGATTAACAGCAGGCTCAGGACCCAAATCAGTTCACCGTTCACAACATGTCCTTGTCAGTGGAGGAGAAGCAATTCTGCCATAAAAAAGCCCCGGTAATGCGGGGCTATATCATGGGATTACATTTTTAGCGAGACGGTTACAACTCCGTCTGACGCCTTCGAGACGTCGATGGCGGTCAGGGTGTTAAGCACGAAATCCGCCTCCTCCAGCCGGGGGGAACCCGCCGGGACGTTAACGGCAATGACGTGGCTGCCGGCGTTCAGCCCGGCCAGCACGCCTGCCGCCGCGTCTTCCACCACCACGCACTCTGCTGGCGCAAGGCCGAGCAGTTCAGCGCCGAGCAGGAACGCATCCGGTTCAGGCTTGCCGCGCTTCACGCGCTCAGCGGTAATGAAGACGTCCGGCGTCGGCAAACCTGCCGCCTTATGGCGTGCATGCGCGACGGGAACCGAGCCGGAGGTGACGATAGCCCACGGGATCTGCGCTTCATTCAGGTGCTCAAGCAGTTCGCGCGCACCGGGCAGCGCGGTGATACCCTCGGTATCGGTAGCTTCAATCTGCTCAAGATAGCGGAACTCCGCCTGAATCTCTTCCTCAGAACGTCCCGCCAGGAAGTGCCGCAATGAGGTAATGGCCTGTTTGCCATGGATGAAATTCAGTACGTCCTGATGGTCAATGCCGTGCCGGTCGGCCCAGTGGCACCACGAGCGCTCCACCACCGGCAGCGAATCCACCAGCGTACCGTCCAGATCAAACAGAAAACCTTTACACTGCACACGCACCTCCGTCAGGCATTAATGATTTGTTGAATTTCGTTGCTGCTTAAATGGTACTGACGCGGACAGGCGTGCCACGCGCTCAGCATACGTTGATACTTATCCCACATCGGGGTCTGGGCGTTGAAGCCGTGCGTACCCGCATCAAAATGGGTGTAGCGCCCTTCGGTATTCACCATAAAGCGTACATAGCTCAGATAGCGCGCTTCCGTCGCAGCATCAAAGCCCAGGAACGTCACGCGGCGCTCGTCAATGGTCTGCTGGTCTTTCAGATTGGTCCAGGACACATGCAGCGCATGGTACATCTCCATGATGTCGATAACGATACGGCAGGTTTCCTCTTTCAGTTCGCCAAATTCGCGATCCAGTTCGCGCATCTGCAAGCCAAAACCACGTTCAACAATGGTTTGCAGGCGGCTGTAGCGCGCAGCGTTATCGGGATCAAGCATAGTCATCATCTTGTACTGGTTAGACAAAATCAGACGTTGAGCATGGGTCATTTCCATCTTTCGACTCCTGTAGCGCATTGCACTGTAAAAAAAAGACACGGTAACTGATTGTTACTGTGCCTTCTTTTGGTCGTCGTTTCGATGATCAATCACAAGTCATCGAGGAATGTTTTATCAAGCTGTTTAAACGCACGCTTGAGGGTATCCGCCAGCGCCTGATAGTCCGGCTTACCTTCAACCGGTGCCAGCGCCTGGCCAGCCTCTTGCAGTTTTCCACGCACTTCATAAAACCAGTGTAAAATAGAAGGCGGAAGTGGCGTGACGGAACGTTTACCTAACCACCATAGCCCCTGCATCGGCAGGCTTAACGCAAAGAGCGCCGTCGCGACGGCAGGGCCAAGCTGCCCACCTAACGCTATCTGCCAGCACAGGGTAAAAACGGCAATCGGGGGCATAAAGCGAATCGCATAGCGCGTGGCGCGAATAGTGCGATTTTCAATAAACATGGGCGCGAGGCGCTTTTCCATCGGCCATGTCTTTGCGTAATGCTGTCCCCGACGAAACAGACTAAAAAAGTTCACGGACGGGATTTCGGGTGTCGACATGGCTGTACCTCAACTTCACATATAAAAATTAAAATTTTCGTGCAAAACCACAACAGGTTATGACAACGTTCAAAATATTTTGTCATCGCTACCCCGTATCGGGTATCCTGTGCCAGCCTGATAGGGCCGTAGACGATAAGCGTTAACTCGTCAAATTATCGCATATTATGCCATTGTCTGAAAAATGTTCAAAATGGCTTAAAATCATAGGTATTTCTTTCATCCTGCCAGAATGTTCGTTTGGCATGATGTTAATCATAAATGTCTGGGTCAGCATGCGTTACGCTTTTAGACTCACTGACGTTTTTTTAGCCACGTATCAATAATAGGTACTTCCATGTCGAGTAAGTTAGTACTGGTTCTGAACTGCGGTAGCTCCTCACTGAAATTCGCCATCATCGATGCGCTCAACGGTGACGAGTACCTCTCTGGTTTGGCCGAATGTTTCCATCTGCCTGAAGCACGTATCAAGTGGAAGATGGACGGCAGCAAACAAGAAGCGGCTTTAGGTGCAGGCGCCGCTCACAGTGAAGCGCTGAACTTTATCGTTAACACTATTCTGGCACAAAAACCAGAACTGTCTGCTCAGCTGACCGCAATTGGTCACCGTATCGTCCACGGCGGCGAAAAATACACCAGTTCCGTGGTAATCGACGACTCCGTGATTCAGGGTATCAAAGACTCTGCGTCTTTCGCACCGCTGCATAACCCGGCTCACCTGATCGGTATCGCTGAAGCACTGAAATCCTTCCCGAGTCTGAAAGACAAAAACGTGGCCGTGTTTGATACTGCGTTCCATCAGACCATGCCGGAAGAGTCTTACCTCTATGCCCTGCCATACAGCCTGTACAAAGAGCACGGCGTCCGTCGTTACGGCGCTCACGGTACCAGCCACTTCTATGTGACTCAGGAAGCCGCAAAAGTGCTGAACAAGCCGGTTGAAGAAGTCAACATTATCACCTGCCACCTGGGCAACGGTGGTTCTGTTTCCGCTATCCGCAACGGTAAGTGTGTTGACACCTCTATGGGTCTGACCCCGCTGGAAGGTCTGGTGATGGGTACCCGTTCCGGTGATATCGACCCGGCGATCATCTTCCACCTGCACGACACCCTGGGCATGAGCGTTGACGACATCAACAAAATGCTGACCAAAGAGTCTGGCCTGCTGGGTCTGACCGAGGTCACCAGCGACTGCCGTTACGTTGAAGACAACTACGCAGAAAAAGCTGACGCTAAACGTGCAATGGACGTTTATTGCCACCGCCTGGCGAAGTACATCGGTTCTTACACCGCGCTGATGGAAGGCCGTCTGGATGCTGTTATCTTCACCGGTGGTATCGGTGAGAACGCGGCAATGGTACGTGAACTGTCCCTGGGCAAACTGGGCGTTCTGGGCTTCGAAGTTGATCATGAGCGTAACCTGGCTGCCCGCTTCGGCAAGTCTGGCTTCATCAACAAAGAAGGCACCCGCCCTGCTATCGTTATTCCAACTAACGAAGAGCTGGTCATCGCGCAAGACGCACACCGCCTGACTGCCTGATTCCACACCGCCAGCAATGCTGGCGGTGCTGTTTTGTAACCCGCCCAACGCGGCGGTAACGAAAGAGGATAAACCGTGTCCCGTACTATTATGCTGATCCCTACCGGAACCAGCGTCGGCCTGACCAGCGTCAGCCTCGGCGTGATCCGCGCTATGGAACGCAAAGGCGTTCGTCTGAGCGTCTTTAAGCCTATCGCCCAGCCACGTGCCGGTGGCGATGCGCCAGACCAGACCACCACCATCGTTCGCAAGAACTCCAATCTGCCAGCGGCTGAACCGTTGAAGATGAGCCACGTTGAATCTCTGCTCTCCAGCAACCAGAAAGACGTGCTGATGGAAGAGATCATTGCCAACTACCACGCAAACGCGCAGGATGCGGAAGTGGTGCTGGTTGAAGGCCTGGTCCCGACCCGTAAACACCAGTTTGCCCAGTCTCTGAACTTTGAAATCGCGAAAACCCTGAACGCAGAGATCGTTTTTGTGATGTCTCAGGGCACGGATACCCCAGAGCAGCTGAAAGAGCGTATCGAACTGACGCGCAGCAGCTTCGGCGGTGCGAAAAACACCAGCATCACCGGCGTGATTGTTAACAAGCTGAACGCGCCAGTAGATGAGCAGGGCCGTACGCGTCCTGACCTGTCCGAAATTTTTGACGACTCCTCCAAAGCGAAAGTCATCAAAGTTGACCCGGCTAAGTTGCAGGATTCCAGCCCGCTGCCTGTTCTGGGCGCGGTGCCATGGAGCTTCGATCTGATTGCCACCCGTGCAATCGATATGGCGCGTCACCTGAACGCCACCGTGATCAACGAAGGCGATATCAACACCCGCCGCGTGAAGTCCGTAACCTTCTGCGCACGTAGCATTCCACACATGCTGGAACACTTCCGCGCAGGTTCACTGCTGGTGACCTCTGCTGACCGTCCAGACGTGCTGGTTGCAGCGTGCCTGGCTGCAATGAACGGCGTGGAAATCGGTGCAATTCTGCTGACCGGCGGCTATGAAATGGACGCGCGTATCAGCAAGCTGTGCGAGCGTGCGTTCGCCACTGGCCTGCCAGTCTTCATGGTGAACACCAACACCTGGCAGACCTCCCTGAGCCTGCAAAGCTTCAACCTCGAAGTGCCGGTTGATGACCACGAGCGTATCGAGAAAGTTCAGGAATACGTTGCGGGCTACATCAATGCGGACTGGATCGAATCCCTGACGGCGACCTCCGAGCGCAGCCGTCGTCTGTCTCCTCCAGCCTTCCGTTACCAGCTGACCGAGCTGGCGCGTAAAGCGGGCAAACGCGTGGTTCTGCCAGAAGGCGACGAACCACGTACCGTTAAAGCGGCAGCCATCTGTGCAGAACGCGGTATCGCGACCTGTGTGCTGCTGGGTAACCCGGATGAGATCAACCGCGTTGCGGCGTCTCAGGGCGTTGAGCTGGGCGCTGGCATTGAGATCGTTGACCCGGAAGTGGTTCGCGAAAGCTACGTTGCTCGCCTGGTTGAACTGCGTAAGAACAAGGGCATGACCGAAGCCGTTGCGCGCGAGCAGCTGGAAGACAACGTCGTGCTGGGTACGCTGATGCTGGAGCAGGACGAAGTTGACGGTCTGGTTTCCGGTGCGGTTCACACCACCGCGAACACCATCCGTCCACCGTTGCAGTTGATCAAAACCGCACCGGGCAGCTCTCTGGTCTCCTCCGTGTTCTTCATGCTGCTGCCTGAACAGGTTTATGTTTACGGCGACTGCGCGATCAACCCGGATCCAACCGCAGAGCAGCTGGCAGAAATCGCTATCCAGTCTGCGGACTCCGCGATTGCCTTCGGTATCGAACCGCGCGTCGCGATGCTCTCATACTCCACCGGTACCTCTGGTGCAGGCAGTGACGTAGAGAAAGTCCGTGAAGCGACCCGCATTGCGCAGGAAAAACGTCCGGATCTGATGATCGACGGCCCGCTCCAGTACGATGCCGCGGTAATGGCTGACGTGGCGAAATCCAAAGCGCCAAACTCGCCGGTTGCAGGTCGTGCTACCGTGTTCATCTTCCCGGATCTGAACACCGGTAACACCACC
Organism: Enterobacter sp. MGH119; assembly: GCF_001037675.1. Lineage (NCBI taxonomy): Bacteria > Pseudomonadati > Pseudomonadota > Gammaproteobacteria > Enterobacterales > Enterobacteriaceae > Enterobacter > Enterobacter sp. MGH119. The sequence continues at coordinate 249,126 of NZ_KQ089929.1, read as the reverse complement.
TATAAAGCGGTACAGCGTTCAGCAGACCTGATCTCCATCGGGCCAATGCTGCAAGGCATGCGCAAACCTGTGAACGACCTGTCCCGTGGTGCGCTGGTTGACGATATCGTCTACACCATCGCGCTGACGGCGATCCAGTCTTCGCAGCAGCAGTAATGTTTTGCCGGATGGCGCTTCGCTTATCCGGCCTACAGGACCGTAGGCCCGGTAAGCGCCAGCGCCACCGGGCAACAAAAAGGCGACCACACGGTCGCCTTTTTTTATTACAACAGCTCCCGCGCCGCCGACACAATGTCATGTGCCGTCAGGCCATACTCCTTTTGCAAGAAGTCCTGCGTGCCCACCTGACCATATCGTTCCTTCACCCCCACCCGACGCAGGGGCACCGGACAGGTTTCCACCAGCACTTCCGCCACCGCCGACCCCAGCCCGTTGTGAATGCTGTGGTTTTCGCAGGTCACAATACGCCCGGTTTTCTCGGCATAGTTTTTCACCAGCATCCGATCGATAGGCTTCAGGGTAAACATGTCGATGACCGCTGCGCTTACCCCCTCCTGCTCCAGCTGGCGCGCCGCCTCCAGCGCTTCCGCCACCATAATGCCGTTAGCAATCAAGGTAATATCGGTTCCCTCGCGCAGCACGTTGCCCTTGCCGATGGTGAAGGTTGACCCCGGGGCATACACGCTCGGGGCCTGTTTACGGATGGTCCTCACCCAGTAGAAGCCTTCCAGGTCGATAAGCTGACGCAGCACATCTTCGAACATCACCGCATCGGTCACCTCCAGCACCACTGAATGCGCCAGACCGCGCACGATGCCCATGTCCTCGAACGACATATGCGTCCCGCCGTTGTGGCAGGCCGTCACGCCCGCATCCGAGGCAATCACCTTCACGTTATTGCGCTGGTAGTCCAGGGACATAAACAGCTGGTCGAAGCAGCGACGGCTGGCAAAGGCGGTAAAGGTATGGACGAACGGCTTACGTCCGGTGAGCGACAGCCCGGCGGCCGTCCCAATCACGTTAGCCTCCATAATGCCGCAGTTGATGACGTGCTGTGGATAATCACGCGCTACGCCGTCCATCGCCATCGAACTCATCAGATCCGCTTCGAGCGCAATAATCTCGCTCCCGGCCTCAATCTGTTTTGCCACAAAACCCGCGTAGACCTTACGCATCTCAACGGCATCTTTCTGTCCTGTCGGTGCAACCTTAATCATGTGAAGCCTCCAGTTGGCGAATCGTCTCGTTGAGCGCCGCTTTGCTCTCCTCAGTTAATCGCAGGTGATGCGAGTTGCTGAGCTGTTCCAGGTATGGCACCCCCTGCCCTTTGATGCTGTCGAGGATCACCACCCGCGGACGCGCATCGGCCGCAGGGATCGGCGCGGTCACCTCCAGCAGCGCCGGAATGTCATCCCCTTTCACCGTTACCACGTCAAAACCAAAGGCGCGGAATTTGCCTTCCAGGTCGAAGGCGCTGATGATTTCGTCCAGCTCGCCGTCGAGCTGCTGTTTGTTCCAGTCCACGAATACCGTCAGGTTGTTCAGTCGATGGTGAGCAATAAACTGGAAGGCTTCCCAGCACTGTCCTTCGTTCAGCTCCCCGTCACCGACGATGCAGAACACCCGGTTTGGCCTTCCTGCCAGCTTGTGCGACAGCGCCATGCCGCCAGCAATGGAGATCCCCTGCCCCAGTGATCCGGTGGTGGCATCCACGCCGCGTGTTTTCAGGCGATCCGGGTGACTTGGCAGACGCGTCCCGTTCTGGTTCAGCGTGCTCAGCTCGTCAATCGGGAAGTAGCCCTTAATCGCCAGCGTACTGTACAGCGCCGGGCCCGCATGGCCTTTCGACAGCACAAAGTAATCGCGCTCTGGCCAGTCCGGATCGGCCGGGTCAATTTTCATCACCGCGCCGTACAGCACCGCCAGCGTTTCAACGACTGACATGCTGCCGCCGTAGTGCCCAAAACCCAGCTGCGTAAGGGATTTCAGCGTCTCAAGGCGAATCTGACGCGCCAGTTCGGTTATTTCATTCTCATTCATGATTTGGCTCCGGGGTTTTCCTGCGCGTTACCGCTGGCAGGTTTGTTTTTAGCGAAGACGTTGTAGGCCACCAGCAGCGCGAACAACACAACAACCAGTCCGGTGATGGCAAACGGCGACAGGAAGCGCGCCAGGTTGCCCAGCACAATCCCGACCGCACCAAAATCAGCGTCCGAGAAGGTCGTATTCGCAAAGCCAATTGCGCCCAGAACAGGCAGCAGCAGGACCGGGAGGAAGGTGATCAGCAGGCCGTTAGCAAAGGCGCCAATCATTGCCCCGCGGCGTCCACCGGTGGCGTTACCAAACACGCCCGCCGTTGCACCGGTGAAGAAATGCGGCACGACGCCCGGCAGGATCAGCACCCAGCTAAACTGACCGCAGATGAACAAGCCCACAATCCCGCCGAGGAAACTAAACAGGAAGCCAATCAGCACCGCGTTTGGCGCATACGGGTAGACTACCGGACAGTCCAGCGCAGGCCGCGCATTGGGCACCAGTTTTTCCGAGAAGCCAGTAAAGGCCGGGACGATTTCCGCCAGAATCAGGCGCACGCCCTGCAAGATGATGAACACGCCTGCCGCGAAGGTGATGGCCATAATGATGGCGTACACCAGGTAGTTCTGGCCGCCGCTGAAGGTGGCCTCCACGTACTCACGTCCGGCGCTCACCGCCATGATCAGGTAGATAATCATCATGGTCAGGGAGATGGAGATTGAACTGTCACGCAGGAAGCTAAGGTTCTTCGGCAGGTTCATCTCTTCGGTGGAGCGCGAACCTTTACCGACCTTGCTGCCAATCCAGCCGGACAGCACGTAGCCCAGCGTGCCGAAATGACCGAAGGCGATCTCATCGTTGCCGGTAATACGCTTCATATAGCGCTGCGCAATCGCCGGGAAGAAGGCCATAATCAGGCCGAGGATCAACGAGCCGGTAAAGACCAGCCCGACCCCCTCGAAGCCTGCAACCGTCAGGATCACGCCAATCATGCATGCCATGTAGAAGGTGTGATGCCCGGTGAGGAAGATGTATTTCAGGCGGGTAAAGCGCGCAACAATAATATTCGCCACCATCCCGAAGGCCATAATGAGCGCGGTGGAAGCGCCATATTTTTCCAGGGCAATCGACACAATAGCTTCATTGTTGGGAATAATGCCCTGAATATTAAAGGCGTGCTCAAACATACCGCCGAGCGGATTTAATGAGCCCACCAGCACGGTTGCGCCGCCGCCCAGTACAATAAAGCCGAGAATGGTTTTAATTGTGCCTTTTACCACATCCGAAAAGGCTTTTTTCTGCGCCACAAGACCAATCAGGGCAATTAAACCGACCAGCACTGAAGGGACTTTTAAAATATCAACAACGAAGTTCAGCGTTTCAAGGATAAACATATCCACCTCGCCTTATCAGGATTATTGTCTTTCGAACCAGGCGCGCAGCTGCGCTTCGAGTTCGTTAATATCGATGATATTGTTGATCACCACCAGCTGGCTTTCCGGCACGCTGGCGCTGGCGGCAATGTCTTTCGCCATTACAAACAGGTCCGCCGCGCCCGGCGTAGCCGAGGAGAGATCGGAGTGTTCAACCTCGGCCTCAATTTCCAGTTTTTTGAGCACCTTTTTAATATTCATTTCGACCATAAAACTGCTGCCCAGGCCGGAGCCGCAAATAGCCATGATTTTCATTGTTATCCCCTTTTTTGAGTAGAGTACGCCCCATCACGCTGATGCGTAATGTTGAGATGAATCGGGTTAAATAATTAAATCAGAAGCGATCGATGATGGTTTTTATCTCCTCCAGCGTATTCGCCCGATGTAATTCAGCCATATCTTCGTCGCTGGAAAATAATTCCGCTAAGGCTGAGATCATTTCGATATGGCTATGCTTGTCCGGCGCCGCCAGCATCACAATCACATCGACGGGGTCAAACTCACCGGCACCAAAAGAGACACCCTGTTTCAGTTTTAATAATGACAGGCCAAGTCCTTTCGCCCCTTCTTCCGGTCGCGCATGGGGCATTGCCAGCCCTGGAGCCAGCACATAGTAGGGACCTAACGTGTGATGCTGCTCGATGATAGCCGTGACATATTCCGGCGCAATGACCTGCAAATCCAGCAGCGGTTTCGCGCACAGTTCCAGCGCCTGGGGCCAGCTTTCAACGCTATCCTGTAGGATGATGGTTGTATCATATATCCACTTTTTGAGCATTTTTCACTCCCGCTAAAGACAAGACATGGGCAAACTCTATTCAACCCATCAATTAATGACTGCGATCGCGATCACAAAGATAGCGCTACCAACAACTAACATGCAGAACTGTGATAGCGCTATCAATTTACTATCATGGTGCGAAATCACAGCAAAAAAAGGGATTTAAGGCGTATACTGCCTGTCACGTAAAATGAAGGATGAAACTGAATCGCGTCCTGTCAGCAGGAAGATGTATGTCTTTAACCCGAAAACGGCGCAGTACCGGAAAAGTAACGCTCGCGGATGTCGCGCAGCTTGCCGGCGTCGGCACGATGACTGTTTCCCGTGCCCTCCGCACGCCCGAACAGGTTTCCGATAAACTGCGTGAAAAAATTGAAGCCGCGGTGCAGGAGCTGGGATACATGCCCAATCTTGCCGCCAGCGCACTGGCATCGGCATCGTCATGGACGATTGCGATGGTTGTACCCAATCTTTCCGAAGCTGGCTGTTCCGAGATGTTCGCCGGGCTACAGCAGGTGCTCCAGCCAGCCGGATATCAGATCATGCTGGCGGAATCTCAGCATCGTCTTGAACAGGAAGAGAAACTGCTTGAAACGCTGTTGGCCTCGAACATCGCCGCGGCGATACTGCTCAGCGTCGAGCACTCCGATACCGTGCGACACTGGCTAAAAAACGCCTCTATCCCGGTGATGGAAATGGGTGCAATGCGTGCCGATCCGATTGATATGAATATCGGGATTGATAACGTCGCCGCCATGTATGAACTTACCGAGATGGTGATTCAGCGCGGCTACCAGAATATCGGCCTGCTGTGCGCTAACCAGGAACAGTGGATTTTTCAGCAGCATTTGCAGGGCTGGTACAAGGCGATGCTGCGCCACCACCTGGCGCCGAACAGAGTGATTAATGCCGCCATGCCGCCGAACTTCTCCACCGGCGCGGCACAATTGCCAGAGTTCCTGCTGGCGTGGCCGGAGCTGGATGCGCTGGTGTGCGTATCAGATGAACTGGCCTGCGGCGCGCTATATGAGTGCCAGCGTCGGCGCATCAAGGTGCCGGACGATTTAGCGGTCGTAGGTTTTGGCGACAGCGACGTCAGCCGCGTCTGTCAGCCGCCGCTGACGACGATGGCAGTACCGCATCGCAAGATTGGGATTGAAGCCGGGAAAGCGTTACTGGAACGTCTTAATGACGGAGACTGGCGCGACCATAAACCCATCGCGTCCAGCCTGTGTCTGCGGGAAAGCTGTTAAGGCTTACTCAGCCTCTTCCTCTTTTTCCGCCTTATTTTCCGGTTTAGCGGATTCGTTTTTGGCGTTGCGGGTCATCCACAGCGCCAGTGCTTTAAGGGAATCCGGAGTGAATTCGTCGCAACGCGCGGTGATCTCTTCCGGCGTCATCCAGCTGACTTCGCTCACTTCCTCTTCCTGCAAGGCGAACGGACCGTGGGAAACGCAGCTAAACAGCCCGCCCCAGACGCGGCAATGCTCATCTTCGAAATAAAACTGCCCGTGCTCGGCAAACGGCACGCCAGCGATACCTAACTCTTCTTCCGCTTCACGACGCGCGGAATCCAGCAGCACTTCATCGGCCTGCACGACGCCACCCGCTGTGGCATCCAGCATACCAGGAAGAAAATCTTTGGTGTCGGTGCGACGCTGGACCAGAATCTTGCCCATGCCGTCATGAACAACGATGTACGTCGCGCGGTGACGCAGACGCTCCGCACGCATTTGTTCGCGGCTGGCCTGCGCGATCACTTCATTTTCTTCGCTGACAATGTCAACCCATTCAGTACTTGCCAAATGATTCTGCTCCACCATCGGGAAACCTTCTCGTCTAAGCGCTCTTTCGGCGCGTTTGCAGTTGTGGTGTAACTTACGGATTAATCGCTATCTGCGCAATAACTTGCTGATCATTAAGTGCGATAACGCTTAATGTCCCGTCTTCATACATGCCGTAGCTTGCCGGGTTGCCGCCTTTAGGAATGCTGACAGACCCGGGGTTAAAGTGATAAAACGCCCCGCGCTTTTCCGCCACCGGAATATGAGTATGACCATAAACCAGGACATCGCCAGCGGCGAGTGACGGCAGGTTATCCGGGCCGAACAGGTGCCCGTGGGTCAGGAACAAACGGCTGTTTTCCATCAACACCTGTTGCCAGGGAGCGGTAATGGGAAAATGCAGCAGCATCTGGTCAACTTCACTGTCACAGTTGCCGCGAACGGCGATAATGCGCGAGGCAAAATGATTAAGTTTTTCCGCCACCTGCGCGGGAGCATAGCCTTCCGGCAACGCATTGCGTGGGCCGTGGTTTAACACATCGCCCAGGATCACCAGCCACTGCGCCCCGCTTTGGGCGAACAGAGAAAGCACGCGTTCGGTCGCGGGCAGCGATCCATGAATATCCGACGCAAACATCAGTTTCATCAGTTACTCCTCGGGAATACAGACTGCCCCTATCATACCTCAAGCGTCCCGTCTTATCAGCCCGCGCGCTTAGCAGAGAGTGCCAGATAGCGCTGTACCGACGCGCGTTGCCACTGGAATGTGGCGTAATCCACCAGCAGCTGCGGGACGTCATCGCCGTTGAGGATCAGGCGATTGAGCATCAGCGCCAGATCGGTGTCGGCAATACACCACTCGCCAAACAGGTTGGGGTTACCCTGCGCCAGCAGCGATGACGCAGTTTCGATCAGCTTCCGGGCGCTGGATAAGCCTTCCTCACTGAGGGCGGGCTTTTTGACGCCAGCGAACACCACGTCCGTAGAGCGTTCTGTGCGAATCGGCACCAGGTCGCTACGCAGCCACGCCTGGATCTGGCGGGCGCGGGCGCGCTTTTGCAGATCGTGAGGATAGATGCGTTCCCACTCAGGCGGGGCAAAGCGGTCCTCAAGGTACTCGTCAATCGCCGAAGATTCACTCAACTCAAAACCGTCGATCTCCAGCACAGGGACTCGGCGAGTGAGCGCGTAGCCCTGCCACTGAGGCTTCAGGTGTTCGCCGCTGTCCAGGTCAACGGTTTTCAGAGTAAAAGTAAGCCCCTTTTCTGCCAGCGCCACATAAACGCTCATGACATAAGGAGAAAAAAAGTTCGCATCGGACCACAACGTTATTACAGGCTGGCTCATAACATCCTCTTCGGCTGATCGGTTTTCACTCAACATATAATCTCTTTGCCTCGCTGTCACTTGATGAAAACTCACGATTTACAACAAGCACCTATACTGATTTTTCATGGCAACACTATTCGCACTGACAGGAGTTGAGAATGATAGATCTCTATTATGCCCCCACCCCTAATGGCCATAAGATCACACTCTTTCTTGAAGAAGCCGAAGTGGACTACCGGATCATTCGCGTGGATATCAGTAAAGGCGACCAGTTCCGCCCCGTTTTTCTGGCCATCTCGCCCAACAATAAAATTCCGGCCATCATTGATAACCTGCCCTCTGACGGCGGCAAACCGTTAAGCCTGTTTGAGTCCGGAGAGATTTTGCTCTATCTGGCAGAGAAAACCGGCAAGCTCCTGAGCGGTGAGTTGCGCGAGCGTCATCACACGCTGCAATGGTTATTCTGGCAGTCGAGCGGCCTCGGGCCGATGCTGGGGCAGAATCACCACTTTACGGCCTATGCGCCGCAGACGATCCCTTACGCCATTGAGCGATATCAGGTCGAAACCCAGCGCCTGTACGGGGTACTGAACCGTCGGCTGGAAAAATCACCGTGGCTGGGAGGTGAGCATTACAGCATCGCAGATATCGCCTGCTGGCCGTGGATCAACACCCATGAACGCCACCGGATCGACCTGGCCACTTATCCGGCGGTGAACAACTGGTTTGAGCGCATCCGGACCCGCCCGGCCACCGAACGCGCCATGCAAAAAATCCATCAGATTTGATCCTGCGCCCCGTTGGGTGCAGGTGTTCTCCTCATGTATGATGAGGTGAAAATACTGACACGGAGAAGACCTGCAATGTCCCAGCATGACGCTATTATTCGTATAAAAAACTTACGCTTACGCACGTTCATTGGTATCAAAGAGGAGGAGATCGCGAATCGCCAGGATATCGTGGTGAATGTGGTGATCCACTACCCGGCAGACAAGGCGCGCGCCAGCGAAGACATCAATGACGCGTTGAACTATCGCACGATCACCAAAAGCATCATCCAGTACGTAGAGAACAACCGTTTTGCGCTACTGGAAAAATTAACTCAGGATGTGCTCGACATCGCACGCGAACACCACTGGGTCACTTATGCTGAAGTGGAGATCGATAAACTTCACGCACTGCGCTACGCCGACTCCGTCTCCATGACGTTAAGCTGGCAGCGCCAGGCGTAAACCTGGAGGTTGTATGAAGATCCTGCTCACCGGCGGTACGGGCCTGATTGGTCGCCATCTCATTCCACGTTTGCAGGCGTTGCATCACGACATTACCGTGGTCACGCGCAGCCCGGAGAAAGCGCGCCAGGTGCTGGGCACCGGCGTTGAGATCTGGAAAGGCCTGGCGGAAAGGCAGGATCTGAACGGCTTTGACGCCGTCATCAACCTTGCAGGCGAACCAATCGCCGATAAACGCTGGACCGAAGAGCAAAAACAGCGTTTATGCAGCAGTCGCTGGAATATGACCGAAAGGCTGGTTGAGCTGATTCGCAACAGCGAGACGCCGCCCTCGGTGCTGATTTCAGGCTCTGCTACAGGCTACTATGGCGATCTTGGTGAAGTGGTGGTGACCGAAGAAGAGCCGCCGCACAACGAGTTTACCCATAAACTCTGCGCCCAATGGGAGCGTATCGCCTGCGGGGCGCAGAGCGATAACACCCGCGTCTGCCTGCTGCGCACCGGCGTGGTGCTTGCTCCGAAAGGCGGTATTCTCGGTAAAATGTTGCCGCCGTTTAAAATGGGGCTTGGCGGGCCCATCGGAAACGGTCGTCAGTATCTGGCGTGGATCCATATCGACGATATGGTCAACGGTATTCTCTGGCTGCTGGATAACGACCTGCGTGGGCCGTTTAACATGGTCTCTCCGTATCCGGTACGTAATGAGCAATTTGCTCATGCCCTGGGTCATGCCCTGCATCGCCCGGCGGTGCTGCGCGTGCCTGCGACGGCGATTCGTCTGCTGATGGGTGAGTCTTCGGTGCTGGTACTGGGCGGGCAGCGCGCGCTGCCAAAACGGCTGGAAGCGGCCGGGTTTACGTTCCGCTGGTATGACCTGGAAGAGGCGCTGGGGGATGTGGTGCAGTGAATATGTTAGAGTTATACGCCATGTCTGGATGATATGGCGTAACTATGGCAACCATCACCACAACCCGGCTTAACCTCACCCCTTTCGAACCTTCTGACTGGGCATTCTTCCGCTCTCTGCGCGAAGACCCCGCCATCATGCGCTATATGGCCGCTATTACACCGGAAAAAGAGACGCGCCGCGTATTTGCCGCACGCCTGATGGCGGAGCATGTCTTTGTAATCCGTCTGCATAACGACGTTAAGCCGCTCGGGGATATCGGCCTGCAAATCAGTGCGGCGAACCGTGAAGAGGCGGATATTGGCTACACGGTTGTGCCTGCCGCGCAGGGAAAAGGCATTGCCAGCGAAGCGCTGCGCGCGGTGTGTGAGTATGCATTTAACCAGACGGGCGTGAAGGCGATAAACGCGTACGTGCTGGCGGATAACGTCGGGTCGGTGCGGGTCCTTGAGAAAGCGGGTTTTGTGCGCACGCAGGTGCTGGAGAAGGCGTACGAGATTAACGGCGTACGGTATGACGACTGGGTGTATCGGCTCAAGTGTTGAATGCCGGGCGGCACTGCGTTTGCCCGGCCTACGGTTTTTGTAGGCCCGGTAAGCGAAGCGCCACCGGGCAATTGGGCGGCTCTGCGGCCTGATGCCCCCACCCCGGCCCTCTCCCACAGGGAGAGGGAGAAAGGCCAAACCTACTTCAACGAGCCTTTCAGGAACTGCTGCAAACGCGGGCTTTGCGGGTTCGCCAGCACTTCGTCCGGATGCCCCTGCTCTTCTATCTTGCCCTGATGCAGGAAGATAACGTGGTTAGAAACGTTACGGGCGAAGCCCATCTCGTGCGTCACCACCACCATCGTTTTGCCCTCTTCCGCCAGCTTCTGCATGATGCGCAGCACTTCGCCAACGAGTTCAGGATCCAGCGCGGAAGTCGGTTCGTCAAACAGCAACACTTCCGGCTCCATCGCCAGCGCACGGGCGATAGAAACACGCTGCTGCTGCCCCCCTGACAGGTGCACCGGATATTTGATCTGCTGCCGCTCGTCGATACCCACTTTCGCCAGGTATTTGACCGCACGCTCGCGGGCTTCCTGCTTGCTTAAGCCGAGCACCTGAACCGGCGCTTCCATCACGTTCTCCAGCACCGTCATGTGGCTCCAGAGGTTGAAGTGCTGGAACACCATCGTCAGGCGTGTACGCAGCAGGCGCAGCTGGTTTTTATCCGCCACTTTAAGCTGGCCGTCTTTATCACGGACCATGTTGATGTTCTGTCCGCTCACCACAATCGACCCTTCGCTCGGCTTTTCGAGGAAGTTGATGCAGCGCAGGAAGGTACTTTTACCCGAACCTGATGAGCCGATAATACTGATCACGTCGCCCGCGTTAGCCTCCAGCGACACCCCTTTCAGCACTTCATGTTCGCCGTAGCGCTTGTGCAAATCAATTACGTTTAATTTGTTCTCAGCCATCATAAATTCTCAGTGCGTCGACGGTTTTATATGCTGCAACCAGCGTTTTTCAGCCTTACGGAACAGGCTGATCAGGACGTAAGAAATGATCAAATAGAGCACTGCTGCAATGCCAAACGCCGTAAACGGCTGGTAGGTGGCAGAGTTAATATCGCGGGCAATCTTTAACAGATCCGGTACCGTGGCGGTAAACGCCAGTGCCGTCGAATGCAGCATTAAAATCACTTCGTTGCTGTACGCCGGCAGCGCAATACGCAGCGCCGAAGGCAGAATAATACAGCGGTAGAGCTTCACGGACGAGAAGCCGTACGCGCGCGCCGCCTCGATCTCACCGTGCGGCACAGAACGGATGGCCCCGGCGAAGATCTCGGTGGTATAGGCGCAGGTATTGAGGGTCAGTGCCAGCACCGTACAGTTCAGACCGCTGCGGAAGAACGCGTTCAGCATCTCGGTGCCTTTCACGATCTCCAGCGTGTACATCCCGGAATAGAACACCAGCAGCTGTACGTACAGCGGCGTACCGCGAAACACGTAGGTGAACAGCCAGATAGGGAACTGAATAAATTTATTGTTCGACACGCGGCCAATGGCGAGAAACACCGCCAGAATGCCGCCCATTACCACCGAGGAGATCAGCAGCCACAGCGTGATCGCCACGCCAGTAAAGCGGTAGCCATCTGTCCAAAGCAGGGATTTCCAGTACTCCTGAATAATCTCAATCACAGGTCAGCCCTCTTCACACCCACGGAGTAGCGACGTTCGAGCAGAAGCAGCACACCATTGGAGACGGTCGTAAAGACCAGATAGATTACGCCGCAAACCACCGCAAAATAGAACGGTTCCCAGGTGCTTTTACCTGCCAGCTGCGTGGCCTTCACCACATCTTCCAGACCCAGCAGGGAGACCAGCGCCGTTGCCTTGAGAATAACCTGCCAGTTGTTCCCGATGCCCGGCAGCGCGTAGCGCATCATGGCCGGGAACATGATCCGGCGAAACGTTTGTGAGGAGGTAAAACCGTAGGCGGTCGCCGCTTCAATATGCCCTTTCGGCACGGCCATGTAAGCGCCGCGGAAAGTCTCAGTGAAATAGGCACCGTAGATAAAACCAAGGGTAATAATACCGGCCACCATCGGGTCGATATCGATCTGCTCCATGCCGATGGCATCCGTCACGCCGTTAAGTGCGATTTGCAGGCCGTAAAAGATCAGCAGCATCAGCACCAGGTCAGGCACGCCGCGAATCAGCGTGGTATAGCCTTCAAATATCAGCGCCAGCGGTCTGTTGGCGGATAATTTAGCCCCCGCGCCCGCCAGGCCTATCAGCACCGCCAGCACCACGGAGCTGATAGCCAGCTCAAGGGTGACAAGCGCGCCCTGTAAAATAACGCCAGAAAATCCGTACAGCATACCGCGTGCCCTGTCGTCTCGTGAGTGGTGGAACCGTGTCTTTTCCCCTCCCGGAACGGGAGGGGCCGCACGTTATCAGACGGGGCGATTAGCCGCCGTAAACATTAAAATCGAAGTACTTTTTCGCCAGCTTGTCATAGGTGCCGTCCGCGCGCATCTCGGCGAACGCTTTGTTCAGGGCTTCACGCAGTTCGTTGTCTTCTTTACGCAGGCCCATACCGGTGCCAACGCCAAAGAGTTTTTCGTCCTTAATGGACGGACCGCCGAACTTGTAATCTTTACCCACAGGCTGTTTCAGGAAACCTTCGCTTGCCGCCACTTCATCCTGGAATGCTGCATCAATGCGGCCTGCCGTCAGGTCTGCGTAGATGTTTTCCTGGCCCTGGTAAGAGACAATTTCAATCCCCTTTGGCGCCCAGTGCTCGTTGCCGTAGGTTTCCTGCGTAGTACCCTGCAACACGCCCACGCGTTTGCCTTTCAGAGATTCAAGGGTTGGCTGAATGTCAGAGGATTTCGCCACCACCAGACGTGAGTCCGCCGCGTAGAGTTTGTCCGTGAAGGCAATCTCCTGCTGACGTTTTTCAGTGATGGACAGGGAGGACATGATCACGTCAATTTTCTTCGCTTTCAGGGACGGGATCAGCGCATCCAGCGGGTTTTCAACGTAGGTACATTGCACTTTAATGCGTTTGCACAGCTCGTTAGCCAGATCGATGTCAAAACCGACCAGTTCTCCCTTCGCATTCTTCGATTCGAAAGGTGCATAGGTTGGGTCAGTTCCAATACGAATTTTCTGCGGAATTGCTGCGAATGCCGCGGTGGCGCTGGAAAAAGCCAGTACCAGAGAAAGTGACAACACCAGTTTTTTCATATCTGTCCTCAACAAACTGTCTTAATACGAGATTTTTACGACGACGGGGTGTTGTTAATGTGCCATTAATCCCCTCATTCAGGCAAAGATTAATGCCTTTGTACGGGAATTTTTGCATTATAAATGCTTAACTATGCACACAGCGATCCAGCATGGTGCATGCGTTGCACCATACTGGAACACAACCCCACAGAGATGCACCACTTCAGTGCATCTCATTCAGGCATTAATCACCGTAGACGTTGAAATCGAAGTATTTCTTCGCCAGTTTGTCGTAGGTACCGTCTTTACGCAGCTCATTAAACGCTTTGTCGAAGGCGGCTTTCAGCTCGGTATCATCCTTACGCAGGCCAATACCGGTACCGTCGCCAAAGTATTTTTTGTCTTTTACCGACGGGCCGGCAAAGGCGTACTCTTTACCCGCAGGCTGTTTCAGGAAGCCTTCGCTCGCGGCGACTTCATCCTGAAACGCGGCATCCAGACGGCCTGCCGCCAGGTCAGAGTAGATCAGATCCTGGTTCTGGTAAGCCACAACATCGACGCCCTTCTCGCGCCAGTTAGCATTGGCGTAACCTTCCTGGGTCGAGCCCTGAAGCACGCCAACATGTTTGCCTTTCAGCGAGTCGATGGTCGGCTGGATTGGCGAGCCTTTCGCGGCAATCAGACGTGAGTCGGCAGCGTAGAGCTTCTCAGAGAAGGCAATCTCCTGCTGACGTTTTTCCGTGATGGAGAGAGAAGAGATAATGGCATCAATTTTCTTGGCTTTCAGCGACGGGATCAGCGCGTCAAAGTCACTGCCCACCCATGTGCATTTCACTTCCATGCGTTTGCACATCTCATTTCCCAGATCGATATCAAACCCCACGAAGTCGCCTTTCGCATCCTTGGAAGAGAATGGCGCGTAGGTTGCGTCTGTACCGATACGAACTGTCTGTGGAAGCGCTGCATAGCTACTTGCTGCCGCACTCAAGCCCACGAGCAAAGACAGAGCCAGAACCGTCTTCTTCATACATTTACCCTCAAGAACCGTGATTTTATTATGGTTTATGTTGTGTGTTGTGTTACAGGCTGCTCTTGCAGGTCTTATGCCACATTGTCGTCGGGATAAAACTACGACGTTAAATATGTTAATAAAACGTTGCGATACTGCCTTAATGGTGAAAGATAGCAGGTCTGCCGAACGAACCGGAAAGAGAAAAAGGGAAAAAGCGAATTAAATGTCGAGGATATGATCGCGGTTGCAGTTTTGCCCTGAAACAGGGCAAATTGTCTTTTCATGCACCTTGTTTGTGCACAGCTTCACGCCCCCTGCCAGCGGGTAAAGAGATCTTCCGGCAGGTCGATATCGAACTGATCCAGCACGCGGTTAACGGTCTGGTTGATGACATCATCCAGCGTTTGCGGACGATGATAGAACGCGGGGACCGGCGGCATAATCACGGCACCCAGTTCGGCTGCCTGCGTCATTAAACGCAGATGTCCCAGGTGCAGCGGCGTTTCCCGCACGCAGAGCACCAGAGGACGACGCTCTTTCAGCACCACATCCGCTGCACGCGTCACCAGCGTGTCGGTATAGCTGTTTACAATGCCGGAAAGGGTTTTAATCGAACAGGGCAAAATAACCATGCCGGCCGTTTTAAACGAGCCCGAAGAGATGCTGGCGGCGATATCGCGGGCATCGTGGACAACGTCAGACAGGGCCTGAACGTCGCGCAGAGAGAGATCGGTTTCAAGAGAGAGGGTCTGACGCGCCGCCTGGCTCATCACCAGATGGGTTTCTACGCCTGCAACGTCACGCAGCACCTGTAACAGACGGACGCCATAAATCGCGCCGCTGGCACCGCTGATCCCTACAATGAGTCGTTTCATGATTTTCGCCCTTGCTGATTTCAGGGCAGACTGTGCAGGATTTTACTGGGAGTTGCAAGTGAGGGCGAGCGCCCTCACCTGCATACGCATCAACCTTCGTTGTGCATCTCTAAGCTTTCGAGATCGTTTTGCAGCTGGACGGCTTTCGCATCGTCGTTACGCAGAGAATCCAGATAGTCGAGATACTGCTGGTCAACGTCTTTCGTCACGTAGATCCCATTGAATACTGAGCATTCGAACTGCTGAATATCCGGGTTCTCGGCGCGCACCGCGTCGATCAGATCGTTCAGATCCTGGAAAATCAGACCGTCGGCACCGATGATCTGCCGGATTTCGTCTACTTCACGACCGTGAGCAATCAGCTCGTTAGCGGTTGGCATATCAATGCCATACACGTTCGGGAAGCGAATTTCCGGCGCTGCGGAGGCAAGATACACTTTCTTCGCCCCGGCCTCACGCGCCATCTCGATGATCTGCTCAGACGTCGTGCCGCGCACAATGGAGTCGTCCACCAGCAGCACGTTCTTGTCGCGGAACTCGGCGCGGTTAGCGTTCAGCTTACGACGTACTGACTTACGACGCAGCTGCTGGCCCGGCATGATAAAGGTGCGGCCCACGTAGCGGTTTTTCACGAAGCCCTGACGGTACGGCTTGTCCAGAATACGGGCAATCTCCAGCGCGATATCACAGGAGGTTTCAGGGATTGGGATGACGACGTCGATGTCGAGATCGTCCCACTCGCGGGCAATCTTCTCGCCCAGCTTCGTCCCCATATTGACGCGCGCGCTGTAAACGGAAATCTTGTCGATGAACGAGTCCGGACGCGCGAAGTAAACGTATTCGAACAGGCACGGGTTGCTCACCGGATTGTCGGCGCACTGACGGGTAAACAGCTGGCCCTTCTCAGTGATGTAGACCGCTTCGCCTGGCGCGACATCACGCAGGAATTCGAAGCCCAGAGTATCCAGCGCCACGCTTTCGGAGGCAACCATGTACTCGGAACGGCCATCGCCGAGATCACGTTTGCCGAGCACCAGCGGGCGAATGCCGTTTGGATCGCGGAAGGCTACCATGCCGTGACCGATGATCATCGCCACGCAAGCATACGCGCCACGGATCTGGCGATTAGTCGCGGCAACGGCAGCAAAAATGTTGTCTGCTTCCAGCGGATAATGGCGGAAGTTATCCAGCTCGCTGGCAAAGATATTGAGCAGGATTTCAGAATCAGAGGTGGTGTTAATGTGGCGACGTTTCTCTTCAAACAGCTTTTTACGCAGCTCGTGGGCATTGGTCAGATTGCCATTGTGGGCAAGCGTGATGCCATACGGAGAGTTAACGTAAAAAGGCTGGGCCTCAGAGGCGCTGGAACTGCCAGCAGTAGGATAACGAACGTGACCGATCCCCATATTACCTTGCAGACGCTGCATATGGCGGGCTTCAAATACATCGTTTACCAGGCCGTTCGCCTTGCGTAAACGGAAGCAGTTGTTAGCATCAATGGTGATGATACCCGCAGCATCCTGCCCACGGTGCTGAAGCACCGTTAACGCGTCATAAATCGACTGGTTTACCGGCATGAAACCGGCGATACCGACAATACCGCACATTCGTCTTTTCCTCGTTAAGCCACATCTCAGGGTTTATGCCCTGGGCAAGAAACTCGACGAGCTTTGCAGATAGTCAAAGAACCATCTGATGATGAAGCTGAACTCCGGAATGAGCTGCGATTTTTGCCAGTCTTCACTTTTGGAGAACCCGGTAAAGGTATCCAGGAAGAACAGGATCGCGGCCACAATGAGCACGCCTCGCAACGCGCCGAAACAGATGCCGAGTACCCTGTCCGTTCCTGACAGACCGGTTTTCTCGACCAGCTGACCTATCACATAATTGACGATAGCGCCGACAATCAGCGTCGCGATAAACAGCACCGCGATGGCGATTCCGTTTCGGACCAGTTCATCTTCAAAGCCCGTGAACCAGACAGACAGGTAAGTGTAGTAATGACTGGCAACAAAGAAAGCACAACCCCAGGTTACCAGCGATAACGCTTCACGAACAAAGCCACGGATCAGGCTAACCAGACAGGAAAAACCAATCACCGCAATGATGGCGTAATCAATCCAGACCATATGTGTCCCACGATTAAACGCCCTGTCATCCAGTTCGGGGCGAATTCTAACAGAAAAAGAAAACGTTTGCGTAGGGATTTCCTTCCCACGCGTAAATAAAAAAGGCGCTGAAAAAATGCTCAACGCCCCGCACCTTTGACGTTTCTGTGAACGTCTGCCTCCCCCTCACCTCGGCCCTCTCCCTCAAGGGAGAGGGAGTAAACCGACCCCTCGCCCCTTTGGGGAGAGGGCCATGGTGAGGGGATAATTTCTATCAGTTGGCGCTGTAGTTCATCACCACACCGCTCAGGCCGGAGATTTGCTTCAGCTCGCCAAGCGAACCTTTTAGCTTATCTTTCGACGCATCCGGCCCCACGAGGATACGCGTAATTTTACCCTGTACCGGCGTGGTGGGTGAAGTATAAACACGGTATCCCGCGCCGCGCAGTTTACTCACGATCTCATTGACCTTATCTGCATTTTTCAACGCACCGAGCTGAACGACATAGGCTTTGCCGGTAGGGGCCGCGTCCTGTTTTGCCTGCGGTGGCGTTTCTGAAGCGGCTGCCAGTTGCTCGGCCGCTTTATCCCGCTGCGGTTTCGGCTGCGGCTTCTCCACCGGTTTCGGCTTCTCAACAGGCTTAGGCTGTTCTACCGGCACCGGATCAATCTCGATGTTATTGTTCGTCGCCAGGCGCGAGGGATCGAGCGACGGCGCGGCTGCATCACCTGCGCGCACCTCTTCCGCTGCGCCTTCTGGCGGCTGGGCAGGCAGCGCCTGCGTTGCCGCTGGCAACATATCGGGCTCGTCGCGATCGCCCGGTTTGGGTACCAGCGGAATGGCCGCAAATTCATCCTGGTAATGCTTTTTCTGCCCGTCGAGAAATCCCGGGAGAATAATCACCCCGAGCGCGACCAGCACAATGGTTCCTGTTAAACGGTTCTGAAACTTACTCGCCACCGGTTCTCCCCGCGTCCATTACTTCCATGACATGTGCCACCGTGTGGAATGACCCACACACCAGCACGGTATCTTCTGGTTTAGCCTCCGCCATCGCGGCACGCCAGGCCGAAACCACACTGCTGTAGATTTCGCCTTTGCCGAGATGTTCCATCAACTGCTCAGCAGTCGCGCCGCGCGGCCCTTCCAGAGGAGCACAATACCAGCTATCGACCACACTCTCCATGCAGGCCAGCGTGCCGCCGATATCTTTATCATGAAGCATACCGATAACCGCCAGCACGCGCCCGGTTTTTGGTAACGATTTGAGACGTCCTGCGAGGTACGCCGCCGCATGCGGGTTATGTGCAACATCCAGAATCAGACGCGGTGACTCACTCACAATCTGAAAACGTCCTGGTAACAGTGCGTTCTGAATGCCATCGCGGATTGCCTGCTCGCTTACCGCTAATCCGCTGGCGCGCAGGGCTGCCAGCGCAGTCGCCGCGTTAGGCTGTGGCACCTGCGGCAGGGGCAGACTCTCCAGCACGCCCTGCGCATCGCTGAAGCGCCAGCCGTTGTCCTGCACCTCATACTGCCAGTCCACGCCGCGACGCAGCAGACGAGCGCCCTTCTCTTTCGCTACCTCAGCGATGGTATGTGGCATGTCCGGTTCGCCTACCACGGCAGGCTTATTGGCCCGGAAAATACCGGCCTTCTCACGGCCAATGCTCTCGCGGTCCGGGCCCAGCCAGTCGGTGTGATCCAGCGCGATGCTGGTGACGACGGCGACATCCGCATCCACCATATTGGTGGCATCCAGACGCCCGCCCAGCCCCACTTCCAGGATCACCACGTCCAGCTGCGCCTGCTTAAACAGCCACAGCGCCGACAGGGTGCCATATTCGAAATAGGTTAATGAGGTTTCGCCGCGCGCCGCTTCGATAGCGGCAAACGACGCCGTATGGGCCGATTCCGCCAGCTCGGTGTTTTGCACCCGCACGCGCTCGGTATAGCGCACCAGATGCGGCGAGCTGTAAACGCCAACTTTGTACCCCGCCGCCATCAGGACAGATTCCAGCGTGCGGCAGGTGGTGCCTTTACCGTTAGTGCCGGCGACGGTAAACACGAAAGGCGCGGGTTTCAGCACGTCAAGACGCGCGGCAACCTGGCTTACGCGCTCAAGACCCATGTCGATAGTTTTACTGTGCAGGTTTTCCAGATAAGAAAGCCACGCGGCCAGGGGCGACGTGGCTTGAGGAATGCTTTTATTTTCCATGATGCCCGGTTGTCATTAACGGTTTAGAAAGCAAAAGGGCAGCGCCATTCGGCCCTGCCCTTTTCAGTTATCAGGCCTCGGGTTCCTGATCCGGTACCACCACGCCTTCGCGCGGCTCGTCCGGGTTAGGCGCTGGCAGATTCATCAGCTTCGCCAGAATGCTGGCCAGTTTCAGGCGCATTTCCGGACGGCGGACGATCATATCGATAGCGCCTTTCTCAATGAGGAACTCACTGCGCTGGAAGCCCGGCGGCAGTTTCTCACGTACGGTCTGCTCGATAACGCGAGGACCGGCAAAGCCGATCAGCGCTTTTGGCTCCGCGATGTTCAGGTCGCCCAGCATGGCGAAGCTTGCAGAAACGCCGCCCATGGTTGGGTCGGTCAGTACCGAAATGTACGGCAGACCGCGCTCCTGCATTTTCGCCAGCGCCGCAGAGGTTTTCGCCATCTGCATCAGGGACATCAGCGCTTCCTGCATACGTGCGCCACCGGAGGCGGAGAAGCAGATCAGCGGGCAGTTGTCTTCCAGCGCCTGCTCAACGGCACGCACGAAACGCGCGCCGACCACGGAGCCCATTGAGCCGCCCATAAAGGAGAACTCAAACGCAGCGGCAACCACCGGCATTTCATGCAGGGTGCCCTTCATGACGATTAGCGCGTCTTTCTCGCCGGTCTCTTTCTGCGCAGAGGCCAGACGATCTTTGTATTTTTTGGAGTCGCGGAACTTGAGCACATCTTTTGGCTCCAGTTCGCTGCCCAGTTCTACCAGAGAACCTTCGTCCAGCAGGCTATGCAGGCGGTTGCGCGCCGACATACGCATGTGGTGGTCACACTTCGGACACACCTCAAGATTGCGTTCCAGCTCTGCGCGATACAGAACCTGGCCGCAGCTATCACACTTCGTCCATACCCCTTCAGGAATGCTCGCTTTACGCGTTGGGGTAATGTTGCTTTTAATTCGTTCAATCCAGCTCATTGATAACCTTTCTGCCTGAACCTGGTCGTATGCCAGTTTTGCTGTAAGAGGCGAATAATGCCATTTTTGCCTCCAACAGACCATGAATGTTGCACATTAAAACATAACAGCCCGAAACTTTGGATAAAAAAGTGGTCGAACCGCCAGCGTGCATTTACTTCGCTTGCTTTGCCGCCGCGCGTTTGTGACGGATAATTTCGATGACGCCAGGCAGTACGGAAAGCACAATAATCGCTACAATCAGTAACTTAAGGTTTTCCTGAACCACCGGCAGATCGCCAAACAGATAGCCTGCATAGGTGAACAGCAGCACCCACAGCAGCGCGCCCACCACGTTGTACATAGCAAAATGACGATAGGACATGTGACCCATTCCCGCCACAAACGGTGCAAATGTACGCACAATAGGCACAAAACGGGCAAGGATAATGGTCTTACCGCCATGGCGCTCATAGAACGCATGGGTCTTATCTAAATAACTGCGGCGGAAAA
This sequence comes from Enterobacter sp. MGH119, assembly GCF_001037675.1. Taxonomy (NCBI): domain Bacteria; kingdom Pseudomonadati; phylum Pseudomonadota; class Gammaproteobacteria; order Enterobacterales; family Enterobacteriaceae; genus Enterobacter; species Enterobacter sp. MGH119. The sequence goes on along the minus strand of NZ_KQ089929.1, from coordinate 228,226 downwards.
TCTTCGAGTCCGGATTACTGAACAACCGCTCGCCAAACACCCGCCCGATGGTGTAGTTGACCGCATCACCAACAATCGCGGCGATGATCATCAGGACAACCATCAGATGGACATTGAGGTCATTCGTTGGCAGTGCGGATAACGCGCCCGCCACGAACAGCAGTGAATCTCCCGGCAGGAACGGCGTAACCACAAGGCCGGTTTCACAGAACAGAATGAGGAACAGAATGGCGTAAACCCAGACGCCGTACTGCGCGACCAGCTCCGCCAGGTGAACATCAATATGCAGGATGAAATCAATCAGAAAACGTATTACGTCCATATTGTCTAAGCCCTAATTGCACCTTTGTTTAGTCCGCTAAAAACAGCGGGCCCATTGGCGGTTTTGGCAGGTCGAACCGGTCCGGATAATCCACCGAAACCAGATACAGCCCTTCCGCTTTCGCCGTTGCTGCCGCAAGCGTTCTGTCCTTCGCTGCAAGCAGTTCTGCAATCCAGCTCTCCGGCTGGTGTCCGGCGCCCACTTCCATCAGGCTGCCCACAATATTCCGCACCATATGATGTACAAAGGCATTGGCTTTGATATCCACCACCACATACGCGCCATACCGACTGACGTTAATGTGCATGACGTTACGCCACGGCGTACGGGACTGACACTGCACCGCACGAAACGACGTAAAATCATTCTCTCCAATCAGACACTGCGCCGCACGCTGCATACGTTCTGCATCCAGCGGTTCATAAAAATGCGTCACGCCCAGGCTTAACACCGCCGGGCGCAGGCGCTGGTTATAGATGACATAACGGTAGCGCCGCGCCGTCGCGCTGAAACGCGCGTGAAAATCATCCGGCACAGCTTTCACCCAACGCACGGCAATGTCACCAGGCAAATTCGCATTTACACCCAGCGTCCAGGCCGCGTCTTTGCGCACGGCGGTGGTGTCAAAATGCACCACCTGCCCCGTGCCGTGAACGCCGGCATCGGTGCGGCCCGCGCAGAAGACGCTTATCGGTTCATTCGCTACCTGAGAGAGCGCTTTCTCCAGCTTCTCCTGGACGCTGCGCACCTCATTCTGCCGCTGCCAGCCATAGTATTTACTGCCATCGTATTCAATGCCGAGGGCAATTCTGTGGACCGGCTTTTGTTCCACATCTGACATCAGTACAGATACTCCTGCACCAGTTTTTCCGCGATTTTGACCGCCATCAGCGCGCCGCCGAAACGCACGTTGTCGGCAACAGACCAGAACTGCACCTGCTCAGGCATACCGTAATCGTTACGCACACAGCCCACAGAGAGATGCGCGCTGCCGGTGGCGTCGCCCACCTGCGTCGGGAATTCGCTCTCTTCGGACAGGACAATGTCCTCTCCGCGGCCAAACGCGTCGCGGGCTTCTTCAGCCGCCAGCGGACGCAGGGCTTCAAACCCGACCATCTGCGCGTGGCCGTAAAAGACCGGAGACTGCACGACATTCGCGGAGATCATCAGCCCGTCATCCTGCAAAATTTTGCGTGCTTCATCGACGATACGACGCTCTTCCCGCACCGAACCTTCACGATCCGGCAGTAGCGGCAGCATGTTGAACGCCAGCTGGCGGCCAAAGAAATCATCTTCGTCGATCGGGATACCGTTCAGCAGCTTCGCGCTCTGCCCTGCCAGTGCGTCTACGGCTTTTTTGCCGTTAGCGGAGGCTGACAGCAGGCTGGTCACGGAAATACGCGACAGGCCACCGTCGTCGATCAGCGGCTTCAGCGCGGTCAGCAGCTGGCTGGTGAGGCTGTTCGGTACTGCAATGATGTTGCGGTTGCGGTAGTCAGCCAGCACAAACGGGTTGACGTCCGGCACCACCAGCGGCACATCCGGCTCCAGGGAGAACAGGCCGCTCAGGTCGATCACCAGACAGCCTGAATTTGTCGCTTCTTCAATGTAAGACGCCGTGGCTTGCGCACCTGCGGCAAAAAACGCCAGCTGAGCCTGCGTCCAGTCAAACGCGGCGGCGTCCTGCACCATCAAGGATTTCCCGCCGAAACGCAGCTGTTCTCCTGCGCTGTCGGTACGCGCCAGTGCGTAAATCTCACCCACCGGGAACTGACGCTCAGCAAGGGTTTCAAGCAGGGCTTCGCCCACGGCGCCAGTGGCACCCAAAATGGCAATGTTCCAGCCTTCAGACATGGTGGTTTACTCCAGAAATAAAAAGCGTCCCTGCCGGAACATCCGACAGGGAGCATTAAGAAGACATTAACGTGCCGGGTGGTGAACGGCGTTAAATCCCAGTTTATGCAGCAGCCCCGCCGCTGACGCGTCATCGCACATGACATACAGGGAAGACCACTCGCGGCGCTCAAGGTAATTTTTGCGTAGCTTGTCAAACTCACCCGGAATACCCGCCACTTTACGCAGCAGCGCGTCATCGCGGCGCACATCATACACCAAATGCACCAGTCTTTTCAGCGTTGCCTCATCCAGCAGGCCATGAAGGGTAATGCGGCCAAATTCCGGGGCGGGCAGCAGCGTATCCAGCGCCACCTGCTGCGGATGGCCGATAAAGGCGCTGTAAGCCTCAAACACCTGGGTTGTGCCACGCGCTTTGCCTTCAAGGGTATAACCCGCGATATGTGCGGTACCCACGTCTACCTTATCCAGCAATGCGACGTTGAGATCAGGCTCTGGCTCCCAGACGTCCAGCACGACGCTAAGCTCTTGTCCTTCGTCGAGACATGCCAGCAGCGCCGCGTTATCCACCACCGGTCCCCGGCAGGCATTTATCAGAATAGTGCCAGCCTTCAGACGGCGGATCAGCTTTTCGTCGGCCAGGTGCAGGGTCTTATACGGCCCCTCTTTAAAGAGCGGCGTATGGAAGGTGATGACGTCGCACTCGTCGACCAGCTCATCCAGTGTGCGGAAGTCGCCTTCATCACCGTTATCCTTACGCGGCGGATCGCACAGCAGGGTGCGGATTCCCCAGGCTTCCAGACGCTTTTGCAGACGTCCGCCCACGTTGCCCACCCCCACAATCCCGACGGTGCGGTCTTTCAGCGTAAAACCATCGCGCTCGGCCAGCATCAATAGCGAGGAGAAAACATATTCCACGACGGCAATGGCGTTACAGCCTGGCGCCGCGGAAAAACCAATCCCCGCTTGCTTAAGCCACTGGTCATCCACATGATCGGTCCCGGCCGTTGCCGTCCCGACAAATTTAACCCCTTTGCCGGTGAGCAGCGCCTCATTTACTTTAGTCACCGAGCGCACCATCAGGGCGTCTGCATCGTCCAGTTCGCTGACCGGAATCGGGCGACCAGGGACAGCCTTAACCTCACCCAGGCGGCTGAACAGCTCACGGGCGTAAGGCATATTTTCATCAACGAGGATTTTCACGTCTGAGTACCTGTTTGAGAGGAAGTAAACCTACCAAGTGTGCCATAATCTCGCCGCCGGGCATATATCTCCGCCCGGTTACGCAGAGTTTGACTTTAAGGATTTTTGACGATGCAGCCCATTTCAGGTACGCCTCCGCGCCCTCCGGGTGAAGGCCCCGTAACGCCCAACACGCCAGGCGAACAACCGCTCTCCACGCAGCAACGCACCGTACTGGAGCGTCTGATCACGCGTCTTATTGCGTTGACCTCACAGCAAAACGCAGAGGTGTGGGCCGGCGTGAAGCACGATTTGGGCGTCAGAAACGATGCGCAGCTACAGTCGCGCCATTTCCCTGCCGCCGAACAAAACCTGAACCAGCGTCTTACCAGCGCACAGCAGCAACATACCACCCGCCAGATTATCTCGCAGCTGACCGAGCTGTTGGGCCAGGGGAATAATCGTCAGGCGGTGAGTGATTTTATCCGTCAACAGTACGGTCATACCGCCCTGAGCCAGCTTTCGCCGGAACAGCTGAAAACCGTGTTGACCCTGCTGCAAAGCAATCAGCTTTCTATCCCGCAGCCGCAACAGCGCCCGTCTACAGAACGGCCATTGCAGCCTGCGGAGCATAATACGCTCAAGCAGATGGTCACTAAGCTGGCTGCCGCAACCGGCGAACCAACAAAGCTTATCTGGCAATCCATGCTGGAACTTTCCGGTGTGAAAGCGGGCGAGATGATCCCGGCAAAACAGTTTACCCATCTGGTCACCTGGCTCCAGGCGCGTCAGACGCTCAGCACCCAGAGCGCCCCGACCCTGCACAGCGTACAGGCGGCGCTGAAACAACCGCTGGAACCGCACGAGTTCGATACGATCCGGGATTACGCTCAGCAGAGCTGGCAGGCTACGCCGCAAACGGTGCTGACCACCGCCCAGGTGCAGGATGTGCTCAATCAGATCTTCGTTCGCCGCGCCGAGCGGGAAGGCGGCGTGCCGGAGGTAAGAAACATTCAGCCGATCTACAACCCGCTGTTTGCCCCCGTAGTTGATACGTTCAAAACGCTTTCTGCCCGTCCGGGATTGATGTTGATCGCGTTGGTGATTGCGCTGGCGATTTTCTGGCTGGTTGCGTGAGGATTTGCCCGGTGGCGCTTCGCTTACCGGGTCTACAACGGCTCGAACCGTAGGCCGGGTAAGGCGAAGCCGCCACCCGGCAACATACTACCGCTTGCGAAACGCCACCATCGTCACCACAATCCCCACCACCGCTGACACCGCACCGGCGAGAAATACGGAAGGATAGCCAAACGACGTTGCAAGCAGCCCCGCCAGCGGCCCGGTGATGCCGTATGAGATATCCTGAAACGCCGCATAGCCGCCCAGCGCCGTGCCGCGCACCTGCGGAGCCACGCGCTTCACCACTTCAACGCCCAGCGCCGGGAAGATCAGCGAGCAGCCGCAGCCGGTTAACGCCGCACCCAGCAGCGCAACGGATGCAGAGGGCGCCTGCCAGAGCAGTACCAGACCCACGGTCTCAATGACAAGTGACGACACGGCCACCTTCACGCCGCCAAAGCGATCCGGCATCCAGCCAAACAGCACGCGCATCAATACAAACGCGCCGCCAAAGGCCGTCAGCGTAAAGCCCGCCATCGCCCAGCCGCGGCTCATGAAATAGAGGGAGACAAAGGTACCAATAACCGCGAAGCCCACCCCCTGAAGCGCCAGCCCAAGCCCCGGCTGCCAGATTTGCCCCACCACGCTCCACAGCGAAGGACGCTCGCCTTTATGGGCGGGCACCTTACGCACCGAACCGTTAAACGCCCACGCCAGCAGCGGCAATACCATGGTGGTGCCTGCCAGCGCCGCAAAACCAAACTGGCTGTGGATCAGCAGCCCCAGCGGCGCGCCTGCCGCCAGTGCGCCGTAAATCGCCATCCCGTTCCAGGACATCACTTTTCCGGAACGCGCAGGTCCCACCAGCCCCATTCCCCAGGTCAGGGTGCCGGTCAGCAGCTGGCTTTCGCCAAAGCCGAGGATCAGGCGCCCTACCACCAGCAGCGCGAATTTATACGCTGCATCTATTGGCAACAGCGCCGCCAGCAGCCAGGCTCCCCCCGCCAGCCCGCAGGCAAACATGCCCTGCAACGCCGAGCGTTTTGCGCCGTGCTGATCCGCCAGGCGACCGGCGTAGCCCCGGGTTAATACTGTCGCTAAAAACTGAATGCCCACCGCAATGCCGACCATGGTGTTGCCATAGCCCAGCTCCTGGTGAACGAACAAGGGGATCACCGGCAGCGGCAGGCCAACGGTCATATAGGTCAGAAACACCGCAAAGGCGATGCGGAAAAGGGAAAGGTTCCCGGAAGGAGCGCTCTTCTCAGGGGTAACAGCCTTCATGCATAACTCCGTGCTCAGGCATAAAAAAAGGGAGCCGCGCGGCTCCCTTCTACTATACCTTCAAACGCTTACGCTTTCAGCTTACGCATCACCAGCGTGGCGTTAGTGCCGCCGAAACCGAAGCTGTTGGACATAACGGTCGTCAGCTCACGTTCGGTGGTTTCAGTCACGATGTTCAGGCCAGCCGCCTGCTCGTCCATCTCTTCGATGTTGATGCTTGGCGCGATAAAGCCGTTTTCCAGCATCAGCAGAGAGTAGATCGCTTCCTGCACGCCCGCCGCACCCAGAGAGTGACCGGTCATGGCTTTGGTTGCAGAGATAGCCGGGCTGTTGTCGCCGAACACTTCACGGATCGCACCCAGCTCTTTCACGTCGCCTACCGGCGTTGAGGTGCCGTGGGAGTTCAGGTAGTCGATTGGAGTATCAACACCGTGCATCGCCATCTTCATGCAGCGCACCGCGCCTTCACCGGATGGAGCAACCATGTCAGCGCCGTCAGACGTTGCGCCGTAGCCCACGATCTCAGCATAGATGTGCGCGCCACGCGCCAGCGCGTGTTCCAGCTCTTCAACCACAACCATACCGCCGCCGCCAGCGATAACAAAACCGTCGCGGTGTGCATCATAAGTACGGGACGCTTTGTCTGGCGTTTCGTTGTATTTAGTGGACAGTGCGCCCATCGCGTCGAACTCACAGGCCATTTCCCAGCCCAGCTCTTCGCCGCCGCCAGCAAATACGATGTCCTGTTTGCCCAGTTGGATCTGCTCAACCGCATTACCGATACAGTGTGCGGAGGTCGCACATGCGGAGCTGATGGAGTAGTTCACACCGTGGATTTTGAACGGCGTTGCCAGGCACGCGGAAACCGCTGAACCCATGGCTTTGGTCACAACATATGGACCGACCGCTTTCAGGCCGCGCGGGCTGCGCATGGCGTCAGCACCGAACACCTGAGCTTTAGAAGAACCGCCGGAACCTGCAATCAGGCCCACGCGTGGGTTGTTCTGGTAAACGTCTTCGCTCAGACCAGAATCCTTGATCGCTTCCTGCATGGAAAGATAGGCGTAGATAGAGGCATCGTTCATGAAACGAACCACTTTACGGTCAATTAAACCGGTGGTGTCCAGTTTAACGTTACCCCATACGTGGCTACGCATTCCAGAATCTTTAAACTCTTCAGAGAAAGTGATCCCGGAGCGTCCTTCACGCAGAGATGCCAGGACTTCCTGCTGGTTATTACCGATGCTGGAAACGATGCCCAGGCCAGTAATCACTGCACGTTTCATTCAATACCTCTGTAAGTCGCACTATAAAAAGTTTCGAGTCGCACAATAGCGTACACTTGTACGCCGAACAAGTCCGATCAGCCATTTTCTGTGGAAATTTGCACCGATGGGCTCACATCGCTAAGATCGTGCCACTGCCTGTCGGACGAGTAACTTACGTGAAACAAAACGCCATACAACCTGCCAACCTCGAATTCAACGCTGAGGGTACACCTGTTTCCCGAGATTTTGATGACGTCTACTTTTCTAATGATAACGGACTGGAAGAGACGCGCTATGTTTTCCTCGACGGAAATCATCTCGGCACCCGCTTCCCTGAGCATCCGCGCAGTCTGTTCGTCGTGGCGGAGAGCGGTTTCGGCACCGGGCTGAATTTTCTGACCCTCTGGCAGGCATTCGATTGTTTTCGCGCTGCATACCCCGAGGCTACCTTACAAAGATTACATTTCATCAGTTTCGAAAAATTTCCGCTTACCGCGCACGATCTGCGGCTTGCCCATCAGAGCTGGCCGGAGCTTGCCCACTGGGCGGAACAGCTTCAGACCCAGTGGCCACCGGCTATCGGCGGCTGTCATCGTCTGATTCTGGATGACGGACGCGTCACCCTCGACCTGTGGCTGGGCGATATTAACGACCTGACCGATAAGCTTGATGACTCAATGAATCAGAAAGTGGACGCCTGGTTCCTGGACGGTTTTGCGCCCGCTAAAAACCCGGACATGTGGAGCCCGCACCTGTTTAGCGCCATGGCACGTCTGGCGCGCCCGGGCGCGACGCTTGCTACCTTCACCTCCGCGGGCTTTGTCCGTCGTGGGTTGCAGGAGGCGGGGTTTACCATGCGGAAAACCAAAGGCTTTGGCCGCAAACGCGACATGCTGGTCGGGGTGATGGAACAGGATCTGGCGATCCCGGCGCAGGCCCCCTGGTTTGCCCGCCGCGCCAGCACCTCGCGTGAGGTCGCTATTGTGGGCGGGGGTATTGCCAGCGCTCTGCTCTCGCTGGCGCTGCTGCACCGTGGCTGGCAGGTGACGCTCTACTGCGCTGACGAGGGGCCGGCGACGGGCGCATCAGGCAACCGTCAGGGCGCGCTTTATCCCTTATTAAGTGCACACGATCCGGCACTGTTCCAGTTCTTCCCGGCGGCGTTTACGTTTGCTCGCCGCCTTTACGACAGCCTGCCGGTTGCGTTCGACCACGACTGGTGCGGCGTGACGCAGCTCGGCTGGGACGAGAAGAGCCAGCAGAAAATCACCCAAATGCTGTCGCTGGGGCTGCCGGAGGACATCGCCCATGCAGTGACGGCACAGCAGGTTACAGAGACCACTGGCGTCGACACCGGCTGCGGGGGTATTCAGTATCCACTCGGCGGCTGGCTGTGTCCGGCTGAACTGACTTCTGCGGCGATAGCCCTCGGGCAGTCGCGTGGGTTGACAGTGCATTATGCCCATAAGGTTCAATCGCTAAGCCGCACTGCGCACTGGGAACTGCGTTTCGCTGACGGTAAAGAGGCCCAGCATGCCAGCGTTGTGCTGGCCAACGGACATCATATCAGCCAGTTTACCCAGACAGCATCATTGCCGGTTTATCCAGTCGGCGGCCAGGTGAGCCATATCCCGACCGCGCCCCAACTGAGCAAACTGCGTCAGGTGCTGTGTTACGACGGCTACCTGACGCCGCAAAATCCCTCCAACGGCCATCACTGCATCGGCGCCAGCTACCATCGCGGTGAAACAGATATGCATTACAGCGAAGCGGATCAGCAGCAAAACCGCCAGCGCCTGGTCGACAGTTTTCCGGATGCGTCGTGGGCGAAAGAGGTTGATGTCAGTGAGGGTCAGGCGCGCTGCGGCGTACGCTGCGCGACCCGCGATCACCTGCCGATGGCGGGAAACGTGCCGGACTATGACGCCACGCTTGAAGTCTATCAGGATCTTGCAGACAGCAAAGAAACGGCGGTAAGTGCGCCCGTTCACCCCGAGCTGTTTATGCTGGGTGGCTTAGGCTCGCGGGGATTGTGCTCCGCGCCGCTGCTGGCTGAAGCGTTAGCCGCGCAAATGAGCGACGAGCCGGTTCCGCTGGACAGGGTTACGCTCGCGGGGCTGAATCCAAACCGACTGTGGGTGCGGAAATTGCTGAAGGGGAAAATGGTCAAGTAGGGTGCGGTCTGGTGCCCTCACCCCGGCCCTCTCCCTGTGGGAGAGGGCGGTGATACACTTACTTCGCTTTCGCCTGCTGGAACAAATTATCCCACATGCCCAGCACTAAAGACTGGTCGCGCGGAGAGAGTTCCCCGGCCTGAATAGCGTTTTCCAGGCTGCGAGTGACTTCCGCGTGAACGGCGTCGGCAGAGTGATCGTCCCCGGCTTCCAGCGCGGCTACCGCCAGCGTCAGGTGACCACGCAGATAACCGCTGGCGAACAGCTCATCATCACTGGCGTGTTCCACCATGTCATCAATTAACGCCAGAATGCGTGATTCAAATTCTGCGATCATCTTCTTTCCTCTGTTAAAGATCTTCCGGCCACGGGAAGCGTTCCGCCGTGATCTCCGGCGTGTGGTAATAATTCTGTAAAGCCTCGATCAGGCGTGCCGGACGTGCCGGGATGCCTTTCTCAAGATATTCCATCACCTGCGCATGAACGCGGCGCTGGAAGACGATACGGTCTGGCTCGAAGTCGCCTTCGAGGTTGTCACAGCTCACGTTGAACGGGAAACCCGCCGCCACGCAGAACAGCCATTCCAGCGCCTGGGGTTTCACCTCCACATCTTCAAACTGCCCCTGGGTGGCGGCGTCGCGCCCGTCCGGGCAGTACCAGTAACCAAAGTCCACCAGCTCGCGACGCGCTTTCCCGGCGATACACCAGTGCGAAATTTCGTGCAAACCGCTGGCGTAAAAGCCGTGGGCAAAGATGATGCGGTTATACGGAACCTCGTCATCAGCTGGAAGATAGATCGGTTCGTCGTCGCCTTTAATCAGACGGGTATTAAAATCATCAGCAAAACAGCTATCGAAGATCTCAATCAGCTGTTCGTAGTTATGCGTACTGTTCATTAGTTCATCCCCAACCAGGTGAGGATCTCCTGTCCATGGCTGTCATAAAGAAGTTTGGCGCTCATCACCGCCGAGACGACAACAATCATCGGGCGGATCAGCTTTTGCCCTTTGCTTAATACCAGACGCGAGCCTGCGCGCGCGCCCAAAAACTGCCCTGCCATCATCACAAACCCGGTTGCCCAGATAACCTTGCCGCCAATGATAAACAGCAGCAGACCGCCAACGTTGGAGGTCGCGTTGAGGACTTTGGCGTGGGCGGTGGATTTGGCGAGGTTGAACCCGGCCAGCGTCACGAATGCCAGCGCGTAAAACGAGCCTGCCCCCGGGCCAAAGAAGCCATCGTAAAAACCGACGCAGCCACCGGCGATCAGCGCAAACGGCAGGCCGTGAAGGCGACGCTGTCGATCTTCTTCCCCGAGCTTTGGCATGAGTAAGAAATAGAGGCCGATACAGATAACCAGCAGCGGCAGGATCTGGCGCAGAATGTCGGACTGTACGTGCTGGACCAGCAGCGCGCCCGCCGTTGAGCCAATAAACGTCATCAGGATATTGAGCTTCTGATCGGCGAGATTCACAACTTTACGCCGAATGAAATAGAGCGACGAGGAGAGCGAACCGCCGCATGCCTGGAGTTTGTTGGTGGCAAGCGCCTGGGCAGGGCTCATGCCTGCCGCCAGCAACGCCGGAACGGTGAGCAACCCGCCGCCGCCCGCCAGGGCATCGATAAATCCGGCTAACATTGCAACAAAAAAGAGCACCGCCAGCAGCAGCGGTGACACCATGAACAGGTCGACGAAATTATCCATTAAAGTACATGCTCATCCAGTAGCGCCTGGCAGGAAGGCGGCAACGGAGGCGGTGTCTTCTTCTCAGGCTTAGAGATTCCAGGCTTGGCTGGTTCAAACCAGCTTTGCAGTTCGTAACCACAACCATCGCCAGGCGGTGGCAGCGGCTGATCTTCACATTCCAGGCTGTTCGCCGGGCAGCGCAGGCGAACATGCATATGGGCACGATGCTGGAACCACGGGCGCACTTTACGCAACCAGTCGCGATCCGTTCCCGCATCCAGGCAAAGCTGCTGCTTGATGGCCGGATTAACAAAGATCCGCGTGACGTCGTTATCCTTTGCCGCCAGCTTAATCATGCTGGAAATTTCCGGCGACCATCGCGAGGCGACGACACGTTTACCGTCGGCCGAGACCAGATCCAGCGCCTGCGGTTTCAGCAGTTGCGCTGAGCTCCAGCGCGTTTTCGGCAATTGCAGGAAGATATCCACATCCAGTCCGGTCTGGTGGCTGGCGTGACCGCCGTTAAAGCGGCCACCGGCAGGCATCCCCATATCGCCAATCAGCATCGTGCCCAGCCCCAGATTATGCACCTGGTTGCCAAGACGCTGAATAAAAAGCACCAGGTCAGGATGGCCGAAATAACGGCGCTGGTCGGTGCGCATCACCTGATAGGTATCCGATTGCAGCGGAAGTTCCTGCGCGCCGACGATACACCCGTTGGAGAAAGCGCCAATGGACTGCGCGCTCCCCGCTACCGGATGGGTGATTTTCTGCCACGGCGTAGCGGCCAGGCTTGCTCCACTGACCAGCAGCGCCAGCAGAGCGATTGCGGTTTTTTTCATAGTTACCAGCGTGGAATGGTGGTCGTCACATCCGCATTCTGCGCGCGCTGGCGCAGGAAGTGATCCATCAGCACGATCGCCAGCATCGCTTCTGCGATCGGTACCGCGCGGATCCCCACGCACGGATCGTGACGCCCTTTGGTGATCATCTCAACTTCATCGCCAGCGCGGTTAATCGTGTGGCCCGGCACGGTAATGCTGGACGTGGGCTTCAGCGCGATATTGGCAATAATTTGCTGCCCGCTGCTGATGCCGCCCAGAATGCCGCCCGCATGGTTGCTCTGGAAACCCGCCTTCGTGATTTCGTCGCGGTTCTGGCTGCCGCGAAGCTTAACCACGTCAAAACCGTCGCCGATTTCAACGCCTTTCACCGCGTTGATGCTCATCAGCGCGTGGGCGATGTCGGCGTCAAGGCGGTCAAATACCGGCTCGCCCCAGCCAGCCGGCACGCCGTCGGCTACCACGGTGACTTTCGCACCAATGGAATCGCCCTCTTTTTTCAGGCCACGCATCAGCTCATCCAGCGCGTCCAGCTTGTCGGCATCGGCGCAGAAGAACGGGTTAAGTTCTACCTGCTCCCAGTCTTTGATAGCCAGCGGAATGTCGCCCATCTGGGTCAGACAACCGCGGATAACGATGCCGAATTTCTGCTGGAGATATTTTTTGGCAATCGCCCCTGCCGCCACGCGCATCGCGGTTTCACGTGCGGAAGAACGTCCGCCGCCGCGATAGTCGCGAAAGCCATATTTTTGTTCGTAGGTGTAATCAGCGTGGCCCGGACGGAAGACGTCTTTAATCGCGCCGTAGTCCTGAGAACGCTGATCGGTGTTTTCAATCAGCAGACCAATGCTGGTCCCGGTGGTACGGCCTTCAAATACGCCGGAGAGAATTTTGACCTGGTCCGGCTCGCGACGCTGCGTGGTGTAGCGAGAGGTACCCGGACGCCGACGGTCAAGGTCATGCTGTAAATCGGCTTCGGTCAGTTCGATGCCTGGCGGGACGCCATCAACGATACAACCCAGTGCCAGACCGTGCGACTCGCCAAAGGTGGTCACACGGAATACCTGTCCAATACTGTTTCCTGCCATCACGGCTCCGATGTTGTTGTTTGTGTTTGAGCGTTGTGAAACGGGCCGAAGCCCGCTGGATTAATCTTTGTAAATGCTGAAGTATTCGCGTGCATCAAGCAGCTGCGCCTTGGTCAGCATGAAGACGCCGTCACCGCCGTTGTCGAACTCAAGCCAGGTGAACGGCACATCCGGGTACTGCTCTATCAGATGTACCATGCTGTTGCCCACTTCACAAATCAGAATGCCGTCGTCGGTCAGATAATCCGGCGCGCACGCCAGGATGCGGCGGGTCAGCTTCAGCCCGTCAGAGCCGGACGCCAGACCCAGCTCCGGCTCGTGACGGTACTCGTTCGGCAGGTCGGACATGTCTTCTGCATCCACGTACGGCGGATTAGTGACGATCAGGTCGTATTGCAGCGTCGGCAGGTCGCGGAACAGGTCAGAGCGGATAGGCGTGACGTGATGAATCAGCCCGTGCTCTTCAATGTTGTGTTCGGTGACGGCCAGCGCGTCGGTGGAGATATCGACGGCGTCCACTTCCGCTTCCGGGAAGGCGTACGCGCAGGCAATGGCGATGCAGCCGCTGCCGGTGCACATATCAAGAATGTGCTGCGGCTGATGGTTAATCAGGCCGTCAAAGTGGTTGTTGATCAGCTCGCCAATCGGCGAGCGCGGCACCAGCACGCGTTCATCAACATAGAACTCATGGCCGCAGAACCAGGCTTTGTTGGTCAGGTAAGCCACCGGAATGCGCTCGTTCACGCGACGGATCACGCGCTCAACGATGCGGTGTTTTTCGCTGGAGGTCAGGCGCGCGGTGCGCATGTCTTCCGGAATATCCAGCGGCAGATAGAGAGACGGCAGCACCAGCTGAACGGCCTCATCCCACGGGTTATCCGTACCGTGGCCGTACCAGATATTGGCGGCGCTGAAGCGGCTAACCGACCAGCGCAACATGTCCTGTATGGTATGCAGCTCGTTTACTGCTTCATCGACAAAAATTTTATCCACTCTTTCCTCCAGGGCATGCTCGCATAATTTTCGGCGGCTAGTTTGCCATGAAGACGGCGATAAATCAGCAATGACGCGTGTCGCTTGAGGTTAAAAAATGCGTTTAGTCGGGTACACTATCGGAAATACGAGATGAGAATGACGAATGAAAAAGAAAACATCGCTCAGCGAGGAGGATCAGGCTCTCTTCCGCCAGCTGATGACCGGGACGCGTCAAATCACGCACGACACCATTGTCCATCGCCCGCAGCGTAAAAAAGTCAGCGAGGTTCCGGTCAAACGTCTGCTCCAGGAGCAGGCCGATAACAGCCACTATTTTTCAGATGAGTTTCAGCCGCTGCTCAATACTCAGGGTGCGGTGAAATACGTGCGCGAAGACGTCAGCCATTTTGAACTGAAAAAATTACGCCGGGGAGATTACTCGCCGGAGCTGTTCCTCGATCTGCATGGGTTGACCCAGATGCAGGCGAAACAGGAGCTGGGGGCGTTGATCGCGGCATGTCGTCGCGAGCATGTTTTTTGCACCTGCGTAATGCACGGCCACGGCAAACATATTCTTAAGCAACAGACACCGCTGTGGCTGGCTCAGCACCCGCACGTGATGGCGTTTCATCAGGCACCCAAAGAGTACGGCGGAGATGCCGCATTGCTGGTATTGATTGAAGTGGAGGAGTGGCAGCCGCCAGAGTTGCCCTGACAGGATGGCGGGAGGCACGCTGCACCCCGCCATATCGCACGTCACGTCAGATGGCTTTTGCCATCTTCAGGTTGCACGGACTCATTTGCCAGTTAAAGACCCCTTTGCCGGTTTCGTCGAGGGTGACGTTGGCAATGGCGGACGTAGTGAACATCGGTGGCGTTTCGCCCGGGCACAGCTCAGATACCAGATAGCCGACCAGCGGCAGGTGGGAAATGACCAGTGCGGAAGCGACACCTTCATTGCACAGCGCCTGAAGATAAGCACTGACAAGGCCAACATCGCCACACGGCGTAAGTTCAGGGAGCACATCCACACTGGATGGCAGGTTCATACACTCCCCTACCACATCCAGCGTCTGTTCTGCCCGCAGGAACGGACTCACCAGAACGCGTTCAATGTCCACTTTTTGACCTTTAAGCCATGTCGCCATCTGACGGGATTCGTCGCAGCCACAGACGGTTAAAGGACGTACTGAGTCACTAGCGGCATCGAGTGCCGCGTCGCCGTGACGCATGATAAAAACTTGCATATTGCACCGCTTTTGTTAACCAGAATCACCGGCGTTAACTACCCGCGATTAATGCTCTGAGGTAGAAAACCCGATGGCCGGGCATTGTGCCTGATCCATTCGGTGAATGAAACGCTGTTTTTTACCTCAATGGCGTAAGTATAGTCAATCTCTGTTTACAATTTCGCCAGAACAGGTTCCATCACCTCAGGATTTACCCTTCTTTGACTTCAGTTTACGCAATCAGTTTCCCTTACGGGCCAGAATGTCTGACCCCGTTCCGCCATCTGCAATAATTCGTCACAAGGTGTAAACCGTGGACCATATTGCGAGGCCAGACGTTGCAGAATCGCAACCACTTCACCCGCCCCGAGGGTATCCATATACCGGAACGGACCGCCAAGGAATGGCGGAAAACCGATACCAAACACGGCGCCGATGTCGCCGTCGCGTGCGCTCTTGATCACCTGCTCACCAAAGCAGCGCGCCGCTTCATTGAGCATCATCATTACGCAGCGCTCAGCACACTGAACCGCCGACAATTTTGCCTGACCCGTGACAGGAATAAGCGCATAAACCGAAGGGTCGACCTGTTTCTTGCTTTTACGCCCTTTCGCGGCGTAAAGATAGAAACCGCGTTCATTTTTTCTGCCTTTGCGATCGTCCTTCAAAATTGCAGAAACAAAGTTTGCAGGCGGCGCAAAACGATCGCCATAAGCCGCTTCCAGCACAGGGATAATTTTAGTCCCCGTATCAATTCCTACCTCATCCAAAAGTTGGATTGGGCCGACGGGGAAACCAAACTTCACCAGAGCGTCATCGACGTGCTCAATTTTCTCCCCTTCCGTCAGCAACCGCATCGCTTCGTTAATGTACGGCGCCAGAATGCGGTTGACGTAGAAGCCGGCTTTGTCCGCGACCACAATCGGGGTTTTGCCCTGTTTTTTCGCCAGCTTCACCACGGTGGCAATAGTTTGCGGGCTGGTTGTGGCATGTGGGATAACCTCCACCAGCGGCATTTTTTCGACAGGGCTGAAATAGTGCAGCCCTATCACCTGCTCCGGGCGCACGGCTTTCGCCGCGATGTCGCCGATCGGCAAAGACGAGGTATTTGACGCGAAAATGGTGTGCGGCGCGCAGTGCTGTTCAACGTCCGCCACCATCTGCTGCTTAAGGGCCAGATCTTCGAACACGGCTTCAATCACCAGATCGCGGTGTGCAAACCCACTGTAGTCGGTGGCGCCAGTGATCATCGCGAGGGTTTTATCGCGCTCACTGGCCTTGATATGGCGGCGTTTCACTTTGCGATCAAGGTTCTGCCAGCTGTACTGCAACGCGTGGTTGATACCCTTAGGGTTGATATCTTTGATACGTACGGGCAATTTGCCTTTGCTGGCGGTGACAAATGCGATGCCGCCGCCCATCAGCCCACCACCCAGAACGCCAATGGCGCGCAGCGGAGCCGGTTCAGCTTCACTGCCCGGATCTTTTTTAACCTCCGTGCTGGCAAAGAAAATGCCGCGCAGCGCCTGCGACTGCGGCGTCATCGCCAGCTCGCCAAAGGCTTTCGCTTCCGCAGCATAACCGCTGCTGCTGCCCTGCGATAAACCGGTTTCAATCACCTTCAGAATGCGCGTCGCTGCCGGATAGTTCCCTTTGGTTTTTTGCTCGGTTTTTTTACCCACCATATTGAACAGCAGCGTGCGCCCCAGCGGCCCGGCGAGGATACGCTCGCGCACCGGCAGAGGGCGTTTCGCCTGACGACCTTTCAGCGCCCGCTCAACGGCGGCCTCAAGCAAGATGGCGTGCGGAACGACCTCATCAACCAGACCCGCCTTTAACGCCTGACGGGCGCGCAGCTGTTTACCGGTTAAAATCATCTCCAGCGCCGTACTGACGCCCACCAGACGCGGCAGGCGCTGCGTGCCACCTGAACCGGGCAGCAATCCAAGCTGTACCTCCGGCAGTCCGAGTACCGTTTTCGCATCGTCGGTACAAATGCGGCTGTGACAGGCCAGCGCCAGCTCAAGCCCACCGCCCAGGCAGGCCCCGTGGATCGCAGCGACAACGGGTATCGACAGCGCATGGATCTCCGCCATTACCTGCTGCCCCTGACGCGCCAGGTCTTCTGCTTCCTGAGCGCTTTTCGCCCGGGCAATCATGTTGATATCGGCCCCGGCAATAAAGTTATCCGGCTTTGCCGAGATAAATACCAGGCCACGTATCGCTTTGTTTTCGCGGATCTGTCTGAGCATCGCACGCACCTGAACGCCGAACTCGGCCTTCAGGGTGTTCATCTTTTCGTCGGGTACATCAATGGTGATAACAGCCACGTTATCAAGGCGAACAGCCAGGTTAAATGCAGATGTCGTTTCCATTATTCAGCCTCCAGAACCATTGCTGCACCCAGGCCGCCCGCCGCACAGGCGGTAACGAGACCAAAACCGCCGCCGCGGCGACGCAGCTCGTGCAAAGTCTGGGTTATCATTCTCGCGCCGGTCGCCGCAAATGGATGGCCGTAGGCGATGGATCCGCCAAGCACGTTAAACTTACTCTGATCCACTTCGCCGGTCGCGTGGGCGCGGCCCAGTACATCGCGCGCGAAGCGCTCGCTTGCCAGCAGCTGAATGTTTGCCAGGGTTTGTGCGGCAAAGGCTTCGTGCATATCGATCAGGGTTAAGTCAGCCAGCGTCAACCCCGCACGCTCCAGCGCCAGGGGCGTGGACCAGGCCGGACCGAGCAGCATGTCCTGCCAGACATCAATGGCGGTAAAGGCGTAGCTACGCAAATAGCCCAGCGGTGTGATGCCAAGCTCTTTCGCCCGGGATTCCGTCATCAGGATCACGGCGGCGGCACCGTCCGTCAGTGGCGTACTGTTGGCCGCCGTAACGGTGCCATGTTTACGATCAAACGCCGGGCGCAGTTTTGCGTAATCCTCCAGCGTCGAGGTGCCACGGATATTGTTATCTTCCACCAGCGGTTCGCGGAAAGGCGGGATATAAGCCGTCATAACCTCGTCGGCAAGTTTGCCTTCCGACCAGGCCTTCGCAGCGAGCTGATGCGAGCGATGCGCCAGTGCATCCTGCTGTTCGCGGGTAATACCGTAGGTTTTTGCCATCTGCTCGGCAGTGTCGCCCATACGCAGGCCGGTGGAGTATTCAGCAACGGCAGGTGGCACGGGCATGAGGTCACGCAGGCGTAAACGCGAGAAGAGTTTAAGCTTTGCACCGGTAGTGCGAGCTTTGTTGGCATCCACGAGGATGCGGGCCAGCTGTTTGCTGACGCCGATGGGCAGCACGGAGGAGGAATCCGCGCCGCCGGCGATCCCCGCGCGAATGGTCCCCGCCATCAGGCTTTCCGCCACGTTCGCCACCGCCTGGAAACTGGTGGCGCAGGCGCGGCTGACGCTGTAGGCGTCGGTATGAACATTCATGCCGGTGCCCAGCACGATTTCACGCGCGATATTGGGCGCTTCCGGCATCTGCACCACCTGGCCGAAAACCAGTTGCTCAATAACCTCTGGCGGGATCTCGCTGCGAGCCAGCATCTCCCCCACTACCATTTTTCCCAGATCGACTGCCGGTATACCGTGAAACGCGGTTGCCTGACGCGCAAACGGCGTACGTAACCCGCTGATAATGGCAATGCGGTCACCGTGTCGGGTGATAAGCGGTAATGCCTGACTCATAACACTCCCCTGTAAAAAAATTTTGCGCGCACATTAAGTGGTCTGACCTGATAACAGTCTTAACTATTTTTTTACATTGAGCCAATCGGGGAAGCGAAAAATTGCGAGCTAAGGCACAGAGAAGAAAAAGAAAATGCCCCTGCATGGCAGAGGCATTTGTGAGATTTGTTGCCGGGTTGCGGCGTTGCCTTACCCGGCCTACACGATCATAGGCCCGTGCAAAAAGTATTAACGCAGGCCTAACTGGAAGATCAGCGTTTCTGCTTCGCAGGCGAACACAAAGTCGATATCCAGCTGCACGCCGCCTTCCACTTCCGTGAAGGTGGATTTGATTTCACACGGATCGGATTCGACTTCACGCGCGCGCTGGCTCAGCGCGGCCAGCGTCTCTTCCGCTTCAGCACGGTTAGGGAATACGCGGCTGTAAGAGGCGGTGCAATCGGTGTTGTCCATAATGGTGCCAACATCCATACAGCAGCAAACCGGGGTTTCATCAGCACTGCATTTACTCATAGCTCAATTTCCTCTGTATTCGCGCAGGGCGCGAGATAAACACGATGCGTCTATTTTACGCCCCCGGACGAGCCCCCTCCAGCCGTTAATGGCGCAAAATCGGATAAGTGAGCAATATCACACTAAAAAATGATCTAAAACAAAATTCCCCTTTTCAGAGGAATCGCACTGGTCACAATTTTGCCAACCAGATCTCGTTTCAAGAAACATATCTGAAAATATTAATAAACAAACTTGCAACATCCCAGCTGGTCAGACCTATACTCTCGCCACTGGTCTGATTTGTAAGTCATACCTCAGACCCTACACTTCGCGCTCCTGTTACGGTATGTAACAATTATTGAATAAAAATAACTCAATGAGGTTATGGTCATGAGCCAGAAAACCCTGTTCAAACAAACTGCTTTAGCAGTTGCAGTGGCAATCGTCTCAACGTCCGCCTGGTCAGCGGGCTTCCAGTTAAACGAATTTTCTTCCTCTGGCCTTGGCCGTGCGTATTCCGGGGAAGGTGCGATTGCCGATGACGCAGGCAACGCGAGCCGTAACCCGGCGCTGATCATGATGTTTGATCGCCCTACCTTCTCTGCCGGTGCGGTTTACATCGATCCTGATGTCAATATTTCTGGCAAATCTCAGTTCACCGGCGCAGATCTGAAGGCGGATAACATTGCGCCGACCGCGTGGGTGCCTAACCTGCACTTTGTTGCGCCAATCAATGAACAGTTTGGTTGGGGTGCCTCTGTCACCTCTAACTATGGCCTGGCAACGGAGTTCAATAACAACTATCCGGCCGGGGAATACGGCGGTAAAACCGACCTGACGACCCTGAACCTCAACCTGAGCGGCGCATATCGTCTGAACGATAACTGGAGCTTTGGTCTGGGCTTTGATGCTGTCTACGCCGATGCAAAAATCGAGCGTTACTCCGGGGAGCAAACTGCTGCGCTGCCGAAAAACAGCAATAAAATTGCCAGCCTGAAAGGCGATGAATGGGGCTACGGCTGGAACGCCGGTATCCTGTATGAACTGGATAAAAACAACCGCTGGGGTCTGACCTACCGCTCAGAAGTGAAGATTGACTTCGATGGCGATTACAAAAGCGGCATCCTGAGCCCAGTCAACGGTATGGTACCGGGCGCAGGCACCACCATTCCATGGGGTACCTCGAATCAAACCGTACCGGGTTCACTGTCACTGCATCTGCCAGAAATGTGGGAAGTGTCAGGTTATAACCGCGTTGCGCCGCAGTGGGCTATTCACTATAGCCTCGCGTATACCAGCTGGAGCCAGTTCCAGGAGCTGAAAGCCACCGGCAGCAACGGCCAGACGCTGTTCTATAAAGACGAAAGCTTCCACGATGCTTACCGTATCGCACTTGGTACGACCTATTATATGGATGACAACTGGACGTTCCGTACTGGCGTGGCATTTGATGACAGCCCGGTACCGGCAGATAAGCGTTCTATCTCCATTCCGGATCAGGACCGTTTCTGGGTGAGTGCGGGGGCAACCTACGCGTTCAACGAGAATGCCTCTATCGACGCGGGCGTGTCGTACATGCATGGACAGAAAGTGACCTTCCAGGAAGGCCCTTACGAGTTTACCTCTGAAGGTAAAGCCTGGCTGTTTGGTACCAACTTCAACTACGCGTTCTAATTCCAACACGATTAAAAAAGGTGAGCATCGCTCACCTTTTTTATTTATTCCGAATCGATATCTTTTAATTCGTTCTCGATGGCTTTCGCGTTCGGATTATCTTCCGGCTTCAGCTTACCGCCGTTGGCTATAAAGTCATGGTTCTGGAAGTAGGCCTCGCGGACCATGATGTACGGATCGGAAGACTGACGCAGCAGACCGTCAGAGTCCAGCAGTTGCGCACGTGTTTCAATTCCTTCCACGGTCCATTTACCAATCGACAGCGGCCAGGTGAGCCATGACAGCACCGGATACAACGTATCCACCATGTCGCCGCCATCATCACGCACGGTAAAGCTGCCGTAGAATGGCAGGTGCACATACGGCCCATAACCTACGCCATAATGCCCCAGCGTGCTGCCGAAACGGTGCGGCTGTTCACGCTGTAATTTCGGGTTCGCCATGCCCGCGACATCAATTAAGCCGCCCATACCCAGCAGGGAGTTCAGGAAGAAGCGGGTGAAATGCACCATCCCCTGATACGGGTCGCCCTGGAGGAAGTAGTTGACCATAACCGCTGGCTCTTCCAGGTTACTGGTAAAGTTGCTCAGCCCGTTACGCGCCGGCTGCGGAACGTAGTCACGCCATGCCACGGCAACCGGACGAACCAGATACGGATCCAGCACATTATAGTTAAAGCTGTACATTGAACGGTTAAATCCTTCGAGAGGATCGGAGCGTCCCGTTTGCTCGCCAGAGCTGGCGCAGCCCACAAGCATTGTTACGCCCAGCGCAAGCGCCGACAGCCGAAGCTTCATAAATTTCTCCCTGTTCAATATGGCTATCGTTGAATGCCATCTGTGACGGAGCCGGTGATGCTCCGCCTGAAACGTGCAAGTGATTGTAACAGCACGCTTACCGATGTCTACGAGGACAATGACGACCCGCTCGCGTCATCACGCTAATTTCAGCATAGCCTGTCTTTCAGAATTCGTTTCGCTGGCAATTTTATATTGGCTTTGAAAGAGATGTCTCACCTTTATTGCCATTTACAGCAATTTAAGAGCATCCCCACGGGCAAGGCGCTAAAAGCCGCTACGCTTAAATGAGCAATTACCCCGAAGGAGCTGTTATGAAAGACATTAACGAAGAAAAAATTGGCGAGAACAATGAAGAACTTGAGATTGAAAGTGAGGAGAAAGACCGGGGAGAAGAGATAGAAGTCGATGAAGATCGCCTGCCGTCACGCGCCATGGCTATTCATGAGCATATTCGCCAGGACGGGGAAAAAGAGATGGAGCGCGACGCGATGGCCCTGCTGTGGTCAGCCATTGCAGCCGGTCTGTCAATGGGCGCCTCTTTGCTCGCCAAAGGGATATTTCACGTTCAGCTGGAAGGCGTACCGGGCGGGTTTTTGCTGGAAAATTTAGGCTACACGTTCGGCTTTATTATCGTCATTATGGCGAGACAGCAGCTTTTTACGGAGAATACCGTCACTGCCGTACTGCCCGTCATGCAAAATCCGACCCTCGGTAATTTCGGTTTACTGATGCGCCTGTGGAGCGTCGTGCTGCTGGGGAACCTCATCGGTACGGGTATAGCCGCCTGGGCGTTCGAGTATATGCCAATATTTGATGAACCGACCCGCGACGCATTTGTGAAAATTGGCATGGATGTGATGAAAAACACGCCGGTTGAAATGTTCTCTAATGCTATAATTTCCGGCTGGATCATCGCCACTATGGTGTGGATGTTCCCCTCAGCGGGCAGCGCGAAAATCGTGGTGATTATCCTGATGACCTGGCTTATCGCACTCGCCGATACCACGCACATTGTTGTCGGAACCGTTGAAATCCTTTATCTGGTATTTAACGGCACACTCCACTGGAGCGACTTTTTCTGGCCGTTCGCCCTGCCAACCCTCGCAGGCAACATTTGTGGCGGGACCTTTATCTTTGCGCTGTTGAGCCATGCGCAAATCCGTAACGACATGTCCAACAAGCGTAAGGCCGAGTTTAAGGCTCAGGAAAAAAAGGATAAAACTGCCGAAAAATCGGCGTGAACGGTGACTCTTTGACCAGTCAGGCGGCAATGCGCTTAACGAAAAGTGTAAATAACGCTATACTCTTGCCGCTTCGTCCCCTTAGTTAAATGGATATAACGAGCCCCTCCTAAGGGCTAGTTGCAGGTTCGATTCCTGCAGGGGACACCATTTCCAACTCTCAGTAAGTCTAAGAAACTCCATAACTCACTGATTTAAAACCCCATAGCTAATATCACTCGTCCAATAAGGTGCCATTATCTCTAATGGAATCTATACATTTTTGCGTATAAGATTGTGTATAACTGAGTTCGATCTTTTTTCTATACACATGCAGCTATCTGACATCCAAATAAAACGCGCAAAACCAAAGGATAAGCCCTACACATTGAACGATGGTATGGGTTTATCACTACTTATTGACACCACTGGCAGTAAAGGTTGGCGCTATCGTTACCGCTTTGCAGGAAAGCCCAAGATGATTTCCTTCGGCGTATACGGCGATGTATCGCTTGCACAAGCGCGTGCTAAACGTGATGAAGCTCGTTCGATGTTGGCCAAAGGGATCAACCCTAGCGAGGCCAGAAAGGCTGAAAAAATTGCGTTGCAGTTTGCACATGAGAACAGCTTTGAATCTGTAGCAAGGGAATGGCATGGTTCAAAAAAAGCCACGTGGTCAGAAGGGTACGCAAAAGAAGTTCTCAATTGCATGGAAAAGGACATTTTCCCTTTTATCGGCCAACGTCCAATCGAACAGCTTGAACCGCTGGAGCTGCTTACCGTTCTGCAAAAGATTCAGAAAAGGGGTGCTTTGGAGCAAACCAGTAAGATCCGCCGCCGTTGTGGTGAGGTTTTACGTTATGCCGTCGCCACTGGCCGGGCCAAATATAACTTTGCACCTGATTTAGCCATTGCGCTCAACAAGCCCCAAAAGCAACATTTCCCGTTCCTGACAGAAAGTGAATTGCCTGCTTTTGTTAGCGATCTGGAGAACTATCAAGGCAGTTTAGTAACCAAGTACGCTACACAGCTGCTGATGCTAACAGGTGTACGTACAATCGAACTGCGTGCAGCAGAATGGGCTGAATTTGATTTAGAAAATGCCTTATGGGAAATCCCCAAAGAGCGCATGAAGAAACGCCGTCCTCATCTGGTTCCATTATCTACTCAGGCACTGGGTATTCTGAAGCAGTTGCAAGCCATTACTGGGAATTACAGCCTCGTTTTTCCTGGCCGCAATGATGCCAGGAAACCAATAAGTGAAGCGAGCATCAACAAAGTGATAAAGTTACTCGGCTATCATGGCCGCTTAACGGGCCACGGTTTTAGACATACTATGAGCACTATTTTGCATGAGCATGGTTTTGAAAGCGCCTGGATAGAAATGCAGCTTGCGCATGTTGATAAAAACTCTATACGTGGGACCTATAATCATGCGCAATATTTAGTAGCAAGACGAAGGATGCTCCAATCTTATGCTGATTCTATTTATAAATAGCTTCAAACATATGCTCTTTTTACACTGGATAATTCAATATTTATATCTGTGAATGTTAAATTTATACAATCTATTAACTCAAACACCTGTTCTTCTATTAAAACAAACTCATTCTTTGGACCTGTACTAATCTTCACCCCAAGCAATCCAATAGCATCCAACATACTGACTTGATGATGAGTATAGACATATTTTCCAGATGGATCTGTTATCTTATTATTTGCATCAGTAATGACCTCAATTATTTTCTCAATCTTATTTTTATACTGGAGCGATATAGAGACATCGCCTTTTTTTGAATAAGGAAAAATCAGACTGTACCACTTATATATATTTACTTTGTCTGGTGATATAAATTTCCTTTTCGATATTTCAGCATTTACGTAATCCCTGAACATATTCAAATGTGAAATATGATTAGTCAAGTTACTGTTTTTCACACCAGTTTTATAAGTCATTAATGCAATACCAATACCGCCAATAGTACTAATTAATGTAATTAACCATGCAGCAGACTGAAGAATAATAGACACACTATTAAAATGCGTCAAAAAAGTTGTTACACACTTATCAGTAAAACAAATGTCTTTCTGATAGAGTTTTTCACTATAAATAGTGAGAACAGAAACAACTGCACTACAAAAAACAACTATAACAAATACAGAGATAATAGTTAAAATCAATCCTCTTATCTCTTTATCCCGGCCAAAGTCACCCAATGGTATACGATCAAGTAGTTTGCCGAGCCATACTAATGGTAACTTAATCAAAAACAAAGGTGTACTAACTATAAAAATAACCAAAGTGATAAAGAGCGCTATGACGCGTTTAAATACACATTTAAATCTTTTAATGACTCTAATCCAACTTCTTTCAAGACTTATCAAAGAACCTTGGTTTGTACCTCTTTTGAAGATTAAAGTGACAAATCCCCAAATGCTGCTAAGTAATTGTGATATTACGCTAGAAATGTCTCTATAAAGAAAATAGAACGACATATTCATAGCTTTAAAGTCATCCCTGAGCTTATTAAAGCCAATCATTAATACTTAACCTTTTCAAGTCGTTTTTTAAAACCATCTGCGATTGAAACGAACCCCGCAGTTCTTCTTAGAATGATTAAATTAAAAAATGCCAGGTCATACTTCTTTTTATAATAGTCTTTCTGAGAATTCCCACCTTTATAAGAATTTTCTAAGAATTGTACAGCCCTTTCAATTTTATCAATATCCCTTTTTGCTGCCTTGGGCTGTATCAATTTTAACTTCGCGGAAAGTATTTTATACTTCCCATGCTTGACTCGCCCTAACTTATTTACCCTACCCACACACCTATTGTATTCAAGTCGATATGCTATGCTTGTAATGGAGTTATTTTTTTTCGCTAACTGCTCTAAATTATGGACAGAAGCTCTAATTCGCCCTACCTCATCAGAAGGTAAACGAGGTTCATTAAAAGAAATACGCAACCCATGAACTTTCAAAGACTCAGTAGAAATGTTATGAACCTGAGTTTTATCCTCATTTAAAGGCAAATCTTTTTCGTCCAACATGGATTTGATATGTTCCAATATCTGATTCATATTGTAACCAACTAACTTTGAAGAAACAGTAATATCATCAACCAACCGAGTGTAAACTAATTGTTTTCTTCTGGCCCGATTTACAACATTATGCTCAAGATCAAAAAGACACAATGAAGCAATATAACTTGAGGTTAACGCTCCTTGAACGATTTTATGATCATAGCAACAGATATCCGTCAAATAGTTAAGAACTTCGCCTTTAAATTTGAAAACACGCTGAAATATGGAATAAACAATATCTCTATGTATGTTATCAAAAAAATTCTTAATATCTACTTTAAGTATGGTCTTAGCATTGCAATGTTGTTTTGCGCATGCAATATAATGCCGTTCAATGCCTGCTTTTTTCTCTTCTTTGTTGGTTGGGACTGAGCCATATATAAAGCCAGGCCAAATGATCAGTTCTTTAAATATTCTATTGTTAATTCTTTTTTGTATACGTCTAATTAAAGGATGAGGGTCATAAACGTCTCGAGAATCTCCATTTATTTTTTTTACTTGTTTCTTTTTATATCTCAAATGTGAAGGCATCTCACGAGCTTCATTTAAATCTGAAAGAGAAATATTCAAGCAAGAACTTAAAGAGTGCAAAGATCGCAAAGAATTTGTGTTTGGTTTTTTTATCGGAATATCAGTAATCATGATAACTTTCCATGCTCAGAAATCAAAATTACATCCGGCCTCCCTCATGCTCAAGAGGGCAAAAGAATAGGGATGCTTTCGTCAAAAGCCCTTAGCAACTGCCCCTATTCTTTGACCGGACGCAATTGAGGACGGCTACAGCCCCATCGTTGCCGGCCAGGCTTTGTGGGGGTTCCGTTCCAGCCTGTACGTTTGCACAGGCGCTCTCACATGTACACTGCGAGAGCGGAAGCTAAGAAACTATAAACTTTGACTGCCGCAGGCAAACGGTACGTTTGCGCTGATAAGATATTATCATTGACGTTATGAGTTTCAAGGGTTTGCAGTTATTTTTCTCAGTACCTACCAAAATTGTGATCGGATCACCAAAATCGCACTACACCGCACCCGCCTGCGGTTTTCAGATCGCAAAAATTTTTCAGTTGGGATTTTTTACAAATGATAGCACCAGACCGCGCCACAACTGGGGATTTACAGCGAGCAGTGAACTGAAAAGAGTGAAAAGAATTTCAGCTTTTTTCAGTTTAGCTTTACTCAAACATCGTAACCACTTGAATTAAGCTAATGATAGTAAAGAGATTTAAAATTTTAGGTGAGATTTTTCATGGGAACTGACGGCACACTTAAAATTTAACAAACTGATTCTTATAGACATTTTTTCTTAAGCAACTGAAATTTAATGAACCGAAGCCGGGAAAATTTTAGTTACTCCCGGCGAACCGTTCAGTGGCTCTCTTTGGCTGCCAACAGAAGTTCTAATGCTTTTTGTCGCTCGTCCGGTGGCAGGGCATCCATTAGCTCTTTAATCCGTCCCTGGCCGCTCAAAGCGCTGGGACTAATCGTGTGTGAGAAGGAAACGTTCATCACAAACGTATGCCCACATTCCACATTTGAGCAATAACAGTACACATCTGATAATTTAGGGTGCTTTCGGTTTGTTTTCCTCACCGTTGCCGCAGACATACACTCCGGGCAGTAAATTTTCATCACTCGCATAGCTAAACCTCTGTTGCCTCCCAGAAGAAGGGATTTTGGTTCCCTCCCTCTTGTTCTGAACGTGTAACACTGGTAACACGCGTAACATCGTTGATTTAATTGAAATTAATCTGTTACCAGTGAGCCAAATCAAGAGGTAACGCGTGGTAACACACTGATTTTTGTTACCACTGTTACCAGTGGATATTTCTGACTGGTAACAGTGGCAAGCCTCGTCATTACTGCCTGTTACCTCTGTTACCAGTGTTACCTCATAAAAATAAGACTCACGCGATAACTATTCGGGATCGGCGCTACCCAGTACTTGCGTATTGAACTGGTACACGCGCTTAAGCCCTATTTCTGGCAGGCGAACGCTGTTTTGCGTTCTTCCGTCTTCCCCGGCTTTCAGCCAGCCCGCCTCGACACATAATCTGGCTACCTTTCGCGAATCGAACCCTTTACAAATTTCTTTCCAGCCAGATGGCAATACGTAGAAGGTCACAGTGGATTCTGTCACGTTGTCGCCCTTGTCCACTTTCCTGAACCCCATCATCGACAGTGGACGGTTCTTGTCGTCGTGCCAGTCAGCAAAGCGGCTGAACTGGTTACGGGTCATATAATCCCGAACCTGCTCCAGCGCGGTTTTATCCTCCTGGTTCGCAGTATGCCCACGGTCAGCCATCCATGAAGCCAGACAGCATTCAGCAGCCCTGAACGCCTCACCTTCAGGCCATCCGGTTATCCCGGCTTGTGTGGCCAGTTCTCCGGCCATTGCAACCAGCGCAAAACGGGTAACGGCACGCCCAACCTGATTTCCTGCATCTGCTGGCGTCAGCCTGCGGGTGTAGTCTTTCAGCAGCGCTTTCGCCTGGCTGGTCAGTTCCGGGAGATCGGCTGTCAGACAATGCAGCCAGTCCCGGAAGGGTGATCCATGATGATGAATAACGGCGTGTTCCAGATGCTCCGCCAGTGCTTTACCACCGCTGAAGCCGTGCAGTTCTTCAAATACACCATGTTTACCTGAATCACTCGGGATCTGGATCATGCGCACTTCAACCCCAGCATAGGTTCTCTCCCCGGCATTGGCGGCGTGCTCTACCAGTGAGAGCTCTCCTGTGGAGAGAAACAGCAAATTCCAGCGGTTTGTTTCACGTACCGATCCATCTGTTCGGGCGCGGGCTTTACCCTGGCCGTTCGCCAGCATGTAAGCTATATTTCCCGCCTCTCTGCCGTCCACTTCGCGGATTTCATCAAGCATCAGCGTGGCATCATTGCGGCGGCTGGCCGTTCCTTCCAGCGCGTTCCCGGTAGCGCGCCATGTGTGCCAGAAATCCGTGCCGCCACACACCGAAGCGGCAACTTTCATGGTCGTGGTTTTACCGTCTGTAGATTCACCTTTCAGGTGATAACCGCCGCCACTGATACCAACCAGCTTCAGAAGCGGCGCGGCGAATGCCAGGCTTACAGCAAACGCCAGTCGGGCATTATTGACGCAATAGCGGCCTATATTTTCCCGCCATTCTTCCGTAGTGCCCATAACACGAAAATCACGCCCCTGAACGCTGGAAGTCTGAAGAATGACAGACTGTGACTCTCTGCCGATCACTTCATCCTGAAGAACATAAACGCCGCCATGCCAGCCTGTTTTATTCACGCAGGTCACTTTTCTGTCGGGCTTGCACAGGGAGATGTATTCCATCAGGTGCGCTCTGGCCATCCCGTTAATATTGATATAAGAAAGCCCATTGACCAGCAGTACGCGCCGCAGTTCCTCTCCGCTACCACCCAGCATTTCCATCGGCATTGCCCATTTTCGGCTAATGCCGTTGGTGTCCTCCCATTCCAGCAGTCGGCCATAGTTGCTGCCGTCAGCATCGCTGGTGATAGCAGTCACACGCAGCGGACTGCAAATCTTGATATTACGGATCTCAGTATCACCATCTGATTTGTTCACCAGCTTGTCGTACCACAAATATTCTTTCGTGAGCCTGAACCCCTGCGGCAATCTGGTTTGCCCTTTTCCGTGCAACGTCATTTCCTCCCTGAAGGCTTCACGCGCCCTTTCCTTCCCGGTTTCCTGACGATAATCATCCCAGTCGGCTTTATGACGTACCGGAGGAAGCGTTACCCAACCATCTACGGCTTTCGCGGCTTTTTCAGCCCATACCCGGCCAGTGTTCTCTTTCCCGTCAACAAGATCGTTATCTCCAGCCAGGATAATCCGGGTGTCAGGCCATCGAATGCGGATTTGCTCCGCAACCTTCACCAAATTTGTGGCCGCAATGGCAGCAACGATCCAACCGTCAGCCAGGAGGCTGACCGTCAACGCAGTGGCATATCCTTCAGTGATAATGACCTGTTCTGGAGCATCAGACGGAACATCAGCCACGGCAATAAAAGCACCTGACAGCTGACTGCCGGGTAAAAGACTTTTATCACCATCAGAGTTAATAAGCTGACCGCCTGTAACATTCCCGGTGATGTCAGTTAAAGGCAGCAGCAGCGACCCGGCTGGAAAAGTCATCCCCGCCAGATTGATGGCAGCAGTAAGAAGCGGTAAAGAGTACCCCTGCAATCCCTTTCCGGTCAGATAGGCTGATTCACCGTTTTGAGACAACTTTTTAAGTTTCTGATAGCGGTCTGCTCCGGTCTCTTTTCCCGCCACCTTTTTCCTGGCTGGCATAGCGGGTTTATCCTGTACTTCAGGCAAGGCCAGAACCTCAGAGACCATTCCCGCGACCTCCTTCACTGAGCGCCCAGTCACCAGACGGACTAAATCAAGGCCATCGCCATTGCCGCACTGATTACAGAACCATGTTCCGCGCCCCTCTTTGTCATCAAGACGAAAGCGATCTTTTCCGCCGCAGGCCGGACAGGCACCGTGGCGTCGGGCGGAAGGAACATTAATCCCTAACGCGGAAAGGATGTGTGGCCAGCGCCCGTTTGCTGCCCCCGAAACCGCAGATACAGACTGAACTTTCATAGCAGTACCTCCCCGACTCCCGCAGTGGTAATGCTGAAACCCGGAGGTACTTCTCCATCTGGCGCACCGAAAACGATGTCCCGGTACACTTCACGTAGCTCAGAGACACCAAATGCGGAAAGGCGAATATTTTCAGCCATGTAACCAGGTGACAGCATTCGCTCCAGAACGTCACACGCCAGACGATGCCCCTCTTCCTGGCCGAATTCGTTAATCCATGGCGCTTCAATGTGATAAAGAATATTCATGGCCACGCGATCAGGTGTAAGCTCGATACGCTCGCCATCCTCGATATACACAGCCTCCCCATTAATTCGCACCATCAGGGAAATATAGGCATCAGCAATGCAGGAACGCAGAAATGCCGCCCGAAACTCAGGTGAATGGACTACGAGATTAGCGTTCATGCTTTTCTCCTTTAATGGTACTAGTTTCTCTCACCACACCCTCCAGCTGTTCTGCAATACAGGCCATGATTGCTGCGACTCCCTCAGCAGAAACTGTTCTCTGCCCACTCATCGCAGGAAATGACAGAACTTCGGCCAGGAACTCGCTCGCCAGCGCAGCCCGTAAAAGACGGTTCTCGCCTGCTTCAGTCAAGGTGCAACCGTGGTTAGGGATGGGTAAATGACTCATGCGCTCACCTCCCCGAGTTTGTTCATCGGAATACGTGCGGCGAAGCTCAGTACAAAATCGGCAACGAGTTTCATGCGGGCAGCACGCTCGCAGGTTGCAACAGTACGCACAGCGAATGGACGCGCGGCATAATCAGTACGGCGAACAGCGAGAAATACAAAGGTATATTGGGGGTGAGACAAAGCAGGGATCGTAGCCATGGCGGCAATCTCCGTTAGATAGCGGGTAACGCTACCACCGGAGTTCCTACGCTCATGGGTGGTAGCCCAGACGGGGGTAGGAATACCGGCTCTAACGGATACCGGCCAGCCCGAAAGCTGCCCCGCCTGGACTACCATAATTTGGATGATGTGGCGTAAATAACGAATAGATACGGTTAACCACCACACCATAAAATAAGGGTGAGTCAAAGCTACGACACAAAAAAACACGCCTGGCGCGTGTGGTGTCGCCGTTAGATTACTCGGGTTCCTACGCCCGGTTGCCGATTTTGCGACAACGCTGCAAATATAGCCCGAGCAATTAGCATGGCGCAAGAATTTTATAACCGAATTTTGTTTGTTGAACATAAAGATAAACCCAGGCATTCTTGAACCTCAGACCGAAGTTACGGTTTTTCATTATCCTGTTGCTGTGCATAAGACCCGCTTTTTGCGGGTCTTTTTGTTTTTCAGTCTCAGTCAGAAAAAGTCACTGCACTCTCATCAACAGCCGCATAAAGCTCTGGTTCACCCAGCGCATATCCTTCATTCCGCAGATAAGAATTAACGTATTCACTTTTCTCATCATCAAACTCAGCGCGAAATGATCGTGTTCGGGACTGGGTATAAATGTGCAGATTATCCAGCGTAGTGACCGCAAGACGTTTTCCCGGCATGAACGGCGGGATAAAAGCAAACCGTCCGGCAACCGAACTGACTGCCATTTGCGCAGCTTCCACATCAGCCGGGCGATCAGCCGCGTTGAAGAGCTTAAGACGCTGTTTAGCAGCAAGCTCGGCACCCACGAGAACCACCAGACGCGGATCTTCCCGATAGGGCTCTGCAATCAACTCAGTAATGAGGTGATTAGCAAGCAGATCGAGGTTTTTCCATTCCCCGGTATCTCCAAGAGTTAGAGGGGTGCTTAAAACCTGCTGACCATCTCGATAATCTTTTGCCAGAGCATGCCAACCGATATTTACGTCCTCACCTTTTTTATTGATCTCAGGATCAGTCGTATCGGCAATAGACTCTCCATTAAAACCAACCCGCAACATATCAAGTGCATAAGCCTGACTAAAAAACGCACTGACCGATTTATCAAATTCGCCCTGAGCGCCTGTATGAAAAATATGTGACATATCTAAATAGCTGATTCGTGCACACGTGTCAGTTTCGGACAGAAAAAATTCAGTGCCATTTATCGCTAACATCTTACTGAATCTGCCACCATGAACTCGTCCTGTATGTAACTCGCTGGCTCCAATATTAATGGCATTACCTGAAACAGCATTAACGTCACGCAAAGTGATATTATTGATTAACCAACCAGACTCAAGAATTGAGCTTCGCAAAATATTTTCCGTTGGTTTACTTAATGCAAATCTTCTGTTTGAAGATTCCTGGTAATTTGTACCAGATACGAATTTACTGTGATAACGGCGTGCAGCGTCCGGCCTTTCGGCTTTGAATGCGTACATGATTTATCCTTTTATTGTTTACGAAATATTTTTTTCTTATGTTCAGAGAGCTGATTAAATTTCACAGCATGCTCTGCATACTCTCGATCGCTTACTACGGAGCGAAGAATGGCATTTTCAGCGCGGTAGTACTCCCGATAGGCCATAGTTCGACATATCCCACCTCTTTCCAGTTCGTAACGGTCATTTGGGTATGCGCAACATTTAAGAATGTGCTCAACAGCATTATCCAGTGCGCATAGAGCATCCAAGATAAATCTCACATCCCGAACTAAAGTCGCATCGTTTAAAACGTTAATAAACTCATCGGGAGAAGTTAACGGTCTGGAAAACGAGTTAAGATATTTTTTACTAACGTTCTTCCCGATATGTTCAGCCTCTTCAAGTAACAAACTTCCGAATCCTCTGAAGAGACTTACTCGCGTTTGCTGCTCTTTCTGCCGTAAAAATGCAGAATGGTACTGTCGTTCATAAGCATCACGCGCCCCTTTAACGGCATTTTTGTTTTTTACTTCAGAAACTGTTCTGGAGTTAACATTCAACCCTGCATTTTTTAATGCGTACTCGGCAGTTTTAACCTCTCTTTGTCGGAAGGATAACTCTTCTTCTTCACGGTGACAGAGCACCTCAAATCGGCTCAGTAAGAGATTAGTTTCTTCGGCAGTCGCCTCTGTATCTGGGATCATTAGACCAGTTAAAGAACATAGTTTCTGTCCTTTACTGCGAAGTTTATTCAAAAAATAAATCTCAATCATTCTTGCGATACATGCAGCATCACTATATCCATCTTTGAATATACTTACCTGATATGCTTCTAATAGTGATGTGCTTTCATTCTTGATTGAGAGTATTTTATTAGCATTCCTTGGGTTAATCATTTCATACCTCTTATGAGCAATTATCTTTCCTGTTCTGAATATTCTTCTCTATCCAGTCATTAATCTCGGCTTCGACCCATGCTACAGATCGAGCACCGATAGACACCTGTCTAGGAAACTCTTTGCTTTTCATTTTTAAATAAATAGTTGACTTTGGAAGACCCGTTAAATCAATTACATCTGACATCCGTAAAAGTCTTAATTTTTTATAGGATGGTTCACTGTTAAGCATAAAACTCATAACTCCCCCACTTATTAATTACTATTTCTTCTTTATTGGTCTCGATTGGATATTTATATACTTACACAGATGAATTTATTCGTAAAGTTAGCCCCATGATGATTGATTCAAATTTATTGAATAAGAATAAGTGGTGAATAATATTGAGGAGTACTGAATGTTAACGAGCGAAAACCATTGAAAACGGTTGTTAACTACTGATAATCATCAAATTTGACGAATGCATTTGTAACATTTTGTAAAATAGAGGCTGGAGGCTGGAGGCTGGAGGCTGGAGGCTGGAGGCTGGAGGCTGGAGGCTGGAGGCTGGAGGCTGGAGGCTGGAGGCTGGAGGCTGGAGG